>NZ_CM143106.1:0-2802500 GCF_054950175.1 Pseudomonas sp. Marseille-QA0332
ATGAAACCGATCCAGTTGCCCCTGGGTGTGCGTCTGCGCGATGACGCCACCTTCATCAACTACTACCCTGGCGCCAACGCCGCGGCGCTAGGCTATGTCGAACGGTTATGCGAGGCCGACGCGGGCTGGACCGAGAGCCTGATCTACCTGTGGGGCAAGCAGGGCGTCGGTCGTACCCACCTGCTCCAGGCCGCCACCCACCGCTTTCAGCAGCTGGGCGAGCCAGCCGTCTACCTGCCCCTGGCTCAATTGCTCGATCGCGGCGTCGAACTGCTCGACTACCTGGAGCAATACGAGCTGGTGTGCATCGACGATCTGCACATCATCGCCGGCAAGCCCGATTGGGAAGAGGCCATGTTCCACCTCTTCAATCGCCTGCGCGACAGCGGCAGGCGGCTGCTGCTGGCGGCATCCAGCTCACCCAGGGAGCTGCCCATCAAGCTGCCCGACCTCAAGTCGCGACTGACCTTGGCGCTGATCTTCCAGATGCGTGCGTTGAGCGACGAAGACAAGCTGCGCGCCTTGCAGCTGCGGGCGTCACGACGCGGCCTGCAGATGACCGACGAGGTTGGCCACTTCATCCTGACCCGAGGCACTCGCAGCATGAGCGCGCTGTTCGACCTGCTGGAGCGTCTGGACCAGGCCTCGTTGCAGGCGCAGCGCAAGCTGACCATCCCGTTTCTCAAGGAAACCCTGGGCTGGTAGGACCGCAAAAAAACCTTCGAACGCGAGCTGACAGAAAAGTCACATTTTTTTCCATAAAATTTGCAAATAGATTTTCTCAAAGGCATAGTGCGAGCCTTTCTATCAACACAGACACGGTCGTGCCCATGCTCAGTCGCTTCGCACCCCTCGTGCCACTTGCACTCGTGACCCTGCTTTTTGGCTGCGCGGCTCAAGGCCCGGTTTCCCAGCCCCAGGATCACCCCCCGGTCACTGCACAGCTGCATACCCCGGCCAAGGCTTCCGCATCGACCGTGTTCGGCGAGCAAGCAGAAGCGGCCGAAGACGAAGTGGAACCGTTCTCCAGCGCCAGCAAGCCGTATCAGCTGCCCATGCTCGCCGACAGCATTCTCGAGCGTGGCAAGGAACTGATCGGTACGCGCTATCGCTTCGGCGGTACCTCCGAGCAGTCGGGCTTCGACTGCAGCGGTTTCATCGGCTACCTGTTCCGCGAAGAGGCCGGCATGGACCTGCCGCGCTCGACCCGCGAAATGATCAAGGTCGACGCCCCCAAGGTTTCGCGCAACAAGCTCAAGCCAGGTGACCTGCTGTTCTTCAGCACCAATGGCCGTGGACGCGTGAGTCATGCCGGCATCTACCTGGGCGACAACCGGTTCATTCACTCCAGCAGCCGTCGCAGCGGTGGCGTACGCATCGACAGCCTGGGCGATCGCTACTGGAGCAAGACCTTCATCGAGGCCAAGCGCGCCCTGGCCATGGCGCCGACCAACCTCGCACGCAACTGACGACAAAGGTCATGGTCCAACCACGGCGGCGGTGCTGAAAAGCTCGCCGCTGTGCGTATTTACAGAAAGCGTCTAATCTAATTTCTCAACTCTTTTCGGCTATTGCCCGAACGGCTCAGACAGGAAGCTCTGAATCATGGCGATGTTGGCGCGCTTCGCATTCCTTTCCCTGGCAGCCTTGCTGGCTGCCTGCTCCAGCCAGGCACCGGCCCCCGCGCCGGCCCCCATGCCCAAGCCCCAGGCCGTCCATGCCGCGCCGTCGTTCTCACCCGTGGCCGAGGACGTGCTGTTCCGGGCGATCGGCCTGGTCGGCACGCCTTATCGCTGGGGCGGCAACACACCCGACTCCGGATTCGATTGCAGCGGCCTGATCGGCTATGTCTACCGGGACGCCGCCGGCATCAGCTTGCCGCGCTCGACCCGCGAGATGATCGGCATGCGCGCGCCTACCATCGACATGGGTGCCCTGCAATCGGGTGATCTGGTGTTCTTCGCCACCAACGGCGGCTCGCAGGTCAGCCATGCCGGTATCTACGTCGGCGAAGGACGTTTCGTTCACGCGCCGCGTACCGGCGGGACGGTACGACTGGACTACCTGTCCAACAGTTATTGGCAGAAGGCCTACCTGCAGGCCAAGCGGATCATTCCATCCGGCCATCTGGCCCAGAATCCCTGATCCGCAAGCCGCAAGCCGATCGTGTCGAGCTCGCTCCGGCGCCGGTCTTGAAGATGGAGTCGCTGGCCAAGGCGACTCGGTCTGCTTCGACTTGCCGCTCGCCGTCCATTGACGCTCCGCCAGCAACCCTCTAACCTTCGCCGCGTGTTTCAGGTGCCCTGCGAGCCGCCGCTCGGCAGGGTGAAACTGGGAAGCCGGTGGACGCTCTTGCAGCGTGAGTCCGGCGCTGCCCCCGCAACGGTAAGCGAATCGAGCTCGCGCACGGCCACTGGGCATCGCCCCGGGAAGGCGCGTGAGCCTGGGCCAACACCCCTTCGCAAGCCCGGAGACCGGCCTGTCACTGCCAACGGCATCACGGAGGGTGATGTGCGGAGCCCTGCGACGCTGGTCGCAGCCCCTGCGCGTTCTCCATGAGCCAGCCATTCATCTGTCGCCTCCTGGTACTGCTCGCCTGTCTTGGCCGGTCGGTGTGGCGGCAGCCTGCGGAGAACTTCGATGAGCGAATCCACCGACCGTGACCAACGTCACCTGGCGCGCATGCAGCGCAAGAAGGCGGTGATCGACGAGCGTATCGCCAACGCCCCGAACCAGTGCGGCCTGCTGCTGGTGCTGACCGGCAACGGCAAGGGCAAGAGCAGCTCGGCGTTCGGCATGCTCGCCCGCGCCATGGGGCATGGCATGCGCTGCGGCGTGGTGCAGTTCATCAAAGGTCGCCAAAGCACTGGCGAAGAGCTGTTCTTTCGGCGTTTCGCGCCAGAGGTGCGCTACCACGTGATGGGCGAGGGCTTCACCTGGGAAACCCAGGACCGCCAACGCGATATCGCCGCGGCCGAGGCTGCCTGGGCCGTGTCGCGGCAAATGCTGCAGGATCCGTCGATCCAGTTCGTCGTGCTCGACGAGCTGAACATCGCGCTCAAGCATGGCTATCTCGACCTCGATCAGGTGCTGGGCGACCTGCAGGCGCGGCCGCCCATGCAGCATGTGATCGTCACCGGTCGCGGCGCCAAGCCGCAGCTGATCGAACTGGCCGATACGGTCACCGAGATGGGCATGGTCAAGCATGCCTTCCAGGCCGGTATCGGTGCGCAGAAAGGCATCGAACTGTGAGCCGGACGCGACACTGCCCGGCGGTATTGATTGCCGCGCCTGCCTCCGGGCAGGGCAAGACCACCGTGACCGCCGCCCTGGCCCGCCTGCACCGCAACCTCGGGCGCAAGGTCAGGGTGTTCAAGTGCGGGCCGGACTTTCTCGACCCGATGATCCTGGAGCGCGCCAGTGGCGCGCCGGTGCGCCAGCTGGACTTGTGGATGGTGGGCGCCGAGCAAAGCCGCAAGCTCCTGTGGCAGGCCGCCGCCGAGGCCGACCTGATCCTCATCGAAGGGGTCATGGGCCTGTTCGACGGCACCCCCTCGAGCGCCGATCTGGCACGTCATTTCGGCGTTCCGGTACTGGCCGTCATCGATGGCACGGCCATGGCCCAGACCTTCGGTGCGCTGGCCCTGGGCCTGGCACGCTACCAGGCCGACCTGCCGTTCGCCGGGGTCCTGGCCAACCGGGTCGGCAGCCTGCGCCATGCCCAGTTGCTCGAAGGCAGCCTGACCGAGGGCTTGCGCTGGTACGGCGGCCTATCACGCGAGCGCGGCATCGAACTGCCCAGTCGCCACCTCGGATTGGTGCAGGCCAGCGAGCTGAACGACCTGGATGCACGGCTCGACGCCGCCGCCGATGCCCTTGGCGCCAGCTGCGATGCGACGTTGCCGCCTGCGGTGGCGTTCCAGGCGCCGCTAGCGCACACGCCCGTGCCAGCCCTGGCCGGCGTGCGCATCGGGATCGCTCGGGACGAGGCCTTCGCCTTTCTCTATGGCGCCAATCTCGACCTGCTGCGCGAGCTGGGCGCCGAGCTGGTGTTCTTCTCGCCGCTGCATGATCGGCAACTGCCGAGGGTCGACAGCCTTTACCTGCCTGGCGGCTATCCGGAGCTGCATCACCAGGCGCTGGCCGCCAACGTGCCGATGCTCGAGGCGATCCGCGACCACCATGCCCAGAACAAACCTTTGCTGGCCGAATGCGGGGGCATGCTCTACCTGCTCGACGGGCTCACCGATGTGGCCGGCGAGCGCGCCGGGCTGCTTGGCTTGCTGCCTGGCGAGGCCGTGATGCAGAAGCGCCTCGCCGCCCTGGCCCTGCAAGCGGTCGAACTGCAGGAAGGCACCTTGCGCGGGCATACCTACCACCATTCGCTGACCGAGACCCCGTTGCAACCTGTCGCCCGCGGCCAGAGTCCCAACGGTGGACGGGGCGCCGAGGCGGTCTACCGGCTTGGCCGGCTGGTCGCTTCCTACGTGCATTTCTACTTCCCTTCCAATCCGGACGCGACGGCGGCGCTGTTGCGACCATGAACGACCAGGCTTTCAGTGCTGCCGAGCGGGCAGCGGTGTACCGAGCCATCGGCGAGCGCCGGGACATGCGTCACTTCCGCAGCGGGCAGGTGCCACCGGAGCTGCTGGCGCGCCTGCTGGCCGCGGCGCACCAGGCGCCCAGCGTCGGGCTGATGCAGCCCTGGCGTTTCATCCGGATCAGCGACGCGGCACTGCGCGCCAGGATCCAGGCCCAGGTTGAAGAAGAGCGCATACGTACTGCCCAGGCCCTGGGCGAGCGCTCCGAGCAGTTCATGAAACTCAAGGTCGAAGGCATCGCCGAGTGCGCCGAAGTGCTGGTCGCGGCCCTGATGGACAAGCGCGAGGCGCATGTCTTCGGGCGCCGAACCCTGCCCGAGATGGACCTGGCTTCGCTGGCCTGTGCCATCCAGAATCTCTGGCTGGCAGCGCGCGCCGAAGGCTTGGGGATGGGCTGGGTCTCGCTGTTCGATCCGCAGGCGCTCGGCCAGTTGCTGGGCATGCCGAGCGGGGCCAAGCCGGTGGCGATACTCTGCCTGGGGCCGGTCGAGGCTTTCTACCCGGCGCCGATGCTGGTGCTGGAGAACTGGGCCGAGGAGCGTGCGCTCGAGACCCTGGTGTATGAAAACCAGTGGGGGAGCCAGCCATGAGCATCGCCTTGCTGGTCGTGATGGGCGTGGCCCTGGACGCCTTGCTTGGCGAGCCGCGCCGGCATCATCCACTGGTGGCGTTCGGACGGCTGGCCAGTCGCCTGGAAAAACGCCTCAATGCTGGCGGGCGCGGCTGGCGTAGCCACGGTGTCACGGCCTGGTTTATCGCCGTGGTGCCGCTGACCCTGGTCGTGCTGATCCTTTCCTGGCTGCCGGGCATCGGCTGGCTGGTCGATGCGCTGGCGCTGTACTGCGCCCTGGGCATGCGCAGCCTGGGCGAGCATGTGCTGCCGGTGGCCCAGGCGCTACGCCAGGGCGACCTGGCGCAGGCGCGCCAGCGGGTCGGCTACCTGGTCAGCCGCGAGACCGCGGAACTGGACGAGCCGGCGGTGGCGCGGGCGGCGACCGAGTCGGTGCTGGAAAACGGCAGCGACGCGGTGTTCGCCGCCCTGTTCTGGTTCGTCGTCGCCGGGGCGCCCGGCGTGGTGCTGTATCGCCTGAGCAATACCCTCGATGCCATGTGGGGCTATCGCAACGAACGCTTCGAGCGCTTCGGCTGGGCCGCTGCGCGCATCGACGATGTGCTCAATTTCCTGCCGGCGCGGCTGGTGGCGCTGACTTACGCACTGCTCGGCAAGACGCGCCTGGCGCTGGCCTGCTGGCGTCGCCAGGCGCCCTTGTGGGACAGCCCCAATGCCGGACCAGTGATGGCAGCGGGGGCGGGAGCCCTGGGCGTCGAGCTGGGCGGCCCGGCGATCTACCATGGCCAGCTCCACGAGCGCGCGCGCCTGGGCCAGGGGCCGGTGGCCGATGCCGGGTCGATCGAGCGTGGCTGGAACCTGGTGCGCCGTGGCGTCTGGCTATGGCTGTTGCTGATCTGCCTGGGGAGTCATCTGTTTGATTGAGCATGGTGGACGCCTGCTCGGCGCGGTGCGCCAGTACGGCATCGAGCGCGAGCGCTGGATCGACCTGTCCAGCGGCCTGGCGCCCTGGCCTTACCCGATCCCGCCGATCCCGCCGGACGCCTGGGCACGCCTGCCGGAAACCGAGGATGGCCTGGAGCAGGCCGCCCGCGACTACTATCGAGCGCATCAGGTGCTGGCACTGGCCGGTTCCCAGGCCGCCATCCAGGCGCTGCCATACTTGCGTGCGCGCAGCCGTGTCGGCGTGTTGTCGCCTTGCTATGCCGAGCATCCGCATGCCTGGCGAGAAGCCGGGCATGCGCTGCTGGAGCTGCGCGATGGGCAGGTCGACGCCGAGCTGGACAACCTCGATGTGCTGCTGCTGGTCAACCCCAACAACCCGACCGGCCGGCGCGTGCCACGCGAGCGGCTGCTCGACTGGCATGCCCGGCTGGCCGCCCGTGGCGGCTGGCTGCTGGTCGATGAAGCGTTCATGGACAGCACGCCCGAGCAGAGCGTGGCGGGCCAGGCCGACCGGCCCGGGCTGATCGTGTTGCGCTCGTTCGGCAAGTTCTTCGGCTTGGCCGGCGTGCGCCTGGGCTTCGTCGTCGCCGAGCAGGCCTTGCTGGCCCGTCTGGCCGAGCGCCTCGGGCCTTGGACCGTCAGCGGGCCGGCACGCATCGTCGGCCAGGCGTGCCTGGCCGATGTCGCGCGCCATCGGCTCCAGGCCCAGCGCTGCGCCGAGGCGAGCCGGCGGCTGGCCGCGCTGCTTGGCGACAGCGGGTTGCCGCCGACGGGAAGCTGCGATCTGTTCCAGTACATCGCCACGCCCCTGGCCGCACCCTTGCATGAGCACCTGGCCCGTTGCGGCATCCTGGTGCGCCTGTTCGTCGAGCCGGCGGCGGTGCGCCTGGGCCTGCCCGCCGAGCCCGCGCACTGGCAGCGCCTGCGCCAAGCCCTGGAAGCCTTCGACAAGGAATCGACATGACCACCTTGATGGTGCAAGGCACCACCTCCGACGCCGGCAAGAGCACGCTGGTGACTGCTCTGTGCCGCTGGCTGCTGCGCCAGGGTGTCGGTGTGGTGCCGTTCAAGCCGCAGAACATGGCGCTCAACAGCGCCGTGACCGCCGACGGCGGCGAGATCGGTCGGGCCCAGGCGGTACAGGCCCAGGCCTGCCGCCTGGCGCCACACACCGACATGAACCCGGTGCTGCTCAAGCCCAACAGCGATACCGGTGCCCAGGTGATCGTCCACGGCCGGGCGGTGACCAGCATGAACGCGGTCGCCTACCACGACTACAAGGCCATCGCCATGCAGGCGGTGCTGGCCTCGCACCAGCGCTTGAGCCAGGCCTACCCGGTGGTCATGGTCGAAGGCGCCGGCTCGCCCGCCGAGATCAATCTGCGTGCTGGCGACATTGCCAACATGGGCTTTGCCGAAGCCGTCGACTGCCCGGTGATCCTGGTGGCCGACATCAACCGCGGCGGGGTCTTCGCCCATCTGGTCGGGACCCTCGAGCTGCTCTCGCCCAGCGAGCAGGCACGGGTGCATGGCTTCGTCATCAATCGCTTCCGCGGCGACATCGCCTTGCTGCAGCCGGGCCTGGACTGGCTCGAACAGCGTACCGGCAAGCCGGTGCTCGGCGTGCTGCCCTACGTCACCGACCTGCACCTGGAGGCCGAAGATGCCATCGACGCGCGCCAGGCCGTCAAGCATGGCCCATTGCTCAAGGTGATCGTCCCGGTCCTGCCACGCATCAGCAACCACACCGACTTCGACCCGTTGCGCCTGCACCCGCAGGTGGATCTGCAATTCATCGGGCCAGGCCAGCCGATCCCGGCCGCCGACCTGATCATCCTGCCTGGCTCCAAGAGCGTGCGCGCCGACCTGGCACAGTTGCGCGCGCGCGGCTGGGAGCAGGCCATTGCTCGCCACCTGCGCTATGGCGGCAAGCTGATCGGTATCTGTGGCGGGCTGCAGATGCTGGGCCTTCAGGTGCATGATCCGCTGGGGCTGGAAGGGCCGGCCGGCTCTAGTCCGGGGCTGGGCCTGCTGGACTACGCCACCGTGCTCGAGGCGCACAAGCAGCTACGCAATGTCAGCGGTACCCTGGCGCTGGACCAGGTGCCGATCGCCGGCTACGAGATCCATGCCGGCGTCACCAGCGGCCCGGCGTTGTACCGACCGGCGGTGCGGCTGGCCGATGGGCGCTGCGATGGCGCCATCAGCGCCGACGGCCAAGTCCTGGCGACCTACCTGCACGGGCTGTTCGAAGACAGTCGCTCGTGCGCGGCACTGCTGCGCTGGGCCGGGCTCGAAGCGGTACAGCGCGTGGATTACCAGGCCATGCGCGAGCGCGACATCGAGCGTCTGGCCGACCTGGTCGAACGTCACATGGATACCACACGCCTGCGCGCGCTTTGCGGAGTAGCCTGACATGCGCACCTTGATCCTCGGCGGCGCCCGCTCCGGCAAGAGCCGCATGGCCGAACGGTTGGCCAGCGACAGCGGCCAGGCGGTGACCTACATCGCCACCAGCGAACCGCTCGATGGCGAAATGAACGCACGCGTGCAGTTGCATCGCGACCGGCGCCCGGCCGAGTGGGGCCTGATCGAGGAACCGCTGGCCCTGGCCGACATCCTTCAGGCCGAAGCTGGCCAGGGGCGTTGCCTGCTGGTGGACTGCCTGACCCTGTGGCTGACCAACCTCCTGATGCTCGATGACGACCGGCGCCTGGCTGCCGAGCGTGACGCCTTGCTCGGTTGCCTGGAGCGTTTGCCGGGCACGCTGATTCTGGTCAGCAACGAAACCGGCCTTGGCGTGGTCCCGCTGGGCGAACTGACCCGACGCTACGTCGATCAGGCCGGCTGGCTGCACCAGGCCGTGGCCGAGCGCTGCCAGCGTGTCGTGCTGAGCGTCGCCGGCCTCCCTCTCATGCTCAAAGGACCTGCCTTATGAACCCAGCCTGGTGGCGTGACGCCTGCCGCCCTCTCGACCAATACGCCCGGCAGCAGGCCGAGGCTCGCCAGCGCCAGTTGACCAAGCCCGCCGGCTCGCTCGGCCAGCTCGAGACCCTGGCGGTACGTCTCGCCGCCCTTCAGGGGCGCGAGCGACCCAGCCTGGAACGTATCGGCATCACCGTCTTCGCCGGTGACCACGGCGTGGTGCAGGAGGGCGTCTCTGCCTATCCCCAGGCGGTCACCGCGCAGATGCTGGGCAACTTCGTCAACGGCGGCGCAGCGATCAGCGTGTTGGCGCGCCAGCTTGGCGCAGCGCTGGAAGTGGTCGACCTGGGCACCATCGAGCCAGACCTGCAGTTGCCAGGCGTACGGCACCTGCGCCTGGGCCTGGGCACAGCCAATTTCACCCGGCAGGCGGCCATGACCGAAACGCAGCTGGCCGCCGCCCTGCAAGCCGGCCAGGCTGCCGCCGGACGCGCTGCTGCTGACGGCGCGCAATTGTTCATCGGCGGCGAGATGGGCATCGGCAATACCACCGCCGCCGCTGCCCTGGCCTGCGCGCTGCTGGACTGCCCAGCACTCGAGCTGAGCGGCCCGGGCACCGGCCTCGACCAGGCCGGCGTGCACCACAAGGCCGCGGTGATCGAACGAGCACGAGCGTTGCATCAGGTGCGCCGGGATCAACCACTGCGCGCTGCCGCCTGTCTCGGTGGCTTCGAGCTCGCGGCCTTGGCCGGTGCCTACCTGAGCTGTGCCCAGCGTGGCATCGCGGTACTGGTCGATGGGTTCATCTGCAGCGTGGCGGCCCTGCTGGCGGTGCGCTTGAACCCAGGGTGCCGGGACTGGCTGCTGTTCGCTCACCAGGGCGCCGAACCGGGCCACCAGAGGCTGCTCGCCGCCTTGCAGGCCGAACCCTTGCTGGCCCTCGGCCTGCGCCTGGGCGAAGGCAGCGGCGCGGCCCTGGCAGTGCCGCTGCTGCGCCTGGCGTGTGCCTTGCACGGCGACATGGCCACCTTCGCCGAAGCCGCCGTGGCAGACCGGCCGGCATGATCCTCGACCTCTTGCGCCACGGCCAGACCGAGCAAGGTGGCGGGTTGCGTGGCAGCCTCGACGACGCCCTGACCGCCGAAGGCTGGGCGCAGATGCAGGCCGCGCTCGTCGATGCCGGCCCGTGGCAGGCCCTGGCCAGCTCGCCGCTGCAGCGCTGCGCGCGTTTTGCCGAAGTGCTCGGCCAGCGCCTGGACCTGCCGGTCAGCCTGGAACCGGGCCTGCGCGAGTTGCATTTCGGCGCTTGGGAAGGCCGCAGCGCCGCGCAGCTCATGCAGACCGACGCCGAGGCGCTGGGGGCATTCTGGTCTGATCCTTATGCCTTCACGCCGCCAGCCGGCGAGCCGGTCAGCGCCTTCGCCGAACGGGTCATGGCCGCGCTGCGGGACTTGCACCAACGCCACGCCGGTCAACGGGTGCTGCTGGTCACCCATGGTGGGGTCATGCGCCTGCTGCTGGCGCAAGCACGCGGCCTGCCGCGCGAGCAGTTGTTGCAGGTGGAAGTCGCCCATGGCGCCCTGGTGCGCCTGGCCGTGGCTGCGGACGGCCAACTGCGCGAGGTGGTCTGACATGCTGCCGTTCTGGATCGCCCTGCAATTTCTCGGCAGCCTGCCCATCAGCCTGCCAGGCATGCCCAGCCCCGCTCAGCTCGGGCGTTCGCTGCTTTGCTATCCGCTGGTCGGCCTGCTGTTCGGCCTGCTGCTGCTGGGTGCCAGCTGGTTGCTGGAGGGTAGCGCCAGTTACCTGCACGCCGGTCTCGTGCTCTGCCTGTGGGTGCTGCTCAGCGGCGCCTTGCACCTCGATGGCCTGGCCGACAGCGCCGACGCCTGGCTTGGCGGCTTCGGCGATCGTGAGCGCACCCTGCGCATCATGAAGGACCCGCGTAGTGGGCCGGTCGCCGTGGTGACCCTGGTGCTGGTGCTGCTGCTCAAGTTCTGCGCCATCCTGGCCTTGGTCGAAAACGGCGACACCATCGCGCTGCTGCTCGCGCCGCTGATTGGCCGGGCAGGGCTGCTGGGGTTGTTCCTCAGCACGCCTTACGTACGTCCCGGCGGCCTTGGCCAGGCCCTGGCCAGTCATCTGCCCAGACCGGCAGGCCGCTGGGTCCTGATCGCCAGCGCCCTGGTCTGCCTGCTGGCAGGAGACCGCGGCGTGCTCGCACTGCTGGTCGCCAGCCTGGCCTTCGCCTGGCTGCGCAGCATGATGATGCGCAGGCTGGGCGGCACCACCGGCGACACTGCCGGTGCGTTGCTGGAGCTGATCGAGTTGGCCGTGCTGCTGGCGGCGGCATTGGCGGCAGGCCACTGAGCCGTAGGAGCGGACGCCGCCGGGGCGCCCCTGCACGGTCGCAGAGTCGCCAGTCGAAACCCGAAGTTGCCGCCGTAACCCCTGGTAAAACTCCAGCAGGTGCCCCTCCATGGAACAGCGCATACATTCGCACCTTTCCAACCGCGCCAGGGAGGCACGATGCTTCGACTTCTCTTCGCCTGCCTGCTCCTGCTGAGCAGCCAATCCCTTGCCGCCGCCGACCTGATCGATTTCTGGGATACGCCTCGGCACGGTGGCAACAGTTTCAACCGCCTGCCGCCAGACCAGGCCTATTTCGATGCCCTCAAAGGCTACGGGGCCACCTGGGTGCGGTTGTCCTACGACAAGTGGCAGCCGGCCGGGCGGGACTTCCTGCTGGGTAGTGCCGATCGCTACCGGGGCCTCGACCAGGCTGATCTGCGCCAATTGCGCGAAGTGCTCGATCGTGCGCACCAGGCTGGCCTGAAGGTGGTGATCGCGCCACTGTCCCTGCCGGGCATGCGCTGGTCGCAGAACAACGGGGGGCGCTTCGACGATCGCCTCTGGCAGGACAAGGCCTGGTGGGACCAGGCGGCGGCGTTCTGGCGGGACCTGGCCACGGCGCTCCGGGACCATCCGTCAGTCGCGGCCTACAACCTGGTCAACGAACCGGCTCCGGAGAAGATCGGCGGACTGCCCGAGCACGCCGAGCCGGCACGCATGCTCGATTGGTATGCAGGCCAGCAAGGAGGGGCGCGGGACCTGCCGGCGTTCTATCGGCATGTACTCCAGGCCGTGCGCGAGGTCGATGCGCTGACGCCGGTCATGCTCGACGCTGGCTGGTTCGCCGCCGCCGACGCGTTCAGCTACTGGCCGGCAGCCCTGGATGACCCGCGCGTGCTGTACAGCGTGCATATGTATGAACCCTACGCGGCTACCAGCGCACCGAACATGGCCCGGGCCCGGCCCTATGCCTATCCGGGGCCCGTGCCGTTCGCCGGGCAGCGGCAAGACTGGAATGCCGAGCGCGTGGCGCGCTACCTACAGCAGCCGCTGGACTGGGCCGATACCCGCCAGGTGCCACGTTCGCGACTGGTAGTCGGCGAGTTCGGCTGCATGCGCCGTCTGGCCGGTTGCCCGCAGTACCTCGAGGATGTGCTGAGCGTGCTCGACCGGCACCGCCTGCATTGGGCGTTCTATAGCTTTCGCGAAGACAGCTGGGATGGCATGGACTACGAGCTGGGCGCCGCCAAGGTGCCGTGGCGCTACTGGCAGGCGATCGACAAGGGCGAGCCGGACCCTCTGGCACGCAAGCCCACCGCAGAATTCGAGCCGATCCGCCGACGCCTGCAACCATGAACATGTTTGAAATATCTTGCCATACAACTTCAGGCGAGTATAAACATCCGTGATCCGGCTTTCCGGTGCCAGCGCGCATCCGGACCGTCAGCATCACGTCCAAGCCATGCCTCGCGGACCGCAGCGCGCCCGGCCGGCGCGACGCTACCTGCCGGATCCATGACGACCAACGGGTCGCTACCCGCCAGCTTGCGCGCAGGAGGCATGACATGACATCGGTATGGCAAACCAGCGGCCGGATATTGCTCGGCGCGGCGCTGATCCTTGCGCTTTCGCTGGGCATACGCCACGGTTTCGGGCTGTTCCTGGCGCCGATGAGCAGCGATTTCGGTTGGGGCAGGGGCGTGTTCGCCTTCGCCATTGCCTTGCAGAACCTCGTATGGGGCCTGGCCCAGCCGTTCGCCGGCGCCTTGGCCGATCGACTCGGTGCCGGCCGCGTAGTGGCGATTGGCGGGGTGCTCTATGCGGCCGGCCTGATGCTCATGGGCCAAGCGGATTCGCCATGGTCGCTTTCGCTCAGTGCCGGCCTGCTGATCGGCATCGGTCTTTCCGGCACCTCGTTCTCGGTGATCCTCGGCGTGGTCGGGCGGGCCGTGCCGCCCGAGAAGCGCAGCATGGCCATGGGCATCGCCAGCGCGGCGGGCTCCTTCGGCCAGTTTGCCATGTTGCCAGGCACGCTCGGCCTGATCGGCTGGCTAGGCTGGTCGGCGGCCTTGCTGATGCTGGGCTTGCTGGTGGCGTTCATCGTGCCGTTGGTCGGCATGTTGCGCGATCGGCCGCTGCCCAGCCATGGCGGCGACCAGACCCTGGGCGAGGCGCTACGCGAGGCCTGTACCCACAAAGGCTTCTGGCTATTGGCGCTTGGCTTTTTCGTCTGCGGCTTCCAGCTCGTGTTCATCGGCGTGCACCTGCCGGCCTATCTGGTCGACCAGCATCTACCGGCTGCCACCGGCACCACCGTGCTGGCGCTGGTCGGGCTGTTCAATATCGTCGGTACCTACACCGCCGGCTGGCTGGGTGGGCGGATGTCCAAGCCACGCCTGCTTAGCGCCTTGTACCTGTTGCGTGCGCTGGTGATCGTGCTGTTCCTCTGGATGCCGATCAGTACCATCAGCGCCTACCTGTTCGGCATGGCCATGGGGCTGCTCTGGCTGTCCACCGTGCCGCTGACCAACGGCACCATCGCCACGCTCTTCGGCGTGCGCAACCTGTCGATGCTCGGTGGCATCGTGTTCCTTTTCCATCAGCTGGGCTCGTTCATGGGCGGCTGGCTCGGTGGCCTGGTCTATGACCGCACCGGCAGCTACGACCTGGTCTGGCAGGTCTCGATCCTGCTCAGCGTGCTTGCCGCCGCGCTCAACTGGCCGGTCCGCGAGCGCCCGGTCGGCAGGTTGCAGGCGGCGCCGGCATGAATCGCTCGCGATTGGCCTGGCTGGCGATACCCGTCCTGCTGGCGCTGCTGGGCCTGGCCTGGTGGGGCTGGCAGGTGGGAGGCTTGGCGTTGATGCAGCTGGGCAGCGCCTTTTGCTAGGCTTTTGTACGAAAAGACGCCAGGCGACTATCACAGGAGATCGGAGATGCATGCATGTAGGTTGGCGATTGCACTGCTGACGCTTTTCACGGCGAGCACGGCCTGGTCGGAGCAGTGCCCCGCCTTGCTGCAGGGTAGCCTGCCGCAGTTGAGCGGCAAACAAGAGATCGACCTGTGCGAGCGCTTCGCCGGCAAGCCTCTGGTGGTCATCAACACGGCCAGCTATTGCGGCTTCGCCCCCCAGTTCGAAGGGCTCGAGGCGGTTTACCAGAAGTATCACGGGCAGGGGCTGGAAATGCTTGGCGTGCCCTCCAACGACTTCAAGCAGGAAGACGCCGACAGCGAGAAGACCGCCAAGGTCTGCTACGCCAACTACGGCGTGACCTTCACCATGACCAAGGCCCAGCCGGTTCGCGGCAAGGATGCCATCGCACTGTTCGCCGAACTGGCACGCCAGAGCAGCGCGCCGAAATGGAATTTCTACAAGTACGTGGTGGATCGTCACGGCAAGGTGATCGCCAGTTTCTCCAGCCTGACCAAGCCCGACGACCCGGAATTCAAGGCAGCGGTCGAAAAAGCCATCGCCTCGCGCCCTTGAGCCGAAAGTGGCCCCGCTGCAAACGAAGAACCGCCACGAGGGCGGTTCTTCGCAAGCGCTGAGCAGGACTCAGAAGCGATAGGTCAACGATGCCCCCACGCCATGCGCGCTGTTCTCGTACTTGGCCCGGTAGGCGCCCTTGGTCGCACTGACTAGGTTCACCTTGGCGTCTTCTTCCCACAGGTAGGAGTAGGCCAGGTCGATGGTCATGTCGTCGTTCGGGCTCCAGCCAGCGCCCAGGCTGAAGATCTTGCGATCACCCACCGGGATGCGTGGAGAACGGTCGGTATTGTTGGCCGGAGACTGGTCCACCGTGAAGCCGGTACGCAAGGTCCACTGCTTGTTGAGCTTGTACGAGGCACCCACGGCATGCGCCCAGGTGTCGTGCCAGTTCTGCTCCTCGGTGATGTTGGCGAACGGCGTGGCGGCCAGCGGCGCGGGCACGTCGTTCTTGACCACGATCTCCTTCAGGCGGCTCCAGCGGGTCCAGGTGCTGCCCGCGTAGAGCGTCCACTGGTCGTCGAGTTCATGAGTGACGGAGAAGTCCACCGACTCGGGCGTCTTGATGTTCAGTTCGGCATCGAACTTGCGGCCGTTGAACGGGCCGATATCCGCGGAGTTGACCCGGGTCTTGCCCTCGAGCTTGTAGTCGACCATGGAGTGATAGGTCAGGCCGAGGCGGGTGCGATCGGTGGCCTGGACCAGAATCCCGATGTTGTAGCCGACGGCGGTGTCGTCGCCCTTGATCTTCACCTCGCCGTCGTTGCGCCCTGGGCTGGCCCGGTTGAGCAGGTTGGAACCCAGTTCGCCGCGGATGCGGTTGAAAGTCGGGCCGAAACCGATGGACACCTTGTCATTGAAGGCATAGCTCACGGTCGGCTGGAGGGTGATGACCTCGACATGGCTCTTCTTGCCCCAGTAGCGGGCGGCATCGTCGCTGCCGTAGTCGGTGACCAGGCCGAACGGCACGTACAGGCCGAAGCCGACGCTCCAGTGCTCATCGATCGGCTTGACGTAGAAGCCCATCGGCACACCGACCAGCGGCACCATGTCCCCGTCGGTTTCGCCCCCGAAGGTACCGCCCCCGCTGATGTCCGACTTGGCGATGATGGCCGCGCCCCCCACGGTTACCTGCTCGCGCTTGAGGCGCGACATCCCCGCCGGGTTGCCGTGCACGGTACTTGCGTCTTCGGCAGATGAGGAGCGACCCGCGAAACCTGTACCCATGCCGCTGATGCTCTGTTCGTTGAGCGCGAAACCGTTGGCGAGCAGTTGACCGGAGGCGAGGGCGATGGCCACGCCTAGGGAGGTTTTGAGCATTGCTTTTTTCATTATTAGAACTCCTTGGGATCTCCGAGGCGAAAAGCTATCAACATTTCACGCGGCGCGCCATAGGGCAGATTTTGGAAGTTCACGTATTTTTGTAGGACAATCAAAACTGTTTCGTAGGAAAGTTCTTTAATTGCTTTGCCAAAGTCTACGAAGCCAAGGGTATCACTGGATTTACACAGGTATGCCAGGCCTGTGTGAAGTCGCGTAGGCGACCTTGCGGGTGAAAAGTCTGACGCCAGATTCGGGCAAGTCCCAACAAGTCATCGGCGGCTGGCAGTGGCGTGGCCTGTTCTTCGACCAGCATCCAGGCAATTGCCGTGGCGTAGCGCAGGTTGACCGTCAGTTCGATATGCGGGCCGCACAGAAAGGCGTGCTGGCTGGCCAGGCCCCGGACCAGGCTGGCCAGCTCGGGATCCCTGGCCAGGTAATCGTCCCAGAGGGTCTGGTGGCGGGTTTCGGCGATGCGATACAGGCCATGCCCACGTCGGTCACGCAGGCCGGCGCCGAGCGCCGACTGGCTGGCGGCGACACCGAGCAGCAGGGCCTCGGCACTGGCGCACTGGCGGCCCAGGTAATCCAGAGTTGGACGAATCACGTACTGGCACAACTCGTTCGCGGCGATGATCATGATGCCCTCGAGCAATCCAGGAACCGACGGGCGCTTGCGCTTGGCAGCCGGAATCAGGCCCGTCGGAAGCGGAAAAACACCGCTCGAGTTGAAGTGTAGTGTGATGAGACTGGTGTAAAGGCCTGTTTTTAAATCGATTGCCCTCTCAAAAGAGAGGGCATATGCCTTTGGGCGATTAGCAGGCTCGGCAACGGGAGATTCGACTGTAGTAGGCCCGCTGCTCCCTGATCGTGCGCTTATGCGGTCAGTGACTGGCGAGTCCGATCGATGACCGCCTGCAGCGTGCCGGCACGGGTGTACTGGTCGGGGTAAAGGCGCTCGCTATGGCAGGCGATGCCGTGCTCGTCGACCAGGGTGAAGCTGAAGCTGCCCTTGCGTGGGGCAACGATGACGCACTTGAGCGGCGCGAAGGCCTGGGAAAGGGTGCCGACGGCAGCCTGGAACTGATGATGCATGTTCATATTGTTGGATGTCCTGCTATTGACACGGATTGGAGCCGTGCAAGTTTGAAACGTTCCAGTGACGCCATGATGAAAGACGTAGAACCTGTCTGGAACAGGGCAGCCAGGGAGGGCGCATGCAAAGGTTGGCGCTGGGCTGACTGGTAGGTACTTCAGAAGGCAGGCAGCACGCCAGGGCCGAGGTTCAGGCCGGCTGGGTGGAGTTCCTGATCAATTGGCGAGGTGATTCGTGCTGGAGCAGCCGTGACTGCCGAGTGAACCATCCGAGTCGTCGGCCTGGACTGGCAATCAGTGCGCTTGCTAGGGCGTGTTGCCTGGCCGGGTGACCATCATTGACTTTTCAGCTTGGTACTAACGGCAGCTACCCTACAGGATGTTCGGCCGCCTGGCAAGCTGTTTGAAGTGGAAAGCCAAGCCGCGCATTATGGCCGGTCGCAGTGATATTGTGAAGGGCGCCAGTGGTGTCGATTTGATTCCACCGCGATAAGGAGTCGTTCTGTTATGCCGGACTTGTCCTGGTTGTACACAAGATGTGTAATTCCGATGACAAGCGTGAGAACGCCCTGCACAGACCTGGCAATGCATTTGTCACGCCCTTAAGTCAATGAAAAAAAACACTAATTTTCATTGGTGAAAAAATCGTCAAACTGAGCGCAAGCCCCAATCTGCGGGCCTTTGGCGGCAGGCGAGGGGTGTTGTCCACTGAGTTATCCACAGCTTCTGTGGATTGTAGCCGGCCATTGCTCTAGTACGGGCATGACAGCCCGCCCGGCGGTTTTTCCGCAATCGGCTTGTGTTGGCGAGGATGACCCGTCGCTCGGGAAGTCGACATCCGGAACCAGAAGATGAAAATTTTTCGTGCTTTCAGGACGAGTGGAGCCTTTGGCCGGAAAAACGGGTAAAGTGGCGCGCCCTTCGAACTGCTTTCATCGTCGGTCATGAAGTTTCGCAGCAAACACCTCGCTCAAGACGTCCTTGCCTCCTGCTCGCCTACCGCTCCCTTGACCTTGAAGGTGGCCTTGTGGCTGCTGGACAGCCCGCGCCTGGGAAGCAAGCCTAGCGTCAAGCACTTGGCTGGCCGACTGCTCAAGCAGCCGGCACGGCAAGGCGTGGTGGCAGCGCAGAGCCGGCTGGGACGGATGCTCTGCCGAGACTGCGGCAACGCGCGCGACCGGCGTATCGGCCATGAGCTGTTGCGTCAGGCGGCGCGGGCCGGTGACCCGCAGGCCCAGCTCGAATACGTGCGTCTGTGCATGCAGTCGCCGGCCGGGGTGCCGGAACAGGCCCGGCACTGGCTAGAGCAGGCTGCCGCTCAAGGCTCGCCGGAGGCTCGACGGCTGCTGGCGCGGCAGCAGCCGGGCTGAGCATGGACGGCGCGGAGCCTGATAAGCTGCGCGCATCCATCAGGTTTGAGCGAAGGTCGCCGCCGGGCGACGGTTCGTCCACCTCTTCGTACAGCAACGGGAGCCCCTATGGCGATCGATCTTGCCAGTATCTTGCTAGGCCTGTTGGCGGCCGCGCTACCTTGTCTGGGCTGGGCCCTGCAGCTGCATCGGCGCCTGGCTGGGCGCCAGGCCGACATGGCTTTGCTGGAGGAGCGGCTGGCCAGCGCGCAGCTGGCCCAGGAAGGTCTGCAGGCCCAGCTCGATGCCAGTCGCGACGAAATCAGCGATCTGAGCGAGGCCAATTCGCTCAAGCAAGCCAACCTGGCCGCGTTGCAGCGTGAGCTCGAACTGCTGCAGGTCGAGCGCGACAATGCCCGCGACGCCGCGCATGCCTGGCACCTGGAGCGCAGCGCCCGCGAAGCCGAGCTGCGTCGGCTGGAGGCCCAGGCAGCGCGCCTGGAAGCCGAGTTGCGAGAGCAACAGGAAAGCCATTCGCAGCGCCTGGAGGACCTTCAGCAAGCGCGCGATACCTTGCGTGCGCAATTCGCCGAAATGGCCACGCGGATCTTCGACGAGCGTGAGCAGCGTTTCGCCCAGACCAGCCAGCAGCACCTCGGTCAGTTGCTCGACCCGCTCAAGGAGCGCATCCAGGCCTTCGAAAAGCGCGTCGAGGAAAGCTACCAGCAGGAAGCGCGCGAGCGCTTTTCCCTGGGCAAGGAGCTCGAGCGCCTGCAACAGCTCAACCAGCGGCTGTCCGACGAGGCGACCAACCTGACCCAGGCGCTCAAGGGGCAGAAGACCCAGGGCAACTGGGGCGAGTTGATCCTCGAACGGGTGCTGGAGCACGCCGGCCTGGAAAAGGGCCGCGAGTACCATACCCAGGTCAGCCTCAAGAGCGCCGATGGCGAGCGCTACCAGCCCGACGTGCTGATCATGCTACCAGGCGACAAGCAAGTGGTGGTCGACGCCAAGGTCAGCCTGACCGCGTACCAGCAGTTCGTCAGCGACACCGACGGCAACCGCGCGCAGGCCGCGCTCAAGCAGCACGTGCAGTCGCTGCGCAACCATGTCAAAGGCCTGTCCGGCAAGGACTACAACCGCCTGGAAGGGCTGCACAGCCTGGATTTCGTCCTGCTCTTCGTGCCCATCGAGGCGGCTTTCTCGGCGGCGCTGCAGGCCGAGCCGAACCTGTTCCAGGAAGCGTTCGACCGGCAGATCGTGATCGTCAGCCCAACCACCTTGCTAGCGACCTTGCGGGTGATCGACAGCCTCTGGAAGCAGGAGCGCCAGAGCCAGAATGCTCGTGAGATCGCCGAGCGTGCCGGCTGGCTGTACGACAAGTTCGTGCTGTTCATCCAGGACCTGGACGAGCTCGGCAGCCGCCTGCAACAGGTCGACAAGGCCTATGTGGCGGCACGCAACAAGCTCTGCGAAGGGCGTGGCAACCTGGTCAGCCGCAGCGAACAGCTCAAGTTGCTGGGCGCGCGCGCCAGCAAGAGCCTGCCGGGGGACTTGCTGGCCCGTGCCCTCCATGACGCGGCGCTTACTGAACCAGGCTCAGATGCCGATTGAGCAAGGCGCGCAAGGCTGCCGGCTTGACTGGCTTGGCCAGGTAGTCGAGACCGGCGGCGTGCACCTGGGCCACGGTCTCGCTGCGTCCATCGGCGCTGATCACCACGCCCGGCACCGGTTCGCCCAGGCAGGTACGTAGCCAGGCCATCAGGCCGGTGCCGGTCTCGCCGTCGTCCAGGTGATAATCGACCAGGGCCAGATGCGGGCGTATCCCGTCGTCCAGCAGCGCCTGGCATTGCTCGCGATTGCGAGCGGTCCAGACCTGGCAGCCCCAGCGGCCGAGCAGGCTGCGCATGCCGACCAGGATGCTGTCCTCGTTGTCCACGCACAGGACCTGCAAGCCGGCCAAGGGGTGCCCAGCCTGCTCTGGCAAGGGAGTCGGCGTGGCGAGCGTCTTGCTCAGCGGCACACGCACGCGAAACACGCTGCCCTTGCCCGGCCATGAACGCACTTCCAGGCGATGCCCGAGGACCCGGCATAGCCCGTCGGCGATCGCCAGGCCCAGGCCCAGGCCTTTTTCCGCGCGCGTCTGGTGGCTGTCCAGGCGCTTGAACTCCTGGAAGATCACCTGCAACTTGTCGTCGGCGATCCCTGGGCCACGGTCCCAGACTTCCAGCCACAAGTGCTCGGCCTGGCGGCGCACGCCGAGCAGGATCGGGCTCTTGCCGTAGCGCAAGGCGTTGGTCAGGAAGTTCTGCAACACCCGACGTAGCAGTCTGATGTCGCTGTGTACCCGCGCGCGGCTGCCGCGCAGGCGAAATTCCAGGCCTTTTTCCGCGGCCAGCACCTTGAACTCGGCGCCGAGAGTATCGAACAGCTCGTTGAGCGCGAAAGGCTTGGCATCTGGAGTGATCCGGCCGTTCTCCAGGCGCGAGATGTCCAGCAGGTCGCTGATCAGCTCCTCGGCCGAACGCAGCGAGCTGTCCATGTGCTGGACCAGCTGCCGGGCTTCCTCGGACAGGCTGTCGTTCTGCTGGGCCAGGGCCGCGGAGAACAGCCGCGCGGCGTTCAGCGGCTGCATCAGGTCATGGCTGACCGCTGCCAGGAAGCGCGTCTTGGACTGGCTGACCGCCTCGGCGTGGCTCTTGGCCTCGCTCAGCGCCTGGTTGAGCTGGGACAGTTCGTGAGTACGTTCGGCGACCCGCTGCTCCAGGCTCTCGTTGGCTTCCTTCAGGGCCTGCTCGGCTTCACGGAACGGCGTGATGTCGGTGAAGCTCATGACGAAGCCGCCACCGGGCATCGGGTTGCCGATCAGTTCGATGACCCGGCCGTTGGGGAACAGCCGCTCGGAGGTGTGGGCCCGACCCTGGCGCATCCAGTGCAGGCGGCGCGCCACGTGGACCTGCGCCTCGCCCGGCCCGCACAGGCCGCGCTCGGCGTTGTAGCGGATGATGTCGGCGATCGGTCGGCCGACGGCGATCAGCCCGTCCGGGTAGTTGAACAGCTCCAGGTAGCGGCGGTTCCAGGCCACCAGGTGCAGGTTCTGGTCGACCACGCTCAGGCCCTGGTTGATGTTCTCGATGGCCCCTTGCAGCAAGGCGCGGTTGAACTGCAGCACTTCGGAGGCTTCGTCGGCGATGCGCACCACATCCTCGAGCTGCATGTCGCGACCTTCGATCGCCGCCTTGACCACCGCGCGGGTCGAGGACGTGCCGAGCACCCCCGCCAGCAGGCGCTCGGTATGTTCGATCCAGTCGCCATCGGCATTCTGATTGGGGTTGAAACCCTTGCCCTGGCGGTAGGCGAAGCGAATGAAGCTCTGCCGCGCGCGGTCCTCGCCGACGAAGCGCGCGGCCAGGTTGAGCAGGTCATCGATCTGCACCGCCAGCAAGGTCCGGCTGCTTGGCCGCGCGCTGGTCTGCTGGCCGATGAAGCGACCTGCCTGCCAGTGTTCCGACACCCGCGTGCGTGACAGCACCGAGACCCAGACGAACAGCACGAAGTTGCCGGCCAGCGACAGCACCACCCCCTGGGTCAGCGGCGTGATCGGCAGGTTCAGCGGGTTGCCGTGCAGCCAGGCCAGGCCCGGGAAGGGTGCCAGCGACCAGCCGAGGCTGTGCGCGGCGATCGGCAGCACCAGGGTGTAGAACCACAGGAAGATGCCCGCCGCCAGGCCAGCGAACACGCCACGGCGGTTGGCCTGCTTCCAGTACAGGGCGCCGAGCATGGCCGGCGCCAGCTGGGTCACCGCGGCGAAGGCGATCTGCCCGATGGTCGCCAGGCTCGCGGTGGAACCGAGCAGGCGATAGCTGACGTACGCCAGCAGCAGGATCACCACGATGGTCACCCGGCGCACCGAGAGCATCCAGTGGCGGAACGCCTCGAACGGGCGTTCGGCGTTCTTGCGCCGCAGCAGCCAGGGCAGCAGCATGTCGTTGGAAACCATGGTCGATAGCGCTACCGCCTCGACGATGACCATGCCAGTGGCTGCCGAAGCGCCACCGATGAAGGCCAGCAGCGCCAGGCTCGGATGGGCCTCGGCCAGCGGCAGGCTGATGACGAACGAGTCGGAGATCACCGTGCCGGGCAGCAGCATCTGCCCGGCCAGGGCGATCGGCACCACGAACAGCGCCGCCAGCGCCAGGTACATGGGGAACACCCAGCGCGCCAGGCGCACGTCCTGCGGCTCGATGTTCTCCACCACGGTGACATGGAACTGCCGTGGCAGGCAGATGATCGCCATCATGGCCACGCAGGTCTGGACCACCATCGACGGCCAGTTGATGGTTTCCTGCCAGTAGCCCTGCAGATGCACCGATGCGCGGGCCTGGCTGAACAGGTCGTCGAAGCCATCGTACAGATTGAAGACCACGAAGGCGCCGACCCCGAGGAAGGCCAGCAGCTTGACCATCGATTCGAAGGCGATCGCCAGGACCATGCCACGGTGGTGCTCGGTGACGTCCAGGCTGCGGGTACCGAAGATGATCGCGAACAGCGCCAGCACCAGCGAGACCACCAGCGCGGTGTCCTGGACCCGCGTGCCGGTCGCATCGGCGTTGGCGCCGATCAGCAGGTTGACCCCGAGCACGATGCCCTTGAGCTGCAGAGCGATGTAAGGCAGCACGCCGACCAGGCAGATCAGCGCCACCACCACCGCCAGCGACTGGGACTTGCCGTAGCGCGCGGCGATGAAGTCGGCGATCGATGTGATGTTCTGCTGCTTGCTGATCAGCACCATCTTCTGCACCACCCAGGGCGCGAAGACCAGCAGCAGCACCGGCCCCAGATAGATCGGCAGGAACGCCCAGAGCTGCTCGGCGGCCTGGCCGACCGCGCCGAAGAAGGTCCAGCTGGTGCAGTACACCGCCAGCGACAGGCTATAGACCCAGGCGCGCAGGCGCGCCGGCAACGGCGTGCTGCGGCGGTCGCCATAGAAGGCGATGGCGAACATGATGGCCATGTAGGCCAGGGCGACCACGGCGATCAGCCCGCTGGACAACGACATGAAGACTCCGAGCAATGAACGATAACGCGGTCCCGATCAGTCAGTCTGGCACGCCAGCCCGCCTTCGTCAGCGCCGACGATGGTCGCAGTGGCAGGACGTCGCAGGTGGCTGGGTCCGCGGCTCAGATCCCGAGGCCATTCCACGATGAACTGCAGCTCGCAAGCAGATGCCAGGATCCACGACCGGCGGTGGATTGACAGCCTCTGCCCCACGACCGATACTCTCGAAAAATTCATATAGATGTTTATATAACAAGACGAGAGCGAACCATGTCCCTTCTGTCCGGTGATGCGCGATTGCCCCGCTACCAGCAACTGCGCGACCATCTGGTCGAGCAGATCGCCAACAACCGCTGGCGCCCGGGCGAGGCGATTCCGACCGAGGCCGCGCTGGCCAGCGAATTCGACATGTCCGTCGGTACCGTGCGCAAGGCGATCGATGTCCTGGTGGCAGAGGGTGTGCTGGAGCGCCAGCAGGGGCGGGGTACCTTCATCCGCCGTCCACAGTTCCAGTCTTCGCTGTTCCGCTTCTTCCGCTTCGAATCCGCCACTGGCGAGCGCGCCATGCCCCAAAGCCGCATCCTGTCGATCGAACCGCTCCAGGCCCCATCGGCGGTAGCGCAGGCCCTGGGCCTGGCGACCGGGGGCGAAGTGATCCGCATCGTCCGTACCCGCCTGCTCGATGCCAAGCCGGTGCTCGCCGAAGAGATCTGGCTGCCACGCCAGCTTTTCGAGCCGCTGCTGGAAGCCGACCTGGATCGCCAGGGGCCGCTGTTGTACCCGATCTACGAGCAACTGTGTGGCCAAGTGGTCGCCTATGCCGAGGAGACACTGACCGCCGAGGCGGTCGATGCGGTTCACGGCCGCCTGCTGCAAGTACCGGCCGAAAGTCCCGTGGTGGTGATCGAGCGCCTGGCCCGCGACTATGCCGGCAAGCCACTGGAGTGGCGGCGTTCGCGTGGGCATGCGCAGCACTTCCGTTACCGCATCGAGATTCGCTGAGCCGATCGACCCCGTTTGCCACCTGCCTGCGCCGTACTGCCACGGCGCGGTGGCTTCGTCTGCCCGGTCGAGGCTTGCCCGGCCGTCATTTACACAACTAAAAGGATAACAATCATGTTCAGCTGGTATCGCCAGATCACCTCACGGGAACGCAAGACGTTCTGGGCCTGTTTCGGCGGCTGGTCGCTCGATGCGCTGGAAGTGCAGATGTTCGGCCTGGCCATCCCGGCGTTGATTGCCGCGTTCGCCCTGACCAAGGGCGATGCCGGTCTGATCAGCGGCCTGACCCTGGTCACCTCGGCGATCGGCGGCTGGCTCGGGGGTACGCTGTCGGATCGCTACGGTCGTGTGCGTACCCTGCAATGGATGATCCTCTGGTTCTCCTTCTTTACCTTCCTTTCGGCCTTCGTCACCGGCTTTTACCCGCTGCTGTTCGTCAAGGCCATGCAAGGCTTCGGCATCGGCGGCGAATGGGCGGCCGGCGCGGTGCTGATGGCCGAGACCATCAACCCGAAATATCGCGGCAAGGTGATGGGTACCGTGCAGGGCGCCTGGGCGGTGGGCTGGGGCCTGGCGGTGGCACTGTTCACGCTGATCTACTCGCTGGTGCCGCAGGAGTTCGCCTGGCGAGTGATGTTCTTCGTCGGCCTGCTGCCGTCGCTGCTGATCATCTGGGTGCGCCGCAACGTACCGGAGCCTGACAGCTTCCAGCGCCTGCGCAAGGAACAGGCGATCCCCGGCAGCTTCTTCAAGTCCATGGCCGGCATCTTCCGTCCCGAGCTGCTGCGCGTGACCCTGCTCGGTGGCCTGCTGGGCCTCGGCGCCCATGGTGGCTACCATGCGGTGATGACCTGGCTGCCGACCTTTCTCAAGACCGAGCGCAACCTCTCGGTGCTGAACTCCGGCGGCTACCTGGCGGTGATCATCTTTGCCTTCTGGTGTGGCTGCGTGATCAGCGGCCAGCTGATCGACCGCATTGGCCGGCGCAAGAACATTCTGTTGTTCGCCCTGTGCTGCGTACTGACCGTACAGGCCTACGTGTTCTTCCCGCTGAGCAATACCCAGATGCTGTTCCTTGGTTTCCCGCTGGGCTTCTTCGCCGCTGGCATCCCGGCCAGCCTGGGCTCGTTCTTCAACGAGCTTTACCCAGCCGATGTGCGCGGCGCCGGGGTCGGCTTCTGCTACAACTTCGGCCGCGTGCTCTCGGCGGTGTTCCCGTTTTTGGTCGGCCACATGAGCGAATCCATGTCGCTAGGCGCCGCCATCGGCATCGATGCCGGCATCGCCTATGGCGTCGCGGTGATCGCGGCCCTGTGCCTGCCGGAAACCCGTGGCCGCAACCTCGAAGCCACGCCAGCGCCAGCAATGGCCAGCCCCGCGACCGTCAAGTAACCGCTTTCTACCTCGATGAGAATCATGTTCGACGTTCCCGCCAACTTTCCGACCGCAATCGACAGCCACGCCCACGTCTTCAGCCGTGGGCTGGAGCTGGCCAGCGAACGCCGCTACGCGCCGAACTACGACGCGCCGCTGGGCGACTACCTGGGCCAGTTGCAGGCCCATGGCTTCAGCCATGGCGTGCTGGTCCAGCCCAGTTTCCTCGGCACCGACAACCGCTACCTGCTCGCGGCCCTGCAGGCGGCGCCACGACACCTGCGCGGGGTGGTGATGCTCGAGCGCGACGTGGCGCCAGAAACCCTGGCCCGGCTGACTCGCCTGGGTGTCAGGGGCGTGCGCCTGAACCTGATGGGCAAGGCCCTGCCTGACCTGGGTGACGGTCAGTGGCGTACCTTTCTCGAGCGCATCGGTGAGCAGGGCTGGCACCTGGAACTGCATCGCCAGGTGGCGGACGTCCCGGCATTGGTGCGAGCCCTTCGGCCCTATGGCCTGGACATTGTCATCGATCACTTCGGCCGTCCCGATGCCCGCGGCGGGCTGGGCCAGCCAGGGTTCGCCGAAATGCTGACCCTCGGCGCAGAGGGCAAGGTCTGGGTGAAGGTATCCGGGATCTATCGCCTGGAAGGTTCGTCGCAGCAGAACCTGGCCTTCGCCCGCCAGGCATTGTGCGCGCTCGAGACCCACTATGGCGCGGATCGGCTGATGTGGGGCAGCGACTGGCCGCATACCCAGCACGAGGCCGCGGTCAGCTTCGGTGGCGTGCTGGAGCAGTTCGAGGCGCTGGGTTGTTCCGCGGCGCTGCGCCAGGCGCTGCTGGTGGATACGGCCAGGGCACTGTTCGGGTTTGCCTGATGGCCCTGCGGCAGTTCTTCAGCGTGGCATGCGCGTCAGCTCGAAGTGGGTTCGCTGCACGTGCTCGGAGTCGAGGCCGATCATCACCTCGAAGCCGCCAGGCTCGACCGTCCAGCGCAAGTCCCGGTCGAGCAACGCAAGCATGGATTCGTCGATGGCGAACGAGATCTCGCGAGTTTCCCCCGGCGCCAGCGCCACCTTCTGGAAACCCTTCAACTCCTTCAGCGGACGGCTGACCGAAGCGCTGCGATCACGAATGTACAGCTGCACCACGGTTTCTCCGCTGCGCTGGCCTTCGTTGCGCACACGGACACTGGCGTGCAGGCTGCCACCGGGTTGCAGCTGGTGCGCCGAGAGCGTGGGCGCGCTCAGGCTGAAGCGGGTGTAGCTCGGGCCGTGACCGAAAGGGTAGAGCGGGCCGTCATCGATGTCGAAGTAGTGCGACTGGTAGGCGCCGCGACCTTGCGGATCGACCGGGCGCCCGGTATTCAGGCGATTGTAGAAAAGCGGGACCTGCCCCACGCTGCGTGGAAAGCTCACCGGTAGCTTGCCTGACGGGTTGTAGTCGCCGAACAGGACATCGGCGATGGCATTGCCGCCCTCGGTGCCGCTGAACCAGGTCTCCAGCACCGCGTCGGCCTGTTGGCTTTCCTCGACGATGGTCAATGGTCGGCCATTCATCAGTACCAGCACCAATGGCTTGCCGGTGCGCTGCAGGGCCAGCAGCAGTTCACGTTGTTGATCCGGCAGGTTCAGGTCGGTCTTGCTGGCGCCTTCATGGGACATGCCGCGCGCCTCGCCAAGTGCCGCCACGACCACATCGGCCTGGTTGGCCACCGCGACCGCTTCGGCAAGCAAGGTGGCGGGCGAGCGTGGGTCGAAGCGTGCCTGGTTGTCCGCCAGCCGATCGAAGACATGCGGCCGGTCGACAATGTTCGAGCCCAGGGCATGCAGTACCTTGGCCTGGCCCGCCACGCTGCGCCTGATGCCTTCGTACAGGCTGACCGCCTGGCGCGACTGACCGCTGCCGGGCCAACTGCCGAGGATGTCGACCGGGTTATCGGCCAATGGACCAATGACGGCGATGCTGCCGTGGCGCTGCAGCGGCAGTACCTGGTCACGGTTCTTCAGCAATACCAGCGAGCGTCGCGCCACGTCCCGCGCCTGGGCACGATGCAGGCGGCTTTCGGCCTGCGCATCGGCAGGATCATCCTGGGCCTGGCCAAGCCTGCGATAAGGATCCTCGAACAGGCCCAGATCGTACTTGGTGGAAAGCACCTGGCGCACGGCCTGGTCGAGCAGCGACACCGGAACCTGGTCCTGCTCGACCAGGCGCCCGAGCGCCTGCTCGAAAAAGCGATCGCTCATGCTCATCTGCGTGCCAGCCTCCAGCGCCATCCGCGCCGCCTCGCTTGCCGATGCCGCGACACCGTGGGCGAGCAGCTCTTCGACCGCGCCGTGGTCGCTGACTACCAGACCGTCATAGCGCCACTGCTCGCGCAGTACTTCATGCAACAGCCAGCGATCAGCCGTGGCGGGCACGCCATTGAGGGTGGTCAGCGCACTCATCAGCGCGCCGGCGCCTGCCTCGACGGCGGCCTGGTAAGGAGGCATGTAGTCCTGGAACAGGCGCTGGCGGCTCATGTCGACCGTGTTGTAGTCGCGTCCGCCTTCGACCGCGCCGTAGGCGGCGAAATGCTTGACGCAGGCCATCAGGCTGTCCGCCGTGCCCAGTCGCGGCCCCTGCAACTGGCGCACCACCGTCTCGACGATGCGGGACGCCAGGTACGGGTCCTCGCCGTAGCCTTCCGATATCCTTCCCCAGCGCGGGTCGCGGCTGATGTCGGCCACTGGCGCGAACGTCATGTCCAAGCCGTCGGCGCTGGCTTCCATCGCGGCGATCCGTGCGCTGCGGCCGATCGCCCGCAGGTCCCAGCTCGAGGCCAGGCCAAGGCCGATGGGGAACACGGTACGCTGGCCGTGTACCACGTCGCCTGCGAAGAACAACGGGATGCCCAGCCGACTCTGGCGCACGGCGGCGTCCTGGAACTGGCGCAACTGCGCGCGCGTCACCCCAGGCGCGGTGAACATGGCGCCGGCGCCGGCCTCGGCAACGGTCTGGAGGGCCGCTTGCGGCGCGGGTTCGGCACCGGCATAGAGCATGCGCAACTGGCCAATCTTTTCGGCGACGCTCATCTGCGCCAGCAGTCGATCGAGCAGGCGCTGCTTGTCGGCTGCAAGCGCATGCGCAGGCCAGCCGAGCAATCCGGCCAGCAGCATCGGTGCCATTACCCGCGCAAGCCGCGACGCCGATTGCAGTATGCTGTGTCTGATAGTCCGGTCATCCATCCGTGGCGGTCCCGATTGCACGAAAGCCTCGAGCCTGAAGGCTTACCGCGTGCGTCGCCACTGGCAGAATTGCCAGGTGGCACAGGGCTCGGGCTGGAACCCGTAGGGCCTTGCAACCGGACATCAGCCCTCAACGCACTTCAGGAACAAGGACGATGAGTCACCCCTCGCAATTCACCTTGCTCGGCAAGCGGCGCTTCCTGCCGTTCTTCATCACCCAGTCGCTGGGTGCCTTCAACGACAACCTGTTCAAACAGTCGCTGATCCTGGCGATCCTCTACAAGCTCAACCTCGAAGGCGACCGCTCGGTCTGGGTCAATCTCTGTGCGCTGCTGTTCATCCTGCCGTTCTTCCTGTTCTCGGCGCTGGGCGGGCAGTTCGGCGAACGCTTCGCCAAGCACACGCTGATCCGCACGATCAAGCTGGCCGAGATCCTGATCATGGGTATCGGCGCGGCGGGCTTTCTCGGCGATCACCTGGTGCTGATGCTGGTGGCGCTGTTCGGCATGGGGACTCATTCGGCGCTGTTCGGCCCGGTGAAGTACTCGATCCTGCCCCAGGCCTTGCGTGACGAGGAGCTGGTCGGTGGCAATGGCCTGGTGGAGATGGGCACCTTCCTGGCCATCCTTGCCGGCACCATCGGCGCCGGCGTGCTGATGTCCGCCGAGGACCACGCCAGCATGGTGGCCGGCGGCGTGGTCGGTACCGCGGTGCTGGGCTACCTGGCCAGCCGCTGGATCCCCAAGGTCGTCGCCGCATCGCCGGGCATGCGCCTGGACTGGAACATCTTCCGCCAGTCCTGGGCGATCCTGCGCATGGGCCTGGGCCAGACGCCAGCAGTGTCCCGGTCGATCGTCGGCAATTCGTGGTTCTGGTTCGTCGGGGCCATCTACCTGACCCAGATCCCGGCCTATGCCAAGGACTGGCTGCATGGCGACGAAACGGTCGTGACGCTGGTGCTGACGCTGTTCTCGGTGGGCATCGCGCTCGGCTCGCTGCTGTGCGAGCGGCTCAGTGGGCGCAAGGTGGAGATCGGCCTGGTGCCGTTCGGTTCGTTCGGTCTGACCTTCTTCGGCCTGCTCTGGTGGTGGCATTCCGGCGATATCGCGCCGGGCCAGTCAGCGCATGGCTGGCTCGACTTGCTGGGCATGGGCCAGGCCTGGTGGATCCTCGCTTCGATCGTTGGCCTGGGCGTCTTCGGCGGCTTCTATATCGTGCCGCTGTATGCCTTGATCCAGGCGCGCACGCCGGTGGGGCAGCGCGCCCGGGTGATCGCCGCCAACAACATCCTCAACGCCCTATTCATGGTGGTCTCGGCCCTCGCCACCCTCTTGCTGCTGAGCGTGGCCGAGCTGAGCATCCCGCAATTGTTCCTGGTAGTGTCGCTGCTCAATATCGGGGTCAACGCCTATATCTTCAGCATCGTTCCCGAATTCACCATGCGCTTTCTCATCTGGCTGCTCAGCCATTCGATGTACCGGGTCGAGCACCGTGACCTGCAGCGCATTCCCGATGAGGGGCCGGCGCTGCTGGTATGCAACCATGTATCGTTCGTCGACGCCCTGCTGATCGGCGGGGCCGTGCGGCGTCCGGTGCGCTTCGTGATGTACTACAAGATCTATCGGCTGCCGGTATTGAACTTCGTGTTCCGCACCGCTGGAGCCATTCCCATCGCCGGTCGCAACGAGGACCAGGCCATCTACGAACGGGCGTTCGCCCGGATCGCCCAGTATCTGGCCGAGGGCGAGCTGGTATGCATCTTTCCCGAAGGCAAGCTCAGCGCCGACGGCGAGATCGATGTATTCAGGAACGGAGTCAGCCGGATTCTCGCCGAGACCCCGGTACCGGTGATCCCGCTGGCGCTGCAAGGCTTGTGGGGCAGCTTCTTCAGCCGCGATCCGGCCAAGGGCTTGTTCAAGCGCTTCTGGTCACGGGTGACCATCGTGGCTGGCAATGCCATCCCGGTGGAAGCGGCGCAGCCCGACAAGCTGCGCGAACAGGTCGCCAGCTTGCGCGGCGACCTGCGTTGAAGCGAAGGTCAGCTGGCGCTGAGCTTGAGGCCGACCAGGCCAGCGATGATCAGCGCCACGCTGACCAGGCGCACCAGCGCCATGGACTCGCCGAACAGGATGATCCCGGCGATCACCGTGCCCACCGCGCCGACGCCGGTCCAGATGGCATAGGCCGTGCCCAGCGGCAGCTCCTTCACCGCCAGGCCCAGCAGGCCCAGGCTCACGGCCATGGCGGCGACGGTCAGCACGGTGGGCAGCGGCTTGCTGAAGCCATCGGTGTATTTGAGCCCTACGGCCCAGCCGACCTCGAACAGGCCGGCGAAGAACAGGATGATCCAGGACATGGTCAGTCTCCATCGTTGCGTTGATGGGGCCGTCCCCGGATGTTCACGCAGTGCGTCGCAGGGCCGTCCCTGCAGTGGGCGTCATGTTGCACAAGGTTAAGGTGGATGGGCAAGTGTAGGAGGGCCGCGCTCCAGCAGCACTCAGCTGCGAGTCGCCTGCTTGCCTTCGGCTTCCGGCAGCCGCTCCTGCATGCGCCTGAACCAGGTCGACAGCAGTGCCCCGGAGATGTTGTGCCAGACGCTGAACAGCGCGCTTGGCACCGCCGCCAGCGGCGAGAAATGCGCGCTGGCCAGCGCCGCGCCGAGCCCGGAATTCTGCATGCCGACCTCCAGCGCCAGCGACTTGCGCTGGGCCAGCGGCAGCTTGCAGAGCTTGCCGGTGAGATAACCAAGCAGAAAACCGAAGCTGTTGTGCAAGACCACCACCGCCATGATCAGCAGGCCGGACTCGGCGATCTTCGCCTGGCTGGCTGCCACCACCGCGCAGACGATCATCACGATGCTGACCACCGAAACGAGCGGCAGGACCTGGACCGCCAACTGCACCCGTGCCCCAAGCAGTCGCTGCGCTAGCACCCCCAGCACGATCGGCAGCATCACCAGTTGCAGGATCGACCAGAACATGTCCATGAACGAGACCGGCAACCAGGCCGAGGCCAGGAACCAGATCAGCGCAGGCGTGAGCAGTGGGGCGAGCAGAGTGGTCACCGCCGCGATGGCCACCGCCAGCGCCAGGTCGCCTCTGGACAGCCAGACCATCACGTTGGACGCCGTGCCGCTTGGGCAGCAGCCGACCAGGATCACCCCGACGGCGATTTCTGCCGGCAGGTGAAACAGCTGGCACAGCAGCCAGGCCATCCCCGGCATGATCACGAAGTGCGCGACCACGCCCAGCGCCACCCGCCAGGGCTGGCGGGCGAGGGCAGCGAAGTCGTCGAGCTTGAGTGTCAGCCCCATGCCGAACATCACCAGTCCCAGCAGCGGCACGATGGCCACCGTCAAGCCGATGAACCACTGGGGCTGAAGAAAGGCCAGGCAAGAGAACAGCAATACCCACAAAGCGAACGTGTTGCCGACGAAGCGGCTCAGGGCGGCAAGTGCGCGCACGATGGTATCTCCGGTAGGTGGGGCCAGGCCGCGAGCCGCGAGCGACAAGCCACAGACCACAGGCCGACCGAGACGCTGATGACTCCTCGGCGGCCTTGGACGCCAGGGCAACTTCAGCCAGCACGATCAGCCTGAAGCTTGCGGCTCGAATCTGGAAGCTCGCGGTCGCAGGCGCGGTCAGATTCCCTGGGGAATTTCTTCGCCGCCGAGTGCTTCGAACAGCGCCGGCAGGAATTCGGTGAAGGTCATCATCATCAAGGTGAAGGATGCATCGAACTGTTGCTGGGCTTCCTCGCCGCCGTCCTGCTCGGCCTGTTCCTGCAGCAGTTCCTCGAACTTCAGGCGCTTGATCACCATCTTGTCGTCGAGCACGAACGACAGCTTGTCCTGCCAGGCCAGCGCCAGCTGGGTGACCACCTTGCCGGTGCCCAGGTGCAGCTGGATTTCCTCGCTGGTCAGGTCCTGGCGCTTGCAACGGACGATGCCGCCATCCTCGTGGGTGTCACGCAGCTCGCATTCATCCAGCACATGGAAATCCACGGCGGCCTGCTGCGACTTGACCCAGTCGGTGAGGGTGGCGCTTGGCGCGGTCTTGACGCTGACCGGACGCACCGGCAACGACCCCATCACCTCGCGCAAGGTGGACAGCAGGTCCTCGGCGCGCTTGGCGCTGGCCGAGTTGACCAGCACCAGGCCCAGGCGCGGCGCGATGGCGGCGAAGATCATGGCGCGGCGGATGAAGGCGCGCGGCAGGAAGGCCTGGATGATCTCGTCCTTGATCTGGTCGCGTTCCTTCTTGTAGACCTTGCGCATCTGCTCGGTCTCGATTTCCTCGACCTTTTCCTTCACCGCGTCGTTGACCACGCTGCTGGGCAGGATGCGTTCCTCCTTGCGTGCGGCGATCAGCAGGAATTCGCCACTGACGTGGACCAGCGGCGCGTCCTCGCCCTTGCCGAACGGGGCGACGAAACCATAGGTGGTCAGTTCCTGGCTGGCGCAGGGGCGGGCCGGCTTGCTGGCCAGGGCGGCTTCCAGCGTCTCGGGGTCGAACGGGATGTCCTGGGTCAGGCGGTAGGTCAGCAGGTTCTTGAACCACATGGGGTGAAGCTCTCCTCGATGCATAAGGCGGGCATTATTCTCCGAGTGCGGTCCAAGGCCAACCCTGTGCGGTGGATTTGCAGGTCAACCGGGCGATGAACGGACGGTGTCGCTAGGTCATTGAAAGGTGAGGAAAAATTTTTTAAAAAAGTGCTTGCCAGGGTGCAAGGTCCTCCGTAGAATGCGCGCCACACCGAGACGAAGGGTGATTAGCTCAGCCGGGAGAGCATCTGCCTTACAAGCAGAGGGTCGGCGGTTCGATCCCGTCATCACCCACCACTTCTCAGTGTATCGCGCAGCGGTAGTTCAGTCGGTTAGAATACCGGCCTGTCACGCCGGGGGTCGCGGGTTCGAGTCCCGTCCGCTGCGCCATATTCGAGCTTCCAGGGCCCACTGAACACCCGGAAGCCAAAGAAAGAAGCGACCTTAGGGTCGCTTTTTTCGTTTTTGTTCCAGGCTACCGCAAGATAGCAAGGCAGGGGCAGACTGGATGGCGCAGCGCCTTGCCGTCCGTCAATGGCGCCGCTCGGCCAAGGCTGGCGCTTCCTCCTCGCGCAAGGTCAACACTTCGTAGCCGTCGGCCGTGACCGCCACGGTATGCTCCCATTGCGCCGAGAGCTGCTGATCACGGGTGATCACCGTCCAACCATCACGCAAGGTGCGCACGCCACGACCGCCCTGGTTGATCATCGGCTCGATGGTGAACACCATGCCCGGCTTGAGCTTCAGGCCACTGCCACGCTGACCGTAGTGCAGCACTTCGGGTGCCTCGTGCATCTGCCGGCCAATGCCATGCCCGCAATACTCGCGCACCACGCTATAGCCTGCCGCCTCTGCATGCGCCTGGATGGCGTGGCCGACATCGCCGAGCGTGGCACCGGGGCGGACCTGCTCGATGCCTTTCCACAAGGCCGCGTAGGTGGTGTCGACCAGGCGTCGGGCGGGTTCGCTGACTGCGCCAATGCAGTACATCTTCGACGAGTCGGCGATGTAGCCACCTTGCTCGAGGGTGATGTCGACATTGATGATCGACCCTTCGGCCAACAGTTCATCGGCCTTGGGGATGCCGTGGCAGACCACATGGTCGACCGAGGTGTTGAGCGAATAGGGAAAGCCGTACTGGCCCTTGCTGGCCGGCCGGGCCTTGAGCGTCTGGACGATGAACGCCTCGGCGCGGTCGTTGATCTGCAAGGTGCTCACGCCAGGCCGGATGAAACCGTCCAGATCGGCGAACACCTGCGCCAGCAGCCGTCCAGCATGTCGCATGAGGGCGAGTTGCGCGGGGTCCTTCAGTACCACCTGGCTCATTGCAGCAGCTCCCTGAGGCTGGCCTGGTCCTGGCGCAGCAACTGGCGCAGCAGCTCCTGATAGCTGGCCTGGGGATGCAGCTCGGCAAGCATGCCGAGGCGGATCCAGTGCTCGGCCTGGGCATTGATCGAGCGCGAAAAGGCAGTGCTGGCGACCCGCAGGTCCTCATGCAGGGTGTCGGAGATCTTGACGATGCCCAAGGGGAGTCCTCGTTGATATATGAAGCGTATATGTATCATATATGGAGGGGAAGATGTACCGCCGAGCGGCCCATTTCGGTCGGGCCGGCATCATCGGCAGGTTGGCAGGGTGACAGGCATCCGGCGCGATCGGTGAATGTACGGGGTCGGGCGTAGCGGCCGCATCACCTCAACGAAACCAATCGCGCCCGGCGCCCCTTCCATCCGGCCAGCAACGAGGGCCCCAGGGCCACCAGTGTCGAGCCCAGCACCACCACGATCGCTCCGACATACCCCAGGGCATTGAGCTGCTCGGCAGCGACGTAAGCCGGCCAGAGCCAGGCTGCCACGGCTACCGCGACCAGCGTGACCAGTGGCGTCAATGCCAGGGTTGCGCTGACCTTCGAGGCTTCCCAGTGGGCCAGCGCCTCGGAAAACGCACCGTACCCCACCAGCGTGTTGAGGCAGCATGCCAGCAACAGCCACGCCTGCAAGGGGCTCAGCTCGAGCGCTTCGAGCGGGCTTGCCCAAGGTGTGAGCAACGCCGCGCAGACCAGGTAGATCGCCATCATCACCTGCTGGGAATGCCACACCGTAAGCAATTGCTTCTGGCTCAGGGCATAGGCCACCCAGATGCTGGTGGCCAGGAGAATGGTCAGCACGCCCGTGGTATAGGTGCCCAGAGAGGTGAGCAGTTCGCCCAGGCGCTGGTTGAAGAACAGCCCGAAGCCGAACAGCAGGATCACCAGCCCGATGCCCTGCCCCAAGGTGAAGCGCTCGCGGAACACGAACACGCTGGCGACCAGCAACAGGACCGGGCCGACTTGCACCACCAGCTGGGCCGTACCGGGGCTGAGCAGGCGAAGCCCGACCAGGTAGAGCACATAGTTGCCCAGCAAGCCGAGAGCGGCCAGCGCGAGCAGGCCAACCCCCTTGCGCCCCAGGCTGGACACCGGTGGCAGCCGGCGGTTGGCCGCCAGCCAGGCGAGCAGCAGGCCGCCAGAGACCAGCAGGCGGTACCAGGTCACCGTCAGCGGGTCCATCACCTGCAGCACCTGCTTGAGCTTGATCGGCAGGATGCCCCATAGCAGCGCCGTCAATAGCGCCAGGAGCAGGCCACGAACCCAGCGACCGGAAGAAATGTGCATGCAAGCCTCGGCAAGCCGTTGATGAAGCTGGATTCTAAGGCTCGGCCTGGGCTTGCGACAGTCTGCAGGCGCGAAAAGAACTCATCAGGTCATTCCAGGCCGGCATGGCCGGGTTTTCCAGGCCACAGCCATAGGCCAGGAGCGGCCGCCTGCGGGGCGCCGGGCCGGCCGCGATGGGCGCAACGCGAGCCCATGCGGCCAACCCAACCTGACCCAGAGCCTCCCGAACCTGCCTCGGTCCGCTCCCTCTACCTTAACCCCGCGCTCCCGGCGCCAGCATGTGCTCCGGGCGTACCCACTGATCGAACTGCTCATTGGTCAGGTATCCCAGCGCCAAGGCGGCCTCGCGCAGGGTCGTGCCCTCGGCATAGGCCTTCTTGGCGATCTCGGCTGCCTTGTCATAGCCGATATGCGGGTTCAGCGCGGTCACCAGCATCAGCCCACGCTCCAGATGCTCGGCCATCTTCGTCGCATCCGGTTCGATCCCGGCCACGCAATGCTGGTTGAAGTTGCGGCAGCCGTCGGCCAGCAGCTCGATCGATTGCAGCAGGTTATGGATGATCACCGGCTTGAACACGTTCAGCTGCAGATGCCCCTGGCTTGCGGCGAAGCCAATCGTCGCGTCGTTGCCCAGCACCTGGCAGGCCAGCATGGACAGGGCTTCGCACTGGGTCGGGTTGACCTTGCCCGGCATGATCGAACTGCCCGGCTCGTTGGCTGGCAGGCGCACCTCGGCGAACCCGGCGCGTGGGCCGGAGCCGAGCAGGCGCAAATCGTTGGCGATCTTCATCAGCGCCACGGCCAGGGTCTTCAGACCACCGGCCAGGCTGGCCAGCGGCTCATGCCCGGCAAGCGCGGCGAACTTGTTCGGCGCGGTGACGAACGGCAGGCCCGAGAGGGCTGCCAGTTCCGCCGCCACGGCTTCGGCGAAACCTTGCGGGGCGTTCAGGCCGGTGCCTACCGCGGTGCCGCCCTGGGCCAGCTCGCAGACCGCCGGCAGGCTGGCGCGAATGGCGCGCTGGGCGTAGTCGAGCTGGGCGACGAAGGCCGAGACCTCCTGGCCGAAGGTGATCGGCGTGGCGTCCATCATGTGGGTGCGTCCGGTCTTGACCAGTTGCTGGTGCCGCGCGGCAAGTTCGGCAAGGCCGGCCGACAGTTCGGCGATCGCCGGCAGCAGCTTCTCCTGCACGGCCTTGGCCGCGGCGATGTGCATGGCGGTGGGGAAGCAGTCGTTGGAGCTCTGCGAGCGGTTGACGTGATCGTTCGGGTGGACCGGCGCCTTGCCCCCGCGCCCCTGGCCGGCCAGCTCGTTGGCGCGCCCGGCGATCACCTCGTTGACGTTCATGTTGCTCTGGGTGCCGCTGCCAGTCTGCCAGACCACCAGCGGGAACTGGTCGTCATGCTCGCCGGCGAGCACTTCGTCGGCCGCCTGTTCGATCAGGCGGGCCAGGTCGGCGGGCAGGTCGCCGTTGCGGTCATTGACCCGTGCTGCGGCTTTCTTGATCAGCGCCAGGGCATGCACCACCTCGACGGGCATGCGCTCCTTGCCAATGGCGAAGTTGATCAGCGAGCGTTGCGTCTGCGCCCCCCAGTAGGCCTGTTCAGGAACTTCGACCGGGCCGAGGCTGTCAGTTTCGATACGGCTCATGCTGCGCTCACTCCTTAGTGATCTGAATCCGCAGTTTAGGCCCTGATTCACCTGAGCGGTTCCATCGCTCGTCAGCCCACTTGAGCGCCGTGCCCCACCGGGCGCAGAATGCGTTCCCCCGAGGTACCTACCTCGCCTGTCATATGAAGGAAGTGCAATGACCCGTCTCCGTGCCCTCTGTGCCGCCGTGGCACTGGCCTGCGCCAGCGGCCAGGTACTCGCCGACACCGCCAGCCACAATGCCAGCGCGGAAAAATTCCTTGTTCTGGCCAATGCCGACAAGCTGGGCACTCCGGTGTACATGCAGGTCCAGCAGATGTTCGCCCAGCGCTTCGCCCAGACCAAGGCGCCGGCTTCCAAGCAGGCCGTGCTCGAGAGCTACCAGGCCAAGGCCAACGCCGCGCTGGACAATGCCATCGGCTGGAAGAAGCTCAAGCCCGACATGGTCAAGCTGTACACCACCAGCTTCACCGAGGCCGAGCTCAAGGAACTGGTGCGTTTCTACGAGTCTCCGGTCGGCCGCAAGGTGATGCGCGAGATGCCCAAGGTCACCCAGCAGTCGGCCCAGCTGACCCAGGCCAAGCTGGAAAGCGCGGTGCCGGTGGTCAACAAGCTGCTCGAGGACATGACCAAGGAACTCGACCCGAACGCCGGCAAGGCCGCGCCGGCGAAGAAGTGAGCCCGACCCGATGAACATGCAGCAGCGTATCGAGGCCCAGCTGGCCGAACTCGCCCCCGAGCACCTGCAGGTGCTCGACGAGAGTCACATGCACAGCCGTGGCCAGCAGACCCACTACAAGGCAGTGATCGTCAGCGAACGGTTCGCTGGCCTCAACAGCGTCAAGCGCCACCAGAAGGTGTACGCCACTCTCGGCGAGCTGATGGGGCAGTTCCATGCCCTGGCCTTGCATACCTACACCCCCGAGGAGTGGCGCCAGGTCGGTGCCGCGCCAGCGTCGCCGGTCTGCGCCGGGGGCAGCCGGCACTGAATCGCCCGCGGGAATTTGCTAGAATCCGCAACGCGCCGCCTGTCGGCGCGTTTTTTATTGTCGTCCGGTCCGCCCCTTGCGAGGGTGACCACCTGGAGAAACACTGCATGACCCAACCGATCGTCGTGGCGGCGCTGTACAAGTTCGTCACCTTGCAAGACTACGTCGAGCTGCGCGAGCCGCTGCTCAAGACCATGCTCGACAACGGCGTCAAAGGCACTCTGCTGCTGGCCGAGGAAGGCATCAACGGCACCGTCTCCGGCACCCGCCAGGCCATCGATGCGCTGCTCGCCTGGCTGCGCCGCGACCCGCGCCTGGTCGATATCGACCACAAGGAATCGCTCTGCGACGACCAGCCGTTCTATCGCACCAAGGTCAAGCTGAAGAAGGAAATCGTCACCCTGGGCGTGCCTGGCGTCGACCCCAACCGGGCGGTCGGTACCTACGTCGACCCCAAGGACTGGAACGCGCTGATCAGCGACCCGGAAGTGCTGCTGATCGACACGCGCAACGACTACGAAGTGGCCATCGGCACGTTCAAGGACGCGATCGATCCCAAGACCGCCACCTTCCGCGAATTTCCCGAGTACATCAAGGCCAACTTCGATCCGAGCAGGCACAAGAAGGTCGCCATGTTCTGCACCGGCGGCATCCGCTGCGAGAAGGCCTCGAGCTACATGCTCGGCGAGGGCTTCGAAGCCGTCTATCATCTCAAGGGAGGCATCCTCAAGTACTTCGAGGAAGTGCCGCAGGAGGAGAGCCTCTGGGAGGGCGACTGCTTCGTCTTCGACAACCGCGTCACGGTGCGTCACGACCTGAGCGAGGGCGACTATGACCAGTGCCATGCCTGCCGCCACCCGGTCAGCGCCGGGGACCGCGAGTCCGAGCATTTCTCTCCAGGCATTAGTTGCCCGCACTGCTGGGACAGCCTGAGCGAGAAGACGCGGCGCAGCGCCATCGACCGGCAGAAGCAGATCGAGCTGGCCAAGGCCCGCAACCAGCCGCACCCGATCGGCTACAACTATCGCAAAGCCGAGGCCTGAGCCATGACCGCCCGCCTGCTCTACGTGATGGACCCGATGTGCTCCTGGTGCTGGGGTTTCGCGCCGGTGGCCCAGGCCCTGATCGCGCAGGCGCAGGCGGCCGGTGTCGCCACGCGCCTGGTGGTAGGCGGTCTGCGCAGCGCCAGCGGCGCGCTGGACGCCTCGACCCGGCGCCATATCCTCGAACACTGGCGGGCCGTGGCTGAAACCACCGGCCAGCCGTTCTGCTTCGATGGCGCGCTGCCGGACGGTTTCGTCTACGACACCGAGCCGGCCTGCCGCGCCCTGGTGGCCGCGCGTGAACTGGATGCCGAGCGCGTCTGGCCGCTGCTCGGGCTGATCCAGCAAGGCTTCTACCAGCAGGGTCTGGATGTCACCCGCGTGCCACGACTGGTGGAACTGGCCGAGCAGGCCGGCCTGCCGCGCGCGGCGTTTTGCGAAGCCTTCGCCAGCAGCCAGACCGGCGCCGCCACCGCGGCCGACTTCAGCTGGGCGCAAGACCTGGGCATCGCCGGCTTCCCGACCTTGCTGGCCGAGCGCAACGGCCAGCTGGCCTTGCTGACCAACGGCTTCCAACCCGTGGAGCGGCTGCAACCGTTGCTCGAGCGCTGGCTGCAGCAGGCTGCCTGTGCTTGATCTGCCCGGTTCGCCGGCCTCGGGGCCAGACAGGCCCGTCGGTGCGCCCGACCGGCTGAGCTGGGCCGAGATCCGCCGCCTGGCCTTGCACCACCGCAAGGCCCTGTGGTCGGCCAACCTGGTGGCGGTGCTGGCGGCCTTGTGCAGCGTGCCGATCCCGTTGCTGTTGCCGCTGCTGGTCGATGAGGTGCTGCTAGGGCAGGGCGACGCTGCGCTGCGCTGGATGAACCACCTGTTGCCGGCCCATTGGCAAGTAGCGGCGGGCTATATCGGCCTGATGCTGGCGATCACCTTCTGCCTGCGCCTGGCCGCGCTGGCGTTCAACGTGGTTCAGGCCAAGCTGTTCGCCGGGCTGGCCAAGGACATCGTCTACCGCCTGCGCATTCGCCTGATCGAGCGGCTCAAGCGTATCTCCCTCAAGGAATACGAAAGCCTGGGCAGTGGCACCGTGGCCACTCACTTGGTCACCGACCTGGACACCTTGGACAAGTTCGTCGGCGAGACCTTGAGCCGTTTTCTGGTGGCCATGCTGACCCTCACCGGCACGGCCGCGATCCTGGTCTGGATGCACTGGAAGCTGGCCTTGCTGATCCTGCTGTTCAACCCGCTGGTGATCTATTTCACCGTACAGCTGGGCAAGCGCGTCAAGCACCTCAAGAAACTCGAGAACGACAGCACCTCGCGCTTCACCCAGGCGCTCACCGAGACCCTCGATGCCATCCAGGAAATCCGCGCCGGCAACCGCCAGGGGTATTTCCTCGGGCGCCTGGGGCTGCGCGCCCGCGAAGTGCGCGACCGTGCCGTGGCCTCGCAGTGGAAGAGCGATGCCAGTGGGCGGGCCAGTGGCCTGCTGTTCCAGTTCGGCATCGATATCTTCCGCGCCGCGGCCATGCTCACGGTGCTGTTCTCGGACCTGTCCATCGGCCAGATGCTGGCGGTGTTCAGCTACCTGTGGTTCATGATCGGGCCGGTCGAACAGTTGCTCAACCTGCAATACGCCTACTACGCCGCCAGTGGCGCGCTGGGACGGCTCAACGAGCTGCTTTCACGCGACGACGAGCCACAGTACCCGGCCGCCCACGATCCCTTCGCCGGGCGTGGCACGGTCGGCATCGAGGTCAGCGGCCTGCGCTTCGCCTATGCCGACGAGCCGGTGCTCGACCAGCTCGAGCTGGGTATCGCGCCCGGCGAGAAGGTGGCCATCGTCGGTGCCAGCGGTGGCGGCAAGAGCACCCTGGTGCAATTGCTGCTGGGGCTCTACAGCCCGCAGGCCGGGAGCATCCGCTTCGGTGGCGCCAGCCTGCAGGAGATCGGCCTGGACACCTTGCGCGAGAACGTCGCGGTGGTGCTGCAGCATCCCGCGCTGTTCAACGACAGCGTGCGCGCCAATCTGGCCATGGGCCGCGATTGCACCGACGAAGCCTGTTGGGAGGCCTTGCGCATCGCCCAGCTCGAGGCCGTCATTGCCGCGTTGCCGCAGGGGCTGGACAGCGTGGTCGGACGTTCCGGCGTACGCCTGTCCGGCGGCCAGCGCCAGCGCCTGGCGATCGCCCGCATGGTCCTGGCCGAGCCGAAGGTGGTCATCCTCGACGAGGCGACCTCGGCGCTGGACGCCGCTACCGAGTACAACCTGCACCAGGCCCTGGCCCGCTTTCTCAGCGGGCGCACCACGCTGATCATCGCTCATCGGCTGTCGGCGGTTAAGCAGGCCGACCGGGTCCTGGTGTTCGACGGCGGGCGCGTGGCCGAGGATGGCGACCACCAGCAGCTGATCGCCGACGGAGGGTTGTACGCCAAGCTGTATGGGCATTTGCAGCAGAGTTGAGATCGCAGCGGCTGCAACGGGCTGGCTGGCACGGCCGCCGTGCCGCGATGACCCGTGACACGGGCCCTGTATCCGCCGACCCACCACCGCTTTACCCCGCTGACACGAACCGCGCGTGCGCCATTGTCTTGCAAGCCTGTCGGATCCTGAGACCGCTGCGCGCCCTATGGCGCCACTGCGGCCTCCTACACAGCGCTGGACACCCTTCGATTCCCATCCATGATGGCATCCGGACAGCCGGCTGGTCCTCCCATCGATAAAAACCCTCATGCCTCATGGCAAATCGCCTACGCTGTGCTTTGTTCGGGCTCGCAGAAGCCCTACTTGCCGGCATAACAGGAAACACATGAAGGGAAACAGGACTCTCGAGGCGCCGAAACTGCTGGGTATCATCCTGCCGTTCGTCGCCGTTGTGGCATTTCAGGTCTTGTTGGGGAGCCTGAGCCTCTATGCCCTTTCGGCGGTGCGTGCGTACGTGGCCGGGGAAAGCCTATGGTCCAAGGGCCAGAAGGATGCCATCTACTACCTCAACCTCTACGCCGAAAGCCAGGATCCGCAGATCCTCGAGCACTATCGCCAGGCCATCGCCGTGCCCTGGGGCGGGCATGAGCTGCGCAAGGCGCTGGACCTGCCGACGCCGGACCTGGAGGCCGCCCGCCAGGGCTTCCTGCAAGGCGGCAACCATCCCGACGACGTCAACCGGGTCGTCTGGTTCTACCGCAACTTCCGCCACATCAGCTACATGGAGCGCGCCGTGGATCGCTGGGCCATGGGCGACATCTACCTGGCCGAGCTGGACCTGCTGGCCGAGCAGATGCAGGAGGTGTTCGCCGAGGGGCAGGCCGATGCCGCGCAGGTCGCTGCCTGGAAGTCGCGCATCGCGCGGATCAACGAATACGTGACCCCTTCGGCCAGGGCCTTCAGCGATGCGCTCGGTGCCGGGTCGCGCAAGTTGCTCGAGGCGTTGCTGATCATAAACCTGGTGACCGCGATCTTCCTCATCGCCATCGCCTGGCGCCGATCGGCGCGCCTGCTGTCGCAGCGCCAGGCCTTCGCCGACGCCTTGCAGCAGGAAAAGGAGCGCGCCCAGATCACCCTAGAGTCGATCGGCGACGCGGTCATCACCACCGACGTGGCGGGCAACATCGCCTACATGAACCCCGCCGCCGAGCAGCTCACCCACTGGAACGCCGAACATGCCGGCGGCCTGCCGCTCGCGGCATTGTTCAGCCTGCTCGACGAACAGTCCGCCGATGGCAATCAGAACCTGGTGGATCAGGTGCTGCAAGGCAACCTCAAGGGCGGGACCGAGCATACCCGGCTGATCCAGCGTCTGGATGGCAGTACCGTTTCGGTCAACCTGGTCGGCTCGCCAATCCTCACCGACGGGCAGGTCAGCGGCATCGTCCTGGTGCTGCACGACATGACCCAGGAGCGGCAGTACATCGCCAACCTGTCCTGGCAGGCGACCCACGATGCTCTGACGGGCCTGGCCAACCGCCGCGAGTTCGAATACCGCCTGGAGCTGGCCCTCAATGCACTGGCGCGCGCGCCGGGCAAGTGCACCTTGATGTTCCTCGACTTGGACCAGTTCAAGGTGGTCAACGACACCTGTGGCCATGCCGCCGGCGACGAGCTGCTGCGGCATATCTGCGCGGTGCTGCAGGCCGGGCTGCGCGAAGGCGACACGCTGGCGCGCCTGGGCGGCGACGAATTCGGCGTGCTGCTGGAGAACTGCCCGCCGGAGCAGGCCGAGAAGATCGCCGAGTACCTGCGCCAGTCGGTGCAGAACCTGCCGTTCATCTGGAAGGGTCGGCCATTCATCACCACGGTCAGCGTCGGCCTGGTGCATATCGTGCAAGGCCCCAACACCCTCGAATCGTCCCTGCGAGCCGCCGACATGGCATGCTACATGGCCAAGGAGAAGGGCCGCAACCGCGTGCAGGTCTATCATGCCGACGACAGCGAGCTGTCCAACCGCTTCGGTGAGATGGCCTGGATTCAGCGCCTTCACGTTGCTCTCGAAGAAGAGCGCCTGTGCCTTTATGCCCAGGAGATCGCCCCGCTCGGCCCGAACCTCGGCGGCAGCCATGTGGAGATCCTGCTGCGCCTGGAGGACGAGAACGGGCGAACCGTGATGCCGGGCAACTTCATCCCAGCGGCCGAGCGCTACGGCTTGATGACTGCCCTGGACCGCTGGGTGGTGCGCCGGGTGTTCCAGACTATTCGCCAGTGCCTTGATGAAGGTCATGAAGACCTGGCCATGTGTGCCATTAATCTCTCCGGCACCAGCATTGGCGATGACAAGTTCCTCGACTACCTGGAGCGGCAATTCAGCGAGTTCAGGATCCCCGCGCGGATGATCTGCTTCGAGATCACCGAGACCAGCGCGATCGCCAACCTCGGCAGTGCCATCCGCTTCATCAACCAGCTCAAGGGGCTGGGATGCAAGTTTTCCCTGGACGATTTCTGCGCCGGCATGTCCTCGTTCGGCTACCTCAAGCACCTGCCGGTGGACTTCCTGAAGATCGACGGCAGCTTCGTCAAGGACATGCTGGACGACCCGGTCAACCGGGCCATGGTCGAGGTGATCAACCATATCGGGCATGTGATGGGCAAGCGCACCATCGCCGAATTCGTCGAGACACCGCTGATCGAGCAGGCACTGCAGGAGATCGGCGTGGATTACGCACAGGGTTACCTGATCGAGCGGCCACAGGTGTTCACCTGTGCCAGCCTGCACCGTCAACGGGCTGCCGCGCGATCCTTGTTGCAGAGAGCACCAGGGACTTTTCGTTGACACCACAAGGAACCAAGGAGCTGATAGTGAAAGATGCATTCGTCCGAGTCGGGCCGTTGATGGACCCGACCAGTTATCCCGCCTGGGCCCAGCGACTACTCGAGGACTGCCATGAAAGCAAGCGCCGCGTGGTCGAACACGAGTTCTACCAGCGCTTGCGCGACAATCGCCTCAAGCCCGCGACCATCCGTCAGTACCTGATCGGTGGCTGGCCGGTGGTCGAGCAGTTCTCGTTGTACATGGCCCACAACCTGACCAAGACCCGCTACGCCCGCCATCCTGGGGAGGATATGGCGCGCCGCTGGCTGATGCGCAACATTCGCGTCGAACTCAACCATGCCGACTACTGGTTGCACTGGTGCCAGGCCCACGGCGTCAGCCTGGCCGACCTGCAGGCGCAAGACGTGCCGCTGGAGCTCAATGCGCTGAATGACTGGTGCTGGCGGGTCTGTACCACCGAATCGCTGGTGGTGGCGGTGGCCGCGACCAACTACGCCATCGAAGGGGCGACCGGCGAATGGTCGGCGGTGGTCTGCTCCACCGACACCTACGCTCAGGCCTTCCCTGAGCAAGGGCGCAAGCGCGCGATGAAGTGGCTGAAGATGCATGCCCATTATGACGACACCCATCCATGGGAAGCGCTGGAGATCATCTGCACCCTGGCCGGCGAGCATCCCTCGCAGGCGCTGTGCGACGAGCTGCGCAAGGCCATCTGCAAAAGCTACGACTGCATGTTCCTGTTCCTGGAACGCTGCATGCAGCTCGAGCAGCGCCAGGGCGAGCGTGTCCGCCCGGCCGCCCTGGTGGCCAGCTGAAACTACTGGGCGTTGAACGCCTGGCCGTTGATGCCGCTGCTGTCGGGACCCATCAGGTACAGGTAGACCGGCATGATCTGTTCGGGCAGCGGGTTGTCCTGGGGGTTCTCGGCAGGGTAGGCCTGGGCGCGCATGGAGGTTCGGGTGGCGCCTGGGTTGATGCTGTTCGAGCGTACCGGGGCGACGCCTTCGAGTTCGTCGGCGAGCGTCTGCATCAAGCCCTCGGTGGCGAACTTCGACACGCCATAGGCGCCCCAGTGGGCGCGGCCCTTGCGGCCGACGCTGCTGGAGGTGAATACCACCGAGGCATCCTCGGACAGCTTGAGCAAAGGCAGCAGGGTGCTGGTGAGCATGAACGTCGCGTTGACGTTGATGTGCATCACGCGCATGAAGTCCTCGCCTGACAACTGCTCCTGCGGCGTGCGCGGGCCGATGATCGAGGCGTTGTTGAGCAGGCCATCCAGCCGGCCGAACTGCTCCTCGATCATCGCCGCCAGTTCGTTGTAATGATGCGACTGGGCCGTCTCCAGGTTGAACGGGATGACCACCGGCTGCGCGTGGCCATCCGCCTCGATCTGGTCGTAGACCTGGTTGAGGTTGGCCTCGGTCTTGCCCAGCAGCAGCACGGTGGCGCCATGCGCCGCGTAGGCCCTGGCCGCCGCTGCGCCGATGCCGCGACCGGCGCCGGTGACCAGGATCACCCGACCCTTGAGCAGGTCGGGGCGAGCGGTGTAGTCGAACATGTCGTCTGTCCTCGAAAATCGGTGGCTGGCTGGCCTTGGGGGCCCAAAGCGGGCCGAAGACCAGTCAACCACTCAGGAAACCAGGGCTGCCGCCAATGGCAGCCCTCTCGAACATTACCTCTCAGCACCCACACAATGCACTGTCGATCACTCGGCGCAGGTCCAGCGGCTGGTCCACCACCACGTCGGCGCCCCAGTTGTCGGGATTGTCCTGCGGATGGATGTAACCGTAGCGCACCGCCGCCGTGCGGGTGCCGGCGGCGCGGCCGGACTCGATGTCGCGCAGGTCGTCGCCGACGAACAGCACGCTGGCCGGGTCCAGCTGCAGGGTCTTGCAGGCGAGGATCAGCGGCTCGGGGTCGGGCTTGCTGTTCTTCACGTGGTCCGGGCACACCAGCAGCGCCGAGCGCTCGGCCAGGCCCAGGCGCTGCATGATCGGTTCGGCGAAGCGCACCGGCTTGTTGGTCACCACGCCCCACGGCAGCTTGCCGTGCTCGATGTCGGCCAGCAGACGCTCCATGCCATCGAACAGCCGGGTATGCACGGCGCAATCGCGCTGGTAGCGCTCGAGGAATTCCAGGCGCAGGGCCTCGAAGCCTTCCGCGTCCGGGTGCATGCCGAAGGTGCTCGCCACCATCGCCCGCGCCCCACCGGAGATCACCCCGCGGATCAGCGAGTCGTCGACCGCTGGCAGGCCACGGTCGGCGAGCATCGCCTGGCAGATGGCGATGAAGTCCGGCGCCGTGTCGAGCAAGGTGCCGTCCATGTCGAATAGTACTGCTCGCAGGCGCATGCTCACTCCTCGCGCAAGGTCTGGACCATGTAGTTGACGTCCACGTCGCTGGTGAGCTTGTAGTGCTTGGTCAGCGGGTTGTAGGTCAGGCCGATGATGTCCTTGACCTGCAGGCCGGCATCGCGGCTCCAGACTCCCAGCTCGGATGGCCGGATGAACTTCTTGAAGTCGTGCGTGCCACGCGGCAGCAGCTTCATGACGTACTCGGCGCCGATGATCGCGAACAGGTAAGCCTTGGGGTTGCGGTTGATGGTCGAGAAGAACACCTGGCCGCCCGGCTTGACCAGGCGCTGGCAGGCACGGATCACCGAGGACGGGTCTGGCACGTGCTCGAGCATCTCCAGGCAGGTGACCACGTCGAACTGGCCGGGCATTTCCGCGGCCAGGGCCTCGGCCGTCACCTGGCGGTACTCGACTTGCACGCCGGATTCGAGCTGGTGCAAGCGCGCGACCGCCAGCGGCGCCTCGCCCATGTCGATGCCGGTGACGCTGGCGCCGCGCAAGGCCATGGCCTCGCTGAGGATGCCGCCACCGCAGCCGACGTCCAGGACCTGCTTGCCGGCCAGGCCGACACGCTCGTCGATCCAGTTGACCCGCAGCGGGTTGATGTCGTGCAGCGGCTTGAACTCGCTTTCGCGGTCCCACCAGCGATGGGCCAGGGCCTCGAATTTGGCGATTTCGGCGTGATCGACGTTGCTCATGGAACAATCCTCTGAAACTTCGGTAAATAGGTGGCACGGGCTGGCAGCCGCGGCTGCCAGCCGATCATTCATTGGTCGCGTCCGCCGATCCTCGCGCCCCAGGCGCGGGCGCTGTCGATCAGGGCGGCTTCGTCCATGCGCAGCAGGCGACCGTCCTCGAGCAATTGCCGGCCCGCCACCCAGACGTGGCGGACACGATCACGCCCGGTGGCATAGATCAGCTGCGAGACCGGGTCGTGGACCGGCTGCTGGGCCAGCCCGGAGAGGTCGAAGACCACCAGGTCGGCCGCCTTGCCGCGCTCCAGCGAGCCGGTGATGCCGTCCAGGCCCAGCGCCCTCGCGCCATTGAGCGTGGCCATGCGCAAGGCGCGGTGGGCGTCCAGGGCCGTGGCCGAGCCGGCGACCGCCTTGGCCAGGAGCGCGGCGGTACGGGTTTCGCCGAGCAGGTCCAGGTCGTTGTTGCTGGCCGCGCCATCGGTACCTATGGCCACGTTGACCCCGGCCTGCCACAGGCGTTCCACCGGGCAGAAGCCGCTGGCCAGCTTGAGGTTGGACTCGGGGCAGTGCACCACGCTGGTATTGCTCTCTACCAAAAGGGCCAGGTCATCGTCGCTGACCTGGGTCACATGCACCGCCTGCAGGCGCGGACCGAGCAGGCCCAGGCGTGCCAGCCGGGCCATTGGGCGCTCGCCGCGCTCGGCCAGCGACTGCTCGACTTCGTCGGCGGTCTCGTGCAGGTGCATCTGCAGCGGCGCGTCCAACTGGTCGGCGATCACCCGGATCTTTTCCAGGCTCTCGTCGCCTACCGTGTAGGGCGCATGCGGGCCCAGGGCGATGCCGATGCGCGGATGGTGGCGCAGGTCGCCGAACAGCTCGACGGCCAGGTTCAGGCTCTCGTCGAGCGTCCGCGCGCCAGGGATGGGAAAGTCCAGCAGCGGTACCGCGACCTGCGCGCGCATGCCGCTGCGGTGGATGCTGTCGCAGGCCTCGCGGGGGAAGAAGTACATGTCGGCGAAGCAGGTGATACCGCCCTTGAGCTGCTCGGCGATGGCCAGCTCGGTGCCGTCGCGCACGAACGCTTCGTCGACCCAGCGCGCCTCGGCCGGCCAGATGTGTTGCTTCAGCCAGGTCATCAGCGGCAGATCGTCGGCCAGCCCTCTAAACAGCGTCATCGCCGCGTGGCCATGGGCGTTGATCAGGCCGGGCGCCAGCAGGCAGCCTGGCAGCTCGCGCACCTCGAGGGCGGCCGGCGCCTGCTCGCGCGGCCCGATCCAGTCGATGCAGTCGCCACGCAGGCCCAGCCCATGTCCCTGCAACACCACGCCGGCCGGTTCGACCGGCACCAGCCAGTCGGGCAACAGCAGCAGGTCGAGGGGAGGGGAGGCATTGGGCATGCGCGAGCTACCTGGTCTTTGGGTCTATTAGACTTTGTACGAAAAGTGCCTGCGCGACGATCAGGCTACGTTGCAAACAGGCTCGGAATGCTCATTTACAACCAGTGAAGTCGAGCGCGACCCCGGCCGTTGCTCGCCTGTTTTCGCCTTGCCTGACCGCCGCTCGGCGACTTTTCATACAAAGCCTGGTGGCGTGAAACGCAGTATACCCGAGCGCCTGAGGCTGAGGGTCGCTATAATCGCCGGCTTTTGCATTCCGGAACACGGGGAGAAGCGATGCGCGAGCAACTGTTGGCGGCAGAGAAGGTGCGAAGCATCCAATGGCGTGATGGCGTCCTGCACCTGCTCGACCAGCGCCTGCTGCCCGCTCGCGAGTCCTGGGTGGTGTGCGCGGATGTCGAGAGCGTGGCCCAGGCCATTCGCGACATGGTGGTGCGCGGCGCGCCGGCCATCGGCATCAGTGCCGCCTACGGCCTGTTGCTGGCACTGCGTCGCCGACTGGCCGAAGGCGGTGACTGGGAGCAGGCGCTGGAAGAGGACTTCATGTGCCTGGCCGAGGCGCGACCGACCCCGGCCAACCTGTTCTGGGCGTTGACCCGCATGCGTACCCGCCTGCTGCGCCTGCGCCCGGAGGAGGATGTGCTGGCGGCGATGGAGGCCGAGGCCATCGCCATCCACCAGAGCGACCGCGAAGCCAACCTGACCATGGCCCAGCATGGCGTCGAGCTGATCCGCCGCCAGCAGGGCAGCGAGCAGGTGCTGCTGACCCACGGCAACGCCGGCGCCCTGGCCACCGGCGGCTTCGGCACCGCGCTCGGGGTGATCCGTGGCGCCCACCTCGAAGGCATGCTCGAGCGGGTCTACGTCAGCGAGACCCTGCCCTGGCTGCATGGCTCGCGTCTCACCGCCTGGGAACTGGCCGGCGAGCACGTGCCGGTGGTGGTCAGCGCCGACTCCGCCGCCGCCCACCTGATGAAGACCAAGGGCATCACCTGGGTGGTGGTCGGCGCCGAATACATCGCGGCCAACGGCGATGTGGCCGGCAAGATCGGCACCTACCAGCTGGCCGTGCTGGCGATGCACCACGGGGTGCGTTTCATGGTCGTGGCGCCCAGCTCGACCATCGACCTGAACGTGGACAGCGGCGAAGGCATCGAGCTCGAGGAGCGCGCCGAGAACGAGGTGCTGGACGTTGGCGGCAGCCGCGTGGTGGATGGCGTACAAGCCTGCAATCCGGTGTTCGACATCACCCCGGCGGACCTGATTGACGTGATCGTGACCGAGAAGGGCGTGGTCGAACGGCCCGATACGGCGAAGCTCGCCGCGTTGATGTGCCGCAAGCGGTTGCATTGAGCAGGTCTAGGCTTTCATACGAAAAGTCGCCGAGCGGCGATCAGGCAAGGCCAAAACAGGCGAGCAGGCGCAGTTCACTGGTCGTAAATGAGCATCCGAGCCTGTTTGCAACGTAGCCTGATCGTCGCGCAGGCACTTTTCGTAAAGAGCCTGGGCCGGCCGTCATGCGGCTCATCGCGGCATGCCGGTCGTTCCCACATGCACCCGTCGCGGCACGGCGCAGCTCAAGCCCTCGCGGCCGCTCCGTCACAGCCCCGCCACGACCTTGAAACCCTCCCAACACCCCGCCGTCTGTGATACCATTCGACAGTTTCCAAGGCCGCTCCTTGATGCGGCCTTCACTGCGCAGATCCGTGGCTCAACTCATTGATTTGTCGTATGTCGTCGCACCCCTTCGTGCGCTGCGGCGGCGAGCTTCGTGCGTCCCATCGGGGCGACGGGGTTTCACCAGAAAAAGGAATCAGGCTTCTCATGGGCGAACTGGCCAAAGAAATCCTCCCGGTCAATATCGAAGATGAACTGAGACAGTCTTACCTCGACTACGCGATGAGCGTCATTGTCGGGCGGGCACTGCCCGATGCGCGTGATGGCTTGAAGCCCGTGCATCGCCGCGTTCTGTATGCGATGAGCGAACTGGGCAACGATTGGAACAAACCGTACAAGAAGTCCGCCCGTGTGGTCGGTGACGTGATCGGTAAGTACCACCCGCACGGCGATACCGCCGTCTACGACACCATCGTGCGCATGGCGCAGCCGTTCTCGCTGCGCTACATGCTGGTCGATGGCCAAGGCAACTTCGGTTCGGTCGACGGCGACAACGCCGCGGCGATGCGATACACCGAAGTGCGCATGGCCAAGCTGGCCCACGAGCTGCTGTCGGACCTGCACAAGGAAACCGTCGACTGGGTGCCCAACTACGATGGCACCGAGCAGATCCCGGCGGTCATGCCGACCCGTATCCCCAACCTGCTGGTCAACGGTTCCAGCGGCATCGCCGTGGGCATGGCCACCAACATCCCGCCGCATAACCTTGGCGAAGTGATCGACGGCTGCCTGGCGCTGATCGACAATCCAGAGGTCACGGTCGACGAACTGATGCAGTTCATCCCGGGCCCGGACTTCCCCACCGCGGGCCTGATCAATGGTCGCCAGGGCATCATCGAGGCCTATCGCACCGGCCGTGGTCGCATCTACATGCGCGCTCGCTCCGAGATCGAGGACATCGACAAGGTCGGCGGCCGCCAGCAGATCGTCATCACCGAACTGCCCTACCAGCTGAACAAAGCGCGGCTGATCGAGAAGATCGCCGAGCTGGTCAAGGAGAAGAAGCTCGAGGGCATCACCGAGCTGCGCGACGAGTCCGACAAGGACGGCATGCGCATCGTCATCGAGCTGCGGCGCGGCGAAGTGCCGGACGTGGTGCTCAACAACCTGTACGCCCAGACCCAGCTGCAAAGCGTGTTCGGCATCAACATCGTCGCGCTGATCGACGGCCGTCCGCGCCTGCTCAACCTCAAGGACCTGCTCGAGGCCTTCGTCCGCCACCGTCGCGAGGTCGTGACCCGGCGCACCGTGTTCGAACTGCGCAAGGCTCGCGAGCGCGGCCACATCCTCGAAGGCCAGGCGGTGGCGCTGTCCAACATCGATCCGGTGATCGCCCTGATCAAGGCCTCGCCGACGCCGTCGGAAGCCAAGGAAGCGCTGATCGGCACGCCGTGGGAGTCCAGCGCCGTGCAGGTGATGGTCGAGCGCGCCGGCGCCGACTCCTGCCGTCCGGAAAACCTCGACCCGCAGTACGGCCTGCGTGACGGCCGCTACTACCTGTCGCCGGAACAGGCCCAGGCCATTCTCGAGCTGCGCCTGCACCGCCTGACCGGCCTGGAGCACGAGAAGCTGCTGGCCGAGTACCAGGAGATCCTCGAACAGATCGGCGAGCTGATCCGCATCCTCAACAGCGCCGAGCGGCTGATGGAAGTGATCCGCGAAGAGCTCGAAGCCATTCGCGCCGAGTACGGCGACGTGCGCCGCACCGAGATCCTCGACGCCCGCCACGATCTCAGCCTGGGCGACATGATCCCCGAGGAAGAGCGCGTGGTGACCATTTCCCACGGCGGCTATGCCAAGACCCAGCCGCTGGCCGCCTACCAGGCGCAGCGTCGCGGCGGCAAGGGCAAGTCGGCGACCGGGGTGAAGGACGAGGACTACATCGAGCACCTGCTGGTCGCCAACAGCCACGCCACCTTGTTGCTGTTCTCCAGCAAGGGCAAGGTGTACTGGCTCAAGACCTACGAAATCCCCGAGGCATCGCGCGCCGCGCGGGGCCGTCCGCTGGTCAACCTGCTGCCGCTGGAAGAGGGTGAGCGTATCACCGCCATGCTGCAGATCGACCTCGAGGCCCTGCAGCAGAGCGCCGATGCCGACGAACTGCTCGACGACGCCGATGACGCGGTGATCGAAGGCGAAGTGGTGGAAGCCGAGGAAATCGACGAGGAAGAAGGCGATACCCCGGAGTGGGTCGCCGAGCCGACCGGCGCCTACATTTTCATGGCCACCGCTTCCGGTACCGTCAAGAAGACCCCGCTGGCCCAGTTCGCCCGCCCGCGCAGCAGCGGCCTGATCGCTCTCAAGCTCAAGGAAGGCGACACCCTGATCGCCGCGGCGATCACCGACGGCGCCAAGGAAGTCATGCTGTTCTCCAGCGCCGGCAAGGTGATCCGCTTCGCCGAGAGCGTGGTCCGCGAGATGGGCCGTACCGCTCGTGGCGTGCGCGGCATGAAGCTGGGCAAGGGCCAGCAGGTGATCTCGATGCTGATCCCCGAGTCCGGCGCGCAGATCCTCACCGCCTCCGAGCGCGGCTTCGGCAAGCGCACCCCGCTGTCCAAGTTTCCGCGTCGCGGTCGTGGCGGCCAGGGCGTGATCGCCATGGGCACCAAGGGTCGCAACGGCAACCTGATCGGCGCCATCCAGGTGCAGGCAGGCGAGGAGATCATGCTGATTTCCGACCAGGGGACCCTGGTGCGCACACGGGTCGGCGAAGTCTCCAGCCTGGGTCGCAACACCCAGGGCGTGACCCTGATCAAGCTGGCCAGCGACGAAACCCTGGTGGGTCTGGAGCGGATCCAGGAGCCTTCGGACGAAGAGCTCGACGAGCTGATCGAACTCGACGAGCAAGGCACCGACGACGGCGCAGTGGCCGAAGCGGCCCCGCAAGAGTAGAAACGGGGCGCGATGAGTGCGGGTACAGGCGGCCGCTCCTGCCCACACCCATCGCGGCGCCGGTAACCGGATCAGGCGCTACGAATCAAGATGTGTTCCCTTTAGGCAGAGCGAGAGTGGATGTGAGCAAACGAGCCTTTAACTTCTGCGCAGGCCCTGCCGCGCTTCCCGACGCGGTACTGCAGCGTGCCCAGGCCGAAATGCTGGACTGGCAGGGCAAGGGCCTGTCGGTGATGGAAATGAGCCATCGCAGCGACGACTACGTGGCCATCGCCACCAAGGCTGAGCAGGACCTGCGCGATCTGCTCTCGATCCCGAACAACTACAAGGTGCTGTTCCTTCAGGGCGGCGCCAGCCAGCAGTTCGCCGAGATCCCGTTGAACCTGCTGCCTGAAGGCGGCACGGCCGACTACGTCGAGACCGGCATCTGGTCGAAGAAGGCCATCGACGAGGCGCGCCGCTTCGGCCACGTCAACGTCGCCGCCAGCGCCAAGCCCTACGACTACCTGGCCATCCCCGGGCAGAACGAGTGGCAACTGAGCAAGAACGCCGCCTACCTCCACTACGCCTCCAACGAGACCATCGGTGGCCTGCAGTTCGACTGGACGCCCCAGACCGATGACGTGCCGCTGGTGGTGGACATGTCTTCCGACATTCTCTCGCGGCCGATCGACGTCTCGCAGTACGGCCTGATCTACGCCGGCGCGCAGAAGAACATCGGCCCCAGCGGCCTGGTGGTGGTGATCGTCCGCGAGGACCTGCTCGGCCACGCCCGCAGCAGCTGCCCGACCATGCTCGACTACAAGATCTCCGCCGACAACGGCTCGATGTACAACACCCCGGCGACCTACTCCTGGTACCTTTCCGGGCTGGTCTTCGAGTGGCTCAAGGAGCAGGGCGGGGTCGAGGCCATGGAGCAGCGCAACCGTGCCAAGAAGGACCGCCTGTACGGCTTCATCGATGCCAGCGAGTTCTACAGCAACCCCATCAGCGCCAATGCCCGCTCCTGGATGAACGTACCGTTCCGCCTGGCCGACGAGCGCCTGGACAAGGCCTTCCTGGCCGGCGCCGACGCCCGCGGCCTGCTCAACCTCAAGGGTCATCGCTCGGTCGGCGGCATGCGTGCCTCGATCTACAACGCGCTGGGCCTGGACGCGGTCGAAGCGCTGGTGGCCTACATGGCCGAGTTCGAGAAGGAGCACGGCTGATGTCCGACCAGGAACTCAAGGCGCTGCGTGTACGCATCGACAGCCTCGACGAGAAGATCCTCGAGCTGATCAGCGAGCGTGCCCGTTGCGCCCAGGAAGTGGCACGGGTCAAGACCGCGACCCTGGCCGAAGGCGAGAAGCCGGTGTTCTACCGGCCCGAGCGCGAGGCCCAGGTGCTCAAGCGGGTGATGGAGCGCAACCGCGGCCCACTGGGCAACGAGGAAATGGCGCGGCTGTTCCGCGAGATCATGTCCTCCTGCCTGGCCCTCGAAGAGCCGCTGAAAATCGCCTACCTTGGCCCGGAAGGTACCTTCACCCAGGCCGCGGCGATGAAGCACTTCGGTCATGCGGTGATCAGCAAGCCGATGGCGGCGATCGACGAAGTGTTCCGCGAAGTGGCGGCCGGCGCCGTGAACTTCGGCGTGGTCCCGGTGGAAAACTCCACCGAAGGCGCGGTCAGCCACACGCTTGACAGTTTCCTCGAGCACGACATGGTGATCTGTGGCGAAGTCGAGCTGCGCATCCACCATCACCTGCTGGTGGGCGAGAACACCAAGACCGACAACATCACCCGCATCTATTCCCATGCCCAGTCCCTGGCCCAGTGCCGCAAGTGGCTGGACTCGCACTACCCGAACGTCGAGCGCGTGGCCGTCTCCAGCAACGCCGATGCCGCCAAGCGGGTCAAGGGCGAGTGGAACTCGGCGGCGATCGCCGGCGACATGGCCGCCAACCTGTACGGCCTGGCGCGCCTGGCCGAGAAGATCGAGGATCGTCCGGACAACTCGACGCGCTTCCTGATGATCGGCAACCAGGAAGTCCCGCCGACTGGCGACGACAAGACCTCGATCATCGTCTCCATGAGCAACAAGCCCGGCGCCTTGCATGAGCTGCTGGTGCCGTTCCACGAGAACGGCATCGACCTGACCCGCATCGAGACCCGGCCGTCGCGCAGCGGCAAGTGGACCTACGTGTTCTTCATCGATTTCGTCGGGCATCATCGCGATCCGCTGATCAAGGCGGTCCTGGAGCAGATCAGCCAGGAAGCGGTAGGGCTCAAGGTGCTGGGGTCGTATCCCAAGGCGGTGCTTTGATCGCTTGAATGGCGGAGGTGCTTTGGGGCCGCTGTGCGGCCCATCGCGGCGCAGGGGCCGCTCCTACAGGGCGATCGCGTACACAGTCAAAAAACGCGTCGCAAGCTTGACCTGTAGGAGCGGCCTCCGTGCCGCGATGGGCCGCAACGCGGCCCCAAACACCCACCCCGCAAAAACCCGCCGTACTACACAGGACCCACACTTGTGGTTGATGCAGTCACGAACACACCCACCCCGCCCATCGACCGCCTGGTGGTCATCGGCCTCGGCCTGATCGGCGGTTCTTTCGCCAAGGGCATCCGCCAGAGCGGCTTGTGCCGCGAAGTGGTCGGCGTCGACCTCGACCCACGCTCGCGGCAGCGGGCCGTCGAGCTGGGCGTGGTCGATCGCTGCGAGCAAGATCTGGCCCTGGCCTGCGTCGGTGCCGACGTGATCCAGCTCGCCGTACCGATCCTGGCCATGGAAAAACTCCTGGCCCTTCTGGCCACGCTCGATCTGGGTAGCGCCGTGCTGACCGATGTCGGCAGCGGCAAGGGCAGCGTGGTTCGCGCCGCCCGGCGCGTGCTAGGCAAGCATCTGTCGCGCTTCGTCCCCGGCCACCCGATCGCCGGTTCCGAGCAGAGTGGGGTAGAGGCAGCCAACGCCGAGCTGTTCCGACGCCACAAGGTCATCCTCACGCCGCTGGCCGAGACCGACCCGCAGGCCCTGGCCCTGGTGGATCGGTTGTGGCGGGCGCTGGATGCCGATGTCGAGCACATGGCGGTCGAGCGTCACGACGAAGTCCTGGCCGCCACCAGCCATCTGCCGCACCTGCTGGCCTTCGGCCTGGTCGATTCGTTGGCCAAGCGCGATGAAAATCTGGAAATCTTCCGCTACGCTGCCGGAGGCTTCCGTGACTTCACGCGGATCGCCGGCAGCGATCCAACCATGTGGCACGACATCTTCCTCGCCAACCGCGAAGCCGTGCTGCGCACACTCGATGCATTTCGCAGCGACCTCGACGCCTTGCGCGATGCGGTCGATGCAGGGGACGGGCACCAGTTGCTGGGTGTATTCACCCGCGCCCAGGTGGCCCGCGAGCATTTCAGCAAAATCCTGGCCCGTCGGGCCTATGTGGACGCTATGAACGCCAACGACCTGATTTTCCTGGCCCAACCTGGTGGCCGCCTGTCCGGACGGATCCGTGTGCCGGGCGACAAATCGATTTCCCATCGCTCGATCATGCTCGGCTCGCTGGCCGAGGGCACCACCGAAGTCGAAGGCTTCCTCGAAGGCGAGGACGCCCTGGCGACCTTGCAGGCCTTCCGCGACATGGGCGTGGTCATCGAAGGCCCGCACCACGGCCGGGTGACCATCCACGGTGTCGGCCTGCACGGCCTCAAGCCGCCGCCCGGCCCCATTTACCTGGGCAACTCCGGCACCTCCATGCGCCTGCTTTGCGGCCTGCTGGCCGCGCAGCCGTTCGACGTGACCATGACCGGCGATGCCTCGCTGTCCAAGCGCCCGATGAACCGCGTGGCCAATCCGCTGCGCGAGATGGGCGCAGTGGTCGAGACCGGCCCCGAAGGCCGCCCGCCGCTGACCATCCGGGGTGGCCAGAAGCTCAAGGCCCTGGACTACAAACTGCCGATGGCCAGTGCCCAGGTCAAATCCTGTCTGCTGCTGGCCGGCCTGTACGCCGAGGGCACCACCACCGTCACCGAGCCTGCGCCGACCCGCGACCATACCGAACGCATGCTGCGCGGCTTCGGCTACCCGGTGCACTCCGACGGCCCGGTCGCCTCGCTGAGCGCTGGCGGCCAGCTCACCGCGACCCGCATCGAAGTGCCCGCCGACATCTCTTCGGCGGCCTTCTTCCTGGTCGCCGCGTCCATCGCCGAAGGCTCGGAACTGGTCCTCGAGCACGTCGGCATCAACCCGACCCGCACCGGCGTGATCGATATCCTGCGTCTGATGGGTGGCGACATCACCCTGGAAAACCAGCGCGAAGTCGGCGGCGAACCGGTGGCCGACCTGCGCGTGCGCGGCGCCCGTCTCAAGGGCATCGAGATTCCCGAGGCGCTGGTGCCGCTGGCCATCGACGAGTTCCCGGTGCTGTTCGTCGCCGCTGCCTGCGCCGAGGGGCGCACCGTGCTGCGCGGTGCCGAGGAGCTGCGGGTCAAGGAATCCGACCGCATCCAGGTCATGGCCGACGGCCTGGTCAGTCTGGGCGTGAAGTGCGAGCCGACCCCGGACGGCATCATCATCGACGGCGGCCAGATCGGCGGCGGCGAGGTGCATGGCCACGGCGACCACCGCATCGCCATGGCCTTCAGCGTGGCCTCGCTGCGCGCCAGCGCACCGATCCGCATCCATGACTGCGCCAACGTCGCCACCTCGTTCCCCAACTTCCTGGCGCTGTGCGCCGAAGTCGGCATCCGCGTGGCCGAAGAGGGCAAGTCGTGAACAGCCAGGCGCCAGTGATCACCATCGACGGGCCGAGCGGTTCGGGCAAGGGTACCGTGGCCGGCCTGCTGGCCCGCGAGCTGGGCTGGAGGCTGCTGGACTCCGGCGCGCTCTATCGTCTGCTGGCGTTCAACGCCACCAATCATGGCGTGGCCTTGACCAACGAAGAGCTGCTCAAGGCCCTCGCCGCTCATCTGGACGTGCAGTTCATTGCGGCCGAACCCGGTAAGCTGCAGCAGATCATCCTCGAGGGCGAGGACGTCAGCCATGTGATCCGCACCGAGACCGTCGGTGCCGGCGCCTCCATGGTCGCCTCGCTGCCGGCGGTGCGCGAAGCCCTGCTGCAGCGCCAGCGGGCCTTCCGCGAAGCCCCCGGGCTGATCGCCGATGGCCGCGACATGGGCACGGTGGTGTTTCCCGACGCGCCACTGAAGGTCTTCCTGACCGCCAGTGCCGAGGAGCGGGCGCGCCGCCGTTACTTGCAGTTGAAGGCCAAGGGCGAAGATGTTAGTCTGTCGAGTCTGCTGGAAGAGATACGTGCGCGCGACGAGCGTGACACCCAGCGTGCGGTGGCCCCGCTCAAGCCGGCGGCCGACGCCATCCAGCTGGACTCCACCGAGTTGTCCATCGAGCAGGTGTTGCAACGGATCAGGAGCGAGCTCGCCGAGCGCGACCTTCTCTGATCGACAGAAAGGCAGGCAGGTTCACCAGTCAACGTCCTGCCGGCCTTTCTTTACATGAACGAAACCCACATTGTCTGGAGTGTGGCCGATGGGCGTATGTTTCGCCCGAATCTACAGGAATTAAAATGAGCGAAAGCTTTGCAGAACTCTTTGAAGAAAGCCTGAAAAACCTCAACCTTCAGCCAGGCGCGATCATCACCGGTATCGTCGTCGACATCGACGGTGACTGGGTTACCGTGCACGCCGGCCTGAAGTCCGAGGGCGTCATCCCGCTCGAGCAGTTCTACAACGAAGCTGGCGAGCTGACCATCAAGGTCGGTGACGAAGTTCACGTTGCGCTGGACGCGGTCGAAGACGGCTTTGGCGAAACCAAGCTGTCCCGTGAAAAAGCCAAGCGCGCCGAGTGCTGGATTGTTCTGGAAGCAGCTTTCGCCGCCGAGGAAGTCGTCAAGGGCGTTATCAACGGTAAGGTTAAGGGCGGCTTCACTGTCGACGTTAACGGCATCCGTGCGTTCCTGCCAGGCTCCCTGGTTGATGTCCGCCCAGTGCGCGACACCACCCACCTCGAAGGCAAAGAGCTGGAATTCAAGGTCATCAAGCTGGACCAGAAGCGCAACAACGTTGTCGTTTCCCGTCGCAGCGTCCTGGAAGCCGAAAACAGCGCCGAGCGCGAAGCGCTGCTGGAATCGCTGCAGGAAGGCCAGCAGGTCAAGGGTATCGTCAAGAACCTCACCGACTACGGTGCCTTCGTGGACCTGGGCGGCGTCGATGGCCTGCTGCACATCACCGACATGGCCTGGAAGCGTATCAAGCATCCGTCCGAGATCGTCAACGTTGGCGACGAGATCGACGTCAAGGTCCTGAAGTACGATCGCGAGCGTAACCGCGTTTCCCTGGGTCTGAAGCAACTGGGCGAAGACCCATGGGTTGCCATCAAGGCTCGTTACCCGGAAGGCACCCGCGTCATGGCGCGCGTCACCAACCTGACCGACTACGGCTGCTTCGCCGAGCTGGAAGAAGGCGTGGAAGGCCTGGTGCACGTTTCCGAAATGGACTGGACCAACAAGAACATCCACCCGTCGAAAGTCGTTCAGGTTGGCGACGAAGTGGAAGTCATGGTTCTGGACATCGACGAAGAGCGTCGTCGTATCTCCCTGGGCATCAAGCAGTGCAAGTCCAACCCATGGGAAGACTTCTCCGGCCAGTTCAACAAGGGTGACAAGATCTCCGGCACCATCAAGTCGATCACCGATTTCGGTATCTTCATTGGTCTGGAAGGCGGCATCGACGGCCTGGTCCATCTGTCCGACATCTCCTGGAACGAAGCTGGCGAAGAAGCCGTGCGTCGTTTCAAGAAGGGCGACGAGCTGGAAACCGTCATCCTGTCGGTCGACCCGGAGCGCGAGCGCATCTCCCTGGGCATCAAGCAGCTGGAAGACGATCCGTTCTCCAACTTCGTGTCCCTGAACGACAAGGGTGCCATCGTCAAGGGTACCGTCAAGGAAGTTGACGCCAAAGGCGCCATCGTTACCTTGGCCGACGACATCGAAGCTACTCTGAAGGCTTCCGAAATCAGCCGTGACCGCGTTGAAGACGCGCGTAACGTCCTGAAGGAAGGCGACGAGATCGAAGCCAAGATCATCAGCGTCGATCGCAAGAGCCGCGTCATCAGCCTGTCCATCAAGTCGAAGGACGATGCTGAAGAGCGCGAAGCCATCCAGAGCCTGAAATCGGCTCCGGAAAGCACTGGCGACACCACCATGGCCGCGCTGCTGCGCGAAGCGATGGCCAAGCAGAACTAAGTTCTGGTTGGAAGAAAAAGAGCGACTTCGGTCGCTCTTTTTTTTGGGTTCTGGAAAGTCGTCCTCCAGGCCACCCACGCCTACGGGGGCGTGCTTCCCGAGCCATTCGGTGGTGCTTGCGGGGCCAGAACTGGAGCGCCCCGTGCAACCCACCGATAGCGTCAGAAGCACAGCCCCACCCGGCGCGCCCAAAACTTAAAGTTCCCCAAAATCTGCGCAAACTTGAATTTTTTAATGAAGTCAAGCTTCACCCTGTTCAAATCTCCCATGACGTGCTACAAACAATTGAGCAATGATCTAGCTGCTTGATAACGAAGGGAAAAACATGACGAAGTCGGAGCTGATCGAACGGATTGTCACCCATCAGGGTTTGCTCTCGTCCAAGGACGTCGAGCTTGCCATCAAGACCATGCTTGAACAGATGTCACAGTGCCTGGCCACGGGTGATCGTATCGAGATCCGCGGTTTCGGCAGTTTTTCGCTGCACTATCGCGCGCCACGCGTTGGCCGTAATCCCAAGACCGGGCAGTCTGTCAGCCTCGAAGGCAAGTTCGTGCCACACTTCAAGCCCGGCAAGGAACTGCGTGACCGCGTGAACGAAGAAGAACACGAAGCGCAACGCTAGGCGCCCAAAGGAAAACACCGATGCATACCCTCAAACGCGCCATCACGGCGCTGCTGCTCCTGCTGCTGGCCGCAGTGGTCCTGTTCTTCGTGCTGGAAAACCAGCAGGGCGTTTCCCTGGTGATCTTCGGCTGGTCGTCGCCGCAGCTGCCGCTGGCCGTACCTGTCCTGGCAGCATTGATCATCGGCCTGGCGGTCGGCCCGCTGCTCGGTGCCTACGGCGTGCTGCGCTCGCGGCGGCGAATTCGCGCCTCGGCCCGCGAAGCTGCGCTGGCTGGCAAGTAACGTAGGAATTTTCCTTCGATAACGGACGGCATATCCGATTTCGGTCCGCCTTTCGCTCATGAGCTAATGACGCACTCATCTGCCATGGAGTGCGTACCGCATGCAGTATCCCAGTCTGTCCCATCACGGCGGCGCCGACACGGTCACCGGGTCCTGCCACCAGTTGCACCTCGACCATGCCAGCAGCCTGCTGATCGACTGCGGCCTGGAGCAGGAGGGGCAAGGCCAGCCAGGCGACACTGGCATTCCCTTCGCCATCGATGGTATCGAGGCGCTGGTACTCACCCATGTCCACCTCGACCATGTCGGCCGTATTCCCGCGCTCTTCGCCGCCGGCTACCGTGGCCCGATCTTCTGCAGCGAACCGTCGGCCAAACTGCTGCCGCTGGTATTGGAGGACGCTTACCGGCTGACCATCAGCGACCAGCCGCGGCATGTCGCGCGCTACCTGGCGTTTCTCGAAGAGCGCCTGGTGCCCCTGCCGTTCGACCACTGGCATGTGCTGGTCGACCGCCCCGGGCTGCACTGCCGCATACGCCTGCAACGGGCCGGCCACCTGCTCGGCTCGGCCTATGTCGAATGCGACGTTCGCCACGCCGCCGATGCCGACGCCGTCCGGGTGGTGTTCTCCGGTGACCTCGGCGCCCCCGGCAATCCGCTGCTGCGCAGTGCCCAGCCACCCGAGCGAGCCGATATCCTGGTGCTCGAAAGCACTTACGGTGACCGCCTGCACGGCGACCGCGACAACCGCCAGCACGACCTCGAGGCCGCGATCGATCGCGCCCTGGCCGACCACGGCACCATCCTCATCCCGGCCTTCAGCCTGGGGCGCACCCAGGAGCTGCTGTACGACCTGGAGGATATCCTGCATCGCAAGGCCCTGGCGCCGACAGGGCAGGGCGACCCCAGCGGCGACCCGCTGCAGGCCATCGACTGGTCGCAACTGCCGGTGATCCTCGACTCGCCACTGGCCCAGCGCATCACCCAAGCCTACCGCCAGCTGCACGCCCACTGGAACGCCGAAGCCGCCCAGCGCCTGGAGGACGGCCGCCAGCCACTGGGCTTTCGCCAGCTGATCGCCATCGACAGCCACGCCCGCCACCAACAGGTGGTCAACCACCTCAAGAGCACTGGCAAGCCGGCCATCGTCATCGCCGGCAATGGCATGTGCTCGGGTGGACGCATCGTCAACTACCTCAAGGCCATGCTCGAAGATCCACGCCACGAGATCATCTTCATCGGCTACCAGGCCAGGGGCACGCCGGGCGCGGTGATCCAGGCCAGCGCCGGGGCGGAGGGCTTCGTCCAGATCGACCTGGACGGGCAGATGCACGACATCCGTGCCAAGGTCATGACGGTGGGTGGCTACTCCGGGCATGCCGATCAAGATGGGTTGCTGGGCTTCGTCACCGGCATGCAGCGCTGGCCGTCGCGCATCAGGCTGGTTCACGGCGAGGCAAGGGCGCGGCAGGCGCTGGCGACAAGGCTGCGTCAGGCCTACGCGAAAAAAGCCTATGACCTGGAGATCGAATGAGTCTCGTGGCGGTCGAAGCGGGCGGCAGCGCAGCTTGCACGAGCAAGCCTCCCGAAAGGTTCTCTGATATTCTTGGGCTTCGCGGATTCTGGGGTATGCCTGCCTGTACGCTTTTACCTGAGCCCAGCAGCTGAATGACCAGCAAGGAATTTGAACGTTCAAGGTGCGAAGTGGCCCGTCGTTGCCGAAGTACTTTGCGTTTCATGACGCGCCATGCAAATGGCCAGCAGGATCGAAAGATATGGACTTGATACCCGTAATTTTGTCAGGTGGCGTGGGTAGCCGCTTGTGGCCCGTTTCACGAGAGGCTCACCCGAAGCCTTTCATGACGTTGCCTGACGGCCAGAACCTGATTCAAAAGACATTTCTCCGGGCCTCGAACCTCGCAGGTGTCTCCAAAGTCCTTACCGTCACCAACCGCGAACTGCTGTTCAAGACCGAAGACGAATACCGCGGCGTGCGTGCCGCGGGTCATGCCCAGGCATTCATTCTCGAACCGTTTGGTCGCAACACCGCTGCTGCGGTCGCCATGGCAGCCTTGCAGCTCCAGGATAGCCATGGCCTCGACGCGCACATGCTGGTGCTGCCCGCGGACCATCTGATCCAGGACGAACCTGCCTTCGCCACTGCCGTGGCCAAGGCTCTCGAACTGTCGGTCCAAGGCTGGCTGGTGACCTTCGGCATCAAGCCGCTATATCCGGAAACAGGCTTCGGCTACATCGAAGCAGGCCGCGAGGGCGAGCTGCAACATGGTCTCAAGGTGGCCCGCTTCGTCGAGAAGCCCAACCTGGCAGCGGCTGAGTCCTATGTGGCGGCAGGCAACTATTTCTGGAACTCCGGCATGTTCTGCTTTCGGGTCGGTACCGTTCTCGAGGAGTTCGAGAAACACTCGCCGGATGTGCTGCAGGCGTGCATCGAAGCCAAGCGTCAATCACGCCTGGCCGAAGCCGAAGGGTACAGCTGCCTGGCAATCGATTCGGCAAGTTTCAGCCAGGTTCCGGATATTTCCATCGACTATGCGCTCATGGAGCGCTCCGACCGGGTCGCAACCGTGCCTTGCGACATGGGTTGGAGCGACATCGGCTCGTGGAATGCCGTCAGCGAGCTCACGCCGGCCGATAGCGATGGCAATCGCTTCGAGGGCGAGGTCCTGGCCCACGGCTCGCGCAACAACTACGTCAACAGCGAAGACCGCCTGACCGCCCTGGTGGGCGTCGAGGACCTGCTGGTGATCGATACCGCCGACGCGGTGATGATCGCCCACAAGGACCACGCCCAGGACGTCAAGCACATCGTCGGCCAGCTCAAGCGCAAGGGCCACACCCTGCACCAGCTGCATCGCACGGTTCATCGTCCCTGGGGGACCTACACGATCCTGGAGAGTGGCGATCGCTTCAAGATCAAGCGCATCGTGGTCAAGCCCAGAGCGTCACTGTCGCTGCAGATGCACCACCATCGTAGCGAACACTGGATCGTCGTCAGCGGCATGGCCGTCGTGGTCAACGATGGCCAGGAACTGATGCTCAATACCAACGAGTCCACTTTCATCCGTGCTGGCCACAAGCATCGCCTGAGAAATCCAGGTGTCATCGACCTGGTACTGATAGAGGTACAGAGCGGCGAATACCTGGGTGAAGACGATATCGTCCGCTTCGAAGACAGCTATGGCCGCTGCGATGCATGAGCGCTGCTGCATTCGGCGCGCTCGCAGCGCAAGTTCAGGGCAGACGATGATAATCCCGACACGTAAAATATGGTCTTGGGCAAGCGAAGCAGTTCATGACATCCCGGCTGACTGACATGGATGCGAGGAGGGGCAACGGCGAGGACGTGAAAATGGCTGAAGGCTACCAAAGCGCTACGAGCCTGGTCGAACAAGCCGATATCGCTATATTGATGTGCACCTACAACGGTGAAGCGTTTCTACGGGAGCAGCTCGAGTCGTTCGCCAGCCAGACATGCGGCAGTTGGAAGCTGTATGTGTCCGATGACGGATCCACGGATGCCACGCGCCAGATACTGGCTCAATATCAGCAACGCTGGGGGGCGGAGCGCCTGCAGGTATTCGATGGTCCGGGCCAGGGCTTTGCGAAAAACTTCATTTCATTGCTCAAGCGGCCAGCGGTGAAGGGACGTTTCTATGCTTTCAGCGATCAGGACGATGTCTGGTTCAGTGACAAGCTGGAACGAAGTCTTGCCTGCCTGGTCACAACCCCGGCTGAAAAACCGGCGCTTTATTGCTCCCGAACCCAGCTTGTCGATAGCGCACGCAACGCAGCTGGCTATTCGCCGTTGTTTTCGAGGCCGCCGTCGTTCCGGAACGCCTTGGTACAAAGCCTGGCAGGTGCCAATACCATGCTCATCAATCAGGCAGCACGCGACGTGTTGATGCAGCTTCCGGAAGGCGCCAGCATCGTCGCCCACGATTGGCTTGCCTACATTTTGGTAACAGGGTGCGGTGGCACTGTCATCTATGATCCGCAGGCAAGCCTCGAGTATCGCCAGCATGGCGACAACCTCATCGGCGCCAACAACAGTTTGAAAGACCGGCTCAAGCGCCTGCGCAAAATGCTGTCAGGCCGCTTCGTGAAATGGAATGACGCCAATGTGCAGATCCTGCGGGCCATGGCTCCGCTGCTGACCCAAGAGAACCGCGCCATTCTGGCGGACTTCGAGTCTGGTAGGCGCGCGGGCCTCTCGTCCCGTCTGTGCGCGCTGCGTCGGTCAGGTGTGTATCGCCAGACCCTGGTAGGGAACCTCACGCTCGTGATCGCTGCATTTCTGGCCAGAATTTGAAACCAGGCATCGCCGGTTCAACGCGCCTGCCCCGCAGGCGCAGCATTTGTCGAGCTGTTCGCGGCGGCCTGCGCTGCCCGATCAGCATTTCGGAGATTGACATAACATGAAAGCAACAAAGCAAGACATTCCAGAAGTCATCCTCTTCGAGCCACAGGTCTTCGGTGATGACCGTGGATTCTTCTTCGAAAGCTTCAACCAGAAAGTGTTCGAGGAAGCGGCCGGACGCCCTGTGACGTTCGTCCAGGACAACCATTCCCGCTCCGTCAAAGGCGTGCTTCGCGGCCTGCATTATCAGATCCAGCAGCCACAAGGGAAGCTGGTACGGGTGGTGCACGGCGAGGTGTTCGACGTGGCCGTCGACCTGCGCCGAAGCTCCAGCACTTTCGGCAAATGGGTAGGCGTGCACCTGAGTGCTGAAAACAAGCGCCAGCTGTGGGTGCCTGAAGGCTTCGCCCATGGCTTCGTGGTGCTCTCGGAAAGCGCCGAATTCCTCTACAAGACCACCGATTACTACGCTCCCCAGTACGAGCGCAGCCTGGCGTGGAATGACCCGGCCATCGCCATCGAATGGCCATACCATGGTGAGCCCGCACTGTCGGCCAAAGACCAGAAGGCCAGCACCTTCCAGGATGCCGATACCTTCGCTTGAAACCAGTCTCGCGCAAGCCTAGCGCCGTCCCCCGACAGGACGGTCGCTTGCGTGGGCGTCCGCCATACGGACAGTTCGATTAACGCACCGAGGTAACTGGATGAATCCGCATTCGCAAGCTGCCATATCGCCGTGGGCGCTGGTCAGCAATCTTTGGCAATATCGCCGGTTGATCCTGCAGATGGCACGGCGAGAAGTGGTCGGCCGCTACAAGGGCTCCGTGATGGGGCTGTTGTGGTCGTTCCTGACGCCACTGTTCATGCTGGCGGTCTATACATTCGTTTTTTCCGTAGTGTTCAAGGCGCGCTGGACAACTTCTCCGGACGAAGGCAAAGGTGATTTCGCCATTCTGCTGTTCGCCGGCATGATCGTGCACGGCCTGTTCGCCGAAGTGTTGAACCGGGCGCCAAGCTTGATCCTGGCCAACGTCAACTACGTCAAGAAGGTCGTCTTCCCGCTGGAGATACTGCCCGTCATCTCCATGTGTACCGCGCTGTTCCATAGCGGCGTGAGTCTGTTGGTGCTGCTGTGTGCCATCATCATCGTCAATGGCGAATTCCACGCCACCATGCTGCTGGTGCCGCTGGTCGTGCTCCCCTACATCATTTTCGTGCAGGGGCTGGCCTGGATCCTGGCATCGCTGGGTGTCTATCTGCGCGACGTCGGGCAGACCATCGGCATCATCACCATGGTGATGCTGTTCCTGTCCCCGGTGTTCTTCCCGGTCAGTTCCCTGCCGGTGGAGATGCGCCCCCTGATGGAAGCCAACCCGCTGACCTTCATCATCGAACAGGTCCGGGAGGTCCTGATCTGGGGTCATCTTCCAGACTGGATGGGGTTGGGCCGCTATTCGCTCATGGCCCTGGTCACCGCCTGGCTAGGCTGCGCATGGTTCCAGAGAACAAGAAAGGGGTTCGCTGATGTCCTCTAACGCCTCGCACGATGCAGACGCAGCGATCGTCGTCAACGCCGTATCGAAGTGCTATCACATCTACAACAAGCCCCAGGACCGACTCAAGCAGTCGATCATGCCTCGCCTGCAGCGGACGCTGGGCATGCAGCCGAAAGCCTACAGCCGCGAATTCTGGGCGTTGAAGGACGTGTCCTTTACCCTCAGGAAAGGTGAAACGCTCGGCATCATCGGTCGTAACGGCTCGGGCAAGTCGACCTTGCTGCAATTGATCTGCGGCACGCTGAGCCCCAGCCAAGGCCATATCCAGACCTTCGGCCGGGTCGCGGCACTGTTGGAGCTGGGCGCCGGCTTCAACCCGGAATTCACCGGACGGGAAAACGTCTACCTCAGCGCGGCCTTCTATGGTCTGAGCAAAGAGCAGACCGACGCGCGATTCGACGATATCGTGGATTTCTCCGAAATCAGGGATTTCATCGATCAGCCGGTCAAGACCTATTCCAGCGGCATGTTCGTGCGTCTGGCCTTCGCCACCATCGCGCATGTCGATGCCGATATCCTGATCATCGACGAAGCATTGGCCGTTGGCGACGCGATCTTCACCCAGAAGTGCATGCGCTTCCTGCGCAAGTTCAAGGAAGAAAAGACCCTGCTGTTCGTCAGCCACGACAGCAAGTCCGTGATCGCCCTCTGCGACAAGGCGCTCTGGCTGTCCGACGGGCAGATGAAAGAGCTTGGCGAGGCCAAGCAGACCTGCGAGCACTACCTGAACTTCATTCTCGGGGCGACGCAGGACAAGCAACTTCAGGAACAGACCCAGGCGTCGTCCGCGGCCAAGAAGCTTCGTGAAATATGGGCCGGCGAGCATCGCTACGCCCCCGCCGGGCCTTCGAGCCTGTTCCAGCACAACCTCGAGGCGTCCGCGCAGACGGCCCCGCTCGGTGCCGAAATCAAGTACGTCAACGTCACCGCGGAAGACGGCAGCGATATCCGCGCGCTCAAGGGCGGCGAGGTGGTGACGCTGTCCATTCATGCGGTCGCCTACACCGTGCTCAAGCACCCGGTGCTGGGTTTCTACGTCAAGGACCGGCTCGGCCAGTTCCTGTTCGGCAGCAACACCCTGAGCATCGAAGATCGTGTGCCACCGATCGCGGAGCCTGGGCAGGAGATCAAGGCGCAGTTCACGTTCGCCATGCCGTGGCTGGCCAACGGCGACTATTCGATCCAGGCAGCCGTTGCCGATGGCACCCAGCAAGACCATACCTCGCACCATTGGGTCCACGACGCCATCATCTTCCATTCGAGCCACGACCCTTCGGCGTCAGGGCTGATCGGCATCCCCATGCTGGAAACGAAGCTCACTGTCGATAGCGAGACAGGTCTGTAGATGCACGCGTTCGTATACCCGCATGCCTGGTTCGTCTTGAAAGCTGCGGCAACGGACTCTTCGTTGTCGAGGCTTTCACCAGGAGGCATGATTCGCTCCCGACATTTCATGATGAAACATCCAATGCGCAGTCTGATTTCACCAACACTCGGCCGCCGGAGTCCAGAAAATTGACCAATTCACAAGAACGCCCACTGGAGGCCAGTGTGCTCGACACGTTGCGTGAAGAAAACGCCGCATTGCAGGGGAGCCGGAGCCACTTGCAAGCTCGGCTGATCGAGGCCGACAAGACGCGATATCGGCTCGAAGGCCAACTGGCGGATGCCGAGAACGTTCGGTACCAGTTGCAGGACCAGATGACGAGGGCGCTGGCCGACGCCGAAGCGGTCCGGCAGCAGATCGAGCACCAGGCAGCCGACACCCAGAGGGCGCTGGACAGCGCCTTGCAACAGCTGGAAGTGATCGACGCCCTGCGTGCCGAAGCGCTCGATGCGCGCGATCGGCTCGCCAAGGCCCAGGCCGAAATCGACAGCCTGCGGGCGGAGCTGGCGCAGAGCAACGAGCGGGCCAAGCGCGCCTCCGATGAGTTCGCAGGCATCATCCAGGCGATTCACCGATCCACCAGCTGGAAAACCACCGCGCCCCTGCGTCTGCTTTCGCGGGCGGTTCGCGGGCAGCGTCCGCTGGTCGCTGGCGGCCTGCGCGCTCGCGTGCTCGAGCAGCTCAAGCCGTTGTATTGGGCGCTGCCGCCCAAGTACCGTACCTCGGTGCTGGACTGGGGGTATCGCAACCTGGAGTTCGTGTTCCGTGGCAGCCCGCATTACGAAATGTGGAAGAACGGCACTCAGACACCCATCGAGGTCACCGACAGCACGCTGATCACGCTGGAGGGCGTCCTGCCGGCCGAGCAGGTAGAGGGCACCATCGCCATCCACCTGCACATGTATTACGACGACCTGGCTCCGGAGTTCGCCGGTTACCTGAGCAACATGCCCTTCGCCTACGACCTGTATGTGTCGGTGAAGGATGCCTCGGGTGAAGCGGCCTGCCGCGCCGCGTTCGACAAGCTGGAAAACTGCAAGGCGCAGACCTTCCAGGTCGTCAACAACCGGGGCCGGGACATCGCGCCGATGTTCTGCACCTTCGGTGAAGCGCTGCGTCGCTACGATTACCTGGCCCACCTGCACAGCAAGAAGTCGCTGTACAACGCAGGCGCCACCGAAGGCTGGCGTCAGTACCTGGCGGGCAACCTGCTCGGTAGCACGACCACCATCCGCCGGATCTTCACCCTGCTGGCAGGCGACAAGGGCATCGTCTATCCACAGAACTTCAAATCGGTGCCCTGCCAGGCCAACACCTGGCTGGCCAACAAGGGCATGGGCACCGCCTGGTGCGCACGCCTGGGTATCTCGCCGGTACCCCAGGGCTACTTCGATTTCCCGGCGGGCTCCATGTTCTGGGCCAGAGGCGACGCGCTGCGGCCGTTGTTCAACGCCAACATCACCATCGAGGATTTCATCGAGGAAGCGGGCCAGACCGACGGTACCTTCGCGCACTGCCTGGAGCGGCTGCTCGTGCTCAGCGCGCGCAAGCAGGGGCTGCAGGCCGGCATCATCAAGGACATGCAGAACCCGACCTGGTCTTCGTGGCGGCTCGATCAGCTGCTGGCGCGTCCTTTCGACTGGATGGTGGGGAATTTCGCCAATCCGGTGATCAAGTGCATCGGTTTCGATATCTTCGACACGCTCCTGGTACGTCCGCTCATTGATGCCGAGACCACCAAGCGCATCGTGGCCGCCAACTTGCCAGAACCCCTGGCGAAGCTGTTCGGCGAGTGCCGTGTCGCCGCGGAAGCCGAAGCGCGCAAGCACAAGGGCAAGGATGTCGACCTGCACGACATCTACCAGACCTTCCAGCAGCTCACCAAGCTGCCCGACGCCGACGTACAGACCATTCGCGAGCTCGAAGAGCAGATCGAATACCGCTCGCTGACCGCCCGCAGCGGTGGTGTCGAGCTGTTCGAGCAGGCCAAGGCGACCGGTAAGCCGGTGCTGTTGATGTCCGACATGTTCCTGCCCAAGTCGCTGATAGTCCAGGCGTTGAACGCCAACGGCATCCACGGCTGGACCGAGTTCTACCTGTCGAACGAAGTAGGCCTGCGCAAGGATACCGGGGCGCTCTATGACCATGTGCTGCAGGTCTACGGGCTGCAACCCAACGAGTTCATCATGGTTGGCGACAACGAGCGCTCCGACCTGCAGATCCCGTGCGACAAAGGCTGTGTCGGGTTGCACATCCTGCGTCCGACAGAGATGGCCAGGGGCATGCCGCGCTTGCGCCGCATCGTCGAGAAGTACGAGTTCGCCCATGACCTGAATGCCGAACTGACCCTGGGCCTGCTGTTCAGGCATAACTTCGCGGCGGTGTCCTACCCCGAGCTGAACGCCGGGTCGCTGTTCCATGCCACGCCCTACAACATCGGCTACAGCCTCGTGGGCCCCATGCTGACCGGCATGGCGCAATGGCTGATCGACAACGCCAAGCGCGACGAAGTGGGTGAGTTGCACTTCCTGGCGCGTGAAGGCCAACTGATGAAGGCCGTCTACGATGTCTGGGCCGAAGGCCTCGACAAGGCGCCCCCTTCCAGGTACCTGGTGGTTTCGCGCCGCACGTGCAGCGTGCCATTGCTCGAGACGCTGGACGACGTATTCGCCATCGCCAAGGGCGACTACTACGCCAACACGGCCTCCAGCTACCTGCTGGAGCGCTTCGGGCTGGAGCTGGACGACGCGACATGGCGCGAGCTGCAGGCGGGTACCGGCATCGGCAGGGAAACGACCGTGGAAGTGCGCAACGGCAACCTGGACACCCTGAAGCCGCTGCTCGAGAAGCTGGCCGGCACCATCTTCAAGCAGGCGCAAGTGGAGCGCGCCGGCTTGACGCGGTACCTGGACTCCATGGGGTTGATGGGAAGCCGGAAGCAGGCGGTCGTGGACGTTGGCTATGGGGCTACCATCCAGAACTACCTCTGCAAGCTGACTGGCCAGAACATCCATGGCTACTACCTGGCCACCGATGAGCGCTCGCTCAAGGTCTCCGAGCAACATGACGTCATCATTCGTGGCTGCATGATGCACAACGTCGAGCACAGCCTGGCGGCTCCGATCATGTACCTGCGCAGTTTCGAGCTGGAAAAGCTGCTCAGCTCCAGTGAAGGGCAGGTGGTCAAGTACACCACGGTCGAGGGTGGCCAGATCCAGGCCCAGCACCGCGAGCTGTCTACGCAGGAGCGCGCTGGCGACGCCTTCAGGGAAGCACTGCGCAATGGCGTGATTCAGTTCGCCAGGGATGCGGTGCAGGTTCGCCAGACGTTGCTGGCCAGCTTCGCGCCGTCATTGGAAATCAGCCGGGCCCTGGCAGACGAGTTCTTCGTCAAGCATTCGACCGACGAGTTGAAGTTGCTGGGCGACGTGATGCTGGATGACCACTACTGCGGTCGCGGTGTGGTTTGAGGCGCATGGAGGCTTCGGCGTTACGGCCGAGGCCTCCGGAAGGCTCGGGTTACTCCTTTCAGGACGCACACCACGAACAACATCACCCGATCACGAGTGCGCCGCCGGCAGCTGGTCACGTTGCAAGCCAGCCTGGCCAGCGAGCTGATCCTGGCCGAGTCCCCCTCCAGCGTCACGAACGGGCTGTGGATCTGCAGCAGACGCGCGGTAAGCTCGACCTGGGCGAACCACCAGCCGTCGTTGATCTTGCGCCAGCGCACCAGCGCCGAAGACAGGCCGTTGTTCACGCCTACCTGGTTGCGCTCATGCTGCCGGTACTCCAGCCCAGGCGTAGGGTCGATGTACCACCTGTAGCCTCGGCTGCGGGCGAACGCATAGCAGAACCAGTCATGCAGATCGATACGCTGGGCGTGCTGCCAGTTGTCGAGCAACATGGCCTTGAAATCCTCGGCGAGTTTGCGGCTCAGCACGTAGGTACAACCCGGGCCTGCCGCCTCGAACAGATGATCCCAGCGCACCTGTGGTTGCGCCTTGTTCACCAGCAGGCGCCGCCCGTCACGCCAGAACGCCATGACGTTGCTCGAGTAGCCATCGGCTGCCTTGGCAAGCAACGTGCTCACCGCGCGCTGTAGCTTGTCGGCGTGCCACACATCGTCCTGGTCGGAAAACGCCACGTAGTCATGGCCTGACAGGTCGACGTCCCTGATCAGGCGAAAGAAATTGCGTGAGGCACCCTTGAACGGGCCACAGGCGGGAAGCAGCGTGACATGCGGATGCGCCAATGCATATTCGGCGCAGCATGCCTCGGTGCCATCGGTGGAAGGGTCGACGCTAATGTAGACATCGACGTCGACCTGCGCTTGGCCAAGGATGGAGGCCAACTGCTCCTCTATCCATTCGCGCCCATTGTAGGCTGCCAGCAGTACCGCAACCTTGGCAGGCCCGTGCGCCGTGCCGGCGGTTTGGGTAGCTGGCGTCATGATCAGTGGTGGCCTGGCTTGAGCAACTCGGACAGGTAGCGGCCGTACCCGGTCTTTTTCAGCTTCTCGGCCTGGCAAGCCACCTGTTCACGGCTGATCCATTCGTTGTGGAAGGCGATCTCCTCAAGGCAGGCGACCTTCCAGCCCTGACGTTCCTCGATGGTATGGATGAAGTGGCTCGCCTCCATCAACGACTGGTGAGTGCCGGTATCCAGCCAGGCGAAGCCACGGCCGAGAATCTCGACGCTGAGGTTCTTCTGCTCGAGGTACACGCGGTTCACATCGGTGATTTCCAGCTCGCCACGCTCCGACGGCTTGATGTTCTTGGCGATCTCGACGACCTGATTGTCGTAGAAGTACAGGCCGGTCACCGCATAGCTCGACTTGGGTTGCGCCGGCTTTTCCTCGATGCTCAACGCCCGGCCGGTCTCGTCGAACTCGACCACGCCAAAGCGCTCCGGGTCGGCCACGTGGTAACCGAACACCGTAGCGCCTTCGGTCTGCTCGTTGGCCGAGCGCAGGTTGTCCGAGAAATGCTGACCGTAGAAGATGTTGTCGCCGAGGATCAGGCAGCACGGGTCCTTGCCGATGAATTCTTCGCCGATGATGAACGCCTGGGCCAGGCCGTCCGGGCTCGGTTGCTCGGCATAGCTGAGCTCGATACCGTACTGGCTGCCGTCGCCCAGCAGCTTGCGGAACGCAGGCAGGTCTTCGGGCGTTGAAATGATCAGGATCTCACGCATGCCGGCCAGCATCAGCACCGAAAGCGGGTAGTAGATCATCGGCTTGTCATAGATCGGCAGCATCTGCTTGGACACGCCGAGTGTCAGCGGGTGCAGGCGCGTCCCCGAACCACCAGCCAGAATGATCCCTTTACGATTGGTCGTGTTCATTTGTTCAGAGCTTCCATAAGCATGCGGGTGACACCACTTTGCCAGTCTGGCAAGTGCAGAGAGAAAGAGTCACGAAGCTTGGTCGTGGCCAGGCGCGAGTTCAACGGGCGCGCGGCTGGAGTCGGATATTCGCTGGTAGCGATCGGGTTGACCGCTTCCACCGCCAGCGGCTCACCGTGGCGCCGGGCAAAGTTGATGACATAGCTGGCATAGGCATGCCAGGTGGTCTCGCCGGCGGGCGCCAGGTGATAGATACCGCCAAGCTCCGGCTTGCGCAGCGCTTGCTGCAGTGCCGCCACCGCTACGTCGGCCAGCAGGTCCGCCCCGGTGGGCACGCCAACCTGGTCGGCGATCACGTTGAGTGTTGGCCGGTCCTTCGCCAGGCGCAGCATGGTCTTGGCGAAGTTGTTGCCGCGTGCCGCATATACCCAGCTGGTGCGGAATATCAGATGCTTGCAGCCAGACGCTGCGATCAGCTGCTCGCCTTCGAGCTTGGTGGCGCCATAGTAGTTGACCGGCGCAACGGCATCGGTTTCGTGCCACGGCGTCGAGCCGCTGCCATCGAACACGTAGTCGGTGGAGTAATGCACCAGCCAGGCATCGAGCCGCCTGGCTTGCTCGGCCATCACCTGGCTGGCCAGGGCGTTGACCTTGTGGGCCAGCTCACGCTCGCTTTCGGCCTTGTCGACGGCCGTATAGGCCGCCGCGTTGACGATCACCTGCGGCGCTACCTTGCCGATGCTGTCGCGCAAGCCTTCCAGGTCCGCCAGGTCGCCTGTCAGCTCGCCGTAAGGGGTCGATACGCGATGACGGTCGAGGGCGATCACCTCGCCCAGTACGCTGAGCGCCCGTTGCAGTTCCCAGCCGACCTGGCCGTTTTTTCCCAGCAGCAGAATCTTCATGCCTGGCCCGTACGCGTGGTGTAGTTCTTGTCGATCCATTGCTGGTAGCTGCCGCTCTTCACATGGGCAACCCACTCGGGGTTGTCCAGGTACCACTGCACCGTCTTGCGAATGCCTGACTCGAAAGTCTCTTCCGGCACCCAGCCCAGTTCCCGTTGGATCTTGCTGGCATCGATGGCATAGCGCTGGTCGTGGCCAGGGCGGTCCTGCACGTAGGTCAGCAGCTCGACATGGGGGCGGAAGGCCGAATCGGGGCGCAGCTCATCGAGCAACGCACAGACGGTGCGGACCACTTCGATGTTCTGCTTCTCGTTGTGGCCGCCGATGTTGTAGGTCTGGCCCACTTCACCCTCGGTGACCACCTTGTACAGCGCGCGGGCGTGGTCTTCCACGTACAGCCAGTCGCGAATCTGGTCGCCCTTGCCGTAGATCGGCAGCGGCTTGCCTTCCAGTGCATTGAGGATGACCAGCGGGATCAGCTTCTCGGGGAAGTGGAAGGGGCCATAGTTGTTCGAGCAGTTGGTGACCAGCGTCGGCAGGCCATAGGTCCGTGCCCAGGCGCGCACCAGGTGGTCGGAGCTGGCTTTGCTGGCCGAGTAGGGCGAGCTTGGCTGGTAAGGCGTGGTTTCGGTGAACAGGTCTTCCGGGCCTTCCAGGTCGCCGTACACTTCGTCGGTGGAGATGTGATGGAAGCGGAATGCCGCCCTGCGTGTCTCGTCCAGCGCGGTCCAGTAGCCACGCGCCGCTTCCAGCAGGTTGTAGGTGCCGATGATGTTGGTCTGGATGAACTCGGACGGGCCGCTGATGGAGCGGTCTACATGGGACTCGGCAGCCAGGTGCATGATGGCGTCAGGCTGGTGCTCGCGCAGTACGCGGTCGAGTTCGACGCGGTCGCAGATATCGACGCGCTCGAACGCATAGCGCTCGCTTTGATCGACGGCCTGCAGGGATTCCAGATTGCCTGCGTAGGTAAGCTTGTCGACGTTGACGACCGAATCATCGGTGCTGGAGATGATGTGACGTATGACTGCCGAACCGATGAAGCCGGCACCACCTGTTACTAGAATCTTCACGAGAGTTTTATACCTTGAGGTCATGACAGAGCTTGCGAGCCCTGTATAAGTCCATGCATGTACGACTCAGCCATCACGAAAACGCGATCGAAAAGTATACCCGAACGCCGTTAGTTGCCGGCACTTGGTATGTTCGCCTGGTCACGTCATGGCGTGTCGAGCCTGCTATGAACGAGTGCTACCAGAAATATAGCGTGCGGGCGTGCAGCCGAGGTGTCGATAATTCTGGTGCAATTGGCAGACTGATCCGATATTCGATAGCAACGCCTGCCATGGAGTGGCACCGGGTACTTCCGACCCATCCAGGCGGGTTAGGTTCCGGTCTTGCTGGCGTTTAGTCAGCATCGTGCTGGCAAGCTGAGCTGCCATGCCTCAAGACGTTTGATGAAGGGCAGTAGGGGTGAAGTCCTGAGGCTGCATGAAGGCTCTGGTCATGGATAGCGCAGGTCAGGATGGGGCCGCTCATCAGGCCCGAAATGACGCGCTCAAGCCGGCGAAGGCGCCTGAAAGTCCAGGCGCGTCCCCACCAGCCACATTCAAGCGCGTGGCAGGCTCTGCCTGATTTCCTCCAGACGGGTTCGGTAGCGCAATCCGGTGTAGCGGTAGCTGAAATAGCTTTGCATATGCAGCTGCGCTTTCTTGCCCAGCCTTCGGCCCATTGCCGGGTCATCCACCAGTTGCAGCATGTAGGCCACCGCCTGGTCGCCGTCCGGGTCGGCCCACTGCTGATCCTCATGGTGAGGGTATTCGCCCTCCAGCACCGGGATCAGCCGGTAGTCCACCGGCAGGCTGGTGTCCGCCGTCATGAAGTCCATGTTTCCCGAATATGCCGTGGCGATCACCGGCTTGCCCAGCGCCATCGCTTCGGCCACGCCGAAGCCGTAGCCTTCGGAACGGTGCAGCGACACGAAGCAATCACTGCAGCGCAGCAGGTTCTTCACCTCGGTGCTGCTCATGGTCCGCTCCAGCAGCGTGGTGCGGCCAGGCAGCGCCTGCACCTCGGCCTGCAGCTCGGCGAAGGCTTGCGGGTACATGTCGACACCGTTCACCTTGATCACCAGGTGCGCGCGCGCGTAGGGCCGCTTGGCGAGCAGCTGCCTGAAGGCCTCGAGCACACCACGGGGGTTCTTGCGGGCGGAGTACGAACGCAAGTCATAGAAGAACAGGAACACATAGTCCGCTTCAGGCAGGCCGAAGTAACGACGGCCGAAGAAAGTCTCCAGGTGGATCTCGGTCGCCAGCGGCATGTGTACCACAGGCTTGCTGCACGCTTGCTCGAGGGCCTCCTTGACGAAGCGCGAGGCAGCCCAGATTTCATCGAAACGATCCAGTTGCGTCGCCCACTCCCGCGGATAGCGAGGCAGTTCCCAGAGCGGATAGATGATGTTGTAACCCTGCCACGGCCGGGTCTGGCCGAGATGCTCCAATGCATGCTCCACCTCGTTGCCATTGATATGGAAGAGGTTGATCGGTGCGGGTTCTTCCACCAGCGCCGCGCCGAATTCGGCGCTTTCGGCCTCGCTGGCCGGCACGAACTTGTAGATGTCGTGAAGCTTTGGCGGGGCGTAGACGGCCCTGAGCGAGCGAAACGTGGCACGTATGTGTTCGCCCATGCCGATCGGTGCGAAGGGGTGGCCTACCAGGCATAGATCGCCGCTGTCGTTGAGGATATGAGTCATCGAATATCAGCCACTCAGGTTTTCTTCAGCAGACGCGAGGCGTCCAGTGCGTTGCGCACAGCTTCGAGGTAGGTGTGACCAAAGCGCCGATCGGGTTCCAGGTAGGCGCCTTCGGCCCATTCGTTCCACGCGTTGATGAACACCAGGCGCTCGTCGCCGAAGTGTTGCTCACGGGTTTCGGCAATCGCTTCCTCGAGCCAGGCCTGGAAGGCCCCTGGTGTCGAATGTTCGAAGCAATTGCCTGCCTCCTGGCGCCGCGCCGTGTTGTCCCAGCCAGGCATGACGCCCTTGAAGCGCGTATAGCCGGGCGCGGGGCGCGAGGCATAGCTCACCGCCAGCTCGCGGTAGTCCGCCGAATGGCCGGAGAAACCAGGCTTGAGCAGCTCGCCCGTGGGCGGCTTGGGCTTGACCAGGCCACCTGGGGGGAATTCGATGGCCGCATCGCAGCCGTACAAGGAGGGGTGAGAGCCCGACTTGGCCAGCTCGAACGACTCGACCATCGCAATGTAGATTTCGCCCACGCCCCGTTCGCGGCAGACTTCGCGCCAGCGAGCGGCGGTCTTGACGAAGTCGGGGAACAGGGTTGGCCGGTAGATGACCAGCAAGGGTCTCTCATCGATCCTGATGTAGCGGTCATCCTTGAAATAGCGGATCAGGTCCTCGATCACCGCCATGTCGTCTTCGTCGCTATGCGCCTGGGCGATCAGCACTTCCTTTTCCAGGCCGTCCCAACGACGTGTCCAGTTTTCGTTCGCCCAGCACAGGCAGAACGGGATGTCGGGCCTGTCGCTTTGCAGCAACTGCTCGATGGGGCGCTCCAGCAGACGCTTGCCACCGAACCAGTAGTAGTAGAAGCAGAAACCGTGGACGCCATAGCGTTGCGCCAGGTCGGCCTGCTCTTGCAGCACTTCGAGCAGGCGCAAGTCATAGTAGCCGAGGTCGGCGGGGATCCTCGGCTGGTAGTGGCCGACGAAATTGGGCTCAGCCTTGCTGACGTTGGCCCACTCGGTAAAGCCTTTGCCCCACCATAGGTCGTTCTCCGGGACCGGATGGAACTGAGGCAGGAAGAAAGCGATCAGGCGGGGGTCGAAGTGCCGTTCGATGGTCGCCGCCCACTTCCTGTTCAGCGTGCTGACGTTCTTCGCGATGCTGGCCATCTTGAAGTCGTTACCGGCCGCGGCGGTGGTCTTGGACAGGTGGTGAATGACCGTGGCGTGCGGATTGTAGTAGACCTCGTGGCCCTCGGCGCGAATGGTCAGGCACAGGTCGCTGTCTTCGCAGTAGCAAGGCAGAAACTCTTCGGAGAAGCCGCCGATGCGCTTGAGCAAGGCGGTAGGGGCGAGCAGGCACGCACCAGAGACATAGTCGACCCGCCGGGTGTAGTTGAAGCGCGGCTCGTTCGGGTTCTCGGCGAAACCGATCATGGTCGAAACGCCATCGGGCGCCAATGCAGCGCCAGCCTCTTGCAGATGGCCGCTGGGGTAGACGAACTTGGGCCCGACGGCACCGACGTTCTCGAACTCGACGAAGGTGTCCAGCAACGCCTCGAGCCAGCCAGCGGTGACCTGGACGTCATTGTTGAGATAAACCGTGAATGCCCCGTTGACGTGGGCCATGGCGCGGTTGCAGTTGCGCAGGAAGCCGAGGTTCTGTTCGCTGCGCAGGTAGCGAAGGTTGGGAATGGGCTCGAGCAACGCCTGGGTGTCATCAGTGGAGGCGTCATCCGCGATGATGATTTCCACATCCAGATCCGGCGACAGGTGTCGCTGGATGGAAGCCAGGCATTCGAGCGTCAGCTTCACGTTGTTGAACACGGGGATGAGGATGGATACCAGCGGCAGGGCGCCTGGGGCTTGGAACTGCAACTTGGCAGCCTGAGCCGGCAAGTCGGCTGGATCGAAATCCAGTACGTCGAGGGCTGCGACAGGGTTTCGGGCGCGATGCGCCGATTTCGCCTGGGCGATGTGTTCCTTGACTGCGGGATAATCCTGCCATTCCCAAGTGCCGTCGGCAGTGGCAAGTTGTGTCGCTGCAAGTAGAGGCAGAGGAGACATCGACTCAGCAGCCGCATGAGTCTGAGTTTCGCCAGTTGCGATTTTCTGCGGTGACGAGTCGTGATGATGGGTCATTGCACGACTCCTTCCAGCAGCTGACGTTCACCGGAGGAAACTTGCAGCGAACGGTCGAGTATCGACTCATAGGCTTGACCCAACTGCTGGCACAGGCGCTTCAAGTTATATTGCTTGGCACGTTTGCGACCTGCAGCACCTACCGTACGAATCTTCTTCGGGTTACGGCAGAACTGGCGCAGCCTGTTTGCGACGGCTTTGGTATCACCATGCTCGAACGTAAAGCCGGTGATGCCCTCTTCGATGAGCTCAGGCAATGCGCCCCACCGGTAAGCCAGCACCGGGCGGCTGGCTGCCATTCCCTCGAGCACGGTGCGACCGAACGTTTCCTGACAATGGGAAAGATTGAGCACGATGTTGGTCTGGGCCAACGCAGCTTGCGGGCTGGCTGCGTAAGGCAGGATGGAGAAGTTGGCTGGCAGCCGGCCGTCAGCCTCCAGCCTACGCAAGGCTGCGACGCAGGGCGTTTCGGGACCAATCAGCAACAGCTGCAGATTGGGAATGTCGGCAGCCGTATCGCAAGCCAGCTGCAGCAGGTCTTGCACACCCTTTTTAGGTTGGTTGCTGCTGATCAATGCTGCAGTGATGCGTTTGTGATCCACCGAATTGGGCAAATCAAACGCTTTCAGATCGACGATGTTTCCAACTACATGAGTAGCCCCTGGCTTGGAAAGATAGCGTGCCGTGAAGGCCGAATTGGCCAAGACGTGATCGGCACGTTCCAGCGCCTCGGTTACGATCTGGTCTGCCGGTAGTCCGATCGAAGCGCATAGATCGGCGTCCTGGGTGGGCGACTCGTGAGCATGGAGAACTGCCGGCACCTGTGCCAAGCGTGCGGCAATCAGCGGCTCGCGTAGCATCAGGGTATTGGCTTGTACCAAATCGACCGAATGCGTACGGATCAGTGCAGAGAAGCGTTCGACCGCTATCGAGCAGGGCACTGTGTCGGCGCGCCACAGCAGGGTTGGAATACAGGCGACCAGCAGCGCACGAGCCCGTAACTCTTCAAGATAAAGCGGGTTGGCAACACTCGGTACGCTGACGATTGCGTTCAGCTCCATCGCAACACAGGCATCCAGCACATCCAACAGACTAAGTTCTGCGCCGAACAGCTGCGGATTGGCAGCATGAGCACAAAGCAGCACTGTTGGCCGCCCTGGGCGGTGTTGCTGGCGACCAGCGAAGGTGGGATGGCTAGGGTCGTGGCCCGCTTGGCGCCCTACCTGTTCGTAATGCAGCAAAGCTGGCAGGCCACTTTCACGCGCCTCGACACTTTGCTCCAAGTACCAAGGCGTATTGAAGTCGGGGCCTGGTTCACGGCCTTCAGCATGACCATGGGTAAGGTAATGCTGCCACGGGTCGACATCAGCGCCTTGCAGGTCTGGGTTACGTTGCAGATACCACTCTGCATCGAACAGGGCCGGCAGCACAGAGTCGGCTGGCTCCGACGGAGCACCGTGTGCCTCAAACGGTTGCGCAGAAGCCGCGTCCGAATGCTGCGACAAGGCTTGAAGCGGTTCAGGTGTCTCGGTGCTGACTGGACCTTGACCCTGTACGATGGAGATTGATAGCAATCTTGCTTCACGGATCGAATCGATTACCTGACAGTCCTGCAATCCCTGGATGCCAGGAACCAAGTCCAACGGGTAGGCAAGCAGGTGACGACCCACGACCAGCACTCGAGGAACCGTTAGCTGCTGCTCTGCAAGCACCACGTCCACTGCTCCGCTGACAGCCCGACGGAGGATGGCATCACCAACCGGGGACGGGCGTTGGTAGTCTGGCCAGTGCAGCAAGGCGATTCGCTTGCCATGCTTTTGCAAACGGTCAAGTACGAAAAGCAGCGTCTTGGCCGTGCGTGCGCCTTCACTGAGGTCACTGATCAACAGCCAGTCATAGTTGGTTTCGACATCGGCGGCATGCAGCATAGGTGCTGGCGCCGGAAAGGCTCGAGTGGCAGAGCCCGTAGACAATCGCAGGCCGGCTGCATCCTCTGTCATCGCGTGCCAGGTATCGGCCAGCGCACTGTAGAGTTGACGCAGGCCGAAGAATGTCGAGCGTACGTGCGTACCGGAGGCCATGGTCAGTGATTGCGGCAGGTGCCTGGCAATGACCAGGGGGACACCAGGGCAAACATGAAGTAGCGCGTCGGTGCCATGGCAGCGTAGCAGCCGCTGACGCAGCTCGTGGTCAGCCGCGACACGCACTTCGTCCCAACCGCCAAGGTCCCGTACTGCTTCGCGTCGCACCATGATGGTGGAAACGCTCGGTTCGATCAGACTGTTCTCGATACGCCAGTTTTGGAAATGCAGCTGGGTGTCGGACCTGACCCAGTCGGCCAGCGTACCGACCAAGTTCGAGTTTTCCAGTAGCGGAGCGACCATCAGCTCCAGGCGCTGAGGATGAGACCAGTCGTCACTGTCGTGGTTGATCAGGAACGTACCGGTGGCGTGCTCCAGCGCAGTGTTGCGTGCAGCGTAGGCACCACGGTTGACCGGTTGTTGCAGCAGGAGAATGCGTTTGTCCTCGCGGGCGAGCGCTGATACGCGCTCGACCGTGGCGTCTGTGCTGCGGTCATCGACTACCAGGATTTCCAGGTTGCTCCAACTTTGGGCGAGCAGGCTGCGCAGAGCCGTTTCGATGAATGCCTCGGCGTTGAATGCCGGCATGATAACGCTGATCTTCGGTTGTTTTTTGGCCGGACCGGATAGCGCTGCCGCTTCGCTCCGAAGGTTGTCTAAAGTCAAGGAAGCCTGTGAGTCACGCAAGCTGATGGGGGCCAGCCCCCTTTCGTTGAAAATTCGACTGAACCACGCGAGCCGTCGCATTGGTTCCGGATACCCATCATTGTCAGCAACTGGAAGGCCAACATTGGCGGCGGCCAAACAAAGGTCGGCCTGACGCCCACGCAGATCGATAGCCTCTTGCACGCACGCTTGGGCAAGCTCTCGCTGGTCATTGCGCAGTAAAATTTCTACTGCAAGCAATGTTGCTCCGAAATGTCCGATATAAGGGGGAAGTTCACCCAGCAAATGCGGAACGAAAGGGAGTGCACTTGGCCATTGGGCGGTACTAGCAAACCAACGTGCTAATGCCCAGGCCGCATAAGTTTGCTCCTCGGAATCGCTGGTCTCCTGCCACCAAGACTGCAACTCGGATAGTGCAGGCTTCGCGAAACCGCCCCACAGTGCTTTCTCCAGGCGCGCAGCCCGAAGCAAACGAGGAAAGCGACCTTCGGCATGGCCATGCTGTTCATAATGAACATTCGGGTCAATGCCAGTCGCAGCGACATCCGGGTAGGTGGAAAGATACCATTCAGCGTCGACCACGCTGTTATCGGACGATAAAGAAAGTAATTCAGACATGAGCGGCCATTTGACTGATCAGATGACGAGCGCGATGCATGGTATGCTCGGATTGGTCCACCGCTGAGAGTATTTCGCGGTTGGCAAGATAATAATTCTCCAGCTTTTCCTGTACAGAGTGGAGCTGGTTAAGCAATAACTCATTTTCCTCCCTCAGCGATTGTGACTCCTCCCGTCCCTTTGCTGAATGCACCTGCACTGGTGGTTGTGTTTCGCCTGGGTTGCCATGCACCTGCTTTGCTTCAGTCAACGCTGCTCTAGCAAGCTCAAGCTGCTCCGACATATCGGCATGACGCTCGATTGTCGAGGTCAGCTCCTGGGCTAGCGCCGCATGCTGCTCCTTGAGCGAAACGTTATCGAGATATTGTCTTTCGAGTTCCTCTTGCACCTGCAGCAGCTGCGCAAGCAGTAATTCGTGTTCCTCTCTCCGGGTTTGCTCTGCAGTCCGAGCCTGATCAAGGTCATGACGCAAGCTGAGGAGAGCCTGTTCGCTTTCACGTAGTTGTTTACCGGTCTCTCTCTGGCTAAAGTCGGCCTGTGTCTTCACACTCGCCAATGCTGTTTCCGCTGCTTGCAACTTTTCACCGAGCTCGTCTGCCCGCTGTCTGAAGCGTGGTAACTGCCGACCAGCGTGGATTAATTGGAGTAATTCATCTAGTCCTTCGTTGGAGGGCAAGGCCAGACTTGAGCGAAATTCTGGCTCGCCTTCCGGTAGCCAGGCTGCAGCTTCCAAAGCCTCATAAAGGGCCCAGCATTCAGGTGCGGCTTGCGAAAACAAAGATGCAAGCGTAGAAGCTAACGGGGAACGCGCGGGGAGGGACGAGGCCTGGATCCCCTGGAAAATGCCAAGGTATTCCGCAAGGAACTGGGCATCGACCCGATCGACATTCACCAATACGAGACTGTCTTTCAGACTGCGTCGTAGTTGCAATACTGCGCGCTGTTGGGATTGCCATTGCTGCAAGGCTGCAACAGCATTTGCGCTGCTTCCTTCAGCGAGCCAGACCCATGGTGCTCGGTACAGCCATACCCATCGACGCCCAGGTTCACCAACTGCCGTTTCCGCATCCGCGATGAATAACGATACAGGCTGCCATTCCAGTGATGAGGTGCCGTCTACCGGTGCGCCTGCCCAAGCGCGACTGGCTTGTTCATGCAAGCCAGAAAGTAGGATTTGCATGGAGTTCTCCTTAGTTAAGTCAGTCGTCAACGACGGACCAGTCAATCCTTGCCGAAGAGGTCACGAGTGTAAACCTTTTCGCTGATCTCGCGGATTTCGTCGGTCAGCCGATTGGCTACTATGACATCGCAGGCATATTTGAAATCCTCAAGGTCGCGGACGACTCGCGAATTGAAGAAGGAATCTTGCTCGAGAGCCGGCTCATACACCACCACTTCCACGCCCTTGGCCTTGAGTCGCTTCATAATACCTTGTATGGAGGACGTCCGGAAATTATCAGATCCGGCTTTCATGGTTAACCGGTATATGCCTACTCGTTTCGGCTGGCGTTTAAGGATGGATTCCGCAATGAAGTCCTTACGCGTCCTATTTGAATCGACAATGGCTTGGATGAGAGTCTGCGGAATATCGCTATAGTTGGCTAGCAACTGTTTTGTGTCTTTAGGTAGGCAGTACCCGCCATAGCCAAAAGAAGGATTGTTGTAATGTCCTCCAATGCGGGGGTCGAGCCCAACGCCATCAATGATCTGGCGGGTGTCCAAGCCGTGTGTCTCCGCATAGCTGTCGAGTTCATTGAAGTAGGCTACGCGCATCGCCAGGTAAGTATTGGAAAACAATTTTATTGCTTCAGCTTCGGTCGGGCCTGTAAATAGAACGGGTACATCTTTCTTTTCTGCGCCTTGCAGCATCAATTCCGCAAAAAGTTCGGCGCGCTCTGATCGTTCTCCAATGACAATGCGCGAGGGGTGAAGGTTGTCATAGAGTGCGCGGCCTTCTCGCAAGAATTCCGGGGAAAAGATAATGTTATTGCATGAAAAATCGCGGCGCATACGCTCGGTAAACCCTACTGGTACAGTAGATTTGATTATCATGGTCGCCGTTGGGTTAATGGCGAGGACATCACGGATTACTGTTTCTACCGAGCTGGTGTTGAAGTAGTTAGTTTGAGGGTCGTAATCGGTTGGTGTTGCAATGATCACAAATTCCGCGTTCTTATATGCTTCATTCTTGTCAAGCAGGGCTCGCAGATCAAGTGATTTGTTTTTTAAAAAGTACTCCAGTTCAGCATCGACCAACACAGACTCTCGCCTGTTAATGGCTTCGACTTTCTCTGGCATGATGTCCAGTGCCAAGACCTGATTATGCTGAGCGAGCAGCACAGCATTAGACATTCCAACGTATCCAGTACCAGAGATAGTGATATGCATGTGTTAGAAACCTTGATTATGGTAGGGCGTAGCACCCGGTGCTTAGGCAATAGGTGCATCATGCCGCATAAACGCGGATTTTTACACCACCCCGTTCTCGTTTTTTGAAAAATCTTCTGATTTCGTGTGGCACGGGTTTGCTGGGTAGCTCTCGGTGAGGGAACTCCGTTGAGATGTCATTGCCCAATGACATCAGGGGTTCAGAATCCAGGGGCAGAAGACATCGCATTCAAACGCAGGGGTGTTCGACTCACGTGGCATTGAATTCGACGTAGCCAAACGGGGACATTTCGATGCATGTAGATGATCGACTGGATCAACATAGCGCACGATGGCGCCGAAACCGCAAAAGAGTCATCCGATACATTGAAGGCCCAGGAGCAAGAAAAATGGCTGTAAAAAAATTGCCGTTATCGCTTTGTTTGGTATCAATGTCAGTACTAGGGAATGGCTTCTCGGAAAGGCCGGTGCTTGACGTTGATTTTACTGCCGGCCAGAGACTGGATCCGATGCAATGGACAAGAACCATCGGAGTGAATGAAAATACCAAAGTATTTTATACGGAAGGCGATAAGAATCTTATCTATCAAAATGGCACGCTCACGCTGGAGGCTAGGCATGAACGGCTTGACAATCCGCGGTTCGGGGAAAGGAAGGCTGGGCCGATCAAAGCTATTCCCTATCGCGATGTGAGCTCCGTCAGTATAGCAAGTAAGGAATACTTCACTTACGGAAGGTTTGAGATCGTAGCTGCGGTCCCAGAAAGCCCAGGGCTTCAGCCTGCCATCTGGTTGCAGGGCAAGAACAAAGGTCAGTACGGGGAGATCGATATCATGGAGGCTAAAGGCGACAAGGACCCAGGGGTTCGCTTTTCTACTGTACATTCAGGGCGCTCACCAAAGGAGTTAGACAGAAAGAGCGGGAAAAGCTCGCTGGGTGCTGGTTTTCACAAATATACAGCAGAATGGACGCCTGACTTTATTAAGGTTTTTCACGATGATGAACTGGTACTGAAGGTCCCAACCGTATTTGGGAAAACTCAAAATATTTCCCCATTAAATCAACCTATGCAGTTGAAAATAAATATAGGCGGGGGGTCGCGGTGGGTGGGGCCCATAGATTTGAAAAGCTTGCCTCAGCAAATGTATATAAAATCCATAAAAGTGTGGGGTTATTTGCCGGCGCAGTGAAAGGGTATCAGCATCTGTTCAGCACAGATCAAGAGGGCTGTGCTGAACGTGACTCGAGCCTTAATGCTGGACGTGCATGAAAATTGTCCATCTGGTGCTGCGAGCTAGGTGCTCTGTACGGTTTATGGCTTAATTAGAAGAAGAAATAAACTCCTGTCTGAGTGCCTTTGATTTTTCAAGGTTGTCGTAGTCATTTTTGTCGTATGTGTCCAAATCAAACTCTGCGAGGCGTTTAAGTAGGCTTTTTTTGTCCTCTTCGTTAAAGCAATTTAAGTTATTTTCATGGATTCTTTCGAAGAAAGACATGTCCAAGTACTTTGAGCAGGTAGGGATGTCAGAACAGTAGTTTTCTACTACCCAGTCCCTGCCAAGCTTCCATGTCAAATACAGCGCAACCGCATCGTCACCAATTCCACGACCAAATGAATGTTTGGGCATTTCAGGGTGAGGAGCACGTACAGATCGATCTTGTGCCAGCGCAATCAAGACTTCCTTGCGGTACCGTTTCAATGATTTTGGTGCCGCAAGGGAGTCCAGGCTCTGGTTTAACAGTTCAGGGCTTAGCTGTCTGGCTGCAATGAGCGTGGTGGCGAATTCGCTAATGCATGCAACTGGATTGATCACCGATACGTCGGGACCAAACCCAAAACTTGAGTAGCTTTGGAAATCAGGCTTGATCTGGCCTGCATACCAAAACGGGCTGGCTTCCAAAATGGTGCCAGTAGCCAATGTGATGGGCTTTCCTTCTTGCTTAAGTAGTAAGCCCGGAGCAAGCATAAACCGCCAGTCGATGGATTCATTGAATTTAGGAAAGCCATCTGACCTCGATCGTCGCAAGTTCCACTGCACGACAGTAGTGTCGAATTTTTTGAAAAATACCGATTCGCGCTCGAAGGCGCCGCCAAATTCATTTGATATCAGTTTGACAGAGTCCGGGAGGATGGCTTTGGCGGCAATAGAGTCGAAGCCGCCGGAAAAACAGAGATATATATCATTCGCGAGTGTCTTTGCCGGTCCCGGAACAGGGGTGTCGCACGCCGTGGCGTGAATCCGGCATTTATAGGCCTTTTCAAAAAAGTCGATGCTGCTTGAAGATGGAACTACACCGGTGACTGAGTAGGTGGGGTCATTCGCCGGGCGAGCCAATAGCGCTATCCTGAACAATGAATCGTCCGTCGGCGCCAGATGCTCAGAGTAGGAAAGTTCATGTATAAAGTTTATGCCGGCTCCTTCGTATAAGAATGACGTTTTGCCTGCCATTTTGTTAACTGTGATCTGCATCTCACGGCCCCTTTAATAGTCGTTGTTGCGGAGAATCTTGTATTTTCTGCAAGCGTCATCCAGCAGGTTTTGCGGGGCATATTCGAACTGTTTGATGGCTTGCCGCTTCAAAGAGCTGTTCACGACCGCGAAATGGTTGATTTTTTGAGCGCCGAGTTTCCTGATTGACGTGTTCTCTCCGTGCAGGACTCGATTATATGAAATTTTATTGATGTGTTTGAAAGGCCCAACTTCGCTGAGTTTCAAGTACATATCATAATCTACGGCGTTGGTGATATTCTCGTCAAAGCCATCGGTGAGATTCCATGCCCGCGCTGTGAACATCCGAAAATGGTGCGCAATCATTGCCGTTGTTAGCTTTTCGCGCGAAAAAACAGGCCAGTTATAGCCGTCGGCGATCAATGAGCCATCTGCATTAACATTTCGATTGGTTGTGTAAACACAGGCCAAAGATCGGTCCAAGAAGAACTCATGGAGACATAATTCGACCGCATCCGGTTCGAGGTAATCATCAGAATCCAGCTGGCCAATATAGAACCCGCGCGTCATGCGCACTGCGCAATTGGACGCAGAGCCAATTCCGCCATTTATCTTAGAGGTAATCCGCACTCTCGGATTGTCGCCGTAATGTAGGTCAAGAACTTCGCGTGTGTTATCTGTCGAACCGTCATCGCAAATGCAAACCTCCAAGTCGGTGATGGTTTGATTTAGAGCGCTATCAACACACCTTACAATATGGTCGGCACAGTTATAGGCGGGAATATAGATCGAGACAAGCGGCTTTTTATGAAGCTTGGCTGCGTAGATCGGAGTAAGCTTGCGGTAAAAGTATGGAACCTTTTCCTTTACGATCTCAATAGTGATTTTTTTTCCTTCAGCGCGATCTGTTTCGTTTTCTTTTCCAGGTGGCTCCTGATGATAAGCCATGCCGCCTTCTACCGCTCTGAAGAAGCAGCCTTCTCGATACAAGCGATAACCAAATTCATTGTCTTCTCCTCCCCAATGGTTAAACTCCTCATCGAACCATCCGGCCTTGTCCAACCATTTTTTTGAAAAGGCCACATTTCCACCGCTAAAGAAGCGGAAGGGGGTCTCGCAGAGCCGCAGGTTTTGAGTTTTTTCAAAATGTTCCAAGCGCCAATCCACAGAAATCATGTCTTGGGTTTTGCCTGCTACGTTGTTTTGCGTCAAAACCTCGGGGAGGCTACTGATCAAGCTTGGGTTGCGGGCAAAATCTTCTGCTGACATTTGCTCGGTATCTATATATTTACGAGGTCCAATCAGCGCAACATCGTCATCTTCGATCAATAAGCTAACATAAGACTCTACCCATTTAGGGTTTGGCGCCATGTCGCAGTCCAAAATTGCTACAAAATCATATTTTCCGGTTCTTAGCCCCAAGTTGCGCACAGCGCAAAGTTGGTAACCGAAGTCCCTTTGGCGGACGTACTTGATGTCAAGTAGTGTTTCGTATTTTCGAACTACATCCACGATCTGCTCACCGCTGCCATCATCGGCAACGATCACCTCAAAATGATAGTTCGTTTCTTGATTTACCAAGCACGCTAGCGTAATGTCAAGAATTTTGCTGCGATTGAAGGTAGGTACGACGATGCTGAGTCCCGGACTTTCGGTGGGCACTGACTTCGTTTTGCGACTCTTATTCCACACAAAATCATTTGGGCTTTCTGGGAGCGGAGCCAGAACCAGCTCCTTTGGCCAGTCTACCGGAATCGGACTCACATTTTTGACTTCAACATCCTTGGATCGTTGTGAGGTGAGCTGCTTCCAGGTGTCCAATAACTCTTTACGCTGCGTCTCGGTAAGCTCCAGCTCGCCCGAATTCGATAGCATCAGTTGTGTGGCCGGGTCCAGGAGCTGTTCGCCGCCCTTTGTCGGAGGTAGTGCATCTGGCGCTATCTGTTTTAAGCACATTGCAATGTTTGCAGCTACTAGCTCATCACCATACAAGGAACCTGCTTCCCTGAATAGCTCAACTGCTCTCGAAAAATTTCTTTTTTTAAATTCAGCGATCGCGGTGCTTAAAATTTTCATTTATTTAACTCTGTCCACACTTAAGGGCTGCGGCTTTAAATTGGTTGGTATTTGGTTTGATTAAGGCGTCGCGGAGATCAGGCAAGCATCCTTTTCCATTTTTCTGGCCCTTAAGCTGGTGTTTGAATAAACTGCTTCGACTTCTTTCAGCCACATTTCAGCTACTTCTTTCTCATCGCTGCGTATGTAGTCGTCGAGTACTATGTCTAGCGCGGCACCTTTGAAATGCTTCAGTACAGCCGGCACCGCAGGATAGCGAGCGTGTTTTCCTGTCGAGCCAGGTGGGCCATCTACGATCATCAGTATTTTCAAGCAGTCCGCTGTCAGTTTTGCTTTCAATTCTGCCAGTTTCGAGTGGCAGTCATAGTAGCTATACATATTGCCGCTTGGTGATTGAAATGGAACGAGCGGTGCCAATACGAGCTGGACTGCGTGAATTAGGTCTGCTTGGATCAGATTCGCATGGGTCTGATTGTAATATTGTTCCAAATGTTCGAATGCCACTTGTACTGGGGGCGACGTTCTACGCTGTTGACCGATTCTGGCTAGCGTTTTAGCAATGATCACAGTTGATGTGCCGGACCCAAACTCTAGAATCAAGTCATAGTGTTTGCTATCTATCAATTCAATCAGATATAACGCGAAATCAGGGCTGATCGGCCAGCCGTGCATTCCAGGCAAACGCTCACCATGATTCAGGAAATTTTGAATACCCAAAAAGGCTTCAAGCTGCTGTGCAGCATTGAGCATTTCGGATCTGACTGTATTTTCGAGAGATTTACGTATCTTGATCATTTCAGCATTCTGCTGCTTGATCTGTTCGTTGAGGCTTGAGTGTTGCTTCTGGAGTTCCTGTGCCAGCTGCTGTACGGCACTATCGCCGGCCGGTAGGTGTATCGCATCTGAGCCAGGAGTGCTCTGCACCTCTGGGGCTGATATTCCGAGTCGGCTTAGTTCTTCTCGTATGCGAGTTTGCGCAAGGACCCGCATATCGGCCCCAGGCGTCACTATTTTCATACCTTCTTGGAAATGATGCAGCGCCTGTTGAGAACGGCCGCCGATCGCGGTGGCACGGCCTAATGTATTATGTACACCAGCGATCAAGACCTGACTGATCAACTTCTTGCTGCATCCCCAGTTTTGGGCAAGGCGGGTGAATTGGCTTGCCGCTGACATGTTATCTAAATGCTGGTGAGCGCTGGCTACCAATAGTGCGAGTTTGGCTCGGTCGGGGTGGTGCTGCAGAGTTTCGCGCTGAATGTGCATTAGGCTCTGCCAGTCGCCAAGCTGCCACTGAGTACGGCTGCGTTCCAACAGATTTTCATCATAGGCAACCAAATGCGAGTTCACGCTCTCGCTCGTATCTTCTACTACAACCACATCAGCTGCTGCTTGATTATGGTCGGTAGGCTTTTTAAAAAGCCCTAACCATTTAGCAATGGTTGTAAACATTGGCGATCCCACCGTTAGAGTCCTGGCTCGCGTAATAACAGATCCTTGATCAATTCCAGCTGAGCCTCGGCTTTGGTCAGCTCTTCCTCCAGCAGCCGCTGCCGATGCTCGTATTCAACCGCTTCACGTTCGAGCTTCTGCATATGCCCTTGATTGGCATCAAGCGCATTCTTTTGCTCAGACACGGTCTTTTGTAGCTGATCGCGCTGAACAGCGATCGTGTCCAATTGAGCCTTTTGCTCACTGACGCGCTTGGCATACGTGTCGCAGGTTTTGGTCAGCTCTGCATTAGCCTTGGACAAGACATCGCGCTCGCCCACAAGTTCGCTAGATTTTTTCCCGAGTGCGTCCAGGCTGGCTTGGCGCTCGCTCGCCAGCTCGGTCTGCGCCTTGAGAGCGGCGGCCAAGTCCGCTATTTTTTTGTCCAGCGATTCACCGGTTTGGAGCAGCTCAGTGTTCCGGTTTTTCAGTGAAGTAAGCTCTGCTTCCAAAGCAGCTATCGTCTGTACATGCTTCAGGCTGGTACTGAGCTCGTTTTTCTGTTCTGCTACGGTTTTTTGCAACTGATTTCGCTGAGCAGTAATCTGGTCAAGCTGCATCTTACGCTCATTGGCCAGCTTTGTTTGGGTGTCGCAGGTTTCGGTGAACTCTGCATTACGTTTGAACAAAGCATCGCGTTCCGCTGCCAGTTCTCTAGCAGCTGTCTCGAGCACATCTATCTTGGTTTGACGTTCGTTCGCCAGCTGGCTTTGCACGTGAAGTTGGTCGGTCAATTCAACAACCTTTTTTTCCAGCGTTTCATGCGCCTGGGAAAGTTCGGTGTTGCGATTGTTCAGTGACGCCAGCTCCGCTTGCAGGTCGTTTACCAGACTGCTCTTTGCTTCATGCGCTGCGGCCAACGCTTCTTTTTCCTGAGTGAGCGCTTCGCAAGTCTTAGCAAGCTTGCTCCCTCGGTGGTTAAGAGAATCGATTTCTGCTTGCAGCCCGTTAGCCAAGCAGGTCTGTTCATTGTACGCCTTGGCCAGTTCGCTCTGCTTTGCTTCCAGCTCTTCACATGTAGCGAGAAGGCTAGTATTTTCGCTGACGAGTTTTTCGATCCGGAAATTCTGCTCGCTCACCAGCTTGTTCGCGTCGCGTAACGCCTCTTCGTGTTCGCGCAACTGCTGTTCCAGCTGCTCAATCTGCTGTTGGCTATTTTGCTCTGAAAGCGACAGGCGTGAACGCAGTTGTAATAATTCGTTAACCAACCTTTGATGCGTTACGCGGTTAGGGTCGCGTTCGAACAATAGCTGGGCATGGGGAAAAATGGCGTCCGGATTCTCGCTTACCAAGTCGAAACCAAGCTCCTCCATCCAGTCAGCGATCGTACTGTCGTTAGAATCACCTTCATAAAGCGGCTCACTGCTACATTCGATTATCACCCAGGTAAAGGCCTGCAGCAAAGGCGCGGAGGTCGCTTGCAGCAGTTGCAACGCTTGCCCTGGTGCGGCAATGACTAGTGCGTGTGGCTGCTGCTCGTCCAGTGTTTGTTCAGTTAACACGGCTTCGAGGCTACGGGCCGGGACTTGCACTGTCTCATCAGAGCGGATATTGGGATAATGTGTGAGCAGATCGACTGCTTTGCCGAGGCTGCTGTAGGCAAGATTGTTGAGTGTGTACAGCGTTGCCGTAGGCTGCTCGTCAGGTGTAACCGCAACTGCGAGCAAGCGTTCACCTTGTTCGTGACACAAGCGACGGTTCAATTCTTCTGCCGAGCGTGGATGTGCTTCGGCGAGTAGCAACCGGCGACAGCCCAACTGACGCCAGGCGCCCAGTTGGGTACCTGTACCAGCACCAACGATCAGGCCGAATTGCAGCCCGTCAGCGCTGTGTTCGCGAATGTGGCGCAACAGCTTGTTCATTACTCACTGGCCTCGTCCAAACGGGTTTCGACATCGTCCAACAATGCTTCGAGAACGCATTGTGCTTTGCGCAGTTCATGCAGTCGCGTCATACCAGGGAGGGTGTTGTCACTCGGCTCGCAGAGCAAATCTCCAAGCAGTGCACATGCCTGGTCGCTGTCTGGGCGTTTGAGCAAGAATGCCTTCAACAAACCAATGGCTTCTTCGCGTTGGCTTTGACCCAGCAGCATTTCAACCCTTTGAGGCAGGCCATGGTCCTGCATGTACTTGAGACGTTTTGGCAAAGTGATATCGTGCGGCTGTAGTGCGATCGCGATCTGCATCGCCTCTTCGGCTTGTTCGAACTGGCCAAGTGCGAAATGACTGTTGGCGATCCCCAGATGGGCCCAATGGAGGCGCAGGTCGCAGCCGGCCGCTACCCGGAACGCATCCAAGGCTTCAGCCGCCAAGCCCAGCAACATCAGGCTTTCGCCTAGCTTGCAATAGCCCAATGAGTTTTCGCCCAGCGCGCTATTGATCGTGGCCCAAGCACTTCTGGCTTCGGCGACCTCTCCAGTTTCCTGCAAGCGTGCGGCAAGGCGATAGGCTTGAGCAAAGTTCCGCAGGTTACCTGCGTAACGGCTGTATTTGGATTGGCTCAGTAGATCGGCGAGCAAGCTTAAGCCAATCGCCCGTGGAATCTGAGGATAGGCCGGCTCGCGGCGCTCGGGACCAAATGCATGGGTGCCGCTAAGTAGATTGCCGGTTTCTGCCACGCGTGCAGCCAGATCATGCACTTCGCCGTCATACAGCTCATGAGAAAGCTGCAGATCGAACATATAGCAACCGTCACCGATGCCGGCAGTTTGAAGATCTTCACGGAACTGTTGCGCGATACCTTGAGCCACGACTTCGCCATCTGCAATGATTTCGATAGTCAGCTTTTTCTGTGGATGAGCAGGAGCAAACGCCCAACCGAAAGCGCGGTCGTCAAGGATGTAATCGAAATGGCCTGTGACTTCGGTACTTGATGCTGCCGGTGCAGAGAGGGAGTTCATGGCGTTTGGTCTGCAAATGAATAAGAGTGGATGTTTACTGGCCGTCTTGGGTAATGACAGCCATATCGTCGAGAGCGTGTGTAACGTCTTTGCGTTGCGAATGGGTCGCTGGGTGGTCGTTTGCGAGGCGGCGCGGGTCTGCCGTGCAACTGGGACAAGATGCCACTGCAAGTATCATGGCTGAAACCAAGCAGATCTCTATCCGTCGGATACCGGCTACCCTTTTTCAATTGTTCAGACGAATAGATTAAATGCCGGACTGACTTCAATAAGGCAGCCCGGAGCTTGACATGACAAACTGCCGAATTCGCTAACGCCAGGCTTGTGTGCAAAGACAAAGCGCTTGAGGCATTACTGGCCATGTCACACATTTATCGCTTCCTTTCATCCCATGACACGGGGGCGGGCCGGCTAGATTTTCGTTCAGCAAAGTTCTTTACCGGCATCGATAACCCGCCGTACGGTCCAGTCGAATAATCCAGGGCCAATGCCGGGTTATAAAATGGATCATTGTAGGAATCGAGGGTCCACTGCTCAATGAATTTCTGCTGTTCGCGTCGAGCACGAGCGCGTTTTTCTGGCACCAAATCCTTCCCGCGACTGGCTGATTCGGCGTGGATCAATTGCGCAAATGCACTCCAGACCAAATGCAGCCCTTGGCGTTGAATCTTCAAGCACAAGTCCACATCGTTGAAGGCTACGGGGAAGGTACTTTCATCCAGGCCTTCGACTTTATCGAAAACGGACTTGCGCATGAGCATGCAGGCAGCCGTGACTGCGCTCTGGCGCCGGGTGAGCTGATTGGTGCCCAGGTAACCTGGATCACGTGCTGCAAGTGTATTTCCGCTATGTGCGGCCAAGCCTTCGACGCCTACCACCACGCCACCGTGCTGGACCATGCGGTTTGGCCACAACAACTTTGCACCTACGGCACCCACACCCGGGCGGAGCAACTGTGCAACCATTTCCTTCAGCCAGCCACTCTCGATGATTTCGATATCGTTGTTGACGAGCCCGATCAGTTCGCCGGTGGCCAGGCTTGCGGCGCGGTTGTTGATGGTCGAGTAATTGAACGGGTAGGGGTGGCGGAGCACTCGCACGCCACGCTTGTCCAGCGCCGTCAGATAATCGAGCGTTTGCTCATCGGTGGATTGGTTGTCGACGACTATGATCTCCAGATTCGGATAATCGGTGTCGTTGAGCAGACCTTCGATGCAGGCGAACAGCAACTTGTATTGATCACGAGTCGGCACGATCAGGCTCACCCGCGGAAGTGCCTCGGGTAATGGCCAGTGTACGCGTAGCAGAGCGGGGTAGGCTTCTACCGCGCTGACGGTCGCCCCCGGCGCCAGCTGTTCGCAGAGCCATTGGATGGCTTGCTTGCGTTGCGATGAGGGCACTGCCTGTTCGGGGCTCGACGCAGCGCCATGCGCCCGGTGGTAAAGCACCCTGGGTAGATGAGCGACGCTCAGCTGATCGCGCTCGCTGAGCAGGACGATCGCCGCGCTCAGCTCATGCCAGTTGCAAGCTTCTGCGCCATCGCGCCTGGGCAGGAGGGCCAAGGCCCGTTCGACGACAGCCGCACCGAAGATCGCGCCTGGCGTGAAAATGTCCGCGCCGATGAACAGGTCCATGTCCCAGGTGGGTTTCAGCCAGGGGAAGCTGCGCCCGCCTTGCGCGTCATCACGGTCGCAGTCCGCATAGCCCCATGCGTTGTCGTCGTCCAGCAATGCGCTCAGGTGGGGGAGGGCATGGGGTGCCAGCCGGTCCCCTGCCATCATTGGCAGAATACGGTCGCAACCGGCCTCGAGCAGTTGCCGTAGTGCCGACGCTACTTCGTCAGGCGAGGCAGTGGCGACTGCCTGCACCTTTGCATGGTCATCGCCCAGGCTTGCCAGGCTGGTCTGCTCGAGCGTGTCGTCGCCTGCGCTGATCAGCAGGATGCCAAGCGTGCCCAGCAGCGGGGGCGACGGCACGTCGTCGAGTTTCTGGAAGGCATCGAACCACTGGGGGTAGAGGTGCCAGCCGGCGCTTTTGGGAAGGCGCAAGGCCTGTTCCTTGGCGACGCCTTCAAGCAAGGCGAAGGTAGGGTCGTCTTGCGGCACGTCCAGTCGCCGCAGCAGCCCTTCCAGGCCCTCGGGTCGGCAGCACAGGCGGATCGGGCTGCCCGGCAGTGTCTGGCCGAGATCGTTCACCACCTCCAGCAGATGCAGCTCACCGTCGGCCAGCTCCCAGGGTAGGTCGAGGGTGAAGCCGTGGTCGGCCGAGGCTCGGTAAGCCAGGGCCTGATGGTGCTCATTGCACAGGGCCTGGGCGATGACCCGGTCACCGTCGCGCACGCTGATCCGCACGTGGCGGCGCGGGGCGACCGGGTCCCATGCCCAGCCGCTGACGCGCAGGCCACCGGTGTGCCATACCTGCGAAGTAATGGCCGAGACCTCCTGGGCCGGGGCTGACGGCACCTGCACCTGGCCTGCCAGGGGTATGCCCTGGTTGGCGACCTGGGCGGTGATCGTGTGGGCTTGTTCAAGCCAGCTCTGCCGCAGCTGCACGGCAAACCCATGGAACTGGTCGCCGGTAGGTGCGCTCGGTTCATACTGGTCGGCCCGGGCCAGGGCGACACTGCTGCCATCGATGAACACTTCGATGACCAGGCGTCGTTCAGGTTGCGCTCTATCCAGCGCCCAGCCCTGCAGCACATCACCTTGCAGGCCGATGATGGCCCCGCTCAGCGTGGCGGAAGTGGCGGGTGGCTGGCCCGCCTGGGGCTTGTCGAAGGCTGCTTGGGGCATCAGGCTTGGCTCAGTAGAAAGGTAGATGGGTAATGGGCGTCGCACCGACTTCATCGGCAAGCGACGTGGGTTTGGCGTACAGCGGCACGTCCAGTTCGGCGGCCAGCTCCGGAGCCGGCCAGCCGGCATCCGGGGCATCGGTCAGGCTGAGTACCGCCTGGCAGCCGGCTGCCTTGGCCCGTTGCGCGAAGGTAAAGCCTTGAACCTCGGGCAGCAGCTGCACGATGCCTGTGGCTTGCAGCGTCTTGAGCCAAGGGGCATCTTCCTTGGCCAGCAGTACCGTGGGCCGCTGGTTGCGGGCCAGGTTGCGGGCCAAGGTAAGCCACTGCTGGCCTACTTCGGCCTCGCGCAGGGCATCGCCGATCAGGAAGACGCGTGGAAGCTCCGCCGGCGTACCGCGTAATGGGCGAGTGGCCTGGGTGAGCAAATGGCTGCCCGGCAAGGCGGCGGCATAGGCGCTTGTCAGCGCGTTCCAGGGCAACTGGATGCTGCTCGCTTCACGGGCGAAGCGCTGCCAGTCATGCGAGCCGTCCTGGCTCAGCAGGCGCTGGTCACGGCAGAGGATGCGGTAGGGCGTGTCCAGCAGGGCGGGCAAGTCGCAGAGCTCGGCCGGGCAATCGGCCAGTCGCTCGAACACCAGTTCGTCCTGAGGCAACAGGCGAAGGGCCTCGACCAGGCTGTCGAAGTCTTGAGGCAGCTGGTAATCCAGGATCAGCGGCAGCGGCGCCAGCGGTGCCCGCAGGGTGACCCAGGTTCGATGCGTGTCGTGCTGCCAGGCCAGGCTGAACGGCGCGTCGTCGTTCGAGCCGTCATGAACATGCAAGGTCTTCTTGCCCTGTGCTGGCCAGCCTGCCGGCTGCCTGCGGCTGGCCGCTTGTTCGGCCAGGCGAACGAGGCGCGCCCGTTGCAGTGCGTCCCGCGCAGGCTTGATCGGGTCGCGCAGGCAGAAGACCTTGTAGCGAGCCGAGGCGTCCGGATAGCGTTGGCGCAAGATGGCGTTGTTGTGGGCCACGCGCAGGATTTTTTCCGCGCCGAACGAAATGCCGCCCTGGTGTGCCACGAAGACGTTGGGGGCGCCTAGGTGGTGCCAGCCCAGGTTGCGTGCGCGCAAGCACCAGTCGGTCTCTTCCCCATAGCCGCGGGCCAGGTGGACTTCGTCCAGGTAACCGACCTGGTGGAGCGCTTCGCGCTTGATGTACAGGCAAAAGCCGCAACCGGTTTCGATTTCCATCGGCGCGCTGGCAGCTTGCCGCGCCAGGTCGTCGAGTTCGGCCTGTTCGGCCGCGCTCGGCATGGGGTGGCTGATCTGGCTGCGCGGGAAGCTCATCAGCTCGCCGTTGTTGGTGAACGGGGTCACCGAGGCGGTGCGCCCATCGCGGTAGGCAACCTCGCGCAAGCGGTCGAGCCAGTCGCCGTGCACGCGCGTGTCTGCGTTCAACCACACCACGTCCTTGCTTGGGCTCAACGCCATGGCGCGGTTCATGCTGCGGATGAAGCCCAGGTTCACGGCATTGTGCACCAGGGTGATCTTGCCCTTGCCAGCCAGCACCTTGAGTGCCTTGGCCAGGGCGGGTATGGGGGTGGCGTCCTCGATCACGACCAGGCGCTGGGGGGTACGGTTGAGCTTGCGGGCGTCCAGTGCGCTGTTGATGCATTCGAGTGTTTCCTCCAGGCCGTTGTAGACCGGGATCAACACGTCGACAGCCGCCTGCCTGGCCGGCTCGGCTGGCGCGGATGGTGGTACGAACGCCGGCATGGCGAACACCGGGCTGCCAAGCAGCTCCGTGCCGTTGGCGAAGCTGACGCGCACTTGCGCGGTCGGATTGGATACACGGATGCGAATGCCGCCGTGGCTGGCCGGCAGCCCGGCGGCGCCGAGCAGTGGATGCGGGGCGTTGGCCAACGAGTCGATCTGCCTGCCGTTGACCAGCAGCTTCAACGCAGCGGGGCTTTGCAGGTTGCGCAGGTCGACCGCCCAACCCTGGATCTCGTTGCGTTCCGGCAAAAAGCGCACCACGCCCACGGTGGCAGGCGCATCGGCCTGTGCCGCCAGCAGTTTTAGCACCAGCGCCAGCTCGTTGGCGGCGGTGATGTCGGGCAGGTGCGCAAGGATCATCCGCCGCAGTTCGGTGGGAGCCTGCGACTGGCTGCGCGCTTGCCAGAGGGTCATGCGCAGCGCCGGGTCGTTGGGTTGCTGCCGCCAGGCTTCGGTCAGGTACTGGGTGGCCAGCGGGGCGTGCCCCTGGGCCAGCAGGCTGCGCCCGATCAAGGCGTGGATGTCGGCGCGGCCAGGCAATGCCTGGGCGGCGTTGGCGAAAAACAGAAATGCCAGCTGTGGCGACGTCGCGAGGGTCGCTATGCCTTTCCACACCATTGCCTCGGGCCGGTACTCGGCGATTTGCATGGCACGCTCGAGTGCGGCAGCGGCAAGGTCAGGCTGGCTGGCCTGGCGATGGCGGTGGAAGATGTCCATGAGCGTTTCTCGCCCATGGTCGAGTTGTCTGGACATAAGCTTGGCTTGGCTACAAAAAATAAAAAGAGGGGCGACCCTAGAGTCGCCCCCTTTCGCATACGCCCAGCCTTGCGGCCGGGCATACGCTTCGCTACAGCAGGGCTAGTTACACTTGGCCGTGCAGCACAACGACGTTGTCGATGTGGTCAACACCTTCAGCGGAACCAACGATGCCCAGGGCAACGTCGGCGTGGGTGCCGCCGTTGGCCAGCAGGCCCAGCCAAGCTGCCTTGCCAGCTTCGTCCGAAGCACGGCCCAGAGCGGACTGGTACAGACCTTCGATGAAGTCGCTGTCAGACTTGGTCTGAGCTTCAGCGGAACCAACGATGGCTGCAGCCACGTCGGCACGGCTTGCGCCGTTGAACAGCTGGCCTACCCAAGCGTTGTAGCCTTCTTCCTCGACTTCACGGCCCAGTACGTTTTCGTACAGATCGCGGACGAAGTCACCGTTCGACTGGTCTGCTTCGATCGCCTCTTGCGAGGTGGCGATGGCAGCAGCGATGTCGGTCAGCGAACCGCCGTTGGCCAGGTAGCCAGCCCAGTCGGCAGCGCCTTGCTCGTCAGCGTCGCGACCCAGCAGAGCCTGGTACAGCTCGTTGATGTCGGTAGCGTTGACGGCACCTGCGAACTCGGTGGAGTTCAGGAACAGGTTGGCGATGTCGGTCAGCGAAGTACCGTTGTTCACGGCACCGACGAAGTCCTTGGCGCCTTGTGCGTCAGCGTCGCGGTCCAGGATGCCTTGGTACAGGCGCAGGGCAGCGGCTTCATCTTCGCTGCGAGCCAGAGCAACGGTCTCGACTTCTTCGCCGTCGACGAAGGTCAGGAACTCGGCGTTGGTGATCGAGGCAGTCTGGCCAACACCGGTGGCAGCGCTGGTCAGGTTGACGTTGTAGTTGTTGCCGACGGCGAAGTCGTAGTCTTCACGCGAACCGTCCAGCTGGACCACGTCGAAGCCAGCGCCAGTGTCGACCACGTCAGTGTGGGCAGTGCCGCTCAGCACGACGGTATCGTCGCCCGCACCGGTCTTGACGACGTTGTTGCCAGCGCCAGCGATAACGGTGTTGTTGCCGTTGCCGGTGGTGATGACGTCGTTGCCGGCACCTGCGTCGATGAAGTAGTTCTGGTCGCCAGAGGCAGTGATCACGTCGTTGCCCGAGCCGGTCACCAGGACTTGCTCGATCTGAGCGTCAGGTGCGGCGGTGACGGCAACGTCAGCGGCCAGGGCAGCGAACACTGCCGGAGCTGCGCCGGCCGACTGGCCTTGCAGGTTGACGTTCAGGCTGGCCTCGCTTTCGAGGATGTAAACGCTGGCGCCAGCTTGTTCGGCTTCGGACAGGTCCACGGTGACCAGGTCGTTGGCGGTGCCAGCGATTTCGCCGGTCACAACGTCTACTGCGCCGTTGGTTGGCAGTTCCAGGTTCACGCCGTCGAAGCTGGCGACGTTGACGGTGGCGCCTTCAGCGTCCAGGCCCAGCAGGGAGCTGATGGCGTCGACGGTGCTGTCGGACAGTTGGGTTGCAGTCAGGTACGACTGAAACTCGGAGGACGAAACGGGGCTATCGTATTGCATGGTCGATTCCTGTTACTTCAAGCCATCTGGCTTGCTGCACTAAGATTCTGCTTAAAGGCAGAGTTTTCCCACGGAGACTTAGAGCGGGCAGCGTTCATCTTCGTAACGGGAGTGACGGCGATATGCAGCGCCACCAACGGCTCGTTGCCGGTGGGGCCATGCATCATCTGATTGGCGATCAGGCACTGGGGTTCGGCATTGCCGAACACGATATGGCCTGTCAGTTCGTAGTTCTTGCGCTGTGGACCGACCAGGCTGAAGCCTGCGCAGATCAGCGGCAGGCCTTCGCCACGCACGCCGACGAAGGTGCCGGTCGACACATTGCGGGTGGGGCCGGAGCCGGCCACCATGCAGGTATAGAGCAGGTCCACGCCGGCTGGCTTGCTGGGCCAGTCGACGGCGAAACCTTCGATGAATTCTTCGCTGTCTGGCGCGCCAACCCAGCCTTCGCCCGATCGGACTTCGCCACTGTGCTGCAGGTAGGCGGTCAGTTCCAGCGGCATGGGGGCCGCGTCGGCAGTGATGGCGGGAGCTGGCTCGGCAGTGGCCACCACGGCGTAGGTGCGCATGATGGCGGGGGAGGTGTCGATGCGGTCGATACGCAGGTCGATCGGGTCGATCACCTCGTCGAACATGTGGTACTCGGTGATCAGTACGGTAGCCACGCCACCTTTGACCCGGGCCACGATGGTGTCGCCGAGCTTGTTCAGCATGTTCTTGCTGATCCCCTCGGCGGGGAAGAAGTCTATGGAGCCCTTGCCCAGTGGCGCTTGCTGCAAGGCGATGCAAACCGGCTTGTTCCCAGGTGGCTGCGAAGCGTACCTGAAAATGTACATGCCGGGCTCCAGCAACGTCACCCTCGAGCTGATCTTCAAGCCGTCAAGCGGTTGTGAAGGCATAGACATGGCGTTGTTAAGCTCCTTTTAAACGAAACACTGGTAGCTAACTTGCTCAGACCCGTGCGTACACAAAAAACGGCCAGTGAAGGCTCCTTGCGAAGTGCGAAGATGCAGCCGTGCGGGAAAGTTGTCAACTCGCAACGATAAAAAAAATTTCATTTTCTAATTGAACTCCGGCCGCTTCGGCAAGGTCGCAAAGCCGATCGCAACGCGCGCCGAGCAATTTGCTCGAAGATTTTCTGGAAGATTTTTCCCTTTCAGATCAGCAGGTTGCGAATGCCAGATTTGATGATGCCAGCAAACTGACGTTTGCTTAGTTGTCTATAGGCGCTTGCTGGGTATCATTGCCGTCGGTCGCCTCGTCGGCAGCGGCTGCTGGCCTTCTGCCAGGCAAGTAAGTAACGCCGTATCGTTTATAGCACAGGGTGATCTGTGTCATTGTTCTTTCATGAAACTCACGTTTCGTCGGTTGTTCATGCCCTTGTTGCATGAGCGGACACGCTGCGATCCATCCGGCAGGTGTTACACTGCCGGCCGTTTTTGCCCTTTCTCAGTACGGACGCCATGAGTTCTCTATCTGAAAACAACCTGCAAGCCGCCCTCAAAGCCTGCAAGCACAGCTTCCTGTCGGTCGGTTTCTTCAGTTTCTTCGTCAATGCCCTGATGCTGGTGCCGACCTTCTACATGATCCAGGTCTCTGGACGCGTGGTTCCCTCCAGCAGCACCTCGACCTTGTTGATGCTGACGCTGATCATGACCGTGCTGATCGCGACGATGGGCTCGCTCGAGTGGGTTCGTTCCCGAATCATGGTGCGTATCAGCAACCGGCTGGACGTGATGCTCAGCCGCGACGTGTACCGGGCCAGCTTCAAGCGGGCCTTGAACAGCGGCGGGGCCGACGCCACCGCCCAGTCGCTCAACGACCTCACCGCGCTGCGCCAGTTCTCCACTGGCAATGGCCTGTTCGCCTTCTTCGATGCCCCGTGGTTCCCTATCTATACGGTGGTCATGTTCCTGTTCCATCCCTGGTTCGGCTTCATGACCCTGGCGTGCGGGTTGATTCTGACCTTCCTGGCGTTCGTCAACCACCGGCTGACGGCCAATGCGCTGGCCAATGCCAACAAGGAAAACGTCGCCTCCAACGTGGTGACCACCAAGACCTTGCGCAACGCCGAAGTGATCGAGTCGATGGGCATGCTCGAAACGCTCATGAGCCGATGGGCAAAGCGCCAGCGTCGCATCCTGATGTTGCAGTCAGAGGCTAGTGACAAGGGCGGCATCGTCACTACCCTCTCGAAGACCTTCCGCACCTGGTCGCAGTCGATCATGCTGGCCATCGGTGCCTATCTGGTGGTAACCCATGAGATCAATCCGGGCCTGCTGATGGCCGGCTCGCTGCTGTTGGGCCGAGCCCTGGCGCCTATCGACCAGATGATCAGCAGCTGGAAGGGCTTCGTCGCCGCCAAGGTGCAGTACGATCGTCTGAGCAATGTGCTCGATGATCTGAACAAGGAGCCCGAGCGCATGCCGCTGCCGGCTCCGGAAGGCCATGTCCAGGTGGAAAACCTGGTGGTCGCGCCGCCAGGTGCCAAGGCCCCCGTCATCCGCAACATCAGCTTCGTGGTGCCGACCGGTTCGATCGTCGGCATCGTCGGCCCCAGTGCCGCTGGCAAGTCCACCCTGGTGCGAGCGTTGATGGGCATCTGGCCGCCCCAGCATGGCGTGGTGCGCCTCGACGGCGCCGACATCGCCAGTTGGGACAAGCAGGCCCTGGGCCAGTACGTTGGCTACTTGCCGCAGGACATCGAGCTCTTCGAAGGCACCGTCAGCGAGAACATCGCCCGCTTCGAGCAGGTCGACCCGGAGAAGGTCGTGCAGGCCGCGCAGATTGCCGGTGTACACGAAATGATCCTCATGCTGCCCGATGGCTATGACACGGTCATTGGCAGCGAGGGCGTCAACCTGTCCGGAGGCCAGCGTCAGCGTGTCGGCCTGGCCCGCGCCATCTACGGCAACCCGCGGCTGATCGTGCTCGACGAGCCCAACTCCAACCTGGACGACGTGGGCGAGAAGGCGCTGGGCATCGCACTGATGAAGCTCAAGGAAAGCGGCGCGACGGTGTTCATCGTTTCGCACCGTCCGAACATTCTCTCGCGCCTCGATCGAGTGCTGGTGATGTCGGCTGGCACCATTTCCTTGTACGGCGAGCGTGACAAGGTCATCGCCCAGCTGGCGCAGCAACAGGCCAGCGCCCAGCAGCGCGTCGCCCAGGCGGCCGCCGCGGCCGGCCCGGGCACCCCGGCCACACCCGCTTCGCCGACACCACCCGCCGCGCCAGCCGGGGCCAACCCCGCCGCGCCGTCCAACGTAACCTCGACCGGCGCGTGAAAGGACCTCATCGATGACCAGCAAAGCCATAGCCCAGTTCGACCACAACTTCGATGACATGCCCACCTCCGATCGCGGCATTCGCCGCCTTGGCATGACCATCGTCCTGGTGACCTTCGGCATCTTCGGCACCTGGGCGGCCCTCGCGCCGCTGAGCAATGCCGTGCACGGTTCCGGTTTCGTCACCGTGCAAAGCTACCGCAAGACCGTTCAGCATCTGGAGGGCGGTATCGTCAAGGAGCTGCTCGCGCGTGACGGCGACACGGTGAAGAAGGGCGATCCGTTGATCGTTCTGGACGAGTCCCAGCTCAGCGCCGAATACGAGTCCACGCGCAACCAGCTGATCGTGGCCCGCTACAAGGAGGCGCGCCTGCGCGCCGAACGCGACCAGCTCGATGCCATCCCGCCGGTGCAGCTCAAGGGCACCGATTCCGAGCGAGCCCAGGAGGCGCTGGCCGGCGAGCAACAGGTGTTCATGTCACGCAAAGCTTCGCGCCTGGGCGAAATCTCCGTGCAGCGCGAACGCATCAGCCAGCTCAAGGCGCAGATCAGCGGCCTTCAGGAAATGATCCGTACCAAGCAAGGGCTCGAGAAGTCCTACAGCGGGGAAATCGTCCAGCTCAAGGACTTGCTGTCGCAAGGCTTCGTCGACAACCAGCGCCTGCTGGAGTCCGAGCGCAAGTTCGATATGCTGCGCACCGAAGTGGCCGACCACAAGTCGACCATTGCCAAGACCAAGCTGCAGATCAGCGAAACCGAGTTGCAGATCGTTCAGCTGGACAAGAAGTTCAGCGCCGAGGTGGCCGATGAGCTCGCCCAGGTGCAGGCGCAGGTGTTCGACCTGCAAGAGAAGGAGGCCGCGCTGCGGGACCGGCTGTCACGCATCGTGATCCGCGCGCCCGAAAGCGGCATGGTGCTGGACATGAAGGTGCACACCGTCGGTGGTGTGGTCCAGGCGGCCACCCCGCTGATGGATATCGTCCCCGTCGCCTCCGACCTGGTCGTCGAAGCCAAGGTCGCGCCTAACGATATCGATCGCTTGGAGCTGGGCAAGACCGCCGACATTCGCTTCAGTGCCTTCAACAATGCCACCACGCCGGTCATCGAGGGCAAGCTCACTCGCATCTCCGCCGACCGCCTGACCGACGAGCGCTCGGGTGATGCGTACTACCTGGTGCGCGTCAGTGTCACCGAAGACGGCATGAAGAAGCTCGCCAACCGCAAGCTGCAACCCGGCATGCCAGCCGAAGTGCTCATCAATGCTGGCGACCGTACCATGCTCGAGTACCTCCTCAAGCCGGCGCGCAACATGTTCGCCCAATCGATGATCGAGGAATGATTGTGCTGCGTTCGTTATCCGCTGTCGTTTTGAGCCTGGCCATTTCCCAAGCCTTGGCGGCCGAGCCCGTGGTACCCAAGGATGTGCCACCCAAGCCGGTCTCGGCCTCGACCTATGCACTCGACCTGGCCGCGCTGTACCGCGAAGCGCGCCTGGAAGACCCGCGTGTGCTGTCGGCTTACCTGCGTGCTCGCTCGGCCTCGGAGCAGCAGCGCGAGTCCCTCGGTGGGCTGTTGCCGCAAGTGTCGATCAACAGCAGTGTCAACCGGATTCTGCGCAAGGACGAAACCTCGCGCGAGGTCTATGACAACAAGAGCAATTCGTTGACCCTCACCCAGTACCTGTACAACAAGACAGCCTGGGAAAACTACCAGAAGACCAAGAGTGTCACCCGCCAGCGCGGCGAGCAGGCCGAGGACGCCCATGCCGAAGCGACTGTCGACCTGGCCAAGCGCTACTTCGTGGCGCTGGCGGCGGACGATGAGCTGGAGCTGGTACAGGCCGAACGCCGGGCGACCCAGAAGAACCTCGACGGCGTCAAGATGATGTACGAGCGGCAGATGGCCAAGATCACCGACATGCTTGACCTGCAGGCGCGGGTGGACTTCCTGGCGGCCCAGGAGGTCGAAGCGCGCAATCAGGTGCGGGTAAGCCGCGAGGCACTGTCGGAAGTGGTCGGGCGACCGATCAAGGAGCGTCTCAGCCGGATACGCAACGATGTCGCCCTGGAGGCGCCCCCGCGTCCGCTGGACAACTACATCACCCAGGCGATCGAAAGCAACCCGCTGCTCAAGGCCTACGAGCATGGGGCCGAAGCGGCCAATGCCGCGGTGCGCGAGGGCAAGGGCGGGCACTACCCGCAAGTCTCGCTGAACCTGAGCGCCCAGCGTAGCGACGTCGGCTACGACAATACCCAGGCACCTCGTAGCGACAGCTATGTGGCCAGCATCGGCGTGACCCTGCCGCTCTACAGCGGGGGCGCCACCTCGGCCCGTGTCCGGGGCTTGTATGACGAGCAGCTCGCTGCCGAAGAGGATCTGGAAGGCATTCGTCGCCAGGTGGTCAAGGAAACCACCACCTCCTACCTGACGGCGCAGGCCGCGGTGGAGAAGATCCGCGCCAACCGCAATGCCCTGTCGTCGGCGCAACAGTCGAGCATCGCAGCGCAGAAAGCCTTTACCTATGGCGTGGTCAACGCGGTGGACGTGCTGACCAGCGTCCAGAACGAGTTCAAGGCGCGGCGCGACCTGCTCAAGTCGCAGTACGATTTCATCACCAACCTGTTCATGCTCAACCGCTGGAGTGGGCAGTTGAACCAGGACAGCGTGGACAGCGTGAATGTCTGGCTGAGCCCCGAGCCGGACAAGGGCCTGCCAGGCGGTGAGGTCGCCAAGGTCGATCGCAAGGGGTAAGCGCGAAGTACTCTTTGCACCGGCAGGGTATGCGTGGGGCAGTGGCCGCCGCCGGGGCATCGGACCGGTCGCGAGGGACCGCAATGCGGTCCCAACCACACCACGCCCAGCCCCACCCTCGAAGACCATCCGCCTTTCCTTGCAGACCCCGAACGGAATGCCTGCTTCAATGTCGGTAGCACCTGCATCAGGTTTTTTCGACCCGCGTGTGTGTCATCCTGTTACGTTACGCCGTCGAGCGGCTTGCGGCAGTCGATATATACTCGCTCACGCACGTTCACGTCCGTGTCTCTGCCCCTGTCGGCGAGCCTGCTGTCGACACTTGAATGCCTTACATCGCACTAACGGAGTTGGCCAATCCGCATGAAAGCAATCGTTACCGGGATCACGGGTCAGGATGGCGCCTACCTGGCGCAACTGCTGCTGGAGAAGGGCTACACCGTTCACGGCACCTACCGCCGTACCAGCTCCGTCAATTTCTGGCGTATCGAAGAGCTGGGCATTCAGAACCACCCCAACCTGCACCTGGTCGAGTACGACCTGACCGACCTGTCGGCCAGCATCCGCCTGCTGCAGGCCACCGAGGCCACCGAGGTCTACAACCTGGCCGCGCAAAGCTTCGTCGGCGTGTCCTTCGAGCAGCCGCTGACCACCGCCGAGATCACCGGCCTGGGCGCGGTGAACCTGCTCGAGGCCATCCGCATCGTCAACCCCAAGGTGCGCTTCTACCAGGCGTCGACCTCCGAGATGTTCGGCAAGGTGCAGGCCATCCCGCAGGTCGAGAGCACTCCGTTCTACCCGCGCAGCCCGTACGGCGTGGCCAAGCTCTACGCCCACTGGATGACCATCAACTACCGCGAGTCGTACGGCATCTTCGCCACCAGCGGCATCCTCTTCAACCACGAGTCGCCACTGCGCGGCCGCGAGTTCGTGACCCGCAAGATCACCGACACCGTCGCCAAGATCAAGCTGGGCCTGCAGGACAAGCTCGAGCTGGGCAACCTGGACGCCAAGCGCGACTGGGGCTTCGCCAAGGAATACGTCGAGGGCATGTGGCGCATGCTGCAGGCTGACGAGCCGGACACCTTCGTGCTGGCCACCAACCGCACCGAAACCGTGCGCGACTTCGTCAGCATGGCCTTCAAGGCGGTCGGCATCACCCTGCAATGGCAGGGCCAGGCCGAGTCCGAGCAGGGCCTCTGCGCCGCCACCGGCAAGGTACTGGTTTCGGTCAATCCGAAGTTCTACCGCCCGACCGAGGTCGACCTGCTGATCGGCAACCCGGCCAAGGCCAAGCAAGTCCTTGGCTGGGAGCCTAAGACCAGCCTCGAGGAGCTGTGCCGGATGATGGTCGAGGCCGACCTGCAGCGTAACGAAAAGGGCTGCTCGTTCTGATGGTCCTGGCCGGCAAACGCGCCCTGGTTACCGGCATCCACGGTTTCACCGGCCGCTACATGGCCGCCGAACTGCGCGGCCGCGGCTATGAAGTGTTCGGTTTCGGCAACCAGGCGTGCGCCGAACCGGGGTATTTCCAGGCCGACCTGACCGATGCGGCGGCACTGCGAGCACTGCTGGCCGACCTGCAGCCGGATGTGGTCGTGCATCTGGCGGCGCTCGCCTTCGTCGGCCACGGGGTGGCCGATGCGTTCTATCAGGTCAACCTGATCGGCACGCGCAACCTGCTCGAAGCCATCGCCGCCTGCGGCAAGGTGCCGGGCTGCGTGCTGCTGGCCAGCAGCGCCAACGTCTATGGCAATGCCTCCGAAGGCCTGCTCAGCGAAGCCACCGCGCCGGCCCCGGCGAACGACTACGCTGTCAGCAAGCTGGCCATGGAATACATGGCGCGCCTGTGGCAAGACCGCCTGCCCATCGTCATCACGCGCCCCTTCAATTATTCGGGGGTGGGGCAGGACGAGAATTTCCTGTTGTCCAAGATCGTCGCGCATTTCCGCCGGCGCGCGCCAGTGATCGAATTGGGCAACCTCGATGTATGGCGCGATTTCAGCGATGTTCGCGCGGTAGTCGCCGCCTACGGCGGGCTGCTGGATGTCGCGCCGATCGGGCAGACGCTCAACGTCAGTTCGGGGGTTGCGCATTCGCTGCGCGAGGTTATCGGGATGTGCGAGGCCATCACGGGCCATTCGATGCAAGTGAGGGTCAACCCGGCTTTCGTTCGGGCCAATGAAGTCAAAGTTCTGCTTGGCGACAATAGCCGCCTGCGTGCGCTGGTGCCTGGCTGGGGCACGCCAGCGCTGCACGACACGCTGGTGTGGATGCTGGACAGCTGACAGGGGACCGCGCGATGAAGGTACTGCACTTTTTCAAGACCTATTGCCCCGAAAGCAAGGGTAGTGTCGAGCAGTTCATCTACCAGCTGGCCGAAGGCGGCAGGGAGCATGGGATCCTCGCCGACGTGCTGTACCTGAGCGAGCGCGGGGCGGCACGCAACGAGCCGGTTGGCCAGCACCTGGCGCATCGCTCGCGGCTCGACCTGCATGCAGGCGCGTCTGGCTTTTCGTTCTCGGCGTTCAAGGACTTCACCGACCTGGCCAGCCAGGCCGACCTGGTCCACTATCACTTCCCCTGGCCCTACATGGAACTGGTGCATTTCGCCAGTCGCCTGAACAAGCCGGCGGTGGTGACTTATCACGCCGATATCATCGAGCGGGATACCTTGCTCAAGCTGTACCAGCCGCTGATGAACCGCTTTCTCGGCAGTGTCGACCGCATCGTCGCCTCGTCGCCCGACTACGTGGCCAGCAGCGAGGTGCTGCAGCGCTTTGCCGACAAGGTCTCGGTCATCCCGTTCGGGCTCGACGAAGCGACCTATCCGACACCGGATGCCAGCAGGCTGGAGCATTGGCGCCAGCAGGTCGGGCCACGGTTCTTCCTGTTCGTCGGCGCGCTGCGCGACTACAAGGGCCTGGACTACCTGATCGAGGCGGCCAGGCAGGCCGACCTGCCGGTGGTCATCGTTGGCCAGGGGCCTCTGGAGCAGGAGCTGCGCGCCAAGGCCCAGGCCATCGGCGCCCATACGGTACGTTTCGTCGGCGGGCTCGACGACCAGGACAAGGTCGCGCTGCTGCAGCTTTGCGAGGGCTTCGTGTTCCCTTCGCACTTGCGCTCGGAAGCCTTTGGCATCGCGCTGCTCGAGGCGGCGATGTATGGCAAGCCGATGATTTCCTGCGACATTGGCAGCGGCATGAGCTACATCAACGAGCATGGCAAAACGGGTTTGGTGATCCCGCCGCGCAACGTGCAGCAACTGGCCGAGGCCATGCAGAAGATCTGGAACGACCCGGCCTGGGCCGGCGAGCTTGGCCGTGGCGCCCGTGAGCGCTTCGAGTGGTTGTTCGGTGCCGAGCGGATGATCGGCCAGTACGCCGAACTGTACCTCGATCTCGTCGCTGTAAGGCTCTGACATGGGAAGTGAACACATGGGCGCGGTACTGGTCACCGGCGGCAACGGCTTCGTCGGGCGGGCGCTGGTCGCGCACCTGCTGGGCAAGCAAGCGCGTCCGGTGGTCGCGGCGGTGCGGCGGGCCGACGCCGAAGTGCCAACCGGCGCACGCAAGGTCGTGGTGGCCGGGCTCGACTCGCGCACCGACTGGGCTGGCGCACTGGCTGGCGTGGAGCAGGTGGTGCATGCCGCCGCACGCGTGCATGTGATGGCCGAGGCGGCCAGCGATCCGTTGGCCGAGTTTCGTCGGGTCAATGTCGAAGGCACCCTGGCACTGGCCGAGCAGGCCGCGCGGGCCGGGGTACGGCGCTTCGTGTTCATCAGTTCGATCAAGGTCAACGGCGAGCAAACCCGTCCGGGTTGCCCGTTCGATGCCGAGCAGCCTGCCAGGCCGGTGGATCCGTACGGCATCTCCAAGCACGAGGCCGAGCAGGGGCTGCGACGCCTGGCGCAAGCCAGCGGCATGCAACTGGTGATCATCCGCCCGGTGCTGGTCTATGGGCCCGGCGTGGCGGCCAACTTCGCCAGCATGATGCGCTGGCTGCAACGTGGCGTGCCGCTGCCGCTGGGCGCGGTGGATAACCGCCGCAGCCTGGTCAGCCTGGGCAACCTGGTGGACCTCATCGGGGTATGCCTGGAGCACCCGCAGGCGGCCGGGCAGACCTTCCTGGCCAGCGATGGCGAGGATCTGTCCACCCCCGAACTGCTGCGCCGCATGGCCCATGCATTGGGGCGTCGCGCCAGGCTGTTGCCGGTGCCGCCGGCCTGGCTGGCGCTGGCGGGCCGGCTCACCGGCAGGACGCCGGTCGTGCAGCGGCTGCTCGGCTCGCTGCAGGTCGACATCCACAAGAACCACCAGCTGCTGGGCTGGCAACCGTCGGTCGCGGTGGACCAGGCCCTGCAAGCCACCGCGACGCATTTCCTGGAGTCCCGTCGTACATGATGTCTATCGCCTGGCTGCTGGCTGCCGTGGGGCTTGGTGCCTTTCTGCTGACGGCCCTGATTCGCCGCTATGCGCTGTCGCGCCTCATGGATATTCCCAACGCCCGCAGCTCGCACAGCGTGCCGACACCGCGGGGTGGCGGGGTGGCGATCGTCTGTGCGTTCCTGGTGGCGCTGACCGGGCTCTGGTTCAGCGGCCTGGTCGCGGGCGACGACTACCTGGCGCTTGCCGGGGGCGGCCTGCTGGTGGCGCTGATCGGTTTCATCGACGACCACCGGCACGTTCCGGCGCGCTGGCGCCTGCTCGGGCATTTCGCCGCGGCGGTGTGGGTACTGGCCTGGCTCGACGGGCTGCCGCTGATGGTGGTCGCCGGGTTGCCGATCTGCTCGCCGTGGCTGCTGTTGCCGGTGGCGGCGGTGTACCTGGTCTGGCTGCTCAATCTCTACAATTTCATGGACGGCATCGACGGCATCGCCGCGCTCGAAGCCATTGCCGTGTGCCTGGCCATGTGCGCGATCTACCTTATCGGCGGGCACGGGCAGGCGGTGATCGTACCGCTGCTGCTGGTGGCGGCGGTGGTGGGGTTCGCGCTCTGGAACTTCCCGCCGGCGAAGATCTTCATGGGCGATGCCGGCAGCGGCTTCCTCGGGCTGACCCTCGGCGCGCTGTCGCTGCAAGGGGCGTGGCTGCAAGCGGACTACCTGTGGGCCTGGGTGATCGTGCTCGGGGTGTTCGTGGTCGACGCCACGGTGACCCTGCTGCGTCGGCTGCTCAACGGCGAGAAGGTCTACCAGGCCCATCGCAGTCACGCCTACCAGCACGCCGCGCGGCGCCTGGGCAGGCACCTGCCGGTGACCCTGGCCAGCGTGGCGATCACCTTGGGGTGGTTGTTGCCAGTGGCCTTGTGCGTGGTTCGGCTGGGGCTCGATGGGGTGCTTGGCGTGGTGATCGGCTATCTGCCACTGGTCGGGCTGGCGCTGTGGTACGGTGCAGGGCGGACGGAGCGGGCATAGGGCTGTGGCTGGACGTGTAGAGGCCATTGCAGCCGGGGTGCCGGAGCGGCCGCGATGGCCCGCAACGCGGGCCCTTCTCGAAAAGACTGCCACCCCACAGCCCAGGAACGACAACACAAGCGCACCGGCCCTACCGGGCGCACCACTTTGAAGAGGGCGGCCCCTTGGGCCGGCACATATGGACAAGTTGCGCACCTACCTCGTGAACCTGCCACGTCGGCACAAGCGTCTGATCCAGGTCACCACCGACGTCGTCCTGGTCTGGCTGGCGCTGTGGCTGGCGTTCATCGTGCGGTTGGGCATCGACGAGATGTACAACCCGATCATGGTCCACCCCTGGCTGTTCGTCGCCGCGCCGATCATATCGATCCCGTTGTTCATCCGCTTCGGCATGTACCGGGCGGTGATGCGCTACTTCGGCAACGACGCCCTGGTGGCGATCGTCAAGGCGGTCAGCCTGGCCTCGCTGCTGCTCACGCTGGTGGCCTTCTGGTACAGCACGCCACCGCAGGTGATACCGCGCTCGATCATCTTCATCTATTGGTGGCTGAGCCTGCTGATCATCGGTGGGCTGCGCCTGGCCATGCGCCAGTACTTTCTCGGCGACTGGTTCACCGCTGCCCAGCATGTGCCTTTCACCAGCCGTGACAACGGCCTGCCCAAGGTGGCCGTCTATGGCGCCGGGGCGGCGGGCAACCAGCTGGTGGCGGCGCTGCGCATGGGCAAGGTGATGCGCCCGGTGGCCTTCATCGACGATGATCCGAACATCACCGAGCGGATGATCTCCGGCCTGCAGGTGTACAAGCCCGAGCATATCCAGCGCATGATCGACGACACTGGCGCCGAGGAGATCCTGCTCGCGCTGCCGTCGATCTCCCGCGGGCGGCGCCGCGAGATCCTTGGCTATCTCGAAGGCTTCGCCCTGCACGTGCGCAGTATCCCGGCGATCATGGACCTGGCCAGCGGCCGGGTGAAGGTCGACGACATCCAGGAGGTGGACATCGCCGACCTGCTCGGGCGCGATGCGGTGCCGGCCCAGCCTGATCTGCTCGAACGCTGTATCGTCGGCCAGTCGGTGCTGGTCACCGGGGCTGGCGGCTCGATCGGTTCGGAGCTGTGCCGGCAGATCCTCGGGCAGAAGCCCAAGCTGCTGATCCTGCTCGATCACAGCGAGTTCAACCTCTACAGCATCGCCGCCGAACTCGAGGAGCGCATCGGCCGTGAATCGTCGCGGGTGCAGGTACTGCCGATCCTCGGCTCGGTGCGCAACCAGGCGCACATGCTCGACATCATGAAGACCTGGCGCGTCGATACCGTCTACCATGCCGCCGCCTACAAGCACGTGCCGATCGTCGAGCACAACATTGCCGAAGGCGTGTTGAACAATGTCATGGGTACCCTGGGCACTGCCCAGGCGGCGTTGCAGGCCGGGGTTTCGAGCTTCGTGCTGATCTCGACCGACAAGGCCGTGCGCCCGACCAATGTCATGGGCAGCACCAAGCGCCTGGCCGAGATGACCTTGCAGGCGCTGAGCTGCGAACCGGCGCCGGTGCTGCTGGGCGCGGCCGACAACGTCGCCCAGGTCAGCAAGACCCGCTTCACCATGGTCCGCTTCGGCAACGTGCTCGGCTCCTCCGGCTCGGTGATTCCGCTGTTCCACAAGCAGATCAAGGCCGGCGGGCCGCTGTCGGTGACCCACCCGAACATCACCCGCTACTTCATGACCATCCCCGAGGCCGCGCAGCTGGTGATCCAGGCCGGCTCCATGGGGCAGGGCGGCGAGGTGTTCGTGCTGGACATGGGCAAGCCGGTCAGGATCGTCGAGCTGGCCGAGAAGATGATCCACCTCTCCGGCTTCAGCGTGCGCTCCGAGCGCAACCCTTCGGGCGACATCGCCATCGAGTTCACCGGCCTGCGGCCGGGCGAGAAATTGTATGAAGAGTTGTTGATCGGCGATAACGTCGAGCCCACTCGCCACCCGATGATCATGTCCGCCAACGAGGACTTCCTGCCCTGGCCGCAGCTCAAGGACAAGCTCGGCGAGTTGCAGGCGGCGGTCGACCGCAACGACTGTTCGCACGTGCGCCAGCTGCTGCGTGAGCTGGTCTGCGGGTATGCGCCCGATGGCGAGATCGTCGACTGGATCTACCAGCAGCGGCGGCTGGATTCCTGAAGATCACGACAGGTCGCGCTCGACCTGTCGGATTTGGTAAACATTGCGCGAAAGTGCCTGCATTGATTTCGACGTCGCACGCGCTAGGGTGTCTCGGGCAGCCAAGGAAACGCTGCCTCTAGCCATCAACAGGAGTGATCCATCATGCGCAAGACCTTTCTCTCTACCCTGCTTCTGCCACTCGTCGCCAGCCTGTCGCTCTCGGTCGGCGCGGCGCCGAAGGCGGAGCCGGTGGCCCAGGCTGCCACGGTCGAGCAGGCGATCCAGGCCCAGATCGACGTCAACAAGGCGGATGCTTCCGCCCTGCAAGGCCACCTCCTGGGCATCGGTAAGGCCAAGGCCGAAGCCATCGTCGCCTACCGTGAAGCCAACGGCCCGTTCGCCACGGTGGACGAGCTGCTGGAGGTCAAGGGCATCGGCAGCGCCCTGCTGGAACGCAATAGAGAGAAGTTGAGAGTGGAGTAGCACCGCCCAGCCGCAAGTCGCAAGCTACAAGCTGAGCGTGTCGACGACTCGATCTGCTTCCACTTGTAGCTTGCGGCTTTGCGGCTCACAGCTCACGGGTGATGGTCAACGATCCCGAGCCTCCTTGGCATCCGCCTCGGCATTGCGCTCCTTGATCTTCTGCTTCTGTTGCTCGGTCAACGGCAACTTGCTCGCCGTATCGCGCAGCAGCAGCAAGCCTCCGACGATGGAGCCGAGGGCAATCAGCAATATCAACCAGGCGTACCAGGGCATGGCATTCTCCATAGGCGAGCGAACGCGTCACATACTACTTCGAACGCCCGCCGTGCCGCCCGGTTCCCTTTCCTGGCAAGCCATCGTCCGTCCATGATCTTCGGCCCCATCGGCCTGGCACTTCGTTTACAATGCCCGCCGATTCAGACTTGCCTAGAGACCATGCCCCATGTCCACTTGCCAGACGCCCTTGATCGTAGCCCTGGATTTCCCTACCCGTGAGGCTGCCTTGCAGCTGGCCGACCAGCTCGATCCGGCCCTGTGCCGGGTGAAGGTCGGCAAGGAGCTGTTCACCAGCAGCGCCGCGGGCATCGTCGAGACGCTGCGCGACAAGGGCTTCGAAGTGTTCCTCGACCTCAAGTTCCACGACATCCCCAACACCACCGCCATGGCGGTCAAGGCCGCTGCCGAGATGGGTGTGTGGATGGTCAACGTGCACTGCTCCGGTGGCCTGCGCATGATGGCTGCCTGCCGCGAGGAACTGGCCAAGCGTTCCGGCCCGCAGCCGTTGCTGATCGGCGTGACCGTGCTGACCAGCATGGAGCGCGAGGACCTGGCTGGGATCGGCCTGGACATCGAGCCGCAGGAACAGGTGCTGCGCCTGGCCGCCTTGGCGCAGAAAGCGGGCATGGACGGCCTGGTCTGCTCGGCGCTCGAGGCGCCGGCGCTCAAGGCCGCGCATCCGGCGTTGCAACTGGTGACCCCGGGCATCCGGCCGGCCGGCAGCGCCCAGGACGACCAGCGTCGCATCCTCACGCCACGCCAGGCGCTGGATGCCGGCTCCGACTACCTGGTGATCGGCCGTCCGATCACCCAGGCCGCCGACCCGGCCCAGGCATTGGCCGCTGCAGTGGCGGAAATTCGCGGCTGAGTCGCCTGTCGCGGCGTCTGCCTGTTTTCGATTCGCTCCCTTGAAGATACGACCCTGTAGATGAACCACCTTCCCATTGCAAAGAAAGCCCTCATCGCCCAGGCGGAAGCCGTCACCCAGATGGCCAGCCGCCTGGATGACAACTTCCAGAACGCCGTCGAGCTGCTGCTCGGCTGCAAGGGGCGCGCGGTGGTCTGCGGCATGGGCAAGTCGGGCCTGATCGGCAAGAAGATGGTCGCCACCTTCGCCTCCACCGGTACCCCTAGCTTCTTCCTGCACCCGGCCGAGGCGTTCCATGGCGACCTTGGCATGCTCAAGCCGATCGACGTGCTGATCCTGATCAGCTACAGCGGCGAGACCGAAGAGCTGATCAAGCTGATCCCGAGCCTGAAGTCGTTCGGCAACAGGATCATCGCCATGACGGGCAAGGGCACCTCCACCCTGGCCCGGCATGCCGACATCTGGCTGGACATTTCGGTGGAGCGCGAGGTCTGCCCGAACAACCTGGCGCCGACCACCTCGACCCTGGCCACCATGGCCATGGGCGATGCCCTGGCGGTAGCGCTGATCGAGGCCATCGCGTTCAAGCCGATGGATTTCGCCCGCTACCACCCCGGTGGCAGCCTGGGCCGCAAGCTGCTGACCCGGGTGCGCGACGTCATGCACGCACCGGCGCCAGTGGTCGCGCCCGACACTCGCTTTCATGATTGCCTGCTGGTCATGACCCGCAGCCGTCTCGGCCTGGCCCTGGTGCTGGACCAGGACAAGCTGGTCGGCATCGTCACCGATGGCGATCTGCGTCGGGCGTTGCTGGAAGACCAGGGCATCGTCAACTCGCCGGTCTCGGCGTTCATGACCCGCAGCCCGCGCACCATCGACCAGGACGCCCAGCTTGCCGAAGCCGAGGCGTTCATGGTCGAGCACAAGATTCGGGCGCTGGCGGTGACCGGTGACGGCGGCGCGGTGGTCGGAGTGGTCGAGATCTTCGACTGAGCGCGGCTGGTCACGGTCAGGCCGCATCCCCACTGAGGATAGTGCTCGACATCACGGACCCGGCCGGCCCTGAGCGGGTTGGCAATGATGCAGCGGGCGACCTGGCAAACATCCTCGTGCCTGCGCAAGGCCCGGTCGTGGTGCCCGGCTTGTCAGGCATGCCCGGCCCGCGCCCCGGGCTTGCACAGCTGCGCGCTGCTGGATGACTCGAAGACGTGCATCCGGTCGAGGCTGGTCGGGCCTAGTGGGATCAGCCAACGCAGCGAACACCTAGCGAGGCTGCTGGAAGCACGGCCCAACACACCACACCCTCTACTGCACCATTTTCGTCATCACTCGTGCATACCCCGCCGCCGTGCCGAACACCGCGCCCTTGTCCTGGGCCAGCAGGATCGCATCGGCCAGTTCGCGGAATGCGCCATGGCCTCCGGCCGTTTCCAGCACGCCGCTGGCGGCTGCCTTCACGTAATGTGGCGCATCGGCCACTGCATACGACAGGCCGCAGGCGGCAAACGCTGGCAGGTCGATCGAGTCGTCACCAATGCAGGCGGTCTGCCAGGCCTGGACCCCTGCCTCGGCCATCAACTGCGCGCAGGCGGCCTGCTTGTCCTTGACGCCGAACTGGCACAGGCCGACGCCCAGGTCGGCCACGCGCTTGCGCAGCGCCGCCGAGTCGCGACCGGAGAGCACCGCCACCTGCACGCCGTTCTCTTGCAGCAGGCGCATGCCCAGCCCATCACGCACATGGAAGCGCTTGAGGCATTCGCCGCTGGCGTCGTAGAACAGCCCGCCATCGGTGAGCACGCCATCCACATCGGTGATCACCAGGCGGATGTCGCGCAGGGTCGGTTGGGGCGTGGCTGCCTGGCCGCTGATGATCGCCCGGACCTGCTCCAGCCCGCTTGGCGTGTCGACGCCGGGCCCGGTCGGCTCGACCGGGAAGGCGCGGATACGGTAGCCGCCCGCCAGCAGACGCAGCTGCTCGAGCTTCTCGGCCTGTTCGAGCATCGGCTGCGGCAGGCTGGAATAGACCGCGAGCACTGCGCGGCGGTAGGCGTACACCCCGACGTGCTTGAGGTAGCGCGCCGTTTCGCCGTCGCGCGGGTAGGGGATTGGCGAGCGGCTGAAGTACAGGGCGTTGCCGTCGTTGCCCAGAACCACCTTGACGCTGTCGGGGCTGGCCGCTTCCTGGCGGTCGATCGGATGGTAGAGCGTCCCTACGTCCACGCCAGGGTCGGCCAGCATGCCGTCGACCAGCGCTTCGATGTCCGCGGGGCGCACCAGCGGCTCGTCGCCTTGCAGGTTGACGTACAGGTCGGCCTCGACCTTGGCCATGACCTCGACCAGGCGGTCGGTGCCGGATGCATGCGCCGGCGAGGTCATCACGCATTCGCCGCCGAAGCCGCGCACGGCCTGGGCCACGCGCTCGTCATCGGTGGCCACCAGGACCACGTCGACATTGCCCACCTGGCTGGCGCGCTCGTGGACGTGCTGGATCATTGGCTTGCCCGCGATGTCGGCCAGCGGCTTGCCTGGCAGGCGGGTGGAGGCGTAGCGGGCCGGGATGACGATCGCGACCCGTGGCGGAGTGTCTGTCATGTTCGCACCTCGTTCGACGCTGGCTGGTCAGCGAATGTCCAGCGCCGGGAAGGACTTGATCAGGTCGTCCAGCGCTTTGATCTGCGCCAGGAACGGCTCCAGCTTGTCCAGCGGCAAGGCGCTGGGGCCGTCGCACTTGGCCTGGTCGGGGTTCGGGTGCGCCTCGAGGAACAGGCCGGCCAGGCCCACGCCCATGCCAGCGCGGGCCAGTTCGACCACTTGCTCGCGACGGCCACCGGAGGCGGCGCCGGACGGATCGCGCTGCTGCAGGGCGTGGGTCACGTCGAAGATGATCGGCAGGTTGTCGCAGGTGCGCTTCATGACGCCGAAGCCGAGCATGTCCACCACCAGGTTGTCGTAGCCCAGGCAAGTGCCGCGATCGCAGAGGATCAGCTGGTCGTTACCGGCTTCCTTGAACTTGTGCACGATGTTCTGCATCTGCGAGGGGCTGAGGAACTGCGGCTTCTTGATGTTGACCGGCTTGCCGGTCTTGGCCAGCGCGGTCACCAGGTCGGTCTGGCGCGCCAGGAAGGCCGGCAGCTGCAGCACGTCGACCACTTCGGCGACCGGGTCGGCCTGGTGGGTCTCATGGACGTCGGTGATCACCGGTACGCCGAACTCGGCCTTGACCTTCTCGAAGATGCGCAGGCCTTCTTCCAGCCCAGGGCCACGGTAGGAGTGGATCGAAGAGCGGTTGGCCTTGTCGAAGCTGGCCTTGAACACATAGGGAATGCCGAGCTTCTCGGTGACGCGCACGTATTCGGCGCAAGCGGTCAGGGCCAGGTCCAGCGATTCCAGGACATTGACGCCGCCGAACAGGACGAAGGGCAGCTCATTGGCGCATTCGATGGAAGGGGAAACTTTTACCATGGGATCACTTCGCGATAGCAGTCGGTGGCTGGGGGTAGCGCGGGAGTATACCAGTTCGGTGCGCTGGGGCAGGGGCTGGGCGCAGTGGGCTGAGGTGTGTTGCAGGCTGCTGCACAGCCCACCCGATCGCCACGCAACCTGTACAACCCGTTCACCCTGTACAAGAAACCCGGAACTTCTCACCGCTTGCGCCGCTCCATTCCTGTAACGACACAGTTGCGTGTCCAACCAAGGAGAGTCCTCATGAGCGGCACTACCGACAAAGCAAAAGGCCTGGCCAACGAAGCGATCGGCAACGTCAAGCAGGGCGTGGGCAAGGTGACCGACAACGACCGGCTGCGCGCCGAAGGCAAGGCTCAGGAAGTGAAGGGCGAGGGCCAGCAGGTCAAGGGCGACGTGAAGAATGCTGTCGATGACGTCACCAAGAAGCCCTGATCGCTTTCTGTGATGAACACGGCCACTCGTTTGTGGCCGTTTTTCTTTGTCCGTCGGGGAGCAGCAGGTTGTCCCCCGTGGTCTACTAGACTTGTTTGCAGCCACGTAGGCCCCCTGAAGTTGTCGGGCCTGATCCGATGACCGTCGAAACGGCGAAGGAGACGCTATGATTTTTTCCGCCATGCAGGGTCTGCCTGTCCACAAGGTACTGATACGCACCGTCAACGAGTTCCTCAATGACGAGATGTCCACCTACGCCTCGGCACTGGCCTACCAGATGCTGTTCTCGCTGTTCCCTTTCCTGCTGTTCCTGATCGCGCTGATCGGTTTCCTGCACCTGCCGGACTTCTTCTCCTGGCTGCGCCTGCAGGCCGAGCTGGTGCTGCCGGGCCAGGCGCTGGAGCAGGTCAACCCGGTGATCGACCAGTTGCAGGAATCCAAGGGCGGCCTGCTCTCGGTCGGTATCGTCATCGCCCTGTGGACGGCCTCGGCCGGCGTGCGCTTGATGATGAGCGCGATGAATGCCGCCTACGACGTGCCCGAAAGCCGGCCGGTATGGAAGCGTATCCCGCTGTCGATTCTCTATACCGTGGGCTTCGCCTGCATGTTGCTGGCGGTCGCGGCGCTGATGGTGCTCGGGCCGCAGGTGATGGAGTGGATCGCCTCCCAGGTGGGGCTGGGCGACTTCATCGTGACGCTCTGGACCATCCTGCGCTGGCCGGTGATCGTCATCCTGATGATGGTGGCCGTGGCGCTGATGTACTACGTCATGCCGGACGTGCAGCAGAAGTTTCGCTTCATCACGCCAGGCTCGGTGCTGGCGGTGGTGGTGTGGATCGTCGCCTCGCTGGGCTTCGGCTTCTATGTTTCCAACTTCGCCGACTACAACGCCATGTATGGCAGCATCGGGACCATCATCGTGCTGCTGCTGTACTTCTACATTTCTTCGGCGGTGCTGCTGCTGGGCGCGGAAATGAACGCGGTGATCGAGCACATGTCGGCCGAGGGCAAGGACAAGGGCGAGAAGGACATGGACGGCAACCAGCCAGCCGAGCCGACCTCCGTGCTGGGCAAGGACAAACCGTCCGCCCCTGACGTCCAGCCCCAAGGGTCGGGCAGCCGATGATCCGGGAAATCCTCAGGATGGGCGACGAGCGCCTGCTGCGCATCGCCCAGCCGATACCGCAACACCTGGTCGGCAGCGCCGAGCTGCGCCAGTTGGTCGACGACATGTTCGAAACCATGGCGCACGTCGGCGGGGTCGGGCTGGCAGCGCCGCAGATCGGTGTCGACCTGCAGTTGGTGATCTTCGGTTTCGAGCGCAGCGAGCGCTACCCGGATGCCGAACCCGTGCCGCGCACCATCCTGCTCAATCCGCTGATCGAGCCGATGGGCAGCGAGCTGGAGGAAGGCTGGGAAGGCTGTCTGTCAGTGCCCGGCCTGCGCGGGGTGGTGCCACGCTATCGACATATCCGCTATGAAGGCATCGACCCCGAAGGAAACCCCATCAACCGCTTCGCCGACGGCTTCCACGCGCGCGTGGTGCAGCACGAATGCGATCACCTGATCGGTCGGTTGTATCCCTCGCGAGTGCGCGATTTCAGCAAGTTCGGCTACACCGAGGTGCTGTTTCCAGGGCTCGAGGCCAGCGCCGACTGAGCACGAACCAGCGCTACCAGGCGCTTTGCGCGCTGGTAGCGGGCCAGGCGATCGGCGAGCCTCCGTGGCAGCTCCCTGGCCTCGACGAAGGCCAGGCGCTGGTAGAACGGCAGCAGGTCAGGGTGGCAGAACAGCCAGGTCGGGCCAGGCGCGGCCACCAGTGAGGCGTTCACCAACCGCGATGCCACCTGCCTGTGCCGCCAGGCCGGGGCAACCAGCAAGCCGGTCAGCCATTGCCCTTCGGCCACTGGCGTGAGCGTCAGGCCGGCGACGATTTCGCTGGCCCGCGCCACCCACGGCTGGCCGTCGCCGGTAGTGCGCATGCGCGAGCCCTGTCGACGGTAGAAATGGTCGAGCAGACGGCGCTCGGGGCCGAGCAAGGGGCTGCAATGGAACATGGGCATGGACACGTTTTCGATGAATGAATGACCACTGGCTTTTCGATTGATCGCCAGCAGCAGTCGAGCGCAGTTGCGATTGTACGCCGGCCGGCATGGCCAATCTCTGCCTGACGGGCTGTCACTGCATCGGCATGGGCGTAGAATCTCTGCATCCCCCGCTGTAACCCTGAAGAGGGATCGGTACTTCGTGTCATCCATTCGATGACAACTTCTCCGCGCTATCTGGCCTATGAAGTTTCGATCAGCGAGTCTTGCGTGCAAGGTGCATCCGACATGAAAACCTTATCGAGCCTGGCATTGGCCAGCATTTCTTCCATGGCGCTTGCCGGGCAGGCCAGCCCTCCGGTGACCCAGCCGGTGGCCCAGCAGTATGAGTATGGTACCCGCCTGGATATCAAGCGCGTCATCAGCCTGTCCGACATTCCCCCAGTGTGTGAGGTGGTGCCGGCGACCATGACCTATGAAGATCACCAGGGAAAGGTGCATGTGATCGAGTATCGGGTGATGGGACAAGGCTGTAGCCAGGGCTGAGCTGGCGAGTCGCCGCGTGTCGGCTTCGATTGCAGGGCTGCAGGGCGGCCCTGCAATCGAAGCGAACTCAGCCCATGAAGGGCTCACATCGACAGCGGATTCTGGAACAATGGGCGCGATACCGCCAACCCGCACTCCAGAGCCTCCCATGCCTTTCTCGAATGGATTCCTCCTCAGCCTGTCCCTGTGCCTTGATATCGGCGTCGCCAACATCGCCATGATCACCCTCGCCATGCAACGGGGTTTCCTCCAGGGCTTCTGGCTTGGCTTCGGAACCTGCATGGGCGACCTCATCTATGCCCTGGCGGCCTTGGCTGGCATGACCGTGCTGCTGCAGTTCGAATCGGTGCGCTGGGCCTTGTGGCTCGGCGGCTCGGCGCTGTTGGTGTGGTTCGCCATCAAGATGCTGCTGGCAGCCTGGCGCGGCGGTCAGCTGCAAGCCCGCGCGGACGTCGTGGTCGAGCCGGCCTGGCGCGAGTTCCTGCGTGGGGTGTTCCTGGCCATGTCCTCGCCAAGCGCGATCCTCTGGTTCGCCGCTGTCGGTGGCGTGCTGATCTCCCGCTCCGCGGACGGCGGCGCGCTCGATGCAGGGTTGTTCCTTGCCGGGTTCTTCGCGGCCGGGCTGGTCTGGACCACGGGGCTGTGCGGGATCGCCAGCCATGGCGGGCGCTTGCTGGGGGATCGGCTGCTGACCTGGTCATACCTGCTGTCGGCAGCCATCTTCTGCTACTTCGCGGTCTATGTGATCACTTCCGGCTATCGCGAATTCATGCTGGCGCCGGCTGCGCTGTAGGACGCTTCGCGCACCAGCGCAACGCGGCTTATCGCCAATCGCACTGGCCGACCTGACGGGCGAGGGCATGCAAGGCCCGCCCCTGGTCTATCGTGACCAAGGGCTGCGCTAGGCTTTGTACGAAAAGTGCCTGCGCGGCGATCGGGCTACGTTGCAAACAGCTCGGAATGCTCGTTTACAACCAGTAAACGGCGCTTGCTCGCCTGTTTTCGCCTGGCCTGATCGCCGCTCGACGACTTTTCGTACAAAGCCTACAGCCTGCCTGGAATCCGAACGTCATCCGTCTCTGGAGCACGACCACATGAGCCTTGCACTCGCAGGCCAGGGAGTGGCGCTACATGAACTGTCGGTCAGTCGGCTGATCGATGCCCCGCCCAACAAGGTGTTCCGCGCCTGGACCGAGCCACGATGGCTGATGCAGTGGTGGGGACCGCATGGCATGACCACGCCCGAATGCGAGTTGCAACTGTGGGTCGGTGGGCTGCTGCGCCTGCGGATGCGCGCCCCCGACGGGTCCGAGCATGTCAGCCAGGGCCTGTTCCTGGACATCACGGCGCCGCGTCGGCTGGTGTTCACCGACGCCTTCGGGCCAGGCTGGGTGCCGTCGAACAGGGCCTTCGTGACCACCGTGGCCTGCTTCGACGACGAACACGGCAGGACCCGGCACACCGCTCGCGCCTGGCACTGGAGCGCCGCCGACTGCCGTACCCACGAGCAGATGGGCTTCCACCAAGGTTGGGGCGAAAGCTTCGACCGCCTGGTGGAGGTAGTGACCCAGCGCATGCCCGACTGAGCGCTGGCGCTGGTTCATCCGGCCTGAGGCGCTCGATTAGCCGGCGACGAAGTTCGGCGGGCTGACCAGCTCGACCGTCTGCTGCTTGCGTGGCGCGAGAATCTGCGCCTCGCCCTCGACCACCAGCTCGTCGTTCTGGTTGTACACGTTGGTGGCGATGCGAACCTTGAACTTGGGCAGCTTCTCGAGGATTTCCAGGCGCACGGTGAGGGTGTCGCCGATCTTCACCGGCTTCTGGAAGCTCATGGTCTGGCCCAGATAGATGGTGCCGGGGCCGGGCAAGGTGCAGGCCACCGCCGCGCTGATCAGCGCACCGCTGAACATGCCGTGGGCGATGCGCTCCTTGAACATGCTCCGGGCGGCGAATTCCGGGTCCAGGTGTACCGGGTTGTGGTCACCGGACATCGCGGCGAACAACTGGATGTCGCGCTCTTCCACGGACTTGCTGTAGCTGGCGGTCTGGCCGACTTCGAGTGCTTCGTAGGGCGTGTTGGTGACCTGGGTCATCTTGGCTTCCTGTAGGAGGGCTGACGAGGCGCCTGTGGCCCGGCGCGGGCTGGGCCACAGGTGTCTCGCTGGGTCAGCCGATGATAGCGGCAAGGCACGGTTGCCGCTTGGCTGGGTGTGCTCGGTGAGACGTTCGGTGCAATGAGTTGCATCACATTTGCCGGCCACGGCCATGGACAAGGGAGTTGCGCGGGGTTCTGCAGGCATTAAAGGAATTCAAGATGTTGATGGCGGTTCTGGCGTGGGGTGGAGCTGCTAACGTCCGGTTTGTGCTGATGGGGCGGCGTCGCGGGCTATCCCGGTCGTGAGATGTGCACGGCTGGCGTAGGCGCGGCCCTGGTGGCCGCGATGGGTCGCAAGGCGGCTCCCGGACGGCCACCACCCACCACGCGCAGACACCCCGGACCACCCAGAGGACAACAATAAATGCACGCCGACTTCTGGAACGACAAACGCCCCGAAGGCGTCCCGCCCACCATCGACCTCACCCGCCACGCCTCGGTCGTCGAGGTCTTCGAACGCGCCTGCCGGCGTTTCGCCGACCGCCCGGCCTACAGCAACCTCGGCGTGACGCTCACCTACGCCGATCTCGACCGTCACAGCGCCGCCTTCGCCGCCTGGCTGCAACGGCATACCCAGCTCCAGCCCGGCGATCGCATCGCCGTGCAGATGCCCAACGTCCTGCAATACCCGATCGCCGTGTTCGGCGCCATGCGTGCCGGGCTGGTGGTGGTCAATACCAATCCGCTGTACACCGAGCGCGAAATGCGCCACCAGTTCACCGACGCCGGGGTGCGCGCGCTGGTCTACCTGAACCTGTTCGGCAACCGTGTGCAGGCCGTGCTGCCGGACACCGACATCGAGTACCTGATCGAGGCACGCATGGGCGACCTGCTGCCGGCCGCCAAGGGCTGGCTGGTCAATACCGTGGTCGACAAGCTGAAGAAGATGGTTCCGCGCTACCACCTGCCGCAGGCGGTGTCGATGCGCCAGGTGCTGCGCCAGGGCAAGGGGCTCGAGCCACGGCCGGTACCGCTGGGGCTGGATGATCTCGCCGTGCTGCAGTACACCGGTGGCACCACGGGCCTGGCCAAGGGCGCGATGCTGTCCCACGGCAACCTGGTCGCCAACATGCTGCAGGTGCTCGCCTGCCTGCGCCAGCGTGGTGCCGATGGCCAGGTGCTGGTCAAGGAGGGCGAGGAGGTGATGATCGCGCCGTTGCCGCTGTACCACATCTATGCCTTCACCGCGAACTGCATGTGCATGCTGGTGACCGGCAACCACAACGTGCTGATCACCAACCCTCGGGACATCCCGGCGTTCATCAAGGAGCTGGGCAAATGGCGCTTCTCCGCGCTGGTCGGGCTCAATACCCTGTTCGTCGCGCTGATGGATCATCCAGGCTTCGCCCGCCTGGATTTCTCCGCGTTGAAGATCACCAACTCCGGCGGCACCGCGCTGGTCAAGGCCACCGCCGAACGCTGGGAAAACCTCACCGGCTGCCGCATCGTCGAAGGCTACGGCCTGACCGAGACCTCACCGGTGGCCAGCACCAACCCCTACGGCCGGCAGGCGCGCCTGGGCACGGTCGGGGTGCCGGTACCGGGCACTGCGTTCAAGGTCATCGACGAGACGGGGCAGGAGCTGCCGCTGGGCCAGGCTGGCGAACTGTGCATCCAGGGGCCGCAGGTCATGCAGGGCTACTGGCGCCAGCCCGAGGCCACGGCCCAGGCACTGGACGAGCAGGGCTGGCTGAAGACCGGCGATATCGCGGTGATCGACCCGGACGGCTTCACCCGGATCGTCGATCGCAAGAAGGACATGATCATCGTCTCTGGTTTCAACGTCTATCCCAACGAGATCGAAGAGGTGCTCATGACCCATCCGCAGGTGGCCAGTTGCGCCGCCATCGGCGTCCCCGACGAGCGCTCCGGCGAGGCGGTCAGGCTGTTCGTGGTGCCGCGCCAGGCGGGTCTTCGCGTCGAGGAGCTGGAGGCGTTCTGCCGGGCCAACCTGGCCGCCTACAAGGTACCCAGGCAGATCGTCCTGCGCGATGCGCTGCCAATGACCCCGGTGGGCAAGATCCTGCGCCGTGAGTTGCGGGACATGGCGGTCTGAACCGCCAGGTGACGGTGTGCCGGCCGCCGCAGCTCGGGGCGTGCTGGCAGGCCGTAGCGAAGGCTTCATGACGGAAACGTTAATTTATTCTTTTGGTGACTGAATCGGTGTAAATGGTCACTTTCGTGACTTTACAGCCCCTCCTTGAGCTAGGCGCCTCCTGGCAAAGCTGCTACTCTCGGCGCGCTTCTGGATGAACCGGTCGTCGAGCGATCCGTCATCCCATATCTATAACAATCGCATCGATGCGATGCAGAACTCGCGGTGCTAAAGGAGTGGGCTTTCCATGATCGACCATTTTTGGAAGGACAAGTACCCGGCCGGGGTACCGGCGCAAATCGATCCGGACGAGTTCCCCAATATCCTGGCGGTGCTCAGGCAGTCCTGCGAGCGTTTCGCCGACAAGCCGGCGTTCAGTAACCTGGGCAAGACCCTCACCTACGGTGAGCTGTACAGCTTGTCCGGTGCCTTCGCCGCCTGGCTGCAACACCACACCGACCTGGAGCCCGGCGACCGTATCGCCGTGCAGCTGCCCAACGTCCTGCAGTATCCGGTGGCCGTGTTCGGCGCCATGCGCGCCGGCCTGATCGTGGTCAATACCAACCCGCTGTACACCGCGCGCGAGCTGGAGCACCAATTCAAGGACTCCGGCGCCAAGGCCCTGGTCTGCCTGGCCAACATGGCCCACCTGGCGGAAAAGGTCGTGCCGCGCACCGAGGTCCGCCACGTCATCGTCACCGAAGTGGCCGACCTGCTGCCGCCGCTCAAGCGCCTGCTGGTCAACAGCGTGGTCAAGTACGTCAAGAAGATGGTCCCGGCCTATCATCTGCCCCAGGCCGTGCGCTTCAACGATGCGCTGGCCAAGGGCAAGGGTCAGGCGCTGGCCGAGCCCAACCCGCAGCCCGACGATGTCGCCGTGCTGCAGTACACGGGCGGCACCACCGGCGTCGCCAAGGGCGCCATGCTGACCCACCGCAACCTGGTGGCCAACATGTTGCAGTGCCGGGCGCTGATGGGCGCCAATCTCAAGGAAGGCTGCGAAATCCTCATCACGCCGCTGCCGCTCTACCATATCTACGCCTTCACCTTCCACTGCATGGCCATGATGCTGATCGGCAACCATAACGTGCTGATCACCAACCCGCGTGACCTGCCAGCGATGGTCAAGGAGCTGGCGAAGTGGAAGTTCAGCGGCTTCGTCGGGCTCAATACCCTGTTCGTGGCGCTGTGCAACAACGATGCCTTCCGCGCCCTGGATTTCTCGGCGCTGAAGATCACCCTGTCCGGCGGCATGGCCTTGCAGCTCAGCGTGGCCGAGCGCTGGAAGGCCGTGACCGGTTGCGCCATCTGCGAAGGCTACGGCATGACCGAGACCAGCCCGGTGGCCGCGGTGAACCCGGCCCAGGCCAACCAGATCGGCACCATCGGCATCCCGGTGCCGTCCACCTTGTGCAAGGTGATCGACGACGGTGGCCGCGAGCTGCCGTTCGGCGAGGTCGGCGAGCTGTGCGTGAAGGGCCCGCAGGTGATGAAGGGCTACTGGCGCCGCGAGGAAGCCACCGCCGAGATCCTCGACAGCGAAGGCTGGCTCAAGACCGGCGATATCGCGCTGATCCAGCCCGACGGCTACATGCGCATCGTCGACCGCAAGAAGGACATGATCCTGGTGTCGGGCTTCAACGTGTACCCCAACGAACTGGAAGATGTCCTCGCCAGCCTGCCGGGCGTGCTGCAATGCGCGGCCATCGGCGTGCCGGACGAGAAGTCCGGCGAGGTGATCAAGATGTTCGTGGTGGTCAAGCCAGGCATGACCCTGACCAGGGAACAGGTGGTCGAGCACATGCGCGCCAACGTCACCGGCTACAAGGTACCCCGGCAGGTCGAGTTCCGCGATGCGCTGCCGACCACCAACGTCGGCAAGATCCTGCGCCGCGAGCTGCGCGACGAAGAGCTGAAGAAGCAGGGCTTGAAGAAGGCGGGGTGAGCTGGGTGTAGGACCGGCCGCGGTGGGCCGCAAAGCGGCCCCCGGAATCCCGCAAACCAGCCGAGCATCCCAGTGCGCACCTGTTCACGACCCTGTCGCTTGCCAGACCTGAGGGCGCTGCGCGTCCTATCGCGGCCGGTCCGGCACCCCGGCGGCGGCCGCTCCCGCGGCTCACACAGCGTCCCGGCGATCCACCGCCCCATGCCGCCCACCGCGCAAATCTGCGACAATCCACATCTCAACGCCGATCATCATCACGCAGGGCCCCCTGCGCCACGCGAGCCTCATGACAGACCACGCCATAGACCAGCTGCTGAAGAACCTCGACCACGCCATGATTGCCGACCGCCATCGCCTGCGGCGGCAGCTTCACGACTTGCGCAAGCGTCCCGACGAGGCGCGCCTGGCGCAATGGGTGGAAAAAGTCCAGGCTTCCTGCGCCCAGGTCGTTGCTCGTCAGGCCAGCGTGCCGCAGGTGCGCTACGACGACAGCCTGCCGATCGCCGCCAAGCGTGACGAAATCAAGAAGGCCCTGGCCGCACACCAGGTGCTGGTGATCGCTGGCGAGACCGGTTCGGGCAAGACCACCCAGCTGCCGAAGATCTGCCTGGAACTGGGTCGCGGCAGCCATGGCCTGATCGCCCATACCCAGCCCCGGCGGATCGCCGCGCGCAGCGTCGCCGCCCGGGTGGCCGAAGAGCTGGGCACGCCCCTGGGCGCGCTGGTCGGCTACCAGGTGCGCTTCGAGGACCAGAGCGACGCCAATACCCTGGTCAAGCTGATGACCGACGGTATCCTGCTGGCCGAGACCCAGCACGATCGTTTCCTCGAGCGCTACGACACCATCATCGTCGACGAGGCCCACGAGCGCAGCCTGAACATCGACTTCCTGCTCGGCTACCTCAAGACCTTGCTGCCACGCCGGCCGGACCTGAAGCTGATCATCACCTCGGCGACCATCGACCTGGAACGTTTCTCCAAGCACTTCGATGGCGCGCCGATCATCGAGGTGTCCGGTCGTACCTTTCCGGTCGAGACCTGGTACCGCCCGCTGACCAGCGAGCAGGACGAGGAGGGCAATCGACTCGAGGACGATCTGACCGTCGACCAGGCGATCCTCGCCACCCTCGACGAGATCGCCGAGCATGAGCGCCACGAGCGCAAGGGGCCGGGCGATGTGCTGGTATTCCTGCCCGGCGAGCGCGAGATCCGCGACGCGGCCGAGCTGCTGCGCAAGGCGCAGCTGCGGCATACCGAGATCCTGCCGCTGTACGCACGGCTGTCGCCGGCCGAGCAGCAGCGCATCTTCCAGTCCCACGCCGGGCGCCGCGTGGTGCTGGCGACCAACGTCGCCGAAACCTCGCTGACGGTGCCGGGCATTCGCTACGTGATCGACACCGGCACCGCGCGCATCAGCCGCTACAGCTACCGCGCCAAGGTCCAGCGGCTGCCCATCGAAGCCATTTCCCAGGCCAGCGCCAACCAGCGCAAGGGCCGCTGCGGGCGGGTCGAGCCGGGTATCTGCGTGCGCCTGTACAGCGAGGAAGACTTCAATGCCAGGCCGGCCTTCACCGATCCGGAAATCCTGCGCACCAACCTGGCGGCGGTGATCCTGCAGATGTTGCACCTGCGCCTGGGTGCCATCGATGCCTTCCCGTTCATCGAGCCGCCGGATGGCAAGGCCATCAGCGACGGGTTCAACCTGCTGCAGGAACTTTCGGCGGTCAATCGCGAGAACCAGCTGACCCCGCTGGGTCGCCAGCTGGCGCGCCTGCCGATCGACCCTCGGCTCGGTCGTATGCTGCTCGAAGGCGCACGCCAGGGCAGCCTGCAGGAAGTGCTGATCGTCGCCAGCGCGCTGTCGGTGCAGGACCCCCGCGAACGACCGCCAGAGCGCCAGCAGGCCGCCGACCAGGCCCACGCCCAATGGAAGGATGGCGACTCCGATTTCGCCGCGCTGGTCAGCCTCTGGCGTGGCTTCGAGGAACAGCGCCAGGCCTTGACCGCCAACCCGCTGCGCAGCTGGTGCCGGAAGAATTTTCTCAACTACCTGCGCCTGCGCGAGTGGCGCGATGCCCACCGCCAGCTGGCACTGATCTGCCGCGACCTGCAACTGACGGCCAACAAGGAGCCGGCCGACTACCCGCGCCTGCACAAGGCGATCCTCAGCGGCCTGCTCAGCCAGATCGGCCACAAGACCGAGGATGGCGACTACCAGGGCGCGCGCCAGCGCCGCTTCTGGGTGCACCCCTCATCCGGGCTGGGTCGCAAGCGTCCGCAGTGGCTGATGGCCGCCGAACTGGTCGAGACCACCAAGCTCTATGCGCGCATGGTCGCCAAGATCGAGCCTGACTGGATCGAGCCGCTGGCCATGCACCTGATCAAGAAGAACCATTTCGAGCCACACTGGGAGAAGAAGCGCGGCCAGGTGGTCGCCTACGAGCAGATCACGCTGTACGGGTTGATCCTGGTCGGTCGGCGCCCGGTGCATTTCGGTCCCATCGATCCGCAGGTGTCCCGCGAGCTGTTCATCCGCGACGGCCTGGTCGGCGGGCAGATCCAGTCGCGGGCCAAGTGCCTGGCAGCCAACAAGCGCTTGCTCGAGCAGCTCGACGAGCTCGAGGCCAAGGCCCGCCGCCGGGACATCCTGGCCGACGAGGAAACCCTCTATGCCTTCTACGAGGCGCGCCTGCCGCAGGAGATCCACCAGACCGCGACCTTCGACAGCTGGTACCGGGGCAACAGCCAGAAGGACCCGAACCTGCTGATCATGCGCGAAGAGGACGTGCTGGCCCGCCAGGCCAGCGAAGTGACCGCCGCGCAGTACCCCGACGCGCTGCAAGTCGGCGAGCTGCGGCTGCCCTTGAGCTACCACTTCGAGCCTGGCCATCCGCGTGATGGCGTCACCGTGCGAGTGCCGGCGCCATTGCTGCCGAGCCTGCCGGGCGAGCGCCTGGAGTGGCTGGTGCCGGGGCTGCTCGAGGCCAAGTGCATCGCCCTGGTGCGCAACCTGCCCAAGGCCCTGCGCAAGAACTTCGTGCCGGTGCCGGACTTCGTCCGCGCGGCGCTGGCGCGCCTGGCGTTCGGCCAGGGCGCCTTGCCCCAGGCGCTGGGCCAGGAACTGCTGCGCATGACCGGCGTGCGGGTCGCTGACGAAGCCTGGGCTGAAGCCGCCGGGCTGGTGGAAGGGCACCTGCGGATGAACATCGAGGTGGTCGACGGCCAGGGCAAGTTCCTTGGCGAAGGGCGTGACCTGGCCGAGCTGACCGCGCGCTTCGCCGCCGCCAGCCAGGCCGCGCTGGCCATGCCGCGCAACGAGAAAGCCGAGCAGCCGGTACAGGCCAAGGCGTTCGCCGAGGTGGCGCAGACCGCCCAGCAGAAGATCGCCGGCCTGTCGATGACCGTCTACCCGGCGCTGGTGGAAGACCACGGCGCGGTGCGCGAAGGGCGCTTCTCGACCCAGGCCGAAGCCGAGTTCCAGCACCGCCGCGCCTTGCAGCGGTTGTTGCTGCAGCAGTTGGCCGAGCCGGCCAAGTTCCTGCGTGGCAAGTTGCCAGGGCTGACCGAGCTGGGCCTGCTGTACCGCGACATGGGGAGGGTCGATGCGCTGGTCGAGGACATCCTGCTGGCCAGCCTCGACAGCTGCATCCTCGAAGGCGAGGCATCGTTGCCACGCGACGGCGCCGGCCTGGCTTCGCTGGCCGAGCGCAAGCGTGGCAGCTGGGCCGAGCATGCCGAGCGCCTGGCGCGCCAGACCCTGGAAGTGCTCAAGCTGTGGCATGGCTTGCAGAAGCGGTTCAAGGGCCGGATCGACCTGAGTCATGCGGTGTCGCTCAATGACATCAAGCAGCAGCTGGCCCATCTGGTCTACCCTGGCTTCGTCCGCCAGACCCCTGGCGTGTGGTTCAAGGAACTGCCGCGTTACCTCAAGGCCATCGAGTTGCGCCTGGAAAAGCTGGGCGCACAGGTGCAGAAGGATCGGGTCTGGAGTGTCGAGCTGGGCAACCTGTGGGCCCAGTACCAGGCCCGCGTCGACAAGCACGCCCAGGAAGGCAAGCGCGACGAGCAGCTGAGCTTGTACCGCTGGCTGCTCGAAGAGTACCGGGTGTCGTTGTTCGCCCAGCAGCTGGGCACCAAGGTGCCGGTTTCCGACAAGCGCCTGAGCAAGCAGTGGAGCCAGGTAGAGGCGTGAAGCCGGGGCGTTTTGTGGCACACTTGGGCACACTCGATCCTGGACGATGAGGGTATGACAGGTGCTGCCGCAGGGCGGCAAGACCTGCCTGCGACGGCAGGAGGCTTCGATGCCGTGCATCCTGGCGCGGCACGTCCAGAAATTGGTACTAAAGTGCCACCAACCATTCCATCGCAGGCCGGTCATCCAAGCGTGGCCGGCCCTAGAACAAGAGGAACGACTGTGCACGACGTCGTGATCAGCGGCACCGGTCTCTACACGCCACCCCAGAGCATCAGCAACGAAGAGCTGGTGACTTCGTTCAACACCTGGGTGCATCAGTACAACAGCGCGCATGCCGAGGCCATCGGGCGTGGCGAAATGTCCGCCATGGCCGAGTCGAGCGCCGCCTTCATCGAGAAGGCGTCGGGGATCAGAAGCCGCTTCGTGATGGACAAGGCCGGCATTCTCGACCCGCAGCGCATGCGCCCGCGCCTGCCCGAGCGTGGCAACGACGAGCCGTCGATCCTCTGCCAAATGGCGGTGGCCGCCGCGCGCCAGGCCCTCGAGCGGGCCGGTCGCAGCGCCGCCGATGTCGACGCGGTGATCGTCGCCTGTTCCAACCTGCAGCGTCCGTACCCGGCCATCGCCATCGAAGTGCAGCAGGCCCTGGGCATCCAGGGCTTCGGCTTCGACATGAACGTGGCATGCTCCTCGGCCACCTTCGGCATCCAGACCGCGGCCAACAGCGTGCAGCTTGGCCAGGCCCGCGCGGTGCTGGTGGTCAACCCGGAGATCTGCACTGGGCACCTGAACTTCCGTGATCGCGACAGCCACTTCATCTTTGGCGATGCGGCCACCGCCGTGCTGCTGGAAAGGGCCGACCAGGCCAGCTCCTCGCATGGCTTCGAGATCCTCGGGACCAAGCTGCTGACGCAGTTCTCCAACAACATCCGCAACAACTTCGGCTTTCTCAACCGCGCCGAGGATGGCGCCCTGGCCGAGGAAAAACTGTTCGTCCAAGAAGGCCGCAAGGTGTTCCGCGAAGTCTGCCCGATGGTCGCCGAACTGATCGGCAGGCATCTGGCCGAGCTGCAGCTGGAACCAGGCGACATCCAGCGGTTCTGGCTGCACCAGGCCAACCTCAGCATGAACCAGCTGATCGTCAGGAAGCTGCTCGGCCGCGAGGCGAGCGAGGCCGAGGCGCCGGTGATCCTCGACCGGTACGCCAACACCAGCTCGGCTGGGTCGGTGATCGCCTTCCACCTGCATCAGGATGATCTGCAGCCGGGGGCACTGGGGGTGTTGAGTTCGTTCGGGGCGGGGTATTCGATCGGCAGCGTGGTGCTGCGCAAGCGGTAAAGGCCTGCCAGGGCGCAGCCCTGGCGCTCGAAAGGGCGGGTTGCCGTGGGGCGTTCGCAACCACACCCCGCCCACGTGGTCCCTAAGACCTGGCTCGTCTGATACTCATCGATGGCTGATTTCATGGGCCTTGCAGGCCCAATCGCGGCACAGGGGCCGCTCCTACAGGAGACCGCGAGCGGCCCCTGTGCCGCGATTGGGCCCGCAGGGCCCGCAAAATCAGCAACGCCGATCCACGCCCAGCGTCACGCCAGGCCGACACCCGTTCGCCCCGTTCGGTGATCGCCCTGCACCTGTACCAGAAGGACCAGGCGCCGGAAGCGTTAGGGACCATGCCATCCCGGCTCACAACCACACCGCGTCCCAATGCGAATAAGCGCCCACCCGGTCCACCAATCCTGCCCTTAGCGGGTTGGCCACGATATAGCGCGCGGCGGTACGCACGTCGTCCCGACGACGCAGCGCCCGGTCGTGATAACCCGCCTGCCACACCCGCCCGGTCGCCAGCCCAGCCTTGAGCAACGCCGCACTGCTGCAGGATTTGAAGCCATGCACCACACGCTCGAGCCTGGACGATTCCAGCTGGAGGAGCCAGTGCAGGTGATCGGGCATCAAGACCCAGGCCAGGGTGTCGAATTCGCCGGGGCGCGTTTGTACGTGTCGGATGACGGTTCTGGCAGCCTTGAGCTGTTGAAACAGCGGTGCCCGCCGATGGGTGACGGTGGTGACGAGGTAAATGCGGCCAGGCTCTGAAAACCGGCCGCGACGTAGTCGATGGGATGCGGGGTAGTGCATGCGCAGCCTCCTTGGCAGGGTATGGGTCAGGAAGCTTAGAAGGCAGGGAGGTGAGGGTAGGCGTGATTGTTTTACCGATCGTTGCTCGGGTGTGCTATGGCATGTTTTCTGAGGCTGAAGCGTCCGCCTGATACTCATCGATGGCCGATTTCATGGGCCTTGCAGGCCCAATCGCGGCACAGGGGCCGCTCCTACAGGAGACCGCGATGACCGGTGTGGGAGCGGCCCCTGCGCCGCGATTGGGCCTGCAAGGCCCACAAAATCAGCCTCACCAGGCACCGTCAGCAATAGCCGATACTACAGCGGTGTCACTACGGCCGTAGGAGCGGCCCCCGTGCCGCGATTGGGCCCGCAGGGCCCACAAAATCAGCCCCACCGACCCGCGCCCAGGCACCGTCAGCAATAGCCGATACTACAGCGGTGTCACTACGGCTGTAGGAGCGGCCCCCGTGCCGCGATTGGGCCCGCAGGGCCCACAAATCAGCCCCACCGACCCACGCCCAGGCACCGTCAGCAATAGCCGATACTACAGCGGTGTCACTACGGCCGTAGGAGCGGCCCCCGTGCCGCGATTGGGCCCGCAGGGCCCACAAATCAGCCATCCCGATCCATGTCCAATACGTCACCCGCACAGCGCAAAAGGCAGACGCCTAAAGACGTCTGCCTCGACCTCACGCCGGCTTCAGGTCACGCTTAGAACTTCGCCTCCAGATCCACCTGCACCGTGTCCACGTTCGCATCGTTGCGCGGCAGGTTCGAGCGGTCCGACTTGGCCGCCAGGTACGCCGCGGCCACCGAGAAGTTCTTGTCGATCTCGTAACCGACCTTGATCTTGTGCCCGCGCGAACCGGTGAAGCCGTTGGCGAAGTCGGAGTCGGTGAAGGCGCTGACCACCGCGTTGCGCTGCACGTCGCGGTAGTTGTAGTCGATGCCGAAGGCGCCGAGCTTGGTCTTCACGCCCGCCAGCCAGGCGGTGTCCTCGCTGTCGTCGGCCTCGGTGTTGACCACGTACTGGCCATACGCCGAAAGCGGAATGGCCAGGCCGGTGAAGTCCAGCTGGCCGAAGCCTTCGACCAGGTTGAACTCGTTGGTGGTGTTGCCGTTGACCAGCAGCGGGGCGGAGGACTCGTCGTTGTCGTAGCCGTAGACACTGGCGCCCAGGGTCATCTTCAGCGTGTCGGCCGGCGCGAAGCGCGCGCCCAGCTGGCCTGCGTACAGTTGCAGGTCGTGCTTGAACTGCACGCCGTCGCCGTCGACGTTGTCCTTGAGCATGTAGTGACCGGCGCTGCCGAACAGCTCGACACCGCCCAGGTCGGTCTTGTAGGTCGCGACCACGCCTTCGGGGTTGACGTCGCTGTCCCAGATCACGTCGCCCATGCTCACCCACGGCTGGGGCATCTTGCCGCCGATCAGGTGCAGGTTGGGAATGGCGGTCGGGTGCCAGTCGAGGTAGGCCAGGTCGACCCACAGCGATTTCTTCTCGAAGTAGTTGTCCAGGCTCTGGTTGGTGGAGCGGGCGTCGGCGCCGCTGCCGGTGGCCACGCGGATGCCGGCATCGACCTGCGGGTTGATCTCGCTGTACACGCCGACCCGGGCACGCACGCGCTCGCGGTCCTGGTTGCCGCTGCCCGACACCGGGTTGTCGACGTTGACATCTTCGTAGCGCAGGCGGACATCGCCCTTGATCTGGGTCTTGGCGGCCCATGCCACTTTCTGTTCAAACGAGCTCAGGCGTTCGGATTGAGCCTTCTGGACGGCTTTCTCCTGGGTTTCCTTGGCCAGGTCAGCCTGCAGTTCGTTGTACTGCGCCTGGTTGATGGAACCGTTGGCGCGAAGCATTTCGAGCAGCTTGGCGTCGACGGCCGCACTGGCCGGAGCACTCAGAGCCAGCATCATGCCGGTGCACAGGCTCGCTCCGGTTAGTGTAGAAACAAGACGCATAAGGTTCTCCCTGTTGAAAAAGTGGGGAGGCTGGCGCCCGCCCCCGAGTTGGCATGCCTTCCGAAAGTGCCTGAATAGACAGGTTCTGGGGTTCCGGAAAACAGGCGCAAGTATTGCGGGGGCCAATGACAGATTGATGTCGATTTGATGTCGCTGCGATGAAGTCCGGCATGGACGATTTGAGCTTGGCCGACCTCTTCCGCGATACTGGCCATTCACTTGCCACGAGTCGATCGACGTGACCCGCCTCTACAGTCTTGCCTGCCTGCGCGACCTGTCACCGGCCATCTGGGATGCGCAGGTGCCGCCGGACCAGCCGTTCTTGCGCCATGCCTTTCTCTCGGCGCTGGAGGACAGCGGCAGCCTCGGTCCTGACAGCGGCTGGGCCAGCGAGCATCTGGTGCTGGAGCGGGACGGGCAGGCGCGGGCGATCCTGCCGGCCTATCGCAAGTGGCACTCGTTTGGCGAGTACGTGTTCGATCATGCCTGGGCCGATGCCTGCGAGCGTGCCGGCATCGCCTACTATCCCAAGCTGCTCGGCGCGGTGCCGTTCAGTCCGGTCAGCGGCCCGCGGCTGCTGGCGGCCGACCCGAGCGATGGGTTGCAGCTGTTGCAGGCCGTGCCTGGATACCTGGCCGAGGCCGGACTTTCCGGCGCCCATGTGAATTTCACCGATCCGCCCCTGGACGCCCAGCTGGGCGACTTGCCGGGCTGGATGGAGCGCCTGGGCTGCCAGTTCCACTGGCGCAACCAGGGCTACCGGGACTTCCAGGACTTCCTCGACCTGCTCAGCTCGCGCAAGCGCAAGCAGATGCGCAAGGAGCGCGAACAGGTGGCCGGGCAGGGGATCGAGTTCGACTGGTATCCAGGCAACGCCTTGAGCGAGGCGCAGTGGGACTTCATCTACCGCTGCTATGCCAACACCTATGCCGTGCGTCGACGCGCGCCCTACCTGACGCGGGCATTCTTCAGTCTGCTCGGCGAGCGCATGCCGGAGGCGGTGCGGGTGGTCATCGCCCGGCAAGGCGGGCGGCCGGTGGCGATGGCCTTGAGCCTGGTCGGGGCTGGCAGCCTCTACGGGCGCTACTGGGGTTGCCTGGACGAATTCGATCGTTTGCATTTCGAGACCTGCTTCTACCAGGGCATGGAGTTCGCCATCCGCGAGGGCCTGCAACGCTTCGATGCCGGGGCGCAGGGCGAGCACAAGCTGATTCGTGGGTTCGAGCCGGTGTTGACGCGCTCGTGGCACTACCTGCTGCATCCAGGGCTGCGTCGGGCGGTGGAGGACTTCCTGATGCAGGAGCGGGAAGGGGTCAGGGCGTATGCGGACGCGGCGCGGCAGGCGCTGCCGTATCGGCAGGTGTAATCCAATGGGAGCGGCCTCGGCAGCCTGGCAGGTTCGAAAGAGTAGGTTCGTGCGCGGGTTGTGGCAGCGAGGGTAGAGCGCTGTGGCCTGGCCGGTTCCGGGCCCGCTTCGCGGGCACCGCGGCCGGTCCGCAGCCCCGGCGGCGGCCGCTAAGCGCCAGCGCAGTGATTCCGCCGATGACGCCGCAAGCACGGGCCTCGCGATACTGCGGTCTCTACACGCGCATCAGGATTTCTTCAGCAGATCAGCCAACCCGGCAAACGGGTTATGCGTGGCTGTCGCGGTCTTCGGGCTGCTCAGCGACCCCTCGCTGAAATACTGCTGGTCGGTATAGCGGGCATGCTCGTTGTCATGGCAATACAGGCACAGCAACTCCCAGTTCGAACCGTCCTGGGGGTTGTTGTCGTGGTTGTGGTCGCGGTGATGCACGGTCAGTTCGGAGAGGCGCTTGCCGGAAAACTCGCGGGCGCAGCGGCCACACACATGCGGATACATTTTTAGCGCCTTGTCACGATAGCCCATTTCCTTGTCGCGCTTGGCGTCGGCAAGGATGCGGTCGAGGCGGGCGGTGGCGGCGGCGGAAGAGGCCGAGCTCATGGCGGTGTTCCTTTCTAGTGTTCAGGGCTGTTGACGGTCTTGACCTTGATTCTAGCGCGTGGACGCGCGCCGCGGACAGGCAAAACCGCGCCATTGCGGGTAGCCTGTAGCTTGGTTATCGACAGGAGGCAGCAGATGTTCCATGCGATCCTCGCCACAGTGATCCTCTTGGCCTGGCCTGCGGCCCAGGCCGCCAGCCAGCCGCCGCGCCTGGTCGTGCCGGTGCCGGGCGCGCCGGGCACCGCGACGCCGACGCCTTATCCGCAGATCACCCCCGGCGCCCCGGTCCGGGCAGGTGACAACCAGCCCGGCGCACCGCTGTTGCCACCGATGCCGTTGCCTTCGCCACCCAAGGACCAGCCATTGCCGGGCCTGCGCCAGCCGCCGGGGCCAGCACCCGCGCCCCAGCGGCCTGAACGCGACGACTGAGCCTTCAGGCAGGCTCGGAGCCCACGCCCAGCTGGTCGAGAATGAACGCGTACTCCAGCGCCACGTCACGCAGCCCCTGGTAGCGTCCGCTCATGCCGCCGTGTCCCGCGCCCATCTCGGTCTTGAGCAGCAGCGGGTTGGCATCGGTCTTGAGCGTACGCAGGCGCGCCACCCACTTGGCCGCTTCCCAGTACTGCACCCGGCTGTCGTTGTAGCCGGCCACTACCAGCATGGCCGGGTAGTCCTGAGCCTTGACGTTCTCGTAGGGCGCATAGGCCCTGATCCGCTGGTAGACCTCCGGCTCCTGCGGGTTGCCCCATTCGTCATACTCGGTCACGGTCAGTGGCAGCTCCGGGTCGAGCATGGTGTTGAGCACATCGACGAAAGGCACTTCGGCGATGGCGCAGCGGAACAGTTCCGGGCGCTGGTTGAGCACGGCGCCGATCAGCAGGCCACCGGCACTGCCACCGCTGATGGCCAGGCGATCACGCGCGGTCACGCCTTCGGCCAGCAAGTGCTCGGCGCAGGCGATGAAGTCGTCGAAGGTGTTCTGCTTGTGCGCCTGCTTGCCTGCCCGGTACCAGGCTTCGCCAAGCTCGCCGCCACCGCGCACATGGGCAATGGCAAAACCCACGCCGCGTTGCAGCAGGCTCAGCCGGGCATGCGAGAACCAGGGGTCCAGGCTGGCTCCGTAGGCGCCGTAGCCATACAGGTAGAGCGGCACGCAGCGTCCCAGGTCGCAACGTCGACGGACCAGGCTGATCGGGATGCGCGTGCCATCGGCGGCGGTGGCCCAGAGGCGTTCGCTGACATATTCGTCGGCATCGAACTGGCCGAGCACCGGGGTTTGCTTGAGCACTTGCTGGGCACCGCTGGCCAGTTCCAGCTGGCGGATCTGTGCCGGCCGGTTGAGCGCTTCGTAGCGCAGGCGGATGCGCGGGCTGGCGAACTCCAGGCTGTCCTGCACATGCAGGCTGTAGGCGGCGTCCGGCAATTGCACGCGGTAGGCCGGCAGGCCACGCGGGTGGATCTCGATGATCGGCAGGCCGCCCGCGCGCAGGCTCAGGCTCAGCGCCTCGGCATTGAGGCTCACGCCGTCGAGCATGACATCCTCGCGGTGGGGCACCAGCAGCTGCCATTGCGCCTCGCTTGGCACCTGGTCGGCCGGCGCATGGTACAGCGCGAAATTGATACCGTCGCGGTTGCTGCGCACGAACCAGCGCCATTGGCCGTCCAGCTGGCCATGGTCGGGGGAGTATTCGTGGCCCTCGCGCCGTGGCGCCAGGCAGGTGAACGCTGCCTGCGGCGTGGCGGCGTCGAGTACCCAGGCTTCGCTGGTGGTCTTGCTGCCCAGCAGCAGGACCAGTTGCCGTTCCGAGCTGGAGCGGTAGCAATGCAGGAAGAAGCGCCCGTCGGGCTCCTCGAAGACCAGGCTGGCCTGGGCTTCGCCGAGGCGGTGACGCATCAGCCGGCAGGGCCGGTGGGTCTCGTCGAGCTGGGCGAAGAACACCGTCTGGCTGTCGTTGGCCCAGGTCATGCTGCCGTCGCAGTCCTCGAAGGGCAGGGTGTGCAGCGTGCCGTCGACAAGGTCCTTGACGTACAGGGTGTAGATCTCGTCGCCGCTGGCATCGAGGCTGTAGGCCAGCAGGCGATGATCGGGGCTGATGCTGAAGGTCCCCAGGGCGAGAAAGCCGCCATTGGCCAGGACATTCGGGTCGAGCAACAGCTGTTCCCGGCTTTCGTCGACCACCAGCGAATCGTCGGCCGGGCGTGGGCAACGGTAATGGCGCGGATATTCATCGCCGGCCGTGGTGCGCGTGTAGTAAAGCCACGGCCCCCATGGCGAGGGCAGCGACAGGTCGGTCTCCAGGATGCGCGCGCGGATTTCTTCGAACAGCCGTTCGCGCATCGGCGCCTGGTCGGCCAGGCAATCCTGCTGGTAGGCGTTTTCCTCGGCCAGGTACGCCAGCACTTCGGGCGTGTCGCGGGCCTGAAGCCAGGCGTAGGGGTCTGCGCCGGCGTCCTGGCGTGCGATCGGGGGCTGGCGAAGGTTCGGGGTGGCGGGCATGCGAGAGTCTCTCGATCTATGGCGATACCGAGCGGGCCGGCGACAGCGTGCTCGTCCGGCCGGCATCGCGGCTTTTGGGGGCGCCTGCGCGCAAAAGTGTTTATCATAAGCATCAATTTGCCTGGCATGCATCCGTACCATGACCGAACACGACTATCTGCTGGCCTGGGGCCTCTATGCCGTAGCAGCCCTGGGCTGCCTGTTGGTGGGCTTTCGCATCACTTGCTGGATGTGGCGCTGGCTGCGCGAGCCGCTGCGGGTGATCCTGGCCGTGCTGCTGTTCACCCCCACCATCATCGACCCGGTCAAGCACAGCTTCGCTCCGGCCATCGCCGTCATGGCCCTGGACCTGTTGTTCAAGGTCGGCAACAACGCCCTGCGCGCGGCCTCTGACCTGGCCATGTACGGGCTGATCGCCTTCATCGCTTACGGGCTGTTCGCCCTGGTGCGCTGGCCGCTGCTCAAGCGCCGGCGAGCACGCGCCCAGGCCCAGGCCCGGCGTGATGCCGAAATGGCGGCCGAGGCCAAGGCGATCGATGCTGACGAGCGTGACGATCGCCACGCCTATCGCGACCCGCAGTTGGCCACGGCGGGCGGGCGCGTCGAACCCCGTCTCTGAGCGAGAGAGCCTCTGGCATGTGCGAATTGCTTGGCATGAGCGCCAACGTCCCGACCGACATCGTCTTCAGCTTCACCGGCCTGATGCAGCGCGGTGGCCGGACCGGCCCGCACCGTGACGGCTGGGGCATCGCCTTCTACGAAGGGCGTGGCCTGCGGCTGTTCCAGGACCCGACCGCCAGCAGCGAGTCGGAAGTGGCCAACCTGGTGCAGCGCTACCCGATCAAGAGCGAAGTGGTCATCGGTCACATCCGTCAGGCCAATGTCGGCAGGGTCTGCCTGTCCAACACCCATCCCTTCGTCCGCGAACTGTGGGGGCACAACTGGTGTTTCGCGCACAACGGCCAGCTCGCCGACTTCCAGGGCCAGGTCAGTTTCTACCGGCCGGTGGGCGACACCGATAGCGAGGCGGCCTTCTGCGACCTGCTCAACCGCGTGCGCAGCGCCTTTCCCGAACCGGTGGAAGTGGAACAGCTGCTGCCGGTGCTGGTCGAAGCGTGTGCGGGCTACCGCGACAAGGGTGTGTTCAACTGCCTGTTGAGCAATGGTGACTGGCTGTTCTGCTTCTGCTCCACCAAGCTGGTGCACATCACCCGTCGCGCGCCGTTCGGGCCGGCCCGGCTGAAGGACTACGACATGATCGTGGACTTCCAGTCGCAGACCACCCCGAACGACGTGGTCACGGTGATCGCCACCGAGCCCCTGACCGAGAACGAGACCTGGAAGAAGTACGAGCCAGGTCAATGGGCCCTTTGGCGACATGGCGAGTGTGTCGCCCACGGGCAGAGCTGAAGCCAGGGAAGTCGCGCCATGTTCAGAAGTTACCTGCGGTTGCTGTTGTTCACCTTCGGCCTGCTGGCCGGTGTCCAGGTGCCAGGGCTGATCGACAGCTATACCCAGCGGGTCGAGGCGCACCTGCTCGAATCGCGCCAGGCGCTCAAGGGTTTCCAGCAGACCGCCGAACGCTTCTTCAACGGCGACCTGCAGGCGCTGGTGCGGCATTACCGCACCAGCAACGACCCGGTCTTCAACAGCGACGCCAACAGCATCGAAAGCCTGCTGCTGCGCAACCGGGTCCTGGAACGAGAATGGCAGAACCTGCAAGGCCCATGGGCCAGTCGCACCTGGCACGTGCTGGTGACTCCCGACCCGCAGCTGCGCGACGAGACCTTGAAGGGTTATACCTACCAGGTGCTGCTGGTGCCCGAGGCGATGGCCTGGGGCATAGGGCTGGGCCTGGTGTTGGCGCTGGTCATCGAGAGCCTGTTGCTGCTGCTCGGCCGGCTGCTGCTGGGGCTACGGCGCCAGCCCGTCAAGGAGAGCTGGCGCTGAAGCTCCGCGCCACAAGCTGCAAGCAAAAGCGGATCGCATGAACGACACGATCCGCTTCTAGCTTGCAGCTTGTGGCTCACCCCCGCAAAGGCTGAACGATCCGTTCGATCTTGTCCTTGATCAGCAGGCGCTCCTTGCGCAGGCGGTTGACCTCGTCATCCGCGGTGCCGTTTCTCTCTGCCGCGACGACGGCCTTGTCGCTGGCGTTGTACTCCTTGTGCAGCCGGTGCAGCGTGGGGTCCTTGTCGATGAAGGCCTGGAATGCCTCTTCGGTCACGTGCAGGTCAGCAAGCAGATCGTGCGGTACTGGCATCTCTTCACCTCGGTCAGGGATTGGCAGGATCTAGAGCTTTGAGGATAGCTGGTTTGCCAGGTTCCCGAGCTGGACTAGGCTTGTCTGATCCTACTGAAGCAGGAACGCCCGTGATGCCTCATCTGAACCTGGAGTACAGCGACAACCTGGCCGAACTGAAGGTCGAGCTGGTGCTGCTGCGCCTGAACCAGGCGCTGGTCGCCAGCGGGCAGTTCGCCGACGAGCTCGACATCAAGAGCCGGGCCCAGGGCTTCGGGCATTTCCGGGTGGGCATCTCGCCGCTGAGCCGCGGCTTCGTCCATGTCCGTCTGGCGATGCTGGCCGGGCGCTCGGCTGAAGTGAAGCGGCAGTTGTCGGCAGCCTTGCTCGAGGTACTGCGAGAAACCGTCGTTGCACGGCCGGGCATGGACATCCAGCTATGCGCGGAAATTCTCGACATCGAGCGCGAGTCCTACGCCAAGCTGCGCCTGCCAGCCGACTGAGCCGGGCAGGTGCGCCACGCCTGGCCTGCCGCCGGGCGCCGGTTTCCCGCGAGAGGCTTGCGCCGTATATACTGCGCGCCACTGTTTGCGGGAGAGCTTCGTGGCCATCGAAATACACTGGATCCTTGACGACCAGCGCCTGGCCGAACATTGCCAGGCCTGGCGTCGACTACCCTTCGTGGCAGTCGACACCGAATTCATGCGGGTCGACACGTTCTATCCGAAAGCGGGGCTGGTGCAGGTCGGTGACGGCCAGCGGGCCTATCTCATCGATCCCTTGCTGATCCGCGACTGGCGACCGCTGGCCGAGCTGCTCGAGGATCCCGCCGTGCTCAAGGTGCTGCATGCCTGCAGCGAAGACCTCGAGGTGCTGCTGCGCCTGACCGGCAAGCTGCCGCAACCGCTGTTCGACACCCAACTGGCCGCGGGCTACCTGAACATCGGTTTCTCCATGGGCTATTCGCGCCTGGTGCAGGAAGTGCTGGGGCTCGAGCTGCCCAAGGGCGAGACCCGCTCCGACTGGCTGCAGCGGCCACTGTCGCAGACCCAGGTCAGCTACGCCGCCGAGGATGCCGTGCATCTGGCCGAGCTGTACAGCGCCCTGCGTCCGCGGCTGTCCGACGAGCGCTTCGCCTGGGTCGTGGAGGACGGGGCCGAACTGGTCGCGCAACTGCGCCGCGAAGTGGAGCCCGAGTCGCTGTACCGCGAGGTCAAGCTGGCGTGGAAGTTGTCGCGTCAACAGCTGGCGGTACTGCGCGAGCTGTGCGCCTGGCGCGAGCGTGAAGCGCGTGGCCGCGACGTGCCGCGCAATCGCATCCTGCGCGAACATGCCCTCTGGCCCATGGCCAAGAGCCAGCCGGACAACCTGTCCGCGCTCGCCCGGATCGATGACATGCATCCGCGTACCATCCGCCAGGACGGTGAGCAACTGCTGGCGCTGATCCGTCAGGCTGCCGCGCTGCCACCCGAACAGTGGCCGGAACCGTTGCCCGAGCCGCTGCCGATCGAGGCCTCCGGCGTACTCAAGCGGCTGCGCGCCATCGGCCAGGCCGAAGGCGAAAGGCTGGGCATCGCGCCTGAGCTGATGCTGCGCAAGAAGACACTCGAGGCGCTGCTCAAGAGTGGCTTCCCCGATGGTCCCTATCATTTGCCCGAGTCGCTGCGCGGCTGGCGCCGCGAGCGCATGGGTCAGGCCCTGCTGGAAAGTCTGGCAGGCGCTGGAGAATCCTGATGAAACGTATCTGTTCGATCTACAAGAGCCCACGCAAGAACGAGATGTACCTCTACGTGCTCAAGGCCGATGGCCTGCAGCGAGTGCCCGAGGGGTTGTTGCCGTTCTTCGGCACCCCGGTACATGCCTTCGACCTGGTGCTCAGCCCCGAGCGCAAGCTGGCCCGCGAAGACATCGCCAAGGTGCTGGAGAACCTCGACAACCAAGGGTATCACCTGCAGATGCCGCCGCCTGAGGACGAATACATCGAGCACCTGCCAGAGGAGCTGTTGCGGCGCAACGATCCGGCTTGAACGCAGGCCGTGTGCAGAAGGCCCTCCAGGGCGCCGGACCGGCCGCGATGGGCGCGCGGCGGCCTCGGGGGCTGGCAGGCTCGAAGGACAGTGCCTGAACCTAACAACGCGGCAACCGTGCCGTAGCCACCAGGGAAACCCGCCCATGCGCATCCTGCTCGCCGAACAGCAACATGCCTGCTACGCCAGGCTCCTGGCCGAAGCTGCGCCGGACCTCGATATCGTTGGCGGTGACGACATCGCCGAGCTGGCTGGCCAGGCCGGCCAGTGTGCAATCTGGCTTGGTCAGCCTGACCTGCTCGCGGGCTTGCTGCGCCGGTGCCCGGCACCGGCCTGGATGCAGTCCACCTGGGCAGGCATCACGCCGCTGCTGGCCGAGGGGCTGCCACGCGACTATCGTCTGACCCGGGCGGTCGGGGTCTTCGGCCAGGTGATGGCCGAATACATGCTGACCTACCTGCTTGCCCATGAGCGGCGGCTGCTGGAGCGGTTGGCCAGCCAAGGCGAATGCGTCTGGAACGACCGCCCCGGCGGCACTCTGCAGGGCCGCACGGTACTGATCGTCGGGGTCGGCGAAATCGGCCAGCGCGTCGCCGAGTTCCTCGCGCCGTTTGGCGTGAGCTTGCTGGGCATCGCCAGCAGTGCCCGTGCCCAGCCACCGTTCGCCGAGGTAGCCACCCTGGCGCAGCTGCCGAACCTGGTCGAACGAGCGGACCATGTATTGAACCTGCTGCCCGACACCCCGGCCACCCATGACCTGTACGACGCGGCCTTGCTGGGCCGTTTCAAGCCTGGGGCGTTGTTCATCAACGCAGGGCGCGGCGTCTCGGTGGTCGATGCCGACCTGGTCGAGGCCTTGCAGGCCGGCCGGCTCGGCGGGGCGGTACTGGATGTCTGCCGGGAGGAACCGCTGCCAGCGGAGCATCCGTTCTGGACCACCCCAGGCCTGCTGCTGACCGGTCACAGCGCCGCGCCTACCTCGCCCATCGGCATGACGCGCCTGTTCCTGGACAATCTCGATGCCTATCAGGCCAATGCACCGATGCAGGGAACGGTAGACTTCCAGCGCGGCTATTGACAAAGCCCCGAGCCGCCCAGCGTAGCCACGCGCGCCAGCGCATACGCGTCAAGCTCTTGCTTGCCGCTCAGAGGGTGAAATCACCCTCGGCCGCCAGCTCGCTCAGCGGACGACGCGAGCTCGGCGCTTCGCGCGCTTGCAGCCCCTCGGCCAGGCTGGCCTTGTCGCCCAGCTTGCCGATGGCGACCATGGCGTGCACCTCGTAACTCTCCGGGATCTTCAGCTCGCGACGCGCCAGTTCCTTGTCGAAGCCGGCCATGCCGTGGGTGTGCCAGCCGCTCAGGCTGGCCTGCAGGGCCAGGTGCGCCCAGGCCGAGCCGGTATCGAAGGTGTGCCACAGTGCGGGCGATTCTTCCTCGGCGCCCGGCGCGGTGAAGGTGGTCTTGGAAATGATCACCACCAGCGCCGAGGCGTGCTGGGCCCAGCTGCGGTTGAACGGTACCAGCAATTGCAGGTAGCGCTCCCAGTTCGGAGTGCCCCGGCGGGCGAACAGAAAGCGCCAGGGCTGCGAGTTGTAGGCCGAAGGCGCCCAGCGGGCAGCTTCCAGGAAGCTGAGCAGGGTCTGCTCGCTGATCGGTTCGTCGCTGAAGGCGCGCGGGGACCAGCGGTTGATGAATTGTTCATCGATGGCGTAGTCCGCCACGCGTGGAGTGTCGCTCATGATCGCTCCTGCAAGGTTTGGGGAAGCCGCACGCTACTGCGTTGCAGCGGCCCTGACAAGCGGTCTGGCTTTGCTGGCGGACAGGCTCTAGACTGGCGCCGCCGCGCCCCGGCGGCTGAACGAGTCGATTGCAGGAACCTGTGTGATGATCGCCGATACCGCGCCTTTCTGGCGGCGCAAGACCCTCGAACAACTCGACCCGCAGGAGTGGGAGTCGCTGTGCGACGGTTGTGGGCTGTGCTGCTTGCAGAAGCTCGAGGACGAGGACGACAACAGCGTCTGGTACACGCGCATCGCCTGCAAGCTGCTGGACCTGCACAGCTGCCAGTGCAGCGACTATCCACGACGCTTCGCCCAGGTGCCTGACTGCATCCAGCTCACCCCTGGCAAGGCCGATCAGTTCACCTGGCTGCCGGCTACCTGCGGCTACCGCCTGGTCAGCGAGGGCAAGGACCTGCCCGATTGGCACCACCTGGTCTGCGGTGATCGCCAGCAGGTCCACTGCCAGCGCGTTTCCCAGTCCGGGCGCATGCTCAGCGAGGCCAATGTGGCCGAAGACGACTGGGAAGACTACCTGATCTTCCGCGCCAGCTAGGCTTTGCAGGCAGCGCTCGCGCTGCGTGGATGACAGGCTCGGAAGGCTCATTGCAGCCGGTAGGCTGCGCTTGCTGGCCTGGTTCGCCTTGCCCGGTCGTGGCTCGGCGACTTTCGTACAAACCTTCGGTCGTCCACGGCGTCCCGCCTGCGCCGAACAAGGAGTGCTCAATGCATCGCCGTCTGGTACTGCTCGTATGCCTGCTAGCCAGCGCGCCAGCCTGGGCCCGCAAGGTCGATCTCGATTACCAGGTGCGTCTGCTGCCAGCGACCGCCCAGGCCGAAGTGCGCCTGGTGCTGGCCGACGGCAGTGCGGTGCGCAGCCTGGATTTCGCCTTGGGCAAGCAGGGCGCCTACAGCGGTTTCCAGGCCGATGGGCAATGGCTGCCAACGACCAAGGGCGATCGCGGCACCTGGCGTCCAGCGCCAGGCAAGGCCAGCCTGGCCTATCGTGTGCGGCTGGACCAGCCGGGGCGCGATGGCCTCCGTGACAGCCGCATCACCGCGCACTGGGCGCTGTTTCGCGGCGACCAGTTGGTCCCCGTGGCCCGGCTCGACCAGCAGGATGGCGTCGAACTGGTCGCTCGCCTGGGCTTCGAGCTGCCTGCAGGTTGGCAGAGCATCGAGACCGCCTGGCCGCGTATCGGCAAGCAACGCTTTCGCGTCGACGATGTTTCGCGGCTGTTCGACCGGCCAACCGGTTGGATGCTGGCCGGCAAGCTTGGCAGCCGACGCGCGCGCCTGGGCGAGACCGAAGTCACCATCGCCGCGCCGCGCGGGCAGGGCATGCGACGTCTGGATACCCTGACCTTGCTGACCTTCGTCTGGCCGCAGCTGCAGGCGGTTTTTGCCCGCAACCCGCCCAAGCTGCTGGTGGTCGCGGCGCGAGAAGGTCTGGGACGCGGCGTGGCAAGTGCGCACCGCTCGCTGTATCTCGACAGTGCGCGGCCGCTGATCAACGAGAGCGGCAGCAGTCCGCTGTTGCGCGCGCTGGTGCAGTCGTTTGCCCAGATCAGCGACCGCGAGGCCAGCGACTGGATCGGCGAAAGCCTCGCCGACTACTACGCCACCGTCTTGCTGCGTCGGGCTGGCGGGCTCAGCGACGACCGCTACCAGCTCATGCAAGAGCGTCTCGAGAGTCGCTCGGCCAAGGTCAGCCGCCTGCGTGGCGAACAGGCCAGCCCGGCCCAGGTCGCGCGCGGGGTGCTGTTGCTGCAGGCACTGGACCGAGAGATTCGCCTGCATACCCACGACAAGCGTTCGCTGGATGACGTCACGCGCGCGCTGATGCGCCTGCCGAGCGTGAATACCGAGGAGTTCGTGCAGATCAGCGAGAGTGTGCTGGGGCGCAAGTCGCAGGTACTGGATACGCCGTTGTTGTAGGAATGGCTGCTGGGTCTGGTTTCGGTATGGCCAGAGCGTTGCGCGAAGCATCTGCTCCGAAGTGATGATGCGCCTTTGCGCCGCGATGGCCCGCGCAGCGGCCCCAGCCTCTCGCAAACAACACGACCTCTGCGCGAGCCTGTTCAGAACTGCCGGTGGTCGGACCCTGAAGCCGCTGCGCCCCCGGTCGCGGCACTGTAGCCGCCTCCACAGTTTCTGGCCGTGCTTGCGGCGCCATCGGTGGGTAGTGCAGGGCCGGACGTAGGGGTCGCCGCCGGGACCCCGGAGCGGCCTCGGGATCCGACAGGTTCCTACGCCTTCAGGCCCTGCAAAAATGCCATTGGCGGTGCCGGAGGCAGGGATCGCTCAGGGCTTGGGCGTCAGCAGCCCGTCGTCGCCGGTCACGCTCGCTTCGCGGGTCGCTGCGTCGGCGTTGGTGCGCAGGGCCTTGAGGTCCGCGGCATCCTGCTCGATGTCCGAGCGCAGTGTGTGCAATTCGCCACGGCGTTGCTGCAGCCAGGATTTGGCCGCGCAGTGACCGCTGAAGCCGCGCACCAGCGCCAGGCCGCCGACCGCCACCTGCAGGATGCCGACCAGGCCGCCACGACGCAGGCCCTTGCTCAGCAGCAGCGCGCCACCGGCCAGCGAGCTGGCGCGTTCCAGGCCATGGACGTTCTTTTCGTGTGGGTTGTTGAGCGAGTGGATATCAAGCATGACAGGATCTCCTGAGAAGGTGTAAGCAGCAGACCCTTGCCCTTGGCGGCCCGTTCATTCCGGTTGCCCACCGGTAGGTCGGGGCCGGCGCGCAGGCCTTGCGCGTGGCTCGCATTGGCCGTATGCGCCGCTGTCGCACGCCAGACAGGCGCCCGGCACCTTGCACCCTGCGAACGAACACCTCCAGCCTGTCTCGGTCACATGCTTTGAACCCATGGTGTCATCCTCGGAGGCTTCATTCATGAGCAAATATGACTGGGATCTGATCGAGCGCCTGTTGCATGAAGTGCAGAATGGCGCGGGCGAAAGCTTCACGCCACGCCCATACGCCGAGCAGCACGCCGCGGCCCTGGCCGCGAAGGGCCAGCCTATGGAAGATCTGGATCACCTCAAGCGCCGGGCCTGTGACTATGAAAAGCTGTTGCTCGAGCGCGGCTACATCCAGTCGCGTGCCGAGCAAGACGGTGGCAATGGCGAGAATTTCGTGCTCACCGAGCGCGGTTCGCGGCTGCTGAGCCTGCTCGACAGCAGCATTCCTGGCGATGCGACGCCGCGCCAGGCGCTCGACGAGCAGCCAGACGCGCTCGACCCGCAGACCTTCGAGCGCATCTCGGCCAACCCGCAGATCGCCACGGGTGCCATCTAGGCGTGCTACGAAAGTGTCTGCGCGACGATCATGCTGCGTCGAAAACCGACTCGGACCGCTGATTTACAAAAGGTAAACTGCGCCTGCTCGTCTGCTTCTCCTGGCCTGATCGTCGCTCGACGACTTTTCATGCCAAGCCTGGGCTGGCCGGCCGAGGCTGACCACCCGATAATCGGCAGTCGTTCCTTCGACTGCCGAGTTCTTCCATGCCTTACATCTCTCAGAGGGCGCGTCCATGAGCGTGCCTCGCAAGAATCCCGATGCCTTTGCCTTGCAGGTCATGCTGTTGCTCTGCCTGATCTGGGGCAGCCAGCAAGTCCTGATCAAATGGGCTGCCGTCGATATCGCCCCGGTCATGCAGGCCACCTTGCGCTCGGCCATCGCCGCCGTGCTGGTAGGGGCGCTGGTGTGCCTGCGTGGCGGCTGGCAGCAGGTCCGCGGCACCTGGCGCGGCGGCCTGCTGGCCGGTGCGCTGTTCGGGCTGGAATTTCTGTTCATCGCCGAAGGGCTGAAGCTGACCAGCGCCGCGCACATGTCGGTGTTTCTTTATACCGCCCCGGTGTTCACCGCGCTCGGCCTGCATTTCATGCTGCCGAGCGAGCGCCTGCGGCCACTGCAGTGGCTGGGCATCCTGCTGGCCTTCGTCGGCATCGCCACGGCTTTCGCCGGCGGCCTGTCGCTCGATGAGCTCGATGGGCGCGTGCTGCTGGGCGACGCCTTCGGTGTGCTGGCCGGCCTTGCCTGGGGTGCGACCACGGTGGTGGTACGCGGCTCGCGCCTGTCCGAGGCGCCTGCGACCCTGACGCTGTTCTATCAGTTGCTGGTGGGCTTTTTCGGCCTGTTGCTGATGGCCGTGCTCAGTGGTCAGGTCGGGCAGGTCTCGTTCACGCCGATGGCCTTGGGTAGCGTGCTGTTCCAGGGCATCGTGGTGTCGTTCTTCAGCTACCTGACCTGGTTCTGGCTGCTGCGCAAGTACCTGGCCTCCAACCTGGCGGTGTTTTCCTTCATCACGCCGCTGTTCGGGGTCACCTTCGGCGTGTTGTTGCTGGGCGAGCCGCTGAGCCTGAACTTCGTCGCCGGCGCGCTGATGGTGTTGGCTGGGGTGATCCTGGTCAGTGCCGAGCCGAGGGTACGCCAGTGGCTGCGCAAGGTGCTGGGCTAGGCTTCGTCCGAATGGGCCGCGCGCCCGGATCGATCTGCAACAAGGAGAAACAGTTGACCGACCGTCGGGACTCGCGGAATCGGCTTGATACCAGTCAAACTGAACGCAATCTGTAGGTATGAATAAGCGCTTCATGCAGGACATCGGATCATGATCTGTCTGAAGCGTCGCAGAATCGATCGACCGTGAGGCTGACCCGTTAAGGGGGCATTATGAACAAGCGCATGAACAACTGGCTCCACGACCTGGGCGTTGCCCTGGGTCTCATCCCGCCACCGCTGCAGCCGGTACCCATTCCCACCGAGGACGAGCGGCGCCGGCGCGAAAACCGTCGCCGGTGAGCTGGCATGCCGCCGCACACATGGGGCGTGGCGGCATGCCAGGGTAAAGCCGATCAGGCCAGCCTGGTGGCCACCACGGTCTGCCGTGACAGCAGGCTGACCAGCACGAAGCTCGCCAGGCCGATGCCCAAGCTGTAGTAGATCGGCGTATTGGCGTCCAGGCCATCCTTGAGCATGAAGGCCAGCGCCGTGCAGAAGCCGAGCGACATGCTGGCCAGCGCGCCGGCGGTGGTGGCGCGCTTCCAGAAGATCGCGCCCATCAGCGGGATCAGCATGCCGCCGACCAGCAGGTTGTAGGCCAGGGTCAGCGCACTGATCACGTCGTTGACCAGCAGGGCGATGCCCAGTACCAGCAAACCCGTGAGCATCGTGAACAGACGACTCAGGCCCAGGCTCGACTGCTTGCCGCCACGCAGGCGAGGCAGCAAGTCCTCGGTCACGGTCGCCGAGGCTGCCAGCAGGCCGGCGCTGGCGGTGGACATCATCGCCGCCAGGGCAGCGGCCATCAGCAATCCGCGAATGCCATCGGGCAGAGTGCCCTTGATCATGGCGGCGAAGGCGTTGTTGGGGTTGGCCAGGTCAGGCATCAACACATAGGCGGCCATGCCGATCACCGCGCAGGCCAGGCCGTAGAGCAGGCAGTAGACCCCGGCGGTGGTCCCGGCGCGCTGGGCGACTTTCTCGTCCCGGGCGGTGAATACCCGCTGCCAGATATCCTGGCCGATGAGGATGCCGAAGAAGTAGATCAGGAAGTAGGTGACGATGGTGTCCCAGCCGATGCTGGTCAGCTCGAAACTGGCTGCCGGCAGCTTGGCCACCAGGCTGTCCCAGCCACCGGCCTTGAGCAGGCACACCGGCAACAGGATGAACATCAGGCCCACGGTCTTGATCACGAACTGGACGATGTCGGTGAGCGTCAGCGACCACATGCCACCGATGGTCGAATAGATCACCACCACGCCGCCGCCGAGCACCAGGGCCAGCCAGAACGGCAGGTCGAGCAGCACCTCCAGCACGGTACCCATGGCCAGGATGGAGGTGACCGTGAGCATCAGGGCATAGACCAGCATGATCACCGCGCTGGCCTGGCGCGCCATGGGGTTGTAGCGGCGCTCGAGGACCTGGGTGACGGTGAAGATGCGCAGGCGCAGCAGCGGCTTGGCGAGGAACAGGTTGATGGCGATGATGCCCAGGCCCAGCGCGGCGCACAGCCAGAAGCCGGAAATCCCGTGCACGTAGCCTAGGCGCACGGTGCCCACGGTAGAGGCGCCACCCAGCACGGTGGTCGCCATGGTGCCCATGTACAAGGTCGGGCCGAGGTTGCGTCCGGCCACCAGGTAGTCCTCATGGGTTTTCGCCCGGCGCATGCCATACCAGCCGAGGCCGAGCATGCCCGCGGCATAGATCAGTACAACGATGATGTCCAAAGCCATTGGGGGTCTCCCGATTATCTTTATTATGGCGAGGTCGATCATGCGGACGGCTCACCCCGTCCGGCGATCTTGTTCTTGTAGTGACGGGCCGCCGGGGCCCGTCACGGGTCTGGCTGGCGAGTCGGCCGACTCAGCGGCGCACGACCCCCGGCAGCACGCAGAGCATCTCGAACAGCAGGTTGGCACCGAGCAGCGAGGTGTTGCCGGTGGTGTCGTAGGGTGGCGAAACCTCGACCAGGTCGCAGCCGACCAGGTCCAGGCCATGGCAGCCACGAATGATCTCCATGGCCTGGATGGTGGTCAGGCCGCCGATTTCCGGCGTACCGGTGCCAGGTGCCCAGGCCGGGTCGATGCCATCGATGTCGAAGGACAGGTACACCGGGCCGCCACCGACCTTTTCCCGTACTTCGGCCATCAATGGCTCGAGCGACTTGTGCCAGCATTCCTCGGCCTGCACCACGCGAAACCCCTGACGACGGCTCCAGTCGAAATCGTCGGCGGTGTAGCCCTGGGCGCGCAAGCCGATCTGCACCACGCGCTGGCAGTCGAGCAGGCCTTCTTCCACGGCGCGGCGGAAGGTGGTGCCGTGGGCGATCTTCTCGCCGAACATGTGGTCATTGACGTCGGCGTGGGCATCGATGTGCACCAGGCCGATCTTGCCGTGCTTCTTGTGCAGGGCACGCAGGATCGGCAGGGTGATGGTGTGGTCGCCGCCCAGGGTCAGCGGGATCACGTCATGCTCGAGGATCTGCTCGTAGGCTTGCTCGATGATCCGCACCGCGTCGAGCAGGTTGAAGGTATTGATCGCCACATCGCCGATGTCGGCCACCGACAGCGAGTCGAACGGGGCCGCGCCGGTGGCCATGTTGTACGGCCTGATCATCACCGATTCGGCGCGAATCTGCCGAGGACCGAAGCGAGTGCCTGAACGCAGCGAGGTGCCGATGTCCAGCGGGACGCCGATGAAGGCGGCGTCGAGCCCGGCGGCGCTTTGCAGGTGGGGGAGGCGGAGCATGGTGGCGATGCCGCCGAAGCGCGGCATTTCGTTGCCGCCCAGTGGTTGGTGAAGAATCTTGTCCACGGTGGGCCTCATCAGTCGATTGTTATGTTTGTTCGAACCTGCGGCGGGCGATCGCGCAAGCGACCAGGTGCCGCAGGCACGGTGTTGCCGGCAGTCTGCGCAAGGCAATGGGGCGATGGAATCGCTAACGGTAAAAACTTACTTCAGAAATCCGTGAACTTATCGGCGCGACGACGTTACACTGGCGCCTCGCTTTTCGTGGAACCGTCGTACATGGCTTCGTCACTGCCTGACCTGAAACTCTTGCGTATCTTCGTCAGCGTGGTGCGCCACCAGGGCTTCGCCAGTGCCCAGCGCGAACTCAACCTGTCCACCTCGGCTATCAGCACCTACATGAGCCAGCTGGAAAGCTCACTCGGCCTGGTGCTGTGCCACCGGGGACGGGGCGGCTTCAGCCTGACCAGCAAGGGCGAGCTGTTCCACCAGGAGACCCTGCGGCTGCTGGCCGAACTCGACGGCTTCGAACAGTACGCCGCGGCGCTCAAGGGTGAGCTGCGCGGCACCCTCAACCTTGGGGTGATCGATTCCACGGTGGGCGATCGGGCGCTGCCGCTGGCCGAAGCCATCGGTGCCTACAGCCAGGAGCATCCGGCCGTGCATCTGCACCTGTCGGTCTCCAGTCCCTACGATCTGCAGCTCGGCGTGCAGGACAACCGCCTGGACCTGGCCATCGGCGCGTTCTCCTCGCGCATGAGCGGCTTGCTCTACCAGCCGCTGTACCGCGAACAGCACTGGCTGTACTGCAGCAATCGACACCCGTTGTTCAGCGAGCAGCGCATTCCCGAGCAAGTCATCACCCATCAACGCATGGTCGGTCGTGGCTACTGGAGCCAGGCCGAGCTGGCCCGACACGGCTTCAAGCACAGCGCCGCGACCGTGGACAGCATGGAAGCCCAGCTGATCCTGGTGCTCTCGGGGGCCTACATCGGCTACCTGCCCGAGCACTATGCCCAAGCCTGGGTCGCCAAGGGCGACTTGCGAGTGCTGTCGTCAGCGACCTTCGGCTACCAGGCGCCGTTCTCGCTGATCATTCGGCGCGGGCGCAGCCGCGACCCGTTGATCCAGACCTTCCGGGATCTGCTCAAGACCCAGCTCAACGTCGGTTGAGCGCCTGCGTCGATGCCATCCGTCAGCTCGATGGCTGTTCCCGACCGTTACCCACCGTTTCGGTTGTAAAGCTTCTGCTACACCGTTATTTGTCCAAGAAGGACTTAGTTCATGCCTGAAACAGGACCGCACGATGCGCAATAACCTACCTGTCACCGATCAGGAAAGAACCTTTTCCAGCGACCAGCGGCTGATCTCCACCACCGGCCTGGACAGCCGCATCACCTATTGCAACGACGCCTTCGTGGCGATCAGCGGCTTCACCTACGACGAACTGGTCGGCCAGCCGCACAATCTGGTGCGTCATCCGGACATGCCGCCCTCGGTGTTCGCCCATATGTGGGAGACCATTCGCCAGGGCCAGCCATGGATGGGAGTGATCAAGAACCGGGCGAAGAACGGCGACTACTACTGGGTCAGCGCATATGTCACGCCCATTTACGAACAGGGCCGGGTCAGCGGCTACGAGTCGGTACGCTCGGTACCGACCCGCGAGCAGATCCAGCGTGCCGAGCGCCTTTATGCACGCCTGCGCAATGGCCGTTCGGCCAGGCCCTGGCGCGCCCGCCTGGGTCATCGGCTCGCACGCGGCTGGCCCTTGCTGGTCGCCGGGCTGCTCATCGCCGCGGCCCAGCTGTGGTTGTCGAGTGCGGCGGCGCTGGCGGTACTGGTGCTCGCGCTGCTGGCGGCCTGGTATCTGGTCGAGCATCGCGGCGACCAGGCCCTGCGCCGTACCCTGGCGCAACAGCCAAAGGCCTTCACCAGCCCGCTGGTGGCCTTGACCTACAGCGACAGCCCCGGCCTGCATGGCCAGCTGGAGCTGGCGATCCTCAGCGAGGAGGCCCGCTTGCAGACTGCCCTGACCCGGCTGGTGGATGCTGGGGAAGGCGTCAAGGCGCGCGCCAAGCAGTCCTCCAGCCTGTCCGAGACCCAGGCACGGATGCTCGAACGCCAGCGCAGCGAAACCGATCAGTCGGCCACCGCCATCGCCCAGATGGCCGCCACCATCCAGGAAGTCACCCATCATGTGCAAAGCACGGCGCACGCGGCCGGCGATGCCGATCAGCTGGCCCAGCAGGGCACCTTGCTGGCGCAGCGAAGTCTCGAGGCGATGGGCAGCATGAGCCAGGCGGTCGGCGACATCGGCCAGGCGGTTCATGCGCTGGCCGAGCAGACCCAGTCGATTGGCAGCGTGGTCGATGTGATCACTGCCATCGCCGAACAGACCAACCTGCTGGCGCTCAACGCCGCGATCGAGGCGGCGCGTGCCGGCGAGCAGGGGCGTGGCTTCGCCGTGGTGGCCGACGAGGTACGCTCGCTGGCCCAGCGTACCCGAACCTCGACCGAGGAAATCCATCAGATCATCGCCAGCCTGCGCGCCGGTGCCGAGCGCGCGGTGGCCAGCGCCAACCACGGCGAGCAGATCTCCCAGGACAGCGTGCAGAGCGTGGAAGCGGTGCGCTCGGCACTGGCTGGCATTGCCCAGGCCATCAGTCGCATCACCGGCATGAGCCAGCAGATGGCTACCGCTTCGCAAGAGCAGAGCCACGTGGCCGAGGAGATCAATCAGCAGATCACCCGCATCGCCCAGTTGTGCGACCAAAGCGCCGATCAGGCTCGGCAGGGCGCCGACATCAGTCGCGAGCTCGAGCGCATGGCCGAGTACCTGTACAGCCTGGCGGAGCGCTTCAACCGGTAATCGAAGGGGAGAGCGGCAAGCTGCAAGCCGATCGTGATGGGGCGAACTCGCCACTGGCCGGCTTGTAGCTTGTAGCTTGTAGCTTGTAGCTTGTAGCTTGTAGCTTGTAGCTTGTAGCTTGTAGCTTGTAGCTTGTAGCTTGTAGCTTGCGGCTTGCGGCTTGCGGCTGGCGCCGCCACACTGGCGCCAGCCAGGAGAGAGCCCCATGTCCAGACCCCGTTGCGAACGCTGCCTGCGTCCGCTCGCACAATGCCTATGCCCGCTGATCCCCCAGCTTGACAGCCGCACCCGAGTCCTGGTGCTGCAGCATCCGAGCGAAACCGCCCACGCCCTCAACACGGCGCGCCTGGTGGCGTTGGGGCTGGTCAATGCCGAGTTGCGGGTCGGTGAGGCGTTCGATGACCTGCAACAGGGGCTCGAGGCGCCTGGCTATCAGCCGGCATTGTTGTTCCCGGGGGAGCAGGCCCAGGTGCTGGAAGCAACCCCGGCGGCGGATGCCCGACCGCTGTTGCTGGTGGTGCCCGACGGTACCTGGCGCAAGGCGCGCAAGTTGCTCTACCTCAATCCCGCGCTGGCTGCCTTGCCACGGGTGAGCCTGGGGGATGCACCGGTTTCGCGCTACCGCTTGCGCAAGGCGCCGCAGGCCGGTGCCTTGTCGACGGTGGAGGCGGTGGTACAGGCGCTGAACGCGCTGGAGGCGCCGAAGCGTTTCGACGCGCTGCTGCGACCGTTCGAGGCGCTGATCGAAGGCCAGATCGCAGCGATGGGGCGCGAGACGTTCGAGCGTAACCATGGCGCAGGAGGCAGAGCGGCCGTACCCGTGAGGTGAGAACGGTGCCCATGTGACGGCGCCTGGGCCGCGTTGCGGGCCATCGCGGCCGCTTCGGCGTCCCGGTGGCGGCCGCCACTACACATGGACACGGGTGAAGACCTGCGAGACAGCCTGACTCAGGTTGCGAGGCGCTCAGACGCCAGCGAAGCGCCGGTCCAGGTAGGCGATGATGTCCCCGGATTCGTACATCCAGGTGGTCTTGCCGTCTTCCTCGATGCGCAGGCAAGGGACCTTGACCCGGCCGCCGCCCTCGAGCAGGGCCTGGCGGTGGGCGGGGTCGTTCTTCGCATCGCGCAGCGCCACCGGCACGTTCAACCGGTGCAAGGCCCGGCGGGTCTTGACGCAAAATGGGCAGGCATGGAACTGGTACAGGGCCAGGCCGCGGGCTTGCTGGTCGACCTCGGCCTGGGCCTGGGGGCTACGCTTGCGTTTGGCCGGACGACTGATCCAGTCGCCGAACACGATGAGCTGGCCGAGGCCGACCCGCAGGGCTTTGACGATCATGGGCAACTCCTGAAGCAGGACGCCGACCCATGCGGTCGGCGTGGAGGGCCTGTCACTTGATCAGGCTGAGAAACTCGCTGCGGGTGGCGGCGTTGGTGCGGAATTCACCCAGCATCACCGAGGTGATCATCGCCGAGTTCTGCTTTTCCACCCCACGCATCATCATGCACATGTGCTTGGCTTCGATGACCACGGCCACGCCAGCCGCGCCGGTCACCTGGGACACCGCCTCGGCGATCTGTCGGCTGAGGTTTTCCTGGATCTGCAGGCGGCGAGCATACATGTCGACGATGCGCGCGACCTTGGATAGGCCCAAGACCTTGCCCTTGGGCAGGTAGGCCACGTGCGCCTTGCCGATGAACGGCAGCATGTGGTGCTCGCACATCGAATAAAGCTCGATATCCCGAACCAGTACCATCTCGCTGTTGTCAGAGCTGAACAACGCGCCGTTGGTGACTTCTTCCAGGGTCTGCTCATAACCGCGGCAAAGGTACTGCATGGCCTTCGCTGCCCGCTTGGGCGTGTCGCGCAGGCCCTCGCGGGAGACGTCCTCGCCCAGTTGGCTGAGGATCTCGGTGTAGTTCTGTTCCAGGGACATGGATCTACCTGTGGGAATTTTCGCAAAGATGAAGGGTACGGCGGCAAGGGCGGCGCTGCAAGCGCGGCTTCACTCGTCGCGCCCCTCGAGCATGGTTCGCTTGAGCATCACGTAGACCGCGCCGGTGCCGCCGTGGCGCGGATTGCAAGAGACGAAACCCAGTACCTGGGGATGCTGGCGCAACCAGGTATTGACGTGGCTCTTGATCATTGGTCGCTTGCCATCCAGGCGCGCTGCCTTGCCATGGGTGACGCGCACGCAGCGCACCTCCAGCCGGGTCGCCTCGGCAATGAAGTCCCAGAGCGTCTCGCGCGCCTTTTCCACGCTCATGCCGTGCAAGTCCAGGCTGCCTTCGAACGCAATCTGGCCAAGCTTGAGCTTGCGCATCTGCGCTTCCTGCACGCCATCGCGCCGCCACATCAGCTCATCCTCGGCGCCAACGTCGATGACGAACTGGTCGGACAGGCCGTCGATCACCAGCGGCTGGTCGCTGCGCACGGTCGCGGCCTGGCGCAGCTCGGCCAGGCGCTTGCGGTCGGAGCGGGGTTTGCCGACGTCCGCACGGTCGTGGCTGATCGGTCTGACCCCGCGCATTTCACCGCGGAACAGGGAAAAATCGTCGTCTTGCATGCATGCCTCCACGTGGGCGGCGTAGTTTACGCGACTCTCCGATGTCGTACAGTCAATCGTGCTTCTTCATCAGGTGCGGGGCCAGGCCCAGCTCGTGCCGACGCCGCAGGCGCAGCCGGGCGAGGCGCCAACAGCGCACGCCCAGCCAGAGCAGTACCAGCCCGGCCAGGGCCAGCACCACGGCCAGCGGACGATTGGCATGCAGGTCGGCGAGCGCCTCGTAGTTGCCCAGCACGCCAGCGACGCCGGCCATGGCCAGGAGAATTCCCAGCGTGGCGAGCAGCGTGGCCAGGGCCGCCGCCAGGCGCGCTCCCCAACCGCCAGGTCGGCGCGGGCGCAGGTGGCGGGCATCGAAACTGTCGGATCGCTTCATCCCGGTTTCCTCGTGAGCTCTGCGCAGTCGACTCCTGGCCGAGGATGCTGGTTCCGCCCGGGCATCGGCGAGCGGGTGTTCAGATCAGGCTGTCGGTCGGGGCCACGCAAGCGAAGTTGTCGGCCATCACGGCCATTTCACAGCGATGGATCAGTGCCGCGGGAATCACTTCGTCCTTGAAGGCCAGGTCGCGCGTGGTGGAGGCATCCTCGACCAGGGTGCAGCGGTAACCATAGTCCTTGGCGCGACGTACCGTGGTGCTGACGCTCGAATGACTCATGAAACCGCAGACGATGATATCCAGATGGCCAAGCGCCTGCAGGGTTTCGTGCAGGCTGGTGTTCTTGAAGGCATTGGGCATGCGCTTCTCGATCACGGTCTCGCCGTCGAGCGGTTCGAGACCGGGAATGAACTCGCCGCGGCTGCCCTGGGGATCGAACAGGCCACCGACGGTGCCGAGATGGCGCACATGGACGATCGGGCGCCCGGCCTTGCGCGCGGCCTCGAGCAACCTGGCGATGTTGGCCACCGCCTGGTCCATGCCCGACAGGGCCAGCGGGCCCTCGAGGTATTCCTTCTGGGCATCGATGACGATGAGGCTGGCCTGGCTCAGCCTGGCCGGCGGATAGTCGCGGCCACTCAGGCGGAACATCGTGGTTGGAACGGACATCAAGGGCTCCTTCACTAGGGCTTTTGTGCCCCTATTGTCACTTGCCAGCGCTTCAATGGGAATGGTTGACAGCTCAGACAGCATGATTCCTGGCCTGCGGCGCCGGCGCGGTGCAGGCCGAGGGAACATTTCCCTCGCGGTGCTGTTAGACTTTTGTACTGTCTGATAAGGAGTTTCTCGTGATCACATCCCGCCTGCGCACGCTGCGCGATCATATCCGCTGGGCCGTCAGCCGCTTCCATGAGCATGACCTGTTCTTCGGCCACGGGGCCGACAACGCCTGGGACGAAGCCCGGATGCTGGTCCTCGGGGCGCTGCATTTGCCGTGGGAAATGGCCGATGGCTACCTGGACTGCCAGCTCGAGGACGATGAGCGTGTCCGTCTGCAGCACCTGATCAAGCGGCGTATCGAGGACCGGGTGCCGACCGCCTACCTGCTGGGCGAGGCGTGGTTCTGCGGCATGTCGTTCGTGGTCGACGACCGCGTGCTGGTGCCGCGCTCGCCGATTGGCGAGCTGATCGAGAAACGCTTCGCCCCTTGGCTGGCCGACGAACCGGCGCGCATCCTGGACCTGTGCACCGGCTCGGGCTGCATCGGCATCGTCGCCGCCGACGTGTTCACCGAGGCCGAAGTCGTGCTGTCGGACCTGTCGTTCGAGGCGCTGGAAGTGGCCAACCGCAACATCGAGCGGCATGGCCTCGAGGATCGTGTCTACACGGTGCAGGGCGATGGCTTTGCCGGCCTGCCCGGCCAGCGCTTCGACCTGATCCTGTCCAACCCGCCGTACGTCGATGCCGAGGACTTCGCCGACATGCCGGCCGAGTACCATCACGAACCCAAGCTCGGCCTGGCCTGCGGCAGCGACGGCCTGGACCTGGTGCGCCGGATGCTGGCCGAAGCCGCCGACCACCTGACCGAGAAAGGCCTGCTGGTGGTCGAAGTCGGCAACAGCCAGGTGCATGTCGCCAACCTCTACCCCGAGGTCGACTTCGCCTGGCTGGAATTCGAGCGCGGCGGGCACGGTGTATTCATGCTGACCGCGCAACAGTGCCGCGACCACCAGGCACTCTTCCAATCCCGAACCTGAGCCGCACGCTACAAGCTGATCGTGTGACTAGCGCACCCCGCGCCGGCCTTGAGCATGCAGGCGCTGGCAAAGGCTACTCGGTCAGCCTGCCGCTTGCCGCTTGCAGCTCCCGGCCTCACCGGGTAGCCATCCAGATCAGCAGGGCCGCCTGGAACACCGCGAAGGCCACCAGGCAGGTGATGGTGAAGCGCAAGCCGCCGTCTTCGCGACGGTAGCGGGCCACGCGTTCGTCGCGCTCGCGCAGCTGCGCTTCCTTGTCCTGCAACTGCTGGTCGGCCTGTTGCAGCAGGCCGGCGGCTTCGAGCATGTCCAGGCGCTGGACTTTCTCGCTGTTGTAGCCTTGCCTGAGCTGGCCGACCGGCGTCTCGACGATGCAGCCCTTGAGCTGTTGGCCTTCGGCGTGTTCCAGACGCAGACCGATGGCGCGCAGCACGTGGTCGCGGCGCAGGCGGGCCTCGGGGTCGATGGCGTCCTTGACCGGCAGCTCCATGCGCTCGACCTGATAGTGCGACCAGCGTGCCTGCAGCCATTGCACCGCCTGGGACAGCAGGAAGCGGCCCAGGCCGCGGTCAGTCGGCTCCATCTGCAGGCCCTGAAGGTCACCCAGGCGCACCTGGCGCTGTTCATGGTCGACCCAGACGTCCAGGCGGTTCTGCTCCTTGCGCACGCGTTCCCCGGGCAGGCGGATTTCCAGGCGCAGCAGGCTCAGCGCCAGGCCGTGGCGCTCGGCATGGCCAAATTCGACGAAACGCAACGGACGTGGCCCCTTGAGGCGATCCGTCGGCAATGGCGCCAGTCGCAACAGCTGGAAGTGCTCGACCGCCACCTCGGCCCAGGGCAGGGCGGGGCTGTCGCTGGCAGACGGCTCCTGCCCGGCAGGCTCGGTGGGGGTGGCTTCGCTCATCGGGTATTCCTCGCAGGCTGTTCGAACGATCGGGTCGCCAGCGTACGCACACGGCGTGGCGGCGTGGCCCAAGGTCGGATATCAGCGTATCGGCCAGGCGAGGCAGAACCTGAGCGCTGCGCTCAGCTCGTCGGCAGGCCGCGGATGAAGCTGACGATCCGTTCGCCCAGCTCGTGGGCCAAGGGCAATTCCGGGTTGCTGTAGCTTTCGCGTTGCTCGCTCATGTCGGCCGGGCTGATGCGCAGCATGTGGTTCATGCCGTCGATCAGCACCATCTGCGCGTCCGGCCGGGCCGCCTTCAGGCGTTCGGCGTCGGCCACGTCCACCTGCACGTCGTTGCGCCCCTGAATGATCAGGGCGGGAATCGTGAGCCGGGCGAAGGCCGCCGCTGGATCCTGGCGGAACAGCGAGATCAGGTAGGGCTGGACACTGGGACGAAAGACCTGGCGCAGCGGCGCCGGTACGTCCAGGCTGGTCTGCCCGGCCTGCAGACGGTCGAGCAGGGCGTTGCCGCGGGCCAGTTCGCGCCTGGACAAACGCTGCGCCAGTTGCTCGCGCACGACCTCGGCCAGTGGTCGGCCGCTGCCGGCCAGGCTGACGATGGCGCTGGCGCCAGCGGGCTCGGCGGCCAGGCTGGCGATCAGCGCGCCTTCGCTGTGTCCGATCAGGATCAGCTGGCCGAAGCGCGGGTCGGCCTTGAGCATGCGGCCCCAGGCGCTGGCGTCCGCGACATAGCGTTCCACGCTCAGGTCGCGCTCGTCCGGGGTGGCCGGCTGGCTGGCCGCCACGCCACGCTTGTCGTAGCGCACGCTGGCGATATGCGCGTCGGCCAGCAGCCAGGCCAGGCGCTTGAGGTTGTCGACCCGACCGCCAGCCGGGTTGTTGCCATCGCGGTCGGTCGGACCGGAGCCGGCGATGATCAGCACCACCGGCGGCGGGGTGTCGCCCTGCGGCAGCAGCAGGCTGCCATGCAGCACGCCCTGGTCGGTCTGCAGGTCGATCGGGCGTTGCAGGACGGTGGGGGAGGCGGCCTGGGCCAGGCCGGTACAGCACAGCAGGAACAAGGCGACAATGCGCGACTTCATCGAACTACCAGCGCGGCGCCGGGCCGCTCCTTCACGGTGGGATGCCGGTTGGACATGGTCGGCGCCCGCAAGGTTCTGCTTGCGGGGATGAACAACCCGGTAGGCCTGCGTATACTGGCGGCCTTGTTCAAATCAGGCTGATTCGCGGAGCGTCCTGCATGTCCGGCAATACCTACGGCAAGCTGTTCACTGTCACCACCGCTGGCGAGAGCCATGGTCCGGCGTTGGTCGCCATAGTCGACGGCTGCCCGCCGGGCCTGGAGATTTCCCTGGCCGACCTGCAGCACGACCTGGATCGACGCAAGCCCGGGACCAGCCGGCACACCACCCAGCGCCAGGAGCCCGACGAGGTCGAGATTCTCTCCGGCGTGTTCGAGGGCCGCACCACCGGCTGCCCGATCGGCCTGCTGATCCGCAACACCGACCAGAAGTCCAAGGACTACTCGGCCATCAAGGACCTGTTCCGCCCGGCCCATGCCGACTACACCTATCACCACAAGTACGGTACCCGCGACTACCGTGGCGGTGGTCGCAGCTCGGCGCGCGAGACCGCCATGCGGGTGGCCGCCGGGGCCATCGCCCGCAAGTACCTGGCCAGCCAGGGCATCCGCGTGCGTGGCTACATGAGCCAGCTTGGGCCGATCCAGATTCCGTTCAAGACCTGGCAGTCGGTGGAGCAGAACGCCTTCTTCTGCCCCGATCCGGACAAGGTCGCCGAGCTGGAAACCTACATGGACCAGCTGCGCCGCGATCAGGATTCGGTCGGCGCGAAGATCACCGTGGTCGCCGAAGGCGTGATGCCTGGCCTGGGCGAGCCGATCTTCGATCGCCTGGACGCCGACCTGGCCCATGCACTGATGAGCATCAATGCGGTCAAGGGTGTGGAAATCGGGGCTGGCTTCGCCAGTGTCGCCCAGCGTGGCACCGAGCACCGTGACGAACTGACCCCGGCGGGGTTCCAGGGCAACAACGCCGGCGGCATTCTCGGCGGCATTTCCTCGGGCCAGCCGATCGTCGCCCACCTGGCGCTCAAGCCGACCTCGAGCATCACCACGCCGGGGCAGTCCATCGACGTGCATGGCAACCCGGTCGAGGTGATCACCAAAGGTCGCCACGACCCTTGCGTGGGCATCCGCGCCACGCCGATCGCCGAGGCGATGATGGCCATCGTGCTGATGGACCACCTGCTGCGTCATCGCGCGCAGAACGCCGAGGTCAAGGTAGCCACGCCGGTGCTGCGTTGAACCTGGCTGGCGCGCCTGTCGGCGCCCGGGCCTGCTGAGCCGTGGCGCCGATCCCCTACTGGCGGCTGTCCAGCTTCTATCTGTTCTATTTTGCCCTGCTGGGCGCCACGGCGCCGTTCCTGGCGCTGTACTTCGACCACCTGGGGTTTTCCCCGGCGCGCATCGGCGAGCTGGTGGCCATCCCCATGCTGATGCGCTGCATCGCGCCGAACTTGTGGGGCTGGCTGGGCGACCGCAGTGGCCGGCGCCTGCTCATCGTGCGCCTGGGGGCCTTGTCGACCCTGGCCAGTTTCGCGCTGATCTTGCTGGGCAAGAGCTATGCCTGGCTGGCGCTGGTCATGGCCTTGCACGCGTTCTTCTGGCATGCGGTGCTGCCGCAGTTCGAAGTGATCACCCTGGCTCACCTGCATGGGCAGACCGCGCGCTACAGCCAGGTCCGGCTGTGGGGGTCGATCGGCTTCATCCTGGCGGTGATCGGCCTGGGGCGATTGTTCGAATGGCTGAGCCTGGATATCTATCCGCTGGCCGTGCTGGCGATCATGGCCGGCATTCTGGGCGCCAGCCTATGGGTGCCGGACGCCAGGCCGGTCGAGCACGCCGAGCGAGGCAGCGGCGGTGGCTTCCTCAGGCAGCTGGCGGCGCCCGGCGTCGCGGGGTTCTATGTGTGCGTGGCGCTCATGCAGCTCAGCCATGGGCCTTATTACACGTTCCTCACCTTGCACCTGGAGCACCTGGGCTACGGGCGTGGAGCCATCGGCCTGCTCTGGGCGCTGGGCGTGCTCGCCGAAGTGCTGGTGTTCATGCTCATGAGCCGGCTGTTCAAGCGTTTCTCGGTGCAGCAGGTGCTGCTGGCCAGTTTCCTGCTCGCGGGGCTGCGCTGGCTGCTGCTGGGCGAACTGGCGCAGGTGCCTGCGGTACTGCTGCTGGCGCAGGGGCTGCACGCCGCCACCTTCGGTTGCTTCCATGCCGCCTCGATCGCCTTCGTCCAGGGCAGTTTCGCCGCGCGCCAGCAAGGCCAGGGACAGGCGCTGTACGCCGCCCTGGCCGGCACTGGTGGCGCTTTGGGCGCCTTGTACTCCGGCTATGCCTGGACGCTCCTGGGCCCACGCTCCACCTTTGGTATAGCCAGTCTGGCCGCCTGTATGGCAGCCGTTATCATGATCATCCGAATGAAGCAGAGCAGGACAGTCCCCGATGAGCATCCTTAGCGTTTTCCATGCCTCCAGCGCGCACCTGCCAGGCAAGGTCCTGACCCACCATGAGGACGTCGTCACGACCCTGGCCGAGCAAGGCGTGCGCTTCGAACGTTGGGACAGCGGTGTGTCGCTGCGCCCCGGCACGCCGAGCCAGGCAGTGCTGGAGCAGTGCGCGGCCACGCTGGATGGCTTACAGGGCGCGTATCACTGCCAGGCCGTGCGCCTGCTCAATTGCGACGGCGTGGATGCCACGACGGCTGGGCTGCGCGATGAGCACGTGCATCCGGTCGATGAGGTCCTGACGGTACTCGGTGGTCGGGTGCAGGTAGCCATGCGCCTGGCCGACCAGGTGCTGTCCGTGCTGTGCGAAAAGGGTGATCTGGTTCGAATCCCGGCGGGTGTGGCGCGCTGGTTCGAACTGGGGGAAAGGCCGTTCTGCCTGGCGCTGAGGTTGTTCGAGCATGAGCGAGGGGTGATGCCTCGATTCACCGGGAATGCGCAAGCACGGGAATTTCCCGGCATCGACGAACTCTGATGTCAGGCAGGTGAAAGGCTTGGGGTCGTCGCCAGGTACGATCGCAAGATCGGCCTGCCTCCGCGATGCTTCTGGCGGGACGGCCGGTCTTGCGAGTGTCCTGCAGCCACTTAGCGGTAGGTCGGCAGGGCGAAGCGTTGCTGGCTTTGCAACATCGAGATCACGGGCAGCTCGCTGGCCTGCTCGGCAAGATCGCGGCGAATCGCGCTGATGGCCCAGGAGAGCTGTTCAGCGCTGTGCAACTGAGCGTACGACAGGACGCGCCGGGTCACCTTGCCATCACTGCCACGCAGGGTCAGCAGGATACCGCCGTCGGGGCGAGGCTGAGTGGCGACTTGATAGGCTGCGAAGACCGAAGCGAATTTTTCCTGAATGAGGTCCATGTCCTACTCCGAATGTTGTGTGAACAGAATTGACATGGATGAGTGCAGCGAGCGTGCCAGGTTTTCCCGATTGAAAAATCCCTTTTAAATCAACATGTTATGAAGTGTTTTCAAACACCTTCGCCGTGCATAGTGCATGGTCGTGCATTTTGCACAGTGCATTTTGCATGGCGCTCGCAGTCGGTGTGCCCCGACCTGGCATGGTCACGCTGGAACCTTCTTTCCTGCAGCGCTGCCTATGCTTGATAAAGACGCAATTCCCAGAAGCAGGAGAGTGCAGATGTCCGATGCTGGCCAGTCAGGTTCGACCATGACCGATGAAGAAGCCATCGAATTCGCCGAACAGGTCTTCGAGCGGGCCCGCCAAGGCGATGCGCAGATGCTTGCGCGGCTGGTGGACAGCGGTTTGCCCGTCAACCTGCGCAACCAGAAGGGTGATAGCTTGCTGATGCTCGCCAGCTACCATGGCCATCAGGCTGCGGTTAAGGCTTTGCTCGAGCGTGGCGCCGATCCGCTGCTGGCCAACGACAATGGTCAGTTGCCGATCGCTGGCGCGGCCTTCAAGGGCGACCTGGCGATGATTCGTCTGTTGATCGAGCATGGGGTCCCGGTCGATGCCGCTGCGGCCGATGGTCGTACCGCGCTGATGCTGGCTGCCATGTTCAATCGCAGCGAAATCCTCGAGTACCTGCTCGAGCAGGGCGCAGACCCCAGGCACCGCGATGCGCGAGGCACCGATGCCCTCGCCGCGGCCGTGACCATGGGCGCTCCCGATACGGCCGCGCGCCTGCAGGCGCTGGTCGGTTAGCCGTCGCGGGCTGATTGGGGCTATCCTTGGCGACTTTTTTCGCTCGCAGGGGCCCTCATGAAAGACCAGTTGCTCGAACTCATTCGCCTCGTCGGTGCCGGCTGCATGCCTGACGAGCAGATCGAACGGATCGCCGAGGAAGCCGCCCAGGCCTATGCCGACCCCGCCGGCTTTCTCGCCGCCAACCCGGACGTCAACTACGACGACAGTTTCCCGATTGCGCTGGGCGAGTGGGTGGTGGTCGGCAGCCTGCCCGACACCGTGCTGTTCCAGGCCGACAGTTACCAGGAGCTGTTCCAGCGGATCACCGAATCGTTCGACAAGAGCGTGCCGTTCAACCTCAAGCCCAAGCAACTGGCGCGCACCGAACCGCTGACCGCGCTCAACCGTATCCAGGTGCAGATGGCGGCACTGAACAAGGAAGCCGGCGGCTACGTGCTAGTCAATTTCAGTCAGTTGCTGGACGACGAGTTGCAGATGGTGCTGGTCGGCCAGCACGACCTGGCGCGGCTGCTCGAGCTGAGCGCCGAGCTGGGCATCGCCGCGGCGCCTGCCCTGGAGGCCCTGCGGGTCGCCGCGCACGTCTGAGCGGTCAGCCCAGGGCGGTGTCGAGGAACATCATTACCGCGAAGCCGCCCATCAGGCCAAGGGTGGCAGAGGTCTGGTGGCCGTTGCGGTGGGTTTCCGGGATGACTTCATGGGAGACCACGAACAGCATGGCGCCGGCGGCCAGCCCCATGCTCACCGGATAGGCCAGGGCGAAGCCGGTGGAGATGCCCAGACCGATCACCGAACCCAGCGGCTCCATCAATCCCGAGCCGATCGCCACCAGCGCGGCCTTGAAGTTGGACAGGCCCGTCGCGCGCAGGGCCAGGGCCACCGCCAGGCCTTCGGGAATGTCCTGGATGGCGATCGCGCTGGTCAGCGGCAGCCCCACGGCCATGTCGCCATTGGTGAAGCTCACGCCGATGGCCATGCCTTCCGGCAGGTTGTGCAAGGTGATCGCCAGCACGAACAGCCAGACCCGGCTGATGCGCGCCGACTCGGGACCGCAAGGCCCGGTGCTTTCGTGCTCATGGGGCGTGAAGCGATCCAGGCCGAGCATCAGCAGCACGCCCAGCGCCATGCCAAGCACCACGGTGAACGCCGCGGCGCTGCCGCTGCCAGTGATTTCCCGGGCAGCGTCCAGCCCGGGCAGGATCAGCGAAAACGAGCTGGCCGCCAGCATCATCCCCGCGGCGAAGCCGAGCATCACATCCTGGTTGCGACTGCTGACATCGCGCAATACCACGGCCAGTACCGCACCCAGCGCCGTGGCGGCAAAGCCCGAGGAACCGCCGAGAAACGCCAGGTGCAGGTTGTGCGAATGCTCGCCCTGGAAGGCATTCCAGATACTGGCGCCGAGCAGCGCCAGGATCGCCAGCAGGCTCACGCCCAGGCCCGCGCTCAACCACGGCGTGGTCAGGACTTGTTCCCGCCAGGCACTGCGCATGGTCGAAGGGATGGCACTGTGGGTATGGGCTGGGGGCATGCGGACCTCGTCGACGAAAGGTGAAGGCAGTCTACTGTCTTGACCTGGCGAACGCGCCGGGATTCCTTCTATCGAGCCGATAGCCGACTATGCTCAGCCAGAGGGCAACCGCAGCGGGAGGCATGCACATGGGATCGACATTCAACGGCCTGGTCGGCCTGATCATTTTCGCCCTGGACATCTGGGCGATCATCAACGTCGTTAAAAGCAGTGCGGGGCTAGGCGCCAAGATCCTCTGGGTGCTGCTCATCCTCCTGCTGCCGGTCGTGGGCCTGATCATCTGGGCGATCGCCGGGCCCAGGGGACGCTAGCCGCTAACGTAGCGCGTCGGCGCTGGCGCAGCGGACGAGGCGAACCGTGGCGCGGCGGCAAGTGCTCCCGACCGGCCGGTATCTGGCTGCTCGTGCGGTTGGCCAGGCGCCTGCAGCAGCCTCGTCACACAATTTTCACACGTGATTGCCGACAATCCGCGCCGCACGATACGGCCTTGGCCCAATTGTCTTCGCGCAAGCCAATGACCGCTCGACCCCTGCCGCCAAGGCAGGCGTGCCCTCTCGCAAACCCGCAATTCCAGGACCTTACCATTCATGGCCAACACGGATGCCTTGAAGCACGGGGCGGTGTCCCGCCCATTCGCGCCGACCCTCAGATCACACCTGGCCTACACGCTGCTCAGCGGCCTGCTGATCATGCTGATGCTCAGCCTGGTGCGCCTTGCATTGTTGCTCTACAACAGCGACATGGTCGGCCAGACGCCGTGGTCGACCGTCGCCGAAGGTTTTCTCAACGGCCTGCGCTTCGACCTGCGGGTCGTGGTCTACATCAGCATTCCGCTGCTGCTGGCCGTGCTGGTGCCCAGGGCAATGGCCGCGCGCGGCTTGTTCCGGCTCTGGCTGACCTTGGCCTCGAGCCTGGTGATGTTCCTCGGCCTGGTGGAGATGGACTTCTACCGCGAGTTCCACCAGCGCCTCAACGGCCTGGTCTTCCAATACATCAAGGAAGACCCCAAGACCGTGCTGAGCATGCTCTGGTATGGCTTCCCGGTGGTTCGCTACGTGCTGGCCTGGCTGTTCGGCACCTGGCTGCTGAGCCTGCTGTTCAAGGGCATCGATCGCCTGACCCGGAGCATCGGCGGCGCGCCACGGCCGGCCACGCCGTGGTACAACCGCCTGGCGGTGTTCATGGTGATCCTGCTGCTGGCGGTGGTCGCCGCGCGCGGCACCTTGCGCCAGGGGCCGCCGATGCGCTGGGGCGATGCCTTCACCACCGATTCCAATTTCGTCAACCAGCTGGGCCTCAACGGTACACTGACCCTGATCGATGCGGCCAAGAGCCGTTTCGGCGAGGACCGCGCCAATATCTGGAAGCCTACCCTCGATCCGCAGAAAGCCCAGCAGAACGTACGCGACTTGCTGCTCACGCCTGCCGATACCCTGGCCGATGCCGACAGCGCGGCAGTGCGCCGTGACTTCCTGCCACCTGCCGAGCGGACGCTGCCGATCCGCAACGTGGTGGTGATCCTCATGGAGAGCTTCGCCGGGCATTCGGTTGGCGCGCTGGGCAGCACCGAGCAGATCACGCCCAACTTCGACCGACTGGCCAAGCAAGGGCTGCTGTTCGACCGCTTCTTCTCCAATGGCACGCATACCCATCAGGGCATGTTCGCCACCATGGCCTGCTTCCCCAACCTGCCAGGCTTCGAATACCTGATGCAGACGCCCGAAGGTGGCCACAAGCTGTCCGGACTGCCGGCGCTGCTCAGCGCCCGCGACTACGACGACGTCTACGTCTACAACGGTGATTTCGCCTGGGACAACCAGTCCGGCTTCTTCGGCAACCAGGGCATGACCACCTTCATCGGCCGCAACGACTTCGTCAATCCGGTGTTCTCCGACCCGACCTGGGGCGTGTCCGACCAGGACATGTTCGACCGGGCGGCCGAGGAACTGGCGCACAACTATGGCAAGAAGCCTTTCTATGCCCTGTTGCAGACCCTGTCCAACCATACGCCGTATGCCTTGCCCAAGGACCTGCCAGTCGCCCCGGTGACCGGCCAGGGACGCCTGGACGAGCACCTGACCGCCATGCGCTATTCGGACTGGGCGCTGGGCCAGTTCTTCGAGAAGGCGCGCAAGCAGCCGTACTACAACGAGACCCTGTTCGTGATCGTCGGCGACCATGGCTTCGGCAACCACCAGCAGGTTACCGAACTGGACCTGGGCCGCTTCAACGTACCGTTGCTGCTGATCGCCCCCGGTATCCAGGAGAAGTTCGGCGCGGTCAACCATACCGTCGGCACCCAGGTCGACATCGTGCCGACCATCATGGGTCGCCTCGGTGGCCAGACCCGTCACCAGTGCTGGGGGCGTGACCTGCTGAACCTGCCGCCAGGCGATCCGGGCGTAGGCATCATCAAGCCTTCGGGCAGCGAACAGATCGTCGGGCTGGTGCAGGGCGATCGCATCCTCATCGAATCCCGCGACATGGAGCCACGCCTGTACCGCTACCAGTTGGGCCGCGAGTTCAAGGCCGAGCCGATCCACGGCGCCGACCAGCCGCAACTGTTGGAAAAGCTCGAGTCGTACATCCAGACCGCGACGCGCAGCTTGCTCGACAACACCGCCGGCGTGGTCCACGGCACCCCCGAATGAGCTGACCCAGGGGGCATCGAGGCGCGCCGGACGACCGGCGCGCCTTTTTTTCGACCTGCGATCCGCCGACCTGAACAAAAAGGCAGGCAGGCAGGTCAAGCGATAACGGGCGTCACTCGATGTTCGTCGATTGAGAGGTCAAGGCCAATGAAAGAATGGGAAATCATCTTCCTGGATCAACACGGTGTGCAGAATTCTCTTGTGTACAGCGGGGAGGAGTGCCCCAGCCACGAAGACGCGGCGCGGGCGATCCGAGCGCGGTTCTTTCCTGTCATGGAACAGGCAGACTTGAACGACTTCGAGAACCGAGTCGACTCGCCCACCGAACACCTGCTCAAGGAAAAGAGCAGCGTGACCATCCTGGGCATCAGTGAACGGTCCTGACCGACCGTTGCCGGCGCCCTAGGCAGGCGCTACCCTGCACTCAGGCAAGATCCGCCAGCGCGGCTTGCCTGATCCGGTTCATTCGCGTCTTGCAGCAGCTCGCGTTACCAGGCGCATCGCTTGCGTCTGGCAGGTGCCCCAGCACTGAAAGTCTATCCATTGTCTTACTCGGAGGACGTTTCATGAGCAGCCAGAATGAAGATGTCAGCAGCAATGTCCTGCGCCAGATGAAAGCTGGCGGATTCGATTTCACCCGCATCCATCCGATCGAGTTCTACGCCACGTTTCCCGATGAAGCCGGGGCGCGCCAGGCCGCCGGGCAGTTCCGCGGCGAGTCGCTCAATGCTCAGGTGTGCGAGCTGGACGATGGCGCCTGGCACCTGCAACTGAGCAAGGTCATGTTCGCCACCTACACCGGGATCGGCGCCTTCGAGCAAGCGTTCGAGGCCGTGATAGAACCACTGGGCGGTGAAGTGGAGGGCTGGGGCGTCAAGCAGGAACGCATTCTCGCCTGAGCGCCGAAGCGCCTGGAGCCGCTCGCTCCAGGCAGTCCGAGCCCGTGGACCGTGCGCATGGCCCCACACCGCCAGGGGTTGCCGGCCAGCAGACCAACCGCTAAGGTCGCCGCCTTGATCACGAGAGGCAACCATGGGCTATCTGTTTATCGTCGCACTGATCCAGGCGTTTTCCTTCAACCTCATTGGTGAATACCTGGCCGGGCAGGTCGACAGCTATTTCGCCGTGCTGGCGCGGGTGGTGCTGGCCGGCCTGGTATTCCTGCCGCTGACCCGCTGGCGCCAGGTGGAGCCGGGCTTCCTGCGTTCGATGCTGCTGATCGGCGCGTTGCAATACGGGGTGACCTATGTCTGCCTGTACCTGAGTTTCCGTGTGCTGACGGTGCCGGAGGTATTGCTGTTCACCATCCTCACCCCCCTGCACGTGACCCTGATCGAGGACGCCTTCAACCGGCGCTTCAACCCATGGGCACTGCTGGCCGCGCTGGTCGCGGTGGCAGGCGCGGCGGTGATCCGCTTCGACAGCATCAGCGGCGACTTCTTCATCGGCTTCCTGCTGCTGCAACTGGCGAACTTCACCTATGCGGCCGGCCAGGTGCTGTATCGCCACCTGGTGGCCCGTCATCCCAGCGACCTGCCGCACTACCGGCGCTTCGGCTACTTCTACCTGGGCGCGCTGGCGGTGGTGCTGCCGGCCTTCCTGTCGTTCGGCAGCGTCGAGCACCTGCCAGGCACCGCTACCCAGTGGCTGGTGCTGCTGTTCCTCGGCCTGTGCCCGACCGCGCTGGGCCTGTATTGGTGGAACAAGGGCGCCTGCCTGGTTTCCGGCGCGACCTTGGCGGTGATGAACAACCTGCACGTGCCGGTCGGGCTGCTGCTCAACCTGCTGATCTGGAACCAGGACGAGCCGCTGGGGCGGCTGGCGATCGGTGGCACGGTGATCCTCGCCTCGGTCTGGCTCAGCCGCCTGGGGGCTCGCCAGCAGGGACAATCCGGACCGCTAGCGGCTCGCTGATGGCCGTGGGCACAGCTTGGAGGAGGGCGCGCCGATGTGGCAAGGCCGATGGTGGGTGATGACACGGCGGCGGGTTCGTGCCTGGCTTGGCAGCGAGCCGGCGACCATGGGCTGCCCGGCCTCGACCGAGTCAGCGGACGAGACGGCCGTGCAGGTTGCCGACATGGACGAGCTGATTGCCTTCCTGCCGCGCCTTTACCCGGACGGCGTCGCCATCGAGGCCTGTCGCTACGAGCATGGTGCCCATTGGCCAACCTACCCGGCTGTGGTCGATGCCTTCTACGACTGTCTGGCCAAGCCCTGCTGGAGCGACCCTGACTACCGGGCCAATGGCGCCGGCGCGCTACTGGACAGTCCCGCGTGCATCGCCCAGGCCAACCTTGCGCAAATGCGCAGCATGCTGACCTGGTGCGTGCGCGGCGAGCGCTTCTGCGATGGGCACTGGGCAGCGATGATCGACAGCGGTCGCGTGTTGCACCTGCTGCGCAGGCTGGTCGTGCTGCGTGACCTCGCGGCTGGAGCGAGCGACGTCACGGCGGCTCGATGAGCGCACCAGAGCACCCACGCAGCTCGCCGGTGGGCGCTACCGCCTGGAACGCGCGCCCGACCTGGCTGACCTGCGCGGCTTCGAAGCAGGCAGGTCAGGCCAGGTAAGCCGCCAGCGCCTTGCCGGCGAGCAATATGGCGGCGACGATCGTCACGCCGGCAAAGGCTTGCTGCAGGCGCGGCCCCGACAGGCGCTCGGCGACCAGGCGGCCCGCCATCAGCCCCGCCGCGGTACCCAGGGCGAACGGAATCGCCGCCTCCCACAGCAGCATCCCGCCCAAGGCCGTCGTGGTCACGCTGCCCAGCGAAACCATGGCGATGATCGCCAGCGAAGTGGCGATGATGCTGCGATTTTCCAGGTTGGTGTAGCGCGTGAGGGCAGGCACGATGACGAAGCCGCCACCTACACCAAGCAGGCCCGACAGCAGTCCGGCCAGCAGGCCGGTGCCAGCCAGTGCCCGGGCACATGGCAAGGTCCAGCCCAACCGGCCCCTGATGGGGTCGAGCACGCAGGGCATCATCGCCGCTCGAACCGGCGCTGCGTCACCTCTGGCGGCCTGGCTGGCGCGACGAAACAGGCGCACGCCGACATGCACGAGCAGCGCCGAGAACAGCAATGCCAGCGGCGCGTTGGGAATCTGCCGGGCCAGATGCAGGCCCACCGGTGCCATGACCACGCCCATGAGCGCTACCAGCGTGGCGGCCTTGTAGCGCACGATCCCTTGCTTCAGGCCCAGCAACGCGCCAAGCGTGGCGGCCAGGCCAACGGCGAACAGGCCGACCGGCGCGGCTTGCGCCACGCTCAGCCCGAGCCCGAACACCAGTACCGGTACCGCAAGTATGCCGCCCCCGGCCCCGGTCAGCGCGAGCACCGCGCCGATCACGAAGCCCAGCGCCGTGCCCAGTAGGCCATGCTCGACCATTGGCGCTAGGCCTCGTCCCGCAACGTGGTGCCGGTCAGCCATTCGCGGCCTTTGAGCATGCCGCGCCAGTAGAACCAGGGCAGAAAGCGCGCCTTCAGCTGCCAGGCCAGCCAGGTAGGTCGGCGTCCATCCAGCAGCCAGGTTGGGAAGCTCGGTGCCAGCTTGCCGCCGTAGGCGAACTCGGCGAGCACGATCTTGCCTCGCTCGACGGTCAGCGGGCAGGAACCATAGCCATCGTAGACTGCCGTCGAGCGGCCCAAGCCGAGGCCGGTGAGAACGTTGATGGCCACGACCGGGGCCTGCTTGCGGGCAGCGGCCATGGTCTTCGCGTTGCTGGTATTGACCACGTCGCCAAGCGCGTGGATGTTCGGGTAGCGACGATGGGCGAGGGTGGCCGGGTCGACATCCACCCAGCCGTTGCCATCTGCCAGTGGGCTGGAACGGATGAAGTCGGGCGCCACCTGGGGTGGGACCACGTGCAGCATGTCGAACGACTCGACGACCTGCTCGCTCACGCCGTCCTCACCGGTGCGCAGGAACGTGGCCTGGCGGTTGGGGCCGTCCACCGCGACCAGCCGATGGGCGAAGCGAAGGTCGACGGCATACTTCTCCATGTAGCGCATCAGCGCCGGCACATAGGCAGCCACGCCGAACAGCACGCCACCGGCATTGTAGAAGCGGGTTTTCACCTGGCCCTGCAGGCCCTTGCCGTGCCAGTGATCGCAGGCCAGGTACAAAGCCTTCTGCGGCGCTCCGGCGCACTTGATCGGCATGGGCGGCTGGGTGAACAGCGCGGTGCCGCCCTGCAACTGCTGGATGAGCCGCCAGGTATAGGGCGCCAGGTCGTAGCGATAGTTGGAGGTGACGCCATTGGCTCCCAGTGTCTGCTCGAGTCCCTCGATGGCTGCCCAGTCCAGCTTCAGGCCGGGACAGACGATCAGCTGCTGGTATTTCACTACCTTGCCGTTGTCCAGCGTCACACTGTCGTGTTCAGGGGCGAACGTTGCCACCGCGGCCTTGATCCAGTCGACGCCTGGTGGAATCACCGAGGCCAGGGGCCGGGCGGTGGAGCTGGCGTCGAAAACGCCAGCGCCGACCATCGTCCAGCCGGGTTGGTAATAGTGGACATCGGCCGGATCGATCAGCGCGATGTCCAGCTCCGGCTGGCGAGCCTTCAGGCTGGCGGCGGTGGCGATGCCCGCCGAGCCGGCGCCGACGATCACCACCTGGTGGTGCAGGTCCGGGCTGCGTGGGCGGTCAGGGGTGTCAGTGGTGTCCGGCTGCAAGGGCGTGTGCTGCGTGTGCATGGAGGGTTTCCTGTAGAAGTCGATGAGCTTAGAACTGGTCGAGCGGGATCTTCAGATAGCGGATGCCGTTCGATTCGGGCTCGGGCAAATGGCCGCTGCGCATGTTCACCTGAACCGAGGGCAGCAGCAGGACGGGCATGTCCAGGGTGGAGTCGCGTGCCTCGCGCATCTTCACGAAGGCGTCCTCGCTGATGCCCTCGTGCACATGGATGTTCGACTCGAGCTGGGCCTGGACGCTGCTGACGCACTGCACGGGTCGGCCATTGGGGCCGTAGTCGTGGCAGGCGAACAGCTGCGTCTGGCCGGGCAGCGACAGGATCTTCCTGATCGAGCGGTACAGCGTCCTGGCGTCGCCGCCGGGAAAGTCGCAACGGGCGGTTCCGTAGTCGGGCATGAACAAGGTGTCACCGACGAAGGCGATGCCGTCTTCGCCATCTTCGACCACATAGCTCATGCAGGCCGGCGTGTGGCCGGGCGTGTGCATGGCCCTGGCCGCGAGATTGCCGATGGCGAAGGCCTCGCCATCCTCGAACAGGTGGTCGAACTGGCTGCCGTCACGCTTGAACGTGGGCTCGCTGTTGAACAGTTTGCCGAAGACTTGCTGGACCTTGGTGATCCGGCTGCCTATGCCGATCTTTCCACCCAGCCGCTCCTTGAGGTAAGGCGCTGCTGTCAGGTGGTCGGCGTGGACGTGGGTTTCCAGGATCCACTGCACCGACGCGCCCAGTTCGGCCACGCGCGCGATCAACCGATCTGCCGGGGCCGTGTCGGAACGCCCCGACTTGGGGTCGAAACCCAATACGGAGTCGACCAGCGCGCAATGGCCGCTGGCGCGGTCGAGCAGCAGGTAACTGAATGTGGAGGTGCTCGGGTCGAAGAACGGCTCGACCTCGATGTGCTTGCCGATGTTCATGAGAGGCTCCTGCGGTCTGTCTGGAGGGCTGGATCAAGATCCATGCCAGCTCGTCGACAGCCTCCTATGGCCCGCTTGCGCTGGGTTTCAGCCATGCCATGCCACGCCTCGAGAGGGGATGTGTCAGTGCCAATGGCAGACGCCTGGCAGTTCGTGGCAGTATGTGGCAGAAGTACCCGACCAGGAGAATTCGATGTCTGCGCCTGTCCCGGTAGATGAGCGTCCGGATGTGCAATCACTGGCCTCCTATCTCGAGCATGACGATTGTCCAAGCATCATTCTCGACCTGGACTACAACATCATCGCCGCCAACGGCGCCTATCAGCGCCACTTCGGTGTCGAAGGCAAGCCGCACCTGGGCGCGAAATGCTTCAAGGTTTCCCACGCCTATGCCGTGCCCTGCGACCAGGCGGGCGAGCATTGCCCCATGCGCAAGGCCGCCGAGACGCGCCGGGCCGAGCGCGTGTTGCACATCCACCACACGCCTCGTGGGCCTGAACACGTCGACGTGGAACTGCGCCCGCTGCTCGGCCCGGACGGCCACCTCGTCGCTTATGTCGAACGCCTCAAGAGCGTCGAGCTGGCTTCGGCCCAGCCGCAGCGGCAAGGCCTGGTCGGCAAGAGCGAGGCGTTCCAGGCGGCGCTCGGCGCCTTGCAGCGAGCGGCTCCGGCTTCGATCCCGGTCCTGCTGCAGGGCGAGTCCGGTACCGGCAAGGAGCTCTTCGCCAGGGCCTTGCACACCGGCAGCGAACGCGCCGCCGGCCCCTTCGTGGTGGTCGATTGCACCGGCCTGACCGAGTCGCTGTTCGAAAGCGAGCTGTTCGGCCACGAAAAGGGCGCATTCACCGGCGCGTTCCAGAAGAAGATCGGCCTGGCCGAGGCGGCACACGGCGGCACGCTGTTTCTCGACGAAATCGGCGACGTGCCACTGTCGATGCAGGTGAAGCTGCTGCGCCTGATCGAAGCTGGCAGCTTCAGGCCGGTCGGCAGCCTGAGGACCGTGCATTCCGATTTCCGCCTGGTGGTGGCGACGCACAAGCCGCTGCGGGAAATGATCGAGCTGGGCACCTTTCGCCAGGACCTGTACTACAGGATCAGCGCATTTCCGATCCTGCTGCCGCCGCTGCGGGCGCGCACCGAGGACCTGCCCCTGTTGGTGCAAAGCCATCTGGAGCGGATCGCCCCAGGGGCGCAGTGGCAGGTCGACCCGGCAGCCCTGGAGTGCCTCGAACGCTACCTGTTCCCAGGCAACATCCGCGAGCTGAAGAACATTCTCGAGCGGGCTTGCCTGCTCAGCGACGACGGAGTGATCCGACGCCAGGACCTGCCGGAGGAACTTGGCGGCAGCCTGGCGCCGTCGACCAGTGACGGTCACGCGCCGGACATGAAGCAGGTGGCGCACTTGCTCAACGTGTTCCAGGGCTCCCGGGCTGAACTGGCCCGGGAACTCGGCTTGAGCGAGCGGACCTTGTATCGCAGGCTCAAGGCGCTGCAGGGTGGCAGGTAGCGCCTGGCCGGGTTGCTTCAGGCTGGCTGCCGGTTCACGGCTATAGCCGGTGCCCGCGGCCCACCTGCCAAGCCGGTTCGCATGTCATTCCCGCTAGGCTGCTGATACAAGCCCAACCCGAACTCGGGCAGCACCGCCAGCAGGTAATCGAAGATGTCGCCCTGGATCCGCTCGTAGTCGGCCCACACCGTGGTGTTGGTGAAACAGTAGATCTCCAGTGGCACCCCCTCAGGGGTGGCCTGCAGCTGACGGACCATGCAGGTCATGCGCGGATGCACGTCGGGATGGTTCTTCAGGTAGGCCAGGGCGAAGGCGCGGAAGGTGCCCAGGTTGGTCAGCTGGCGGCGGTTGGCGGCCAGGTCCGGTACCTGGCCGAGCGCCTGGTTCCAGGCTTGCAGCTCCTGGCGCTTGGTCGCCAGGTAGTCACCCAGCAGTTGCACGCCGGACAGGCGCTGCTGCTGCTCATGGGTGAGGAAGCGCACCCCGGTGGCGTCGATGAACAGGCTGCGCTTGATCCGCCGGCCGCCCGATTGCTGCATGCCCCGATAGTTGCGGAACGACTCGCTCATCAGGCGCCAGGTGGGAATCGAGACGATGGTCTTGTCGAAGTTCTGCACCTTGACCGTGTGCAAGGTGATGTCTACCACGTCGCCGTCGGCGCCGACCTGCGGCATCTCGATCCAGTCGCCGACATGCAGCATGTCGTTGCTGGTCAGCTGTACGCTGGCGACGAACGACAGCAGGGTATCCTTGTAGACCAGCAGCAGGACCGCCGACATCGCGCCCAGGCCCGACAGCAACAGCAGTGGCGAGCGATCGATCAGGGTCGCGACGATGACGATCGCGCTGAACACCCACAGCACCATCTTGGCCAGTTGCACGTAGCCCTTGATCGAGCGGGTACGGGCGTGTTCGGTGCGCGCGTAGATATCGAGCAGGGCGTCGAGCAGACAGGCCACCGCCAGGGTCAGGAACAGCAGGGTGAAGGCCAGCGCCAGGTTGCCCAGGAAGTGCTCGCTGGTGGCGTTGAGGCCGGGCACCAGCTTGAGGCCGAACTGCACCACCAGCGAAGGCGTGGTCTGCGCCAGGCGGTGGAAGACCTTGTTGTGACGCAGGTCGTCGAGCCAGCGCAGCGCCGGCTGGCGGGCCAGCAGGCGGCTGGCGTGCAGCACCAGGAAGCGGGCCAGGCGGCCGATCGCCAGCGACAGCGCCAGCAGGACCGCCAGGCCGAGCGCGGCGTGCAACATGGGGTGTTGATCGAGGCTGCCCCACATGTCGCGGGTGTCGAGCCAGAGTTGTCGGATATCCATGGGTTCAGGTACATCTGTATGGCCAAACGAGGCGCCATTAGAACGCGGAAGGGGCACCGGCGGGCAAAAGAAATTCGGCGGCAACGCTGGAAACCGTTACCCTATGCAACTGAATTTCCGCACATGCCCGAGGTTACATCCGTGTTTTCCCAATTCGCCCTGCACGAACGCCTGCTCAAAGCCGTGGCCGAGCTGAACTTTGTCGAGCCGACCCCGGTGCAGGCGGCGGCCATTCCCCTGGCCCTGCAAGGGCGTGACCTGCGCGTGACGGCACAGACCGGCAGCGGCAAGACCGCGGCCTTCGTGCTGCCGCTGCTCAACCGCCTGGTCGACCTGCGCGAGCGCCGCGTGGAAATTCGCGCGCTGATCCTCCTGCCGACCCGCGAGCTGGCCCAGCAGACCCTCAAGCAGGTCCAGCTGTTCTCCCAGTTCACCTACATCAAGTCGGGCCTGGTCACCGGTGGCGAGGACTTCAAGGAACAGGCCGCACTGCTGCGCAAGGTGCCGGACGTGCTGATCGGTACCCCGGGCCGGCTGCTCGAACACCTCAACGCCGGCAACCTGGACCTGTCCCACGTGCAGGTGCTGGTGCTCGACGAAGCCGACCGCATGCTCGACATGGGCTTCGCCGAGGACATGGAGCGGCTGTGCCAGGAATGCGCCAATCGCGAGCAGACGCTGCTGTTCTCCGCCACCACCGGCGGCGCGGCGTTGCGCGAGGTGATCGGCAAGGTGCTGAAAGATCCCGAGCACCTGATGCTCAACAGCGTCTCGCAACTGGCCGAGGGCACTCGCCAGCAGATCATCACCGCCGACCACGACCAGCACAAGGAGCAGCTGGTGCAGTGGCTGCTGGCGAACGAGACGTACCAGAAGGCGATCATCTTCACCAATACCCGCGCCTGGGCCGACCGTCTGTACGGTCACCTGGTGGCCAAGGAGGTCAAGGCCTTCGTGCTGCATGGCGAAAAGGACCAGAAGGACCGCAAGCTGGCCATCGAGCGCTTCAAGCAGGGCGGCTCGAAGGTCCTGGTGGCCACCGACGTGGCGGCACGCGGGCTGGATATCGAGGGCCTGGACCTGGTGATCAACTTCGACATGCCGCGCAGCGGCGACGAGTATGTGCACCGCGTCGGCCGTACCGGCCGTGCCGGCGGCGAGGGCCTGGCCATCTCGCTGATCTGCCACAACGACTGGAACCTGATGTCGAGCATCGAACGCTACCTCAAACAGCAGTTCGAGCGCCGAGTGGTCAAGGAGCTCAAGGGCAGCTACGGCGGACCGAAGAAGGTCAAGGCATCGGGCAAGGCGGCCGGCAGCAAGAAGAAAAAGATCGAGAAGAAGACCGACAAGAAGGTCACCGCCAAGCGCAAGCCGGCAGCACGGCCGAAGGCCAAGGCACCATTGGCCAGCGCCGATGGGCTGGCACCGCTGAAGAAGCGGGCGCCGGCGGCTGAATGAGCCACGCGGGTACCGTCCTTGCAACCTGTGCCCGCTATGAGCCCGTGCAGATGTGTCGGCGGCCCCGACGCCGACCCTAGGCTTTGTACGAAAAGTCGCCGAGCGGCGAACAGGCAAGGCGAAAACAGGCGAGGAACGGCCGGGGTCGCGCTCGACTTTACTGGTTGTAAATGAGCATTCCGAGCCTGTTTTCAACGTGGCCTAATCGTCACGCAGGCACTTTTCATACAAAGCCTAGAGCCAGCCCGAGCGCTTGAAGCTGAGATACAGCGCCGTACAGCCCGTGGCGATCACCCCCAGCACGGCGAAATAGCCGTAGTGCCAGCCCAGCTCCGGCATGTTCTCGAAGTTCATCCCGTAGATCCCGGCGATGGCCGTGGGGAAGGCCAGGATCGCTGCCCAGGCGGCGAATTTGCGTTGCACCGCGCTCTGGCGCGCCGAATCCAAGAGCAGGCCGACTTCTATGGTCTGGCTGGCCAGTTCGTGGATGGTCGAAAGATCTTCCATTTGCCGGTTCACATGGATCTGTACGTCGCGAAAGTAAGGGCGCATGTTCTTGTCGATGAACGGGAAGTTCAGCCGTTGCAGTTCCTCGCTGATCTCCACCATCGGCGCCACGTAGCGGCGCAGGCGCAGGATCTCGCGGCGCAGGCCGTGCAGGTGCTGGATGTCCTGTTCCCTGAGCGAGCCGCCCAGCACGCTGTGTTCGAGGGCCTCGATATCGGCATGGATGGCTTCGCTGACCGGCTGGTAGTTTTCGGTGACGAAGTCCAGCAGGGCGTAGAGCACGAAGTCTTCGCCATGCTCGAGCAACAGTGGGCGGGCCTCGCAGCGTTGGCGCACCAGGGCATAGGACTTGGAATGCCCGTTGCGGCAGGTGATGACGTAGCCGTTGCCGGCGAAGATATGGGTTTCTATGAACTCCAGGCGACCGTCGCGGCGCACCGGTGAATAGGTGACGATGAACAGCGCGTCGCCGAAGGTCTCGAGCTTGGGGCGGCTGTGCTTTTCCAGCGCGTCCTCGATTGCCAGTTCGTGCAGGTTGAACTGTCGCTGGAGGGTCGCCAGCTGCTCGGCGCTGGGCTCTTCCAGGCCGATCCAGACGAAGTGCCCTGGCTTGCGCGCCCACTCGCTGCCTTGCTCGAGGCTGATGTCGGTGATCCTGCGACCAGCGTTGTACACCGCTGCTGCCACGACTCGTCCCATGCTGCGCTACCTCCTGGCCTGTCCTCACAGACAGCGTGGCCGCAGCGGCGTTCCGGGGCAACCCGTGCGGCGCCGCGCCGGCCGGATCAGGACCGGGCGAGCTCGCGCTCCATCTGGTCGATGCACTGTTGCATCTGCTCTCGGCATTGTTCGATGAGCGCCGGGATGTCCTGCTTGCCCAGGCCGGCCGTGGCGATCGGCGGCAGCGAACGGACGATCACCGTCTGTCGACGCCAGCCGGACAGGCTCAGGCGGAGGGCATAGCGACTGACGCAAACCGGGACGATCGGTACGCCAGCCTCGACGGCCATGTGGAAGGCGCCTTTCTTGAAGTCCAGCAGGCGCTCGCCTCGATTGCGCGTGCCTTCCGGAAAGATCCAGATCGACGTGTCGTCGTGCAGGATGCGCGTGGTCAGTTGCAGCGCCCTGCGAGCCTGGTAGGCATTGCTGCGATCGACCAGCACGTTGCCGCCGAGCCAGAACAATTGGCCGAACAGGGGGATCCAGCCCAGGCTCTTTTTGCCGATGGCCACGGTGCGACGCGGCACGACATGGCCGAGGATGAACAGGTCATGGTTGGACTGGTGGTTGGCGACAATGACACAGCCGGGCGGCTGGTCGCCGAGCGGGCCGACCTCGGCCTGGACCTTCAGGCGCATCAGCCAGGTAGCCGGCAGGCTGTAGAGGCGGGCGAAGATGCGGCTGTTGTCAGGGTTGAACGGACGGCACAGCCCGATCAGCAGACCCACGAAACCCACCAGCAGGAAGTGCAGGCCCAGCAGGAACATACGCGGAAGATAAAGCATGGTACGACTCACACCAGATGGTCGCCGCGCAGTGTACGACCGTGCACTGGGAGCGGCAAGGCGTGAGCTGCCCGCAAGCCGCAAGCCGCAAGCCGCGAACCACAAGCAGGAGTAGGCCGATCTTCCATGCGCCAACGCTCGGCTTGCAGCTTGCCGCGCTCAAACCCGCTGATCGAGAAGGATGGCTTCGTCAAGGGCGGCCAGCAGCGCCTGACGGACCTTGAGCTTGGTGGTGCGATGGGCGCGCATGTTGAGCTTCTTCAGCTCGCGCGCGGCGGCCAGCGCGGTTTCCTGCAACTGCTCGGCCGACACGACCTTGTCCAGGAAACCCGCTTCGCGAGCGGCATGCGGGTCGAAGATTTCGGCGTTGACCACGGCGCGCTGGAAGGCGGCCGGCTGCAGGCGGTCGCGGGCCAGCTCGATGCCGGCATGATGCATGGTCATGCCGATCTGCACTTCGTTGAGGCAGATCTTGTACGGGCCCTCGATGCCGATGCGGTAGTCGCTGGCCAGCAGCAGGAAGGCACCCTTGGCCACCGCATTGCCAGGGCAGGCCGCGACGATGGGGAAGGGGTGGGCGAGCATGCGACGGGCCAGCGTGGAGCCGGCCGTGACCAGGCTGATCGCTTCCGTGGGCCCGGCGGTCATGACCTTCAGGTCGTAGCCGCCGGAAAGAATGCCTGGCTGGCCGGTGACGATCACCACCGCGCGCTCCTGCTCGGCGCCGTCGAGCGCGGCATTGAAGGCGGCGATGAGCTCTGGGGAAATCGCGTTGACCTTGCCATTGTTCAAGGTCAGCAGGGCGATACCGTCGTCGGCGTGGTAGGTGATCAGCTCGGGCATGACAGCGTCCTTTCGAAAGAGGTGTCGCCGACGTTAACCAGCAGCGCCGGCCAGGTAAAGCGGCAAGACTGACCGGGCGGTCATGGACAGGCCCTCGGAACGGGCGCGGCCAAAGGGCAGGGGCGCAGGCAGCCTGCCAATCGTGTCCAAGACAGCTTGCAGGATGGCAGGATGGCCTTGTTCGGCCACGCTTTTCCGCTACCCGCTTAAATGCATGAAAATTCTGAAAAAAACGCTTGCCATCGATTGGCTCTTCGACTAAATTAGCGCGCCTCGACGGGCTGAATGGCTTGGAGAGAAACGGTGAAGTGTCCGAGTGGTCGAAGGAGCACGCCTGGAAAGTGTGTATACGGGAAACCGTATCAAGGGTTCAAATCCCTTCTTCACCGCCACATTCTGAAAAGCCCCTGGAAGCGAAGGTTTCCAGGGGCTTTTTGCATTTGCTGGGTCGATGACTACTACCGGACGTCGAGGTCGCAGCGATGGCCCGCAACGCGGGTCCAAATCTGCCAGCCGACCACTGCTCCATTCCCCTGGCGTGGCCCGCGCACGGACGATCGTCTTGCCACCGGTCAGGTTCTGAGGCCGCTGCGCGCCTTATCGCGGCACTGCGACCGCCACACCCAGCAGACACCCGCCGATGGTGCTGGAAGCACCCGCGCGTAGGTGTGCGACATCACGCCAATAGCGCTTGTCGACAGGTTGTCGATACTCACGCGCACGGGCCGGCGGCACCTGCGCTCGGGTATGCGCGCTGGAGCGAATCCGGGCGTGGTGTGCGCCAGCACCGCGCGAGGTGCGCAGGCTCAGGCGACTGCATGGGCGCGCGATTTGCCCAGCCATGTGCTCACTCCCCAGAACAGCAGGGCTAGCGTGGCGATCGCCAGCCCAGCGGCCACGATGCCGATCCAGCCCTGGTGCTGGTAGAGCTGGGTGCCCAGCAGCGAGCCGAACGCGCCGCCGATGAAGTAGCAGGTGATATAGCCGGCATTGAGGCGGTTGCGAGCCTCTGGACGCAGGGCGATTACCGCGTTCTGGTTGCCCACATGGACCAGTTGCACGGCCAGGTCCAGCAGCAGGACGCCGACCAGCAAGGCAGTCAGCGAACGCTCGGCGAACGCCAGCGCCAGCCATGAAAGCAGCTGGATGGCCAGGCCGACCGTGGTGCCCAGCGCCCCCTTGCCACGGTCCGCGAGCCGACCGGCCCAGTTGGCCGCCAGCGCGCCCGCGGCGCCGGCCAGGCCGAACAGGCCGATGACCGAATCCGGATAGTTGTACGGGTCGCGAGCCAACAGGAACGCCAGGGGCGTCCAGAACAGCGCGAACAGGCTGAAGGACAGCAGGCCCAGCAGCGAGCGCAGGCGCAGTACCGGTTCTTCGGCAAACAGTCGGAATACCGAGCCGATCAGTGCCAGGTAGCCGAGACCGGCGTGGGCGTGGTGCCTGGGCAGGCTGCGGTACAGGGCGATGGCGCACAGCGCCATCAACGCCGCCGCCAGGCAGTAGATGCTGCGCCAGCCGCCCAGCTCGGCCATGAACCCGGCAGCGGTGCGCGCCAGCAGGATTCCCAACAGCAGGCCGCTCATCAGCGTGCCAACCGCCCGCCCGCGTTGCTGCGGTGCGCTGAGCGTGGCCGCCATCGGTACCAGCACTTGCGCCACCACCGAGAACATGCCGGTCAGCGCGGTACCGACGACCAGCCAGGGCAGGCTGCTGGCACTTGCGCTGATCAGCAGGCCCAGGGTAGCCACGCCGACCATGACGACGATCAGCCGACGTTGCTCGAACAGGTCCCCTAGCGGCGCCAGCAGCACCAGGCCGACGCCGTAGCTCAGTTGCGCGGCGATGACGATGGCTCCGGCGCTGGCCATGCTCACCCCGAAATGCTCGGCGATGCTGTGTAGCAGCGGCTGTGCGTAATAGTTGCTGGCCACGGCCAGGCCGGTTGCGGTGGCCATGAGCAGGATCAAGGCGCGGCTCAAAGAAGGCGAGGTGTGCATGGTGTGTCTCGTCGCAAGGCAGAATGGAAGCGGGTCGTGCGTGGGCGCACGGCCTGATGATGGATGCAGATCCACACGGGAGGTTCGCCGGTTCAGGTCACTTCGACCAGCACCAGGGTCTGTGCGGCAGCCTCGAGCACGAGATGAATCTCGTCATCGATACGCTTGCCGAGCAACTGCCGGCCCAGTGGCGAGCGCGGGGTGATCACCATGACCGACTGGTCCGCGAGCGGGATCTTCAGCCCGGCGCCTTCGGGCCCCAGGAAGAACGGGCGTAGCTCGCCTCGTTCGTCCTCGAGCGTGACCAGGTTGCTGACCCGAACGCCCAGCGCCGGATCGTAGTCGCGCAGCAGCAGCTGCCGGTAGGCCTGCAGGGCCTGGCGGATCTCGGCGGTACGTCGAGCCTGGCCGGTGGCCAGGTAGGAGGCTTCGAGACTGAGTGTGTCGTACTTGTTCTCGGCGATGTTCTCTTCGGCGGTCGCGGCCTCGTAGGCGGCCTGGGCCGCGCGCTCGAGGACCTGCATGTCGTGCTCGAGCAAGGCGATGATGCGCTGCAGCAGCTGCGGCTTGTCCATGGTCAGTAGCAGAACTCCTGCACGTGGGCCTGGCTCTTGGCGGTCGGCGCGGTGCGGTTCTGCTGCATCCAGAACTGACAGCGCGGGCTGTTCAGGTTGCGTGGGCTGCCGTCCGGAGCCTGCGCGGCCTGCTGTTCGTGCAGGATCTGCTGGTAGCGCTCGAACATGCGTTGCTGGGCATCGTCGGCCTGGGCTGCCTGTGCAGGCGGCGCGGCTGGAGCCAGGGCCTGGGCCAGTGGCTGCAGCTGCTGCGGCCACAGCTGCCAGGCGAGCCAGGCGCTCAGGGCAATGGCCAAGGCGCCCAGCCACAGGCCCAGGGCGATGCACAGCACCAGTCGCAACGGGGTAAGGGTCATGCTCGGTTCACGCTCTCGGGCCATGGCAGGCTCCTGGCTGGACGACGAAGGAGCGATTGTCGCATGGCCGGCCCCGGCTTTTCACCGCCGACCCTTTTGCCGGCACCGTTTTATCCGCAGAATCAGCGCTTTGGCCCGATGAAAGGGGACAGCCATGAACAGTACCTGGGACATCTTCTGCCGGGTCGTGGACAACTTCGGCGACATCGGCGTCACCTGGCGTCTTGCCCGCCAGCTGGCGAACGAGCATGCGCTACAGGTGCGCCTGTGGGTCGACGAACCTGCCGCCTTTGCCCGGCTGTGCCCGCTGGCCGACCCCATGGCCGCGTGTCAGTCGCTCGAAGGCGTGGAGGTGCGTCATTGGCAGCAACCCTGGCGGGCGAGCGAGGTGGCGGACGTGGTCGTCGCGGCCTTCGGCTGTCGGCTGCCGGAGGAGTACCTGGCCGTCATGGCCAGGCGTGCGACGCCAGTGCTGTGGCTCAACCTCGAATACCTCAGTGCCGAAGCCTGGGTCGCCGGCTGCCACGGGCTCCCGTCGCCCCAGGCCAACGGCTTGCGCACGATCTTCTTCTTCCCCGGCTTCACGGAGGGAACCGGCGGCCTGTTGCGCGAGGCCGGCCTGTTCCAGCGCCGCGCGCCCTTGCGCCAGGATCCGGCGGCTCGCCAGGCGTTCCTGGCCGGGCTTGGGGTGCAGGTGGCGGCACAGGCCCGGCTGATTTCGCTGTTCGCCTACGAAAACCCGCGCCTGGGCGACTGGTTGCAGGCTCTGGCCGACGACGACCAGCCCAGCCATGTGCTGGTACCGGAGGGGCGCGTCCTGACCGACCTGCGCGCCTGGTTGGACGAACCTGCGCTTGCCGTCGGCGAGCTGCGCCGGCGCGGCGGCCTGACCGTCCAGGTGCTGCCGTTCCTGAGCCAGGATGACTATGACCGCCTGCTCTGGAGCTGCGATTTCAACGCCGTACGCGGGGAAGACTCCTTCGTGCGGGCGCAGTGGGCAGGGCAACCGATGCTCTGGCATATCTATGTGCAAGACGAGAACGCCCACCTGGACAAGCTCGAAGCCTTCCTGACGCTGTATTGCCAAGGCCTCTCGGCTTGTGCCGCGGCTGCCTTGCGCCTGCTGTGGCGAGCTTGGAACATGGACCTGGACATGTGCCAGGCGTGGCGCCAGGTCACCTCCCACTGGCAAGAGCTGCAGCGGCACGCCGACGCCTGGAGCGCCAGGCAGGCCGCCCGGCCGGACCTTGCCACGGCGCTGGTGCAGTTTTACCGAAATTGGATATGATACGCGGCCTCGATTTTTCATAAATCCATCCAGATTCGGATATTTCGTAATGAAAACTGGTAAAGAACTGAAACCCGGTACCGTACTGCGGATCGACAACGACCCGTGGCTGGTACAGAAAGCCGAATTCACCAAGTCCGGTCGCAACAGCGCGATCATGAAGACCAAGCTGAAGAACCTGCTGACCGGCTACAAGACCGAAACCGTCTACTTCGCCGACGACAAGCTGGACGACGTGATCCTCGACCGCAAGGAAGTGACCCTGTCCTTCATCAGCGGCGACGCATACACCTTCATGGACACCACCGACTACACCATGTACGAGCTGAACGCCGAGGACATCGACGCCGTTCTGCCGTACATCGAGGAAGGCATGCAGGACGTCTGCGCCCTGACCATGTACGAAGAGAAGGTCGTTTCCGTCGAGCTGCCGACCACCATCAGCCGCCAGGTCACCTACACCGAGAACGCCGCGCGTGGCGACACCTCGGGCAAGGTCATGAAGCCGGCCAAGCTGGCCAACGGCACCGAAGTGCAGGTTGCCGACTTCATCGAGATCGACGAGTGGATCGACATCGATACCCGTGATGGCAGCTTCAAGGGCCGCTCCAAGAAGTAAGCGCTTCTTGCAGCCCTGCAAAGGAACCCGGCCTCGGCCGGGTTCTTTTTTTGGAGCACTGTCCAAGCCATAAGCTGTACGGTGAACCCTCACGTTCAGGTGATCTGCTTGTTTGCAGTTTGCAGTTTGCAGTTTGCAGTTTGCAGTTTGCAGTTTGCAGTTTGCAGCTCGCCGCTCGCCGCTCGCCGCCCCGACAGCTTCAGCGGCGTTCGAGGATCAGCAAGGTCAGTACCCCCGCGACGATGCCCCAGAACGCCGAGCCGATCGAGAACAGCGTCAGGCCCGAGGCCGTGACCATGAAGGTGATCAGGGCCGCTTCGCGTTCACGCGCTTCGGCCATCGCCACGCTCAGGCCGTTCATGATCGAACCGAACAGCGCCAGGGCGGCGATGGACAACACCAGCTCCTTGGGCAACGCCGCGAACAGCGCGGCGAGGGTGGCGCCGAACACGCCGGCCACGGCATAGAAGATCCCGCACCAGACAGCGGCGGTGTAGCGCTTGGCCGGGTCTTCGTGGGCGTGCGGGCCGGTGCAAATGGCCGCGCTGATGGCTGCCAGGTTGATGCCGTGGGCGCCGAACGGTGCCAGCAGCAGCGAGGCCAGGCCGGTCACGCTGATCAAGGGCGAGGCCGGCACTTGATAGCCGTCGGCACGCAGCACGGCCACCCCTGGCATGTTCTGCGAGGTCATCGCCACCACGAACAACGGGATGCCGATGCTGATGGTCGCAGCCAGGGAAAAGCTCGGCGTTGTCCAGACCGGCCGGGCCAGCTCCAGGCTGAAGCCGCTGAAGTCCAGCAAGCCCAGGCCCGCCGAGAGCAGCGTGCCGACCATCAGCGCGGCCAGCACGCAGTAGCGGGGCGACAAGCGCTTGACCAGCAGGTAGCTGAAGAACATGCCGAGCACCAGCAGGGTGCGGTGCTGGGCGGCGACGAAGATCTCGCTGCCGATCTTGAACAGGATGCCGGCCAGCAGCGCCGAGGCCAGCGAGGCGGGGATGCGCCGCACCAGGCGTTCGAAGCTGCCAGTCAGGCCGCAGACGAGCACCAGCAGGGCGCAGGTGAGGTAGGCGCCGATGGCTTCCCCGTAGCTGACACCGCCAAGGCTGGTGATCAGCAGCGCCGCGCCAGGGGTCGACCAAGCCACGGTGATGGGCGTGCGATAGCGCAGCGATAGGCCGATGCTGCAGACCGCCATGCCGATCGACAGCGCCCATATCCAGGACGAGATCTGCCCACTGCTCAGTCCGGCGGCCTGGCCGGCCTGGAACATCAGGATCAGGGAGCTGGTGTAGGCGGTGAGCATGGCGATGAAACCGGCGACCACGGCCGAGGGCGAGGTATCGGCCAGAAGACGCAGGGGCACTGGGGCGGCGTTGTTCATGTGAGCGGGTCCTTTTACGCTGCAAGCAAGGCTGGCAGGTTAACCTGCCGCTGGCCGGAGCTTGCCATACAGCGATGGCTGCATTGAGCCGTACAGTCGCGCGTGGCTGTCCGCCAACCCGGCCGACCGCCAGCCACGCGGACTTTGTACGGAAAGTGCCTGGGCGAGGTCCATGCTGCGTTGAAGAGCAGGCTCGCAATGCTCGACGGTGGATCGCGCTTGCTTGCCTGTCTTGGCCTTGCCTGATCGCCACGCGGCGACGTTCGCGCAAGCCCCGGCGATCAGCGCATGTCGGGCAGCTTGGCCTCGCTGCGCACGTCGGTCTTGGCGATCGCCTCGGGCGGCAGGGTGATGCGCTGTTTGCTCAGCAGCTCGCCCATGGTAGCCAGCACGCGATACATCGAGTACTCGCCGGTATAGCGGATCTCGGTATAGCGGGTGCTGGCGGTGTACAGCTCGTTCTCGCTGTCGAGCACATCGAGCAAGGTCCGCTGGCCGATGCCGAACTGCTCCTGGTAGGCCGCACGCACGCGCGTGGTGGTTTCGGCGTATTCGCGCGCGGAGGGCAGCTGCTTGCGCGCGTTGCTCATGGCGTTCCAGGCCAGGGTCAGGTTCTCGTTGAGCTGGCGCAGGGCGTTGTTGCGGATGTCCAGGGCCTGGTTGATCTTGTGCGCATCGGACTGTCGGCGTGCGCTGTCGCTGCCGCCGCGGAACAGGTTGTAGCTGAGCTCGACGCCAGCCTGCCAGTCGTTGTCGCTGCGTCCGCGCTCGCCGCCGAGGTTGTTGTTGGCGCCAGTGGCCAGCACGGCGTCAAGGCGTGGGTACAGGGTCGACTTGGCCACCTTGTACTGCTGCTCGGCGGCATTCACGTCAGCTTGCGCCGACTTCAGGTACGGGTTGCTTTCCAGCAGGCCCTGGCGCGCTTCTTCCAGGCTGGCCGGCATCTGCACCTGCACGTCCAGCGGTGCTTCGAGCTCATCGGGCATGCGGCCGACGGCGCTGTAGAAGTTGGCCTCGGCATCGGCCAGGTTGACCTGAGCGGTTTCCAGGTTGTTTTCCGCCAGCGCGCGGCGGGCACGCGACTGGTCCAGGTCGGCGGTGCTACCCACGCCGCGCTCACTACGCAGGCCGATCTGGTCATTGACCCGCAGGTGGGCCTGCAGGTTGTTCTCGGCGAGGGTCAACAGCTCGCGGCGCTTGAGGACTTCCAGGTAGACCTCGATGGCGCGCAGTGCGACATCCTGGGCGACGGCCTGGGTATAGTAGGCACGCGAGGTTGCCACCGCTTCGGTGCGGCCGACTTCGTTGGCCGTGTTGAAGCCGTCGAACAGCATCTGCCGCAGGCGCAGTTCGGCCTGGCGATAATTGAGCGTCTCGGTGGCGCGGCTGGTGGTGCCGTCGGCATTCACCCGGCGCGTGTTGTTGTTGTCCGAGCGCTGGCGGCCATAGCCGGCGACCAGGTCGACGCTGGGGTAGTAGCCACCGCGGGCGAACTTGACGTCCTCGTCGGCCGACAGTCGGCTGTTGCGATTGGAACTGACCTCAGGGTGATTGTCCACGGCGTTCTGGATGGCTTCGGCAAGCGACATCGCCTGTGCATTGGCACACGCCATGGCCAACAGGATCGCACTGGTGATGGGGGTCAAAACGCGCATCAGGTTACTTCTCCCTGGAATTCAATGATGTTCCGTTGTCGCCAAAAAAATGACGTTTTTGGCGGGTCAGTCTGTTTCAGAGCCGCAACAGCTCAGCTGGGCACCTTAGTGGCTGAGCAAACGCCATCCACCGTTCGGCCGATCGAAAAAAGCGGCTGCAACACCGCTGGCCACGCTTTTCCGTTTCACCCCTGCAAGCACCGGGATTCGCCGCCACAGTGCGATTTATCCTGGATGGCGAAAGTTCCGTGGCAACCTGGAATTGCCTACGAAGCAAGTGTCTCGGAAATAATACATTACGACAATATTTTGTCGGGCGAGTAATGGCTTTTTTCTATCAGTTTGCGTCAAGGGCGAACGGCGTGACGATGTTCTTCAGACGGATGGCAGTACGCCATGGCGCTTGAAGAGCGCCTTGGCCGAAACGTCCGTCGAACCGATGCTCAGGCACTGCGCTTGCCGCGGATCAGTTCACGCAGCATGAAGCGGTTCGGATGGCAGGCCTGGGCAACGGCCCGTGGCAATGGCAAAGGCTCGCCAGTGACCCACGCGGTGATCAGTTCGCCACACAGCGGCGCGGTCACCAGGCCGCGCGAGCCATGGCCACTGTTCACATAAAGCCCGTCGAGCCACGGGCACGGCGTGTCCGGCACCTGCCGAGCATCCTTGGCCAGAGCACCGTACAGGCACTCGAAGGCCTCGGCATCGGCCAGCGGGCCGACGATCGGCAGATAGTCGGGGCTGGTGCAGCGGAACGCCGCACGGCCCTGCAGCTGGGCTGGATCGAGTCCCTGTACTTCAAGACGCGAGGCCAGGTCCGGCGAGATCGCCTCGAGCAGCGCCAGGTTGCCCAGATGCTCGGCGAGGGTGGGGGTCAGGTCGTGATTATGGAAGTCGAAGCTGGCGCCCAGGGTATGCTCGCCCTCGCGTCCCGGCGCGACATAGCCATCGGCGCAGAGCACCGTGCGCAGCGACTGGCTGGCCGGCGTGACGGGCAGGCGGGTGACTTGGCCGCGGATACGCTTGAGCGCGAGCCCTGCGCCTTGCTCGAAGCCGCGCACCTCGGCGGCGGTAGCCAGCACCACCAGTGGCGCGCTGGCCAGCAGGCGCTCGCCATCCCAGGCTTGCCAGAGGCCGTCTACCTTGCGCAGCGTCAGTACCTGCTGGTGAGTCAGCAGGCTGATGCGCGGGTGCTGCAGTTGCGCCTGGCACAGTGCCGGCGGGTGTACCCAACCCCCTTCGGGGTAGAACAGGCCTCCACTGGGCAGGGCCACGCCTGCGATGGCTTCGGCCTGTTGCCGATCCAGCGGCCTGAGCAGGGTCGTGTCGAAGGCTTGCGCCAGCTTGGCCTGGCGCGTGGCCTCCTTGTCATCGAAGGCCAGTTGCAAGACACCGCAGTCATCCCATTCCCGACCGCGCTGCAGTCGCTGCAGCCAGCGGCGGGTATGGCCGAATCCGGCGAGCACCAGTTGCGAGAGGGCCGTGCCATGGGCGGAGAGCTTCAGGTACAGCACCCCCTGCGGATTGCCCGAAGCCTCGCGGGCGGCTGCATCATGGCGCTCCAGCACCTGCACCTGCCAGCCACGCATGGCCAGGCTGCGCGCCGTGGCGCTACCAGCGAGCCCGGCGCCGATGACCAATGCCCGGGATGGCCCGCCGATCGCGGGTGGGCGCCGGTACCACGGTGGGCTCGGTAGGGGTGCCGCCTGCTGTGTCGAGTCGGGATCGAACTCGCCGCTCATGACTTCCCACTTCTTGCCGATGCCCGGCACCTTCTTCATCCGGAAGCCACTGGCGATCAGCCCACGCCGGACCCAGCCGGTGGTGGTGAAGGTGCCGAGCGTCGTGCCTCTGGCCGACAGGCGCGCCAGCTGGGCGAACAGCTCGGGTGTCCACATGTCCGGGTTGCGGGCCGGGGCGAAGCCATCGAGGAACCAGGCATCGATCCGCGCATCGAGTGCCGGCAGCTGCTCGAGCACGTCGCCCACCAGCAAGGTCAGGGTCACCCGGCCTTGCTCGAAATTGAACTGCTGAAAGCCAGGGTGGATGGCCACATACTGTTCGAGCAGGGCGCCGGTAAACGGCTGCAAGCCCGGCCACAACCGCTGGACGCGCTCGAGGTCGTGGCGCGCGAGCGGGAATTTCTCCACGCTGACGAAATGCAGGCGCGCCTCGGGGTGGGCGTGCTCGGCGAACAGCTGCCAGGCGCAATAGAAGTTCAGGCCCGTACCGAAACCGGTTTCGCCGATCACCAGGCAGCCGTGCGCGGGCAGCTCGGCGAAACGCTGGCGCAGACGGTTCTGCTCGAGGAACACATGGTGGGTTTCCTCGAGGCCCTGGTCGCGGGAAAAATAGATGTCGTCGTACTGCCGCGAGTAGGGGCGGCCCTGGTCATCCCAGTCGAGCTGGGCGTGCTGGGGAACGGTGGTGTCTGGCATGGTCGGCTCGGCAACAGCGGAGCTGTCATCTTAGTGACCTTGGACGGTTTAATCACGAACAAGGATCAAACGCCGGGCACCGCCGGCCGGTCCAACGCCCAGCGATCCGCACCCGGTCCACCCGCTTCGCCTTTCCATGAAGGAGCCAGATATGTTCGAATCCGCCGAAATCGGCCATCGCATCGACAAGGAAACCTTCGATGCCGAAGTCCCCGCGCTGCGCGAGGCGCTGCTCGAAGCTCAGTACGAGCTCAAGCAGCAGGCACGCTTCCCGCTGCTGATCCTGATCAACGGTGTCGAGGGCGCAGGCAAGGGCGAGACCGTCAAGCTGCTCAACGAGTGGATGGACCCGCGACTGATCGAGGTGCGCACCTTCGACCAGCAGACCGACGAGGAGCTGTCCCGGCCCGCGGCCTGGCGCTACTGGCGCGCGTTGCCAGCGAAGGGGCGCACCGGCGTGTTCTTCGGCAACTGGTACAGCCAGATGCTGCAAGGTCGCGTTCACGGTCAGTTCAAGGATGCCGTGCTCGACCAGGCCATCGCCGGTGCCGAACGCCTGGAGCAGATGCTCTGCGACGAAGGCGCGTTGATCATCAAGTTCTGGTTCCACCTGTCCAAGAAGCAGATGAAGGCCCGCCTGAAGGCGCTCAAGGACGACCCCTTGCACAGCTGGCGAATCAGCCCGCTGGACTGGCAGCAGTCGCACACCTACGACCGCTTCGTGCGCTTCGGCGAGCGGGTGCTGCGCCGCACCAGCCGCGACTACGCGCCCTGGCACATCATCGAAGGTGTCGACCCGTGCTATCGCAGCCTCGCGGTCGGGCGCATCATCCTCGAGACCTTGCAGACGGCCCTGGCCAACAGCCAGCGGGCCAGGCATCAACAAAACATCGCTCCGCTGGGCCGCAGCATCGACCAGCTGAGTCTGCTCGGCAGCCTGGACATGAGCTTGAGCCTGGACAAGCAGGCCTACCAGCAGCAACTGGTCGCCGAACAGGCCCGGCTGGCTGGCCTGCTGCGTCACAAGCGCATGCGCCGGCACGCCCTGGTGGCCGTGTTCGAAGGCAACGACGCCGCCGGCAAGGGCGGTGCCATCCGCCGGGTAGCAGCGGCGCTCGACCCGCGCCAGTACCGCATCGTGCCGATCGCCGCGCCAACCGAGGAAGAGCGCGCCCAGCCTTATCTGTGGCGGTTCTGGCGGCACATACCGGCCCGCGGCACCTTCACCATCTTCGACCGCTCCTGGTATGGGCGGGTGCTGGTGGAGCGGGTCGAGGGCTTCTGCGAACCGGCCGACTGGATGCGTGCCTACGGCGAAATCAACGATTTCGAGGAGCAGTTGCGCAACGCCGGGGTGGTACTGGTCAAGTTCTGGCTGTCGATCGACCAGCAGACCCAGCTGGAGCGATTCCAAGCCCGCGAGCAGGTGCCGTTCAAGCGCTTCAAGATCACCGAGGAAGACTGGCGCAACCGGGAAAAGTGGGACGCCTATGCTGAAGCGGTGGGTGACATGGTCGATCGGACCAGCACGGCGGTCGCGCCCTGGACCCTGGTCGAGGCCAACGACAAGCGCTGGGCCAGGGTGAAGGTCCTGCGCACCCTCAACGACGCACTGGAGGCTGCCTTCGCCAAATAGGAAACCGGGCGAGCCCCAAGCCACAAGCTGACCATGGCGCGAGTCCATCGACGCACGCCTGTTCTTGCTTGTGGCTTGCAGCTCACACGCACTGGTGAACTTCCCGACCCCAAGGTGCTCTGATGCCGGTAGCCATTGGTCATTGCCGCCTGTTAAGCTCGTGGCTTTACCCTCATTGCCCTTATGGCGCATGAACAAGGAACTAGCATGAAACAGCATCGTTTGGCGGCTGCGGTTGCCCTGGTTGGTTTGGTCCTCGCCGGTTGCGACAAGCAGGCCAGCGAAGTCGAGCTGAAGACGCCGGCACAGAAAGCCTCCTACGGTATCGGTCTGAACATGGGCAAGAGCCTGGCCCAGGAAGGCATGGACGATCTCGACTCGAAGGCCGTTGCGCTCGGCATCGAGGATGCGGTGACCAAGAAGGATCAGCGGATCAAGGACGAGGACCTGGTCGAGGCATTCAGCGCGCTGCAGAAGCGTGCCGAGGAGCGCCAGGCCAAGGCCAGCGAGGAAGCGGCCGCGGCGGGCAAGAAGTTCCTCGAGGAGAACGGCAAGAAACCTGGCGTGGTCACCACCGCCTCGGGCCTGCAGTATGAAGTGGTCAAGAAGGCCGATGGCCCGCAGCCCAAGCCGACCGACGTGGTCACCGTGCATTACGAGGGCAAGCTGATCGATGGCAAGGTCTTCGACAGCTCCGTCGAGCGTGGCAGCCCGATCGACCTGCCGGTCAGCGGCGTGATTCCAGGTTGGGTCGAAGGCTTGCAACTGATGCATGTCGGCGAGAAGTACAAGCTGTTCATCCCCGCTGAGCTGGCCTACGGCGCGCAGAGCCCGAGCCCGCTGATCCCGGCCAACTCGGTCCTGGTCTTCGACCTGGAACTGCTCGGGATCAAGGACCAGAACCAGGCGCCAGCCGATGCCCCGGCAGCGCCTGGCGACGCACCGGCGCAGTCGCCGGCCGAGTGATCCGCTAGCCTGCAGCACACTGAACGCCTCGTTTCGACGGGGCGTTCGTGTTTTTGCAGCGCGTCAGCGAGGTTCGAGTTCGAACCTGACCCATTGCCTGCTGTCGGAACAAGAACCCCGGCAGGTGCCTTGCATCGGCTGTCATGGGATGTCTGCACCGCTGAAACAGGTGTGTAAAAAACGCCCGATCCGAGTCAGGCCCTTGCGCCGTGGGTTCAAAACGGCGGAAATGTTCCCCTGTTCACAAGGTTATCCACAGTTATTGTGGATAACCCGCACCGTTACCGGAGGTTCAATGAGCGCCCCCTGGAATTTCACCCGTTTCCTGCCGCTGGCCGAGCGCCTGCTCAGTCGTGGCCGCTTGCCGGCACTGCTGTTCGCCGTAGCGCGCAAGGGTCCTCGGCTCGGCCGCCTGCGCGAGGATGTCAAGCTGCTGCAGTCGCTCTGCCTGGCCTGGTGGCGTGGGGAATACCGCGCGATCAGTGGCAAGTCGATGGTCACCATCGTCGCTGGGCTGCTGTATTTCGTCAGCCCGCTGGACGCGATCCCGGACTGGCTGCTAGGCGTCGGTTTCCTGGATGACATCGCCGTGCTCGGCTGGGTCCTCAATACCGTCTCCGCCGAACTGGCCCGGTTCAAGGCCTGGCGCGACAGTCAGGCACCGGAACGGCTGCGTGTGGTCGAGCGGCTGCCTGACACGCCAGAGGCACTGCAACTGGAACGCGGCGAGCACTGATCGACCATTCGCTGCACAGGCCATGCGCTCGCTTGCTAATATGATGGCATCCGATCATGCCGATAGGTTGCATGAAGTCATCCGGCGCAGGGGGTTATTCATGGGTGTACAGATCATCAACCGGGACGGTCAACCGGAGTACGCGGTTGTGCCATGGGAGCAGTACCAGCGACTGCTGGAAGCGGCCGGGCAGCCTTCGCAGGCCGCGCCTCGGGCATCTGAACAAGTGCTGGCAGCCCAGTCGGTGCCGGCACCGGCGCCTTTGCCAGGGCTCGATCAGCTGGCTGCGCTGCGCCAGGCGAAGGGGCTGGCTGCAGAGCAGCTGGCGCGCAGTGTCGGCATCAGCCCGGCCTACCTGGCGATGATCGAGTCGGGCGAACGTCAGCCGGACGCCGCGATTCGCCGCAGCCTGGCCTGGGAGCTGGGGGTGCCAGGCTGGAGTGAGCCGGCGTGAGCCAGCTCAGGATCAGTCGCCAGCACTGGCAGAGCCTGCTGGGCGAACTCGATCTGGCCCGTCGGCAACGTCACCTGCTGACCTACCGCGCCCTGCTCGAGCGCCTGCAGCTGCCCAGCCCGGCGATGCAGACCTTGACCGCCGCTCTGGAGTACCTGGCGATGCTGGACGCCAGGGCCGATCAGCCGTTGCGCAGCTCGCTGGTGATCAGCCAGGGCGCGAGCCGTCTGCCCCGTACCGGTTTTTTCGAATGCGTGGAGCGGCTCGGGCGTTTCTCGGGGCCTGCCGATGGCCTCGAGGCGGCTTCCTGGCATGCATCGGAAGTGGTGCGCGTCTTCGAATACCGCTACTCCGACGAGAGCTGAGCGCAGCCGAGCATTGGGTCGCGGGTGCCCGGCGCGATGAACGCTGGTCGCTGAAATCGAAGGGGGCTGGCCGCCTGCGCGCCCAGCCCCCTTCGATTGCCGTGGTCGCGACGGTGGATCGCCAGGCGACCCAACGTCAATGACAAGGGTTGCCTCAGTGCTTGGCCACCGCAGCGCTCAAGCCGAGGTAGTCGAGCAGGATACGCCCGGTCTCGGCCAGGTAGGCGTCGTCCTCGGGCTTGGTGTCGTCCTGCTCGGTCGGCAGGGCGTCTTCGTCCTCTTTCTTCAGTTCCTTGAGCGGTTCCTCGCCCTTGGCCTTGCGCCGCGTGTTCTCCAGCGCCAGCTGCTTGCTGTCGATCTCGTCGTGACGGGCGCGCCGCTTCTGCTCGTTGAGACTGACGGTCTTCTCGTTCATCAGCTGCTGGGTCAGGGCCAGGCGATCACGGATATAGGCGAACTCCGGGTCTTTGGCGCTGCGTGCCTCATGCCGCGCCTTGAGTTCGGCGAGCAGTGGCTTGAACGGATCGGCCGCCGGGCGCACCACCGGGCGGATGGTGTCCCATGGCATGGCTTCGGGAAGGGCGCTCTCGCCGATTTCCTTGGTATCGATGATCGACGGATAGGCGATGTCCGGCAGGACCCCCTGGTGCTGGGTGCTCTGCCCGGACACCCGGTAGAACTTGGCCAGGGTCAGCTTCAGTTCGCCGTGGTTGAGCGGCTGGATGGTCTGCACGGTGCCTTTGCCGAAGGTCTGGCCACCAATGATCAAGGCGCGATGGTAGTCCTGCATGGCACCGGCGAAGATCTCCGACGCCGAGGCGGACAGGCGGTTGACCAGCAAGGCCAGCGGCCCCTTGTAGAACGCGCCTTTGTTCTCGTCCTCGAGCACATCGACGCGACCATCGCTGTTGCGCACCAGCACGGTCGGCCCCTTGTCGATGAACAGGCTGGTCAGCTCGGTGGCTTCCTGCAGCGAACCGCCGCCGTTGTTGCGCAGGTCGATGACCACGCCGTCGACCTTTTCCTTCTGCAACTCGGTCAGCAGCTTCTTCACGTCGCGCGTGGTGCTCTTATATTCCGGGTCGCCGGCGCGGTAGGCCTTGAAGTCGAGGTAGAAGGCCGGGATTTCGATGATGCCAAGCTTGTAGTCGCGACCGTCCTGCTTGATGTTGAGCACCGACTTCTTCGCGGCCTGCTCCTCGAGCTTGACCGCTTCGCGAGTGATCGCCACCACTTTGCTGGTCTGGTCGTTCGGCGCGTTGCTCGCCGGAATGATCTCCAGGCGCACCACCGAGCCCTTGGGTCCGCGAATCAGCTTGACCACTTCGTCCAGGCGCCAGCCGACCACGTCGACCATCTCCTTGTCGCCCTGGGCCACCCCGATGATCTTGTCGGCAGGCGCCACCTGCTTGGTCTTGGCGGCTGGGCCAGCAGGCACCAGGCGCACGATCTTGACCTGGTCATTGTCGCTCTGCAGCACCGCGCCGATCCCCTCCAGGGACAAGCTCATGTTGATGTCGAAGTTTTCGGCATTGTCCGGCGACAGGTAGTTGGTGTGCGGGTCGTAGGACTGCGCGAAGGTATTGATGTAGGCCTGGAAGATGTCCTCGGCGCGGGTCTGGTCGAGCCGCGCGAGCTGGTTCTTGTAGCGCTTGGTGAGGGTTTCCTGAATCTGCGTCAGGTCCTTGCCAGCGATCTTCTGGCGCAGCACCTCGTCCTTGACACGCTTGCGCCACAAGTCGTCGAGCTCGGCCTGGCTCTTGAGCCAGGGGGCATCCTTGCGATCGACCAGCAAGGTCTCGTCGACGGTGAAGTCGATCTTGTCGACACCCTTGGCCAGCTCGGCCAGGGCGAAGTCCAGGCGCGACTTGACTCGGTCCAGGTAGCGCTTGTAGATGGTGAAGCCAGGTTGCAGGTTGCCGCTCTTGAGAAAGTCGTCGAACTGGGTCTTCCACTTGTCGAATTCGGCGATGTCGCCTGCGGTGAAGTACATGCGCGCCGGGTCGAGCAGCTTGATGTAGCTTTCATAGATGATGACCGAACGGGCATCGTCCAGCGGTGGCTTGCTGTAGTGGTGGCGCTTGAGCAGCTCCACGACATTGAGGCTGGCGACGATTTCGTCACGGTCCGGCTGCAGACTGTCCCACTTGTTGGCGGCCTGGGCGTTGCCCGGGAGCGACAGACTGCCGAGGCCGAGCATCAGGGTGAGGGCAGTGCCGTGCAGGAAATGCTTCATGCTGATTCGACTTAAGGGCAATTGATCACGCATAGTAGGCCGTCTTTTCCGTTGGCCGGTTCCGTGGAGCCGGGCGCATACTGCAAAAAAAGCCTGGGACAAGCGGTCCCAGGCTCATTCATCAGCCAACTATGGAGGCACTGTGAAGGCATTGCAAGGCGTTGACGGACATATGACCTGGGTCAAGACACAGGCCTTGTCCTGTGATACGGGCCAGGTCCGCATTCGTGTGGCGGCGGCCGGCCTCAATCGTGCCGACCTGCTGCAGAGCGCTGGTTCCTACCCGCCGCCACCGGGCGCCAGCCAGTTCCTCGGGCTCGAATGCGCCGGGGTCATCACCGAGGTGGGTGCCGGTGCCGACTGGCGCGTGGGCGACCGCGTCTGCGCGCTGCTCGCCGGTGGCGGCATGGCCGAGGAGGTGGTGGTGGATGCCCGGCACGTGTTGCCGGTCCCGCAGGGGCTGAGCCTGCACGAAGCGGCGGCGATTCCCGAGGTATATGCCACCGCCTGGCTGAACCTGTTCAAGCTTGGCGGCCTGCAGGCCGGCGAGAAGGTACTGGTGCATGCCGGGGCCAGCGGGGTCGGCTCGGCCGCCATCCAGCTGTGCAAGGCGTTGGGCAATCCCATCTGGGTCAGCGTGGGCTCGACCGAGCGCTTGCGCTATTGCCAGGAGCTGGGTGCAAGCGGCGGGGTGATCCGTGGCGAGGACCTCGAGTCGCTGCAAGCGCATGGCCCGTTCGACGTCATCCTCGACCCGGTGGGCGCCAGCTACGTCAGCCTCAACCTGCGCCTGCTCGCCTGTGATGGACGCTGGGTGATGATCGGTCTCATGGGCGGGCGCAAGAGCGAGATCGACCTGGCCCAGGTCCTGGCCAAGCGCCTGCAACTGACCGGCTCCACGTTGCGCAATCGTGACGACGAGTTCAAGGCCGAGCTGTTGCGCGAACTGGGCCAGCAGGTCTGGCCGTTGTTCGGCGAAGGCAGGCTCAAGCCCCAGCTGGCGCGTGCCTATCGCGCCGAGCAGGCCCAGGCGGCCTATGACGAACTGGCCAGCAACAAGGTCAACGGCAAGCTGGTGCTGGTGGTCGACCCCAGTCTGGGCTGAGCCGGTACTCCACCCAGCGACACCAAGGGGCCATCGCCACGGCCCCTTGGCCTGCCGGCTCGGCGCTCAGCGCACCTTGCCGGCGGTCGGCAGCAGCGCCTCCTTGTCGAACGCATCCACATCGATCACCTTGCGTCGAGCCGCTTCGGCCGCCTGCACCTGCTGCGCCTGCGCGTTGTCGAGTATCCCGGCGCGGACCGCGGCATCGACCACGGTCTGGCCTGGGGCCGGGCGGACTTCTCCAGCCTTGAGTGCCTGATGCAACGACGTGTGCAGCGGGGCCGCCTCGTCGAGCAGGTCGCAGGCTCGCTGCAGGTCAGCGACCGGGTCGCCTTCGGCGGTTGGCCGGTAGCATCCGGCCAGCAGCTCTTCGAGCGCCGGATCGCCCTTGCCTCGACCGATCAGCCCGGCGACCTCGGCGTCCAGTTCGTCGCTCGGCCCGGTGTGTCGGCGACCGAAGGGGAACACCAGCACGCGTAGGGCGCAACCGACGAAACGGTTGGGGAAGTTGTCGAGCAGGCGTGCCAGGGCGTTCTCGGCCTGGCCCAGGCTTTCCTCGAGCGCCCAGCGCACTAGCGGCTGCATGTGCTCCGGGGCGCCAAGGTCGTGGTAACGCTTGAGCGCCGCCGAGGACAGGTAGAGGTAACTCAGCACATCGCCCAGGCGCGCGCTGAGACGCTCGCGCCGCTTGAGCGTGCCGCCGAGCAGCATCATCGACAGGTCGGCGAGCAGGGCGAAGGCCGCTGCCTGGCGGTTCAGCGCACGGAAGTAGCCCTGGCTCAGGGCATCGCCCGGCGCCTTCTCGAAATGTCCCAGGCCCAGGCCAAGCACCAGCGTGCTGGCGGCGTTGCGCAGGGCGAACAGGATATGGCTACCGAGCAGGTCGTCGAACTCCGCGAGCGCCTGGCGCGGGTCGGTACGCCCGGCCGCGGCCATCTCGCGCAGCACGAACGGATGGCAACGGATCGCGCCCTGGCCGAAGATCATCAGGTTGCGCGAAAGGATGTTGGCGCCCTCGACGGTGATGAAGATCGGTGCGCCTTGCCAGTTGCGCGCCAGGTAGTTGTTCGGCCCCATGATGATGCCCTTGCCACCGTGCACGTCCATCGCATGCTGGATGCACTCGCGACCGCGCTCGGTCAGGTGGTACTTGAGGATGGCCGAGAGCACCGAGGGCTTTTCGCCTAGGTCTACCGCCTGCGCGGTGAGCAGTCGCGCGCTGTCCATCAGCCAGGCGTTGCCGCCGATGCGCGCCAGCGACTCCTGGATGCCCTCGAAGGCGGCCAGAGGCACGTTGAACTGTTCGCGGACCCGCGCATACTGCCCAGTCACCAGACTGGTGTACTTGGCCGCGCCGGTACCTACCGCCGGCAGGGAAATCGAACGCCCCACCGATAGGCAGTTCATCAGCATCATCCAGCCTTTGCCGAGCATCGCCTGACCGCCGATCAGGCAGTCCAGCGGGACGAAGACATCCTTGCCGCTGTTGGGGCCGTTCATGAACGCCGCGCCCAGCGGCAAGTGCCGTCGACCGATTTCCACGCCCGGCGTGTCGGTGGGAATCAGTGCCAGGCTGATGCCCAGGTCTTCCTGGTCGCCGAGCAGGTGGTCCGGGTCATAGGCCTTGAAGGCCAGGCCAAGCAGCGTGGCGACCGGGCCAAGGGTGATATAGCGTTTTTCCCAGGTCAGGCGCAGGCCGATGACTTCCTCGCCGTGCCACTGGCCCTTGCAGATGATCCCAGTATCGGTCATGGCGCCCGCATCGGAACCTGCCATCGGGCCGGTCAAGGCGAAACAGGGGATTTCTTCGCCACGGGCCAGGCGCGGCAGGTAGTGGTCACGCTGCTGGTCGGTGCCGTAGTGCAACAGCAGCTCGGCCGGCCCGAGCGAATTGGGAACCATGACCGTCGACGCCAGGTCGCCACTGCGCGTGGCCAGCTTCATCGCCACCTGCGAATGGGCATGCGCGGAAAAACCCTTGCCGCCGTACTGCTTGGGAATGATCAGGGCGAAGAAACCATGCTGCTTGATATGTGCCCAGGCTTCTGCCGGCAGGTCCATGTCCTGGCCGATCTGCCAGTCGCTGACCATGGTGCAGAGTGCTTCGGTGGGGCCGTCGAGGAAGGCTTGCTCTTCCTCGCTGAGCCTGGGGGTCGGGTAGTGCAGCAAGGTGTTCCAGTCGGGACGCCCGCTGAACAGCTGGCCATCCCACCACACGGTACCGGCGTCGATCGCTTCGCGCTCGGTCTGCGACATGGGCGGCAAGGTCCGGCGGAACCACTTGAAGACCGGGGCGACCAGCAGCCGACGGCGCAGGTCGGTCGACAGCACCAGCACCGCGATCGCCGCCAGTACCAGCCAGAGCACGGCCTGCAACCAGCCCGGCGCGTCGCCGAACAGGCCCATCAGCAATACATAGGTCGCCAGGATCGCCAGGATCGGCAACGGCGCCAGTCGCCGGTGCGTCAGGTAGGCCGCGCCTATCACCAAAACCACCAACCACAACAGCAACATAGTCCATCCTCCGTGAATATCGGCCTGGAGCCATTCCTCAGAACACGGCCTGCTTCTGTCGAACGGCTGGTCTGAACAGTGACACGGCGGCCCCGTCGGAGTTCGTCGACGATTGCCAGTGGATGTGTCTGGAGTAGACTGACCGTTCATCCATCGACAAGGACATGGCCATGCTGAAGATCTGGGGTCGCAAGAATTCGAGCAATGTGCGCAAGGCCCTATGGGCGGCCCACGAGCTCGGGCTGGATTTCGAGTCGGTGGAGGCCGGCGGCAGCTTCGGCGTGGTCGACGAGCCGGATTACCGAAAGCGCAATCCCAACGGGCTGGTGCCGCTGCTCGAGGACGGCGACCTGGTGCTATGGGAATCCAACGCCATCGTGCGCTACCTGTGCGCCGAATATGGCCGCGAGCGCGGCTGGTACCTCGACGATCCACGCGCGCGCGCGGAGGCGGACAAGTGGATGGACTGGACCACCTCGTCCCTGGCCGCGCCGTTTCGCCCGCTGTTCTGGGGCCTGCTGCGCACGCCGGCCGAGCAACAAGACTGGGTGGCGATCAACGCGGCGCACAAGACCTGCGCGCAGTTGCTGTCGATCGCCGACCAGGCGCTGGCCGAACGTCCGTACCTGTCGGGCGAGTCGATCGGCATGGGCGATATCCCGCTGGGCTGCTTCGCCTATGCCTGGTTCGAGATGCCCATCGAGCGGCCGCAGATGCATCATCTGCATGCCTGGTACGAGCGCCTGCGAGCCCGACCGGCCTACCAGGCGGCGGTGATGACGGCATTGACCTGAACACCTCGGGCTCGCTGATAGTCACTATCGACAGGCATGACTGTACTTGCGCGGCCAAGACTTGCACCATGGCCGCCTTTCCATTGCGCCAGCCATCGCGTCGGCGTGTTCCGAACCTCTTCCACGGTACCTGACCTGTTATGAGTTCCGCCCTGTCCATCCGACAGCTGACCAAGACCTACGGCAACGGTTTCCAGGCCCTCAAGGGCATCGACCTGGACGTCGCCGAAGGGGACTTCTTCGCCTTGCTGGGCCCCAATGGCGCCGGCAAGTCGACTACCATCGGCATTCTTTCGACCCTGGTGAACAAGACCAGCGGTACCGTGAATGTCTTCGGCCATGACCTGGACCGCCAGCCGTCCGCGCTCAAGCGATGCATCGGCGTGGTACCCCAGGAGTTCAACTTCAACCAGTTCGAGAAGACCTTCGACATCGTCGTCACCCAGGCTGGCTACTATGGCATCCCGCCCCGGCAAGCCAAGGAGCGCGCCGAGCAGTATCTGACCCAGCTGGGCCTGTGGGACAAGCGCGATGTGCCGTCGCGCTCGCTGTCCGGTGGCATGAAGCGGCGCCTGATGATCGCCCGCGCATTGATTCACGAGCCGCGCCTGGTGATCCTCGACGAACCGACCGCGGGCGTGGACATCGAGCTGCGCCGCTCGATGTGGACCTTCCTCACCGAGCTGAACCAGAAGGGCACCACGATCATCCTGACCACTCACTACCTGGAAGAGGCCGAGCAGTTGTGCCGCCACATCGGCATCATCGACCACGGCACCATCGTCGAGAACACCAGCATGCGCAAGCTGCTGGGCAAGCTGCACGTCGAGACCTTCGTGCTCGACCTCAGGCAGGAACTGGCCGCGGCCCCGCTGCTGCAGGGCTATCCGTGCCGGCTGATCACCCCGCATACCCTGGAAGTGCAAGTGGACAAGGACATCGGCATCACCGCGCTGTTCGGCCAGCTGGCCCTGCAGCAGATCGAAGTGCAGAGCCTGCGCAACAAGACCAATCGACTCGAGGAGCTGTTCGTGTCCCTGGTGGAAAAGAACCTGGCGAAGGTGGCCGTATGAGCATGGAGCTACGCACCAACTGGGTCGCCCTCAACACCATCGTCTATCGCGAGATCCGCCGCTTTTTGCGCATCTGGCCGCAAACCCTGCTGCCGCCGGCGATCACCATGGTCCTGTACTTCGTCATCTTCGGCAACCTGATCGGCCGGCAGATCGGCGACATGGGTGGCTTCAGCTACATGGAGTACATCGTGCCGGGGCTGATCATGATGTCAGTGATCACCAACTCCTACGGCAACGTGGTCTCGAGCTTCTTCGGCAGCAAGTTCCAGCGCTCGATCGAGGAGCTGATGGTCTCGCCGGTCTCGCCCCACACCATCCTGGTCGGCTATGTCCTCGGCGGCGTGCTGCGTGGCCTGGCGGTCGGCGTGATCGTCACCTTGCTGTCGCTGTTCTTCACCCACCTGCAGGTGCATCACCTGGGCGTGACCGTGGTGGTCGTGCTGCTGACCGCGACGATCTTCTCGCTGCTGGGTTTCGTCAACGCGGTCTTCGCGCGCAACTTCGATGACATCTCGATCATCCCGACCTTCGTCCTGACGCCATTGACCTACCTGGGCGGGGTGTTCTATTCGATCAACCTGCTGCCGCCGTTCTGGCAGGCCGTATCGCTGGCCAATCCGGTGCTGCACATGGTCAACTCGTTCCGCTACGGGATCCTAGGGGTTTCCGACATCAGTATCGGCACGGCGATCACCTTCATGCTGGTCGCCACCGCGGTGCTCTACCTGGTGTGCGTGCGCCTGCTGGTCAGCGGACGCGGCATGCGCAGCTGAGCCCCTGGACTTGCGCCGGCGCCATTGCCGGCCGACCCACCAGCGCCAGTACAGCATGGTCAGGCAATAGCCCAGGATGCCCAGGACCACGCCGCATACCACCGAGCCGAGCAGGAATGGCTGCCACAAGGTCGACAGCTGCCCGGTGATCCAGTCCAGGGTCAGTTCCTCGGGCAGCGTGCGCGGCGGTACCTGCATCAGCCAGGCGCCGGTCATGTAGGTGACGAAGAACACCGGCGGCATGGTCAGCGGGTTGGTCAGCCAGACCAGGCTGATGGCGATCGGCAGGTTGGCCCGTACCGGGATCGCCAGGCTGGCCGCCAGCAGCATCTGCATCGGCATGGGGATCAGCGCGGCGAACAGCCCCACGCCCATGGCCCTGGCCACCGAGTGGCGGTTGAGGTGCCAGAGGTTCGGGTCATGCAGCAGCTTGCCGAGAAATCGCAACGACTTGTGTTCGCGAATGCTGTTCGGATCCGGCATGTAGCGTTTGAAGATTCGGCGCGGCATGGGGGCTCTCGCGACTGTTGAGTAGCCAGTATGCCCCGATTGCGTGATGCAACTTCGACAGAGATTGTGACAATTGTTGAGCGAGGCGGGCAGCTGGATCGGCTATGCCTGAACGGGCATTCTGCTTCTGGAGTTGCTCGTCATGCGCACAGGGATGGTGGCGCTCGCCCTCGGGCTGTTGAGTCTGCGTTTCCTGCCGGCCCTGCCGTCGCCCGGCTGGCTTTTGCCGTTGCTGGCCGTCGGCCTGGGCTGCCTGTTCACCCGCGCCTGGCCGCTGGGCTGGCTGCTGCTCGGCTTCGCCTGGGCGTGTGGGTACGCCCATAACGCTCTGGACGACCGCCTGGCCTGCGCGCTGGACGATCGTACGCTCTGGCTCGAAGGTACCGTGGTCGGCTTGCCGGCCCGCGAGGGCCAACGCCTGCGCTTTGAGCTGGAGGCTGCGCAGTCGCGGCGCGCCGAACTGCCGCGACGACTGCAACTGAGCTGGTTCGACGGGCCAGCGGTCGGCAGTGGCGAGCGTTGGCGCCTGGCCGTCAGCCTCAGGCGACCGCATGGCCTGCTCAATCCCCATGGTCCCGATCGCGAGGCCATGCTGCTGGCGCGTGGTATCGGTGGCAGCGGTTCGGTCAAGGCCGGCATGCGCCTGACCTCTGCCCGGCAGGCCTGGCGCGACGCTATCCGCCAGCGTCTGCTGGCCGTGGACGGGCAGGGCGGGGAAGCCGCGCTGGTGGCCTTGGTGCTGGGCGACGGCAGTGCCCTGCCGCGCGGCGACTGGCAGACCTTGCAGGCGACCGGGACGGTACACCTGCTGGTGATTTCCGGCCAGCACATCGGGCTGCTGGCCGGGCTGGTCTATGCGCTGGTCGCCGGGGCCGCGCGGCTCGGCTGGTGGCCGACGCGCCTGCCGTGGCTACCCTGGGCCTGTGCCCTGGCCATGCTCGCGGCAGTCGGCTATGGCTTGCTGGCCGGTTTCCAGGTGCCGGTGCAGCGCGCTTGCCTGATGCTTGCCGTGGTGCTGCTCTGGCGCTTGCGCTTTCGTCACCTGAGCGCCAGCCTGCCGCTGCTACTGGCGCTGGTCGGGGTGCTGCTGGTCAACCCGCTGGCCAGCCTGTTGCCAGGGTTCTGGCTGTCATTCGCTGCCGTGGCCATCCTGCTCTACAGCTTCAGTGGGCGTCTGGGCCGCTGGCGCCCTTGGCAAGCCTGGACCCGTGCCCAGTGGGCGATCGCCATCGGTCTGTTGCCGGCGCTGCTGGCGCTGGGCCTGCCGGTCAGTCTGAGCGCGCCACTGGCCAACCTGCTGGCGGTGCCATGGATCAGCCTGGCCGTGTTGCCGCTGGCCTTGCTCGGCACGTCGACCCTGGGCGTACCGTTGCTGGGCGAGACGTTGCTATGGCTCGCGGGCGGGCTGCTCGAGGGTCTGTTCCGGTTGCTCGAACAGGTTGCCCTATGGCAGCCCGCCTGGACCCCGACGGCCCTGCCAGCCTGGGCCTGGTGGCTGGTCTGCCTGGGCGCGGCGCTGGTGCTGCTGCCGCGTGGGATGCCGTTGCGCCTGCCAGGAGCGGTCCTGTTGCTGGCGCTGTGGATACCGCCAGCGCCAGTTCCACGGGGGCAGGCCGAGGTCTGGCAGCTCGATGTCGGCCAGGGCCTGGCGATTCTCCTGCGCACCCGAGAACACAGCCTGCTGTTCGACGCAGGCCCTGCCGTGGGCGAGCTCGACCTGGGCGACAGCGTGGTGGTACCCACCTTGCGCAGGCTAGGCGTGCGCCAGCTCGACCTGATGCTGGTCAGCCACGCCCATGCCGATCATGCCGGCGGCGCGGCGGCGGTCGCTCGCGCACTGCGCCCGGCTCGGATCCTCGCGGGCGAGGCCAGCCTGCTGCCTGCCGAGCTTGCCGGGGAGCCCTGCCGCAACGGTGAACGCTGGGACTGGGACGATGTGCAGTTCTCGCTCTGGCACTGGCCGGACGGGCCGCACAGCAACCAGCGTTCCTGCGTGCTGCTGGTCGAAGCCAGCGGTGAGCGGCTGCTGCTGACCGGCGACATCGAGGCCGCCGCCGAACGGCGCTGGCTGGCGCAGCCGACAGCGCCACGGGTCGACTGGCTGCAGTCGCCCCATCATGGCAGTCGCACCTCGTCCACCGAGGCGTTCCTGCGCGCCACCGCACCACGCGGCGTGCTCATTTCGCGGGGACGCTACAACAGCTTCGGCCATCCGCATGCCGAGGTACTGGCCCGCTATCGTCGGCATGGGCTGGATGTGCATGATTCGGCCCTGCATGGCGCGGTGCGCCTGCGCCTGGGTAGCCACGGCGAGGCGCTCCGGCTGCGCGACCAGTCGCGTTTCTGGCGCGCTCCGGCACTGGACTGACGACTTCCGGCAGCTGAGCAGCCGCTGGCGCATGTGGTAGAGTGGCGGACTTTTCCGAGGGGTGATCTATCGTGTGGGAGTTGGTCAAGTCCGGCGGCTGGATGATGCTGCCGATCATTCTGAGTTCCATCGCCGCCATGGCGATCGTCGCCGAGCGCCTGTGGACGCTGCGCGCCAGCCGCGTGACGCCACCCCATCTGCTGGGCCAGGTGTGGATGTGGATCAAGGACGACCAGCTGACCAGCGACAAGCTCAGGGCCTTGCGCGCCGACTCGCCGCTGGGCGAGATCCTGGCGGCCGGCCTGGCCAACTCCAGGCATGGCCGCGAGATCATGAAGGAATGCATCGAGGAAGCGGCTTCGCGGGTCATCCATGACCTGGAGCGCTACATCAGCACCCTTGGCACCATTGCCGCGATGGCGCCGCTGCTGGGCCTGCTGGGCACCGTGCTGGGCATGATCGACATCTTCGGCGCCTTCATCGGTTCGCAGATGACCGCCAATGCCGCGGTGCTCGCCGGGGGGATCTCCAAGGCCCTGGTGACCACGGCGGCCGGCCTGATGGTCGGCATCCCGGCGGTGTTCTTCCACCGCTTCCTGCTGCGCCGCATCGACGAGCTGGTGGTCGGCATGGAGCAGGAGGCCATCAAGCTGGTCGAGGTGGTGCAAGGCGACCGCGAGGTCGAGGTGGCCGGAGGCGCGGCGTGAAGTTCCGGCGCAACCGCATCCGGGAGAACGTGGACATCAACCTGGCGTCGCTGATCGACGTGGTCTTCGTGCTGCTGCTGTTCTTCGTGGTCACCACCACCTTCACTCGCGAGACCCAGCTACGCGTCGAGCTGCCCGAGGCCAGCAGCGCCGAGCCGGCGAGCGAGACCGGCAAGCAGGTGGAGATCACCATCAGCGCCGATGGCGTGTATTCGGTGAACAACCGCCTGCTGCCTGCCGGTGACCTGGCCACGCTGACCGAAGCCCTGGAGCAGGCCAGCGGCGGCGACAACCAGTTGCCGCTGTCGATCAGCGCCGACGGCAAGACCCCGCACCAGGCCGTGGTCACCGCGATGGATGCCGCCGGCAAGCTGGGCTTTGGCAAGTTGCGCATGACGACCGTCGAGGCCGTCCAGGAGAAGCGCTGATGGCCCTGGCCGACCGACTGCTCGCCGCCTGGTACGCCGGACATCCCGCGCTGGCGCTGTTGCGCCCGCTGGAAGCCTTGTATCGACGGGTGGTCACGCGCAAGCGGGCGCGCTTTCTCCAGGACCCGCACGCCAGCTATCGGGCCCCGGTGCCCATCGTCGTGGTGGGCAACATCACGGTCGGCGGCACCGGCAAGACCCCGTTGATCCTCTGGCTGATCGAGCACTGTCGCAGCCGCGGGCTGCGGGTCGGCGTGGTCAGTCGTGGCTATGGCGCCCGCCCGGCCCGGCTGCCCTGGCGGGTCGAGGCCGGGCAGGGCGCCGGGCAGGCGGGCGACGAGCCCTTGCTGATCGTCCAGCGCAGCGGCGTGCCGCTGGTGATCGACCCGGATCGCGCGCGCGCGGTACAGGCGCTGCTGGCCGACGAGCCGCTGGACCTGATCCTCAGCGACGATGGCCTGCAACACTATCGTCTGGCCCGGGATCTGGAACTGGTGCTGATCGATGCCGCACGCGGCCTGGGCAACCGTCGCTGCCTGCCGGCCGGCCCCCTGCGCGAGCCGGTGGCACGCTTGGCCGAGGTCGATGCGGTGTTGTTCAACGGCGCCGCCAGCGATCGGGACGACGGCTTCGCCTTTCACTTGCGGCCGACCGCGCTGGTCAACCTGCGCAGCGGCGAGCGCCGCGGCCTCGATCATTTCCCGGCTGGCCAGGCGCTGCATGCCGTGGCCGGCATCGGCAACCCGCAACGTTTCTTCGCCACCCTGCAAGGGCTAGACTGGCAACCGATACCGCACCCGTTCGCCGATCATGCGCAGTTCAGTGCCGAACGCCTGGCCTTCAGTCCGCCGTTGCCGCTGGTGATGACCGAGAAGGACGCGGTCAAGTGCCAGCCGTTCGCCGCTGACGACTGGTGGTACCTGGCCGTCGACGCGCTGCCTTCGCGTGCCTTCGTCGACTGGTTCGACCAGCAGTTGGCGCGCCTGCTGCCTGGGCACCGCTCCTGAACCTTGTTTAATTCTCCGGCCGTTGGCCTCTAGGAAGCTTTCATGGATACCAAACTGCTCGACATCCTGGCCTGCCCGATCACCAAGAGCCCGCTCAAGCTCAGCGCCGACAAGACCGAGCTGATCAGCAAGGCCGCCGGCCTGGCCTACCCGATCCGCGACGGCATCCCGGTGATGCTCGAAAGCGAGGCGCGTACCTTGACCGATGACGAGCGCCTGGACAAATGAGCCTGGACTTCACCGTGGTGATTCCAGCCCGGCTGCGTTCGACGCGTCTGCCCGGCAAGCCCTTGCTGGAAATCGCCGGCAAGCCCATGGTTCGGCATGTCTGGGAGCAGGCGCGCAAAAGCTCCGCGGGCCGGGTGCTGATCGCCACCGACGATGCCAGCATCGTCGAGGCCTGCCAGGCCTTCGGCGCCGAAGTGCTGCTGACGCGTGCCGACCACGAGTCCGGCACCGACCGGCTGGCCGAAGTGGCAGCCCATCTGCAGCTGCCCGCCGATGCCATCGTGGTCAACGTGCAGGGCGACGAACCGCTGATCCCGCCGCGGATCATCGATCAGGTGGCGGTCAACCTGGCGGCACATCCGCAGGCCGCGATCGCCACGCTGGCCGAAGCGATCGAACAGCCCGAGACCGTGTTCAACCCCAATGCGGTGAAGGTCGTCTGCGACAAGCAGGGCATGGCCCTGACCTTCAGCCGCGCCCCGCTGCCCTGGGCACGTGACGCCTTCGCCAAGGCGCGCGAGCAGTTGCCTGCCGGCGTGCCCTACCGTCGCCATATCGGCTTGTATGCCTACCGCGTGGGCTTTCTGCGAGACTTCGTGGCCTGGGGGCCGTGCTGGCTGGAGCAGACCGAGGCGCTGGAGCAGCTGCGGGCCTTGTGGCATGGCGTGCGGATCCACGTCGCCGACGCCGTCGAGGCGCCCCCGGTGGGTGTCGACACCGCCGAAGACCTCGAACGCGTTCGCCGCTTGCTGGAGGCCTGATGCGTATTCTGTTCGTCTGCCTGGGCAACATCTGTCGCTCACCCACCGCCGAGGGCATCCTGCGCCACCAGTTGCATCAAGCCGGGCTGGCCGACCGGGTCCAGGTGGCTTCCGCGGGCACTGGCCATTGGCATGTCGGCCAGCCGCCGGACAGCCGAACCTGCCGCGCGGCCTTGGCGCGTGGCTACGACCTGTCGCGCCAGCGCGCGCAACAGGTCGATAGCACGCATTTTTCCAGGTACGACCTGATCCTGGCCATGGACCAGCACAATCTCGAGCACCTGCAGGCGATGCGCCCGGCCTCCGCCACGGCGGAGCTGGATCTGTTCCTGCGTCGCTACGCCGGTGAGCGGGACGAAGTGCCCGACCCGTATCATGGCGGCGCCGCCGGCTTCGAGCAGGTGCTGGACCTGATCGAGGCCGGCTGCCAGGGCCTGCTGGCGGAAATCCGGAGGCGTGCATGAGCCTGGTCCTGCACGAGCAGGTGTCGCTCAAGCCCTACAACACCTTCGGTATCGACGTGCGCGCTGCCTGCCTGGTGCACGCCCGTACCGACGACGAGGTTCGCCAGGCGCTGGTGGAGGCGCAGCGGCGGCACTTGCCGGTCGTGGTCCTCGGCGCAGGCAGCAACGTGCTGCTTACTCAGGACCTCCAGGCCCTGGTGCTGCACATGGCGGCCACCGGTCGTCGCGTGCTGAGCGACGATGGCGTTCAGGTCATCGTCGAAGCCGAAGCCGGAGAGCCCTGGCATGCCTTCGTGCAATGGAGCCTGGCGCACGGTTTCAGTGGCCTGGAGAACCTCAGTCTGATCCCCGGTACCGTCGGTGCCGCGCCGATGCAGAACGTCGGCGCCTATGGCGTGGAGATCAAGGACGTGTTCGCCGGGCTGACCGCGCTGGATCGCCAGAGCGGCGAGCTGCGCGAGTTTTCCATGCAGGAGTGCGCGTTCGGCTACCGTGACAGCCTGTTCAAGCGTCAGCCGGGACGCTGGGTGATCCTGCGCGTGCGGTTCGCCTTGAGTCGGGTGTTGCGTGCGCACCTGGACTATGGCCCGGTACGCCAGCGATTGCTCGAGCAGGGCATCGAACAGCCCACCGCCCTGGCTATAAGCGACGCCATTTGCGCCATCCGTCGTGAAAAGCTGCCCGACCCGGTCGAGCTGGGCAATGCCGGCAGCTTCTTCAAGAACCCGGTGGTGCCGGCTGCCGTGGCGCAACGGATCCGCCAGGAACATCCGGACCTGGTGGCTTACCCGCAGGCCGGCGAGCAGGTGAAGCTGGCCGCTGGCTGGCTGATCGAGCGCGCAGGCTGGAAAGGGCACCGGGAGGGAGATGCCGGCGTGCACCGTCTACAGTCGCTGGTGCTGGTCAACCATGGTCAGGCCAGCGGCGTCCAGCTGCACGCGCTGGCCCGTGCGATCCAGGCGGACATCGCCGAGCGCTTCGGGGTCGAACTGGAGATGGAACCGAACGTCTATTGAGCCGGGCGTGGTTTTTTTGCAGCGGGCCCGGTGCCGCGATAGGCCGTGCAGCGGATCAGGATCTGGCAGGTTTGAAAGGCCGTTGCTCACGCGCCAGCAGGGTAGAGCGGTGCTGGCTTGATGAATCCTGGTGCCGCTGCGCGGCCCATCGCGGCACGGCGGCCGCTACGCGCGGGGTGTACCAGTGAGCTGAGAGCCGCGGCGGCCGCTCCCAAACGAAAAAGCCCCGCCAGTTCACACTGGCGGGGCTTTTTCGTTCAACCGACGATCAAGCGTGTGGCTTGTGCGCCTCGGTCGATTCCACGGCTGGCTCCGAGCTTTCGGTCACTACCGGTGCTTCGGCCGACTCCTGCTCAGCTGCTGCAGGCTGGGCTGGCACGGCCTTGTCGGCGGCGGCTTGGGCGGCTGCGGCGGCAGCTTGGGCGGCGGCCTCGGCTTCACGCTTGCGTCGACGCACTTCGCGCGGGTCGTTCGGCGCACGGCCGTTGGGGAGCATTACCGTGGCGGCTGGAGCCGATGCCGGTGCTTCGGCGGCAGGCTCGGCCTCGGCGGCCGCAGGCTTGGCTGGTTCGTCCTGAACGGACGATTCGGCCATGGCTGGCTCGACCTGTGGGGCCTTCTCGGCCTCGCCGGCTTCCACCGGAGCGGCTTCGACGGCCAGCGCCTGCGGCTCGACGACGTGCACCTGGGTCTGCTCCTGAGCGGCCGCCTGGTCAGCCGCGACGCTGGCTGGTGCCTCGACGATGGCGGTTTCGACAGCGGCCTTGGCCTGTTCCACCGCGGCAGGTTGCGGAGCCACCTCGATCACCGGCTCGGCGTCTGGCTCGGCAGTGGCGGGCACTTCGTCGACAGGTTGCTCGACTGCCGGCGCGGCGGCGATTTCGTCAGCCTGGGTCACTGCCGGCGCGCTCGCCACGGCTGGCCCGGGGGCGGTCTCGCTGCCCTGGGCCGCGCTCGTTTCGCTGCTGGCACGCTCGGCCTGCTGATGGGCCTGGGCTTCAGCCTCGCTGCTGATGTTGCTGGTAGCCACGGCGGCGGTCACGGCAAGGCCCGCGGCCAGGTCGGCGCTCGCCTGCGAAGGCGTGTGCTGGCGCGGCTGCGCCTCGCCACCTTCCTCGCTGCCTTCTTCGTCATTGCCTTCGATCAGCTCGCCATTGGCATTGCGCTGGCGCTCGCGACGATTGCTCCGACGACGCTGGCCGCGAGAACGACGGCGCGGACGTTCTTCATCATTGCCTTCGTGCTGCTCTTCCTGTGCCTGCACGTCGCCGGTCAACTGCTCCTCGGACGGATCGGCAGCCTCATCGGCCGGACGCAGCTGGCGTTCTTCGCGAGGCGGGCGGGGTTGGCGCTCTTCACGCGTCGGGCGTTCTTCCTGGGCTGCGCGCTCTTCGCGTGGGGCACGCTCTTCACGGGCAACGCGTTCCTCGCGTGGAGCACGTTCCTCACGTGGGGTGCGTTCCTCGCGCTCGGCGCGTTCCTCGCGTGGCGCGCGCTCTTCACGGGCAGCGCGCTCTTCGCGTGGGGCACGCTCCTCGCGTAGGGTGCGTTCTTCGCGCTCGGTGCGTTCCTCGCGTGGGGCACGCTCTTCACGGGCGGCACGTTCCTCGCGGGGAGCGCGTTCTTCACGGGCGGCACGTTCTTCACGAGCCGGACGCTCCTCGCGCGGCTGGCGCTCCTCGCGCACGGCAGGCGTGGCGTCCAGCGGCTCGCGCAACTCGCGTACCGGGCGCTCTTCGCGATTCGAGCGACGGTCCTCGCGTGGCTGGCGCTGGCTGCGCTCTTCACGTGGGGCGCGCTCTTCACGCGGCTGGCGCTCTTCGCGTTGGGCCCGTTCGCTGCGCTCCTCGCGCGGCTTGCGTTCCTCGTCACGGCGACCGTTGCGGTTGCGGGTCTGCTGGCGGCCGTTGCGGCGCTCCTCGTTGCGCTGCGGGCGTTCCGCAGCCGGCTTCTCGGCCTTGGCGACCGGCGCCGGGGCAGGCTCTTCCTTGCCGGCGAACAGGCTTACCAGGGACTTCACCAGACCCTTGAACAGGCTCGGTTCCGGTGCGCTCTGGGGCTTGGCGACCGGTGCCGCAGCCACTGGCTCTGCTTGCGCAGCGCTCGGCGCCGGTGCGTTGGCGCGGGCCGGCGCGGTCTTGACCGCGGCTTCCTGGCGAACCAGGGTACGCGTGGCGGCGGTCTGCGGGACTTCCTCGACTTCGGTGGCGGCGATCTCGTAGCTGGACTGGCCACTGAGCACGTCGGGGTTGTCGTCGCGCAGACGCTGAACCTCGAAGTGCGGAGTCTCCAGGTGATCGTTCGGCAGGATGATGATGCGCGCGCGGGTGCGCAGTTCGATCTTGGTGATCGAGTTGCGTTTTTCGTTGAGCAGGAACGCGGCGACCGGGATCGGGACCTGGGCACGCACTTCGGCAGTGCGGTCCTTGAGGGCTTCTTCCTCGATCAGGCGCAGGATGGCCAGCGACAGCGACTCGACGTCGCGGATGATGCCGGTGCCGCTGCAGCGTGGGCAGACGATGCCGCTGCTCTCGCCGAGGGACGGGCGCAGGCGCTGGCGGGACATTTCCAGCAGGCCGAAACGCGAGATGCGGCCGACCTGGACGCGGGCACGGTCCGCCTCGAGGCATTCACGCACGCGCTCTTCCACGGCACGCTGGTTCTTCGCCGGGGTCATGTCGATGAAGTCGATGACGATCAGGCCGCCGATGTCGCGCAGGCGCAACTGGCGGGCGATTTCCTCGGCCGCTTCCAGGTTGGTCTGCAGGGCGGTTTCCTCGATGTCGCTGCCCTTGGTGGCGCGCGCCGAGTTGATGTCGATAGAAACCAGGGCCTCGGTCGGATCGATCACGATCGAGCCGCCGGACGGCAGGTCGACGACGCGCTGGAAGGCGGTCTCGATCTGGCTTTCGATCTGGAAACGGTTGAACAGCGGGACGCTGTCTTCGTAGAGCTTGACCTTGCTGGCGTACTGCGGCATGACCTGGCGGATGAAGGTCAGGGCTTCTTCCTGGGCGTCGATGCTGTCGATCAGCACTTCGCCGATGTCCTGGCGCAGGTAGTCGCGGATGGCGCGGATGATGACGTTGCTTTCCTGGTAGATCAGGAAGGGCGCGGCGCGGTCCAGGGACGCTTCCTTGATCGCGGTCCACAGCTGCAGCAGGTAGTCCAGGTCCCACTGCATCTCTTCACTGCTGCGGCCAAGGCCGGCGGTGCGGACGATCAGGCCCATGTCGGGGGGGACGGTGAGACCGTTGAGGGCTTCGCGCAGCTCGTTGCGCTCTTCGCCTTCGATGCGGCGGGAGATACCGCCGGCGCGGGGATTGTTGGGCATCAGCACCAGGTAGCGGCCGGCCAGGCTGATGAAGGTGGTCAGGGCGGCGCCCTTGTTGCCGCGTTCTTCCTTCTCGACCTGGACGATGACTTCCTGGCCTTCGCTCAGCACTTCCTTGATGTTGACCCGGCCTTCGGGGGTCTTCTTGAAGTATTCGCGGGAAATTTCCTTGAGTGGCAGGAAGCCGTGGCGTTCGGAGCCGAAGTCGACGAAGGCGGCTTCGAGGCTGGGTTCGATACGGGTGATCTTGCCTTTGTAGATGTTGGCCTTCTTCTGCTCGCGCGCGCCGGACTCGATGTCCAGGTCGTAGAGGCGCTGGCCATCCACCAGGGCGACACGCAACTCTTCGGGTTGAGTCGCGTTTATCAGCATTCTTTTCATGTAGTACCGTCGGTTTCCGGGCTGCCGGAAACGGCGTGCGGCACACACGACTTCTCATGGTCGGTGCCAGGGTGCGCAAAGGGCGGCTGGCCACCCCCTTGTCGAACCACGCACGGTACGGACCGGTTGCCCGGTGCTGCCGACGTCGCGACGACGCGTCCTGTTTGCTGCGGTGCCAAGTGCACTCAGTCAGGAGGAGGAATCAGCCCTGGGCCGCGGATACCCTGGGGTATCTGCTCAAGACCGGGTCCGCGAGCCGGGCCGTGTGATCGGCCGGCCGCCGGACACCGTGCTACACGGTCCGGGGCTGTGCATCTCCACCCTGCACGTATCCCTGATAATTCGGGTGCTGCCGCGCGCTGAATCCGCAACGGGTTGCATTTTTCGCCAGCCTCGGTTCGAGCGCTGGCGGATTCGTTTTCAAGGCAGGTATTTCCGAAGCATTCGCCGTGCGCTGCGTGGAAACGACTGGCTGGCAGAGTGCAGCGAAAAAGAACAGGAAGGAGGTGAAACACCGCACTTGTCGTTTTTTTTCGGTCTGTTCTACTCGGCGCTGGTGGCGATTCCAGGCAATTCGTTAAACTGGCGAAAACCCCGTCGGACGGCCTTGCGTCCTCGAGAATTGCGTTGGTCAGGGGGCGCGCGATGCACCGTGCAGCGCCGCTTGCCGCTGGCCTGCCGCGCAAGGCGGCGTTCGCGAATATAGCAGTAATCATTAAGTGCTTCAAATCCATAAAAAATTGTTATGATTCAGCCATGACGACCAATACCCCCCCGACCTCCGGCGTCCAGCTGATAGAGGTCGCGCCCGAGCTTGCCGGCCAGCGCATCGACAATTTCCTGATCACCGCACTCAAGGGCGTGCCGAAGACACTCGTCTATCGCATCCTGCGCAAGGGCGAGGTCCGGGTGAACAAAGGGCGGATCAAGCCCGAGTACAAGCTGCAGGCCGGCGATATCGTCCGTGTGCCGCCGGTGCGCCTGCCCGAGCGCGACGAGCCGGCGCCGGTGGCTCAGGGGCTGCTGCAGCGCCTGGAAGCGGCCATCGTCCATGAGGACAAGGCCCTGATCGTGCTCAACAAGCCGGCCGGCATCGCCGTGCATGGCGGTAGCGGGCTGAGCTTCGGGGTCATCGAGGCGCTGCGCCAGCTGCGTCCGGATGCCAAGGAGCTGGAGCTGGTGCATCGCCTGGACCGTGATACCTCCGGCTTGCTGATGATCGCCAAGAAGCGCAGCATGCTGCGTCACTTGCACGCCGCGCTGCGTGGCGATGGCGTCGACAAGCGCTACATGGCCCTGGTGCGCGGGCACTGGCCGACTTCGAAGAAACAGGTCAGCGCGCCGTTGCAGAAAAGCAACCTGCGCTCGGGCGAGCGCATGGTCGAGGTCAGCGATGAAGGCAAGGAGGCGCTGACGCTGTTCCGCGTGCTGCGCCGCTTTGGTGAATTCGCCACTCTCGTCGAGGCGCGTCCGATCACCGGACGTACTCACCAGATTCGCGTGCATGCCTTGCATGCCGGGCACATGATCGCTGGCGACAGCAAGTACGGCGACGAGGACTTCAGCCGCGAGATCCGCGAGCTGGGCGGCAAGCGCCTGTTCCTGCATGCCTATGCCCTGACCGTGCCGCTACCCGATGGTGGCGAGCTCAGGCTCGAGGCGCCGGTGGATGAAACCTGGGCCAGGACGGTGGAGCGTCTCGGTGCGGCATGACTATCGACTGCTGATCTTCGACTGGGATGGCACCCTGGCCGATTCCATCGGGCGCATCGTCCAGGCCATGACCGTCGCGGCCGAACTGGCGGGCGAGAGGCCCCGCGACGAGGCGGCGATCAAGGGCATCATTGGCCTGGCGCTGGACGAGGCCATCGTTACCCTCTACCCGCATCTCGATGTGAGGCAGGTCGCGGTGTTCCGCCAGCACTATGCCGAGGTCTATACCGACATGGATCGCCAGCCATCGCCGCTGTTCGAGGGGGTGCGCGAGTCGCTGGAGGCGTTCCGCGCAGACGGCTACCGGCTGGCCGTGGCCACCGGCAAGGCGCGACGCGGGCTCGACCGGGTATTGCGTGCCAATGGCTGGGAGTGCTATTTCGACATCACGCGTGCCGCCGACGAGACGCGCGGCAAGCCGCATCCGCTGATGCTCGAGCAGATCCTCGCACACTGCCAGGTCGAACCGCGGCAGGCACTGATGGTCGGAGACTCTGCCTTCGATCTGTTGATGGCGAGCAATGCCGGCATGCACTCGGTGGCGGTCGGCTATGGTGCCATGTCGCTGCAGGCGTTGAGCGAATTCGGTCCCCAGGTCTGCATCGATCGTTTTTCACAGTTGCGCGAGTGGCTGGCCGGGCCAGCGTGATTTTTCCCGAAGGTAGGCAGGCATGACTGACGAATGGAAAGCTCCCGATTCCGGCAAGCCGGGTGAATGGAAGGCCTCGGCTGACGAGGCGGGCGAGCAGTGGGGTGGGCGCGACGCGCACGAACGCGAGGAGCGCAGCAGCTGGAAGCTGCTGGAGACCACCTTGCTCGCCAGTGTGCGGGAGCAGCGCCGGGCGCGGCGCTGGGGGATCTTCTTCAAGCTCCTGACGTTCGCTTATCTGTTCGGCCTGCTGGTGCTGTTCTCGCCATTGATCGATCTGGAGAAAACGGCGTCGGGTGGCGCCAGCCACACCGCCCTGGTGGAAGTGCGTGGCGTGATCGCCGACCAGGAGGCGGCCAGCGCCGACAATATCGTAGGCAGCCTGCGCAAGGCCTTCGAAGATGCCGGCACCAAGGCCGTGGTGCTGCGCATCAACAGTCCCGGTGGCAGTCCGGTACAGGCTGGCTACGTGTATGACGAGATCCGCCGCCTGCGCACCGCGCATCCGCAGATCAAGCTGTATGCGGTGATCGCCGATCTTGGTGCATCGGGTGCCTATTACATCGCCAGTGCCGCGGACGAGATCTATGCGGACAAGGCGAGCCTGGTCGGCTCCATCGGTGTCACCGCGGCTGGCTACGGCTTCGTCGGGGCGATGGAAAAGCTCGGCATCGAGCGACGCACCTACACGGCCGGCGAGCACAAGGCATTCCTCGATCCGTTCTTGCCGCAGAAGCCCGAGGAAACCGAATTCTGGCAAGGCGTGCTCAATACCACCCATCAGCAGTTCATCGCCAGCGTCAAGGCTGGCCGCGGCGAGCGGTTGAAGGACAAGGAGCATCCCGAGCTGTTCAGCGGGCTGATCTGGACCGGTGAGCAGGCCAAGGCCCTGGGCTTGGTCGATGGCCTGGGCAGTGTCAGCTATGTGGCGCGTGAAGTGGTGGGCGAGAAGACCTTGGTGGACTTCACCGTGCAGGAGTCGCCCTTCGATCGGTTCTCCAAGCGCCTGGGCGCCAGCGTGGCCGAGTACCTGGCCATGTGGATGGGGTTCGCGGGACCTTCGTTGCGCTGAGTTGACGAGGCAAAACCGCTCTTGCGCCATCGACCGGTGCTTGCAGGCCGAGGTGCCGGGCCGCTCGTGATGGGCGCAAGACGACCGTCGCCCTGAGCGCTAACGGCAGTCGCCTCGCGGGCCCAACGGTGTTCAGGGCACCATCACGCCTTCCTCGAGCAGCATGTCCACCAGCCTGATCAGGGGCAGCCCGACCAGGCTGGTCGCATCGCTGCCGTGCGTCTCGCGAAACAGGCTAACGCCCAGCCCTTCGGCCTTGAAGCTGCCGGCGCAATCAAAGGGCTGCTCGGCATGCAGGTAGCGCTCGACGCGTGCCAGGTCCAGTTCCCGCATGCTGACGGTGAACGGCACGCAATCGACCTGACATTGCCCGGTGGCGCTATTGAGCAGGGCAAGGCCAGTCAGGAACGTGACCTGCTGGCCGCTGCTGGCCAGCAGCTGTTCGCAGGCGCGATCGAAGCTGTGTGGCTTGCCGAGGATCTGCTCGCCCAATACCGCGACCTGGTCGGAGCCGATGATCAGGTGCGCGGGATGCGTGGCGGCCAGCGCCTGTGCCTTCTGCCGGGCCAGGCGGCGCACCAGCCCGGCCGGCGGCTCGTCGGTCAGGCGCTGTTCGTCGATGTCGGGGCTCGCCCAGGTGAACGGCAGGCGCAGCCTTTGCAGCAGTTCGCGACGATAGATCGAGCTTGAAGCCAGTAGCAGGGGAAGCATGATAGACTCCTGGTCAGATATCCCGATTCTACCACGCCCGATGCCACCGAATTCCTTTGACAGGGGCGGGGGGCATCCATAGAATGCTGCGCCTATGTTGAATGACCCGATTCCACCTCACGTTGACCCGCGCAAATTGGCTGATCGCGGCGTGACCCTCAAGGGTTCGCTTGCGCTTGCCGATTTGGAAAGACTCTGCGACCCGCTTTCCGACGATGTCGGTACGGTGCAGGCACAATTCGATTTTGAGCGAGACGAACAGGGCGTTGTGGTGTTCCACAGCGAACTGGATGTCGAGGTCAAGATGGTCTGCCAGCGTTGTCTTGAGCTGGTCACCCTGCCGATCCACAGCGAGTGCACCTACGCCGTGGTGAAGGAGGGTGCGAATACCCAGTCGTTGCCGAAAGGCTATGACGTGCTGGAACTGGGCGAGGATCCTTTGGATCTGCAGGCGCTAATCGAGGAGGAGCTGCTGCTCGCCTTGCCTATCGTGCCTGCTCATCATCCGGAAGAATGCCAGCAGCCGGCGGGCGCCGATGAGCCCGACCCGAGCAAGGACGAGGTATCGCGGTCCAACCCGTTCAGTGTCTTGGCGCAGTTAAAGCGTGACCCAAACGTTTAGGAGTTAATCAATTATGGCTGTTCAGCAGAACAAAAAATCTCGCTCTGCACGTGACATGCGCCGTTCCCACGACGCTCTGTCGGAAAATGCACTGGCGGTCGACAAGGCTACCGGCGAAGTTCACCTGCGCCACCACGTTTCGCCTGAAGGCGTATACCGTGGTCGCAAAGTGATCGACAAGGGCGCTGACGAGTAATCCTTGTCTGCCCGGATCATCGCGATCGACGCAATGGGCGGGGACTTCGGTCCCCGCAGCATTGTCCAGGCGTGCATCGCCTCTCTTGCCGCCACCCCCTCGCTTCACCTGACCCTCGTCGGTCAACCTTCCCTGCTTGAAGAACTTGTCGGTGGCCAGTCGGCCGCGGATCGCGCGCGCCTGCGCATCGTCGCTGCGAGCGAGGTGATCGGCATGGACCAGCGGCCTTCCCAGGCGCTGCGGGGCAAGCCGGATTCGTCGATGCGCGTGGCGCTCGAGCTGGTGCGCGACGGCAAGGCCCAGGCTTGCGTGAGTGCCGGCAACACGGGTGCGCTGATGGCGCTGTCGCGCTCCATCCTCAAGACCCTACCGGGCATCGACCGACCTGCCATGGTCGCGGCGATCCCCACCGAAACCGGCTATTGCCAGTTGCTCGACCTGGGTGCCAATGTCGACTGCAGTGCCGAACACCTATATCAGTTCGCGGTCATGGGCTCGGTCGCCGCCCAGGCCCTCGGGATCGAGCGTCCCCGCGTGGCGCTGCTCAACGTCGGTACCGAGGACATCAAGGGCAATCAGCAGGTCAGGCTGGCTGCCAGTCTGCTGCATGGAGCTCGTGGGCTGAACTACATCGGTTTCGTGGAAGGTGACGGCTTGTACCGGGGCGAGGCCGACGTTGTGGTCTGCGACGGTTTCGTCGGCAACATCCTGCTCAAGTCCAGCGAGGGCCTGGCCACCATGATCGGCGCGCGAATCCAGGCGCTGTTCCGTGGTGGCTTGCTCGCCAGGGCCGCCGGTGCGCTGGCCATGCCGCTGCTGCGGCGGCTGCAGGCCGATCTCGCGCCGGCCCGGCACAATGGTGCCAGCCTGCTGGGCCTGCAAGGGATCGTGATCAAGAGCCATGGTTCGGCAGGCGTGCAAGGTTTCCAGAGCGCGATCGAGCGGGCCTTGATCGAAATCCACGAGAACCTGCCGCGGCGCCTGCATGGTCGCCTGCAGGACCTGTTGCTTTAGGCGAGACCTTTGAAATGGTTAAATGTGACCGTTTGGTCGCACTCGTCATCCAAGCTTTTCAGTTTCCGTGCGCCTGCCAGCGGCAGTGCGCGCTTCATCGACAAAATCACAAGGGCTTGTTAAATGTCTGCATCCCTCGCATTCGTCTTTCCCGGCCAAGGTTCCCAGTCGCTGGGCATGCTTGCCGAGCTCGGTGCTCAACATCCGCTGATCATCGAGACTTTCCAGGAAGCCTCCGAAGCCCTGGGTTACGACCTATGGCAACTGGTCCAGCAAGGCCCGGAAGACCAGCTCAACCAGACCGACAAGACCCAGCCGGCGATTCTCACCGCCTCCATTGCCCTGTGGCGCCTGTGGCTGGCCGAAGGCGGCGCGCGACCGGCATTCGTCGCCGGGCATAGCCTGGGCGAATACAGTGCGCTGGTCGCCGCTGGCAGCCTGACGCTCAAGGAAGCGGTCAAGCTGGTCGAGCGTCGTGGTCGGCTGATGCAAGAGGCCGTGCCGGCCGGGCATGGCGCCATGGCAGCCATTCTCGGCCTGGAGGACGCCGATGTGCTGGCCATCTGCGCCGAGGCGGCGGAAGACGAGGTGGTCAGCGCGGTCAATTTCAACTCGCCTGGCCAGGTGGTGATCGCTGGCAACAAGGCCGCGGTGGATCGCGCCATCGAGCTGTGCAAGGCCAAGGGCGCCAAGCGCGCCTTGCCGCTGTCGGTCAGCGTGCCATCACATTGCGCGCTGATGAAGCCGGCTGCCGAGCGCTTCGCCGAAGCGGTCGGCGCCATCGCCTGGCAGGCGCCGCGGATCCCCGTGGTGCAGAACGTCACCGCCGCGGTCGCCGCCGACCTGGCCGGCCTCAAGCAGGATCTGCTGGCCCAGCTCCATCAGCCGGTGCGTTGGGTCGAGTGCGTTCAGGCGCTGGCCGCCAAGGGCGCCGTCAATCTGGTCGAGTGCGGGCCTGGCAAGGTCCTGGCGGGGCTGAACAAGCGTTGCGCCGATGGCGTGACCACCTACAACCTCAATACCCCTGACGCCTTCGCCGCCGCCCGTGCGGCGCTGGCCTGACATTGGAGAAGCTTGCATGAGCCTGCAAGGTAAAGTTGCATTGGTCACTGGCGCCAGCCGTGGCATCGGCCAGGCCATTGCCCTCGAACTGGGTCGCCAGGGCGCCACCGTGATCGGCACCGCCACCTCGGCGTCGGGCGCCGAGCGCATCGCCGCCACGCTCAAGGAGCACGGCATTGCCGGCACCGGCCTGGAGCTGGACGTTACCCGCGAGGACTCCGTTGCCAGCGTGCTCGAGGCCATCCAGGCGCAATTCGGCGCGCCAGCCATCCTGGTCAACAATGCGGGCATCACCCGCGACAACCTCATGCTGCGCATGAAGGACGATGAGTGGTTCGACGTGGTCGACACCAACCTCAACAGCCTCTACCGTCTGTCCAAGGGCGTGCTGCGTGGCATGACCAAGGCCCGCTGGGGCCGTATCATCAGCATCGGTTCGGTGGTCGGCGCCATGGGCAATGTCGGCCAGGTCAACTATGCTGCCGCCAAGGCCGGCCTGGAAGGCTTCAGCCGTGCCCTGGCGCGCGAAGTCGGCTCGCGGGGCATCACCGTCAACTCGGTGACCCCTGGCTTCATCGATACCGACATGACTCGCGAGCTGCCTGAAGCGCACCGCGACGGCCTGCTGAGCCAGATTCCGCTGGGTCGCCTGGGCCAGGCCGAGGAGATCGCCAAGGTGGTTGCGTTCCTGGCGTCCGACGGCGCAGCCTATGTCACCGGCGCCACGGTGCCGGTGAACGGCGGGATGTACATGTAAACCTGCAACTCAATGTGACGGATTGCTTCGAAAAAAAGTCATACTCGAAGGCGAAAATCCGTTATAAAGCTGCAACCAGATTCCAGGCAGGGGGCTCGGTCCCCGTTGCGAAGGCGCGTACCGCTTGAAAAGCGGACGTCTTCCTATAAACTTGGCACCGGCCAGCTGCCTGACATATGTCCACTAGGAGTGAAAACAAGGTATGAGCACCATCGAAGAACGCGTCAAGAAAATCGTCGCCGAGCAACTGGGCGTCAAGGAAGAGGAAGTGACTGCCGCAAAGTCCTTCGTCGATGACCTGGGTGCCGATTCGCTTGACACCGTCGAGTTGGTGATGGCTCTGGAAGAGGAATTCGAAACCGAGATTCCTGACGAAGAAGCCGAGAAGATCACTACTGTTCAAGCTGCCATCGACTACGTCAAAGCCCACCAGGCCTAAGACTGTGTAGTCGTCGCATCTTGTCGGGAAAAACCGCACTGCCTTTGCCGGCGTGCGGTTTTTTCTTTGCAGGATTCGGGGATTCCGTCGGCCCGCATCGTGATCGCGATGTCCGGGGAGGCGGGTCCTGTCATTGAAAAAAGGAGAGTACTGTGTCGCGTAGACGCGTCGTGGTCACCGGTATGGGCATGCTGTCTCCGCTGGGTACGGACGTGCCGAGCACCTGGCAGGGCATTCTGGCTGGCCGCAGCGGCATCGGTCCGATCGAGCATACGGACCTGTCTGCCTACTCCACCCGTTTTGGCGGCTCGGTGAAAGGCTTCGATGTCGAGCAATACCTGTCGGCCAAGGAAGCCCGCAAGCTCGACCTGTTCATCCAGTACGGCCTGGCGGCCGGTTTCCAGGCGGTACGCAATGCCGGCCTGGAAGTCGATGACGCCAATCGCGAACGGATCGGCGTGGCCATGGGTTCGGGCATTGGCGGGTTGACCAATATCGAAGAAACCAGCAGGACCTTGCACGAGCAAGGGCCGCGGCGGATTTCGCCATTCTTCGTGCCGGGTTCGATCATCAACATGATTTCCGGCTTCCTGTCGATCCACCTGGGTCTGCAGGGGCCTAACTATGCCATTTCCACGGCCTGCACCACGGGTACGCATTGCATTGGCATGGCCGCGCGCAACATCGCCTTCGGCGAAGCCGACGTGATGATCGCCGGTGGTGCGGAGATGGCGGCCTGCGGACTGGGCATGGGCGGTTTCGGCGCCTCGCGGGCACTGTCCACCCGCAACGACGACCCGACCCGTGCCAGTCGGCCTTGGGACAAGGGCCGCGATGGCTTCGTGCTGTCCGATGGTGCCGGTGCCCTGGTGCTCGAGGAACTCGAACACGCCAAGGCGCGTGGTGCCACGATCCATGCCGAGCTGGTCGGTTTCGGCATGAGTGGCGATGCCTACCACATGACCTCGCCACCCGACGATGGCGCCGGCGCCGCCCGCTGCATGGCCAATGCCTTGCGCGATGCGCGGCTGGACCCGGCCCAGGTCAGCTACATCAACGCCCATGGCACCTCGACGCCGGCCGGCGATCTGGCCGAGGTCGCGGCCATCAAGCGGGTCTTCGGCGAGCATGCCTACAAGCTCGCGGTCAGCTCGACCAAGTCGATGACCGGCCATCTGCTGGGTGCCGCGGGTGCGGTGGAAGCGATCTTCAGCGTGCTGGCGCTCAACAGCCAGGTCGCTCCGCCGACCATCAACCTCGACGAGCCCGACGCAGGCTGCGACCTGGACTTCGTCGCCCATCAGGCGCGCAGCATGCCGATCGACGTGGTTCTGTCGAACTCCTTCGGCTTTGGCGGTACCAACGGCTCGCTGGTATTCCGCCGGTTCGTCGACTGATGCACAGCTGGATCGATGGCCTGCCGATGACTGCGGTCAACCTGCAGAACCGGGGCTTGGCCTATGGCGATGGGCTGTTCGAGACCATCGCCGTGCGTGCCGGTCGTCCGAGCCTGCTCGAGCGGCATCTGCAACGCCTGGCACTGGGCTGCCAGCGCCTGGCGATTCCACTCGAGCTGGCGCAGGTCCGGGACGAGCTGCTGCGCTTTTCCAGCCAGCTGGGCGACGGCGTCGCCAAGCTGGTCCTGACCCGCGGTGACAGCCTGCGTGGCTACGCGCCGGCAGCCGATGCCCCGGCGCGACGCATCCTGCTGGGTGCGCCGCCGCCGACCTATCCCGCACGTCACGCCGAACATGGCGTGCGCCTGCATGCCTGCCGCACGCGGCTCTCGGAGCAACCGTTGCTGGCAGGGCTCAAACACCTCAATCGCCTGGAGCAGGTGCTGGCGCGTGCCGAGTGGCAGGACACCGAACACGCCGAAGGCCTGATGCTCGACCAGCATGGCCGGGTGATCGAGGGCGTCTTCAGCAACCTGTTCCTGGTTCGCGACGGTGGCCTGCTCACGGCCAGTCTCGAGCGCTGTGGCGTCGCCGGCGTGATGCGTGCCGCGCTGCTCGACGAAGCCGTGCGGCTGGGGCTCGATGTCCAGGTCGGCGACCTGGCGCTGGTCGACCTGGAGCGGGCCGACGAAGTCTTTCTCTGCAACAGCCTGTATGGCATCTGGCCGGTAACAGGCCATGCCGCGTCAAGCTGGCCCGTCGGGCCCGTGACCCGTAGACTGCAGGCCATTGCCCATACGCTACTGGATGCCTGATTCGTGAGACGTCTATTTCTCCTGTTGCTGGAGACCGCATTGATCCTCGCTGGACTGGCCCTGGGCTGGTCCGCCTGGAAAGTCGGCACGGTCGTCGAGCAACCCCTGGCCGTCAGCCAGGAACGCATGCTGGACGTGCCGACCGGCACGACACCCAACCGAATGTTCTACCGGATGCAGCAGGACGGCCTGCTCGAGGATGCCTTCTGGCTGCGCCTGTACTGGCGCTTCAACATGGCTGGCACGCCGCTGCATACCGGGGAATATCGACTGACCCCAGGCATGACCGTCGAAGACCTGTTCGACGCCTGGCGCCGTGGTGACGTGGTGCAGTACAACCTCACGCTGGTCGAAGGCTGGACCTTCCGTCAGGTCCGCGCGGCCGTGGCTCGTCACGAAAAGATCAAGCAGACCCTTGCCGGGCTGTCCGACAACGAAGTCATGGAGCGGCTCGGCCATGTCGGTGTGTTTCCGGAAGGACGGTTCTTCCCCGACACCTATCGCTTCGTCCGCGGCATGACCGATGTCGAGCTGCTGCAGCAAGCCTACATGCGCCTGGAGGAAGTGCTGGCGCGGGAGTGGGCAGGGCGTGCCCCCGATCTGCCTTACCGTGATCCCTACCAGGCGCTGATCATGGCTTCGCTGATCGAGAAGGAAACCGGGGTGCCCCAGGAGCGCGGGCAGATCGCCGGCGTGTTCGTTCGGCGTCTGCAGCTGGGCATGATGCTGCAGACCGACCCGACCGTGATCTACGGCATGGGCGAGCGCTACAACGGCCGCATCACCCGTGCCGACCTGCGCGAACCGACCCCGTACAACACCTATACCATGACCGGCCTGCCGCCGACGCCGATCGCCATGGTCGGGCGTGAAGCCATCCATGCCGCGCTCAACCCGGCACCTGGCAACAGCCTGTACTTCGTCGCCCGGGGCGACGGCAGCCATGTGTTCTCGGACGACCTGGACGATCACAACACCGCGGTACGCGAGTACCAGCTCAAGCGCCGTGCCGACTACCGCTCCAGCCCGGCGCCCCAGCCGCGGCCGGAAGCTGACCGGGGAGCGCGATCGGACGCCGCGGGGCAGGCGACGGATGACCAGCCGAGCACGACGGAGCCTGGCGCGCCAGCGGATCGAACGCTGCGACCGTCGATCGATCCGGTGCCGCGCGACAGTGAACCGACGCCGCCCGGCGAACCTGCACCGGCCACCGGGCCGGCAGCGGATCAACCTCAGTAAAGGAATGCCCGTGAGCGGTTTGTTTATCACCCTGGAAGGCCCCGAAGGCGCGGGCAAGAGCACCAATCGCGACTACCTGGCGGCCAGGCTTCGCGCGCATGGCATCGAGCTGGTACTGACCCGCGAGCCGGGCGGAACGCCACTGGCTGAACGCATCCGCGAGTTGCTGCTGACGCCAAGCGACGAAAGCATGGCGGCCGATACCGAACTGCTGCTGGTGTTCGCGGCGCGGGCGCAACATCTGGCCAGTGTCATTCGTCCTGCGCTCGCACGCGGGGCGGTGGTGCTGTGCGATCGTTTCACCCCTTGACTATTTCGGAACCGGTACTGGTGTAAACCGAGGTTGCAGCAACAGTTTTTTATGGCCTAGACCTGCGACCCAGTAAAATCAGGATGTCTAGCGACTCCCAGACACCGATCCCCCGAATCTATTCAGATTTCTGCTCAAAAATGTAAACCCTAAAGCCGTTCGTCTAGTGATTTGCCGATATGTAAACCACTTTCGGCGAAAACGGCATGATCCGCTTTCTCTGTTTTTCTCGAAAATGTAACCCCCGCCAACAAGCATCTCCTGGCCGCTATGGCCAACCCAGCAGAAAACCCGCCTTGGGGATCCACCCTCCCAGCTAGTCGGTCACCCAGGCAAGGGTGCTCACAAGCCACTCGCGATCTCTTCCAGCTCCTCACGGGGAATGTCTCGCAGGCCCAGACTCTCCACGATCCTCTTGCCTGTCGCTGACAGGTAGCCGTGAATAGGGAGTATGTAGGCTATGTCATATACGAAGCCTGACTGGCCCTGCTGAGGATCGATGTGGGCAAGAAGTTGCCTCTGATAGGTAGAACGCCTGATGGGCCAGGTCGAGCTTGTCCGTTGGAACCACCCCTCGTTCTGGCCAAGCATCTTCGCGCAGAGAGAACTTCTCCCGATTCGCAACCACGGCAAGGATGCAGAACTGCTGATAGGTGAGGGTCTCGGCGATTGCGAGCAGGTGATTGGCCTCTGCTGGCTGGAAGTCGGGCTTGAAGACCAGGTTGGTAAAGAAGCGGGCGATGTACTCCAGCTTCTTCCGCTCGTGCTCCTGTTTGGCGGCCAGCAGGACGCCTTCGAACAATTCCTCCCCAGGAGAGGGTTGGTCGTCTCCCTTCCTCTCGAAGAAATCGTCATCACGAGGGTTCTCCCACAACAGCCGCTCCCGTCGATGGCAAGTGCTGCAACGCCTCCTGCCTTGTGTTGCTCTCGCGTCGACAGCATCCGGTGAGCAATGTCATCAATGACAATTTCGCAGGCTTTAGCGGCTGCGGCGCCGGCCGCTGAGACTGTTACCCCTGCCACAGTGCCGGCAATGAGCGCGGATACTACAGAGCCGACGCTGGCACCTGCGATACCGGAGCCTTTTTCAGCAGGCTGACAGCCTTTCCATCCATCTTCATCCTTCCCCCTTTAGTTGAGCTGAGGTTGGCACAGTTAAAGCTATGCAGAGTCAGCCATAAAAGACTCTAATGCGTATGGCGTCGATAGTTGCGACGTTGATCCCAGGCGGCTCATTGCAGAGACATGGATGCGAAATACGAGTCGGCCGAGCCCTGTGGATGGCGTCCGGCGTAGTCTCAGGCGAGCTGGCCGGGCGGTACGAACCTTTTTCACACCCATTTACACCCATTTCAGGGAAGCGCGTTCAGCACACCCTGCCGAATATCCTGCCCTTCGGTTTTGATGTAGTAAAAGAGGCTTGGATCCGCTCTTGGAGCGGGATCTATCCAGAGGGGGTTGGGTGATGCACACCTTGCGATGGTAAGAAACATTCAGCTCAAGCGTTGCCTTGCAAGAAACCCAAAACAAGCCGCTGTCACTGACCGCTATCGACCCATAGCGGACTGTGAGCGTCCGGCCGATCCCCTCATGCAAAAGCGTCATCTGGGCCAGCCTGTGGAGGCCGCATCCGGTTTGTAAGGTCTTTTTCGAAGTAAACGCGATTGAAGCCATCCTCCGTGCGCTCCGCTACTTTCACATAACCAAGCCTGGAATAAATCGAAAGGTTGTCTGTCATCTTTGCATTGGTATACAGACGAACGGCGCTCACACCACGCTGTCGGGCGGCATTTTCACAGAAGCTAATTAGCTTCTTTCCAATCCCGCATCCGGCTGCGCTCGGGAGGACTGCCACGTTTTCCAACAGGAAATACCCATCCTTGTCATAAAACACAATAAAGCCCTGAAACCCGGTTTGGCCGTCCGTCGCAACATAGACCACTCCTGCCGCTATCTGCGCGAAGTAATCGGCGATCATAGGGGCTGGCTTGCGCCCGATCACTGGCACATAACGAGCGTACGCTTGTTCAGCGCAATTTCTAATATCGGGCTCATCACTTACGTCGGCTAGCCGGATCATATTGCTTTCCTTAACGACCTCTATATTGCCAAGCTGCCGCCCACTGATGCGGCAGCAGCTGCTCAACTTCACTGGCCCGCCGAGTCGGCAGCCGCATCAGCACATCCTTGAGATAGGCATCATGTCCGTTCATGCGCGCCGACTGGATCAAACTCATGATGGCCGCAGCGGCTGGTTGCGCATGACCGCTTTCGACCCGAAGCGGACCGTCGGTACGCCTTGCCTTTTGGCTTGGCGCTATCCACGCTTAGATAACGATGTGCTCGGGGTAAATTTGCACGCTTTCGAATTGCTCTGAATTATCGTGCAGACGTAGTCTGAACTCTTCACGAAGGCAGATCTCCAATACCCTCTCTTCAATCACGCTGTAGCTGGTCACGGAGACGTTCAGGAGCCTTTGGAAATTGCTGCTCGTCCAATTGATGTCTTCATCCCAAGTTGCAATTAGCTCGTCGCCATGAAATACCTCTATCAGGCTCTGGACAGCGATGCAGCTGCCTGAGCCAAATAGAAACTGAACGTCGTATCGTCCCAGGCAAATCTGCCGTATTTCCTCTCCTAAGATACCTCGATCTTCAGATCCTTGGCAAAGCCGTACATCTCATCTCCTCCTGTGTACTTCCCCGAGCCGATGAGTTCGGACTGGATCGCAAGCATACCTACATTGAGGTGGCCGCGCAAAGTCATTACCGGTTGGCTGCGAATTGTGTGGCCGCTCCTCGCCGATTACTGCACTTCGTGAACGGCAGCTTCGGGTCGATAGCAGTCGGTCATGGCTGACCGTTATCGACCCAAAGCTGCCTTTCACCGGAATGCCGGAATCCGCCAAAAGAGGTCGGCTAGCCTCTTTTTTGGGCGTCATATCTGCTTGGGAGGAGACCATTGCGATTGATGTCAAACTCACATTACCCTTCGGGTTGACTGCTGTGGGAATGGCGAGTCGCCTTTCCAGTCTCGACGCCATACGGACAACGAAATGCTCAAATTTCCTGGAAGGTTAAAACGAATGGCCAAAAGAAACTCTATGCAAGATACCCAGCTTATGCCAGATGCAACATCGCTGCCACTGACGCAACCTCCACTGAACGCTGTTCCGAAAATCTGCCTGGTTGACACCGCCCCCGACGTCTCTGATCTGCTAACCCAGAAACTCTACGATTGCACGGCAGCCACTCTGGGCGGCGATGTAAAGACGCCCAAAAACAGAGCGGGTATTCAGACCTACCTCCGCCCATTGGTACTGCTGCCTTCCAACCTACACGAGTTTCAGGTGGTCGTGGTCGACCTAGCGAAGACAGACGGCATAGACGAGTCTGAAGCACGCGCCGAGCTGAAAAACATCAGCGGTAAAACAGCATATGCGCTGGTTAGTTCCTATCCAGAGCAAGTTTTCAATTCGAAGGGATTTGGAGCAAGAAGATTTTCTACTGAAATCGAGGATGTGCTCAAGAAGGAATCGGTTGTTGTAATTTTCGCAGCGGAAAATGAAAAAATTCATTACGACCTTGCCGAGATAGGAATACATGGCGCAAGTGTAGTGGATAACTTTAACTGCGAAACCTTACGTCTTTGCAGCGGCATAAAAGCTTTCAAAAATAAATTTGGAAGGACAATTGAGCTGTATAAAGAAGAGACACGATTCCACTCCTTTATCGGCAAATACCTGAAAGACGCACACTATGAAGTGACCTTTCCCCATCCCTTTGTTTGGGAGAACGGAGCCAACAAGCCAGACGAAAAATTTGTCCCTATTCTGGTCAATGCAGCGGGTGAAATCGTTGGGTACGCTACGTTTGTTGACAAAGGCGCCGTCTTCGTCCTTCCGCAGATGGTGCGCAAAGCAGAATTTTTGGTTGAATTTTTCGACAACCTTGCGGGCGTGTTTCCGGACGTATTTCCGTACAATGGCATGTTTTCATGGCTGGACGACGGCTCTCACCCACTCCCCGGCGAAGTGGAAATCCGTGAACAACGTGCAGCTATTGAGGCACGATACGTAACCGATGTCGCCGCGAATGAGACCGCCATTGCAGATCTGAAGAGTGAATTCAGCTTCCTTCGCGTGATGCTGTCTGGGACAGGGGACGAGTTAGTGGATGCCGTACGTGAATACCTCGTCTGGCTGGGATATACCTCCGCAAAAGCCATGGATGAACACAGCGAAGATACGCTGGAAGAAGATATTCAGATTGAACTGGAGCCTGGCCTCTTGGTGATAGAGGTTAAAGGCATCGGCGGGACGTCCAAAGACAAGGAATGCGCTCAGATCTCCAAAATCAAAAATAGACGTCAGGAGGAAAGGAAAGCGTGGGACGTATCAGCGCTGTATATTGTGAACCACCAAAGATACGTCTCTCCCAAACAGCGGATGAACCCGCCTTTTACTCCAAACCAGATCAAAGACGCGCTGCTGGATAAGCGGGGGCTGATCACGACGTATCAACTTTACAACGCCTACTTTGACATCCTTCGCGGATTGATTACCAAGGAAGATGTTCGAGCCCAGCTGCTGGGGTTCGGGCACGTAAAAATCTCACCGCCGGAGCTGACCGAGATCGGCGTCGTCAACGAAGTTTTTCAAAACGGTCGCGTAGTTATATTGCACCTAGATGAAGCAACGGTGTCTGTTGGCAGTAAACTGTACATCCTGAAAAACGACGTATACGAAACCCGGAATGTCGTAGATCTTCAGCTGGACGGGGTATCAGTTGATCAAGCCTCAGGTGGCGAGTTTGGTATTCAAGTGGACGCAGCGATCAAGAAAGGGACCCGCATCTTTATCCCAAGCCAAGCGCATGAGCCGAAGGACATGGCAGGATGATGTCTGGCTTTTGAAAACCGCTCCATAGACGCGTCAGCACGAAAAGCCGGTAGAGGCAAGCGCTGCCCCGTTTAGTGGTGCAGCGCGGCGGGACTGATTGAAAACTGACCAATTGTTCCGATTGAAAGATGCCCCTGCTGTTTGTCATCAGCAATTGTGGAATAGGGTACGGGATATAGCAGTTGGTGTTATCGACGAAGAAGCCAAGGCTGTAGCGCGCACCAGGCGCGGGACGCATAGCTCGTGGGTCATCCATTTTATCCTTGGCTAACTGTTTCCCACTGAATTCTTACAGCGCGCGAGCGACCGCTTCTGGCCGGTTTCTGTCTGTTGCCACCGTCCGCTTTGGGTCGATTGCAGCCGTTCACGACTGAACGATATCGACCCATTGTAGTGGTCTAATGAAACCGGATACCCATTTAGGCGAGAATGCTCGCCACAGAGAGGTGTCTGATGACCAAGCAACGTCGTACCTTTACCCCTGAGTTCAAGCGCGAAGCTGCCTGCTTGGTGCTCGACCAAGGCTACAGCCATGCTGAAGCAGCCCGCTCGCTCGGTTTGGTCGAGTCGGCCCTGCGCCGTTGGGTCAACCAGCTTCAGCAGGAGCGTGGCGGCATCACGCCGACCAGCCAAGCGTTGACGCCAGAGCAGCAAAAAATCCAAGAGTTGGAAGCTCGGATCACGCGCCTGGAGCGCGAGAAATCGATACTAAAAAAGGCTACGGCGCTCTTGATGTCGGAAGATCTCGAGCGCATACGCTGATCCGTCAGCTTAGCGCCCATGAACCCGTTGATTTCCTGTGCGAAGTGTTTGAAATCACTCGCTCAACTTATTACGCGCATCGCCACAAAAGGCGGACGCCTGACGTTGAGCGCCTGAAGTTGCGCAGTCGAGTGAATGAGTTGTTCACACAAGGTCGAGGTGCACCCGGCAACCGCAGCATCAAGTTAATGCTGCAAGATGAAGGCGAGAAAATCGGACGATTCAAGGTGCGCAGCCTGATGCGTGAGCTGTCGCTGGTCAGCAAGCAGCCAGGGTCACACGCTTACAAGAAGCAACGGTGGAGCGGCCGGACATTCCGAATGTGTTGAACCGAGCGTTTGATGTCGACGCGCCAAATCAGGTCTGGTGTGGCGACATCACTTACATTTGGGCGCAGGGTAAATGGCACTATCTGGCGGTTGTCCTCGATCTCTATGCGCGGCGCGTGGTGGGCTGGGCTTTGTCAGAAAGACCGGATGCAGAGTTGGTCATCAGGGCGCTGGACGTGGCGTACGAACAACGCGGAAAGCCCCAAGGGCTGCTGTTTCACTCCGATCAGGGATCGCAATGTGGTAGCCGTCAGTTCCGCCAGCGATTGTGGCGCTACCGCATGCGCCAGAGCATGAGCCGCCGAGGCAACTGCTGGGATAATGCGCCGATGGAGCGGGTGTTTCGCAGCTTGAAAACAGAGTGGATACCGGTCACGGGCTACCTGACCGGACAGCAAGCTCAGCGAGACATTAGCCAGTACCTGATGGATCATTACAACTGGATAAGACCCCATCAGTTCAACGATGGGCTGGCTCCGGCCAAAGCTGAGGAAAAACTCAAAACTGTGTCCGGGATTAGTTGACCACTACAAGGAAATCCGTTGTCGAGACCAGTCAGTGCCGGATTTCCGTTGCAGGAGTGCAGTGAGAGCTGCCCTCCCGCCGTCCTTTACTCATTCCCAGTGGCGCTGCGAGCTTTCAACGAAGCCCAGGCTTCCTCAATTCTCTGACGATAATCTGCAAGGGTCCCGTTGTTGTGAATAACGATGTCGCCGTTCACAACGGCAATGCCCGCCTCCGATGAGTGGACTTTGATCTTGGCCGCGTCGTCTCGGACGATATGCCAGATCTCCCCACCCAAATCTCGGATGAACTTGGCTTCATTCTCGAAGCGAATATCCTTGATGATGATGACCTCTTTGCCGTCGAGGTTAAGTTCGAAGCGAGTAGGCTTTTCCGAGTAGGTTTCCCTCGCATGACGCTCGCGTCTGGCGGCGAAGTCAGGGAAGTCCTGGATTGCCAGCTTCTTTATGAGAGCGATCGCGGCATCTGGCGAGATGCCCCAGAAGCTGTCGGTCTCGGTCTTGGCCTCGGACCAGATCTGCTCATCGCTGAAGCCGAAGATCTCTTGAGCAGCACGCATGAACGGCGTTTCAGGGGCGTTCGCTTCTGCTTCTGTCAGCTGACGAGGCGGCAGAGGAGGGCGGTTGATCGCACGGTCGGCACGCTTCAGCCAGTGGAGAGGATCGTGGCTTTCACGCATCCACTCAGTGCCAACACGCTGGAAGAATTCACGGGGAGACATACCCCACGCCTCCAGCCGCACCTCCTTTGCGGTATCATCCCAGGTTTGAGAATTCGATAACCCGAACAGTGACTGACATCCAGCCTTCAGCGGATTCGCCAGGGCATAGCTGGCTACCTCCGGATGCTCCATCAGGAAAGCGGCACCTGTGTCCTTTCCTGATCTCGCTTTCGCTGCGAGGCCGATGATTTTTCTCACTGGATTCTCTCCGGGCAAAAGCTTGATTCTAAGGGCTTTCAGGGGAGAAATTCGAGGTTTACATATAAAGGCTTTCCGAAACATATCATGACGTTTACATCCTTAGACGTTCCGAAACAAGACGCGACCTACGCCTATCAGGGCGGTGGGAGGGGCCTGTCGGGCGAGCGTATCGCCACGCTCGAACGTTTCGTCCAGCACTCCTTGCAACCTGACCTGACCCTGGTCTTCGATCTGCCGGTGCAGGTCGGGCTGGCGCGGGCCGCTGCTCGCGGACGACTGGATCGCTTCGAACAGGAAGGGCAGGAGTTCTTCGAGGCGGTGCGCCAGGCCTACCTGGCGCGTGCACACGGCGCGCCGGCGCGCTATGTCCTGCTCGACGCGGCGCAGCCGCTGGAGCGTGTGCAGCAGGACATCGATGCCTTGCTGCCGGCAATCCTGGAGCGCTGCCGTGGCTGACGCCTACCCTTGGCAGCAGGGGCTGTGGCAGCAACTGGCGGGGCGGCGTCAGCACGCCCATGCCTACCTGCTGCATGGTCCGCGGGGCATCGGCAAGCGTGCCTTGGCCGAGCGCCTGATGGCGTTGTTGCTGTGCCAGCGGCCCGAGGCGCTGGATGCCTGCGGCCAATGCAAGGGCTGCCTGCTGCTCAAGGCGGGCAGCCATCCGGACAACTTCGTGCTGGAGCCGGACGAGGCGGACAAGCCGATCAAGATCGACCAGGTTCGCGAGCTGGTCGGCTTCGTGGTCCAGACCGCTCAGCTGGGCGGGCGCAAGGTGGTGCTGATCGAACCGGTCGAGGCCATGAACGTCAATGCTTCCAATGCCTTGCTCAAAAGCCTCGAGGAGCCTTCGGGCGATACGGTCCTGCTGCTGGTCAGCCATCAGCCGAGCCTGTTGTTGCCGACCATTCGCAGCCGCTGTCAGCAAGTTGGCTGTCCCCGGCCGACGCTTGCGCAGAGCAGCGAATGGCTGGCCTCAGCCTTGCCTGACAGCAGCGTTGCCGAGCGCCAGGAGCTGCTGAGCCTGGCGGCCGGTTCCCCACTGGCTGCCATCAGCCTGCAGCGGCAAGACGTGCGCGAGCAGCGCGCGCTGGTCATCGAAGGCGTCAAGCAGTTGCTCAAGCAGCAGCAATCGCCGAGCCAGCTGGCCGAGGCCTGGAATGCCATTCCGCTGCTGCTGCTGTTCGACTGGTTCTGCGACTGGGCCCACCTGGTCTTGCGCTACCAGCTGACCCAGGACGAACAGGGGCTGGGCCTGGATGACATGCGCAAGGTGATCCAGTACCTTGCCCAGAAGAGCTCCCAGGACAAGGTCCTGGCGATCCAGGCCTGGATCCTCGAGCAGCGCCAGAAGGTCCTGGCCAAGGCCAATCTCAACCGGGTGCTGCTGCTCGAGGCGCTGCTGACATCCTGGTCCCAGTTGCCGGGTGCGCGTTGAGCCCGGCCGTTTCGTTCCACTTTCCACACGTGTCCGGACAAATGCTCGTAGATTCCCATTGCCACCTCGATCGTCTCGATCTCACCGCCCACCAAGGTTCGCTGGATACTGCCCTGCAGGCAGCCCGCGAACGTGGAGTCGGGCACTTTCTGTGCATCGGTGTAAGCGCCGAGAATGCCGGAGCGGTCAAGGCCCTGAGCGAACGCTACGCCGATGTCGACTGTTCGGTGGGCATCCACCCGCTCGACCTGGCGCCTGGCCAGACGCCCGCGCTGGAATGGCTGCTGCAGGAGCTGGCCCACCCGCATGTGGTGGCGATCGGCGAGACCGGGCTGGACTATCACTACGAACCAGAAGCCGCCGAGCTGCAGCAGGCCTCCTTGCGCCTGCACCTGGAGGCGTCGCGCCAGACCGGCAAGCCAGTCATCGTCCATACCCGCGCGGCGAGGGCCGACACCCTGGCGCTGCTACGCGAAGCGAACCTGCCACAGGCTGGCGTCCTGCACTGTTTCACCGAGGATTGGGAGATGGCCAAGGCTGCGCTGGACCTGGGCTATTACATTTCGCTGTCCGGCATCGTCACTTTCCGCAACGCCGAGGCCCTGCGCGACGTGGCGCGCCGGGTGCCGGCCGACCGGCTGCTGGTGGAGACCGACTCGCCCTACCTGGCGCCGATCCCTCACCGGGGCAAGCCCAACCTGCCACAGTATGTGCGTGAAGTCGCCGAATTCGTGGCCTCGCTGCGCAGTGAAAGCTACGAGGCGCTGGCCGAGCAAACCACCACGAACTTCAAGCGGCTGTTCCCTTTGGCCCGAGTAGCCTGATTGGCAGGCAAAAGCGTTTGTATCCAGCCCTTGAAGCCGGACGGCGTCTCGGTGAGCCATTCTTGGTGACACCCAGGCAACTAACCGTCAACGTCGAGGGCGGTACGCTTTCGCACAATTTTCTTCAACAAGCCGGACGTAGCCCCGCAAGCGCCGCCTTACGGCGGAACGTGACGTTCTTTGCATGCACAGCCGTGAAGCGTTGAAGGCTAAACCGCCAACATTGCCAGCAGCACGATACACAACAGCGCGATATACGCCTTGGCGTGGATGCCATGGGGAATCCTGCCGATCCACCTCGATGCGACCCGGATACCCAGCCATGAACCAACCGCCAATACCGTGCAGGCACGTAGATCGATGTAGCCGGCATGCCACGCACCTAACGGCGTGTCGTTCCAGGCCAGCGCCACATAGGTTGCCGAGCCGACCACGGCCATCGGTAGCGATAACGGATTGGCCGCCGCCGTCGCAGCGGTCATGCTCGCCCCGCGGCGCCGCATCAGCGGCACTGTCATCACGCTACCACCGACACCGAGAAAGGTTGCGATCGCGCCGATCGCCATGCCGCAGACAGCGCTCATCCACCTGCCCAGTGGGCGTATCGGCAATGGGCTTTCCTCGGTGAAGCCAGGGCGCAGGATGCTGTCGAGAATCGTCAGTCCCAGATAGGCGATGAATGCCCAGCGTACCCAAGACCCGCTTAGAGCCAGCGCGGCAGCCGCGCCCGGTACGGCTCCGGCTGCAATGTAGCCCAGCAATGGACGTACCTGATTCCATGGCACGGTGCCGGCCTTGTGGTGACGGAACGTCGCCAGCCCTGCGCCGAAAGTCATCACGCAAGTGGAAGTGGCCACTGCTACGTGCATAGCGACATGACCAACGGCGCTGTCGATGCCGTAGGTGGCTAGCAGAACCGAATACAGCACAGGCACGACCACGAACCCGCCGCCGAAGCCAAACAGCACGGTGGTCACACCGGCCAACGCACCAAACATCAGGAGTAGGAAATACATAAGCAAGCTGCACCGTGATTGGACAAGGACATCACGATAGGGCGGCATGGATTGGCCGACTTTCGATAAATGGTCAATAATCCTTTTATTTCGGCCAAGACCAACGTCATGCGCAACGTACCGCTCGATTCCGTGGATGGTGTGTCACGCCCAGTCCTCGCCATCGGAACCGACTATCCGTCCGACACTCTGCTCGAAGCCCATACGCATCGACGCGCCCAACTGCTCTACGGCATGAGCGGCGTGATGGAGGTCGAAACGGACGACGGCGCATGGGCTATTCCGCCCTATAGCGGCGTATGGATTCCGGCAGGAAAACGCCACCGCGTACGCATGCAAGGCGTGAGCACGCGTAGCCTCTACATCGAGCCTACGGCCGCGCCGCGTCCGGCCGAACACTGTCAGGCGCTGGTTGTCACTCCGCTACTGCATCAACTGCTGCTTGCCTCGGCGGACATTCCCGCGCTCTACGATGAAAACGGACGCGACAGCGCCTTGGTACAACTACTTTTTCACGAAATACGCTTGGCGAAGACAATGCCCCTGTTTGCGCCGATCCCCCAAGACCGACAGCTTGCGCGGCTGTGCAAGGCGTTCCTGAGATCGCCCAGCATCCAGGTGACGCCCCAGGCGTGGGCGCAGCGGCTGAACAGAAGCCTGCGCACCTTCACCCGATTCTTTCAGCAACAGACAGGCATGAGTTTCGGTGCCTGGCGCCAGCAAGCCTGTCTACTGGCGGCACTGCCGCGTCTGTCGGCCGGGCGGCCCGTCACGCAGGTGGCGCTGGATCTCGGCTACGGCAGCCCCGGCGCGTTTTCCATCATGTTCAAACGGCGGCTTGGCAAAGCACCGATGGACTTCGTCCGGGAATCCACCACGGCGACGCCCTGGTAGGCGCGTAGGTAAAGGGCACCCTGGCCTGAAGCTCCTGGTCGAACCGGGCGCTTATCAGCGGGCGCGAGCACAGGGCCAATGCCTCGGCTTGCGGCTGCTCATCACCACCGCGGCGGCACTCCACCGGCGCTTCGCTCGTGACCTCCGGTGCGGCGAGTCCAGCGAGTACCGGGATGGAGTCATGCTGAAACAAAAAAAACCCGAATCCTGGGGGGAGAATTCGGGTCAAGACCATTAGGAGTAAAGCAAAGGCTTTCGTTCCGTGATTGCCTTCATCGGCAGGACGCTGGGGGGAAGCGCCTGACCAACAGTTCAAGTATTGGTCAGAATTCCCCGGACGCCAGTGTCACCTGCTCATTTTTTAAACAGATTTGGAATGAAGAAAAGGCTGCAAGCCGACTGCGCAGTCGATGCGGACGAGCTGGGAGCTCGAGCCTTGCAGCTCCCCGTTACACACATACCCCGCTGATCCGTGCAATTTGCCGCAAGTTAGGCATAATAAACCGCTTCGATCGTCATCCAGACATTCCTATGCAGACCGAACCCCGAAAAATCCGTGAGTTTCGCCGCCGCGAGCAGGAAATCCTCGATACGGCGCTGAAGTTGTTTCTCGATCAGGGTGAAGACAGCGTCACGGTCGAGATGATCGCCGATACCGTGGGCATCGGCAAAGGCACGATCTACAAGCATTTCAAGTCCAAGGCCGAGATCTACCTGCGGCTGATGCTCGACTACGAGCAGGACCTCAATGCGCTGCTGCACTCGGACGATATCGATCGTGACAAGGAGGCCTTGTCGCGCGCCTACTTCGAGTTCCGCATGCGCGATCCCCAGCGCTATCGCCTGTTCGACCGGCTCGAAGAAAAGGTGGTCAAGAGCAGCCAGGTACCGGAAATGGTGGACGAGCTGCATCGCATCCGGGCGTCGAACTTCGATCGGCTGACCTCCCTCATCAAGGGGCGCATCGATGAAGGCAAGCTCGAAGACGTGCCGCCGTATTTCCATTATTGCGCGGCCTGGGCCCTGGTGCATGGTGCGGTCGCACTTTACCATTCGCCGTTCTGGAGCAACGTCCTGGAAGACCAGGAAGGTTTCTTCCAGTTCCTGATGGAGATCGGTGTGCGCATGGGCAACAAGCGCAAGCGCGATCCTGAGCCAAGCGCCTGAGGCCGTTCGGCATTGGTAGCTCGGCGCAAGGTTGGTCGGTCATGGCGCGAAAGCTGCATCGGGCCGCTATCTGCCGGGTTTCCGTCGCCGGCTTCTGGAGGAATGATGCGTAGCCTGGTCTTGACGCTGGCGCTGGCAATGCTGGCCGGTTGCATGAAGGTCAGTGACATGGGGGAGGGCGTTCGCTATCACATGAGCGACGCCGGCCTGCTCGATCACAGCGATACCCGGCGTACCCTGTCGGTACGCCTGCAGCCTGATTCGTTCATCTTCATCGGCCAGGGCGCGTTCGTGCCGCCTGGTCGTGGCCCGCTGCCCAGGCCAAATGCCGTGGCCGAGGCGGCTTTCGACAGCTTCGTCGAATATTTCCCGCTGGTGCGTCGGGCGCAGGGTCCGCTGGGGTTGGAGGAAGCGCTCGCCGAGGCGCGCTCGGTCGGCGCTCATTATGTCCTGTACACGCGTTTTGCCCATACCGATGACCGTATCGGCAACGGTGACGAATGGTATGACGAGCAGGCCGTCGATCGCCTTGGCGTCGACACCGGTGTGGTTCAGATGATGTTGGTCGAAACCAGCACCCGCTACCTGATCGATAGCGTGCGCATCAAGACGCGCGGTGGCTTGTTCACCCTGTATGACAAAAGGCCCGAAGACCTGCTGGGCCCGCCGATGCGTGACTACGCCCGTAGCCTACTGGGCATGAGCCGATAGAGGAGGTTGCCTGATGAGCGAAGACGGCAAGGCTGGCGATCTGCTGGCGCAGGTTCCCCCGGTGGGTAAGGGCTTGCCGCCGGTTCATCTGTGGAACCCGCCGTTCTGTGGCGACATCGACATGCGTATCGCCCGTGACGGTACCTGGTACTACCAGGGGACGCCGATCGGGCGAAAGCCGATGGTGCGCCTGTTCTCCACGATCCTGCGTCGGGACGGGGATGCCTACGTGCTGGTCACCCCGGTCGAGAAAGTCGGTATCCGGGTCGATGATGCGCCGTTCGTGGCCGTGGCGCTCGAGGTTCAGGGCGAGGGTGAGCGACAGGTGCTGCGCTTCACCAGCAACGTCGAGGACCAGGCCGAGGCGGGGCCAGGGCATCCCCTGCGTGTCGAGGTCGATCCGCAGAGCCAGGAACCCTCGCCCTACCTTCTGATGCGCGACAACCTCGAGGCGCTGGTTCACCGCAACGTGTTCTATGAGCTGGTCGAGCTGGCGGTCGAGCATGAACTCGATGGCCAAACATGGCTGGGTGTCTGGAGCCACGGCTGCTTCTTTCCGATCGGCAAGGCCACCTGAAACGGCTCGAGGGGGTCAGGCAGCGGCCGCCCGGCGAGGCGCGACGTGGAAAACGAAAAACCTCCAGTGCTTGCGCATCTGGAGGTTTCGCTATTTGGCTCCGCGACCTGGACTCGAACCAGGGACCCAATGATTAACAGTCATTTGCTCTACCGACTGAGCTATCGCGGAATCTGCACGTATCTTACTGATTGCCAAGGGGAAGTCAAGCTCCCCCTGGGCGCCGCAAGATCACAGTACCTCGACGATGGCCTTGGTCACCACGTGGATGTTGCTCTGGTTCAGCGCCGCGACGCAAATGCGTCCGGTATCGAGGGCATAGATGCCGAACTCATCCTTCAGGCGGCCGACCTGGGCGGCGGAAAGGCCCGAGTAGGAGAACATCCCGCGCTGCCGACCGACGAAGGTGAAGTCACGGCTGGCGCCGTACTGGGCCAGCAGTTCGACCATCTGCCCACGCATGCCGTGGATGCGGCCACGCATCTCGGCCAGCTCGCTTTCCCACATCTGGCGCAGTTCGGGGCTGTTGAGCACCGCGGCGACGATGCTGGCGCCATGGGTCGGCGGGTTGGAGTAGGTGGTGCGGATCACTCGCTTGACCTGCGACAGGACGCGAGTGGCCTCTTCGCGCGAGTCGGTGACGATCGACAGTGCGCCGACCCGCTCGCCGTACAGCGAGAACGACTTAGAGAAGGAGCTGGAGACGAAGAAGTTCAGGCCCGACTCGGCGAACAGGCGTACCGCGAAGGCGTCTTCGGCGATGCCCTCGCCAAAGCCTTGGTAGGCCATGTCGAGGAATGGTACATGGCCCTTGGCCTTGATCACTTGGAGCACGTTCTTCCAGTCGTCCAGGCTCAGGTCCACGCCGGTGGGGTTGTGGCAGCAGGCATGCAGCACGATGATCGAGCCGGACGGCAGGCCGTTCAGGTCTTCGAGCATGCCGGCGCGATTGACGTCATGGCTCGGCGCATCATAGTAGCGATAGTTGCGCACCGGGAAGCCAGCGGTCTCGAACAGCGCGCGGTGGTTTTCCCAGCTTGGGTCGCTGATCGCGACGGTGGCGCCCGGGGCCAGGCGCTTGAGGAAGTCCGCGCCGATCTTCAGCGCACCGGTGCCGCCGACCGCCTGCACGGTCACCACGCGACCTTCGGCCAGCAGGGGCGACTCGGCGCCGAACAGCAGTTTCTGCACGGCCTGGTCATAGCTGGCGATGCCGTCGATCGGCAGGTAACCGCGCGAGGCGTGCTGGGCGGCGCGCTGGGTCTCGGCTTCGATCACCGCGCGCAGCAGCGGAATGCGGCCTTGCTCGTTGCAGTAGACACCGACGCCCAGGTTGACCTTGTCGGTACGAGGATCGGCGTTGAACGCTTCGTTGAGGCCCAGGATGGGGTCGCGGGGTGCCAGCTCGACAGCGGAAAACAGGCTCATTGTTACCTTGGCTCTGATGGAGAGTGATAGGGATGCCACGCTCCAGCCGAGTGCACTGAAGCGGTGCGCAAACGGGGAGTCAGTATAGTGATACCGGCGCGTCGCTGCGACAGTCTGGCGCAGCTTTTCCATGCTTTTGCGCGATTATTTTTCAACCCTTGGGCAAGTTCGCGGGTCCCACGAGAAAGCGGGGCGACCGCTGGCCGCGAGGCCAGCTCCTTCGCGGGGCGAAACTGGTGTAAAATACTGGTTAAATTTACAGTCATGCACGACGACAGAGGTACCTCATGTCCGAGTTTCAGCTCGTCACCCGATTCGAGCCGGCAGGCGACCAGCCCGAAGCCATTCGCCAGATGGTCGAAGGCATCGAGGCCGGCCTGGCGCACCAGACCCTGCTGGGCGTGACCGGTTCTGGCAAGACCTTCAGCATCGCCAACGTGATCGCCCAGGTGCAGCGTCCGACCCTGGTGCTGGCGCCGAACAAGACCTTGGCGGCGCAGCTGTACGGCGAGTTCAAGGCGTTCTTTCCGAACAACGCCGTGGAGTACTTCGTTTCCTATTACGACTACTACCAGCCTGAAGCCTACGTGCCGTCCTCCGACACCTTCATCGAGAAGGACGCCTCGATCAACGACCACATCGAGCAGATGCGCCTGTCGGCCACCAAGGCCCTGCTGGAGCGGCGCGACGCGATCATCGTCACCACCGTCTCGTGCATCTACGGCCTGGGCAGCCCCGAGACCTACCTGAAGATGGTCCTGCACATCGACCGGGGCGACAAGCTCGACCAGCGGGCCCTGCTGCGTCGCCTGGCCGAACTGCAGTACACCCGCAACGAAATGGACTTCGCCCGGGCGACCTTCCGTGTGCGTGGCGACGTGGTGGACATTTTCCCGGCCGAATCGGACCTCGAGGCGATTCGCATCGAGCTGTTCGACGACGAGGTCGAGAGCATCGCCGCCTTCGATCCGCTGACCGGCGAGGTGATCCGCAAGCTGCCGCGCTTCACCTTCTATCCCAAGACCCACTACGTGACGCCGCGCGAGACCTTGCTCGGCGCGGTGGAAGGCATCAAGGAAGAGCTCAGGGACCGCCTGGAGTACCTGCACAAGGGCAACAAACTGGTGGAGGCCCAGCGCCTGGAGCAGCGCACCCGCTTCGATCTGGAAATGATGCTCGAGCTAGGCTACTGCAACGGCATCGAGAACTACTCGCGGTACCTTTCGGGGCGTCCCGCCGGCGCGCCGCCGCCGACCCTGTACGACTACCTGCCGGCCGATGCGCTGCTGGTGATCGACGAGTCCCACGTCAGCGTTCCCCAGGTAGGCGCGATGTACAAGGGCGACCGCTCGCGCAAGGAAACGCTGGTGGAGTACGGTTTCCGCCTGCCCTCGGCGCTGGACAACCGGCCCATGCGCTTCGACGAGTGGGAAGCGGTGAGCCCGCAGACCATCTTCGTCTCGGCCACCCCTGGCCCATACGAGCAGGAGCACGCCGGGCGAGTGATCGAGCAGGTGGTGCGGCCGACCGGCCTGGTCGATCCACAGATCGAGGTGCGTCCGGCCCTGACCCAGGTCGACGACCTGCTTTCGGAGGTGCGCAAGCGCGTGGCCCTCGAGGAGCGTGTACTGGTCACCACCCTGACCAAGCGCATGGCCGAGGACCTTACCGACTACCTGGCCGACCACGATGTGCGAGTGCGCTACCTGCACTCGGATATCGATACCGTGGAGCGGGTCGAGATCATCCGCGACCTGCGCCTGGGGACCTTCGATGTGCTGGTGGGCATCAACCTGCTGCGCGAGGGCCTGGACATGCCGGAAGTCTCGCTGGTGGCCGTGCTCGATGCCGACAAGGAAGGCTTCCTGCGTTCCGAGCGTTCGCTGATCCAGACCATCGGCCGCGCCGCACGCAACCTCAACGGCCGGGCGATCCTGTACGCCGACGTGATCACCGGCTCGATGCAGCGGGCCATCGACGAGACCGAGCGTCGCCGAGAAAAGCAGATCGCCTTCAACGAGGCCCACGGCATCGTGCCCAAGGGCGTCAAGAAGGACATCACCGATATCCTCGAAGGGGCCAGTGTGCCTGGCGCGCGTAGCAAGAAGCGCAAGGGCGCTGCCAAGGCGGCCGAAGAGACGGCGCGCTACGAGGCCGAGGCGCGCTCGCCGGCGGAGATCACCAAGCGAATCAAGCAGCTCGAGGACAAGATGTTCCAGTTCGCCCGCGACCTGGAATTCGAGGCGGCTGCGCAACTGCGCGACGAGATCGGCCAGTTGCGCGAACGGCTGCTCACCGCTTGAGCTTGGGCAGGGTGGGGTGGCTCGCTCCCGAGCGCACCCTGGCGCGGGTCGGTCAGGCGTGAGCCGTCTGCCGCCAGCCATCCTGGAGCAAGCCGCGATGCCTGGCCATCGGCCGTTGCGGTCCGCGGACGACGATGGCTGGAGCCTGGCGCCCGCTCCCTGCTAACATCCGATCTTTGTTTCATCCTATTCCGAGAGTCCCATGACCACCGTTCGCACGCGTATCGCGCCGTCGCCCACCGGCGATCCCCATGTCGGCACCGCCTACATCGCTCTGTTCAACTACTGCTTCGCCAAGCAGCACGGTGGCGAGTTCATCCTGCGTATCGAAGACACCGACCAGCTGCGCTCGACCCGTGAATCGGAACAGCAGATCTTCGATGCGCTGCGCTGGCTCGGCATCGAGTGGAACGAAGGGCCCGACGTCGGTGGCCCGCACGGTCCGTATCGGCAGAGCGAGCGGGGCGAGATCTATGCCAGGTACGCTCGCGAGTTGGTGGAAGCTGGCCATGCCTTCTACTGCTTCTGCACCGCCGAGGAGCTGGATCAGATGCGCGCCGAGCAGATGGCGCGTGGCGAGACGCCGCGCTACGACGGTCGCGCCCTGCTGCTGGACCCGGAGGAGGTCCAGCGTCGCCTGGCCGCTGGCGAGCCTCACGTGATCCGCATGAAAGTGCCGAGCGAAGGCGTGTGCGTGGTTCCCGACATGCTGCGTGGCAATGTGGAGATCCCTTGGGACCGCATGGACATGCAGGTGCTGATGAAGACCGACGGTCTGCCGACCTACTTCCTGGCCAACGTGGTCGACGATCACCTGATGGGCATCACCCATGTGCTGCGTGGCGAGGAATGGCTGCCCTCGGCGCCCAAGCTGATCAAGCTGTACGAGTACTTCGGCTGGGAGCAGCCCAAGCTGTGCTACATGCCGCTGCTGCGCAACCCGGACAAGAGCAAGCTGTCCAAGCGCAAGAACCCCACCTCGGTGACGTTCTACGAGCGCATGGGCTTCCTGCCCGAAGCCATGCTGAACTATCTGGGGCGCATGGGCTGGTCGATGCCGGACGAGCGCGAGAAGTTCTCCCTCGACGAGATGGTCGAGCACTTCGACCTGTCGCGGGTTTCGCTTGGCGGGCCGATCTTCGACATCGAGAAGCTGTCCTGGCTCAACGGCCAGTGGCTGCGTGACCTGTCGGTGGAAGAGTTTGCCGCGCGGGCGCGCCAGTGGGCGTTCAACAGCGATTACCTGATGAGGATCGCCCCGCACGTGCAAAGCCGTGTCGAGACCTTCAGCCAGATCGCGCCGCTGGGCGGATTCTTCTTCGAGGGCGCGCTCAAGCTCGATCCTGCTTTGTTCGAGCACAAGAAGCTCGCGCCCGACCAGGTGCGCCAGCTGATGCAGCTGATTCTCTGGAAACTGGAAAGCCTGCGCCAGTGGGAGAAGGAGCGGATCACCGCGACCATCCAGGCCGTGGTCGATGCACTTGGCCTGAAGCTGCGTGACGCCATGCCGCTGATGTTCGCCGCCATCACCGGACAGGCCAGTTCGGTGTCGGTGCTCGATGCCATGGAAATCCTCGGGCCGGACCTGACTCGGTATCGTCTGCGTCAGGCGCTGGAGCTGCTCGGCGGCGTGTCGAAGAAAGAAAACAAGGAATGGGAGAAGCTGTTGGGCGGTATTGCCTGAGCCAGCCGCAAGCTTCGAGCTTCAAGCGGATCGTGCCGACTGCACGATCCGCTTGAAGCTCGAAGCTTGCAGTCCCCCGCACCGTTCCAGTAAGTGATTGTAATCCCGAAAAAATTTTTCGACTTTTTTGAAAAATATGTTTGACAGCCCGGTAATCCGATCTTAATATGCGCCCCGTCCACAGCGATGAACGAAAACGAAACGCCAAGCACCCAGCAAGGTGATTCAAGTTCAGAGCGACATCGTGGGGCTATAGCTCAGCTGGGAGAGCGCCTGCATGGCATGCAGGAGGTCAGCGGTTCGATCCCGCTTAGCTCCACCAAATTCCGCTTCAGGGTCAACGAGTTGGCCAGGAAGCAAGACCGGGTCCAGCAACCGGGTCTTGAAGGTAAGAAGGTTCGTCCCCTTCGTCTAGTGGCCTAGGACACCGCCCTTTCACGGCGGTAACAGGGGTTCGAGTCCCCTAGGGGACGCCAGTTTCGCACAAGCGGCATCGTTGATGACGCTGGGCCGAGAGGCTAGAAATCCGGGGCTATAGCTCAGCTGGGAGAGCGCCTGCATGGCATGCAGGAGGTCAGCGGTTCGATCCCGCTTAGCTCCACCAATTCCGCCAGGATTCGTGAAAACGGATCTGCACGAAGGTTGTATGTCCCCTTCGTCTAGTGGCCTAGGACACCGCCCTTTCACGGCGGTAACAGGGGTTCGAGTCCCCTAGGGGACGCCAATTTTTTACCCGCGTTTTGCGGGACTTTGAAGGCTCATTCGCATATTGAATGGGCCTTTTGTTTTTCAGGGCCCCAGCCCCAAGCCACACGCTGACCGTGCCGCCGATGTCTGCGGCGACAGCCTCGAGGCCAGCGGCGCATGCAGAGCCATCTCGAGCAGCTTGCAGCCAGCCCATCCGGTACACTCTTCGGATTCATCGCGATCAGGAGAAGGCATGAGCTGGGATCTGCAAACGCCATTCATCATCGACCTGCGTGTCGCCGCCGACGACATCGACGGTCTGGGTCATGCCAACAATGCCGCCTATGTCACCTGGCTCGAACGCTGCGCCTGGCGGCATTCCCAGCGGCTGGGGCTGGATCTTGCCGAATACCGTCGGCTGGACCGGGCCATGGCGGTGGTTCGCCATGAAATCGACTACCTGGCTGCCGCCTACGAGGGTGATGAACTGCAACTGGCCACCTGGATCATCGATTCCGACCAGCGCTTGCGCATGACGCGACGTTTCCAGCTCAAGCGCCCAAGCGATGGCGTCACCTTATTGCGCGCCCAGACCACCTTCGCCTGCATCGAGCTGTCCAGCGGCAAGCCCAAGCGCATGCCTGCCGAATTCGTCGAGCGCTACGGGATGGGGGCAGCGGCAAGCTGATCGTGCTGGTCCCGCATGCGCCGTCGAGGTCAAGGTCGCCGTCGCGGCACTGGCGACACGATTGGCTTGCAGCTTGCAGCGCCCACCCCTAGACTCGCGCCTTTTCATCCGAGACGCTGCCATGCAAATAGCCCTGGCCCCCATGGAGGGGCTGGTCGACAACATTCTGCGCGATGTCCTGACCCGAACCGGTGGCATCGATTGGTGCGTGACCGAGTTCATTCGGGTCTGCGATCGTCTGTTGCCGCCTGCGCAATTCGACAAGCTGGCGCCGGAGCTGCGAAAGGGGGCCCGGACCGCGGCAGGTGTGCCGATGCGGGTGCAGTTGCTGGGCTCGGATCCGGCTTGCCTTGCTGACAATGCGGTACTGGCATGCGAATTGGGCGCGCCGGTGATCGACCTGAACTTCGGTTGCCCGGCCAAGACCGTGAACAAGTCGCGAGGCGGGGCCGTGCTGTTGAAGGAGCCGGAGCTGCTGCATGCCATCGTCGCCGAGGTGCGCCGTGCCGTGCCTTGTCATGTGCCGGTGACCGCCAAGATGCGCCTGGGCTTCGACAGCCCGGACGGCGCACTGGAATGCGCCACGGCGCTGGCCGAGGGCGGGGCGGCGCATCTGGTGGTGCATGCGCGGACCAAGGTCGAGGGCTACAAGCCGCCGGCGCACTGGGAGTGGGTGGCTCGCGTGCAGGATCAGGTCAGCGTGCCGGTGTTCGCCAATGGCGAGATCTGGACCGTCGACGACTGGCGGCGTTGTCGCGAAGTCAGCGGAGCCGAGCACATCATGCTCGGACGCGGGCTGGTCTCACGGCCGGACCTGGCCCTGCAGATCGCCGCCGCCCGCGATGGGCGCGACTACCAGCCCATGGACTGGGACGCGCTGCTGCCGTTGATCAATGCTTTCTGGCGACAGGCCCAGGCCAAGCTGTCGGCGCGCTACGCGCCGGGACGGCTGAAGCAATGGGTGGCCATGCTCACGCGCGGTTATCCGCAGGCCGTGGTCCTGTTCACCGAGCTGCGACGTGAGGATGATTGCGAGAAGATCAGCCGGTTGCTGGGGCTCCCCGCGGTTCCGCCAGGCCAGCTCGTCGAGCAACATGTGGCTTGATCGCAGGATACGAAAATTTTTTTTCGACGGTCCTTGAAATGTGGTTGACGGTCCCTATCTCTGTTGTACGCGATGCCGAAGTCGGGTCGCGTGATCAACAACTCGCTGAATCTCAGGAGATTACACCATGACTACCGCATTTTCCCTTGCTCCACTGTTCCGCCATTCCGTGGGCTTCGATCGCTTCAACGACCTGTTCGAGTCCGCGGCACGTAACGAGGCGGGTAGCAGCTACCCTCCCTACAACGTGGAAAAGCATGGCGACGACCAGTATCGCATCGTGGTGGCCGCAGCCGGCTTCCAGGAAAGCGATCTGGATCTGCAGGTAGAAAAGGGCGTGCTGACCGTGACCGGCGGCAAGCGTGACAACGGCGCAAGCGAAGTCACCTATCTGCACCAGGGGATCGCACAGCGTGCATTCAAGCTGTCCTTCCGCCTGGCCGATCACATCGAGGTCCAGTCGGCCGGCCTGGCCAACGGCCTGCTCAGCATCGATCTGCTGCGCATCGTGCCGGAAGAAGCCAAGGCCAAGCGCATCCCGATCAATGGTGAAACACCTGCGCTGAACTGAGTTCGACTCAGGTCGAACCAGCAGCAACCCGGAAGGGCGCCCCAGGGCGCCCTTTCCGTTCGTGCGCTTCAGTCATCGAACGAAGGCTGTGTCAGCAACTGGCGGAATTGCGCCAATGGCAGCGGCCGGCTGTACAGGTAGCCTTGGTACAGGTGGCAGCCGAGTCGTTCGAGAAACTCCAGCTGTTCGGTCAGCTCGACGCCTTCGGCGATCACCATCAGCTCCAGGCTGCGCGCCATGGCGACGATGGCTCGGACGATCTCGGCATCGTTGGGGTCCTCGGGAGCGTCGCGCACGAAGGACTGGTCGATCTTCAGGGCATTGACCGGCAGGCGCTTGAGGTAGGTCAGCGAGGAATAGCCGGTACCGAAGTCGTCCATGGCGAAGCTCACGCCATGCCGCCTGAGCTCGTGCATCTTGGCAATGGTGTCGTCGAGGTTCTGGATGACGATGCCTTCGGTGATTTCCAGCTTGAGCATGCCGCGGGGCAGGCGGAACTCGTCGAGGCTGCGCAATACCCGCTCGACGAAATCGTTCTGGCGGAACTGCCGCGGGCTGATGTTGACGCACAGGCTGAACGAGCGGACATCGATCAGGCCGTCGGCCAGCATGCCTGCGCAGGCTTGGCAGGCCTGGTCGAGGATCCAGCTGCCGACCTCGAGGATCAGGCCGCTTTCTTCCAGGACCTGGATGAATTGCGCCGGAGACTGCTGGCCAAGCTGCGGATGGTACCAGCGCAGCAGCACCTCGGCGCCAACGATACGGTTGTCGCGTGCATCGACCTGGGGTTGAAAGTGCAGCGCCAGTTCGCCACGTGCCAGGGCCAGGCGCAAGTCGTTTTCCAGGCGCAGGCGTTCGCTGGCCGCCTTCTGCATGGTGGCATGGAACAACTCGGTGGTGTTGCGTCCGGAGTCCTTGGCCCGGTACAGGGCGATGTCCGCTCGCTTGAGCAGGTCGGCGGGCGTGTTGCCATGGTCGGGAATCAGCGCCACGCCGATGCTGGGCGTCACCTGCAGGCGCTGGCCGTCGATGAACATGGGCTGGGCCAGCAGGTTGCGCAGTGTGTCGGCCAGTTCGTACACCTGGCACTCGACCGTTTCGCGGCTGCCTGGCAGGTCGCTGAGCAGCACCACGAACTCATCGCCACCCAGGCGCGCGACGGTGTCCTCGAAACGGACACTGGCTTCCAGGCGCGCCGTGATGATCTTGAGTACCGTATCGCCGACCGGGTGGCCAAGCGAGTCGTTGATGTGCTTGAAGTGATCCAGGTCGAGAAACAGCAACGCACCGCGCAGATGATGCTGCTTGAGCAGGGTGATCTGCTGGCTCAGGCGCTCCATCAGCAAGGCGCGGTTGGGCAGGTTGGTCAGCGGGTCGTGGTAGGCCAGGTGACGGATCTGGGCCTGGGCGTTCTTCAGCAGGCTGACATCGCGGGCCGTCATCAGCAGGCAATCGGTCTCGTTGAGCTTGATCGGTTCGACGGAGACCTCGACGGCCAACAGTTCGCCTTCCTTGTTGCGACCGAGCATTTCCCGGTGATGGACTCGACCCCGTTGGGCCAGTTCGTCGAGCAAGGCAGCCCTCTGCTTGTCATCGGCCCAGATGCCCACTTCGTGGACGCTGCGTCCGAGCACTTGCTCGGTGGTATAGCCGGTCAGCCGGCAGAAGCCGTCGTTGACCTCGAGGTAGCGCCCGCTGTCGCGCTCGCTGATGGTGATCGCATCGGGGCTGGAGTGGAACGCCTTGGCGAACTTTTCCTCGCTGGCCTTGAGCGCGGCTTCGGCGCGTTGCTGCTGGGTGATGTCGCGCAGCGTGGTGACGCTGCAGGACTGGCCGTCGACACTGATCAGCCGGCTGGAAATTACGCAGGTCAATGGCGTGCCGGTGCGGGTGTTGACCCCTACGGCGACATTGCTCAGGGCCTGGTCGCGAATCACCTGCTCGATGCGTCGAGCACGCTCGGCCGGTTCGGCCCATAGCCCCAGCTGCTGCGCGGTGCGGCCGATGACCTGTTCCACGCTCCAGCCGAAGGTCTGGGTGAAAGCCGGATTGACCTCGATGAACTGCCCGGTGTTCTGGCGAGTGACGCAGATCGGATCGGGGCTGACCTGGAACAGGCTGGCGAATTTTTCTTCCGAGGCGCTCAGGCGCTGTTCGCGCTGCACCTGCTCGGTGATGTCGAGCAAGGTCCCGGCCATGCGCAAGGGCTGGCCGTGTTCGTCACGGTAGAGGCGGGCGCGGCTCTCGATGTAGCGCGAATTGCCGTTCTCCAGCTGTACGCGGTAAGTGATCTGGCCGTTGCCGGCAGGGCCTTCGCGCAGGTTGCCGTAGGCTTGGCGGATGGCCTCGCGGTCGTGCGCCGGCACTTCCTCGAAGAACGCGTCGAAGGACTCGTGGAACGCAAGCGGCTGCAGGCCGTGCAACTGGGCCGCGCGCGCCGAGCCGTAGAACATGCCGCTAGGTATGTGCCAGTCCCAGGTCCCGAGCTGGGCTGAATCCAGGGCCAGGTCCAGGCGTTCCTGGCTGTCCTTGAGTGCCTGCTCGGCGCGCTTGCGCTCGCTGGTATCGACGAAGGTGCTCAGCAGGTAGGTGACGCCCTCCATTTCGATGCCCTGCGTGCAGAGGATACCGTCATGGACCTTGCCACCGCGGGCGCGAAAGCGAACTTCAAGGGTCAGCGGCCCGCTGTTCTGTCGGGTCGCTTCGACGATATGGCTGCGTTGCGCCGGATCGACCCACAGGCCCAGCGCCACGGTGGTCCTGCCGATGGCCTCGGTGGCCGACCAGCCCAGGCTTTGTTCGAAATAGCGATTGACTTCGAAGATCATGCCGTCGTGCCGGCGGGTCAGCAGGATGACGTTGGGGCTGAGATGGAACAGCGTGGCCAGGCGCTTTTCCGAATTGGCCAAGGCCGCTTCGCGTTCGCGCTGGCGGGTGATCTCGCGGACCACGCCGATCATCTGCGCGCGGCCCTGCGCGTCGTGGGTCAGGCTGCCGCGCACTTCCAGCCAGTGCAGGCTGCCGTCCGGCCAGCGAATGCGATGACGCATGGCATGCTTGACCGGTTCGCCAGCGACTACCGCCTGGAAGGCCAGGCGGGTGCGGGCGCGATCCTCTTCCGGCAACAGGTCCAGGTACTCGAGGTCGCGCCGCAGCGGCTGTTGCGGATCGAAGCCGAACAGTGCCTGGGTGCCGCGCGACCAGCTGATCAGGCCGCTCTCGATGTCCCACAGCCAGGCCCCCAGCTGCGCCCCGTTGAGCGCGGCCAGCAGTTGCGGCGCGTTCTGCCAGGCCTGTTCCGATGCCTGGGGGTCGGACGCGGGAATCCGCGGCATGCGCGGGGGGCGGTTTGCGGGTTTGGGCATCGGTTACCAGACCTTTGGCGGATGAAGCGTCCTTGTAGAATAGGGAATGCCAGGCTGTCGGTGGCTCAGCCAGCCGGCGCCTGGCTGTCGAGCAGCGCCATGAAGGCCTTGGCCGCGTTCGAAAGTGTTCGCTCCGTATGCAGAATGTAGCCTAGCTGGCGCGACAGCTGTATGTCCGGCAAGGCGATGGACGCCACCTGTTCGTCGAGCATGGTGCGGGGCAGCACGCTCCAGGCCAGGCCGATCGACACCATCATCTTGATCGTCTCCAGGTAGTTGGTGCTCATGGCGATGTTGGGCGTGAGCCCCTGGCTTTCGAAAAGACGCTGGACGATATGGTGAGTGAACGTATTGCCGCCTGGAAATACCGCCGGATGTTGGGCCACGTCTGCCAGGCTGACCTGTTGGTTGCTGGCCAGGGGATGTTCCGGCGCGGCGACGAAGTCCAGCGGGTCGTTCCAGACCGGCGTGGCCTTGACCAGAGCATGTGGTTCCGGCGCCAGGGTGATCACCGCGATCTCCGCGCGACCGTGGAGGACCTCGTCATAGGCGGCCTCCGAATCGAGAAACTGAATGTCCAGGGCCACGGCTGGATACTGCCGAGTGAAGGCGCGCAGCACTGGCGGCAGGCGATGCAGGCCGATGTGATGGCTGGTGGCCAGGGTCAGGCGGCCGCTGACTTCGCCGTTCAGGTTGGTCAGGGCCCGACGTGTGTCGTCCAGCACGTTGAGGATCTGGTAGGCACGCGGGAGCAGGGCGCGTCCGGCCTCGGTCAAGGTCACCTCGCGCCCGAGGCGGTCGAACAGACGTACTGCCAACTGTTGCTCCAGGCTGGCGATGCGCTTGCTGATCGCCGGCTGGGTCAGGTACAGACGTTCGCCAGCGCCCGAGAAGCTGCCGGTTTCGGCGATGGCGATGAAAGCGCTGAGGTTGGCCAGGTCCACTGTTCAGATTCCTGATTGTTATCCAAAGCATGAAAATTATGAATTTGAGTTATTCAATCTAACCCCATAGCATCCGCCGTACAAGCCAAGTGGTCTTTGGCATAGAAAGACGCTGATGAGGAACAGTCCGATGGCCGGCAGAACGCTTTACGACAAACTCTGGGACGCGCATGTAGTCAAGCAGCGGGACGACGGTTCCTCGCTGATCTACATCGATCGTCACATCATCCACGAAGTGACCTCGCCCCAGGCGTTCGAAGGCCTGCGTCTGGCCAACCGCAAGCCATGGCGCATCGATGCGAACATCGCCACGCCCGATCACAACGTGCCCACCACCCCCGAGCGCAAGGGCGGCATCGAGGCGATCGCCGACCAGGTGTCGCGCCTGCAGGTCCAGACCCTCGACGAGAACTGCGACGAGTACGGCATCGTCGAGTTCAAGATGAACGACGTGCGTCAGGGCATCGTGCATGTGATCAGTCCGGAGCAGGGCGCCACCCTGCCGGGCATGACCGTGGTCTGTGGCGACTCGCACACCTCCACCCATGGCGCCTTCGGTGCTCTTGCCCATGGTATCGGCACTTCCGAGGTCGAGCATGTCCTGGCGACCCAGTGCCTGGTGGCCAAGAAGATGAAGAACATGCTGGTCAAGGTCGAGGGCGAGCTGGCGCAAGGCGTGACGGCCAAGGACATCGTCCTGGCGGTGATCGGCAAGATCGGCACCGCCGGTGGCAACGGCCATGCCATGGAATTCGCCGGCAGCGCCATTCGCGCCCTGTCGATGGAAGGCCGCATGACCATCTGCAACATGTCCATCGAAGCCGGTGCGCGCGTCGGCCTGGTGGCGACCGACCAAGTGACCGTCGACTACGTCAAGGGCCGCCCGTACGCGCCCAACGGCGAGCAGTGGGAGCAGGCAGTCGAAGCCTGGAAAGAGCTGGTTTCCGACGACGACGCGGTGTTCGACACCGTGGTCGAGCTGCGCGCCGAACAGATCAAGCCGCAGGTCAGCTGGGGAACCTCGCCGGAGATGGTCTTGGCCGTCGACCAGCGCGTCCCCGACCCGGCCGCCGAGCCAGATCTGGTCAAGCGTGGCTCGATCGAGCGCGCCCTGAAGTACATGGGCCTGTCGGCCAACCAGGCGATCACCGATATCCGTCTCGATCGCGTGTTCATCGGTTCATGCACCAACTCGCGGATCGAAGACCTGCGCGCGGCCGCCGAGATCGCCAAGGGCCGCAAGGTCGCTGCCAGTGTCAAGCAGGCGATCGTGGTACCGGGCTCGGGCCTGGTCAAGGAGCAGGCCGAGCGCGAAGGGCTGGACAAGATCTTCCTCGAGGCCGGTTTCGAATGGCGCGAGCCCGGTTGCTCGATGTGCCTGGCGATGAACCCGGACCGTCTGGAAAGCGGCGAGCATTGCGCCTCCACCTCCAACCGCAACTTCGAAGGTCGCCAGGGCGCCGGTGGGCGTACCCATCTGGTCAGTCCAGCCATGGCCGCCGCCGCCGCGGTGGCCGGCCACTTCATCGATGTCCGCGAGTTGATTCAAGGGAGCGCAGCATGAAAGCCTTTACCCAGCACACCGGCCTGGTCGCGCCACTCGATCGCGCCAACGTCGACACCGACCAGATCATCCCCAAGCAGTTCCTCAAGTCGATCAAGCGCACCGGCTTCGGCCCGAACCTGTTCGATGAGTGGCGCTACCTGGACGTGGGCCAGCCCTACCAAGACAACAGCAAGCGCCCGCTCAACCAGGATTTCGTGCTCAACCATGCGCGTTACCAGGGTGCCAGCGTGTTGCTGGCCCGGGAAAACTTCGGTTGCGGCTCGAGCCGCGAGCATGCGCCCTGGGCGCTGGACGAGTACGGCTTCCGCAGCATCATCGCGCCGAGCTTCGCCGACATCTTCTTCAACAACAGCTTCAAGAACGGCCTGCTGCCCATCATCCTGCCGGATGAGGAAATCGACGAACTGTTCGAACAGGTCGAAGCCAATCCGGGCTACCAGCTGACCATCGACCTGCAGGCCCAGGCGGTGACCCGTCCGGACGGCAAGGTACTGCGCTTCGAGATCGATGCCTTCCGCAAGCACTGCCTGCTCAACGGACTGGACGATATCGGCCTGACCTTGCAGGACAGCGATGCGATCCGGGCCTTCGAACAGAAACACCGCGCCAGCCAGCCCTGGCTGTTCCGCTCCTAGCCCGCGAGCGGCAAGCCGCAAGCCGCAAGCTGACGGTGTCGCCTGTGCCTGCTGCCAAGATTTTCGAATCAGCCGCTGCATGCAGGACCACCGCCATCAGCTTGCCGCTTGCTACTCACCACCCATTGGAGGCCCTATGAAGAGTTCCAGCCATAGCGACGTCGTTCAGCGCCAGTTCGGCGAGCAGGCCAGTGCCTACCTGGCCAGCGCCGTGCATGCCCAGGGCAGCGAATTCGCTCTACTGCAGGCTGAACTGACGGGGCGGGAGTCGGCTCGTGTGCTGGACTTGGGCTGTGGCGCCGGTCATGTCAGTTTCCAGGTCGCGCCGCTGGTTCGCGAAGTGGTGGCCTATGACCTGTCGCGTTCGATGCTCGAAGTGGTCGCCGCGGCTGCGGTACAGCGTGGGCTTGGCAACATAGTCACCGAATGCGGCGCGGCCGAGCGCTTGCCGTTCGACGATGCGAGCTTCGATTTCGTCTTCAGCCGCTATTCGGCGCACCACTGGAGCGACCTGGGCCTGGCCTTGCGCGAAGTGCGCCGGGTCCTCAAGCCAGGTGGCGTGGCGGCGTTCATCGATGTCATGTCCCCGGGCAGCCCGCTGCTCGACACCTACCTGCAAGCCGTCGAGGTGCTGCGCGATACCAGCCATGTGCGCGATTATTCCGCTGCCCAGTGGCTGCGTCAGGTCAGCGAGGCGGGCCTGTTCGTGCGCAGCCATGGTCGTCAGCGCCTGCGACTCGAATTCGAGTCTTGGGTCGAGCGCATGCGCACCCCCGAGCCCCTGCGTGTGGCCGTTCGCCAATTGCAGGAGGCCATGGGCGAAGAAGTGCGGCAGTATTACCAGATCGAAGCCGACGGCTCGTTCAGCACCGATGTGCTGGTGCTGTGGGCCGAGCGCTAGACCACACGCTTCAAGTGGCGAGCTGCAAGCGACGGCGCAGGGGTGGCGAGGTCTGTTTCGCCACGTTCAGCTTGCCGCTTGGGCTCGCCGCTCGGAAATTATCGGCACGCCTGCCTGGCGCGCCGCTTGAATGGATATGAGGAAAGCATGAGCAAGCAGATTCTGATTCTTCCAGGTGACGGCATCGGCCCGGAAATCATGGCCGAGGCCGTCAAGGTTCTGGAACTGGCCAACGACAAGTTCCAGCTGGGCTTCAGTCTGACCCACGATGTGATCGGTGGCGCTGCCATCGACAAGCATGGGGTGCCGCTGGCCGACGAGACCTTGGCGCGCGCGCGCCAGGCCGACGCCGTGCTGCTGGGCGCCGTCGGTGGTCCCAAGTGGGACACCATCGAGCGCGATATCCGTCCCGAGCGCGGCCTGCTGAAGATCCGCTCGCAACTGGGTCTGTTCGCCAACCTGCGCCCGGCAATCCTCTACCCGCAGCTGGCCGATGCCTCCTCGCTCAAGCCTGAGATCGTCGCTGGCCTGGACATCCTCATCGTCCGCGAGCTGACCGGCGGCATCTATTTCGGCGCACCTCGCGGGACTCGCGAGCTGGCCGGCGGCGAGCGCCAGGCGTACGATACCTTGCCCTACAGCGAGAGCGAGATCCGCCGCATCGCCCGGGTTGGCTTCGACATGGCCCGTGTGCGCGGCAAGAAGCTCTGCTCGGTGGACAAGGCCAACGTCCTGGCGTCCAGCCAGCTGTGGCGCGAAGTGGTGCAGGAGGTGGCCAAGGACTACCCGGACGTCGAGCTCAGCCACATGTACGTCGACAACGCCGCCATGCAGCTGGTGCGCGCGCCCAAGCAGTTCGACGTGGTGGTCACCGACAACATGTTCGGCGACATCCTGTCCGACGAGGCTTCCATGCTGACCGGTTCGATCGGCATGCTGCCTTCGGCGTCGCTGGATGCCGACAACAAGGGCATGTACGAACCGTGCCACGGCTCGGCGCCGGACATCGCCGGACAGGGGATCGCCAACCCGCTGGCGACCATTCTCTCGGTGTCGATGATGCTGCGCTACAGCTTCAACCGGCAGGCTGCCGCCGACGCCATCGAGCAGGCCGTCAGCCTGGTGCTCGACCAGGGCCTGCGCACCGGCGACATCTGGTCGGCCGGCTGCCGCAAGGTCGGCACGCAGGAAATGGGCGACGCAGTAGTCGCGGCCCTGCGGAATCTGTAATCTCTCTGGCCCGCTGCCGTACATTCACCTGGCAGCGGCCCACTTTTAGCGAAGGTGTAGTTGCGATGAAACGTGTAGGTCTGATCGGTTGGCGCGGCATGGTCGGTTCCGTGCTCATGCAGCGGATGCTGGAAGAGCAGGACTTCGACCTGATCGAGCCGGTGTTCTTCACCACTTCCAACGTCGGTGGCCAAGGCCCTGCCGTGGGCAAGGACATTGCCCCGCTGAAGGATGCCTACAGCATCGAAGAGCTCAAGACCCTCGATGTGATCCTGACCTGCCAGGGTGGCGACTACACCAGCGAAGTCTTCCCCAAGCTGCGCGAGGCCGGCTGGCAGGGCTACTGGATCGACGCCGCTTCCAGCCTGCGCATGCAGGACGACGCGGTCATCGTGCTCGATCCGGTCAACCGCAAGGTGATCGACCAGCAGCTCGATGCCGGTACCCGTAACTACATCGGCGGCAACTGCACCGTCAGCCTGATGCTGATGGGGCTGGGGGGGCTGTTCGAAGCCGGTCTGGTCGAATGGATGAGCGCCATGACCTACCAGGCGGCCTCCGGCGCCGGCGCGCAGAACATGCGCGAGCTGATCCGGCAAATGGGCGCTACCCACGCGGCGGTGGCCGATGACCTGGCCAACCCGGCCAGCGCTATCCTCGACATCGATCGCAAGGTCGCCGAAAGCATGCGTGGCGAGGCATTCCCGGTGGAGAACTTCGGTGTGCCGCTGGCCGGCAGTCTGATCCCCTGGATCGACAAGGAGCTGCCCAACGGCCAGAGCCGCGAAGAATGGAAGGCCCAGGCCGAGACCAACAAGATCCTCGGCCGCTTCAAGAGCCCGATCCCGGTCGACGGCATCTGCGTGCGCATCGGCGCCATGCGCTGCCACAGCCAGGCGCTGACCATCAAGCTGAACAAGGATGTGCCGATGGCCGACATCGAGGGCCTGATCAGCCAGCACAACCCGTGGGTGAAACTGGTGCCCAACCAGCGCGAGCTCAGCATGCAGGAGCTGAGTCCGACCAAGGTCACCGGCACGCTGAACATCCCGGTGGGCCGTCTGCGCAAGCTGAACATGGGCTCGCAGTACCTGGGGGCCTTCACCGTTGGCGACCAGTTGCTATGGGGCGCGGCCGAGCCGCTGCGGCGCATGCTGCGCATCCTGCTGGAGCGCTGAGCAGCAACAGGCGCGGTGCCTGAGCCATTGGAAGCCCGCGCCTGCTCGCAGTCGCGGGCTTTTCATTGGCTGGCCATGTGATCTGGAGGCACCGTCGGATCCGCAGGCCGTTAGTCCCCTATCGGGGCACTGCGGCCGATCCTGCACCGTTCATCGGTGGGTTTGCAGGGCGCGCAGCGCCCTCCGGACCCGACAGGCGACAACACCTGGAGCAGGCTCAAGACCGGTCCACCACCGATGAATTGCGCAGGTGTCCGACAACCGAGCAGCCCTTTCCAACCCCCCCGTTGGCCTCGCGCGGGCAATCCGAGTAAAGTGCCGCTCCCGTTTCCCGCCCGAGGCTTCATCATGCAAGCACCTATCGATATCGCCGTGATCGGCGCCACCGGCACCGTGGGAGAAACCCTGGTGCAGATTCTCGAGGAAGTGGACTTTCCGGTCGGCGACCTGCACCTGCTGGCCAGCAGCGAATCGGCTGGCAGCTCGGTCGCGTTCCGTGGGCGCAACCTGCGGGTACGGGATGCCGATGGTTTCGACTTCGCCAAGGCCGCACTGGCCTTCTTCGCCGCAAGCCCCGCAGTGAGCCGCAGTCTGGCCGACAAGGCCCAGGCCGCCGGTTGTTCGGTGATCGACCTCTCGGGCGGTCTCGACCAGGCGCGGGCGATCGTGCCAGAGGCCAACGGCCAGCAAGCCGAGGGCCTGGCCATGCCCGCGCAACTCGCCAGCCCCAGCGCCGCGGCCGTGAGCCTGGCCGTGGCGCTGGGGCCGTTGCGCGAGCTGCTGGACATCGAGCGAGTGCAGGTGACCGCCTGCCTGGCGGTTTCGGCACATGGACGCGAGGGCGTCAGCGAGCTGGCACGCCAGACCGCGGAACTGCTCAATGTCCGCCCGCTGGAGCCGCGTCTATTCGATCGCCAGGTGGCGTTCAACCTGCTGGCCCAGGTCGGTCCGGACGACGAGCGCGGCCACGGTCGTCTTGAGCGGCGTCTGGTCGACGAGTTGCGAGCCGTGCTGCAAATGCCTGCGTTGAAGGTTTCCGCCACTTGCATCCAGGTCCCGGTGTTCTTCGGGGATAGCTACAGCGTCACCGTGCAGAGCCGTCGCCCTGTCGACCTCGCGGCTGTCAATGCGGCTCTGGAGACGGCCGAGGGCGTCGAATTGGTAGCGGCAGGCGACTACCCGACCCCGGTTGGCGACGCAGTCGGGCAGGACGTGGTCTATGTTGGTCGTGTACGCCACGGGATCGACGAGGTCGAGCAGCTCAATTTCTGGCTGACTGTCGACAACGTGCGCAAGGGCGCGGCGCTCAACGCCGTCCAGGTGGCGCAATTGTTGATAAAAGACCGGGCGTAAAAGATACTCGCCAGCACTGTTGTCCTGTTTTCGCAAGGGCTTGCCGGGACGCACCACTGATAGGGAAGGGGACATGCTTCGAATTCGCACACTGGTTCTGGCCATCGCTGCCGCCACGGCTCTTTCGTCCGGTATGGCGAATGCACTCGGGTTGGGCGAGCTGACGCTCAGGTCGGCACAGGGCGAACCGCTCGACGCAGAGATCGAACTGCTCGACGTGCGTGACCTGAGCGCGGCCGAGCTGGCCCCCAGCCTCGCGCCCCCCGAGGAGTACCTGCGTGCCGGCCTGCCCATGCCGACCTACCTGGAAGACCTGTCCTTCACCCCGGTGATCGTGCCGGATGGCCGCAGCGTGCTGCGGGTGACCTCCAGCGCACCGCTGCCCGAGACGCAAGTCAAGTTCCTGGTCCAGGTCATGTGGCCTCAGGGGCGGCTGTTGCGTGACTACAGCCTGTCGCTCGACCGGGCGCAGGCCGGCGCTCGCCAGTCCCAGGCAGGCATCGAGCCGGCGGTGAGCGGTGCTGCCACCTACACCAGCCAGCGACGCGACACGCTCTGGCAGATCGCCGCACGCAACAGTCAGGGCGGATCGGTGCAACAGACCATGCTGGCCATCCAGGCGCTCAACCCGGATGCCTTCATTGGCAACAACATCAATCGGCTCAAGGTCGGGCAAGTCTTGCGTCTGCCCGATGCGCAGCAGATTCGCAGCATTCCCCAGGGCGAAGCGGTGCGGGAAGTGGCCGAGCAGTATGCGGCCTGGCGCGAGGGGCGACGACTCGGCCCGCGCGCGCGCCAGCTCGACGCCACCCGGCGAGTCGCCGCCGATGCGGCGCCAGCGCAGGTGGCTCGGCCGGACAACCTGCGCCTGGTGTCCCCCAGCTCGCAACCCGCCGCGGGCGATGCCAAGGCACTTGCCGATCAGCTGGCGGTCGCCCAGGAAAGTCTCGATACCAGTCGTCGTGACAACGAGGAGCTCAGGAGCCGCCTGGCCGACCTGCAAAGCCAGCTGGACAAGCTGCAGCGGCTGATCGAGCTCAAGAACGACCAGTTGGCGCGTCTCCAGGCGCAAGGCGCAGCGGAGCAGCCGGCGACCGCCGTACCCGCCGATCCAGCGACCGGGCCAGTGGCCGGCACCCAGCCCGCCAGCAGCGCGCTGGGCGATGACCCAGTGGCCGAGACGCCACCCGGCAGCGGCCCGGCGATTCAGGCGCCGCTGGCTGGCGAGCCGGTGCTCGATCCGTCCCCGGCGGCCACCGACACGCGCCCCGAAGCGGCGCAGGATACCTCGGCCGCACCGGTCGGTGCGCAAAAGAGCGCGCTCGACCAGCTGTTCGGCAACCCGCTGCTGCTGGCCTTGATCGCCGGTTCGCTGTTGCTCGTGCTGCTCATCCTGCTACTGATCCTGTTGCGCAAGCGCAAGGCCGAGCAGGAAGCCGAGAAGCACCGGCAGATGGCCCGCGCGCTGGCCGAACAGGACGAAGATCCCGATTTCGACATGCCACCAGGCAGTTTCGACGAACTGGACACCACCACCCTGTCGCCTGCCGCGGTTGCCGCTTCGGCAGCCGCCGCCGTGGCGGCGGAAAGACTCCAGGCGCAGCCTGTGGCCGAGGCCCCGGCGGCAGGCCGGGAAGGTCCTGAGCGGGTGCTGGCCGAGGCCGAGCTGAAACTGGCCGCGGGCCGGCTGAACGACGCCGCCGAGTTGCTGGAGTCAGGTGTCGCGACCTATCCCGAGCGCAGCGACCTGCGGCTGAAGCTCATGGAGGTCTACGCCCGCCAGGGGGACCAGTACGGTTTCGTCTCCCAGGAACGCCAACTGCCAGGTACCGAGCAGAACCGGGCGCAGGTCGATGGCCTGCGCCAACGCTATCCGGCCATGCTCGCAGCCGCTGCCGCAGGACTGGGGGCCGCCGCCCTGGCTGCCGAAATGGACCAGCACTATGTGCAGGAGCTGCTCGAAGATCCTGCGGTGCGCACTGCCTCGTCCGAGCCTGCGTCCGCGTTCGACCAGGCCGCGGACGATATCGAAACGATTCCGGATGACGCACTGGGCGCGGTCGCCGACTTGCGCCTGGACGCGGAACTGCCCGTGGTCGAGCAGGCCGAGCCGCCGTTGCTCGACCCCTTGGCGGCGCCGTCAGCGGCTGAGCAGAACGATGCCGATGCCGATTTCGAGGCGATGCTGGCCCAGGCTCAGGCCCAGGCGGGCGGGGACGAATTCGATCTGGACGTCGGCGCCGCGCAGGAGCAGGGCGAACCCGCCGCCACGCAGGCGGCGCAGACGCCGGCCAGCCCGAAGCCCGCGACGCCACCTGCCGATGCGAGCGACCAGCCGGACCTGTCCGAGGACTTCGACCTGTCGCTGGCGTTGGAGGACGACTCACCGGCCGGGCGTGACTTCGCCTCGGAGCTCGATGACGTCAACGCCGAACTGGACAAGCTGTCGCAGGACCTGGAGTCACCTTCGCTGGAGCCGCAGATGGCCGACGCCTCGACGCCGCAGGCAGCGGAGCCGGAGCCGGAGCCCGAGCCGGTCGATGACCTGGACTTCGACTTCTTCTCCGACGCCGACGAAGTCACCACCAAGCTCGACCTGGCCCGCGCCTATATCGACATGGGCGACCAGCAGGGCGCCCGCGACATCCTCGACGAAGTGGTCAAGGACGGCGACGCCGGGCAGCGCCAGGAAGCCGAGGACATGCTTTCGCGCCTGGCCTGAGGCCGCCTGGCGGCGGCCGGGTATTGGCCCGGCCCTGTCTCGATATCGCTATAATGCCCGCCTTTCGTACAACCGACAGGGCTGGCTTTCTTGGACATCATCGACAACGACGCGGCCGAAGCGGCGGCCGAAGGTCATTTTCGCATCGCGCTGGGCGTGGAATACAAGGGTGCCCGCTATCGTGGCTGGCAACGCCAGGCCAGTGGCGTGCCCAGCGTCCAGCAGGCCCTGGAGCAGGCGCTGTCGCGGGTGGCCGACGCCCCGGTGAGCGTGGTCTGTGCCGGGCGTACCGACGCTGGCGTGCATGCCTGCGGTCAGGTCGTGCACTTCGATACGCGCGCGGTTCGTGACGAGCGCGCCTGGACGATGGGCACCAACTTCAACCTGCCCCATGACATCAGCGTCACCTGGGCGCGGGCCATGCCCGGGCATTTCCACGCCCGCTTCAAGGCTGTCGCCAGGCGCTACCGCTATGTGATCTACAACGACCCGATCCGCCCCGCGCACCTGGGCGAAGAGGTGACCTGGAACCATCGGCCGCTGGACATCGCACCGATGGCCGAGGCGGCCGGCTTGCTGCTCGGCACCCACGACTTCAGCGCTTTCCGCGCCAGCCAGTGCCAGGCCAAGTCGCCGGTCAAGCATATCCATCATCTGCGGGTGACTCGCCATGGGCGGATGATCGTGCTGGACGTGCGCGCCACGGCGTTCCTGCACCATATGGTACGCAACATTGCTGGCGTGCTGATGACCATCGGCGCCGGCGAGCGTCCGCCTGGCTGGGCGCGCCAAGTGCTGGAAGGGCGCAATCGTCGTGAAGGCGGCGTGACGGCGCATCCCTACGGCCTGTATCTGGTCGAGGTCGAATACCCCGAGGAATTCTCGCTTCCGCAGCGTTACATCGGCCCACACTTTCTCACCGGCTACGAAAGCCTTGTCGGCTGACGCTGACCGAGGCTTTTGCTAAGATCCGAGGCTTCGTTCGCCTGTCGAGGATCAGTCCCCGTGAGTTCCGTTCGCAGCAAGATCTGCGGGATCACCCGCATCGAGGATGCCATGGCGGCGGCCGAGGCCGGTGCCGACGCCATCGGCCTGGTCTTCTACGCCAGGAGTCCGCGCGCGGTCGACGTGCGCCAGGCGCGGGCGATCATCGCCGAGTTGCCGCCATTCGTCACCACGGTCGGGTTGTTCGTCAACGCCTCGCGCTGCGAGCTCAACGAGATCCTCGAGGCGGTACCGCTGGACCTCCTGCAATTCCACGGCGACGAGACCCCGGCCGACTGCGAGGGCTATCACAGGCCCTGGATCAAGGCCCTGCGGGTTCGCCCCGGCGATGATCTCGAGGCGGCCTGCCAGCTTTACGCCGGGGCCCGTGGCATTCTGCTCGACACCTACGTGCCTGGCGTCCCCGGTGGTACGGGCGAAGCCTTCGACTGGTCGCTAGTGCCGCCGCGACTGAGCAAGCCGGTGATCCTGGCCGGTGGCCTGGCGGCGCACAATGTGGCCCGGGCCATCGACCAGGTGCGGCCCCATGCGGTCGATGTCAGCGGTGGCGTGGAGCAAGGCAAGGGCATCAAGGACCCGGAGAAGATCGAAGCCTTCCTGCGCGCCGTCCGCCAGGCATGACGGCGGATGTGACGACAGGCCAGGGGCCATCGTCCATAGCTATCGCGGCCGTGAACGCGGCCGGGCAGTGATGGCGCCACGGGGCGCCGCCAAGACAGATTGGGACGGAGCGGTTGCCGTGCCGGCCACGCCAGCAGCGGGCCATCGGGCCGATCCGTCATCGTTTCGAAGAAGATTGTGAGCTCAAGGGCAGGGCAGGGCCGTCGACGACGGCCCGCCAGCTGCCAAGACTGGAGATGAAAGCATGAGCAACTGGTTAGTAGACAAACTGATTCCATCGATCATGCGTTCCGAGGTGAAGAAGAGCTCGGTGCCCGAGGGCCTGTGGCACAAGTGTCCGGCCTGCGAGGCCGTGCTGTATCGTCCGGAGCTGGAAAAGACCCTGGATGTCTGCCCCAAGTGCAACCACCACATGCGTATCGGCGCGCGGGCGCGCATCGATATCTTCCTCGATGCCGAAGGTCGCGTCGAGCTGGGCGCCGACCTGGAGCCGGTCGATCGTCTGAAGTTCCGCGACGGCAAGAAGTACAAGGACCGCCTGGCGGCGGCCCAGAAGCAGACCGGCGAGAAGGACGCGCTGATCTCCATGAGCGGCACCCTGCTGGGCATGCCGGTGGTGGTCAGTGCCTTCGAGTTCTCGTTCATGGGCGGTTCCATGGGCGCGGTTGTCGGCGAGCGCTTCGTGCGCGCCGCCAATCATGCCCTGGAGCACCGCTGCCCGATGATCTGCTTCGCCGCCTCCGGTGGCGCGCGGATGCAGGAAGCGCTGATTTCCCTGATGCAGATGGCCAAGACTTCCGCCGTGCTGGCCCGCCTGCGCGAAGAGGGCATCCCGTTCATTTCGGTGCTGACCGACCCGGTCTACGGCGGCGTGTCGGCCAGCCTGGCGATGCTCGGTGACGTCATCGTCGGCGAACCCAAGGCGCTGATCGGCTTCGCCGGCCCACGGGTGATCGAGCAGACCGTGCGCGAAAAGCTTCCCGAAGGCTTCCAGCGCAGCGAATTCCTGCTCGATCATGGCGCGATCGACCTGATCATCTCGCGCAACGAACTGCGTCCGCGCCTGGCTCGCCTGCTCGCGCAGATGACCGGCCAGCCGACCCCGGTTCTCGTCTCGGAGGCGCCCGTCGTCGCCTGATGAAAGCACGTACCCTTGGCGAGTGGCTCGCCTATCTCGAGCAGTTGCATCCCAGCGCCATCGACATGGGCCTGGAACGGGCGCGCCAGGTGGCGGATCGGCTCGGGCTGGGTCGGCTGGCGCCACGGGTGCTGACGGTGACCGGTACCAATGGCAAGGGTTCGACCTGCGCCTTCGCCGCCGCGCTGATGCAGGCCCAGGGCCTGCGGGTGGGCGTGTACAGTTCCCCGCACCTGCTGCGCTACAACGAGCGCGTGCTGATCGACGGCCGGCAGGCCAGCGACGAGTCGCTGTGCGAGGCGTTCGCCGCGGTCGAGGCCGCGCGCGGCGAGGTTTCCCTGACCTATTTCGAAATGGGCACCCTGGCGGCCTTCTGGCTGTTCCGTCAGGCGTCGCTGGATGCGGTGGTGCTCGAGGTCGGTCTTGGCGGCCGCCTGGACGCGGTCAACCTGGTTGACGCCGACCTGGCCCTGGTCACCAGCATCGGTGTCGATCATGCCGACTACCTAGGCGATACCCGCGAGTCGGTGGCGTTCGAGAAGGCCGGGATCTTCCGGCACGGCAAGCCAGCCTTGTGTGGCGATCTCGAGCCGCCCCAGCCCCTGCTCGACAAGGCCAAGGAGCTGGGCTGCCCGCTGTATCTGCGTGGTCGCGACTTCGACCTGGCCGTGAGTGCGCGGCAGTGGCAGTGGCAAGGACGCGAGGCCGACGGCGCTGTGGTGACGCTGGAGCAGCTGCCCGTGCTCGACCTGCCGATGGAAAACGCCGCAGCGGCGTTGCAGGCCTATCTGCTGCTGGGCCTGCCCTGGCAACCGGAGCAGCTGCGCCAGGCCCTGCTCGATACCCGCATCACCGGTCGCCTCGACCGGCGCTCGCTGCTTTGGCAGGGCAGGCCCGTGGAGCTGCTGCTGGACGTCGGTCACAATCCGCACGCCGCCGACTACCTGGCCAAACGGCTGGCGAGCCGGCCGCTGAAAGGGCGGCGCCTGGCGGTATTCGGCCTGCTCGCCGACAAGGACCTCGAGGGTGTGATCGCGCCATTGCACGCCCTGGTCGACGAGTGGGCGGTCGCTGCCCTGGACACCCCCCGCAGCCGTCCCGTCAACGAGCTGCGGGCAGCGCTGACGAACCTTGGCGCCCAGGTGAAGTCTCATGCCAGCGTGGCCGCTGCGCTTGAGGCGCAGTGCGCGCGGGCGACGGCAGATGACCAGATTCTGCTGTTCGGTTCGTTTTTTTGTGTCGCCGAAGCCTTGCAATGGCTCGAGCGGCAGGCTGCGAGGGACACGACGGATGGCAGTGCTGGATAAGGGCGTGAAGCAGCGGATGGTCGGTGCGCTGGTGCTGGTGGCGCTGGCGGTGATCTTCCTGCCCATGTTGTTCACCCGTCAGGACGAAATGCGCGAGGTTCGGGTCGAGGCGCCGCAGGCGCCAGCGATGCCGAGCCCTGCGCAGGTCGAGGTCGAGCCGGTGCAAGTGCCCGAGCCCAAGCCGCTGCCGGAGGATCCGCTGGTCAGCGAACAGGCTCCGGTGATCGTGAACGAATCCAGCGCGCCGGTGGCCCCGCCCAGCCAGCCGATCAAGCCGGTACCCGGCACGCCCACGGCTCCCGCCAAAGCACCGGCGACCCGGGCCGAAGCGCCCGCCAGCCAGCCGGACCCGGCGCCGTCGGCCGCAGTTGCCAAGCCCGCCTCGCCGGCCAAGATCGATGGCAATGGCCTGCCGGTGAGCTGGTCGATCCAGGTCGCCAGCCTGTCCAATCGTGCCGGTGCCGACAAGCTCCAGCAGACCTTGCGCAACCAGGGCTACAACGCCTACGTCCGCTCGGCCGGTGGGCTGAACCGGGTATTCGTCGGCCCGCTGATCGAACGCGGCGAGGCCGAGCGTGTCCGCGACGTGATCAATCGCCAGCACAAGATCAAGGGTATCGTGGTGCGCTTCCAGCCCGAGCGGGAGTGAGGTCGAGGCGCCGCCGCCAGGCCGCTGGCGCCTGCATGGCCGATGCGGCAGCTCCGGTCATGGCAAATGCCGGCTCGCTGCCGCCTCGACGGCCGGGAAAGCTGACATTCCGCTTACCCCAACCCTGTCGCTCTGCTAAAATGCGCGACCTGACAAGTCTGCAGGCGACACCGTGGCATTTACCTGGGTTGATTGGGCGATCATCGCGATCATTGCCGTTTCCTCTTTGATCAGTCTCAAGCGCGGCTTCGTCAAGGAAGCGCTGTCGCTGGTCATCTGGATCGTGGCTGGCGCGGTTGCGTGGATGTTCGGGGGTTCACTGTCGCAATACCTCGAGCCGTATATCCAGACGCCTTCGGCGCGGGTCATCGCAGGCTGCACCATTCTTTTCGTCGCCACGCTGGTCGTGGGGGCCATGCTCAATTTCATCGTCGGCGAGCTGATACGCGCGACCGGGCTGTCCGGTACCGATCGCTTCCTGGGCATGGCCTTCGGGGCCGCGCGCGGGGGCTTGCTGGTAGTGGTGGCCGTGGGCTTGCTGAGCCTGGGGCCCGTGCAACAGGATCCGTGGTGGCAGGAATCAAGCCTGCTGCCTCGATTTCTTCTGGTAGCTGACTGGTCGAAGAACCTGGTCCTGGGTCTTGCCAGTCAGTGGATGTCCAGTGGGGTCAGCGTGCCAGCTGATCTGCCATTCAAGGAGCAGCTGCTCGGGCCGGCAAGGCCGTGAGGGCTGCTCAGTCTAGTTTCATCAAAGTAGGGGTTGCGTCGCATGTGTGGCATCGTCGGTATCGTCGGTAAGTCGAACGTCAATCAGGCGCTGTATGACGCGCTAACCGTCCTCCAGCACCGCGGCCAGGATGCTGCCGGTATCGTGACCAGCCATGATGGTCGGTTGTTCCTGCGCAAGGACAATGGCCTGGTGCGCGACGTCTTCCAGCAGCGCCACATGCAGCGCCTGGTTGGGCAGATGGGCATCGGTCATGTGCGTTACCCGACCGCGGGCAGCTCGACTTCGGCCGAGGCCCAGCCGTTCTACGTCAACTCGCCCTACGGCATCACCCTGGCGCACAACGGCAATCTGACCAACGTCGAGCAGCTGGCCAAGGAGATCTACGAGTCCGACCTGCGGCACGTCAACACCAACTCCGACTCGGAAGTGCTGCTCAACGTGTTCGCCCATGAGCTGGCGGTACGCGGCAAGCTGCAGCCGACCGAGGAAGACGTGTTCGCCGCGGTGTCCCACGTGCACAGCCGCTGTGTCGGCGGCTATGCCGTGGTGGCGATGATCACCGGCTACGGCATCGTCGGTTTCCGTGACCCCAATGCGATCCGTCCGATCGTGTTCGGCCAGCGCCACACCGACGAAGGCGTCGAGTACATGATTGCCTCCGAAAGCGTGGCCCTGGACGTGCTGGGCTTCACCCTGATCCGCGACCTGGCGCCGGGCGAGGCGGTCTACATCACCGAGGACGGGCAGCTGCACACCCGTCAGTGCGCGACCGCGCCGAAACTCTCGCCATGCATCTTCGAGCATGTCTACCTGGCGCGTCCCGACTCGATCATCGACGGCGTGTCGGTGTACAAGGCACGCCTGCGCATGGGCGAGAAACTGGCCGAGAAGATCCAGCGCGAGCGCCCCGACCACGGCATCGACGTGGTTATCCCGATCCCCGATACCAGCCGGACCGCCGCGCTGCAGTTGGCCAATCACCTGGGCGTCAAGTTCCGCGAAGGCTTCGTCAAGAACCGCTACATCGGTCGTACCTTCATCATGCCTGGCCAGGCGGCGCGCAAGAAATCGGTACGCCAGAAGCTCAACGCCATCGAGCTGGAATTCCGTGGCAAGAACGTGATGCTGGTGGACGACTCCATCGTCCGTGGCACCACCTGCAAGCAGATCATCCAGATGGCCCGCGAGGCCGGTGCGAAGAACGTGTATTTCTGTTCCGCCGCGCCCGCGGTGCGTTACCCCAACGTCTACGGCATCGACATGCCGAGCGCTCACGAACTGATCGCCCACAACCGTACCACCGAACAGGTGGCCGAGTTGATCGGCGCCGACTGGCTGGTCTACCAGGACCTGCCTGACCTGATCGAATCGGTCGGGGGTGGCAAGATCAAGATCGAGCATTTCGATTGCGCGGTATTCGATGGCCAGTACGTCACCGGCGATGTCGACGAGGCCTACCTGGACCGCATCGAGCAGTCGCGAAACGATGCGGCGAAGGTCAAGAACCAGGCCGTCAGCGCGATCATCGACCTCTACAACAACTGACTTGGGAGCGACGGCATGACTGAGCAATGGGATGCCGGGCGACTGGACAGCGACCTGGAGGGTGTCGGTTTCGACACCCTGGCGGTGCGTGCCGGTCAACAACGCACGCCGGAGGGCGAACACAGCGAGGCGCTGTTCCTGTCCTCCAGCTATGTCTTCCGCACGGCGGCCGATGCCGCTGCGCGCTTTGCCGGGGAAGTGCCCGGCAATGTCTATTCGCGTTACACCAACCCGACCGTGCGCGCCTTCGAGGAGCGCCTGGCAGCCCTGGAGGGGGCCGAACAGGCCGTTGGCACCGCCACCGGCATGGCGGCCATCCTGGCGATGGTGATGTCGCTGTGCAGCAGTGGCGACCATGTGGTGGTCTCGCAGAGCGTATTCGGTTCGACCATCAGCCTGTTCGAGAAGTATTTCAAGCGCTTCGGCGTGCAGGTCGACTATGTGCCGCTGGCCGACCTGGCAGGCTGGGAACGGGCCATCAAGCCCAATACCCGGTTACTGTTCGTCGAGTCGCCTTCCAACCCGCTGGCCGAACTGGTCGACATCGCCGCGCTGGCCGAGATCGCCCATGCACGGGGTGCGCTGCTGGCGGTGGACAACTGCTTCAGTACCCCAGCCTTGCAGCAACCGCTCAAGCTCGGCGCCGACATCGTCATTCATTCGGCGACCAAGTTCATCGATGGCCAGGGTCGCTGCATGGGCGGCGCGGTCGCCGGCCGCAGCGAGCTGATGAAAGACATCGTCGGCTTCCTGCGTACGGCCGGGCCAACCTTGAGTCCCTTCAACGCCTGGGTGTTCCTCAAGGGCCTGGAGACTCTCAAGCTGCGCATGCGTGCCCATTGCGAAGGCGCCCAGGCACTGGCCGAGTGGCTGGCCAGCCAGCAGGGCGTGGAGCGCGTCCACTATGCCGGCTTGACCAGCCACCCGCAGCATGAGCTGGCCAGGCGTCAGATGAGCGGCTTCGGCGCCGTGGTGAGTTTCGAGGTCAAGGGTGGCAGGGAAGGCGCCTGGCGTTTCATCGATGCCACGCGCCTGATCTCGATCACCACCAACCTTGGCGACAGCAAGACCACTATCGCCCATCCCGCGACCACCTCGCATGGCCGCTTGACGCCACAGGAACGCGAAGCGGCGGGTATTCACGACAGTCTGATCCGCATTGCCGTGGGCCTGGAAGACGTCGCCGATCTGCAAGTCGACCTGGCTCGTGGGCTGGCTGCGCTGTGATCGACTGGAAAGGCGGTGAGACCAGCCATAACGGCCGCGTCGCCCTGGTGACCGGTGCCGCTCGCGGCATCGGCCTGGGCATTGCCGCCTGGTTGATCTGCGAAGGCTGGCAGGTCGTGTTGAGCGACCTGGACCGCCAGCGCGGCGCCAAGGTGGCCAAGGCGCTGGGCGACAACGCCTGGTTCGTGGCCATGGACGTCGCCGACGAAAAGCAGGTGACCACCGCGGTGGCCGAAGTGCTCGGCCAGTTCGGGCGTCTCGACGGGCTGGTGTGCAACGCGGCGATCGCCAATCCGCACAACGACACGCTCGAGAGCTTGAGCCTGGCCCAGTGGAACCGGGTCCTGGCGGTCAACCTCAGCGGCCCCATGCTGCTGGCCAAGCACTGCGCGCCGTACCTGCGCGCCCATGGTGGGGCCATCGTCAACCTGACCTCGACCCGTGCCCGCCAGTCCGAGCCTGATACGGAGGCCTACGCGGCGAGCAAGGGCGGCCTGGTGGCACTGACCCATGCATTGGCCATGAGCCTTGGCCCGGAGATTCGCGTCAACGCCGTCAGCCCCGGCTGGATCGACGCCCGCGACCCGTCGCACAAGCGTGCCGAGCCTCTCGATAGTGCCGACCATGCGCAACACCCCACCGGTCGCGTCGGAACCGTCGAAGACGTGGCAGCGCTGGTGGCCTGGCTGCTGTCCAGCCAGGCCGCCTTCGTCACTGGCCAGGAATATGTGGTCGATGGTGGCATGACCCGCAAGATGATCTACGCCTAGGGCTGCAGACTGCAAGCCGACCGCATCAACTGTCCGTCCCGAGTCCGTTCAGTCCATGCGCACTGCTTTTGCTTGTAGCTTGTGGCTGCCCGACCAACCTTTTTCAAAAAAAATTCAACGGGGGTATTGACTTAGCTTCGGTACCTGCGTAAATTTCGCGGCCTCAGCGAAGCAAACGCAACAAGCGGGTGATTAGCTCAGCCGGGAGAGCATCTGCCTTACAAGCAGAGGGTCGGCGGTTCGATCCCGTCATCACCCACCACTTCCTGAGAATGTTCCTGACCCAGGTCGATTCGAAAGATGAGGCCCATTGAGAGGAACCGGACGCAAGTCCACATGCGCAGCGGTAGTTCAGTCGGTTAGAATACCGGCCTGTCACGCCGGGGGTCGCGGGTTCGAGTCCCGTCCGCTGCGCCACTTTTCATCCAGATGGGTGCTCGTCGCCGATCTGAGGTCCGAGGCCGAGGTAGCGATACCAGGCATCGAGACCAGATCCCAGTTTCAATCGGGCGCAAGCCTGAGCGATACGCAGCGGTAGTTCAGTCGGTTAGAATACCGGCCTGTCACGCCGGGGGTCGCGGGTTCGAGTCCCGTCCGCTGCGCCATATTCGCCGAGAGGTCACTGAACGCCTCGACGCACGACAGAAGCGACCTTCGGGTCGCTTTTTCGTTACTGGCCCGCGCCGGCCAGATCCCTCCGGCCTGTTCAAGGCCTTGCAGGACCCTGGCGCAATCTTCACCGATCAACGGTTTCGGCCTGCGCAGGATGTGATGCACAATAGGCGCCGTTCGTTCTTCCTGGAATTCGCAATGTCTGGACACACCGTCATCGGCGCGCTCGGGCTGGCCCTGGTGCTGGCCAGTGCTACTGGCTGCTCCTCGAAAAAGACTGCCATCTACGAGCATGAGAACTTCGACGATTCCGGCACCTTTTCCCGTGCCTTTGCCGTGAGCGAGGCCGGATCCTGCGAGGCGGCGCGGCGTGCCTTGCTCAGCCAGGGCTACATCATCACCAGCAGCGGCGCCAACCAGGTAGCCGGTAACAAGAGCTTCCAGCAGAACAGCGAAAACCACCTGCAGATTAGTTTCAACGTCACCTGTGTTCCCGACAGCGGGGACGGGCAGCGTTCCACCATGTTCGCCAACGCGCTGCAGGACCGCTATACGCTGAAGAAATCCAACACCTCGGCCAGCCTCGGTGTCGGGGTGCTGGGCTCGGTCTCCATGCCCATCGGCTCGAGCGATGATTCCATGGTCAAGGTCGCCAGCGAAACCGTCACCGCGCCCCAGTTCTACGAGCGCTATTTCGCCCTGGTGGAAAGCTACTTGCCCAAACAAGCCCAGGCCAAGGCCGTCGACACTTCGCCGACTGACCAGCCTGCCGCACCAGCAGCCGACCTCGGGCTGCCAGGTGCGCCAGGTGCTTCGTTGATGCCAGCGGCTCCCGCGCCTGCCGCGGCCGTCGATACGCCGCCCACGACGGGGCCGGCCTCTGGGGCTGCGCCTGGACAAGACACAGCCGTGACCGCTTCGGATGACGAGCCTGGCAATCCGGCTTCCGCACAGCCGGTAGCCAAGCCCGCGGGCGAGCCGGGTAGGATCCAGGCCGCCCCGGCAGCGGCTGCGCAGACCGAGACGCAACCCTCGGTTGCCGACGACCAGGGCTCGCAACCGGTAGCGCCGCCAGCCGAGGTGGCACCTATCCAGGTGAATCGGCAGGACGCTTCGCCTGCCGAACAGGCTCCGGTTTTCTGAGCGGTGGCGTCTTGGTCGCGGAAAAGCATTGAAACAAGCGCTGAAGATAATTCCGCCAAGGCCTGCTACGTTTATTTCCAGGAGTCATGTTTCCTTCACAGGGCTGCTTTAGCTTGAGGGCATGGATCAGGCAATCACGAGATCAAGAGGAAGCAGGTCATGGACGATTACCAGGAAGAATTGCTCGAGTTCCACGCCTCGGAGCTGGATACCCCGGAGCCCGCCGAGGACGCCACGGAGCTCTAGGGCCGGTACGAAGCTCGCGCAGGCACTTTGGAACAACCCTAGGAGAGCTGCCTGCGCGTGCGGCGATACTCACCCGGCGTCAGGCTGGTCCAGCGCTTGAAGGCGCGCTGGAAGGCCTCGGCCGACGCGAAACCAAGCAGATAGGCGATTTCGCTGAAGCTCAGCTCCGTATCCCGGATGTACGCCTCGGCAAGATCGCGTCGTGCGTCGTTGAGCAGGTTGCGAAATCGCGTGCCTTCGTCAGCCAGCCTGCGGCGTAGCGTCCATGGCGGAAGTTGCAGGCGTCGCGCCACTTCCTCCAGCGTGGGCTCCTGGCCACCACTGAGCAGGGGGCCGAGCAGATGGAGAATGCTTTCACTCAGACTGCGCACTCGGGTGCGTTGCTGCAGTTGCGCCTCGCACAATTGCAGCAGGTGCCGCCAGGTGCCGGGGCAGTGTTGTGCGTTGCGCAGGCCTAGCGTCTCGCGTGGCAAGTGCAGCCGATTGGTTCGAGCGCCGAACAGCACCTGGCTGGCGCAGAGCGCCTCATAGCAGTGTGCGTAGTCGGGTGCCTCGAACTCGATTTCCAGGCGATCAGCCAGCACTGGCTCAGCCGCGATGCTCGAGAGCTGGGCCAGCCAGCCGCCCATTAGCGAGTCGACCACGAAACGGTTGTAGGCGTTATAGGGGCTGATCGAATAGAAGCACAGCCAGGCGCCATGTTCGTCTTTCTGGTAACGGCAGCGGCCACGGTAGTTGGCGGCGTATAGCGGCTCGAAACGCAGCAGGGTGCGCGCAGCCTCGCCCAGGTTCGGGGCCTGGGCCGCGGCTACCCCGGCCAGCCCGGCATGGGGCAGGCGGCTCAGGCGGCCCATGCGCAGCCCGAGGGCGGGATCGCCACTGAGCTCGATGGCCGCATGCCCCAGGTGCATGTAGCGAGGAATCGACAGCCGTGCCTGTGGCTCGCCAAGGCACTGCTCATCCAGGCCATAGCGCAGCAGCAGCGCTTGTGGATCATGCCCGAGTTCGAGCAGGGCCTCGACCAATGGCTGCACGAACCCTACCGACAGGTCGCCGAGGCGCACGCGTGGGGGCGCCATCGCGTCACAACCACAGGTTCAGCAGGCGCGCGCCAGCATGCGAATCGCCAGCCAGGTGCCTGCCGTCGTGGTTGACGAAGCCTTGCCCGTCGCTGCCCAGGTCCCAGAACTGGCCGCGCAGGAATACGCTGATGCTGGTGACATCGCCATTGGCGGCCTGGGTCAGCTGTCGCCAGGCTTGCTCTTCGTTGACCTGGCCCTGACGCAGGGGCAGGCGCGCGCTCAGGGGCTGGTGCCGATTGCCCCGCCAAGGGCTGCCCCAGCTGTCACGTCCACTGAGAAATACCGGATTGGCGATCAGCTCCACCGCTTGCGAAGCCAGTTGCCGGTAGTTGGCCGGATACCAGCTGTCGCTGCCGACCAGCACGCCCAGGCGTCCGGCCGGCGTCTGCAGTACCTGCAATGGCTGGTCCTGGCCGGCCTGGATATAGCGCCGGACTTCGCTGTCCGGGTAGTGCTGGCGTTGCGGTTGCCCCATGGCCGAGCCGTCGCTGGCGAACACTACGCTGCTGTTGAACAGCGGCCCGTTGCCGGCTTGCAATACGCCGTGCTCGACCCGAGGGGAGGGCAGCACGATCGAGCCAGCCACCAGGGTGACGCCGAACTCCCTGGCCAGGCCGCCGAACAGTGCCTGGTAGTCCGCGGCCATCTGGCCCGCCTTCATGCGCAGGTGTGCGTCGCTGCGCCGATCGTCACCGGTGGCGGCAAGCAGGGCCAGGCCATAGCGCAGCGGGTTGCTGATTTCCAGCCACTGCCAGGCTTCGCGACGGCGCGTGACCTGGTACAGCTCGTTCTTTTCGCCTCGCGCCCACAACCAGGTGCCAATGTGTTCGGGTAGCACGACCACGGTGCGCGCGTTCACCAGGCCCAGGGCCTTGGCCTTGTCCAGGTAGGCGGCGAGCTTGCGATGCAGGCGCTGCAGGTTCTGGTAGTCGACCGGATGCAGGACTGGCTCGATGCCCAGCAGGTTGCCACGTTCGCCAGGCACGCCCTGGTCCAGCGCAAGCTCGATGCGCAGGTCGGAAAGGTAATGCCCCGGCGGCCGTTGCTGGGTCCAGAAACCGTAGCCGCACAGGGCCGCGATGAACACCAGCGCCACGGCGCCGAGCAGCAGTCTACGTATCCTGGGCATCACTGAAACAATCGCTACCTGTGTCGTGGATCTTGAGCGGCCTGCCGCCGATGAGGCTGCCGACAACAATGGGGCGCTTACCATAACACTGGGCCTTGGCCGAAGATAAGCCGATTTGGCCTCGCCTGAATCCGGAACGCCAGCTTGCCGCCTGTCAGCCGTCTTCGACGCGCGCGGCAAGGCTCTGCGGGCTGAGCTATCCAAGACTTGTCGCGGAAAAACCCGGATAATGACGCCCCGTCGTTCCGCTCGTCATTCTGGTACCCGCATGGAAATCAAGGTCAACTTTCTCGACAACCTTCGACTTGAAGCCAAGTTCGATGACTTCACGGTGATCGCCGACCAGCCGATCCGCTACAAGGGTGATGGCTCGGCACCGGGGCCTTTCGACTATTTCCTGGCTTCCTCGGCGTTGTGCGCGGCCTATTTCGTCAAGCTGTACTGCCAGACGCGCGGTATCCCTACCGACAATATTCGCCTGGCGCAGAACAACATCGTCGACCCGGAGAACCGCTACAAGCAGATCTTCAAGATCCAGGTCGAACTGCCGGCGGACATCAGTGAAAAGGATCGTCAGGGCATCCTGCGCTCGATCGACCGCTGCACCGTGAAGAAGGTGGTGCAGACCGGGCCGGACTTCGTCATCGAACAGGTGAGCAACCTCGATGCCGATGCCCAGGGCCTGCTGATGCTCGATCCGGCCGCGCAGGCCAGTACCTCGATCGTCGGCAAGGACCTGCCGCTGGAGCAGACCATCGCCAACATGTCGAGCCTTCTCGCCGAGCTGGGCATGAAGATCGAGATCGCCTCGTGGCGCAACATCGTGCCCAATGTCTGGTCGCTGCACCTGCGCGATGCGCATTCGCCGATGTGCTTCACCAATGGCAAGGGCGCGACCAAGGAAGCGGCGCTGGCCTCGGCGCTGGGTGAGTTCATCGAGCGTCTCAACTGCAACTTCTTCTACAACGATCAGTTCTGGGGCGAGGAGATCGCCAATGCGCCCTTCGTGCATCATCCCGACGAGCGCTGGTTCAAGCCCGGGCGCAAGGATGCGCTGCCGGCCGGCATCCTCGACGAGCATTGCCGAGCGATCTACGACCCGGAGGGCGAGCTGCGTGGCTCGCACCTTTACGACACCAACTCCGGCAATGTCGAGCGCGGGATCTGCGCGCTGCCCTATGTGCGCCAGTGCGACGGCGAAGTGGTGTATTTCCCGTCCAATCTGGTGGAGAACCTGTTCCTGAGCAATGGCATGAGTGCTGGCAACACCTTGGCCGAAGCCCAGGTGCAGTGCCTGTCGGAGATCTTCGAGCGCGCCGTCAAGCGGGAGATCCTCGAAGGCGAACTCGCCTTGCCCGATGTGCCGGCGCACGTGCTGGCCAAGTACCCGGCGATCATGGCCGGCATCCAGGGCCTGGAGGAGCAGGGCTTCCCGGTACTGGTCAAGGATGCCTCGCTCGGTGGCCAGTTCCCGGTGATGTGCGTTACCTTGATGAACCCGCGTACCGGTGGCGTGTTCGCCTCGTTCGGCGCGCACCCGAGCCTCGAGGTGGCGTTGGAGCGCAGCCTTACCGAGCTGCTCCAGGGACGTAGCTTCGAAGGGCTGAACGACCTGCCGCAGCCCACCTTCGAAAGCAACGCCGTGACCGAACCGAACAACTTCGTGGAGCACTTCATCGACTCCAGCGGCGTGGTGTCGTGGCGCTTCTTCAGCGCCAAGGCCGATTTCGAGTTCGTCGAATGGGACTTTTCCGGGCAGGGCCAGCACTCCAACGTCGAAGAAGCGGCGACCTTGTTCGGTATTCTCGAGGACATGGGCAAGCAAGCCTACATGGCGGTGTATCAGGACCTCGGCGCCACGGCCTGCCGTATCCTGGTGCCGGGCTATTCGGAAATCTATCCGGTCGACGACCTGATCTGGGACAACACCAACAAGGCGCTGGCGTTTCGCGCCGATATCCTCAACCTCCACCAGCTGGACGATGCCGGCCTGCAGGCCTTGGTCGAACGCCTGGAAGACAGTGACCTGGACGAATACACCGACATCACCACGCTTATCGGCATCGAATTCGACGACAACACCGCCTGGGGCCAGCTGACCATTCTTGAGCTCAAGCTGCTGATCCATCTGGCCCTGCAGCGCTTCGAGGAGGCCAAGGAACTGGTGGAAATGTTCCTTCAGTACAACGACAACACGCTCGAGCGCGGCTTGTTCTACCAGGCGTTGAACGTGGTGCTGGAAGTGCTGCTGGACGATGAGCTGAAATTGCAGGACTACGAGGCGAACCTGCGCCGCATGTTCGGCAACCCGCGCATGGATGCGGTGCTCGGCTCGATCGAGGGCAGTGTACGCTTCCATGGCCTGGCCCCGACCAGCCTGAGGCTCGAAGGGCTCGACCGGCACCAGAGGCTGATCGACAGCTACCGCAAGCTGCACGCGGCCCGGGCGAGGGCGGCTGGGGTATCGCTCGGATAACCGGTCTCAGGTCGGTTGAATGGGGGGCGCAGCGCGCCCCCCGCAGCGCCCGATGTCAGGTGCGGCCACTGCGCCTGTCGGTACCGCCATTGCTATGCTGCCCACCTATGCGGGCCTTCTCGGCCCTGGTGTTCTTGATGTCCTGGTTCGAGCCACCCTTGCTGCCCGCATCATGGATTTTTTGCGGATCGTCGGAAAAACCGCCTGATTGATGTCGCTTGCTCATGGGTAAACCTCCGTCTCAAACGATGAACGAGCACCTGTCTCGTCTGGTTGGAGTCTCATGCGCGCAACAGGGGTCCGCTTGCCCGACCAACGGACCGCGCAAGGGTCAAGCCAGATGGAAGTCGCCGGATTGGCGCGCGTGGAACTGCGCGCTTACCAGGGCATTGAAGTCCTTGAGCGACCATGGCTTGGCCAGAAACTCGACATCCGGTGGCAATGGCGCGCTCAGATTGTTGTGGTAACCACTCATGACCACGATGTTCAGGCAAGGCTTCTGCCGCCGGGCCAGGCAGGCCAGCTCGAGCCCGTCGAGCACGCCAGGCGTCCTGACATCGGTCAGCAGCAAGGTCCAGGTCTGCTGGGCGAGGATGGCGGCGCCTTCGTCAGCGGTCGCGACGGCGGTGACGTTCGCACCGAGTTCTTCCAGCGCCATGGTGACCAGCTCGCGCAGGCTCGGTTCGTCTTCGACCAGCAGGACGCGGGGAGAAGCGGTGGTTTCGGTAGTCAGGTTCATGTTGCAGCAAGCGCGGCGCGCCTCTCCCACGGATAACGACGATGCGATCCATCGCTTGGCAGTGGGCCCTTCAGGCAGGCCCCCAGATCTACGCTCTGTACGAAAAGTGCCTGCGCGACGATCAGGCTACGTTGAAAACAGGCTCGGAATGTTCATTTACAACCAGTGAAGTCGAGCGCGACCCCGGCCGTTCCTCGCCTGTTTTCGCCTTGCCTGATCGCCGCTCGGCAACTTTTCGTACAAAGCCTAGTGACGCCACGATAGACACCGTGCGACAGCGTTAGATTCACTTGGCTGCGATACGGACGCCAGAAAACTTTCCCAATCGTTTCGATAGGCTGCGCTTGCGCGACCGGCTCAGCTGCGGCCGGCCTTGCTCAACGGCTGGTCAGGGTCGCTTCGGCGATCGAACGCTGGCCATTGCCCTTGCGCTCGCAGCTGGCCACAGGCCACGCACAGATAGCCATCGCTGGGGAGGCCCAGGTAGTACGCCTTGCGGATATAGAAGTGGCTACAGGATCGACTGCACTGCCTGACCAGCCGTTCGAGGCGCCCCGTCACGCTGCCCAGGCGCTGGGCAGCGTGACGGGTCAGGACATTAGCCTCTTCCAGTTCAAGGAAAAGGTGCGCCAGGCGTTGTTCGCTGTCAGGCCTGGCGCTACACAGGTCGACGATCAGGGCCAGGACCTGGTCGCGGGCTTGCGCCGGCAGGCGGGATTGGCCTTCGTGCACGGCATCGATCAGGGCAGAGGCCAGCCGCCAGAATACCTGGCCATTTTGCTCGAAGGCATCCGTGGAGCTTGCATTCATCCGGTCAGTGGTCTGCATGACGGCTCCTGGTCGACAGGATGATCGCCTTGTCGACCAGGTGGCCATGGGCCAGCTGAGTATCCGCTGTGATGAATGGTCGCTAGCGCTATACAAAGTGTCCTGGAACGTACAACCGATCGTCGAGGATCGGCGTCGGGTGCGATGCCGATCAGCTCCGGCCGGCCTGGCCGTCAGGCGCCGGGCAGTTTCAGGGTCGCGGTGTTGAGGCGGTCGCGCTGCTGCCGCTCGAGGGACGCGCGGGTATAGTCCAGCGCGGTGTCGGCGGCGTCCTTGAGCAGCTGCCAGTCCTCCAGCGAGATCAGCTGGCTCAGCACCAGCTCGTCGGCGCGGGTCATCAGCGTCCTGTAGTAGTCGTCCGGCCAGTCGAGACGATAGCTGTCGTCCTCGAGCAGGAGTCGCCAGGCTGTGAGTGCGGTGTTGCGATCCTGTTCCTGCATGGTGTCCCCCATTGCGCGGTCGTGCGCAGGTAATTGCCTATTCCATGCAGACAGGCAGAAGCGCCGAGGGTTGGAAAAAAAGCCAGGCAACCGACAAGCGCTGCCCACCGTTGGTCGATCCCGTTGTGTCATGCCCGAACGCTCCGAGTCGACGGGGAACGGAGGTCCCACTCCCGAGCCGTGACCACAGATGACGGAGATCGCGTGATGAGCAAGATCGACAACCTGCTGGACAACAAGGGCACGCCCTTGGACAAACAGACGTTCACCTGGCGCGAGTTGGCTGGCAAGCCTATCAGCAAACTCGATGACGATGCCTTTACCCGGGTGAGGGTGATCCTGATGAACGGCGTCGAATCCGATGCCCTGCGCCTGAAGCATTTTGGCGCGCGATTCAACAAGGCCCTGCAATTGCCTCTGGCACAGATCCGGCGCGTCGAGCAGCACCAGATGACCGCGATCAACTGGCTCTTGTCGGCCGACCATTCGCCCCTGGAAATCACGGTGGCCTACGAGCAGGTGGCCATCGAAGTCACCGCCGCGGTCGCCCAGAACGAACCGGACCCCTACCAGGCGCAGACCTACCGCTTCGGCCTGCTGGAAGACTTCGATCACTTGTACCGCTACGCGGCGATGCTCGACCGGCTCGAGGGCAAGGATGCCAATACCATTCTGCAGGGCTATACCGACATCATTCCCGGACGCCCGACCAGCGAACACCACCGGGTCCCGGCGGACGACCTGCGCGACCACTACCACAAGGACCAGGCGGCGCTGATCACCAAGATCCATGCCGCGCTGATCACCGGTGCCGAGTACCAGACCCACGACTACTACATGAATATCGGGCCCCTGTTCGCCGATCCCGTGGCACGGGCATTGTACGCCGAGATCGCCTCGGTGGAGGAGCAGCACGTCACCCAGTACGGGTCGCTGCAGGACCCTGGCGAGAGCTTCATGGAAAAGTGGCTGATCCATGAAGCGATGGAGGTCTACACCTACGCCAGTTGCGTCGAGCAGGAGGAAAATCCACGGCTGAAGCTGTTATGGGAGCGTTTCCTCGACTATGAGCTGGGGCACCTTAACCTGGCTTGCGAGTTGTTCAAGAAACACGAGCGCCGCGATCCCGCCGAAGTGCTTGCCGGCCCACTGCCGCCGATGATCCGCTTCAAGAGCCAGCGCGAGTTCGTGCGCGAGGTGCTGTCCAAGGAAGTCGACCTGCGTGCCCACGGCATCGACTATGTGGACAAGAGCCGCGAGAGTCGCGCCTCGCTCGACTATCGCCAGCAGCTCAACAGCCAGGGAGTACCTGCCAACGTGGCATCGGCCGGCTACACCTGGCACGCCGGTGGGGAACTCAACAGCATCGAGGGAGAGCAGCCATGAGCGATCAAGTGAAGTTGGGCCACAACCGCACGGGCGCGCAGCTGTCGCCCGACGATACCGCGCGCCTGGTCGAAGCAACCCGCCTGTTCCCGGCGGACCTGCCGGGGGACGTCAGCGACATCACCGATGAGCGCGAGCGGGCCATTCGCGAGGCCGACCTGGTGGGCAGCGTGCCGGTACCCGGCTCGATCAAGGGGATGCTCAAGAGCAAGTTCGACGAAGCCCGCGGCAAGCAGCCCGAGGTGCTGCTGGACAAGCTGGGCGAGCGGCTGGCCTTCGAGCGCACCGGGGTTCGCCTGTACGAAGCGATGGTCGCCAAGGCAAGCAGCGCGGCCGGTGCCGACTCGGCGCTGATCCAGGTCCTGCGCCGCATCCAGGCCCAGGAGCTGGAGCACATGCACCTGGTGCGCGAGGCCATCGAGACCCTCGGCGGCGATCCTACCAGCGTCACGCCCTGCGCCGACGTGGCGGCGGTCAAGGCGCTCGGGGTCATGCAGGTGCTCACCGATCCGCGCACCACGGTCTCGCAGTGCATGGGCGCGATCCTCACCATCGAACTGGAGGACAACGCGGCCTGGGAACTGTTGATCGAGATGGCCAGGCAAGGTGGTCATCCGCTGATCGCCAAGCGCTTCGAGCATGCCTTCGCTCAGGAGCAGGAGCATGAAGCCACGGTTCGCCGACTGATCCGCGAGGACTTGCTCGAGCAGTTGAGTTGAACCGGGGGCCGCTTGGCTGAGTCACGCGGGTGCAGCATGCAGGTACAGCCGGGGCGGGCGTCGAGGCGGCTGTACCGGCTGCCTCAGCCGGCCCTGGACGAGGCGGCGAGCTTGAGGCCGAAGGCCAGGAACACGCCCCCGGTCAGCCGATCGAGGGTCTTCATCGCGGCAGGACGCTGCAACCAGCCACTGAGCGGCACGGTGGCCGCCACCAGGATGGCGAACCAGGCCAGCGTCAGCAACACATGCAGCGCGGCGAGAAGGAACGAGTGCCCAGCCACGCTGGCACCTGCCGGGACGAATTGTGGCAGGAAGGTCACATAGAAGACTCCGACCTTGGGGTTGAGCAGGTTGGTGAGCAGGCCCCGCACGAAGGCATCGAGCCCTTGCTTCGCGTCCTGCGCAGTCTGGTCTTCGGCCAGCGCTGTCCTAGGCTTGAGCAGGAGCCTGGTGCCCAGCCAGAACAGGTAGGCCGCGCCCACCAGCTTGAGCAGCGTGTAGGCGGTTTCACAGGCGTGCAGCAACGCGCCCAGCCCCAACGACACCGCGCCACCCCAGGCCAGGCAGCCCAGCGCGATACCGAGCGAGGCCATCAGCGCGGGCGTGCGTCCACCGAGCGCGGCGGCCCTGAGCACCATGGCCGTATCGACCCCCGGGGTGATGGTCAACACCGTGGCGGCCGTGATGAAGGCGAGCAGCAGCGCCAGTTCGTTCATGCGCGATACCTTGAGTCAACGACAGTGAGAGCCGCCTATTCTAGGCAGCCATCGAGGCCGCGACCAGACGCGCCACGCGCTAACTCGCCAGTCGCCAAGCGGGCCCATGAAACAGGCGCGACCCCGGATGGGGCCGCGCCTGGGATCGCCGCGGTCACTGGTCGCCGGTGGTCAGCGGTACGCCGGACTGAGTCGCGCCGGATACCGAGTCCACGCGGTTCGCCCCCGGTGGCTGCTGCTCGGCCTTGAGTTGCTCGACCGCCTGGCGCCAGTGCTCTTGCTCCGCGCCGTCCGGTTTCCCGGCCAGCTCCCAGAGCTCGTACGCACGCTCACGAATCTTCTGGTCATCGATCATGGTGAAGCCTCCTGTCAGGGTTGCGTTGCCTGTTCCTGCCGTTTCATCCGCTCGCGGATCCCACCAGACACGTCCTGGCCGGCCTCGACGGGGTGGTGCAGGTTGCCGGACGTGGCCGGGGCGGGCGGGTTCCTCTGCACCTCGACCTGGCGAAGCGCACGCGCCGTGAAGTATTCGTTCAGGTCGGGCGCGAGTCGGTGGTTCCAATAGGCCAGCTTGGCCTTGTAGCCCACGGTGATTTCTTCCTTGGGTGCGAACAGCGCCCGGACGATGGCGTTGACCGCCTTCTCCGGTCCGTCCATGGTGGGCAGCTGTGGCTGATGGCCGGTATAGCTCGCGGCGTGGTCCCACAGCGGGGTGTCCAGCGCCCAGGGCAACACCGTGACCACGTGGACGTCGTCGGGCCCATGCAATCGCAGTTCCTGGTTGAGTACGCGCCCCAGGCTCAGCACGCCGGCCTTGGACGCCGAATAGGACGCTTGGTAGGTGTGAGGCACTTCGCTGTCGATGGAGGCCACGTTGACCAGAACGCCGAAACGCTGCTGGCGAAACTGTTTCATGGCCAGATGGCTGCCGATGACGGTGCCTTTGAGGTTGATGTCCAAAAGACGCTGGTGGTCTTCCAGGGGAATGTCCTCGAAGCGCCCGATGGCCACCACGCCGGCATTGTTGATCCAGCCATGAATCTGTCCGAAGTGCTGCATGGCCTGTTGCGCCAGGCGCTGCATCTGCGCGCTGTCGGCGACATCGGTGGTGACCACCAGCGGCGTGCCGCCTGCTGTCCTGATCTGCCGCGCCAGCGATTCGAGCGCTGCCGTGCGGCGCGCGGCCACCACTACATTGGCGCCGCTGCGCGCCAGTTCCAGGGCGACGCCACGGCCGATGCCGCTGGAGGCACCGGTGACCACGAAAGTCTTTGCGGCGAGCCGGGCACGTTCTTCCGGTTTCAGCGGTCCGCTCGCGCAGCCGGCGAGCTTCATGGCGACGAGGGTGACCACGCCTAGCAGGAGGAGTCGACAAGTCATGGCTTTCACCTGGGGGTGTTTCCTGGCTGACCTTGGGGGGAACGTCGAAGTTGTGTTGCGCGCCAGGTTGCGCGACGACTGGTCGTTGCAGCGTTCGCCACAGCTCGCCAAAAGGCGAGCCGGGCCGTCGGGGCGGCCAGTTCCGGTGCCGCGGCGTTACCTTCGCAGGCGCCGGCCGCGTCGCGCAAAGGACGCGCGAAGACGGTCCTGAGACAGGGTCGCGGCTTTTCGACGCAGGATAATCGCGCAGCCTGCTGCCCGCGCCGAGTCCGACTCCTGCGGACACCCAAGGAAAGAACAACAACAAGATCCGGCATTCGCCGCAGAGGGGTTCATCCATGGCAACCGAACAACAGGTCGAAACGCTGGGGCTTGGCGTGACGGATCCGTCCAAGACCGAAGAGGCCAGGCAGGATCGGCATCTGGAGGGCAAGCTCGACTGGCTGCTGTTCGGCATCACCAGTCTCATCGCGGTCGCCTTCATCATCTGGGGGTTCGCCAGCCAGGCGAGCCTGGCGGCCAGCGCTTCGACGGCGCAGTCCTGGGTCATCGTGCATTTCGGCTGGTTCTTCGTCCTCACCTCAACGGTGTTCGTGGTCTTCGTGCTCTGGCTGGCGGCGAGCAGGTACGGCCGGATCCCGTTGGGCTGCGATGGCGAGGCGCCCGAGTTCCGCACGGTTTCCTGGGTTGCGATGATGTTCAGCGCCGGCATGGGCATTGGCCTGATGTTCTTCGGCGTCGCCGAACCGCTTTCGCACTACGTGAACCCGCCACCCGGCTCGGCTGCCGGGCAGACCAACGAAGCGATGCAGGTGGCGATGGCCACCACCTTGTTCCACTGGACACTGCATCCTTGGGCCATGTACGCCATCGTCGGCCTGGTCATCGCCTACGGCACCTTCCGCCGTGGGCGCTCGCAACTGATCTCGACCGCGTTCCGACCCTTGATCGGTCGGCATGCCAATGGCCCGGTGGGCCGCGTCATCGACATGATGGCGATCTTCGCCACCTTGTTCGGCTCGGCCGCCTCGCTCGGCCTCGGCGCGTTGCAGATCGCCGGGGGGCTGGCGTACAACGGCTGGATCGGGAGCCCAGGCAAGCTGTTCCTGATCGCCATCATCACCTTGCTGACGATCGCCTTCATCGCCTCGGCGGTTTCCGGCATCGGCAAGGGCATCCAGTGGCTAGCCAACACCAACATGGTCCTGGCGCTGGTCCTGGCCCTGTTCGTCTTCATGGTCGGCCCGACCTTGCTCATGCTCAACCTACTGCCGACTTCGATCGGCAACTACATCAAGCTGATGCCGGAAATGATGGCGCGTACCACCGCCAGCGGCGGTGAGCAGATGGGCAGCTGGCTGGCCGGCTGGACCGTGTTCTACTGGGCCTGGTGGATCTCCTGGACACCCTTCGTCGGCATGTTCATCGCCCGTATCAGCCGAGGACGCAGCATTCGCCAGTTCGTCAGCGGCGTGCTGCTGGTGCCGAGCCTGGTCAGCCTGATCTGGTTCACCATCTTTGGCGGCGCGGGTATCGAGGCGGTGCGCGATGGCAGCTTCGTGCTGCTCGATGGCGTCGTCAACAGCAACGACGCCCTTTACCGGTTGCTCGACAGTTACCCGCTGGCCTCGATCACCTCGGTGCTGGTGATGATCCTGGTAGCCATCTTCTTCGTTTCTGGCGCCGACGCAGCCTCGCTGGTGATGGGCACGTTGTCCGAGCACGGCACCACCGAGCCGTCGCGGCCGACGGTGATCTTCTGGGGCGCGCTGACCGGTACGGTCGCGGCGATCATGCTGGCAATCGGCGACCCGCGTGACCCTGGCGCGGCCCTGACCGGGTTGCAGAACCTGACCATCGTGGTGGCGCTGCCGTTCGTCGTGGTCATGGTACTGCTGTGCCTGGCGCTCTATCGCGACCTGCGCAAGGATCCGATGATGCTGCGCCATCTGCGCGGCAGCGAGCTGATCGAGAAGGCCGTGCTGTATGGCGCGGTCAAGCATGGGGAAGAGTTCTACATCGTGGTCAAGGAGAAGAAATCCGCGGCCCGGCAGGCATGCAAGGAACAGGCTGTGTCCGAGACCTGAGCGTTCGGCCACGCGTTTGCGCATGATCTTGCCACTGCTGGTCACCTGCCAGGACCTGGGTCTTGCAGGCCAGCAACTTGACGCTGTTCAACGAAGCTTGGGCGCGTCCAGCGCCAGCTCCCTGAACAACAATTCTTGAAGCGGGTGACGTTTTCGTGTTGGCGATGCCGTCGGGGATGGACCAGGTAGTGTCCGACGTAGCGGACCGAATTGCTGGTCATTCGCAGCGGGCTGACGAGTTTCCCGCTGGCCAGCTCGCGCTCGGCCAGCAAAGTCGATTCCAGTACGACTCCAAGCCCATCGACTGGTGCCGAGATGGCCATGAAGCTGCGGTCGAACGCCAGTCCGAAAGTGGCTGGCGTCGACAGGTCGTTGGCAGTGAACCAGCCTTTCCACTGAACCGACTGGCCATCGCTCTGGATCAAGGTCTGTGCGCACAGGCCCTGCGTGAGTTCAGGCGCGAGTCCAGCGCCGGGCTACACAGTGGAGTCAGCTCCTCGATCCGCAATGGCAGCCTTTCATGCTCCGTGCGCTGCGGCTCGCCGTAGACGATATCCAGGTCGAAGTCGTCGTTCTCGAAGGTGGCATAATGGGTGCTTGTCGATATTCGCAGGTCGATGCCTGGGTGCTCACCTAGAAATCCGGCCAGCTGTGGCACTAGCCACTGCCGCTGCGCGCCACGGTCAGCGATTTGTCAGTTTCGATCATTGAGCGCCTTCACTGGGCTGTTTAATGTCGAGGCCAGACCAATGACGGGCCCCGTCGCGACGAGGCGCTCGCTTTTCCGTGAATTCGCTTCTCTGTGGAGATCCCATGGCCGCCGAACATTACCCGCATCTGTTGGCCCCGCTCGACCTGGGCTTCACCGTCCTGCGCAACCGGACCTTGATGGGGTCAATGCACACTGGGCTGGAGGAGCGCCCCGGCGGCTTCGAGCGCATGGCGGCCTACTTCGCCGAGCGCGCCCGTGGTGGTGTCGGCCTGATCGTCACCGGCGGCATCGCGCCCAACGAGGAGGGCGGGGTGTACGCTGGCGCGGCCAAGCTCACCAGCGAGCAGGAGGCCGAGCGGCACCGGCTGGTCACCCAGGCGGTGCATGCCGCAGGTGGCAAGATCTGCATGCAGATCCTGCATGCCGGGCGCTATGCCTACAGCCCCAAGCTGGTGGCGCCGAGCGCCATCCAGGCGCCGATCAATCCGTTCAAGCCGCATGAGCTGGACGAGGCCGGCATTGAGCGGCAAATCGCCGACTTCGTTCGCTGCGCCGTGCTGGCGCGCAGCGCCGGTTATGACGGGGTGGAGATCATGGGCTCGGAGGGATATCTGATCAACCAGTTCCTCGCGGCCCAGACCAACCAGCGCAGCGATCGCTGGGGCGGCAGCTACCAGAACCGCATGCGCCTGGCGCTGGAGATCGTCCGCCGGGTACGCGAGGCGGTGGGGCTGGACTTCATCATCATCTTCCGCCTGTCCATGCTCGACCTGGTCGAAGGTGGCAGCGACTGGGAGGAAATCGTGGAGTTGGCCAAGGCCGTCGAGCAGGCTGGCGCGACGCTGATCAACACCGGTATCGGCTGGCACGAAGCGCGGATCCCGACCATCGCCACCAAGGTGCCACGAGCCGCATTCAGCAAGGTGACCGCCAAGCTGCGTGGCCAAGTGCAGATTCCGCTGATCACCACCAACCGCATCAATACTCCCGAGGTAGCCGAGGCGGTGCTGGCCGCGGGCGAGGCGGACATGGTGTCCATGGCCCGGCCGTTTCTCGCCGACCCGGCGTTCGTCAACAAGGCGGCCGAGGGGCGAGCCGAACGGATCAACACCTGCATCGGCTGCAACCAGGCATGCCTGGACCATACCTTCGCCGGCAAGCTGACCAGTTGCCTGGTCAATCCCCGCGCCTGCCACGAGACCGAGCTGAACTACCTGCCCACGCCTGTGTCCCGGCGCATCGCCGTGGTCGGCGCCGGACCGGCCGGGCTGGCCAGCGCCAGCGTGGCGGCCGAGCGTGGGCACCAGGTGACGCTGTTCGAGGCCGCTGCCCAGATTGGCGGGCAGTTCAACGTGGCCAAGCGAATACCGGGCAAGGAAGAATTCCACGAGACCCTGCGCTATTTCCGGCACAAGCTGCAGGACGTCGGGGTCGACCTGCGCCTGGAAACGCGGGTGGACGCCGAGACGCTGCTGGCCGGCGACTATGACGAGGTGATCCTGGCCACCGGCGTTTCCCCGCGAGTCCCGGCGATTCCCGGTATCGAGCATGACAAGGTGCTCGGCTATCTGGATGTGCTGCTCGAACGCCGCCCGGTCGGCCAGCGGGTGGCGGTGATCGGCGCCGGTGGCATCGGTTTCGATGTCTGCGAATACCTGGTGCACGCAGGTCCCGTCACCAGCCAGGACCGCCAGGCGTTCTGGCAGGAATGGGGCATCGACTGGCAATTGCAGGCCCGGGGTGGCGTCGCCGGGATTGTGCCTTGCCCGCAGCCACCGGCGCGCCAGGTCTACCTGCTGCAACGCAGCCGCAGGAAGGTCGGCGAGGGCCTGGGCAAGACCACCGGGTGGATCCATCGCGCCGGCTTGAAACACCGCGGGGTGCGCATGCTCAACGCCGTCGAGTACCTGAAGATCGACGATGCCGGGTTGCACGTGCGCATCGAGGGTGGCGAGCCGCAGCTACTGGAAGTCGACAACGTGGTCATCTGCGCCGGGCAGGAGCCACTGCGCGAGTTGCACGAAGCCTTGGTGGCGGCTGGGCAGTCGGTGCACCTGGTCGGCGGCGCCGACGTTGCCGCCGAGCTGGACGCCAAGCGTGCCATCGATCAGGGCACGCGCCTGGCCGCGGGGCTCTGAAGCGGTCCGGGCGGCTGCTAGAATGGCCGTCCTATCCAGGATGGCTGACCGATGTCCACCGATTTTCTCCAATTGCCGCAAGCACCGCTGCACCCTTTGCAGCTGCCCTGGTTGCAGGATGCCGAAGTCGAGGTGGCAGTGCTGCGCCTGGACCTGCTGGATCCGCTGATCAGCGGCAACAAGTGGTTCAAGCTGCGCGGTCACCTGGCCCAGGCCCGCGAAGCCGGCGCGCCGGGGCTACTGAGCCTGGGTGGCGCCCATTCCAACCACCTGCATGCCTTGGCCGCGGCCGGCAAGCGCTTCGCTTTCGCCACCGTCGGGCTGCTGCGCGGTCAGCCACGGGACACCCCGACGGTACGCGATCTCCAGGCCTGGGGCATGCAACTGCACTGGCTCGGTCACGCCGGCTACCGTGCCCGCCACCAGCCGGGCTTCTGGCGTCCCTGGCAAACGCGCTACCCCGGCTGGCACTGCGTACCGGAAGGTGGCGGCGGGCTGGCGGGCGTCGAGGGTTGTGCCGAGATCGTGCGACAGGCGCGGGGGCAACTGGCAGCGCTGGGCTGGGAAGACCATCATGCCTGGTGGCTGGCAGTGGGCACTGGAACGACCCTGGCCGGGCTGGTGCGCGCCGAAGCGGGACAGCGCGAGGTGCATGGCGCCTTGGCCGTACCGGCTCGCTACGGCGTGGGCGAGACTGTCCAGGCGCTGGTCGGTGAACGGGGCTATCGCCTGCATGAAGCCTGCCGGGACGGCTTTGGCCGGGTCGATGAGCAACTGCGGACGTTCATCGTCGAGTGCGAGCGCCACAGTGGCGTGCCGCTGGAAGGCATCTACACCGGCAAGGCGTTGCTGGCGCTGCGCCGGGAAGTGCAGGCGGGTACCTTCGCACCGGGCAGCCGTCTGGTATTTCTCCACACCGGTGGGTTGCAGGGTCGGCGCGGTTACGGCGCGCCCTGATCCGCTTGGCCGGCTGGCGATTCGCTGGGTGCGCGCGGCCAGTGGTCGGCGACCAGGAACAGCCGTTCGGCTTCCTCGAACGCGCCATCCGCGCCAGGCCGCAGGCGGACCAGCAACTGGGCCGGGGCGCTGGGGGCGAGGGCTTGCAGCCAGGCATCGAAGGGCTCGACAGTGGCCAGTGCGCGTGGCTCGAAGCGCGCCGGGGCCAACCAGCGATGGCGTGGCAGCGGCTGCCAGAGACCCTCGCCGCAGGCAGCGCGATAGCTGTTCCAATCGGCGCGGCGCAGCCAGCGGCCGCTCAGGTGGGCAGGTTCGGCACCGGCTGGCGCTTCGGCTTGGCCCGGCCAGGGGTAGAAGAGGTAGCCACCCAGCCACAGGTGCGCCTGCGCAGCCTCGATGCCCAGCTCGGCGAGTGCCGCGCGGCTCTGCGGTCGCGACGAGATCGGCAACTGGTGCCCGGCCAGGTGCGCCAGCTTGCTGCCCAGGCGATCCTGGCAGCCGGGCCCGAGCCAGTGTCGCGGGTCGCTGCCCGGCTCGCGGGTGGGTCCCAGGTAGAGTTTGATCGCCAGCTCCAGGTGATGCACGCCATCGCGGTCGCGCAGCAGGATGTCCAGCTCGCCCAGGGTGTGGCCTGCCTCGCGGATCGCCAGGTTGGCGGCCAGCAGCTGTACGCCTGGAGCCTGGTGCAGGGCGAACTGCCAGAGCCCCTCGTAATAGAGCCCCAGGCGACGGCTGGTGATACGCGCCAGCCACTGCTGCAACGCTCGGCTATCCTCATCCAGGGCTTGCAGCCAGCGTACCAGCGTTTCGGGGTCGTCGGCCCAGCCACTGGCCGCCAGCGGGTGGCGCTGTGGTGCGGGCGTCTGGCGCAGCAACGGCGGCGAGACGATGACCCAGGCCAGGTCGCGCACGGCAGGCTGGCGCAACTGGCAGGGCAGGGTGGCGTAGCGGGCGAAGGGCGTCATGCTGCGAGCATAGCCGGTTTGCCGCTGGACGGCGCTTTCGCCCATAATCCCGAAGACCCGGCGCCGTGCGCCTTTTCACCCGCCGCAGAGCCTTGCAGGAGTCCCATGGAGCAGTTTCGCAATATCGGTATCATCGGACGCCTCGGCAGCTCCCAGGTGCTCGATACCATCCGCCGGCTGAAAACCTTCCTGGTCGATCGCCACCTGCATGTGATCCTCGAGGATACCATTGCCGAAGTGCTGCCCGGGCATGGCCTGCAGACCTCTTCGCGCAAGCTGCTGGGCGAGGTCTGCGACCTGGTCATCGTGGTCGGTGGCGACGGCAGCCTGCTGGGCGCCGCCCGCGCCCTGGCCCGGCACAACGTCCCGGTACTGGGGATCAACCGTGGCAGCCTGGGGTTCCTCACCGATATCCGCCCGGACGAGCTGGAGGTCAAGGTCGCCGAGGTGCTCGATGGCCACTACCTGGTGGAAAACCGCTTTCTGCTCCAGGCCGAGGTTCGTCGTCACGCCGAGGCGATCGGTCAGGGCGATGCGCTCAACGACGTGGTGCTGCATCCAGGCAAGTCGACGCGAATGATCGAATTCGAGATCTACATCGACGGCCAGTTCGTCTGCAGCCAGAAGGCCGACGGCCTGATCGTCGCCACGCCGACCGGCTCGACCGCCTACGCCTTGTCCGCTGGCGGTCCGATCATGCATCCCAAGCTCGATGCCATCGTCATCGTGCCGATGTACCCCCATACCTTGTCCGGCAGGCCGATCGTGGTGGACGGCAACAGCGAGCTGAAGATCGTCGTGTCCAAGGACCTGCAGATCTATCCGCAAGTCTCCTGCGATGGCCAGAACCACTTCACCTGCGCGCCCGGCGACACCATCACGGTCAACAAGAAGCCGCAGAAGCTGCGCCTGATCCATCCGCTGGACCACAACTACTATGAAGTCTGCCGCACCAAGCTCGGGTGGGGCAGCCGTCTGGGCGGCAGGGGTGACTGATGCTCGATCCGGCACGAAGTTTCGACATCATCGGCGATGTGCATGGCTGCGCACTGACACTCCAGCGTCTGCTCGACACGCTCGGCTACAGCAAGCGCGACGGCATCTGGCGCCATCCACGGCGACAGGCGCTGTTCCTCGGCGATATCGTCGACCGCGGGCCTTGCATCCGCGAGGCGTTGCACCTGGTCCACGACATGGTCGAGGCCGGCCAGGCGCACTGCATCATGGGCAACCATGAATACAATGCCCTTGGCTGGGTGACCCCGGCGCTGCCTGGCAGCGGCAAGACCTTCGTGCGCGAGCACACTGCCCGCCATGCCAGACTGATCGACGAAACCCTCAGCCAGTTCGCCGCCCATCCCGAGGACTGGCACGACTTCGTGCAATGGTTTCGGCAGTTGCCGCTGTTCATCGATGCCGGGCGCTTTCGCCTGGTGCATGCCTGCTGGGACGCACAGTTGATCGCCCAACTGCGCCAGCAGTATCCGGACGGTCGGGTGGATGCCCATTTCATCCAGGCTTGCTCGGTGCCGGGCAGCTTTGCCGCCAATGTCTGCGACCGGTTGCTGCGTGGCACCGACATGCGCCTGCCCGATGGCCTCACGCTGACCGGCGGCGACGGCTTGACGCGTGCCTTCTTCCGCACCAAGTTCTGGGAAGAGGACCCGCAGACCTATGGCGACATCGTCTTCCAGCCCGATGCCCTGCCCGAGGAGGTAGCGCGCACGCCGCTCAGCCACAGCGAGAAGAACGCCCTGTTGCGCTACGCCGAGAACGAACCCCTGCTGTTCGTAGGGCACTACTGGCGCAGTGGCCGGCCCGCCCCGATTCGCCCCAACCTGGCCTGTCTGGACTACAGCGCCGTGCTGTACGGCAAGCTGGTCGCCTACCGGCTGGATGACGAAACCCGCATCGATCCACACAAGTTCGTGTGGGTCGAGGTGGAGCGCACGCAGGCCGGCCGATGAGCGCCGCACGGGCCTTGCGCCTGCCACTGGAGGCGGATCTTTCGGGCTTCGTGGGCTTGCTCGAGCGTCTGCAGGTCCCGCACCGGGTGAGCCTGGAAGGCGAAGAGCAGGTGCTCTGGGTCGCCGAAACCGACGTGCCGGCCGTACAGGCCTGGTACCAGCGCTTTCCCGATGGCAACGCCGGCATCGACCTGGCCGCCCCCGAGCGCCCCGCGCCCGACCGCTTGCCAGGGCTCGGGGAGCAGCTGCGAGGCGCCTGGATGTGCGCGACGGTGCTGCTGGCCAGCATCCTGGTGGCGGTGGTCACCGGGCTCGGGGACAACCTGGCGGCGCTTGGCTGGCTGACCTTCCTGGAATTTCGCGTGCAGGGCGACTACCTGTATTTCACTCCGCTGGCCCAGGAACTGGCCGAAGGGCAGTGGTGGCGGCTGTTTTCGCCAATGCTCGTCCATTTTGGCGTGCTGCACCTGGCGATGAACGGGCTGTGGTACTGGGAACTGGGGCGACGAATAGAAAGACGTCACGGCCCTTGGGTGCTGCTTGGCTTCACCTTGCTGTTCGGGTTGGTGTCCAACCTTGCCCAGCACCTGGCCAGCGGACCGGGGCTGTTCGGCGGTCTTTCCGGCGTGTTGTACGGTCTGCTGGGCTACGTCTGGCTGTATCACCGGCTGGCTCCCGACGCGGCGTTCAGCCTGCCGCGCGGTACGCTGGCGAGCATGCTGGTCTGGCTGCTGGTATGCCTGTCGGGCGTGGTCGGCCTGCTGGGCTTCGGTGCCATCGCCAACGCCGCCCACGTGTCGGGGCTGCTGGTCGGTTGTCTGAGCGGCCTCTTGGGTGGGGCGCTGGCTCGGCGTAAACTGTCGCACTGACTTAGGAGATGCCATGTCCACGTTCGCGCAAATGATCGAAAACATCACCCCGCAGATCTACGAAAGCCTCAAGACCGCGATCGAGCTCGGCAAGTGGGCCGACGGTCGCAAGCTGACCCAGGAGCAGAAGGAGCTTTCGCTGCAGGCGCTCATCGCCTGGGAGCTCAAGCACCTGCCCGAGGAACAGCGCACTGGCTACATGGGCGTGCAAGCGTGCGCGTCGAAGCCCGCGCCGATTCCCAACATCCTGTTCAAGTCGGACTCGGTCCATTGATGGAGCTGGCCCGTGGCGCCCTGAGCAAGATGGCGGTGCGCCTGGAAGCGCCGGTGGTGCAATACAGCTTCCGCCTAGGCGAGCAGCAGGTTCCGGTCAATCCATTGATCGGCCAGAAGCTGCGCCTGGAATATCTCGGGGCGATCCATTGCAGCCACTGCGGGCGCCGCACCAAGACCAGCTTCAGCCAGGGCTACTGCTACCCCTGCATGACCAAGCTGGCGCAATGCGACGTCTGCATCATGGCCCCGGAGCGCTGCCATTACGAGGCCGGCACCTGCCGTGATCCAGCGTGGGGCGAAGCGTTCTGCATGACCGACCATGTCGTCTACCTGGCCAATTCCTCCGGGATCAAGGTCGGCATCACCCGCGCCAACCAGCTGCCCACGCGCTGGCTCGACCAGGGCGCCAGCCAGGCCTTGCCGATCCTGCGGGTATCGACCCGGCAGCAATCGGGGCTGGTCGAGGACCTGCTGCGCAGCCAGGTGCCGGACCGGACCAACTGGCGCACCCTGCTCAAGGGCGATGCCGAGGCGCTGGATCTGGCGGCGGTCCGCGACCAGCTGTTCGACAGCTGTGCCGACGGGCTGCGTGCGTTGCAGGGGCGCTTCGGCCTGCACGCCATCCAGATGGTCACGGACGCCGAGGTGGTGCGGATGCGCTACCCGGTGCAGGCGTATCCGACCAAGATCGTCAGTTTCAACCTGGACAAGAACCCGGTCGTCGAGGGCACGCTGCTGGGGATCAAGGGCCAGTACCTGATCTTCGATACCGGCGTGATCAACATTCGCAAGTACACGGCCTACCAGCTCGCCGTGCTCCAGTAAAAGGACCGACCCATGCGCACCGAACAACCGCAAGCGATCTACCTCAAGGACTACCAGGCGCCGGAGTACCTGATCGACGAGACCCACCTGACCTTCGAGCTGTTCGAGGATCACAGCCTGGTGCATGCGCAGCTGGTCATGCGTCGCAACCCCGCGCGCGGCGCCGGCTTGCCGCCACTGGTGCTCGATGGCCAGCAGCTCGAGCTGCTGTCGGTGCAGCTCGATGACCGGACGCTGGAGAGCGATGAATACCGCCTGGACAGCGACAGCCTGACCCTGCAGCCGAGCACCGAGCGCTTCACCCTCGATACCAGCGTGCGGATCCATCCGCAGGCCAACACTGCCCTCGAAGGCCTGTACAAGTCCGGCAAGATGTTCTGCACCCAGTGCGAGGCCGAGGGTTTCCGCAAGATCACCTACTACCTCGATCGACCGGACGTGATGAGCCGCTTCACCACCACGGTGATCGCCGAACAGCATCGCTATCCGGTACTGCTGTCCAACGGCAACCCGATCGGCAGCGGCCCGGCCGAGGATGGACGGCACTGGGCGACCTGGGAAGACCCGTTCGTCAAGCCCGCCTACCTGTTCGCCCTGGTGGCTGGCGACCTCTGGTGCGTCGAGGACAGCTTCACCCGACAGTCCGGCCGCGACGTGACCTTGCGTATCTATGTCGAGCCCGAGAACATCGACAAGTGCGACCACGCCATGGTCAGCCTGAAGAAGTCGATGCGCTGGGACGAGCAGGCATATGGTCGCGAGTACGACCTGGACATCTTCATGATCGTCGCGGTCAATGACTTCAACATGGGCGCCATGGAAAACAAGGGCCTGAACATCTTCAACTCGAGTTGCGTGCTGGCACGCGCCGAAACCGCCACCGATGCCGCGCACCAGCGCGTCGAAGGCGTGGTGGCCCATGAGTACTTCCACAACTGGTCGGGCAACCGGGTGACCTGTCGCGACTGGTTCCAGCTGTCGCTCAAGGAAGGCTTCACGGTGTTCCGCGATGCCGAGTTCAGCGCCGACATGAATTCGCGCACGGTCAAGCGCATCGAGGACGTGGCCTACCTGCGTACCCACCAGTTCGCCGAGGATGCCGGCCCCATGGCCCATCCGGTTCGCCCGGACAGCTTCATCGAGATCTCCAACTTCTACACCCTGACGGTGTACGAGAAAGGTGCCGAGGTGGTGCGCATGGTTCGCACCCTGCTGGGCGCCGAGGGCTTTCGCAAGGGCAGCGACCTGTACTTCGAGCGCCACGACGGCCAGGCGGTGACCTGCGACGATTTCATCAGGGCGATGGAGGATGCCAACGGCGTCGACCTTGCCCAGTTCAAGCGCTGGTATACCCAGGCCGGTACTCCGCGCCTGGAGGTGAGCGAGGCCCATGACGCCGCCGCCGGCACCTACAGCCTGACCTTCCGCCAGAGCTGTCCGCCGACCCCGGACAAGGCCAAGAAGCTGCCGTTCGTGATTCCGGTGGAATTGGGGCTGCTCGATGCCCAGGGCAGTGACCTGCCGCTGCGCCTGGCTGGCGAGGCCGCCGCGAGCGGGACCAGCCGTGTGCTTTCGCTGACCGAGGCCGAGCAGACCTTCACCTTCCAAGGTATCGCCAGCAAGCCACTGCCGTCGCTGCTGCGTGGTTTCAGCGCGCCGGTCAAGCTGAGCTTCCCCTACGATCGCGACCAGCTGATGTTCCTCATGCAGCATGACAGCGATGGCTTCAACCGCTGGGAGGCGGGGCAGCAGTTGGCGGTTCAGGTGTTGCAGGAACTGATCGGCCAGTATCAGCGTGGCGAAGCGTTCCAGCTCGATCAGCGGCTGGTCGGCGCCTTGGGTGCCGTGCTCGGCAACGAGTCGCTCGACGCCGCCATGGTTGCCGAAATGCTGTCGCTGCCGGGCGAGGCGTACCTGACCGAAATCAGCCAGGTTGCCGACGTGGACGCTATCCACGCAGCCCGCGAATTCGCCCGTCGGCAGATCGCCGAACAGCTGTTCGACCTCCTGTGGGCGCGCTACCAGGCCAACCGCGAGGTGTCTCGCAACACCGCCTATGTGGCCGCCGCCGAGCATTTTGCCCGCCGCAGCCTGCAGAACATCGCGCTCTCGTACGTGATGCTCAGCGGCAAGCCGCAGGTGCTGGAGGCGACCCTGGAACAGTTCGAACACTGCGACAACATGACCGAGCGCCTGACGGCCCTGGCCGTGCTGGTCAACTCACCGTTCCAGGTAGAGCGCGCCAAGGCCCTGGAAGCCTTCGCCGAGCACTTCAAGGACAATCCGCTGGTCATGGACCAATGGTTCAGCGTCCAGGCGGCCAGCCCGCTGCCTGGCGGCCTGGCGCGCGTCAAGACACTGATGCAGCACCCGGCCTTCACCTTGAAGAACCCGAACAAGGTGCGCGCGCTGATCGGCGCCTTCGCCGGCCAGAACCTGGTCAACTTCCACGCCGCCGATGGTTCGGGCTACCGCTTCCTGGCCGACCTGGTGATCGAGCTCAACGCCCTCAACCCGCAGATCGCCTCGCGCCAACTGGCGCCGCTGACCCGCTGGCGCAAGTACGACGCAGCCCGCCAGGCGCTGATGAAGGGCGAGCTCGAGCGGATCCTGGCTTGCGGGCCGCTATCGAGCGATGTGTACGAAGTGGTGAGCAAGAGCCTGGCCTGAGGCTGGCTGAGGGCGGGCCGATAGAGGCCTGTCGCGGTTGGTTCGGTGCCGGGACTGCCGGAGTCGGTCCGGCGCCCGGCGGCGAACGCTCCCAAGCGGGCGTGCGGCACCAACACCTAACCTGGCGCAAGCCAAGGCAACACCGTGCGCATCGGCCTGCCTTCCTCCACGCTGCACAGCTTGCAGCTTTCCCCGCGCGTTTGTGACAATGTTTGTCGCATTGTCGAAAGCCGTGCCCAGGCACGGTTGGGCGCTGTAACAAGTTGTCGCTTGATAGCAAGGGCAGCCGCCGACCAGTCCTTACAATCCCCTTCATCGCTCGCCGATCCAGGCCAGCGTGCCTCTCCAGGAGACTCAGATGTCCGTTGAGCAAGCCCCGGTGCAACGTGCCGATTTCGACCAGGTCATGGTCCCCAACTACTCACCGGCGGCTTTCATTCCCGTGCGTGGCGAAGGCTCCCGCGTCTGGGACCAGTCCGGTCGAGAGCTGGTCGACTTCGCCGGGGGCATCGCGGTCAATGCGCTCGGCCATGCGCATCCGGCGCTGGTCAAGGCCCTGACCGAGCAGGCCAATACCCTCTGGCATGTCTCGAACGTCTTCACCAATGAACCGGCCCTGCGTCTGGCCCGCAAGCTGGTCGAGGCGACCTTCGCCGAGCGCGCGTTCTTCTGCAACTCAGGCGCCGAAGCCAACGAGGCCGCTTTCAAGCTGGCTCGTCGTGTCGGTTACGACCGCTTCGGTCCGGACAAGCATGAAATCATCGCCACGGTGAACAGCTTCCATGGACGTACCCTGTTCACCGTCAGTGTCGGCGGCCAGCCGAAGTACTCCGATGGCTTCGGGCCGAAGATCACCGGCATCAGCCATGTGCCCTACAATGACCTGGAGGCGCTCAAGGCGCAGATTTCCGATCGTACCTGCGCGGTGGTCATCGAGCCGATCCAGGGCGAAAGCGGCGTGGTCCCGGCTGACCAGGCCTATCTGGAAGGCGCTCGCAAGCTGTGCGACGAGCATGATGCACTGCTGATCTTCGATGAGGTACAGACCGGGGTGGGGCGTACCGGCTCGCTGTACGCCTACCAGCACTATGGGGTCGTCCCGGACATCCTGACCAGCGCCAAGAGCCTGGGCGGAGGCTTCCCCATCGGCGCCATGCTGACCACCACGGCATTGGCCAGTCACCTGGCCGTGGGCACCCATGGCACGACCTACGGCGGCAACCCGCTGGGCTGCGCGGTAGCCTGTGCCGTGCTCGACGTGGTGAACACGCCCCGGACCCTGGCTGGCATCAAGGCCAGGCATGAGCGCTTCAAGGCTCGCCTGGAGCGTATTGGCCAGCAGTACGGCGTGTTCAGCCAGGTGCGTGGCCTGGGCCTGTTGATCGGCTGCGTGCTCGCCGATGCCTGGAAGGGCAAGGCCAGGGATGTGCTCGATGCCGCCGAGAAGGAAGGCGTGATGGTGTTGCAGGCCGGTCCCGACGTGGTGCGCTTCGCCCCGAGCCTGGTGATCGAGGATGCCGACATCGATGAGGGGCTGGATCGCTTCGAGCGCGCGGTGGCCAGGTTGACCCAGGCCTGACCGAGCGGCGAGCGGACGTCGATGCCGCCAGGCATCGGTGTCTGGTCGATCCAGTGCGCTGGCCCAGGCGAGCGACGTTTTTCCGTGCCGACAGCGTTGGCCGGCTTTTCCATAGGAGTGACACCATGCTGGTGATGCGCCCCGCGCAAATGGCTGATCTGAACGAAGTGCAGCGCATGGCTGCCGACAGCCCGGTAGGTGTCACCTCGCTGCCTGACGACGCGGCTCGGCTGGGCGACAAGATCGCCGCCTCGGAAGCGTCGTTCGCCGCCGAGGTCAGCTTCAACGGCGAGGAAAGCTATTTCTTCGTGCTCGAGGACAGCCAGACTGGCAGGTTGGTCGGCTGCTCCGCGATCGTGGCCTCGGCTGGGTATTCCGAGCCGTTCTACAGCTTTCGCAACGAAACCTTCGTGCATGCCTCGCGCGAGCTGAAAATCCACAACAAGATCCACGTTCTGTCGCTGTGCCATGACCTGACTGGCAACAGCCTGCTGACCAGTTTCTACATGGTGCCGGAGCTGGTGGACAGCGGTTGGGCCGAACTCAATTCGCGCGGTCGCCTGCTGTTCATGGCAGCGCATCCCGAACGCTTCGCCGACTCGGTGGTGACCGAGATCGTCGGCCAGAGCGACGAACAGGGCGAATCGCCATTCTGGGATGCCATCGGCCGCAACTTCTTCGACCTCAACTATGCCGAGGCCGAGCGGCTCTGCGGGCTCAAGAGCCGGACGTTCCTGGCCGAGCTGATGCCCCACTATCCGATCTACGTGCCACTTCTGCCAGACCTGGCCCAAGAGGCCATGGGGCAGGTGCATCCGCGTGCGCAGATCACGTTCGACATCCTCATGCGCGAGGGTTTCGAGACCGAACACTACATCGACATCTTCGATGGCGGGCCGACCTTGCACGCGCGGGTCTCCAGCATTCGCTCCATTGCCCAGAGTCGCGCGGTACCGGTGAAGATCCAGGACCTGGCGTGCGCGGACGGTCGCCCCTACCTGGTCTGCAATGGCCAGCTGCAGGACTTTCGTGCCGTGCTACTGACGCTCGACTGGACACCAGGCAAGCCACTGGTGCTCGAGCGCGGGGCGGCCGAGGCCCTGCTGGTGGGCGAAGGCGCGAGCGTACGCCTGGTTGCCGTCTGATACCTGCGGCTGGACAGTCCAGGCCAACTCATGCGACAGGCCTGCTGGCCCGCCGCCCAAGGAGAGAGCATGATCGTTCGTCCCGTACGCAGCAGTGACTTACCCGCGCTGATCGAAATGGCGCGCAGCACCGGCCTGACCGGGCTGACCACGCTGCCGGCCAACGAAGCGCGCCTGGAACACCGGGTCGCCTGTGCCGAGAAGAGCTTCGCCGGCCAGGCCGAGCGCGGCGATGCCGACTATCTGTTCGTGCTCGAGGACGACGACGGCCTGGTGCTGGGCATTTCCGCCATTGCCGGGGCCGTCGGGCTACGCCAGCCCTGGTACAACTACCGGGTGGGGTTGACCGTCAGCGCCTCGCACGAGTTGAACATCTATCGGGAAATTCCGACCCTGTTCCTGGCCAACGACCTGACCGGCAACTCCGAGCTATGCTCGCTGTTCCTGCGCAGCGAACAGCGTGGCTCCTTCAATGGCAAATTGCTGTCCAAGGCCCGCCTGCTGTTCATCGCCGAGTTTCCCGAGTTGTTCGGCAAACGGGTGATGGCCGAGATGCGCGGTATCTGCGACGAGGCAGGGCGTTCGCCGTTCTGGGAGAGCCTGGGCCGGCACTTCTTCAAGATGGAATTCAGCCAGGCCGACTACCTCACCGGGGTCGGCAACCGCTCGTTCATCGCCGAGCTGATGCCCAAGTTCCCGCTGTACACCTGCTTTCTCTCCGAGGCGGCGCGCGAGGTCATCGGTCGCGTGCATGCCGACACCGAGCCGGCCCTGCGCATGCTCGAAGGCGAAGGCTTCCGCTACCAGGGCTACGTCGACATCTTCGATGCCGGGCCGGCATTGGAATGCGAAACCAAAGGCATCCGTGCGGTGCGCGACAGCCAGGCCCTGGTGCTGGCCATCGGCACGCCAGGCGACGATGCACCGCCTTACCTGATCCACAACCGCAAGCGCGAAGATTGCCGCATCGCTACCGCACCGGCGCGGCTGGCGGCTGGCACCCTGGTGGTCGATCCGCAGACGGCCCGGCGCCTGCGCCTGGGCGCAGGCGACCATGTGCGTGCCGTGCCGCTGTCGCCTGGCCGGGAGGGCAGGCCATGACCACGCATTACATCGCCGGCCAATGGCAGTCGGGGCAGGGCCAGCGCCTGCAATCGCTCGATCCGGTCAGCCAGGCCGTGCTCTGGCAAGGCCGGAACGCCAGCGCAGGCCAGGTCCAGGCGGCCGTGCGCTCGGCGCGCCAGGCCTTCCCTGGCTGGGCCCAGACCAGCCTGGACAGGCGCATCCAGTTGCTCGAGGCGTTCGCCGCGCGACTCAAGGCCAGGGAGACCAGCCTGGCACGCTGCATTGGCCAGGAAACAGGCAAGCCGCTGTGGGAAGCGACCGGCGAAGTGACCAGCATGGTCAACAAGGTGGCGATTTCGTTGCAGGCCTACCGTCAGCGGACCGGAGAAAGCCACGCCGCGCTGGCCGACGCGACCGCCGTGCTGCGGCACAAGCCACATGGCGTGGTGGCCGTGTTCGGACCTTACAATTTCCCTGGGCACCTGCCCAACGGGCATATCGTGCCGGCGCTGCTGGCGGGCAACTGCATCGTGTTCAAGCCCAGCGAGCAGACGCCCTGCGTTGCCCAGGCGACCGTCGAATGCTGGATCGAAGCCGGCTTGCCGCCTGGCGTGCTGAACCTGGTCCAGGGCGGTCGCGAAACCGGCATGGCGCTCGCTGCCGACCCTGGGATCGACGGTCTGTTCTTCACCGGCTCGAGTCAGACGGGCCATCTGCTGCACCAGCAGTTCGCCGGGCATCCGGAAAAGCTCTTGGCGCTGGAGATGGGCGGCAACAATCCGCTGCTGGTCGATCAGGTCAAGGATCTGGACGCCGCGGTCTACACTATCATCCAGTCGGCATTCGTCTCCGCTGGCCAGCGCTGCACGTGTGCGCGTCGGTTGCTGGTGCCGCGTGGCGAATGGGGCGAGCGCCTGCTGGCGCGTCTGGTCCAGGTCTGCCGCGGCCTGCGTGTCGGTGCCTTCGACCAGCAGCCGGCACCGTTCATGGGGGCGGTGATCTCGCTACAGGCCGCCGATGCGCTGCTCGCCGCGCAGCAGCAGTTGCTGGAAAGCGGCGCGCAGGCGCTGTTGCCGATGGCCCGTGTCCAACCCGGCACGGCCTTGCTGACGCCAGGGCTTCTCGATGTCAGCCAGGTTGCCGAACGACCGGACCAGGAATTCTTCGGCCCGTTGCTGCAGGTGTTCCGCTACGCCGACTTCGATCAGGCCATCGACGAGGCCAATGCGACGCGATATGGCCTGGCCGCGGGGCTGCTGTCCGACTCCCGGGCGCGTTACCAGCATTTCTGGCTGCGCAGCCGCGCCGGTATCGTCAACTGGAACCGGCAACTCACCGGCGCCGCCAGCAGCGCGCCCTTCGGCGGGGTTGGCGCCAGTGGCAACCATCGACCCAGCGCCTACTACGCGGCCGACTACTGCGCCTATCCGGTCGCTTCGCTGGAGACCCCGGACCTCGTCGTGCCGGCGACCCTGGCGCCGGGCATCACCCTATGAGCGCAGGAGTCGGAGCCAGCCCATGAAAGCCCATGAAGTCAACTTCGACGGCCTGGTAGGGCCCACCCACAATTATGGTGGCCTGTCCCATGGCAATGTCGCTTCGCAGGACAACAGCCAGCTGGTGTCCAATCCGCGCGAGGCGGCACGCCAGGGGCTGGCCAAGATGAAGACGCTGATGGACCTGGGCTACCGGCAGGGCGTGCTCGCACCGCAGGAACGGCCGGATGTCGCCGTCTTGCGCCGCCTGGGCTTTTCCGGCAGCGATGCCGAAGTGATCCGCCGCGCGGCGCGCCAGGCCATGCCCTTGCTGATCGCCAGTTGTTCGGCATCGAGCATGTGGGTGGCCAATGCCGCGACGGTCAGCTCCAGCGCCGATACCGCCGACGGTCGCGTGCATTTCACCGCGGCCAACCTCAATTGCAAGTACCACCGCAGTCTCGAGCATCCCACCACCAGCCGCGTGCTGGCCGCCATGTTCGCCGACCCGCGCCATTTCGCCCATCACCCGGCCCTGCCAGCCGTGGCGCAATTCGGTGACGAGGGCGCGGCCAACCATACGCGGCTGTGCCGCGAGCATGGCGAGCCCGGCGTGGAATTCTTCGTGTTCGGCCGCAGTGCCTTCGATCATCGCTATCCTTCGCCAACACGCTACCCGGCGCGCCAGACCCTGGAGGCCTCCCAGGCCGTGGCGCGCCTGCACGGGCTGGACGAGTCCGCTGTCGTCTATGCCCAACAGAATCCGGCGGTGATCGACCAGGGGGTGTTTCACAACGATGTGATCGCCGTGGGCAGTGGCCAGGTGCTGTTCCATCATCAGGACGCCTTCCTCGATGGCGAGCGCGTGCTGGCCCAGCTGCAGGCCCGGCTGGCCGAGCGTGGCGGCCAGCTGCAGGCCGTGCAGGTACCACGTTCGGCCGTGACGGTCGAGGACGCGGTGCGCTCCTATCTGTTCAACAGCCAGCTGCTGAGCCGGGCCGATGGCTCCATGCTGCTGATCGTGCCCCAGGAGTGCCGCGAGCATCCGCCAGTGCGCGCCTATCTCGACCAGCTGGTGGATGGCAGGGGGCCGATCCGTCAGTTCATGGCCCTGGATCTCAAGCAGAGCATGCGCAACGGCGGCGGACCCGCGTGCCTGCGCCTGCGTGTCGCGCTGAAGGAAACCGAGCTGGCAGCGGTCAATCCCGGCGTCATGATGACGCCGACGCTGTACGATACGCTGGTGCAATGGGTCGATCGGCACTACCGTGATCGCATGAGCGAAGCGGATCTGGCCGACCCTCTGCTGCTCGATGAATGCCGTACGGCCCTGGATGAGCTGACCCGCATACTGCGCCTGGGCTCCGTCTATCCGTTCCAATGCCAACCCTGAAGAGAGAATTCGATAATGTCCGATGCCCTGCGGCTGATCCTTGAAGATGACGACGGCACCCAGCTGGAAACCTCCTGTACGCGCCTGGCCGTGGTCTGGCAAGGCAAGGAGGTCTGGATCCAGCACGATGGCCGCGGCCAGTTGTTGATCGGCGTGGACGTCGAAGAGGACGCCAGCGAGTATGCCAATCTGCTGCTGCGGCCGATGGCCACCAACCTGGTGAGCCTGGAGCTGGAGATGGAGCCTGCCGAAGTCGAGGACGACGATCACGTCCATGGTCCTGACTGCGGCCACCATCACTGAGGACCGTGCCATGCTCGCTCTCGGCAGACTGCTTGACCTGACCCTGGCCGACCACGAGCCAGCGGAGAAGACGCAAGTGACGGTCGAGGGCGTGCGCCTGCGCTGGCTGGGGACCGGCGCCTTGGAGGTCCGTCCGCCGCAAGGGCGCGATGATGCCCTCGACCTGCTGTTGTCGGCAGGCATCCACGGCAACGAGACCGCGCCGATCGAGCTGCTCGACCGGCTTTTGCGGGACATCGCCGGTGGCACGCTCAAGCCAAGGGCGCGCGTGCTGTTCCTGTTCGGCAACCCCGAAGCGATGCGGCGCGGCGAACGTTACGTCGAGCAGGACATCAATCGCCTGTTCAACGGACGGCATCACCTGTCCAGTGGCGCCGAGGCCCTGCGCGCGGCGGAGCTGGAACAGCTGGCCAGGGTGTTTTTCAGCCAGCCGGGACGCACCCGCCTCCATTACGACTTGCACACCGCAATGCGCGGATCGCGGATCGAGCAGTTCGCGCTCTATCCGTTCAAGGAAGGCAGGCGCCATTCGCGACGCGAACTGGCCCGCCTGGGCGCGGCCGGCCTGCAGGCGGTGCTGTTGCAGAACAAGCCTTCCATCACCTTCAGTGCCTTCAGCTACGAGCAGCTGGACGCCGAAGCCTTCACCCTCGAGCTGGGCAAGGCGCGACCGTTCGGGCAGAACGGCGAGATCGATCTGGACCGTTTGTACCTAAGGCTGCGGCAGATGATCGAAGGCAACGAGCCGGATGCCGGCGAAAGCCTCGACGGCCTGCAGCTGTTCCGTGTCGCTCGCGAGATCATCAAGCACAGCGACCAGTTTCGCCTGCACCTGCCGGTCGACGTCGAGAACTTCAGCGAACTGAGTCCCGGCTACCTGCTGGCCGAAGACCTGGCCGAAGTGCGCTGGCTGGTCGAAGAGCCGGATGCGCGAATCATCTTCCCGAATCCGAAGGTCGCCAATGGTCTACGAGCGGGGATCCTGGTCGTGCCTGATGCGGGGCAGGGGCTGGGCTGAGGGCGTGGAGCGCCGGGTGGCCAGGCGTTGCGAAGTCGTCGACGGGCTGGAGGTGTCGCAGCATCCCTCTTGCCACCGGCAAAAGCCTGGCTTTAGCATCACGGCCTGATCTTTTGCCCGCCGTGCTCCGACAAACTGTCCGAACGACGGCCTGCATCGCACAAAACACACTGCATAGAGCGTGCAGGACCGATATAATGCGGCCCTTTGCCTTGGTTCAAGGCCGCCGTCTCCGTGGAAGAAACTATGAAAAGCGCAGAAATCCGTGAAGCCTTCCTTCGCTTCTTCGAGGAGCAGGGACACACCCGAGTCGCCTCCAGTTCCCTGATCCCGAACAACGATCCGACCCTGCTGTTCACCAATGCCGGCATGAACCAGTTCAAGGACTGCTTCCTGGGCCAGGAAAAGCGTGCCTACACCCGCGCGGTGAGCAGCCAGAAATGCGTTCGCGCCGGCGGCAAGCACAACGATCTGGAGAACGTCGGCTATACCGCGCGCCACCATACTTTCTTCGAGATGCTGGGCAACTTCAGCTTCGGCGACTATTTCAAGCGTGATGCGATCACCTTCGCCTGGACCTTCCTGACCTCCGAGCAGTGGCTTGGCCTGCCCAAGGACAAGCTGTGGGTGACCGTCTACGAGACCGACGACGAAGCCTACGACATCTGGACCAAGGAAATCGGCGTACCGGCCGAGCGCATGGTCCGCATCGGCGACAACAAGGGCGCGCCATACGCCTCGGACAACTTCTGGACCATGGGTGACACCGGCCCCTGCGGGCCATGCACCGAGATCTTCTACGACCACGGCGCGGACATCTGGGGCGGCCCGCCCGGTTCGCCGGAAGAAGACGGCGATCGCTACATCGAGATCTGGAACAACGTCTTCATGCAGTTCAATCGCACCGCCGATGGCGTGCTGCACCCGCTGCCGGCACCGTCGGTGGACACCGGCATGGGGCTCGAGCGCATCAGCGCCGTCCTGCAGCATGTCCATTCGAACTACGAGATCGACCTGTTCCAGAACCTGCTTGCCGCTGCCGCCGAGGCCATTGGCTGCAGCAACGATGGCCAGCCGTCGCTGAAGGTCGTTGCCGACCATATCCGTCCCTGCGGCTTCCTGATCGCCGACGGCGTGCTGCCGTCCAACGAGGGTCGCGGCTATGTCCTGCGTCGGATCATTCGTCGCGCTTGCCGCCATGGCAACAAGCTGGGCGCCAAGGGCAGCTTCTTCCACCGCATCGTCGCGGCCTTGGTCGCCGAGATGGGCGAGGCTTTCCCAGAGCTCAAGAGCCAGCAGGCACACATCGAGCGCGTGCTCAAGACCGAGGAAGAACAGTTCGCCAAGACCCTCGAGCAAGGCTTGCGTATCCTCGAGCAGGACCTGGCCCAGCTGCAGGGCGAAGTGGTGCCGGGCGACGTGGTGTTCAAGCTCTACGATACCTACGGTTTCCCGATGGACCTGACCGCCGACATCGCTCGCGAGCGCAGTCTGACCATCGACGAGGCAGGCTTCGAGCGCGAAATGGAGGCCCAGCGCGAGCGCGCTCGCTCCGCCAGTGCCTTCGGCATGGACTACAACAGCCTGGTCAAGGTCGACGTCGCCACCGAGTTCCTCGGTTATGCCGCCACCGAAGGCGAGGCTCGGGTGGTCGGCTTGTACAAGGCCGGCCAGGCGGTCGAGCGACTGGGCGAGGGCGAGGAGGGCGTCGTGGTGCTCGACCGAACCCCATTTTATGCCGAGTCCGGTGGCCAGATCGGCGACATGGGTTTCATCGAAGCCGGTGACGTGCGTTTCGACGTGCGTGATACCACCAAGACCGGCGGTGCCTTCCTGCACCATGGCGTGGTCGCCAGCGGCAACCTGTGCGTGGGTGCGCAGGTCAGCGCGCGTGTCGATGCCGACGTGCAGAAGGCTACCTCGCTGAACCACTCGGCGACCCACCTGCTGCACGCGGCGCTGCGCCAGGTGCTGGGCGACCACGTCCAGCAGAAGGGCTCGCTGGTCGACAGCCAGCGCCTGCGCTTCGACTTCAGCCATTTCGAGGCGATCAAGCCTGAGCAGATCAAGGCCCTGGAAGACATCGTCAACCGTGAAGTACGTCGCAACACCCCGGTGCTGACCGAGGAAACCGATATCGAGACCGCCAAGCGCAAGGGCGCGATGGCGCTGTTCGGCGAGAAGTATGGCGATACCGTGCGCGTGCTGAGCATGGGCGGCGACTTCTCGGTCGAGCTGTGTGGTGGCATCCATGCCAAGCGCACCGGCGACATCAGTGTGTTCAAGATCATCAGCGAAGGTGGCGTCGCGTCTGGCGTGCGCCGGATCGAGGCGGTCACCGGCGCTGCGGCGCTGGCCTACCTGAACGCAGCTGAAGAGCAGGTCAAGGAAGCCGCGCAGCTGGTCAAGGGCAATCGTGACAACCTGATCGACAAGCTGTCGGCTGTGCTCGAGCGCAACCGCCAGCTGGAGAAGCAGCTGGAACAGCTGCAGGCCAAGGCCGCCAGCGCCGCCGGGGACGATCTCTCCAGCGCCGCGGTGGAGGTCAAGGGTGCCAAGGTTCTCGCCGCGCGTGTCGACGGTCAGGACGGCAAGGCCCTGTTGGCTCTCGTCGACCAGCTCAAGAACAAGCTCGGCCACGCAGTGATCCTGCTCGGCAGCGAGCATGAGGGCAAGGTCGTGCTGGTCGCCGGCGTGACCAAGGAGCTCTCCGGTCGACTCAAGGCCGGTGACCTGATGAAGCAGGCCGCTGCGGCGGTGGGAGGCAAGGGCGGCGGACGTCCGGACATGGCCCAGGGCGGTGGCGTCGATGTCGCCGCCCTCGACCAGGCCCTGGCCCTGGCCGTGCCTTTCGCCGAACAGGGGCTTTGACATGTGGCGGCCCGATGCTGCGGGCCGCCACATCATGGAACGTTTAGGTGCCCATCGTGGGCTGAGGCAGCTTTCAAATGGCGTTGATCGTACAGAAATTCGGCGGCACCTCTGTCGGCTCCATCGAGCGGATCGAGCAGGTTGCCGACAAGGTCAAGAAATTCCGCGACGCAGGCGATGACCTGGTGGTCGTGCTGTCGGCCATGAGCGGAGAAACCAACCGGCTGATCGACCTGGCCAAGCAGGTCAGCGAAAAGCCGGACCCCCGTGAGCTGGACGTCATCGTCTCGACCGGCGAGCAGGTGACCATCGCCCTGCTGGCCATGGCGCTGAACAAGCGTGGCGTGCCGGCAGTGTCGTACACCGGCAACCAGGTACGGATCCTGACGGACAGCTCGCACAACAAGGCGCGCATCCTGCAAATCGACGACCACCGGATTCGTGCCGACATCCAGGCCGGGCGTGTGGTGGTGGTGGCGGGGTTCCAGGGGGTCGACGAACACGGCAACATCACCACGCTCGGACGTGGCGGCTCCGATACCACCGGCGTGGCCCTGGCTGCCGCGCTGAAGGCCGACGAGTGCCAGATCTACACCGATGTCGATGGCGTCTACACCACCGACCCGCGGGTCGTGGCCCAGGCTCGCCGGCTGGAGAAGATCACCTTCGAGGAAATGCTGGAAATGGCCAGCCTCGGCTCCAAGGTGCTGCAGATCCGTTCGGTGGAGTTCGCTGGCAAATACAATGTCCCGCTGCGCGTGCTGCACAGCTTCAAGGAGGGTCCGGGCACCCTCATTACCATTGATGAAGAGGAATCCATGGAACAGCCGATCATTTCCGGTATCGCCTTCAACCGTGATGAAGCCAAGCTGACCATTCGCGGCGTGCCGGACACTCCGGGCGTCGCCTTCAAGATCCTCGGTCCAATCAGCGCCTCGAACATCGAGGTCGACATGATCGTGCAGAATGTATCGCACGATAACACCACAGACTTCACCTTCACCGTGCATCGCAACGAGTACGAGAAGGCACTGTCGGTACTCGAGAACACCGCTCGCGAGATCGGTGCCCGCGAGGCCACCGGCGATACCAAGATCGCCAAGGTCTCCATCGTCGGCGTCGGCATGCGCTCGCATGCTGGCGTGGCCAGCCGCATGTTCGAAGCCCTGGCCAAGGAAAGCATCAACATCCAGATGATTTCCACCTCGGAAATCAAGGTGTCGGTGGTCATCGAAGAGAAGTACCTCGAACTGGCGGTTCGTGCACTGCACACGGCCTTCGAGCTGGACGCCCCGGCCCGACAGAGCGAGTGAGGCAGTGCCCGGTGGGGCGCGGCTTGCCGCGCCCTTCGCGTTTCTGGCGATCGCAGGCCTGGCCAGTCGCCGTCTGCGATCGCCAACCAGGGCCGGTGCTGCCGCCGTGATGGCGGTTCCGGCCTAGCTGTAAAGACTGTTATCCCTGAATGAATTGCGTGAGGAAAAACTATGTTGATTCTGACTCGTCGGTGCGCCGAGAGCCTGATCATTGGCGACGGTGAGATCACCGTCACCGTGCTGGGTGTAAAAGGAAACCAGGTACGCATCGGAGTGAGCGCGCCGAAGGAAGTGGCCGTACACCGCGAGGAAATCTACCTGCGGATCAAGAAAGAGAAGGACGAAGAACCAACCCTTTAATTTTTCTCGATTTTTTTTAGAAAAAGGGTTTGCAAACGGGGAAGGGTCTGGTTATTATACGCCCCGTGTTGCGGTGAGGTGGCCGAGTGGCCGAAGGCGCTCCCCTGCTAAGGGAGTATACCTCAAAAGGGTATCGGGGGTTCGAATCCCCCCCTCACCGCCATTATTCGTGTAGGGCGCAGAACATTGAATGGCTACTTAAGTCGTTGATTTTAAACGAAAATAAGTTGCCAAATCAGATTTGCGAACTATAATGCGCGGCAAGACACGGACCCATAGCTCAGCTGGATAGAGTACTCGGCTACGAACCGAGCGGTCAGAGGTTCGAATCCTCTTGGGTCCGCCATTTATGAAGTTGGCCTTGCAAGTCGGGGCAACATCATTCAACCAGTGGTAATCTGGTCTAAAACTACCACCCTGGACCCATAGCTCAGCTGGATAGAGTACTCGGCTACGAACCGAGCGGTCAGAGGTTCGAATCCTCTTGGGTCCGCCATTCATGAAGTTGGCCTTGCAAGTCGGGGCAGACATCATCCAACCAGTGGTAATCTGGTCTAAAACTACCACCCTGGACCCATAGCTCAGCTGGATAGAGTACTCGGCTACGAACCGAGCGGTCAGAGGTTCGAATCCTCTTGGGTCCGCCATATCATTGAAGCCCGCTCTCGTAGCGGGTTTTTCTTTTTCCGCGATTTTCTCATCCCAATTCGAAGCTTCGACTTCGTCGAGCGCCTGCCTTCGATGCGCTCTGTCTCGAGTATTTCGTCGGTTGGCACTGATCAGCTCGTGTGCGGTCATAGCTTTACCGCGCAAACAATTGTTCGACCAAAAATTTAAGCGATCCGACTGTCCAGTCAGTGTATGATTGCGCCCGTCAGCCCCGCCGGGGCTTGTGGAATACCACCATGGACTTACCCAGTAGTTACTCAATAACCCTCGTTACCAAGCTGAATCTGTCAGATTGATTCTCCCGGCGTGCTCCGCGGCTGGGAGTGGAGTTCGCCTATGACCGAAGTCGAAGCCAAGAAAGCTCAAGAAAGCTTGCAAGACCGTCTTGCCCAAGTGGTCGACCTGCTGCAACGCCAGCGGATCGTCGAAGATCTGACCCACCGGCAGGAAGGCCAGCACCAGGACCTGGTGGAGAATCTGGTCCATCGGCAGAACCTGGTCGAGCTGCAGCGCAAGCTCGACGACCTGCACCCTGCCGACATCGCCTATATCCTCGAAGCACTCCCGCTGGAAGATCGTCTGACGGTCTGGCAGCTGGTGCGCTCCGATCGGGACGGTGACATCCTGCTCGAGGTGTCCGACGCGGTCCGGGAAACCTTGATCGCGGACATGGACAACCACGAGCTGCTCGCGGCGGCCAAGGAAATGGACGCTGACGAGCTGGCGGACCTGGCTCCGGAACTGCCGCGTGACGTCGTCCATGAACTCATGGAGAGCCTCGATGCCCAGCAGCGTGAGCGGGTACGCTCGGCGCTGAGCTACGACGAAGAACAGATCGGCGCGCTGATGGACTTCGAGATGGTGACCATCCGCGAAGATGTCAGCCTGGAGGTCGTGTTGCGCTACCTGCGTCGACTCAAGGAACTGCCGGGCCATACCGACAAACTGTTCGTGGTCGACCATGAAGGCATCCTCAAGGGTGTGCTACCGATCAAGCGCCTGCTGGTCAACGATCCGGAACGCAAGGTCGCCGAGGTCATGGCCAGTGATCCGGTCACCTTCCATCCCGACGAGGATGCCTACGATGCAGCGCAGGCGTTCGAGCGCTACGACCTGGTCTCCGCGCCGGTGGTGGACAAGAACGGTCGCTTGATCGGGCGTCTGACCATTGACGAAATGGTCGACCTGATCCGCGAGGAGAGCGAGAGCGAAGTGCTGAACATGGCCGGTCTGCGTGAAGAGGAAGACATCTTCGCTTCGGTCTGGCGCTCGCTGCGAAACCGCTGGGCCTGGCTGGCCATCAACCTCATCACCGCTTTCCTGGCTTCACGGGTGATCGGCCTGTTCGAAGGCTCCATCGAAAAACTCGTGGCGCTAGCGGCCCTGATGCCGATCGTGGCTGGCATCGGCGGCAACTCTGGCAACCAGACCATTACCATGATCGTTCGGGCAATGGCCCTGGATCAGGTGGCGCCTGGCAATACTCGGCGCCTGATGCGCAAGGAGCTGGCCGTGTCCCTGCTCAACGGCCTGATCTGGGGTGGGGTGATCGGCGTGGTGGCCTTCGTGCTTTATGGCAGCTGGTCACTCGGAGTCGTGATGACTGCGGCCATGACCCTCAACCTGTTGCTGGCAGCCCTGATGGGGGTGCTGATCCCCATGACCCTGGTGCGCCTGGGGCGGGACCCGGCGATGGGATCGAGCGTGATGATCACGGCCGTGACCGACAGCGGCGGCTTCTTCATCTTCCTTGGCCTGGCTACGCTGTTCCTGCTCTGAGCATTTGCCTGCCCTAACGTAAAAAGCCAGCTTTCGCTGGCTTTTTACGTTAGGGCTGTGCGGCGGCGGTAGGTCGATCAGGAGGCGTCGGCGGCCATTTCCACGTCGTGGGCAATCAAGGCGACCAGCGCGTTCTGTTGGCGGTGCGACAGCTGGCGGAAACGTTGCAACAGCTCGCGTTCATGCAGCGAAAGCTCGGGGCTGTCCAGACGCATGCTCAGATCGTCGCCCAAGGCGCCTTCCTGAATAAGGCTTTGCTCCAGGCGGGCGATGATCTCGGAATTCATGCTGCGATGGTGGTTGCGAGCTACTTCGGCAATGCGCTCACGCATCCCATCAGGCAGGCGGACGACAAACTTGTCAGCAGTGCGGCTCGAATAGATAGCCTGTTTCATTGGGCGCATATAAATTGACCGGATTTCTGGTTCAGAGGGGGAAGCGGTTCTCGAAATTGGCCGCACGGTGGAACTACGACCGTGACGACGACAAAATGTTCAACCGAGTCGTGATTTAGCTGCTCATCTTGCCTCAAGGTCGCCGTTTCCTTGGCGTCAAATCTGTGACAAATAGTGAGCCCGGTAGCAGCGTGGTGCCAGTACCAATTATCAGAAATGCGGACTGGTTTGAAAAGTTTCTGGATTTCCAGCCAGTCCTACTGTCAATCAACTGTCGTCAAAATCTGGAAACGAGCGACCATGATGGTGGAAAATCCTGAAAATCAGGTTCCCAAGGCAGAGCATAGTGGCTATGCAGCATGAAGCAAGTGAGAAACCTTTGCCAACCGTTCCCGGACGTCTCATTTATCTGGTCGGTCCATCGGGTGTCGGCAAGGACTCGCTGATCGAGGCCGCCGCGCCTTGGTTGGCGCAACGCGGTATCCAACGGGTCCGGCGGGTGATCACCAGGTCCGCCGAGTCCAAGGGCGAGCAGGCGATCGGGGTGACCCTTGAGGCGTTCGAGCAGATGGTGCGGCAGGGGACGTTCGCCATGCACTGGCGGGCCAACGGTCTGGGATATGGCATCGCCAAGGAAGTGGATGATTGGCTGGCAAGCGGCAGCTCGGTGCTGGTCAACGGCTCGCGCGAGTACCAGGCGCAAGCGCTACGGCGCTATCCGGACATGTTGCTCGTCTGGCTTTACGTGCAGCCGCAGGTGCTGCGTCAGCGTTTGCGCGAACGGGGCCGGGAGAGCGATCTGCAGATCGAGGCGCGGCTGGCGCGCAATGAAAGTCTTGAACCTGCAAGGGATGCTGCTGTCCATCTACTCGACAACTCGGGATCGCTGCAGGACACCGTCAATGCTTTCATCGCGTTGCTCGAGCGCAATGGCATCACCGGCGCGCGAGACTGATCAGAAGGCCAGGCGCGCATGGCGGACGAGCGTTGGGCTGGGCGCGTCCTCACCCATCACCGCCTGACGAGCGATCAGCCCCGGACGCTGGTCGATCAGTGAAGTCTGGGTCGGAGTGACCTCGACGACGCCAAGGGTGACGACACATGTCAGGGCCAGCGTGTTGAGCAGAAGCAGCAGGCGAGTCATGAGGGTTCTCCGCGTGGGTCGGTTCGGCAGCGTGCCGGGGCTCGATAGCGTTGCAGGCAGCATGCCAACCTTGAGGGAGCGATTTTCCCTAGCAAAAACAGGCGTTTGGAAGCGTACGGAGCTTACGGTCGATTGCACTTTGCATTCTGCATGGTAGAGAGTCATGCAAAATGCCCGGATAGTTGGGCTTCATCTTCATGCGTATGCTGGCGGCCCGGCCGAGGCATCCTCGGCATTCACTGCCGATGCCAGGCAGCTGTCTACAGCTACGCTTTGGACTTGCGTATAGAACCAAAAACGAGCATTATCCTTGGCCGTCATGTCGAGCTGGCTTAACGCAGGCACTGATGGCATTGCGCTGATGGCCTGTTGAGTCTAGCGTGATGAGCAAGCTGGTCATGCATGTCCCTGTAGTTTAATGGATAGAACGGCCCCCTCCTAAGGGGTCGGTGCAGGTTCGATTCCTGCCGGGGACGCCATGCCTGCATCGAGCGTTCATCGCTCTTCGCCCGCCTGATTGCGCCCCGCCTGTATCATCCTCGGTATATTCGACCGCACCTCCTCGTACCTGGCTGGTCCAGAAGAACATGTTTGTCATGCTCATCTGGAGAAGCGATGGCCATCATCGTCACCAAACTGACCGGCGAGCGAATCCCGGTGGAGCTTCGCCGTCCGGGTCTGTCCGAATTGTTCGTCATCACCGATGCTGCTGGCGCGGTCCATTACCGTGAAGATGATGTCGAGGCGGCACGCCTGGCGGTGGCATTGAGCGAACGGAGCGGCGACAACGAATGAGCCGTTACCCGCAGACGCCAGACGGCCGCTATTTCGTCGTGAACGGAGTGCTGTGGCGCTGCAGCGACCCGTCCTTGTCTGAGGCGCAACGCCAGCACCTGGTCAATGAACTGATGAGTGCCCGACGCCAGGTCAGGCAGGCCAAGGCCGCTGGCGCTATCGACGTGCTGCGCGCCGCCAGGGCGCAGGTCCAGGCCGCCAAGGTAGCGCTTGGCGAACGCGGTCCGGTCTGGTGGAGCGATGGCAGCCCCGACTTCAACCGCCACAAGGCCATCAACAGCCCCTACGCGGACTGGTTCACCCAAGCGCAAGCAACAAGCGCCAAGCTAAAGCGCAACGGCGAACCTGACCCAGCACCGTCCTGCCTGTAGCTTGTAGTTCAGAAAACGTGCAAAGCCTGGCCCAAAGCCCGCAACGCCGCTTCCTGCACCGCCTCGCCCAGGGTCGGATGGGCATGGATGGTTCCGGCGATGTCTTCCAGGCGCGCGCCCATTTCCAGTGACTGGGCGAAGGCGCTGGACAGTTCCGACACACCTGCGCCGACGGCCTGCCAGCCAAGGATCAGGTGATTGTCACGTCGTGCCACCACTCGGACGAAGCCGCTCCCGGACTCGAGTGTCAGGGCCCGGCCGTTGGCTGCGAAGGGGAACTGCGCCACCAGCGTGTCCAGCGCCTGTTCACGAGCCGCATCGGGCGTCAGGCCGACCACCACCAGCTCCGGATCGGTAAAGCAGACGGCCGCGATGGCGGTGGGCTCGAAGCGCCTGGCGTGCCCGGCGATCACTTCGGCGACCATTTCGCCCTGGGCCATGGCGCGGTGGGCCAGCATCGGTTCACCGGTCAGGTCGCCAATTGCCCAGACGTTCCGCATGCTGGTCTGGCAGCGTTGATCCACCGCGATCGCCTGGCCTTGCCTGTTCAAGTCCAGCGACTCCAGGCCGTAACCCTCGGTGTTGGGGCGGCGACCCACCGCAACCAGCACGCGATCGGTTTCCAGGCGTACCTGCTGGCCGTTGGCATCGCGCGCGAGCAGGCATTGGCCCTGGTGATCATGGCCCTCCACCGTGTGTCCCAGGTAGAGGTCGATGCCGAGCTTGCCCAGTTTCTCGACGACCGGCGCGGTGAGTTCGGCGTCGTAAGTGGGCAGGATTCGCTCGCGGGCCTCGACCACGCTGACCTGGGCGCCAAGCTTGCGATAGGCGATGCCCAGTTCCAGCCCGATGTAGCCAGCCCCGACAACGACCAGGTGCCGAGGCAGGGTCTGCGGGGCCAGAGCCTGGGTGGAGGCGATCACCGCCCCACCGAAGGGCAGCATCGGCAGTTCCACGCTGCGGGAACCTGTGGCCAGCAGCAAGTGTTCGCAGCGAATCCGCTGGCCGTCGACTTCTACCTGCTTGCCATCGATGACCCGGGCCTCGCCGTGGATGACCTGTACACCGTTCTTCTTGAGCAGCGCGGCGACGCCCGAGGTCAGGCGATCGACCAGGGTGTCCTTCCAGGCGACGCTGCGCCCGATGTCCAGGCGCGGTGCGCTGACGCTGATGCCGAGTTCGGCATGCTCGGCCTGGCCGCAGGCCCGGTGAAACTGATCGGCCACGTGGATCAATGCCTTGGAAGGAATGCAGCCGATGTTCAGGCAAGTGCCGCCCAGTGCCTGCCGCTCGACCAGGATCGTGGCGATGCCGAGTTGCCCTGCACGAATGGCGGCGACATAGCCGCCGGGTCCGCCGCCGATGACCAGCAACTTGGTTTCAAGGATCTGCTTCATCGTTCACTCCACGAACAGACAGGCGGGTTGTTCCAGCAGGCCGCGGATCGCCTGGATGAACAGCGCCGCATCCATGCCATCGATGACCCGGTGGTCGAAGGAACTCGACAGGTTCATCATCTTGCGCACAACGATCTGCCCATCGATCACCACCGCACGCTCGACCATGCGGTTGACGCCGATGATGGCCACTTCCGGCGTGTTCACCACCGGCGTGCTGACGATGCCGCCAAGTGCCCCCAGGCTGGTCAAGGTGATGGTCGAGCCGGACAGCTCCTCGCGGGATGCCTTGCCGCTGCGCGCCGCCTGGGCCAGCCGAGCGATCTCGCTGGCGTTGTGCCAGAGGCTGCCGGCCTCGGCATGGCGCAGCACGGGCACCATCAAGCCGTTCTCGCTCTGCGTGGCAATGCCTACATGCACGGCACCGTGGCGGGTGACGACCTGGGCCTGATCATCGTAGGTGGCGTTGATCTGCGGGAACTCACGCAGCGCGACGACCATGGCGCGGATCAGCAGTGGCAGCAGGGTCAGCTTGCCACGGCTGTCGCCCCACGTGTGGTTGAGCTGTTGGCGCAGCGCTTCCAGAGCCGTGACGTCGATTTCTTCGACATAGCTGAAATGCGCGACCCGCCGCTTGGCATCCTGCATGCGCTCGGCGATCTTGCGGCGCAGGCCGATGACGGGTACCTGCTGGCTGTCGGTGCGCCTGGCCTGGCTGCCCGCGGTCGATGCGCCGGCCCAAGGCCGCCTGATGAAGGCGTCCAGGTCTTCGTGCAGGATCCGGCCGGCCGGCCCGCTGCCTTGCACGTAGCGCAGTTCGATACCGGCATCCAGCGCACGCTTGCGCACGGCGGGGGAGGCCAATGGCTTCTCGCCTGGCTGGCGTGGCATGAAGGGCACCGGCTCGCTGCTGGCCAGGCCCGGGGCTGGCGCAGGCGTGGCGGCCTCGGTCGCTGTCCGGGGCGGGGCCGCCTCGGCGAGCGGCCTCGTCTCGACCCGCTCGGATACAGCCTCGGGCGGATGGGTAGCGGCCTGGTTGCCGCTGCCTTCGACCTCGATGCGGATCAGTTCGCTGCCCACGGCCATGACTTCACCCGGCTGGCCGCCAAGTGACAGGACCTTGCCCGCGACCGGCGAGGGAATCTCGACCGTGGCCTTGTCGGTCATGACATCGGCCAGCACCTGGTCTTCGCCAATCTGGTCGCCCACCTTGACATACCATTCCACCAGTTCGACCTGAGCGATGCCTTCGCCGATATCCGGCATCTTGATGACGTGCGTGCCCATTCAGACCTCCATGACCCGTTGCAATGCCGCGCCTACCCGTGTCGGGCCTGGAAAATAGGCCCATTCCTGCGCGTGCGGGTAGGGCGTATCCCAGCCGGTGACCCGCTCCACTGGCGCTTCCAGGTGATGGAAGCAGTGCTCCTGGACCAGCGCCACCAGTTCGGCGCCGAAGCCGCAGGTGCGGGTGGCTTCATGTACCACCACGCAGCGGCCGGTCTTCTTCACCGACTCGACGATGGTTTCCAGGTCCAGTGGCCACAGGCTACGCAGGTCGATCACTTCGGCATCGACGGCAGTTTCCTCGGCAGCCGCCTGGGCGACATGAACCGTTGTGCCGTAGGTGAGTACGGTGACGTCGTTGCCGGGCCGGACGATGGCGGCCTTGTCCAGTTCCACCCGGTAGTAGCCGTCTGGGACGGCACTCTGGGGATGCTTCGCCCAAGGCGTCACCGGACGATCGTGATGGCCGTCGAAAGGTCCGTTGTACAAGCGCTTGGGCTCGAGGAAGATCACCGGGTCGTCGCATTCGATCGAGGCGATCAGCAGGCCCTTGGCATCGTAGGGGTTCGACGGCATCACCGTGCGCAGGCCGCAGACCTGGGTGAACATCGCCTCCGGGCTCTGGCTATGGGTCTGCCCGCCATAGATCCCACCGCCGCAAGGCATGCGCAGGGTCAAGGGGGCGATGAACTCCCCGGCAGAGCGATAGCGCAGGCGCGCCATTTCCGAGACGATCTGGTCGGAAGCCGGGTAGAAATAGTCGGCGAACTGGATTTCCACCACCGGGCGCAGGCCGTAGGCGCCCATGCCCACGGCCGTGCCGACGATGCCGCTTTCGGAAATCGGCGCATCGAACACCCGCGACTTGCCATGCTTGGCCTGCAGGCCTTCGGTGCAGCGGAACACGCCGCCGAAGTAACCGACGTCCTGGCCGTAGATGACCACGTTGTCATCGCGCTCGAGCATCAGGTCCATGGCCGAGCGCAGGGCCTGGATCATGGTCATGGCGCTGGTGGACATGGCATTTTCCACTTCTAGATCACTGTGAAGGTCGTTCATCTCACACCCCCAGTTGTTGGCGCTGGCGGCGCAGGTGGTCGGGCATTTCCTTGTAGACGTCCTCGAACATCGAGGCCGCGCTGGGTATGTGGCCGTTGCTCAGGGTGCCGTACTGCTCGGCTTCCTTCTGCGCCGCGATGATCTGGGCCTCGAGCTCGGCGCAGACGTGCTCGTGCTGCTGTTGCGACCACAGCCCGCGGGCGATCAGATGTTGCTTGAGCCGGGCGATCGGATCGCCAAGCGGGAAGTGGTTCCAGTCGTCGGCGGGGCGGTACTTGGAGGGGTCGTCGGAAGTGGAATGGGGGCCAGCGCGATAGGTGACCCATTCGATCAGGGTCGGTCCGTGGCCGCGTCGAGCACGCTCGGCGGCCCAGCGCGAGGCGGCGTGCACGGCGAGGAAATCATTGCCGTCGACCCGCAGCGAGGCGATGCCGCAGCCTACGCCGCGTCCGGCGAAGGTGGTGGCCTCGCCGCCAGCGATGGCCTGGAAGGTGGAGATCGCCCACTGGTTGTTGACCACGTTGAGGATCACCGGGGCACGATAGACGTGGGCGAAGGTCAGGGCGGTGTGGAAGTCCGACTCGGCGGTGGCGCCGTCGCCGATCCACGCCGAGGCGATACGCGTATCACCCTTGATCGCCGAAGCCATCGCCCAGCCGACCGCCTGGACGAACTGCGTGGCCAGGTTGCCGCTGATGGTGAAGAAGCCGGCTTCGCGGACCGAATACATGATTGGCAACTGGCGTCCCTTGAGCGGGTCGCGCTCGTTGGACAGCAGCTGGCAGATCATGTCCACCAGGGACACCTCGCGGCTGATCAGGATGCTCTGCTGTCGGTAGGTCGGGAAGCACATGTCGCTGCGCTCGAGGGCCAGCGCCTGGGCCGTGCCGATCGCTTCCTCGCCGAGACTCTGCATGTAGAACGACATTTTCTTCTGCCGCTGGGCGACCACCATGCGGTTGTCGAACAGGCGCGTCTTGAGCATGGCACGCATGCCTGTTTGCAGCAGTCGTGGCTCGATGCCCTCGGCCCAGGGACCCAGGGCGTTGCCCTGGTCGTCGAGCACGCGGATCAGGCCGTGGGCGAGATCCATCGTGTCGGCAGGGTCGACATCGATGGGAGGCTTGCGGATTCGGCCTGCGTCATCGAGGCGCAGGTAGGAAAAATCGGTCTGGCAGCCGGGCCGGCCGGTGGGCTCGGGCACGTGCAGACGCAGGGGCGCATATTCGTTCATGCTGTCCACGCTCGCTCGGATTGTTGTTGTGAGCTTCGAAGCGGTTGCTGTCCCGGTGAGCCTCGTGGGCGACGGGCCAGCCTCCCTCACATGATAGGAGCTGCGCGCAAGAATATTTCTCTTATGTTCATTGCCTTTGGCCCGGCAGCCAGATAAATATTCTGCAAAACCACAAGAATCAGGTCAGTCGTTCCGATGCGCAAACTCGATCGTACCGATATCGGCATTCTCAATCAGCTGCAGGAGAACGCCCGAATCACCAATGCCGAGCTGGCTCGGGCAGTCAATCTTTCGCCCACGCCTTGCTTCAACCGGGTCAAGGCGCTCGAGCAGGCGGGTGTGATCCGCCAGCAGGTCGTCTTGCTGGCGCCCGAATCGCTGGGCCTGGATGTCAACGTGTTCATCCACGTCAGCCTGGAGAAACAGGTAGAACCCTCCCTGCATGGCTTCGAGGAAGAAATCGCCAAGCGCCCGGAAGTCATGGAGTGCTACCTGATGACCGGCGACCCCGATTACTTGCTGCGTGTCCTGCTGCCCAGCATCCAGGCGCTGGAGCGCTTTCTCGACTACCTTACTCGTCTGCCGGGCGTGGCCAACATCCGCTCGAGCTTCGCCCTCAAGCAGGTGCGCTACAAGACCGCGCTGCCGCTTCCAGCCAATGGGTTGAGCCTGCCGGGATAGCGTGCGCCGGTGCTTGCCCCGCGGCCATGCTGCGTGGCGCAGCCTCCTGCAAACCCGCATGACGACGACAAGGACAGTGCCATGAAGAGCAACGAACAGGATTCTCTCGCCGAGCGCCTGGTGGGTGTCGACGAGATCGAGTGTGTCACGCCCGACCTCAACGGCGTGCCGCGTGGCAAGGTGATGACCACCGAAGGGTTCCTCGAGGGGCGCCGGCTGCAGCTGGCTCGAGGGGTCCTGCTGCAGTGCATCATGGGCGGCTATCCGCCGACCAGCGTCTACGGCGGCGATGACGGTGATCTGGTCCTGGTCGCTGATCGCTCCCAGCTGCACGTGCTGCCCTGGAGCGAACGACCGCGAGCGCTGGCGATCTGCGATGCGGTAGAGCTGGACGGCCAGCCGAGCGGTTTGTCCAGCCGGGCGCTGCTGCGCGCGGTACTCGACCGCTATGCCGCACGGGGCTTGGCAGCAGTGGTGGCGACCGAGCTGGAGTTCTTCGTGTTTGCCGGCAATCCGGATCCACGCCAGCCGTTTCGGCCGCCGGTGGGCCTGGACGGACGTCGCGAGATGGGTCACTCAGCGTTCAGCGTCAGCTCCGCGAACGGCCTGCGGCCGTTCTTCCGGGAAGTGGTCGAATGCATGGCGGCGCTTGGCCTGCCACGCGATACCTTCATGCACGAGATGGGGGTCAGCCAGTTCGAGATCAACCTGCTGCATGGCGATCCATTGCTGCTCGCCGACCAGACGTTCCTGTTCAAGCACCTGCTCAAGGAAGTAGGGCTCAAGCATGGGCTGAGCGTGGTGTGCATGGCCAAGCCGCTGGCGCGCACCGCCGGGAGCTCCATGCACATTCACCAGAGCCTACTGGAACTCGATGGCGGCCGTGCCGTGTTCAACGATGAGCGGGGGCAGCCGACCGAGACCTTCGAGCACTTCATCGGTGGTCTGCAGGCCTGCCTGGCGCAGTTCACGGCCCTGTTCGCGCCGCACGTCAATTCCTACCAGCGGCTGTGCCACCCCTATGCCTCGCCGAACAACGCCTGCTGGTCGCAGGACAACCGTGCCGCCGGCCTGCGCATCCCGCCCAGCGCACCGGCGGCGCGACGGGTCGAGAACCGCCTGCCAGGCGCCGATGCCAACCCGTACCTGGCCATCGCCGCCAGTCTCGCGGCCGGGCTGCATGGCATCGAGCAGCGCCTGCTACCCACACCTGCCGCCTGCGGTCAGTTCCAGGTTCCGCCTGACCTGTGCCTGCCGTGCACCTTGCATGCGAGCCTGGCACGGCTGCGCGAGAGCAGCCTGGCGCGGGAACTGTTCGGGGATGAGTTCATCGAAGGCTATGTCGCCACCAAGACACTGGAGCTGGCCGATTTCCTCGACGAGATCACGCCCTGGGAGCGCCGTGTACTGGCGGCCCAGGCCTGAGCGCGACAACGGCGGCACTGGCTGCGTCCTGCCCAGGATTTTTCGCCTGGCAGACCTGCACGAGAGGGAATTTGACCTTATGCTTGGTCGTGCCGGCTTGTTTCCCACCTGTATCAAGGAGCCTTCGGGACGCTGATGCGACAGATCTGGAAGTCATTTCGTTCGCTATATTTCGCTGCCCTGATGATGTTGATCGGCTCCGGCCTGCTCAGTACCTACCTGGCCCTGCGCCTGGCTGCCGAGCACGTCGACAGTCTGTGGGTCGGTGCGCTGATGGCAGCCAACTATTTCGGCCTGGCCGTCGGCGGCAAGGTCGGGCACCGGCTGATCGCCCGGGTCGGACATATCCGGGCCTATGCCACCTGTGCCGGCATCGTCGGCGCCGCGGTGCTGGGGCATGGCATGACTAGCTGGTTGCCGGCCTGGGTCGGGCTGCGGATGATCGTCGGCCTGGGCATGATGTGCCAGTACATGGTCCTGGAAAGCTGGCTGAACGAACAGGCCGATGCCAAGCAGCGCGGCGCGGTGTTCAGCGGCTACATGATCTTTTCCTACCTGGGACTGGTGCTCGGCCAGCTGATCCTGGTCGTGCATCCGGCGCTCGGTCCCGAGCTGCTCATGCTGGTGGCCATGTGCTTCGCCCTGTGCCTGGTGCCGGTCGCCATGACCCGGCGCATCCACCCGGCGCCGCTGCGCCCGGCGCCGATGGAGCCAAGGTTCTTCATCAAACGGGTGCCACAATCGTTGAGCACCGTGCTTGGCTCGGGCCTGATCGTCGGTTCCTTCTATGGCCTGGCGCCGGTGTATGCGGCCGGGCAAGGCTTGTCGACCGAACAGATCGGCCTGTTCATGGGCTTCTGCATCTTCGCCGGGCTGGTGGTGCAATGGCCGCTGGGCTGGTTATCGGACCGTTACGACCGCGCCGTACTGATTCGTGGGGTGGCCATTGGCCTGGCGCTCGCTTCCTTGCCGTTCGCCGTGTTGCCGGGGGTGCCGTTGGAGCTGCTGTTCGGCATGGGGTTCGTGATTTCGCTGTTGCAGTTCTGCCTGTATCCGCTGGCCGTGGCCTTTTCCAACGACCACGTGGAGAGTGAGCGTCGGGTCTCGCTGACGGCCATGCTGCTGGTCACCTATGGCGTGGGCGCCAGTATCGGGCCGCTGGTCGCGGGTGTGCTGATGAAGCTGCTGGGCGCACAGATGCTCTATGCCTTCTTCGTGTTCTTCGCCCTGGTCCTGGTCTGGCGCATCCGGCCCAAGGCCGTCACTGGTCTGCACCAGGTCCAGGACGCACCGTTGCATCACGTGGCCATGCCGGCCGCCGGCTCGCCACTGTCCGCCGCGCTCGATCCGCGAGTCGACGAACAGGTGGTGCAGGATGTCATGCAGGCACCGGTCGCGGCGGAAGATACCGAGGGCGAGGTCGAGGTCGAGCAAGCGACCAGTCCCGGCGAGCCAGGGCGGCCCCTGTAGCCGAAGGGCGGCTGGCCATTCAGGCAGGCACGCTCCATGGTTGTAGCGGCCGCTACCGGCCGGCAAACACCCATCGATCGCCCCAGGGCATGGAACGGCACCGCAGCGTCTGCAAGCGCGCGCGGCCGCCCTCGCGCTTAGTAATCGTCCTTGTCGAAGCGTCGCGCCTCGCGCTGCAGCTGGTAGACGAAGCTTTCCACTCGGCGCTGCTGCTGGCCGTTGATGTTGTGGAAGCGCACCCCAGCGAAGGTGGTGTTGAAGCCTTGCTCGAAATGCAGGTGGCGCAGCTCGACCATCACCTGGGTTAGGCCCAGCGGTGCGCCAGCGCTGAACTTTTCGTAGACCTGGCCCAGTTGCAGCTGGTGCTCGACATCGCCGTCGAAACGCAGCTTGCAACCTGTCGCCGAGATGTCCAGCAGCTTGCCACGCAGCAAGCCGGTACCCTTGAGACGCTCGCCGTCCAGGACGATGTCCACCAGCTGCGACAGCTTCAAGGCTGCGCGGAATGCGTTGCGCCGTTGATGATAGACGATCTGCTCGGGAAGGCTGCCACGGTAGCAGCGGTGCCCGCCAACCTGGCCGATGCTCAGCGGCGTGGTGCATTCCCAGGCGATGCGCACGCCATCATGGAAACCCTCGACACGGAACGGTTCGCCGTTCTCGATGTATTTCTCGCCATCGCGCGGGATCATCTCGTCCAGTGCCAACGTATTGCTATCGCGGTCCACCTCGACCACATAGCTCTGGAAGCGCTGTTCGCGCTCGGGAAAGGTGATGATCAGCGGATCGTGACTCTCTTGCAGTGATCGCAGGTTGGCTGCGACCTCCAGTGGTGTGTTCAGCACCTGAGGGGGTTGTGGAGCATCGGCTTCATTGAACACGGGTAATCAATCTCCAGGCAAAAGCGACACGCGCGCGAAGCGGCATTTTGCCAGCATGTTGGCAGCCTTGATAGCGCTATTCACACCTGGCTGAGGGTGCGTGGCCTGGCCAGTGGCGCGGTGCTGCCGCGGCTGTCATAGAGCGATGGCGCGTCCCCGCCCATGAGAATGCGGATTTGCGTGGCGGTAGCCTGTTGCTGGACCTGAATGATCCGCCCGTTGGTCTGGTTGGCTTTTTGACAGGCATCCATCAGTTGGGTCAGTTCATCGAGCCGGAGCATCAGGGTTTCGCCTGTAGACGATTGCCCGGCAAGCGCCTGGACGCCGGCGCGGTCGGCGGACAGACCGAGGCTGGCGAGCAGATGGCTGCGCCGCCGTCCCTGCTGTTCAAGCAGCACGATCAGCGATTGCTTGCGCGCCAGAAGGGCTTCGAGCAGCGGCATGTCGCGACCGTGGAGGGCAACGGCTTCCTTTTGCAGGAGCTCCAGCAGCTCCTGGGCCGGTGCGATGTCGTGTTCGATCAATTGCAGCAGGGTAGTGTCGTGCATGGCTGGCTCTTGATGGATGGAGTCAGCGCGACGTCAGTCAGCGCGCGCCTTCGAAGCCAAGCAATTTGCTTGCCACCCGAGCGGCATCGACCTGATAGCTGCCATCGGCGATGGCCTGCTTGAGTTGCGCCACGCGGGCACTGTCGACCACAGGTTGGTCACGCAGCTTGTCGGTGATCTTTTGCAACTGCTGTGCCTCCGGGCTCAGGTGCACGGCTTCGCCGCTGACGCCGGCCGGCTTGGCCGTCTCGCTGGCCTGGGCGGATTTGTCGGTGCTGCCGGCCGCCGTGTTGCCGCGCACCCCGGCAACGGACGGTGAGTTATTCATGCGACTGAAGTCGATGACCATGATCAGAAACCTCTGGGTTCAGGACGCTTGCCTTGTTTTCGGCCATTTGCGAAGAAACTTTAGCAAGGAATGCGCGGCCACTTGACGGCACGCCCACATTGCCCGTTTCGACACAGTTTAGGAAAAGCAGCCCCGGACTGCCAGCCTGGTCTACATGGCGACCTCGACTTGGCCAGGCCCGGTTACCCTGGCCTTGACCACGCGCCTGGAATTGAGGTTCCGTACCCTGATCTGCTCGCTCAAGCCGCCCTTGGCCAGTGCCTCGCCTGGCATGCGCACGCTGAGGCTGCCGCTGCGCGCGGTGATCACCACATGATCGCCCTGGCGAATCACCTCGGCCTGTTCCAGATGTTGGGGGGTGAGCACCTGGTCGAGCACCGTCGGGCGCAGCAGCTTCATGCCCACGGCCTGATCGAGCTGGGCCAGGAACCCCTGGGCCAGCGTGCCGACATCGCGCTCGCGCAGGACCACGTCGCCTTCGCCGATCACGCTTTCGCGCTTGAGCGGTCGGGTGGTCACCACCACGTCGCGGAACAGGCGCACCTGCGCCGGGACGAATACCGTCCACGGGGCCGCGCCATCGCAACGCAGGCGGACCGTCACCCGGCCCAGCGGCTGCGCCGGACTTTCCAGCGAGGCGTCGAGCTGACGGTCGCACAAGGGCATGCGCAAGCGCGGGTCCAGCGGCTTGACCTCGATCTCGTAGCGACCTTCGGTCTGGCTGCTGGCCAGATAATCTTCGACGGCGAACTCAAGAAACCCCTGGGTGGAACCGATAAGCTGTTCAGGCAGGGTGAACCCATCAGCCAGCACGCGAGTGGCGGGCAGTGACAGGCACAGCACGGCCAGCAGGCCGGGCAGCGGGCGCGTCAGTCGTCGGAATAATGTCGTTTTCGTAGGCATACCGCTCAAAAAAGCAAAGCTCGTGCCGATTTGGATACGGGTTGAATGATGAAGGAGTGTGGCATGGCTGGTGTTATGGATTCGGTCAACCAGCGCACGCAACTGGTAGGGCAGAATCGTCTCGAGCTGCTGCTGTTCCGCCTCAATGGCGCGCAGCTGTACGGGATCAACGTGTTCAAGGTCCGGGAGGTGTTGCAATGCCCGGAGCTGACCATGCTGCCCAGATCCCACCAGGTGGTGCGCGGCGTTGCCAATATACGCGGGGCGACCATCCCGATCATCGATCTGTCGCGGGCCACGGGCCTGCCGGGGCTGCGCGAGGAGGCGCGCAACAGCTTCGTGATCATCACCGAGTACAACACCAAGACCCAGGGTTTCCTGGTGCATTCGGTCGAGCGCATCGTCAACATGAACTGGGAGGAGATCCATCCGCCACCCAAGGGGACCGGCCGCGATCACTACCTGACGGCCGTCACCCGGGTGGACAACCGCATGGTCGAGATCATCGACGTGGAAAAGGTGCTTGCCGAAGTGGCGCCGACCTCCGAGTCGGTGTCGGCCGGCGTGGTGGATGCCGAGGTGCAGGACAAGGCCGTGACGTTGCGCGTGCTGACCGTCGACGATTCGTCGGTGGCGCGCAAGCAGGTCAGCCGCTGCCTGCAGACCGTGGGCGTGGAGGTGGTGGCGCTCAACGACGGTCGTCAGGCCCTGGACTACCTGCGCAAGCTGGTGGACGAGGGCAAGCGGCCAGAAGACGAGTTCCTGATGATGATCTCGGACATCGAGATGCCGGAAATGGACGGCTATACCCTAACCGCCGAGATTCGAGGCGATCAGCGCATGCAGGGGCTGCACATCCTGCTGCATACTTCGCTATCGGGCGTGTTCAACCATGCCATGGTGAAGAAGGTCGGCGCCGATGACTTCCTGGCCAAGTTCCGGCCGGACGACCTGGCGCAGCGCGTGGTCGATCGTATCAAGGCCATGCATTAAACCCGCCTGGGGCCGCCGGCCCTGGCGCTACATGAGATTCGAGAGGCGGCAGCTTTGTCTACGGGTAATTTGGATTTTGAGCAGTTCCGGGTGTTCCTGGAGAAAGCCTGTGGGATTCTGTTGGGGGAGAACAAGCAATACCTGGTCTCCAGCCGTCTCAACAAGCTGATGGAGCAACAGGGCATCAAGTCGCTCGGCGAACTGGTCCAGCGCCTGCAGACCCAGCCGCGAGGCGGGCTGCGCGAGCAGGTGGTGGATGCCATGACCACCAACGAAACCCTGTGGTTTCGCGATACCTATCCGTTCGAGGTGCTCAAGAACCGGGTCATTCCCGAGTTCGTGCGCAACAGTCCTGGCCAGCGCCTGCGCATCTGGTCGGCTGCCTGCTCCTCCGGGCAGGAACCCTATTCGCTGTCCATGGCCATCGACGAGTTCGAGCGCGGCAACCTTGGCCAGCTCAAGGCCGGCGCGCAGATCGTCGCCACTGACCTGTCCGGCGCCATGCTGGCCAACTGCAAGACTGGCGAATACGACAGCCTGGCGATCGCCCGCGGCCTCTCGCAGGAGCGCCTGCAGCGCTATTTCGACGGTCGCGGGGCAGGGCGCTGGGCGGTCAAGCCGGCAATCCGCAGTCGTGTCGAGTTTCGCGCCTTCAACCTGCTCGACAACTATGCAAGCCTGGGCAAGTTCGACGTGGTCTTCTGCCGCAACGTGCTGATCTACTTTTCGGCCCAGGTCAAGAAGGACATCCTGCTGCGCATCCACAGCGTGCTCAAGCCTGGCGGCTACCTGTTCCTAGGCGCTTCCGAGGCGCTGAACGGCCTGCCCGATCACTACCAGATGGTCCAGTGCAGCCCGGGGATCATCTATAAGGCCAAGTGAGCCCCCAAGTCGCTACCAGCAAGCCGCAAAGCCGCTAGCGGCCAGCGAAGAGAAGCCGTACGGCGGCGGGCTCACGGGTGGCTAGCTCCAGCAGATGGTGGCGCATGCGAACTCCACGCGTCCTGCTTGCAGCCTGCGGCTCGAAACCACCTGCCCGCGCGGCTTTTTCTTGCCGCTGGCCGCCTGCCGCTTGCCGCTTCTCCCCCCAACGCTTGCCGCTTTTCTGACAGTGGCGCTTCGCGAAATTGCCCTGCGTCCCGTATTCATTGGGTTTGGCCAGGTTGGCACAAGCCTTGCTGTGGGTTGGCATCGAGCAATTCCGGCCAACCTCCGAAGGTTTTCCCGACATGAGCATCAGTTTCGACAAGGCGCTAGGCATTCACGAGAAGGCGCTGGGTTTCCGTGCCCAGCGTGCCGAAGTGCTGGCCAACAACATCGCCAACGCCGATACCCCCAACTACAAGGCGCGCGACCTGGACTTCGCCTCGCTGCTGGCGGCCGAGGCGCAGAAGAGTCAGAACAGCCGTATCGCCCTGGAACGGACCAGCGTCCGGCATATCGAGGCCGAGGGCCTGGCATCGGCCGACGACGTGCTCAAGTACCGCACGCCCATGCAGCCCTCGCTCGACCAGAACACCGTGGATGCCCAGATGGAGCAGTCGAACTACGCGCAGAACGCCATCGACTTCCAGGCCAGCTTCACCTTGCTCAATAGCAAATTCAAAGGGCTGATCTCGGCCCTGCGCGGAGAATGACCATGTCCCTGGCCAACGTCTTCAACATTGCCGGTAGCGGCATGAGTGCCCAGAACACCCGGCTCAACACCGTGGCTTCCAACATCGCCAACGCCGAGACCGTCTCCTCGAGCATCGACCAGACCTATCGCGCGCGTCACCCGGTGTTCGCCACCACCTTCCAGCAGGCCCAGGCCGGCAGCGGCCAGTCGCTGTTCGAGGACCAGGGCGAGGCGGGGCAGGGCGTGCAGGTGATGGGTATCGTCGAGGACCAGAGCAACCTCGAGGCGCGCTACGAGCCCAATCATCCGGCGGCGAACAAGGACGGCTACGTCTATTACCCGAACGTCAACGTGTTGGAGGAGATGGCCGACATGATCTCGGCCAGCCGTTCGTTCCAGACCAATGCCGAGTTGATGAACACGGCCAAGACCATGATGCAGAAAGTCCTGACCCTGGGTCAGTGAACGGGATGACCCTATGAGCACCATCGATTCCACCAGCGGGGTCGCCAACTCGGTCCTGAGTTCGCTACAGAAGGCCGACAGCGCTACCAACGGCAATACCGGCACGGCGGGCAGCGCCTTGGGCAAGGATGCCTTCCTGCAGTTGCTGGTCACCCAGATGCAGAACCAGAACCCGCTCGACCCGCAGGACAACGGCGAGTTCGTCGCCCAGCTGGCGCAGTTCAGCAGCCTGGAGAGCATGCAGACACTCAACGGTTCGGTGTCCTCGATCCTCAGTGGCTTCCAGTCTTCCCAGGCGCTGCAGGCTTCGTCCCTGGTCGGGCGCAGCGTCATCGTGCAGAGCGACACGGCGCAGGTGGACACCAGCAAGCAGCTCGACGGCCTGGTCAGCCTGACCGCCTCCAGTGGCGCGCTGAAGGTCGGCATCTATGACGCCGAGGGTACCCTGGTGCGCAGCCTCGACCTGGGCAGCCAGGCAGCCGGCAATGTCGGCTTCGCCTGGGATGGCAAGGACAGTGCCGGCCAGACCCTGGCCTCGGGCGTCTACACCTTCAAGGCCAGCGCCGACGTGGATGGCACCGAGACGGCGATGACCACCAGCCTGCCGGCAACCGTGACCAGCGTGTCGCTGGGCGGCAGCGGGTCGGAAATGATGTTGAACCTGGCAGGCCTGGGTAGCGTGGCCCTGTCGAAAGTACAAACCATTGGAATCTGAGGCCGGTTCGAACGGCAGGAGTGAGCAGCATGTCTTTCAATATCGGCCTTAGCGGATTGTACGCGGCCAACAAGGCCCTCAACGTCACCGGCAACAACATCGCCAACGTCGCCACCACCGGCTTCAAGGCTTCGCGCGCGGAGTTCGCCGACCAGTACGCGGCCTCGATCCGCGGCACCAGCGGCAAGACCACGGTCGGCAGCGGCGTCACCACCGCGGCGGTGTCGCAGATGTTCACCTCCGGCAACATCGTCAGCACCGGCCAGAGCCTCGACCTGGCGATCCAGGGCAGCGGCTTCTTCGCCCTGGACGACAACGGCTCGAAGCTGTACACCCGCGCCGGCGCGTTCCAGAGCGACAAGGACGGCTACATCGTCAACGCCGCCGGTTCCAACCTGCAAGGCTACTCGGTGAACGAAGATGGCGAAGTGGTGCAGGGCATTCTCACCAACCTCAAGATCGACACGTCCAACCTGTCGCCCAAGCCGACCTCGCGGGTCAACGAGACCGTGAACCTCAACTCCAGCGCCAGTGCGCCGACGGTCACGCCATTCGACCCCGCCAACGTCAGCACCTACAACTACACCTTCAACACCGATGTGTTCGACAGCCAGGGCAATGCCCACCAGCTGAACCAGTATTTCGTCAAGGACAGCGCCAGCAACTCCTGGACCATGTACAGCACCATCGACGGGCGCAACCCGAGCGATCCGACCCAGAGCACACCGCTGGTCAACCAGCTGCCGTTCAAGTCCGACGGCACGCTCGACACCGCCGCGCTGACCCCTGGCGCGGTCCCGGGCGGCCTGTCGATCGGCGAGGACAAGACCTTCCGGCTCGATGGCTGGGTACCTGCCGAGAAGACCGCGGCAGGCACCTGGGCCAGCAATGGCGCGGTGGCGCGGGCAGGCGGGGTGACCGTCGACATGCTCGCCACGACCCAGTACAACTCCGCCTCGGCCACCACCGCGAAGAACCAGGACGGCTATGCCACTGGTGAACTGACCGGGCTGGCGGTGGACGAGGGCGGCAACCTGTTCGCCAACTTCACCAATGGCCAGAACAAGGTGATCGGCCAGGTCGCGGTCGCCAACTTCGCCAACGTCCAGGGCCTGTCGCCGGTTGGCGGCACCAACTGGAAGGAGTCGTATGCTTCGGGCGTGCCGATCGTCGGCCAGCCTGACACTGGCACGCTCGGCAAGATCGCCGGCGGTGCGCTGGAAGATTCCAACGTCGACCTGACCGGCGAGCTGGTCAACCTGATCAAGGCGCAGAGCAACTACCAGGCCAACGCCAAGACCATTTCCACGGAAAGCACGGTGATGCAGACCATCATCCAGATGACCTGATGGTCATGCCGGCTGGCTGCTCCGCCGCCCGCCGGCAGGCCGTGCCGATGCAGGGGCGGCTGCCGTGTCGCGATAGGCCGCACAGTAGCCTCCAACGCAGCGCTGCAATCGCCTCTGACGCAGCTGCTCCTGCCCAGTCCCGCCCAGGCGCCGTCACCCTCGCCCCTCACGAGGCCCCCAGTTGAAGACAGCCAAGACGCTATTGCCCCTGCTGACCTTGCTACTCCTGACCGGCCCCGCGCAAGCCGCCCCGGCGCCGTGGTTCAAATGGCAGAGCAGCGCCACCGGTCGCTACCTGTGCGCGCAGTTCAGCCCGGGCAGCGGTTGGGTGTTGCACGCCGGCCCCTACCGCAACGCCGGATGCCGGGATCGCTGAACGCGTGCTGCTACCGGCGACAAGTTGCCGGCAAACTGACGCTCGATCCTTTCCGTTCCTCTCGCAACCCTCTAACTACGGGGCTTTGCGGTGTTGGTTCGATAATTGCTTAGGCAAGCGCAATGAGCACGCGACCGCCGTCGCGCAGAGGAGAATCCATGGACAAGATGCTTTACGTGGCCATGACCGGTGCCAGCCAGAACGCACTGGCGCAGCGGGCCCACGCCAACAACCTGGCCAACCTGTCGACCAACGGCTTCCAGCGCGACCTGGAGCAGGCGCGTTCGATGCCAGTGTTCGGCGACAGCTTTCCGGCGCGGGCTTACGCTCTGACCGAGCGTCCGGCCACCGACTTCACGCCCGGCGCGCTGCAGGAAACCGGCCGCGAACTCGACGTGGCGGTCAGCGGCAACGGTTTCATCGCCGTACAGGCGCCTGACGGCAGCGAAGCCTACGTGCGCACCGGCAGTCTGAACATCGACGCCCTCGGCGTACTGCGGGCCGGCAACGGCATGCCAGTGCTGGGCAATGGCGGCCCGATTGCCGTGCCGCCCGAGCAGAAGGTCGAGATCGGCGACGATGGCACGCTCAGCATCCGGGCGATGGGCGAAGACCCCCGGGTAATGGCGGAAGTCGACCGCATCAAGCTGGTCAACCCGGACATCGCCAGTCTGACCAAGGGTGCCGACGGCATGCTGCACACCAAGGACGGCCAGCCTGTCCAGGCCGACGCCGGCGTGAGGGTGGTGTCGGGCTTTCTCGAGGCGAGCAACGTCAACGCCGTCGAGGAGATGACTTCGGTCCTGGCGCTGTCCCGCCAGTTCGAGCTGCACGTCAAGATGATGAACACGGCCAAGGAAGGCGACGAAGCCATGGCCCGGGTTTTGCAAATCGGCTAATCACATTTGAACGGGCGCCGTAATCCAGGCGTACGAGGAGAACAGCATGCTTCCGGCTCTTTGGGTCGCTAAAACCGGCCTTTCCGCCCAGGACACCAACCTGGCGGTGATTTCCAACAACCTGGCCAACGTCTCGACCACCGGCTTCAAGCGTGACCGGGCCGAGTTCCAGGACCTGCTGTACCAGGTCAAGCGCCAGCCAGGCGCCCAGTCGACCCAGGACAGCGAGCTGCCGTCGGGCCTGCAGGTCGGTACCGGCGTGCGCATCGTCGGCACCCAGAAGAACTTCACCGCCGGCAGCCTCCAGACCACCGAGAATCCGCTGGACATGGCTATCAACGGCCGCGGTTTCTTCCAGGTCATGCAGCCTGATGGCACCGTTTCCTATACCCGTGACGGCACCTTCCACCTCAACTCCGATGGCCAGATCGTCACGGCCAATGGCTACGCCCTGGAGCCGGCGATCGTCGTGCCGCCAGAGGCGCAGACCTTCACCGTCGGCCAGGACGGCACCGTCTCGATCACCACCGCCGGCAACCCGGCCGCGCAGATCATCGGCAACCTGCAGACCGCCGACTTCATCAACCCGGCGGGCCTGCAGGCCATCGGTGGCAACCTGTTCATGGAGACCGCCGCCAGCGGTGCGCCGCAGATCGGCACGCCAGGCCTCAACGGCTTCGGCACCACCTTGCAGCAGACCCTGGAAAACTCCAACGTCAGCACCGTGGAAGAGCTGGTCAACATGATCACCACCCAGCGCGCCTACGAGATGAACTCCAAGGTCATCTCCACCGCCGATCAGATGCTCTCGTTCGTGACCCAGCAGCTGTAAACCTTCAAAGCGACCCGGCTGCGCCCGCAGCGCCCGTTACACCGTGAGGTAAGCGTCATGCATCGTCTGTTTTCCGTCTTCGTCCTCGGTGGGGCGTTGTCGCTGGCCGGTTGTGTCGCGCCAGTGGCCAAGCCCAACGATCCGTACTACGCGCCGGTGCTGCCGCGTACTCCCTTGCCGGCGGCGGCCAACAACGGCTCGATCTACCAGGCCGGGTTCGAACAGAACCTGTATGGCGACCGCAAGGCGTTCCGGGTCGGCGACATCATCACCATCACCCTCAACGAGCGCACTTCGGCGAGCAAGAGCGCCAATTCGCAGATCGCCAAGAACAGCAACGCCAAGCTCGGCCTGACCTCGCTGTTCGGCGCCTCGCCCAACACCAACAACCCGTTCGGTGGCGGCGACCTGTCGCTCGATGCTGGCTACAGCGGCGATCGCTCGACCAAGGGCGACAGCAAGGCAGCCCAGGGCAATACCCTGACCGGTTCGATCACCGTGACCGTGGCCGACGTGCTGCCCAACGGCATCATCGCCGTGCGTGGCGAAAAATGGCTGACGCTCAACACTGGCGACGAGCTGGTGCGCATCGCCGGGCTGATCCGCGCCGATGACATCGCCACCGACAACACCGTGCCCTCGACCCGCGTGGCCGATGCGCGGATCACCTATTCGGGCACCGGCTCGTTCGCCGATGCCAGCCAGCCGGGATGGCTGGACCGCTTCTTCCTCAGCCCGCTGTGGCCTTTCTGAGTCACGATGCCCATGTTCAAGATCAGGCAGTTACTTGCCGCTGCGTTCGTCCTGAGCTTCGCCCTCGGCGCCCATGCCGAGCGCCTGAAGGACATCGCCAGCATTTCCGGGGTGCGTACCAACCAGCTGATCGGCTACGGCCTGGTGGTCGGGCTCAACGGTACCGGTGACCAGACCACCCAGACGCCGTTCACCTTGCAGACCTTCAACAACATGCTTTCGCAATTCGGCATCAAGGTGCCGGCTGGCTCTGGCAACGTGCAGCTCAAGAACGTCGCGGCGGTCTCGGTGCATGCCGACCTGCCGGCCTTCGCCAAGCCCGGCCAGGTGATCGACATCACCGTGTCGTCGATCGGCAACTCCAAGAGCCTGCGCGGCGGCAGCCTGCTGATGACCCCGCTCAAGGGCATCGACGGCAATGTCTATGCGATCGCCCAGGGCAACCTGGTGGTTGGCGGTTTCGATGCCGAAGGCCGCGACGGCTCGCGCATCACCGTCAACGTCCCGTCGGCCGGGCGCATTCCTGGCGGCGCCACCGTCGAGCGCGCGGTGCCGAGCGGCTTCAACCAGGGCAACAGCCTGACCCTGAACCTCAACCGGCCGGACTTCACCACCGCCAAGCACATCGTCGACAAGGTCAACGAGCTGCTCGGCCCTGGCGTGGCCCAGGCCCTGGACGGCGGTTCGGTGCAAGTCACCGCGCCGATGGACCCCAGCCAGCGTGTCGACTACCTCTCGGTGCTCGAGAACCTGGAGATCGACCCCGGCCAGGCAGTGGCCAAGGTGATCATCAATTCGCGCACCGGGACCATCGTCATCGGCCAGAACGTCAAGGTTTCGCCGGCCGCGGTGACCCATGGCAGCCTGACCGTGACCATCACCGAGGATCCGATCGTCAGCCAGCCGGGGCCGCTGTCCGGTGGCCAGACCGCCGTGGTGCCGCGCTCGCGCGTGAGCGCCGAACAGGAGGCCAAGCCAATGTTCAAGTTCGGCCCTGGCACCACCCTGGACGAGATCGTCCGTGCGGTGAACCAGGTCGGCGCCGCCCCCGGGGACCTGATGGCGATCCTCGAAGCCTTGAAGCAGGCCGGCGCCTTGCAGGCCGACCTGATCGTCATCTGAGGACACTGGCCATGACGCCCAAGAGCCTGGTTTCCGGAAACGCCGACAGCGGCGCCTACACCGACCTCAATCGTCTGAGCTCGCTCAAGCATGGCGACCGCGACAGCGAAGGCAACCTGCGCAAGGTGGCGCAGGAGTTCGAGTCGCTGTTCGTCAGCGAAATGCTCAAGGCCTCGCGCAAGGCCAGCGATGTGCTGGCCGCCGACAATCCGCTGAACACCGAGACCGTCAAGCAGTACCAGGACATGTACGACCAGCAGCTGGCGGTCAGCATGTCCCGCGAAGGTGGCGGCATCGGCTTGCAGGATGTGCTGATGCGCCAGTTGTCCAAGCAGAAGGCCGCCAGCGTCGCCAGCGCCAGCCCGTTCCCGCGTGCCGATGCCAATCAGCCCACGCTGTGGGGCAAGCATGTGGCCGACCCGGTGCGGGCCGATGCCGGCAGCGCGCCGCGCAACGATGTCGCCGCGCTCAATTCGCGGCGTCTGGCCCTGCCGGGCAAACTCACCGACCGCTTGCTGGCTGGCATCGTGCCGTCGGCTGGCAGCGCCCCGACGCCCAGCGACGGCGCCAGCCTGCCGGCCCGCCAGGGTGACGGCGTGGCCAAGGCCGACTGGCAGCCGGCGCGTGCCTTCGCCGCGCCAGCCGGCTTGCAGATCCAGGGTCGCGCAGTGGCTCAGCCGCCGTTGGCGCCGGTCAAGAGCAGCTTCGCCGACAGCGACGAGTTCATCGCCACCATGCTGCCGATGGCCGAGCAGGCCGCCAGGCGCATCGGCATCGACCCACGCTACCTGGTGGCCCAGGCGGCCCTGGAAACCGGCTGGGGCAAGTCGGTGATGCGCGCGGCCGATGGCAGCAGCAGCCACAACCTGTTCGGCATCAAGGCTTCCGGCAACTGGCAGGGCGACCAGGCGCGGGCGATCACTAGCGAGTTTCGCGAGGGCCGCTTCGTCAAGGAAACGGCGGCGTTCCGCTCGTACGACTCCTACCAGGACAGCTTCCATGACCTGGTCAGCCTGCTGCAGAACAATGCGCGCTATCAAGATGCGGTGAAGTCGGCCGATAACCCAGAGCAGTTCGCCAGGGAACTGCAGAAAGCCGGTTATGCCACCGATCCCGGATACGCCAGCAAGATCATCAGCATCGCCCGGCAGATACAGCCCACCCAGCAATACGCCATGGCTGGCAGTTCCACGAATCTATAAGGATTGACGCATGTCCAACCTGATCTCGATCGGCCTCAGCGGCCTGAATGCCAGCCAGGCGGCGCTCTCGGTCACTAGTAACAACATCGCCAACGCGGCCACTTCGGGCTATTCGCGCCAGCAGGCGGTGCAGTCCGCCAGCACGCCGCAGAACATCGGGGTGGGTTTCCTCGGGACCGGCACCACGCTGTCGGACGTGCGCAGGATCTACAGCGCCTACCTCGACAACCAGCTGCAGACCGCCACTTCGCTGCAGGCCGACGCGGTCGCCTACCAGGACCAGGTGACCAGCATGGACAAGCTGCTGGCCGATCGCGACACCGGCATCAGCTCGGTCCTCACCTCGTTCTTCTCGGCCTTGCAGACCGCCTCGGCCAAGCCCGGCGATGTCGCCTCGCGCCAGCTGCTGCTGACCCAGGCGCAGACCCTGAGCAATCGCTTCAACTCGGTCTACAGCCAGATGAGCCAGCAGAACGAGGTGATCAATTCCCAGCTCGATACCCTGGCCGGACAGGTCAACAAGCTGACCGCCAGCATCGCCGACTACAACAAGCAGATCGTCCAGCTGTCGGCCGCCGGCACCAGCCCCAACAGCCTGCTCGACGCACGCAACGAGGCCGTGCGCTCGCTCAACGAGCTGGTGGGGGTGAGCGTGCAGGAGCGCGACGGCAACCTGGATGTCTACCTGGGCACTGGCCAGTCCCTGGTGACCGGCAACCGCGCCAATGAGTTGTCGGTGGCGCCAGGCACCACCGACAAGAGCCAGTACGGCCTGCAGGTCAATTACCAGAACTTCAGCTCGGATGTCACTTCGGTGGCTAGCGGTGGCACCATCGGTGGCCTGCTGCGCTACCGCAGCGACGTGCTGACGCCGGCGATGAACGAGCTGGGCCGCACGGCCCTGGTGGTCTCCGATACCATCAACAGCCAGCTGGGGCAGGGCCTCGATGCCAATGCCCAGTTCGGCAGCAACCTGTTCTCCAGCATCAACAGCGCCACCGCCGTGGCCCAGCGTAGCCTGGCCTCGTCGAACAACAGCGCCGGCTCCGGCAACCTGGCCGTGAGCATCGAAGACAGCGGGGCGCTGACGGCCTATGACTACGACGTCAAGTTCAGCAGTGCCAGCCAGTACAGCGTGCGCCGTTCCGACGGCACCGAGCTGGGCAGCTTCGACCTGTCCGCCGATCCTGCCCCGGTGATCGACGGCTTTTCGCTCAAGCTCGACGGCGCGGCCCTGGCTGCCGGCGACAGCTTCAAAGTGATCCCGACCCGCGCCGCCGCGGGCAGCATCGGCATGGTGCTGAGCGATGCCAACAAGCTGGCCTTCGCCGCGCCGATCAGCGCCGCGGCCAGTGGCGGCAACAGTGGCACCGGGACCATCACCCAGCCCAGCCTCGGCCAGACGCTGGACGTTTACGGCGGCAGCGACACTGTCCTGGCTCAGGATGCCATCCGCGATGCCATGCCCGTGCGCCTGGTGTTCCAGGCGGCCAGCGCTGGCGCCCAAGGCTACAGCCTGTTCGATGCCAAGGGTAACCCGCTCGGCAGCGGCAGCATCGTGCCGGGCCAGGACAATGCGCTGTCGCTGGCCGTGCCGATGCTCGATGCCTCCGGCGCGCCACTGCTCGACAGCGCGGGCAAGGCCCGTACCTTCACGGTCGAGACCACCATTGGCGGCAGCCCGACGGCCAACGACAGCTTCACCTTGTCGTTCAATGCCGACGGCAAGGCCGACAACCGCAACGCAACCGCGCTGCTCGAGCTGCAGACGCGCTCGACCGTGGCTACCGGCTCCGGTGGCGGGATCAGCTTCACCTCCGCCTATGCCTCGCTGGTCGAGCAGGTCGGCGCCAAGTCCAGTCAGGCGCAGATCGACACCACCGCCACCGAGGCGGTGTTCAAGTCGGCCCAGGAAAGCCGCAGCGCCATGTCCGGGGTCAACCTGGACGACGAGGCAGCCAGCCTGGTGAAGTTCCAGCACTACTACACCGCGTCGTCGCAGATCATCAAGACGGCGCAGCAGATTTTCTCGACCTTGATCAACGCTCTTTGAGGAGTAGCTGAACGTGCGTATATCCACCGCTCAGTTCTATGAGACCAGCGCCACCAACTACTCGAAGAACTTTTCCAGCACGGCCAAGACCACCGAGCAGATTTCTTCCAACTCGCGCATCCAGAGCGCTGGCGACGACCCGGTCGGCGCCTCGCGCCTGTTGCTGCTGCAGCAGCAGAGCGCCTTGCTTGGCCAGTACAGCGCCAACATGACCACGGTCAACAACGCCCTGTTGCAGGAAGAGAGCGTGCTCTCGACCATCAACGATGCCCTGCAACGCGCCAGCGAACTGGCGATCCAGGCCGGCAACGGCGGCCTGAGCGACGCCGACCGGACCTCGATCAGCAGCGAAGTGAAGGAGATCGAGGCCAACGTCTTCGGCCTGCTCAACTCGCGCGATGCCAATGGCGACTACATGTTCGGCGGCTCGAAGAGCGATTCGCCACCTTACGTGCGCAACAGCGACGGCACCTACAGCTACCGCGGCGATCAGACCCAGCTCAGCCTGCAGGTCTCCGACACCCTGCGCCTGGCCACCAACGACACCGGCTACAGCGTCTTCGAGCAGGCCACCAACAACAGCCGTACCCAGTCCAGCCAGACGGCGCCCAACCCGGACGACGGCCGGGTGCGCCTGTCCCAGGGCTTGCTGTCCTCGGCCAGCACCTACAGCGATCGCTTCGCCGCCGGCCAGCCCTATACCATCACCTTCACCAGTGCCACCGAGTACAGCGTCACCGACGCTTCCGGCAAGGACATCACCAGCGAGACGCCAACCAACGGCAAGTTCGATCACAAGGCCGAAGGCGGCGACATCATTTCCCTGCGCGGAGTGGAGTTCGAGATCGATATCGAGCTCAAGGACGGCGACGACGCCGACGCCAGCGTGGCCGGCCACGTGTTTTCCGTGCAGGCCAAGCCCGACAGCCTGACTGCCACGCGCAGTGCTGGCAACCCGTCCACGGCGCAGATCACGTCCAGCCAGGTCAGCGATGCCGCCAGGTACCGCAGCGCGTTTCCCGATGGCGGGGCGGTGATCCGGTTCAGCAGCGCCACCGAGTACCAGCTCTACGCCCAGCCCTATACCGCCGAAAGCAAGCCGCTGGCCAGCGGTACCCTGGGCAGCGACAACGCGCTGAGCGTGGCGGGCGTCACCTATCAGCTCGACGGGACCCCAGGCGAAGGCGACCAGTTCGCGGTCACCGCCAACACGCACAAGACCCAGAACGTGCTCGACACCCTCAGCCAGTTGCGCACCGCGCTGCAGAACCCAGTCAGCGACACGGCCTCCCAGGCGGCGCTCAAGCAGGCCACCGACTCGGCGATTTCCAACCTGGCCAGCGCCCGCGAGCGTATCGACATCACCCGTGGCGCGATTGGTGCGCGTGGCAATTCCCTGCAGATCCAGCAGCAGGAGAACACCAGCCTGGACCTGGCCAACAAGAGCACCCAGAGCGCGATCGGCGACACCGACATGGCGTCGGCGACCATTACCCTGACCTTGCAGCAGGCGATGCTCGAGGCGTCCCAACTGGCCTTCGCCCGGCTTTCCCAGCTCAGCCTGTTCGACAAGCTCTAAGGGAAGCCGCACGCCACAGGCTGCAAGCAGAAGCGGATCGGCGCCGCGGTTCGCTTTTGCTTGCAGCTTGCGGCTTCCACTCCCGCCTCGGCGTGGCTTTTTCACCACCTGGGTGTGACCAATGCGCCCGATCGTGCATCTTCCCTGTATTCTATGCGGCAGTTTTTGCAGCATTTTGTTACCGGATTGCAGGCAGTGCCCCCGGTAGTTGGCGCCCTCAATTCAGCGAGTGGCGATTTTTGGCTGTTTTCATTGGGAAGCCAGGAATGATTGGCATCAAAAGTATCGCGAGTTTCGTGCCGTCCGCTGGCGTGGACAACTATGCCCAGGGCGCGAAGTTCGGCAAGGACGAAGAGTTCATCTTCGGCAAGATCGGCTCGACCTTCCTGCCACGCAAGGCCGGCGAGCAGGAAACCTCGGACCTGTGCGTCGAGGCCGCCAAGGCCTTGTTCGCCAGCAATCCGTCGCTCGATCCGCAGGCGATCGATGCGCTGATCGTGGTGACCCAGAACGGCGACGAGGAAGGCCTGCCGCACACCGCGGCGATCGTCCAGGACAAGCTCGGGCTGTCCACCGCCGTCGCCGCCTTCGATGTGTCGCTCGGCTGCTCGGGCTATGTCTACGGGCTCTATGCCATGAAGGGGTTCATGGAAGCGGCGGGGCTGAAGAACGGCCTGCTGATCACCGCCGACCCATACTCCAAGATCGTCGATCCCGAGGATCGCAACACCACCATGCTGTTCGGCGACGCTGCCACCGCCACCTGGATGGCCGAGGGCGCCGACTGGCAGCTGGGTCGCTCGCTTTTCGGTACCGACGGTTCCGGCGCGGCGCACCTGAAGGTGACCGACGGCCAGTTCTTCATGAACGGGCGCCAGGTGTTCAACTTCGCCTTGCTCAAGGTGCCGGCGCACTTGCACGAGCTGCTCGAGGCCGCCCAGCTGACTTCGGCGGACATCGACGCCTTCTGCATCCATCAGGGCAGCGCGGCGATCGTCGACGCCGTGGCGCGGCGCTTCGAGGACCAACCGGAGAAGTTCGTCAAGGACATGCTCGAAACCGGCAACACGGTGTCGTCCAGCATTCCGCTGCTGCTCGAGAAGCACATGCTCGGCGGGCCATGGAAGCGCGTGGCGATCAGCGGTTTCGGCGTGGGCCTGTCGTGGGGCTCGGCGATTCTGCAGCGCGACTGACGTACCGCATGGCGAACGAGGCGCCTGGCTTGCATGCCTGGCGCCTTTTTTTCGTCATGGGGCTTCATGGGCATGGGATAAGTGGTTGATTTTTCGAGCTGTCGACGTGATGGCATTTTTTTTCAAAAAAGCCCTCAAGCAACCGCCGCCAACGACGATAACAATCATGTAGGTTCTCTAGGCCACTCCCGGCGGTATGCCAGGGCCGGAAGCCGCAGTACCCATACCACGAGGATTTCGTCATGGCTTTATCCGTCAATACCAACATCACCTCTCTGGGCGTTCAGAAGAACCTGACCCGTGCCTCCGACGCGCTGGGTACTTCGATGTCTCGCCTGTCTTCCGGCCTGAAGATCAACAGTGCCAAGGACGATGCCGCCGGCCTGCAGATCGCCAACCGTCTGACCAGCCAGGTCAAGGGCCTGACCGTCGCGGTCAAGAACGCCAACGACGGCATCTCCATCGCCCAGACCGCCGAAGGCGCCATGCAGGAATCGACCAGCATCCTGCAGCGCATGCGCGAACTGGCCCTGCAGTCGGCCAACGGCTCGAACAGCGATGACGACCGCACCTCCCTGCAGCAGGAATTCACCGCGCTGTCGGGCGAGCTGACCCGTATCGCCAACACCACCACCTTCGGTGGCCGCAACATCCTCGACGGTTCGTTCCAGAACGTCGGCTTCCAGATCGGTGCCAACGCCAACGAGACCATCTCGTTCGGCATGACCGACATCAGCGCCACCGGCCTGAAAGGCTCCTACAGCGAAGCGACCGTCGATGGCGCCGCCATGGGTGGCCTGACCGCTACCGCTTTGGGCACCAAGCTGACTTCGGGCACCGCTACGCTCACCGCTGCTCCGGTTGCTGCCCTGCAGACCGCCGGTGCTGGCGTGGACGCGGCCGACGACGGCAAGACCTTCAAGGTCGGCGACCAGACCGTCACGCTCAATACTGGCGACAAGGGCGCGGACGTCGCCACCAAGATCCAGACCGCCCTGCGCGCGGCCACTGGCGGTGACGCCAACGCCACAGCGGCTTGGGACGAGACCACTGGCTTCACGCTCACTTCCAAGAGCGACATCACCATCGCTGATGGCACCGGTGGCATGGCCATCGCCGGCCTCTCGGCAGGTACCACCAAGACTGTGGGCGCAGCCAGCACTGGCACCGACACCCTTGCTTCCGCAGGTTCGATCAGCGTCAACGGCAGCAATGTCAGCTGGGCAGCTGGCGACACCATCGCCGACGTACTGACCAGCATCGGTGGCGCCGATGGCATCGACAAGGCCGAAATCAAGGATGGCCGCATCAGCGTCACCTCCAAGGACGGCCAGGACGTCAAGCTGGCCAACGCCAGCAGCGGCTCGCTCGCCCAGCTGGGCCTGACCGCCGGGACTTCCGAAGCCAAGACCAGCGCCGACACCTCGATCACCCTCAATGGCGTCGAAGTGAAGTTCGCTGCCGGTTCGACCGCGCAGAGCATCGTCTCGTCGATCAACAGCGCCAGCACCGGCGTGACCGCCAGCCTGAGCGACGATGGCAAGCTGTCCCTGTTCTCCAACAAGGACATCACCATCGCCGACGGTAGCGCAGGTACCGGCCTGGCCGCCCTGGGCCTGACCGGCAAAACCGGCGCCACCGCTACCAAGATGGAAACCACCGTTTCCAACCTGAGCATCACCAGCGCTACCGAATCGCAGCGTTCGATCCAGGCCCTGGACGCCGCCATCGCCCAGGTCGACAGCCAGCGTGCCCAGCTCGGTGCGGTGCAGAACCGTTTCGACACCACCGTGGCCAACCTCAACAGCATTTCGGAAAACTCCACCGCTGCCCGCAGCCGGATCGAGGACGCCGACTTCGCTTCCGAGACCGCCGAGCTGACCAAGCAGCAGACCCTGCAACAGGCTTCCACCGCGATCCTGTCCCAGGCCAACCAGCTGCCGTCGTCGGTACTGAAGCTGCTGGGTTGATCCCTTGGGCTGAGCAATGAGCAAAGGGCGCGGAAACGTGCCCTTTCTCGTTTTTCTCGCACAGGTGAACGACATGGACATGAGCGTCAAGCTGAACCAGGTCTACCCCGCGCCTGCCGTCGCCGAAACCGCGCCAGGCAAGCGACCGGACGCCCGGCACACGGACGAGACCGTCAAGCCGGCAGATTCACCCGCCACGGACCGCGGCACCCTGGAACAGGCCGTCAGCGCCCTCCAGCATTCGTTGCAGGCATCCGAGCGGCAACTCGATTTCTCGATCGATGACGCCACTGGCCAAGTGGTGGTCAAGGTCATCGCCCGGCAGAGCGGCGAAGTCATCCGCCAACTGCCATCCGAAGAAGCCCTCAAGCTGGCCCAGCGCCTCGAAGAAGACAACAGCCTGTTGTTCACCACTCAGGCTTGAGTTGGCACGGCTTTTGTTGCATGACGGCACTGGACGCGTTTTCCGTCGAAAAAACGGCGGCCCCGTCAAAGGAGATTAGAAGTGGCAGGTACAACCGTCAGTGGTATCGGTTCGGGTGTCGACACCCAGGCCATCGTCAAGGCACTGGTCGCTGCGGAGAAGACGCCCAAGCAGACCCAGATCGACAACCAGTCCAAGACCGCGACCACCTCGCTGTCGGCCATCGGCACCATCAAGAGTGCTCTGGACACCTATCGCACGGCGATCGCCAAGCTCAACACCGCGTCGAGTTTCAACGGCCTGAGCGCCACCAGCTCCGATGACAAGGTGGCCAAGATCACCCTGGGCGATGGGGCCTCGTCCGGCACCTATGCGCTGGAAGTGACCCAACTGGCCACGGCCTCGAAGATCTCCAGCAAGGTCTTTACCGGCGCCTCGGCGCTGGCCAACAATTCCGGCGAAACCCAGACCCTGACCATCAGCCAGTCGGATGTCACCTACAGCGTCAACATCGCTGGCGACGCGACCTTGCAGCAGGCGCGCGACACCATCAACGACCAGCTGCAATCCAAGGGTATCAGCGCCAACATCGTCACCGATGCCAGCGGCGCGCGGCTGGTGTTCTCCTCGACCAAGATGGGCGATGGCACCGACCTGACCCTTGGTGGCGACTCGGAGCTGGCCAGCGACGTCAAGGTCATCTCGACGCCACAGAACGCCAAGTACACGCTCGACGGGCTGGCGCTGGAGTCCACTTCCAACACCGTTACCGGCGCGATCAGCGGGGTCAACGTCGAGCTGGTCAAGGACGGCAAGTCGACCCTTTCGGTGGCGACCAACAACGATACGCTCAAGGGCTCGGTGCAGTCCTTCGTCACCGCCTACAACGCCCTGATGACCGCCATCAACACGCAGACCAAGGTCACTACCGGCTCCGACGACAGCAGTGCCAGCGGCGCGACCTTGACCGGCGATGCCACCATGCGCGCGCTGGTCAACTCGATCCGCAGCGAGATCAGCAGCAGCATTGGTACCGGCGGCCTGCGCACCCTGTCGCAGCTGGGCATCAACACCGTGCAGAAGACCGGCCTGCTGGAGCTCAACGACACCAAGTGGAACGCCGCGGTGAAGACCTATGGCGCGGACATCAGCGGCCTGTTCACCGGCAAGGACGGCCTGCTCAGCCGCATGACCAGCGCCACCGACGAATATGCCAAGACCGGCGGCATCCTCGCCTCGCGCCAGGCCAGCCTGACCACCCAGATCAAGGAACTGGAAGAGTCGCAGAAGTCGCTGGACCGACGCATCGAGTCGCTGACCGAGACCCTGACCAAGAAGTACAACGCCATGGACACCATGGTGGCCAAGCTCAAGAGCACCAGCGACAGCATCATGACCACGCTCAATGCCTTGAACAATTCCGACGACTCTTGAACCCGCTAAAGAAATCCGCCGCCGGGCCGATAGCCAAGGTATCCGCCCCCGCAACCCCGCGGCTTTGACGAGGAACCCCGCATGCACCCGATGAGAGCCCTTCGCCAGTACCAGAAGGTCAATTCCCACGCTCAGGTCTCCGAGGCCACGCCGCATCGCCTGGTGCAGCTGCTGATGGAGGGTGGCCTGGATCGCATGGCACAGGCCAAGGGCGCGATCAGCCGGGGCGACGTGGCGCAGAAGGGCCTGTTGCTGGGCAAGGCGGTCGACATCATCGGCGGTCTGCGCGAAGGGCTGGACAAGTCCAAGGCGCCCGATCCGGAGGATATCGAGCGCCTGGACAGCCTGTACGCCTACATGGCCACGCGCCTGACCGAGGCCAACCGGCACAGCGATCCGGCGATCATCGACGAGGTCGCGCAGTTGCTGATCACCGTCAAGAGTGGCTGGGATGCGATTGCTGCGGCACAGTGAATGCCGTCGAAGGAATGCGCCATGACTGCATTGCAACGAATCGATGCGCTGCGTGATGCCCTTGGGGCCGCCATGGAAGCCTGCGACTGGGAGGCCATCGGCGAGCTCGACCTGGCCTGCCGCAGCGAGCTCGATGGGCTGCTGGAGCAACCGCAGGAAGATCGGGGGGCGGTGATGGGGAGCCTGGAAGGGTTGCTCGGGCTCTATCGACAGGTCATCGAAAAAGCCAGTAACGAACGTCAGGCTTTATTCGCGCAGGTTTCCCACATCTCCCAAGCGAAAAGCGCCGCAAAGGTATACCATCTGTTCAGGTGACGTGCAGCGATTGCCGCTCGGCGCCATAAATTTGACTACTTCCAAGTTTTTTACTTAACTAGTAGCTGTTTTCGTATTTTTGACGTCGTGAACGCTGAGCATTCAGTCGAATTGATGTCGAGCCCGCCCTCGGGCGCCGATATGACTAGGGAAGTTGCTATTGCATGTGGCGTGAATCAAAAATTCTCCTGATCGATGACGATAGCGAGCGCCGCCGCGACCTGGCGGTGGTGCTGAATTTCCTCGGCGAAGAAAACCTGCCCTGCTCCAGTCGGGATTGGCAGCAGGTCGTCGAGGCGTTGCCATCAAGTCGAGAAGTGTTGTGCGTGCTGGTCGGGTCCGTCGATGCGCCTGCGGGGGTGGTCGGGCTGCTTAAGACAGTGGCTGGGTGGGATGAGTTCCTTCCAGTCTTGCTGATCGGCGAAATTTCTCCGCTGGACCTGCCCGAGGAGGTCCGCAGGCGCGTGCTGTCCAGCCTGGAGATGCCACCCAGCTACAGCCAGCTGCTCGATTCGCTGCATCGTGCCCAGGTCTATCGCGAGATGTACGATCAGGCCCGCGAGCGCGGCCGCCAGCGCGAGCCCAACCTGTTCCGCAGCCTGGTCGGCACCAGCCGGGCGATCCAGCACGTGCGGCAGATGATGCAGCAGGTCGCCGACACCGACGCCAGCGTGCTGATCCTCGGCGAGTCGGGGACCGGCAAGGAAGTGGTGGCGCGCAACCTGCACTATCACTCCAAGCGTCGCGAGGCGCCGTTCGTGCCGGTCAATTGCGGGGCGATCCCGGCTGAGCTGCTCGAAAGCGAACTGTTCGGCCACGAGAAGGGGGCCTTCACCGGGGCCATCACCAGCCGCGCCGGCCGTTTCGAGCTGGCCAACGGCGGCACGCTGTTCCTCGACGAGATCGGCGACATGCCGCTGCCGATGCAGGTCAAGCTGCTGCGCGTGCTGCAGGAACGCACCTTCGAGCGGGTCGGCAGCAACAAGACCCAGAGCATCGACGTGCGCATCATCGCCGCGACCCACAAGAACCTCGAGAACATGATCGAGACCGGCTCCTTCCGCGAGGACCTGTACTATCGGCTCAACGTCTTCCCGATCGAGATGGCGCCGCTGCGCGAACGGGTCGAGGACATTCCGTTGCTGATGAACGAGCTGATCTCGCGCATGGAGCACGAGAAGCGAGGCTCGATCCGCTTCAACTCCGCCGCGATCATGTCGCTGTGCCGGCACGGCTGGCCGGGCAACGTGCGCGAGCTGGCCAACCTGGTCGAGCGCATGGCGATCATGCATCCCTACGGGGTGATTGGCGTGTCCGAGCTGCCGAAGAAATTCCGCTACGTCGACGACGAGGACGAGCAGCTGGTCGACAGCCTGCGCTCGGACCTGGAAGAGCGGGTAGCGATCAACGGTCATGCGCCAAGCTTCTCCGGGCACGCCCTGCTGCCGCCCGAAGGGCTGGACCTGAAGGACTACCTGGGCAGTCTCGAGCAGGGCCTCATCCAGCAGGCGCTGGACGATGCCAACGGCATCGTCGCGCGCGCCGCCGAACGCCTGCGCATTCGCCGTACCACGCTGGTCGAGAAGATGCGCAAGTACGGCATGAGCCGGCGTGAAGGCGAGGGCGACCAGGCGGAGGATTGAAGCCTGATGGGCCGCAAGGCGGCCCCAGGCTGCAGAACGGCACGCCTATTGCTTCCGCCCCTTGCATCGCACCGTTTTTGACGGTCAGCCACGCGAGAACGCACGATGCCTCAGGCCGCCTCTTCTTCCCGAGCCTCTCTCGACCTGTTCCTGCCAGAGCCGCACGCCGGTGCGCCGCTGGAACGGTCACTGGCTCGGTTCACTCAGGTATCCGACCAGCTCAGCGACTCCTACGAGCGGCTCGAAGCCCGTGTCAGCGAGCTCAAGGGCGAGCTGGCGGTGGTCAGCGCCCAGCGCATGGTCGAGCTGGACGACAAGGTCCGGCTGGCCAATCGGCTGCAAAACCTGCTCGACCTGCTGCCGGGCGGGGTGATCGTGATTGATGCCCAGGGACAGGTGTGCGAGGCCAATCCGGCGGCGCGCGCGCTGCTCGGTGAGCCGCTGCTGGGCGAGGTCTGGCGCCAGGTCATCGCTCGCAGCTTCGCGCCGCGCCAGGATGATGGGCATGAAGTCTCACTGCGTGACGGCCGTCGCCTGTCCATTGCCACCTGTTCGCTGGACGCCGAGCCGGGGCAGCTGGTGCTGCTCACCGACCTGACTGAAACCCGTCGCCTGCAGGATCAGCTGGCACGCCACGAGCGGCTGTCGTCGCTGGGACGCATGGTCGCCTCGCTGGCTCACCAGATCCGTACCCCGCTGTCGGCGGCCATGCTCTACGCCGGTCATCTGGCCGACGCTTCGGCCGACCTGGCGCCAGCCCTTCGGCAACGGTTTGCCGAAAACCTCAAGGAACGCCTCGTCGAACTGGACAACCAGGTCCGTGACATGCTGGTGTTCGCCCGCGGCGAATTGCCGCTGACCGACAGGCTGACCCCCAAGGCCTTGTTCCAGGCCGTGCAGCAGGCGGCCCAGGTTCATGTCCAGGGCCATCAGGTGCGCTGGCAGTGCGACCTGCGCCTGGGCGAGCTGCTGTGCAATCGCGATACCTTGGTCGGCGCCGTGCTCAACCTGATCGACAATGCCTTGCAGGCCGCCGCCGGCCCGGCGCGCCTGAAGGTGCACCTGTACCGGCGCGGCCAGCTGCTGCGCCTGTGCGTCAGCGATGCCGGGCGCGGTATCGAGGCGGCGTTGCTGGCACGGCTGGGCGAGCCTTTCCTGACCACCAGGGCCGGCGGCACCGGGCTTGGCCTGCCCGTGGTCGAAGCTGTGGCGCGTGCGCACCGCGGTCGGCTGCTGATCCGTTCCCGGCCTGGGCGTGGCACCTGCGCCACGCTGCTGCTGCCATTGATCGACACCTCGGGGCGGGAGGTGCCATGAAAGCGCCGAGCGTCCTGCTGGTCGAAGACGACCGCGCCTTGCGCGAGGCGCTCTGCGCGACCCTGGAAGTGGGCGGGATCGCCTACCGCGCCGTCGAATCGGCCGAGGCGGCCCTGGCCACCGTGGCCCGTGAAACGTTCAGCCTGGTGATCAGCGACGTGAACATGCCAGGCATGGACGGGCACCAGTTGCTGGCTCGGCTGCGGCGCGAGCGGCCACAGCTGCCGGTATTGCTGATGACCGCCCATGCCGCCGTCGAGCGGGCGGTCGAGGCAATACGCCAGGGGGCGGTGGACTACCTGGTCAAGCCGTTCGAGCCCAAGGCCCTGCTGGCGCTGGTCGAGCGCCATGCCGGTGGCCGGCTGGACGGCGATGACGATGGCCCGGTGGCCGTCGATCCGTCCAGTCGACAGTTGCTCGAGCTGGCGGCGCGCATCGCGCGCAGCGACTCGACCGTGCTGCTGTCCGGCGAGTCGGGCACGGGCAAGGAAGTGCTGGCGCGCTACATCCATCGGCGCTCGGCGCGTTCGGCCGAGCCTTTCGTGGCCATCAACTGCGCGGCGATTCCCGACAACATGCTCGAGGCCACGCTGTTCGGCCACGAGAAAGGCGCCTTCACTGGCGCCATCGCAGCCCAGCCCGGCAAGTTCGAGCAAGCCGAAGGCGGCACGCTGCTGCTCGACGAAATCTCCGAGATGCCCCTGGGTTTGCAGGCCAAGCTGTTGCGGGTGTTGCAGGAGCGAGAAGTGGAGCGGGTCGGCGGACGCAAGCCGATCGCGCTGGACATCCGCGTGCTGGCCACCACCAACCGTGATTTGGCAAGCGAAGTGGCCGCGGGGCGCTTTCGCGAAGACCTGTATTATCGCCTGTGCGTGTTCCCGCTGCGCCTGCAGCCATTGCGCGAGCGCCGTGCCGACATCCTGCCGCTGGCCGAGCGCCTGCTGGCCCGGCATGCGGCGAAGATGAAGCATGCCCCGGCGCGCTTGTCGGAAGCTGCCCGGGCCAGCCTGCTGGCCCATCCATGGCCGGGCAACGTTCGTGAGCTCGACAATGCCATGCAGCGGGCGCTGATCCTGCAGCACGGTGGGGTGATCGAGGCAGCGGACTTCTGCCTGGCGGGCAGCGTGCCGTCGATGGTCCCGGCGTCCTGCGCGGCTGCGCCGCTTCTGCCCGACGCGCCGGCGTCGGCCGGGCTCGAGGAGGATGTGCGGCGCCATGAGTTCCAGAGGATCCTCGATACCTTGAAAGCCGAGCGTGGGCGTCGCAAGGAGACTGCCGAGCGCCTGGGCATCAGCCCACGGACCTTGCGTCACAAGCTCGCGCAGATGCGCGACGCGGGGTTCGATGTCGAGGTCGCGCTCTACGGCTGAAGGCCACCGCCGAAGGCCGCTTCGCGGCTTCGTCGGCATCGGTTTCCACGGCTTTCGAGCAGTCTGGCGAACATTCGCTCAGAGGTCTGGCATCCTTGTTGCTAGGTCCTGCCTATCCGCTGCATGAGTGTCAAAAAAATGCGGCCGTCGCAGAGAGTAGTCCATGAGCCAAGGTGTTGAATTCAATCGTTTGATGTTGGACATGCGGGCCATGCAGGCCGAAGCCATGTCCATGCCCAGGGCAGCGGTTTCGGCTGCGTCCGAGGTCGGTTCGAGCAACTTCGCCGATATGCTCGGCCAGGCGATCGGCAAGGTCCACGAGACCCAGCAGGCGTCTTCGGCGCTGGCCAATGCCTTCGAGATCGGCAAGGGCGGGGTCGACCTGACGGATGTGATGATCGCCTCGCAGAAGGCCACCGTGTCGTTCCAGGCGTTGACCCAGGTACGCAACAAGCTGGTCCAGGCGTACCAGGACATCATGCAGATGCCGGTTTGAGGGCAAGTTAAGTCATGGCCGATGCAGTCGTCGACAATCCACCCGCCAAGAGCGGCCCGGCAGCTGGCAAGCCCGCGCTGCCTGGCATGGCGTTCCTGGAAAACATCTCGCGCATGCCCATGCTGCGTCAGGTCGGCCTGCTGGTCGGCCTGGCCGCCAGCGTGGCCATCGGTTTCGCCGTGGTGCTCTGGTCGCAGCAGCCGGACTATCGGCCGCTGTACGGCAGTCTGGCAGGCATGGACACCAAGCAGGTCATGGACACCCTGGCGGCTGCCGACATCCCCTACAATGTCGAGCCCAACTCCGGCGCCTTGCTGGTCAAGGCCGACGACCTGTCTCGCGCCCGCCTGAAGCTGGCGGCCGCCGGCGTGGCGCCGAGCGACGGCACGGTCGGCTTCGAGCTGCTGGACAAGGAACAGGGGCTGGGCACCAGCCAGTTCATGGAGGCCACGCGCTATCGCCGCAGCCTGGAGGGTGAACTGGCCCGCACCATCGCCAGCCTGAACAACGTCAAGGCCGCGCGGGTGCACCTGGCGATTCCCAAGAGTTCGGTGTTCGTGCGTGACGAGCGCAAGCCCAGCGCCTCGGTGCTGATCGAGATGTATGCCGGCCGCAGCCTGGAAGCCGGGCAGGTGATGGCCATCGTCAACCTGGTGGCGACCAGCGTGCCGGAACTCGACAAGTCGCAAGTCACGGTCGTGGACCAGAAAGGCAACCTGCTGTCGGAGCAGCTGCAGGACACGGCCCTGACCATGGCCGGCAAGCAGTTCGACTACAGCCGCCGCATGGAAGGCCTGCTGACCCAGCGGGTGCACAACATTCTGCAGCCGGTGCTGGGCAACGACCGCTACAAGGCCGAGGTCTCCGCCGACGTCGACTTCACCGCGGTGGAATCGACCTCGGAACAGTTCAACCCTGACCAGCCGGCGCTGCGCAGCGAGCAGGCGGTCAACGAGCAGCGTTCCAGCAGCCAGGGCCCGCAAGGTGTTCCCGGGGCCTTGAGCAACCAGCCGCCGGGCGCCGCGAGCGCGCCGCAGGTCGCCGGTGGCGGTGCCGCGGCGGCCGGGGCGATCCAGCCTGGCCAGCCGCTGGTCGATGCCAATGGGCAGCAGATCATGGATCCGGCGACCGGCCAGCCGATGCTGGCGCCATACCCCAACGACAAGCGCGAGCAGACCACGCGCAACTTCGAGCTGGACCGCTCGATCAGCCACACCCGCCAGCAGCAGGGGCGCTTGACTCGCCTGTCGGTCGCGGTGGTGGTGGACGACCAGGTCAAGCTCGACGCGGCCACCGGCGAGACCAGCCGCGTGCCGTGGAGTGCCGAGGACCTGGCGCGCTTCACCCGCCTGGTGCAGGACGCGGTGGGCTTCGATGCCAGCCGTGGCGACAGCGTGAGCGTGATCAACGTGCCGTTCGCCGCCGACCGTGGCGAGGTGATCGCGGAGATTCCGTTCTACTCGCAACCGTGGTTCTGGGACATCGTCAAGCAGGTGCTGGGTGTGCTGTTCATCCTGGTCCTGGTGTTCGGCGTGCTGCGTCCGGTGCTCAAGAACATTTCCGGTGGCGGCAAGCAGACGGCGGCCGAGACCGAGGCCGAGCTGGGCGGCATGATCGGCATGGACGACGAGCTGGCCAACGACCGAGTCAGCCTGGGCGGTCCACAGAGCATCCTGCTGCCGAGCCCGAACGAGGGCTACGAGGCGCAGCTCAACGCAATCAAGGGCCTGGTGGCCGAAGACCCGGGCCGGGTGGCCCAGGTCGTCAAAGAGTGGATCAACGACGATGAGTGACAACCGAGCCGTTACCGCCAAGCTGAGCCGCGTCGACAAGGCGGCGATTCTCCTGCTCTCGCTGGGCGAGAGCGACGCCGCGCAGGTGCTGCGGCACATGGGGCCCAAGGAGGTGCAGAAGGTCGGCGTGGCCATGGCCCAGCTGGGCAACGTCCACCGCGAGCAGGTGCAGCAGGTGATGAGCGAATTCGTCGAGATCGTCGGCGAGCAGACCAGCCTGGGCGTCGGCTCCGACGGCTACATTCGCAAGATGCTCAACCAGGCGCTCGGCGAGGACAAGGCCAATGGCCTGATCGACCGTATCCTGCTCGGTGGCAACACCAGCGGCCTGGACAGCCTCAAATGGATGGAGCCGCGCGCCGTGGCCGACGTGATCCGCTACGAGCATCCGCAGATCCAGGCCATCGTGGTCGCCTACCTCGACCCCGACCAGGCCGGCGAGGTGCTGAGCAACTTCGACCACAAGGTGCGCCTGGACATCATCCTGCGCGTGTCGTCGCTCAACACCGTGCAACCGGCGGCGCTCAAGGAGCTCAACCAGATCCTCGAGAAACAGTTCTCCGGCAACTCCAATGCCGCGCGCACTACCCTCGGCGGGATCAAGCGCGCCGCGGACATCATGAACTTCCTCGACAGCTCCGTGGAAGGCCAGCTGATGGATTCGATCCGCGAGATCGACAACGACCTGTCCGAGCAGATCGAAGACCTGATGTTCGTCTTCAACAACCTGGCCGACGTGGACGACCGTGGCATCCAGGCACTGATGCGCGAAGTCTCCTCCGACGTGCTGGTGGTGGCGCTCAAGGGGGCCGACGAACGGGTCAAGGACAAGGTCTTCAAGAACATGTCCAAGCGTGCCTCGGAACTCCTGCGTGACGACCTCGAGGCCAAGGGCCCGGTGCGGGTCAGCGACGTCGAGACGGCGCAGAAGGAGATCCTCACCATCGCCCGGCGCATGGCCGAGGCCGGCGAGATCGTGCTCGGCGGCAAGGGCGGCGAGGAAATGATCTGAGGCAATTCCCACGGGGCGCGCCGCTGGCTTGCAGTCGACGGCGCCGATCCAGTCCGCCACCAAGGTATCGAGCAGCATGTCCAGCACCGAGCATCCCAGCGACCTGATACGCGCCAGCGACCTGCGAGGGGTCGACGTCTGGGCGCTGCCGAGCTTCGATCCGGAGCCGGAACCTGTGCCCGAGCCGGAACCCGAGCCGCAAGCCGTCGAGGAGGAGGTCGAGGAAGTTCCCCTCGAAGAGGTCCAGCCGCTGACCCTCGAAGAACTCGAAAGCATTCGCCAGGAGGCCTACAACGAAGGCTTCGCCACGGGCGAGCGCGAAGGTTTCCATAGCACCCAACTGAAGGTCCGCCAGGAAGCCGAGGCGGCGTTGGCGGCCAAGCTGGCGAGCCTGGAGCGGGTCATGGCGCATCTGCTCGAGCCGATCGCCGAGCAGGATGCGCTGATCGAGCGTTCCCTGGTGCATCTGGCCGGCCATCTCGCCCGCCAGGTGATCGGTCGCGAGCTGCGCGCCGACTCGGCACAGGTGCTGACCCAGGTGCTGCGCGAGTCGCTCAAGCTGCTGCCAATGGGCGCGGACAACATCCGCATCTACCTCAACCCCCAGGATTTCGATGCCGCCAAGGCGCTGCGCGAACGCCACGAAGAGCAGTGGCGGCTACTCGAAGACGACAGCCTGCTGCCCGGCGGGTGCCGGATCGAGACCATGCACAGCCGGATCGACGCGACCATGGAAACCCGTATCGAGAAGGCGGTCGGCCAGTTGTTCGAGCAGATGCACGACCAGCTCCTGCACCCGGCGACGGCAGACATCCTGGTCGATTCGGAGCGCGGCGATGCGTCTTGAGCGCACCAGCTTCGCCAAGCGCCTGGCGACCTACGCCGATGCGGTCGAGCTGCCTGCCCAGCCGGTGATCGAAGGACGCCTGCTGCGCATGGTCGGCCTGACGCTCGAGGCCGAAGGCCTGCGCGCGGCGGTCGGCAGTCGCTGCCTGGTGATCAACGACGACAGCTATCAGGCGGTGCAGGTGGAAGCCGAGGTGATGGGCTTTTCCGGCAGCAAGGTGTTCCTCATGCCGGTCGGCAGCGTGGCCGGCATCGCGCCCGGCGCTCGGGTCGTGCCGCTGGCCGACAGCGGGCGCCTGCCGATGGGCATGAGCATGCTCGGGCGCGTGCTCGACGGAGTCGGCCGTCCGCTCGACGGCAAGGGTGGCATGAAGGCCGAGGACTGGGTACCCATCGATGGGCCGGTGATCAACCCGCTCAACCGCGATCCGATCAGCCAGCCGCTGGATGTCGGCATTCGCAGCATCAATGGCCTGTTGACCGTCGGGCGCGGCCAGCGCCTGGGCTTGTTCGCCGGTACCGGCGTGGGCAAGTCGGTGCTGCTGGGCATGATGACGCGCTTCACCGAAGCCGAGATCATCGTGGTCGGGCTGATCGGCGAACGCGGTCGCGAGGTCAAGGAGTTCATCGAGCACATCCTTGGCAGCGAGGGGCTCAAGCGCTCGGTGGTGGTCGCCTCGCCAGCCGACGATGCACCGCTGCTGCGCCTGCGCGCGGCCATGTACTGCACGCGCATCGCCGAGTACTTCCGTGACAAGGGCAAGAACGTGCTGTTGCTGATGGATTCGCTGACGCGTTTCGCCCAGGCCCAGCGGGAAATCGCCCTGGCCATCGGCGAACCACCGGCCACCCGCGGCTATCCGCCCTCGGTGTTCGCCAAACTGCCCAAGCTGGTGGAGCGCGCCGGCAACGGCGAGCGTGGCGGTGGTTCGATCACCGCGTTCTATACCGTGCTCTCCGAGGGTGACGACCAGCAGGACCCGATCGCCGACTCGGCGCGCGGCGTGCTGGATGGGCACTTCGTGCTGTCGCGGCGGCTGGCCGAGGAAGGCCATTACCCGGCCATCGATATCGAAGCCTCGATCAGCCGGGTCATGCCCCAGGTGGTCAGCCAGGAACAGTTGCGCCAGGCCCAGAAGTTCAAGCAGCTCTGGTCGCGACTGTCCCAGGCGCGCGATTTGATCAGCGTGGGCGCCTATGTGGCCGGTGGCGATGCGGAAACCGACCTGGCCATTGCCTTGCAGCCCAGGCTGGTCGGGTTTCTGCGTCAGGCGCTGGATGAGAACGTCAGTCTCGAAGCGAGCCGGGACCAGCTGGCCAGCCTGTTCGCCACGCCGGCGGGCGGCTGATCGGCATGGCCCAGCCCAGTCGAGCGGCGCGCCTGGCGCCGGTGGTGGAAATGGCCGAGGAGGCCGAGCGCAAGGCTGCCCAGCGGCTTGGACACTTCCAGCAGCAGCTTGGCCAGGCCCAGGCCAAGCTGGCCGAACTGGAACGCTTTCGCGAAGACTACCAGGCGCAATGGCTCGAGCGAGGCGGGCAGGGGGTCAACGGCAGCTGGCTGCTCAACTACCAGCGTTTCCTCGGCCAGCTCGAGACAGCCATGAACCAGCAGCGCCAGAGCCTGGCCTGGCACCAGAACAACCTGAACAACGCCCGTGGCACCTGGCAGCAGGCCTATGCTCGGGTCGAGGGGCTGCGCAAGCTGGTCCAGCGCTACCTGGACGAAGCGCGCCGCGCCGAGGACAAGCGCGAACAGAAGCTGCTCGACGAGCTGTCGCAGCGCCTGCCCAGGAGCGAGCAGTCCTGACTACCTTGCTGCCTCCAGGCTGGCCTGCTACACCTTTGTAGTCCGTAACCGCCATCATCGAAGGAATCGCTCGCATGGCAGTCGAAGCAGATTTTTCACTGGATGAAAAACGGCTGACGATCAAGATCAGGGGCCGCTTCGATTTCGGCAAGCACCAGGATTTTCGTAACGCCTACGAACACCTGCCGGCGCGCGCCGAGTCGGTCGTCGTCGACCTGGGCGCGGCCACCTACCTCGACAGTTCGGCGCTGGGCATGCTGTTGTTGCTGCGTGATCACCAGGGCGAGCAGGACGCTGGCCGGATCCAGGTGATCAACACCAGTTCGGATGTCTACCAGATCCTGGCCATCTCCAACTTCACCCAGCTGTTCGAGATCAGCCAGAGGCCGGATGTCTGCCGATGAGCCGCTCCAGGTCCTGCTGGTCGAACCGAAGGCCGATGGCGGGCGTCTGATGACAGAGGGGCTCGATGGCTTCGAGGGCGACGTCGATCAGGTGCTTTCGCTTTTGGCCGTGGAGCAGGGGCTCAGTGGGCGTGGCTTGCACCTGGTCAGGCAGCTGAGCCGCAGGGCGCGCTGGCTCGATGGCGGTCGACGCGCATACGTGGAATTGGCCTGGCAAAGCCAGGCATGAATGGCTTGGATCAAAGGAGTGAACAAGTGACACCGACCCATATCGATCACAAGGTACTCAGTGATCTGCGGGAAGTCATGGAAGATGGCTACCCGCAGTTGCTCGAGACCTTCCTGGAAGATTCCGAGCGACGCCTGAGCCAGTTGCACCGGGCGCGCAGCGCAGGCGAGCTGGGCCTGGCCGCGCACAGCTTCAAGGGCAGCAGCAGCAACATGGGCGCCATTGGCCTGGCCGAACTGTGTCGCCAGCTCGAGGAGCGGGTTCGCCATTCGCCGCTGCAAGGGGTGGATGAACTGATCAGTCGCATCGACCGTGAATATAGCGAGGTCGAGCAGTTCTATCGTAGCGAGCGGGAGCGAATCGGCACCCAGTAGGTCAGGCTGGCGCGAGTTTTGCCTGTCTTTTCGCCAGCACACCTTCAGCTTTCTGGCGCGGAGACTTTTCAATGCCTGCTGCATCCAATCCCCTGTTGCAACTCGGCCCGCTGGGCAATGCGGCGCGCGCCAGTGCCTCGGCAGCGGACAAAAGCCCGCAGGCCGGGGCTTCCAAGGCTAACGGTTTCGACCAGGTGCTGGCCGGGCAAGCGCGTGAAAACGGCGCCGCGCGGGCTGCCACGGCGCGTGCGAAAGACCGCGGCGAGGCGGCCGCTCCCGGCAAGCCTGGGCCGTCGGGCATTGCCGCCGACGGCAAGACGGCGCCGGGGGCGGCCAAGGGCGACGGCGTCAAGGCTGCCGATCCCGCGTCGGCCGATGCCAGGCTGGTGGCCGGGCAGGTGACCGACGGCCAGCCGGGCGGGCAGATGCTCCAGGCCCAGGCCGAAAGCGTCGCGCCGCTGCTCCAGGCGGCGCTGCAGCAGCCGGGCCAGGCCGTCGAGGGCGAGGCCTTCGATCCCGAGGCCGACCCCTTGGCGGACATGCCCGCCTTGCGCCTGGCCTTGCAGCAAAGCGCCCAGGCCCAAGGCCTTGGCAGCGCCCAGGCGACCGATGACCAGGGCGGCGAGTCGCAGCCGGGCACCCCAGGCGCCGTCAATCCATTGGCGAATTTGGCCGAAGCCTTGCTCGAAGAGCAGCCTGGCCAGTCCGAGCCGGGCGACCAGGCATTCGGCGCCTTGCTCGAAGAGGGCCTCAAGGATGTCCAGGGCAGTGCCAGCGATAGTCGCGTCGATGATTTCGCCAACCGCCTGGCGTCGCTGACCCAGGCCGTCACGCCGAAGGCCGCCGAAGCGACGGCGGCGGGCAACCCCTTGCAGCAGCCGCTGGCGATGAATCAGGATGCCTGGAGCGAGGGGCTGGTCAACCGGGTGATGTACCTGTCCAGCCAGAACCTCAAGTCGGCCGATATCCAGCTCGAGCCAGCCGAACTCGGGCGGCTGGACATCCGTGTCAACATGGCAGCGGATCAATCGACCCAGGTCACCTTCATCAGTGGTCACGCCGGGGTGCGCGACACTCTCGATAGCCAGGTGCACCGCTTGCGGGAACTGTTCGCCCAGCAGGGCCTGGCGCAGCCGGACGTCAATGTCGCCGATCAGTCTCGTGGCCAGCAGCAGCAACAAGCTGGACAGGACCCATCGCGGCTGTCGGGCGTGGCGGCCCGCCGAGCCGAGGCCGGGGAGGCAGTGGAGCAAGGAGCGGACCAGACGCGGACGCTCGCCGAGCGCCAGGTGGTGATCGGCAGCAGCGCCGTGGATTACTACGCCTGAGCCGATCGTGACCGGTCGCTGGCGCGTACCTGGCCAGGGCGACTGGTCCGGACACGCCGCGGCAAGACCCGTTTCGACCAGCCGGCAGTTCGCCGCTAACCTGGCATAACACTTGCTCAAGCCCCGTCATTCACCCTTGACCCTCGATGGATGACGGATTATTGGCATGGCAAAGAGCGACGAAGCAAAAGACCCCGCCGCCAAAGGCAAACTCAAGCTGATCCTGCTACTGGTAGGCGGGCTGCTGCTGGCGGTCGGCCTGTCGGTCGGCGCCACCTGGTTCTTCATGCACAAGAGCGAGCCGGCGCCCGATGCCGAGGCAGCCCAGGCCAATGCGCGGCCCGCTGCCATCTACGAGGCACTTACCCCGGCCTTCGTGGTCAACTTCAACCAGAACGGCCGGCAACGCTACATGCAGGTGAGCATCACTTTGCAGGCGCGCAACCAGGCTGATCTGGACGCGCTCAAGGTGCATATGCCGGTCATCCGCAACAACCTGGTGATGATGTTTTCCGGGCAAGGCTTCGATACCTTGGCCGGCAGTCCGGTCGGCCAGGAGATGCTGCGCCAGAAGGCCACCGCCGTGGTCCAGGAAGTGGCGCAGAAGGAAGTCGGCAAGCCGGTCGTCGACCAGCTGCTGTTCACCAACTTCGTACTGCAGTAGGAGCTCCAGATGGCCGTGCAGGACCTGCTGTCCCAGGATGAGATCGACGCCCTGCTGCATGGGGTGGACGATGGCCTGGTGCAGACCGAGGCGGTTGCCGAACCCGGCAGCGTCAAGAGCTACGACCTGACCAGCCAGGATCGCATCGTCCGTGGACGCATGCCGACCCTGGAAATGATCAACGAGCGCTTCGCCCGCTATACCCGCATCAGCATGTTCAACCTGCTGCGCCGCTCCGCCGACGTGGCGGTCGGCGGCGTGCAGGTGATGAAGTTCGGCGAGTACGTGCATTCGCTGTACGTGCCGACCAGCCTGAACCTGGTCAAGATCAAGCCGCTGCGTGGCACCTCGTTGTTCATCCTTGACGCCAAGCTGGTGTTCAAGCTGGTCGACAACTTCTTTGGTGGCGATGGCCGCCACGCCAAGATCGAGGGCCGGGAATTTACCCCGACCGAACTGCGCGTGGTGCGCATGGTGCTGGACCAGGCCTTCGTCGACCTGCGCGAGGCCTGGCAGGCGATCATGCCGGTCAACTTCGAGTACATCAATTCCGAGGTCAACCCGGCCATGGCCAACATCGTCGGGCCCAGCGAGGCGGTGGTGGTCTCGACCTTCCACATCGAGCTGGACGGCGGCGGCGGCGATCTGCACGTCACCATGCCGTATTCGATGATCGAACCGGTGCGCGAGATGCTCGACGCAGGCTTCCAGTCCGACCTGGACGATCAGGACGAGCGCTGGGTCAAGGCCCTGCGCGAGGACGTGCTGGATGTGAGCGTGCCGCTCAGTGCCACGGTGGCCCGGCGCCAGCTCAAGCTGCGCGACATCCTGCACATGCAGCCGGGCGACGTGATTCCGGTCGAGCTGCCGGAGCACCTGCTGGTGCGCGCCAACGGCGTGCCAGCGTTCAAGGCCCGCCTGGGCTCGCACAAGGGCAACCTGGCCCTGCAGATCATCGACCCGGTCGAACGCCGCTGACGGCGCGACACCCACCCCGAATCGAATGCCTGTCGAGGACATCATGGCCAACGAAAACGAGATCACCTCCCCTGAAGACCAGGCCCTTGCCGACGAATGGGCCGCGGCCCTGGAAGAGTCCGGCAGCACCGGGCAGGCGGACATCGACGCCTTGCTCGCCGCCGATGCCGGCCAGTCTCCGGGCGCCGGGCGCCTGCCGATGGAGGAGTTCGCCAGCTCGCCGCGGCCCAAGGAGCACGTCAACCTCGAGGGGCCGAACCTGGACGTGATCCTGGATATCCCGGTGAGCATCTCCATGGAAGTCGGCAGCACCGAGATCAACATCCGCAACCTGCTGCAGCTCAACCAGGGCTCGGTCATCGAGCTCGACCGGCTGGCCGGCGAGCCGCTGGACGTGCTGGTCAACGGTACCCTGATCGCCCATGGCGAGGTGGTGGTGGTCAACGAGAAGTTCGGCATTCGCCTGACCGACGTGATCAGCCCCAGCGAGCGCATTCGGAAGCTGCGCTGAATGGTCGGCGCGATGCGTGGCGCAGGCGTGCTCGTCCTGCTGCTGGCCAGCCCGCTGGCGCTTGCGGCGAGCGTCGCGCCGGCCGGCGCGGCAACGCCACCGGGCAGCCTGGGCGGGCAGCTGGCGCAGATGCTGTTCGGCCTGCTGCTGGTGGTCGGCCTGATCTTCCTGCTGGCCTGGCTGCTGCGCCGGGTGCAGGGCGCCGCGCCCCGGGGCGGGCAGGTGATCGAGATCCTCGACAGCCGGACCATCGGGCCGCGCGATCGGCTGCTGCTGGTGCAGGTCGGCAAGGAGCAGGTACTGCTTGGCCATAGCCCGGGCCGCATCGAAGCCCTGCATGTGCTGGCCGAACCGGTCGAGGTGCCGGACAGCGCCCGCCAGGCCACCCCGGAATTCGCCCAGCGCCTGATGGAGCTGATGGGCAAGGACCACAAGGACAAGACGTGATGGGCGCATGGCGCATGTTGTTGACCCTGGCGCTGCTGTCGGCCGCGCCGCTGGCGCTGGCCGCCGACCCGCTGTCGATCCCGGCGATCACTCTGTCCAACGGTCCGGACGGGCAGCAGGAATATTCGGTCAGCCTGCAGATCCTGCTGATCATGACGGCGCTGAGCTTCATCCCGGCGATCGTCATCCTGATGACCAGCTTCACCCGCATCATCATCGTCTTCTCCATCCTGCGCCAGGCGCTGGGCCTGCAGCAGACGCCCTCGAACCAGGTGCTCACCGGCCTTGCCCTGTTCCTCACCCTGTTCATCATGGCACCGGTGTTCGACCGGGTGAACCGCGATGCCTTGCAACCCTACCTGAACGAGCAGATGACCGCCCAGCAGGCGCTCGAGCGCGCGCAGGTGCCGCTCAAGGACTTCATGCTGGCGCAGACCCGGCAGAGCGACCTGGACCTGTTCGTGCGCCTGTCCAAGCGCACCGACATCGCCGGACCGGACCAGGCGCCGCTGACCATCCTGGTGCCGGCCTTCGTCACCTCGGAACTCAAGACCGCCTTCCAGATCGGCTTCATGATCTTCATCCCGTTCCTGATCATCGACATGGTGGTCGCCAGCGTGCTGATGGCCATGGGCATGATGATGCTTTCGCCGCTGATCATCTCGCTGCCGTTCAAGATCATGCTGTTCGTGCTGGTGGATGGCTGGGCGCTGATCATGGGTACGCTGGCCAGCAGTTTCGGCGGCGTCTGATGCCTCGAGGAGAATTGCCATGACCCCGGAAGTCGCCGTCGACCTGTTTCGCGACGCATTGTGGCTGACCACGCTGATGGTCGCCGTGCTAGTGGTGCCAAGCCTGCTGGTGGGCCTGGTGGTGGCCATGTTCCAGGCCGCCACGCAGATCAACGAGCAGACCCTGAGCTTCCTGCCTCGTCTGCTGGTGATGCTGGTGACGCTGATCGTCACCGGGCCCTGGCTGGTGCAGAAGTTCATGGAGTACATCACCGGCCTGTACACCGGCATTCCGCAGCTGATCGGTTGAGGCAGCCATGCTCGAGCTGACCGACGCGCAGATCGGCACCTGGGTCGCGACCTTCATCCTGCCGCTGTTTCGTGTCACGGCGGTGTTGATGACCATGCCGATCTTCGGCACGCGGATGCTGCCGGCCCGCATCCGCCTGTACCTGGCCGTGGCCATCACGGTGGTCATCGTGCCTGGCCTGCCGCCGCTGCCGCAGGTCAATCCGCTTGGCCTGGACGGGTTGCTGCTGTGCGCCGAGCAGATCATCGTCGGGGTGATGTTCGGACTCTCGCTGCAGCTGCTGTTCCAGGCCTTCGTGATAGCCGGGCAGATCGTCGCGATCCAGATGGGCATGGCCTTCGCCTCGATGGTCGATCCGGCCAACGGGGTCAACGTGGCGGTGGTCAGCCAGTTCATGAGCATGCTGGTGAGCATGCTGTTCCTGGTCATGAACGGGCACCTGGTGCTGTTCGAGGTGATGACTGAGAGCTTCACCACCTTGCCGGTCGGCCAGGCCCTGGTGGTCGGGCAGTTCTGGGAGCTGGCCGGGCGCATGGGCTGGGTGCTCGGTGCCGGGCTGCTGTTGATCCTGCCGGCGATCACCGCGCTGCTGGTGGTGAACATCGCCTTCGGCGTGATGACCCGCGCCGCGCCGCAGCTCAATATCTTCTCGATCGGCTTTCCGCTGACCATGGTGCTTGGCCTGGTCATCTTCTGGATCGGGCTGGCCGACATCTTCTCCCACTACCAGGCCCTGGCCAGCGAAGCGCTGCAGTGGCTCGGTGAACTGGCACGGGCGCGTTGAGCATGGCCGATAGCGAAGGCGGACAGGACAAGACGGAAGAACCCACGGAAAAGCGCCGTAAGGACGCCCGCGAGAAGGGCGAGATCGCTCGCTCGAAGGAACTCAATACCGTGGCCGTGACCCTGGCCGGTGCCGGCGGACTACTGGCTTTCGGCGGGCACCTGGCGCAAACCCTCATGGCGATGATGCGCAGCAACTTCAGCGTGCCGCGCGAAGCGCTGATGGACGAGCGCAGCATGGGCCTGTTCCTGCTTGCCTCCGGCAAGATGGCCATCTGGGCCACCCAGCCGGTGCTGATCCTGCTGTTCGTGATCGCCTTCGTCAGCCCGATCGTGCTGGGCGGGTTCCTGTTCTCGGCGAACCTGCTGGCGCCCAAGTTCAGCCGCATGAACCCGCTGTCGGGCCTCAAGCGCATGTTCTCGCTGCATGCGCTGACCGAGCTGCTCAAGGCGATCGCCAAGTTCCTGGTGATCCTGCTGGTCGCCCTGGTGGTGCTGTCCGGCGACCGCCAGGCGCTGCTGGCCATCGCCAACGAGCCGCTCGAGCAGGCCATCGTCCACAGTGTCCAGGTGGTTGGCTGGAGCGCCTTGTGGATGGCTGCGGGCCTGCTGCTGATCGCGGCCGCCGACGTGCCGTTCCAGCTCTGGCAGACGCACAACAAGATGAAGATGACCAAGCAGGAAGTGCGCGACGAGTACAAGAACTCCGAAGGCAAGCCGGAGGTCAAGCAGCGCATCCGGCAACTGCAGCGCGAGGTCTCGCAGCGACGGATGATGGCCGCCGTGCCGGATGCCGATGTCATCATCACCAACCCGACCCACTATGCCGTAGCGCTCAAGTACGATCCGGAAAAGGGCGGCGCGGCGCCGTTGCTGCTGGCCAAGGGCGCCGACTTCCTGGCCCTGAAGATCCGCGAGATCGGTGCCGGGCACAACGTGCAGATCCTCGAGTCCCCGGCATTGGCCCGAGCGATCTACTACAGCACGGAGCTGGAGCAGGAGATTCCCGGCGGATTGTACCTGGCGGTGGCGCAGGTGCTGGCCTACGTGTACCAGATCCGCCAGTACCGCGCCGGCAAGGGCAAGGCGCCGGAGCCGCTGAAGAAGGATTTGCCCATACCAGATGACCTGCGTCGGGACGAATGAAACAGGGTCGGCATAAGAGAGGCGTCGTGCCGCGATGAGCCGCAAGGCGGTCCCGTGGCCTTCTGCGACACCTGGCGCTCATCGTTGTCCACTGGACAGCCGGATTGCGACCCATCGCGGCACCCCGGCTGCGACCGGTCATGGCCATGAGACTGCGGCCGCGTGAGGAAGAAGGCATCGATCTACAAAGTTGGAAAGCTTCTTGCAAAGGCAGCGCCGAACGCCTTCCTGGCGTCAAAGTTCTGCTCGAAGAGGATTCCCGGTGGATCGCAGTCAGTTGATCAGCAACGCCCGTAGCAACCTGGCCGGCCTCGGCCGTGGCAGTCTGGGCGTGCCCTTGTTGTTGCTGGTGATGCTGGCGATGATGATGTTGCCGATCCCGCCGTTCCTGCTCGATGTCTTCTTCACCTTCAATATCGCGCTGTCGATCGTGGTCCTGCTGGTCTGCGTCTATGCCTTGCGTCCACTGGACTTCGCCGCGTTCCCGACCATCCTGCTGGTGGCCACGCTGCTGCGCCTGGCGCTGAACGTCGCTTCCACCCGGGTAGTGATGCTCCACGGCCAGGAAGGGCACGGCGCCGCGGGCAAGGTGATCCAGGCCTTCGGCGAGGTGGTCATCGGCGGCAACTACGTGGTCGGCGCGGTGGTCTTCGCCATCCTCATGATCATCAACTTCGTGGTGGTGACCAAGGGCGCCGGGCGCATCTCCGAGGTCAGCGCGCGCTTTACCCTCGATGCCATGCCGGGCAAGCAGATGGCCATCGATGCCGACCTCAACGCTGGCCTGATCGATCAGGCCCAGGCCAAGGCCCGGCGGGCCGAGGTGGCCCAGGAAGCCGAGTTCTACGGCTCGATGGATGGCGCCAGCAAGTTCGTCCGCGGTGATGCCATTGCCGGGCTGCTGATCCTGTTCATCAACCTGATCGGCGGCATGCTGATCGGCATGCTCCAGCACGGCATGCCGTTCAGCGAGGCGGGCAAGGTCTATGCGTTGCTGACCATCGGTGACGGCCTGGTGGCGCAGCTGCCTTCGCTGCTGCTTTCGACCGCGGCGGCGATCATGGTGACCCGTGCCTCCGGCTCCGAGGACATGGGCAAGCTGATCAACCGGCAGATGTTCGACTCGCCCAAGGCGCTGGGGGTGTCGGCGGCGCTGATGATCGTCATGGGTCTGGTACCTGGCATGCCGCATATCGCCTTCATTGGCCTTGGCCTGCTGGCAGCCGGCGGCGCCTATCTGGTGTGGCGCAAGCAGCAGCAGGTCAAGGCCAAGGCCGAGGCCGAGCTGCAGCGCCAGCAGGACCTGCTGCCTTCGCCACAGCGCGCCCTGGAAACCAAGGAGCTGGGCTGGGACGACGTCACCCCCATCGACATGATCGGCCTGGAGGTCGGCTATCGGCTGATCCCGCTGGTCGACCGCAACCAGGATGGACAACTGCTGGCGCGGATCAAGGGCGTGCGCAAAAAACTCTCGCAGGACCTGGGCTTCCTGATGCCCACGGTGCATATCCGCGACAACCTGGACCTGGCGCCCAGCGCCTATCGGTTGACCCTGATGGGGGTGATCCTGGCCGAGGCGGAAATCTATCCGGACCGCGAACTGGCGATCAACCCCGGCCAGGTGTTCGGTACGCTCAATGGCATCGCCGCGCGCGATCCGGCCTTTGGCCTGGAGGCGGTATGGATCGATGTGGGCCAGCGCGCCCAGGCGCAATCCCTTGGCTACACTGTGGTGGATGCCAGCACCGTGGTCGCGACGCACCTGAACCAGATCCTGCAGAAGCACTGCCATGAACTGATCGGGCATGAAGAGGTCCAGCAGTTGTTGCAGGTGCTGGCCAAGGCATCGCCGAAGCTTGCGGAAGAACTGGTGCCGGGTGTCATTTCCTTGTCGGGGTTGCTCAAGGTATTGCAGGCACTGTTGTCCGAGCAGGTACCGGTGCGCGATATTCGTAGCATTGCCGAAGCGATCGCCAACAATCCGAACAAGAGTCAAGATACCGCCGCGCTGGTTGCGGCAGTGCGCGTCGGATTGTGTCGCGCCATCGTGCAAAGCATTGTAGGCGTTGAGTCGGAGTTGCCGGTCATCACGCTCGAGCCAAGGTTGGAACAGATCTTGCTCAATAGTCTCCAGCGAGCCGGGCAGGGTCAGGAAGACGGTGTCCTGCTGGAGCCGAGCATGGCCGAGAAGCTGCAGCGCTCGTTGATCGAGGCAGCGCAGCGGCAGGAAATGCAGGGCCATCCGGCGATCCTGCTGGTCGCCGGTCCGATCCGCGCCATGCTTTCGCGGTTCGGGCGCCTGGCGGTACCCAACCTGCATGTGCTGGCGTACCAGGAAATACCGGATAACAAGCAAGTCACCATCGTTGCCACCGTGGGCCCGAACGGCTGAGGTAGTGGGTTATGCAAGTGAAGCGTTTTTTCGCCGCTGACATGCGTCAGGCCATGAAGCTGGTCCGTGACGAGCTTGGCTCCGATGCCGCCATCATCGGCAACCGACGCATCGCTGGCGGCGTCGAGCTGACCGCTGCGCTGGATTACAAGCAGTCGGCGCTTGCGCCACGGGTGCCGAACATCGAGCTCGAGCAGGAGCTGCGCAAGACCCAGTCGCGCATCGTCACCGCCCAGGCCGAGCTCAATGGTCGCGGCGAGGACGACGAGGCCGGCGGCAACCGCCAGTTGTTCGCCGGGCTGCCGCTGACCGCCTCGGAGCCGCTGCAGCAGCCGCATGTCGAGCCCAAGCCGTCCGCCACGGCGCCCGCGCCGGCGCCGGTCGACCCACGGCTGTTCGATGCCATGCGCTCGGAGCTTTCCGGCCTGCGCGAGTTGCTCGAAGTGCAGCTCGGCTCGCTGGCCTGGAGCCAGTTGCAGGGCAGCAAGCCGCAGCAGGCCAATATCTGGCGGCGCCTGCAGCGCATCGGCCTGTCCGGTGCACTGAGCCGCGAGCTGCTCGAACTCACCGCCGAGATCGCCGAGCCGCGACAGGCCTGGCGCATGATCCTGGCGCACCTGGCACGTATGATCGAAGTACCGCAGGTCGAGCCGATGGAAGAGGGCGGCGTGATCGCCCTGGTCGGCCCGGCCGGCATGGGCAAGACCACCACCCTGGCCAAGCTGGCCGCGCGCTATGTGCTCAAGTACGGCGCGCACAATCTAGCGCTGGTCAGCATGGACAGTTTTCGCATCGGCGCACAGGAACAGCTCAAGACCCTCGGCCGGATTCTCAACGTGCCGGTGACCTACGTCGATCCGGGCGAATCGCTGGTCCAGGCGCTCGAGCCGCTGATGCGCAAGCGCGTGGTGCTGATCGATACCGCCGGCCTGCAGGCCAGCGATCCGGCGCTGCGCATGCAGCTGGAGTCCCTGGCCGGACGTGGTATCGCCTCGAAGAATTACCTGGTGCTGGCCACCACCAGCCAGAAGCAGGTGCTCACCGCCGCCTACCACAGCTACAGCCGCTGCGGCCTGGCCGGTTGCATCCTGACCAAGCTCGACGAAACGGCGAGTCTCGGCGAAGTGCTGAGCCTGGCCATCAGCCATCGGCTACCGGTGGCCTATCTGACCGATGGACCACGCATCCCCGACGACCTGCACCTGCCGCGCAAGCACCAGCTGGTCAGCCGCGCGGTCAGCGTGCAGTTACAGGACGAGCCCAGCGACGAGGCCATGGCCGACATGTTCGCTGATCTCTATCACAGCCCGGGCAAGCGTGCAGGTTGAATTCAATGCATATCACCTCCATCCAGGGGGCTTCCAGCCCACGATGGGCCAGGCAGGCGCGGTACCGCGCCTGGTCCGGGTCCCAGCGAGACAAGGTAAATAACAGACATGGGTAGCATGCATCCCGTACAGGTGATCGCCGTGACCGGCGGCAAAGGTGGCGTGGGCAAGACCAACGTTTCAGTGAACCTGTCGCTGGCACTGGCGGAGCTTGGCCGCCGGGTCATGTTGCTGGACGCCGACCTTGGCCTGGCCAACGTCGACGTGCTGCTGGGCCTTACGCCCAAGCGCACCCTGGCCGACGTGATCGAAGGCCGTTGCGAGCTGCGCGACGTGCTGCTGCAGGGGCCGGGCGGGGTACGCATCGTGCCGGCCGCCTCCGGCACCCAGAGCATGGTGCACCTGGCACCGGCCCAGCACGCCGGCCTGATCCAGGCCTTCAGCGAGATCGGCGACAACCTCGACGTGCTGGTGATCGATACCGCCGCCGGCATCGGCGATTCGGTGGTCAGTTTCGTCCGCGCGGCCCAGGAGGTCCTGCTGGTGGTGTGCGACGAGCCGACCTCGATCACCGACGCTTATGCGCTGATCAAGCTGCTCAACCGCGACTACGGCATGAACCGCTTCCGCGTGCTGGCCAACATGGCGCAGAGTCCCCAGGAAGGGCGCAACCTGTTCGCCAAGCTGACCAAGGTGACCGACCGTTTCCTCGACGTCGCCCTGCAGTATGTCGGTGCCGTGCCGTACGACGAGTGCGTGCGCAAGGCGGTGCAGAAGCAGCGCGCGGTCTACGAGGCGTTTCCTCGCTCCAAGTGCGCGCTGGCCTTCAAGGCCATCGCGCAGAAAGTCGATAGCTGGCCGTTGCCCGCCAATCCACGCGGGCATCTGGAATTCTTCGTCGAGCGTCTGGTGCAGCCCACCAGCGTGGGTCCGGTACTATGAGCGCGAGCGGATTGAAGATGTACGGCAAGGCGTCGCGCGACGCCCAATACGAGCTGGTCGAGCGCTACGCGCCCTTGGTCAAGCGGATCGCCTACCACCTGCTGGCGCGCCTGCCGGCGAACGTCCAGGTCGAGGACCTGATCCAGGCGGGCATGATCGGCCTGCTCGAAGTGGCCAACAAGTACGATGCGAGCAAGGGTGCCAGCTTCGAGACCTATGCCGGTATCCGCATCCGCGGCGCCATGCTCGACGAAGTGCGCAAGGGCGACTGGGCCCCGCGTTCGGTGCATCGCAACACCCGCATGGTTAGCGACGCGATACGCGCGGTGGAGTCGCGCAGCGGCCGTGACGCTAAAGATCATGAGGTCGCTGCCGAACTCCAATTGAGCCTCGACGATTACTACGCGATCCTCAACGATACCTTGGGTAGCCGCCTGTTCAGCTTCGACGACCTGTTGCAGGACGGCGAGCACGAAGGCCTGCACGAGGACGGCGCCAGTGCCCAGGCCGAACCCTCGCGCGACCTGGAAGACGAACGCTTCCAGGCGGCGCTGACGGATGCGATCGCCAACCTGCCCGAGCGTGAACGGCTGGTGCTGGCGCTGTACTACGACGAGGAGCTCAACCTCAAGGAGATCGGCGAGGTGCTGGGAGTCAGCGAATCGCGGGTCAGCCAGTTGCACAGCCAGTGCGCGGCGCGCTTGCGAAGCCGCCTGGGCGAATGGCGGGCGCGCTGAGAAGTCGCGGGCTGCAAGAAAAAGCGAATTGTGTTGATGGGGGGAGCGACGCTCGCACAAACGACGCTCGCCAGCTTGCAGCTCCCCAAGAATGAAGTGCGCGCTCGGCGCCGAGCGTGTTTGAGACTGCCTGGAGGCCTAATTGAACAAAGACATGAAAATCCTCATCGTGGACGATTTTTCGACGATGCGGCGGATCATCAAGAACCTCTTGCGTGATCTGGGTTTCACCAATACCGAAGAGGCCGATGATGGCACCACGGCGCTGCCGATGTTGCAGAACGGCCACTACGACTTCCTGGTGACCGACTGGAACATGCCCGGCATGTCCGGCATCGACCTGCTGCGCAAGGTGCGCGCCGACGAGCGGCTCAAGGCCATGCCGGTGCTGATGGTCACCGCCGAAGCCAAGCGTGACCAGATCATCGAGGCGGCCCAGGCCGGGGTCAACGGCTATGTGGTCAAGCCTTTCACGGCACAGGTGCTCAAGGAAAAAATCGAAAAGATCTTCGAGCGCGTCAACGCTTGAGCAGTGCAGAGGGCGCCATGGAGTCAAAGCAAACGTCTCTCGGGGAGTTCGAAACGACCCTCAAGAAGCATGCCCAGGAATTGGTCGAGAGCCTCGAGCGAGGCCGTTTCGGCGAAGCGGTGCAACTGATCCACCAGCTGAACCAGACCCGCGATCGTGGCTTGTATCAGGAAGTCGGCAAGCTCACGCGCGAGCTGCACAGCGCGATCGTCAACTTCCAGATCGACCCGCGCACGCCGCAGGCCGAGGAAGTGTCGCAGATCACCGACGCCACCGAGCGCCTGGCCTATGTGGTCAAGCTGACCGAGGGAGCGGCCAATCGCACCATGGATCTGGTGGAAGCCAGCACCCCGGTGGTCAACGAGCTGGCCGCCCAGGCGCAGGCGCTGGGGGGCGACTGGCAGCGGTTCATGCGGCGGGAGCTGGATGCCGCGGAGTTCCGCGAACTGGCCCGGCGCGTCGACGCTTTCCTGGCGCGCAGCGCCGAGGGTAACCGCAAGGTCAGCGGGCATCTCAACGACATCCTGCTGGCGCAGGATTACCAGGACCTCACCGGGCAGGTCATCAAGCGGGTCACCGCGCTGGTCACCGATGTCGAAAGCAACCTGCTCAAGCTGGTGCTGATGGCCAGCCAGGTCGATCGCTTCGCCGGCATCGAACATGACCATCAGCAGCTGCGCGCGGAAAAAGATCAAGAAAAACATCCGACTCGGGGTGAAGGTCCGCAGATTCATGCCGATAAGCGTGAAGACGTCATGTCCGGCCAGGACGATGTCGATGATCTGCTGTCCAGCCTTGGTTTTTAAGGAGCACCTTTGATGAGCTTCGGCGCCGATGAAGAAATCCTTCAGGATTTCCTGGTAGAAGCCGGCGAAATTCTCGAGCAACTGTCCGAGCAACTGGTCGAGCTGGAAAGCCGACCGGATGATGCCGACCTGCTCAATGCCATCTTTCGCGGTTTTCACACGGTAAAGGGAGGCGCCGGCTTTCTCCAGCTCAATGAGCTGGTGGAGTGCTGCCACATTGCCGAGAACGTCTTCGACATCCTGCGCAAGGGCGAGCGGCGCGTCGACGCCGAGCTGATGGACGTGGTCCTGGAGGCGCTCGACACGGTCAATGGCATGTTCGGGCAGGTCCGCGAGCGCAGCGAAGTGACCCCGGCCACGCCCGAGCTGCTGGCGGCCCTGGCGCGCCTGGCCGAGCCGGCCAGTGCCGAGCCCGCGCCCGCCCAGCCGGCGGCGGCGCCTGTCGAGCCGGTAGCGGCGCCAGCGGACGATATCACCGACACCGAGTTCGAGCAGTTGCTCGATTCGCTGGATGCGGTCAAGGCCGAGGCCGAGGCGGCCCAGCGGCCACTGGATGAGCCGGCGGCGACGGCAGATGACGAGATCAGCGATGCCGAGTTCGAGTCGTTGCTCGATCAGTTGCATGGCAAGGGCCAGTTTTCCCCGGCGGTCGTTTCGCCGCCTGCCCAGCAACCGGCAACCGCTTCGGCCAGCGACGAGATCACCGACGACGAGTTCGAGGCCCTGCTCGACCAGTTGCATGGCAAGGGTACCTTCGATGCCGATGCGCTCGCGCCTGCCGCCGTCGCGGCGCCACCGACGGGCTCGCCCGTCACGGCCACGAACGAGCACATCACCGAACAGGAATTCGAAGCCCTGCTCGACGAGCTGCATGGCAAGGGCAAGTTCACCAACGAGGCGGTCGCCAGCGCGCCTGCCGCGACGAAGCCCCAGCAGACGCCCGCCACGGCGCATCCCGCGCCAGTATCGGCGCCTGCGGCCTCGGCTGCGACGGCCAGGCCCGTGGCGCCTGCGCGCTCGCCTGCGCCAGTGGCCGAGAAGCATCCGGCCAGCGAAGCCGAGACCACGGTACGGGTGGACACCGCGCGTCTCGACGAGATCATGAACATGGTCGGCGAGCTGGTGCTGGTACGCAACCGGCTGGTGCGCCTGGGGCTCAACAGCGGCGACGAGGCCATGTCCAAGGCCGTGTCCAACTTGGACGTGGTGACCGCCGACCTGCAGACCGCCGTCATGAAGACGCGCATGCAGCCGATCAAGAAGGTCTTCGGGCGTTTTCCGCGCCTGGTCCGCGACCTGGCTCGCCAGTTGCGCAAGGAAATCAACCTGGAGCTGGTCGGCGAAGAGACCGACCTGGACAAGAACCTGGTGGAAGCGCTGGCCGACCCGCTGGTGCACCTGGTGCGCAACGCCGTCGACCATGGCATCGAGACCCCGGAGGAGCGCGAGGCCGCCGGCAAGGCGCGCACCGGCCGTGTCGTGCTGTCGGCCGAGCAGGAGGGCGACCATATCCTGTTGTCGATCTCTGACGACGGCAAGGGCATGGATCCGAACGTGCTGCGCGCCAAGGCGGTCGAGAAGGGGCTGATGGACCGCGACGCCGCCGAACGGCTGAGCGAGTCCGACTGCTACAACCTGATCTTCGCCCCGGGCTTTTCGACCAAGACCGAGATTTCCGATGTGTCCGGCCGTGGGGTCGGCATGGACGTGGTCAAGACCAAGATTTCCCAGCTCAACGGCTCGATCAACATCTTCTCGGCCAAGGGTCAGGGTTCGAAGATCGTCATCAAGGTGCCGCTGACCCTGGCGATCATGCCGACCCTGATGGTCATGCTCGGCAACCAGGCCTTCGCCTTCCCGCTGGTCAACGTCAACGAGATCTTCCACCTGGACCTGTCGCGAACCAACGTGGTCGATGGCCAGGAAGTGGTGATCGTGCGCGACAAGGCCCTGCCGCTGTTCTACCTCAAGCGCTGGCTGGTGCGCGACCAGGTCCACGAAGAGCAGCGCGAAGGGCATGTGGTGATCCTTTCCGTCGGCACCCAGCGCATCGGCTTCGTGGTCGACCAGCTGGTCGGCCAGGAAGAGGTGGTGATCAAGCCGCTGGGCAAGATGCTTCAGGGCACCCCGGGCATGTCCGGCGCCACCATCACCGGCGACGGTCGCATCGCGTTGATCCTCGACGTACCCAGCATGCTCAAGCGCTACGCCGCGCGGCGCATTTGATCACGGCGGCGCCTCCTGGCGCAGGCGCCGCCTAACGGAGTGTATATGGCAGTCAAGGTCCTGGTGGTGGATGATTCGGGTTTCTTCCGCCGCCGTGTCACGGAAATCCTCTCATCGGACCCGACGATCCAGGTGGTCGGTACCGCGACCAATGGCAAGGAAGCGATCGACCAGGCGCTGGCGCTCAAGCCCGACGTCATCACCATGGATTACGAAATGCCCATGATGGACGGCATCACCGCCGTGCGGCACATCATGCAGCGCCAGCCGACACCGGTGCTGATGTTTTCCTCGCTGACCCACGAAGGCGCCCGGGTCACCCTCGATGCGCTGGATGCCGGCGCGGTGGACTACCTGCCGAAGAACTTCGAGGACATCTCGCGCAATCCGGAGAAGGTCAAGCAGCTGCTGTGCGAAAAGGTCCACACCCTGTCGCGCAGCAACCGCCGTCCAGCGGCGCACCTGGCAGGGCCTGCCCCGGCCAGCTCCGCCAGCGCGCCCGCGATGCCCGCGGCCGCCGCGCCGGCGCGTGCGAGCATGTCCGCGCGCAGCACCGCGCCAGCCAGCGCGCCGGCGCCTCGGCGCAAGTCCTACAAGCTGGTCGCCATCGGCACCTCGACCGGCGGGCCCGTGGCCCTGCAGCGGGTCCTGACCCAGCTGCCAGCCAGCTTCCCGGCGCCGATCGTGCTGGTCCAGCACATGCCGGCAGCCTTTACCAAGGCGTTCGCCGAACGCCTCGACAAGCTGTGCCGGATCCGCGTCAAGGAAGCCGAGGACGGCGATGTGCTGCGTCCCGGCCTGGCCCTGCTGGCGCCGGGCGGCAAGCAGATGATGGTCGATGGGCGCGGCACGGTGAAGATCCTGCCTGGTGACGAGCGGCTGAACTACAAGCCATGCGTGGACATCACCTTCGGCTCGGCAGCCAAAAGCTATGGCGACAAGGTACTGTCGGTGGTGCTCACTGGCATGGGCGCTGACGGGCGCGAGGGTGCGCGACTGCTCAAGCAGGCTGGCAGCACCGTGTGGGCCCAGGACGAAGCCAGCTGCGTCATCTATGGCATGCCCATGGCCATCGTCAAGGCCAACCTGGCCGATGCGGTGTATGGCCTGGACGATATCGGCAGGCATCTGATGGAGGCCTGCGTCTGATGGACGTGCTGAGCCTGATCGGTCTGCTATTGGCATTCGTCGCCATCGTCGGTGGGAATTTCCTCGAGGGCGGGCATGTCTCGGCCTTGGTCAATGGCCCAGCGGCACTGATCGTGCTCGGCGGCACCCTGGCCGCCTCGCTGCTGCAGTCGCCTTTGTCGGCGTTCAAGCGGGCCTTGCAGATTCTGCGCTGGATCGTCTTTCCCCCGCCGGTGGACCTGGCTGGCGGTATCGAGCGAGTGGTCAACTGGAGCCTGACCGCGCGCAAGGAGGGCCTGCTGGGCCTGGAGGGGATGGCCGAGGCCGAACCCGACCCCTACGCCCGCAAGGGCTTGCAGTTGCTGGTCGACGGCGCCGAGCCCGAGGCCATTCGCAGCATCCTCGAAGTCGACTTCCTGACCCAGGAGGGGCGTGACATCCAGGCTGCCAAGGTGTTCGAGAGCATGGGCGGCTATGCCCCGACCATCGGTATCATCGGCGCGGTCATGGGCCTGATCCATGTCATGGGCAACCTGGCCGACCCGGCGCAGTTGGGCAACGGTATCGCCGTGGCGTTCGTCGCCACCATTTATGGCGTGGCCAGCGCCAACCTGGTGCTGCTGCCGATCGCCAACAAGCTCAAGGCCGTCGTCTTGCGCCAGTCCCGCTACCGCGAAATGCTCCTCGAAGGCCTGCTGTCGATCGCCGAAGGCGAGAACCCACGCTCGATCGAGCTCAAGCTGCAAGGCTTCATGGAATGACCCTGCGCCGTCGTCGCCACGCCGAGGAAACCGGCAATCACGAGCGCTGGCTGGTGTCGTATGCCGACTTCATCACCCTGCTGTTCGCGTTCTTCGTGGTGATGTACTCGATTTCCTCGGTCAACGAAGGCAAGTACAAGGTCATTTCCCAAGCCCTGCTGGGCGTGTTCAACGACCCCGAGCGCAGCGTGAAGCCGATCCCGATCGGCGAAGAGCAGCCACTGAGCGTCAGGCCCGCCGAACCACTAGTCAACGATAGCGAACAGACCGACGCCGCGCTGGGGCAGGCGAGCGACCCGCTCAAGAGCATCGCCGAAGACATGCGCGCGGCCTTCGGCGAGCTGATTCGCTCGGACCAGATGACCGTGCGCGGCAACGAGCTGTGGATCGAGATCGAGCTCAACTCGGCGCTGCTGTTCGGTAGCGGCGATGCGATGCCCAGCGATGTCGCGTTCGGCATCATCGAGAAGGTCGCCAGGATCCTCGGGCCGTTCGCCAACCCGGTGCATGTCGAAGGCTTCACCGATGACCAGCCGATCCGCACCGCGCAGTATCCGACCAACTGGGAGTTGTCGGCGGCGCGGGCGGCCAGCATCGTCCGCCTGCTGGCCATGGAAGGAGTCGATCCGGCGCGCCTGGCGGCGGTGGGCTATGGCGAATACCAGCCGGTGGCAGCCAACGATAGCCCCGAAGGGCGTGCGCGCAATCGGCGAGTGGTGCTGGTGATCTCCCGCAACCTCGAGGTGCGCCGCAGCCTGACCGGTTCTGGCAGCGCGCATGCCGCGCCGGATGCCGCGCTGCGCCGGGCTGGCACACAAAGTGCACCGGCAAGGCCAGCGACGGCGGAACCGGCTGGTTCCGTCAAATCTCCGTCTTTTTGAATCATTCCCGGCAAGGCAGGCTGCCGCCGGGTGGAAGCAGCGCACGATGAGAGTCTGGGCAGTAGCCAATCAGAAAGGTGGCGTCGGCAAGACCACCACCACCATAGCCCTGGCCGGTCTGCTGGCCGAGGCGGGCAAGCGCGTGCTCGTCGTCGATCTCGATCCGCACGGGTCCATGACCAGTTATTTCGGGCATGATCCCGATGCGCTGGAACACAGTTGCTACGATCTGTTCCTGCACAAGGGCCAGGTCCCCGATGGTCTGCCAGGGCAGTTGCTGCTCTCGACCAGTGACGAGCGGATTGCGTTGCTGCCGTCGAGCACAGCGCTGGCGGTGCTGGAGCGACAGTCGCCCGGACAGAGCGGGCTGGGCCTGGTGATCGCCAAGAGTCTGGCGCAATTGTGGCAGGATTTCGACTTTGCCTTGATCGACAGTCCGCCGCTGCTCGGCGTGCTGATGGTCAACGCGCTGGCAGCCAGCCAGCAGCTGGTGGTGCCGGTGCAGACCGAGTTCCTCGCGGTCAAGGGGCTCGAGCGCATGATCACCACCCTGGCGATGATCAACCGATCGCGCAAGCAGGCGCTGCCCTACCAGATCGTGCCGACCTTGTTCGATCGACGCACCCAGGCTTCCCTGGGCACCTTGAAGGTGCTGCGCGACGCCTATCCCGAACACGTCTGGCAGGGCTACATCCCGGTCGATACACGTTTGCGCGACGCCAGCCGCGCCGGAGTGACGCCTTGTCAGTACGACGCCAAGAGCCGGGGCGTCACCGCCTACCGAGCGCTGCTCAAGCATTTGCTGACCCCCCGCCCAAGCCTGCAGGTAGCCTGATGAGCCAAGCCACGCCTACCACCACGCGTCCGCAACTGGCCTTGCAGTCCTACCTGGATGGCCTGCTGCAGGAAGCCACCGAAGCGCTCGAGGTTCCGGTCGAGTCGACTCCGGCCGTCGCGCCTGCTGGCGACAGCGAATTCGAGGCGGCGGTGATCGAGGAACAGGTACGCGATGCCCGGCGTGAGCGCCCGGCGCCGCAAGCGCGGTCGATCTTCGCCGAACCGCCGCCACATGGTCTGCTGCGTGCGCTGCCGGGCCTGGCCGAAGCGGCCATCGTTGCGCCCGAGCGCGACAGCCTGGACGACGCCTGCCCGCCTCAGACGCCGGCCGGTGATGAGGCACGGCCCACCGAGCCGGTGGCCGCGCTGGCCGAGGTGCACCTGCCGAGCCCGAGCCCGGGGCCGCGCCTGCCGAGCACGCCGCACGGACGTCCAGGCTGGGCGTCCGAGCCGTTCGAGTGCCTGCTGTTCGATGTGGCCGGGTTGACGCTGGCCGTGCCGCTGGTGTGCCTGGGCTCGATCTATCCGTTGGCCGGGCAGGAGCTCACGCCGCTGTTCGGCCAGCCGGATTGGTTTCTCGGGATCCTGCCCTGCCAGGCTGGCAACCTCAAGGTCCTGGACACGGCGCGTTGGGTCATGCCCGACCGCTATCGGGAAGATTTCCGCCAAGGCCTGCAGTACGTGATTTCGGTCCAGGGCTATGAATGGGGGCTGGCGGTACACCAGGTCAGCCGTTCGCTGCGCCTGGACCCCAGCGAGATCAAGTGGCGCGGCCAGCGCGGCCAGCGGCCCTGGCTGGCGGGCACGGTGATCGAGCACATGTGTGCATTGCTCGATGTCGCCGAGCTGGCCGAACTCATCGCCAGCGGCGCCGTCAAGCAGATGCAGCTGGCCAGACAATGAGCGATCGCGTCCGTCGCGATCACGATGAACATACCGCCATAGGCGAATTTCGAGGGTAGGGGAATGAAGAAGTCGTCAGCACAAGGTTCCGAGGATCCGATCCTGCAGTGGGTCACTTTCCGCCTGGACAACGAGTCCTATGGCATCAACGTCATGCAGGTACAGGAAGTGCTGCGCTACACCGAGATCGCGCCGGTCCCGGGGGCGCCGAGCTATGTACTGGGCATCATCAACCTGCGCGGCAACGTGGTTACGGTGATCGATACGCGCCAGCGCTTCGGCCTGATGCCGACCGAAGTCACCGACAACACCCGTATCGTGATCATCGAGGCGGACAAGCAAGTGGTCGGGATCCTGGTCGACAGCGTGGCCGAGGTGGTCTACCTGCGCCAGTCGGAGATCGAGACCGCGCCCAACGTCGGCAACGACGAATCGGCCAAGTTCATCCAGGGCGTGTGCAACAAGAATGGCGAGCTGTTGATCCTGGTCGAGCTGGACAAGATGATGACCGAGGAAGAATGGTCCGAGCTGGAGAACATCTGAGTTGATCTTCGAAGCTGGCCTGCTTTTCCTCGCGCTGCTCTGGGCTGGCAGCGTCTGGGCGTTCCTCAACCATGCCAAGCGCCAGCGTGAACTGGCCGTGCAGCAGGCATTGGGCGATGCCCTGCGCGACCAGCGCATCAAGGACCTGGCCAAGCGTCTGGACGACTACCAGAGCGTGACCGTGCGCATGGGCGAGCGCCTGCATGAGCTGCGCCTGCTGGTCGAGCCGTTGCCGGAGAAGCTGCAGCAGCTGGAGCAGCGCGATCCCGGCAGCGTGACCTACCAGCAGGCAGCCAAATTGGTCGGCATGGGCGCCAGCGTCGAGGAACTGACCCAGGCCTGCGGGCTGAGCCGGGCGGAGGCACAGTTGATCAGCAAGCTTTACCAAGGCGAGGCCTAGCCTGGCCAGACGCTGTCGCCTGTCGGATCCCGAGGCCGCTGCGCGCCTATTGCGGTCGGTCCGGTGCCCCGGCGGCGGCCGCTCCACATCCCTGCAAGCAGCCCCGCTGGCGCCACAAGCACGGCCCTCGTGGAGCGGGCCCAGGATCCGTCCGGCCACGCCTGCGCTGCTCCTGCCGGCCGATCGGCGTGCACCCTCACACTTCCCGCCAACTATGCGCGCTCCCGACCTGTGCCGCCCGGTCCAGCGGCAGGTGCGCCGCCAGCATGTCGTTGAACCAGCGCAGGTTCACTACCGTATGCGCATCCTTCACCGGCGCTACCATCAGCACGCAGATCTCCCGGAGTTGTCGCAGCCAGGGCAGGCGACGGTCGATCACGTCGTTGAGCAGCCCGGGCCCGGTCAGATGGCTGAGCCGCCGGGCATAGTCGGCGAAGGCGAGCGGATCCTGCTCGGCATCCGGCCTGCTGCGATAGAACGTCGCATCGCCTTGGTAACGCAGCTGCATCTCTTCGAGGATGGCATCGAGTGTCGGATTGCCCGGATGGCTGCCGATCATGCTGCTGTTGTACTTGAAGTAGAGTCCGAGCTGGTCGTTGGACACCGGTGGGGCCAGGATCAGGCTGTCGAGGCTGGTGCGCAGCGGCAGGTCGGCCAGTCGCGCGCGCGGGCCGGCAGCGGTGGCCGACACCAGCAATTGGTCATCGGCGTCCAGGTACAGCCCGCCCAGCTGTCTGAGCAGCTGGATGCGCAGGATATCGCATGCCGAGCTGAAATTGCTGGCGCCGGTACCGCTGACGTTGAGCGCGGCCTGGTATTGGGCGAAGCACGGCGAGACGGTGAAATCCCGGTAGAACTCCTGATCTTCCAGTGCCAGGACCTGCAAGCCGGGTGCCCGCTCGGCCAGTAGGGCGTCATTGCGCTCGAACGCTTCGGGCGACCTGCGCGAAAGAAACAGCTCGAAGCGGTAACCGCTGCCGTGCAAGGCCCGCGCATTGCTGGCCAGGGTATCGAGAAACGCCTGGTCGATGATTCGATCACCCACCCACAGGCTGGCTACCCGACGCGGGATCGGCAGGGTCTGCAATGCCTCGAATGGCGCCCGCGTGATCGGCAGATCCAGTTGCATGCCGAGCTTGCGCAGTGTGGCCATGCGTTGCGCATCATTGACCTCGCGCGGTCCTGCCTCGAGTCTGACCAGCGCCTCGGCTCGTTCGCCGCGGACGATCCAGCGTGGCGCATCGGGCACCTCGACCTCGCCGGACCTGATGAAGGCGTCGCTGGCCAGTTCGTATTCGACCGATTCTTCGACCAGCTGGCCGTCGATCAGCAAGCGGGCATGGAAACGCGGCAGCAGGTCATGTTCCACCCGCGTGGCCAGGATGCCATCGGTCGCCTCGGCATACGGGGTCGGTGGGCGGAAGGCGGCTTGGGCCGGGAGCATTTCGAGTGATTCGAACGAGTCCGACGTCTTGCTCGCGCGTGTTGCCAGATCGCGCAAGCTCGCCCAGGTGAAAAAACCGGGCCGGCGATAGGCGAACAGTAGCGCCGGCTGGGCGAAGGCTCCCACCGCAAGCGGCAAGGCGTTGAGCAGGCCAAAGGCCTGCTGTTGAACACCTTCGTTCTTGTCGGCCAGGGTCGAACCATCGACGACTCGCTCGATCCCCAGGCCGAGCTCTGCCAGGCCCCCGACGGCCAGCAATGGCGCAAGTTGCGGCACTACCAGCGCCAGGGGCATCAGCAGGTTGAGGCCGACCTTGAGGTAGCTGCCCCACCTGGCTTTTTCTATCTGATGATTGCTGACGATCTGGCTGTCGGCTTCGGCATAGGAACGTCGGCGTTGCAACTGGGCAAGATGCGCGAACAGGTCCCCCTCGATGGCTGGGCTGTAGCGATCATGGCGATATTCCACGATCTGCTGCGGATCCCAGATCCCGCTGGTGGCGAACCCTGGATGTTCGGGAGCGAAGTGATGTGCAGCCGGAAACAGGCCCAGGCCGGCCAGGGCGGTACGCAGGCCGCTGTAGTCCAGTCCGTCGGGCCAGTCCGCCGGGCTGAAGTGCTGCAGCAAGGCCGCGCGCACGGGAAATTCCCGGCATTGCCGGGCGAACCACTGCTGCAGCTGCGATACGCCAGTGAACAGCTGGAATGGTGACGAGTTGCCAGGAATGTACAGCAGCGTCACGCCAGTCGCCTGGTTGGTGATGCGCAGAATGGAAGTAGAGCTATACCCGTAGACATTGAGCATCGACAGACGCAGGTGCGCGTCGCGGCGTACCAGCCCGGCCGCCTGCCAGGCCAGTTGGCGCCCATTTTCGCCGAGGCTGCCTTCGCACACCTGCTTGTTGCAGGCCGCGATGAAAGCGATCTTCATGGCGCGCTGGTAGCGCTGCGCCTGGCGTGCCCAGTAGTGGTCCAGACTTTCCTTGAAGCGGTGATGAAAGCGCAGGCTCCAGATGAAGCCCTGGAAGTCTTCGGCTCTGATCGGCAGGCAGGTTTGCGGGCTGTAGAGCGCAGGTGTGGTGCGTCGATAGAGCCCGTTGAACACCTGATAGGGATCCGAGTTGTCGAACAGGCTGTTGGCGGCCAGGCGCTCCACCAGGCGCAGCGGGCCGGTGGGCGCATGGCCGGCCCAGCGACCGTAGTGGAAACCACCGTAGCCGGAAGCGGGCTCGCCCTGCCAGTTGCCGAGCAAGGCCGCGACCAGGTCCATCTTCTGGGTCACGATGGCGTTTTCCCGATAATGGGCGCGGCCTTCGCCCAGAGGTTCGTGCTGGTAATGCACGGTCACCACATCGATCTGCCGTGGCGATTCCCGCACCCCATGGCTGGCGAGCCAGTCTGCGAGCAAGGCCTCGGCCATCTCGTCCGGCCGCGGGAAATCGACCAGCGCCGCACGTGCCAGGCGCAGGTCCACGTAGGGGATGGAAGTCATGAGCTTGTCTCCAGAGCTTTTTCAAGGCATTGCACGGTGCGCTTTCTGAAAGACCAGAAGTGCCACATATCGCTGCTTGCCAATGGCTACCTGGCGGGCTCGGACGCCATCGGCGCCTGACAATTCTGCCAGTGGCGGGCTAGGCGTCGGCCTTCATACAGTGCGAGCCTGGAGGTGCCACGTTGACACCTCATTCGCGTGGAGATGCGCCATGAAACACAACGTAATGGGTATCGATCCTTGTGACGACGAGAATCACGAGATTTTCAACACGACCAGCCAGAAGCGCACCTTCGTCGACGCGCGCACAGGTTTGTTCGAAGTCTACGTTCCCTTGCCGACCCTCAGTTGCAACCGAGGCCTGGGGCCGGCGATCGACATGAGCCTCTTCTATACCCCGATGGTCAACAACCGAGCCGGCCTGGGCGACGGCTGGTCGTTTGCCTTCACGACATACAATGAAGACAACGGGATGCTGCGGTTGCATTCAGGTGAAGCGGTCAACGTGGAAAAAGGCAAGTCGCTCGCTCAGCTGTCCATCATCGCGTCTTGGAGTCACGAGGGAAGCTTGACTGTCAGACGTCCAAACGGCCGGGTCGAGGTCCTGTGGCGCGTTGGCGAGAGCTCCATTTATGCGCCCGTTCGTATCAGCGACGATGGCGAGAACTTTGCACATATCACATGGGCGCAAGCCAGGCATGAGGTGAACGGCCGTGCCTATAGCCAGATAAAGCTTGTCGATATTTATGACGACGTTGGGGCTGCTTTTGGCCACGTCGAGTACGAGGAGGTCAAGGACGAGCAGGTTGTCCAAATCAGCGTGAACTCGGTGGTCTACCAGTTAAACGTGAAGGAGTTCGCACTTGTCCAGGTGAGCTTGCCGCATGGCGAGCATTATGATTTCACTTACGATGACCATCCGGAGTGTGGCTGGCTGTTGAGCAAGCTGGTCACGCCTGACGGGCTGAGTGAAACCGTGGAATACAAGGATAACGGCCTGCCCTTCGAGCATGACCCCAAGCTGTCGAAGCTGCCCTGCGTCGCCAAGCATACGGTAAAGCCTGCGCACGGTGCGACCGAAGTGGCCACCACTTATAAGTATAGTCAGGCATCGCGAGATATTATCGAGGAAGATGCCTTTAGGCAGGTAAAGCGGCATATCACTCTGCATAAGCAGACGCATGACATGGCACTCAGGTCCCTGTGGATGGAGATGTCAGAGTATGAGGAATACAATGACTGGGAAAGGTGGTATGCACTGAAGAGGAAGAGCCATTTAAGGCAACTTGAAGAAATGGACGTGCCTCTTGTGCTACGGTCACCGTATTGCACGACCGTCGACTGTGCGGGTCGTATTGAAGAGATCAACTATGGGAGTGACCACCAAGTGCTCAGGACGGTCGCTTACCTGCGCTCGGATGAATCGAGGAAGCTGACGACCCGGAATAGCTTCGACCAGAATGTAATCAGGGTCGAGCGATTCGCCAGTAAAGACGGTGAGGAAAGGCTTCAGGATAAGAGCGTCACCTTCTATGAAAACCAGTTGATGGTAAAGCGAGAAACGCTTCAAGGGGTCGTCGAATGGAGCTATACGGCGGACAGTCATAAAATCGTCACGTCGTCCGGTGAGGGTGCCCTTTTCGATTTGGCCCTGTTGAAGTCCGAAAAAACCACTTATTCGGACGGTAGTTCCCTACTTGGCACGTTTGGCTATGATGCAATGAACAAGCGCCATAGTCGGCAAGGGCTACGTTACACCCGCCCTGTCAAGCGCGAACAGTCATTGTTCGACAGTCCGGACAAACTCAAGCAGACCTTCAAGTACGGTGATCAAGGGCTTGAGGAAACGGTCACGACGCAGCCTAACGGCATAACGAGAAAAAAGTCCACCACCTATATCGGCCACGCTTTCACGACAGTGACCACCGATCACATTCAAGGAAACGAAGTTTCCACTCGCCAAGTCCACAATCCCTTTACGGGCCAGCTTGTTTCTGAAACCGATGTCGACGGCAACACCTCGGAGTTCGAGTATGACCTTCAAGGTCGTCTGGTGGGTCACGTCACCTGTGCAGGAAACGAGGAGTTCATGGCGCTTACCCGATATAGCTACCCGGCCGCTGGGCGCATGGAGGTCATCGAGCCCAATGGTCTGCGCCGCGCCTTCGAGTATGATGGGCGAGGCAATGTGGTGCATGAGTATCTCGCTCCGCCGGTCAGGAAGAACGAGCAAACGGTACCGTGGAAGCTGATGCGCAAGGAAACGTTCGACGACCAGGGTCGCAGGCGTGCCACCGAACGCTTCGATTACTTGCCCCTGGCGTCCGGTGAGCAGATCGTCAGCGAGCGTCGCGACTATGAATATGATGCGTGGGGCAATGAAGCGGTTACCCGTCTTTCCACCGGGGAAGTGTTGGTCAACTGCTTCGATCCGGTGAAAAACATGCGGATCGAGCGACAAGGTGAACTCAGTGATCTTCATGGAAAGTTCACCTACTACCATGACGATGAGACGGTCAGGAAGATCGAATGGCGAGACGCCGTAGGGGCCGTTCAAAAGCTGGAGGGCTTCGTCTACTGCCGGGACGGGCTCATCGCTCGGCATGTCATCATCGAGCTGGAGACCCGGCACAACATCGACTATCGGTATGACAGTGCCGGACGGTGTATCCAGGCAGCTCATGCTTATTACCAGGTCGGTGCCAGGGTGGATCTGGAGAGCGAACTCGAACAGGCGTTGAAACCCGCGACGCGATATTCCCGCAAGCCGGTAAGTACGCGGGTCGATAGTTATGAGTTCTCGAAAGACCTAACGGTGAGCGAACCTGTCCGCGTGGAAGTCGGATATCACCTGTTGGGCGAGCGCACTTTCGATGACGCCGGACGTGTGACGTCCATTTCCCGCAATGGCTTCAAGGAAACCTACAGCTACCAGGGCAGCAGTACCGTCCCGGCCTCCAAGACCAGCGCCGATGGCAAGACGCTGAACTACACCTATTACAAGGAACTCGGCAACCGTATCGCCAGCGTCAGCGAAACTGCCAGTGGCCTGAAACAGACCTTCAGCTACGCTACGCCGTCCACCCCGGTCTCCGAGGCCAGCGAGGGCGAGCGCAGCGTTCGATCCACCCATGATGAGCAAGGCAACGTGTCGAGCTACGAGGCTCGGTTGAAGCAGCAGCTCGCCGCGGCACAGGGCAAGCAGGCGGCCGCGGCCGGGAAGACCATCACCTACCAGCGTTCCGCCGCTGGGCGCTTGATCGGTGAGACGGATGCGGGCGGTGGCAAGACCGAACTGGCGTATGACGAGCATGGCAGGCGCTTGCGCATGGAGCACCTGCATGCTGGGGGCGCCGAACGCAGTCGATTGGAGTACGTCTACGACGCCGCCGGCAGGCTGGCTGGCGAGTCCTTGAGCATTGGTCAGCCGGTGCGCGGTGGCGCCAACGCGGCGTTCAAGCACACGCTCGCCTTGAGGTGCGAATACGACCAGGAACACTGTGAAACATCGCGGACCTTCACCACCCCGCAAGGCAGCTTCCTGGTCACACGGGCCTATGATGCGGCTGGGCGCCTGGTCGATACCCAGATCAAGCAGGACGGCAAGCTCCTGGGGCGTCGCAGCTTGGGCTACGATCTGTACGGCAACCTGCAAACGTGCGAGACCTCGGGCGTCTGGCGTCCATCGACCGTCAAGGGCGAACCCATCGACACGCAGACGTTCAGCCATGACGACCGGGGCAACGTGGTCAAGTGCGTCACCTCGTTCGGCGGCAACAGCTGCACGTCCGATTTCATCTATGATGGGACGCTGCTCAAGAGGGTCAAGCACAGTCATGCAAGCATGGGAGCGAGCGGCGAGCTGACCTACGATGCAGCCGGCCGGGTCACCAAGGACCAGAACGGCAAGACCTACCAGTACGATGCCCTCGGCCGGCTGACGAAGTCGGGGAGCAGGCATTATGCCTACGACGCGCTGAGCAGGCTGATGGCCTCAGGCGAGGGGGCGGACCAGAACCAGATCATCTACGACGACCTCACCGTGCGTGGCGAGTATGGCGCCAAGGCCGACGACATGCGCCACTGCTGCCTCGACGGCACTGGCCTGTCAGTGACGAGCGTGGTCAGATCCGGCGTGAGACGCCTGCTCGTCCAGCTCAAGGACCTTGCCGGCACCGTGGTGCTGACTTGCGATCTGACGGCCGAGACGTTCGCCCACCACGCCTATACCGCCTATGGCAGCCATTGCTCGACAGAGCAGGAGGCGCTGGAAGGCTTCAATGGCGAGTACCGTGATGCCAGCAACGATCAGTATCCGCTCGGCAATGGCTACCGCTGGTACGCACCGGAGCTCATGCGCTTCCCCAGTCCCGACAGCGAGAGCCCCTTCGGCAAGGGCGGGCCCAATGCCTATGCGTACTGCGATGGCGATCCAGTCAATCGACAGGATCCTACGGGCCATCTGGGCATCTTCGCCGCCTTGGCCGTCGTGGTAGGGGCCTTCTTCATCACGTACGCGGCAGAACGGGTGGCAAGCCTGGCCATTGGCGAAAAGGCAGCATCGGTCCTGACCACTGGCATATGGGCGGGCATCGGTGTGCTCACCGCGATCGCCACCGGTGGGCTGTCATTGTGGGTCTATGCGGCAATCGTCGGCCTGTCGCTGGTCGCCTTCGGCACGGCCGTCGCCTCGGCGGTGACCTCCGATACCGACCCGAAGGCCTCGGAAATACTGGGTTGGATTTCCCTCTCCACCACGATCGCCGCAGGGGTTGTCGGGACTGCGGGCAAAGTGGCTTCGGTGGTGGCCAAGGGCATGCGCAAACTGTCCACCAAGCTGGGCGGTCGTTCCGGCAAGCCACTGGCGCACCTGCTCAGGAGCACTAGAGGGCGGGCGGCGCGTTATCGCCCCACGGTGGACGTCCAGCTCAGGAGCGAGATATCCATGGAGGAGCTGATGAGGCCGAGGGGCTCGATCGCCAACTTGGAAAACCTGATGGCCGACATGGGACATCCGTTCGTCAAGCCTCAGTCTACATGGCGCGACATCGTCGACATCGTCAGTGTCTTCGATTCCAGCGACGCCAATACCCTGATATGCACGACGACAGGCCTGATGGGCATGACCAATGTCTTCGAGTCCGAAGAGCTGTCAAAAGTCAATGGTCAGCTCAACAACGAAACATGGCTGCCATGGGGTAACTGGAAAGGGTTCTCGAAGGTCTTCAGCAGGAGGGGGTGACCGCCCTTCGTGCCAGGGCGGCGCAGTCCGCTGCCCCGGCATTTCCCGATACCTGTCGTGAACAAGTGGCGCTGGCCCATCAACGGCCTGTGCGACCCGCCAGGCCGGGCGTGACATCCCGTGGCTGGGCGGGCCTGTCGTCGAACCCTGCTGGCAGCTTGCCGCGCAGTTGCCAGGCGAAGGCGATGATCTCGGCGATGGTCAGGTACAGCGTTTCGGGAATCTGCTCGCCCAGCTCCAGTCGCGCCAGCAGGCGCACCAGCTCGGCATTTTCGTAGATCGGCACCTCATGCTCGCGGGCGATGGCCAGGATCGCCTCGGCCAGCTCGTCGTCGCCCTTGGCGCTCAGGGTCGGCGCCTGCGCGCCGTCATAGCTCAGGGCGATGGCCTGGCGCTGGAAGCGTTCATTCATGCGGTGTCGTCCACCCAGCGTTGTTCCAGGCGGGTCCTGGTCCCTTGTGGCGGGGCGCCGGCGTGGCAGGCCAGGTCGCCGACTTGCAGCCCCCTGTCGAGCAGGCGCGTGCGCAGCTCGTCCAGGTGTCTGTCCACCAGGGCCGCCGTGGCTGGGCGTTGTGCCCACAACTGCCCGGACAACTTGCCCTGGTCGAGCTGGGCCTGGATCTGCAACGGCCCCAGCGGCACCACGTCGAAGGCCAGTTCGATGCGCCAGAGTGAACGCAACGGCTCGCGTTGTTCGCGTGGTGGTTCATCTTGTCGCGGCGCTGGCTCCTCGCGCTGCAGCTTGACTTGCAGCGGGACGAACTCAAGGCCTTGGCGCAGCGTGATCTCGGTCTGCCAGGTGGTCTGCAGGTTGCCGTTTTCCAGCATGCCGGTCTGTTGCAGGCTCGCCAGCTGATGGCTCTGCAGACGCGCGATGGCAGCGGCAGCCAGGCGCAACAGATGCTCCAGGTCGTCCTCCTGCTCGAGACTCTGCAACAGTCGCGAGGGCAGGGGGAAAGCGCCAGGCTGGGGCCTTGGCCCCACCTGTCCAAGCAGGCCCAGGGCATTGCGTACCATGCCCGGCAAGGCCTGGGCCATGATGCTCGAGGCGTTCGCCGGAGCCAGCGTCGGGCTGCCGGGCACGCCGGGTGGCAGTTGCGCGACCAGGCGCAACAGTTGCGCCTTGACATCGCGCTCCAGACCACCTGTCGGGCCACCGAGCAAGCCGGCTTCGAGAAAAGCCCCGGAACTGGCGAACGCCTGGGCCAGGCCCTTGGCATCGGCAAGCTGACGCAGGTCCGGCAAGCTGGCCAGCAAGCGCTGGGCACCGGCACCCAGCTCGTCATCCACGGACAGCTGCTGCAAGGCCTCCAGCAAACCGGGCAGCGACGCCTGGCGGCCTTGCTGGACCCGCAGTTGCTGCTCGGTGGCGAGCTGGTCCTGGCGCCCGGCCAGCGGCACGAAGCGCAGCGCCTGGTCGCTTTCGACCAGAGCGCTGAGCAGGCTGCCGACGTTCAGCGGACGCGGGCTGTCGATGCTCAGCGTGGCGCCCGCCTGAGCGGTGTTGACCAGGGTCGCCAGGGCCCGGTAGCTGACCGGCTGACCAGGGGCCTGCGGCTGCGCCTGGCTGGTCACCACCTTGGCCTGCAACAGCGTGCCGACCGGCATCCGCGCGGTATCCAGGCGCACCAGCGGCTCACCGCCCCCGACCGTGACCTGACGGATGGCCAGGCCCTGGGGATTGCCGGCCGGCTGGCTGACGACCAGCAGGGTGCCGACGGGCAGGGGCTGGCTGGCGCTGACCCGGACCCGGTTCTGCAAGCCGCCGGCCAAGGTCAGGCGCAGCAGCAACTGGAAATCCTGGCCGGCCTGGCGCAACGAGACGACTTCGGCGCGGGCGTTCTCGCCAGCCGCCAGCAAACCGGGCTGGGGCTGCAGCAGGCGTAGCAGCTCGCCGGTCATGGCGGCCTTGCCTGCTTGCAGGCTCACCGCCGCCGGTGCGCCAAGACTGTTGATTTCGGTCATGCCCTGTACAACCTGTCGAACCTGCGTTTTTGGCGTCGGGCCAGGGCATGTATAATGCCGCCCGTCCGTCGGCCGATGCCTTGCCGTTTCCAGTATAACGGCAGGCGGCCAGGCGACTTGAGGCCGTTCCTGCACAAGGCGAAACCGTGACCTTCCATCTTCAAGCCGTGGGCCTGGCCTGCGAACGTGACTTGCGCCTGCTGTTCGAGAACCTGCAATTGCAGCTCCAGCCAGGCGACATGCTGCAGGTCAGCGGCCCCAACGGCAGCGGCAAGACCAGCCTGCTGCGTCTGCTGGCAGGGCTCATGCAGCCCACGGCCGGGCAGGTGCTGCTCGAGGGGCGGCCCTTGGCCGAGCAACGCCATGCGCTTGCCAGCGTGCTGCTGTGGATCGGCCATGCCGCGGGAATCAAGGACCTGCTCAGCGCGCAGGAGAACCTGGCCTGGCTGTGTGCGCTGCATCGGCCGGCCAGCACGGCCGCGGTCGACGCTGCGCTGGCCCGCGTCGGGCTGCAAGGGTTCGAGGATGTGCCGTGCCACACCCTCTCGGCTGGGCAGCAGCGCCGGGTGGCCCTGGCGCGTCTGTACCTGGACGGTCCGCCGTTGTGGATTCTCGATGAACCATTCACCGCCCTGGACAGGCAAGGCGTGGCCCAGCTCGAGGCGCACCTGGCGGCTCATTGCGAGCAGGGGGGCAGCGTGGTGCTGACCACCCATCACCGCCTCGAGCGCAAGCCGGGCGGCTACCGTGAACTGAACCTGGGACGATGGGCCGCGGCATGAGCGTATTCTTCCCGTTGTTGCGTCGCGAAGCCCGGCTGCTGTGCCGGCGGCCCGCGGAACTGGCCAACCCGCTGGTATTCTTCGCCATCGTGGTGGCGCTGTTCCCGCTGGCGGTGGGGCCCGAGACCCGGCTGCTGCAGAGCCTGTCGCCCGGTCTGGTCTGGGTCGCCGCGCTGCTTGCCGTGTTGCTCTCGCTCGATGGCCTGTTCCGTGGCGATTTCGAAGACGGCTCGCTGGAGCAATGGGTGCTCTCGCCGCATCCGTTGCCGCTGCTGGTGCTGGCCAAGGTCGTGGCCCACTGGGCGTTTTCCGGGCTGGCGCTGGTGCTGCTGGCGCCGTTGCTGGCGCTGATGCTCGGCCTGCCAGCGGCCTGCCTGCCGGTGCTGCTGGCTTCGCTGCTGCTCGGCACTCCGGTGCTGAGCCTGCTGGGCGCGGTGGGCGCGGCACTGACCGTGGGTCTCAAGCGCGGCGGATTGCTGCTGGCGCTGTTGATCCTGCCGTTGTATATCCCTGTCCTGATCCTGGGCAGTGGCGCCTTGCAAGCAGCCCTGCAGGCCATGCCGGCGACGGCCCACCTGCTCTGGCTCGCGAGCCTCGCGGCCCTGACGGTCACCCTGGCGCCGTTCGCCATCGCCGCCGGCCTGAGGATCAGTGTCGGCGAATAACGAGATCCGTGCCTCGAGCCCGGCCAATACCTGGATGCGCCTGATGAAGACAACCTGGACATGGTTCCACAAACTGGGGTCGCCGAAATGGTTCTACGCCATCGGCGGCCGCCTGCTCCCCTGGCTGGCCAGTGCCGCCTTCCTGCTGCTGCTGGCCGGCATGGCCTGGGGCCTGGCATTCGCGCCCGAGGATTACCAGCAGGGCAACAGCTTCCGCATCATCTACATCCACGTACCGGCGGCGATGCTGGCGCAATCGTGCTATGTGCTGCTGGCCGTGGCCGGGGTGGTTGGGCTGGTCTGGAAGATGAAGCTGGCCGATGTGGCCTTGCAATGCGCCGCGCCGATCGGCGCCTGGATGACCGCGGTGGCGCTGCTCACCGGGGCCATCTGGGGCAAGCCGACCTGGGGCAGCTGGTGGGTCTGGGATGCCCGACTGACGTCGATGCTCATCCTGCTGTTCCTGTACTTCGGCATCATTGCGCTCGGCCAGGCAATCGGCAATCGTGACAGCTCGGCCAGGGCCTGCGCGGTGCTGGCGATCGTCGGCGTGGTGAACATCCCGATCATCAAGTATTCGGTGCAGTGGTGGAACACCCTGCACCAGGGCGCCACCTTCACCTTGACCGAAAAACCGGCCATGCCGGCCGAGATGTGGCTGCCGCTGCTGCTCACCGTGCTGGGCTTCTACTGCTTCTTCGGCGCGGTGCTGCTGATGCGCATGCGCCTGGAGCTGCTCCGGCGCGAGGCACGCGCCAGCTGGGTGAAGGAGGAAATCATGCACAGCCTGGGTCGGGAGACCATCCGATGAGCTTCGCCTCGTTCGCCGATTTCATCGCCATGGGTCGGCATGGCCTGTACGTCTGGTCGGCCTACGGCATCTGCCTGGCAGTGCTGGTGATCAATGTCGTGGCGCCGTGGCTGGCGCGTCGTCGCTACGTGCAACAAGAGGCGCGCCGCCTGCGCCGGGAGCGTGACCAGTGAATCCCCAACGCAAGAAACGCCTGTCGCTGATCGTCGTGCTGCTGCTGGGAGTGGGCCTGGCCTTGTGGTTTGCCCTCGGTGCCCTGCAACAGAACATCAACCTGTTCTACACGCCGACCCAGATCGCCAACGGCGAAGCGCCGCGCGATACCCGGATCCGTGCCGGCGGCATGGTCGAGAAGGGCTCGGTGCAGCGCTCGGCCGATTCGCTCGACGTGCGCTTCGTGGTCACCGACTTCAACAAGTCGGTGCCGATCAGCTATCGCGGCATTCTCCCGGACCTGTTCCGCGAGGGGCAGGGGATCGTCGCCCTGGGCAAGCTCGATGGCAATGGCGTGGTGGTGGCCGACGAAGTGCTGGCCAAGCATGACGAGAAGTACATGCCGCCGGAGGTCAGCAAGGCGCTGAAGGAAAACGGCCAGGCCTCCAGCGTGGCGGAGCGCCAGCCATGACCGTAGCCCTGGTGGTGCCCGAACTGGGCCAGCTGTCGATGATCCTGGCGATCTGCTTCGCCGTGGTCCAGGCCAGCGTGCCGTTGATCGGCGCCTGGCGCGGCGACCGGCTGTGGATGAGCCTGGCGCGACCGGCGGCCTGGGGCCAGTTCGCCTTCCTGGCCGTGGCATTCGCCTGCCTGGTCCAGGCCTTCCTGAGCGACAACTTCTCGGTGGCCTACGTGGCCAGCAACTCCAACAGCGCCTTGCCCTGGTATTACAAGTTCAGCGCCGTATGGGGCGCCCACGAGGGCTCGCTGCTGCTCTGGGCGCTGATCCTCGGTGGTTGGACCTTCGCCGTCTCGGTGTGCTCGCGGCAGCTGCCGCACGTCATGCTGGCTCGGGTGCTGGCGGTGATGGGCATGATCAGCGTGGGCTTCCTGGCCTTTCTGATCATCACCTCCAACCCGTTCGAGCGCCTGCTGCCGCAGATGCCGGCCAACGGTCGCGATCTGAACCCGCTCTTGCAGGACGTCGGGCTGATCGTCCACCCGCCGATGCTGTACATGGGCTACGTGGGCTTCTCGGTGGCCTTCGCCTTCGCCATCGCCGCGCTGCTCGGCGGCCGCCTGGACGCGGCCTGGGCACGCTGGTCACGCCCCTGGGCCATCGTTGCCTGGGCGTTTCTCGGCATCGGCATCACCCTCGGTTCCTGGTGGGCGTACTACGAGCTGGGCTGGGGCGGCTGGTGGTTCTGGGACCCGGTGGAAAACGCCTCGTTCATGCCCTGGCTGGTCGGCACCGCGCTGATCCATTCGCTGGCGGTCACCGAGAAGCGCGGGGTGTTCAAGAGCTGGACGGTGCTGTTGGCGATCGCTGCGTTTTCCCTGAGCCTGCTGGGCACCTTCCTGGTTCGCTCGGGGGTGCTCACCTCGGTGCATGCCTTTGCCGCCGACCCCTCGCGTGGCGTGTTCATCCTGATCTTCCTGCTCTGCGTGGTGGGTGGTTCGCTGACCCTGTTCGCCCTGCGCGCGCCGGTGGTCAAGAGCCAGGTCGGCTTTGCCCTGTGGTCGCGCGAGACGCTGCTGCTGGCCAACAACCTGGTCCTGGTGGTGGCTGCCTCGACGATCCTGCTTGGCACGCTCTACCCGCTGGTGCTCGATGCCCTGACCGGCGCCAAGCTGTCGGTCGGGCCGCCTTACTTCGATGCGCTGTTCCTGCCGATGATGGCCTTGCTGATGCTGGTGCTGGGCGTCGGCGTGCTGGTGCGCTGGAAGGATACGCCCGGCCGCTGGTTGGCCGGGATGCTGACCCCGGTGCTGCTGGGCAGCGCCGTGCTGGCGCCGATCGCTGCCCTGGTGATCGACGATTTCGCCTGGCCGGTGCTCGGCACGCTGGCCCTGGCCGCCTGGGTGGTGCTCGGTGGCCTGCGCGACCTGCTCGACAAGACCCGCCACAAGGGGTTGCTCAAGGGGCTGCGCCAGCTTGGCCGCAGCTACTGGGGCATGCAGCTGGCGCACCTGGGCCTGGCGATCTGCGCCCTGGGCGTGGTGTTGTCGAGCCAGAGCAGCGCCGAGCGGGACCTGCGCATGGCGCCAGGCGACTCGGTGGAGCTGGCCGGGTACCACTTCCGCTTCGACGGCGCGCGGCACTTCGAAGGCCCGAACTTCGTTTCCGACAAGGGGACCATCCGGGTCAGTCGCGCGGGCCGGGAAGTCGCCGTGCTGCATCCGGAAAAGCGTCTGTACACCGTGCAGCGTTCGATGATGACCGAGGCCGGCATCGATGCCGGCTTCACCCGCGACCTGTACGTGGCGCTGGGCGAGCCGCTGCAAGACGGCGCCTGGGCGGTGCGCGTGCACGTCAAACCCTATGTCCGCTGGATCTGGCTGGGCGGTCTGCTGACCGGCCTGGGCGGCTTGCTGGCGGCGTTCGACCGACGCTACCGCGTCAAGGTCGGTGCCCGGGTGCGTGAAGCCCTGGGCCTGTCTGGAGCGACCGCATGAAACGTTGGATCATGGTGCTGCCGTTGGCAGTCTTCCTCTTGCTGGCGGCATTCCTCTATCGAGGGTTGTTCCTCAAGCCCGACGAGCTGCCCTCGGCGCTGGTCGGCAAGCCATTCCCGGCGTTTTCCCTGGCTTCGGTGCAGGGCGGGCGGAACTTGACCGAAGTCGACCTCAAGGGCCGGCCGGCACTGGTCAACGTCTGGGGCACCTGGTGCCCGTCGTGCAAGATCGAGCACCCCTACCTGAACCAGCTGGCCAGGCAGGGCGTGGTCATCCATGGCATCAACTACAAGGACGACAATGCCGCCGCGCTGGAATGGCTGAGGGATTTCCACGATCCTTACCAGCTCGACATCCGCGACGAGCAGGGCAGCCTGGGCCTGGACCTGGGCGTGTACGGCGCGCCGGAGACTTTCGTGATCGATGCCGGCGGGGTGATCCGCTATCGCCATGTCGGGGTCATCGACGCCAAGGTCTGGCGCGAGCGGTTGGCGCCGTTGTACCAGGCACTGGTCGACGAGGCTCGGCCATGAAGCGCTGGCTGATCGTGCTGGCGCTCGGGCTCGGCTTGGCCTCGGCGGCCCGCGCGGCAATCGACACCTACCAGTTCCGCGACCAGGCCGAGCGCGAGCGCTATCAGCAACTGACCCGGGAACTGCGCTGCCCCAAGTGCCAGAACCAGGATATCGCCGATTCCAACGCACCGATCGCCGCCGACTTGCGCCGGGAGATCTTCCGCATGCTCGGCGAGGGCAGGAGCAACCAGCAGATCGTCGACTTCATGGTCGACCGCTATGGCGATTTCGTGCGCTACAAGCCGGCGCTGAGCAGCCGTACCTGGCTGCTCTGGTTCGGCCCCGGGGCCCTTCTGGTCGGTGGCTTCGTGGTGCTGGCGCTGATCGTCCGGCGCCGGTGCGAGCCGGCTGGCTCCGCCGAGCCGCAGCTGTCGACCGAGCAACGCGAACGTCTCGCCAAACTGCTGGACAGGAAACACACCGATGACTGATCTGTGGCTGGCTGCCGGCCTGCTGTCGCTCGTGGCCCTGGGCCTGCTGCTGGTGCCCATCCTGCGTGCCGGTGGGCCGCATGCCGAACAGGACCGCGCCGCGCTCAACGTCGAGTTGTACCAGGAACGCGTGGCCGAACTCGAGGCCCAGCAACAGGCCGGCGTGCTCGATGCGGCGCAGTTGCAGCGTGGTCGTGACGAGGCGGCCCGCGAACTGCTGACCGATACCGAAACCCTCGGCGGCGCGCCAGCCCGGCCGCTCGGTCGCGGCGTGCCGCTGGCCGTCGCCGTGCTGCTGCCGGTCGTCGCGCTTGGCCTCTACCTGCATTTTGGCGCGGCCGACAAGGTCGAGCTGGCCCGCGAGTTCGCCCAGGCGCCCAGCAACCTGCAGGACATGACCACACGCCTGGAACGTACCGTGCAAGCTCAGCCGGAGTCGGCCGAAGGCTGGTACTTCCTTGGCCGTGCCTACATGGCCCAGCAGCGTCCTGGCGACGCCTCCCAGGCCTTCGAGCGCGCCGTGGCGCTCGCCGGGCGCCAGCCCGAACTGCTCGGCCAGTGGGCCCAGGCGGCGTATTTCGCCAATGGCAAGCAATGGAACGATCGCCTGCAGGCCCTGGCCGACGAAGCGCTGCGACAGGATCCGAAGGAGCCCACCAGCCTCGGCCTGCTCGGCATCGCTGCCTTCGAGGGGGCGCGTTACCAGGAGGCCATCGACTACTGGAAGCGCCTGCTGGCCGCGTTGCCTGCCGATGACGCCTCGCGCGCGGCGTTGCAGGGCGGGATCGATCGGGCGGCCGAGCGGCTCGCCGCCGGCACGTCGGTGCAGGACGATGGCACGGCCAAGAGGGCCGAGGCCCCCGCGGTCAGGCTCAAGGTCAGGCTCTCGCTGGCCGAGGCCATCAAGGACAAGGTGCGCCCCGAGGACACCGTCTACCTGTTCGCCAGGGCTGTCGGCGGGCCGCCGATGCCGTTGGCGGCCAAGCGGTTGCGCGTGGCCCAGTTGCCGCTCGAAGTCGAACTGAGCGATGCCGACGCGATGATGGCGCAGATGAAACTGTCCGGCTTCGCGCAAGTCGAACTGCTTGCACGGGTGTCCCGCGCCGGCCAGCCGACCCACGGCGAATGGATCGGACGGAACCCACCGCTGGCCACGTCGACTCGCGCTGTCCAGCACCTGACCATCGACCGTCCCGATCAGCAAGAGAGCCGTCCATGAACAGCGCCATCCGCCTGACCTTGATTACCCTGGCCGTGGGGCTGTCCGCCTGTACCGCGCATCGTCCGGCCGAGCAGCCCCAGCCGCCGATCGAAGCGCCGCCACCGCAGGGGCCGGTGGTCAAGCCGCTGCCAGGCGGGCAGGGCAGCACGCCAAAGCCAGGCAAGCCGGCCGCCACGCCCAAACCGATGCCGCGTACCTCGGCCAGCTTCGCGCCGCCGCCAGGGGGCGCCAGCCACTGGGACCCACGCCTGGGCGTCTACGTGCTGGAAAAACAGACCAATACCTTCTACCGGCAACGTACCTACTATCGCTGGAACAATGGCTGGAGCTGGTCGCTGAGCCCTGAGGGGCCGTGGCAGGAGACCGACAGCAGCGGCGTGCCGGGTGGCCTGGGCCGGGCTTTCGCGCAGTAGGCGCAGCCGCGCATAATGCCGCCTCGCATCGCACAGGAGGTGGCATGAGCAAGACAGTCCTGGTACTGGTCGAAACCGTCGACGATTACCTTCCATTGCTGGAGCAGGCCGGCTATCGGCTGCTGCGGGCACCGACGCCGCAGCTGCGCCGCCAGTTCATCGAGCACCACGCCGCGCAGGTCGATGCCGTGCTGACCCGCGGCCCACTGGGCCTGACAGCCGCCGAGATCGACGCCTTGCCGGCGCTGCGGATCATCTGCGTGATCGGCGCCGGCTACGAGCAGGTCGATCTGGCCGCCGCGGCGGCGCGCGGCATCACCGTGACCAACGGCGCCGGGGCGAACGCGGCCGCGGTGGCCGACCACGCCATGGCCATGCTGCTGGGCCTGCTACGCGACATCCCCCGGGCCGATGCCAGCACCCGACGTGGCGAGTGGAACCGGGTGATCAGCCCTTCGGTGTCCGGCAAGCGGCTTGGCCTGCTCGGCCTCGGCGCGGTCGGCCAGGCCATCGCCAGGCGCGCCGCGCTGGGTTTCGACATGCCCATTGCCTACTGCACCCGAACCCCGCGCCAGCAGGCCACCTACAGCTGGTATCCGACGCCTTTGGCGCTGGCCGAGGCCGTGGATATCCTGGTGATCGCTACGCCCGGTGGCCCGCGCACGCGTCACCTGGTCGACGCCAAGGTACTCGAGGCGCTTGGCCAGGCCGGCTACCTGGTCAACATCGCCCGCGCCAGCGTGGTCGATACCCAGGCGCTGGTGCAAGCGCTGCGGTCCGGACAGATCGCCGGCGCCGCGCTGGACGTGTTCGATGACGAGCCGAACGTGCCCGACGCGCTCAAGGCGCTCGACAATACGCTGCTGACCCCACATGTGGCGGGCCAGTCGCCAGAAGCGGCGCGTGACACGGTCATGCTGGTGTTACGCAACCTGCAAGCGTTCTTCGCCGGCGAACCGGTGCTCACCCCGGTTCGCGGCTGATCCGGTTCCCCATGAGGAGTGTCATGCATGCAACTTGAGATCTTCCAGGTCGATGCGTTTTCCGCTCGACCTTTCGGCGGCAATCCCGCCGCTGTCTGTCCCTTGGACGCCTGGCTGGCCGATGAGCTGCTGCAACGGATCGCCGAAGAGAACAACCTGTCCGAAACGGCCTACTTCGTCCGTCAGGGCGACGGCTTCGAACTGCGCTGGTTCACGCCGAGCGTCGAGGTCGATCTGTGCGGGCACGCCACCCTGGCCACGGCCTGGGTGCTGTACGAACAGCTGGGCGAGCAGGCCGAGGTGTTGCGCTTCCAGACCCGCAGTGGCGAACTGCGGGTCAGTCGCGAGGCCGATGGACGGCTGGCCATGGACTTTCCGGCCAGGCAGCCGCAGCCAGTCGAGACGCCACCGGCGCTGTTGCAGGCGCTCGGGCTGGAGCACGCCCATGCGCTGTACCGTACCGACGACTACCTGCTGGTGCTCGACGACGCCGCGGCGCTCGATACCTTGCAACCTGATTTCGCCGCGCTCGCCAGCTTCGATGTGCGCGGCATCGCGGTGACGGCGCCGGGTCGTGGTTTCGATTTCGTCAGCCGCTGGTTCGGCCCGCGAGTCGGCGTCAACGAAGACCCGGTCACCGGTTCCGCGCACACCTCGCTCGCGCCTTACTGGGCGGCGCGCCTGGGCAAGCGCAGCCTCGAGTGCGAGCAGGGCGGCGCGCGCAAGGGGCAACTGCAATGCCAGGTGCCCGGCAATGGCCGGGTCGTGATCAAGGGGCACGCAGCGTTGTTCCTGCGCGGCACGATCCTGCTCTAAAGGCCGGGCTGCGCCGGGCGGTCGCTGGCCGCCCGTGCCTGGCGCCTCCAACGAGCCATCAGCCAGGCGCTATACTCTGCGCACCTGTGCTGCGCCGGAGCCCGATCATGTCCCTGGAAAAGCAAGGCGCCTGCCTGTGCGGCGCCGTCCGTTTTCACGTCGTCGTCGCCAGCACCGGCGTCAGCGCCTGTCATTGCACGACCTGCCGCACCTGGACCGGCGGCCCCTGGCTGGTGGTGCATTGCAGCCAGCCGCCACGCTTCAGCGGCCGGCAGCCGAGCGTGCACGACTCCTCCGCCTGGGCGCAGCGCGGCTTCTGCGGTCAATGCGGCACGCACCTGTACTATCGCCTGAAGGCGCAGGATGCCTACGCGGTTTCGGTCGGCGTGCTCGAAGGGGACGAAGCCTGGCAGTTCGACGAACAGATCTTCATCGAGCAGAAACCGGCCTGGTACTGCTTCGCCAACCAGACCCGCGAGCTCACCGGCGCGCAGGTGTTCGACCAATACGATTGAGCGCTGGCGCGGCGCAGCGGGCGCGCGTCTTGGCCGCGGCGCTGTCAGTGGCGGTCGCTTGCCAAACGGCCGCGGACCTGAGAAAAGGACGGCTTTTCAACGCCAGGAGAGCCGGCATGAGCAGCGAACTGCAGATCATCGACCACGTGGAAGGCCAGGGCAAGACCGTGGTCAAGGGCGCCCTCATCACCACCCAGTACACCGGCTGGCTGGACGACGGCAGCGAGTTCGATTCGTCCTGGTCGCGTGGCAAGCCGTTCCAGTGCGTGATCGGCACCGGACGGGTGATCAAGGGTTGGGATCAGGGCCTGATGGGCATGCGGGTCGGCGGCAAGCGCACGCTCAAGGTGCCTGCCCAACTGGGCTACGGCGAGCGGGCAGTCGGTGCGATTCCCCCGCATTCGAACCTGACGTTCGAGATCGAACTGCTCGAGGTGCTGACTCGGGACGACTGACCGTTCGTCGAAAAATGCTCCGTCACACTGTCTTAAATCGTTAATCCAAAGGAATTACAGTGCTCACGGCGCCAGGAAGGCGGTTCAGCGCTGAACCAAGCGGGCAAACGGCACTCTGACGCTCGCAAGCTTCAGGCCAGCAGCCTCTGACAGGAACGCTCCACGACCCATGCCGTGGGGCAGTCAGGCTGATCCTGTCCCTTTCGTTGAAAGAGTCCATCGTCATGAAACTACCGTCGTTGATCCGTCGTCGCCGTCGCCTGTTCGCCGTTCTGCTGGCCGCCGGCCTTGTCGCGCCCCTGGCCTACCAGGGCCTGCGCGAGCCTGCCGAGCCGGTCGATGGCACCCAGACCCTGGTCTTCCTGCGCCACGCCGAAAAACCTGGCGAGGGCCTCGGCCAGCTCAACTGCCAAGGGCTCAATCGCGCCCTGGACCTGGCGACGCTGTTGCCGGAAAAGGTCGGCAAGGCCGACTATGTGTTCGCCGCCAACCCCACCCGCAACGTCGAGGAAGGCAGCCAGGACCTGAGCTACAGCTACATTCGCCCGTTGATGACCATCAGTCCCAGTGCCATCAAGCTTGGCCTGCCGGTGAACATCGAGTTCGGCGCCAACGACTATGACGACCTGGCCGACGAGCTGCTGCAGACCAAGTATCGTAATGCCACGGTCTACACCGCCTGGTCCAGCGGCTACCTGCCCGACCTGATCAACGCGGTGGCCGGCAAGGCGCTTGGCGAGCAGCGGGTGATCACCGAGGACTGGAAAGGCGATGACTTCGATACCTTGTACGTTCTCACCCTGACCTGGCGGGATGGCAAGGCCAGCCTGCTCAGCCGCAACGTTCGCCAAGGGCTCGATGGCGGCGAGCACAGCTGCCCGGCCTGAGCGCCGAGACTCCGTTGCACGGCAGGACACCCCGCAGACCACTGCTGGCCAGGCCGATCCGCGAGCGCCGGCGATCAGGTAGAATCGGCTCCTTTCGATTCTTGCGACCTGTCATGACCACCACCATCGATACCCTTGAGCAGCACCTGCTCGCTGCGCTCGACCCCGCTCCGGCAGAAACCCGCCGCCTGTTCCATGGGCGCGGGCGCTGCTGGCCGGGGCTCGAGCAGATCACCGTGGACTGGCTGCAAGGCGTCCTGCTGGTGGCGTTGTTCCGCGAGCCTGGCCAAGACCAGCTGGCCGAACTGCAAGCCATGCTCGGCAGGCTGGCCGAGCGACCCGTGTGGCGCGGCCAGGCGATCCTGCTGCAGCACCGCTATCTGCCAGACAGCCCGGCGCAGTGGCTGTGGGGCGAACCCTGCCCACAGCGCGAGGTGGTCGAGGACGGCTTGCGCTACTTGCTCGACCTGGGCGTGCGCCAGAACAATGGCCTGTTCTTGGACATGCGCTACGGCCGCCGCTGGGTGCGTGAGCAGGCGGCGGGCAAGCGTGTGCTCAACCTGTTCGCCTATACCTGCGGTTTCTCGGTGGCGGCAATTGCCGGTGGCGCCGAGCAGGTAGTCAACCTGGACATGGCCAAGGCGGCGCTGGCGCGCGGGCGCGACAACCATCGTCTCAATGGGCATGATGCCGCGCGGGTCGCCTATCTGGGACATGAGCTGTTCAAGTCCTGGGGCAAAGTGCGCAAGCATGGCCCCTATGACCTGATCATCATCGATCCGCCAACCTTCCAGCGGGGCAGCTTCGTGTTGACCCAGGACTATGCCAAGATCCTGCGCCGTCTGCCCGAGCTGCTCGGCCAGGGCGGGACCGTGCTGGCCTGCGTCAACGATCCTGGCATCGGCCCGCAGTTCCTGGTGCAAGGCATGGCCGAGCACGCGCCACAGCTCAGGTTCATCGAGCGCCTGGCGAATCCGCCGGAGTTTCCCGACAGCGACATCGATGGCGGACTCAAGGCCCTGGTCTTCCGACAGCAGGCACAAACCGTCGCGCCGGCGTAGGCCGCTCATGGCGGCGCGACGCACGACTGCGCCGCGGCGCCCAGGTCACTGCGCCTGGCCCGGAGCGAGCTCGCCGCGCCAGGCCGGCGCCACCGGGTAGAGCTGCGCGAAGCTGACGTTGTCGGTCTGGTCGACGCGTTTTTTCAGGCGCTCGTTGAATGCCCGGCTCACTGCATACTGGCCACCGGAAATGGTCCTGAACTGCGCGGTCAGCACGAAGCCGTTGAGGTCCATGCGATCGACACCGAACACCTGCAGCGGCCCTTGCAGGTTGATTCGCAGCAACGGGTCCTCGCTGATCGACTGCCCGACCTCGTGGATCAGCTCCAGCGCCTTGTCCACATCGCTGTCGTAGGTGAACTGCACCGAGAAGAAGGCATAGGCGAACTGTCTCGACTGGTTGGTCACCGCCTTGATCTGGCCGAACGGTACCGAGTGCACGAAGCCCTTGCCGTCGCGCAGGCGCAAGGTGCGGATGGTCAGGCTTTCGACGGTGCCGGCATGCCCCGAATCGAGCACCACCCAGTCGCCGATGGCGATGGTGTCCTCGATCAGGATGAACAGACCGGTGATCACATCCTGCACCAGCTGCTGCGAGCCGAAGCCGATGGCCAGGCCGACCACCCCGGCACCGGCCAGCAGCGGGGCGACGTTGATGCCCAGGTTGGCCATGGTGGTGATGGTGCAGATCACCACCAGGATGATCTTGATCGCGTTGCGCAGCATCGGCAGGATCGTCCGCACCCGGGTGCTGGGCTGGCGCGAGGCGCGGCGCCCGACCGCCGGCTTGAGCGCTTCCTGGATCGCGGTGTCGAGCACCACCCAGAGCAGCCAGGTGACCAGCAGGATCAGGGCGATGCTGCTCAACGAATCGCTGATTGCCCGGCCGAGGGTATTGCGCATGGCGAAGTCGATCACCGAGAAGCCCCAGATGCGTCCCAGCAGTTCGATGAAGGCGACCGCCATGACGATCCGCAGCACGGCATGGGCCAGGCTGCGCAACAGCTCCTTGTAGGGTCGCATGCGCTGGTTGGCTTCAGCCTGGCGCGGCACGAACAGATGCTGCAGGGTCGTGCTGAGGAACACCGTGCCCACCAGCAGCACGGTGGTCAGCAGGGCGTTCTGCAAGGCGCGCTGGCTTTCCTCGCCGGCCCCGATCATGTGCACCGCCGAGACCAGGATCATCAGCAGGATCGGCAGGTACCAGAGGTTGGAGAAGATCCGCAGGGTCTCCTGCACGGCGCGATGTTGCAGGCGGTCCTTGAGCTCGCGGTTGCGAATCAGGTGCGCCACCGGCCGGCGCAGGCGAATCACCAGGCTGGCGAAGATCGCCGTGGCCACCAGGCCGGTCACCACCGCGATGCTGCTGGTGAGGTTGCCGCCGATCTGCCGGGCGATCTGTGGGCTGGTCAGCGCATCGCTCCAGGCCGCGAGAAAGCCGATCATGAACAGCGGGCGGGGTGACAGGCGGCGGATGACAGCCACGGCGCGACGCTTGTGCCCAGCGTCGAAGAGGGTGATCAGGCAGAGCACGATGGAGGTGGAGAACAGGCCGCTGCTGGTCGCATAGGCCAGGCTCATGCCCAGGGCCCGGGCCACGGATGGGTCGAGGAAGCGGCTGGCGTACAAGGTCAGTGGCAGGCTGGCCAGCGCCGGCAGCGTATAGGGCAGCAGATAGCCAAGCAAGCCCTGGACCCGGGGGCGCTTGCCCAGCCAGGCCGTACGGCGGCTGCGATGGAAAGCCCAGCGGCCAAGCCCGGCCAGTACCGCGAAGCTGCCAGCCCAAGCCAGGGTGAGGATCAGGAAATCGCCGGCCAGCTGCAAGGCGTCGCTGCCGGCATGGCGATCGACCAGTCGTTCCACTTCCTTGGCGGCGCGGTCGGTGCGCAGCCGCCAGGCATCGACCAGATGGGCGTCCAGGTCGAGCTCCTGAGCCGCTGTGTCCAGGCCATCGGCCAGGGCGCCGAGCAGGCCACCTTGCACCACGGGAGCCGGTTCGGCGGCAGGTTCCTCGGCGGGCGCTGGCTCGGCGGCCAGCAGACGGGTACTCAGCAACAGGCCGAGCAAAAGCGTGGAAAGCGAACGCAGCACAGGGATACTCCTTGGGCCGTGACGGGCGGGAAGAGTCACTCAAGGAACTGATTGGCTGGACGCTGTGAAGTTCGATATGGAGCAGTGGAGGGTTGGCGCAGGAGGCTGGCTGCGCTGCGGCAGCCAGCCGGCATGGTCATTGCCCCGAGTAGATCTGGTCGAACACCCCGCCATCGTTGAAATGGGTCTTCTGCACGCTGCGCCAGTCACCGAAGGTCTTTTCCACGGAAAGGAAATCGACTTTCGGGAAGCGGTCGGTGTATTTGGCCAGGACCGTGGCGTCACGCGGGCGCAGGTAGTTCTGCGCGGCGATTTCCTGGGCCGCTGGCGACCACAGGTACTTGAGATATTCCTCGGCCGCGGCGCGCGAGCCTTTCCTGTCGACGACCTTGTCGACCACGCTGACCGGCGGCTCGGCTTCGGCCGATACGCTCGGGTAGATCACTTCGAACTGGTCGCGGCCGAACTCGCGGGCGATCATCTCGGCCTCGTTCTCGAAGGTCACCAGTACGTCGCCGATCTGGTTGGTCATGAAGGTCGTGGTAGCGGCGCGACCGCCGGTATCGAGGACCGGTGCCTGCTTGAACAGCTTGCCGACGAAGTCCTTGGCCTTGCTCTCGTCGCCGCCGTTCTTGAGCACGTAGCTCCAGGCCGACAGGTAGGTGTAGCGGCCATTGCCCGAGGTCTTGGGGTTCGGCACGATCACCTGGACGCCATCCTTGAGCAGGTCAGGCCAGTCCTTCAACGCCTTCGGGTTGCCCTTGCGCACGATGAACACGGTGGCCGAGGTGAACGGCGCGCTGTTGTTCGGCAGGCGGGTGGCCCAGTTTTCAGGCAGCAGCTTGCCGTTGTCGACCAGCGCATTGATGTCGGTGGCCATGTTCATGGTGATGACGTCGGCCGGCAGTCCATCGATGACCCCGCGTGCCTGCTTGCTCGAGCCGCCGAAGGACATCTGCACGTTGATTCTTTCGTTGTGCTCGGCTTCCCAGTGCTTCTGGAACGCCGGGTTGTAGTCCTTGTAGAAGTCGCGCATCACGTCATAGGAGACGTTGAGCAGGGTAGGGGCGGCCTGGGCCAGGTTGCCCAGGGCGAGCCCGGCGGCCAGCAGCGATGCGCTGAAGAGTCTTTTCACGACGCGTTCCTTGTTCGAGTGGGTGACGGCTTTGTGCCTGCCTGTCTGCGACTATAGCGGGTCGCTCACGGGCCTTTAAAGAACAAATGGCGCTTTGCTCATTCGCGTTTGTCGAACAACGCACTGCCGCAGCGCGAGCAGAAGGCCGCCTCCTGGTCATGACGCGATTTCTGACAACTGGGGCAATCGTGCAGCAGTTGCTCGCCACGCATGGCGTTGGCCAGCTCGGCGGTGAAGATGCCGGTGGGCACGGCGATGATCGAGTAGCCGGTGATCATCACCAGCGAGGACAGCACCTGGCCCAGCGGCGTGACCGGCACGATGTCGCCGAAGCCCACCGTGGTGAGGGTCACGATGGCCCAGTAGATGCCCTTGGGAATGCTGGTGAAGCCATGCGCCGGGCCCTCGATCACGTACATCAGGGTGCCGAACACGGTGACCAGGGTGGAGACGCTGACCAGGAACACGATGATCTTCTGCTTGCTGCCACGCAGGGCGGTGAGCAGGTAGTTGGCCTGGTTGAGGTACGGGCTGAGCTTGAGGATGCGAAAGATCCGCAGCATGCGGATGATGCGGATGATCAGCAGGTACTGGGCGTCGCTGTAGTACAGGGCGATGATCCCCGGCACGATGGCCAGCAGGTCGACCAGGCCGTAGAAGCTGAAGGCATAGCGCAGCGGCCTGGGCGAGCTGTACAGGCGCGCCAGGTATTCGACCAGGAAGATCGCCGTGAACCCCCACTCGATGGCCGCCAGGACGTGCGCATGGCTGCGATGCACCTCGTCGATGCTGTCGAGGATGACCGTGACCAGGCTGGCCAGGATGATCAGCAGCAGGATCTTGTCGAAGCGCCGGCCAGCGACCGTGTCGGTCTGGAAGACGATGATGTAGAGGCGTTCGCGCAGGGAAAGCGGTGTGTCCATGAATGTAGGTGCGACCTGATTGTGGGAGCTACAGCCTATGGGCGGGGCGGCCTGTCCGCAATCCAGACCGGCACCGTGTTTCGCAACCACCTGTAAAAGCGGCGCCTGTCCGCCTGCGCTCCAGGCACGAGACAGGCGTGAAGAGGTGCCTGCGCGCTGCTTGTGCCAGACTCAGGCCCTGCTGTAGGGCTCGAGCCAGCCCAACCCCGCCTCGGTAGTTGCAAGCGGCCTGTACTCGGCGCTCACCCAGCCCTGGTAGCCGATCCGGTCGAGGTGCTCGAACAGGAAACGGTAGTTGATCTCGCCGGTCCCGGGTTCGTTGCGCCCTGGATTGTCGGCCACCTGGATATGCTCGATCACGCCGAGGTTCGCCTCGATCGTCCGCGCCAGATCGCCTTCCATGATCTGCATGTGGTAGACGTCGTATTGCAGGAACAGGTTGTCGCTGCCAACCTCGTCCCGGATCTCCAGGGCCTGGCGGGTGGTGTTGAGGTAGAAGCCCGGCATGTCGCGGGTATTGATCATTTCCATCACCAGCCGGATACCTGCCGCTGCGCAGCGCTGCGCGGCGTGACGCAGGTTGTCGACGAAGGTCCGCCGTGCGAGGGCCTCGTCCAGGCCACGAGGGCGGATGCCGGCCAGGCAGTTGACCTGGGTATTGCCCAGTACCTTGGCGTAGGCGATGGCCGTTTCGACGCCGGCGCGGAACTCCTCGACCCGCTCGGGCAGGCAGGCGATGCCGCGCTCGCCCTGTTGCCAGTCGCCGGCCGGCAGGTTGAACAACACCTGGACCAGGCCGTGGGCCTGAAGCAGCTGACGCAGCCGTTCGGCTTCGAACTCGTACGGAAACAGGTATTCGACGCCTCGAAAGCCAGCCGCGGCCGCCGCTTCGAAGCGGTCCAGGAAGTCCCGCTCGGTGAACAGCATGGACAGGTTGGCAGCGAAGCGAGGCATGGCATTCTCCTTGAGACGACGTTCGGCAACTGAGCGGTGCTAGGCCGACGGCATGGTCGGCGCTGGCCAGTTGAACACAGCGGGGGCTGACAAATCCATGCCGTGACAGGCCATCGAGCCGGCATTTCCAAGGTCTTGCATGAATCTTCCACGCTGTGCCGTCTCTAAGCGAAATCGCGTCTCAACGGCGCAGCCCTGCCAGCAGTCCCGGACGGGCTGCTGGCAGCGACACGTACTTCATGAACAGGAATCAAGATCATGGCAGCAAGCAGTCTACTGGCGCTCATCGACGATATCGCCACGGTGCTGGACGACGTCTCGCTGATGACCAAGGTCGCAGCGAAGAAAACCGCCGGGGTGCTGGGCGATGACCTGGCGCTCAATGCGCAGCAGGTCACGGGTGTACGGGCCGAGCGGGAAATCCCGGTGGTCTGGGCGGTGGCCAAGGGGTCGCTGCTGAACAAGGCGATCCTGGTCCCGGCGGCCTTGCTCATCAGTACCTTCATCCCCTGGGCCGTCACGCCCCTGCTGATGCTCGGCGGCGCCTACCTGTGCTTCGAAGGTTTCGAAAAGCTGGCCCATCGCTTCCTGCACCGCCGGGCCGAAGATGATGCCGAGCACGGCGCGCGGCACGAAGCGGTGGCCAACCAGGACATCGACCTGGTGGCCTACGAGAAGGACAAGATCAAGGGGGCAGTGCGCACCGACTTCATCCTGTCGGCGGAAATCATTGCCATCACCCTCGGTACGGTGGCCGATGCACCGCTCACCCAGCAAGTCATCGTGCTGTCGGGTATCGCGGTGGTCATGACTTTGGGTGTTTACGGCCTGGTCGGCGGGATCGTCAAGCTCGACGACCTGGGGCTGTGGATGAGCAGGAAGGCCTCGGGCCTGGTACGCGGCATCGGCCACGGCATCCTGCGCGCGGCGCCCTACATGATGAAGAGCCTGTCGGTGATCGGCACCATCGCCATGTTCCTGGTCGGTGGCGGCATCCTGGTGCACGGCATCGAGCCGCTGCACCAGGCCATCGAAGGCTTCGCCGCCGGACGCGGCGGTGCCTTGACCGGGGCGCTGCTCAACGGCGTGGTTGGGGTGCTGGCCGGGGCCGTGGTGCTGATGGTGCTGAGCGTGGCGGGCAAGCTGTGGCGGATGATCGGCGGCGCCAACACGTAGCGGCCGCCGTCGGGGCGGCCGCGATGGCCGGAAATGCGGGCCTGGGATCGCCCAGGTCCGCCGGCGGGCGGCGCGCCGCAAGTCCAGGCGGTCATGGCCGCTGTCAGAAATGCACTTTCAGCAGCAGGCTGGCGGTGTTCTGGTCGGTCGCGAACGCGGCACTGTCGCGGATCCCGTACTTGTTCTTCCAGTAGTCGTACTCGAAGCCGACATACAGCTGTTTCTCGCCTAGCTTGAGGGCCTTGCCCAGGTCGTACTTGACCTGCGGATTGAAGTGCAGGTTGGCCTGGTAGGTGCCGCGGCTGTTGACGTCGTTGTCCACCACCCAGTCCATGTAGCCGTCGATCAGCACGTCTGACGAGCCGACCGGGATGGTGTAGGACCAGACCGGGGTAATCTGCCAAACATCGTCGCCCGGACGACCGCCGTCGGTGGTGCGGTGGTAGAAGTTGATCTGGAACCAGTCGAAGCCAGGCACGGCCAGGTCGAAGCCTGGGCCGATCAGGTAGGCTTCGGTGTCGCCCTCGCCGAACTCGTAAGTCATGGCCAGCAGCACGTCCTTGACCGGGCCGAACTCGAGCTTGCGCTCGAGGATCTTGCCGAACGACAGCCGTGGAGTGATTTCGCCGTAATAGGTATTGGGGCCGTTGCCGGCATCGTTCTTGCCGTTGTAGAAGATTCGGTCGAAGAAGATGAAGTTGTCCCCGTACTTCCAGCCGTCGGCGTGCTCGAAGGTGAAGGTTTGCTGAACTTGCGGATTGACCTTGAAGTTCTTGCCGTAAAGGTAGGTGATGCTGTTGGTCTGCCACTGCAGCAGGTCGCCGGCCAACGTGGTTCCGGTCGCCAGCAGGCCGCCTGCGAGCAGCAGGCTGTGGATGGTGCGCATTGCGGATCGTGCTCCCTTGGTAGAACGGTGTCGGCGTTCGATGACGCTATTGTCGTTGTCGAGCCAGGATGAGGTTCGGGGTCGGCCAGCCTGGCATGCACGCGGATCGAGGCAGTGCCAGGCCGGCCGGTACAGGCAGGATCCATGCCGCGCTCATCGAGGGGCGCGCAGATTACTCAGTTGCGTGATGCTGCTCAAGTACACGACGCCAGGCGATGGCCTCCAGTACTTGTGCACTTGGTCAGCAAAGCGCGGCCAGGCCCTGGCCGGCCGGGGGAAGACCACGTCGGCAGGCATTCGACGCTTCGTCCGATCGCGCTCGCAGGGATGCTTACGGCGCTGATGCCGGCCAGGTCTTGAGCTGGCGGTGATCCTCGACCCCTGCCCTGAGCAGGGCGGCGACATTGGCCAGGGCGCCGCTTGCCTTGCCTTCGGACAACCATTTGGCGGCGGCGGACAAGTGCGCCGAGGAACTGCTGAGTTCTCCGGCCTGTACTTGCCTGGCTAGTTCGACATAGTGCCTGGCACTGCCTTGCGAAAGATTGGTATTGCCATGGGACCAGAGATTCTTGTTGACGTAGTCCAGGTTCCTGGTGAAAAAGGCCTGGTCCTGCGCCGCTACGCTGCTGACATACGCATCGATGTGCTGGCGTGCCGAAATCGACGGCAAGGTGGCGTCAGGCCTGGGCAGCAGCGCCTGGGTCAACTCGTTCGTTTCCGAGGCAAGGTAGTTGCGCTTTCTATCGCCGATGGCGACAAGGTTTGGCGCGGCGCCCTTACCAAGCACGGGAGCGGACAGCTTGAAGACGGAGCGCCAGAACGTGCCCTCAGGGTCGCCGCGATTCACCGGGTCCCCTTGGCAATAGGCGTAGGCATTGGGTCCGCCCTTGCCGAAGGGACTGTGCTCATCGGCGCTATGGAAACGCCCCAGTAGCGGATCGTAAGTGCGCCGACCGCTACCCAGCGGCAGGTTGCCGGTGAGCGGATCCACCGGTGCGCCAGTGAAGCCCAGTGGCATCGCCAGGCGTTCAGGTGGCACGTAGCCATAGACCGTGTAGGCGATGCAGCGATGCTGCGGTGCGCCGATTGCCAGATATGCCGAACCCTGCGCGTCGCAGCCGGTCAGGATGGCAGGACCGGCGCCCACTCGCTCGACCAGTGGCATGCCATCGTGGACCAGCAAGCGTACATGCCTGGCCTGGCTGGAAAGTTCGGCGAGGCGACCAGCCTGGTAAAGAAAAAACGTGGTTGTGCGCATGGATCGATCCACCGTGGCCGGGCATGAGGTATGCCCCACTGTGTCCGGCCTGGTCGAACTGCACAACTGACAGAAATATCAGCCCACCATGCCGGCTTGCCGCTTGCTAGCGGCGATGCACGCAACGCCCCGCCGCATAGGTCTCGCGCACCGTGCGGTCGTCGCCAAGAGTGGCCAGGACGAACAGGGTTTCCTCGATGCTGGTCGATTGCCGGATACGGTAGTCCAGCAATGGCGTGGCCTTGTAGTCCAGCACCACGAAGTCGGCATCGTTGCCCGGTTTCAGGCTGCCGATGCGGTCCTCCAGACGCAGGGCGCGGGCCCCACCGAGGGTCGCCAGGTAAAGGGACTTGAACGGGTGTAGCCGCGCGCCTTGCAGTTGCATGACTTTGTAGGCTTCGTTGAGGGTCGCCAGCAGCGAGAAACTGGTGCCGGCACCGACATCGGTGCCCAGGCCGACGCGTACGCCGAAGCGCTCGGCCTGGGGCAGGTTGAACAGGCCACTGCCCAGGAACAGGTTCGAAGTCGGGCAGAAGGCGACTGCCGAACCGCTCTCGGCCAGGCGCTGGCACTCGGCATCGCACAGATGCACGCCATGGGCGAACACCGAGCGCTCGCCAAGCAGCTGGTAATGATCGTAGACGTCCAGGTAGCCATCGCGCTCGGGGAACAGCGTCCTGACCCAATCGATCTCCTCGAGGTTCTCCGACAGGTGGGTATGCAGGTACAGCCCCGGGTATTCCTTGAGCAGCCGACCTGCCGAAGCCAGCTGCTGCGGGGTGCTGGTCGGGGCGAAGCGTGGGGTGACCGCATAATGCAGCCGACCCTTGCCATGCCAGCGCTCGATCAGCGCCTTGCTGTCCTGGTAACCGCTTTCGGCGGTATCGGTCAGGTAGTCCGGGGCGTTGCGGTCCATCATCACCTTGCCGGCGATCAGGCGCAGGTCCAGGCGCTCGGCCTGCTCGAACAGCGCCTCGACCGATTCGGGATGGACGCTGCCGAACACCAGCGCGGTGGTGGTGCCGTTGCGCAACAGTTCCTGCAGGAACAGCTTGGCCACTTCGTCGGCGTGCGCCTTGTCGGCGAACTGCTTTTCGCAGGGGAAGGTGTAGCTCTCCAGCCAGTCCAGCAGCTGCTCACCGTAGGCGCCGATCATGCCGGTCTGCGGGAAATGGATATGGGTGTCGATGAAGCCGGGCGTGATCAGGGCGTCGTGGTGGTGCACCACTTCGATATCGGCGCGCAGGGTCGGCAGAAGCTCGGCGGCCGGCCCGACGGCACTGATACGGCCCTGGTCGACGACCAGCAGGCCGTCCTCGAAATGGACATGGGAAGCTTGCAGGCCGACCTCGCTCGGGTCGGCGATGCTGTACAGGATGGCGGCGCGGTGGGCTTTGCAGGTTGTGCTCATGCGGATCTCGTCAGGAAAAGGTCTTGCCGCGTCGGTGAAGCCGGCGCCGGCTGGACGGTCGCAAGGGCTCGGCGTGGCTGGCCCGGCGACAGGCCAAGGGTACCAGAGCGGTGCCGGCCTGGCCCGCCTCGAAGCCGCGGCGCGGCGCGCGCCGACGAGCTGCCGGCCGAGCAAATAAAGCCCGCTGCCCCTCTGCGCGGGCCACAGGCAAGTGCGCTACACTTGCGCCCCCATGCACAACTGCAAGATCCCCGAAGGAAAACCATGACGTTCAAGGCGCCGGACAGCCTCTGCGAACAGATCGCCCATCACCTGGCCGAACGGATCATCCGCGGCGAGCTGGCCCCAGGCGAGCGGATCCAGGAGCAAAAGGTCACCCAGGCGCTCAACGTCAGTCGTGGATCGGTCCGCGAAGCCTTGCTCATCCTCGAGCGCCGGCACCTGGTGACCATCCTGCCGAGGCGCGGCGCCCACGTCACCGCGCTCGACGAGCACAGCGTGCGCAGCCTGTGCACCTTGATGGGCGAGCTGTACATCCTGCTGGGCAATGCCGTGGCACGCAGTTGGACGGTCGAGGCCCAGTTGCAGCCGTTCCTGGTGCTCCAGCAACGTCTGCGGGCCGCTTGCGAGCGGGGTGACATCGAGGCCTTCGTCGCCGACAGCTTCGCCGTGATGCGGGCGGCCTATCCCTTCGCCGACAACCCGTACCTGCAGCAGACCACCGACAACCTGCAGTCGGCCATGAGCCGGGCCTACTACCGGGCCCTGGCGCAGCGCCAGGCCAACATGAGCGACTTCCTGGAACTGTTCGCCCAACTGCTCGAGGCCGTGCTCGAACGCGACCTGTGGCGCATCCGCGACGTGCTGGCGGCCTACTGCAAGCGCAGTTGCGAGCTGGTGGTGGCCAGCCTGGCTTCGGATCGCCCATGCGCCTGAAATGCATCCGCCTGGCCGGATTCAAGTCGTTCGTCGACCCGACCACGGTCAACTTCCCCAGCAACATGGCCGCGGTGGTCGGGCCCAACGGTTGCGGCAAGTCGAACATCATCGACGCGGTGCGCTGGGTGATGGGCGAAAGCTCGGCCAAGAACCTGCGTGGCGAGTCGATGACCGATGTCATCTTCAACGGCTCCACCAGCCGCAAGCCGGTCAGCCAGGCGAGCATCGAGCTGGTCTTCGACAACAGCGACAACACCCTGGTCGGCGAGTACGCGGCGTACGCGGAGATTTCCATCCGCCGCAAGGTGACCCGCGAGGCGCAGAACACCTACTACCTCAACGGCACCAAGTGCCGCCGTCGGGACATCACCGACATCTTCCTCGGCACCGGCCTTGGGCCGCGCAGCTACTCGATCATCGAGCAGGGCATGATCTCCAAGCTGATCGAGGCCAAGCCCGAGGAGCTGCGCAACTTCATCGAGGAAGCGGCCGGCATCTCCAAGTACAAGGAGCGCCGCCGCGAGACCGAGAACCGTATTCGGCGTACCCAGGAAAACCTGGCGCGCCTGACCGATCTGCGCGAGGAGCTGGAGCGCCAGCTCGAACGGCTGCACCGGCAGGCCCAGGCAGCCGAGAAGTACAAGGAACACAAGGCGCGCGAGCGCCAGCTCAAGGCGGCCTTGTCGGCGCTGCGTTGGCGCGCCCTGGACGAACGGCTGCGGCAACGCGAGGCGGTGATCGGCGACCAGGAAGTGGCCTTCGAGGCCCTGGTGGCCGAGCAGCGCAACGCCGACGCCAGCATCGAGCGGCTGCGCGACGGGCATCATGACCTGGCCGAGCGTTTCAGTCAGGTGCAGGCGCGTTTCTATTCGGTGGCCGGCGACATCGCCCGGGTCGAGCAGAGCATCCAGCATGGCCAGCAGCGGCTGCGTCAGTTGCAGGACGACCTGCGCGAAGCCGAGCGCAGCCGCCTGGAAACCCAGGCGCACTTGGGCCAGGACCAAGCCTTGCTGGCGAGCCTGGGGCAGGAGCTGGACATGCTCGAGCCGGAGCAGGAGATTGCCCTGGCCGCTGCCGAGGAAGCCGCCGCGGCCCTCGAGCAAGCCGAGCATGGCATGCAGCAGTGGCAGGAGCACTGGGATGCGTTCAATACCCGCTCGGCCGAACCGCGGCGCCAGGCAGAAGTTCAGCAGTCGCGCCTGCAACAGCTCGAAGCGGGGCTCGAGCGGATCGCCGAGCGCCAGCGCAAGCTCGGCGAGGAGCGCGACCAGCTCGGTGCCGACCCGCAGGATGCCGCCATGCTCGAGTTCGGCGAGCAGCTGGCGGCCAGCGAACTGCTGCTCGAGGAGCTGCAACTGGCCGAGCAGACGGTCGTCGAACAACTGGAGCAGCTGCGCGAGCAGCTGCGCGACAGTGGCCAGGCCCAGCAACAGGTGCAAGGCGAGCTGCAGCGACTCGGCGGCCGTCTGGCCTCGCTCGAGGCGCTGCAGCAGGCTGCGCTGGAGCCGGGCACCGGTACCGCCCAGTGGTTGCACGACCAAGGCCTGGACCAGCGGCCGCGGCTGGCCACCGGCCTGCGCGTGGAGCCGGGCTGGGAGCTGGCGGTGGAAACGGTGCTGGGCGCCGATTTGCAGGCAGTGTTGGTGGATGATTTCGCCGGCCTGGCCTATACCGGCCTCGAGCAGGGCGACCTGCGCCTGAGCTTGGCCGGCGCTGCCGGCAGCGCCCTGGCTGGCAGCCTGCTGGACAAGGTGGCTGGGGCTGCGGACCTTGTCCCCTGGCTGGGCCAGGTGCGCCCCGTGGAAAGCCTGGAGCAGGCGCTGGCGCTGCGTGCCGAGCTGGCCGAGGGGCAAAGCCTGGTCAGCCGCGATGGCTACTGGGTGGGCCGACATTTCCTACGGGTCAGCCGGGGTGACTCGGCGCGCGGTGGAGTCCTGGCGCGTGGGCAGGAAATCGAGCAGCTCGGCCAGCAGCAGCACGCGCAGCAGGCGCTGCTGGAGCAGATCGAGGCGCAGTTGCAGAGCCTGCGCGAACGCCAGCGCGATCACGAGGGGCAGCGCGAGCAACTGCGCCGTCGGGTGCAGGACGAGAGCCGCCAGCAGGGCGAACTCAAGGCGCGCCTGTCCGGCGCCCGCGCCCGCGCCGAGCAACTGGAGCTGCGCCGCCGGCGCCTGCAGGAAGAACTCGCCGAGCTGCAGGAGCAGCGCGTCCTGGAGCACGAACAGCTGGGCGAGGCACGCCTGCTGCTGCAGGAGGCCTTGGAACTGATGGCCCAGGATACCGACCAGCGTGAACAGTTGCTGGCTCGCCGCGACACCTTGCGCGAGTCGCTCGATCGCGTTCGCCAAGACGCTCGCCAGCACCAGGACCATGCCCACCAGCTCGCCGTGCGCCTGGGGTCCCTAAGGGCCCAGCATGATTCGACCCGCCAGGCCCTGGAACGCCTGGAACAGCAAGCCGCGCGCCTGGTCGAGCGCCAGCAGCAGCTGAGCCTGAACCTCGAGGAGGGCGAGGCGCCGCTCGAAGAGCTGCGCCTCAGGCTCGAAGAGCTGCTCGAGCAGCGCATGGGCGTCGACGAGGAAATGCGCCAGGCGCGGCTACACATGGAGGATGCCGACCGGCAACTGCGCGATGCCGAGAAACGCCGTACCCAGGCCGAACAGCAGGCGCAGCTGCTGCGCGGCCAGCTCGAGCAGCAGCGCCTGGAAAGCCAGGGCCTGGATGTACGACGCAAGACGTTACAGGAGCAGCTGCTGGCCGACGGCTATGACTTGCAAGGCGTGCTGGCCAGCCTGGACGAACAGGCCAGCGAGGCGGGCACCGAGCAGGAGCTCGAGCAGATCGAGGCACGCATCCAGCGCCTGGGCGCGATCAACCTGGCGGCCATCGACGAGTACCAGCAGCAGTCCGAGCGCAAGCGCTACCTGGATGCCCAGGACGCCGACCTGGCCGAGGCGCTCGAGACGCTGGAGAACGTCATTCGCAAGATCGACAAGGAAACGCGCAATCGTTTCAAGGATACCTTTGATCAGATAAACGCAGGTTTGCAGGCACTTTTTCCAAAAGTTTTCGGTGGTGGCAGTGCTTATCTGGAACTGACGGGCGAAGATCTACTCGATACTGGGGTGACGATCATGGCACGCCCGCCCGGCAAGAAGAACAGCACCATCCATCTGCTGTCCGGCGGCGAGAAGGCGTTGACCGCCCTGGCGCTGGTGTTTGCCATCTTCAAGCTGAATCCGGCACCGTTCTGCATGCTCGACGAAGTCGATGCGCCGCTGGACGATGCCAACGTCGGACGTTACGCAAGACTGGTGAAGGAGATGAGCGAAACCGTGCAATTCATCTACATCACGCACAACAAGATCGCCATGGAAATGGCCGATCAGCTGATGGGGGTGACCATGCACGAGCCGGGGTGCTCGCGTCTGGTCGCGGTTGACGTGGAGGAAGCGATGGCCATGGTCGACGCCTGATGCGCGACGACGGAACATGATCGAGGGGCGCGCCCCTGCCAGATGCGAGAGACGGTGTAAAGTTGCCGTTGGTCGTGCTAGCTTTATGACACTTGTGTTTAGCGTGGAAAAACGCCAGCCATTACAGCCAGTTGGCGCCACGTGTTAAAGGGCTTTGCAGCCTTTGTGTTCACGCAAATTTTTTACAGAGGCACGGAATTACATGGAAATCGGTCTGCGCGAGTGGCTGATCCTCATCGGCATCATAGTGATCGCCGGTATTCTGTTCGACGGCTGGCGCCGCATGCGCGGCGGCAAGGGCAAGCTGAAGTTTCGTCTTGATCGCAGCTTTTCCAACCTGCCGGAAGAAGAGGGCAGTGCAGAGGTGCTCGGCCCTTCACGGGTGCTGGAGACACAGCAGGAGCCTGACCTCGACGAAAGCGACCTGCCTTCGATGAGCGCGCCGGTGCGCGAGCGCGAGCCCAGGCCGGTCAAGCCGTCCAAGCGCGCCCGACGGGCCGAGCCGCAGGCCGCCGACAGCGGCCTGGTGGCCGAGCCGCGCGAGCCGCAGCTGTTCGCCGGTGACAGCGACGAGCACGGCGAAGAGCGTCGCGCCAGCGGCTTCGCCGCCACGGGCCACGCTGGCGGCAGCAGTCGTGACAAGGAGCTGCCGCCGGTCGAGGAAGTGCTGGTGATCAGCGTGATTTCCCGCGACGAAGGCGGCTTCAAGGGCCCGGCCCTGCTGCAGAACATTCTCGAGAGCGGCCTGCGTTTCGGCGAGATGGACATCTTCCATCGCCATGAAAGCATGGCTGGCAACGGCGAGATCCTGTTCTCCATGGCCAATGCGGTCAAGCCTGGTGTCTTCGACCTGGATGACATCGATCACTTCAGCACCCGCGCGGTCAGCTTCTTCCTCGGCCTGCCCGGGCCGCGTCATCCCAAGCAGGCTTTCGACGTCATGGTGGCCGCGGCGCGCAAGCTGGCCCATGAACTCGATGGCGAGCTCAAGGATGACCAGCGCAGCGTGCTGACCGCCCAGACCATCGAGCACTACCGCCAGCGCATCGTCGAGTTCGAGCGACGCGCGCTCACCCAGAAACGCTGATGGCTCGCCAGCGACGATCCGGCGCCCGCGCTGCGTGGGTCGGGTCGTCGCGCCAGGCGCAACGACAGACACGAGCGAGAGCAGCCACGGCTGCTCTCTTGCTTTGCAAGAGAAGAACCAGACATGACCGCCGAATCCAGAATCCTCGAACTGCGTGAAGAAATCGCCCGGCACAACTACCGCTACTACGTGCTGGACGAGCCGAGCGTCCCGGACGCCGAATATGACCGTCTGTTCAATGAGCTCAAGGCACTGGAAGCCGAGCACCCCGAGCTGGTGACGGCCGATTCGCCGACCCAGCGTGTCGGTGGCCAGGCGCTGGCGGCCTTCAGCCAGATTCGCCACCAGATCCCCATGCTGAGCCTGGGCAATGCCTTCGAGGAAAGCGATCTGCGCGAGTTCGACCGGCGAGTGCTCGCCGGTCTCGACCTGCCAGCGGCGGACCCGTTGTCGGCTGGAACTACCGTCGACTACAGCTGCGAACCCAAGCTCGACGGCCTGGCGGTCAGTCTGCTGTACCGCGATGGCCAGCTGGTCCAGGGCGCGACCCGTGGCGATGGCACGACCGGCGAAGACATCAGCGCCAATGTGCGCACCATACGCAACATCCCGCTCAAGCTGCACGGCAGCGGCTGGCCCGCCGAGCTGGAAGTGCGCGGCGAGGTGTACATGAGCAAGGCCGGCTTCGAGCGGCTCAACGCCAGCCAGGCCGAGCTCGGTGGCAAGACCTTCGCCAACCCGCGCAATGCCGCCGCTGGCAGCCTGCGCCAGCTCGACTCGCGGATCACCGCCAGCCGGCCGCTGGAGTTCTGCTGCTATGGGGTCGGCCAGGTTTCCGAGCCGGTCGCCGACAGCCACATCGCCACCCTGGAAAAGCTCAGGACCTGGGGCCTGCCGATCAGTCGCGAGCTGCGCCACGCGGCGGGCGTGGAAGCATGCCTGGCCTATTACCATGACATCGGTGCGCGTCGTCAGGAGCTGCCCTACGAGATCGATGGCGTGGTGTTCAAGGTCAACAGCCTGGCCGCGCAGCGCGAGCTGGGCTTCCGCTCGCGCGAGCCGCGCTGGGCGATCGCCCACAAGTTCCCGGCCATGGAAGAGATCACTGAAGTGCTCGACGTGGAATTCCAGGTCGGTCGTACTGGCGCGGTCACGCCCGTGGCACGCCTCAAGCCGGTGAAGGTCGCCGGCGTGACCGTCTCCAACGCGACGTTGCACAACATGGACGAGATCGGCCGGCTGGGCCTGATGATCGGCGACAGCGTGATCATTCGCCGGGCGGGCGACGTGATCCCCCAGGTGATGCAGGTCGCGGTCGAGCGCAGGCCAGCCGATGCGCGCCCGGTACAGGTGCCGGAGCAATGCCCGGTGTGCGGCTCGCAGGTCGAGCGCACCCAGCTGGTCAAGCGCAGCAAAGGCCGCGAGACCACCAGCGAAGGCGCGGTGTACCGTTGCGTCGGCCGCCTGGCCTGTGCCGCGCAGCTCAAGCAGGCGATCATCCACTACGTGTCGCGCCGCGCCATGGACATCGATGGCTTGGGCGAAAAGAGCGTCGAGCAGTTGGTCGACCAGGGGCTGATCCGCTCGCCGGCCGATCTGTACCGCCTGACCTTCGAGCAGGTGGTGGCCCTCGAGGGCTTCGCCGAAGTTTCCAGCAACAAGCTGCTGGCCGCCATCGAAGCCAGCAAACGGCCGAGCCTGGCGCGCTTCATCTACGCCCTGGGCATTCCCGATGTCGGCGAGGAAACGGCCAAGGTCCTGGCGCGCTCGCTCGGCAGCCTGGCCCGGGTGCAGGCTGCCCTGCCGCAGGTCCTGACCTACCTGCCGGACATCGGCATGGAAGTCGCCTACGAGATTCACAACTTCTTCGATGACGAGCACAACCGCAACGTCATCGAACAGCTGCTCGCGTGCGGCATGCAGTTGCAGGACGAAGGTGAGCTGGCTGCCGAGTTCGCTGCCAGCACCACCCTGGCCGGGCTGATCGCCAAGCTCGACATTCCCTTCGTCGGCCCGACTGGCGCCGAGAAACTGGTTGCCCGGCTCGGCAGCCTGGAACAGATCATCCAGGCTGACGGCATCGACCTGCGCCAGGCGCTCAACGCCCGCCAGGCCGATGCCGTGCGCGAGTTCTTTCGCAGCGAAGCCAACCAGCAGCTGGCCCGCGCCATCGAGGCGCAATTGCTGGCCTTCGGCATGCACTGGGCTAGCGAGCGCAAGACCAGCGAGGGCCTGCCGCTGGCCGGGCAAACCTGGGTCCTGACGGGCTCGCTGGAACGCATGAGCCGCGACGTTGCCAAGGACAAGCTGGAAAGTCTCGGAGCCAAGGTCGCAGGCTCCGTCTCCGGCAAGACCCACTGCGTGGTCGCGGGCCCCGGCGCCGGCTCCAAGCTGACCAAGGCCAACGAACTGGGGGTGAAGGTACTGGACGAGGACGCCTTCGTCGGCTTCCTCGAGCGGCAGGGGCTCGCCATCTGAGCGCCGGGCGGGACAAGTCATTGAGAAATGATGGTTTTTTCTTGGCACAGAGGTTGTAAGTTGGCCCCAGCGCGGTACAATGGCGCGGCTCGTCACATGGCGAGCCGCGTAGTGGTGGCCCTGCCGGTCCCCCCGCATTGATTACCCGTTAACCTGGTCAGGCCCGGAAGGGAGCAGCCATAGCGGGAACATCGAGTGCCGGGGTGTGGCTGGTGGGGCTGCCTCCATTACGCAAGTCCTTGAATTCTCAAGGATTTCTCTCTTAAAAATCTCGAAGTGTGACAGCGTTTAGGTACACCTAGGTGGTGCACCGCAAGCGGCATACTAGCTCGTCGCAGCCTTTGTCTCCAATCCCCGAAGCTCTACGAGCCGCTATTCACTTGATGTGCGCCAGTTTGGCGTTACTGCTGACGGATGCGGCTTGGCGGTTCGCCCCGATCAGGAGGCGTGCAGTAGGTCGGCCTTTCTCGCTGAGCCGCCGATTTTAGCTGTGACAAGACAGTCGCATGTGCGGTTAGGACGCAGGGGGCAGAGATTATTAGGTCTAAGTGCGGATGCACAATCACGGATCTTTAAGACTCTAGGACTGGTGCGGCAGTGATTGAAAAAGGTATAGCCGTTCCACGAGCGGCCATCTCCCGCTTTTCCACCCGTGTACGACTGTTTCGAAGGGGCGCCCGGACGGGTTTCTGTCATGCGCGATGTCGTAGGCTGACACCGAACCAATCTCCAGTGGGCAAAGAGGGTGGCTCTATGACATTATAGTTAGTTCTTGACATCGGAGTGTCTAAAATGAGCATTGTAAAGCTAGGGCTTGAGAATTTTAAAAAATTTGGATCACTTGAGCTTGATCTCTCGAAGCCGCTAACTTTGATATATGGCGAAAATAGTTCAGGTAAAACCTCGGCTATCCGAGCGTTACTAGGGATAATGCAGACTTTTTCGCGGCAGAATAAGTATCATGCATGGCATACTCATGGTGAGTACGTTGATCTTGGGTTTTACAAGGATTATGTTAAAGATCACAACGTTAAAAACAGATTCAGTGTTTCTATCACATCCGATAGCACTAATTACGCCATTGGTCGCGTTAAGAAGACGCAATTAATAACCAAAAAATATTGTTATGAATACGAGTCGGTAAGTAATCAAGCGAAGCTATTCTCTTATCATGAAACTGCTGACTCTAAAGCCTTCGAAGAAGTCATAAAAAACGCACATCCTAGTTATGGGCTTGAATATCGAGAAGGTCCGATAGAGTTAATAAGCTTAACAAGGCCGAAAACCCGTAGTTATTTTCATTTGTCAATTAACCCCATGTGCTATACAGGCATAATTGGTGATATTGCGAAGTTGAATGAAAGGATCAAGCAAATAATTGCTAATGGGGTTGTTAAGGTGCAGCTAGAGGACAGGTTCTCAATTGCACCGTATAATAAAAAGCCTAATGGGTTTGATGATATGAGTCATGTGAGTTATTGGGCATTTCAGCGTTCAATGGATGTGACTGAAAGAGCTATGTCTAACTTGCATTACCTTGGGCCTCTAAGGATGACGCCATCCAGAAGTTATAAGGTTTCGGGTGCGTCAATCGATGTTGGGGTTAATGGTGAGCACACGCCTCATGTGTTGGCCTATTTGTACAGTTTGCATACGAGGGCAAAAAGCAAGTCTGCTCAATCTAAGTACAGCAATTTTATAGATTGGTTCAAATTAGTATTCCCCAATAGTGCAGTGGATACTGATCCATACGAAGATATAGTTCGGCTAAAAGTTTCTAGGGATGGTAGGATTGACTCAATCTCTGATGTTGGCTTTGGTTTTTCACAGGTTCTACCGATTATTGTCCAAGCAGCTGCAATGGACCCCGGTGAGACTCTTATTATTGAACAGCCAGAGCTTCATCTCCACCCTAAGGCTCAAGTCGCTTTTTCGAATTTTTTAACAGCAGCCATGAAGACCGGCATCAATTTCGTTATTGAGACGCATAGTGAGCATATTTTAAAAGGGCTTCAATTACAGATTTCAAGTACATCTGTTCGTGAGATAGAAGGAAGTGCTTCTGCAGATGTTGTAAGCTTGACGTCGGATAAGGTAAAAATATATTACTTTAACAGAGACGATTCGATACGCGAAATGAAGCTCACTAAGTGGGGGGAGATAGAAGGCGGGTGGCCGGAAGGGTTCTTTGATGAAAGTTATCACATTTCCAGTCAGATAGTTAGAAACAAAATGAAATCCTCTTTTTCTGCTCGTAAACCTCGAGAGATAAAGGAGGACATATGAGAATCACAATTGATGCCGAGAGCATACTGGACGCCTTTTCTGGTGTGTGCCAAGAATTTGAAGACTCTATACGCTCGTCGATTTTAGCAATAACTCCATTAATAATGGATGATTATGATAAAAAAGTGTTGCTTGATGGCAGTGGCTTTGGCAAAGAGTGGTTGAATCGTGTGTATAACAATCCGCAGAGAGTGCGAATTGTTACATCTGAAGAGCTGGAAAACTATGACCTTCCCGCCTCAGGCTGCCTTGAGAGTCATTATGTTGGGGCTGCTTACCATCACGGACATCACATGGTTTTGGGTGGGAGAAATGCAACATATGCTGCGGTGTCTAAGAAGTACGGAATCAGGAATCTTGTTGCTCCGCTGATAGTAGATCCTGTGAATCCTATCGGCGTAAAGATAATCGAGTCTCATCTTCTCAATTCCAGCACTGTAAAGAAGCACTCGATAATTCGTGACTTTTTTCATCAAGAGAAGTCAATTATTATCTATGATAGATATCTTAAAGAGGCGAGCCTGATTTTGCTCGAAACTTTGTTGAGGCAGGTGGCGCCATCTGCTTGCATAAAAGTTATTAGTGAATTTGAGTTGCACTCGTTGTATACAGCAGAGCAAGTGTGCTTGAGGTTGAAGAAGATAAGGCCGCATGCAGATATCGAGTGTCTTTACCCTAACTTTAATGAGCAGTCAGATAAGCATGATAGGCACATCCATCTTGGGTCTAGATTGCAGATATCCTTCTCCAGTGGTTTAGATTGCTTCGGGCATCCGCCCGCCTGGGTTAATAGTGAGTGCGATATCCATGTTTATTACTTGGATGCTGATTCCCCGGTCCGTCGTTACTCGGTTAAGCGAAAGCCAAGAGATAGGACAGGCTTTTCTGTAAAAGCTTTTTCTAAGATTTAGGATCTGACTATATCGGTCCAGGTGGCAGCGAGTTATTTTATAGGTCGATATTTAGTGCCGCCGCGTGCCACCATGGGCTCGTTTTCTATAGTTCCTGATATTGCGGGCATTAAAAGCCGCCCCGGGCGGCGTCAATGCGGCGGACCTTATCATTTTTCTAAACGTATGAATCTAATACCTCGGTCAATACTTTCGGCGTTCGTATCGAGGGTGTGAAGGACTGTCAGCACGTTGTTATGGACATTTATCGAGCCACGCTGACGTATCCATGTACTTATTTCTTCAATGGCTGCTCTCAGTGCGGTCTGGTTCATATGCAGTAGTTCTATGGCGTCAGCGATTGCGGCGGCTTTGTCGTCCATATAGATTCCCTTACGATGGCGATGATGTGTTGGCATGCGAGCTTACAGTACACTCGGGCTGGCTGGGAGTGTGGTTAGAGCCTTGGTCACTGATATGATCCAGCTCCCATCTAGCAGCAATTCTGGTTGCGTGACGGGTCACAACCACTACAGTGAGTGTACGAAAGCACCGGAGGCTGGCATGCGAATTCGAGGCGAAGTGTTCTGGGACTGGGCTGACCCCAAGCTCCACCCTCGGGTTCACGACGAAGTGTTGAATGATGGCACCGCAATCAAGGTGCAGTTTAGGTTGGCGCCGACAGGGAACACTCAAATGTTCATCGGCGTTTACGCACCATCGGGCATGGCTCTGCACGAAGAAGCCTTCGACAACCGACCGGGTGAGTCTATGACACGCCCTCTAGCGTGAGGCGTAGAGCACGCACGCAATCTGGCGCTTGCCTGATCTTCTATTGGTAGCCTCGATATGGGGCGGTGGTTAACGCTTCTGGCTGGCCCATAGCGAGCTGTACAGCACGATTTCAAAATATCTGATGGGGCAGGGCAGCATGACACGGAACGGCGATAATCGCCCCTTACGAGACCCCAAACGCTGTCAGCTGCTAGTGGCGAATGACAGCTCAAGACGGGCCATAAGGCGGGATACGGTCATGGGTTGAAAGGCACTGCCCCGTGCGGTGGTCACGCCTTTAGAGTTGAGGCACTGGGCAATGGCTGCAAACGAAGTGCAACCATCGTACAAGCACGCCTTGATGTGGTGAGCGATAGCATCAGCCCGAATGTCTGCATTCACTTGCTTAGCCTTTACAGCGGCACCGTTGCCTACTGCCCACGCCTTCGCACGGCCAGCGTCACGACGGGCGATCTTTTCCTGAGCTTCAGTATTGCCACTGGCGGCTAGCTTCTTCAGTTCGGCCAGGCCAGCCTTTGTACGGGCACGGATTTTCAGCAGCTCTTCTTCAGCGAGTAGTGACTTGATGTTCCGCAGCAGGCCGCTGCTATGTACGTCCTCTGCCTCGATAAAGGTGTATTTCTTCTGCAAGGTCACAAAATGAGCGTGATCCCGCGTGAGACGGTCGATTCGATGTACTACTATCGGGCAGTTCGACCCTTTCGCCATAGCAAGAGCCAACCGGCATTGTGGTCGGTCCTGGGGATCGACGGCACCTGATACACCTTCGTCAGTGAACTGGGCGACAATCTCCCATCCGTGCGTCTCGGCTGCGATCTTGATGGCTGCAAACTGGCCACCTACCGACAAGCACTGATCGTCTGTACTCATCCTTGCGTAGGCTATTACCTGCATCGCTTCCTCGACTGATCATCCGGTGTGTACCAATTTTAACATATTGCTGATGACCGTCTACGAAATGTTAAGGTTGTGGGTCATGCAGTTGTCGCGAGTAGGGGCCTCTGATTCGTTCTCTGAGGGATAGGAGCGAAAGTTTGTCATGAGGGAGGGTCTAGTTCGCCAGCATCTGCTGTGTATGATTGTTGCGAGACGATCTGTTCTAGTCGGAGTGAAAAGGCGATGCAGCAGCTGCGTAAAGACAATCACTACGTTCCGAAGCTTTACCTAAAGCAGTGGGCCACTGCAGGTCAAATCCTCACATACCGACTTCTAGTCCCTAGCGAAAAAGCTCCGCTCTGGAAGCCCCAGTCTTTGAAGGGAATTGCTTTTCATCAGCACCTCTACACATATGTGATTGGGCAAGAGGAAACGGATGAATTCGAGCGCTGGCTCGATAGTGAGTTTGAGGGGCCGGCGGAAGAGGCGATTCGCAGGGTCGTCGACGGAGAACAGATGCGTCCCGATCATTGGAGGCGACTTGTTCGCTTCGCTGTCGCTCTGGATGTGCGAACGCCAGCTCGGCTACGCGAGTTTCTCCAGCGCCAGAATGAAACACTACCGGCTCTGATGAATGATACCGTTCAGCGATCAATATCTAGATTGCAGCGTGCTGCTAGCCTAGGAGAGGCATTGCCTGTTCCGCCTGAGGAAATCGATTCGTTTGCTCCCTTCAGGATTTTCATGGAGGAAGGGAAGCACGGAGTTGGGAGGCTGAAAGCGGAAGCGTATCTAGGCAGGCGGATGTGGGTTTGGCAGATGAAGCACCTGCTTACCAATACACTCGGTAAGCTACCCGCTCACAGGTGGACTATCCTACGGCCTCCATCGGGTATGTCATGGCCTACCTCCGACAATCCCCTGATACGGCTTAATTTCAAAGACGCTGGAAATTACGACTTCAAGGGAGGGTGGGGAGTCAGAAACGGAGACATACTCCTCCCATTAGGACCGAAGCATCTGCTCTACACCTGTATGGGAAACAGGGCCAAGCCACGTGGTAGTGTGATTGATCTTGCCACTGCCGGGCTTATCCGTAGGATCATTATCGAGCATGCGGATCGCTACGTATTCGCTACGGAGCCAGGCGACATACAACTGATTCGCCCTCGTCTTGTTTGCCCTGCAACGTTCAACGCCGAGCGTGTAGCTTGGCAAAACTGGCACTCACAGCAAAGTGAGGCTGAAAGAGCGTTTGGGAGCTGATCAGGAAAGCTAGCAAACCTGGCGACACTGCCGCTTCGGTTAAGCAAAGAGAACATGTGCCAGCTAAACATCGCTAGGCTCGTTGCTCGCCTTCTCATCGTTAGCTGCCTGGATGGTGGCGAGGGTTTCAACAGCCATCTGATGAAGGATAGGCTCGATGACCTGCTTTGATTTTAACAGCTGCGTCAGGGCAGCGTTGACTGATAAGGCTACCCTTGAGTCTCCGTTCTCAGTCATCCACGCACTGATGTCGGTAAGTGCGTGTGCTATCGCAATCTGGCTTCTGAACAGCTCACTTAAGATTGCTGTTGTGCATTGGCTGTTGTCGGGTTTCATCGAAGACCTCCCTATAGCGGAGACGGGCGGCACTTCGGTCGCCCCATCTGAGCTTCCTATGCCCAAATTGCTCCATTAGCTTGCTGAGCACTGATTTCAATCAGGCAGGAGCGGTCGGCTAAATCCCGTACTGGCCAATGCCAGGATTCTCGGGGTCTGCGGTAAGGTTAGTTGCTCAAATGATGCCGCAGCGGTCCTTTACTGGGCCAGTTCGGAATAGATAGGGGATTAGTTATTCGTCGGGGCCCGATGCACGCGTTGCGTCAGGGGCTCAGCACCCCTGCGAGGGCCGAAGCGTGACAGCGTAGGTCACAGTGAAGGCGCCCCATAGATGAGGTGGCACTGTCACTGGCAGCTCACATCCCTTCGAACAGTGTGGCGATGCTCACGCCTAGGGCGTCGGCCAGAACCTTGATAGCGTTGATGGACGGGTTCGCTCCTCCCGTCTCGATGCGGGACATGTACGTCCTAGCGAAGCCGCACCGATCAGCGAATGCCTCCTGGCTCATGCCCATGGCCACGCGCAGCTCCCTGATGCGGGTGCCGAACTGGTGCTGAAGTGCTGGGGAGGGAGGAGGTGCGGGCATTCCCTCATGGTCAGCGGATGTGATCTAATCGGACACACACTAATCGTGACATTCGTCGAGGGCTAGCCCTCGCGGGCACATAAGGATCGAGACGATGGCCGAGGTTACTTCAATTTTCCCTGCATCCCAGGGCTCCGTGTTCTTCACGCCTGAAGCTATGGGGTGCGTCCTTGAGCTGGTGCTTTCACACCGTTCTTGTGGTGCCATCCTGCTGGCCCTTTGCTCGAACGTGGGAGAGGGCGGAGTAGTGCGGGTGTCACAGGCTGCTATAGCCCATCAGTGCGACGTTACTCTCCGTAAACTCTCGAAGGAACTCACTCACCTTGTCGATGGCGGCTGGATCGAGCTGATAAATGTGAGTATCGAGCCGGGCGGTCCGCTTGAGTGCGTCATTAGCCCTCTTGTTCTTCAGACGATCAGGCCCTAAAGAACGGGTTTGAGTGTGCGGTAGGAACTGAGTAGAGTTCACACATTAGGCTGCTGGTCGTTGTCTTATCAGAATAGAGGTGGGTGGTGACGCACCACACCGTCCCGCATGGTTAGAGATTCCTCGAGTGCCTGCTGCATAATAGTTACGGAGGCGGGGGCAGAGGTGAAAGCCCCCGATCAACCTAGTTCAACTGTAGGGTTCGATGTAACGTACCGTTACTAGATTAACTAGTGCACGATAGAAGCAAGATCAAGAGCGGGGAGGGCGATGCAGCCCCACTCTCCCCCTGTAACCTAGAGTTGTGATGTCGCCTCACGGGACTTCTAATCAGGGGGGGGCAGGGCAGAAAAGCCCCCCGAAGCTTTTGACTCGAACTGTACCGATACATGGTGACGTTCCGTCACGTTGCAGTAACCGCTAAAGTTCTTAGCAAGATTAAAAGCAAGATCAAGAGCGGGGAAGGGGATCCCCTTTCTTCCCCTGCCTAATAGAGATGTTATCCGTGCTTCAGGCACTGAATGTCCTGCTGTGGCGTAACGCCACGGAAATAATGCGTAGAGACAATAGTTTTAAATCTCCGCTTTGGCGAAACGCTTCTAGTCCTGCCTTGTCGCATATTGTGTAAATTCTTATTATAATAGGATTTTGTCGCGCCCCTTGTGCTACGGGGCCTCTGCTCGGATTCTCGCGTGCTTTTTTGAAATTACCTACGTAGCTATGGTGAGAGAGTCCGTCGCCTGGGGTGGTTCAATCGTTACAGTATGCAAGTGGCCAGTGGGTTGATACCAGTACTCAATGTATTCGCCACGGGTGTAGTCATCGCCCCTGAAAATCAGTCGCGGGTTCACGCTCAGCTTTATCTCCCTCTTACGCATACTCCCATCTCGTGATGTCGAGACACGCAGCATGTGGCTATCAGTCAGCAATCTCAGCTTCTTCATTAAGTTTGATTCCGCTACACCTAGCGACTTCGCTAGGTCTACCTGGCTCATGATGATAATGTTTCGATAAAGAACAAGTCCGTGGAGTTGTTCGAGTAGTCGCAGTTGCGGAATGGTAATGCGACAGTCGATGCCAGTGCGGCGCCACTCTCCATGGGCATTGTCCACTTCACTTCGTAGTGAGTGCAGAGTATGGGGCGGTAGTTTGCGTCGGTCAACGAAGCTTAAGTGGTCTTCGAAGTCATCGATGCTTCGGCACTTACCAAGTTCGCACTTGTATTCGGCAGGCCCAACAAGCGCTGATGGTGTGTCATTGTGCCCAATGATCTCTCCAGTGCTTGCATCGATAATTAGGCCATTAATACTGAGAAGTTTGTACGTCTCGGTGGTGATTGGTGTGGTGGCGTCAAGTTTCAATTATTACATCCTTCTGAGTGCAGGCTGTATTAGCATAGATATGCAGGCCCATATCGCAGACGGCACGAAGCTCGCCCTGCTGAGGGGGCTTCGAGCGAATTTCGTGTAGGTGCTTAAAGTTTGGCGCTAGGCGATGGCTGGTTTGATTGCTCCAGCCACCTTCGAGGTGTGTTTCGTCCAGGGCAGTACATAACTCGTCCTGGGCTACATACGATCGTGTTGTTAGCGCTAGGGGGGGGCGAATTCTTACAATCCAGCGCGACCATTTTTTTCGATGAAATGCTGAAGCCAGATCAAGCCTTTGCCAGTAAGGAGGGCTAGTGCTTTAAACTCACGCTTACCCGTTTTATGGTTATAGCATGCGCACTCCTTCACTTCGAAGTACCCTGCATCGAGATACTTCTGATAAGGCATGTTCTGTTGGTGTGGGCGACTCATCAAGATTTTGTGGTCACGGAGGTATTCGAGATAACGATTCCGCCCAGTGTCGAGAAGCTTAGCGGCCTTGGTTGGATTTAATAGGTCGTCCCGTTCGTAAATCTTGTTGTAGAAATCAACCTTCTCAGAGTCTTCGGCAAGCTGTTGCTCCAGGGCTTCGACTTGGTGCGTCAGCATGGTCTGCTCTTCCTTCAAAGTGAGCACGAGTTTCAGGGTGCCTGCCAAATTGTTTGGAATCTCAATTACCCCAAGTTTCTTCTCCGCTTCCAGTGCATGCCAGCGATCAACTACTACGGCTCGCATCCTGGTGCTGTAGCCTGTAAGAAGGATATCGACCTCCCGACGGGGAAAATGGAAGCATTTTTTACTGCGGTTACGCGAATCCTGATAGATGCCCTGGAACTTCAGGATATCTTCTCCAAGCTCTTTGAACTGTTGGCGAATGTCGTTCATCACATTGTCATGGCGCTTACCCGTCAGCTTCGCGATCTCCATGCTGCTCATGGTGACGGTGTTGTCTGCGCTGTGAACAAAGCTTTCCTGCTGGAGGGCAGTGAACGAACTCTCGATAACAGCGGTGATAGCGGTGGGGGTAGGATTCTCGGTGACGGTGGTATTCATGGTTTGAATGTCCATATAGTATGTGTTTATAAAATTTAGGGTGTAGCTGCCCGTCGCTATAACTTTGTAGCGATTAGAGCGTGTGAATATAGGGTTGTCTCGCGCATTAATTGAGCGCTGGGTGAGGTCAGTGCAGTTTAGTCGAGGCTAAGTCATAGTATTTCCTGTGGTTAACTGTTTGGGTTTGTTGTATGGCAGAAGGCTGGTGCCGAGACTTAGGACGTCGTCTTCGTAATGTGTGGGGGTCTAACTTGTCAAGTGATCTTATGCTGCCTCTTGCTGGTCCCAGTGGCGCATGAATTCTTCGAGTCCTCGAGCTTTGCATTGTTCACGGTACTCGTGGAGTAGCGGCATGCGCTCCCGTAAGTCATCCGCAAAGAAGTACAAGTCTTTGCCGTAATCTACCGCTTCGTAAAATTCATCTTCGCAGAGAAATCCTTGGTATGTTCGTTCAATCCATTCCCGGTTGAGTCGCTCTGTATACTCCACTCTCGACCGGATATCCGACTCCTTCCCATATCCAGGTGAATAGGAGCAGGAGTGAACCATCATGGTGCTACTGTCGTAAATTACCCAGTCATCGGCTTGAAGAGCGATTGCCGAAGCAACTGATGCGCAAGTCATGCCGATCTCTACGATGATGTGAGCTTCGCACTCTTCCATTCGGCGGCATAGGTAGTCGCATGTCTCCAAACTTCCACCGGAGGATGAAAGCTGGATATATACCTGATCCTCCTCTCCTGCATGGGCAAGAATGCTGACGAATTCACCGTACTCATGGATTTCGCCGATAGGGCCGGTGAGCGGGACGACGTATTGTGTCGAAACTCGCTGCTTGGCAAGGATGTTGTTCGGACGGAAAGAACTTTCGAGTTCTGCAGGGTTGTTGCTTGCTTGGTGTTTCATCTAGTTGTCTTCCTTTACGGATTTCGGGCAATAGTTGGCCGTCGCTCGAAATTGAGAGCTGGTTCTGGGGTGGTCTATTGAATAAGTTTGAGTGGTGTATGATGTGGTGTTTGGTAGTAGTTTGCTCGTTGTTAAACTCCTCCGTTGGTTGTTGGCGAATTCTGGGCAATAGGGTGCCGTAACGTAAACTCTAAGTTTCGTCGGATTTATAGTAAGTGTGGCGAGTGGGCGGACTGGCCCTATGCTCAGGGAAGTATCAGAAGTTCTCTATTAAGTCATATAGTTGCCTTTAATGTTGGAAGTGAGGGGCGGATTACGGTCACGGAATTATCTTGCGATCATGGCATGGTGGTTACTCGGGTAGTAGAAACTAGGGCTGATGCGGTTGAGTCTTGCTGAATCTCAGGCACGACAAAACCTCCGTGCTAACCATTCATTCTTTCGAGTGAATCCGCAGGGAGGTAAAGTTCAATCTGGCAATTTTGGCCAACGTTTCACCGGTGACTTGGTGATGGAAGGCAATTTACGCGAGCCGATTCAGAGAGTCAACCCCCAGATGTGAAAATAATTCGGCCATTCTCTGGCGTTCGTACTGCCGCATCTGGTTGGGTAGCTCGGGTGGGGCATCCTTCTATGCGCGGCAGGTCCTGCAAGCGGGTGTGCAGGCTAGGTCTCCCGCAATCATCAAGCGGGCATCGCAATATGGCGGATTGCATCAAGCATCGCCTTCAGCGGGCTTCTGCTCCCGTAGACGCTGAACGTAATGGCCCCGTCTTCATGGCCGACGATCCGCTTGATCAGCGAGTCTTGTACGCCTGCATCCCGGAGGTCGTCGATGAGCGTGTGACGGAAGCTATGGAATGTCTTCCTAGTGTCATTGACCCCCTGGCGGGTCCGGTAGCGGCCGAACCACTTTGATGGGGCGTGGCCGAGCTTGCCTCGTACTGCTTCCAGCTCAGGGAACACACGATCAGTTCCTGATACCTTAACTGACTCAACGTGCTGAAGCAGGCCCAGGTCTAACAGGGCAGGATGTATAGGAAGGATGCGACGGCTGCTAACGTTCTTGAGGTTCTGGCCTTTACCGCTGTCATCAATGCGGATGCATGGGATTCCCTGTTGCTCGATGAAGTCATCAACTCGCAATTGGCAGAGCTCTTCCAGTCGTGCCCCGGTGGCTCGCCCCATTAAGGGCAGCCAGTAGCGCCATGGGTGCTTGCGTGCTTCCTTTCGCAGCGCTTCATGATCCAGCAGTGCAGTCAGATCATCGCGGTCAAATGACAGGCGTGCTTCCTTTGCTGATCCCGTCATGACTTTCATGCCAGCAAGAGGGTTGTCTGCGACATACCCGTTTGCCTTGCACCAGTTCATGAAGGCCGTGAGCTTGCGGAGCCGGTTGTTCACGGTGACAGCGGTGATGGTCTTGTAGCTGCCAGCTGACTCGACCACCTGCTTCAGGGTCTTACCCTTGAACTCTGGGCGTAAGCCGAAGTACTGGGGGCAGCGGCTGAGTCGTTCTTTTAGCAGACGTGCTTGCTGAGTGTCGAAGGCTAGGGCAGGCATGTCACCCATCAGCTCGAACAGGTCTGATAACGCACGCTCGACTTCATCCGCACTGACCTGCCGCCATGTGCCGCCGCGTTTCCCTTCTTCTATGTAGAGCTTCGATAGGGCGGCGAGGGTAGGGGTATCGTGTCCGGCCTGCACTGGAGTCGTCGAGGTCGATCGTGGTGATATCGAGATGGTTGGTATGGGGGCTGAGTTCCGCCACTGCGAACATAACGCACGAAGCGTCTGAAGGTCTGTTAGCGGGTGCTCGCTGAGGTGGCCATGTAGCCTTTGAACGATTGATGCGGCGAGGAACAGGGCGCTCTGCCGGTGCCTAATGTTCAGGCTCAAACGCAAAGTGTGACACTTCGGAAAGAGGTGCTTCGGCAGCTTGAGATTGAGGTAGTAGACGGCTTTGCGTCGGATCAGATAGGCCATGGGTGTGACACCAAAGTATTACAGCAAAGTGTGACGGTGCTGGCTACACCCCAAGTTTTGAGTGATCGTGCTGAATATCTACACGAGCAAATGGCGAACTACCTCATCAGCCTGAAACCCTTGCCCCATAAGGCCCGCATTGATTCCCGAGCATGCTTGCATGCGTACCTGGTCAGGCCCGGAAGGGAGCAGCCATAGCGGGAACATCGAGTGCCGGGGTGTGGCTGGTGGGGCTGCCTCCATTACGCAAGCCCTCGAGTTCTCAAGGGTCTCTCGCTCAACGATCTCGAAGTCACATGTCCTTTGCCTTGTCGTCCAGGCGCAATGGCAATGCTGGCCATGTCTGGGCTGAAGTCATCAGGCCTCCATGATCCGAGGCTGCCATTTTCCAGGCCGACTGCCGCCGATGGGCAACTGGCGCTCGCCATCACAAGCCCGCGCACATTTCGTATCCTCGCAAGCCTTGATCGGCTGCATTTCCGATGCCTACTCTGCATCCTGTTACCCAGACGTGCCAGGAGTGAAGAACATGGACGAAGTTGACCCCCTGATCCAAAGCCGGCTGCGCGACTGGCAGGCCCGACGTCTGGCCATCAAGGACCAGATGCAGGCCAGTCCCGAGCGTACCCTGGAGTTGTCGTGGCTACTGGACCAGATGGACGAGGAGCATGAGCAGATCCTCCAGGCTGCACGGTCCGGCGGGCCGGACGACGAGTCACGGGAGGAGGCGCCCGCCGTTCGCTCCACTGCGACCCTCCACGCTGATGTTCCGGCCTCTCGATCGACCACGGACGACGTTCAGGCGCCGCCTGGCAGCGTGGTTTCCAGGCAGCTCCAGCTTCGCTTGAGCCTGACGGCCGCCAGCGCCAGCGATCTTCGCAAGCTGCTGGAGCTCGCCGTCCACGAGCTCGACGGCAAGCTGGTCGAGCCTGCCGGGCTTGGCGACCTGCCAGGACGACGGGAAGGACACATGGCCGGCAGCTTGGGCGACTACCGTTTCCAACTGGATATCAAAGGTGGGGAAGATGAATGACTCGGCCGTGCCCGAAGACCGGGATGAAAATGCCCTGCCGGCCTCGGCCAAGCGCGGCGAAGCGCATGCGGTCTCCGACGAAACCCTCGCCCGGCATCTGTTGCCGCTGCTGGAGGTGTATGATGTGAAGTGGCGTGGGCATGGCGTCATCTACGTGGATGACACGTCCTGGAACATCGAGTCCGCCACCAGGCTCATCGCCGAGCTTGGCATGCGTCTTGGCCTGCCGGCCGAAATCGTGCGCCGCCGCCTGATCGAGGCGAATCTGCTCCGGGACGTGCGTCGCCAGCCGATGCCAGGCAACCCGGCGCAGCGTGTCGTCGCCCAGCTTGCCGCGTCGAAGCTGCTGAACCAGGCACCTCGACGTGGCGAACCCGAAGATCCCGACCAGAACTGAAGCCAGGGCACCATCGGCCCGGCCAAGAGACCCCATGCAGCCGGAACATTACGACTTCTCCAACCCTGTGTACCTGCCGATCACCGAGGAGTGCTGCCAGCAACTGCTCGAGGACGAGGGCAGGGCTGGCCTGGAAGCGTTGAGCGATGCGCAGCTGGCTTCGGTGCTGGTGATCCAGCACCTGGCCCAGGCCGGCGAACAGGGCCTGACCGCCAATGGGGCCGAAAAGCTCCTCGCCAGGCTGCTGGCCTGGACGCTCGATGCGGCGGGCACCAGCAATGCCAGCCTGCTGGCCGAGGCCCAGCGACTGTTCGATCAGCGCAAGCTGTACTTTGGCCTGGAACTGCTCAAGCCCCTCAACCTGCGGTTGCTCGAGGCGGAGGAGGTCGCTATGGGCGACTACCTGCTGCCCGATGGCCGCTGGGACCTGTGCTACAAGGTCCGTCATCATCAGCGCCATAACCCGTTCAGCCAGCAGATGATCACCGCGCGCAGGCGCGAGCGCTGGTTGAGCCCGGCCCAGGACCGGCTGGTCAGAACCTTCCGCGCCAACCTGGACGAGCATCTGCACGTCCAGGGCTACGCCGGTGTCGGCAAGAGCCATCTGCTCGGGGCCCTGATGGAGTGCCTGCAACCGGGGCGCACGCTGGCGCTGGCCCGAACCGAAGGAAAGCTCGAGGCCTTGCGCCGTCGACTTGGCGGGGCTGGCAAGCTCCCTGGCCTGAGCTTCCAGGCCTTCGCCCAGGCCGTGCTGAGCGGGCCACGCGGCGCATCGGTCGCGCGCTTGGGCTCGAGCCCGGCCCGGCTCCCCAGCAAGCCCGCGGTGTGCGAAGAGCTGTCGATCTTCGGCTTTCGCGGCTATGGCCCGGTGCAGGCCCTGGACATCTGCCTGGCGGTGCTGGCGCGGTACTGCGATTCCTGGGAGCGAACGCTGACGCGAGAACACCTGCCGGTGTTCCAGCAACCGCTGTCGACAGTCGAGGCGCAGGTGTTGCTCGAGCACGCCAGCCGGGTCTGGACCTGGCTGGAGGCCAATCCGCGCTGGTCGGTGCGGACCGGGTTCGAGGCGCTGCTGGTGATCAAGCGGGCAAGCCTTGCCGGTTGCCAGGTGCCGGCGCGCTTCAGCCATGTGATCGTCGACGAAAGCCAGGACATTCCGCCGCCGCTGTTGCAGATCATCGAACGCGGGCGCCAGGTGCTGGTCACCCTGGGCGACGAATATCAGAAGGCCAGCGGTCCGGTGGTCAGGCGTGAACGCAGGGTTCGGCAGAATGACGTGAGCTATTCGGTGCGCTCGGGGCGCAAGGTCGAGGCACTGGTCAACCCCTTGATTGCGCTGCATTCGGAAAAGCCACGGGTGCCGTTCGAGGGCGCTCGCGACGCCGACGTGCGCATCGAGACCTACGCCGAACGCTTCACCCCGCCCCCAGGATGCGTGGTACTCACCGGGTCGCGCTGGGACAGCATGAAGTGGGCAATGGAGCTTTTCCGCCAGAACTGCGCCTTCGGCTTCCTCGACAAGCGGGCCGAAGCCGACCTGAAGTGGTTCATGGAAAGCGCGGTCAGGCTGTTCAGGCCGGATGCCTTTGGCGCTACCGGACGAACCGAGGCCCACCCCGCGTTCGCCGAAATGACCGACTGGCGGCAGGTGCGCGAGGCCAATCGCTTCGATGAAGCGTTCCTGTGGGTCCAGGGGGAGCTCGAACAAGGCTTGCGGGTCGCCGATGTCACGGCGCTCGACCGTGTGATCGGGCGCAGTGCCTCGAGCTGTCTGTTGCTGATGGCGGAAAAGGCTGGAGGCTGGGAGTTCGACCAGGTCCTGCTGACGCCAGGGTTGCTGACCACGCTGCGGTTCAAGGACGCCTACGAGTTCGATCATCGGATCTGTGCGATCTACATTGCCATTTCGCGGGCGCGCCACAGGTTGTACCTGCCGTATGAGCTGCAGGAGTGGATCGACTACCATGCGAGCAATCATCGCGGGGCGCATGGGTATTAGGCTTTGTACGAAAAGTCGCCGAGCGGCGATCAGGCAAGGCGAAAACAGGCGAGGAATGGCCGGGGTCGCGCTCGACTTTACGGGTTGTAAACGAGCATTCCGAGCCTGTTTTCAACGTAGCCTGATCGTCGCGCAGACACTTTTCGTACAAAGCCTTGGGGTCGAGGCAGAAGGGGGGCGCTGTGCGGACCATCGCGGTTGGCGGCGGGCTGTGTGACTGGGAGTTGCCGCTGTGCCCGATGCAACCGGCGATGGCGGGGCTGTGCGCCAGGCGCACGCCGACGCCGCTGCGCAATTGCCTGCCCAGCCTGGCGGCCCGCGAGGCATTCGGGCGCGGGCGGTTCTTGGCCGCCTGGTCATGAAGGTTGGGGCAATGAACAACGCCAGCACGAGGGCTGGCGTTGTCAGGGGCGGCTATTGAGTTACAAGGTCCACTTCAGGCTGAACATCACGTTGCGTGGGTCGCCATAGACGCCATTGCCGGTACCGTTCGGGATGCCTTGCCAGTACTTCTTGTCGAAGACATTGTTGAAGTTGACGCGGCCGTCCCAGTGCTCGTCGAAGCGGTAGCCGGCCATCAGGCCCACCACGGCATAGCTGTCCTGTTCGGCGTGGCCGTTGCCTACGCGGTTGTAGGTTTCGCTCTGGGCGAAGACATCCGCGCCGACTCGCCACTTGCTCAGGTCGCCGGTGAGGTTGTAGCTGGTCGCCGCCTTGAACAGGTGCTTGGGCTGGTCGGGGCCGAAGCGCTTGCCCTGGTAGGTGGTGTCCTTGACGTACTCGCTCATGACGTAGGTATAGGCCGCCGAGAAGTTCCAGTTCGGCGTCAGGGCGCCGCTGAGCTCGGTATCGATACCACGGCTGCGCACTTCGCCAGCGGCTTCGTAGCAGGTCCGGCCCTGACTGGCACAGCTGGCTGGCTGGTTGGCGATGGCGTAGGCGCGGTTTTCCTGGGTCATCTCGAACAGCGCTACCGAAGCGTTCAGCGCACCGTCGAGGTATTCGCCCTTCAAGCCGATCTCATAGCTTTCACCGGTCATTGGTTCGAGCACCGAACCGCCGACATCCTGGTTGCTCTGGGGCTTGAAGATCTCGGTATAGCTGGCGTAGGCCGAGTAGGTATCGTTCAGGTCGTAGATGATACCGGCATAGGGCGTGAATTCGCGGGTGGCCTTGTAGTCGTTGTCGCTCAGCTTGTTGTCATAGTCCCACCAGCTGACACGCCCGCCGATGATCACATGCAACGGATCGATCGGGTTGAAACGGGCCACGGCGTAGGCCGCTTCCTCGGTGGTGACGTTGTGGTTGGCATAGGCGTTGCGATCGGCGATGGACGGCTTGACCACGCTGCCAGGATCGAAATCATAGATGTTGATGGGCGTCGCTGCCCACCAGCCACCGCGCTGGTTGTATTTCTCCTGGCGACGGCTGACCCCGGCGAGGAACTCGTGATCGCGACCCATCAGCTGGAACGAGCCGCCCAGCGAGGCGTCGATGTTGAGCATGTCGTCGTCGGTCAGGTAGTGCCCAGAGGCTGTGCCCAGGTCAGAGACCGAAGCGTAGGGGTAGTTCATCGCCGACAGGTAGTTGGAGAACGTGTCGGACTCGCCCCAGATCTTCTGCACAGCCACCTTGCCGGTCCAGCCATTGTCGAACTTGTGGGTCAGGTCCGAGAACAACGTGTAGTTGTCCTGATCCCAATAAGCCCAGTCACCGCCATAGAAGGTCGAACGCGACAGGTGCAGGTTCTCGCCGTTGGGCCCGCTGGGCAGGCTGCCCCAATCGGACTTCTTGTCTTCACGCTGCTTGGAAGCGCCGATGGTGAAGGTGGTCGAATCGCTCAGGTCGGCTTCCAGGATCCCGTAGAAGGTCTGGCGCTTGGTCCCGCGTACATCGACGAAGCTGTCGTTGTCTTCGTAGGCGGCCACCACGCGGCCGCGCAGGGTGCCGCTGTCGTTGAGCTTGTTGGAGGCGTCGATCTCGGTGCGGTACCGGTCCCAGCTGCCCGCGCTGGTGGTGATGCTCAGCTGGGGCGTGGCCGTGGGGCGCTTGCGCGCCAGGTTCAAGGTCGCGGACGGGTCGCCGGCACCCGTCATCAGGCCGGTCGCGCCACGCACGACTTCGACGCGGTCATAGATGGCCAGGTCCGCCGAAGCCAGGGTGTCGAGGGTGAAGGTGCCTGCGGTGGTGGACAGCCCATCGTACATGATGTTGTCGATGCGGAAGCCGCGCGCCAGGAACTCCCGGCGGTCCGAGCCGAACTTGCGCAAGGTCACGCCAGGGGCGTACTTGACCACATCGTCGAGGTTGTTCATGCCCTGGTCTTCGATGCGCTGCCGGGTGATCACGCTGACCGACTGCGGCGTCTCGCGGATCGACAGCGGCAGGCCGGTGGAAGTGCTCATCGCGCCGGTGGTGTAGGAGCGCGTGCCTTCGGTGGTCGCCTGGTTGGCCGTCGAATCGGCGGTCGCGGTGACTTCGCTGGCGCCGAGTTCGACGACATCGGCGGCATGGGCCAGCGAGCTTGCGGTGGCAAGGGAGATCATCAGCGCGAGCGGGCGCAAAGAGTAGGGATTCATTGTTCTGTAACCTTCGGGCACAACCCAAGGAGGACTCATTCCTGAACAGGTGCAGAGTCTGAAGTCAATGTGGGAAACGTCCGTTTAATGAAGTCGCATCCTGCCTCTGGTGCGTAGGAAGGCTATAAAATTGTGAAAAAAATGTAAATAGAAACATTTACCATTTGCAAGAACCGCTGCCGCTAACCGTTGCGCCAGCCATCACTGTCGTCGCCTCGTCACCGCCAGGGTCGCGCTCAATGGTGCAATTTCGCCCCCGCTCCGCTAGCATTAGCGATCTCCCGCTGGTTCAGTTGCGACGGTTTTCCATGAGTTATCAGGTTCTTGCACGTAAATGGCGTCCGCGCTCGTTCCGCGAAATGGTCGGCCAGACGCACGTGCTCAAGGCGCTGATCAATGCCCTGGACAACCAGCGACTGCACCACGCCTACCTGTTCACCGGCACCCGCGGGGTGGGCAAGACCACCATCGCGCGGATCATCGCCAAGTGCCTGAACTGCGAGACCGGCATCACCTCGACCCCCTGCGGTGTCTGCTCGGTGTGCCGGGAAATCGACGAAGGCCGCTTCGTCGACCTGATCGAGATCGACGCCGCCAGCCGCACCAAGGTCGAGGACACCCGCGAGCTGCTCGACAACGTGCAGTACGCGCCGAGCCGTGGGCGCTTCAAGGTGTACCTGATCGACGAGGTGCACATGCTCTCGACGCACTCCTTCAACGCTTTGCTCAAGACGCTGGAAGAGCCGCCGCCCCACGTCAAGTTCATCCTCGCCACCACCGACCCGCAGAAGCTGCCGGCGACCATCCTGTCCCGCTGCCTGCAGTTCTCGCTCAAGAACATGAGCCCGGAGCGCGTGGTCGAGCATCTGAGCCATGTGCTCGAGGCCGAGAACGTGCCGTTCGAGCCCGATGCCCTGTGGCTGCTGGGCCGGGCCGCGGACGGCTCCATGCGCGATGCCATGAGCCTGACCGACCAGGCGATCGCCTTCGGCGAGGGCAAGGTCCTGGCCGCCGATGTGCGGGCGATGCTTGGCACGCTGGACCACGGCCAGGTCTACGAGGTCCTCCAGGCCCTGCTCGAAGGCGATGCGCGTGGCCTGCTCGAGGCGGTCCGCAACCTGGCCGAGCAGGGCCCGGACTGGAGCGGCGTGCTCGCGGAAATGCTCAACGTGCTGCACCGTGTGGCGATCGCCCAGGCGCTGCCCGAGGCGATCGACAACGGCCAGGGCGATCGCGAGCGGGTGCTGGCGCTGGCTGGCGCCCTGCCTGCCGAGGACGTGCAGTTCTATTACCAGATGGGCTTGATCGGGCGCCGCGACCTGCCGCTGGCACCGGATCCGCGTGGCGGCTTCGAGATGGTCCTGCTGCGCATGCTGGCCTTCCGCCCGGCCGATACCGACGATGCGCCGCCGCCGAGGCTAAAGACGCAAGGGATCAGCCAGGCCACAGCTGATTCCGCCGCAGCGGTGGCCGTTGCGGGGGCGAGCACCGCGCAGGTACCGGCTCCGGCCACGGCGGGCGTAGCCGCTGCGTCGGTCGAGCCAGCCCCAGCCGAGGCTCAGGTGCCATCCGGGCCGGCATCAGCCCCGGCGGCCGAGCCGGTGGCGGCAGCTCCGTCGATCAGCCCGCCCTGGGAGGATGCGCCGGCACCGGTTGCCGAGCAGGCACCGCCCAAGCCTGTCGCCGACACGCCACCGCGTCCGCTCGCCACTGCGGTGCCCGCCAGCGCGGGGCATGATGACGAGCCGCCCTTCGACCCGAACGCCTATGGTTCGGCCGGCGCGGTGCGTGACGACGAGCCAGCGTCGGATGACGACTACGACTTTCCGTCCGACACCGGGCCGATGGGCTTCAGTTACCTGGACGAACTGGCCGAGCACGTCCATGAGGCCGAGCCTGCCGAAGTGTCCGAACCAGCGCCTGCCGCTCATCCGGCCACGGGCCTGGCCCTGCAATGGCTGGAATTATTCCCTCGGTTGCCTATCTCAGGGATGACAGGCAACATCGCCGCCAACTGTAGTCTCGTTGCTGTGGAGGGTGATGAATGGCTGTTGCACCTGGATCCAGCCCAGGGCGCGCTGTTCAACGCGACCCAGCAACGACGCCTGAACGAGGCCCTGGACCAGCACCTGGGCCGCAGCCTGCGCCTGAGGATCGAGCTGGTCCGGCCCGAGCAGGAGACCCCGGCCCAGGCCGCCGCCCGCAAGCGCGCCGAGCGTCAGCGCGAAGCCGAGGTGTCGATCGAGACTGACCCGCTCGTCCAGCAGATGGTCCGCCAGTTTGGCGCGACGGTCCGGCCGGACAGTATCGAACCTGTAGAGGCCCTGGCCAGCCAGGGCGATTGAACGGACAACCCGTGCGGCCTGGCCAGCCTGGCCGCATCACATGACACAACCGAGGTGTTCCCCATGATGAAAGGTGGCATGGCCGGCCTGATGAAGCAGGCCCAGCAGATGCAGGAAAAGATGGCCAAGATGCAGGAAGAACTGGCCAATGCGGAAGTGACCGGGCAGTCCGGTGCCGGCCTGGTCAGCGTGGTGATGACCGGTCGCCACGACGTCAAGCGCATCAGCCTTGACGACAGCCTGATGCAGGAAGACAAGGAAGTGCTCGAGGACCTGATCGCCGCCGCCGTCAACGACGCGGTGCGCAAGGTCGAGCAGAACAGCCAGGAGAAGATGGGCAGCATGACGGCCGGCATGCAGCTTCCGCCAGGCTTCAAGATGCCGTTCTGACCGGTATCCGGCTTCAGGATCGGTGGGGGCAACGGTCGCTCGGTCGTTGCTCCCATTTTCGTTGTGCCCCCTCTGGATTACCGACAGGTCTGCCCCATGAGCTTCAGTCCCCTCATTCGCCAACTGATCGATGCCTTGCGCACCTTGCCCGGCGTCGGCCAGAAAACCGCCCAGCGCATGGCGCTGCAGTTGCTCGAGCGTGACCGCAGTGGCGGGGTGCGCCTGGCCCAGGCCCTGAGCCAGGCGATGGAGGGCGTCGGCCACTGCCGGCAGTGCCGGACCCTGACCGAACAGGAGCTGTGCCCGCAATGCGCCGATCCGCGCCGCGACGATACCCAGCTGTGCGTGGTGGAAGGGCCGATGGACGTGTACGCGGTCGAGCAGACCGGCTATCGCGGTCGCTATTTCGTGCTCAAGGGGCATCTTTCGCCGCTCGACGGCCTTGGCCCTGATGCCATTGGCGTGCCGCAACTGATGGCGCGGGTCGAAGAGCAGGGCACCTTCAGCGAGGTGATCCTGGCGACCAACCCCACGGTCGAGGGCGAAGCCACCGCGCACTACATCGCCCAGCTGTTGATCGACAAAGGGTTGACCGTCTCGCGAATCGCCCACGGCGTGCCGCTTGGCGGCGAGCTGGAGCTGGTGGACGGTGGGACCCTGGCCCACGCATTCGCCGGGCGCCGGCCGATTTCGTTCTGAGCGTTTCGCGGCCATCGAGACTGTGCTGCAGGTTTATGGCCGTGCGCTTCCAGCATCATCGCTGAGGGCTTGCGGGCCGTGCTTGCAGCACCGGCGGTGGATATTTGCCGGGCCGTTCCTGCGCCGGCCTGCAAGCATCCACCGCTGGTCCTGGAGGCTCGGTAGCCTCCCACGGAGGCCGCTGCGCCTGCGGGAAACGCTCAATACTCGCTCAAGGAAAACTCGGTCAGGCAGAAGGTCGGCACCCCGGCCGCCTGTAGCCGGCGCGAGCCGTCCAGCTCCGGCAGGTCGATGATCGCGGCGGCTTCGAACACCTGCGCACCGGTACGGCGCACCAGGTTGGCGGCGGCCAGCAGGGTGCCGCCAGTGGCGATCAGGTCATCGAAGATCAGCACCGAGTCACCTTCGCACAGGCTGTCGGCATGCACTTCCAGGAAGGCCTCGCCATATTCGGTCTGGTAACCCTCGGACAATACATCGGCGGGCAGCTTGCCTTGCTTGCGGAACAGGATCAGCGGCTTGTTGAGCTGGTGGGCGATGATCGCGCCGATCAGGAAACCGCGCGCATCCATCGCGCCAATATGGCTGAACTCGGCCTCGACATAGCGCTCGACGAACTGATCGGTGACATGGCGCAACCCGCGCGGTGACTGGAACAGCGGCGTGATGTCGCGAAAGATCACGCCCGGCTTGGGAAAGTCCGGCACTGGACGGATCAGGGTCTTGAGGTCGAAGGCGTCGCTGTGCATGAGGCAGGTATCCTGGAAAACGAATGCGCCAGTATACCTGCTGGGCAAGCCTTTCAGGCGTCCATCGAGCCGCCAGCCAGCGCGCACAGCTGGATCGGATCGAGAATATGCACCTCCTTGCCCTCGGCCTTGAGCAGGCCGTTCTGCTGGAAGCGGGTGAAGACCCGCGACACGGTCTCGACCGCAAGGCCCAGGTAGTTGCCGATCTCGTTGCGCGACATGCTCAGGCGGAACTGGTTGGCCGAATAGCCACGGGCGCGGAAACGGGCCGAAAGGTTGACCAGGAAGGTGGCGATCCGCTCGTCGGCGGTCTTCTTGGACAGCAGCAGCATCATCTGCTGGTCGTCACGGATCTCCCGGCTCATCACCCGCATCAGCTGGCGACGCAGCTGTGGCAGCTGCACCGAAAGCTCGTCGAGACGCTCGAAGGGGATCTCGCAGACCGAAGTGGTTTCCTGGGCCTGAGCCGAAACCGGGTAGGTCTCGGTGTCCATGCCGGACAGGCCGACCAGCTCGCTGGGCAGGTGGAAGCCGGTGATCTGCTCCTCGCCGCCGTCGCTCAGGCTGAAGGTCTTCAGGGCGCCTGAGCGCACGGCATAGACCGAGCCGAAATCATCCCCCTGGCGGAACAGGAATTCGCCTTTCTTCAGCGGACGACCGCGTTTGACGATTTCATCCAGCGCGTCCATGTCCTCGAGATTGAGCGACAGGGGCAGGCACAGGGGGGCCAGGCTGCAATCCTTGCAGTGGGCCTGACCGTGGGGGCGCAGTTTGACTGGCTCGGGCATTGTCTTCGATCCTTGTGAGAAAGCACACATCGGCCGTAAGGGTAACCTACGGCCAGGCTGTAGGCCAGCTTGCAAGGCATGTGCGGCTGGCCGATGCCGGTGGTGAGGAGGGCGGGGCAGCGGGTCAGATCACCCGGGAAAAGCGCTGCCGGTTGCCGAAATCCAGATAGGCGTCGAAGACCATGCACACCGAACGCACCAGCAGCCTGCCGGCCGGCAGGACCTGGATGCCGTGGTCGTCGAGCCGGATCAGACCGTCGCGGTGCATGCTCTGCAAGGCCGGCCACTGGGCCTTGAAGTAGCCCCGAAAGTCGATGGCGTTGCACTGCTCGAAGCTGTCGAAGTCCAGCCGGAAATGACAGATCAGTTGCTGGATCACCGCCCGGCGCAGCCGATCGTCCTGGCTGCACAGCACGCCACGCTGGGTCGCCAGCTGGCCGGCCGCGAGCGTGTCCTGATACTGGGCCAGGTCGCTGCTGTTCTGGCAGTACAGATCGCCGATCTGGCTGATCGCCGAAACCCCGAGGCCAACCAGGTCGCAATGCCCGTGCGTGGTATAGCCCTGGAAGTTGCGCTGCAAGGTGCCTTCTTCCTGGGCGATGGCCAGCTCATCGTCGGGCAGCGCGAAATGATCCATGCCGATGTAGCGGTAACCTGCGGCGGTCAGTTGCTCGATACTGGCCTGGAGCATTTCCAGCTTGGCCGAGGCCGCGGGCAGCTCGTTGCCATCGATGCGCCGTTGGGGCAGGAAGCGCTCCGGCAAATGGGCGTAGTTGAACACCGACAGGCGATCCGGTTGCAGCTGGATGATCTCTTCCACCGTCCTGGCGAAGCTCTCCGGCGTCTGCCGTGGCAGGCCGTAGATCAGGTCGAGGTTGATCGAGCGGAACTGCAAGGTCCGCGCGGCCTCGATCAGCGTGCGGGTCTGCTCCAGGCTCTGCAGGCGATTGACGGCCCGCTGCACGGCCGGGTCGAGGTCCTGCACGCCTAGGCTGACCCGGTTGAAGCCCAGTTCGCGCAGCAGCCCCATGGTCGACCAGTCGGCCTCGCGCGGGTCGATCTCGATGCCGTAGTCGCCGGAGTCGTCGTCCAGCAGGTTGAAGTGCTGGCGCAGGCTGGCCATCAGGCCACGCAGCTCGACATGGCTGAGAAAGGTCGGCGTGCCGCCGCCGAAATGCAGCTGCTCGACGCGCTGGGCTGGGTCCAGGTGGCAGGCGAGCAGCCGGATTTCCTGTTCCAGGCGCTGCAGATAGGGCTGGGCGCGGGCACGGTCCTTGGTGATGACCTTGTTGCAGGCGCAGTAGTAGCAGATGTTGGCGCAGAACGGCACGTGGACATACAGCGACAGCGGCCCTACCGCACGGCGACTCTCGCGCAGGGCATGCAGCAGGTCGAACGAGCCGACGCCGGCATGCAGCTGGACCGCGGTCGGGTAGGACGTGTAGCGAGGCCCGGCCAGGTCATAGCGACGGATCAGGTCGCGATCCCAGCGAATATCGTCGAGCATGGGGTGGTCCTCGGAGAGAGAGCAGCAATGCCGGCAGTCTAGGGCGTCTGTAGGACGCTACCTTGACTTGCATCAACCCCGGTTCAGTGTCCCATCAGCCAGTGCCGATGCGGGCCAGGCAGACTCCACAGGCCCAGCGCCATCACCAGCAGCCCGCCGGCCACTCGCCATTGGCGCTGGCGTAACAGATCGTTTAGGCGTTTGGCGGCCAGGCCGGTCAGCAGCAGGACTGGCCAGGTACCCACGCCGAAAGCCAGCATCAGCGCGGCGCCTTGCCAGGCACTGCCCTGGCTCGCCGACCACAGCAAGGTGCTGTACACCAGGCCGCACGGCAACCAGCCCCAGAGTGCGCCAAGCAGCAAGGCGCGTGGCGCGCCAGTCACCGGCAGCAGGCGCAGGGCCAGCGGCTGGAGCTGGCGCCACAGGCCGCGGCCGAGGCGCTCGAGATGGGTCAGCCCGCTCCACCAGCCGGCCAGGTACGCGCCCATGGCCACCAGCAGCAGGGCCGCGACCAGGCGCATGGCCGCGGCCAGCGGACCGCTCAGCAGCCAGCCCAGCGAGCCCAGCAGCAGGCCGGCGAGCGCATAGCTGCAGACCCGGCCGAGGTTGTAGGCCAGCAGCAGGCGCAGGCGTCTGGCGCGTTGCTCGGGCGCGATGGCCAGGGTCAGTGCGCCCATCAGCCCGCCGCACATGCCCAGGCAATGACCGCTGCCCAGCAGGCCAAGGACCAGCGCGGCGCCCAGCAGCGGCAGCAGCTCAGGCACGGGGAGCCCGATCCTGGGTGGCTGCCTCGCGTGCCGATGCCTCCAGCGCGGCCTGGTGCCGAGGGTCCTGATCGTCGAACAGGATGCTGTGCGCCGGGCTGTCGAGGTCGTCGTACTGCCCGCTGTCCACCGCCCAGAAGAATACCCACACGGCGATGCCGACCAGGAGCAGGGCGGCAGGGATCATCACGTACAAGGCAGGCATGCAGGGCTCCTCGATCAGGTGGTGGCAGCGCGGGTCGCCGCGCTGGCGCTGGCGCTGGCAGCGTGGCGTGGCCGGGCCAGGCGCAAGGCATTGAGCACCACGATCAGCGAACTGATGGACATGCCCAGCGCCGCCCATACGGGGGTGATCCAGCCAAGCGCGGCGAGCGGTAGCATCAGGCCATTGTACAGCGTCGCCCAGAGCAGGTTCTGCAGGATGACGCGGCGTGTGGCGCGCGCCACTTCGAAGGCCTGCACCAGACTCTGCAGACGGTTGGACAACAGGACCGCATCGGCGCTGGTCTTGCTCAGGTCGGTGGCCGAGCCCATGGCGATGCCGATGTCGGCGGCGGCCAGCATGGGCGCGTCGTTGACCCCGTCACCGAGCACCAGCACCTTGCGACCCTGCTGGCGCAACGCCTCGAGCCGGGCCAGCTTGTCGGCCGGGCACAGGCCGCCGAAGGCCTGGTCGATGCCCAGCTGGCTCGCCACTTGCGCCACCATCGGCGAGCTGTCGCCGGACAGCAGCAGGCTATGCCAGCCAAGCGCCCGGCAAGCGGCAAGCAGCTCGGGCGCATCGCCGCGCACACGGTCGTCCAGGCCGAACCAGGCTAGCGCGCCTTGCCGATCGCCCAGCAACAGCCATTGCCCGCTCACGGCGGGCGGGCGAGGCACCGCGGTGCCGCTCAGACCGCAGACGAAACCCGGCTCGCCGATGCGCAGGCGCCTGCCGTCGACGCTGCCTTCGAGTCCCCGGCCCGGTATGCCGAGCAGGTCGTCGACCGGCTGCATGGCCTGGCCGAAGGCACTGGCGATCGGGTGTTCGGAGCCGTGCTCGAGCGCGGCGGCCAGCGCCAGGCAGTGGGCGCTGGGCATCGCGCCCAGCGGTTGCATGCTGCGCAGCACCAGTCGACCCTCGGTGAGGGTGCCGGTCTTGTCGAAGACCACCGTGTCGATCTGGCCCAGCCCTTCCAGCACGTGGCCGCGGGTCAGCAGCAGCCCCAGCTTGTGCAGGGTTCCGGTGGCGGTCGTCAGGGCGGTGGGCGTGGCCAGCGAGAGGGCGCAGGGACAGGTCGCGACCAGCATGGCCAGGACCACCCAGAAGGCTCGGGACGGGTCCAGTTGCCACCAGCAAAGACCGATCACGGCCGCCGCGAGCAGGCTGCAGGGCAAGAACAGCTGGGCGGCACGGTCGGCCAGTCGGGCCAGGCGCGGTTTCTGCGACTGGGCGCGCTCGAGCAGGCGGACGATGGCCGAGAGGCGACTGTCCTGGCCCAGCGCCAGCACTTCCAGGGTCAGGCTGCTTTCCACGTTCAGGGTACCGGCGGTGAGCGCGTCGCCGCAGCCTTTCGCTACCGGCAGGTATTCGCCCGTCAGCAGCGATTCATCCAGGCTCGAACGCCCCGCGACGATCCGCCCGTCGGCCGGTACCACCGCGCCTGGCGGTACCAGTACCTGATCGCCCCGGCGCAGTTGCCTGAGCAGGATGCGTTCGGCCAAGCCATCCGGCCCAAGCCGCAGGCACGAGGCCGGCAGCAGGTTGACCAGCTGCGCGGTCGCTGCGGCGGTGCGCTGGCGGGCACGCCGTTCCAGGTAGCGGCCGGTCAGCAGCAACAGTGCGAACATGCCCACGGTGTCGAAATACAGCTCCCCGCTACCGCTGACGGCGGTCCATATCCCGGCCGCGTAGGCCAGGCCGATGGCCAGCGCGACCGACACATCCATGCTCAGGCGGCGGCTACGCAGATTGCGGGCCGCGCCCTTGAAGAACGGCGCGCAGCTGTAGAACACGATCGGCGTGGTCAGGAACAGCGCCAGCCAGTGCAGGATGGTGCGCATCTCGGCAGACAGGTCGATGTCGAATTCTGGCCAGGTCGCCATGGTCGCCATCATCGCCTGGAACCACAGCAGGCCGGCCACGCCCAGCCGGCGCAGGGCCGAGCGGTTCTCCTGGGCCAGGCGCTCGGCGGCCTGGTCCGGCTGGTACGGGTGAGCGGCATAGCCGATCCGGCGCAGTTCGCCCAGCAGCCGTGAGAGCGGCAGTTGATCTTGCGCCCAGCTGACCTGCAGACGGTGGCTGGACAGGTTGAAGTGGACCTCGGCCACCCCCGGCAGGCTGCCCAGGCGCCGTTCGATCAGCCAGCCACAGGCCGCGCAGCTGACCCCCTCGACCAGCAGCGTGGCTTCGTCCAGGTCGTGCGCGCGGTGCACGAACGAGGCCTGAACGTCGGCGCGATCGTAGAGCGCCAGCTCATCATGCAGCTGCCGAGGCAGGGTCTCGGGGTTGACGCTGGTTTCGCTGCGGTGCTGATAGTAGTGCGCCAGCCCTCCGGCGACGATCGCCTCGGCCACTGCCTGGCAGCCCGGGCAGCAGAACGCCCGTGGCTGCTCCAGCACCACGACGCTGAAGCGGCTGCCGGGCGGGACGGGCAGGGCGCAGTGGTAGCAGGGAGTGGGTTCGGTCATTGACTGGGGCGCCTTCCTCGATGTGGGTGCCTGTTGTTGGGGCCGCTTCGTCACTGGGCGTGTCATGCCATGCGCGTCACTCTCGGCGTCCCGCCCCTTGCAAGACCTCGTCGCCCAGTTGCAGGGTCAGGTCATGGCCAACCTGCTCTTGTTCGAACAGCCGCCACGTCCGGCCCTGCTCGACCCCGAGCAGCTCGACGAAGCGCCGCCCCTCGACCTTGTCGGGCAACTGGCCGACATAGCGATCATCCCCGCCGTGCTTGAGCAGTACCTTGCGGTCCCTGTGCGGCTGGGTCGGCGAGATCAGGTTCAGCTCGAGCGAGGCGGGGCGGCTCTCGCCGCTCAGGCGCAGCTCGACTTCGCCGGTGAGCTCGTCCAGGCGCAGGCTGGCCTGGAGCCCGAGGGCCTGTGCCAGCCGCTCGCGCTCGAGGGCACGGTTGATACCCTTACCGGCTTCGTAGTAGTTGTCGGTGACCAGGTTGTCCGGGTTGTTCACGGCGATGACCACCATGCTCAGGCTCAGGCAGACCGAAGTCGCCAGGATGCCGATGATGATCCAGGGCCAGGGCTGCCTGTGCCAGGGGCTATGGGGCGTTTGCATGGGCATGGCGAAGACTCTCAGCGAACGTGCGGGCCGATGAAGCGGCTGTGGGCTTGTACCTCGGTAGCGCCGTCATCGGCGTCCTTGAGGATGAACGTGACGTCGTTGCTGGACGATGGCAGCGCCTGCGGTGCCATCGACAGCCGTACCGCCAGGCTGGCGCTGTCGCCGGCGGCGACCCTGACCTCGCGCGCGCCCTCCAGCTGCAAGCCGGCCAGGCCGCTCGCCTCGAGCAGGTAGACATGGTCGTGCTGGTCCTTGTTCAGGACCTTGAGGGCGTACACGTTCTCGATCCTGCCCTGGGCGTTCTCGCGGTATAGCACCCGGTCCTTGCTGACATCGAAGCCGACCAGCGAGCGGGTGGCGAAGGCCGTGGCCAACAAGCCGATCATCAACAGCAGCACCGCCGCGTAGCCGATCAGTCGCGGGCGCAGCAGGTGGGTGCGTTGGCCCGACAGGTTGTGCTCGGTGGTGTAGCTGACCAGCCCCCTGGAGTAGCCCATCTTGTCCATGACCGCGTCGCAGGCATCGATGCACGCGGCGCAGCCGATGCACTCGATCTGCAGGCCGTCGCGGATGTCGATGCCGGTCGGGCACACCTGTACGCACAAGGTGCAATCGATGCAGTCGCCCAGGCCCCTGGCCTTGTGGTCGCTGTCCTTGCGGCGCGGGCCGCGGGCCTCGCCGCGACGTGAATCGTAGGAGACGATCAAGGTATCCTGGTCGAACATCACGCTCTGGAAGCGCGCATAGGGGCACATGTAGATGCACACCTGCTCGCGCAGCCAACCGGCATTGGCGTAGGTCGCCAGGGTGAAGAAGCCGACCCAGAAATAGGCCCAGCCACCGGCCTGACCGCTGAAGAAGTCTGGCACCAGCTCGCGAATCGGCGAGAAGTAGCCGACGAAGGTCATGCCGGTGACGAAGCCGATCAGCAACCAGAGGCCGTGCTTGGCGCTCTTGCGCAGGGTCTTGGCGAGGCTGGCGGGCGCCTTGTCCAGCTTGATGCGCTGGTTGCGGTCGCCCTCGGTGAGCTTTTCGCACCACATGAAGATCCAGGTCCATACGCTTTGCGGGCAGGCGTAGCCGCACCAGACGCGCCCGGCGAACACCGTGATGAAGAACAGCCCGAAGGCAGCCACGATGAGCAGGCCCGACAAGAGGATGAAGTCCTGTGGCCAGATGGTCACGCCGAAGATATAGAACTTGCGCTCGGGCAGGTTCCACCACACCGCCTGGTGCCCATCCCAGTGCAGCCACACGGTGGCGAAGTACAGCAGCAGCAACAACGCCCCGCCGCCCATGCGCAGGCGGCGAAACAGGCCGGTGAAGGCGCGGGTGTGGATCTTCCTGCGGGCACTGTAGAGGTCGATGGCCTCGTTCGCCTGGCTGGCTGAAGTCACCTGCTGAACCGGTATCTGCTTGCTCATCATCGAGTCCCACGGCAGTGGCGAAGTGCGCCTGGCCAGTGCGTGCCGGGCGCGGTCAGGGGCGGGCGGCTGGCGCTGCGCGGTGGCATGATACGCCGGCAAAGCACCCTTGGAGCACGCTGCGACCTTTGGCCGCGTTGGTTGCACAGGGTTTTTCGTGTAGCGCTGGATGTCAATTGATCCAGGTCATCCGAGGCCAGGAATGCCACGCTCGCCCCGCTGCGCTGCGCTGCGCTGCGCTGCGCTGCCGGCCCGTCCGAGCACGTCGGTATCAGCGCGGTGAAGGCCGTGGCATCACGGTTCCTGCTCCGCTGGCGGTTGCTCCTGGGCCGCGCGTGACAGACTGTAGACATAGGCCGCCAGCAGATGCACCTTGTCGTTGCCGTGCAGCTGCGCCTGGGCCGGCATCTGCCCCTGGCGGCCGTTGCGGATGGTCTGTTGCAGCTGCGCAAAGCTCGAACCATAGATGAATGCCTGCGGCCGGGTCAGGTCCGGGGCGCCGAGCATCGGCATGCCCCTGCCTTCGGGGCCGTGACAGGCCACGCAGCTGGTGGCGAAGATCTGCTTGCCCTTCACCGGGTCGGCGACCACGCCCTCTGGCACGTCGCGCCCGCCCAGGCTGCCGGCGATGAACGCCGCCACGTCGTTGATGCCCTGTTCGCCCAGCACCGCTCCCCAGGCCGGCATCACGCCCTGGCGGCCATTGAGGATCGACTGCCGGATGCTTTCGGGGTCGCCGCCCCAGCGCCATTCGGCATCGGTCAGGTTGGGAAAGCCGAAGGCGCCCTTGGCGTCCGAACCGTGGCAGAGCGCGCAATTGGAGGCGAACAGTCGGGCGCCCATGCTCAACGCCTTGGGATCCTGAGCCACTTCTTCGATGGGCAGCGCGGCGAAGCGGGCGAAGATCGGCCCGAAGCGGGCCTCGGCCGCGGCCACTTCCCGTTCCCATTCATGCACGCCTGTCCAGCCAGGCTGGCCATCGCTGAACGCTGCGCCGTCCTGGTAGCCCGGCAGCAGGCCCTTCCAGTTGCCCAGGCCGGGATACAGCAGCAGGTAGCCAAGGGCGAACGCCAAGGTGCCGACGAACAACCAGAACCACCAGCGCGGCAGCGGGTTGTCGTACTCCTCGATGCCGTCGAAGGCATGCCCGACGGTCTGCTCGGTCAGCTCGCTGCGCTGGCCCTTGCGGGTCGACAGCAACAGCCAGGCCAGGGCCAGCAGCGTGCCGAGCGTCAGTGCGCCGACGTACAGGCTCCAGAACAGGCTCATGGTTCTTCCCTCCCTGGCGTTTCGTCGGGCTTGCGCTCGAGCTTGTCGAGCGCCTGGGGATCATCGGCGAAGGGCAGCAGGGTCGCTTCGTCGAAGTCCTGCTTGCGCCGGGGCGCGAACACCCACAGCAGCAAGCCGATGAACGCCAGCATTACCAGCAGGGTGCCAAGCCCTCGAATCGTTCCGATGTCCATCGCCGTCACCGTTTGCTCTTGATGGCAGTGCCCAGCCCTTGCAGGTAGGCCACCAGCGCGTCCATTTCGCTCCTGCCGCCGACCGCTTCGCCGGCCCCGGCGATGTCCTGGTCGGTGTAGGGCACGCCCAAGGTGCGCAGAACCTCCATCTTCCTGCCGGTAGCGGCGCCGTCGAGGCGGTTTTCCAGCAGCCACGGATAGGCCGGCATCTTCGACTCCGGGACCAGGTCGCGCGGGTTGACCAGGTGGGCGCGGTGCCAGTCGTCCGAGTAGCGTCCACCGACCCGGGCCAGGTCCGGCCCGGTGCGCTTGGAGCCCCAGAGGAACGGATGGTCCCAGACGCTTTCGCCAGCCACCGAGTAGTGGCCGTAGCGCTCGGTCTCGGCGCGCAGCGGGCGGATCATCTGCGAATGACAACCCACGCAGCCCTCGCGGATGTAGATGTCGCGGCCCTCGAGCTGCAGGGCGGTGTAGGGCTTCATGCCTGCGACCGGGGTATTGGTCACGTCCTGGAAGAACAGCGGGACGATCTGCGTCAGGCCACCGATGCTCACCGCCAGGACCATGAACAAGGCCAGCAGGCCCAGGTTCTTCTCGACGACTTCGTGCCTCATGAGGTGGCTCCGAGGACTGCGGCGCTGATGGCGCCCTGCGCTCGTTTCGCCAGGCGAATGGTCTGCGCCACGTTGGCGGCCATCAGCAGCATGCCACAGGCGAAAATCGCACCGCCCACGGCGCGCACGACATAGCCTGGATGACTGGCGACCAAGGTTTCGACGAATGAATAGGTGAGCGTGCCGTCGCTGTTGACCGCTCGCCACATCAGGCCCTGGGCGATGCCGTTGACCCACATCGAGGCGATGTACAGCACCGTGCCGATGGTCGCCAGCCAGAAGTGCGCGTTGATCAACCCCAGGCTGTACATGCGTTCGCAGCCATACAGGCGCGGGATCATGTGGTAGGTCGCGCCGATGGAGATCATCGCCACCCAGCCCAGCGCACCGGCATGTACATGGCCGATGGTCCAGTCGGTGTAGTGGGACAAGGCATTGACGGTCTTGATCGCCATCATCGGCCCCTCGAAGGTCGACATGCCGTAGAACGCCAGGGACACCACCAGAAAGCGCAGGATCGGATCGCTGCGCAGTTTGTGCCAGGCCCCCGAGAGGGTCATCATGCCATTGATCATGCCACCCCAGCTCGGCGCCAGCAGGATGATCGACATCACCATGCCCAGCGATTGCGCCCAGTCGGGCAGGGCGGTGTAGTGCAGGTGATGCGGGCCGGCCCAGATGTACAGGGTGATCAGCGCCCAGAAGTGGACGATGGACAAGCGGTACGAATAGATCGGCCGCTCGGCCTGCTTGGGCACGAAGTAGTACATCATGCCGAGGAAACCCGTGGTCAGGAAGAAGCCCACCGCATTGTGCCCGTACCACCACTGGATCATCGCATCGGTGGCGCCGGCATAGGCCGAGTAGGACTTGAACAGGCTGACCGGCAGCGACGCATGGTTGACCACGTGGAGCATGCCGGTGACCAGGATGAAGGCCCCGTAGAACCAGTTGCCGACGTAGATATGACGAGTCTTGCGTCTGGCGATGGTGCCGAAGAACACCACCGCGTAGCTGATCCAGACGACGGCCAGCACGATCGCCAGCGGCCATTCCAGCTCGGCATACTCCTTGGTGGTGGTGTAGCCCAGCGGCAGGCTGACCAGCGCGCCGACGATCACCGCCTGCCAGCCCCAGAAGGTGAAGGCCGCCAGGCGATCGCAGAACAGCCGCGCCTGGCAGGTGCGCTGCACCACATAGTAGGACGTGGCGAATAATGCGCAGCCGCCGAAGGCGAAGATCACCAGGTTGGTATGCAGCGGGCGCAGGCGACCGAAGCTGGTCCACGGCAGGTCCAGGTTGAGCTGCGGCCAGACCAGCTGGCAGGCGATGAACACGCCCAGGCTCATGCCGACGATACCCCACGCCACCGTCATGATGGCGAACTGGCGGACCACCCGGTAGTTGTAGGCGGTCGGGCTGATTGGCGTACTCATCGCAAGGTCCACGGTCTGGCGCTCGGCTTGGAAGTCGGCGCCAGTATCGGCAACCCCCAGGGTTCTGGCAACGCAGGTAACGGACGGGCGGACCGCTCGAGGCCATGATCGCCAGCAACTGGCGGGGTTGCGGCTATACCAATAACCGTTTGTAATTGTTACGGATTGTTTTTGCTCGCAGGGTGCGTAGGGGATGGCCTGGACGGCGGATCAATACAGCGTCTTGCTTCCAAAGTGCCAGGAAAACGGTTCCAAGGTCGGGCGCCCCCGCAGCGGCCGTCCTATGCGGGCCGGCACACACCCATCGATGGTGCTCGAGGCGCGGCCACAAACCGTGGGAAAGGCCGCGATGGGCTGCGCAGCAGCCCCAGGATCTGCCAGGCGACAGGGCTGAGAACACGGTCGCTCGGGTGCGGACCGCAGGCCAGCTCTCGACCATCCAGCTGGCGACCCCGACTGCCAGGCTCGTTACCGGGCGGTCACGTCCTCGTCCGTCTCTTTCTGCGACAGGCTGTACACGTAGGCCGCCAGCAGATGCACCTTGTCGTTGCCCTGGATATCCCGCTGGGCCGGCATCTGGCCCTGGCGCCCATAGCGAATGGTCTGGCGCAGCTGCGCTAGGCTCGAGCCATAGATGAACGCCTGGGGATGGGTCAGGTCGGGTGCCCCGAGGGCTGGGTTGCCCTTGCCCTCGGGGCCATGACAGGCCACGCAGGTGGTGGCGAAGATGTCCTTGCCCCTGGTCAGGTCCAGCTGCGCGTCATCCGGCAGGTCACGCCCCATCAGGCCACTGATGACGAACCCGGAGACGTCGCTCACGCCCTGTTCGCCGAGCGTCTGGCCCCAGGCCGGCATGACGCCGTGACGACCGTCCATGATCGACGCCTTGATCGCTTGCGCGTCGCCGCCCCAGCGCCAGTCGGCGTCGGTGAGGTTGGGGAAGCCATAGGCGCCCTTGGCATCGGAGCCGTGGCACAGCGCGCAGTTGGAGGCGAACAGCCGTGCGCCCATCTTCAGCGCCTGGGGATCCTCGGCGACCTGCTCGAGCGGCATGGCGGCGAACCTGGCGAAGATCGGACCGAAGCGGGCCTGCGCCTGGTCCATTTCGTTCTGCCATTGCCGGGCGCTGGTCCAGCCGTCCTCGTAGCCTGGCAGCATGCCTTTCCAGTTGCCCAGGCCCGGGTAGAGCACCAGGTAGCCGAGCGAGAACGCCAAGGTGCCGACGAACAGCCAGAACCACCAGCGTGGCAATGGATTGTCATATTCCTCGATGCCGTCGAAGCTGTGCCCCAAGGTCTGGTCGGCGGCCTTGCCCTGGCCTCGGCGAGTCGCCACCAGCAGCCAGCTCAGCCCGGCCAGGCTGCCGAGGGTCAGGACAGTGATGTAGATACTCCAGAACGAGTTCATGGCTGCGGCTTCCTCGGGTCGGGTTGCTGGCTGGCCGGTGGCAGGCGGTCGTCGGCGAAGGGCAGCAGGCGCGCCTCGGCGAAATCATGGTCGCGACGGCGGTCCGACACCCATAGGCACAGGCCTGTGAAGGCGACCATCACCAGCAGCGTACCCAGCCCACGGAGCTGGCCGATATCCAGGGAAAAGTCCATCGTCCTCACCTCTTGTTGCCAATGGCGGTACCGAGTACCTGCAGGTAGGCGACCAGCGCGTCCATCTCGGTCTTGCCCTTGAGCGCTGCGCGGGCGCCGGCGATGTCCTCGTCGCTGTAAGGCACGCCGAGGGTGCGCAGGGTGCGCATCTTGGTGTCGGTGTGGCGATGGTCGACCGGCTGGGCGACCAGCCAGGGGTAGGCAGGCATCTTCGATTCGGGCACGACGTTGCGCGGGTCGTACAGGTGGGCGCGGTGCCAGTCGTCCGAATAGCGTCCGCCGACCCGGGCCAGGTCGGGCCCGGTGCGCTTGGAGCCCCAGAGGAACGGATGGTCCCAGACGCTTTCGCCAGCCACCGAGTAATGGCCGTAGCGCTCGGTCTCGGCGCGCAGCGGGCGGATCATCTGCGAATGACACCCCACGCAGCCCTCGCGGATGTAGATGTCGCGGCCCTCGAGCTGCAGGGCGGTGTAGGGCTTCATGCCTGCGACCGGGGTATTGGTCACGTCCTGGAAGAACAGCGGGACGATCTGCGTCAGGCCGCCGATGCTCACCGCCAGGACCATCAGCAGGGCCAGCAGGCCGACGTGCTTTTCGATGACTTCATGGTTCATCCGTGCGTCTCCTCAGGCCAGCCGGGTGATGGCCGGCGCATAGGCATCGGCCCGCGTGCGAACGGTCTGCCAGGTATTCCAGGCCATCAGCAACATGCCGGCGAGGAACACCGCGCCGCCGATGAAGCGCACGACGAAACCTGGGTGGCTGGCGACCAGGGTCTCGACGAACGAGTAGGTGAGCGTGCCGTCGCTGTTGACCGCTCGCCACATCAGGCCCTGGGCGATGCCGTTGACCCACATCGAGGCGATGTACAGCACCGTGCCGATGGTCGCCAGCCAGAAGTGCGCGTTGATCAGCCCCTGGCTGTACATGCGCGCCTGGCCGAAGACCTTGGGAATGGTGTGGTACAGCGCGCCGATGGAGATCATCGCCACCCAGCCCAGCGCGCCGGCATGCACATGGCCAATGGTCCAGTCGGTGTAGTGGGACAAGGCATTGACGGTCTTGATCGCCATCATCGGCCCCTCGAAGGTCGACATGCCGTAGAACGCCAGGGACACCACCAGAAAGCGCAGGATCGGGTCGCTGCGCAGTTTGTGCCAGGCCCCCGAGAGGGTCATCATGCCGTTGATCATCCCGCCCCAGCTCGGCGCCAGCAGGATCAGCGACATGATCATGCCCAGCGACTGCGCCCAGTCGGGCAGGGCGGTGTAGTGCAAGTGATGCGGGCCGGCCCAGATGTACAGGGTGATCAGCGCCCAGAAGTGCACGATCGACAGCCGATAGGAATACACCGGCCGCTCGGCCTGCTTAGGCACGTAGTAGTACATCATGCCGAGGAAGCCCGCGGTCAGGAAGAAGCCCACCGCATTGTGCCCGTACCACCACTGCACCATCGCATCGGTAGCCCCGGCATAGATCGAGTAGGACTTGGTCAGGCTGACCGGCAGCTCCAGGTTGTTGACCACGTGCAGCATGGCCACGGTCAGGATGAAGGCACCGAAGAACCAGTTGCCGACGTAGATATGGCGGGTGGTGCGCTTGGCCAGGGTGCCGAAGAACACCACGGCATAGGCGACCCAGACGATGGTGATGAGAATGTCGATTGGCCATTCCAGCTCGGCGTATTCCTTCGACGTGGTATAGCCCAGCGGCAGGCTGATCGCGGCCAGCACGATCACCGTCTGCCAACCCCAGAAGGTGAATGCGGCCAGGCCGGGGGCGAACAGCGTGGTCTGGCAGGTGCGCTGTACCGAGTAATAGGAAGTGGCGAACAGCGCGCAGCCGCCGAAGGCGAAGATCACCGCATTGGTGTGCAGTGGGCGCAGCCGACCGAAGCTGGTCCAGGGCAGATCGAAGTTCAGCGCAGGCCAGACCAGCTGCGCCGCGATGAACACGCCGAGCCCCATGCCGACGATGCCCCAGACCACCGTCATGATGGCGAATTGGCGGACCACCTTGTAGTCGTAGGCGGTACTTGTGGTTGTGTTCATGATGGGTTCCCATCCACGGTTATAGGCAGGCTAGAAAGCGAGGCAAGCATGAGTAATGGGCAAGTGGCTGGTATTGACGGGGATCAATGGGCGCGGATAGGAAAAATCCCCGGCCTGCGCTGCGATCCCCCACGAATGCAGGCGGCAGGCGGCCGCCCTGGCTGCCTGATTCTCGCTCACGGCGCCGGGGCGCCGATGGACAGCGCGTTCATGCAGAACATGGCGCAACGGCTGGCCGGACAGGGTGTGGGCGTGGTGCGCTTCGAGTTCCCCTACATGGCCCAGCGGCGTCTGGACGGTGGCCGACGACCGCCGAATCCACGCCAGGTGCTGCTCGAATGCTGGCGCGAGGTGTATCGGCAAGTGCGGCCATTGGCCACGGGCTCGCTGGCCATCGGCGGCAAGTCGATGGGCGGGCGCATGGCCAGCCTGCTGGCCGACGAGCTGGGAGCCGATGCGCTGGTCTGCCTGGGTTATCCCTTCCATGCCGTGGGCAAGCCGGAAAAGCCACGGGTCGAGCACTTGGCCGGGTTGCGCACGCCAACGCTGATCATCCAGGGCGAGCGTGACGCGCTGGGTAATCGCGAGCAGGTGGCGGATTACCTGCTATCGCCGGCCATCGAGGTACGCTGGCTAGCGGCGGCGGACCATGACCTCAAGCCATTGAAGGCGTCGGGGGCGACCCATGAAGGGCATCTGCAGCTGGCGGCGCGGTGGGTGGGGGAGTTCATGGGGGTGGAGTGAGCGGCGGGGACCGTTGCATACGGCCATCGCGGCTGCTCCAGGTTACCGGCAAGCAAGTGTCTTTCAAGCCTGCCAGCTCCTGAGGCCGCTGCGCCGCGGGAGGGCGCGCGGCGGCCTCAGGATCCGACAGACGACAGCGTGTCGAGCAGGCTCGAGATACATTTGCTCCTACGACCAAAACCTCAGTCGCGATATTCGCACAGGTAGGCCGTATCGACTGCCACCTTCAGCTGGAACTTGCTGTCGGCCGGCACGTTGAACTGGCTGCCGGCTGCGAAGGTTTGCCAATCCTGGCTGCCTGGCAGCTTGACGGTCAGGGCGCCGGAAACGACATGCATGATCTCGCGCTTGGCGGTGCCGAACTCGTATTCGCCTGGCGCCATGACGCCAAGCGTGGCGGGACCTTCTGCACCGGTGAAGGCGATCGACTTGACGGTGCCATCGAAGTACTCGTTGACCTTGAACATGAGGCGTCTCCTGAGCGGGTTGGGGAAAAGGGCTCGCCAGTATGCCCAAGCTGTCAGGCACAAGCCATAAGCGGCGTTCAGACCCCCACCGCAGGCAAGCTCAGGGGCAGTAGCCGGGCTGTGTTGCGGGCGTCTTCCAGGGCCCGGTGCTGCTGGCCGGAGAAGTGCAGCCCGGCCAGCTGCAGCGCACCGTTCAGGCCGGTCGGGCGCTGCAGTTGGCGGGCCTTGGCGAAGCGTTGCTTGAGGTTGATGTGCGGCAGGTGCCTGAGCAGGCTGTGGATCTCGTACTGTTGCCATTCCTGCCATAGCTGCTTGCGATCGTAGTCGCCCCAGCTGACCCAGGCCTCCAGCCGTGGATGATGATGGTAAAGCCAGCGCTCGAACTGGCTCCAGACCTGCGCGAAGGACTCGGCCGTGTCGATGCTGGCCTGGCCGATATGCGTCAGTTCGCGACAGAAGTGGGTCAGCTGAGGCCGCCGCCGCGGTCGCACGAAACGCTGGAAATGGTCGACCTCGCGGCCGTCGCGGGTCACCATGCTGGCCCCGATTTCAATGATTTCCATTTCCGCGAGTGGCCAGCCGCCGTCGTCGGTGGTGGCTTCCAGGTCGATCACCAGCCAGTGGCCCATCATGACGCTCCCTTGCAAGACTAGCTCAAGCGTAGTCAATGACGGCCATTGCGCCATGTTATGGCAAATTGCCTTCATTTGCCGCGACAGTGGTTGTGCCCTGCCTGGAAAAAGCCTAGCTTAAGCGGTTCCAGGTTCGACCCCGCCATGAGTCCATCGTTTTGCGCCAGGCTTGCCTTTCCACACTCCTGCACCGGCTGATGCTCATGGCCGCCCTCTGCCTGCCGGCCATGGCCAGTGCCGCACCGGCCATCGAAGTACGCATCGGCGCGGCGCACTTCCCGCCCTACACCTCGCGGCCCGAGCAGGGAAGCGACAGTGGCCTGTTGATCGAACTGGTCAAGTCGCTGAACCAGGCGCAGGACACCTACCACTTCATCCTGGTACCGACCTCGATTCCCCGGCGCTATGCCGACCTGCAGCAGGGCCGCACCGACCTGGCCATCTTCGAGAATCCCGACTGGGGCTGGCGCGATATCCCGCACGTTGCCGTGGACATGGGCCTGGACGATGCCGAGGTGTTCGTCGCGCGGCGGGCGCCGGGGCGTGACCAGCGTTATTTCGATGACCTGCGTGGCAAGCGCCTGGCACTGTTCAGTGGCTACCACTACGGCTTTGCCGGCTTCAATGCCGACCCACGCTTCTTGCGCACGGCCTTCGACGCCCGGTTGAGCTATTCCCATGACAGCAATTTGTTCATGGTCCAGCGCGGGCGTGTCGATGTCGCGCTGGTGACGCGCTCTTACCTGGGCGATTTCCAGCAACGCCATCCATTCGCGGCGAGCCAGCTGCTGGTTTCCGGGCGTGTCGACCAGACCTATCGCCACAAGGCGTTGCTCAGGCCTCGAGGCCCCATCAGCGGCGCGGCGTTCGCCGAGCTGTTGCAGCGTCTGCGGGCCAACGGCGAGTTGCTGCGCATCTTCCAGCCCTACCAGGTCACCGTGCGTTCGCCAGACTGAACCTAGGCAACCGGTGAAAGCCAGTCAGGCAGGCTCCTGGCAGCCTGCCGTCTTGCGGCAGTGGAGCAGGGCGTCACGGATCATGAAATTGACCAGGGTCGGAGAGACTCCCAGCTCCTTGGCGATATCCTTCTGTGGCACGCCATGCAGGCGATACATCTCGAAGGCGTAGCGGGTGCGCTGGGGCAGGTCGTCGAGGGCCGCGGCGATGTGTTCCAGGGTTGCGAAATGGATGTGGCTGGCTTCGGGGGTGGCGTTATGCACGACCACGTTCAGCCCTTCTTCCTCGTGACCGGAATACTTCTGCTCCAGCGACTGCTTGCGGTAGTGGTCGATGGCCAGGTTGCGCACGATCTGGAACAGATAGCTGAGCTGAGCCTTGAACGAAGAGGTGATCCGCGGCGCATTGTTCAACCGGAAGAAGGCGTCCTGCACCACGTCTTCGGCCCGCGAGCGGCATCCAGTGATCCGGGCGGCGATCTTGAGCAGGACGCTGCGGTTGTCGAGGAATGCATGGAGCAATGGTGAATCGCACTTGCTTGTGGACAATTGTTCCGTCATGGAAAGTCACCTTGGTTCTCGAAAGAAGGAAGCTCCCTGGAGACCCTGCTTCCTACCGAAGTGTGACAAGTTATTTATAATGATAATGATTGTCAATTAGCGAGAATGGCGAGTCCTGTCCAAGTGTCTGGTCAGGATCTGCCAAGCGACCCACTCTCCTCTTTCAAGCCTGCCAGACCCTGCAGCCGCTGCGCACCTTGTCGCGGCACGACAGCCGCTCGCCACCAGGCCACTCTCTACTCTATATGTATCAATCCATTGCCAAGATCCGCAGCCCTAACTTTTGCTGCCCGTCGCCCTGGTCGGCGATCCATACCACCTCGGTACTGGCTTGCAACCCAGCCAGGGCCGGGTGTTCGGACTCCAGGCGTACCTCGAGCGGGTCCCCCACCTGGAAGCGCCGCGGCGCCCGAACCTGCAGGCCGCTGGCCGACAGGTCCAGGCAGATCGCGGTGATCACCTGGCCGGCATGCACCAGGGTCACTTCGGCGTCGATGCGCATGCGGATGAAATCCCGCTTTTCAGTATGGTCTTGCGGCGACAATGACATGCTTCGATCCTTCCAGGAAGTTGCACAAGATGAGGTTCTTATAACTCTCGGCAATTTGCGCTGTACAGCACTGGCCTTGCAAGCCAGCCCGCGCTTGAAACGCCCTGCGGATGGGAGTACCGTCAGCGCCTTACAGGGCACCTCTACCATTTGCCGGGCAGGTTTTCTTGTCCTATTACTCAGATGGAGAGTGGCTAGAGAGAATTCCAGTAGCTGTCGCTCGGTCTGGCCGATGCCGCTACGCCAACCTATTTCTGGCGCCGTTTGCCCACATGCAGAAAACCAGTGCAACCTTGCTGATCATCGACGATGACGACGTGGTCCGAGCAAGCCTCGCCGCTTATCTGGAAGACAGCGGTTTCGACGTCCTCCAGGCCAGCAACGGCCAGCAGGGCCTGGAAGTCTTCGAACAGCACCAGCCTGATCTCGTGATCTGCGATCTGCGCATGCCGCAAATGGGCGGCCTGGAGCTGATCCGCCGGGTCAGCGAACAGGCGCCGCAGCTGCCGGTGATCGTGGTCTCGGGAGCTGGCGTCATGAGCGACGCGGTCGAGGCCTTGCGCCTGGGCGCCGCCGATTACCTGATCAAGCCGTTGGAGGACCTGGCGGTGCTCGAGCATTCGGTGCGGCGGGCGCTGGATCGCTCGCGCCTGGTGCTGGAGAACCAGCGCTACCGCGAGAAGCTCGAGGCGGCCAATCGTGAGCTCGAGGCCAGCCTGCACCTGTTGCAGGAAGACCAGGACGCCGGTCGCCAGGTGCAGATGAACATGCTGCCCGAGCGGCCATGGCAGGCCGGCGGTTTTACGTTCGACCACCAGATCATTCCGTCGCTGTACCTGTCGGGCGATTTCGTCGACTACTTTCGGGTGGACGAGCGGCGGATCGCCTTCTACCTGGCGGATGTCTCCGGCCACGGCGCCTCGTCGGCCTTCATCACGGTGCTGCTCAAGTTCATGACCACCCGGCTGCTGTTCGAATTCAAGCGCAGCGGCAAGATGCGCGAGTTCAAGCCTTCCGAGGTGCTGGGCCACATCAACCGCGGCCTGATCAACTGCAGGCTGGGCAAGCACGTGACCATGGTCGGCGGGGTGATCGACGAAGACACCGGCCTGCTGCACTATGCCGTGGGTGGGCACCTGCCGCTGCCGGTGCTGTACACCCCCGGGCAGGTGCGCTACCTCGAGGGTCGCGGCCTGCCGGTGGGGCTGTTCGACGAGGCGGTGTATCAGGACCACCTGCTGGAACTGCCACCGCGGTTCAGCCTGAGCCTGATGTCCGATGGCGTTCTGGACCTTTTGCCAGGCGACACGCTCAAAGCTAAGGAGGCGTCCTTGCCGGAGATCGTCAAGGACGCGGGAGGCAGCCTGGACGGGCTGCGTCAACGATTCAAATTGTCCACGCTCGGGGAGATGCCGGATGATATCGCCCTGTTGGTGTTGAGCAGGAACCTTCAATGAGTACCGGTAGAATCCAGTTCGCCGAGCAGAGCGGCACCTTCGTTCTGAAGTTCGTCGGTGAAGTGCGTCTGACCTTGTGTTCGGCGCTGGATGCGACGATCGAGAAAATCTTCACCGCGCTGAATTTCTCGGCCATCGTCATCGACCTGACCGAGACCGAAAGCATCGACAGCACGACCCTTGGACTGCTGGCCAAGCTGTCGATCCTGTCGCGGCAGAAAGTCGGCCTGTTGCCCACCGTGGTCACCACCAACCCGGACATCTCCCGGTTGCTGCAGTCCATGGGCTTCGACCAGGTGTTCAACATCGTCGACCGACCGATTCCTTGCCCGGATTGCCTGAGCGACCTGCCTTCGCAGGACCAGAGCGAGGACGTGGTGCGCTCCAAGGTGCTCGAAGCGCACCGCATCCTCATGGGCCTGAACGATTCCAATCGCGAAGCCTTCCGCGACCTGGTAAGCGCCCTCGAGCGTATCTGACGCTACCTTCAGTCACGTGTCGGCGGCGGGAATTCCGTGGCAGGCGCACCATCGGCATTGAGCTGCAACACCCGCTCGGGGCGGCCGTCCTCATCGAAGAATACCCAGCCGAGCCCGGCGCTGTTCCACAGGCGTTCGCCGGCCTTGCTGCGGTCAGGGGTACGCGGGATGACCTCCATGCGCCGGCGCTTGGTGAACCAGTTGAGCGGCGAGCGCGGCGCATAGAGCCAGCGATTGAGCCGATCGAAGACGTCCAGCAGGCGCCTGGGAAACTGATTCTTGATGCCGCTGCTGGTGACCTGCCACAAGTGCGGGCTGCGCTGGCGATGGCGGATCAGCACTTCGTAGACGAACGAATAGTGCACGTCGCCCGACAGGATCACGTAGTGCCCCGGTGTACGCGAGTGGCGGAAGATGTTCAGGATCACCTGCGCCGCGCCACGATGGGCCATCCAGTTCTCGGCGTCGACCAGCAGCGGATAGCCCAGCCAGCTCACCACCCGCTGCACCGTCTCGATCAGCTTGACGCCGAAGATCGGCGCGGGCGAGACGATGATCGCCGAGCGATGCCCCAGCAGCGCCTGCTGCAGTTCGCTCAGTGCTTCCCAGTCGAGCAGGCCGGACGGCTTCTTCAGGCTGCTTTCGCTACGCCAGCGCCGGGTGCGGGTGTCGAGCACCAGCAGCGGTGGTTCGCTGGCCAGCTCGAACTGCCAGCCCTGGAAGCCCAGCAGTGTCCCGATCAGCCCGTCCAGCGCCGCGCTAGGCAGGTACATCGAGCCGGTGGCCTGGCTGCTCAGCGCCTGGCAACGCTGCACCAGCGCTCGACAGCGATCCGGATCGTTGCCCCAGCCTTGGCACAACAGATAGCCAAGCAAGGCATTGCCGACGATCCGCCGCGAGAACGGATGGCCGTAGACGGTCTGCTCCCATTGCGCGGAGAGGTTCCAGTCATCGGTGATGTCGTGGTCGTCGAAGATCATCAGGCTCGGCAGGTGCGCCAATACCCGCGCCACGCCGCCGAGCCCGTCGGCGAACGCCTCGACCAGTGGCAGTTCGGCCTTGTAGCGAGCCTGGCGCTTGGCGCTCAGGCCCGCTGGCTGGGTCATGCGCACCAGCCGCCAGCACACCGGCGACCAGACCAGCAGGTACATGGCCATGACCTCGGCGAAGCTCACCAGGTGATTGTCGGCATTGCTGCTGGTGAAGATCGGCTTGCGCGTACCGCCGAAGAAACGCCGCCGCAGCCCCTCGTTGCGCTCGAGCGCCGGCAGCAGGTCGGCGCGACGGTAGTAGCACGCAGGATGCTGGTACAGCGCCTGGCTGTCGTCGACCACCGCGCCCTCGAGTCGCTCGTCGAACAGCCCCAGCTGCTCGATCAGGCGATGGATCGCGCGCAGCATCGGGCCGGCGACGTCGTCGGCGTAGACCTGGTCGCCGGTCATCAGCAACAGCGCCGGGCGCTGCGCGGGCGTCCGGCACGCCTGCAGCAGGCGATCGGCGCAGAGCAGGCCATCGGCCGCCGGGTGATGCGGCTTGCGGCAGGAGCCATGCAGTACCTGGTCCATGCGCGAGCGCAACACCAGGTCCGGGCGCTGCCGCCCGGGATACAGCAGGTGCGGCGCCCATTCGGCGATCCCCTGGCGGCCCTGGCCGGCATCCACCAGGATGTCGTAGGCGATGGCCTGGTCATACGGCAACGGCGTCTGGAAGCGGACCTCCAGCAGATGCACGAAAGCCTCCCGGCCCACCTGTACCACCTCGCATTGGGTCAGCGCCTCGATGCCCGCGCACGCCAGCACGAACTCAGGCTGCAACTGGCACGAGCCGACCAGCCAGATGGCCAGGCGCTGGGGTTCGAGGCGACGCAGGAGCGGACCGGCAAGCACCGGTGGGAGGGCGGGGGGAGTCAGCGACATCGATCACTCAAGGCAGATTAAGGCGGACACTCTCGGACAGCGGATCGCCAGCGCTCGACAAGGCCAGGGTCTGGGCGCGCGGCTCGAGGGAACACATCTTGTTTATCCAGGCCGCGCGTGGCAATCGTTGTGTGTATCCGGCCATTTCAAACTGGACCTGAGCGCTGGCCAGCCCGGGGTCCGATCGACCCCGGGCCTCGCCGCTTCAGGGTTCGATCACGCCTTGCCGGCCATGACCGCTTCGAGCTTCTCCTGGTCGCGGGCGAACTGACGGATGCCCTCGGCCAGCTTCTCGGTGGCCATCGCATCCTCGTTCAGCGCCCAGCGGAACTGCGCCTCGTCGAGCTGCTGCCTGGCTTCACCGGCATTGCCCGGCTGCAGCACGCGCGGCAGCTCGCCATGGTCGTCGGCGAGCTTTTCCAACAGTTCGGGGCTGATGGTCAGGCGATCGCAGCCGGCCAACTGCTCGATCTGGCCGATGTTGCGGAAGCTCGCGCCCATGACCACGGTGTCGTAGCCGTTGGCCTTGTAATAGTTGTAGATGCGCGTGACCGACAGCACGCCGGGGTCTTGCGCCGGAGCGTATTCCTGGCCGGTACTCTTCTTGTACCAGTCGTAGATGCGCCCCACGAACGGCGAGATCAGGAACACGCCGGCATCGGCGCAGGCCTGCGCCTGGGCGTAGGAGAACAGCAGGGTGAGGTTGGTCTGGATACCCTCGCGCTCGAGCTTCTCCGCCGCGCGGATCCCTTCCCAGGTCGAGGCCAGCTTGATCAGCACGCGCTCACGACCGACGTCGGCTTCATCGTACAGCTCGATCAGCTGGCGGGCCTTGGCCAGCAGGGCCTGCTCGTCGAACGACAGTCGCGCATCCACTTCGGTGGAGATGCGCCCCGGAATCTCCTTGAGAATGCCACCGCCCACCGCCACCGCGAACCGGTCGCAAGCCAGGCCGACATCACCCTTGCTCTGGGCCTTGACCTGCTCGAGCAGCTCGGCATAGCCATGGATCGCCGCCGCCTTGAGCAGCAGCGACGGGTTGGTGGTCGCGTCCTGGGGCTTGAGGCGGATGATGGCATCCAGGTCTCCGGTATCGGCGACCACGGTCGTGAACTGCTTGAGTTGTTCCAGCTTGGAAGTCATGGGCGTGCTCTGTCCTGTGCAATGACTCGACATTACTCCACCCCCGACGACCACTCAAGGCCCGTCGGGGAGGCTCGAAGAAGGGTGAACGACATGCCTAGTGAAGCAGGGTTTGCGCAATTGTCCCGGCCAGCCGGCCACAGCGTTCGGCAGGCGTCGGCAAGCGCTGGGCCCGTGCCTCAGGCAAACCACCCTGCACGCTGGCATCGAGCGCGCTGGCAGGGGCTTGCCCTGGAACACTGCCGGCCGATCCGCAACCCCAGCTGCCCGTGCCGCCCTGTCTGGCATGCCTTCGACAAGCCCATTCGAGCGCGGCGCCCGGCCAGGGTTCCCTCAGCGCCCCGCCAGCAGCTCGGCCGCCTGGTCCAACACCGCCAGCGGCTCCTTGCTCTTGTGGATGTCGGCCGAGAGCAGCTGGCGGAAGCGCCGCGCGCCCGGGAAGCCCTGGCCCAGCCCGAGGATATGCCGTGTCACATGGTGCATGGCCCCGTCATGCTCCATGTGCGCCACGATGTACGGCCGCAGTCGTGCCAGCGCCTCGCTGCGGCTTACGACCGGCGCCGCGCTGCCGAACAGCCGCTGGTCCACCTGTGCCAGCAGGTACGGGTTGTGGTAGGCCTCGCGCCCGAGCATCACGCCATCGAAGGTCTGCAAATGAGCCTCGCATTCCTCCAGCGTCTTGATCCCGCCGTTGAGCACGATCTCCAGCTCCGGGAAGTCCGCCTTCAGCCGCGCGGCCACTTCGTGGCGCAGCGGCGGGATGTCCCGGTTCTCCTTGGGCGACAGGCCCTCGAGGATGGCGATGCGCGCATGCACGGTGAAGCTCCGGCAGCCGGCATCGCGCACCTGCCCGACGAAGTCGCACAGCTCGGCATAGCTGTCCCGGCCGTTGATGCCGATGCGATGCTTGACCGTGACCGGGATATCCACCGCATCACGCATCGCCTTCACGCAATCGGCCACCAGTGCCGGATGGCCCATCAGACAGGCACCGATCATGTTGTTCTGCACCCGATCGCTCGGGCAGCCGACATTCAGGTTGACCTCATCGTAACCGGCCGCCTCGGCCAGCCGCGCGCAGGCGGCCAGCTCAAGCGGATTGCTGCCACCGAGCTGCAAGGCCAGCGGATGCTCGGAGAGGTCATGGCGCAGGAACCGGGCGGCATCGCCGTGGAGCAGGGCGCCGGTGGTGACCATTTCGGTGTAGAGCAGGGCATGGCGGGAGAGCAGGCGCAGGAAGAAGCGACAGTGGCGATCGGTCCAGTCCATCATCGGTGCAACAGAAAACCGCCTCATTACTGAGTCTAATGGGGAGGCCTTGTTTTCTGGGGTTTCAGGGGGCATTTTCGATTCTCTCGTTTGCTACCGTTTCCCATCATTTTTGCTCGTTTGCCATCTGTCGTTGCTACAATGTAGTAACTCATAGCAGCCGTGTAGCAAAACCAATGGGAACCATCACGCTTCGGAAGCGCAAGGATGGGTCTGCAGCGTACACCGCGCAGATCCGGATCATGAAAAAGGGTCAGTCAGTCTATCAGGAAAGCCAGACGTTCGATCGCAAGGCTACAGCGCAGGCCTGGATCAGGAAGCGCGAGGCCGAGCTACATGAGCCAGGCGCCATCGACAAGGCGAACCGCGGCGGCATCACGGTCAAGCACATGGTCGACCGTTACCTGGATCAGTACGAGAAGTTGCGTCCATTGGGCAAGACGAAACGCGCTACCCTGAACGCCATCAAAGAAACCTGGTTGGGCGAGGTTGCGGACACAGACCTAACCAGCCAGAAGCTGGTCGAGTACGCCATGTGGCGGATGGAGAACAGTGGCATTCAGGCACAGACTGTAGGCAACGACTTGGCGCACCTGGGCGCGGTCCTCTCGGTTGCGCGGCCGGCCTGGGGCTATGAAGTTGATCCGCACGCCATGCCCGACGCCCGGAAGGTGCTGAGGAAGATGGGCGCGGTCAGCAAAAGCCGCGAGCGAAACCGACGGCCGACCCTGGACGAGCTTGAGCGCTTGCTAGCGTACTTCGACGAGATGCGCGACCGCCGCAAGCAGGAGATCGATATGCTTCGGGTGGTGCTATTCGCGCTCTTCTCTACCCGGCGGCAGGAGGAGATCACACGCATACGCTGGGATTCGCTCAACGACAAGGACCGGTCAGCCCTCATCACCGATATGAAGAACCCCGGGCAGAAGTACGGGAATGACGTGTGGTGCCATTTGCCGGACGAAGCCTGGCGCATCCTGCAGTCGATGCCGCGTGTAGCCAGCGAAATTTTTCCGTACAACTCGAAGTCGATATCGGCCTCGTTCACCAGAGCATGCAATTTTCTAGAGATCAACGACCTGCATTTTCACGACCTACGCCATGATGGCGTGAGCCGGCTTTTCGAAATGGGGTGGGATATCCCGAAGGTGGCTTCTGTTTCCGGTCACCGGGATTGGAACTCGATGCGGCGCTATACGCACCTACGGGGGAATGGCGATCCGTATGCGGGGTGGGGATGGATCGACAGGGTGATAGCGGGCCCCGTGATCGAGGCCCGGAAGAGGGTCAAGAGGCGCGTCGAAGACCGCGACCCATGAGCTTGTCGTGCTCGGTCTTGGCCTTGGCATGCTGCGCGTCGAGGTAGGCGGCCAGGTCGTTCAGGTGTACGCCTCGAGCTGACTTCTGGCTGGCCTCCATACAGACGAGGGGCAGGTTGATCTCGCCTCGGGCGACCTTTGCCTTCATCTTCTCGGGAGTCAGGTGGCTGAAGTAGTCGAGGCATATGCGTTCGAGCGGGATGATTGCCTGGCCACCGTACTGGGCCATCAGCAGGAAATGGGTGTTCACGAGTTCTCCATGCCCGCGCATGTCGGCGAGCTAGATTAGGGGAAGGGTTACAGCAGGTGTGCGCCGGCTTCGAGCAGGTTGTCGCGTTCTTGGCGCAGGCGATCCGCCAGATGCCAAGGCGTCCAATAGCCATCATCCATGGGTACTGCGATAGGCTGCTGTGGACCGTTCCAGCGGAGACCGTAGCGAGGCAGGCCATCGCCGGCTGGTGGTCGCGGTGGCTCCTCGGGCTTCAAGCCACTCAGGCGTGTATTTTCGGTGCGCAGCTGCTCAACCTCGGCAGGATTGGCAGCGCTTGCGAAGACCGGCCGAATCTCGCGCATGATCCCGAACTGATTGAAGCGGCCTACCTCATGATCGTGCATGGCCTGTTCGGTGTCACAGCACTCCCGCCACGGTGTCCACTGCGACCCAAATTCATCGGTCTTGCTGCGGATCTGGTAACCCGCCGGCTCGCCCTGGCCCTGCTGGGCCGGATGATCGAAAATCTGCTCTGCAATGAGGTCTGCGCTGATTTCGTGATGTGCTCCGACTTGCTTGAGCGCAGTGATCAGTGAGTCGAGAGTGAAGGTTCTAGTTCTGTTATTGCGGTTGGAGCGGTTTTCTATGGGCATGGAGAAGCCTGTGCGATACATTTTGGCGATTTAAGGAGGCAGATTATGGCTGGGCAGTATAATGGCACCCAAACCACGAAAACTTTTTCATACCTATTTTCGGGGGCTTGCCGTGCCCTGGAGTCGGCAGAGGAGGAAGTCGAGGGGCAGCTTTATGAAGTGATGAACTGTCTGATTCTTCAAGCATTTACGGTGGAAGCTTATCTGAACCACTTGATTGAGGGGCCAGAGGACCATCACATGAATTTGGTCTTCAAGCGATCACGACCGAGCGTCTGGGAAAAATACCAGGCTATAGCCGTTGCTTTGCAGCTACCTACTACCAAGCTCGTGGATGCGTATCCTAGTGTTGCCGAACTTCTGGAATTCCGAAACACATTAGCGCATGGAAAGACAGAATCAATTACCGTTAGTGAGACTCTTGAGGGAAACGAAGCTCCACATCGCGTAACCGATAACCAGTTTCCTAGCTGGATGAGGTTTTGCGATATCGAAAGAGCCAGGGATAGCCTTGAAGTTGTGCGTGAGTTTATTGAAACGCTTCATGCTAAGGCCGGTCTTGGTAGGTATCCGCTAAGTACTTTGGGTGGGGGCATATTTTCCTTCAAACTTCTGGACTGAAAGCTAGGCTCGCTCAAGTAATGTTGCGATGACTCGTTGTCCAGCCAAAAGTGGCAAAGTGTTGCCAGGCACGCGCATGGTCAGGCGATTTTTGTCAGCCCGGAAGAGGGCAACAAGAAAGGCCTAGACAGGCAATGCTTCACTGGCGCTAGGGGTTTGTATTCAGCCCTCGTCGACCAGAGCTCAGCGGTCCGATATGACCATGGCACCGACCGGTCGATTGATGTAGCAGGCGATGGCTTCAGAGAATTGGAAAGTGGTAAGCTAAGGCCTGAAGGCACGGAGAGTAGTCTATACTAGCTATAGAGCTCCCATAGGTGGATGTTAGATTTTAGCGTTGACATAGTACTGCTGTGCGTTATTGTCATGAATAAATAGATTTGCTTACAACTAATTTTGTCGGCTTATCAATCATGTGTATTTAAAGGGATTTCCATGAAAGTTTATTTTACTCCGGTGAAGTTGGTTGGTATAAGTCCGCGCTTGAGTCTTAGAGAGTTTTTCGATCATTTGGTAAAAAATTACTCTGGTGAATCGGATTTCAAGTCTATAGATAAAGAAGTTAAATTCAAATTTTTTGATGACCAAGACTCCTTCATAGTTATCGTTCTTACCATAAAGGATTTAAAGAATTTCTGTGAAGGCGATGACACTGGGTCCGACTTCACCTGGAAATTAAGCGGCGATCTAACAAATAAGATTGCTGAGACCAATGTGCTAGTTATTAGTAAAAAAAATTACGCGGGGGCCTATTTAAATAATGAAGGTTCAGTAAGGCTAAATACCTTTGAATCTAAATTGAGATGGGCGTTTAGGCAAGTGCTAAGAAACAGGCATAAGCGTTCTAAAAGAGACGAGAAATTTAGTATTCAGCGGTTGGTTGATTCTGCAGATATATTCAATAAGGTATCTAGGCTAAGTGAAGTTGACGAGATAAATGCGACTTTCACTAATCCGGCCACGGGTAAAAGAATGAATAACTCTATATTTAAAAGCGCAAAAAGTCTTAGAGTTGTTCAGCGGGTCGGCCATTTTTCTCTTAAGTCGCTTTCTAAGAGAAAAGAAATTTCTGACTATCTGGAAGGTCTCATTAAAGACGGGTGTACGGGGGTTAGCGTAAAGGGAACTGGCTCGACCAGCTTAGCGGGGGAGACCATCGGGATAGCCGATGCTGTGAATAGCATATATTCTATGGAATATGCTGATTATATTTCTTCCTTGAATGGCATAAGCTTGAGTCAGTTTTTGAGTAGTGATCTATTTAAGAATGCGAAAAAAGAAATACTGTCGAACTCATTGGTGAAGAGAGCTTAAAGCTCGGGAAGGTACAATGCAAAAGACAATTTTTGCCACGTGCTGTGTAGCCGCTATAATTGCATATGCTACCGCCTTGCTTTTAGCGTACAAGCTAAGTGGCTGCTTAGATACGGTGATTCTAACGTATCAGACCAGTATTAAAGGGTTCGTTTTTGCTGCTTTTTTAGGGGCGTCCTCTTTTTTGATATCACTCCTGACTTTTTTAGTTATAAATATCAAGGAGAAAATGTTTGATAGTCCTGAGTATCTTAAGTTATACGTGTTGCATATGAATCTCAAAGAGGGCGATTATATATCTAAAAAAGATCTGTATCAGCCGCTTAGGTTCATAAGCGTGATGTTAGTGAGCGCTATATTTTTATCAATAATTTCGTCGCTTAGTCAACTTACGCTTGGTTTTTCTAACAATAAGTTTATTCTAATAATTCCAACTTTTACTCCGTTCTTGGCTATTTCCTTCTTGATCTCCGCATTGTTTCAAATACATAGCCTAATTAAGCAGTGGCTAAGTTCTGAGGATGATGTAATCAAGGTGTCAAAAGATCATATGTAAGCAGCTTATAGGTGCGGCAGATAAACTATGTCAGTTTGTTTGTACCATTTAGGGGTTTTCTCGCCGCTCATTGCCGTTCGACCAGCTTGCACCGGGCAGCTGCCTCCATCGCGTTGACGAACACCATGGCGGTGTCGTAGCGGTAAGCGATGCCCATGACGGCGTCGGTATCGAGGTCGACCACTTCCCAGATCTTGCCGCGGCCAAAGGCCTGGTAACGGGATGCGGTGACCTTGACGTGGGCCTGGGCCTCTTGCCGGGCCAGCCTTGTTCTGGCCAGCAGCACCTCGAGCTTTGGAGCGCCTTGAGCGAAGGCGATGCTTGTTGCTGATTGCATAGTGTGATCCTCGGTCAGACGTGGAGCTCGAAGGCCTCGGCCTTGCGAACGATTCGAACTTGGGCGGTGCGGCGCTCCGGTACGCGGCGGTCCCGGCGCATCGGATCGCCGTTGTCGACGGCAGCGTGCATGGCGATGAAGCCGGCCAGGACGATGCACAGCGGGCTGATGATCTGGCGCCGCATGGCTTCGGCGACCAGGGTGGCGCGCCGGTGAACGCCGAGCTTGAACATGGCGTTCTCGATGCGGTTGGCCACGGTGCCGGGACTGATGGCCATGTGGCGGGCGATTTCCTTCGCTGTCATGCCCTGGGCGACGCCCAGCAATGCTTCCAGCTCACGCGGGGCGAGGCCCTTGCCGAGGTGGCCGGTCCATGTCCCGCTAATGATCGTTTCCATGAAGTTGTCTCGGTGGACCGCATTGGTCAGGCACCAGGCGCGGGTGACCAGACCCACCGTGAAGGTGGCCTGGCGCCTGCCGATGCGGTCGAAGTGGATGGGGAGGGTGATGCAGGGGGCCGCATTGCGCGGTGCAGAATCGTCCGCATCGGGGTGTGATCTGGCTGGCAGCGACATCCAGCATCGGCAACTCACCCGAGGTTGCCTCGGGCCTTTCAGGTGCGGGTCACCCGTCCGACGGTATAGCCCACGCTACAGGGCATTCAGATCACATCCCGATCCACCCTGCGATGGGTTGCAGGGCATCGGGCAGTTAACGGCATGCGGCCGTGGCGCTGGTTGTTCAGTGGTGCAGCGCGCCGCGGCCATATGGCTTGAAGCAGCAAGCGCAAACTGCAACCCCCGTCTCCTGCTCGATCTCAATAGCTCGAGCGGCTGTGCGGGCTGCGCGGCCAGAAACGCCTGCGCGCTCTGCTTCTTCAGCCACTTTCAGCCATTGAGCGATTGCAGGATGAGGAACAGGGCGACCCTCAAGATCAATTTCTATCTGCATCGTCTTGCCCTCCAGGGCGGTTGATCAGTCGTCTTCGCCTTGGGCCAGCATCTTCTCGATGTCGGCGGCGCCCGGCTTCTTCCAGTTCTTGATCTGGCCGGTCTCCAGGTCGATGTTCAGGATCAGGTAGTCGCCGTAGTGATCACCCGGGAAGAAGTCGGGCACATAGCCCTCGTAGCTGCCCACCTCGTCGCCCTGCGCATCTTGTATGCCAGCAGCAAAACCGTCGCGCACCTTGATATGAAGACGAAGCTCGGTCACGTCGACCTGAACCGTTTTCTGTTGATTGATCTGCATGCTGTGCTCTCCAGTGGATTCCCCCTGATGCGCCCCGCTTGAGGCGCACCGAGGAATCATCTGCGTTACTGAGCGGTACGAATTTCCGCTCTCGGCACCCAGCCGGAGGGCATTTTCACCATGCAGCCAACGAAGGCGGCATAGCGGGTATCGCGTTCGGTCTGGTACCCGTACCAGGCGCAGGAAGCGCGGTTGAGTACAGCGACCAGCACGATCAGGCCCAGGCAGAAGACAGCCACGATGAAGAGGATCGCCGCACCTGGCCGACGACGAATCCAGGCCTTCACAAGTAATCCTTGAGGCTCAGGCCCATCAGCTTGGCCGCCTTCTCCAGCACAACCATTTCCTTGTCATCGATGTCGCCCGAAGCCTCGGCGATGGTGAGCATGACGTTGATGACGATTGCGGCTTCGTCCGGCGAGTGCGCCAGGTCCTTCAGCTCCTTCTCGGCATTCATGCGCAGGATGCGATGACCGCCGTCGTGGAAGTCCTTCTCGGCGCGATCCATGGTGTTGGAGAGCTCAGGGCCGAAGCCTTTGAGCTGTGGCGTGTTGGCGATCAGCTTCTCGGTCTTCTTCAGCTCGTCCTCGCTGATGTCGCCGTCGGCCGCGGCGACGTAGAAAGCGCCGTAGACGATCGCCTGCATGAGGTCGCGGTTCTGGACGACCGACATCGCAGCGCGCGCTTCGCGGCTCTTCTTGCCAAACAGTTTTCCGAACATGGTGTTGCTCCGTTGGGTTGGTTTCCCATCTGGCCCTCGCGAGAAGGCCAGCCAGTGAAACCAGCTATCGAAAGCGCGCCTCGAGCTCGGCATGCACAGCCTGCAACTGCTCGATCAGCTCCAGGCGCTGGTCACCTGAAAGCAGGTGCGCGGCGTAGAGAAGGCCCTCGAGAAGAGGGCCGTTGTTGAGTGCCATGACCTTGGTGCCGTCTTCGAACACGGTCAGGCAGATGGTCTTGGGCTCGACCATATCAGGCCGCCGCTTCGGCCTTGATCCGCTCTTGAATCTCCTCGCGATGCACCGAGACATCGGCTGGCGCCTCGACGCCGATCCGCACCTGGTTCCCTTTGATGCCCAGAACGGTTACCCGGATGTTGTCGTTAATGACGATGGTCTCGCCGACTTTGCGGCTCAGTATCAGCATGGTCCTACTCCTTGGTTGGTTTCCCGTCTGGCCCTCATGGGAAGGCCAGCCAGTGAAATCGAAGTGATCCAGGCGCCCATCGCTCACTGGGCATCGCGCTTCCCCGCATTGGCATGCGCGCCGCTTGGTTACCTGAACCCAGCTCACTGCATCTGGCAGCTGCTGCCCTCATGTGCCGCTGAGGGTGACGGATGACTGGTTGTGTAAAGAGCGGTGGCGGTTGGCGCCTGCGCGGCATCGCTGCCGACGGGATAAATATGTACCATGAGTTCACATATGGTCAAGTACCAAAAGTACATAATTTTTTCGAGAGCACGAGAAAGCCCGCGCAGTGGCGGGCTTTAGAGGGTTATGTGATCTGCGGGTTGGGCTATGGCCCGTCTAAAGGGCCGAACGTGGCCATTTGGCGTCGACCACCCGACCTACTATCTGCCAGGTATTGTCGACCTCGACAGTGGGAAAAGCTGGATTGAGCGGTTTTAAGTATGCCCTTCCCGAATCCCAAATGAACTGCTTGAACGTCGCCTCATTTGAGTCAATTAGCTTAGCCACGACGAACTGACCGTGCTCGACATCAAAACCAGGCGCCACAAGGATGACCATGCCTTCGGAAAAGGACATGCCGTTAGGCGAGGTCATAGAAGGCCCGCGCACCTTGAGCCAGAAGCCGTGCGGCCCGGCCCAAGCATCCGATGGGTGAACCTCGCATGAGGCGACGTTCGATATTTCGATAGCTTCCATCGGCATCCCAGCCTGAACCCAACTGATTTCAGGGTATTCGTAATATCTAACAGGGCCGGCAATAGGCTCTACGTTCGAGTCAAACCCCGAGGTTTCCTCTGTCATCCCGCCTTTGCCGTATTCGAGCCACTCAACCCGAACCTTCAAAGCAGAGGCGAGCGCCAGCATTTTTGCTCCGCCGGGTATCGATTCGCCATTGAGCCATTTGCTTGCTGCTTTGGGTGTGACCTTGGCTATGTCGGCCAGGCGAGCGCCAGCCCCCCACGCCTGAATGTCGTTGGAAGCAAGTGCTTTCTTGAGGCGCGCCGCAAAGGCAGCCCGGATTTCGTCTATGTGAACCATAGGTTCAATATGGCACGCGCTTGCATGTACTTTCAGTTCCGACATAATATGTACTTACAGTTCATATATCAGGGGAGGCCGTATGCAGGCACTCAAGAAGGCGGTCGATGACGCTGGCGGCGTTGCCGCTGTCTCGCTCGCTTGCGGGAAAACACGTCGAGCCGTTTACAAGTGGCTGGCCGCTGGGTGTCTCCCTCGGACCGAGTACACGGGCGAGACGAAGTATGCCGAGAAGATCGCTAGCCTAGCCAGGGCAAACGGAAAGCCTTTCAAGGCCCAGCGCCTATTGGCTGAAACCGCTCCCTCGAAAACCGCTGCCTGACGGCGCACTCACAAATGAATTCTGCGCTAGCTGGCCTTGCGCCAGTAGATGCCGAAAACACCTGCCCATCCATCCAGTACCTGAATCGCAGGCATAAAAAAACCACCGGCCAGGGTGGTTTCTTCAACAACGAGATCGAGGTCGATTATGCACATTGCATTCGATGCAATCAACACCCAGGTGGGAGCGCCAGCTTTGACCAACTCACCAACACGTCAGGTCCGGGTGATGTCTTCCCGGGAGATCGCCGAGCTGACGGGAAAACACCACTTCCACGTCAAGCGCGACATCGAGCGCATGCTTGCCGAGCTCGGGGAAGATCCATCCACGTTTGGATGCACCTACCTCGACGGCCAGAACCGCACCCAGACCGAGTACCGCCTGGACCGCGAACGCACGGAGTGCCTGCTAACCGGCTATAGCGCGGCCATGCGCCTGGCGGTGATCAAGCGCTGGCGCCAGTTGGAGGAGGGCGGTCGTGTGGTTGCAACCCTGCCGGATTTCTCCAACCCGGCTGCCGCTGCACGCGCCTGGGCCGAGCAGTACGAGCTCCAGCAAGCCGCCAGCCATGCGCTGGCCATCGCGGCGCCCAAGGCTGAGTTCGTCGATCGGTACGTCCAAGCCTCGGGATCCATGAGCTTCCGCCAGGTCGCGAAGCTGCTCAAGGCGAATGAGCGCCAGTTCCGACAGATGCTGCTGGACAAGGGCGTCATGTACTACCTGGGCGGCGTGCTGACCCCATGTAGCCAGCACCAGGCAGCGAAGCGCTTCGAGTTGAAGACCGGCACCAGCGAAACCAACGGCCATGCCTTCGCGCAGGCAAGGTTCACCGCCAAAGGCGTCCAATGGATCGCGGGCGTGTGGGCAGCCCATCAACTGGAGCAAGACAAGTGAGCACGATCATCATGACGGCCTGCTGGCCGCTCCAGAACATGAGCCCGGCGCAGAAGGCCGTGCTGATCTCTCTGGCCGACAACGCGAACGACGATGGCGTCTGCTGGCCTTCGGTGGCACGCATTGCCGAGCGCACCTGCCTGTCCGAGCGTGCTGTCCGCACGGCTTTGCGCTGGCTTGAGCAGGCCAAGATCCTGACCGCCCACCAGCGTTCGGGTCGTTCGACCTGGTACACCGTCAACCCCTCAACCTATGACCCCGGCATTTCCTGCCCCCCTGCACCAGATGCCGCCCCACCCCGGCAGGAAATGCCCCCCACCCCGGCAGCAGGTGCCCCCCACCCCGGCAGCTCCTGCCCCCAGAACCGTAAAGGAACCATCAAGGAACCGTCAGAAGAAGAAAAGGGGAGCGGCAACAGCCCCAAGGTGCCAGTCGAGGAAATCGTCGCCCTGTTCAACGAGCTGCTGCCGACATTGCCCAGCGTGGTCCTGATCAACAAGGACCGGCGCAGCAAGCTCGCCGCACGATGGGCCGATAGCCCTGTGCACCAGGACCTGGAGTTTTGGCGAGATTTGTTCGGCATGGTCGAGTCGAGTGACTTCCTAATGGGCCGCATCGAGGGTCGCGAAAAGCAGTTCCGCTGCACGTTCGACTGGCTGATCGCTCCGACCAACTTCGTGAAGGTGGTGGAGGGCAACTACCATGCGTGAACCCTACAACGCAGACGCCGAGCATGGTCTGTTGGGGGCCATGCTGCAGCGCCCAGAGCTAATCGATACTCTGTCCGATGATCTGACTCCAGAGTCGTTTTACTTCGTGGAAAACGCCGAGGTGTATCGGGGCATTCTGGAACTCCGAGCTGCTGGAAAACCTGTGGACCTGCTGACTGTGGCTGATCACGTCGGAATGCTGCACACGGGTGACCTTGCTCTGGGTCATTGCGGCTCGCTGATCGCCAACACGCCTAGCGTTGCCAATGCCGGCGCCTACGCGCGGATTGTTCGAGAGCGCGCCATCGAGCGTGCCCTTTATGACCTGAGCGCTCAAACGCTTGATATCGCTCAAAGCGGTGGCGACATCCAAGCCAAAATTGCAGCTGTCCAGGCGGCAGCTATGGCAATCGACACCGGCGCGGATGAGGATGAAGTAGTTAAGGCTGGTGACCTGATGGCTGAACAGGTCGAGGTGTGGCAAGAGCGCCATGACCGGCATGCGCGCGGCGAGACCTTGATCGGCTTGTCCACCGGCCTGGCGGACTTGGACGAGAAGCTGGGCGGCCTGCAGCCTGAGCAACTAATCATCGTCGCAGGGCGACCTGCCATGGGGAAAACCACCCTGGCCATGGGGTTCGCCATTGACGCCGCTGTGCGCCAGCGTAAGTCGACCCTTGTGGTCAGCCTTGAAATGAGCAAGGGACAGCTGCTGGACCGGGCCATGGCGTCCGAAGGGCGTATCCCGCTCAACCTGATCAAGAACGGCGCCGCATGCCAGTCTCACGGGACCGAGATGGGTGTCGCAGCTCACAAGATCCAGCAGGCGAACCTATTTATCGCGGACCGTGCTGGCGCTACTGTCGGCCGGATCCGCTCCATGGCTCGTCGGCACAAGTTGCGCTATGGCCTGGACCTGCTGGTCGTCGATTACCTGCAGCTGATGGAAGGCGATGGCGGCAATCGTACCGAGGAAGTGAGCAGCATCAGCCGGGGCTGCAAATTGCTGGCGCGCGAGCTGGGCATCCCTGTCGTGCTGCTGAGTCAGTTGTCCCGTAAGTGCGAGGAACGTCCCAACAAGCGTCCAGTGCCGTCTGATCTGCGTGAGTCCGGCGCGATCGAGCAGGACGCCGACGTGATTTTGTTCGTGTACCGGGACGAGGTTTACAACGAGAACACCGAGTACAAGGGGATTGCCGAGATCATCATTGGCAAAGGCCGTGACGTGGAGACAGGCACCGTCCGCGCAGCCTTCCTTGGCCAGTACAACCGCTTTGAAAACCTGTCCGCCAGCTGGCAACCCGTCCCAGTCGAACGGCCGGCCAAGGTCACCAGCATGGCCTCACGGTACGGAAACAGGGAAAAGCGCCAATGATTGTCTTTGGGTATAGGGCCACGCGATTCCATGGGTATCGGTTTTCAGCATGAGTGCGACAGCGGTTGTAAAGGTGTCCGACGCTGAGATCCGGCGGCAAGCGACTGTGGACGGCGTGCGAGATCTGCGCGATCCACGCCATCCTGGCTTGCGGTTCCGTTTTGATCAAAGCCGGAAGGCCGGTACCTGGTTTCTCGTCGTGCGCGGCAAGTGGAACCGGCTCGCCCGCTTTCCCGAATACGGCGCAGCGGCGATCTTTGCAGAGCTTCCGGCCTTGCGACAGCGTTTGCTGGGTCGCCCTGACGATGCGGTGGCTCTGGAAGGCCTGGTGACCATAGGCGATCTGCTGCGGTGGTTCAGTGACCGAGTCGGCAATGACGCTTCGCTCTCCGATTCTTGGAAGGGGACTGTCAGAACCGTGATTAGCAAGCAACTGTTGCCGCGCCTGGATGAGCTGCCAATCTCTCTTTTGACAGCAGCTATGCTCGACAAGCTGCTGATGTGGCCAGCCCAGGCACAATTCTCGACGGCCTACGTTCGGCAGATGTTTCGCGTGTTGAGCCTAGCTGTTGGTAAGGCGCGTGAGCTGGGGCTGATTGCCGCGAACCCAATGGCTGAGATGAGGTTCACCCACTTCATCAAGACCAAGATTCTGCCGAAGGATGGCCGACTGCGTGCAAACCATCTGCATGAGGTAGTGCCCGCGTTGGCTGCGCTATTCGAGCAGAAGCCTGCCGAGGCCATGCTGGTGCTGTTGATGATCTGCCACGGTACTCGCCTGGGCGAGTCTCGCCAGGCGCAATGGGCAGACTTCTCGCTGAGCCATGCGGAGTGGATCATTCCCGCAGCACACACCAAAACGCGATCCGAACACCGCCTGCCGCTGACTTCCCGCGTGTCGGCGCTTCTACGGCGGTACCGGGCCGCGCAAATCACAGCTGGGTACAGCGGGCAGTACCTGTTCCCTGGTCGTAAGGGGCAGCCGCTGAGCGAAAGCCAGGCCTCGGCCATTTTCCGCCGCCTGGCCAGCCGGGCCTGGTCGAGTCACGATTTGCGCAAGGTCGCCCGCACGGCATGGCTCGACATGGGCGTCGACGGCTTCATTGGCGAAATGCTGCTGAATCACTCGCTGGGGAAGGTTGCTGACACCTACATCAAGACCAAGGCAAATGGCCTGCGTCGAGACGCATTGGAGCAATGGCACGAATGGCTTGACGGGATCGGCTTCGCAGCCATTCACAAGTTGACAGACGTGCAATCCGCAATTTCTCACAACGGGCCGCAACCCAAGCCACGCAAGGCGCGCAGCCCTATCGACGAATTTATTACAGAGGAGAATGCACAACGTGAAAAAGAGCACCAACCGTGGCTTTGAGCAGCCCCGCTTGGACCTGATCAAGTGCCCGACATGCAGGGGCAGGGCAGTGGTGGAAGGCGTGTTTTTTGAGTTGGCATGCACGGATTGCAACGGGTCAGGTTGGGTTGTTGAAGGTTCCAGGTTGGTGCTTTCACTGGAGCACCTGGTGACCCAGCTCAGCTTCAAGCTGCAAGCGGCAGAGCAAGAAATAAAACAGATGAAAAGGCCTAGCTTGATGCAAGGGCCGGAGCAGCATTACCAAGGTTCCAACCGACGCGGCGCGGGCGGATCCAACTTCACTGGGGATTGAGCGGCACATGAAAAAACGAACCTACACGGACAAGCCCCTGGGTGATACCGAGTACATGCTTGAACAATGGGGGTGGTGGCGTATGGATGGGATGGGGATACCGCGTTACGTCTCGCCTCTGTTTGCGCTCATGCGTGATCACGTACCTTCGGAAGGAGGCATGAAGCAGTACGTCATTACCGATGAACTGGCGCTCGCGGTGGATGGTGCCTTGGCACGTCTGACCAAGCGTGATCAGCAGATGGGCGACTTCCTCTGGCTGTATTTCGGAGCAAAGTGGCCTGCTCTCCGTGTGGCCCGAGAAAGCAAGATAAGCGAAGCCAAAGCACGCGAGCTAATCAAGGCCGGAGTCGCTTGGATTGACTGCGCACTGGAGCAGGTGAGAGAAGCAGCTTAAAAAGTTCTTTCCGCGCGGATAAAGACCTGTTTCTATAGCAGCGTGTCCAGCTTGCAACGCAATGTGACACTGACGAACCCCGGCCAATGAGTCGGGGTTTTTCGTTTCTGCGCCTCGGCATTTGCCGGGGCGTTTTACTTTGCACTCCCGATTCGGGAGGAATCGAGATGCAGACCATGCCCCCCGAAAAGGATCCGACCTTCTGGGTCATGCTTGCGGCCGCCTTGCGTGACCACGGCATGCCCGCCGCTTTAGCCACCATCCTCAGTTACCTACGAATCCTCTACGACGACAAAGAACCCCGCTGGGATCGCCGCCTGCTTGAGGCTGCTCTAGGTGGTGTGCTGGTCTTTATGGTCGGCATCGGCGCGGAAAAGTTCGGCATGACCGGCGGCTATGCCTATGCAGTCGCTGGCTTTGTCGGCGTGCTTGGCGTTGAGCAGGTCCGCCAGTTGGGTCGCCAATGGGCCAGCCGCAAGGTGGATTCGCAATGATCGCCCGGCCGCTTTTGGCTGTCGTCGTCGCCTTTGTCGCGTTTGCGCTGCAGGGGCATATGAGTTCTTACAATCGATCACCTCTCTGGCTGCCTCTTCCTACAGCGAGAACTGCAATGATCAGTTCAACCATTCTTAACGTCTGACATGTCCAGGAGCCAGCCATGATCGACTTCAAACTGGACATCGACCGCGTTCCACTGGCCCGCGAACTCTCAGACATCCAGAAGCGGCAGATCCCGTTCGCACAGATCCTTGCCCAGACCCGGCTGGCCCAGCAGATCAAGGCCGGCATGCTGGAAGTGATGAAGCAGCGCATCGACCGGCCCACGCCGACCACGATGCGCAGCTTGTTCGTTCAGGCGGCCACCAAGAACCGCCCGGCTAGAGTCTATTTCAAGGACGCTTGGACCTCGGGCATTCCTGCCGATGCCTACCTGCAGCAGGCTGTCCAGGGCGGACAGCGGCCCCACAAGCGGTTCGAGAAATCGCTGATCGCCAAGGGGCTGATGAAGTCCGGGCAGTACGCGGTCCCGGTCAATGACCTGCTCAACCAGTACGGCAACGTTTCGCGCGGCACCATGACTCGCATCCTGTCGGGCCTGGGTGCGGCTGAGTCGGCAAGTGGCTTCCAGGCCAATGCCACCGGCAGCAAGCGCAGCCAACGCAAGGGCAATGCAAGGCGCTACTTCACCGGCACGGTCAACGATGAGCAGGGCATCTGGGAGCGCAAGGACACCGCTTTCGGTGAGGCAGCCAAGCCTGTCTTCCTGTTCACCGACAGCGCGCCGTCGTACCGCGTGATCTTCCCGTTCTTCAAGATCGCCTCGAACATCGCCAAGGCCCACGGCCCGACTGTGCTCGACCGCGCCCTGCGTGATGCCATCCTGACCGCTCGAACCTGACCCTTTCCAGGCCGATATGCTGGAGGCCACGTATTCCGTGGCTTGCAGGGGTGAGGGGGTAGGGCGAGGGGGTCGATTCTGCCGATTTTGGTCGATTTTTGACCATTTTCGACGGGTCCTCCCGAGGGTACCGGGGGTAGGGGGTAATTCGGGCCCCGCCTTTTCGCTATGTATGACCCAAATTCGGAGGTTGGTTGTTGTTTAGTCCATGACAAATCCAACGATTACCCGGCAGCCGTTCTGGCTGAACAAAAAACGGATGGCCGAAAGCCTCGGCATTTCAGTTCAGGCCTTTGATAAATGGGGCGTTGAGCCGGTCGCGAAGATCGGTCGAGAGTCTTTCTACGACGTCCGTTCAGTGCTGGACAACCGCCTACAGCACCAGACCGGAAAGCAACAACCTGGCGTTGACGATATCGACCCGCTTGCCGAAGCCAAGCTGCTGCAAGAGCGGTTGCGCCTGACCAAGGAGCAGGCTGACGCCCAGGCCATGCGCAACGAGGTCAAGCGCCGCAACCTGGTGCCGGCCGAATTCATGACGTTCGCCATTAGCCGCCTGGTGAGTTTGATCGGCTCGACCCTCGACACCGTACACACCAAGGTCAAGCGCAAGCACCCCGACATCGAGCCACGGCACCTGGAAGCGGTACAGCGCGAGGTGGCCGTTACGCGTAACGAAGCCGCAAGCCTTGATAAGCGCCTACCGGAGATTCTTGATGAGTTCCTTTCAGCCATGGATGACGAATCTGGCTAACGCGGTTCGCGTTGGTCTGACGGCGTTGTTCAAAGAACCGCCCATGACCGTTGTCGAATGGGCGGACAAACACTTCTATCTGTCGTCGGAGTCCTCTTATCAGGAAGGGCGCTGGACGACGGCGCCGTTTCAGGTAGCCATCCTCAACGCCATGGGCAATGACCTGATCCGCGAAGTCAACTTCGTCAAGTCGGCGCGTCTGGGTTACACCAAGATGCTGATGGCGTTCATCGGCTACCTGGTCCAGCACAAAAAGCGCAACGTGCTCATGTACTGCCCGACTGAGGGGGACGCCGAGGGCGTCATGAAACGCCATATCGAGGGCATGATTCGCGACGTGCCGGTAGTGCTCGATCTGGCGCCCTGGTACGGCATGAAACACCGCGACAACACCTTGGAAGCCAAGTGCTTCGCCAACCGCAAGATGCTCTGGTGCCTGGGTGGCAAGGCCGCGCGCAACTATCGCGAGAAAAGCCCGGACACCGTGATCTATGACGAGCTGTCGAAGTTCGACGAGGACATCGAGGGCGAGGGCGCGCCGACGTTTCTTGGCGACAAGCGTCTGGAAGGGGCCACCTTCAAGAAGTCAATCCGGGGATCGACGCCCACCGAGGCCGAGAAGTGCCAGATTTCCCGGGCGGCGATCGAGTCGCCGCACGACCTGCGCTTCAACATCAAGGCGCCGTGCTGTGGCACCGAACTGGTCCTGCAGTGGGGTGGCAAGGACGAGCCGTTTGGCATCAAGTATCGGTTCAATGATCGCCAGGAGGTCGAAGCGGCCTGGTACCTGTGTCCGCATTGCCAGGGCGGTACGTTCGAATATCACGAAATGGTCACGGCGGCGGCCGAGACAGGCCGCTGGGTCTGCGAGCGATCAGGGATCTGGACGCGCGATAGCATGGAATGGTTCGACGCTTCGAGCGAGCCGACCGTAACGCCGCGTTCGGTGACCTTCAGCGTCTGGACGGGCTACTCGACCTTCACTACCTGGATCGACATTGCTACCGACTTCGTCAAGGTCGGCAAGGACCGGGGCAAGCTGAAAACCTTCGTCAACACCACGCTCGGTGAGGTGTGGGAGGAAGATCAGGGCGAGAAGCTGGACTGGGAGCAGCTGCGCGATCGCCGCGAAGTATTCGCCGAACTGCCGGCCCGGGCTGTGGCCCTGTTCGGCGGCATTGATACCCAAGACGACCGCTACGAGGGCCGCGTGTGGGCCTACGGGGCGGGCGAGGAAGCCTGGCTGGTTCACCGCTTCATCCTCACGGGCGATCCGGCCAGCATCGAGCTGCGCCGCAAGGTCGGCCGCGAATTGCACCGCCAGTTCAAACGGGCCGACGGCGCCGTCATGCGTGTGGAGCGGTGGTGCTGGGACTCCGGCGGCCACTACTCCGACGAGGTGCGCGCCGAAAGCCGCAAGCATGGTGTGCAGTGGGTCATCCCGATTTTCGGGGCCAGCACCTACGGCAAACCGATTGCCAACTTTCCACGCAAGAAAGACAAGCGCAGCAAGGTCTACCTGACCGAAGTCGGTACCGACAACGCCAAGGAGCTGATCTACAGCCGCCTCAAGCTGCAGCCGGACGGTCCTCGCCCGGTGCCTGGCTGCATGCATCTGCCTACCGATGAGCTGATCTGCGATGAAGATGAGCTGCAGCAGCTGACCAGCGAACGCAAGAAATGGGTCGTCAACAAGGGCCAGCGTGTCATGCGCTGGGACGCCGGCGGCCGCCGAAACGAAGCACTCGACTGTGCTGTGTACGCCCTGGCGGCGCTGCGGATCAGCCAGCAGCGGTTCGGTCTGGACTTGGATCTGTTGGCCAGCCAGAACCCCGACACCGGTGTGTGGGAGCTCGAAGATGAAGATGACGAAGACGACGCGCCCGAGGGTGCGCCGTTACCAGCTGCATCGCCGGCGTCCGAGCCGGCGCCGGCCTTAGAAACCCAGCCCGCCACCGGCGGCTGGATCGACACAGGAGCAAGCAAATGGCTGTGAGTGCGCAGGAAATGGTGGACCGCTACTTGCGCGCCGAAATGGAGTTGCTGGAAGGCGGCAAGGACGTGCAGTTTGGCGGTCGTCGCGTGACGATGGCGGAACTTCCGCAGATCCGCACTGGCCGTCTGGAATGGGAGCGCCGCGCTGCGGCCGAGGCGCGCAGGGGGCGTCCGGGACACTCCCTGGCGACGTTCGAATGATCGGCGAGCTGGTCGACAAGGCTTTGGCGCCTTTCTTTCCAAGAGTGGTGGCCGAACGGCTGCGAGCGCGCAATGTGATCATGGCCTTCGAGGCGGCCCGGCCGTCGCGCACGCACAAGCCGAAGAAGCAGCCGAAAAGTGCAGATGCCTCGCTTCACCCATCGCTCAAGTCACTGCGTGAGCAGTGCCGCGCCTTGGATGAGAACCATGACATCGTTACCGGTCTGTTCGATCGGCTCGAGGAGCGGGTAGTGGGTGGCCCGGGCATTGCCGTCGAACCGATCCCGATGCGTTACGACGGCACCGTGCATGCCGGATTCGCCGCGGCGATCAAAGCGCTGTGGGGCGAATGGTCGCTGAGCCCCGAGGCCTCTGGCGAACTCACCCGGCCGCAGATGGAGCGGCTGGTGTGCCGCACCTGGCTGCGCGACGGCGAGGCCCTGGGGCAGCTGCTCATGGGCAAGGTGCCGGGCTACGAGCACCTACATGGCGTGCCCTTTGCCATCGAGCTGCTGGAGCCGGACTACCTGCCGGTGGACTATGTCGACTATTCCGCCGGCATCGTCCAGGGCGTCGAGCGCAATGCCTGGCGACGGGTCCGAGCCTACCACCTGCTCAAGGCACATCCCGGAGCCTTGACCGGCGGCCAGATGGCACAGAACACCAAGCGTGTGCCGGCCGAGCAGGTGATTCATATCGCTCACCGCAAGCGCATCGGGCAGAACCGTGGCCAGCCACTGCTGCACGCTGTGCTGATCCGCCTGGCGGACATCAAGGACTACGAGGAGAGCGAGCGGGTGGCCGCACGGATCAGCGCGGCGCTGGCCATGTACATCAAGAAAGGCACGCCGGATGACTACGTGCTGCCAGGGCAGAAGCAGGAACAGCGAACGTTCCCGTTTGCCCCGGGCATGGTGATCGACAACCTGCTGCCGGGTGAAGAAGTCGGGACAATCGAGAGCAACCGGCCGAACCCGTTCCTCGAGGGCTTTCGCAACGGCCAGCTCAAGGCGGTTGCGGCCGGTGCGCGCAGCACCTATTCCAGCGTGGCCCGCAGCTATGACGGTACCTACTCGGCGCAGCGCCAAGAACTGGTCGAGGGCCAGCTGGGCTACGACCTGCTGCAGCACGAATTCATCGACTACTGGTGCCGCCCGGTGTACCGCGCCTGGTTGCGCATGGCGGTGATGAGCGGACAGCTCAAGGTGCCGCCAGACGTGGACCAGCGAACCTTGTATGGCGCGTTCTATCAGGGACCTGTCATGCCCTGGATCAATCCGGTGCATGAGGCAACCGCCTGGGAAATCCTGGTCAAGGCCGGGTTTGCCGATGAGGCCGAGGTGGCCCGTTCGCGGCAACGCAACCCATCCGAGCTCAAGGCCTCGCGCATTGCGGAGATTGCCGCGAACCGGGCCGCCGAGCTGGTATTGAGCTCGGACTACTACCACCAAATCTATGGGAAGAACCAACCCGATGCAAAAGCAAATGACAAGGACCCAGCCTCCACCGCTGATGGCTCCCCAAGGGTCGGTCGGGACGACGAGTAGCCCCGGCAGCAGCTGGTACACGATCAAGGCGGCAGCCACGCGCGGTGTGGCCGAGGTCTATCTATTCGGCGACATCGGCGACTGGGGAATTTCGGCGCAACAGTTTGCTGCCGACCTGCGAGCGGTCGGGGACGTGTCGCAGATCAACCTGCACATCAACTCCCCGGGCGGAGCCGTGTTCGAGGGCATGGCCATGTACAACCTGCTCAAGAGCCACAAGGCCAGGGTGATCGGCACTGTCGTCGGCCTGGCGGCGAGCATGGGTAGTGTGGTGGCGATGGCCTGCGACGAGATCCGCATGCCGGCCAACGCCATGATGATGGTCCACAAGCCCTGGGGCATCCAGGGTGGTGACGCCGAAGCCATGCGCAAGTATGCCGAAACCCTCGACAAGTTCGAGACCGGCATGGTGGCGGTCTATGTCACCAAGACCGGCAAGAGTGCCGAAGAAATCGAGGCGCTGCTGACCGCCGAGACTTGGATGACCGGTGCCGAAGCGGTCGCCCTGGGCTTTGCCGACACGCTGCTCGATCCGGTCGAGGCGTTCGCCACGATCAACTCCAACCGCTTGAAGGACTACACCAACATGCCCCCAGCTGCACAACACCTGTTCGCCCCGCGTGGCTCGGTCACTCCGCCTGCAGGCGGGCCAGCACCGACCCATCCAGCCCCCAGCAACCCAGCCGAAACCGCCGAGCAGATTGCGGCCCGCGTCCTGGCGGCCGACGGTGTCCGTCGTACTGCCATCCAGGCGGCCTTTGCCCCGTTTACGGGTCACGAAGCGCTGCGTGATACCTGCCTGGGCGACGTCAATTGCACGGTCGAGCAGGCCAATGCCAAGCTGCTGGCTGTCATTGGCCAGGCTACGACCCCGACCGGCAGCCTTCGCCATCCTGGCCACGTCACCAACGGCAACCTGGTCGGCGATTCGGTCCGCGCCTCGATCTATGCGCGGGCCGGCCTGGACGAGCTGCAGGATGACAACGCGTTCAACTTCATGACGTTGCGTGAGCTGGCCCGGGCCTCGCTGGTCGAGCGCGGCGTGGGCGTCTCGACGCTCAACGTCATGAACATGATCGGCTTGGCCTTCACTCACAGTTCCAGCGACTTCGGCAACATCCTGCTCGATGCGGCGCATAAGTCGCTGCTCGAGGGCTGGGAGAAGTCCGACGAGACCTACCACCTGTGGACCAAGAAAGGCCGCTTGAGCGACTTCAAGATCGCCAACCGGGTAGGCCTCGGGTCGTTCTCGTCGCTGCGTGAGGTCCGCCCTGGTGCCGAATACAAGAACATCACCCTTGGCGACACCGGGGAAACCATCCAGCTGGCCACCTACGGCGAGCTGTTCACTATCAACCGCCAAGCGATCATCAACGATGACCTTGACGCACTGACCGCGATCCCGCGTCTGATGGGTGAGGCCGCCCGTGCGACCATCGGTGACCTGGTCTACGACCTGCTGATCAAGAACGGCAAGATGAAGGACGGCAAACCGCTGTTCGATGCCTCGCGCAAGAACCTGTTCACCGGTACCGCTTCCAAGCTGTCGATCGAGGCGATGAGTGCGGCCAAGACGGCCATGGCGCTGCAGCAGGCGACCGTCGCCAAGGATGCCAAGCCTCGGCCGCTGAACATCCGCCCGGCCTTCCTGCTCTGCCCGGTGGCCCTCGAAGACAAGGCCAACCAGCTGATCCGCTCGGCCTCGGTGCCGGGTGCCGACACCAATGCCGGCATCGACAACCCGATTCGCAATTTCGCCAAGGTGATCGCCGAGCCGCGCCTGGATGCGGATTCGGCCACCAGTTACTACATGGCGGCCAAGCAAGGCTCGGACACTATCGAAATTGCCTACCTGGACGGGATCGAGACGCCCTATTTCGATCAGCAGGAAGGCTTCACCAGTGACGGTATTGCCTCCAAGGTCCGCATCGATGCCGGCGTGTCCGCGCTCGACGCGCGCGGCCTGAACAAGTCCGTTGGCGCCTAACCCGCGCTCGACGCCAAGCACCCCGCCCCGGCGGGGTTTGTTGTTTCTGGAAGGAGAGAAACCATGACCACCAATTTCGTGAGCAGCGGCGACACCGTCACCCTGCCGGCGCCCACGGGCGGATCAGAAAAGGGCGTCCCGCAGGTCATCAACGACCTGGCTGTGATGCCACTGGAAAGTGGGCCCAAGGGCACCCTGATCGTCTACCGCACGCGTGGCGCCTGGAATGTGCAGGCTGATGCATCCCTCAAGGCGGGCAATGCGGCTAACGTCAAGGACGGGCTCCTGGTCCCGCCAGAAACCCCTGAGTCGAAGCCCTACGGCAAGCTGCTGACCGATTCGGTCGGTGGTTATGCCGAAGTGCTGATCGTGCAGTGATGGCGGGGCTTTCGAGCTTTCGCGAACGGATGGCCCAGCGGCTCGACCGGCCGATCCTCAAACGCGTCGGCGACCGGGCCACCCGCGCCGATGGCCGCGAGGTGCTGGGGATCTTCGAGAACCCGTTTCGCGATCCCCAGCTGGGGGCTAAGGGCGGCAGCCAGGCCCTGGCCATGGGAATCAACGCCGAGGCTGTGCGCGAACCCCGCTTTAGCCTGCCGGCGGTCGATGCCGCCGGCCTGGACAAGAAGGGCGCCATTCTGACCATCGAGCTGCCGGCAGCCGATGGGGGCGGGCGCTATGAGGTGATACGCCCCGAGCCGGATGGTTCCGGCTGGGTGGCCCTGGTCCTGGGGATCGCCCATGAGCGAACAGCCGACATCTTCTAGCGAGCTGACCCGGTTGCATGAGGCGATAACCGCCACCCTCCAGGAGGCCTTGCCACGGCTGCAGAACATCGAGGCCTACCCCGTGCTCGAGGAGGGCATGAAACTGCCGGCGCTGCTCTACGCGATCACCGGAATGGCGCCCGGGCCAGATCCTGGCGACGGCCGTACCTGCATCATGGCCACCTTCGAGGCCTTGATTCTGGTCGAGGAGGCTCGCAGCCAGGCGCCTCTGCAGGCGGCTGTGCTGGCCAGCAAGCTGGTCTCGGTGCTCGATGAGCAGTATTGGGATCTGGACTTCGTCGATCAGGTCCAGGACGTGCAGGCCATGCCGTCGGAGGCCACTCCAGCGCTGCTGCAGTGCGTCGGCTGGTCGGTGCAGTGGCGGCAGGCCGTCTACTTAGGCGACACCGAATGGCCTTGGCCGGACGAGCCGCCGGGCACGCTGGTGTTTGCCTTCGACCCGGACACCGGGCCGGGGAACGAGGACCAGTATCGCGCGCCGGAGGACCTGGCATGAGCTATACGACCGCCGAGCATGACCGAATGCTGTCGCAACTGATCATCCCGTGCCGGGTCGAGGCGGTGGACCTGATCGCCGCCATGGTGCGGGTGTCCGATGGCAATGGCTGGACCAGCGCCTGGGTGCGCTGGCACAGCCTGGCCGCTGGCAAGGCCCGCCATTGGCGAGCGCCGAGCCTGCACGAGCAGGGCGCGCTGATCAGCCCGAGCGGCGACCCTGCCCAGGGCACCTTCGTGCCGGGGCTGTACGGCAACGCCGGCGGCCAGCCGGACAACCGCGACCATGTCGAGGTGTGGCGTTTCGACGATGGCGGCTCGCTGGTCTACGACTGGCAGGCCAAGAGCTACACCATCACGCTGCCCAGCGGCACGGTCACGGTCCAGGTCGGCGGCACGCAAGTGGTGACCACCGATGACGCCGTCACGGTCAAGTCGGGCAGCATCACGGCCGAGGCCAGTTCTATCACGTTGAAAGGCTCGGTACTGATCGACGGCCCGTTACGCGTCACGGGCGACATTCACGGTGGTGGGGCAATCATCGACACCACTGGCAACACCCCCAACCACAAGCATTGAGGCAGGTATGGCTGAGCAGAGGAAAAACGCGCCCATCAACGGGACCGACAGCGAAACGGTGGCCAAGATGGTCGACTTCCAGATCACCGGCTTCTGCGACCACATGCGCATGCGCGATTACTGGCGGCGGCTGCTGGCCGGGGACAACGATCCCGACGTCATCGCCGAGGGCCTGTGCCGCGCACTGAGCGGTGGCCGCTACATCAAAGGGCCGGCGCGACAGGTGACGATCAACCTCAACATCCAGAGCGCAGCCGATCCCCAGGCCCTGGCTGCCGCGCTGGCCACCCACGTTGAACAAGCGGTCGCCACACACGGCTGAACCATCCCAACCCCTACAGGCCCGCCGTGTGCGGGCCTTTTCATTGGAGCCACCCATGGCCACGAAGAAGACTGCTGCAGAAGAACCGGACATCACCTCCGCCGTCCCCGAGCCGGTCCTGGTGACGTTTCGCGACACCGTTTACACCTCCCGCGTGCTGATCCTGCCGGAGAGCCTGCGCGAACTGCCCGTGCGTGCGCAGCGGGTGAGCGTGCCGGCCGATGACGCCGAGGCGCTGGCCTTCCTGCAGGCGCACCCGGACCTGGTGCGCGAGGGCTGACCCATGATTGGACTCGATCGCCGTACCGGCCAGCCGATTTCGGGCCTGGATCATCTGCGGCAGTCGATCGAGGACATCCTGACGACCCCGATCGGCAGCCGGCGCATGCGACCGGAGTACGGCAGTCAGCTGCGCCGCTACGTCGACCTGCCCGTTAACGAGGGTTGGAAAAGCGCCGTACAGGCCGAGGTCGCCCGCGCCCTGGGCCGCTGGGAGCCGCGCCTGCAGCTGGAGCGGGTCAAGGTCACGGCAGTTGTCGATGGCCAGATCACCTTGCAGCTGACCGGGCAGTACCTCGGTCAGGCTCAAATCCTTGAGGTAAGCGCATGATTGACCTGTCCTTGTTGCCACCGCCGGATGTGGTGGAACCGCTGGAGTTTGAAACGCTTTATCAGGAGGTGCTGGGCAACTTCCGAGAACAGATGGGCGATCAGTGGACGGCGCTGCTGGAGTCCGATCCGGTGGTCAAGCTGCTGGAAGTGGCGGCCTACCAGAAGATGCTCGGCCGGGCCCGGGTCAACGACGCGGCCAAGGCCAGTCTGCTGGCCTATGCCAAGGGCGCCGACCTGGACAACCGGGCGGCCGACTATGGCGTGCAACGGCTGACGCTGGTTGCGGCCGATCCGGACGCGGTGCCGCCGGTGGCTGCGGTAATGGAGAGCGACGACGCACTGCGTTACCGCACGCGGTTGTCGCTTGAGGCCCTGTCGGTGGCTGGCAGTCGCGGCGCCTATGAGTATCACGGGCTGAGCGCATCGGCGAGCGTGGCCAGCGTATCGGTCGACTCGCCCAGGTTCAGCAGCGTGGCAGTGCCGGAAACGGTCCGGGCGCAGCTGCCGCCTGGGGCCTTCGTCCTGGTCTGCGACTATGACGCGGGCCTTGCCAATCCCTTGCCGGGGGACGTGTCGCTGGCCGTGCTGCCCCGTGTCGACAGTCAGGAGTCTCCCGATCAACTGGTAGACCTGGTGCAGTCGGCCCTGTCGGCCGAGAGCGTGCGTCCGCTTACCGATCGACCGCGCGCCCAGCTAGGCCAGCCAATCGACTTCAAGGTGGTGGCCACTCTGGAGCTCGAGGCCGGCCCCGAGCCGTCCGTGGTCAAGACGGCTTCGCGGGCCAGTCTGGATGCCACCATCGCCAAGGCGCGCGACCTGGAAGGGGAGCTGTCGCTGTCAGCGATCTATGCCGCGTTGCATGTCAGCGGCGTGCGCCGGGTTGTGCTGACTCAACCGACTGCCGAGCTGGTGTGTGACAAGCGGCACTACCCCAACTGCACCGAGGTCGCCTTGAGCACGGAGGTGGTGACATGAGCCTGCTGCCCTCCAATGCCACGCGCTTGGAGCGCGCTCTGGAGGCGGCCTGCGGCCAGAACAGCGATCCGGACATCATCCGGGGCGTAGCTGACTCGGCGCGCTGTCCGCCCAATTTTCTGCCCTGGCTCGGCTGGGCGATGAAGGTCGAAGGCTGGGAGGCTGCCAACAGCGAGGAAGAGCAACGCGCGCTGATCCGCGAAGCCATCCCGATTCATAAGACCAAGGGCACCGTCGGCGCGATCCGGCGGGTGTTGAAGGCGGTGCGGATCAATGCCGACTTCAAGGAATGGCAGCAGATCCCCAACGCGGCGCCGTATACGTTCCAGGTCACGGCCTGGGCCAACGAGAACCGGGCTGGGGAAGGCTCGATCCTTTCGTCGCAACTGGGCGAGCGGCTACGCGCGCTGATTGATGCGGCGAAGAACGAGCGCAGCCATTACACCTTTCGGCTCGGCGCGCGCTTTGACGGCGGCCTGGTGGCCGCCAACGCTTCACGCCTGATGGGTAGGGTCCGCCGATCCGCAGAGGTGCAGCCAATCCCCCTACCGCCTGGCGAACAGAACTTGGGGGTGGTGAGCGTATCCCGGCAGCAGCAAGTGCAGCGGCACTCGGCCGAGGTACAGGCGGTGCCCCTGCCAGCGTCTGAGCAAGCCCTGGTCCTGGCCAACACTACCCGCACGCGCTGCGTTTCCCGATGCTCTGCGCAGGCGCAGGGCGTACCGATTCACCACGAAACGGTGCTGCTGGCCGCCACTGCGGTCAGTACCCGTACTGTCGTGCGCGTCACGATGGAGGCTGTTGTATGAGTACCGCTTTAAAACCCCTGATCACCAAGACCGGCCTGGCGGCAATCTGGAACGCAACCAGCACCGGAGTGCAGGCAGAAATCGCCTACATCGGCCTTGGATCGCAGGGTTACACGCCCAGCGTTGATCAAAAGGCGCTGCGTGACCAGGTTGTACGCTACCCCATCGCCGGCGGCGAGAAGCTGAGCAGCTCGCTGATTCATCTGACCGCTCTGGCCGATGATGACAGCGCCTTTTGGGTTCGAGAGGTTGGCATTTTCCTGAGCGACGGCACCTTGTTCGCGGTGTGGTCAAGCACGGGTGATCCGCTGACTTACAAGGCGGCCGGTACCGAGCTGCTGATGGCCTATGACCTGTCGCTTGAGGCCCTGCCGGCGGATAGCGTGACAATCGTGAGCACTGCCGCCGGCCTCAATCTGACCTTGGCCCAGCCGCTGGTTGCACAAGCCTCGGCCCTGATCGCCGAAATGATGCGCGGCGTGCAGCAGCAGGACCAGCTCGACACGCAAAGCAAGCAATTGCGGGTAGCCGGCGAGCTGCTAAACAACCTGACCCAGCGCATGAAGGCTGCCGAGACGCGGCAAGACCTGGACCGTGAAAACCTGCTGACGGCCATCCTCGCCAACGCGGCCGCGCTGATCAGCCTGCAAAACCTGTTCTCTCAGAAAACATTAGGAGCCTAATTTCCATGAGCCTCGAATCACAAGTCGCGGAGCTGGTCGCCGCAACCAATGCGCTGATCGCCACTTTCACCGGTAAGAATGCCTCGATCGAGGCGAGAGTGGCGGCGGCCATTGCCGCCGTACCATCGAATTCCAAGACCTTCTACATCAACCCGCTGACCGGCGACGATACAGCGGCAGGCACCGCTGCAGCGCCGCTGCGTACGCTTCAGAAGGCGCTGGCCAACACCCCGAATGGTGGCCAGACCATCGTCTACCTGCAGGCCGACTACGAGCTGGCGGCGAACATTGCGGTTGATGGTCGTCTACTGCACGTCGGCTCCGATATCGCCGGCGTGAAACGCAAGATCAAGTGCAAATACTATGTGACCAACGATGGCTTGGCGACGTGGCTTGGCGGCTTCGTCTCGTACTACGGTGGTCAAGTGATGCTTACGGATGTCACGCTCGACCTGCCAAGCCCTGCAGGCTTAACCCCTGTGCCAGGCGGTCTGAAAAATGCCGTCTTCATGTCGAACTCTGGCGGTGGTACGCCAGTGCTGGCCGTCAAGCTGTCGTCTTGTGACGTTGTGGCTGCAGCGGACTGGGTGGGCAGCCTGGTGGCGGCCTCGTCTAGTGCGATTGCACTGGAAGTCTATAACTCGACCTTCCCGGCCAACTTCGGCGGGCATTATGTCTATGGCGTAGCGTCCGGTACCAATCCGGCCACACTGGCCAACCTGCTGACCAACCTCGCCACCCTCTAAGGAATTTCCCATGCAGAAGACCAATCTCTCCATCGAGCTCGATGGCAAGACCTACAACGGCTTCGATTTTGCCGACCTGCCGCTGGCGGCTGCAAAGCTGATTGCTTGCCGCCAGATCGATCAGGCGGCCGACAACGCCCGTCGTGCCGTGCTGGGTGACACTTTGCGGGCTCTGGAATATCAGGTCACGGCCGATGAGGCGACGGCATTCGCCGCAGCCGACTACAGCGGCGAGGTGCCCCCGACTGTGCAGGCCTGGATGGATGCGACCAGCCTGGAGGCCAAGCCTGCGACCGAAAGCATTCTGGCCGAGGCTGCCGCCTGGAGGCAGGCCCTTTACCAGCTGCGCGCGCTACGCCTGAAAGGCAAGCAGGACGTGGTGAAGGTCGCCAGCCATGACGCCGCCGAGGCGATTGCTAATGTGGCCATCGAGGCGATCCAGGCCAGCGTCCAGGGTGTCGGCAACGCCGCCTGATTCCTTCCCGCCACACCGTCAAACCGAGGCCGCTATGCGGCTTTTTTTGTGCCCGGGCCGCGCCTTGTCGCGGCCCTGTGCTTTCTGGAGTTTTTCCCATGGCTGGATTCTTCCACGGCGTTACGGTCACGAACGTCGACACCGGCGCGCGCACTATCGCGCTGCCGTCCTCCTCGATCATCGGTCTGGTCGACACCTTCACCCCAGGCCCGGGCGCCAGCGGCACGCCAACCGCCGCCGCCGGCGAGCTGCTGATGATCACCAACGAGCGCGAGGCGATTGCTGCCTGGGGCGCGGGTGCGGCGATTACCAAAGCCTGCCAGGCGATCTACTCGCGGTCCAAGGCGGTGATCATCGCCTGTGGCGTGGCTGAGGGGGTCGATGTGGCTGCGCAGACCTCGGCGATCATCGGCGGTGTGCTGGCCAGCGGCAAGCGCAGCGGCCTGCAGGCGCTGCTGGACGGCAAGAGCCGCTTCAACGCCCAGCCGCGGCTACTGATCGCGCCCAAGCACAGCGCGACCCAGGCGGTGGCCACTGCTATGGACGCCCTGGCGGCCAAGCTGCGCGCGGTGGCCATCATCGACGGACCGGGTACCACTGACGAGGCGGCCATGGCATACGCCAAGAATTTCGGTTCCAAGCGCCTGTTCATGGTCGACCCCGGCGTGCAGTTCTGGGACACCACCAAGAACGCCACCGTCGACGCCCCGGCTTCGGCCTATGCGGCTGGGCTGTTCGCCTGGACCGACAGCGAATACGGCTTCTGGGCCTCGCCGTCGAACAAGGAGTTCGTCGGCATCACCGGCACCACGCGTTCGGTGGAGTACCTGGACGGCGACGACACCTGCCGGGCCAACCTGCTCAACAACGCCAATATCGCGACCATCATCCGCGACGACGGCTACCGCCTGTGGGGCAACCGCACCCTGTCCAACGATGCCAAGTGGGCCTTCGTCACCCGCGTGCGGACCATGGACATGGTCATGGACGCGATCCTCTACGGGCACAAGTGGGCGGTCGACCGCTCGATCACAGCGACCTACGTCAAGGACGTGACCGAAGGCCTGCAGGCGTTCATGCGCGACCTGAAAAACCAAGGCGCGATCATCAATTTCGAGGTCTACGCCGATCCGGTGCTGAACACGGCCAGCCAGCTGGAGCAGGGCAAGGTGTACTGGAACATCCGCTTTACCGACGTGCCGCCGGCCGAAAACCCCAACTTCCTCGTCGAGGTCACCAACCAATGGCTGACCGAAGTGCTCGATCAAGCCGCTTAAGGAGCGCACCGCATGGCAATGATTCCCGAAACCCTGGCGAACCTGAACCTGTTCGTCGATGGCGTCAGCTTCCAGGGCGATGTGCCCAGCCTGACCCTGCCCAAGCTCACCCTCAAGATGGAGGAACACCGTGCCGGCGGCATGGACATGGCCGTCGAGATGGATCAGGGCATGGAGAAGATGGAAGCCGGCTTCGTCACTACCGGCGTGCGCAAGGAGTCGCTGAAATTCTTTGGCCTGGCCGACAGCACGGCTTTCAACGGCACCTTCCGGGGCGCCTTCAAGGGCCTCAAGGGCAAGATCAACCCCGTGATCGTCACCCTGCGCGGTTCGCTCAAGGAGGTCGACATGGGCGACTGGAAGGCCGGCGACAAGGCCGAAATCAAGCATAACGTTGCCCTGACCTACTACAAGCTGGAGGTCGGCGGCAGCACGGTCTACGAGATTGACCCGGTTGGCATGAAACGGGTCATCAACGGCGTCGACCAGCTGGCCGAGCAGCGCAGCGCGCTGGGTGTGTAAGCCCAGCGGTCCCCGTTATCCCTGCCCTCTCTCTTATATACCACCCCTGCACAAGGTAGCCGTTTCATGACCCGTAAACCTCGCGAAATCCCCGCTTTCCTGACCCTGACCACCGACGGTGCGACCGTTGCGTTGAGCCAGCCGACCGAGTTCAACAGCATGACAGTGGATCGTCTGACCCTGCGCTCGCCCACGGTGCGCGACATGCGCACGGCCACGGCTACCGCCGGCAGCGACGACGAGCAGCGCGAGCTGAACCTGTTCGCCTCGCTGGCAGCCGTCAGCCCGAAGGAGCTCGAGAACCTGACGCTCAAGGACTACGACCGTCTGCAGACCGCCTACAGCTTTCTGGTCAGCGAAGACTGAGTTCACTCCCGCCGTACAAAAGCAGCTGGCCAAGCGCCTGGCTGCCGAGCTGAATTTTTCCGCCGCCGAGATCATGGATATGCCGTTTGCCGACATGGTCTGGTGGCTGTCGGACTAGGGCCGGGGGATAGCGGATGGCAAGCAAACTGGCGTTAGCGTTGGTGATCGGGGGCGCCGTCAGTTCGTCGGTCGGCGCCGCCTTCAAGAACGTCGAAGGCCGCATCGACAAGCTGGAACAGAAGGGCAACAAGGCCAAGGCCCTCAAGAGCATGATCGGCGAGACCATGCGTCTGCGGGAGGAATGGCGCAAGGCACACGAAAGCGGCGCGGCCGGCGCCGGCAAGGTCTTGGAAAAACTCGAATCGAGCATCGATGCGCTGCGCAAGCAGGGCATCGAGGTCGGCAAGCTCAAGTCCGAATACAATCGCCTCGGCCAGGCGGCCAAGGCGGCCGACCTGCAGCTTAAGGGTCACCAGCAGATCGAGCAGGGCCGCGCCTCGCTCAAGTCGAACATCGGGCAAGCGGTAGTGGCCACGGGCCTGGCCGCCGTTCCGACGAAGATCAGCGCGGACTATCAGGCAATCATCCGCGACATCGCGATCAAGGCGGACGTGGCCAACAAGCCCGAAGAGCGGCAGCTGACCCAGACCGTCATCCAGACGGCCCGGGACACCGGCATGTCGCGCAATGACGTCGCCGACCTGGTCAACCAGCTGGTCGGCGCCGGCATGGACCTGGACAAGGCGCTGTCGTATGCCCCGACGGCGGCCCAGTTCGCGATCGGCCAGGGCTCGTCCGGGGTCGACACAGCCAGCATGATCATGGCGCTGCAGCAAAACGCCAAGATCAACGACCCCAAAGTCATGCAGCAGGCGCTGGAGGCGATCGCCTTTCAGGGCCAGGCGGGCAGCTTCGAGGCCAGCGACATGGCTAAGTGGTTCCCGCAGCTGCTGGCCGGCATGGAGAAGAACGGCAGCACGGGACTGGAGGCGGTGACCTCGCTGGGAGCCATGCTGCAGGTGCAGATGAAGACGGCCGGCAGCTCGGACGAGGCGGCCAACAACTTCAAAAACTGGATGGAAAAGATCGGCGCCGGCGACGTGGTCAAGGCGTACAAGGACGTCGGCATCGACTATCAGGCCTCGCTCAACACCGGCCTGCAGAAAGGCATGAGCGTGATCGAGTCGTCCATGGCCCTGGCCATGAAGTACGTCGAGGCGACTGATCCGAAGAAGGCCGAGAAGATCAAGGCGGCCCAGGCCAAGATCAGCCAGGAGGCGGATCCGGCGAAGGCCAAGGCTATGATCGAGGCCTTGGAAAAGACCCTGCGCACGGGCGACCTGTTCGCCGATATGCAAGTCAAGGCCGCGCTTACAGCCTACTCGCAGAACAAGGACCTGTATGAGCAGCTAAAGAAGGATTCGGCCAGCTCGGCGGGGATCCTCGAGAAGAACCTGGCCGAGCGCCGCGAGACGTCCGCGCAGCTGTGGTCGGAGCTGGGCCAGTCGGTCGACGACTCGATGCGCAGCATCGGCGATGCCATCCGGCCGGCCACCGACGCCGTGGCTAAGGGCCTGACCTGGGTAGCCCGGGGCCTGACCAAGCTGTCGGACGGCGCGCAGCCGGTCGTGCTGGGCATCGCGGCCATCACCGCTGGCTTCATGGCTTTGAAAACGGCCAGCAGCGCGCTGAAGATCGGCAAGGGGGTGCTCAACCTGGCGCGAGGCCGCGCCCTGGAGCGCCGCGCCGGACGCGTTGGACGCGACGCCGGCCTGGAACTGCCCAAAACCGGCAACAAGGCGATCGACGTCAGCCTAGGCGCCTTGGGCAAGGTCCTCGGCGCCGGGGCCAGTAACGATGCCGACGTTGCGCGCAGCAGCGAGCCGCAGCGCGTGTTTGTGGTCAATGCCGCTGCCATGGGTGGGATGGGCAGCGCCGTCGCTAAAACGGCCCCTGGAGGCGCTGCTACGGGTGGTCCTCGATCACGCCGGCAGCGTCGGCAGGCGACGCGTCGACAGCGGCGTGCGGTGGCCGCCTCGGGCGGGCGGGCAAGACCTGTTGCCCCGCCGGGACCGCCGTCACCGCCGCCTGCGGCAGGCCTGGGCAAGCTGGGCCGGATGGCTTCGCTCGCCGGCAAGGTCGGCACGGTCAGCCGGGCCTCGCCGGGTGGTGCCGTGCTCGAGGCCGGCACTCAGGTAATTGACACCTTCCTCAACGCCGAAACTCAGGACGAAAAGGCCGAAGGCTACGGCGGGGCGGCTGGCAGTCTAGCCGGGACTATGGCGGGCATGGCGGCCGGGGCTGCGATCGGTTCGGTGGTGCCGGTGATCGGGACCGCGATCGGCGGGGCCGTCGGCGCCTACCTGGGCAGTTTGGGCGGCGAGGCCGGCGGCAGCTGGCTGGGCAAGAAATGGTTCGGCTCTGAAAGTGACGAGCCGGGTGAGGGCAAGGCCGAAGCCTCGACCAAGGCCGAGCCTGCCGCGCTTGAGCTGCCTGAGAAGTCCAAGACGCTCAAGGATCCGGTTGTGGTGGGTGAGGCCGTGCGTTCCACGCCTGCGGCGGCACCTAAGGCCGAGCCGTTACCGGCACCGGCCAAGCTCCGAACGATTGGCGAGGCGGTGCGGCCGAGCGTGTCGGTACCGCAAACGCCGGCCGCGCCGGCATTACCCGCCACCGTCGTGCAGCAGCCGTCTGCAGCGCCGGCGCCGGTGGTTCTCGGCAATGCGCAGCGTCCCCTGGCAGCGCCGGTAGCGGCCGCGCCATCGGCACCGCTGGCCAAGGGGGAGCCGTCCGCCGACGTCGGCGCCCTGGTACGCGACATGGCCAAGGAGCAGGCCGCCCGCGCGCAGGCCATGGGCACCCCGGGCAAGGTAGTGCGCTCGATCGCCGAGGCTGCGCCGCCGGCGGCACCTGTGGCCGCGCTCGCCAAGCCAGTCCCGCAAGCCAAGCCGGTACCGCCCAAGGTGGAGCAGTCGTTTACCTTCGCGCCGCATATCCCGGTCACCGTCCAAGGCGACGTGAAGGATCCGGCGCAGCTGGCCCGCGAGCTCGAACCGCACCTGCGGCGCCAGTTCGACGAGTACAGCCGCCAAGCTCAGGCCCGGCAGCTGTATGACCAACCCCACGTCAACTGAGGAATGCGCCGATGGCGTACATGGAACAACTGCAGTCGGCCCTCAAGTCGCTGGTCAGCGCCGGTGAAGTCGGGCGCAAGAGCCTGGACGGCATGCTCGGCCCGCTCGATGGCGTCATCGGTGACATGACCGGTGCGGCCACGGAGCTGGAAAACGTGCCGTTCGTGGGGCCGGTGATCGGCGAAAAGCTCGGCCGGGTGATGCGCGGGATCAATGCCGCGCAGGCCCGGGCCGGCCAGGTCGCCGCCACCTATGGCCAGGCCGTGTCGGCCGCCGGGCAAGTGCAGGAGCGCCTGGGCTCGATCAAGGAACAGGCCAGCCGAGTCAGCGCCGAGGTCGGCCGGGTGGCTGGCAAGGTCAGTCCATCGCTGGCCAACGTAGTGTCTACTGGCAGCCTCGCTCCGCAGGCCACGCCCGCGGCCGAGGCGGTCAAACCATACCCGCACCTGCTGATCGTCCAGCCGCTGCAGCCCAACACCCAGCCGTACTACTTCAACCTGGACACGGCCGCGTTTGACGAGCTGCGCCGGCAAACGGCTTTTCGTTGGGCCGGGCAGGAGCGCCTGACCCGCAGCATCGCTCAGCAGGCAGTCGGCCAAGGCGAAGACAAGCTGAGCCTCAAGGGTGTGATCTACCCGGGGCACAAGGGCGGCATCAAGCAGCTCGACACCCTGCGCAGCATCGGCCGTGCCCTGCAGCCGCTGAACCTGGTCACCGGTTACGGCCAGGTCCTCGGCACCTGGTGCCTGCTGAGCGTCGAGGAAGACCAGAGCAACCTGCTCGCCGGCGGAATCCCCCGCAAGCAAGCCTTTTCCCTGGAGTTTGTGAGCTATGGCAACGACCTGCAGAACGTCTGACGGGGATCTGTTGGACGTGATCTGTCAGCACCACTACGGCCACCTCAACGGCAGCGTCGAGGCGGTCCTGGACGCCAACCCAGGGCTGGCCAGGCAGGCGCAGCCGTACCGGGCGGGCCTGTTGATCACCCTGCCGGATCTGCCGGCACCAGCGGCGGAAATGATCCAGCTGTGGTGACCGTGCGTGACGCGTAACGAAGCCCCGCCCGCACGGGGCTTTTTCTTTGGGAGTTCGCATGCAACCTACCTTTCGCATTGTTGCCGACGGCAACGATATCACTGCTTTGATCAATGACCGCCTGTTGAGCCTGCGCACCTCGGACAAGCCTGGGATGGAGTCGGACGAGTTCGAACTGCGCATCGATGATCGCGATCAGGCCGTGGCGCTGCCGGCGCGCGGTTCCAGCATCGAGGTGTTCATGGGCTACAAGGACCAGCCGCTGACCCGCCTGGGCCGTTACACGGTCGACGAGGTGTCGGTGACCGGCCCGCCCGACACGCTGGAGGTGCGCGGCAAGGCCAGCGACATGCGCGGCAGCGGCAAGACCACCCGAAGCGGCAGTTGGGAGAACGTGCCGCTGTCGCAGATCGTGCGGGAGGTGGCTGAGCGCAATGGCTGGGTCCCGGTGTGCCCAGTCGAAAAGAAGGTGCCCCGGGCCGATCAGCGCAACGAATCGGACTTCAATTTCATCACCCGCCTGGCCAAGCAGTATGACTGCACGGCCAAGGTCGCGGACGGCAAGCTGCTGGTGCTGCCGCGCGAGGCGGGCAAGAACGCCGAGGGAAAGCCGCTGGGCCGGGTTGCGCTGGCCCGTGCCGACCTCAGTCGTTACCAGTTCCGCCTCGGCGATCGCAGCACGCACAAGGCGGTCAAGGCCACTCACCAAGACAAGAAGACCGGCGAGCTCAAGGTGGTCGAGCTCGGCAATGATCAGAGCCCCGACGGCCTGCCGCCAGTGCATACCGATCGGCATATCCACCCTAACAAGGCCGCCGCCGAGCAGGCCGCCAGGGCCCGCCTCAACGCCTTCAATCGCAGCACCGCCGGCGTGCGCCTGGAAATGCCTGGACGCACCGACCTGTTTGCCGAAGTGCTCATCGACCTGCAGGGCATCAAGCCCGGGCTCGATGGCGAGTACCTGGTGGATTCGGTGGACCAGCTGTTCACCCCAGCCGGCTGGTCGACCTCCGTCGAGTGCAACGGCGGCAAGAAGGGCAAGGCGAAAGCCAAGGGCAAGAAGACCAAGAAAAGCGACAAGCCTCTCAGGGTAGAGCAGCTATAAATTTCACATTGATTAAATGCCGTTGGAACTGTTCTTAAGATTTAGGTTTTTACAATTTTCTATACAGGTCATTGAACTCGGAGTACGGGGGGGTTTTTAGGAATTTTTCTCTTTGGCCCCATAGGTTGTTAGCCTGATGTTGTTTGCCGAGCAATACTACCCCTAAGTCATTAGGTAGGCTTTCGTCGTGGTTGGTTGGCGCTAATATGACGGCAATTATCAAGGCTATTAAGAAGTCAGGAGTGAGTTTCCATCCGCTTGCGCCCATGGTTATGCAACCATTTGAGTCAAAGGTTAGGCGAGGGTCTAGCTCGCCTTCATGCATGATGGAGCATCTGCCGAATGTGTAAATTACGTCTGAAAATTTATTTCCGCCTAGTGTGCAGTCGATGAATACGTTTTCGGTTGCAATAAAGGTGATTAGTCCTTCATGTTCGTCAATGAATTTCCTTATTCTTTTCCCTACTTTTTTTTCATTTGGATAGTTGTCTTTAGCGGTTTTGTCGAGGGCGGCGAAATAGTTTAGCGCTGCATTTTCAAAATCACCTTTGCGCATGGCGGAAATAGCATCTCCGATTCGCCTACTTATTGCGGTTTTGGCCATTTTTCATCCTTGTGAGCATTTAGCTATACTAAATGATTAGCTTGTTTTTAAAGTATAGGTTGCCAATTTAGTTCGGTCAAATATCGGAGGCAGCTAGGGGGTTGTAAGATATAGCAATCACTTTGGTTGGGCAGTCGTCCTGTCGCAGGGTAACGATGTCAAGCCGCACTCATTCGGTTTAGATAGGCTCGGATGGTAGATTTAAAGCTGAGCGCTAACAGATTTATATTAGCGGTTCACTCAGTAATCTGACGAGTGAACCGTTTTAAGTTCATGCTTCGTCAGGCAGCACTACGATTGACCGAGGAGCATAAACGCGGGCTCCGTCAGGTACATCGAAGTTTACAACAGCATTTGCGCCGATCATAACGTTGGAGCCAATTTTTATTGCTCCAACAACAACTGCTCCAGTTCGGATGCTTACATTGTCACCAATGGTAGGTGTGCCGCCTTTTCCTAAGCCGATCGTAACGTTCTGACTGATGAAAAGGTTTTTTCCTATAGATTTTGCAAAGATCCAGGTTGAGCTTCCGTGCTGAACGAAGGCGCCTCCACCTAGTTTTCTTAAGTTGAAGTGGAGGTCATTGACTCGATTCCTTTCTTTCAGAAATTTGGTATTTTTTGTAAACTGACCTGATACTCTTACTCTATAGTCGAAAAGGTTTCGGAATTCTGCCCAATTAAGAGCTAGAGCTTCGAAGCACGCATGTGGAGAGGTAATATCCCAGTTAGATTCGAGGGAGGATTTATAGTGTTTTGACCAGAAATCCACATCTTCTCTTAATTCTTTCCATGTTCTGATTCAAAAAATGTCCAAACTTCATCTGGTATTAGTTTGCTTTTATTCATTTAACTATATCCTATAAATTTAAATTGAGTGGCTAAGCCCTGCAAGCCCCGTTTCCATAGGCTCTTCGAATATTCTGCCATAGAGGGCAGGGACTGCAACTAAAGCTTTCATAAATCCTAAATCTAATATTTCCCATGCCCGCCCAGTGCGGGCTTTTTCATGCCTGGAGAAAACCCATGACCGCACGCGGTATACGCAACAAAAATCCTGGAAATATCGACTTCAACCCTCGCAACGATTGGGTCGGCCAGCTGGGCCTGGAGGAGGGCTTGGCCAAGCCGCGCTTTGCCCGGTTCGACTCGCCAGAGAACGGCATCCGCGCCTTGGGCAAGCTGCTGATCAACTACCGCGGCAAGGACGGTCTGCCTGGTGTCGGCGGCAAGGGCATCGACACCGTGCTCGAGACCATCAACCGCTGGGCGCCCTCGACCGAGAACGATACCCGCGCCTATGCCTACGCTGTGGCGCGCCGGATCGGCGTGCAGCCGGAAGACCCGATCAAGATCAAGGACCCGGCCACGCTGCGCGGCATGGTGCTGGGCATCATCATCCATGAGAACGGCGGCAACCCGTACCCGGCGGCGGTGATCGATGAAGGCGTGCGGCGGGCGCTGGCATGAGCTGGCCGCTGGCGGCACTCAAGGCCATCCCGGCCTGGATATGGCTGTTCCTGGCCGCCGCCGGCGTCATCTGGTGGCAGCACAGCGAGATCCAGAACCTGCGCGCCGATATCCGCGACCAGTCCGACCTGGTCGGCCAGTGCAAGCTGGCCCGCGACAGCTTGCTCGGTCTGGTGAACGAGCAGGGCAAGGCGCTGGGTGACCTGCAGCTGGCCGCCCAGCAGCGCCAGGCGCAGGCCGAGCAGGCGGTGAAGGATGCGCGAACCGAGGCCCAGACCGACTACGCTGCCGCGAACCGTCTCCAGCAGGAGCGCACGGGTGGCGATCAGTGCGCGGCCGCCACCTCGATCATCGACACGGAGCTTGGCTTATGAGGACCCAGGTCCTACTGCTGGCCGGCCTGCTTTTGAGCGGCTGCGCAACCCAGGTAGAGCCGGAAGTGCGCATCGTGCGCGTCGAGGTGCCCGTGCAGGTGCCTTGCCGCACGCCGGACGTCGCCGTACCGCCATGGGCTACCGACAGCTTGCGCAAGAGCGATAGCCTAGAGGTGAAGGTCCGGGCGCTGCTGGCTGAGCGTCGACAGCGGATTGGCTATGAGAGACAATTGATAGCATCAATTAATGCTTGTCAGTAGGATCGATGGTCATGCATAAAATAGATCTTTACTTGTCACGAGTTTCGCAAATTGTGCAGGTAGGGCTTTTTGTAACTACACTGTTCACCCTTTACTATACTGTTATACCTCTCTATAAAAATGCTCAGCTCGAAGAATCTCTGGCTCGTAAAGAGTTGGAGTACGAGTCTTTAAAGTTGCGTTCAAATAAAACGCTGAGCAAAATCAACAGTTGGGAGTATGGACAGTTTGCTATAAGTGCTGCCGAATGCAGTGGCTTGCCAAAGATATTGCTTGTTGACAAGCCCCGGTCGGAGCTCCAGAGTTACTCGCCAAGCAAAGTAATTTCATGTGTGCGTAAAAAATTTTCGGAATATGAATTTACGGAGATGAATGCTACACAGCGTGCTGTGGTAGAGCGCCGTATTTCAGCCTTAGCTTCCGGTCTTATCAATATATACCAGGATGCTCTAAACGCATATAATGAATATCCAGCCGTTCTTGATCGCATGCTGTCGGAGGGCAAGGCTCCTGAATCACACGTTGATATGATGGATAAGATTTTTAATGAATTGGGATACCAGTTAAGCGACGATCAGAAACGTGAGTCATACATTTCTTCTGAAAGATACAGTATACAGCTTGAGCGATTTAGCAAGGTGCGCGAATATATAATTAAAACATTGGGAGATAGGAGGTCGCTGGACAATGAGGCTCTTTAGGGAAGGTCTGAAGTAGCCCTGTATTTCCGGTCGACTTCAGCCCTCGCTGCTTTTGAAAGCGGGCCGTCGATCAAATTCGACCAGGTAACCCGCTCAGTTCTCCGTTTTTGGCCGCCGCGAGCACCTCGCAGCAGCCATTTTCCGCATTACAGGTGCACCTTTCCTGCGGTAGTCAGCAAATGTCGGCGCGCCATCCATAGGTTCGACAGCGCGAACAGCGTCACCAGCTGAGCGGTGTTCTTGGCCAGGCCACGGAAGCGCACCTTCACGTAACCGAACTGGCGCTTGATCACTCGAAACGGGTGCTCGACCTTCGCTCGCACTTGTGCCTTGGCCTTCTCGATCTTGCGCTTGGCTTTGTACAGGGCGCTGCGTTTATCGAGCTTCTTGTAGGTGCTGCGGCGTGCTGCGACCTGCCAGATCACTTCGCGGCCAGCATGTTCGGGGCGCTTTTCGACGCCGGTGTAGCCGGCATCGGCGCAGACGACGTTCTCGTCACCGTGCAGCAATTTGTCGACCTGGGTGATATCCGCCACGTTGGCTGCCGTGCCTACCACGCTGTGTACCAGCCCCGACTCATCATCCACGCCGATGTGCGCCTTCATGCCACAGTAATACTGGTTCCCTTTCTTGCTCTGGTGCATTTCCGGGTCGCGCTTGCCGTCCTGGTTCTTGGTCGAGCTGGGCGCGTGGATCAGTGTGGCATCGACGATAGTGCCCTGGCGCAGCGACAGGCCGCGATCCCCCAGGTAGCCATTGATTACGCCGAGGATGCCGGCTGCCAGCTCATGTTTCTCCAGCAAGCGACGGAACTTGAGGATGGTGGTTTCGTCGGGAATACGCTCGAGGCTCAGCCCGGCGAACTGACGCGGGATGGTCGTCTCGTAGAGCGCTTCTTCCATGGCCGGGTCGCTGTAGCCGAACCAGTTCTGCATCAGATGGATACGTAACATGGCCATCAGCGGATAGGCTGGACGACCACCTTCACCCTTTGGGTAGTGTGGCTCGATCAGGGCAATCAATCCCTTCCACGGCACCACCTGATCCATCTCGATCAGGAACAATTCCTTACGGGTCTGCTTGCGCTTGCCGGCGTACTCGGCGTCGGCGAAGGTCATCTGCTTCATGGAAAAACTCGGCTGGCGGGATCGGCGTATTTCACCAGATTCAGGAAGTCTTTTTCAGACCTTCCTTAGGTACCTATATCAGTATGACGATTGTATGTAGCTCGGCCTGTGGCCGGTGCTCTCCGACCTGCTCGCATGGGTTAATGGGCGAGCGGGAGAACTGTCGAACCGTATGGCTGATTCCGAATAGCCGGACTGGCACCAGAAGCGTCCTATACTGCTCTAACCAATCGCAAGGAGCAGCCGCCGTGAATCGCGACGATCTCGTCATGCCAGACCATCCGGTCTACCTGCAGGCCAAAGAAGCGCACCGGGAGTATCTCGAAGCCCAAGAGCGCGGCGATCCGCCGGAAGAAGTGGCGCGTCTGCGAGCGATCTGCGAAGCGCAGTTCAAGGCCGCGAACGACTATGGCCTGCATAAAGCGGGCGTTCATACCGTGACGACCCACTGAGCGGGTTTGCACTGACCCTGACGGCAGCAGATCGGATGCGAAAGATGGCTGGAGACAGCCGTTACTGCCTGCCGCTGAGCTTTCGGCGAAGGCCTCGAATCTCCATTTGTAGCTCCTCGATGCGTTTCTCGAGGCGGGCATTCTCTGCCCGAAAGTCCCTGAGGATATATTCGTTCCTGGCGCTGAGCGTCTTGGCCTGGTCGCGCTGGCAGTTTGCTTCGTCCAGCATGCAGACCAGATTCTCGATGTCGGCCCGCGCCTTGGTCAGTGCTTCGTTGGCAGTTTCATACTCGGCCTGTACCAAGGTGATCTGGTGCTCCAGCATCTCTTCTCGGGTTGGAATTCCCAGCTCGAAGCCGGTGGTGTCGATGTCCATGAGCGGCGGTCCGGTTAATACTGTATGTGCGTACAGTATAGCTTGAAGCCGGATTGGCCAAGGGCTGACTGACGAGTTGTGCCCGAAGAAGAACCTTCAGTGCCAGCCCGGAGTGGCACTTTCTACCTGACTAAAAAATGACCACTTCTGTAGTCATTCCCGCCTCTCTGCTTAACTTTTGCTACAGCAAATCTTAAAGCGTCCTGCAGGCCTAGTATTCATTGGTTCTTGTCACTTAATCGACCCGATCCATCATCGGTGCAACGGAAAATCGGCGCGACATAACTTCTTGATTCATAAGGGTATTTAGCACCTCAAATTAGGTGATTTTACCGTGATTGTGCATCTGGTGCACAGGGGGTGGACACGAAGGGGAGCGGTGAAAATAGTCTCCATAATATGTCGGCACCGATTTGCACACGAGGTGCACACGGGCATGGCGAAATTTACACGACTCCCTTCGCATGTAAATACATTAATTTTCAAGAAGTTTGAAAAGTGGCGATACCACTAGCATCGCGCCCATGAGTGCGACATAAAGTACGCTGAATGACTTGTAGCGTTGCAACGATGGAACGCGATAAATTAGGTAGCAAGGTATCAGGCAGGACACTAGTCCAAAGGTGCCAACTGTCCACTGAAAGAGCGCCATCGTGTTGATACTGGCCATGACCCAAAGCCATAGGATGCATATGGCGATGCCTTTGACTATATGGGGCAAGATGCGTTGAAGGTCGACATGTGCAGGAACGTAGCGACTTGCTAGGTTTAAAAGGATGCCAGTCAGGGCGTCGTTGAAACCGAGATAGACACCGAGGAAGGATGTGGCTATCGCAGAAATGCTCAGCAATATCGAAAGCCCAGCCAAGACATTGCCAGGGATGACTTGTGCGACCAATGCCAGTGCGGAGGTGTTTTGATGAATACCAGCCCTGGCCTGATCCGGCGTGATGGAAAAGAAGAACGAGAAAGCAAAGAACAGGACGGAAGAAATCAAAACAAAATAGGCTATACGGCTAGCGCGTAGCGCGCGGTAAGTGGCGATGGCCGGGTCGCTTTCTATTTTTCGAAATGCCACATTCATCGGGTTCAATACGTGGATGAACACGATAGAGAAGAGTGCGAAAGGCAGTGAAACCAACACATCGCGTGCCAGTTCCAAGGGACTTTGCATAAGGGAAAAGTCAACGTTATCAAGTCGCCACTGAGGCACCATCAGTGCACCAATCACGATGATGGTCAACAGTTTGAAGATGATGAGCGGACCCGAAACTTTGAACAGCATACGCTCACCTCGGGCAGCGATCAGGACTAGAGCCCCCAAGAGAAGTAGCGGATACCAGGCGGTATCGGAAAGCTGTGTTCTTGTGACATTGAAATGATGAAGGTAGGTAGCAGTATCGTGGGTAATGGTTGCAGAATACCCCAACAAGCCCTTCAAGATGGTAATGAAGTAGATGACACTTAATGCTGCCCCCCAGTTTTTTCCAAGGTACTGGGTGATGATGCCTGCGTAGTCCTCACATTTTTCAGTCTTGGACAGGGATCGAATGTAAAGTTGAGTAAGCAAATAGACAGCAGGGTAGGTGATGAGTAAAGCAATAGCAGAAGCCCAAAAACCTTTCACACTCATCTGCAAAGGCATGAAGACGATGCCAGCGCCTATGGCCATGCCAATACAGATGACTACCCAGCCGGCATCGTATCGGGTAAATGGAATCTTCAGTGTTTCACGCGGAGGCGATAGTTCAGCGATTGTGTGAGTCATTGTCATTGTTGTTCTCCAAGATCACTTTGCTTTGTGTCTAAGGTCTATTGCGAATGAGTACGATCCTGTAGATGTGAGCTGTGCACTGGTGAAAAATTAGTATGAGTTTGATTTAAGCGGGTTTCCGTGTGTAGAGCTTTCGAGTAACAGACAATCTGCATCGAGTAACGGACAATTTCAAATATTATTTTTCTCTCATAATATTCAGGCAATGGCGCGCTCGCTGATGAAGTAGCGCCAGACGCCTGAGTATTAGTTTAATAGCATGATAAACCAGCGGGATTACGAGGGTGTGAGTCGCTCAGGTAAGTGTGTAGGCCAGGTAGTGTTTTACTACGTCATCGTTAAGCGACTGACCAAGTCCGGGCTCGTTTGGTATTTCAAATCGACCGTGTCGAGGCTGGTAATCATTGGTACAAAGCTCGCGGACACAGTTTTTGAGAGCATAGGTATGGTGCTCGTGGATGATGAAATTTGGAATGGCTGCTTCCATGTGCAATGACGCAGCAGTCGAAATAGGAGCACCACATACATGAATTTGTACGGCAGCATCGTATACGTGAGCCATGTCACAAATTTTCTTGCCTTCCGTTATGCCGCCTGCCAAGCACAAGTCGGGTTGAACGACGGCCAGTGTCTGCTTTTCGAGTAGCTCTCGATAGCCCCAGCGGGTATAGGAGCGCTCTCCTGTAGCCAACGGAATGGAGGTGTTGCTCGCAATTTTTACGTAATTTCCAATATTAAGGGGGTTTACCGGCTCTTCGTAGAAGAAGATGCTGTAAGGCTCAAGTGCATTGGCGAACTGGATGGCTGACTGAGTGCCCAGCAGGGAGTGGATTTCGCAAATGATGTCGACCTGAGGACCAACGGCCTCTCGCATGGCTGCAATGCGTTCGACTCCCATTTGAATCTCTTCGTTACGGAGCAGGCCGTATCGTGTGAGGTTGAGATTTTCCGCTCCGGTTTTCGACCCATCTTTACCGATTTGAAGCGGGTCAACTTTCAAAGCGTCAAAACCTTCGCTCACTGCGACAAGTGCACTGTGTGCATATTCCTCTGGTCGTGTATTACGCGTGTATTCATCACCCCATCCGTACTGAAGCTGGCTGGCGTACGTACGAAGATTGTCGTTGGTCTTACCGCCCAGCAGTTGGTAGAGCGGCTGGCCCATGACCTTGCCACGAATGTCCCACAGTGCAATATCGTAGGCACTGATTCCGCCATAAACGACCGGGCCGCCGCCAGCCCCCCAGTAGGTAGCGCGGAACAGTTTCTCCCACATGGCTTCGACGTTCATCGGATCTTGGCCCAGTAGGTAAGGGGCAAAATCACGCAAGATACCTACTGCGGCTTTCGCCCCGGCGCCGTAGGCCAAACCGACTTCCCCAATTCCACTGATACCTTCATCAGTCTGCACCCTGAGCAGAACAGGGTTGAACATTGACATTGAGGTGTCCCGCTTACTCAGTTCGCAGTCGAATATTTCAATTTTTGTAATTTTCATTCGAGCTTCCTGTTCAATAGATGAATTAAGTGAAGGGGTGTCTAAACCTGTTTTATTGTTTCCGTGCCCATGATGTCGCCAAGATTATGAATCAGCAGTGCGGAATCGGCGCTGAACGCTTTGGCCGCATTGCTCAAATGACCGCGCAGGCGTTCAAGTGCAATCTCGCTTTGATTGCTAGCCAGCAGTTCAAGCATTTCGCGGTGGCTATCAAGGCTATGCTGCAACCGCTTTGGATCTTTCGGGATGAATGTTCTCAAGACGGAAAGCTTGGAGCCAATCAGTGCGTACGCATCGCGAATGTAGGCGCTACCCGATGTATCGATGATCACATCATGGAACTCTGTGTCGAGTGCGAGGTAATGCTTCGCGTCACCGAGGTTTACAGCATCGTTCATGCGGTTCACGACAGACCGCATGTCTTTCACGAGGCCGCCGGGGTTTTGCCGGATGGCCAGACGCATAGCCTGCATCTCCAGCAACTCGCGAAAAGCGAGCATGTCCGACAACTCATGCGAGGACAGTACGAACACTGACGCGCCCAGATAGGGGCGCAGCTTTACCAGCCCTTCCTGCGCCAGTTCGCGCAGGGCCTCACGCACTGGCGTTCGGCTAACGCCTAGCTGGTCGGCCAATTGAGCTTCGGACAGGGGGGTGCCCATCATTAAGTCCCCGAAGACAATCGCTTCGCGCAAATGGTCAGCGACCTGTGAAGCCGTTGAATGACGACTGTATTTCTTCATGACGTTCCTTCGGGAGAAAGCCTGGGTAACTTGGATTGTGCATTGTATACCAGTATACAATGTGCAGTGTCAATTACAGGACAGGATGACTGGCTGCGACGTGGCCGGGGCACCCTGACTGGGCACTTGCTCGAGTGTGCCGGGCAGGTCAGTGGTGGCTATTTCGCCGACCCTGGCCTGAAGGAAGTGCCTGACCTGGCGCGGCTCGGCTTCCCATTGGCGCAGATCGATGCCGAGGGACTGGCACTGATCACCAAGGTTTCTGGCAGTGGTGGCCGTATCGACGTGGCGACCTGTACCGAGCAGTTGCTCTACGAAGTGCATGACCCGCGTTGTTACCTGACGCCGGACGTGGTGGCGGATTTTTCCGCGGTGCGCTTCGAGCAGCAGGGGCAGGATCGGGTCTTGGTCAGCGGTGCAAGTGGCACCCAGCGTCCCGACCAGTTGAAGGTCACGGTGGGTTACCGCGATGGCTGGATCGGCGAAGGGCAGATCTCCTACGGTGGTCCCAACGCCGTGGCGCGTGCGCGCCTCGCCGGGCAAGTGGTCGAGCAGCGGCTGGCCCTCACGGGCATTGCGGTGGAGGAACTGCGCTGCGAACTGATGGGGGTCGACTCGCTGCACGGCAGCAGCTTCGCGCAGCCCGGCGAGCCTTGGGAAGTGCGTTTGCGAGTCGCCGGACGCTGCGTGACACGCGAGTTTGCCCAGGCCCTGGCCAATGAAGTCGAGACGCTGTACACCAATGGCCCTGCTGGCGGTGGCGGTGCCACCCGGCAGGTCCGCGAAGTGTTGGCGGTGGCCAGCCTGTACCTGCCCCGCGAACTGGCCGTGCCCCGTGTCCATCTGGAGATCTGCCCATGAGCATTGCCCTGCATCAGCTGGCCCACACTCGTACCGGAGACAAGGGCGACACCTCGAATATCTCGCTGATCGCGTTCAGGCCCGAGGACTACCCGATCCTGGTACGTGAAGTGACGGAGGAAAAGGTCGAGGCCTGGTTTGCCCACTTGCGCGATGTCGATGCCGGGCCGGTACGACGATACGAACTACCGCAGTTGCACGCGCTGAACTTCGTGCTGCCTGGGCTGCTGCGCGGCGGGGTGACCCGGTCGGTGGCGCTGGATGCCCATGGCAAGTCCCTGGGAACAGCGTTGTTGCGAATGCAGGTGTGCCGCTAGGGCTCGGCGCCACATGAGCGCAGACCGAGCATTCCCTGAAAGGCGCCGCCAGAGGGGAGATCATATACCACCCCTGAACAGCGTCGGCGGATAGCGGCGGCCTTCCTTTGCTGCCTGCGCTGGTCCCGGTCGGTCAGCCGCGCGGCTGCGCTAGCCTCACGGGTTGAGCCGGGTGGCGAACTGTCCCACCGCGCTCACCACCTTCTGAGCGCCGTCCTGGATCTGCACGATCACCGAGCCGGCCTGGTTGGCCAGGTCGAGTCCTTGCTCGGCCTGGCGCCGGCCGTTACCGATCATACCCACGGCGTCGCAGGCCAGGCGCTGGTTCTGTTGCACCACCGCGGCGATTTCGACGGTCGCCTGGGTGGTACGCGAGGCCAACTGGCGTACCTCATCGGCCACCACCGCGAAACCGCGTCCCTGCTCGCCGGCACGGGCCGCCTCGATGGCGGCGTTCAAGGCAAGCAGGTTGGTCTGCTCGGCGATGCCGCTGATGGTCTTGATGATGTTGCCGATGACCTGGCTCTGCTGATCCAGCGCCTCGATGCCGTCGACGGCGTCCTGCATATGGCGGGCGAGGTCACGCATGACCGCGACGGTCTGCTGCAGGACGTCCGCGCCACGCCGGGCAGTAGCGTCTGTCGCTACCGAAGTGGAGTAGGCCATGGTCGCGGCTTCGGCGACGGCCAGCTCCTGGTTGACCTGATCCGTGATGACGGTGGCGAACTTGACGACCTTCACCAGCCGGTCGCGCGCATCGAAGACCGGATTGTAGGACGCCTCCAGCCAGACGGTACGGCCCAAGGCATCCAGGCGCTTGAACCGGCTGGCCATGAATTCGCCGCGGCGCAGGCGCTCCCAGAAGTCGTGGTACGCCTGCGAGCTGGCCTCCTCGGCGGTGCAGAACTGGCGATGATGCTTGCCCTTGATCTGTTCGAGCCGAAAACCCATCGCCTCGAGGAAACGTTCGTTGGCGGTGAGCACATGGCCTTGCAGATCGAACTCGATCACCGCGGTGGAGCGTGACAAGGCCTTGAGCAAGGCTTCATGTTCGCGCGAGGCCTCGATGGTGCGGGTCAGGTCGCTGGCGTAGATCACGAACGAAGTCACTGTCCGATCACAGGCATGAATGGGATGCAGCAGCACCCGGAGCCAGGCTTCGTTACCATCCTTGCGCAACATGCGCAGCGTACCGCTGAAGTTTTCACCTGCACGCAGCGATGCCCAGATCCGGCGGTGGAACGGGTCCTGGCGTGCATCTTCGGGTACCAGATCGACCAGGAAGCGGCCTCGAACCTCGCCGATGGCATAGCGCATTTCCCGTTCGAAGTTAGCGTTCACGTACGCCACCTGGCCGTCAGGAGCGAGATGCATGACCAGCATGTCGTTATCCAGGCCCTGGCGAATCTGCTCGATGGAAGCGAGCTTATCGCGTAGGGCGGCCAATTCGGTTTTGTCTTGCCTGTTGAAGAACATATCGCGCACCAGGACGGAGGCTAGGAGAGGGATACTATGAATCGGCAGAAATGTTGTACACATTAGTGTTATTTGTACAATTCTGGAAATGGCACTGTGCCATGCAAGCGCCGACCGAGCCAGTCGAGCGCGGCTATCGCCTCGATAGTGGGGTGGGCCAGCCGCTTAGTTACTGATCATCCTGGCTTTGTATGGATCGTACCTGGCGACGCTCGGGATGCGTTGAACCGCGCTGTCTCGAAGGTCACGCAAGCAAGCCCATGGCGGCGACTGCCGCTGGGCTCGAACATGCGGCGTTGGGCTTGATTGCTGGCGGCAGACTGGGATGGCTGACGAGCGTGGCTGCGCGGGTGGTTCGTCTGTCTCAGTCGCTGGTGCTGGTCAGGCATGTCTTGTCCTGGCGCGTGCCTTGCGCGTGAGTCGTGCGGTCCTGGCAGAACATCTTGCGGTCAGGCACAACCCCACCATGAGCTTGCCTTCGGTGTGTGTGCAGCGAAGCGCCTCCAGGAATGGGCCTGGCGTTTACATCCTGCGCCATGGATCGAAGTGGCAAGCCACGGACGAGCCTCTTGATCGCTTGCCCGTCTTCGTTGCGCTGCCGCTTGCAACGTACTGGCACGGCCGCGCATACAGCTCCTGGCCGTGCTGTGCTCGCATCACGTTGCCGGGCCGCGCGCAGGCAGGCGCCGGTCGAACCGCGAGGCGCGGAACGGCTCGATGTTCACCTGTGGTGCGAGGCCCGACATCGCCTGGGCCGTGAGCAGGCCAGTCATGGCACCCAGGGTCAGCCCGATATGTCCATGGCCAAAGTTGTAGAAGACCTGCGCAAAGTGCCGGGATGGGCCCAGCACAGGCATGCTGTCGGGGATCGAGGAGCGATAGCCCATCCAGCGCGAGGAGGGCTCGTGCAGCAGGTGCAGGAAACGGCGGGCGCCCTGGGCCAGGTAGTCGTAGCGCGCTGGCCTGGGCGGCGCGTGCAGGCCTGCCAGTTCCACCGTACCGGCGACGCGCAGGCCCTGGGCCATGGGTGTCATGTAGAAGCCGCCGTCGGGCCAGCAGACCGGCCTGTGCAGCGCCGCCCCTGCCTGGTCGAACAGCACATGATAGCCGCGCTCGGTATCCTGGGGGATGTCGTCACCCAGCTGCCTCGCCAGGTCGCGCGACCAGGCGCCAGTACACAGTACCAGTCGCGAAGCCTGCAACCGCTCGCCGCCCGAGAGCATGGCCGTCACCGAATCGTTCTGCGAGACGCCCAGGCGCGTGAGTTCGCCGCGACGGAACACGCCACCGGCCGCGATGAACCTGTCGTACAGGCGCAGGCTCAAGGCATAGGGGTCGAGCGTACGGCTGACTTCGGGCAACTCCACGGCGCACGCCGCGCGCCGGTTCAGAGCCGGTTCCAGAATACGCAGCTCCGGCTCCTCGACCAGGCGCATCGGCACCTCGAACCGGTGGTGATAGTCGATCATCGCCAGGGCTTGCTGGCGGCGATGGGCCTCGAAGATGTACAGCGAACCGTCGTGCCGTACCAGGTCATGGGCCTGGGCGTCATCGAGCAGGGTCGTCCAGGCTTGCATGCACGGCGCCAGCAAGGTCTTCAGGTCGCGGCTGATGGTGGCCACGCGCGCGCTGGCCGATGCGCCCAGAAAGCGGATCAGCCAAGGGGCCAGCGCGGGCAAGTAGGACGGGCGGATCGACAGCGGGCTGTCGCGGCGCAAGAGCATGCCCGGCGCCTGCCGCCAGATGCCGGGCGTGGCGATCGGCTCCACCGCGTAAGTAGCGAAGGTGCAGGCGTTGCCGAACGAGGTGCCCAGGCCGGGCGGGTTGCGGTCCAGCAGCGTGACGCGCCAGCCGTGGCGCTGCAGGTACAGGGCGGTGGAGAGGCCGACCACCCCGGCACCGACCACCACGGCATTTGTCGTGCTGGCGTGTCGAGTGCTCATACGCCGCTCTTCATTCGGGTCCACAGCCGCGTGCTGGCGCGCATGGCCGAGGGGGAAAGCGTCTTGATGGTGAACAGGCTGTCGAGCACCTGCTGCGGTGGATAGACCGCCGGGTTGTCGCGAACTTCCGGCGCGAGGTACTGCCGTGCGGCCAGGTTGCCGTTGGGGTAGTTCACCGCGTTGCTGATGTTGGCCATCACCTGGGGCTCGAGCAGGTAGTTCAGATAGCGGTAGGCGTTGTCCAGGTGCGGCGCGTTCTTGGGAATGACCACCGTGTCGACGGCCAAGGTCGTGCCTTCGACGGGAATGCTGTACTGGATCTGGATGCCGTTGCCGGCCTCGCTCGCGGAGGTCATCGCCTGCAGGACATCGCCACTGAACCCTATGGCCAGGCAGATATCGCCGTTGGCCAGGTCGATGACGTACTTGGACTGGTCGAAGTAGCGCACGTAGGGACGCACGGCGAGCAGGGCTTGCTCGGCCTGCTTGAAGTCTTCCGGGCGCTCGCTGTGCGGGTCCAGCCCGAGGGCGTTGAGCATGATCGGAACCATCTGGGTGGCATTGTCGATCATGCTGATGCCGCATTGCTGGAGCTTTTCCAGGTTTTCTGGCTTGAACAGGGTCGCCCAGCTGCGGGTGACTTCGTCGCTACCGAACAGTGCCTCGATCTTCTGCTTGTTGAAACCCACGCCGACGGTCATCCACAGGTAAGGCACCGCGTACTGGTTGCCGGGGTCGCTGGTCTCGAGCATCTTCATCAGCTTGGGGTCGAGATTCTGCCAGTTGGGCAGCTTGGGCTTGTCCAGCGGCTGGATGGCGTTGGCCCGGATCAGGCGCGGCAGGAAGTGGTTGGACGGGCTGGCCAGGTCATAGCCGCTCGCGCCGGTCATGAGCTTCGCCTCGGTGGTCTCGTTGCTGTCGATCAGGTCATAGGTGGTCTGGATGCCGGTCTGTCTGGTGAAGTTGGCCAGAGTGTCGGAAGCGATGTAGTGGTTCCAGTTGGCGATGGTCACGCTCTGGTCGGCTTGGGCGGCCCCGATCATCGCTGCCAGTGACAGGCCAGCGGCGCAGATTGTTCTTCTCATTGTGTTCTCACCGATAGGGAAGTGGATGGGCTGGTCGTTCAGTTTTCGGTAGCTGCGCGCAACGTCTCCCAACGCAGGCGCAACGCCGCGCCGAGGTCGAAGAACGGCCTGGGCGGCAAGGCACCGGGTACCGCCTGGCGCATGACCTGGGCCAGCAGCGGCGAGTCTTGCGAGCTGGCCAGCTCGACCAGCAGGCGGCCCCACAAGGTCGCGCGTGCAACGCCTGCGCCATTGCACCCGGAAACGGCATGCAGGCCTTGATCCAGGCGCGCGAAGAAGGGCTCGCCAGAGCGGGTGGCGCTCAGGTGCCCGGTCCAGCTGTACTCGATGTCGTCTTCGCCAAGCATCGCAAACCGCTTGAGCAGGCCCTGGACATGGCGACGCCGTCTCACGGCCAGCGCACGCGCGCCAATATCCTGCAGTCGATACTCGAGCGTATTGCGGATCAACAGCCGGCGCCCCGGCAGCAGGCGCAGCGTCGCGCCCCCAGGCAAGGGCGCGAGCACGCCCCAGGGCTGGAGCGCAGCGAGGTGGCGCCAGCGGGCTTGGGTCAGCGGCCGGGTGAGGCTCGCGCTCAGCTCGAGCGCGAACGCGCCGCTGTCGTCGATGCCAACCCGTCGCAGGAACGCGCCCAGGCACACCAGCACCTGGGACGAGCGGACCTCGCCGTTGGCCGTGTACACGACCCAGCTTCGTCCTTCGCGACGCAGCTGGACCACCGGCGTGTGTTCGTAGACCGCTACCGAGGCCGCCAGCGCGTCAGCCAGGCCGCGTACATAGCGGGCTGGCTGCAGCAGCCCATTGCCGCCTGCGCAGTGCAGGGCCGCCTGGTAATAGTCGGTGCCCAGGCGGTTCGCTGCAGCCTGCCGGTCGAGGACCCGAGCCTTGGCGCCGACCGATTCGAGCGTCTGCGCCAGCAGCTGGGTGTCGCCCAGGCGTTCGGGGCGACGGGCCGCCAGGTAATAGCCGCTCCAGTCCAGCTCGCAGGCGATCCGATGGCGTTCTACCCGGTGTCTTAGCTCATGGGCTGCGGCGATGCTGATGCTGGCGGCCTGGGCATAGGCCGCGTAGCCTGGTTGGCCCAGCCGTTGGCCAAGCGTGGGGAATTCATGGGCCACCACGAAGCCGGAGTTCCTGGCGGATGCGCCTTGCGCGGCGCGCTGGCGCTCCAGAACCACGACCTTGTGTCCGGGGAACCGCTCGTGGATGGCATGCGCGGCGGCCAGGCCAGTGATGCCCGCACCTATCACCACCCAGTCGGCCCCATGCGCGCCACTCATCCGAGGGTAGCGGGGCGCTTGTCCGGCCATTTCGATCCAGCCACATCGGTTGATCAAGCGACCCTCCTTGAACTCTCTGTCGGCCAGGGGTATTGGTAGCCCTGTGCTGGTCTGTCGCGGTTCAAGTTACGGTCATCGGCACGGAATTTCGAACGCTCATTTTTCATCCAGCCATTCCGGATTCGCATGGACAAACTGTTGAGGCTTCCCCCGTTCCAAGCCTTGCAAGCGCTGGTGCAGGTGGCCAGGACCGGCAGCTTCACCGAAGCGGCCCGGGCCTTGCACCTGACCCAGAGCGCGATCAGCCGGCAGATCCAGCAACTGGAAGAGCACTATGGCCAGGCGCTGTTCGAGCGCACCAGCCGCAAGACGCTGCTGACGGCGGCGGGCCATGAGGTCAGGGCCGTGGCGAGCAGCGTGCTCGAACAGATGAGCGCGCTCGATGCCCGCCTGGCCCCGGTTCCCCTGGAGCGCCCGTTTCGCATCCGGATCTTCGTCTCGCTCGCCATCCGCTGGCTGTTACCTAGGCTGGGCACCTTCTACAGTGCCAATCCAGGCCTGTGCCTGTCGATCGAGAGCGTTGGCGGCGAGGTGGTGGATGATGGTGGCGACTGCGATGCCTATGTGCTCTACCTGCCCAAGGGCGACGAGCGCCAGGCGTGGCCGCTGACCGCCTTGTTCGATGAATACCTGCTTCCGGTCTGTGCCCCGACCCTGAACTATGGCGGCCCGCTGCCCAGCTCGGTGGCCGAGATGCGTGGGCACGCTCTGGTGCATGGTTCACCGGGCCGCACCGAATGGATGCAGTGGCTCCAGGCTCAGGGCGAGACCGCGCCTGGAGATATCAACCATATTCTGTTCAATCTCGACGACCTCGCCCTGGATGCTGCGACCAGGGGCCTGGGCATCGCCGTGACGGACCGGATCCTGGCGCACGATGCGCTCGTCCGAGGCGATCTGGTAGTCCCCTTCGGTACGGCGCAACCTACCGGGGCGCGTTACGCTTTGTGGCTGCGCGACAGCGGGGCGGCCCATCCTGGCTGTGCGGCCGTGCTGCGCTGGTTCGAACAACAGGTGCGAGACGCCGTCTGAGCGCCTGGCCAGCGCAGGCAAAGGTCGCGACAGCTGGTCGCGGCGCCTCGCGGCGGCCTGGACGGCCCGCTCGCAAACCATGAGAATTGCAGCGCGAAGCCGTGTACCGGGCCCGGGCAGGGAGTCTGGGTCGTGGCGTCGGGGAACACGGCACGTGCTTCCTCAGTCGCAGATCAAGGTCCTCCAGAGCGAGTAGTCATGCAGACCGCACCCTCACCACTCAACGAAGCCGCGCGACTCTGTTTCCTGGAGAGTCTCAACATCCTCGATACGCCCCCCGAAGAAGCCTTCGACCGGGTTACCCGGCTGGCCAGCGCACTGCTGCAAGTGCCAATCGCCCTGGTCTCGCTGGTTGACATGAACCGCCAGTGGTTCAAGTCGCGGCACGGCCTGCAGATCACCCAGACCTCGCGGGACGTGGCGTTCTGCGCACATGCACTGCATGCAGAGGATGTCCTGGTGATTCCCGATGCCAAGGCCGATCCGCGTTTCGCCGGCAATCCGCTGGTAGTCAACGAGCCGCACGTGCGTTTCTATGCGGGGGTGCCGCTGCGTTTCGTCGGCGACCTGTCCGTCGGTACCCTGTGCGTGCTCGACGTCAGACCTCGGACGCTTTCCCCGGCCGAGCTGGGCAGCCTGCGCGACCTGGCGCGCATCGTCGAGCGGGAGATGTTGCATCGCAGCCTGGCCATCGATGCCCATGCCACTCGCCAGGCCGAACGCGCGGCCCTGGAATCGTCGGAGGCGCGCTATCGCAAGCTGTTCAAGCAGCGCCTGCTGAGCGAGGCACTGCTGGCCCCGGACGGGCGGATCCTCGAAGCCAACCGCGAGTTCTGCCAGCTGTCCGGTCTGCAGCACGAGGCCGCAGTGCTGGTTCACCTGCCGCAGCTCGTCGACCCCGCCGACCGGGAAACGCTCGAACGCTCCTGGCAGGCTCTGCTCGACGGGGCACGCGAAGCCGAGGTCGTGCAGGTGCGTCTTCGTCAAGTCGGAGGCACGCTATGGGTCGAGCTCAACCTGGCCGCGCAACGTGACGAACGCGGCTCGCTCGTCCAGGTGCTGGCATCGGCCCGCGACATCAGCGAACGCAAGCGTCGGCAGTCGCAGCTCGAGCGCTATCAGGCGACGCTGGAACGCCAGGTGGCCCAGCGCACCGAAGAGCTCGCACGCAGCCAGGAGACCTTGCAGGCGATCGCCGACAACCTGCCGGTGCTGATCGCCCATATCGGTACCGAGCTCGAGTACCGCTTCAACAATGCCGTCTATCAGCAGATCTTCGGGCTCGCGCCTGCCGAGCTGAAGGGCCGCAAGGTCGCCGATGTGCTACCGGCGCAGGTCTTCGAAAAGCTGCTGCCCTACTTCCAGGCGGCACTGGCGGGCAAGCGCGTGGAGGCCGACAACGTGCGCTACAGCACGGCCGACCCACGCCTCTGGCACGCCAGCTATGTACCGGACATCCGTCACGGCAAGGTGGAAGGGTTCTTCGTGATGTCGCTGGACGTCACCGAGCGCAAGCAGAGGGAAAAGATCCTGCTGGACCAGGCTACCCTGGACCCGCTGACCGGCCTGCCCAATCGTGCGGCCTTGCACCGTGAACTCGAACGCCTGCTGCGCCAGCGACAGGCGTTCGCGCTGTACTTCATCGACCTGGATGGCTTCAAGCAGGTCAACGACGCGCATGGCCACGAGCTCGGCGACCTGCTGCTGCAAGCCGCGGCCGGGCGCATGCTTGCCGTCATGCGCACCGACGATACGGTGGCCCGGCTGGCCGGGGACGAATTCGTCGTCATCGCCCAGGCGGTGGCGAGCCAGGCCGCGGCCAGAGACATCGCCCGCAAGCTGTGCGAAGCGCTGGCGGCGCCTTTCGAGCTGGAGGGGCGTTGCGTGAACATCGGCGCCAGCGTCGGCGTGCATGTCAGTCACGCCGGCCATGCCGCCATGGCCGGCGCCGATGTCCTGGCCCGCGCGGACAAGGCCATGTACGAGGTCAAGCGCAAAGGGCGCAACGGCTACAGCGTAGCGCCCGATTGAAGCTGCATGGGGCGCCAGGGCATCGAGGATACCCGCTGCATCGCCTTGCCCGGGCCAGGGCCGAGCGGCGCCACGGCTAGCATGCGTGGCTGGCATACAGCAGGAACTGCTGCAGCGCCCTGGCTGGGGCCGCTGTCAGCGTGGTCTTGTTCCAGACCAGCCCAAGCTCCAGGTCCGGAATCGGATCGACCACCGGACGGGTTTCCAGGCGCCGACCTTCCAGCGACCAGGCACGAAACACCATCTCCGAGAGGATGGTGACGCCGAAGCCGTTGGCCACCAGGCCGCGCAGCGCTTCCATCGAGCCGGTGCGAAAGGCGATCGGCGGGCACAGGCCGGACTCCTGCCAGTAGCGCAGCGTCGAGCTTTCGCCTTCGTCGATGGTCAACAGCAGGTACGGATAGGCACACAGATCCTGCAGGCTGATCGACGCCTTGCCCATCAGCGGATGGTCGGCCGACAGCCAGGCCTGGCGGCGTGAGCGCATCAGCACGGCCTTCTCCAGCGCCAGGTCGCTGGCCGAGTTCGAGCTGATGATGATCCCCAGGTCCAGCTGGCCAGCCAGAACGCCCGTCTCGATCGCCTCGCGATCCAGGTCATGCAGGTCGAAGACGATGGCCGGATGGGTGCGGCGAAACCTCGCCAGCAGGGTCGGCAGGTAGTAACCCAGCACCGTGTAGCTCGCCCCGATCTTCACCGTGCCTTCGAGCGCCCGGGTGGTTGCCAATGGCTCGCTCACCGCATCCTGGACCGCGTGCAGGATGGCTTGCGTACGCTCCAGGAAACGATGGCCTTCAAGCGTCAAGCGCACGCCGTGGGGCACCCGCTCGAACAGGCTCACGCCAAGCGTCGACTCGAGCTGGCCGATGGCATTGGTGATGGCCGATTGGGAAACATGGTTGTTCAGCGCGGCCTGGGAAAACTGGCCGGTCTCGGCAGCCGCGGCGAAGTAGCGCAACTGGCGCAGGGACAGATCACGTGGATTTGGCATCTGTTTTTCTTATACCTGGTCTCTGTTTTTATAAATATACGATACCAGCTGTCTCTGAATACTCTCTTGGCACATCGCCGGCCGATCGCTTCGGCCCTCGAACATAAGAACAAGACGCGAGGATTAGCCATGACCACGTCGCTTCCGTCGTTGCAGGACAAGTACGTCCAGACCTCGGGCCAGGTGCTGATGACGGGTGTCCAGGCACTGGTGCGCCTGCCGCTGATGCAGCGCCAGCGCGACCAGGCCGCGGGGCTCGACACGGCAGGCTTCATTTCTGGATACCGCGGCTCACCGCTGGGGACCTACGACCAAGCCCTCTGGAAAGCGAGGGAGCACCTGGGCAAGCACCACGTCAAGTTCCAGCCGGGGCTGAACGAGGACCTTGCCGCGACCTCCCTGTGGGGCACGCAGCAGGTGACCATGTTCGACGGCGCGCGCTACGATGGCGTATTCGGCATCTGGTACGGCAAGGGCCCGGGTGTTGACCGCTGCGGCGATGTCTTCAGGCATGCCAACGCTGCGGGCACTTCGCCGCATGGCGGCGTATTGGTCATCGCCGGGGACGACCACGGGGCCAAGTCCTCCTCCCTGCCACACCAGACCGAGCATATCTTCAAGGCCGTGATGATGCCGGTCCTGGCGCCCTCGGGCGTGCAGGAATACCTCGATTTCGGGATCCATGGCTTCGCCCTGTCGCGCTTCAGCGGCTGCTGGGTCGCCTTGAAAGCGGTGGCCGATACGGTGGAAAGCGGCGCGATCGTCGATGTCGGCCACGACCGTGTGCAAACGCTCCTGCCAGACTTTCCCTTGCCGCCCGGTGGCCTGAATATCCGCTGGCCCGACCCTCCCCTGGCCCAGGAAAAACGTCTGTTCGAGCACAAGCTGTACGCCGCCGTGGCCTACGCCCGCAAGAACGGTATCGACCGTTTGACGGTCGACTCCAGCAAGGCCAGGATCGGCATCATCACCTCGGGCAAATCCTATCTCGACGTCTGCCAGGCGCTGAAGCTGCTGGGCATCGACCAGGCGCGCGCCGAGCAGCTGGGCCTGCGGGTCTACAAGGTCGGGCTGGTCTGGCCGCTGGACGCCGAGGGCGTACGTCAGTTCGCCGAAGGGCTGGAAGAGATCGTGGTGGTCGAGGAAAAGCGCCACCTGATCGAATACCAGCTCAAGGAAGAGCTCTACAACTGGCGCGAAACCGCCAGGCCGCGGATCGTCGGCAAGTTCGCCGACAAAGGCGAGTGGACCCTGCCGCATTCCGACTGGCTGCTGCCAGCGATTGGGGAGTTGACCCCGGCGATGATCGCCCGGGCCCTCGCCACGCGCATTCTCAAGCACCTGCCCGATGCCCAGTTGCAGGTCAGCCTGGCGCTGCTCGAAGGTCAGGCTGCCGCGCGCGGCGCATTCGCCAACCTGGTCGAGCGGCTGCCGCATTTCTGCTCGGGCTGCCCGCACAACACCTCCACCAAGGTCCCGCAAGGCAGTCGGGCCCTGGCGGGCATCGGCTGTCACTACATGGCCAAATGGATCTACCCGCAGACGGCCACCTTCAGCCAGATGGGTGGCGAGGGCGTGGCCTGGATCGGCCAGGCACCGTTCACCGACACCGCGCATGTGTTCGTCAACCTGGGCGATGGCACCTATTTCCACTCCGGTATCCTGGCCATTCGCGCCGCGGTCGCCGCCAAGGTCTCGATCACCTACAAGATTCTCTACAACGATGCCGTGGCGATGACTGGCGGGCAACCGGTGGACGGCACCTTGAGCGTGCCGCAGATCAGCCGGCAACTGCTCGCCGAGGGTGTCGGCCGGGTCCTGGTGGTGACCGACGATCCGGCCCGCTACCAGCATGTCCAGGGACTTGCCCCAGGCGTGCCGGTACGCCATCGCAAGGAAATGGATGCCATCCAGCGCGAGCTGCGTGAGTTCGCCGGGGTCTCGGCGATCATCTACGACCAGACCTGCGCGGCGGAGAAGCGCCGGCGCCGCAAGCGCGGCAAGTTTCCCGATCCGGCCCGCCGCGTGGTCATCGACGAGGCCGTGTGCGAAGGCTGCGGGGACTGCAGCAGCAAGTCCAACTGCATGTCGGTGACCAATCTCGTCACCGAATTCGGCAACAAGCGCCAGATCGACCAGTCTTCCTGCAACAAGGATTTCTCCTGCCTGGACGGCTTCTGCCCGAGCTTCGTCACCATCGAAGGTGGCAAGCTGCGCAAGCCGACGGCCCAGCAGGCAGAGGCCAGCGAGGTCTGGCTGCTGCCCGAACCTGTGCTCCAGCCGCTGCGACACCCTTACGACATCCTGGTGACCGGGGTTGGCGGCACCGGCGTGGTGACCATCGGCGCTTTGCTGGGGATGGCGGCTTTCATCGAAGGCAAGGGCGTGGTCAATCTCGACATGGCCGGCATGGCCCAGAAGGGCGGGGCGGTGTGGTCGCACATCCGCATCGCGAGCCAGCAGGCCGACCTCGACGCGCCACGCATCGCCGAAGGCGAAGCGAAGCTGCTGCTCGGCTGCGACCTGGTAGTCAGCGCCAACAGCGAGACCCTCGTCAAGCTGCGCCAGAACGTCACCCAGGCGCTGGTCAATCTCGAGCAAAGCATTACCAGCGCCTTCGTGCGCAGCTATGCCGGCCAGGCCGAGACCGGCGACCTGCAACGCCACCCCGAGCCCGACTTGCGCGCCGACCAGCTCCAGGAGCAGATTCGCGAAGCGACCGGCCCTGGCAACGCTGAATTCATCGAAGCCAGCCATCTGGCCACGGCGCTGATGGGCGACTCGATCGCCACCAACATGTTCATGCTCGGCTACGCCTGCCAGAAGGGCTGGCTACCAGTGGGCCACGCCGCCTTGATGCAGGCAGTGGAACTCAACGGCACGGCGGTAGCCGCCAACAAGACAGCGTTCACCTGGGGACGACGGGCCGCGGTGGACTTGGCCAGGGTCACCGAAAAGGCCGCCAGTGGGCCAGGCGCCAAAGGTCCGTCGAAGCTGTCCGAGACGCTGCAGCAGATCATCGAGCGGCGCGTCGAGTTCCTCACCGAATATCACGATGCCCGCTATGCCGAGCGTTATCGCCAGCGGGTACTGCGCTTCGAGGCGCTGGAGCGACGGATGTTCGGCCAGCCTGGCGCCTTGAGCGAGGCGGTGTCGCGTGGCTATTTCAAGGTCCTGGCGATCAAGGACGAGTACGAAGTGGCGCGCCTCTACACCCGTCCGGAATTCCTCGAGAAGATCGCCAGCCAGTTCGAAGGCCACTACAAGCTGCAGTTCCACCTGGCGCCTCCACTGTTCAGCGGCGGCAGGAAATCCACCTACGGCGGCTGGATGCTACGGGTCTTCAGGATGCTTGCCGGGCTGCGTCGGGTTCGCAACAGCTGGCTCGATCCTTTCGCCCGAACCCATGAGCGCACCGTCGAGCTGGGCTGGTTGCGCGAATACGAGGCGCTGCTCGATGACCTGGAAAACGGGTTCGCGCCAGAGCACCAGGCGCTGGCCGTGGAACTGGCGGCCCTGCCGGAGGCGGTACGGGGCTACGGCGCGGTCAAGGACCGCTATCTTTCCAAGGCCAGGGAGCGGTTGCGTGAACTGTCCAGCCGGCTGCACGCGCCGGCGTTCGCCGATGCCGCCGAACGCCCCTCGACGATACCCGCCAGGCTGGTGTGAGCTGGCGCAGGCTCGCCATTTTCCGAGCCCGCGCGGGCCCGGACAACAGCACCTTTCACAAGAGTGAGGACGTGACATGAACAACCTGCCAACGCTGGATTTCTTCCTGGGCGAAGAGATCGACATGCTCAGAACCTCGGTGGCCGGCTTCGCCGCCAGGGAAATCGCCCCGCGTGCCGAGGCGGCCGATCGTGACGACCAGTTCCCCATGGACCTATGGCGCAAGTTCGGCGACATGGGGCTGCTGGGGCTGACCGTCGACGAGCGCTATGGCGGCTCGGGCATGGGTTACCTGGCGCACATGGTCGCGATGGAGGAGATCTCGCGGGCAGCTGGCGGCATCGGCCTGTCCTATGGCGCCCATTCGAACCTGTGCGTCAACCAGATCCACCGCAACGGCTCCGAGGCGCAGAAGGATCGCTTTTTGCCCAGGCTGGTCAGTGGCGAGCACGTCGGCGCCTTGGCCATGAGCGAGCCCAATGCCGGCTCCGACGTGGTTTCCATGAAGCTTCGCGCCGAGAAGCAGGGCGATCGCTACCTTCTCAACGGCACCAAGATGTGGATCACCAACGGGCCGGACTGCGACGTGCTGGTGGTCTACGCCAAGACCGACCCGAGCGCTGGGGCCAAGGGCATGACGGCCTTCATCCTGGAGAAGGGCGCGCCGGGCTTCTCCGTGGCGCAGAAACTGGACAAGCTCGGCATGCGCGGTTCGCACACCGGCGAGCTGGTCTTCCAGGACGTCGAGGTCCCCGAGGAAAACGTGCTCGGCAAGGTCGGCGAGGGCGTCAAGGTGCTGATGAGCGGCCTGGACTACGAGCGCGCCGTGCTCAGCGGTGGGCCGCTGGGCCTGATGCAGGCGGCCATGGACGTGGTGATCCCGTACATCCATGACCGCCGCCAGTTCGGCCAGAGCATCGGCGAGTTCCAGCTGATCCAGGGCAAGATCGCCGACATGTACACCACCTTGCAGGCCTGTCGCGCCTACCTCTACGCGGTTGGCAAGCACCTCGATGCCCTGGGCGCCGGGCATGTCCGGCAAGTGCGCAAGGATTGCGCCGGGGTGATCCTCTATGCTGCTGAAAAGGCCACCTGGCTATGCGGCGAGGCGATCCAGATCCTTGGTGGCAACGGCTACATCAACGAGTTTCCGGTCGGGCGGCTGTGGCGTGACGCCAAGCTCTACGAGATCGGCGCCGGCACCAGCGAGATACGCCGCATGCTGATCGGCCGTGAGCTGTTCAACGAGACGCATTGAAGGTCGGCGCTCGAGCAACCGGGGCGCGCAGCTTGGCCCAGCTGCGCGCGCCATGGCAGACAGAACGACAAGAGGGATCCATGAGCACGCTCACTACACAGATCAACACGCGCTCGCCTGAGTATCTCGCCAACCGTGAGGCGATGCTGGTGCAAGTCGAAAGCCTGCGCGCGCTGCTCGCCCAGGTCGCCCAAGGCGGCGGCGAGCAGGCGCAGCAGCGACATGCCGCGCGCGGCAAGCTGTTGCCGCGCGAGCGGATCGACCAATTGCTCGATCCCGGCTCGCCTTTTCTCGAGATTGGCCAGTTGGCCGCGCACCAGGTGTATGACGAAGACGTTCCGGCCGCCGGAGTGATCGCCGGAATCGGACGCGTCGAGGGGGTCGAATGCATGATCGTCGCCAATGACGCGACGGTGAAGGGCGGCACCTATTACCCCCTGACCGTGAAGAAGCACTTGCGCGCCCAGGCCATTGCCCAGCAGAACCGCCTGCCGTGTCTGTACCTGGTCGACTCCGGCGGCGCCAACCTGCCGCGCCAGGACGAAGTGTTCCCCGACCGCGAGCATTTCGGGCGGATCTTCTTCAACCAGGCCAACATGAGTGCCCAGGGTATTCCCCAGATCGCCGTGGTGCTCGGATCCTGTACCGCCGGCGGCGCCTACGTGCCAGCCATGAGCGACGAGACCATCATGGTGCGCGAGCAAGCCACCATCTTTCTCGCCGGGCCGCCGCTGGTCAAGGCGGCCACCGGCGAGGTCGTCACTGCCGAAGAGCTGGGCGGTGCCGACGTGCATTGCAAGGTCTCGGGGGTCGCCGACCACTATGCCGAGAACGACAGTCACGCCCTGGCCATCGCTCGCCGCTGTGTCGCCAACCTCAACTGGCGCAAGCTCGGCCAGTTGCAGACGATCGCGCCGGTCGCCCCGCGCTACTGCCCAGATGAGCTGTACGGGGTGATCCCGGCCGATCCCAGGCAGCCCTTCGACGTACGCGAAGTCATCGCCAGGATCGGCGACGGTTCGCACTTCGATGAATTCAAGGCGCTGTTCGGCACCACGCTGGTCTGTGGCTTCGCCCACATCCATGGCTACCCGGTGGCGATCCTGGCCAACAACGGCATCCTGTTCGCCGAAGCCGCGCAAAAGGGCGCGCACTTCATCGAGCTGGCCTGCCAGCGAGGGATACCGTTGTTGTTCCTGCAGAACATCACCGGCTTCATGGTCGGACAGAAATACGAGGCTGGCGGCATCGCCAAGCACGGCGCCAAGCTCGTGGCGGCCGTGGCCTGTGCCCAGGTGCCGAAGTTCACCGTGATCATCGGCGGCAGCTTTGGCGCGGGCAACTACGGCATGTGCGGACGGGCCTACGACCCTCGCCTGCTGTGGATGTGGCCCAATGCCAAGATCGGCGTGATGGGCGCGCAGCAGGCCGCTGGCGTGCTGGTGCAGGTCAAGCAGGAGCAGGCCCGGCGCTCGGGACAGACCTTCTCGGAGGAGGACGAGCGACGTCTCAGGCAGCCGATCGTCGAGCAGTACGAACAGCAGGCCCATGCCTATTATTCGAGCGCGCGCCTGTGGGACGACGGAGTGATCGATCCGGCGCAGACACGCGAGGTGCTGGCGCTGGCGTTGTCGGCGAGCCTCAACGCGGCCATCGAACCGACCCGCTTCGGCGTCTTGCGCATGTAGGCCGTGGTCAGCTCGCCCTGCGCTGGCACCTGCGCTTGCAGGAAACCACCGGCGCCCGAATTCACCTTTGCCGAGAATGCACATGAGCGCTTACAGCACCATCGAGCTTCATATCGATTCCAAGGGCGTGGCCACGCTCTGGTTGAACAGACCCGCCAGGAACAACGCCTTCAACGCCGAGATGATCGACGAGCTGATCGCCGTCCTTGGCCTGCTGAACAGCCGCGACGACGTGCGCTTTCTGTTCCTGCGGGGCCGTGGCAAGCATTTTTGCGCCGGCGCCGATCTGGCCTGGATGCAATCCTGCGCCGCGCTCGACCATGCCGCCAACCTGCGCGACGCCCACCGGCTTGGCGAGTTGATGAGCCTGCTCCATCACCTGCCATTCACCACCGTCGCCGTGGTCCACGGTGCTGCGTTCGGCGGCGCGGTGGGGTTGACTGCCTGCTGTGATATCGCCATCGGCGCCAGCGATGCCCTGTTCAGTTTGTCCGAAGTGCGTATCGGCCTCGTGCCGGGGGTCATCAGCCCCTATGTGGTCCAGGCCATCGGCGAACGGGCCAGCCGCCGCTATGCCTTGAGCGGTGAGCGCTTCGATGGCCAGCAGGCGCGGCGCATCGGGCTGCTCGCCGAAACCTGCCCGGCTCACGAGCTGGACGATGCCGTGGCGAGCTGGACGGCCTCGCTTGTGCAGAACAGCCCCCAGGCGATGCGGGTGTGCAAGCGCCTGTTGCAGGAGGTCGGCAGTGGCGTCCTGAGCGACGGGCTCAGGGCACGGACCGAAGAAGTGATCGCCGGGATCCGTGTCAGCCCAGAGGGGCAGGAAGGGCTCAACGCCTTCCTCGAAAAACGCAAGCCCGCGTGGCTGTGACCGACAGGATGCGACAATGACAGAGCAGACAATCATGAAAAGAACAACGATATCCACGCTGCTGGTCGCCAACCGTGGTGAAATCGCCTGCCGCATCATGCGTACCGCCAAGGCGCTGGGCCTGACCACGGTCGCGGTCCACAGCGCGATCGACCGCCACGCGCGGCATGTGCGCGAAGCCGACCTGGCCGTCGATCTGGGCGGCGCCAAGCCGGGCGAGAGCTACCTGGTGATGGACAAGATCATCGAGGCCGCGCTGGCCAGTGGCGCTCAAGCGGTGCACCCCGGCTATGGCTTCCTGTCGGAGAACGCCAGCTTCGCCCGCAAGCTCGCCGAGGCGGGCCTGATTTTCCTCGGCCCACCGGCCAGCGCGATCGATGCGATGGGAAGCAAGTCGGCGGCCAAGGCGCTGATGGAACAGGCCGGGGTGCCGCTGGTGCCAGGCTACCATGGCGACGCGCAGGACCTGCAGACCTTCAGGGAAGCGGCCGGGCGCATCGGCTACCCGGTGCTGCTCAAGGCCACCGCGGGTGGCGGGGGCAAGGGCATGAAGGTGGTCGAGCACGAGGACGACCTGGCCGAGGCATTGTCTTCGGCGCAACGCGAGGCCCAGTCCTCTTTCGGTGATCCACGCATGCTGGTGGAAAAGTACCTGCTCAAGCCGCGCCACGTGGAAATCCAGGTGTTTGCCGACCAGCATGGCAACTGCCTGTACCTGCACGAACGCGACTGCTCGATCCAGCGGCGTCACCAGAAGGTCGTCGAGGAGGCGCCCGCGCCAGGCCTGGCACCGGCGCTGCGGCGGGCCATGGGCGAAGCGGCGGTGCGCGCGGCCAAGGCGATCGGCTATGTGGGTGCCGGCACGGTGGAATTCCTGCTCGACGACCGTGGTGAATTCTTCTTCATGGAGATGAACACTCGCCTGCAGGTCGAGCACCCGGTCACCGAGGCGATCACTGGGCTGGACCTGGTGGCCTGGCAGATCCGTGTCGCGCGTGGCGAACCGCTGCCCATCACCCAGGAGCAGGTGCCGCTGCATGGCCACGCCATCGAGGTGCGCCTGTATGCGGAACATCCCGAGGCAGGCTTCTTGCCGGCCAGCGGTCACCTCCAGCTGTACCGTGAACCTGCCGCGGGGCCGGGGCGTCGCGTGGACAGCGGGGTCGAAGAAGGCGACGAGGTATCGCCGTTCTACGACCCGATGGTCGCCAAGCTCATCGCCTGGGGCGAGGACCGCGAAGAGGCTCGCCAACGACTGCTGGCGATGCTTTCCGAGACCGTGGTCGCCGGATTCAGGACCAACCTGGCGTTTCTCCAGCGTATCCTCGGGCACGAGGCGTTCGCGGCGCAGTGCCTGGACACCGGGTTCATCGAGCGCCACCACGAGGCGCTGCTGCCTGCCGCGACGCAGTTGCCCGAGCCGTTCTGGCAAGGTGCCGCCCTGGCACTGCTGGCCACCGATACCGCGCAGGTGCGTGGTGACGATCCTGGCTCGCCCTGGGCGAGCTTGACAGCCTGGCGGGCGGGGCTGGCGCAGGACCTGTCGTTGACACTGGTGTGCGAAGGCGTGCGGCGCCAGGTGCGGCTGCCGCGCGATGCGCTGCGCTGCCGCGCGGGTTTGCCTGTCGTGCGCCAGGGCCGCGTGGCCCATGTGCGCTGGGGTGTCGAATGGCACGCGGTGAGCCGCTTCGACCCGATCGCCGAAGCCGAGACGGCGCAGGCGCAGCACGGCGGCCTCACCGCGCCGATGAATGGCAGCATCGTGCGCGTGCTGGTCGAACAAGGCCAGGCAGTGGAGGCGGGCGCGGCGTTGGTGGTCATGGAGGCCATGAAGATGGAGCACACCATCCGCGCCTTGCAGGCCGGGATCGTCACGACCATCCATGCCCGCGAAGGCGAACTGACTGGCGAAGGCACCGTGCTCGTGGAAGTGGAGGCCGTATCATGAACATGCCCGCACAGGTGCGGATCTTCGAAGTCGGGCCGCGCGACGGCTTGCAGAACGAACCGGGCCTGGTCGACACGGCGACCAGGATCCGCCTGGTGAACCAGCTGAGCGCCGCGGGCTTGCGGCATATCGAGGTCGGCAGCTTCGTTTCCCCACGCTGGGTGCCGCAGATGGCCGGCAGCCACGAGGTATTTGCAGGCATCGAGCGCCGGCCGGGCGTGACCTATTCGGCGCTGACACCGAACATGCAGGGGCTGGAGGCGGCGATGCAGGCCGGTATCGAGGAAGTGGCGGTGTTCGCCGCCGCTTCCGAGAGCTTCTCGCAGCGCAACATCAACTGCTCCATCGCGCAAAGCCTGGCCCGCTTCGAGCCGGTTCTGCAGACCGCGACTGCTCACGGCATGCGCGTGCGCGGCTATGTCTCCTGTGTCCTGGGTTGCCCGTATGAAGGCGCCATCGAGCCGGAGCAGGTCGCGGCGGTGACACGGGAGCTGAGCGCGATGGGCTGCTACGAAGTGTCGCTGGGCGACACCATCGGCGTCGGTACCCCCGGAGCGACGCGCGACCTGATCGAAACCGTCGGCCGGCAGGTCCCGCGCGAGCGCCTCGCCGGCCACTTCCACGATACCTATGGCCAGGCCTTGGCCAACATCTACGCCAGCCTGCTCGAAGGTGTCGCGGTCTTCGACAGCTCGGTCGCCGGTCTCGGCGGTTGCCCTTATGCCAAAGGCGCCTCGGGCAACGTCGCCACCGAAGACCTGGTGTACCTGTTGAACGGCCTGGGTCTGGATCCAGGCATCGACCTGCAGCGGCTGGCCCAGGCAGGCCAGGCCATATCCAGGCTGCTGGGCCGGCCCTGCGCGTCGAAGGTCGCCACCGCCCTGGCCGCGAGGAGTTGACCCATGGGTGCTGCCGTGGCGCCTCGGCCGCTGCGCCTACCCCGTCCAGCTCAATGCAGTGCTGTGGGACAAGGTGTCTGCCTTGGTCTGCGGCAGCCGCAACCTGGCCCAGCTGGCCAGTGCCGAGCTTCAGCGAGACAGGGCGAGGCCTGGGTCAGTGGCCGCCTTTCATGCGCCGCGCCAGCAAGTAGATTCCCAAGCCGACGAACGCAGTGGCCGCCCCGATGTAGCCAGTGCTGGTCCAGCCCAGCCCGGCGCTGATGGCCATGCCGCCGAACCACGGACCGAGCGCGTTGGCCAGGTTGAAAGCCGCATGGTTGGACGCCGCGGCCAGGCTCGGCGCTTCGTGGGCGATGTCCATCAGGCGGATCTGCAAGGGTGCGGCCAGGGCGATCATGGTGCCGACCAGGCCGATGCCCAGCAGCAGGCTCCACAATGCATGCGCGGCGAAGGAGAAGAACACCAGCACGGCCATCGACCACACCAGTACCAGCCCCACGGCGCGGAACTGCAGCCGGTCGAACAGCTTGCCGCCGGCGATGTTGCCGATGATGCCGCCGAGCCCGAAGGCTGCCAGGCCGAACGGAATCCATTGCGGCGAGACCTGGGTCACCTTGAGCATGGTCGGTGCCAGGTAGCTGAACACGCAGAACATCCCGGCGAAGCCGACCGAGGCGATCGCCAGCGCCATCCACACTTGCGGCAGCTTGAACGCCTGTAGCTCCTTGCGCGGGTTGCTGCGCGGCTCGTCCTGCGGCTGTGGCACGAAACGCCAGACCAGGCCGATGGTGCAAAGGGCGATCAGACCGACCAGGACGAAAGCCGAACGCCAGCCGAAGAACTGGCCGAGGAAGGTGGCGATGGGGTTGCCCAGCAGCATGGCCAAGGTAAGGCCCATCATCACCCGCGCTACCGCGCCGGCCCGCTGGTTGTTCGGCACCATGCTCGAGGCCACCACGGCAGCGATGCCGAAGTAGGCGCCATGGGGCAGGCCGCTGATGAAGCGGAAGGCGACCAGGCCGGAGAACGACGGTGCGAAGGCGGTGGCCAGGTTGCCGATGGCATAGAGCGCCATCAGCAAGAGCAGCATGTGCTTGCGCAGCAGCTTGGCACCCAGGATGGCCAGGCTCGGGGCGCCGACCATGACGCCCAGGGCATAGGCGCTGATCGCATGCCCAACCTGGGGCTCGCTCAGTTGCAGGTTGTGGGCGATATCGGGCATCAGCCCCATGATGGCGAATTCACCAGTACCAATGGCGAAGCTGCCCACGGCCATGGAGGCTTCCATGCCGGTGGCGGTACTTTTCGGGACAGTGGAGGGTGGTGCTTCGTGAACGGACATCGGGCGCCTTTTCGAAATATGGTGAAACGATAAAGGCGTGATGTTAGAGCCTGGTGGGCAGGGCGTCGAGCAGTGGTGGCATTGGCCCTGCCACATCGGGCAATGGTGCTGCAAGCATGGCTCACGGAACTGCGGGCAGCGGCCGCCGCCGGGGCGCGCAGCGGCTCCGGGAGCTGCCTGGCCTGACGCGGTGCTGCGGCAGGCCTCCCGTATCGACCGTGCACTCTTCCACGCCGGGGTGCGTTCACACTGCCGGTCGGCTCTCCTGCGCCAGGTTGGGGTCGTTGGCTGCCAGTGGTGGGTGGGTCACTGGCGTGCTCAGGTCTACATCGCTGGCCAGCAAGGCGTCGAAATCCGGGAGCGGGCGACGCAATTCGGCACTCTGCTGGCAGTGCTGCTCCAGCGCCTGGGCGGCAAGCAGCAGTTCCAGATCCCCGCGGAACCGGCCGATCACCTGCATGCCGAACGGCATTGCGCGATGATCGACGCCCATGGGCATCGACAGCGCCGGGTTGGTCGCCAGCGTCACCACATAGGTAAGGGCCAGCCAGCGGTAATAGTTCTCCAGGGCGATACCGTTGACGCTGGCCAGGTAGGGCTGCTCCCAGGGGAAGGCCGAAACGGGCGTGGTGGGCGAGAGGATCAGGTCGTAGCGCTCGAACAGCTTCTGGAAGCGCCGGAAGATGCGGGTCTGCTCTGCGCTGGCCCAGACGCAGTCCTTGAGCGACATGCGCGCGCCCATCTCGTAGTTGGCCCTGGGGTTGGGGCCGAGCGCATCGGGGTCTTTCTCGTAGGCTGCCTGCAGGCTGCCCACGAAGGCCTCGGCGCGCACGATATCGAAGCAGCGGTGGGCATGCCGCATGTCCACCTCGATGTGCTCGCATACCGCGAACAGGCCCTTGAGCTGGGCGATCTTCTGCCGAAACACCGCGCGGATCTGGTCGTCCACCTCGCAGACACCGAAGTCCTCGGTGTAGCCGATGCGCAGGCGCGACAAGTCCGTCGGCGTCTCGGCAGCGATGGCGCTCGACATGCTGAACGGGTAGCTCAGCGGATCGTTCGGCGCCACGCCAGCGGTGGCAGCCAGCTGCAGCCAGGTATCGGCGACAGTGCGGCCCATCGGGCCGACCACCGAGATTGGTGTCCAGCCCAGCAACTTGCGCTCGCTGGGCACCAGGCCCGGCGAGGTGCGCAGACCGACCACGCCGCACTTGGCCGCCGGAATGCGCAGGGAACCGCCAGTATCGGAGCCGCTGCACAGCGGCACCATGTCGGCGGCCAGCGCGGCGGCTGCGCCACCGGAGGAACCGCCAGCGTTGAGACGCGGGTCGAACGGGTTGCCTGTAGCACCCCAGACCGGGTTGCGGGTATTGGCGCCAGCCCCCATTTCTGGAACGTTGGTCTTGCCGACGATGATCGCGCCAGCCTGACGCAGGCGCCTGACCAGTTCGTTGTCCTGGGTCGGCACGTTGCCACGGTACAGCGGCGAACCATAGGTGGTCAGCAGGCCCTCGGTTTCTTCCAGGTCCTTGATGCCGATCGGCAGCCCGCTGAGCAGCCCGCGAGGCTCGCCGCGCATGATGGCTTTTTCGGCCGCGATGGCTTCTTCGCGGGCGCGCTCGAACGAGGTCGCGCAGAACGCATTGATCTTCGGATCATAGGTTTCGATCTGGGCGATGCAGGCTTCCACGACTTCTACCGGCGACACTTCCCGACGGTCGATCAAGGCCTTGAGTGCTACCGCGCCCTGGCTCGCCAGTTCATTTCTCTTGTGCATGTTCGAACCCCGCTGAGTATTTGAAAAAAGGGTAGAAGCCCAGGCCTGCCCGAACAACTAACTTATTTAGAGGTGAGGTTTGCCATTAACTGAATGACTTGCCGGATCCGTTGTAAGTGCGTTATCCCGGCAAGGCCAGTTTCATGTGTTCGATGAAGTTCAGCAGCGTCGATGACAGTTGGCGCCCGGCCAGGGTCTGGATTTCGATGGACCTGTCGCTGTCGGCAAGTTCCGGTACATTCAGCGCGACCAACTGACCGGCGCGCAGGCGAGGCCTGACGACCAGTTCGCCGGTGAAGGTCACCGCGGTCCCGGCACATGCGAACTGCACCAGTGCTTCGAGGTGATCGGTCTCGAGGATGCTCTTGTAGGCCAGGCCCTCGCGGCTGCAATAGATGTCCAGCAGCTGGCGTAGCGTGGTCTGCGGGCCTGGCAGGGCCAGCGGATGGCGGACGATTTCCGAGAGCGATACGCAGGGCCTGGCCGACAGTGGATGCTGCGGCGCCACCAGCGCCAGCAGCGGCGCCGGCTGGCTGTAGGCCACGTTGATGTCGCGCGCCGCGCCCAGGCTGAACGAAAAACCGATGTCGACCTGGGCTTCGCGCACCAGCCGGGTCACCTCCTGGGCCGCGGCGACCTGGACCTGGAAACTGCCAGGCTTGCCGGCCGCGCGGAAACCGGCAATGGCATCGGGCAGGCAGTACGGAGCGAAACCTTGGGTACAGGCGACCTTGACCAGGGTATCGGTAGCATGCCCCAGGGCAGCGATTTCGTGGGTCACCCCCTCAGCGTCGAGCAGCGTGCGCCGTGCATAGCTGGCGAGCAGTTCGCCGGCGGCGGTCAAGGCCACGCCGCGCGACTGACGCTCGATCAGCGGGGCACCGAGCTCATGCTCGAGCCGGCTGATCTGCCGGCTGACGGCCGAAGGCACCACATGCAGGCGGGCCGCCGCTTCACTGATCGAGCCGCTGTTGACCACCTGAAGAAAGTAGCGAACGGCTGTTTCGCTAAGGATTCGAGCGCTCATGAACGAGTGGTTCTCTGCCTGGGAAGCGGTCGATCTTAGCCGAACCGCCTGGGCCTGACCGAATTGACCTGCCGGCTCAGGCCTCATGCGCATTGGCCAACTGCACGTCGCGGATCTTGCGTGGGCTGATGGTCAGGCTCACCAGGATCGAAGCGGCGATGGCCCCCAGCAGGAACAGGAACGCCGAGTCATAGGTACCGAAATAGGCGACCAGGAAGCCGATCACCATCGGCGAGACGAATCCGGCCAGTTGTCCACCGAAATTCACCATCCCGATCCCCGTTCCCACCAGTCGCTGCGAGAGGATCTTGGTCGGCAGGGCGAAGGCCGTGGCGAAGACGAACGATTTGAAGAAGTAGGCGGCGGTCTGGAAGGCGATCACCTGGGTGGTCGACTGGCTGGTGTACATGCCGTAGACGAAGATGCCGGTCAGGACGCAGCTGCCCATCATCAGGAATTTTTCCCTTCCATCGAAATAGCGGGTCATCAGCCAGCCGCCGAACGCCGAGGCGATGCTCGCGGCGATGAAGGGCAGGGGCACGAGCATGCCGACCGTCTTCAGATCCAGCCCGCGAGCCTTGAGCAGATACATCGGCATCCACGCATCCAGGCCCTTGTTGACCAGGCTCAGGCAGAACCACACGACGACGATCTTCCAGATCAGCGGCATGCGCAGCAGCTCCTTGACGCTGACCTTCTCCTTGGCACCGAGAGTGCCGGCGCGTGGCTCGAGCGCTGCCGCCGGGCGTTGCACGCTCAAGGCATAGAAGACGGCGAACACGATCCCGGCAAGGCCGATGGCGAGGAACACGTCTCGCCAGCCGAGCCAAAGGATCAGCGGCGCGATGATCAGGGGGGCGATGAAGCTGCCGACATAGTTCGACGAAATCATCAACCCGACCATCTTCGGACGGTCCTGGCGCGGGTAGATTTCCGCCACGCCTTTCATCGCCGAGGAGGGATAGCTGCCTTCACCGAGCCCGAACAGGAACCGGATGAGCAGCAGCGAGGCCAGGGACCAGGCCAGCCCGGTCATGACGGTGAACAGCGACCACAACGTGACGGAGATCACGATGACCACCTTGCTGCCATAACGGTCGGCCAGCCAGCCGCCCGGAATCTGCATCAAGGCATAACCAAGAAAGAAGGCGCTCAGAACGATGCCAAGTTCCGCCGGGCCGACATTGAAGTCTTCGCCGATATGCGCGAGCGCAAGCGTGATGGCGGCGCGGTCGATATAGGAAATGACGTAACCTATATAGAGAAGAACAAATACAAACAACGGTGTGCGGGAAGCGCTGAATATTTTCATTATTATCTGCCCTGCGTGTGATGTCGGTTGTCCGAGGGCTATGGTGGGCAGATGCAGGGGGCACCACAAGTGATTAATTCAGAGCGCAGAGTTGCCTGTTCGGCAAGGCACGCGCATGGTGCAGGCGCACTGTTTGTGAGCGACCTTTCGCTGTGGTTTCATGGCCGGCGTGCCACGTGAGCGTGCAATAAGCGCTCGTCAGAAGATTGCGCCTGGCCGGATTTTTTGACTGCGATCGCATTCGAAACCAGGCGGGCTTGCAATCAGCAGGCCGTGGTGGTTTCGCGGGCGCATTCGAGCAGCCAGTCGATCAGCGCCTGCAGTCGCCTTGGCATCGGGTCGTGCAGCCGATGCACCAGGTGATAGCCATGTCCAGGCGTGTCGACGAAGCCGCCGAACGGCAGGACCAGCTCCCCACGCGCCACGTGCGCGCGGACCAGTCGCTCACGGCCGATGGCCAGCCCGACGTGATTCAACGCCGCCAGGGTGCACAGGTCGGAACGATCGAAGGTCAGGAAACGCTTCGGCAGTTGCACGTCCGCTCCGGTCGACGACGCCCATAGCTGCCATTCCGCGTCGAAGGCCGCGTTGTTCCAGGCGGCGATGTCATGCAGGGCAGTGCAGGCGCCCAGTTGGCCGGCGTCGCCACAAAGCCCGAGCGCCTCGGCATAGCGAGGCGAGCAGACCGGTGCCATTCGCTCGTTCATCAAGTGCAGGCTGACCAGGCCCGGGTGGTGGCCGTCGCAATAGCACAACAGCAAGTCGACCTTGCTGGTGCGGTAGTCGATGTTCTCGTTGCCGACCCGGATGTCCAGCTGGATATCGGGATACCTGGCGGTGAACCGCGCCAGGCGCGGGACCAGCCAGCACTGGGCGATCGAAGGGCGAACGTGCAGTGTCAGCTGGCCGGCGAGCTGGTCATGGGCGCGCGCTCGTACGGCCGCCGAGAGTTCCTCCATGGTCCGCTGCATGACCTCGAACAGGCGCTCGCCATCTTCCGTGAGGCTGACCTTGCGCGGCATACGCCGAAACAGCCGCAGCGACAGCTCCTGCTCGAGACGGTTGATCCGGTGACTGACCGCGCTGGCGCTGAGGCACAGCTCCTCGGCCGCGCGCGCAAAGCTCAGGTGACGCGCCGCGACCAGGAAGACATGCAGGCTGCCCAGGTGGGTGCCGCTGAGCTTCGGGGCGGTGGCGCTTGGCTTGTCCATCCATGCAGTCCTTGGAAGTGCTTCGCGCTCGGGTACGCAGGCTACGGAACCGCTTGCAGGCTGCGCCCCCTGGCGAGGTAGGCATCGAATTCGTCGGCCGGAACCATGCTGCCGCCGGTACCCCACACCAGATGAGTGGCCTGGCGCAGCTGCGCCGGCGTCAGGCCCACGCGTTCCAGATAGTGGGGCGATTGTAACACCCGGACCATGCCAGGCATCCCGGCCAGCGCCGAGGGCTCGAGCTTGACCCCTTCCTGGTCGTGGGCCAGTGCCATCAGCCGATACAATTCGTCGTCGCTGACCGTGTAGTAGCCGTCGATCAACCGCTGCATGGCTCTGCCGACGAACCCCGACGGCCTGCCCACGGCCAGGCCGTCGGCCGCGGTCAGGTTGTCGATGCCGAAATCCTGCACGCAGGTGCCATCGTGCAGGCCGGTATAGACACCCAACAGCATGCAGGGCGAATGGGTAGGTTCGGCGAAGATGCAGCGCACGGCATCGCCGAAGACCAGCTTCAGGCCGAACGCCACGCCTCCCGGACCGCCGCCCACGCCGCAGGGGAGATAGACGAACAGCGGGTGCTCGGCATCGACCTGGATGCCGGCCTGGTCGAACTGGCGAGCCAGGCGCTCGGCCGCCACGGCGTAACCGAGGAACAGATGCGGCGAGTTCTCGTCGTCGACGAAGTAGCAGCTTGGGTCACCGACTGCCTGTTGGCGACCTTGCTCGACGGCGACGCTGTAGTCCGAGGCATGCTCGACGACCGTGACGCCGTTGGCGCGCAGCTTGTCCTTCTTCCACTGCCGGGCATCGGCGGACATGTGCACGCTTACCTGGAAGCCAAGCTTGGCGCTCATGATGCCGATCGACAGACCGAGATTGCCGGTCGAGCCTACCGCGATCCGATACTTGCCGAACAAAGCCCGCGCCGCGTCGCTGGCCAGGTGGGCATAATCGTCGGCGAGCGTGATCAAGCCGGCCTCGAGCGCCAGTTCCTCGGCGTGCTTGAGGACTTCGTGGATGCCGCCCCTGGCCTTGATCGAGCCGGAGATCGGCAGCTCGCTGTCGGCCTTGAGCCACAAGGCTCCCGCCTGGTCGAGCGAGGACGGTTCGACGAGCTGCTGGCGCAGCTTCTCCAGCCGGACGATCGGCGATTCGATGATGCCACTAGTGCGCCTGGTGTCGGGAAACACCGCGGCCAGATAAGGGGCGAAGCGCTGCAGCCTGGCACTGGCAGCTTTCACGTCTTCGGCGCTCAGGCCCACGTCGGCCAGGCCTTGCGAAGCCTCGGCAATGCCTGGGTTGAACCAGGTGGTTGGCTTGAGCGCTACCAGGTCGGCCAAGAGCGGGTGGCTCAGCTTCCAGGCCTCGAACGTTTTCCCATGGATCATCGATTCATCTCCGTAGCTATCTGAGCGTCTTTGCGCAAGACGAGCCTCGCGGCGCGCTACCTGGCCATCATGTGCTCGCCAGCGACCGTGACCCCTGCTGGCTGGCCGCTCGCTGCGATTAGATTCGAGCGGGCTGGGGCGGACAACTGATGATTCATCAGGCCATGGATGAACGGATGTCATGCATCGTCCAGCCTTTTGGAGGCGTGCCACCTATCGTATAAGATATCCGCACCTGCCTTTCATCGGATCCAGCCGTGCCATTCCCTAGCCAAGCGCCCAACCTCGGGGTCGCGCCTTCTACCTCCGAGATCATTGCAAGGCACCTGCGCGATGCGATCATTTCGGGGCATCTCGCCGAAGGCGAGCCGGTGCGCCAGGACGATATCGCCCAGGCCTTCAACGTCAGCAAGATCCCGGTTCGCGAAGCCTTGAAACGCCTGGAGGCCGAAGGGCTGGTCGCTTTCCACCGCAACCGCGGGGCGCTGGTGACGAAGATGTCGGAGCCGGACCTCGCGCAGTTCTTCGAGGTTCGAGTGTTGCTGGAGGTCCAGGCCATTCGCCTGGCGGTGCCGAACATGACGGAGCAGACCTTCAGCCATGCCGAAGGCATTTGTGCCGAATTCGTCGGTGAGGATGACATTGGTCGCTGGGCCGAGCTGAACTGGGCCTTGCACGCGTGCCTGTACGAGCCGGCCCAGCGGCCGTTCCTGGTCGGGCTGATCCGGTCGATCCATGACAAGGTCGAGCGTTACCTGCGTATGCAGATGAGTCTGTCGGCAGGCAAGGATCGCGCCGATCATGAGCATCGGCAGATCGTCGCGGCCTGTCGCGCCAGGGATGTCGAGGCGGCGGCGAAGCTGATCGAGGATCACATCAACGGCGTCTGCCAGAGCCTGTACGAGCACCTGCCTCGCGCCTGAGCAGGCCTTCTGACCTGTGCTCCGTTATGTGGCAGCGGTGCTTCCTCAGGTAACAGCTTGGCACCGAAGCGTCACTCGACAAGGTGCCCGTTCGTGTCCAATGCCGCGATCTACAGGCATCGATCAGCAGATCGAGAACCTGGCCTCCATCTTGCTTCATGCAAAATCGTATACGAAATACTATATAAGAAGCAGGCAGGCGTCTTGACTGGCTCTCGAGCGGCAGCACGACAGTCACGCAGGCACTTGGTTGGTTACCTCATCCAGCAATCGGAGCACGATACGATGACTTCCACGACCTCTGCGACAGCCCCGCAAGCAGGACGTACGACGGCACAGGCCCCGGCCGGTATCAAGCGCGTGGTGGCCGCGGCTATGGCCGGCGCGGTAGCGGAATGGTATGAGTTCTTCCTGTACGGGACAGCCTCGGCGCTGGTGTTCGGCCAGCTGTTCTTCCGCCAGACCGGGAGCGCCATGGACGGCATCATCGCCGCCTTCGCCCTGTACGCCGTCGGCTTCCTGGCCCGGCCCCTGGGCGGCTTGGTGTTCGGGCACTATGGCGACAAGCTAGGGCGCAAGTATCTGCTGCAGATCAGCCTGATCGTGGTAGGTATCACCACGTTCCTGATGGGCTGCCTGCCAACGTTCGAGAAGATCGGTTATGCAGCGCCTTTATTGCTGGTCGTGCTGCGGCTGATCCAGGGGTTCGCCTTCGGTGGCGAATGGGGTGGGGCGGTGCTGCTGGTGTCCGAGCACAGCCCGGACGATCGTCGAGGCTTCTGGGCCAGTTGGCCTCAGGCGGGCGTACCGGCGGGCAACCTGGTCGCCACGGTGATCCTGCTGATTCTGTCCTCCAGCCTGTCCGAAGCGCAGTTCCTGGATTGGGGATGGCGGGTCGCCTTCTGGTTCTCCGCGGTGGTGGTGCTGATTGGCTACTGGATCCGCACCCGTGTCGATGATGCACCGATCTTCAAGGAAGCCCAGGCTCGCCAGCAGCAGGTCGCCCAGACCCAGCTGGGCGTGGTCGAGGTCCTGAGCAAGTACTGGCGGCAGGTGCTGGTCGGCATCGGCGCCCGCTTTGCCGAGAACATCCTCTACTACACCGTGGTGACCTTCTCCATCACCTACCTGAAGCTGGTGGTGCACAAGGACACGTCGCAGATCCTGATGCTGATGTTCGGCGCGCATCTGCTGCACTTTTTCATGATCCCCGCCATGGGTTACCTGTCGGACATCATCGGGCGCAAGCCGGTCTACCTGATCGGGGCAGTGCTCACGGCATTCTGGGGCTTCGTCGGTTTCCCGATGATGGACACCGGCAACGACTGGCTGATCATGGCGGCCATCACCTTGGGGCTGGCCATCGAGTCGATGACCTATGCGCCATACTCGGCCCTGATGGCCGAGCTGTTCCCGACCCATGTCCGCTACACCGCACTGTCGCTGTGCTACCAGGTGGCACCGATCCTGGCCGGATCCCTGGCGCCCTTGATCGCCGTGAGTCTGCTCAAGGCATACAACAGCTCGACGCCGATCGCCTGGTACCTGGTGGCCTCGGCGGTGATTTCGATCGTGGCCGTCGCGGCGACTCGCGAGACCCGTGGCAAGTCGCTGCGCGAGGTGGACCAGGAGCTGGCCGGGCGTTGACGCGTTGGGCCATCCCGGGAGGGCAGGAGAACCCGCAGAGCGGCGATCAGCCCCGGCGAAAACAGGCGGGCCAGCGCGGTTGACTGGAGGTGAACGAGCCTCCCGAGCCTGTTTTCAACACAACCTGATCATCGGACAGGCATTTTTCGTGCAAGCCTAGAACCGATCCAGACGGTAGGGCGCCAGGGCAGGCATGGGTGGCCTGCCGGCCGGCGCCGGGCCTGTCAGGGAAGCCACCATCTCGGCGGTCACCGCAGCCTGGGTCAACCCCAGATGCTGATGGCCGAACGCCAGCAACACACGGCCCTCGCAAGCCTGGTCGATCACCGGCAACGAGTCGGGCAGCGAAGGCCTGAAGCCCATCCAGGTGGTCGCGGCCTCGGTGTCCAGGGCGCGCTTGAACAGGCCCTGGGTCAGGCGATGCAGCTGCCAGGCGCGCTGCATGTCCGGGGCCCGCTCCAGGCCGGCGAACTCGACGGTGCCTGCCAACCTCAAGCCATCGCGCATGGGGGTCATGATGAAGCGCCGCTCCAGGGAGGTGACCGCCATTGGCAGCCGATCATGCTCATGGGGCAGCATCAGGTGGTAACCGCGCTCGGTGTCGAGCGGCACCGCCCGGCCGGTCAACTGTCGGGTCAGACCGGCCGAATGGGCGCCGCAGGCGATCAACACCTTGCCAGCCACGACCGGGCCGCGGTCGGTATCGAGCACAACGCCATCGCGCAGGTGCCCAGCCTCGACACGCTGGCGAACGAAACGCACGCCGGTTTGCCGGGCGGCCTGTACCAGGCTGTCCAGCACCAGATAGGGGTCGATGAAATGCCCGGTGGCGGGAAAGAACAGCCCGCCCTGGATCGATTCGGACAGCTCGGGCGCGCTGCGCTGGATGGCCTGCGCCGTCCAGGTGTCCACGGCGACGCCCTGGGCTTGCATCTTTTGCCTGAGCAGGTCGATCGCGGCCTGGGACTCGGGCCGCTCGAACACCAGCAGGGAGCCGTCCTCCTTGAGCAGCCGCTGCTGGTCGATCGACGCCAGCAGACGCCGCCACGCTTGCAGGCTTGCTTCGTTCAAGGCGCGCAGCGCGGCGACGCTGTGCTGATAGGGGCGCTGGCGCAGGTTCAGCAGCAGCCGGGTGAACCACGGCAGCGCCCGCGGCAGGTAGCGCCAGTCCAGGCGCAACGGGCCCATCGGGTCCAGGAGCATGCTGGGCAAGCGCTTGAGAATGGCGCTGTCGGCAATCGGGAAGACTTGTTCGGTGGCCAGGTGGCCAGCATTGCCGAACGACGCGCCATGACCCGGTTCGTCCCGGTCCAGTACCAGCACCTGGTGCCCTTGCCGGGAAAGCGCCAGGGCACAGGCGACCCCGACGATGCCGGCTCCCACGACGGCGATGTCGCAGGCATGACCGCTGGAACGATGAAGTTCGTGTGAAGGCATCCGCTCAACCTCATTAATCGTAGATTTTATACAATTGTTCTGTTCGGTCCATGGCCTCGGTCTCGTGCCGCCAGGCCCGTGCTCAGCGTCGTTTCTTGCATGCAGCTCTGGCCTGCGCGCAGGCCAGGGCGCTGCGCGTCAGCTGTTCAAGCTGTTCAAGCTGTTTTCCAGGACGGTGACGATACCGTCGCAGGCATCGCGGATGTGCCGGGCGAGCAGGGCACAGGCCGTGTCGATGTCCTTGGTCCGTGCCAGGTCGAGCAATTCGCGGTGTTCCTTCTCGGCTTTCTGGATTTCCTGGGTATAAAGAAGCTGCATGCGGATGTAGCGGTCGCACTTGGTGTTGAGCTGGCCGATCATCGCCAGGGTTTCCGGCAACTGGGCTGGCCCGTACAAGGCAGTATGGAAGGCGAAGTTCAGGTCGCTCCAGTTGTCGATGTCGCGGCCTGAATCCAGCGCGGCGTCGTACTGGTCGAGCAGGCGTTCGGCCCGGTCCAGCTCATCGGGCGTCAGCTTCGGGATCGCTTCGCCCAGGGCCCGGCATTCGAGCAGCACGCGCAGGTCGAAAAGCTCGCGGATGGTGGTGGTGGAGAGCTCGGTGGTGAAGGCACCCCGATGCGGATGGAATTCGACCAGCCCCTCGGCTTCGAGCGTCAGCAGCGCCTCGCGTACCGGAATCCTGCTCACATCGTAGTCGCGTGCCAGGGCATCCTGGCGCAGCTGGGTGACGCCCTTGAATTCGCCGCTGAGGATGCGTTTGCGCAGGTCGTCTGCGACATGCTGCGCACGTGTCTTGAAGCTTGCCATGATACTGTTCGAGGCCCCGGTTGGAATTTGCATATTGTATGCAAATGGCGCTGAGGCAGCCACCGAGGTGGGCCCGGTATGAAGCCGTGACGCAGCGTCGACCGCCGCGCCACAGCGTTGTGTCAGTGTTCCCGCTGACCGTTGAGCAGGCGCCTGAGTGCCAGCGGGTTGTCCCGCTTGATCGGCGTTGGCAGCAGGCTGTCGGGGAAGTTCTGGTAGCACACCGGACGCAGGAAGCGCAGGATTGCCGCCGTGCCCACCGAGGTGGTGCGCGAGTCGGAGGTCGCTGGGAACGGGCCCCCATGCACCATGGCGTCGCACACTTCCACCCCGGTCGGCCAGCCATTGACCAGGATGCGACCGGCCTTGCGCTCCAGGGTCGCCAGCAGCGTGGCGACCGCGTCCGCGTCGGCGTCGTCCATCTGCACGGTGGCGGTCAGCTGGCCTTCGAGGGACTCGGTGACCTGGCGGAGCTGGGCCAGGTCGTCGCATTCGATGATCAGCGATGCCGAGCCGAAGACTTCCTCCTGCATGGCCGGGTCGCTCATGAAGTCGCTGGCCGCGGTGACGAACAGGTGGGCCTGGCACTGGTTGTACCCTTCACCCTCGATGCCCTTGGCCAGCAGGCGCGCCTTGGCGTTGCCGCGCAAGGCTTGCACACCCTTGTCGTAGGCCGCGTGGATGCCGGGCGTGAGCATGGTCTGGGCGGCGCTGCCAGCGATGGCTGCGCTGGCAGTCTGCTGGAAAGTGTCCAGTGCCTGGCCCTTTATCGCGATGACCAGCCCAGGGCTGGTGCAGAACTGGCCGGCGCCCTGGTTGAGCGAGGCGACGAAGCCTTCGGCCAGCGCGGCGCCACGGCTGCACAGCGCCGATTCGAACAGTAGCACCGGGTTGATCGAACTCATCTCGGCGTAGACCGGGATGGGTTCGGGGCGTGCCTGGGCGGCCTTGGTCAGTGCAATGCCACCGGTGCGTGAACCGGTGAAGCCGACCGCCTTGATGCGCGGATCACTGACCAGGCCGATGCCGATCTCGTTACCCGAGCCGTACAGCAGCGAGAACACCCCTTCCGGCAGGCCGCACGCCTGCACCGCCTGCTGGACGGCCCGGCCTACCAGTTCGCTGGTGCCGGGATGGGCGCTGTGCGCCTTGACGATGACCGGGCAACCGGCTGCCAGCGCCGAAGCGGTGTCGCCACCAGCGACCGAGAACGCCAGGGGAAAGTTGCTGGCGCCGAAGACGGCCACGGGGCCAAGGGCCACATGCCGTTGACGCAGGTCGGGACGGGGCAGCGGCTGGCGTTCGGGCAACGCCTCGTCGACCCGCACGTCCAGCCATTCGCCAGCGCGCACGGTGCGGGCGAAGCTACGCAGCTGCTGGCAGGTCCGGCCCAGTTCGCCCTGCAGGCGCGCGCGAGGCAGCCCGGTTTCTCGCGCGGCGCGGTCGATCAGGGTATCGCCCAGCGCTTCGACGTTGTTGGCGATACGTTCTAGAAAGGCAGCGCGGGTTGGCAGCGAAGTTTCGCGATACGGGTCGAATGCCGCCCAGGCCAGGCCGCAGGCGCGTTCGACGTGCTCGCGGTTGCCGCCAGGGTAGGCCGGTTCGAGTGGCTCGTTGGTGGCAGGGTCGATGGCACGGATGGGGGACTGGGTGCCGATGACGGCACGTTGGCCGATCAGCATGTGACCTGAAAGATTCATGGGCTCTCCTGGAGTCGAGAAAGCATGGGCCCGGTCCGCCGTGGCGGTCTGGGCCTTGAGGGGCGACGGCACGCTGGCGGCATGCCGTCGCGCAGAGGCAAGGCCGGTCTATCAGACCAGGTTGTTCTCGCTCGACCAGCTGGCGTACCACTTGCGGAACTGGTCGTACTGATCTTCCGCGTAGCGTCGCTGGGACTCGCTCAAGGCGTCGGTTTCATTGAAGTGCAGGGTGTATTCGGTGTCGCCGTTGAGGACCATCAGGTGCTTGTAGTACAGCACCAGGTCCACGCCTTCGTCGAATGAGGACAGGATCGCCAAGGCCTCTTCCAGCTCCTTGGCCAGACGGCGGGCCTTGGCGTCGCCTGCGGCGGCCTGCCGGCACAGCCTGATCAGCAGCAGCACCTCGCGTGGCAGGGCATTGCCGATGCCGGTGATGGCGCCAGTGGCGTTGCATTTGACGAAGCCGTGATAGACCTGGGTGTCGACACCTGCCATCAGGGTCACCTGGTCGTCCTTGGAGGTGATGAATTCGGCGGCATAGCTCATCGCCGCGGCGCCGCCGAATTCCTTGAAGCCGATCAGGTTCGGGTGCTCCTGGCGCAGTTCGAAGAACAGGTCGGCACGGGTGGCGAAACCGTAGTGAGGGCTGTTGTAGATCACGGCCGGCAGGTTCGCGGCGGCTTGCAGGATCGCCTTGAAGTGGGCTTTCTGGGCAGGGATCGAGTTGCCACGCGACAGCACCCGTGGAATGACCATCAGGCCATGGGCGCCAACCTTGGCGGCGTGGGCGGCATGCGAAACGGCTTCCCTGGAGTTGACCGCGCCAGTGCCGACGATGGTCGGGATACCGGCAGCCACCAGGCGCGCCACGCCTTCCTGGCGTTCGGCCTCGGTCAGCAGCGGCCAGTCGCCCATCGAGCCACAGTAGACCACCGCGCTCATGCCGATTTCGATCAGTTCGCGGCCCTTTTTCACCAGTGCGTCGAAGTCAGGCTTGCGCTCTGCGGTGCAGGGGGTCATCAGCGCAGGAATGCAGCCGGTGAAGATATTGTCAGTCATTGTAAGCTCCTCGAGCATGCTATCGGTCGGTCTTGGAAAAGGCTTGTTGGCCGGCATCACTTGCAGATGCCCCAGGCGAAGGGGTCCTGCTCGTCGATCAGCAGGCGGCTGTCGGCTGTGACATAGGCACGGCCGGTGATGAAGGGGCGAATACGGTCGCCTTCCGTTTGGTAACTGCCTTCGAACTGGCTGCCGGTGATGCTGGCCTGCACCCAGGTCTGGCCCGGGGCGAGCTTGCCGTCGGCAGCCAGGCAGGCGAGCTTGGCGCTGGTGCCGGTACCGCATGGCGAGCGGTCGTATGCCTTGCCGGGGCACATCACGAAGTTGCGGCTATCGGCCCGTGCATCGGCGGCGAACAGTTCGACGTGGTCGATCAGGCCTGCGTCCTGGCCGAAGATGCCGTTGGCCTCCAGTGCCTGCAGGATCGCCCAGGTATAGAGGGTCAGCGCCTCGACGTTGTCCAGCTCCAGTCGCTGGCCGTGTTCGGAAATCAGGAAGAACCAGTTGCCGCCCCAGGCGATGTCGCCACGTACCTCACCGTAGCCGGGAACCTCGACCGGGACGTTCTGGCGATAGCGATAGGCCGGGACATTGCGCACGGTTACCGAGCCGTCCTCGCGCAGAAGGGCACTGACCGGGCCGACCGGGGTATCGATCTTGTGCTCGCCTGGCGAGATCAGCCCAAGGTGATGCAGCGAGGCCACCAGCCCGATGGTGCCGTGCCCGCACATGCCCAGGTAACCGGTGTTGTTGAAGAAGATCACGCCGCACGTGGCGTCTGGAGATACCGGCTCGCAGTACAGGGCGCCTACCAGCACATCGTTGCCGCGTGGCTCGAGCAGGGCGGCGCGACGCCATCGATCATGGTCGCTGCGCAAGGCATCGCGTTTCTGGGCCATGGTTTGGCCGGCAAGGGCAGGGAAGCCACCCATGACCAGGCGGGTGGGTTCGCCGCCGGTATGGGAGTCGATGACGTGAATGCTTTTCATTGTAATCGTGGTCCTTCGATGGCATGGGCAGCCCTGGCGGTACGAGCCGGCAGGGCTTCGTCCGGGCGGATTGAAGATTTTATACAATGTAGATTTTATACAATCAAGTCCTCCGTGCGTTGTCAGCGATTCGCCCAGGTCGGCTGTCAGCGTTTTCAGGCCCGCGTGGCCTGGCGATACTGGCGCGGCGTGAAGCCGGTCATGGTCTTGAACTGGCGCGAGAAAGCGCTGTGGTCGGAATAGCCGCAGCGCAGCGCCACCTCGGTGATCGGCAGCTGCGTGCGCAGCAGCAGATGGGCCTGTTCCAGCCTGGCCTTGTGGATCATCTGGCGAGGCGTCAAGTGGAAGATGCGCTTGCAGTAGCGTTCCAGTTGGGCGACCGAGAGGCCGGCGACCTGGGTCAGGTCTTCGAGCGTGATCGGCAGGTGGTAGTGCTGGCGTATGTAGAGGTCGACCGCCGACAGTCGCTGGTAGGCCGGATGGGCTTGGGCCGCAGACTGCAAGTCCACCGAGATGCCGATTAGCCCCATGACCTCGCCGCGCCGGTCGAGGATCGGCCGTTTGTGGGTCAGGCACCAGCCGGGTTCCTGGCTGCCGTAGAGGTGCACCTCCAGCTGGTCCTGCAGCACCAGCCCGTTCTCCAGCACGCGGCGATCCTGTTCGGTGTAACCAGGCCCCAGTTGCGCCGGGAAGACTTCGGCGCTGGTACGTCCCAACAGGGGGGCGAGCGATTTCAAGCCGCAACGCTCCACCAGGGTTCGGTTGGCCATCAGGTAGCGAGCCTGCGCGTCCTTGACGAACACCACGGCATTGGGAATGGCGTCGAGCATGGGCTGCATCAGCGAGATGCAACCCATGAGCTCTTGCATGTTCCTGGGGCGATGAGTGGCGAGGCCTTCACTCACGTGGGACAAGTTCTGTGCAGCCATGCTGGGGATCCTGCTCGGTGAAAAGGTATTTAGCGGCGTCCGGGGAGGTGCGCGCAGGCATGGCAGGATGCCTCCGGGCGTGGGGCAAACGTCAAGCGTCCAGGGGGAATTGTGCTGAATTCGTCATCGAGACTGGCGAAAAGCATCAAGCATTCGGCGTCGGGATCGGTTCAACCTAGAAAAAGACCCCGCGTGCCAGACACGCCAGCGGACCACCTGGAGGTAATGCGCCAGTGTTCCTTGGCGGGTTGGGACGGAGCGTCGAGGACTGTCGAAAACCGCGAGGACCGCCCACCGCGCTGCGCTGAGCCTGCGTCCTCGAGCATGGGAGGCTCCTGCTTTCCCTGCAAAGACCATCTCCAACACAGTGCTGCCTAGTTTCAATAATCCACAAAAATAGGGCTTAGCTATGTCAGGCCAAGGCAAATTCAAGAAACAACTTTCCCTGATGGACTTGACGTTCATCGGCTTGGGCGCGATCTTCGGCTCCGGCTGGCTATTCGCCGCCAGTCACGTCTCGGCCATCGCCGGACCTGCCGGCATCGTGTCCTGGCTAATCGGCGGTTTCGCCGTGCTGCTGCTGGGCATCGTCTATTGCGAGCTGGGTGCCGCGCTGCCTCGGGCGGGCGGTGTGGTCCGCTACCCGGTGTTTTCCCATGGTCCACTGCTGGGTTACCTGATGGGGTTCATCACCATCATCGCCTTCTCCAGCTTGGTGGCGATCGAAGTCGTGGCTTCGCGCCAGTACGCCGCGGCCTGGTTTCCCCAGTTGACTCAGCCGGGCAGCAACGACGCGACGCTGGCCGGCTGGCTGGTGCAGTTCGCCCTGTTGTGCCTGTTCTTCGTGGTCAACTACCGCAGCGTCAAGACCTTCGCCAAGACCAACAACCTGATCAGTACCTTCAAGTTCATCGTGCCGCTGCTGGTCATCGTCGTGCTGTACAGCTTCTTCCAGCCGCAGAACCTCCAGGTCCAGGGCTTTGCGCCATTCGGCATGTCCGGTATCGAAATGGCGGTGTCCGGTGGCGGGATCATCTTCGCCTATCTGGGGCTGACCCCGATCATCTCGGTCGCCAGCGAGGTGCGCAACCCGCAACGCACCATCCCGATCGCCCTGATTCTGTCGGTATTGCTCTCCACCGCCATCTATGTGCTGTTGCAGCTGGCGTTCCTAGGTAGCGTGCCGACCGACATGCTGGTCGACGGCTGGGGGCAGATCAGCCAGGCATTCTCCCTGCCCTACCGTGACATCGCCATCGCCCTGGGCGTGGGCTGGCTGGCCTACCTGGTGGTGGCCGATGCGGTGGTCTCGCCAAGCGGCTGCGGCAACATCTACATGAACGCCACACCGCGAGTGATCTACGGCTGGGCCCGCACCGGGACCTTCTTCAAGGTATTCACGCGCATCGACGAACAGTCCGGCATTCCCCGTCCGGCGCTGTGGCTGACCTTCGCCATGTCGATCTTCTGGACCTTGCCGTTCCCCTCCTGGGAGGCGTTGATCAACGTGGTATCCGCTGCGCTGGTGCTCAGCTATGCGGTCGCGCCGGTCTCGGTCGCCGCCCTGCGCCGCAGCGCGCCGGACCTGGTTCGGCCATTCCGAGTCAAGGCCATGGGCCTGCTCGGCCCGGTATCGTTCATCATCGCTTCGCTGATCGTCTACTGGTCGGGGTGGAGCACCGTGTCCTGGCTGCTGAGCCTGCAGATCCTGATGTTCCTGGTGTACCTGGCGTGCGGTCGCTTCGTCCCTACCGAACACCTGTCGCTCAAGCAGCAAGTGCGCTCGTCGCTCTGGCTGGTGGGCTTCTACGCGATGATCATCGTGCTCTCCTGGCTCGGCAGCTTCGGTGGCCTGGGCGTGCTTGCCCATCCGCTGGACAACGTCATCGTCATCGTCTGTTCGCTGGGGATCTATTATTGGGGCGCGCGTACCGGTGTGCCGGCGCACCTGGTTCGTCTGGATGGCGACGAAGAACAGGAACCGGCCAGCGCGCACTCCAGCGCCACTCACCTGGCCCCCGCCCACGCTGGCTGAGTCGCCGCTCGACTCGACAGCAACCCGCTACTTGCCTATCCATCGCGGCAGCCCTGGGCTGCCGTGGTTTCATCCAGGGAGCAAGCCGACATGAACACGAACGATTCGATCCACATGAGCCTCGAACAGGTTCACGAGCTGGCGACCCAGGCGCTGCTCGCCAATGGCATGTCCCAGGCGCATGCCCAGGCCATCGCCGAGGTGATCACCCAAGGGCAGCGCGACGAGTGCCACTCGCATGGTTTGTACCGAGTGCTGGTTTGCGTGCGCTCGCTGCGCTCGGGCAAGGTCGATCCAAGTGTCCTGCCTAGCGTCCATGACAAGGGGCCGGCGATCGTCCAGGTCGATGCGCATCATGGCTATTCACTCCTGGCCTTGCGGACCGGCCTGCCGATGCTGGTCGACAAGGCGCGCAGCCAGGGCATCGCCGCGCTGGTGATCCGCAACTGCTTCCACTTCTCGGCGCTCTGGCCCGAAGTCGAAGCCATCGCTGGGCATGGGCTGGTCGGCATGGCGATGACGCCCAGCCATAGCTGGGTGGCTCCGGCCGGTGGCAAGAAGGGGGTGTTCGGTACCAACCCATTGGCATTCGCCTGGCCCCGCCCGGACAGCGAGCCGTTCGTGTTCGATTTCGCCACCAGCGCGATCGCCCGCGGCGACATCGAGCTGCATGCCCGCCAGGGCAAGCCGATCCCCGACGGCTGGGCGCTGGACAGCGCCGGCTTGCCGACCAACGATGCCTCGGCAGCCCTGGCAGGCGCCATGCAAACCTTCGGCGGGCACAAGGGTTCAGCCTTGGCAGCGATGATCGAGTTGCTGGCCGGGGCGCTGATCGGCGACCTGACCAGCGTCGAGTCCATGGCCTTCGACGGCGGGGCAGGGGCGACGCCATGCCATGGGGAACTGCTGCTGGCCTTCGATCCGAAGGCATTTCTGGGCGAAGAGGTCGAAGCTGGCATGCAGCGGGCCGAACGTTTGTTCGACGCGATCACCGGCCAAGGCGCGCGCCTGCCTTCGCAGCGTCGCTTCGACGCGCGCCGGCGCTCGCTGGCCGAAGGGGTATGGGTGAACCGGCAGGTCGTCGAGGACATACGCCGGCTGTTGTGAATGGGCCCGGTGTGAAGGCAGGGCCTGGTCGTGCCTCCAGCTCGTGGAAGCGCCGCTGCGGCGGTGCCGGACCGGCCGCGATGGCCGGCAACATGGGGCCAGGGTCTGCCAGGCGACCATCGCTCTCGCTTCACTGGCACGGCCCGCGCGTAGGGGCAACTGTCTCTGGAGCCTGGCAAATCCTGAAACTGAGCTGCGCGCTCTATCGCGGCAGGTCCGGCGCGCCGGCCGCGGCCGTTCAAGATCCGGCTTGCCGGGGTTGATGCCGTCCCTTAGGAAACCCATCATGTTCGCCCTGATCGAGGGGACCATTTTTCAATCCCGTAAAGGAACCACGATGGCTTCGTCCAAAAGCAAGCATTCGAACATCGAGCGTGAGCTCGCCCGCGCGCTCACCTGGGCCTGCGAGCTGGCCAAGCATGAAATCACAGGCTTCGAATGGCTGACCCATCGGGTGGACCATACGCGTTTTCCCGACACGCTGATCGTCACCTGGATCTTCGACAACGAGCGCAACATGCAGGCCGCGGCCGCCGGCTCGGGCAACGCAAGGATGCAGGCACTGACGCTGGCGGCGTTCGAGGCCATCGGTATCGTCGTCGACGATATCGCCAAGCACCTGCGGTTCGACTGCGAAGAGCGCTGCGCCTCGACGCATGGCGGCAACTGGGCCGCGCGCCTGGCCCCACGCGCAGGCAAGGCGGTTCGTCGCTGAGCGCCTTGCCTGCCGCACGTTCAGAAGGAAGGGTCCTGCCGCAGACGCCTGATCAGCGCCTCGGCCGTCGCCTCGGACGAGGCCGGGTTCTGTCCGCTGATCAGGTGCCCATCCTCGACCACATGGCTGGCCCAGTCCTCGCCCTTGGAATACCGCGCGCCCTTGGCCTTGAGCATGTCTTCCACCAGGAACGGCACCACCTCGGACAAACCCACGGCCTGCTCTTCGGCATTGCTGAAGCCGGTCACCTGCTTGTCCTTCACCACCGGATGGCCGTCGGGCGCATCGACATGCTTCAGTACGCCAGGGGCGTGGCAAACCAAGGCGATGGGCTTGTTGGAAGCATAGAAGGACTCGAGCAAGGTCTTCGAATCCACATCCTCGGCCAGGTCCCACAGCGGGCCGTGGCCACCTGGATAGAACACCGCGTCGAAATTGTAGGGATCGATTTCACCCAGCGGCAGGGTAGTGGCCAGAGCCTGCCTGGCCTTGTCGTCGGCCCGGAAGCGGCGAGTCGCTTCGGTCTGGGCATCGTCCTCGTCGCTCTTGGGGTCCAGCGGCGGTTGGCCACCCTTGGGCGAGGCGAGGGTGACCTGCGCGCCAGCGTCGATGAAAGCGTAATAGGGCGAGGCGAACTCTTCCAGCCAGAAGCCGGTCTGCTTGCCGGTATTGCCCAGCTGATCGTGGGATGTCAGCACCATCAGAATCTTCATGTGAGCCTCTCCTCCAGGGGTGAAAGGGCCGTGCGCGGGTCGTCCTGCGGCAGGTGTGTACAAGCCTGGTTTCAACGCAGCCTGTTCGTCGCGCAGGCACTTTTCGTACAAGGTCTAATGTCAGAGGGCAGGCCAGGACAGACGTTCAGTACGGTTCCAGGCGCTATCGGTACCGCGGTGCATTGCGCCACGACGAGCCGGGCGGCGCTTCACCGGCACTTGAACTTCCCTTGACGCCTTCGGTTCTCAGAGCCAGACAGCTCCTCCTCACTCCATCGCAGGGATCACCATGCAGAGATTGGCCATCAGTCAGGTCACCACCCGACCGCTCACCCTCGAAGAGGACCTGCTACTGTGCCAGCGGCTGGGGTGCGCTCTGGAAATCGCTCAGAGCAAGCTGTCCAGCGACCCGGGCCAGGTTCGCGAGCAACTGGCTCGCATCCAGCAGAGCGGCGTACGCATCAGCTCCATCCAGCCGGCCACGTTGACCCTCTTTCCTTCGGCCTCTGCACCGGATCCACGGGACCCGCAGGCGCGCCTGGCCGAGCTGGCAGCCTCCGTCGACCTGTTCAGCGAATACTGGCCGGGCCTGCCACTGCTGACCAATACCGGTGCCGATCCCCAAGGCAACGAGGCGCGCGTCTGGGACGCTTGCCTGATGCATTACCAGACGCTGGCCGAGCATGCCCAGGCGCGTGGGATGAAGATCGCGCTCGAAGCGCTCGGGCCGTCGCTGATGAACAGGAACTCCATCCTGTTCGCCTTCGATCAGGCGCACGAGATGGTCGAGCAGGTAGCCAGGGACAGCTTCGGCCTGTGCCTGGACCTGTACAACAGCTGGCAGGACCCAGGGCTGAGCGCGTCGATTTCGGCCGAAAAGCTGTTTCTGGTGCAACTGGCGGATTGGCGTCGGCCACGTTCACTGCATGATCGGCGGCCCCTGGGGCAGGGTGCGATCCCCTTGCCGGCATTGCTCAGCCAAGTGGCCGAGTCCGGCTATGCCGGTGACTATGTGCTGGAGATCTTCTCCGAAGCGGTGGACGACTCGCTGTGGGGCGACAAGACGACGCTCATCGAGGCGGTCGAAACCAGCGTGGCGTTCTTCGATACGTTCAGGCGGGAAAGCGGGCAGCAGGCTCGGGCGTGACGACCGAGGAGTACGATGCCTCACGCTGTGGAATGCCCAGCTTGCGGCGCGGTGGTCGAACGCTTGCGGGAGGCGAGTGCTTTCGCCCGCGCCCGATCGCGTCCAGAATGCCTCCGTCAGGTACGTGATACCGTGCACTGAACTCTGCCGGCTTTCCCTATCCATACACTATGGATGGCCATCGCATGGCTGCGTACGAGAAGATTGCCAGGACCCCCGAGAGCATCAATGGATCGAGACACGCCCGACTTCCCGGCCCACGGCACGGCCACTGATTCCCTCCCGCTGCATGCACAGACGTTTCCGGCCGATGCCGTCGAGCGCTTGCAACTGGCACTGGATGCCGGCGCCATCATCGGTACCTGGGTGTGGGACATACCCAACGACTGCGTCAGGGCCGACGAACGCTTCTCCCGGTCGTTCAGCCTGCCGCTGCAGCAGTGCCTGGCCGGGATGCCGATCGAGCAGGCGTTTTCCTCGATTCACCCGGATGACCGCCAGCGCGTGTCGAGCGATATCGGCCAAGCCATGGCTCGTGGCGGTGCCTATCGCTGCGAGTATCGCGTGCGCCAGGCCGACGGCTGCTATCGCTGGGTCGAGGCGAGCGGGCGCGCCGAACTGGATGTCGACGGTCGGGCCGTGCGTTTTCCGGGAATACTCATGGACATCGAGTCACGCCGCGCGGCCGAAGCCGAGCGCGACAGGATGTCGGCCTTGCTGCGCACTTTCACCGCGGCCGTGCCGGGGGTCGTCTACGCCAAGGACCGCGAGGGCCGCATGTTGGTGGCCAACGAGGGCACCACCCGGCTGATTGGCAAGCCGCCGGCATTCTACCTGGGCAAGACTGACCTGGAATTTCTCGAGGACAAGGCCCAGGCCCGCCGGGTGATGGAGACGGACCAGCGGATCATGCAGGCGGGCCAGGTCGAGCAGATCGAGGAGCAGGTCGACATGCCGGATGGCTCGGCGGCCATCTGGCTGTCGGTCAAGGCGCCGTTACGCGATGACCATGGCGAGATCATCGGGCTGATCGGCTCGTCCATCGACGTGACCGACAGGAAGAATACCGAATCCGCGCTGGTGGAACTCAACCGCACGCTCGAAGCCCGCATCAGTAGCGCCATCGCTGAAAGCGAGGCGGCCCAGGCCGCGCTTCGTCAGTCGCAGAAGATGGAGGCGGTCGGACAATTGACCGGCGGCATTGCCCACGACTTCAACAACCTGCTGGCCGGCATCACCGGCAGCCTGGAACTGATCAGGCTGCGCCTGAGCCAGGGGCGTACCGCGGACCTTGAGCGCTACCTTGAGGTCGCGCATGGCGCGGCGCGCAAGGCCGCCGCGCTGACCCACCGATTGCTGGCATTTTCGCGTCGCCAGACTCTCCTTCCGGTACCCACCGACGTGAACGCCCTGATCGAAGACATGGAAGAGCTGGTCCGGCGCACGGTAGGGCCTGCCATCACGTTCAAGATCGAGTTGCTGGCCCAGTCCGGTACTTGCCTGGTCGATCCAGCACAGATGGAAAACGCCCTGCTGAACTTGTGCATCAACGCCCGCGACGCCCTGCCCAACGGTGGCAGCCTGACCATCGGTACCTCTGATCGCAGGCTCGAGCACGGCCCGGACCTCGATCCGGAGCTGACACCCGGCGCGTACCTGACCGTCTGCGTCAGCGACGATGGCGTGGGGATGAGCCCGCAGACCTTGTCCCGCGCCTTCGAACCGTTCTTCACCACCAAGCCCGTGGGCGCGGGCACCGGACTCGGGCTTTCCATGATCTACGGCTTTGCCAGGCAGTCGGGTGGCCAGGTGCGGATCCACTCCGAAGAGGGCAAGGGCACCCAGGTGTACTTGCAGTTGCCGAGTCACGTCAGCCAGACGCAGGCGCCGGTGCGCCGTGAGGTCGCGCCCCGGTTGCGCCCGGTCGTCTCGGGCGAGACGGTGCTGGTGGTCGATGACGAGCCGTCGGTGCGCATGTTCGTCAGCGAGGCGCTGGGCAACCTCGGCTACGTCGTCGTTCAGGCCGCCGACAGCCTTGCCGGGCTGCAACTGCTGCGCTCGGACACGCGCATCGACCTGCTGGTGACGGATGTCGGCCTGCCCGGCGGGATGGATGGCAGGCAAATGGCAGCGGCAGCGCGCGCCGCCAGGCCCGGCCTGCCGATCTTGCTGATGACCGGGTATGTCCAGCCGCAAGTGCTCGACGATCAGCCCCTGGAGCCCGGCATGCTGGTACTGACCAAGCCGTTCGCGTTGGAAGGGCTGATCCAGTGTGTGGCGAGCCTGGACCTCAAGGCCCGAGCGCAGGATATGCGAACCACCTAGTCCTCCGTTTCGCCGATGCTCGCCGGCGCGCTTGCGGGCGAGCCGCTGCGCCAGTGAGCAAATGCTCGGCCTTTGATGAGCGCAGTGGCCTGGCGAGCGGGCGTCTCAGGCTTGCGAGGCCAGCAAGGCTTCGTTCTGCCGGCGGCGATAGGCACTGTCCCGACTGGCCAGCCAGGCATACAGCGGCGAGGTGATCGCCAGCCCGACCAGCCAGGACAGGTCGGCGCCCTCTATGTATGCCGAGACGGGCCCGACATACAGTGGCGTGTTCATGAACGGTATCTGCACGACGATGCCGACGGCATAGGCCAGCAACGCCTGGGGGTTGTAGCGACCATAGATGCCACCATCGACCTGAAAGATCGAGGCGATGTGATAGTCGCCCTTGTGGATCACGTAGAAGTCGATCAGGTTGATGGCAGTCCAAGGCACCAGCACCACCAGCAGCACCAGCACCATGTCGACGAAATGGCCGATGAAATCAGCCGAAGCGAATACCGCCACCAGGCAGCAGGCCGCCAGGACGAGCAGCGACAGCACGGCCCGGCTCATGGCTGTCGGGATCCAGCGGTGGGCGAACGTCTGTACCAAGGTGATGATCGAGAGGACCGCACCGTACAGGTTGAGTGCGTTGTGGCTGATCACGCTGAGCAGGAACAGCACGAGCATCAACGGGCCGAGCGAACCGGTGGCCACCTTCACTGCGTCCATGGTTTCCATGCCGGCGGGAATCGCCAGGACCGCGACCGCGCCGAAGATGAACGACAGGCTCGAGCCCAGCGTGGAGCCCAGATAGGTCGCCCAGAAAGTGGATGAGACGTTGACGTGCGTCGGCAGGTAGCGTGAATAGTCCGAGACGTAGGGGGCGAAGGCAATCTGCCAGAGCGCGGCAAGCGATACCGTGGCCAGCCAGCCGGCCAGGTTGAAGCCGCCGCGTGTCAGAAAGTCATCGCTCTGGACATGGGTCAGGATATAGCCCAGGCCCAGCACGATGCCGATGCCCAGTACCCAGGTACCGATGCGGTTGAGCACATGGATGAAGCGGTAGCCGATGATGCCGATGATGCCCGAGCCGAGCGCGCCGATGACGATGCCCACGGACACCGGTACGCTCTCGGCCACACCGTGCAGCGACTTGCCGGCCAGCACGATGTTCGAAGCGAAGAAGCCGATGTACATGACACCGGCTATCACCACCACCAGCAGGGCGCCGAGCGAGCCGAACTGGGCTCTGCTCTGGATCATCTGTGGAATCCCCATCTGCGGGCCTTGGGCGGAATGCAGCGCCATCAGCACGCCGCCGAGCAGGTGGCCGACCAGGATGGCGATCACACCCCACATCAGGTTCAGGTGGAACAATTGCACACCCAGCGCCCCTGTGACGATCGGCAAGGGCGCGATGTTGCCGCCGAACCACAGGGTGAACAGGTCCCTTACCTTTCCATGGCGGTCCTGCGGTGGCACGTAGCCGATGGTGTGTTTCTCGACGAGCGGTGCCGGTGCGACTGCATTGGTCATGGCTGACTCCAAGGCGAATAGGGCGCGTTGGCGCCCGACTGCGGCCGACAAGGGGCACGCGTTGTTGTTGCCGCGATGATGCGTGGCGCGCCTGGATCGGGAAATTAGTAAATATGTGCCCAAGCACCTTAAAAAAACTGGGAACGTCCTGGCGCCAGTGCTGGCGGTGGGATGGGAGACCATGGGCCGGCGATCTGCGCCGGGTTCGCAATGGCCCGGACTTACCGGAGCGAGTCGGCATTTGAAGTCGGTCGCGCGGGAGAGCAGAATCGCGCCCTGGTTCGGCCGAAAGTGCCGGGCACTCGGGAAGCAGGGGTTGCAGTTGAACGAACAGACATTGTCCATGCGCCTGGAGCGCGTGGCGGCGCATGTGCCAGCCGGGGCACGGCTGGCCGATATCGGCTCGGATCATGGCTATCTGCCGGTAGCGTTGATGCGGCGCGGCGCCATCAGCATTGCAATCGCTGGCGAAGTGGCATCCACGCCCTATCGTTCGGCCGTCCGCACGGTGCGTGAAAGCGGCCTGGAAGGGCGCATCAGCGTGCGCCTGGCCAATGGCCTGGCGGCGATCGAGGCGCAGGATGCGATCACTGCGATCACCGTTTGCGGCATGGGCGGCGAGACGATCCGCGACATCCTCGAGGCTGGCAAGGCGCGTCTGAGCGGGCAGGAGCGTCTGGTGCTGCAGCCCAACGGCGGCGAGCGCCCGCTGCGGCAATGGCTGATGCAGCAGGGCTACCGCATCGTTGCCGAGGAAGTGCTGCGGGAGAACCGTTTCGACTACGAGATCATCGTCGCCGAGCGCTCTGGGCCAGTGTTCTACAGCCCCCGAGAGCTGTATTTCGGACCTCTGCAGCTACAGACGCGCAGCGCCGCGTTTCTGCACAAGTGGCGCCGCATGCTCGGCCAGAAGCAACAGACCCTGGCCAACTTCACCCAGGCCAGACAGGCCGTGCCGGAGGAAAAGGTGCGGGACATCGCTCGCCAGGCCAGGTGGATCATCGAACTGCTGGCCTGAACGGCACGGTGCCATGCCAGCTCATCAGCCGCGTTCGTCCTCGCCGGTCGGCCGGCCTGCTCAGCCAGACTCGGGAAAGCTCGTGACCTGCACGGAGCGCCTGAAGCCGCCGGTCAGCACCGACAGGTAGACCACGCCCGCGACGAACCAGGCCAGGCCGATGAGCAACGTCAGGCTCGACAGGCTGGTCCATAGCCACAGCGTCAGGGTAAGCCCGGTCAGCGGGACCAGGCCGTGCAACAGCAGGCTCCGTGGCTGCGCGGGCGTGGTCGTGCTTAGCAGATGGGTGCGCAGCACGGCCAGGTTGACCGCGGAAAAGGCCACCAGCGCGCCGAAGCTGATCAGCGAGGCGAGGGTGGACAGGTCGATGACCAGCGCCATCAACGAGACGCCCGAGACCACCAGCGTTGCGTTGACCGGCGTGCCGAAACGCGGCGACAGGGTGCCGAACAGACGCGCCGGCAGCAGCTTGTCCCGCCCCATGCTGTAGATGATCCGCGAGACGGCCGCTTGCGAGGCCAGGGCAGAACCGAGGTTGCCGACCACATAGGCGGTGATGAAGAAGTTGGCCAACAGTTGTCCGCCAGCCTTTAGCATCACTTCGTTCGCTGCCGCATCGGCATTCTCGAAATGGCTGCCAGGCATGACCAGCTGGCTGAGGTAGGCCAGCAAGGCGAAGAGGATACCCGCGATCAAGGTGGTCAGGATGATCGCCCTGGGCACGTCGCGGCGTGGCTCGCGGGTTTCCTCGGCCAGCGTGGAGACCGCGTCGAACCCCAGGAACGACAGGCACAGTATCGCCGCTCCGGCCATCAGCGGGGCCAAGCCTGGCTTGCTACCGTCGCCAACCAGCGGGCCGAGGTAGTCCAAGGGGCCGTCGGTGCCTGCCGAGACGCAGGACAAGGCGACGAATACCGCGATGAAGACGAACTGCCCGCCCACGATGAGGTTGCTGGCCTTGCTCACCGAACCGATCCCGCCAATGTTCAGGAAGGTGACCAGGGCGATGGACGCCAGAATGAATACCCAGGCGGGAATGGCGGGGAAGGCGATGTTGAGGAACAGCCCGATCAACAGGTAGTTGATCATTGGAATGAACAGGTAGTCGAGCAGCAGCGACCAGCCCGCCAGGAAACCGGCATGGGTGCCGAAGGCGATGTTGGTGTACGAGTAGGCCGAACCTGCCACCGGGAACCGACGTACCATGATCCCATAGGAAGCCGCGGTGAACAGCATGGCCGCCAGGGTCACCAGGTAGGCGCCGGCGGTACGTCCGCCGGTGGTCTCGGTGACGATGCCGTAGGTGGTGAAGATGGTCAGCGGAACCATGTACACCAGCCCGAAGAAAATCAATGCTGGCAGCTTGAGGACGCGACGAAGTTGTTCTTCGCCATCGCGGGGGGCGTTGCGGCTGTCGATCATCAGAGTCACCTGATCCGTGTTGTTGTTATAGGTGCTGCCTGCCAGCAGGCGGCCCGCGCAGGTTAACACCATGCAGCCACGGCATGGACGCCACTGGGGTTGCACCGCGGCAAGGGCCGATTGTCTCACTGCAACGAGAGCCTTGGGCCGTCGCCCGCGCCGCTCAGCGGGTCCAGGCCGGATCGGTGGTGAAGGCGATGGTCAGCCATCGATCGGGATTGTCGTCGCCAATGGCCTCGCCGATCCGGTCGCGCAGCGCGTCCCATTGTTCCAGCGTACGGGCCGGCCAGCCGCTGGGGATGATGAAGTAGATTTCGATCTGCCGCGCGCGGCCGACCTTCGCCACGTAGGCCTGGTAGCCCAGAAAACCTTCCTCGGCAACGACCCGGGCGGCGATCTGGCCGACATGTCGCTTGAGGTCCGCCGGCGTGAGCAGCAGCACGTCGGCGAAGGCCTGGCGAAGCGTCCTGAGCGGCAGCGGGATCAGGCAGATACAGATCACCAGCAGGACCGCGGGATCGATATAGGGCAGCAGCCAGGCCAGCGCAGTGTGCTCGATCAACAGGCCGATGCCGAAGGCCACCAGCAAGGCGGCGGATATGCTCCCGGACATGATCCAGGTGCGGATGTCCAGGGCGACGAAATCCGAGCGTAGCCGCCGGTTGGCTTTGGAGGCGTACACAGCCATGCCCGAGCACACCAGCACGGCGACTACCGCGTAGAGAATGGCGTAGTCGAACTGCAGCGGCTTGCCGCCCGCGAGCAGGCTGGCCACGGCATTGACCAAGGCATAGCACGACACCGCGCACAGCAGGGTGCCGTTGAGCAGCAGCACCATCGGTTCCAGGTGCCAGAAGCCCATGTTGAAGCGCTCGGCCAGTTTCCGGCTGGCCTCTTCGCTGCTGGTATGGCGCTTGATCAGCACGGTGACGGCAAGCGCCAGGCCGCTCATGCCCGCATCGATCAGGGAATAGAATCCATCGAAGACGATCGAGAAGGAACCCGACAGCAAGCCGAACACGATGCCGAACACTGCCAGCAGGAGGGTGAGTACCAGGGAAAGCTTGAGTACGGCTTGTTCGCTCCACATCAGCAGGCGGTCTCCATGATCGATCCGGCTGCGTATCGTCGATGGCCGGTGGGGGCGGGTCAATGCGCATGTGCACAACCGGTCAATGCGTCTGCGAAGCGAGCTGTGGTCTTGTCGGCCCTGCCCGACGACAAAGCGTGATGATCGCTCGAGTCGGCAAGCGTGCTGGCCGAGGTGTCCCCTTGTGATACTGCTGACCGGGTCCTGGGTCGATCACCAGACGATCGGCTCGCCGTCCCAGCCCCAGAATGTCCCACTGTGCGCCGGGCCGCGCTGCTCGACCAGTTGCAGCAGACGCTGGGCGGCATGGGCTGGTTCGAACAGCCGCCCGGCCGGCACGTTGCCTTGGAAGGGTTCGGACAGCCTGGTCGCGGTGGTCCCTGGGTGCAGCGCCAGCACCGTCGAAGCGGGGTTCAGGCGCCTGAGCTCGATGCTGGCGGTACGCAGCAACTGGTTGAGCGCCGCCTTGCTGGCCCGATAGCCGTACCAGCCACCGAGGCGATTGTCGCCGATCGAGCCGACCCGGGCGGACAGCGCCGCGAAGGTGGCAGGGTGCGTACGCAGGAACGGCAACAGGTGCTTGAGTAGCAGTACCGGTGCGACCGCATTGCTGAGGAAGCTGGCCTGCAGGCTGGCCAGGTCCAGCTGGGCCAGGCTCTTTTCCGGGCGGGTACCATCGTGATGCAGCGCGCCCACGCTGCTGATCACCAGATGCAGATGTTGGCAAAGGTGCCCGACCTGGCGTCCCAGCGCCGCCAGCGCGCGTTCGTCACGCGCGTCGCAATCGACCCTGAGCAGACGTTCGCCGTGCTGGCTGGCCAGGGTGGCGAGCGCCGGGCTGCCGCGAGCCTGGCGCGAGACGGCGCATAGGCGAGCGACGTCGTCGCGGGCAAGCAAGGCCGCGCACAGCGCCAGGCCGATGCCCTGGCTGGCGCCGCAGACCAGCACGTTGGCTTTGCCAGGCAGTCCGGGAATAAGGCCCATGGGCGTATCTCGTCTGGGTGATTGCTGCTATGACCGACGGGTTGGGGCGAATGTTCAGCCCTGGCGTAGGGACGACCCTGGTGCCGCCATGGGTCGCAAGGCGGCCCCGAGGAAAGGCAGCTGTGCGCTTTCGCTGGGATTTCGGGGCCGCCGTGCGGCCATCGCGGCCCTGCGGCTCCTACATGGACTTGGCCATGGTCGCGGCGAGTCGCGGATAGGTTAGGCGTCGCGACGGCAAGGTATACGCACCGTCACGCCCTCATTACACTGGCCGACCTCCACTTCAAGCCGGCTCAAGGACGGACGACTACAATGCTGACACTGCATCAACTGCTTGGATTTCTTGCCGCGGCACTGGTGATCACCGCCACGCCCGGCCCGGACAACCTGATGGTCCTGGGCATGGGCGTGTCCAAGGGGCGGCGCCAAGGCATTGCCTTTGGACTGGGCTGCGCGTTCGGCTGCCTCAGCCATACGCTGCTGGCAGTGATCGGGGTCAGTGCATTGATCGCCGCGTCACCGATGGCCTTCACACTGCTCAAGATCGTCGGCGGGCTGTACCTGGTCTGGCTGGGCTACAATGCCTGGCGCAGCTCAGGCTCGATCGACCTGGCCAGCATGCGGCTTGTGGAAACTTCACTTGGCAGGCTGTTCCTCAAGGGCTGCCTGGCCAATGCCATCAACCCCAAGGTGGTGCTGTTCTTCCTGTCCTTCCTGCCCCAGTTCGTGATGCCGGCCAACGGCCATGTGGCAATGCAGATGGCCAGCCTGGGCCTGGTCTTCACGCTGCAGGCAGCGCTGCTGTTCGGGTTGCTGGGCTACTTCTGCGGCGCCATCGGGCAATGGCTGCGCACCCGGCCGAGCGCAGGGAAGCTCCTCGATCGGGTCGCTGGCACGGTGTTCATCGGCCTGGGCTTGAAGATCATGTTCTCCCGCTGAGCGCAGGGCCGGGGCCTGCCCAGCTCTCCTGTAGCCGCCAGGCCATGGCTCCGTTCTCCAGGGAATGCGCAGGCCTCGTTCGCGAGCTTTTCGCGTGTCCTGCATGACAGCTGGCAGAGACACGCTCGGCCAGCTTGTGCGCAAACGCTGAACCTCGCCGTGCAACCCGTTGCCAAAGAAGCTTCAGCGCGCCAATGCCAGCGCGCTCCCCGGTCCAGACCTGCGCCAGCGCAGCGTTGCTCAGTCAAGGAAGCCAGATGAAACAGCCAAAGCTCGTTCACCGGGGGGGACACGAGGGTGTCACCGGGTCCTGCCACCAGTTCTGGATGGACGATGATCACAGCCTGCTGATCGACTGCGGTCAGTTCCAGGGGATGGACGAGCAGGAGGGCGAGACCGATGAGCTTGCCCTCGACTTTCCGATCGATGGCATCAAGGCGCTGATCGTCACGCATGTGCATCTCGACCATGTCGGACGCATACCGAACTTGCTGGCAGCCGGGTTCGAGGGGCCGATCCTGTGCAGCGAGCCGTCCGCCCGGCTGCTGCCGATCGTGCTCGAGGATGCGTTCCGGCTGTCCATCAGCCGGGACCAGGCGCAGCTTGAGCGCTACCTTAAGGTGCTGGAACAGCGTCTGATCGCCTTGCCGTACGGTACCTGGTTCACCCTGCAGGATGCCGCAGACGGCGCCTGTCAGGTTCGCCTACAGCCGGCGGGGCATGTGCTGGGGTCGGCCTACGTCGAGCTGCAGCTTGGCGCTTTCGGCCCGCATGGCAGGCGCGTGGTCTTCAGTGGCGACCTGGGCGCGCCTCATTCGCCGATCCTGCCCGACCTCGTCCCGCCGGAGCGCGCCGACCTGCTGATCCTGGAAAGCACTTACGGTGATCGCCGCCATGCAGACCGCGCGCACCGTCGCGAGCGCTTGCAGGCGACCATCGAGCGCGCCCTGGCGGACCAGGGCAGCGTGCTGATTCCGTCGTTCAGCATCGGGCGGACCCAGGATCTGCTGTATGAGCTGGAGCAGATCCTGCACGAGAAAAGCGAGGCGACGGATACGCCGGCCCAGGAAGAGCCCGCGCAGTCGACCCGCAACGGCGCACCCGACGTCGACTGGCCACGGCTACCGATCATCCTCGACTCTCCCCTGGCCAGCCGCTTCACCCAAGCCTACAAAGAACTACAGGGGTTCTGGGACGAAGATGCCCGGCAGCGGCTGGAAGAAGGCCGCAAGCCGCTGTCCTTCAAGCAGCTGATCACCGTCGACAGCCATGAGGAACATCTGCGCATCGTCGAGCACCTGACACAGACCGCGCGCCCGGCGATCGTCATTGCCGGCAATGGCATGTGCTCGGGTGGGCGCATCGTCAACTACCTCAAGGCCATGCTGGGCGACCCGCGCCACAACGTGGTGTTCGTCGGCTATCAGGGCGAGGGCACGCCCGGACGGGATATCCAGACGCACGGCCGGCAAGGCGGCTTCGTCATGCTCGAGGGTACGCGCGTCGAGATTCGCGCGGGCATCGACAGCGTAGGCGGTTACTCGGCGCATGCCGACCAGGCGGACCTGGTCGGTTTCGTGACGCGGATGAAGGAGTGGCCGGGCGAGATTCGCCTCATCCACGGCGAGCAGCAGGCCAAGCAATGCCTGGCCGAGCAGTTGCAGGCGTGCTATCGCGAGCGCGCAAGGTCGGTGCGGATCAGCATCCCGTGATCCGCTGGCGCCCTGCGTTCGGGCCGCTGGCTACTTGCAGTTGCCGGCCTTGCGATACCCGGCAGCCTTGGCCTGGTTTTCGGAGTCGAAGATGACCTGGTTCTTCTCGGCGATCCGCGAGTAGCCTGGGCAACCGTTGGCCAAGTGATAGACATGGCTGGCGCGGTTGCCACGGATCGCACCTTCGGCCACGGCCTGGGCCGCGCTTGGCTTGGTGGCCTTGCTCGCGGGTTGGCTGGCTGGGACGCTGGCCAGGCCGTCGCCCACCGGCTTGTAACCCAAGGTCCAGTGGCGCTCGCCGGTCACGAATGGATTGGCGTGGCCCATGACCGTGGCGATGCGCCGGTTGCGTTGGCGTTCCCACGCGGTTACCGGGTGCTGCTTGTCCCAAGCCATCATCAGCTGTTGCTGCTGGCGTGACATGTTGAGTTTGTAGCGATCGAACATGTAGAACAAGGTCCGTGCGATCAGGCCCTTGACCTCGTCGCGCGGCTCGGCGGTGCGTTGCTGGAAGTCCACCTTGGTCTTGCACTGCCCGTACTGGGGGGCGACGCCGCTCACCATGCCGTAGTTGAAGTTGCTGCGGTCGCCGTTCACCTCGCCGACCGAGGGATAGAGGTTGAACAGGTCGGCTTCCATGGCGCGAAAGACCGGGTCGGTATCGACGCAATGCTTGCGTCCGCCGTTCTGCCAGCATTGGCGCTGGTGACCGAAGGTCCAGGCCGGCACGATATGCTCCCATTCGGTCCGTTCGGCCCTGTTCTGCTGCTTGCGTGTTTCATAACCACAGGACTTGGCGTCTACCCGCCCGCCCGACTTCCCTACCCAGGTCCATTTGCAACCGCAGTAGAGTTCGCCCATGTCGCTGCTGGCCTGGTCCAGGTAGATCTTCTGCTTGGCGACGACCTTGGCTTCGCTGAAGGTCGAGGGGGGCGAGGCGTGAGCGAGGCTGAAAAACGAGAGGGAAACCAGCAGGGCGTACAGCAGTCTTGTCATGGCTAGATGAATCGCTATAGGAGAAAGCGCGCATTATACGCGGAATTGGCGATTCCTCCGGTGCGACAGTACGCGAGCAATGGGGTGCTTCGGCCAGCCGTCAGCGCTCGGCTCCGGGCGGGTGGCCGAAATGGCGCTTGTAGGCATTGCTGAAATTCGCCGGGTTGGCGTAGCCCAGGCGATAGGCGATCTGCGCCGCCTGCCATTTCTGTTGACGCAGCAGGTCGCGTGCCACTTCCATGCGCTGTTGGCGAATGTACTGCAGCATCGACTGTCCGAACACCTGGTTGAACGCGCGGCGCAGGGTCGATTCGCCGACGCCCAGCTGCCGGGCCAGCGCCTGGCTGCCCGGTGGCTGGGCGAGGTCCGCATCGAGCAGCCTGCGCGCTTCCTGGGCCAGGTCTCGCTGTCCGCGTACCGGCACTTGCGCGACTTTGGCGTGACCGCGCAGGTGCGCGGCCAGTTCGACCAGCACCGCCAGGCTCAGGCTTTCCTGGTGCAGACGCTCGAGCACGCCGTGGTATGGCGAATGATAGAGCCGCTCCAGCAGTCCGCCCAGCACCCGGCAATGACGAAGCGCCGTCAGGCGCATGCCATCGTCGAGCAGGCCGAGCAGTGGCTCGAGTTGCGGGTCCTGCTCGACGAGCTCTTGCAGGTAGTGCGCGGCGATGCGCAGCCCGGCCATGCGCGCATGGCTGCCAGCCGGCAGCCGGTCCACCGTCTCCATGCTCTCGGCCAGGCCAAGCACGCTGGGCATGCCTGGTGTGTAGCGATTGAGGGCACCGTCGATCCGATGCTGCCAATGACCCTCGAGCACCTGGACGATGCACAGCCCGGCGGGCAGCACTTTCTGGATGTGCAGGGGTTCGGCAAAGCGCAGGTCACAATCGAAATATTGCACCTGGTGACGCACGCTACGTGCGCGGTAATGCCCGGTAGCGCTGCCCAGCACGCGCCCGGCGGCATGGTCGAGCACGCTCGCGCGCGACAGCGCCTGGGGTTCGTCGAAGGAAAAATCGGTGTCCAGGTAAGGGTTCCAGCGTTCCATCTACAGAAGATATCCGTGGGTACACAGTGGCACGACATGGGATGTTAACGCGATCACCTTGTTGGCGTCAGCGATTGTGACCGGTGGCCTTTCTATTGTGCGCGGGGCTCGCCACACTTGGCAGGAGGGCCGATGCCGACTTCAATGGATGCCCCCTGCCTTGAAGGAAGACAAATGATGCAGATTTCTCGCGTATGGATGGTGCTGGCCGTCATGATCCTGGCCTTGCTGGGCATGCAGGCACAGGCCGACGAGCGCCCAGCGGTGGCGGACAAGGTAGTGGCCTACGCCGCCGAGCAGGGCATCAAGGTCTGGACCTTGCGCATCGGCGAGCGCAGCGAGCACAAGGCCCTGGTACAGATCGAAGGCGTGGATCACGACTGGGACATGCGTATCCAGAAGATGGATGTCGCCAAGACCAGCAAGGACACCCGCTATTCCACCGAAGTGGACGGTCAGAAGTTCGTCACCTTGCTCGTGCAGGGCAACTGGGGCGAACTGTACCTGCCCGGTGAAGCACAGCCCCTGCACGTGCGTTATGACCAATACCTGTCCGAGCAGGGCAATGCCCAAGCGTTTCTGACCGATTACCTGAACGCCAAGCCATGACTGGCACCGGGCGAGCAGCGTAGATCGATAGACAGCAAAGGATTCTTTCATGAGCACATCCCAGCAACCTGATCCGCTCCAGCGCCTGTCCGAAGCGCTTGGCAGCGAGTATGACCAGTCCCGCGACGCCCAGCGCGAGCGGATACTCGGCGAACTCGACGAAGTGATCGCACGCGTGCCCGAGCAGACCGAATTCACCAACAGCCGCCGCTTCAAGGTCTGGGGGCCGGTGCTGACGCTGTTTTCGCTCGGCCTGTGTGTGGCTGGCCTGTACCAGGGCTCGACCGGCCTGACGGTATGTGGCGCGGTGATGGTGCTGGTGTTCGCGCTGATGACCTGGCAGCACCGCGAGGCCGGCCAGCATGTGTTCATGCGCCTGACTCGTCGCCAGTTGATCGTCGACTCGCTGAGCGCGCCGGTGGAACTGGCCGATATCATGGCCATCCAGGTCAAGGACGAAGGTCTGGTGACCCAGCAGAAGCTGATGCTCACTCCGACCGCCACGCTGCCGACCCACCGCGCCAGGCTGCAGCTGTTCGGCAACCAGGCCATGGCGCTGAAGAAACCCCAGCCGCACATCTGCATCCACTCTGCCGGCCTGATGACCGACGGCCGGAAACTGAGCTGCGCAGAGATCATCGATCTGCTCACGGCCTACCGGGATGCCGCCTGCGCCCAGCAGCAGCTCGATATTCTGCGCTGAGGGGCATGGCGCAGCCGCGCCTGATCTGCAAATGAATGTGGTGTGCCTTACATGGCACACCAGATCCCAGCGCCAGATCTGGAAGCGTCACAGCAGTCAAATTCCACGGCATCGACACCGAGCTGCAGTTCCATGATGGGTCCTGCAAGCACGGCCAAACTGTGGGGGCGGCCGCAGTGCCGCGATAGAGCGCGCAGCGGCCTCAAGACCTAGCAGGCTCTGAAAGACCGTCGCTGGTGCAGACGGCGCCGGGCGAGCGGGCAGGGCCGTCCCGAGCGCCTATGCAGGGCTTGCCTTGCGCCTGGCCGGCTCATTCCTTGGCAAAGTCCGGCTGCAGGGCCGCATCGAATCGCTGCGCGTCGCGCCGGAACATCAGCACACGTGCCACCGAGCGTTGGCACACCTGGTCGTCCTGGTTCAGGGCCAGGCTTTCCACCAGCACGATGCCCCGGTCCGGTTTCGAGCGGGACGGGATGATCTCCTTGATCGTGCTGACCACTCGCAGCCGGTCGCCCGGCCGGGTTGCCCGGGGCCAGCTGACCTCGCTGCCTGCGCCGATCAGCCCCCCAGCGACGGGAATGCTCGCGACCAGCAGCTTCATCACCACCGCGGCAGTGTGCCAACCACTGGCGGCAAGGCCTTCGAAGAACGTCTCGGTGGCGGCCTGCGGATCGGTGTGGAAGGGCTGTGGATCGAACTCGCGAGCGAAGGCAAGGATACGCTCCTCGGTCATTTCGTGGCTTGCGCTTTCGAAGCGGTCACCGACGGCGATGTCTTCTAAATGCAGGGGCTGCTTTGCGGGTGACGAACTCATGCTGCTGGCTCCGTGGCGGGTCTGGACGCAGCGACGACAGCTTGCAGGTAGGCGGGTGTCGTCAGGCTGCCTGCCGATGGTTGTAGCAGAATCAGGGGCGGTGCGTCCAAGTTCCCGGTCAAGGTGTAAATTTCGTAAATAAGATTTAAACACATTTGAGAATCCTTATATTCACCATCCCTAGTGGCTACCCAAGCATTCGTGCGGGATATCGGCGGGGCAACCGTTCGATGTCCTGGACGGGACGGGCCTTTCGCTCATGAACACCAGGAGATGTGTCGATGCAATCCAGAACCTCACCCCATGGCCTGGCCTTGGCCTTCGTCGCGCTGGCTTCGCCTGCCGTGCTCGCCACCTCGGCCCAGGCCGAGGAGACCCTTTCCGGTGAGGTGCTGGAAGTTCCGCTCAGCGACAATGCGCTGGTGATCGAGAACACCATGGTCACCGCCGAGCAGGAGGCGCGTCAGGCGCTGGGTACGTCGATCATCACCGAGGAGGACATCAAGCGCCGGCCCCCCGCCAACGACCTGTCCGACATCATCCGTCGCGAGCCGGGCGTCAACCTGACCGGCAACAGTGCCAGCGGCGCGCGCGGCAACAACCGCCAGATCGACCTGCGGGGCATGGGCCCGGAAAACACCTTGATCCTGATCGATGGCAAGCCTGCCAGCGCTCGCAACGCAGTGCGCTATGGCTGGACCGGCGATCGCGATACCCGCGGCGAAACCAACTGGGTGCCGGCCGAGGCGGTCGAGCGCATCGAGATCCTGCGCGGCCCGGCGGCAGCGCGGTACGGATCGGGGGCGATGGGGGGCGTGATCAACATCATCACCAAGCGGCCAACCGACGAGTTCAAGGGCAGCGTCAGCCTCTATACCCAGCTGCCCGAGGACAAGGCAGAGGGCGCCAGCCGCCGCGCCAACTTCAACCTCAGCGGCGGCCTGAGCGAGCACCTCGGTTTTCGTCTGTACGGTGGCCTGGCCAAGACCGATGCCGACGACCTGGACATCAACGCCGGACACGCCAACAGCGACCTGGTCGCCGGGCGCGAAGGCGTGCGCAACAAGGACATCAATGGCTTGCTGAGCTGGAAGCTCAACGACCAGCATCGCTTCGACCTCAGTGCCGGCTACAGTCGCCAGGGCAACATCTTCGCTGGCGATACCATGAACAGCAACGGCGGCGGCAATCCTGACTTCGTGTCCAGCCTGTACGGCCACGAAACCAACCTCATGCAGCGCAGCACCTTCGACCTGACCCACCTGGGCGACTTCGACTGGGGCACCAGCAAGACCAGCCTGGCCTACGAGTACGTGCGCAACTTCCGCATGAACGAGGGGCTGGCCGGGCGCACCGAGGGCGCCCCGCAGGGCAGCGGCTCGTCGATGTCGCGGCTGCGCAACACGCGCCTAGCCAGCGAGGTGAACCTGCCGTTTGCCATGGGCGCCACCGAGCATGTACTGACCCTGGGTGGCGAATACCTGTATGAAACGCTCAACGACCAGGGATCGTTCAGTGCCCAGAGCTTCAACCCCTCGGGTGGCCCCGGCGATGCGATCCCTGGCTTCCAGCCGGGCCAGTCGAAGATCGATGCCAGGAGCTACGCGCTGTTCGCCGAGGACAACATCGTGGTCGGGGCCACCACCGTCACGCCAGGCCTGCGCCTGGACCATCACGAGCAGTTCGGCGACAACCTCAGCCCGAGCCTGAACGTCTCGCACAAGCTGACCGATGACCTGACGATCAAGGGCGGCATCGCCCGCGCCTACAAGACCCCGAACCTGTACCAGTACAATTCCAACTACCTGCTGTATAGCCGTGGTAACGGCTGCAGCGTGCAGCAGACCAACTTCAACGGCTGCTACCTGCAAGGCAACGCCGATCTCGATCCGGAAATCAGCGTCAACAAGGAAATCGGCCTGCTCTATGATCGCGGTACCTGGCGTACCAGCGCGACCTACTTCCGCAACGACTACCAGAACAAGATCATCGGTGGCACCGACGTGCGCTACGCGATCAATGGGGGGCGTCGCGTGACCCAATGGGAGAACGCAGGCAAGGCGCGCGTCGAGGGGATCGAAGGCAACTTCTTCATCGAGCTCTCCCCGAACCTCGACTGGAACACCAACCTGACCTGGATGCTGGACAACGACAGCCGCGAGACTGGCGAGCCGCTGAGCGTGATTCCCGAGTACACGCTCAATACCACCCTGGACTGGCGCGCCACCGACAAGCTGTCGTTCCAACTGGCAGGCACCTACTACGGCAAGCAGGAGTCGCCGACCTACAACTACCGTACCCAGCAGAGCTACGACAAGGTGGCCCAGAAGGACGTCGAGGCGTACGGACTGGTGGACGTGAGCAGCGGCTACAAGTTCAACGAGCACTATGACGTGCGGGTCGGGGTCAACAACCTCTTCGACAAGCAGATCCTGCGTGGCGGCAACGCGAGCAGTTCGGGGGCCAACACCTACAACCAGCCAGGGCGCGCCGTCTTTGCCTCGTTGAACATTTCCTTCTGACCTGTCCTCACCTGCAACTGCCTCGGCCTGGTCGCGCATCGACCGGGTCCGCTGGGCACGGCGGCAGCCATGACGGGCTCTTCGTGGGCCCGAGGTAGCTTTCGAATCTCCGTCCGCAGCGCCCGGGGTGCGCGGCCGACCAGATAATGGGTGAACCGTGGTCTCGACCGAACCAGGCTTGCGACAAGGTAGCACTTGCGCGAATGCCGTCCGGCACAAGTTGCCAGGACGGCATTCGCTGTTGTGGAAGCTGTGTGGCCTGCTGGTCGTGTTCTGCTTGTCGTTGATCTGGCTGGGTCGCTTCAGTGGCGAGCAGCTGGAGCGCCAAAGCTATCGGCTCGACGATCAGGCGCGCCAGGTTCTGCGCGGCCATGCCGCCGAGGCGCAGGTAGCCTGGCAAGAAGCTGGGCGCGCCGGGGTCGACCGTTGGCTCGATGCGTACGAGCGCCGCGAAGGCGGTTGGGCCCGGGTGATCGGGCCAGCGCTGGAGTCGCTGGGCAGCGTGCCGCTCAGCCAGGACGACCAGCGTCGTGTGACTTTCATGCGCGAACTCGACTGGCCAATGAGCAAGCGCGCAATGGAGCTACCGGCCATCAGCGTGCCGTTCGCCTCGGGCGAGGGCCGGCTGGTGGTACAACTGCCGCAGCGCTACATGCCGTCGACCTTGCCGCTTCTGGTACGGCTGCTGGTGCATGGCCTGTTGCCGGCCATCCTGGCGTTGCTGGTCGGCATCGTCCTGTATCGCCTGCTGATCGATCCGTTGGCCCATCTGCAAAGCCAGGCCAACGCGCTGCGTGCCGACAGGCTGGGGACTCGGGTAGACACCCGGATCAGCAGCCGCGCCGACGAACTTGGCGACCTTGGCCGGGCCTTCGATCACATGGCCCAGCGCCTGGAACGCACCGTCGTATTGCAGCAGCGGCTGCTGGCCGATCTTTCTCACGAGCTTCGGACGCCGCTGACCCGTCTGCACCTGGCCGCCGAGAACGAGCGTGACTGCAAGGTGCTGCGCGACCGCCTGCTCCGAGAAGTGCATGGCATGCGCCAGCTGGTGGACGATACCCTGGAACTGGCGTGGCTGGACAACGAGCGACCACGCCGGCCGACCGACCGCGTCGAAGTCGAAGCCTTGTGGGAGGTGCTGCGAGAAAACGCCTGCTTCGAGTATGGCTGGATGCCAGAGCGAATGCCCTGCGACCTGCCGGGCGACTGCCATGTGCATGGACAGCTCAACGACCTGGCCCAGGCCATGGAAAACATCCTGCGCAACGCCATCCGCCACTCCCCGCCCGATGGGCGGGTCCGTCTGGGTGGTCGCCGCGATGGCCTGAGCTGGCACCTGTGGATCGACGACCAGGGGCCTGGCATTGCCGAAACGGCGCTGGAAGTCATCTTCCAGCCTTTCACCCGTCTGGATAATGCGCGCCCTGGCGGGGATGGCTTCGGCCTTGGCTTGAGCATCGCACGCTGTCGCCTCCAGCTGCAGGGTGGGGCACTGTGGGCGGAAAACCTTGGCCCTGGCCTGCGCCTGAACCTGCGTCTGCCAGCGGCCTGACCTTTCCAAGGAGTCATCGATGAGCTCTGTTCCTGTCTGCTTGGCCATCCTCTCACGCAGTGCCGCGGCCCTGTTGGGTGGCTATGCCTTCTGCTATGCGGCGACAGCCTGCCTGGCGCGGTTGCTGCCGTTGGCGCCGGGTGATGCGGTGATCGTCGCCACCTTGCCGGCTTTTGTCCTCTATACGCTGGCCATCCTCTGGGCCTTCGCCAGTCGCGATGCACTGGGCGCCTGGGCGCCTGCCTGGCTGGCGCTACCGCTGGGGCTGATCGGCTTCTGGCCGCAGTTCATGGAGTGGCTGGCATGAAACACACGTTCACGCAGTCGATGGCGTGGTTGCATACCTGGGCGGGGCTGGTCTTCGGCTGGCTGCTGTTCGCCATCTTCGTCACCGGCACCCTGGCCGTGTTCGACAAGGAGATCGACCACTGGATGCATCCGGAAATAGCCGCTACCAAGGTCAGCCAGGCCGACGCCGCGCGCCGCGCCATCGATTTTCTCCAGGCCCATCAACCCACCGCCGGCAACTGGGCGATCCGCCTGCCGACCGAACGTTCCCCGGGCCTGGTGGTTTCGACCGGCGAGCGCCGACATGGCGCTGGCATCCAGCTCGATCCGCGCAGCGGCGAGCGCATCGATGTGCGCGAAAGCGTAGGCGGCAACTTCTTCTTCCGCTTTCACTTCACGCTGAACCTGCCGCGCAACTGGGGCATCTTCGTGGTCGGCGCGCTGGCCTTGGCCATGCTTGCAGGCTTGCTCAGCGGCATCGTGATCCACAAGAAGATCTTCAGGGAGTTCTTCACTTTCCGGCCTGGCAAGGGCCAGCGCTCCTGGCTGGATTTCCACAATGCCAGTGCCGTGCTGCTGTTGCCGTTCCACCTGATGATCACCTATACCGGGCTGGTGATCTTCATGCTGATCTACGTACCGGCGGCGGTGGATGCTTTGTTCGCTGGCGACAGTCGGGCCTATTTCCAGTCCCAGGCCTCGCCGCGCGCCGAGGCGCCGCGCCCGCTTGGCCGGGAGCCGGCGCGGCTGATCGATGTGGGGCCGCTGCTGGTCGAAGCCCAGGCACGCCTGGGACCGATCGCCAGCCTGAACGTCCGGCATCCGAACACCGCCGCGGCGCGCATCGAGATTGGTCCGGAACTGGGCAACCGGATCGCCCTGAGCAAGGGACAAGCCATGGTATTCGACGGTATCACTGGCCAATTGCTCGCCGAGCCCGCGGCAATGCGCCCGGCGCTGCTGACCCAGCGGACCATGGCCGGCCTGCATTTCGCCCAGTTCGGTGGGTATGCGATGCGCTGGCTGTATTTCTTCTGTGGCTTGGTCAGTTGCGCGATGATCGCCAGCGGGCTGGTGCTGTTCTCCATCAAGCGTGGGCGCAAGTACGCCAATGCCCCTGTGCGTAGCGGCGCCCAGCGCTGGTATCGGCTGGCCGAGGCCTGCAACGTGACGTTCGTTGCCGGCCTGCTGGTGGCGTGCGTTGGCCTGTTCTGGGCCAGTCGTTTGCTGCCGGTCGAACTGGCCCAGCGTGGAACCTGGGAGGTAGGTGTGTTCTTTGCCCTCTGGGTAGCCAGCCTTGTGCATGCAGGCATGCGTCCGGCCAACAGGGCCTGGGCGGAGCAGTTGGCGGCCGCTGCTTTGCTGTGCTGTGGCCTCGGTGTACTGGGCGCCTTCGCCGAGCACGTCGACCAGGTGCGGATTGTGCTGGAGGTCTGCAGCCTGGTGCTGGGGATGCTGCTCGCCCTGGTCGCGTGGCGGGTGGCTGCGCCAATAAAAATGGCAGGCGGCAAGGGGCGCGCCGAGGCAGTGGAGGTCCAGGTGTGAGCGGCCTGGTGATCGGTGCGATGCTGTTCGCCTATGGCGCAATGCTGGCTCTGTGCCAAGGGCTGGAGCGGCATTTCAAGCAGGTCTGGGGCAGGCCTTGTCTGCTTTGGCAGCGCCTGGCCCTGAGGGGGATGGGCTGGGCCGCGTTGCTGGTCAGCCTGTTGCTGTGCGCCCAGGCATGGGGCTGGGCAATGGGGCCGGTTGCCTGGCTCGGGCTTCTGTCACTGAGCGGCCTGGCGCTGGTCATGTTGTTGCCTTATTGGCCGCGCAGCGCCACGGCCCTGGGGCTGGCGGCACCGCTGTGGGCGGTGGTCCGGTTGCTGGGTTGAGCCTGAATCATGTGCCCGGAATCGCCGGCGGCGCGCGGCTAGCGGGTGGCGCGCCGGTGCCGCTAGCGGTGTCAGTGCTGCTGGCCGCGGGCCAGCGCCCGGCTCAGGTCGCGATAGAGGGCCATCTCCGCAGCTCGGCGGGTATCCAGCAGCAGCTGCGCGGCGCGCTGGTATAACATGCTTTCATTGGCATAGCGGCCAGACACCAGGTCGATGCGTTGCAAGACGCCGTCCTGTCGCCAATTCAGCCCTGGCGTGTCTCCCAGATCGCGCTCCAGGGCTTCGATGTAGGCGGGCGGTACTTCAGGACCTCTATAGGCACCGGTTTCGGATGAAGCCTCGCTCAACTGGTCGAAGTACGCCGAAGCGCCTTCCCAGCGAACCGCCAGGTCGGCCAGGGGGCCTGGATAGAGCCGGCGCAGCCAGCCTTGCCAGAAGCGTTGTTCGCTCGCCCAGTTGACGACCTGCTCCAGGCCTGCGTGCTGCGACACATCGGTCATCAGACGCTGCAAGGTCGCATCGCTCAGGCGTGCCAGGTAGGCGAAACTCATTTCCGAGGGCTGTGCTGGCAAATCCAGACGGTCATGTAGCTGTATGCGCGCATGCAGGGCCATTTCCAGTTCATCGAGCGGGTAGCTCGGGTCTGTGAGCGTGCCATCGCTGATGTCATCGAATGGGTGCAGCGCCGGTGCCGCCGCCCGTTCCTCTTCGTCTCGCGCGTGGGCCAGCGCCTGGCGCCTGGCGACGCGGGCCTGGTAGATCGCGCCGATCCGCTCGTCCAGCAAGCGCTGCCGGTACAGCGAGGCGGCACTGTCCATCGCCACCTGTTCGTCGCTTGCGCCTGGCGCGGCTTGGGACACGGCTCGCCAGAGCAGGACATCGGTCTCGGCTTCCTGGAACAGCAGCCTGGCCTGGTCGATGCATTCCTGCGCGGCATCGGCGAGTCGGTCGATGATCTGTTGCAGTACCTCGGCTCGACCCCAGCCGGTCGCTTCTTCCTGCGCTTGCTGAGTACTGAGCGCCTCTACCATCCGACGCATGCGCAGCCGCATGGCCATGCCGCTGCGCTGGTATTCCGCGGTCTCGGTCAGGCGCCGGAACAGGTCGTACAGCGGCGACCATTGGGGATCATCACGTGTCACCTCGATATGGCGTTGCAGGTCCTGCGGCCAGTCGACGTGCCAGTCGTCCGTCTCGCCACTCATTTCCCACACGTCCAGGCCAATGTCTCGCAGGTGTTGGCGACTTTGCTCCGTCAGCGGATTGTAGGCGAACGAAGCGTAGATATCGGGTTCACCGGCAAGCACGGCTTCGGCGAAGTGGGTGTCGCTCAGGGACGGGATGTCGCGAATGGCATTGCGCCCGAGATCGAGGGTACGCAGGACCAGTGGGCGTTGCCTGAGCAGTTCAGTGAGGCCGGTCGGCCAGTCGACGATTGCGCTCTGCTCCAGGTCGAGCTGGCGCAAGTGCGTCCAACCGGTCAGGTCTGGAGACAGGTCGAGCGGATTTTCGTACAGCGATAGCCGGCGCAGGCGGTTGAGTCCCGCAAGCGCGGCGCGGCTCGCTTCGTCCAGGGTAATCTGGTTCTGGCCCAGGTGCAGTTCTTCCAGTGCAGGCCATTGTTGCAGGGCCAGGAAATGCCCGGGCCCGAGCGACAGTTCGTTGAGGTCAGCCATCAAGACACGCAAGGCAGGCAGTTGCCCCAACCGTTGCAAAGCCGGGACAGACAGGTCGACCACCGCATCGCTCAGGTTGAGGATCTGCAGCGTGCTGATCCGTGTGAGCACGCCGAGGTTGCGCTCGTCATTGAGGTCCAGGTTGTTGTCCGCCAGCGACAGGCATTCGAGTTCGCTCAGGTTGCCAATGTGTGTTGGCAAGGTTGTCAGGGCATTGTTCGAAAGATCCAGGATATTGACTTGCGCAAAGGCTTGCAGGAACTCGTCGAGCCTGTTGTCGCTGACATTCGCCAAGGCAGTGATCTCGAGATGACGGATATGGGGCATCGGATCAGGCAATACCGGCAGCGCATCCAGGTCGACGCCTTCTATACGCAGCGCGACATGAGCCATCGCGCCGGGTGGGCCATCGACGCGCTCGCGCCGCCATGCCTGGCGAATGCACTGCGCCGCTTCTCGGCGCGCGGCGCGGCGCAGGACCAGGCGCTCAGGTGCAACGCCCGTCGCATCGTTTTCCCAGGCTTGTAGCGTGGTGTCGAGGCGTTGGTATTGGGCATGCAGGTCTTGCATCAGACGCATGAATGCGTCCGGCTGCGGACCGGCTTCATGTCGCAACGATGCACGCAGCAACTCCCGTTCCTCCTCCGGACCGGCGGGATACAGTTGGTCGAACAGTTCGTCCGGGCTAAGCCAGCCTCTGGCTCGGCCGCTGAGCCGGTAGCCGATGCCACGTGTTCCTGGCAGTCGGGTAGGCAGGCGATACCATGGCCTTACAGGCACCATGCCCAGGTCCAGCGCGGAGCGTCGACGGTCGTTCGCGGCTTGGGTGAAGAGCATTTCGCGCAGACGCGGTGCGTCATCGATTCCAAGGCCCAGGGCGTCGCGCTCTTGATCGGGCAGCGCTTGCAGGATCGCCTGGTAGATGTCGCTGTGATTGGCCAGCGACTGACCGGCTTCGTCGAACGGTTGGTAGCCCTGCGCGGCGCGAACCAGCCTCTTGGTCACGCTGCCGGCGGGGCCGGCGGCGCTGACCAGGCGCCCTTGTTCGAGCAAGGCCACGCGCACTTCGCCACTCCAGCCTGGCAGCCGCTGCAGACCGGCGATCACCAGCAGGTCGCGGTCAGCCTGGGACGAAGCATCCAGGTGAAAGTGGGCCAGCGCACGATTGATACGCGCTTCGCGCAGATAGAGGCGTGCCGTTTCGGCGATTCGCAATGGCAGCCTTGCGCTACGGCGCAGCTCGATCCGGTCGACCGCCCGGGCCTGGGCGAGGATCTCGCCGCGCATGCGCGGGCTCAGGCTGGGAAACGCCGAGGCCAAGCAGGCCTCGTCCGGGTTCGGCAGCGGTGTGGGGACGGTCGCGCCGAAGGCTTCCAGGCTGTCCAGCAACAGGGCGGGGACCGGACGATGATCCAGCAGCACCTGGCGTAACGCGGCTGCATCATAGCCACTGCAACGCAAGGCCATGGTTCGGGTGGCATCATCCAGGCCATTGGACAGCGAGTCGATCCTGCGCAGTAGCCGTACGGTATCCCAGGCCAGTGGCCGCTCGTGTGCCAGCAGCCATGGTCCATCCTCCGAGCCCAGCAGTGCGGGTTGGTGAACGTGGCCGTGTGCCGGAGCGAGCCGCCACGCTCCGGTGCTGGCGCGCTGTACCGCATAGCGCCGGCCATCCAGGCAGATCCATTGGCGACCTTGCCATTGCAGTGGTTGCCAGCCTGGCACAGGTGCGTCCATTGGCCATGGACCTGGCTGGGCAAAAGCTTCCGTGCCGCCGTGCCATAGCTTGGTCGTGCCGTTCGAGTCCACGCGCGTCCACTCATGCAGGGGCCCGGCCGGTTCGGCATGGCCCGCCGCTGCGCCCAGCGCTGCCAGCTGCGCCAGATTCTCGAACACGTCGAACAGGTGCGCGATGGCTGCCTCGGCCTGGTGCTCGTTGGCGGCGTGGACACCCTCGAGGAACTCGTCTACCAGTTGCGCGCCGCCAACGATCAGCATCGCCTCGCCCAGGCCAGGCACCACAAAACCAGCAAGATTGAGTACCGAAAGGCCGATTCCCAGCCAGTGCTGGATCAGACCCAACTGAGCGACGGCGTCACGCTGTGCCACCGGTACCGCGACACTGGCGGCGTCCAGGATCTGACCCTCCAGCAGGCTGCGCGCGCGAGCGGCGAAGCACTCTTCACGCCAGGTGGTCAGCGTCATCGGCAGGCGGGCGTTCTTGTCCAAGGTGGCTTGGTAGAGATCGTTCGCGGCAGGAAAAAGGCGTTTGATCCAGCTGACATGCTCGCCTGGCTCCAGCACCGGTACACGCGCGTGGATCTGGTCGTATGGATAGAGCGGGTAGAGCGTCTGGCGCAGGGCCGAGACGAAACGCGGCTTGTCGGCATGCCCGACGTATCGGCTGAAGAACACTCGCTCTTGCTCCTGCCATAGCCAGCGGGTAAGCGTCTTGGCCACGGCGCGCATCGAAGCGTACTGGCGTAGCGGCAAGCGTGGATGACCTGGCAGATAGACCAGGCAGGGCTCGACACGAGCGTCCGGTTCAAGGGCGATCACCAGGGGGCCTCTAAGGGCGACACCGGCGATGGTGAGGTAGCTGCAGTTGATCTTGCGGCGTGCGCCATTGGCTAGGGTCAGCTCATCGAGGCCGGCCAGCGCGGCTTCGCCCAAACACTCTCCGCGGCTGTCGATCCGTCCCTGGAGCCTGGCCATGCTCAGCTCAGCGGCGAAGGCCGCACGGTCGTGATGGGCCAGCCGGTCACGAAACGGATCATTGTCGACGATATCCAGTAGGTGATACCGATAAAGCAGTCCTACATCGAGGTTACGGACGCCTTTGACGAAGCGCGCCGGATCGATGGCCAGTGGCTGCTCGGCAGTTTCGCTGGCGTACAGCGTGACCTGGGTATCCGCGTCGAAGTTCTGCATCGCAGCCTCGAGCCAGGACATGACGCGTTTCTCGGCATGATTCCATAGCCGGCCCTCATCCACGCTGGGCAGTGACTGATCGGGAAACCATCGGGTCAATGCCTGCTGCAGTCTCGGGCGGCAAAAAGCATCCGCTGGCTGCAAGGACGCCAGTGCTTGGGCAAGGCCGCGGCTGGCACGATGACTTTCGATCACTCTTTCGCGCAGCTGCGAACGCTGGGCGGGTGTGGCTGCCTGAAGCCAGGCGGGGAAGCGATTCTGGATGAACGTGAAATGCGATGTTCGGGCCATGCGCTGCTCCTTGGTCAAGAAACAGCGAGCCTAGCGGGCGTGCTGGGCGTGAACGGATGACTTATGTGCCGCCTGACGCTCCGGCTTGCAGGTCGCAGATAGCAAGACGGCACCTCATGGGTGCCGTCTTGTGCAGCGTCAGCGATGGGCCATGCCTTGGCGGATCACTTGTGCAGCTCTTCTGCCGCGTACAAGGTGTTTTCCAGAAGGCAGGCGCGGGTCATCGGGCCGACCCCACCAGGCACCGGAGTGATCCAGCCGGCACGGGGCAGGGCAGTGTCGTAGACCACATCGCCGACCAGGCGACCATCCGCCTGGCGATTGATGCCTACATCGATGACGATGGCACCTTCCTTGATCCATTCGCCCTTGACCAGGCCCGGCTTGCCGGCAGCCACCACGACCAGGTCGGCCCGACCGACATGCGCGGCCAGGTCCTTGGTGAAACGGTGGGCGACCGTCACGGTGCAGCCGGCCAGCAGCAGCTCCATGGCCATCGGACGGCCGACGATGTTGGAAGCGCCGACCACTACCGCATCCATGCCGTACAGATCCTGTCCGGTACTCTGCAGCAAAGTCATGATGCCCTTAGGCGTGCACGGACGCAGCAGGGGAATGCGCTGGGCCAGGCGACCGACATTATAGGGATGAAAACCATCGACATCCTTGTCCGGACGGATACGCTCGAGCAGCAGCGAAGCATCCAAGTGCGCCGGCAGCGGCAATTGCAGAAGGATGCCATCGACCGCCGGGTCTTCGTTGAGACGATCGATCAGCTCGGTCAGGGCCTGCTGCGTGGTATCGCTGGGCAGGTCGTAGGCCTGCGAGATGAAGCCGACTTCCTCACAGTCCTTGCGCTTGTGCGAAACATAGACTTGGGAAGCAGGGTCGGTGCCGACCAGGATCACCGCCAGGCCGGGCGTGCGCAGGCCCTGCTGGCGCCGCTCCTCGACACGTTGGGCGATCTGCTGGCGCAGGCTGGCGGCGATCGCCTTGCCATCGATAAGGTGTGCAGTCATAGACGCGTGATTAACCATCGAGAAAGGAAACATTAAGAGCGCGCATTCTCGCACGACATGGCCCCAGGGCAAAGGCAGGCGGGCGGGCAAATCCCCTAAGCCCTTCAATAAACTAAATTTTTTTGAAAAAAGTGTTGACGAACTGCCGGCTCGTCTATAACATTCGTCGCACTTGTCGGGCAGAGCCTAGCACTGGTTAGCAAGGTCAGGCAGAATAAGCGGATTTGTTGGCTTGTTCAGTACGGACTGAAAGTTGATTTGCAATCTTTACGGAAAGCAGATTGAATATGCGCCCGTAGCTCAGCTGGATAGAGCATCCGCCTTCTAAGCGGATGGTCGCAGGTTCGAGTCCTGCCGGGTGCGCCATGAGGCAGCTTTGGCACAAGTGAACGCAGTACCGCAATATGGTGGGCGTAGCTCAGTTGGTAGAGCGCTGGATTGTGATTCCAGTTGTCGTGGGTTCGATTCCCATCGTCCACCCCATATTCGAAGAAGGCGCCTGATTGTATAATCTGGCGCCTTTGCTTTAAGTGGTTCATGCGGACGTGGTGAAATTGGTAGACACACTGGATTTAGGTTCCAGCGGCGCAAGCTGTAAGAGTTCGAGTCTCTTCGTCCGCACCATATTATAAATCAAGGGGTTACGAGCTTTAGAGCTGCCTCCCCTCGACCCGCTGGATTATCAGTGTAGCGAGATTGTGACATTGGCTTGTCGAGCACACTGACCGCATCTCGCACCCTGGCCGGTGCGAGGTGCGCATACTTTTCGGTCATCTGAACCGTCGAGTGCCCCAGCAGATCCCTCACTTCTATTAAAGGCACGCCAGCGCTCACCAACCACGCCGCGCATGTGTGCCTCAGGTCGTGAATGCGGAAGTCCTTGATCTTCGCCTTCTCGCAGGCCTTCTCGAATCCATCCGACAGATCGATCACCTTCTCGCCGCTCTTGCGCGCGAAGACCCATGGCGAGTCCGGCGCATGCTGTGCGCGAAACGCCATCCTGCCTTTCAGCGCTGACAACGCTCCCTCATTTAGCGGAATGCTCCGCCTCTTCTTTGCCTTCGTGTGCTGCCCCTCCAGGTAGACCAGCCGGCTCACCAGGTCAACGCGGCGCCATTCCAGGCCGATCATTTCCTCCTTCCTGCATCCTGTATTCACTGCCAGCCTGATGAAGTCCTCGAGCATGTCGCCGTGGCGCTGCGTGCGCGCCGATCGACACAGCGATTCCACCTCAGCCCGGGTGATCCATCGCACCCTGCTTTCCGCCTCTCGCAGCGTTCGACCTTTCACCGGGTTGGGCAGCTTCCATTCCAGCTCGACCGAACACCAGTTGATCGCCGCCGACAGCGCAGCCAGCTCCCGGTTGATCGTCGCTGCTGACTTGCCGGCCTTCGTCCTGATGCCGGTGTACTCGCGAATGTCCTTTCCCGCCAGGTCGTTCATGACCCGGCCGGAGAAGTACTCGCGCAGCGCCTTCACTCGATGCTGCGTGGTATCGAAACTGCGCTGGGTCTGCGCGGCGTGGCCTAGGTACTCGATCATCACCTCTTCGAAGGTGCGCTGCCGATCGAATCCCATTTCCTTTTCGCGCCACGCCTGGCTGCGCTGCTCCTGCTCTAGGGCCTTGGCTGCTGCGTAGTCCTCGGTGCCAGCAGAGCGTCTAACATACGTTCCGTCTGACGCGGTGTAGCTGATCCACCACGTCCTTCCTCTTTTGTACGGCATATCCTCTCCTCGGATACGACGCCCGCGGCGGCGAGCGTATCAGGGATGCCCGCTTCGATCATCTGGACGAGCTTCTGGTAGTGAACGCGCAGCGGACCGAAGCCGCGCACGCAAGGTATGGTCCCGGCCTTCGCCAGGCGGTAGGCCGTTGACCGGCCTATGCCCAGCATCTCGGCGGCCTGGGTGACCGATATCAGTCGCAGGCTCATGGAGTCTCCGCGCCGTCGGCGGCGGCAGGTTGGTGATCAGGCCTTGGCCGGGAACCACTCGTTGTCGTATTCGAACTGGGTCACCAGCTCGACGGCGATGTGGGGGATCTCGCGCTCGAATCGGAGCGTCCCGTAATGGCGTGTGATGAAGGTCTGCGCCTCTTCGACGAAGTGCTCCTTGAAGACGCGAACCAGGTGGTCGGCTGCCTTCTCGAAGTCCTCCTCGCGGTAGTTGCCTTCGGCAAGGCCGCCGCGGCATACCCTCCACACGCAGCGCTTGGGCTGGGCCTCGGCCGCCTGGATCTTCAGGGCCATCTGGTCGCGGGCATAGCGCAATTGATCCAGGGTCAGGGTTTCCACCCATTGGTCGGTGCCGACGCGCATGGTGTGGCCGTGCTCGCATTTGATTTCGGGCATAAGGAATCCTCGCCCGCGCATGTCGGCGGGCTTGAGTCGTGGTTGAGTTACAGCAGGATCAGCGCTTAGGCGGATGAACCGGGCACGGCCAGCGCAGTGAGCCGTCGCCGGATGGGCAGGTGCAGGTCTTCACTTCGATCAGGTCGGTCATGGCTGATAACCTCGAAACGCCCGGTAGCCAGCAGCGATGGTGTCTCCGAACAGCATCCAGATCAGGAAGGCTATGCCCAGCGGCAGCCATGCCCAGCCAGGCAGGTATTGCAGCAGGAGCACCAAAGGAATAGCGATGGCGATCGCGCCCAGGCAGAAGACGATCATGAACAGGTGCAGGCCAATATCCCGCTTCCCGGTGCGCTTCATCGCCGACAGGGAAGCGCGCAGACGCTCTTTGATTTCGCTCACAGGCGGTACCTCTCATCAATCTGCCGCCCAGGCGCCAGTGCGGGTGTAGGTTCGGGTTCTTGTTCGTGCGGGGAGAGCTGGCGCTCGGTGCCGGCCTGCAGCTGGCTGTCGGGGATGCAGCTGATGCCGCCGGCGCCCCCATCTGGTAAAGCCAGCAACTGGCTCCACGCTCATCGTCATGGAAGACACCAACTCCATATGGCAAAGGCTCTGCGCTGGCACCGGTGGCCAGCAGCAGGAGGCAGAGGGCGAGGCGGGTCATGGCTTGCGCTCCAGGGCGGCGCGGGCTTCTAAGAGTTCGTCACCAGCATCGCTGATTTCCCAAAGCGCTGGGCTGCGTTGAACTCGGTTAAGAAGCCCAAGTTTCACCAAGACGTCGAGCCATTCCCGGCCAATATCTGTGCCTTGACTGTCCTCGAAGCATTCCTGTGTGCGGCGCAGTTTGCTCAGCACCTTTTTCGCAAAAGGTGGAAGCTCGTCCCGCTCAACCGGCGCGCTCGCATCAGCTAGACCCTTGGCGTAGCCACTTTCTTCGGCGCGCCGCAACTCAAGCCTGTGCCCGTTTGCTTGGCGATGCATCTGCCGGTGCAGCTCTGAATCCTCATTGGCGAACTCGCGCACCCGCGCCTCCATGGAGCGGTATTCGGCAGCGTCTATCAGGCATGCGGGTCTCTGAATTTCATGGGTGCCGAAGTGAATGGAAGCCGCTTCGGCATTCGTGAAGTGCTCGTCGCAGTGGAAGCACGTCCAGCCTTTGCACTTCGGCGTGCTCGGCTCTGCGCTGGCGGCAACGCACAGCCCGAGCAGCCAATCGATCCATTCCTTGCGCTGGGCATAGCAGGGTTCGTCATCACCCGGCACCTGCACTGCATGAGCGGGACCGTAGTTGATCGAGCGAACAGCGCTGACCAGCTCGTCCAGCTGGGCGCGAAGGGCGTCAATAGTCCGCATGTCCGCGCATTGCTGTTTCAGTGCCTCGGCTAGATCGACAGTCAGCTCCTTTGCATTTGCGCGCAGCCGCTCAACCTCGCCCGCATTCGCGTCCTGGGCTGGCTCTGCGCTGGCTGATAGGGCGTTTTCTATTTCGTTGATCTGGTGCTTTGTTCCGCCAAGAGCATCGTCCAGGTAACCGCACCACCGCTCGGATTTCGCTGCATGGAAATCCAATAGTCTAGAATTTATCGAGTAGAACATGCTCAATGCTGAGCCCAGCAGCGCATCCCGCTCGGCCAGCTTGTCATTGGCATCGCGCAGTTGCGCAAGCAGCTTGACGACTTGATCAGCAGCGGTCTCTGCCAGAGCCTTGGCCTGGGCCACCTCGGCAGGGTCGGCGTGGGTGTAGAGGGGTTCGATGCGCAGACTTGCATCCCCTTCCGCCCAGCCTGGATATTCCGGCCCTACACATACATTGCGCCTCCCGATCACGCGCCACGCCACCGGTTCGCCCCGGTGCTGCTCGGCTCTCGCGTTCCACAGCTCGACCGCCTTATCGCGGCCTGGCTGCTCCTCACCTTCATCTTGCGCCACTCCCACCGGGCCACGGGCCAGGCAGGCCTCATGTGGTCCGGTCAGTCCTTGGCAGATCACCACTGAGGCGTCGCTGTCGAGGCGCTCGATTAGAAAGTCCTGCTGGCCGCAGAACGGGCAAGGCAGCAGCTCGCTGACCATCTCTGTGTTGCTGGATCGGTTTTCTGTGGGCATGGGATACCTCGCCGGGGTGGCGTTATCGTTGAATAGGGAAAGGCGCTGGTGGGCGCGAGCCCTGGAAAAACCCCAAGTGGAAGTGGTTCACCTAGACCCTGATGATTGAAGCGACATACAGGGACACAGCTTCTTGGAGATCCACCGAATGAGCAAAATCGCCATAATCAACAGCGTTGTAGAGCTGCTGCTGAACATCATTCAGCTGTGCCAGTGGGTCTGGCCGATCATCGTTGAGGCGAAGCGTGTTGCTGGCTGTTGATGGGGGAAGGCGCTGGAGGGCAGCGCCGGAGGGTCAGGCCGTAACGCGCTCGCCGATGACCTTTGTGCTGAAGGTGATCTCGTAGTTGAGGGTCAGCTCGAATTGGCCATCGCACACGTCGCAGGCCATCGTTTTGTCGCCGTAATCCTCGGTTTCGATGTGAATGACTGAGGCGCAATGCGGACACTTGCATTCGTCCTGATACTCGAAGTCCGAGTCGTCGTACTCCGCTTCAGCAAACTTGGCCAGGGCCTCTGCCTTGGCAGCAGCGTCCAGACGCTCCTGGCAAGGCTTGCAGTTGAACCCGTCGCGGGTGCCCCATGGGGTGTCCGTCAACTGGGAGCGGTGAGTTCCGCAGCAGCTGCATACGTTGTGCGCGTCGCAGACGATGTAGCTCCACTTGCCTGCTTCGCCGTTGCACTTATTGCAACCTGAGACCCAATACCAGGCGCCGTCGATGCGTTCGGCATACAAACCCTTCTCTGGCGGCTCAAGCTTCACCTCGGGCAGGCCGTTACGATGCGGACGGTCATGATCCTTGCCATTCCAGATATTCGTGTGGCCGGAGCGGGTGCGCTCGGTCCATTCGCCCGGGATCTCGGCGATGAGGATCTTGGTGTTCTTGTCCATGGCTTTCTCCATGCATGCGCCGCCCTCCGTGGCCGGATGCGGCATGGTGGCAATTTGGTTTTGGATGGGGTATTACGGGTGACCGGCATGGGGCCGGATCAAGGAGTTTCTATGTCGCTGATCGTTGATCGACCGTGGCCTGTTGATTATGAATACCGGGGTGTCTCATCCAAGATCGGTTTCGTTTGGGGTCGGCCTGAAAACCCAATTCCAAGAGGATTGCGGGTTAGCGTTCAGCATCCTGATGGCGTAGTGATGACGTCTCGCGAGGAGTCGGAATTTTCCAGCTTAGAAGAGGCCGTACAGCGAGGGCAGCAGATGGCGAAGGTTCAGATTGATCTCCTGCTGAAGGACAGCAAATTTTCCGATAACCCTGACCAGTAGCATCAGCGCCGACAGAGCAGCAACAGGCCTTTTTCGTCTTCTTTCGGGTCGTCGCCCAGCAGCAGGTCGGTCGCCCGCAGCTCGCGGCCAATGCGGAATTGCTCGAGCTTGCGCGCCACGTTTGGCGATACCGTGATTTCGTGGCGCGGCGGAGTCAGGAAGCGGCGAGACCCTTCCGGGCCAAGGGCGTGCAGGTGGTGCAGAAACAGCGTGATCGCCTCGGCCTGCTCAGTTATGCCGTGCCACTCCATCAGCTCGGCTAGCACGGTGCGCGTTGCTGGCTTGGTCCACATGCGAAGCTCCGTTTCACCACCATCCCGACGCTTCTTCGCGGTCTTCTCCGATCTTTCTTGAGTGCTGGCCGCCATCACGCCGCCTGCTGCGCTGCTTGGAACGCCTCGGGCTCGTGCTCCTGAATGGCCAGCCTGACAATCTGATGCGGCGCCTTGGACATGGCGCACATGGTGATGATCTTCTGCAGGCCCTTGTGCTTCACACGCATGCCGACCTTGGCCAGGATCTCGCGCAGCTTGGCGGGAGAGGGATGCAGCTCGGCAGCCAGGCCGATGATCAACAGCGCATCAGTACCGGTCAGCGGCCGCTTCTCGGCACGCCACCAGCGATGCGGCGTACCAACCGGACCGCGCTCGCGGGCTGCCTTGCCCTGTGATTCGAGTTTGACCAGGTCAGCGCGTACTGCCTGGATGGTCATGCCGGTGGCTTCGGCCAGTTCCTGGGCCGTCATGCCGGTCGGCCTGGTGAGGAAACGCCAGAGTGGAGTCATGCTGGATACCGCTCGGTGGGAGGTTGTGTTGTTCGGCCCGGCGACGCGCGCGGACCTTCATGCTGATTCGCTTCATGCTGCTTTCTTGTCGGGCCAGGCGCCCATGGCCTTGAAGATGCGATTTGCCTGGGCCTCTTCCAGTGACACCTGGTCAGGAATGGCGATCCACCCTGAGCCGATAACGTGATTGGGGTTGGCCTGGGCGACCAGCTCCGCGTGCGCCGCCTCGATCGTGCTGTCGAGCTTCGCCACCAGGTGCATGCCGATTGTCGTGAACTCGGTCGACTTGCTGTACTGCTGGCCGTCCGGCATCTGGCAGAACACGCTGATGTAGATCGTCCAGTGGTGGGCGACGTCGCATAGGGCATTGGCTACCGGGACGCTGCGGATCTGCGTGCAGTGCTTCCAGTTGATCATGATCTGCTGGTCGCGCGGCTCGACGTTGGCGACGGCGGCGTGGTTGGTCTTTAGCAGGGCCCGGCAAGCGCGGTCCATGCGCGCCTTGAGGTTGTGAGGCTTGCGGACCTTGCTCATAGCTCGTCCGCCATCCGCCGCAGCATGGCGCGCTCCATCAGCGTGGGCTTCTTGCGCTTGCGCTTGAGCACCGTCTCGGGGTCGATCTTGTCAGAGCGCTCGGGCGGGAAGCCATCGCCTGCCGGCGGCAGGATCTGGATGCGCTTGCCCTGGGCAAAGAAGGCGTGCTTGGCCGCCTCGATCTCGGCCTGGCGGGCGATGCCGGCGAGGATGTAGTTGTCGATCATTGCTCGCCATCCCCGACGACCTCGAAGTCGCCATCAAGCACGTATTCGTTACCCTGCGGCAGGCCGGCTTCGGCGCTCTCATCAAGCGTCACGGCGCGCTGAATCTCCACGGAAACAGGCAGGTACTTGAACAGTCGGCGGATGACCGTCTTCTTGGCCATTTCCTCCCAGTGCGTCTTCCAAGGTCCGCTATCCTTGGATTTGCTCTGAGCCTGAACAGCGCCGATCTGCTGGCGGCTCATGACCTCGAACTGAACGCCGCCATCGCGCAGCCTGGCCACCGCATAGACGTGGGTGATTTCGCCTTCGCCTGCCTCGTCGGACGGCACATGCGTGATGTCTTCTTCGAGGCCGAACTTGTAGCTGAACTCGTCGCCGAGCCTGACAGCGCGGGCTGAAATGCTGATGATTTGCCCGGACCGGCGTGCCAGGTCGATCATTCCGCGATAGCCGATGATTAGCTGGGCATCGGTGCGCACAGTGATCCACTGGCCGTTCTGCTTTTCCCTCTTGTCAAACGGGAGGATGTAGGCATGGCCGAGCGAGTTACCCGGCTCCAGTCCCAGCTGGGCGCATTGGATGACGGCGCCCAAGAAGCTGTTGCGCTCGCATTTCAGCAACTGCGGCGTCTTACGGACCTCGGTAGTCACAATGCGCGCCATGCGCTCTGGCGTCATGTGACGTGGCAGGGCGGCAGCCAGCTGGCTTTTCATCGCCTTGCTGGCCAGGAAAGATGCCAGCTCGCCAGCCGGGCTCTTCTTGCTCACCTGCTGGGTTTTCTCCATGTCCGCCTGAGAGAATGGCGCGACGTTTTCCTGTGCGTTGCTCATATGCGCTCCTTGGCCCAGTAGGGCAGGGAAATGGTTTCGAAGGCTGACCACTCACCGCTGCGCAGGCAGCCGGCATAGGTAGAAAGGTCTCGCTGGTAGGTGGTGCGGCCGACAGCCTTGCCCTCGGCGTCGAGGATGAACAGGCGAACCGGATATTTGCCGCACTCGATGCTGGTGCTGACCACCAGGAACACGAAGCCTTGCAGGTCCTCGCCAAAGTGATTGGCGTAGCCGTCGCTGTAGAAGGAGTCCTGGACGTGGTACCGGTACTCGTAGAAGGAGCGCTCGAACTTGTTGATGTCGGCGGTCGTCTTCACGTCCATCAGCCAGCCGTACTGCGGGATGGCCTTGTCGGGACGGCAGCGGCAAAGCACGTCGTTGATCGGATCATTCCAGTAGATACTGGCCTCGACGTCCCCAGACGCTTCCAGCAGCCACCTTGCGTGAGGGTGAGCCATAACGCTTTCGCGGATCAGGGAAAGCTTGCGTCCATCCTCGGCAGTCAGGACGGTCTGTCCGGACAAACTTTCCTCAAACTCTGCCCACTTCTGCTTGCCTGCGTTCGTGTTCCGCGGTGCGTTGGCCGGGCCCACCGCGTATTCAGCGGCGTATCTGTGAGGCTCCAGCAGCAAGGCATGCGTGGCATCGCCCAAGTCCAGGGCCTTTTTCTTCTCAGGATCTTCCGGCGCCGCCTTGCTCCACTGGAACAATGCCGGGGCCTTGGCGATCAGGTCGAGCTGCGACTTGGACACGCCTTCGCCGCCGTGGTAGGCCTCATTGCTGAGGTCACGGTAGTAGCCGGATTGCATGGTTTCTCCTGCGCCAGACTGGCGCTGATGTGTTGGTTACTGGGTAATGCAGTCGGCGAGGGCGCCGGCCATCATGAAGACGGTGCAGGCGAAGATCATGGGGAATGCTCCCCGCCATAGGGCGAAGCGGCGGGCGCGCTGGTAGCGAGTCATGGCGAGCACATCCCTAAGCTGCTGTAGCAGTAGAATCGACGATCTGTGCCGTCGTCGTAGTTGACCTCGCCGCGAGCGCCGCAACCACAGGCGGCCATTTCCGGATCTTCTTCCGGATCAGAGTCTTCGCGCTGGCAGTTCTGGCCGCCGCAATGCGGGCACTCGGTATGGGTGAGGTTGCTGACCGGGCCCATCCAGCGGATGCCGTATTGCCCGCAGTTGTCGCAGATCATGGTCATGGCGCAGGCCTCACTGCGATCTGTCCGGCCTTAAGCGCCGCGGCAATCTTGGGGTTGAGCTTCTGGACTGGAAACTCGCGGGGCAAGCCGACGCTGAGCACGGCCAGGCTGCGCTCGATCTCCTCGAGCTGTTCATCGATCAGGGATTTCACTGGTGCTGTGCTCACGCTGCACTCCTCAACTCAACAATGCGGGTGCCGGACTTTATTGCGAGGTTGTCCCGGTACCGCTCGGCTTCTTGGTGGCTGATCTGGCTCAGAAAGGCCGCCATTTCGATCATGCCTTCGATGAACGTCCGGTCCTGAGCCGGCTGGATCGAGCGGGCCATCTTGGAGATCTCCAGCTCGATGTACGCAGGGGCGAGGCGGCTGGTCATACGTCCTCCGCATCGGCCAGCACGCCCTCGGCCGCGAATGGCTCGAGCAGCTCGCGAGCAATCTCGCGCAGCTTCTCGTCGCCCAGGATGTTCGCTGCGGTGGTCTTGCAGTCGCTGGATACGCCGCTGCGGGCCGCCAGGAACAGGTCGCCCAGGGCGTGAGCGCTGAGCCCGGCGGTGCCGATCAGCAGCTCGGACAGGTGCTGGTCCACTGCCTCGGCGAACTGCTTGTAGGTCACGCCGCGCTTGAGGAAGCGGCGCTGGAAGGTCGCGTCCTGGCGGTCCAGCAGGGTCTCGATCGCGTTGTCGACCCAGGCGCGCTGGGCCACTTCCTCAGCGGTCTCGCTCACCTGAGGCGGCAGGCGGTTGTCGAACTCAAACTGTGCTGCTTGTAGTGCTTGCATGATCGCCTCCAGGTGGCGGTGGGTTAAGCGGTAACCGCGCTGATAGCGGCTTCGTTTTCGGAGAGCAGCTTCTCGAAGGTCTGCTGCATGCTCGGGCATTGCTTGAACTTCGAGCAGGCAATGCCTTCGCAGGAAGGACCGCGGCTCATACCGTTCACGTTTTTCTCCACCGGGCATTCGCGAGACTTCATCCAGAAGTCACAATTGCCGCACCGCGGCCTGGCCCTGGCCTGGATTCGAGATCGCTCGCTTTTCAGATAAGCCAGGTGACTTGCTTTTCCCAGAGCGTCGATCAGCTTTTCGAACTGCTCGTGCATGGTGAGCTCCGTTGATTTGGCCAACCGCATTGGTCAGGCGTCAGGGCGGGTGACCAAACCCCCGCGCAGCCGAGAGCGCGGGCCTGGCGCCTGCCTAATGCGGTCGTATGTGAAGGGAAGGGGATGCGGGATGCATCGGTCTTCATCCTCAGAGGGAAACCCCTCAGCCTGCCGTATTCGATGCCCCGTGACGGGCTGGCAGGTAACCGGTGTTCACGCTCCGGCGAGGATGCAGGCCGATGAACCCTGCGATGGGGAGCAGGGCATCGGGCAGTTAACGTCAGGCTGACGTGGCGCTGGTTGTTCAGGCGGCGCGAACTTTGCTGGCTCGCGCTCTGAGCGGTTTGCCGTCGACGTCAACGACCAGGTACTCGCCCATTCCACGGCCGTGGCCCAGGTTTTCGGTACGCAGGTATTTGCCGGCCTTCTCGGTGCCGCGTGGGTTGGTAAGGATTACGTCCTGGCCTTTGGTAAATCCGCTCATGGTGAGCTCCTTTCTGCTGGGTTGATTTCCCGTCTGGCCCTGTCGCCAAGGCCAGCCAGTGAAATCGTTCTCTCAGGCCCCGGTCGCTCACCCGGTATCGCGCTTCCTGCATCTGTCGAGGCATGCGCGCCGCTTGGATGCCGCTCTATTGCGGCACACCTGATCGCACCAGAGCCCTGCGGGGATGGTGGCCTGCTATGCCTGCAGGCTCGGCGGTCTTGGTTGTTAAAGAGCGGGTGAGGCTTGAGGGCCTCCCGAGGGGCTGTGTAGCGCCTCGATGGATGTAGTTAACCATCGGTATAGATTTGTCGTCAATACCGATGGTTAATTTATTTTTCGAGGGCGTGCGCTATGATCCGAACTACTGGATGTATGTACAGTCGCTAAGGAGGTGTCATGGCTAAGCAAAAAAAGACAGCATCAACGCAGCAGAGCCAAGGAATGACCGCGTTAGAGCGGCTAGGCTTGAGGGTGTCCAGCATGATCAATCATCCAAAAGCGCAGGAGCAGCGCTGGGTGGTGATTAATCGACTGGACACAGATGGAGATGCAGAGTGGGAGGAGATTATGAGACTCCTAGGCGAGACTGACGGCCTGGAGATCGCACACCTTGAAGAGGGCGGGGTAAAAATCGAGTGGGAAATGCAGGTCGATGAGGACTGCGTGGCCCCGGTTGAGGAGCTTGAGGCTTTGGAGGAGGAGCCTTCGTTCTGAAACGAAAGAGCCCGCTCAGCGCGGGCTCAAATCATAACCAGTTGAGACTAGCGACATCCATTCAGGGCAAATTGCATGATTTGCCCCTGATTGGACGCATGATCCTGCGGCTTGAGATAAACCTTTTGGCCCGCGACCGCGATGGAGTAATCAAGAGCGAGGGCCCGATCATTTGCTCCCGAGATGTAGATGGAAGCAGATCCCGTATCCGAAAACGGTGAGTCGGTCTTGACGACGATAGAGTCAATTTTTGCGGATCGACAATCTTGGCTGGCGCCCGCTAGGCCGTCGACGATCTCCGCACCGAGCTGTCTGGCCAGGTTTTCACTTGTCCTGACGAGCTGTTGATGCGCCTCCCATATGATCGCGAGATAGCCTGCGCCGGCGAGCACGACGAGCACAAAGGCAAGCTTCTTGATGAATGACAAAAGATCCCTCTCAGCAGTGATATAAGTCCCGGCCCGGCTACGCCTTCTTCGCGTTCCAGATGAGCAAAACCTTGGCATGGATTGTAACGTCGTCAATCCTTGCCTGCTGATCCTTGTGCTTCTCGTTGTCGGAGATTAGCCAGAAATGTTCCTCGTCAAAGAACTGCAGGCGCTTGATGTAGAGATGGCCGTGCCAGGTGAGGACATAGATCCCGTCGCCAACGAACTCATTCACGCCTCGATCAACGATGAGCGGGTCTTTGTCGTTGATCGTGCCCTCCATGCTCTGGCCCCAGCCGAAGATCATGGCCAGCGCTGACTGGGAAGTATAGGTGACGCCCTTCTCCTGGAGCGCTGACTCCTTGACGATCACGTTCCGCATTACCTCGGTGTAGTCCGGAGGGACCTGCCCGTGCCCCATGGAGGCGCGGATATCGTACTGGGGGATGAATATCTCGTCTTTCTTCACTCTCAGCCCTGAGAAATCGGCCGAGACGACATTGCTCCGGCGCTCTTCCTCCAGCGAGTCGGCTACGGCCGCCGCAATCTTCTGCTGGGCATCCTCGTCCAGCTTCTTGCCGGCGTGCTGCTTCAGCATCTCCATCACTTTTTCGGCAGCGCCTTTCTTGTTAGCCGGATCGCCACTGGGTAGCGATCTAAGGGACCGGATCTCGTCTGCCAGGCGTGGGCTGAACTTTTCCACCGGAACGCCTAAGAGCCTGGCCAGCACAGCGGCAAACTTTGCATTCAGCGGGTTCAGTCCTTTGAAGTACATATTCACCGCAGCCGGGGTCATGCCGGCCTCATCAGCGATCTTCTTCTGGCTGAGCTTCAGCTCGTTCTTGCGCGCAAGGAAAAGTGCGTGCGCCGCCTCGCATTCAGCCAGGCGGTCTGGAGGGAGAATTCGTTTCTTGGTCATGGCGCGAACATATACCAACGGTTAAAGAAAGGGCAGAAACCATCGGTATGGACAAATAATCAACCGATGGTTAATATCTGACTCATGAACAACCGAGGCCTGACCATGAACGCGACCCTCCTCGAAGAAAACGCGACCCCCCTTGAAGAATTCGTTGCCGAAAAAGGGCAGTCCGAAGCCGCCAGGCTTCTTCGTGTGACGGCCCCTGCAATTCACAAAGCGCTGACGGCCAAGCGCGACATACGTGTCTCTGAACTGCCTGACGGCAGCTTCGTGGCGCTCGAGCAGCGCCCGTTCCCATCTCAGAAGTCCGCTGCCTAACCCACCAACCCCAGCAAGGAGCAGTACCCGTATGGCCTATGACAACCCCGCCCACAAGCGCAGCGAAGTAGTGAAGTCCCGCTACAAGCCTGAAGACCTGCGGATGCTGCGCATGGAGGCCCGCGCGGCTGGGATGCAGCTGGCGACCTACGTTCACGAGCTGTCGATGATCGCCAGGCGCCTCGGTGCCGCCCAGCTCATCCGGGAAATGCACGGCATCGGCGAGCAGGATAAATCAGCTTAAAGCCCCTATGGAGGGCCTATGCCTGACACGACCTTCAACTCGATGGAGAAGGGGGCTCAGGAGGAGGTTCGGCAGCTTAGCGCCGAGCTTGGATGGAGCCTCGAATACACCGCCAACCACTACCTAGAGATAGGTCGCTCCCTGGCGGTACAGGCCCAGTTGAAGCAGATGCGGCATACAGCCCCGCTGCTATCGCTGGCGGATCACAAAAAGGGCCTCGAAAGGGCCTCAAAAGAGCAGGAGTAGGACATGAACAATCAAGCAGCACAGAACGAACTCAAGCTGATCTTTGCGCGAGCTTGCGCAGAGAGCCTGCACACAGCCATTGGGCACGTGCTTTCTACGCATGAGAAAGACCGCCCAAAGGTAATCGAGGCGGTTGCGACACTGCATTCTTCATGCTGCATGAAGATGATGAGCGCCTTCAGTCCACCTGAAGTGCCACGTCTGGAGTTCCCGCCAGAGATGACGCTTCAGGAGAGCGCTGACTGGCTGTCCTCACAGGCGTCAAGCGCTCGCGCTATCGCTGAGAAATTCGGCCACCTCAATAAGGCAGGTCGGCCTTCAGCTCCAGATCAGCCTTCACCTCTTCCGGAACACCGCCACTGCTCAGAACAGCATCGATCTGATCCTGGCTCAACCGCATCCGGCGGATATCAGGACGAAGGGCGACAAGCAAGTCCTCTATCCCCATCCCACGAAAATTGATGAGCGGCTGGTTTCGGCTGTTGGCGAGGTGAACATGCAGCGGCTCAAAACCGTCAGCGTTCTCCCACGGAAAGTAGAGATCCTCAAGTTTTTGCATGTTCAGGCAGTGGACCAGATACCTCGGGTATGCGTGATAGACCGCATCTTCACGACTTCCGAAAAAGCGATTCTCGCTTATCTGCTTAGCAACCCCCTCTGCCTCTTTGACGCATACAGCCCAAAGATATTCAGCGCTTGGCTTGTAACGCATATGTCCGGCCTCCGATGGCCTTTTCGTGTGGAAGCAAAAAGCTACCACGGATGCGCCGGACACCCAATGCAGTACGCAGTACCAAATCGCAGGCACAAAAAAACCACCGGGCAAGGGTGGCTTTTTCAACTGCATTCGTAACGCTTGTGCGAGGCACATCATATATGCACCAGAGCATCCAAAGCAATACGGCGCACCCCGCGCCACAAAATGCGAACCACGATTTCGTGGCGCGCGATAAGGCTATCGCTATCTGCGGCGTCAAGATCCGCCAGGATAGCGAGGGCCGCTACTCCCTCAATGACCTTGAGAAAGCCGCGAAGGCTGACGGGGTTGCGAAGGACATCAGGCCGAACGAATGGCTCAGCCTTCAAGCAACCAAGGAAATTGAGGGTTTTCTAATTACGGAAAATCCGGGTTTTAAACCTGTCGAGTCGAAAGCAGGTCGATACGGCGGCACCTATGCCAGTCGCGATCTCATCTACAGCTATGCCATGTGGATCAGTCCTGCATTCCACCTGCACGTAATCCGTACCTTCGATGCCGTGGTGATCGGCCACATCCAATTGGTGGAGGGACGCCAGGCCCGTGAGCGTGCACGTCTTGAGGCTCCAGCCCTGACCGATGCCATCAAGCATGGTCGCCTCTCCATCGGCAAAGAAGTGAAGCACTACCACTTCAGCAACGAGTTCGACCTGATCAACCGAATCGCCTTGGGCATGCCTTCCAAGGCCTACCGTGCAGCGCACTGCATCAGTCCTTCCGACTCCATCCGCGACCACCTGACTCCGTGCGAAATCCGCTGCATTGAGCACCTGCAGCGTGTCAACGCCTCGCTGATCGACGTCGGCATGCCTTTCGAGGCGCGCAAGGAGAAGCTGAGCCAGATCTATATCCAGCGGCACAGCCGAGCTCTTCTCTCCGAAATCAAGCGACTGGAGTTCTGATCATGCCGAAGAACACCTACCAGAAGCTGATCGAGCGCGCCGCACTGACCGCGCTTGAGCTGCACCAGATATCCACCCAGAAGAAGGCGCTCAAGGCCGAGCTGAGCTCGATGTACGACACCTTCTTTGCTGCTCATGGGCGCCCCGAAGGCCGCTTCGATCCTGAGAGTGACGCCTTCTTGCCGGTGATGAACTTCACCGAGTCCCAATTCCAGCGCGTGCAGACGGCCAAGAAGGCCGAATACAACGCCAGGCGTCGTCATGAAACGGCAATTCGGGCACTTGCTGCCCATTCAAAGGAGGTCGCGTAATGGCTGGCGACTGGATCAAATTCGAGCTCACCACCATGGATAAGCCTGAGGTCTGCCAGATCGCAGATCTTGCGGGCATTGATCCTGATGCAGTGGTCGGCAAACTAATGCGCGTGTGGGGTTGGTTCGACCAGCAGACCGAAGAAGGTAACGCTCCGAGCGTTAGCAAAAAGTTGCTAGATCGCATTGTTGGCGTTCTCGGATTCTGCGATCACATGAAATCGGTCGGTTGGATGGTTGAGGCGGACGGCCTGATCTCCCTTCCTCATTTCGAGCGCCATAACGGCAAGACCGCGAAAAACAGGGCCTTGACGGCTCGCCGCGTCGCCAACCACAAGAATGGTAACGGTGAAGGTAACGCTCGCAGCGTTAAAAGTGCGTTACCTAGAGAAGAGAAGAGAAGAGAAGATAAAAAGAACTCTCTCTCCGCGGGCGCGGATTCCTCGAAAGGTGGTGCTGACGCGGAAGACCAGCCAGCCGACCCCAAGCCTGTCGATCCCAAAGCGCCAGTTGAGATGACTCTGGACTGGATGCCTGATGCCAAATCGCTCAAGACCTACTGCGTTCACTACGGCGTATCCGTAGCCCTGTTCACCCCCGAGGCCATTGCCCCATTCACTGCGCACCACGAATCAAGTGGTGGGCTGCAAACCCAATCCAAATGGGTGCAGATGCTGGTCAAGTGGGTGAAGAACGACCAAGACCGAGCAAGCAATGTTCGCCAGTTCCCAAGCAAGGCGGCGCCATCTGCCAGCCGCCACCACGGCTTCGCTGACCGCGACTACACCGCCGGCCTGAAGCGTCGGGAGGATGGCAGCTATGCGCTCTGAGAAAGCCGTGAATGCCAAAGAGCCCAAGAAGCCGCTGAGCACCCAGCCGGCCAACTGCGAGAAGCATGGCCCGTATGAGCAGACCGTGATCTCCATCCTCGATCGTGAGCTGCGCGGCGGATGCCCTGAATGCAATCGCATCGCCACCCAGGAGCGTGAGCAGCGCGAGAAGGAGGAGGAGGCGTATCTGAAGCGTTTGTCGCTCTCCCGCAAGCTAGGGGATGCCTTGATCCCGAAACGCTTCGAGAAGCGTTCCCTGGAGAACTACAGCGTCGAGAACGAAGGACAGCGCAAGGCCCTGAGCTTCTGCCGCCACTACGTGAAGGTTTTCGACGAGATTGCCGAGACGGGTCGCTGCATGGTTCTGATCGGCAAGCCTGGCACCGGCAAGACCCACCTGGGCGTGGCCATTGCCAACGAGCTGCTGCACAAGACCGCCCGCACGGCCGTATACCGGACCGTGGGTTCTATCCTGCAGGCCATTCGCTCGACCTACGACCGCAAGAGCGAGCGCAGCGAGGGCGACATCCTGGCCAGCCTGATCGGCCCAGACCTGCTGGTTCTGGACGAGGTCGGGGTGAGCAAGGAGCAGCCCAGCGACTTCGAGCTGACGACCCTGTTCGCGATCATCAATGGCCGGTACGAGCAGATGAGGCCCACGGTGGTGATCTCCAACCTGGACGGTGAGCAGCTGCCAATGGCCATGGGCGAGCGCTGTGTCGACCGCCTGCGCGAGGGTGGGATGATCGTTGTGCCGTTTGAGTGGGAATCGCAGCGCGGAAAGGAGGGTTTCTGATGACTCCAGCACAAGAAATGACCGTGGCCCAGCTCAAGCGCCAAGGCTTCGAGCAGGTCGTTGAAGGCCGGGAAATCGTCCGGATGACCAAAGGCTCCGACCGCCGCGTGGTCATGGCCGACGGCAGCCAGAAGCGCGGCCACCACGTCGAGTTCAAGCGCGGTCCTGTGGCCGGCAAGGAGTGCAAGTGATGAAGAAGATTTTCTCGAGACTGCTGGATGCCGCTTTGATCGTGGCGCTGGTGTACGGCGGATCTGACGTGCGCACCTTCGCCTTCTGGGTTGTCGCCATCATGGTGCCGATGCTGTTCCTGGGCGTGTTTGCCATGGATGCAGTCCTCGCCGAGAAGATCCACGGTCGGTCGATGCTCAAGAAGACAGTCGGCGTCGCATTCCACTGCGCGTATGTGGCCGCGCTGATCTATGCCGGTTTCCCGGTTCTGGCAGCCCTGTACGCAACCGTTGCATTCGCCATCCGAGTTGCAGCCGAAACCAAGCTCACTGCGCAGGAGCAGCACTCATGAAGCGCGCAACCCCAGCACAGCTACGCCATCCCCTTGACGCAGCGCATGCCCTGGCCAAAGCAGGAATCACCTTCGTCTGCGTGCCAGTCATGAGCGAAAACGACCATTCCGACCTGATGCACCTGGCCAGGCAGCGTCTGGGGCAATTGGCTGAGCGAGCGGAAGCCGAGGAGAAGCACTGATGGACACCACCAAGATGATGCCCGAGGAGATGCTGGCGCAGTTCGACGCAGCGTTCCGAGTCAAGTTTGGGTGTGGCATTGCAGAGGTTGCCGCAGCACAGGATGAAAGCGGCATGGCGATGATGGGCGCAGCAATGTGGGCCTGGCAGGCCAGCCGCGAGGCCGTGGTGGTGGAACTTCCCGTGCACTTCAAGACCATGGCTGGTGACGTGATGTGGTCCGCCGATGTCCGTGAAGCACTCGAGGCCCAGGGCCTGAAGGTCGAGGTGAAGCCATGAACATCGACAAGCAAGAAATCAAGGCTATGGCCCTGGCCTGCGACCCAGCCAAGTGCGCAGACGAAGCCGAGGAGAGCCGGCGACTGGCCGAGTTCTACAGCGAGTTGACGCCTGAGTTGATCCTGGCCCTGCTCGCGGAGATCGAAGGCCTTACCGCACAGCATGGTCGCGACAGCGCGGAACTGCGAAGGCTGTGCCAGGCAAGGGATGATGCGAAACGGGAGCTAAATCACCTCAAGGGAGAGCTCGAAAGTGTTCTCAAAAATTACAGATCCCTGTGTGCATCCACGGCAAGCCTGAACTGCTCCGCCACCGCCATGGGTGATGAGATTGACCGTCTCAAGGCCGAGAACGAGGCGCTGCGCAGGATTATCAGTGAGTCGGCGACTGCTTGCGGGGCTGCCGTATCGGTCGAGTGCAGCCTTGAATTCATGCAGCACCTGCCGGGCGAGATCGCTTTGGTAATCGGTGCGCTGCGCAAGGATGCCGAGCGGTACCGGTGGCTTCGCATGCCATGGCAGGAACAGCGCCAAGTTAAGGCTTGGACCTCGCTTGAGATCATGGATGAAAACATCGACGCGGCCCTGGCCAGGGAGGTGAGCCGATGACCGCCTTCATTGCTCTGCTGGCCTTGATCCTGGGTATATCGATCGGATGGGCTCACGCGCACTACACCGTCGCCGACGAGTGCGAGCGCCTGGGCAAGTTCTACGTGGGCAAGCGCACCTTCGAGTGCATCAAGATCGAAGGGGGTGAGAAATGACCCTCCCATCTTTCCCACTCCGCACCGAGCAAGACCGCGCCCGAGCCATCCAGATGCTGAACCGGGTCGACCTGACCCGGGGCATCACCTGGTCCATGCGCGAGGAGGTCCGCAGCGACGCTCAGAACCGCCGCATGTGGGCCATGTTGCGCGACATCGCCCGCCAGGTTGAGTGGTACGGCCAGAAGCTGAGCGACGAGGACTGGAAGCACGTATTCAGCGCCTCGGTACAGCAGCAGCGCGCCGTGCCCGGCCTGGATGGCGGGTTCGTCGTTCTGGGCATCTCCACCCGCCGCCAGTCCAAGAAGTGGTTCAACGACATGTTCGAAGTCATGGAGGCGTTCGCGGCAGAAAGGGGCGTCAGGTTCACCACGGCCGATCATTGGGGCATAGGAGCAGCGGCATGAGAGTCGTGAGCAAGAAGGTCCGCGAGAGCGCCAAGGGCCAGGACTGCACAGTCCGCATCCCGGGCAAATGTAACTTCGACCCGGCCACCACCGTCCTGGCTCACCTGCCATGCGGCCAGAAGGGCATGGGCATGAAGGGATTCGACACCGTGGCGGTCTACGCCTGCAGCGCCTGCCACGACGTCCTCGACGGGCGTGGGCGGGGCGAGGTGGACTGGTCAGACATGCCTCGAGCCATCGCCGAGACTCATGAGGCCCTCATCCGGGCCGGCATCCTGACTGTGAAGGGAGCCGCCTGATGGAACTGAACTTGCCATACCCACCGAGCGTGAACACCTACTGGCGCCATCCCGCCACGGGCAAGCTCGCCGGTCGGCACCTGATCAGCGAGAAGGGGCGCCAGTACCGCGCCGAGGTGTGCCGGTCGATCCGCGATACCGCCCAGGGGCTCGCCTGCCGCCTCTCTGTGACGATTGAGTGCTTTCCCCCTGACAGGCGCAAGCGTGACCTAGACAACGTCGCCAAGGGCCTCCTAGACGCCTTGTCGCACGCTGGCGTTTGGGGAGACGACGAACAGATCGACGACCTGCGCATCGTGCGCCGGGAAGTCACCAAGGGCGGCGCCGTCCGCGTCCGTATCGAGCCGATCAAGGAGGCTGCATGAACCCTGAACACCTGGTCATCGGCCTGCTGATCCTCGGGCTCTACCTGACAGGCCTGATCTACAACGTCATGACGCACCTGGCCATCAAACGCATTCTCGAACACACCGACAGCCGCAGTGAGGGCCGGAAATGAAATACCAAAACGTGATTTCCGCAGTGGTTCGCGCCCTGGCGGCTGAGACGATCAACAGTGCCGGCGGGTGCGACTTCGAGCCGAAGGTGCAGGCCGCGAAGCAGAAGGGCGCCATTGTCGGGAAGGAAGAGGCTTTCCTAACGGATTGCTGGGTGTTCGGCAGGCTGCACAAATCCCTCTCCGCAGATCACTGGCGGCACTTGGTGGCGAAGTATTCGACCCACGTCGACCGCAAGCATGCCGCCATCGAAGAGATCACTCGGGCATTCCGCTCGCCAGCGCCCGAGCGTTTTCGGCATTGCGCAATTGTCACCTGGGCCATGCCCAAGCTGCCCGGCGTGGACGGAAAGCGGAGCACAAATGTTCTCCCGGCGGCCTGGTACGAAATGGACAACTGGTCGAACGAGCCACACCCTATTAAGACGCAGGAGCGGTGGAGGCGGGACATCCGCAAGTCATTGGAGAACACCGTGAGCCTGGCCCTGATTGAGGTTCAACACATTCTCGAAGATGAAGGCTTATTGGTGGCACATGCTGCTTGACATGCAGTGAGCCATTGAGCCAATATCGCTCCATCCTGTCATTCCTGCGCACGTTGAGGAGTGACCCGAAAAGCCCGGCCACCGCGTCGGGTTTTTTTGTGCCCGGAAAATGTGCAGAGACCACTGCCAGGGTGGCCCAATCGGGATGCCTGGACGCGGATAAGCCGGTAGTGCCGCGACGCTGTAAAACACCGGCAGCCCAGGCGCCTGCACCTCACTTGCTATGCGGGCGGCTTGAGGCGGGGAAGGCGAGACCGATGCGTACGGGCGTTGGCGCTGTACCTGCCTATGGCGGACAGGAGGGGAGAGACCCTCGCATATGCAGATGAATGCGCAGGCTGATGCGCCTCAGTGGTCGAAGACTGTGCCGGAGATCAGCACCGGCCATCTGCGCTAATTCAAAGACAACTCGCCGCGATGGGCTTTTTCGTCCTCACCCATAGACCGGCGCTGACTCATCAGCGACGGAGTGGTAGCGCTTGACCTCTACCGTCAGATGCAGCCCTAGGCGATCCAGAGCGACTTCCAGTTGTTCCATTTTGGAAGTGTGAAGGAAGTCCACCAGGCGGTCCCCCTGAGTTTGAGATACGTCGAGCAGACGGCACAGGTCAGCCTTGCGCATGCCGCGAGCCATCATCTCGTTCCATAGGTGAATTTTGGCCACAGTCACAGCCGGCAGATAGATAGTTTCTTCCCCGTCCTTTGGGGGGGTTGCCTCAGGAATAGCCCTGCGCTGGTCGACGTAGATCGACAGCGTTGTCTCGATGGCGTCAACAGCTTCGCTGATGGCGTGCTCGCGGTCGTCACCGTAGCTGTTCAGCTCAGGTAAATCTCGGCAAAAGACTGCCAGGCCAGGCGTAGTATTGGTTTCGAAGCGTATAGCGTAGTTGTACATGGTCACTCCCTACGGTGATGGTTCAGCTCGCAGCATGGCGAAGGGGGCTCTAGAGCCCCAGTTGTTTAATGATCGCCTTGCGGGTCGGTTCTGGCATTTCCTTGGCACCGTGGTCCGCGAAGACAGTCTGTTTGCCGTTTGGGGCCGTGATCTTGAAGTGGCTGCCTTTAGCTGCTTCGAAGGTCACCCCTTGGGCCTTCAACCATCGTCTGAACTCGCTGAACTTCATCACCTCGTCTCTGTTGTTTGGATGAGTCCAGTATACAACAGATTTGTGGTATTACAACACTTTTGTGGTATTTCTACTGCCCCGGTTTGGAGTCGAGCGCATGGAGAGTTTTCACCGCCTGCTCGAGAAATTCGACTGGATGATTGCGGGCCTGCTCGGGGCCTTAGTCGCCACCCGCTGGCACAAGGATGACCTGACAGACCGAAAGGCCTGGCTGCTCTTCCTGTTCACCGGCATGGCCTGCGCCCACTACCTCACCGGCATGGTCAGCAACTACTTCGGTATCACCGAGCCCCGCAGCGTTGCGGGCGTGGGTTTTCTTCTCGGCACCTTCGGTGGCTCTCTCATTGCCGCCATCAACCGAGCGATCAAAGCCGCCGATCTATGGTCTGTCATCAGGTCCAAGTTCGGAGGGCCTAGCTCATGACATACGAATACATCAACGCCATCGCGGCCGGGTTGATCGCCATCTGGGCGACCTGGTGCGTGCTGAGCGGCAAGGTGCGTGACGGGGTGCTGGGCAAGATCCTGTATGCGGTCATTGCCATCAGCGGCTATGCCATCCTGGCCCGATCCGAGCGCATGTTCTTCACCGCCAACACGGCCTGGGCCACGCTGATGGTCGCGCTAGCCCTGGCGGGTATGCGTCACATGTTCGTGCTCACCTACTGGCCTCGGGTTAAGCGCTGGATCTGCCGGCACCTGGACTGCGAGCGCTGCAAGGCTGAGTGATCCGCGCCACAAAATCGAGATGCGCCGTTTCGTGGCGCGAGGTTTTCCCATGCCGCCTACTGCACAGATCCACGACATCGCGGATCGGCGGCCTCACGTCGCTATCCAGGCGTCCGACGCCATCCACGTATTACCCCTCTCCCTCCTTGAGGATGTAGCCAAGGGCACCAAGCCGTCAGAGATCCTGACCGAGCCTGTCGTGCGGCGCATCGTTGAGGAGTGGCTGGAGCTGACCAGATGAACCGACAACAAATCGCAACGGCTGAGAGACTTTTCGGCGAGCGTGACCGTCTGCAAAGCCTATTCGACAAGGCTTCAGCAAAAGGCGGAATCACCCTTCAGGTGTGCGGAACCTACCAGGAAGATGACGTGGTAGCAGCCGCCAGAGGTCCGGTGCTGGATCTTTTGCGCAAGAAAATCAACTCCATCAACTCAGATCTGCAGCAGCTGGGCTGGGATGGTAAGTAGGAATAGCCATGACAACCAAGCAACCCGACTGGGAGGCGATTGAGCGTGCTTCTCAGCCGAGTTAGCCGCGTGACTACTGACTGATCTGCTGGAAGAAGCAGGCGCCTACCGGCTGACCTGTGCTAGCGCAGCCTTCATGGATTTCAGCGAGCCCTTGAACAAAGCTACCGATGCAGAGACCGAGCAAAGCTGCAATCACCAGGTAGGCCAGCACTCTGTCAGTGGGCATAGGCTCCCGCTTCATCCACGCGTCCATGCATCTGGCTCCGTAAAACAGCATGTAGAGCGCCATGAGCGCGAGAATCCCGCATAGGGAGTAGAAGCCAAGCGTAAAGATGGATAGTGGTTTGAGAAATTCCATTGCAAGTCTCCTTTGTTGGGTGCACATGGATTCAACCACTATCCGGCTATGCGTTCATCTCAACTCGATGTAGTTACTCCTGTTCAGAAGCGAGCACAGCGTGAGCAGACCAATACCGCCGCCGCATTTGCTGGATCAGGTGTTTCTGACCCTGTGTCCAGCTCCCGAGGTATGGGATTGGGTCAACGCCGAGATACTGGCCGACGTCGGCAGCCTGCGTAACCCCGACCACGCCCATCTGTTGGATGCCAACGTTCAGGTGCTTTGGGCGTCACAGTCATTCGCCAAGCAGGGCCGCACAGTGCTGGGTCAGGCCGAGCGAGTGATGCATCGCGCTGGTGGCTGGCAGAAGGCGCGCCAAGAGCAGCAGATGCGGGAGTGGTTCGGCGAGGAGCCCCAGTTCCTCATCACGCTGGCCGCTGACTACTGCGCTCAGTGCACTGACGCCGAGTTCTGCGCCCTGGTCGAGCATGAGCTGTACCACATCGCCCAGGCGACCGATCAGTACGGTGCGCCCAAGTTCACGCAGGACGGCATGCCCAAGCTGGAGATGCGTGGGCACGACGTCGAAGAGTTCATCGGTGTAGTCCGCCGCTACGGTGCGAGCAACGACGTACAGCAGCTGATCGACGCTGCAAGCCGGCCGCCCGAGGTGGCTAAGATCAACATTGCGAGGGCCTGCGGAACCTGCCTGCTCAAGTCGGCCTGAATCCTGACAGGTCCTGACGAGCGAATACCCTATGGCAACACTACGAAGCGAGGTCAAAGCCTTCATTGTTCAGGCTCTGGCCTGCTTCGATACACCGTCCCAGGTGGTGGAGGCCGTCAAGAAGGAATTCGGCTTGGAGGTCAGCCGCCAGGTCTGCGAAGGCCACGACCCGACCAAGTACGCCGGGCGCGGCTTGGCTCAGAAGTGGGCAGACCTGTTCCATGAGACCCGCAAGCGCTTTCGCGAGGAGACAGCAGACATCCCGATCGCCAATCGAGCCTATCGCCTCCGCGGCCTTGGCCGTATGGCTGAGAAGGCCGAGAACATGCGCAACCTGGCGCTGACTGCCCAGCTGTACGAGCAGGCTGCCAAGGAGTGCGGCGACATGTACGTCAACCGCAAGATCGAACCTGACAAGCCCCTGGGTTCCCAGGCAGACCAGCAGCACGCCGTTGCTGAGTACACGCTGGAGCCAGACGAGAATGTCCCGACTACCCCGTACCTATGACCCGCCGGTGAAGCTGACGCCGAAGCAGGCGAACATCTACGTGTGGGGCTTCCAGCCTGAGGCGCGCTTTCGTGATGCGGTATGCGGTCGGCGATTCGGCAAGACCTTCCTCGGCAAGGCTGAGATGCGCCGCGCGGCCCGCTTGGCTGCGGAGTGGGGCGTCAGCGTCGAGGACGAGATCTGGTACGGCGCGCCGACGTTCAAGCAGGCCAAGCGGGTCTTCTGGCGCCGTTTAAAGCAGGCCATCCCCGAGGCCTGGCGCGCTGCTCGACCAAACGAGACCGAATGCTCGATCACGCTCAAGTCCGGCCACATCATGCGTGTGGTCGGCCTGGACAACTACGACAACCTGCGCGGCTCCGGTTTGTTCTTCGTCCTGGTGGACGAATGGGCCGACTGCCCGTGGGAAGCCTGGGAAGAAGTCCTGCGGCCGATGCTCTCGACCTGTCAGTACACAATCCCTGGCGGCCCCACACGAAAGGGGGGGCACGCGCTACGGATCGGCACGCCGAAGGGCTTCAACCACTGCTATGACACGTTCCGTGACGGCCAGGCCGGCGGCGAGCCAGACCACAAGAGCTGGCTCTATACCTCGCTGCAGGGCGGCAACGTGCCAGCGGACGAGCTGGAAGCGGCCCGGCGCAAGATGGACCCCCGGACGTTCCGCCAGGAGTATGAGGCGAGCTTCGAAAACTACGCCGGTGTCGTCTACTACACGTTCAACCGCAACGAGTGCCGAACCACTGCGAGAATCCAGCGGGGCGAGGCGCTGCACATCGGCATGGACTTCAACGTGATGAAGATGAGCGCGGTGGTATACGTCGTCCGCGACGACTTGCCCCTGGCACTGGACGAGTTCCATTCCGTGCGCGACACGCCGGAGATGATCGAGAAGATCAAGGAGCGATTCCCTGGGCATAGCATCGCCGTGTACCCCGACGCCAGCGGCCAGAACACCAGCAGCAAGAATGCCAGCGAATCGGACCTGTCACTGCTCAAGAAGGCCGGCTTCACCGTGGTCGTCGACTCCACGAACCCGAGCGTCAAGGACCGGGTGAATGCGGTCAACGCCATGTTCCTGAACACCTATGGTGAACGCCGGCTGAAGGTCAACATCGACCAGTGCCCGAAATTGACCCAGTGCTTGGAGCGACAGGTCTACGACGATAAGGGCGAGCCTGACAAGAAGGGCGGCCACGACCACATGAACGACGCCGCCGGCTACTTCATCGCCAAGCGGTTCCCGATCAAGACCCAGTCCGCCGGCACACGCCGCATCGGAGGTTTGGCGTAATGCCTGTTCAATCCACGAACCCAGACTACGACGCTCACATCGAAGAGTGGCGCATGATGGACGACGCCCTGGAGGGCGAGGGCGCTATCAAGCGCAGCCCGCGCAATCTGCCCAAGCCCAGCGGCATGGTCGAGGCGGAGAAGCTGGACGGCCAGGGGAATGCCTACCTCTACCGGAACTACACCGATCGGGCCCAGTACGAGCACTGGGTTCGCGATTCGCTGCGCTCGATGATGGGCCTGGTCTCCCGGCTCATTCCCGAGGTGAAGCTGCCCAACGGGCTGAAGGACCTGGAAGAGAACGCTACGGCCGACGGATTCGGCTTGACCCAGCTGTTCCTGCGCGTCGTGCGCCAGGCTATCTCCCATGGCCGAGTGCCGCTGGTAGTGAACGTGGATGACTCCGGCCAGCCGTACTTCGCCACCTACGCGGTGCGCAACGCCATCAACTGGGACACTGCCGACCAAGGCGGGCGCCAGGATCTGGTGTTGGCCGTGTTCCGCGAGTTCAGGAAGAAAGCCGAGGACCGCTACAGCCACGATTGCGAGACGGTTTTCCGCGAGTTCTACATGCTCGACCAGATCTGCTATACCGCCGTGCGCAACGAGGCTGGCGAACTGATCGAGCAGGACCGCCCGCTGGGTACTGTCGGTACCGACAACCAGCTGGTGCGCGGTCTCGAGTACATTCCGGTGATCTACTGTGGCTCTACCGACAACTCGCCAGACGTGGACGAAATCCCGCTGCTGACGATGGCGCGGGCGGCACTGAAGTCGTACCAGCTCAGCGCCGACTACTTCACGGCGCTGCACCAGACCAGCCACCCGCAGCCGTGGGTGTCCGGCCTGGACGAAAGCGTCGAGCTCAGCGTCACTGGCCCCTCGGCGGCTTGGGATCTCGGGCCGAATGGCTCATGCGGCTACCTGGAGTTCCAGGGCGCCGGCATCGAAGCTGTCCGGACCGCCATGGAAGACCAGAAGAACGCCGCCCTCGAGGCGGGTGCCAAGGTCATGGACGTGTCCGGTACCGAGTCAGGCGAGGCGCGCAAGACGCGGCAGAACGACCAGCACGCCACGCTGCACAGCATCGTCATCACCGCTGCCGCTGCCATCGAACAGGCCCTTCGCTACGCGGCCGAGTGGACTGGCTACAACCCAGACGAGGTGGTCTTCACCGTCAAGCCTGAGTTCGTCATCCCTGAGGTCAACGCCCAGGTGCTGGCCGAGCTGCAGAAGAGCGTCATGGCCGGCACGATCAGCGCCGAGACCTACTGGCAATACCTGACTACCGGCAAGCTGCCCGAGCGGGCCTACGACGAAGAAGCCGGGCTGATCAGCGACGAGCGCGAGTCGGCCGGCCTCAACCTGGACAGAGACGATGACGACGAAACCGGAGCAGACGGCGGACGAGAAGCTGCTGGAGCAGGTCAGCCGCCACTCGGTGCTGCTTGAGCGGCTCAAGGCCGGCGAGGTCAAGAAGTTCGAGACGGTCCTACGCCAGGTGGATACCCAGGTGCGCGACAAACTCACCCGCAAGGAGCTGACGACCTACAGCCGTTCCAGGCTTGAGGAGTTCTTGAGCCGGGTGGGCGGCAAGCTGCTGGAGATCTACCAGGCCTTCAATGACCGCATGCAGGCTGACCTGGTCGACATCGCGCTGTACGAAGCCGCGTTCGAAGGGCGCAGCCTGGCAAAGGCGCTGCTGATCGATGCGGTCATCCCGACCGATGCGCTGATCCGAGCGGCGATCAACACGCAGCCGTTGCAGGTGTCAGGCATCGACGGTGGCACGCTGCTCAAGTCGTTCCTCAGCGGCTGGACGCGCACCGAGTCGACACGGGTAACCAATGCCATCCGGCTCGGCGTGGTGCAGGGCCAGACCAACGCCGAGATCACCCAGGCTATACGCGGTACCGCGGCGCAGAACTTCACCGACGGCGTGCTGGCAGTCAGCAACCGCAATGCCCGCTCAGTGGTGCAGACCGCTGTCCAGCACGTGGCTACCACGGCGCGTATGGAAACGCTGAAGGCGAATGCTGATGTCATCCCGGGCTATCGCTGGGTGTCCACACTCGACCGCAAGACCAGCGCCCTGTGCAAGAGCCTGGACGGTCGGGTGTTCGAGCTAGGGAAGGGTCCGCTGCCGCCGGCGCACGTCAACTGCCGGTCGACCACTGTACCGGTGACCAAGCTGTCAGGGCTGTTTGCCGATGGAACCACGCGCGCCTCGGTGGGCGCTGCTGGCGGTGCTCAGGTCTCGGCGAGGCTCAGCTACTACCAATGGCTCCAGACGCAGCCAGCGGCTTTCCAAGACGCCGCGCTGGGGCCAGTGCGCGGCAAGCTGTTCCGCGACGGCGGCCTGACAGCCGAGCGGTTCGCCGCGCTGCAGCTGGACAAGAACTTCAAGCCGCTGACGTTGGACCAGCTCAAGGAGCTGGAGCCGTTGGCGTTCGAGCGGGCGGGGCTATGAGTCATTTATTTCATCTTGGTACACGAGACCCAATTCGGAGATCATTGCAGTAGCGCGCGTTGCGCCTCACTGTCATGGGAAGAACAATGCTGAAGCTGTTATGGATACCCGTAATCTTTCTACTCGTGGGATTCGCATTTCTTTTGGGCTTGTCGTTTGGTCTTAGTGGAAGCAGTGCGCCGTTCGTAAATGAGGCGGTTCCTGTCCTCTCCATGCTCGGCGGATGGGTATCGGGCATCGGGGCGCTGGCCGCGGTGATCACAACTTTGTGGCTCGCAGATAAGCAGCGAAGAGAGGATGTTGAGAATATCCGCGTCTCTGTCCGATCCGCCATTGCGGATACCGGTGAGGGAGGCTGGTTTATCGCTGTGAATCTAACCTCGGACGGAAGACGCCCGGTGAAGGTGATCTCACTCTCGGTTCACTCACCGTTTGCAAAAAACTACATTCAGTTCACGCAGTTTTGGTGGGGAAGTGATTCTCTGCCCGTTTCTATGTCTTACGGAGACAACGCTTCGCTCCACCTGCCGCCTGGTACCGACCGGCAAATCGCCAAGTTCGTGCATGACCACTGCCAGGGCAGAGTAAAGGGCCTCAAGTTTGTTGTCGGTACGACGCTGCGCGAGTTTGAAGGAGCAATCCACAAAAACCTCCTCACTCTTAGTTCCTAAGCTCTGCGGATCAAACATAACCCGGCAATGCCGGGTTTTTTTATGCCCGCCAGGCGGGCCAACCAATCCCAAGGGGATAGCCACATGCCTTTCGACTTCGACCCGGCCGCCCACGGCCTCACTCTCGACGACACCCAAGCTGCGGCGCTTAAAGCGGCACTCGGCGGAGAGGTGCAGAAGTATCTGGATGGCGAGGTCTCGGGCCTCAAGTCCAAGAACCAGGAGCTACTCGGCTCCAACAAGACCATCAAGGGCGAGCTGGACAAGCTGAAAGGCCAGTTCGACGGCCTGGACATCGAGGCGGTCAAGGGGCTGCTGGCCAAGGCCGGCCAGGACGAAGAAACCAAGCTGATCGCCGAGGGCAAGCTGGACGAAGTCGTCACCCGCCGTACCGAGCGCCTGCGCGGCGACTACGACAAGCAGCTCAAGGCGGCCAATGATCGCGCCGAAAAGGCCGAAGCCTTCGCTGCCAAATACAGCGACAAGGTCCTGGCCGACTCCATTCGCGCTGCCGCCATCAAGGCTGGTGCGCTGCCTGAGGCCGCCGAAGACATCATTCTGCGAGCCCGGGGCACCTTCAAACTGAGCGAAGACGGCGAGCCGATCGCCACCGACCGTGATGGCCAGGTCATCTACGGCAAGGACGGCAAGACCCCGCTGTCTCCCTTCGAATGGGCGGAATCGCTGCGCGAAACCGCTACTCACCTGTGGCCAAGGGCCCAGGGTGCCGGACAGACCGGCGACAACGGTGGCAAGGCCACAAAGAAATGGGGCGAGTACACGGAGAACGAGCGCGCCGCGCTGGCCGCGTCCAACCCCGAGGCATTTAAAAAACTCTTGGCCACCAAAGGAACCTAACCCATGGCTTCTACCCAGCTGTCCGACGTCTTCGTCGGCGAGTACTACGCGTCTCTTGACCCGGTAAACAGCCCGGAAAAAACCGCAGTATACGAATCCGGCATTGTCACCCGCTCCCCTGTGCTGGATGCCATCGCCTCCGGCAGCCAGGGCACTGCCGAGGTCAGCTACTGGCAGGACCTCGACCCGAATGAGGCGCCGAACATCAGCAATGATGATCCCGACGACCTGGGTGAAGTCGGCAAGGCCGAGCAGGAAAGCATGCGTGCCCGCGTGCTGTACCTCAACAAAGGCTATGGCGTCTCCGACCTGACTGCTGAGCTCGCAAACAGCGAGCCAATGCAGCACATCCGCAACCGCTTCGGCACTTACTGGAACCGCCAGTGGCAGCGCTACCTCCTCGGCGCGGCGCGCGGCGTGATCGCTTCGAACATCGCGAACGATGGAGGCGACATGGTCGTTGATGCTGGCGCAGCCATCAGCGCAAGTGCATTCCAGGATGCGGCCTTCACCGCTGGTGATGCTGCCGACGTGTTCTCCGCAATCGGCGTTCACTCGGTGGTGATGAACCAGATGGTCAAGCAGGATCTGATCGAGTACCTGCGCGACTCCACCGGCCGCATCATCCTGGCGACCTACCTGGGTAAGCCGGTGTTCATGGATGACAGCCTGGTGTACGGCTCTGACCAGTATCTGTCGGTGTTCTTCGGCCAAGGCGCGTTCGGCTACGGCCAAGGCACTCCAAAGGTGCCGGTCGAGCTGCAGCGAAAGCCTGATGGCGGTAACGGTGGTGGTGCCGAAGTCCTGTGGGAGCGCAAGACCTACATCCTGCAGCCTGCGGGCTTCAGCTGGGTCGGCGCGAACAGTCAGAACCTCAGCCCGACCGCCACGCAGTACGCGAGTGCGGGCAACTGGGAGCGGGTGTTCGACCGCAAGCAGGTTCCGTTCGCTGCTGTAATCAGCGGCGGCACCGTAACGCCACCCGCTGGCGGTTGATCCTTGAGGGCTGCTTAGGCGGCCCTTCTTCATTCGGGAGAAGAGTTATGGAAGTCGTTTATTCGGATAGCGAAGAACGCAAGCCGGGCAAGCTGTACCGCTCCACCGGCAATTTCTTCGGCGTCATCTCCGGCGCAACACACGTGACGGTCGAGGGTGATCATCCCAACATCGTCGAGGCGTACCGCAAGGCAGGCATCAAAGTCGAGACCGATAGCGATCCCGAGGAAACCGACCCGCACAAGATGAACGTGCCTGAGCTGAAGGAGTGGCTCACCGCCAAGGGCATCGAGTTCGACGCCAGCGCGAAGAAGCCCGAGCTGCAAGCTCTGATCCCGCAGGAGTAAGCCATGACTGACTTCATCACCGTTGCCGATGTGAACGAGAAGCTCGGGGCGGGCTGGGCTGGCACCGGTGATGCGGTCCTTGCCGTGGCCATGGCCAATGCCTGGCTCACGGCCAAGATCAAGCGCACGGTGCCCGAGGCGGTGCCGGACGCAATCGTGACCGCCGGCGCGCAGGTCGCCAAGCTGGCCGCCGAAGGCAAGCTCTACAAGGACACGCAGCGCGAGGTGCAGAGCAAGACCGTATCGGCCCAGTCCGGCACCTCGACCAGCAAGACCTACGTTGCGGGCTCCGTCGAGCGTTCCACCGGTGAGAACTTCGCCTTGGACCTCATCGCGCCCTGGACCCGCCGGTCGGGCACCGTGATGCTCAAGAGGATCTGACCATGGGCATGCGTGAGGAGCTACAGGCCGACCTGGCCGAAGCCTTCGATGATCCCGATGGTCTGGCCGATGCGGTGAAGCCGGTTCTCGGCAGTCGCACGGTGAAGGGCGGATATGACCCGGAGCTCGGCGGCACAGTGCCTGCCTCGACCATTCGCTACTCAGGCCGCGGCGTGTTCGGCAGCTACCTTGCCAAGGAGATCGACGGGTCTCGCATCCAGACCGAGGACGTGAAACTGCTGGTGCTGCAGAACGAGCTGTTCGAAGAGCGGGGCGGGCAGGCCAGTGAAATTCCTGCCGCTCCCAAGATCGGCGACCAAGTCAGCGGCTACCGAGTCCTCAACGTGTCCGAGGATCCTGCCCAGGCCACCTGGACTATTCAACTGAGGAAGTGACCATGCCACGCGGCGCGCACATGACGCAGCGGTACGGCGGGCTTGAGGGCGGATTCGCCGAAAGCATCCGGGCCTTCGCCGAGAAGGCCGAGCAAGCGCTGGACGCCACCTTCCGCGAGATCGTGATCGAGATCGGCAGCAGCGTCATCCGCATGTCGCCGGTGGGTAATCCCGAGATCTGGGCGGCCAACGTGGCGTACCGACAGGCGCGAACGGCAGAAGCCGATCGATATGACGCTCGGGTCGCCGCACGCAACGAGTCGGTTCGCCAGGACCCGGGCAACTTCACCAAGTCCGGCAACCTTAAGCGCGGAGTGAAGTACGCCAAGCCCCTGACCAAGACTGAGCGAGACCAGAACTTCTACGTGAACGGCCTGGCGACCGGGCAGGGCTATGTGGGCGGCCGCTTCCGGGGCAACTGGCAATTCTCCATCGACTCCCCGGCCAGCGGCGAGCTTGATCGCATCGACCCGTCTGGTAATGAGGCGATCGCTGATCTACTGACCCAGGTGCAGGCCCTGACAATCGGCCAGACGGCCTACATCGTGAACAACTTGGAATACGCGATTCCACTCGAGTACGGCCATTCGAGCCAAGCTCCGAGCGGCATGGTCCGAGTGACCCTGGCCAACTTCCAGCGCATCGTCGACGAAGCCATCAGGAACAACCGCGTATGAGCCAAGCAAGAGCCCGTCAGGCCATCGAGATCAAGCTGATGGCCTGGGCTACAGCACGCCCGATCCGGGTCGCTAACTTCGAAGAGGAGTTCGAGGCCGAACCCGGCGAAACCTACCTCCGCGCCTTCCAGCTGCCGGCCAGCACCACCTGCCGCTACCTGGGCGGCGAGGCGTACGAGTACACCGGCGTGTACCAGGTCAGCATCGTATGCCCTGCAGGCCAGCCCCTGAACACTGCCGAGACGCTGATCGACGAATTGTCCGCGTTGTTTCGTGTTGATTCCGAGCTCAACCGCAATGGGTTCGAAGGCCTGATCACCGAGCCAGTAGAGCAGGGCCCCACTATCACCGAGTCGGCGACCTATACGGTCCCGGCTAGCTTCACCTACCGCGGTGTCGCGGACCGGTAAATCTTCAAGGGGCGCATCTGGCGCCCAACCAAACACGCAGCCTAGGCCCGTACAGCCGAACGGTGGATGTTCGTTCATCCGTCCGCCCCGGCTGCGTTCCTTTTCGCCTGATGAACGAGGTGTCGCAGATGAATGCAAGCAGCGTAGAAAGCCTTGTCGACTCACTGAGCGTATCCGTACGAGCGAACGAAGCATACGAGTACCTCATTGACCGAATAGGTGATGTGTTTGAGAAATGCAGTGCCTCAAGGGCATTGAGCCTGCTTGATGAACTGGCAGTACTTGAGGCTATCAATGCGATTGAGCTTTGCATCCTGGCCTCAGGGGGCGATCGCCGAATTCCTGGACTGTGTAGGCATGCGCTTCATCTTGCGGGAATTGGTGAAAGCGAAATCCGTATAACTCCTGACGGCCAAGTCATTCGCCGGCATATCTATTTTGCGAAAAACGGTCGTGGTTTGATAAAGATCGGCTCCAGCATGGATACAACGAATCGCATCAAGTCCTTGGAGACCGGTGCTGGCGAGCCGTTAACGCTATTGGCCTCTGTGCCAGGCTCAATGGGGGCTGAACGCCGCCTACATCAGCAGTTCTCAAAGTTGCACAAGCATGGCGAATGGTTTGAAGAGACTCCAGAGCTAACCGAATACATCAGAGCTCTTCAGAAAGCTAACGATCGCAGTGCGACTTAACCCCAAAGCATCCACCAAACCCGCCACGTGCGGGCTTTTTCGCTTCTACCCAAGAGGAAAACACCATGGCCGCACGCTTCCCGCTGCCGAACGGCTCCGTGCTGGAGATCGCCAGCGCCCTGGGCAATGCCGTTGCCTTCACCGCCCTGACCAATGCTGCGCCACCGGTGGCCACTGCCGCAGGCCACACCATCAAGAACGGCGACGTTCTACTGGTCAACTCCGGCTGGTCCCTGATCACCGACCGCGCTGTCCGCGCCGCCAGCGTGGCCGCTGACAAGTTCTCTCTGGCAGGGCTCAACACCAGCAATCTGGACAAGTTCACCGCCGGCGCCGGCGCGGGCTCTGTCGTGACCGTCTCGAACTGGGCGCAAATCTCCAAGGTGACTGGTTTCACTGTCTCCGGTGGCGAGCAGCAATTCCTGACCGTGGGTTACCTGGAGAACGATGACGACATCCAGTTCCCGACCAACCGCAACCCGATCAGCCTGGCGATCACTGTCGAGGATCAGCCCGCAGCTCCCTACGTGACGATCGTTGAAGGGTATGACGAATCCAAGGTGCTGACCGTGCTGCGCCTGAAGCTCTCCGGCGGCGACCAGATCCTGTTCCCTGGCTACCTGAGCATCACCAGCACGCCGACCATGGAGCGCAACCAGCTCATGACTCGAACCATCAGCTTCGGCCTCTCTGGCCGCCCCGTCCGCTACCCAGCGGCCGCATAAGGAACCACCATGGCAAAGATCAAGATCGCGCAGAACCCCACGTTCAGCGCAGTGGTGCAGCTGCCGCGCATCGGCGCCGAGCCCGTACCGGTCGATTTCGAGTTCCGCTACCTGGACCGCATTGCCCTGGCGGAGATGTTCGACCGCTGGAACAAGGCCCGGGATGAGCTGGCCGAGCAGGCCAAGGGAGAAGGCATCGGTTGGTCCGACGTGACCGCCAAGGAAATCAAGCTGCAGGCCGATCAGCTGAAAGAAATCGTGGTGGGCTGGGGCCTGGACGACAAGTTCAGCGATGAAGCCGTCCTTCAGCTCGTGCAAACCTGCACCGGCGCGCCGAAGGCGGTCACCGATGCCTTCCAGAACGCCTATAACCCGGCCCGCTTGGGAAACTGAGGGCGGCGGCCAGGGCCATCTATGAGCGTGGCCCTTCCGCCGAGCAGCTGGCGGCGCTGGGGCTGACCCTGGCTGACATTCCGGAAGAAGAGGTCGAGGTCTGGCCTGATATCTGGCCAGCCTTTCGTCTGTTCGAGGCGCTTGGAACGCAATGGCGCCTGGGGCAGGGCGGGCCGTCCGGCCTGGACTACACCGCTGTGCCGGTCACCGCTGCCATGCTGGGCATCAAGCGGCGGGATTTAGTCGACATTTTCCCTGACCTGCGGGTTTTCGAGGTCGAGGCCTTGGCCGTCATGGCTGAATCTCAAGAGTGACCGTAATCGGAGGTTATATGGACTCATCGAGCAAGCAGGTCATCCTGGGCTGCCTGGATTCATTGGCGGTTTCACTCGCTGAGCACGGGCACCAGTGGAGCGCTCAGCAGCGTCAGGATTACGCGGAGGCGGTGGCTCTGCTCACTTCTGACGGTTGTAGGGAGACTGGTTCGTCGGCTTCAGGCTGATTCCAAGCTCGGCCGCTTTGCTGTAAATGGACGCCTCACTGCGCCCTAGCTTGAGGCCAATAACGCGGGTGGGGGTGTTGCCAGCAGCCAATTTCCTCAGCTCCGCTATCTGAGCTACGGTCCATTCTTTGCCGCCGTTGGTGGGTTGCTTAGCCATCTCACAGCTCCTTGTGGGTGAGTGCCGAAAGCTAATGCACCGATCCGTATCGCGCTACTGGCTTTCCGTCCAGTGTGGATGGATGGGTAGTCCTGCATAGCTGGCCATTTGACATTCCTGTCTTCGATCCGTAGATTCCGCCGCCATTATTAGTTGAAGCCGAGCTTTTTCAGCTTTTACCAACCAAAGGAAGGGATGTAATTGGCTAAATTTATGTGGGTCGTAACCATCATCATGTCGCTGATCGGTGGCTTGATTGGGTTCAGTGGGATGCAGGCAGCTACGAGCGCGCCGCAAGAGGCTGCAGCTGCAGCTATGGGCCTGGCTTGGGCAGTGATCCCGTATTGCATTGCGAAAGCTTTCACCGAGCTGAAGTCGCTCTGATGTAGTGACATCGAAAGTGAATAGAGCCCGGCCCCGCGCTGGGCTTTTTGCATCTGGCGCCAGATGCAGCCTAGCTAAGGGTTGTACGCCTCGGAATGAAGATCCCAGGTCTGAGTGTCCTGGTAGCAGAGGTGTGCGTATCAACCGTAAGCGTTCGCTCAAGTCACCTTGCATGGCTTGGGCGCGCATCGACTTGGCTGAATGCGCGCGAGGCAGGATCGCCCTATGATTCGGTGAGTCCACGTCTGATAATGCCTCGGATATCAATATTCAAGGCAGGGCCAATAATGGACTACCGTGCAACTCGCTACGCCCTATTTGCCTTTCCCTTCTTCGTAATGTGCCAGCCAGTACAAGCATCGACGTGGCAAATTTGCCGTATGGAGCTACACATCACTGATGTGTTGAAGATTCCCTATCCAAAGCTACAGGCCCAGGTTGTGAAGGTAAGCCAGGCATCGACCACGGCAGAATGCCCGGAAAAGGGGGCGACTATCACATTCGTACCGGAAGCTGCTGATTACCAAAGCACGCTCCCGCGCAGGCAGTGGCCCAAAAAAGGCCAGTTGATGCACATCAACTACCGATATCTGGATGGGACGTGTAAAGGCGATGGTCATCCCCATGAGTGCCGTATTGAACATTACCCCTTAGCGGGTACTAGGTAAGCGTCCGACGAACACATGTTCGCCACATGCAGGTCGAAAAACTTGCGGCGAGCATGGGCCATCCAGCCGATTTCGGTGATAGCCATCCGATAGTCCTTTGAGATGCGAAAGCCCGGCGCTTGGCCGGGCTTGGAGTTATCTAAAGTTCCGCTCCACAATTAAGTCATAGCAGCGGCGTGCGACGGTAGCGAAATATAGGCCGCTCAGACCGAGCAAGCCCAAGAAACCAAAAGCGAGAGCTGCATCAGCCGTGAGCGCATGACTGCTGGACCATTCGAGCATCTCTACCGTCACGCTTCCCGATACCCACAAGTAATACGCTCCTACGGTGAAGCTGAGAGCTCCGATGAGCGCGAGCGTCCAGTCGCTTAGCTCTGTGTACGTGTACTTTTTCCGGTTACGGAACGCGGTAACCATCTTCCTCATCAGCTTCATGCGTTTACTCCGGTGGGCATAGGTAAAATCGACGTGTCCGGGCTGAAGCCATAGTCGACGAAAATTGGGAAACAGCTGGACGGTGCGTGTTCAGTGACCATTTTCTCAGATTCTCACAAGGCGCTGCAGCTTTGAACATTCCCGGGTCCTGCGCGGGGTTTTGGCGCTTCTCCGCTGCAATGGTAGATTGCCCCCATCAATCAAGGAGGGCAGGCATGAGGCGTTTGGCATTGGTTGCGCTGGCTGGGGTCATCCTGGCCGGCTGCGGGAATAGCGACATCGAAAGGGCACGAGAGGCGGTATCGGAGCAGCTCACCGATCCATCGTCAGCCCAGTTTCGCAACGAGTGGAGCAAAAAGGATGGATGGGTCTGTGGTGAGGTCAACTCGAAAAATGTCATGGGCGGTTACGTTGGATTCAAGCGCTACACCGTCACGTGGATGCCGGATGGCACAAATGTGGTTGCCCTGGAAGGGGAAAACGAAACCTCAGTGGACCGTATAAACTGCGGAATCCAGTGAGAACCTGAATGCGACCAAGCCCGCCATGAGCGGGTTTTTTTATGCCCGGAGAAACCATGAGTCAGGGTGATATTGCCGTCCTTGGTATCAAGGTGGAGTCAGGAGAGGCTGCAGCAGCTGCCCAAGACCTTGACAAGCTGGCTCAGGCTGGAGATCGGGCTGAGAAATCAACCGCTGGCGTCGGCTCTCAGGCAAAGGCGTCTGGCGTGACTATCAAAAGCCTCGCCGCGAGCGGAAAAGAGGCTGAGCAGGCGCTGGATGCATATTCTCGCCAGGCCCAGGCTGCGGGTCTATCCACGAAGGCCTACACAGCCGCGCTGCGAGGCGTCCCCGCACAGTTCACAGACATCGTGGTCTCCCTACAGGGTGGGATGAACCCGTTTACCGTTCTGCTCCAGCAGGGCGGTCAGCTCAAGGATATGTTTGGCGGAGTTGGGCCGGCGACACGCGCCCTAGGCGGTTACGTCGCTGGACTGGTTAACCCATTCACACTGGCAGGCGCGCCGCAGCGCATTCGCGACCGCCTGGAAAAGCGCAGACCACGGCGCTGACGACCTGGCGAAAGGTTTCTAGCACGGGGCGTTTCATGTTCTGGTTTTCTCCCTAGGCCGGGTCGTCTACCGTGCGGTTTCGCCGCGTTTGATACCGAGCAGTACGGCTGCTCGATGCGACGCGCCTCTCAAGCATTTTTTCTGGCGATTCAGCACGGCATACACGGTCGAGGGTGTCAGTCCGTGCATCTGCCCCATTGTCTGGCAGACAACCCTTGGCTGGCCAAGCGTTCCCGTGCCTCGGCACAAGCTTGCTCGCTGGGGTATGAGTTCGGCATAGTCTCGTTTCGTGTGATTTCGTGTGAGACAAGTCATCAAATGATGACCTGTCAATCGAAAAGGTGATGTTTTGTTGACCATCGGTGACCGATTGAGGGAAGAGCGCACACGTCTGGGGCTCAACCAGACGGACTTCGCTGCGATTCCTGGCGTAACTAAAAACTCTCAGTTGAACTACGAAAAAGGTGAGCGCAGCCCTGATGCGGCCTACTTGGCAGCCATTGCCGAGCGTGGTGTCGACATCCTTTACGTAGTCACTGGCACAAGGCAAATCCGCTTGGACGGTCTGTCTGCCGAGGGAGCACAGCTGCTCGAACTGCTGCCCAGAATCGACCCCTCAGATCAGGCCATCCTCCTGCGCACAGCCGCCGCATTTGCAAGATGATCTTGCAGTCGACGGATTCTGAAACCATTCCAGCGTACTAGCATGCAGCTCTAGCGTTTCTAATTCGTACCGCCACTGCATTCGCGATACCCCACGCTTGAGAAAACGAGTGGACCGGTCGCCTCGCCCATGACGGGCCAGGACGACGCGCGGATCCAGTGTACCGGCCATGGGGGTCGGTGATTTGTGGAGGGCCATTGGCATGGCAGTTCTAGGAATGTTGTTAGTGCTGGCGGTAACCGCGCTGGTCTGGTGGGGCTCGGTCAAAAAGTTGCGACAAGAGGGCAAGGGTGTCTTCACCCGTCATGCGCTGGGGTGTATCAGCGGTTCAGTCGCTGGGTTCTTGGTGATGCTTGTCTGGGCAATCCTGGTTCATGACGGCGACAAACCGTCCGCGCCTACACCTACAGAATCAGCGGCAGCGCGAGCTGACCTAGCGCCCGAAGTGGCGGCCGTCGAGGCCATCGAATCGCCCGTTACCTATACGATCACCAAAGATGACCATCGCAATGGCATGCCACGTAAGGTCGAGGCTGTGTTATCGCATCGCGTGTCCGAAGCAGAACTCGAAAAAGTAGCACGTGCCATCCGCGACGACTTTAGCGCCATGCCGCCGCGTACGTTCATCGGTCTGCGTGTGGAAGGCCAGGTCGACCGTGCCTATTGGGCAAACGCCAGCTTCCAGCCCGACTATCAAGCGTCGATCATCGGTCTGGACGCCGAGGCCTATCGAACGTTGACAGACCTCGATCTCGGCCCGTATCCGACCTTGGTCAGCAGCTGGCTGCAGGATGGCAGCCTGGGCCACCTGATGGTGCTCTACAAGGTCAAGAACGCCTACAAGCTCGATCGTATCTTCCCGGACGGTGGCAAACGGACCGAGACCTACCTCGCCAAGAACCTCGACGGCCAGCGCCTGCGCTTGCAGCAGCCCGACGACGAAAACGGCGAATACTACGTGCTGCTCCCCAATGGTGACCTGGAAGGCTGGAGCAGCAACGGCAAGTACGCACACCTGCCGCAATTCAAAGCACCACCTGCGCGCGACTAAGCACACGACACCCATACGCCGGCGTGATCTCGATAGTGCCCAGCCACAGGGCACTGAGTAATGACGAATCCGGAGTATCGGTTGTGAGAAAAATCAACAAACGGGAACGTGACCTGATCGAGCTGTTCCGAGCTTTGACGCGACAGCAGAAAGACGACGTGATGCGGATCCTGGCCGCGCTTCGAGCCGCTAGACATTGGGAGGAGAGAAGCCTGGCCTCGCCGGGCCTGTGCTGAGCCGATTGCGCAGAGTCATCATGGGGCTCGTCGAGCGGATTCGGGCTCGCCAGTAACCACTTGCCAGGTACAATGGAAGCCGGAAGCTGGCGGTGGCAGGCTGCTCGCGCGATGGACTGCCAGCTGGTCTGTAGCGCCGAGGCGTTTGCGGGCCAGGCAACAGGTACGCCCATGCGCTCATCGGGCGCGGCGCAACAGTATCGATTGGCGGCACGGGTTTTGCTGGCAGTGTCTGGCGGCTGGCCTTGGCTTCATGGCTCTAGGCCGGGTTCGTGCCTCTGCCGTCTCGAAGGGTGCATCTGCTCGATCGAAGGAAGTCCATTACTCTCATGCCTGCAGGTTTACCCTTGCTACCTCCGCTCAACGCGCTTCGCATGTTCGAAGTGGTTGCGCGTCACTTGAATTTTCGTTTGGCTGCTGAAGAGCTGGGGGTCACCCAGGCGGCTGTTGCCCAGCAGATCCGTAATCTCGAGGCTAGCCTGGAGGTTCGTCTGTTCGAACGGTTGCCCCGTGGTTTGGCGCTGACAGACGCTGGGCGTGGTTACAGTGGCAGCGTGCGCGCTGCGCTGGCGATGATCGAGGAGGCTACCCGGCTGCTCAAGCCGGTCGCAGCGTATCTGACCGTCAGCGTCACGCCGACCTTCGCTTCGAAATGGTTGTTGCCCAGGCTGGGGGCCTTTGCCGAGGCCAATCCGGACATCGATCTACGTCTGCTGGCAACCGAGCGGCTTGCGCATTTTCAGAATGATTGTGTCGACATCGCGGTGCGCTATGGCAAGCCGCCGTTTGGTGCGGGCCTCAATGCCGAACTGTTGATGGAGCAGTGCGTCGTCGCTGTCGCCAGTCCGGGTCTGTTGGCGCAGAAGGGCCGGCCGACTGGTTTCGAAGGGCTTCAAGGCTTGCTGATGCTTCATGATGCGCATGATTTCTGGCCGCAGTTCACTGCCGCGCTGTTTCCAGGGCAAGGGCAACCCACGCTCAAGCACATGCGCTTCAACCAGACCTCACTGGCCATCGAGGCAGCGATCGGTGGTCAGGGGATTGCACTGGCCAGTCGTGTTTTCGTGAAGGATGACATCGCCGCCGGCCGGCTCGTGCAGGTGTTCGCTCAACAGCTCACGCTCGACGAGGCTTTTTATCTAGTGTGGCCGCGCAAGGCGCGACAAGCGCCAGCCTTGGCGGTCGTGGCTGATTGGTTCAGAAAGCAGATGGCCGATGAATGAAGCATGCCGGTGCCTCCAGGCCGGGCAAGCCCGCTTCGGTGTCTGGGGCGGGCGAACATATCCAGCCGATGAGTTCGGCACTGATTCTTTGTAGCGAAGGGAAACGAAAAATGACAGTTTTGCTGGTTCTGCTCGCCCTCGGCGCCGGACTGTTGGTCTGGTGGGGGCTTGCCAGGTCGTTGCGCAGCAGTGGTAGGGGCTTCGTCTGGCGGCACCTGTTGGGGTGCCTCGCGGGTTGGATGGTTGCGTTCCTGGTTCTCGGGCTTGCTGCCACGACGGGCGTGATCACGCTGGCGTCCGAGTCCGTGACCTCGACTTTGTCGGCATGAGGATCTTGGAGGCAGCGCAGTAGCACCTGTTCGCCGTCAGTGGAGCTTCCTCTATCGCTCTGGCCGGAAAAGCTGATAGATTTCAGCCGGTTGAAGCACCGGCCCGGTTGGCCGGCACGGGAAATCCACATGATTGCCAAAGAAGCTCGCCAGGCATTGGCGTTGCAGCGTTTCGCCGAGGCCAATCCACAGTTGCTCGAGGAGATCCGCGAGCTGGATGCCTCCGAGCAGGCTCGGCAGATCGAATGGGCGTTCGAGGATGCCGCGCAGGAGCAGGGACTGGAGCCCTGGGAACTGACGCTGCAGCTGGTCGCCGAATCGCCGCGGCAGTTGCAGGCGATGCGCCTGGAAGTCCATCGCGAAGTTGCCGATGCGCTTGGCATGGGCTGGGGCGAATATTGCGACGCCAACGAGATCGACGATTCATCTGCTTGATGTTTCGCAAGTGTTTGAGTGCAACGGTTGTTTGACAAGTTCTTGCAACCAGCGGAGCCGGGCGGCTGCCGGCTCCAGGTCATCCTGAGTCAGGACACTCCAGGGCCCGCCTGCCATGGGATGGACGGGTCCGGCAATGAAATCGACCGGCATGATTTTCCGGCAAGCAGGGTGGGGTGACTTCTGGTGCGTGAATCACTAGAATGCTTGCCCTTGATTCTGGAGTCGGGCTATCGCCGGCTAACGTCTGTGCAACGAGGAATATCCATGCAAGTTTCTGTTGAAAACACTTCTGCTCTCGAGCGTCGCATGACCATCGGCGTCCCTGCCGAGCGTATCGAGACCGAAGTCAACAAGCGTCTGCAGCAGACTGCCCGTCGCGCCAAGGTCCCTGGCTTCCGCCCAGGCAAGGTGCCGATGAGCGTGATCCGCCAGCGCTATGAGGACGCAGCTCGCCAGGAAGCCCTGGGCGACTTGATCCAGGCCACCTTCTACGAAGCTGTCGTCGAGCAGAAGCTCAATCCCGCCGGCGCGCCTGCCGTCGAGCCGAAAGTGTTCGAGAAGGGCAAGGACCTGGAATACATCGCCACCTTCGAAGTCTTCCCCGAGTTCACCGTTGCCGGCTTCGAGTCGATCAGCGTCGAGCGCCTGGAGGCCGAGGTGACCGATGCCGACCTGGACAATATGCTCGAGGTGCTGCGCAAGCAGAACGTTCGTTACGAACCCGTCGAGCGCGAAGCACAGAACGAAGACCAGCTGGACATCGATTTCGTCGGCAAGGTGGATGGCGAGACCTTCGCGGGTGGCTCCGCCAAGGGTACCAAGCTAGTGCTCGGTTCCGGCCGCATGATCCCTGGCTTCGAAGAAGGTCTGGTCGGCGCCAAGGATAAAGAGGAACGTGTGCTGAACGTGACCTTCCCCGAGGATTACCAGAACCTCGACCTGGCCGGCAAGGCCGCCGAGTTCACCGTTACCGTCAACGGCATTTCCGCTCCTCGACTGCCCGAGCTGAACGAGGAGTTCTTTGCCCAGTTCGGCATCAAGGAATCTTCTCTGGAAGGCTTCCGCGCCGAAGTTCGCAAGAACATGGAGCGCGAGCTGCGCCAGGCGATCAAGACCAAGGTCAAGAACCAGGTAATGGATGGTCTGCTGGCCACCAATCCGGTGGAAGTGCCAAAGGCCCTGATCGAGAACGAAGTCAACCGTCTGCGTGTCCAGGCTGTCCAGCAGTTCGGCGGCAACATCAAGCCGGAGCAGCTGCCTGCCGAACTGTTCGAGGAGCAGGCCAAGCGTCGCGTGGTGCTGGGTCTGATCGTCGCCGAAGTGGTCAAGCAGTACGAGCTGAAGCCGGACGAAGCCCGCGTTCGCGCCATGATCGAGGAAATGGCTTCTGCCTACCAGGAGCCTGAGCAGGTCATCGCCTGGTACTACAAGAACGACCAGCAGCTGCAGGAAGTGCGTTCGGTTGTACTGGAAGAGCAAGTTGTGGATACTGTTCTGCAGAAAGCTACTGTGACCGACAAGTCGGTCTCGTACGAGGAAGCCGTCAAGCCAGCCCAGGCACCTGCCGCCGCTGAGTGATTTCCTTCTTTCGTAGGAAGCCCACACAAGCCAGCCTTCGCGCTGGCTTGTGTGTATTCAAGCCATGACTATTTGGGAGTGAGCGCAGGACATGTCCCGCAATTCTTATATTCAGCAGAGCTCTGACATCCAGGCCGCAGGCGGCCTGGTCCCGATGGTTGTCGAGCAATCCGCTCGCGGCGAACGTGCCTACGACATCTACTCGCGCCTGTTGAAGGAACGAGTGATTTTCCTGGTCGGCCCGGTAGAGGACTACATGGCCAACCTGGTAGTGGCGCAGCTGTTGTTCCTTGAGGCGGAAAACCCCGACAAGGATATCCATCTGTACATCAACTCTCCGGGTGGCTCGGTCACCGCGGGGATGTCGATCTACGACACCATGCAGTTCATCAAGCCGGACGTCTCGACCATCTGCATCGGTCAGGCCTGCAGCATGGGTGCGTTCCTGCTGGCCTCGGGGGCCAAGGGTAAGCGTCACTGCCTGCCCAACTCGCGCGTCATGATCCACCAGCCACTGGGCGGATTCCAGGGGCAGGCGACCGATATCGAGATCCATGCCCAGGAGATCCTGTCCATCAAGGCAAGGTTGAACGAGCTGCTCGCCTACCATACTGGCCAGGACCTGGAAACCATCAAGCGTGACACCGAGCGTGACAATTTCATGAGCGCCCAGCGCGCCGCCGAGTACGGTCTGGTCGACTCGGTCTATGACAAGCGGCTCCTGGCGTCCTGATGCCGGATGCCAGGGCAGGCAGGCGTGCTCGCCTGTCTGCGGACTTGAAAAAGCCCGCAATTGCCTTCATCTTGTGTTGCAAGCCTACCGGATTGGATCGATCGAATGACAGACACCCGTAACGGCGAGGACAACGGCAAATTGCTCTACTGCTCCTTCTGCGGCAAAAGCCAGCATGAAGTACGCAAGCTGATTGCCGGACCCTCGGTATTTATCTGCGACGAGTGCGTCGACCTGTGCAATGACATCATCCGCGAGGAGGTGCAGGAAGCCCAGGCCGAGAGCAACGCGCACAAATTGCCTTCGCCGAAAGAAATCAGCTCCATCCTGGACCAGTATGTCATTGGCCAGGAGCGAGCGAAGAAGGTGCTTGCCGTAGCGGTGTACAACCACTACAAGCGCCTGAATCAGCGTGACAAGAAGGGCGACGAAGTCGAGCTCGGCAAGAGCAACATCCTGCTGATCGGGCCGACCGGCTCGGGCAAGACCCTGCTCGCCGAAACGCTTGCGCGCCTATTGAACGTGCCGTTCACCATCGCCGACGCCACCACCTTGACCGAGGCTGGTTATGTAGGCGAGGACGTCGAGAACATCATTCAGAAGCTGTTGCAGAAGTGCGACTACGATGTGGAAAAGGCCCAGATGGGTATCGTCTACATCGACGAGATCGACAAGATCTCGCGCAAGTCGGACAACCCGTCGATCACCCGCGACGTCTCGGGCGAAGGCGTACAGCAGGCGCTGTTGAAGCTGATCGAAGGTACCGTGGCCTCGGTACCGCCTCAGGGTGGGCGCAAGCATCCCCAGCAGGAGTTCCTGCAGGTCGATACGCGCAATATCCTGTTCATCTGCGGTGGTGCATTCTCGGGCCTGGAAAAGGTCATCCAGAACCGTTCCACCAAGGGTGGCATCGGTTTCGGTGCCGAAGTGCGCAGCAAGGAAGAAGGCAAGAAGGTCGGCGAGTCGTTGCGCGAGGTCGAGCCGGATGACCTGGTCAAGTTCGGCCTGATTCCGGAATTCGTCGGCCGTCTGCCGGTTCTGGCGACCCTCGACGAACTCGATGAGGCTGCCCTCATGCAGATTCTCACCGAGCCGAAGAACGCGCTGACCAAACAGTATTCCAAGCTGTTCGAGATGGAGAGCGTCGATCTGGAGTTCCGTACCGACGCGCTCAAGGCTGTCGCTCGCAAGGCTCTGGAACGCAAGACTGGCGCCCGCGGCCTGCGCTCGATCCTCGAAGGCGTGCTGCTCGACACCATGTACGAGATTCCTTCGCAGAAGGATGTCAGCAAGGTGGTAATCGACGAAAGCGTCATCGAAGGCTCGTCCCAGCCGCTGCTGATCTACGAGAACAGCGAACCGCAAGCCAAGGCAGCGCCTGACGCCTGAGTCGGATGCCTGTGCTGCAAGCAAGGGGCCCTAGGGCCCCTTTCTGCATTTCCTGAGCAGAGCGCTTGTAATTTTCCAGGGCTGCCCCCACATTAGCCCCAAGCATCATTTCCACCGGTTTCCGGCCGCAAGGCCGCTGTAGAGGCGAAATCATGAAGACAACCCTCGACTTGCCTCTGTTGCCATTGCGCGATGTCGTAGTTTATCCGCACATGGTCATCCCGCTGTTCGTGGGGCGCGAGAAGTCCATCGAAGCCCTCGAGGCGGCGATGACGGGCGAAAAGCAGATCCTGCTGCTGGCCCAGAAGAATCCAGCCGATGATGATCCGGGCGAAGACGCTCTCTACCGCGTCGGTACCATCGCCACTGTCCTGCAGCTGCTCAAGCTACCCGACGGTACCGTCAAGGTGCTGGTCGAGGGCGAGCAGCGCGGCGCCGTCGAGCGCTTCGTGGAAGTCGACGGGCATATTCGGGCAGAAGTGACCCTGATCGACGAGGTCGACGCGGCCGAGCGCGAGTCGGAGGTCTTCGTCCGTACCCTGTTGTCGCAGTTCGAGCAGTACGTCCAGCTGGGCAAGAAGGTGCCTGCCGAAGTGCTGTCGTCGCTCAACAGCATCGACGAGCCAGGCCGCCTGGTCGACACCATGGCCGCTCACATGGCGTTGAAGATCGAGCAGAAACAGGAAATCCTCGAGATCGTCGACCTGTCGAGCCGGGTCGAACACGTCCTGGCGTTGCTGGATGCCGAGATCGACCTGCTGCAGGTCGAGAAGCGCATTCGCGGTCGGGTGAAGAAACAGATGGAACGCAGCCAGCGCGAGTACTACCTGAATGAGCAGATGAAGGCCATCCAGAAGGAACTGGGCGATGGCGAAGAAGGCCACAACGAGGCCGAGGAGCTCAAGAAACGCATCGATGCGGCCGGCCTGCCCAAGGATGCCTTGGCAAAGGCCCAGGCCGAGCTGAACAAGCTCAAGCAGATGTCGCCCATGTCGGCCGAAGCCACCGTGGTGCGTTCCTATCTGGACTGGCTGGTTCAAGTACCATGGAAAGCCCAGAGCAAGGTGCGCCTCGATCTGTCGAAGGCGGAACAGATTCTCGATGCCGATCATTACGGGCTGGATGAGGTCAAGGAACGCATCCTCGAGTACCTCGCTGTGCAAAAGCGCGTGAAGAAGATTCGCGGTCCGGTACTTTGCCTGGTAGGGCCGCCCGGAGTGGGCAAGACCTCGCTGGCCGAGTCCATCGCCGCCGCGACCAATCGCAAGTTCGTTCGCATGGCCCTCGGTGGCGTGCGGGACGAGGCGGAAATCCGTGGTCATCGCCGTACCTACATCGGTTCGATGCCGGGCCGCCTTATTCAGAAAATGACCAAGGTCGGGGTACGCAACCCCCTGTTTCTGCTCGACGAAATCGACAAGATGGGCAGCGACATGCGTGGCGACCCGGCTTCGGCACTGCTCGAAGTGCTCGATCCGGAGCAGAACCACAACTTCAACGACCACTACCTGGAGGTCGACTATGACCTCTCGGACGTCATGTTCCTTTGCACCTCCAACTCGATGAACATCCCGCCGGCGTTGCTCGATCGGATGGAGATCATTCGTCTGCCGGGCTACACCGAGGACGAGAAGGTCAACATCGCCATCAAGTATCTGGCCCCCAAGCAGGTCAAGGCCAACGGCTTGAAGGAGGATGAGCTGGAGATCGACACGGCGGCCATTCGCGACATCATTCGCTACTACACCCGCGAGGCTGGCGTACGTGGCCTGGAACGGCAGATCGCCAAGGTGTGCCGCAAGATCGTCAAGGAGCATGCAGGTCAGAAGCAGGTTCGTGTCAAGGTCACTGGCGAGCAGCTCGAGCATCTGCTTGGCGTGCGCAAGTTCCGCTATGGCCTGGCCGAGCAGCAGGATCAGATCGGTCAGGTCACTGGCCTTGCCTGGACGCAGGTAGGCGGCGAACTGCTGACCATCGAGGCGGTGGTCATACCGGGCAAGGGGCAGCTGATCAAGACCGGCTCGCTGGGCGATGTCATGGTCGAGTCGATCACCGCGGCCCAGACCGTGGTGCGTAGCAGGGCCCGTAGCCTGGGCATTCCGAGCGATTTCCACGAGAAGCATGACGTGCACATCCACATGCCCGAAGGCGCCACGCCGAAGGACGGTCCGAGCGCGGGCATCGGCATGTGTACCGCATTGGTATCGGCCCTGACCCAGATCCCGGTACGGGCCGACGTGGCCATGACCGGCGAGATCACTCTACGGGGCCAGGTGCTGGCGATCGGAGGCTTGAAGGAGAAGCTACTGGCGGCGCACCGTGGCGGGATAAAGACGGTGATCATTCCAGAAGAAAACGTGCGTGACCTGAAGGAGATTCCCGAAAACATCAAGGAAGATCTTCAGATCAAACCGGTCAAATGGATTGACGAAGTCCTGCAAATTGCGCTGCAATACGCGCCGGAGCCCTTGCCAGATGTGGCTCCGGAGATTGTCGCGAAGGACGACAAACGCGACAGCGATGCCAAGGAGCGCATCAGCACGCACTAGTACGCATTCCACTGGGTGGCCTTCCTTGACAGTTTTTTCAGGCCCTTGCTATAAAGCGGCACGCTAGTGTCACGGGGCCGCCCATCGCCCGTTTTTGAAGCTTCTTACATACTTAGAAACATATCACTAGAGAAACAAGGGGACTTAGAGTGAACAAGTCGGAACTGATTGACGCTATCGCCGCATCTGCTGACATCCCGAAAGCCGTGGCCGGCCGCGCACTGGACGCAGTCATCGAATCCGTCACCGGCGCCCTGAAGCAAGGTGATGACGTCGTGCTGGTAGGCTTCGGCACTTTCTCCGTCAAGGAGCGCGCTGAGCGCACCGGTCGTAATCCGCAGTCCGGCGAAGCGATCAAGATCGCCGCTGCCAAGGTTCCAGGTTTCAAGGCAGGCAAAGGCCTGAAAGACGCCGTCAACTAAGCCGTCTCTTCAGCCGGGCCTGGCTTGGCCGGGCTCGATCGCGTCGCGGCAGGCGCAGACAGCGTTGCCCGTACGCACGTTTCGAGAAGGCGCATCTTCGGATGCGCCTTTCTTCTATCAGGACTCTACCCACGCTCCGCGGTTGTCGACGCAGTGGTACAACCGTTTCTGGGGGACGCATGCTGCAGAATATCAGGGACAATTCACAAGGTTGGATTGCCAAGACCATCATCGGCCTCATTGTCGTGCTGATGGCGTTGACCGGCTTCGACGCCATCTTCCAGGCCACCAACCATAGCCAGGATGCTGCCAAAGTAAATGGCGACACCATAAGCCAGAACGAACTGAGCCAGGCGGTCGACATGCAACGTCGGCAGCTGATGGAAAAGCTCGGCAAGAACTTTGACCCGGCGCTGCTTGACGAGAAGATGCTGCGCGAGGCCGCGCTGAAGGGGCTGATCGACCGCAAGCTGCTATTGCAAGGCGCCAAGGATGCCGGGTTCTCCTTTTCCGAACAGGCAATGGACCAGCTGATCCTGCAAATGCCGGAGTTCCAGGTCGACGGCAAGTTCAATGCCGAGCAGTTCGACCAGGTGATCCGTCAGCTGGGCTACGGGCGCATGCAGTTCCGCCAGATGCTGGCCGAGGAGATGCTGATTGGCCAGTTGCGCAATGGCCTGGGCGCAAGCGCATTCGCCACCGACCAGGCAGTCGAGGCGTTCGCCCGCCTGGAAAACCAGACCCGTGACTTCGCTTCGCTGACCTTCAAGGCCGACCCTGCCTCGATCAAGGTGTCCGAGGAGCAGATCAAGGCTCACTACGATGAGCACGCCAAGGAGTTCATGAGCCCCGACCAGGTGGTCATCGAATACATCGAGCTCAAGAAGTCCGCCTACTTCGACCAGGTCAAGGTCAGCGACGAACAACTCAAGGCCCTGTATGACAAGGAAGTGGCCAACCTGGCCGAGCAGCGACATGCCGCGCACATTCTCATCGAAGTCAATGACAAGGTGAACGATGAGCAGGCCAAGGCGCGCATCGAACAGATCCGCCAGCGGCTGGACAAGGGCGAGGATTTCGCCGCGCTGGCCAAGGAGTTCTCCCAGGACCCTGGTTCGGCGAGCAACGGCGGTGATCTTGGTTTCGCCGGGCCTGGCGTATATGCCCCTGCCTTCGAGGACGCTCTGTACAAGCTCGACGACGGCCAGGTCTCGGCGCCAGTGCGCACCGAGTACGGCTATCACCTGATCAAGCTGCTTGGGGTCCAGGCGCCTGACGTACCGAGCTTCGCCAGCCTGCAGGAGAAACTCACCCGCGAGCTGAAGACCCAGCAGGTAGAGCAGCGCTTCGTCGAAGCGACCAAGCAGCTGGAAGATTCCTCCTTCGAAGCCTCCGATCTTGCCCAGCCGGCGCAGGAACTGGGCCTGAAGGTCGAGACCTCCGAGCCGTTCGGACGTGAAGGTGGCAAGGGCATTACCGCCAACCGCGCGGTCATCCAGGCTGCGTTCAGCGAAGAAGTGCTTCAGGAAGGCGCCAACAGCAACGCCATCGAGCTGGATCCGGAAACTGTCGTGGTGCTGCGCGTGAAGGAGCATCGCAAGCCAGAGCTGCTGCCGCTTGAGCAGGTTGCGAGCAGCATCCGCGAACACTTGGCCAAGGAACAGGCAACCACCGAGCTCAAGGCCAAGGCCGACAAGCTGGTTGCGAGCCTGCGCGACGGTTCTGTCGCTGCCGATGCGGCACATGACGGCCAGCCTTGGACGGTCCGCGAGGCAGTCAAGCGTGACCAGGAGGGGATCGACCCGGTCGAGTTGCAGGCCGTGTTCCGCCTGGGCAAGCCACAAGCCAAGGACAAGCCTGTATTCGGTAGTGTCGTGCTGGGTGATGGTAGCCTGGTCGTCCTGCAACTGAAGGGGGTCAACGAAGGCGCTGCCGCCACCGAAGAGGAAAAGGCCGCCATGCGCCGCTTCCTTGCGTCGCGTGCCGGTCAGCAGGATTTCGCCGCTTACCGCAAGCTGCTGGAATCGAAGGCGGACATCACTCGTTATTGAGCAGGTATCCGCTACCGCCACGTCCATGAGCAGGCCGTGCAGGTCCTGGAAGTTCCAGGCCTGCACGGCCTGCTTCGTTGTTGCGAAGCCGCATTTTCCGGCTGCGGAAAACCACTCGTTTGCCGATAACCTTGCATCGAGACGTTTCTCCAGGCTGATTACGATGGCTTTCATGGCAGACAGTGGTTCTTCGAATTCCAAGGGTCGAAGCGTAGGCGTGACCCGCACTTCATTGTTCATCTTTACCGGCCTGCTCACCCTTGTGCTCGCGCTGGCCACGGCGTTTGCGATATACCTGGCCCGCGACCTGGACAGGCAAGAGGCGGCCAAGAGCGAATTCCTGCTGGGGAAGGCTTTCGAATCGCTGCGCGCCAGGCTGGTCTCCACTACCAAGGACTATGCGTTCTGGGGCGATGCCTATCGCCACCTGCGTCTGACGGTGAGCACCGACTGGGCCTTTGTCAGGGAAAACCTCGGCCCGACCCTCTACCACGACTTCGATATCAACGGTGTCTTCGTGGTCGATGAGACAGACCACACGGTCTATTCGGTCATAGACGGCCAGCTCTCGGACGTCAGGCTATCCGCCTGGCTAGGACAGCCAGTCAACGAGTTGCTGCAGCAAGCCAGGCAAAGCGAGGCGCAGGAAAAGCCAGTCAGCTGGTTCGGCACCTTTGACGGCAAGCTGGCGCTCATCGCTGCCGCGCCGCTCACGCCCGGAACCGATCCTTCGGTGCAGCGCGAGGAAGGCGCGGCCTCGGTGTTGCTGTTCGTGCAGCTGTTCGACCGTGAGCGTCTCGAAGCCGTGGGCGAAGGCTTCGGCGTCAGGCACCTGCGCCTGGAGCCCGGTCTTTCCGACACGCAACTCCAGCAGCTACCCGAAGCCACCGGCAGCTTGCGCATTCTCGCCTGGAGCCCGCCCGAACCGGGCCGCGACATGCTCAAGCTCATGCTGCCTCTGGTAGCGCTGTTCGCCATGGTCGTCTACCTGATGGTCTGGGTCATTCTCAGGCGCGCGACCGCGGCAGCCGTGTCGCTTGACCAGAGTCATGCGGCCCTGGAACACAGCCAGGCCGCGCTGGCGATCAGCGAGGCGCGATTCCGGGATGTGGCCGAAGCGAGTTCGGACTGGATCTGGGAAACGGACGCCGAGGGACGCTTCACGTTTCTTTCCGAGCGATTCGAATCGATTACCGGCTTCTCCCGCCAGCACTGGCTGGGAGCCCAGGCGAGCGGTTTGCTGAGCACCACCCAGGGATCGCTTTTCGACCGCGTGGGCCATCAAGACAACGGCGCCAGCACGACGCTGCAATGCACCTGCTCGACTCGCAATGGCAGCGAGCGGGTCATCCGCGTGACCGCCAGAGCCTTGCCGGACCACGGCCTGCGTGGAACCGCGACCGATATCACCGAGGACCTGGCCACGCGTCAGCGGATCGAGTACCTCTCGCAGCACGACGTGCTGACCGGGCTTCCCAACCGCGAGCAGCTGCGCAATTATCTCGATGGCAAGCTGCGTACCCTCGCCGGGCATGCCGGCTCGCTGGTCATGCTCAGCATCGATCTCGACCGTTTCAAGCCTGTCAACGACCTGCTCGGCCATGCGGTAGGTGACAGGGTATTGCTCGAAACTGCCCGGCGCCTGGCCGAGTGCGTCAGGTCGGGGGATCTGGTCGCCAGGATGGGGGGAGACGAATTCGTGATGATCCTGTCCGGCTTGTCCGGGCATGACGAAATCGAAAGGTTGTGCCGCAGGATCATTGCCTGCGTCGAGCAGCCCCTCGAGCTCGAAGAGCAGGATATTTTCATCGGCGCCAGCATCGGTATCGCCTTGGCGCCGCATGATGCCGTGGAGGCGGCGGACCTGCTGCGCTATTCCGACATCGCCCTGTACGAGGCGAAAGCCAGCGGGAGAGGAACATGGCGCTTCTATGCCAGCGACATGAACGCCCGGATCATCGAGCGTCGAAGACTGGAAAGCGATCTGCGCTATGGTATCCAGCACGGTGAGCTGCGCCTGCATTTCCAGCCACGCTATCGCATCGGCAACGGCCAGATGGTCGGGGCCGAAGCCTTGGTTCGCTGGCAGCATCCCGACCGTGGGTTGGTGAGTCCCGACATTTTCATCCCGATTGCCGAGGATACCGGGCTGATTTCGGCACTGAGCGACTGGGTGCTCGAAACGGCATGCCAGCATGCAGCCGGCTGGCCGCAGAACCTGTTCGTTTCGGTGAACCTGTCGCCCAAGGAATTCCAATCCCTGCAGTTGATCGAACGGATCGAGGCCGTCCTGTCTTCCAGCGGGCTGGCGCCCTGCCGTCTGGAGCTGGAGCTGACTGAAAGCGTGATGGTGGAGGATCCCGCCGGTGCGCTGGCGATCATGCAGTCGCTCAAGGCTCTGGGGGTCAGGTTGGCGATGGATGATTTCGGCACCGGCTACTCGTCACTGAGCTACCTGCGTTCGTTCCCGTTCGACGGCCTGAAGATAGACAGAAGTTTCGTCAGCCGGCTCGGCGAAAGCGAAAGCGACCGCTCCGTGGTTCAGGCGATCATAGGGCTGGGCCACGCACTTTCGCTTACGGTGACGGCCGAAGGCATCGAAAGCTCCGCCCATCTGGGGCTCCTGCAGTCGGTCGACTGTGACGAAGGCCAGGGCTACTACCTGAGCAGGCCGGTCACGTGCGAAGCGTTCGCCGAGTTGCTGGCGCCTGCCTGATGTGCGCTTTCAGCGTCGTTCCTGTTCGTGGGCATCAAGGCTGTCGCGGGCGATCTCGCGGCCGAGGGCGATCAGCTCCGGTGCCTTGTAGAACTCGAAGAAACGGCAGACCCGCTTGGGTACGTTGATCAGCACGTCAGGGGGATAACCGGCGATCTTGTACTGGGCAAGCGAGGTCTGCATCACCTCGAAACTCTGGTTGATCAGGTCGAGCAGCGAAGCCGGGCCGACGTTGTCGATGATGACCGAGCCGGTGGCCGATCTAGGGGCGGCTTGCTCCTGGTCCGTCGTCGGTACGCCCGCTTCATCGATAAGCCAGGGGTCGATGGCCGGTTCGCCCTGGGTGTCGATCGCCTGCTCGATCCTGACCAGTTGTTCTGCCGGCTTGCGCCGAAACGGCAGATGCGCGCCCAGCGAGCTGATCAGGTTGTCGAAGCGCATCCTGAATGCCGCGGGCCGCTCGATCACCGGCAATTGGTAATGCCGCTGGTTAGTGGCGTTGAGATTGACCGCGATGATCATGTCGCAGTGGCTGGAAACCACCGGGATGATCGGCAGGGGATTGAGGATGCCGCCGTCGACCAGTACGCGATTGCCTTGTACCACCGGCGTGAATAGGCTCGGGATTGCCGCCGAGGCGCGCATGGCCTTGTGCAGGCAGCCTTCCTGGAACCAGATTTCCTGCTGGTAGGTCAGGTCGGCAGCCACTGCGGTGTAAGGGATGCGCAGCTGCTCGATGTTCATCTCGCCGACGATCTTGCGAATCTGCCCGAAGACCTTGTCGCCACGGATGGCGCCGAGGCGGAAGCTCACATCGACCAGGCGCAGGACGTCCAGGTAGTCCAGGCTTTCGATCCAGTGCTTGTACTCGTCCAGCTTGCCCGCGGCGTAGATCCCGCCAATGACAGCGCCCATCGAGCAACCCGCGATGCAGGCGATTTCGTAGCCGCGCCGTTCGATTTCCTCGATCACTCCGATATGCGCATAGCCGCGGGCCCCGCCCGAACCCAGTACCAGTGCTACCCGCTTGCCCATCCGCTATCCTCTTGCCTGCACCGTTGCCGGATATCGCTTGTTGTGGTGTTACCTGTGCCTCAATCCTATCCTGCCCGAGCCAAGGCCGGGGCACTTTTCAAGCGGTGTGCCGTCGAACAGCCATTCTCCTTTCGTTTCCGAGGCAATCTTCCATGAAAGCATGGATCTTCCTTCCCATTCTTGTCCTGGCCCTGGGCGGTTGCGCGGGCAAGACGGCCTACCGCGAGAGCTGCGCTAGCCAGCTCGATGGCGCCTGGAAGGAGCTGGATCTGGCCAAGGCGGAAGGTTTCGCCGGTACGGTGAGCTATTCCAAGGCGCTGTCGCTGCTTACCGGAGCCAAGACCCAGCAACAGTTCGAGGCTTTCGAAGGATGCACGCGCAAGGCGCAGAAGGCCCGTTTCTACATTCGCGAGTCCCGTGCGGGACGGTGAGTCGAGGAGTAATCGATGGCGGTCATGCTCGACCATGTGGTAGCACGAATGCTGGCATTGCAGGTTCGTCTGCAGGCTTGTCGGCAGCGTCTGGCTGCCGATACCGACGCTGAGGCGCTGCATGACCTGCGTACCACGCTTCGGCGCTTGCGCAGTCTGCTACGCCCTTTGCGTGGCTTGCCGGGGATCGAGGAGCTGGAACAGGCCGCCAGGTCCCTGGGGACACTGACCACACCTCTGCGCGACCAGGAAGTACTGGCCGGCGAGCTGATGCACAGGGGATATGCCGAGGCCGGCCGGCAGCGCCTGGAGGCCAGGCCGGGGACATTTGCCAGCGTGGCCTCCAGTGCGCAGCTCAAGCGGGTCCTGGCCGTGCTGGACGCACTCCCGCCGCTGCTGCGCGCGGCGAACCGCGAAGGGGTGACCAGCGGATTGGCACGCCGTATCGATAAACGCCTGCTCAAGCAGTGGCGCCGGCTCGAAGCGGCGCTGAAGGACCCGGCCCATGATCGGCACCGCCTGCGTCTGCTGATCAAGCGGGTTCGCTATGCTGCCGAAGCGTATCCGCAGCTCGATCATGCCGACAAGAAGCTTCAGCGACTGCTCAAGCAGGGCCAACAGGACCTGGGTAACTGGCATGACCGGGTGCAGTGGCTGCTGCAGGCAGGGCAGCAGCGGGAACTGGCGGTGTTGAGGGCAGACTGGCAGAAGGAGCTGGAAGCAGCGGAGCGACAAGCGGATGTCACGCTGGGGCAGTTGCAGGCTGTCTTGAGGCGTCGCTAGTCAAACGCGCACGCCGTGTGTCATGCAAGCGCTGCCGGACAGGTCACCGGTGACGTTTGTGATGTTCGCGCCAGGCGCGCCACCAACCACCGCTCAGAACGAAGCGGGGAAAGGTGATGAACTGTTCGGTCAGCAGGCGTTTGACCGCGTCGCTGCGGTTCGTGAACGGTTCGGGCTGCTCGACTTCGAGGCGATGGCCCTGGCGTTGCAGGCCCAAGCCGGCAATGACGGCGATGATGCCGACGGCGATCTGCGCGATATCGAGCCCGAACAGGCCGGACAATACCAGCAGCACGCCAAGAACGAACAGCGGTACGGCAATCAGATGCAAGGCGAGATTGGCCGGATGTCGATGATTGTGATGATAACTTCGCCACTGCCAGGCTGGCAGGTTGGGCAGACGCTTGTTCATGGCACGCTCCTCTGGACCTTATCCAGAAGCTTAGTGAGGTCTTTATCCTTCAGCCAATCAAGCATGCCTATCATCATCATAGTTTGAGCTGGCCAATGGCTTTGTTCAGGTCCGTGGCAAGGCTGGCCAGTTCGGTGCTGGTGGTCGCAGAAGCAACGGTCTGCTGCACGGTGTCCTCGGTCACGTCCCGAATGCTCACCACGGCACGATTCATTTCTTCGGCGACCTGGCTTTGCTGCTGGGCGGCGACCGCGATCTGCGTGTTGCTTTCACGCATTTGCGCCACGGCCGCGGTGATCTGCGCCAAGGCCACGCCAGCCTCCTGCGCCTGAATGACGCAATCGCCGGCCTTGAACGAACTTTCCTGCATGAATTCGACGGCATCGCGCGTACCCGCCTGCAGTGACGCCACCATGCCAGTGATTTCGTCCGTCGAGGTTTGCACACGCCGGGCCAGGTTGCGTACTTCGTCGGCGACCACCGCGAAGCCCCGGCCCAGATCTCCGGCGCGCGCGGCTTCGATGGCAGCGTTAAGCGCCAACAGGTTGGTCTGCTCGGCGATGCTGTGAATGACGCCCACCACGCCATTGATCTTCTGGCTATCCTCGGCCAGCTGGCGAATCATCTGGGCTGTCTGGTCAACCCCGGTGGACAGGCCGGTGATCGACTCTTGCACGCGACCAACCACCACCTGGCCGCGGCCAGCGAGGCCATCGGCCGACTGCGACAGGTCACGGGTGGCGCCGGCATGCTCGGCGATATGATGCACCGTCGCGGTCATTTCGTTGATCGCAGTGGCGACCTGATCAGTCTCGCTTTGCTGTTCAAGCATGCCGCGACGAACCTCGAGCATGCCGCTGGCCAATCGAGCCGCGCTCAGGTCCAGGTTTCGCGCCGTCTGCGTCACCGTGGCGACGATCCGTTGATAGGTGGCTTGCATGGCATTGAACGCACCGGCCATCTGCCCGACTTCGTCGCCGCGCACGTGTGGCACCCGAGCCGAGAGGTCGCCGGTCTTTTCCACGTGCAGCATGATGTCCTTGAGCCGATCGAGCTGACTGAGCAGGAAGCGGATCAGCAATTGCGAGGCGGCCAGCATGGCCAACATCAAGATCAGGACACACAGGGCATAGCGAGCGAAACGATCAGCCAGGACCTGGCGCATGCTGGGGGCATTGACCAGTACCGCCAGATAATGGTCGCCGCGACGCATGACGTGCGCGCCGAGCAACGGGTCCTGGCCCAGGATCCAGGCGCCGGACAGTGTCACCCAGCCACGTGCCTGGGCCAGGGCGGGCAGGGGATGGCCGGCCACGCTGGGGATCTGCCCCGCATGCCATTCGAGCAATCGGGGCAAGCGTGGCGTACGTGTCGACACAGGCCAGGCCGTCAGCAGCTCGGCCTGGGCTTGTGCCTGCTGGCGAAGGGTGGCAACGCGTGCCTGCTGTTCAAGGTAGGCCGCGTACAGCACCAGCAGCAAACTGATGGCGAAGGCCACCGCATTGATGCACCAGAATTTGTATTTCAGGGAAATGTTGCCGAACCAGGCAGCCATGGCGGGAAGTCTCGGAATTGAGCGAAAACAATCTTGGCAATGTGCCACTATTTTCGTCGCTCATGTCTGCGCCGCCGTTGACCTGGATCAAGCTATTTCCGGAAGGCCGAAGAATGCACGAGCACAGGCCGTGGTATGCGCGGCCGTCTGCTGCACGGACTCGCCACGATGACGCGCTACTTCCTCCAGCACGGCCACCAGGAAAGCCGGCTCGTTGCGCCCGCCTTTCGGCTTGGGCCGCAAGGTGCGTGGCAGCAGATATGGGGCATCGCTTTCCAGCATCAGGCGCCCCTTTGGAATGCTGCCTACCAGAGGATGCAGGTGGGTGCCGCGACGTTCGTCACAGATCCATCCGGTGACGCCAATGTGCAAATCAAGGTCCAGGTAGTCGAACAGTGCCCGCCGTTCTCCGGTGAAACAGTGCACCACCGCTGCCGACAGATGATCGCGGTACGTCTTGAGAATCGCCACCAATCGTTCGCTGGCATCGCGCTCGTGGAGAAATACCGGCAGGCCCGACTCGGCGGCAAGGGCCAGTTGCGCTTCGAGCGCCTTCTCCTGCTGCGCACGAGGGGAAAAGTCACGATTGAAGTCCAGGCCACATTCACCCACGGCCCTGATCCGAGGTTGCTCGAGCAGCTGACGCAGGCGGGTATCGATGCTGGGGCCCCATTCGCTGGCATCATGGGGATGGACGCCGGCCGTCGAAAATAGCACGTTGCCATCGGCATCCAGTTGCCGGCAGAGGTCGGCGGCCTGTTCGCTGCCCGCCAGGCTGGTGCCGGTCAATACCATCTGCACCACGCCAGCCTCGGCTGCTCGCGAGACGACGGCGCAATGCTCATTCTTGAAGCTGCTGTTCGTCAGGTTGACGCCAATATCGATGAGTTGCATGGGGGCAAAGGTCTTCCGCGCTGGTGAGGGTATTCGACGGATGGCATACGGCCTGGCTGAGGTGTCGGACGACAGGATCGGCCGCTCGTCGCTGGGCTTAGACCCGGATCCTTGCCTGTCGCTGCAGGTACCGCAGGTCGGCCAGCATAGCAGGATCGCTTCGGCGTGAAGAACTTGGCGGGAGTTTCGTGGTCTGTTGGCGTCCATTGACACTGATCGGGTCCATCCATGGCATCAGCCCAGCGCCCCGTGCGAGGCAACCGCACGCTGCATGGCTTGCTGACCATCCTTCTGATGGCTGCACTGCTGGTCCCGGGCGCGTCCGTTGCGCGTCTGGCGGGGCCGCAGCAAGGCGCGCCGGTGATCAAGACACGTGATCTGGCGCAAATCCGCTCCAGCCAGATCCTGCGCGTACTGGTCAACCAGAGCCGCAACAGCTCCGGGAAGGTCAAGGGGCAACCTGTCGGGGTCGAATATCATCGGCTGCAGGCCTTGGAACACGCTCTCAATGCCCATGCGCGCGCTGGTCAGGCCGTTCGGCTGAAGATCATCCCGCGTGCCAAGGAGCAGTTGCTCGGCGCGTTGCTGCGGGGCGAAGGCGACATCGCCGCGCCGGGCGAGCTGCTCGATCCTGCCTTGGTCAAAGGGCTGGTCGCCAGCGAGCCGGTTGTCGATCAGGTCTCGTTGCAGTTGGTAGGACGCAAGGGCGGGCACAGTTTCACCCGGGTCGAACAGCTGTCCGGTCGCACCATCGCCCTGACCAGCGCGAGCGCGGCGGGTCCGGTACTGCGCGAGGTCAATGCGCGCCTGGCCAGGCACAAGCGCGCTCCGATCAAGATCGAGTGGGTCGATCCTAGCCTGGCGGTGGAGGATGTGCTGGAAATGGTCCAGGCCGGTATCTATCCGCTGACCGTGGTGGAACGCCCGATCGCGCGGCGCTGGGCCCGGGTGATGCCACGCCTGCAGCTGCAAACCCGCCTGAAGCTGGCGCCTGCCCGACCCATGCGCTGGTACCTGCGCAAGGATGCGCCAGCGCTTCAGGGCGTGGTCAACGGGTTCCTCAGGAACTATCGACCCCCGGCCAACCAGGATGCAGTCTTCGAGCGAATCTACAAGCGCCAGTATCGCATTCATGATCCGCTGGCCCAGCGCAGGCGCCTGGAGTCGGTCAGGCCGGTATTGCAGAAGCATGCCCGGGCGCAACAGATGGATTGGTTGAGCCTGGCGGCACTGGCTTTCAAGGAATCCACGCTGAACCCTGCGGCAGCAGGCACCAGCGGCGGCGCCCATGGCCTGATGCAGATCACGCCATCGGCCGCCCGTCGAGTCGGGGTGCGCAATACCGCCACGGTCGATGGCAATGTCAAGGCCAGTGCCCGTTATCTGGCGCTGATCCGCCGCAAGTTCTTCGCCAGCGCCCAACTCAACGAGCGCGAGCGCATGGCCTTCGTCCTGGCTGCGTACAATCTCGGCCCGGAGCGGGTCCAGGCCATGCGGGCCGAGGCGCGCAGGCGTGGGCTCAACGGCAACCAGTGGTTCTTCCAGACCGAACGTATCGCCATGGAGCAAGTGGGCATGGGGCCGGTCAACTTCGTCAACAGCGTGAACAAGTACTACCTGGCGTTCAACCGCGAGCGCTCTTCGCTCGAGCGCACCAGCAGGCGCTAGCCGCTTGCAGTTGCTTGCCTTTGACGCTTGTAAACTGCCGCTTGTCGCTCTAGCATGGAGTTCGCGCCGATTTAAACAGCTACTTGCGGGGCGCGGGACGCCTCGTCATGTCGTCCGAAATTCCGCTAAAGCGCTGGTTCGGTGACGCCTCCCACCGCTGCCCAGCGGGATCTGCGAGGCGAAGAGAACATCATGAGCTGTCCGCGCACCAGTGTCTGCCTGACCCCACTGCCTGCCACCCAGGCCACCCACACGCCATGCATCCTGCTTGGCGGTCGTCACCAGCCCAGCCTGCTGCGTCATCTCGACGGTCTGTCGCGGCGCAAGGGGCAGGCACGTGCATTCCTGGTCCAATTCGTCGAAGCCACCGCAAGCCTGGCTCGATATCGCGACGATCATTTCGATCTGGCGGTGATCCAGTCCCCCAGTCGGGATGCCGCGGCCGAGACGATCGGCGAATTGATCCGGGTCGCCCGCCAGGGCTTGATCACCCGCGGTTGACGCAAGAACGGGGCTTTTCATCATAATGCTCGGCGTGCGTGGCAGGCGCATGGGCGCCTGTCGTGACGTCATGAAGGAGACTGCGGCTTGAGCACCAACATCATCACCACTGCCGGACACCAGGCGCTCAAGCAGGAGCTGGATCACCTGTGGCGGGTCTACCGCCCAGAGATCACGCAGAAGGTCGCCTGGGCGGCCTCCCTGGGCGATCGCAGCGAAAATGCCGACTACCAGTACAACAAGAAGCTGCTGCGCGAGATCGACCGTCGAGTTCGCTACTTGCGCAAGCGGCTCGAAGACGTCAGGGTCGTGGCCTATGCGCCCGAGCAGGAGGGCAGGGTCTTCTTTGGTGCCTGGGTCGAGATCGACAACGATGCCGAACAGACGCTGGCATTCAGGATTGTCGGCTATGACGAGATTCACGGGCGCAACGACTACATTTCGATCGACTCACCCATGGCCCGCGCCTTGTTGAAAAAAGGCGAGGGCGATGAGGTGGTGGTGCAGACACCATCCGGCCAAGCCGTCTGGTACGTGAAGCGCATCTGGTACGAACAGGCCGAGGCGTAACCGGTTCATCCCGGGGCCGCTCGTCGCCGGCAGCGATGCATGGGCGCTGGATTGTCACCGACATTTGCGCGGTGACGCAAAGATCTCGGCTCAGCCCCGGTCATGCTACCCCTCTCGCAGCACCGTCAAGGGGCTGGCATTGAGCGCGCGCCGCGTGCCCTGCACACCAGCGCCGCCCACCAGAACGGCACCCAGCACCGGTAACAGCGCAAGCCAAGGGTGTGGCGCCCACTGCAAATCGAATGCATGGCGATACAGCACCAGGGTGATCAGCTCGCAGCCCAGCGCGGCGAGCAGGCCGCTCAGCGCGCCTAGCAGGCCGAACTCGATCCGCCGGGACTTGACCAGCAGCGCGCGTCCTGCACCCAGCGCCCGCAGCAAGGCGCCTTGGCGTATGCGCTCGTCGAGGGTGGCCTGCAAACCGGCGAACAGCACTGCAAGGCCGGCGGCCAGGACGAACAGCAGCACATACTCCACGGCCATGGTCACCTGTGCAAGGATGCTGCGCAGTTGTTCGAGCAATGCGTCGACCTGGAGAATGGTCACCGCTGGAAAAGCCCGCGACAGCGCCACGAGATCGGCGTCATGGCCAGGCGCCAGATGGAAGCTGGTCAGGTAGGTGGCCGGCAAGCCTTGCAAGGTGTTCGGCTGGAAGATCATGTAGAAGTTTGGCTGGAAGCTGTCCCAATGGACCGTGCGCAGGCTGCTGACCCTGGCCTGGCGATGCGCGCCGCCGATATCGAAGGTCAGCACGTCACCGAGCTTGAGCGACAGGCTGGCGGCGAGTTCGGCCTCGACCGAGACGCCCGGCAGGCTTGGTGCGGCCGGCATGGCCTGCCACCATCGGCCGGCGCTCAGCGCGTTGCCTTCGGGCAGCTCGGCGGCCCAGGTCAGGCTCAAGTCGCGTTGCACTGCACGCTCCGCGGTTGACTCCTTGCTCACTAGTTCTCGCACCGGTTGCTGGTTGATTGCCACCAACCGTCCAGGCACCACCGGGTAAAGTGGCGCGGAACTGGCATTGATCCGGGACAGGTGCCTGGCGAAGGGCTCGCGATCATCCGGCAGGATATTCAGCGCAAAATGGTTCGGTGCATCCGCCGGCAGCTGCGCCTGCCAGTTGTCCAGTAGCTCGCCGCGCAGCAGCGCCACCAGAGCCATGGCCATCAGGATCAAGCCAAAGGCCAGCGCCTGACCCGCCGCCGCCAGCGGGTGGCGCAACAACTGACCAAGGCCCAGGCGCCACGCCAATGGCGCAGCGCCCATCACGCGACGCAAGCCGCGCAGGCCGAGCAGCAGCAGGCCGCCCAGCACCAGCGCGACGGCCAGCCCGCCGCCGAGCAGGACGAACGTCAGCAGCAGGTCCAGGCTCAGACGCCACATGATCAGCCCCAGAGCCAGCAGCGCAGCGCCATACACTAGCCAACTGCTGGGCGGCACCGGCAACAGGTCACGGCGCAGCACGCGCAGCGGAGGTACCCGGCCCAGCGCGGCCAGGGGCGGCAAGGCAAAACCGGCCAGCGCGACCAGGCCGGTGCCGATACCGGCCAGTGCCGGAGCGATGCCGCCAGCCGGCACCACGGTCGGCAGCAGGCCGTGCAGCAGACGAAACAGCCCGAGCTGGGCCAGCCAGCCGAGCAGTGCGCCAGCCATTGCTGCCAGCGCGCCGAGCATCGCCAGTTGCAGGCAGAACAGCCCCAGCGCCTCATGGCGGGACAGGCCCAGGCAGCGCAGCAGGGCGCTGGCGTCCAGGCGTCTGGCTGCGTAGCGGCTGGCCGCCAGGGCCACGGCCACGCCAGCGAGCAGCACGGCCACCAGGCTGGCCATGTTCAGGTAGCGTTCGGCCTTGCCCAGCGCACCGCCGATCTGCCGGTTGCCATCGCGAGTGTCGCGCAGCCGCTGGTTGGCGCCCAGTTGCGGCTCGACCGCTTCGCGGTATTGGCTCAGCCGCGCGCTTTCGCCTCGCCAAAGGTCGCGGTAGGTGACACGGCTGCCAGGCTGGATGACCCCGGTGGCGGCCAGATCCTCGAGGTTGATCAGTACCCGCGGCGTGAGGCTGTAGAAATTGCCGGCGCGATCCGGCTCGTATGTCAGCACCCTGCTCAGGCGCAGGCTCTTCATGCCGACCTCGATGCGATCGCCGATTGCCAGCCCCAGGCTCGCCAGCAATCGACTTTCGACCCAGGCTTCGCCCGGCGCCGGCCCGCCGCCGGGCGTTTCTGCCGCATACGGCTGCGTTGCGCTGCGAACCTCGCCGCGCAACGGATAAGCCTGGTCAGCGGCCTTGATGCTGGACAGCTGGATGCCCTGGTCGGTAGCCACCACGCTGGAAAATTCCACCACGCGAGCATGCAGCAGCCCTAGCCGGGTTCCGCTTTCGATCTGCTCGACGGTGGCCGGCGAGGTTCCCTGCAGGACCAGGTCGGCACCTAGGAATTCGGTAGCACGCAACTGCATGGCGCCATTGAGACGGGCGCCGAAGTAGCCGATCGCAGTGCTGGCGGCGACCGCGACCAGCAGCGCGAAGAACAGCACTCGCACTTCGCCGGCGCGGGCATCGCGCATCGACTGGCGCAGCGCGAGGCTGCACAGGCGGTGCAGGGGCATGCGGTTCATCAGGCCTCCAGCGGCGTGACCAGGCGGCCGGCATCCAGTCTTATCTGGCGACGGCAGCGATGGGCCAGGCGTTCGTCGTGAGTGACCAGCACCAAGGTGGTGCCACGTTCCTTGTTGAGTTCGAACAGCAGGTCGCTGATGCGTTCGCCGGTCTGGCTGTCGAGGTTGCCGGTCGGCTCGTCGGCGAACAGCACGGCCGGCTCCGCGGCAAAGGCCCTGGCAATGGCCACGCGTTGCTGTTCACCGCCGGAGAGCTGGCGCGGCGAGTGGCTCAGGCGCCGGCCCAGGCCGACCCGCTCGAGCAACTGGCGGGCCTGCTCGCGCGCATCGCGTCGGCCTTCCAATTCCATCGGCAGCATGACGTTCTCCAGGGCATCAAGGCTGTCCAGCAGCTGGAACGACTGGAACACGAAGCCGACATGCTCGGCCCGCACCCTGGCGCGCTGGTCTTCGTCGAGCGTTCCCAGATCCTGCCCGGCCAGGATCACGTTGCCTCCGGTCGGTCGATCGAGGCCGGCGAGCAGGCCCAGCAGCGTGGACTTGCCCGAGCCGGAAGCGCCGACAATGGCCAGGCTGTCGCCTGTGGCAAGGCTCAGGGACAACGAATGCAGGATCGTGAGGTCGCCTTCCGCGCTAGGGACCACTTTGCTAAGGTTCTGCGCAACGAGAATACTGGGAACCATGGAGAATCCAATGCGAATGGGATGGTTGGGTGCCGGTCTGGCCATGTGGTGCCTGGCCCAGAGCGCGGCGGCGGGCACGCTGCTGGTCGTCGGCGATAGTATCAGCGCCGGATTTGGCCTGGATACCCGTCAGGGCTGGGTTTCACTGCTGCAGGAGCGCTTGGAGGCCGAAGGGTTCGATGATCAGGTGGTCAACGCCTCGATCAGTGGCGATACCAGCGCTGGCGGCCAGGCCAGGCTTGCGGGGCTGCTCGAGCAGTACAAGCCGGACCTGGTGGTGCTCGAGCTGGGCGGCAACGATGGCTTGCGCGGGCAGCCGCCCGAGCAATTGCAACAAAATCTTGCTTCGATGATCGACGCGTCTCGCGCCTCGGGTGCGAAGGTCGTGTTGCTCGGCATGCGCCTGCCGCCGAACTATGGGGTGCGCTACACCACGGCTTTCGCGCAGGTCTATGAACGGCTGGCAAGCGAAAAATCAGTGCCCCTGGTGCCGTTCTTCCTAGAAGGCGTGGGCGGGGTGCCCGAACTCATGCAGGCTGATGGCATCCACCCGGCCCAGGGCGCCCAACCACGTCTGTTGGAAAATGCCTGGCCTGCGATAAAACCGTTGTTGTGACGCTTTTATCGGCTGCGGGTTTCAGCTAATGTTGCGCCCCCCGATCTGGAACCCCTCGATGCCGCGCCCCGCCTGGTCCCTGTACGCCTATCAACTGATCGAGCCCGACGAACAGCTCGACCTGTTCGCCTGCCAGGAAAGTCGCCTGCATCTGATCGCTCGCCAGCTGGAGCTAGGTGCTCCGGCCGATCGCACGTTATGTGGCAGCCTGCTCCCAGCACAGCCGCGCTGGTCGGCCGTGCCGTCGGCTATCCAGCGCGACGAGCGCCTTTGCCCGCTGTGTCGTGCCATTCTCGACGCCCAGCGCCGTGGTACACGGCCGGTATGGCCGGAACTCTGAAGGCCTTTCATCATCTGAAACCCTAATGGTTCGCCGATCGCTCCCGCTACGTCAGGCCGCGGTGTAGAATTTCTGTCCCTTGCTTTTCCCATTTCGAAGGATTTACCAGATGTTGCAGCACTTTCCCGCCGTCACCCGAAGCCTGTCCCTGGCTGTTCTGTTGGCCGCAGGTCCTGCTGCCGCGCTGGAGCTGCCTTTGCCGCCTCCAGGCGAGGACGTGGTCGGGCAAGTGCAAGTGATCAAGGCCCGCTACGAAGACACTTTCGCCGACATCGGCACGGCCAACGACCTTGGCTACCTGGAGATGATTGCCGCCAACCCGGGCGTCGATCCGTGGTTGCCGGGCGAAGGCACCGAGATCGTCCTGCCGACGCGCTTCATCCTGCCGCCGGGACCGCGCGAAGGCATCGTCATCAACCTGGCCGAATACCGCATGTACTACTACCCGAAGGGTGAGGCGGTGGTGCATACCTATCCGCTGGGTATCGGCCGGGAAGGCTGGGGTTCGCCGATCGCCAATACCAAGATCATCGCCAAGACTGCCAATCCGACCTGGACCCCGCCAGCATCGATCCGTGCCGAGCATGCCGCCGATGGGGACGTCCTGCCTGCCGTCGTGCCTGCCGGACCGGATAATCCGCTGGGGCCGTTCAAGTTCACGCTTGGCCTGCCTGGCTACCTGATTCATGGTTCGAACAAGAAATTCGGCATCGGCATGCGCACCAGCCATGGCTGCTTCCGCATGTTCAACAACAATGTGCTGGAACTCTCGCAGATGGTCCCGGTGGGGACGCCCGTGCGCATCATCAACGAGCCCTACAAGTTCGGTGTCAGCGCTGGCAAGGTCTATCTCGAGGCGCATACGCCGCTGGATGATCATGGCGATCCTTCGGTGGTCGACAAGCACACCGCGCTGATCAATACCCTGCTAAAGCGCGAAGACTTGGCCAACAATGTAAGAATGAACTGGGACATGCTGCGGGATGTCATCGCCGCCGAAGATGGCATGCCGGTCGAAATCGCCGAGCCGGTCGCGGGGTCGGCGGGCGCACCGATGGTTTCCAGTATTCCCGAAGAACTTCGCTAGTAGTGTCTTGCATGGCGCGTAGTAATGGCTATGCGCTATCGCTCGCCGTGGGCGCACTCACGGCAATCCGTGAAGAACCATAAAAAAGCCGACCCACGAAGGGGCCGGCCCTAACAATCCGTATGGACTATTACTTGCGGCTGGCTTTGTCCAGCATGCGCAGGGCGCGCTCGTTGGCTTCGTCAGCGGTCTGCTGTGCCTTCTGGGCGGCAGCCATGGCGTCATCAGCCTTGCGATAGGCTTCATCGGCACGGGCTTGTGCGCGAGCTGCTGCGTCTTCGGTAGCAGTCAGACGGGCTTCGCTTTCCTTGGATGCGCTGCTGCTGCAACCGGTAGCCAGAACGGCGGCCAGAGCCAGAGCAGAGAATTTCAGAACGTTGTTCATCGTGTTCCCCTTTAAAGGAATTTCCATTTAAGTAGCCATCTCTTCGGAAAAGAAACTGGCCGCTGTACATAGTACTCATTACTTGTAGTAAGTAAACTGACTGAGCGCAAGAACTGCAAAAAAAATGTTGCTGCACGCCGCGCCTGGCGGTGCTGTAACGAAGACACTAGGTTTTTTGCACTCTGCCTGTTGTCTGCCACTAGCAATTGAACTTTTTGCGGAACCAAAAGTGACTCCAAGTGTCGTCATTCGTCTCGGGCATTAACGGTGGACGCACTTGCCGAGTCCTTTTCCCCTTCGCCGGGTAGCAAATGTTGCGGTATTTTTTCAAACTCCAGCTTGAGCAACCAGGCAATACGTGCCTACTATCTGCAAGCGTCCGCTCGGCAGAACGAATCGCATCTCCCCACTGTCCAACGGGCATCGAGGTGGCGTAGGGGCCCTGCGCCGGCGCATCAATCGATAAGACAAGGCCTACCTGCAGGGCCTGCGAGGAGTAGTGATGAACGAAGCGCTGACCATTCACCATGACCAGGCAGGTCATCAGTTCGAAACCAGCGTGGACGGTCATCGGGCCTATCTGACCTACATGGACCTGGGCAAGCAGACCCTCGACATCTATCGGACCTTCGTCCCCAATGCCCTGCGCGGACGCGGAATCGCCGCCGCGCTTACCGAGAAGGCCCTCGAGTATGCCGAACAGATGGGCTATACCGTGATCCCTTCATGCTCGTACGTGGAAAGGTACATGGAGCGACACCAGCGCCAGGCGCACAAGGGCTGAGCCACGCCCGGACGCGCTTCGTGCGTCATGTCGACAACGCCGGGCCCATGCCCGGCGTTTCTGTTCCAGCGTTCAACCCCGCTGACGCTTGGGCAGGACGTCCCTGAGCTTGGCTTGCATGCTGCGCAGGGCCTTTTCGGTAGCGGCCCAGTCGATGCACGCGTCGGTGATCGATACGCCGTACTTCAGCTCCGCCAGATCCTTGGGGATGGCCTGGCAGCCCCAATTGAGATGGCTTTCGACCATCAGTCCGATGATCGACTGGTTGCCTTCGAGGATCTGGTTGGCGACATTGTCCATCACCAGCGGCTGCAGGGCCGGGTCCTTGTTGGAGTTGGCGTGGCTGCAGTCGACCATGATGTTCGCCTTGATCCGGGCCTTGGCCAGGTCCTGCTCGCACAGCGCAACACTGACCGAGTCGTAGTTGGGCTTGCCGTTACCGCCACGCAGCACGACATGACCATAGGCATTGCCCTTGGTCGTGACGATGGACACGCCGCCTTCCTGGTTGATGCCCAGGAACCGGTGCGGTTTGGAAACCGATTGCAGGGCATTGATGGCCACGGTCAGGCCACCGTCGGTGCCATTCTTGAAGCCAACGGCCGAGGACAGGCCGGAGGCCATTTCGCGGTGCGTCTGGGATTCGGTGGTCCGGGCGCCGATGGCCGACCAGCTGATGAGGTCCTGGAGATATTGCGGGGAAATCGGGTCCAGTGCCTCGGTGGCAGTGGGCAAGCCCTTTTCGGCCAGGTCCAGCAGCAGCTTGCGGCCGATATGCAAGCCATCCTGGATCTTGAAGGAGTCATCCAGGTACGGATCGTTGATCAGGCCTTTCCAGCCCACGGTGGTACGCGGCTTCTCGAAGTACACGCGCATGACCAGGTACAGGGTATCGGAAACTTCCTCGGCCAGTACCTTGAGGCGGTCGGCGTATTCGTGGGCTGCCTCGATATCGTGAATCGAGCACGGGCCGACCACCACGAACAGGCGATGATCCTTGCCGTCGAGGATATTGCGGACCACTTCGCGGCCGGCAGTCACGGTCTGCAAGGCCTTGGCACTGAGAGGAATTTCCTTCTTGAGCTGATCAGGCGTGATCAAAGTCTCATTGGAAGCGACGTTAAGGTCATCGATCGGTAAATCAGCCATCGTGTTACTCGTCAGGTCACGGGTGCCGGCCGCCAGCAAACCCCGTGCGGCCCGGCAGCTGGATTGTTCGCGGCGGGGAGCCGCACCTTAGCGCGTTAGAGGGGGGCGCGACAATGGTTGCGCGGGCCTGCCCAGGGTTTTCGCCACGCTCGGGGTACTTGCTCGAGGCGCAAAGTGCGTCCACGGCAGGTGAAACGTTTCGCCCGCGCGCCAATCGAGCCGGGCACTCGAGCTTCTCGCTGCTAAGCTCAAGCATGCCCTGCCGCAGCGGCAGTCCAGGAGGTCGAATGATTCGTTCCATGCTGTACGCCACCGACCTTGGTGCCTACGCGCCGTTCGTCATGCAGCACGCGTTGGCCTTGGCGCGTACCTTCCAGGCCGACCTCTACGTGATCCATGCGGTCGAGCCGATGGGGCAGTTCGCCGAGTCGTTGCTGCAGAGCTACCTCGACGAGCGCACCCTGGACCAGTTGCACCGCCAGGGGGTAGGCGTGGTGCTGGCCAACATCGAACAACGGGTGCTGGAGAGTTTTCGCGAAGAGCTGGGCGATCAGGCGGATCTTGCATTGATCCGGGCCGTGCGGGTGCGCCAGGGTGATCCCGCCCAGGTCATTCTGGATCAGGTGCAGCGTCTGCAGGTCGATTTGCTGGTCTTCGGCAGCCGCAGCCAGGGGGTCGACAAGGAGCTACCGATTGGTCGCACGGCGGTGCGCCTGCTGCAACTATCGCCCGTGCCGGTCTACATGGTGCCGTTGACGCATTAATGTGAAAGCGTGAGTGCGTGCAAGGCGTTCCTCGCGGGAGGTTCGCTCGGCGCAGATGTAACAAAGTAGTTCTAGATTTTCGCCTGGATCCACTAATATAGTTATAAACCGTTGCTGCCAGGCGCCGGTGACACATCGCTGATCCGAGGGATTTCTATGAAGCTTCAACAACTGCGCTACATCTGGGAAGTGGCGCACCACGATCTCAACGTCTCCGCGACGGCGCAGAGTCTGTATACCTCCCAGCCCGGCATCAGCAAGCAGATCCGCCTGCTCGAGGACGAATTGGGCGTCGAGGTCTTCGCCCGCAGCGGCAAGCACCTGACCCGCGTGACGCCAGCCGGCGAGCGTATCATCAATACCGCTGGCGAGATCCTGCGCAAGGTCGAAAGCATCAAGCAGATCGCCCAGGAGTTCTCCAACGAGAAGAAGGGCACGCTGTCCATCGCCACCACCCATACCCAGGCGCGCTACGCCCTGCCACCAGTGATCGGCGCTTTCATCAAGCAGTACCCCGAAGTGGCGCTGCACATGCACCAGGGCTCGCCAATGCAGATCGCCGAGATGGCTGCGGACGGTACCGTGGATTTCGCCATCGCCACCGAAGCCCTGGAGTTGTTCGGCGACCTGATCATGATGCCGTGCTACAAGTGGAATCGCTGCGTGGTGGTGCCCCAGGGGCATCCCTTGGCCAAGCTGCCCAGGCTGACCTTGGAAGCGCTGGCCGACTATCCGATCGTCACCTACGTGTTCGGTTTCACGGGACGTTCCAAGCTCGACGAAGCCTTCAGCCACCGTGGCCTGACGCCGAAGGTGGTGTTCACCGCCGCCGATGCCGACGTCATCAAGACCTACGTTCGCCTAGGCCTGGGCGTGGGCATCGTGGCTGGCATGGCGGTCGATGCCAAGCTCGACAGCGACCTGGTGGCCCTGGACGCCAGTGAGCTGTTCGAGCCGAGCGTGACCAAGATCGGTTTCCGCCGTGGTACCTTCCTGCGTGGTTTCATGTGCGATTTCATCGAGCGCTTCGCTCCGCACCTGACCCGCGAGGTCATGGCCAAGGCCATCCAGTGCCACAACAAGCAGGAGCTCGAGGCGTTGTTCGAGGGCGTGGAACTGCCCATCCACTGACAAGCCGCAAGCCAAAGCAGACCGAGTTGCTTTGCAAGCGACTCCATCCTGCGGACCCGCATCCTCGGCAAGATCGCCACGATCAGCTTGCAGCCTGCAGCTCAGGCCTTGGCGATCAGGTTGCCAGCGTGCAGGCCGCATTCCTTCTGGGTCGATTCTTCCCACCACCAGCGGCCTTCGCGCTCGTGCTGGTTCGGCAGCACCGGGCGAGTGCAGGGCTCGCAGCCAATGCTGATGAAGCCACGTTCGTGCAGGCTGTTGTAGGGCAGTTCGAGCATGCGGATATAGCCCCATACCTCGGCACTGGTCATCTGCGCCAGCGGGTTGAACTTGTACAACGTACGCTGCGGCGTCGAGAAGGCCGTGTCGACTTCCATGACCGCCACATGGCTGCGTGTCCCCGGGCTCTGGTCGCGACGCTGGCCAGTCGCCCAGGCGCTCACCGTTGAGAGCTTGCGGCGCAACGGTTCGATCTTGCGGATGCCGCAGCACTCACCATGACCGTCCCGGTAAAAGCTGAACAGGCCCTTTTCCTTGACGAACGGGTCGAGCTGCTCGCGGTCGGGGCTGAGGATTTCGATAGGCAGGTTGTACTGCTCGCGAACCTGGTCGATGAAGCGATAGGTTTCCGGGTGCAGGCGGCCGGTATCGAGGCTGAAGACCTTGACCTGTTTGTTCAGTTTCCAGGCCATGTCCAACAGCACCACGTCTTCGGCGCCACTGAAGGAGATCCACAAGTCGTCGCCGAAGTGTTCGAAGGCAAGCTTGAGGATATCCTGCGGGGACTTGTCAGCATAAGTCGCGGCCAGGGTCGCGACATCGAGGGTTTGGCTCATCAGACGGTATCCATGCAGATAGATTGGCGCTGCGCGCTCGTAGTGGACAAATGGTAACAAAAAACAGCTGGTTCGAGGCGTTGGCCAGGCGTTGGCAGCGCACCGACTGTTCCTCCTGCGCTGTCGAATTGTCGCGCTCACAGTCCTTGCAGCGTTTCCATCAGTATTCGCACCTTGGCGATCGATTCTTCGTATTCATCCTCCCAGCGAGAATCGCCGACGACCGCGCCGCCACCCCAGCAGCAAGCCTGGCCGTCCTTGACCAGCAGGCTGCGAATGGCGATGGAACTGTCCATCTCGCCACGCACATCGATGTACAGCAGCGATCCGCAATACAGGGCCCGGCGCGTCGGTTCGAGTTCGTCGATGATCTGCATGGCGCGGATCTTCGGGGCTCCAGTGATCGAGCCACCGGGAAAACTGCCGGCGAGCAGGTCGAGCGCATCCTTGCCGGACTCGAGCTGGCCAGTGACGCTACTGACCAGATGATGGACATTCGGATAGCTTTCCAGGCTGAACAGCTCCGGCACCTTTACCGAGCCGATCCGACAACTGCGGCCCAGATCGTTGCGTAGCAGGTCGACGATCATCAGGTTCTCGGAGCGGTCCTTGGGGCTGGCCTGCAACTGCGCGGCATTGCGCTGATCCTCCACGGGGTCGGCTGCCCGTGGTCGCGTGCCCTTGATTGGCCGGGTCTCGACCTTGCCTTCGCGGACCTGCACGAAGCGTTCGGGGGAAAAGCTCAACAGAGCGCTGCCATCGGCCAGGTGCCGGTACCCGGAAAAAGGCGTTGGACAGGCGCGACGCAAAGCCTGGTAGGCTTGCCACGGATCTCCTTGGCAGGGCGCGCGGAAGCGCTGGGTGAGGTTGATCTGGTAGCAGTCGCCAGCCTGTATGTAGGCCTGGACGCGCTCGAAGGCCAGGCGGTAGCTCGTCGCATCCAGGTCGCCACGCATGGGCTCGAGCAGGCGGAAGCGGGTTGGCACTGGGGCGGCTCCGGCTTCGAACAGCGCTACCAGGCGCAACCGCTCGGCGTGTGCCAGGCGTGGATGGAACACCAGTTGGCTGCTGCGTTGGCGGTGATCGCTGATCAGCGCCCAGGCATACAGCCCCAGGTTCGCATCGGGCAATGCCAGGTCATCCATCGCCAGTTCTGGAAGCGGCTCCAGGCGTCGACCGAAATCATAGCTCAGGTAGCCGATCAATCCGCCTGCGAAAGGCAATTCCGAACCTTCGGGCAGCGTGGCCGGGCCAAGCTCGGCCAAGGCAGCGCGCAAGCGCTGGAAAAAGGCCGTACCGGTTTCTCCCGGCCCTGCCTGGAGCTGCCGGATGGGCCAGGCGCTGAGTAGATCGAAGCGACCCCGTTCGGCGCCGGGATGAGCGCTATCGAGCAGGATCGCGCCAGGTGCCTGGCGCAGGCGGGCGAAATGGAACGCCGGGTCGGGTTGGTAGGTCAGGGGATGGAGCGTACAGGTCTGCATGCGAATGAGCGGTGCTGGGATCGAGTGGCCGATTGTAGTCCCCGGCCGGACCCACGCCTAGCATGGCGATACATCGGCACCTTGGCCCCACGCCGTGTCGGCATTGGGGCCGCCATGGCTCATGGGTGGCGAATGTGGCCGAACAGGTCCTGGGCGACACGCACGCGTTGCTCGACATCTTCCGTCATGCCGTCCTTGGCCAGTGCCTCGATATGCGCCTCGATGGCGTGGGTGCGCTGGGTCAGGCCGCAGTCGTTGGCAATCTGGATGTTCAGGCCGGGGCGGGCATTGAGTTCCAGGATCAGCGGCCCACGGTCCTGGTCCAGGACCATGTCCACGCCGATGTAGCCCAGGCCGCACAACTCGTAGCAGCCGGCAGCCAGCTTCATGAAGCCGTCCCAGTTCGGCAGTTGCACACCGTCCACCGCATTGGTGGTGTCGGGATGCTTGCTGATGATGTTGTTGAGCCAGGTGCCACGCAGCGTGACGCCAGTGGCCAGGTCCACGCCAACGCCGATGGCCCCCTGGTGCAGGTTGGCCTTGCCGCCCGACTGGCGGGTAGGCAGGCGCAACATGGCCATTACCGGATAGCCCATCAACACGATGATGCGGATGTCTGGCACGCCTTCGTAGCTGATGCTCTTGAAGATCTGGTCCGGTGTCACCCGGTACTCGATCAGGGCCCGGTCGCGATGGCCGCCGAGCGAGTACAGGCCGGTGAGGATGCTGGAGATCTGGTGTTCGATCTCCCCATGGCTGATGATCTTTCCGGATACGGTCCTGTAGCGATCCTCGAAGCGGTCGGCGATCACCAGGATGCCATCGCCGCCAGCGCCCTGGGCCGGCTTGATGACGAAATCGCTGCGCCCGCCGATGATCTGGTCGAGCTTGTCGATTTCCTTCTCGGTCTCGATGATGCCGTACATCTCCGGCACATGGATACCTGCCGCGAGCGCGCGCTCCTTGGTGATGATCTTGTCGTCGACGATGGGATACAGGTGGCGCTTGTTGTACTTGAGCACGTAGTCCGCGTTGCGCCGGTTGATGCCCATGATGCCCCGGGCTTCCAGGGCTTTCCAGGTCTTGATCAGTCCGAACATCAGGCGTCAGCCTTCTTCAGGAATGCCTTGAAGCGTACCAGCTCGGTCAGGCGATAGCCGCGATAGCGACCCATCGCCAGCATGAAGCCCACCAGGATCAGCAGCACCGCCGGGAAGGTGAAGACGAAGTAGACCAGCTCCGGCACCATCATCAGCAAGTGCGCCAGGGAGGCGGCGAACAGCGTGCCGATGGCGACCTTCATGGCGTGGCCGCCGCCACGTTCTTCCCAGGTGATCGACAGTCGCTCGATGGTCATGGTCAGGATCACCATCGGGAACAACGCCACCGACAGGCCTCGCTCCAGCCCCAGCTTGTGGCTGAACAGGCTGATCGCGGCGATCAGCACCACGACGAAGGTCAGCACCACGGACAGGCGCGGCAGCATCTGCAGCTTCAGGTGCTCCAGGTATGAGCGCAGCGACAGGCCCAGCGCGGTGATCACGGTGAACAGCATGATGCCGAAGCCCAGCTGGGTCTCGCGGAAGGCCAGGGCGATCAGCACCGGCGTGAAGGTGCCCAAGGTCTGGATGCCGATCAGGTTGCGCAGCACCAGGATCACCAGCACGCCGATGGGGATCATGACCATGATCATGAAGGTCTGCTGGGTCTGCAGTGGCAGGCCGTAGAGGGAGTACTCGAGAAAGTCCGCGTCGGTGTTCTCGTCGGTCAGCTTGGCCAGGCGGATGGCGTTCATCTCGCTGTTGCTCAGGCTGAAGGTGACGTTGGCCTTGCGCCCGCCGTCGACGGTCACCAGGTTGTCGTCGCCTGTCCACCACAGCAGCCGGTCGCTGGGCAGGCCCTGCTCGCCGGTGTCGGGATTGAAGTAGAGCCAGTCGTTGCCGTTGAAGCTGCGCAGCCAGAGTTCCGGCGTCTGCGGGGTGTCGGCGAGCAAGCGTATGGTGTGCACCTTTTCCATCGGCACATGGGCGATGGACAGCAGCAGGTCGATGACCTTGGCCTTGTTCAGTGGCGAGGTATCGCCGGCCAGCAGCAGCTTGACGTTGTCGTCGTTGAGATTGTTGACACGCTTGATGGTTTCGCTGACGAAGGTCTCGACGTCGGCCGAGTGCTGCCGAATCGGTGCGATCAGCGCCTCGGCGGCGATTTTCTCCGGGCCTTCGACTGCCAGGCTGTCGCGGAAGGTCGGTCCCTTGAGCGCAGTCTTCTCGGTGCTGTAGCGCTTGGTCAGGACCAGGCGATAGTAGAGGGTCTGGTTGCCGCTGGCACGCCGTGCCGACCAGGTGACCTTGCGGTTGCCATCGGCCCGATTGACGCTCACGCCATAGTTGTTGGAGATGAAGCTTTCGTTGAGGCTGACATAGTCGCGGTTGAGCGGAGGCACGAACATCTGCACCTTGACCGGGTCCTTGGCGCTGGCGACGAATTCGACCTTGGCATCGATGTTCCACAGGTCGTCGGTCTCGTCCTCGGTCACCGGTATGCCGAGAAAGAAGATCTGGTAGGCCGTGATCAGCACGCCCAGCAGCACCAGGACGGTGATCAGGACTTTCAGGTGGAGGGTAAGAGAGCGCATCGGAATTACTCTGCGGAGTGAGCGACGGGGGCGCAGGCAGGTTTGCCGGCCGCGTATTTGAGGCTTGGGTCGACCATGGCATCGAAGTGCTTGAGCGCTTCCGAGCCAATCAGCAGGGGGAACTGGAAGGCGCTGCGGTCGGTGAGGTTGACTTCGATGGCGCGCCGCTGGCGCCCCATACAGACATCCAGTTCGATCACCGGCCGGGCGGTGAAGGCCTTGCCTTCTTCGGCATTGTAGTCACCGGCGCGACGCTTGATCTTGCTGACACGCGCGAGCGGGCGTTCGATCGGATGCGAATGGGCGGAATCGATGGCCAGGTAGAAGCGCACCCAGCTCTCGCCGTTGCGCTTGAAGCGCTTGATGTCGCGGGCGCTGAGCGAGGCGGTCTTGGCGCCGGTGTCGAGTTTGGCGGCCAGCTCCAGGTCGAGGTCGGCAAGCCGGGCGTATTCGTTAAGACCATAGACGGTCTTTTCCGCCGCGTGGCCAAGGGCCGGCAGCAAGGCGAGGCAGAACAGCAAAAGATAGGGCGAAAGTCTCATAATCCTGGCGCGGTGCTATGCGGTGTTCGGGGCAAGGCGACTGGCATGTACTGCGCAAGCTTCCTCGTTCATCTGTCGACAGCATGAAATCAGGCGACAGATCTCTGTCCATACTCCGTAGGAGGCGCGGCATTCTAGCATGCTGGTTCATTGACGCCAGCGCGCCGCGATCAGACAGCGCCAGGGCGGTCCTGGTTCGGGCTTCGACTATTGTCGACAATCTAAATTTTTTCTTTGACCAAGCCTAGATGGATCGCTAGGGTAGGGCAATGATCTTTCAAGGTTGTCGACAATATGCCTGACTCAACGCCCGCCACGGTCCTGCCCCAGGACGACACCGAGACCCTGTCCGAGCACGTGTTTCGGCGCATCCAGGCCGCTATCGTCAGTGGCGACATCGCACCGGGGAGCAAGATTTCCGAACCCGAGCTGGCTCGCACCTACGGTATCAGCCGTGGTCCGCTGCGCGAGGCGATCCACCGGCTCGAAGGCCAGCGGCTGCTGGTGCGCGTACCGCACGTCGGGGCCCGGGTGGTTTCCCTCAGTCATGCCGAGCTGGTCGAGCTGTATGAAATTCGCGAGTCGCTGGAGGGCATGGCTTGTCGTCTGGCTGCCCAGCGCATGAGCCGCGCCGAGATCGACGAGCTGCGGCGCGTGCTCCAGACCCATGAGCAGGATGCTGCCTTCCAGGCCGGTGTGGGCTATTACCAGCAGGAAGGCGATTTCGATTTCCACTATCGGATCATCCAGGGCAGCGGCAACCAGACCCTGGTCAAGATGCTGTGCGGCGAGCTCTACCAGCTGGTGCGCATGTATCGCATCCAGTTCTCCGCCACGCCCAACCGGCCGCGCCAGGCCTTCGCCGAACATCACCGCATCCTCGATGCGATCGCCGATGGCGATGGTGAGCTCGCCGAACTGCTGATGCGCCGCCATATCGGTGCTTCGCGCCGCAACATCGAGCGCCATCACCAAGGCGCCCATGCCAACACGAGGTGAGTCATGACTGTGACAAGCACGCCCGGACAGCGTTTTCGCGAGGCGGTCGCCGCCGAACGTCCATTGCAGGTGGTCGGTGCCATCAATGCCAATCATGCGCTGCTGGCCAAGCGCGCCGGGTTCAAGGCCATCTACCTGTCCGGTGGCGGCGTCGCTGCCGGGTCGCTGGGGTTGCCTGACCTGGGTATCAGCGGCCTGGACGATGTGCTCACGGATGTCCGGCGCATCACCGATGTCTGCGACCTGCCGTTGCTGGTCGACGTCGATACCGGATTTGGCGCCTCGGCCTTCAATGTGGCCCGCACCGTGCGCTCGATGATCAAGTTCGGCGCGGCTGCGATCCATATCGAAGACCAGGTGGGCGCCAAGCGTTGCGGCCATCGGCCCAACAAAGAAATCGTTCCGCTGCAGGAAATGGTCGACCGGGTCAAGGCAGCGGTCGATGCCCGTACCGATGACAGCTTCGTCATCATGGCGCGTACCGACGCGCTGGCCGTGGAGGGCCTGGAGGCAGCGCTGGAGCGGGCCGCCGCCTGTGTCGAGGCGGGTGCCGACATGGTCTTTCCCGAAGCCATCACCGAGCTGGACATGTATCGGACGTTCGCCGCCAGGGTAGGGGTGCCGATACTGGCCAACATCACCGAGTTCGGCGCGACGCCGCTGTATACCACCCAAGAGCTGGCCTCGGCCGACGTCTCGCTGGCCCTGTATCCGCTTTCGGCCTTCCGCGCCATGAACAAGGCCGCGGAAAACGTCTATGCCGCGCTGCGTCGTGACGGCACGCAAAGACATGTGATCGATACCATGCAGACCCGCATGGAGCTCTACGAAGCCATTGGCTACCACGCCTTCGAGCAGAGCCTCGATGCGCTGTTCGCCCAGAAGAAAGGCTGAGGCGGCCGCGCTTCGAATGTCCAGCCAGTCATTCCCATAACAAGTTCAATAAAGGAGAAACACCATGGCCGAAGCAAAAGCACTCAGTGGCGCTGGCCTGCGTGGCCAGGTGGCCGGGCAGACCGCGCTGTCGACCGTTGGCCAGGCCGGCGCCGGCCTGACCTACCGTGGCTACGATGTCCGGGAGCTGGCCGCCCAGGCCGAGTTCGAAGAGGTCGCCTATCTGCTCCTGCATGGCGAGTTGCCCGCTGCGGGCGAGCTGGCTGACTACAAGCACAAGCTAAGGAGCCTGCGTGGCCTGCCACAGGCGCTCAAGGAAGTGCTCGAGCGCATCCCCAAGGATGCCCATCCCATGGATGTGATGCGTACCGGGTGCTCGCTGCTCGGAACCCTGGAGCCGGAATACACCTTCGAGCTGCAGCACGAGCGGACCGATCGCCTGCTGGCGATATTTCCTGCGATCATGTGCTACTGGTATCGCTTCACTCATCATGGCGTGCGCATCGACTGCGACAGCGACCAGGACACCCTTGCCGGGCACTTCCTGTACCTGTTGCATGGCAAGGCGCCGGACGATCTGCACGTCAAGGTGATGAACGTCTCGCTGATCCTCTATGCCGAGCACGAATTCAACGCCTCGACCTTCACCGCCCGGGTCTGCGCCTCGACCTTGTCCGACCTGTACTCGTGCATCACCGCCGCCATCGGCACCTTGCGTGGCCCGCTGCATGGCGGGGCGAACGAGGCGGCGATGGAACTGATCGAGCGCTTTTCCTCGCCGCAGCAAGCCACTACCGAACTGCTCGCGATGCTCGAGCGCAAGGACAAGATCATGGGGTTTGGCCATGCGATCTACAAGGAGTCGGATCCGCGCAACGAGGTCATCAAGGGCTGGTCGAAACGCTTGGCCGAGCAGGTGGGCGACACGCTGCTGTATCCGGTATCCGAAGCCATCGACAAGACCATGTGGGAACAGAAGAAGCTGTTTCCAAACGCTGATTTCTACCATGCCTCGGCCTACCACTTCATGGGCATACCGACCAAGCTGTTCACCCCGATTTTCGTCTGCTCGCGCCTGACCGGATGGGCCGCGCACGTTTTCGAGCAGCGTGCCAACAACCGCATCATCCGGCCCAGCGCCGAGTATGTGGGGGTCGCACAGCGGGCGTTCGTGCCGATCGGGGAGCGGTGAGGGGGGCCGGGCCGGCCCAGCCAGTCGACAACAGAAACCGTGATCGAGCCAGAAAAATGAACACTGCCTACCGCAAGCCCCTGCCAGGCACCGGCCTGGAGTACTTCGATGCCCGCGCGGCCATCGAGGCCATCAGCCCTGGCGCCTACGCCAGGCTGCCCTATACCTCGCGCGTGCTCGCCGAGAACCTGGTGCGCCGCTGCGATCCCGTCACCCTTGAAGCCTCGCTGGCCCAGCTGGTCGAGCGCAAGCGTGACCTGGACTTCCCCTGGTACCCGGCGCGGGTGGTCTGTCACGATATCCTCGGGCAGACCGCGCTGGTCGACCTGGCCGGCCTGCGCGATGCCATCGCCGACAAGGGTGGCGACCCGGCGCAGGTCAATCCAGTGGTACCGGTACAGCTGATCGTCGACCACTCGTTGGCGGTGGAATGCGGCGGTGCCGACCCGCAGGCGTTCGAGAAGAACCGTGCGATCGAGGACCGGCGCAACGAAGACCGTTTCCACTTCATCGACTGGACTCGCAAAGCCTTCCGCAACGTCGACGTGATCCGACCGGGCAACGGCATCATGCACCAGATCAACCTGGAGAAGATGTCCCCGGTGATCCACGCCGACCACGGCATCGCCTATCCGGACACCTGCGTCGGTACCGACAGCCACACCCCCCATGTGGATGCGCTGGGCGTGATCGCCATCGGTGTCGGTGGGCTGGAAGCGGAGAGCGTGATGCTCGGGCGCGCCTGCTGGATGCGTCTGCCGGAAATCATCGGTGTCGAACTGGCCGGCCGCTTGCAGCCTGGCATCACCGCGACCGACATGGTGCTGGCGCTGACCGAATTCTTGCGCCGGCAGAAGGTGGTCGGTGCCTGGCTCGAATTCCATGGCGAGGGCGCCAGGGCCCTGACGCTGGGAGACCGCGCGACCATTTCCAACATGGCCCCGGAATACGGTGCGACCGCAGCGATGTTCGCCATCGATGCGCAGACCATCGACTACCTGCGCCTGACCGGGCGGGACGAGTCGCAGGTCAGCCTGGTCGAGACCTACGCCAGGGCTGCCGGTCTCTGGGCCGACGCCCTGGTGGAAACGGTGTACGACCGGGTGCTGCGCTTCGACCTGGCGAGCGTGGTGCGCAACATGGCCGGGCCGTCCAATCCGCATGCCCGTGTCGCCACCAGCGAACTGGCCGCGCGCGGAATCGCCGGGGCCTGGGACGATGTGCCAGGGCAAATGCCCGACGGCGCGGTGATCATCGCAGCCATCACCAGCTGCACCAACACTAGCAATCCGCGCAACGTCGTCGCTGCCGGCCTGCTGGCGCGCAATGCCAACCGGCTCGGCCTGCAGCGCAAGCCGTGGGTCAAGTCATCCCTGGCCCCCGGATCCAGAACCGTGCAGCTCTATTTGCGCGAGGCCGGCCTCGAGCACGAGCTGGAGCAGCTCGGCTTCGGCATCGTCGCGTTCGCCTGCACCACTTGCAACGGCATGTCCGGAGCGCTCGATCCGGCGATCCAGCAGGAGATCATCGACCGCGACCTGTACGCCACGGCCGTGCTGTCGGGCAATCGCAACTTCGATGGGCGCATCCATCCCTATGCGCGGCAGGCATTCCTGGCCTCGCCGCCGCTGGTGGTCGCCTATGCCATCGCCGGGACCATACGCTTCGACATCGAGAAAGATGTGCTCGGCGTGGTCGATGGCCGGGAAATCCGCCTCAAGGACATCTGGCCCAGCGACGCCGAGATCGACCAGGTGGTCCGCGGTTCGGTCAAGCCCGAGCAGTTCCGCCAGGTGTACATTCCGATGTTCACCGTCGAGGAGCACAGCGGGCCGAAGGTCGCGCCGCTATACGACTGGCGGCCGATGAGTACATACATTCGCCGCCCGCCCTATTGGGAAGGCGCCCTGGCCGGCGAGCGGACCTTGCGCGGCATGCGCCCGCTGGCGCTGCTGCCCGACAACATCACCACCGACCATCTGTCGCCATCCAATGCCATCATGGCCGACAGCGCGGCAGGTGAGTACCTGGCGCGCATGGGGCTGCCGGAGGAAGACTTCAATTCCTATGCCACCCACCGCGGCGACCACCTCACCGCGCAGCGCGCCACCTTCGCCAACCCCAAGCTGTACAACGAAATGGTGCGCAAGCCCGACGGCAGCGTGCGCCAGGGTTCGCTGGCGCGGATCGAGCCCGAGGGCAAGGTGACCCGCATGTGGGAGGCAATCGAGACCTACATGCAGCGCAAGCAGCCGCTGATCATCGTCGCCGGTGCCGACTATGGCCAGGGCTCTTCCCGCGACTGGGCGGCCAAGGGTGTACGGCTGGCCGGGGTCGAGGCGATCGTCGCCGAAGGCTTCGAGCGTATCCACCGCACCAACCTGGTGGGCATGGGCGTGTTGCCGCTGGAGTTCAAGCCGGGCGTGGACCGCAAGACGCTGGGCATCGACGGCAGCGAGACCTTCGATGTGCTCGGCCAGCGTACGCCGCGGGCGACGCTGACCCTGGTGATCACCCGCAAGGCCGGCGAGCGCCTGGAGGTCCCCGTGACCTGCCGGCTGGACACCGCCGAAGAAGTCTCGATCTATGAAGCGGGCGGGGTGCTGCAGCGCTTCGCCCAGGATTTCCTGGAGGGCAGAGCATGACTTACCCGGCGCAAGTGAAGATTCCCGCCACCTACATGCGCGGCGGTACCAGCAAGGGCGTGTTCTTCCGCCTGCAGGACCTGCCCGAGCTTGCGCAGGTGCCCGGCGCCGCGCGCGACGCCCTGCTGCTGCGGGTGATCGGCAGTCCCGACCCCTATGGCAAGCAGATCGACGGCATGGGAGGGGCTACTTCCAGCACCAGCAAGGCGGTGATCGTCTCGCCCGGCAGTGTCCCCGACCATGACGTCGACTACCTGTTCGGCCAGGTCTCGATCGACCAGGCCTTCGTCGACTGGAGCGGCAACTGCGGCAACCTCTCGGCGGCGGTCGGGGCCTTCGCCATCAGCGCGGGCCTGGTCGATGCCGCGCGCATCCCCAGCGACGGCATCGCCACGGTGCGCATCTGGCAGGCCAACATCGGCAAGACCATCGTCGCCCACGTGCCCATGACCCAGGGCGAGGTCCAGGAAACCGGCGACTTCGAGCTCGATGGCGTGACCTTCCCGGCAGCCGAGGTGCAGCTCGAATTCCTCGACCCTGCCGCCGACGACGATGGCCAGGGAGGCGACATGTTCCCCACCGGCAATCTGGTCGACGAGCTGGACGTGCCGGGCCTGGGGACCATCAAGGCCACCCTCATCAATGCCGGCATCCCGACCATCTTCGTCGATGCGGGCGAGGTCGGCTACGACGGCACCGAGCTGCAGGACGCGATCAATGGCGACGCCGATGCGCTGGCACTGTTCGAGACCATCCGCGCCTGCGGTGCGGTGCGCATGGGGCTAATCGGCAAGCTCGAGGAGGCCGCCGGACGCCAGCATACCCCCAAGGTGGCCTTCGTCGCGCCGCCGCTCGGCTATGCCGCCTCCAGCGGCAAGACCGTGCAGGCCGAGGACATCGACCTGCTGGTGCGGGCGCTGTCGATGGGCAAGCTGCACCACGCGATGATGGGGACCGCGGCGGTGGCCATCGGCACCGCCGCGGCCATTCCGGGGACGCTGGTGAATCTGGCGGCAGGCGGAGGGGAACGCAGCGCCGTGCGCTTCGGCCATCCGTCCGGGACCTTGCGCGTCGGTGCAGAGGCGCGTCAGGTGGATGGCAAGTGGACGGTCACCCGGGCGATCATGAGTCGCAGCGCTCGGGTGCTCATGGAGGGCTGGGTGCGCGTGCCTATGGAGGGTTTGGCGGCGTGAGAGTAAGCGCACCGCATTTGGACACGTTCGGCACTCCGCACAGAAGATGGTCGCTGCTCCTGTGCAAGCAAATGGTGCCTGACTCCTCTTCGACCAGCTCGGCCGAATTCGATGCCGGGCTTGGTCGTCGCGGTTGCCTGATGCAGGGCAAGCGATACACCTAATTTGACCAAGACCCACGTCACCCTCCGCTTTCGCTTGCGGAGCACTTCCAGGTGGTTCGCTTGTATCACCGTTCGGCAGGTGATCGGCAGTACTCGCTTTCATAGGCGTCATCTCCCGGGAGGCAGGTATTTGGTAGCCTCGCCAGCGTCATTCCGCTTCAGCATCTCGCACGCGAACACCTCACCCTCAATGGGCGATTCCTTCAGGCATGAGAGGATTGCTGCACGCCCGTGCAGCTTGTTGCACCGGCATGCCCCGGAGAATGGAATATTCCCACTTTAAATTAGTTGAAGGGCTACATCTGTTTCGGACGTTCTTCTCAAGCAGCAACTCCCACATCCTATCGATCGCGCAACGTTGTTCCACTAATGTCTACCAGCTAGTCATGAGCTGATTGACAGCTTGCAAAGCAATGCATATCTGCACAAGTGGAGACGTGGCTGATGAAGAAGGAATTTACATCTGAGGACTTGAGGGTTTTGGAAAATGCCATTACGCCCGAAGAGCAAGTCAAGCTTAACGAGGCGTTCGCATGTGCTCTTTGGAGATATGACTGGCCGGTTAATTCTACGCCCTTCGCGCGCCCCTGTTGGCACTTCTTCATTGCGGGTAGCAAGCGAGAATCGTTGGCATGCTGTGAGGAAGAGTTGGAGGCAAATGAACGTTGGAGATTTCTTCTCGGCATCTGGAGGCGTCTGTGTGCTGTACATATGAATGACGTCAGGTTGGTTGGAGTGTATGCGAATGGCCAGAGCTTTGGACAAGACAGCCGATTCACCGCGACAACTTGCCAAGCGAGCCGGGGCAGACCGCAGTCCTTTTCTGCAACGACTACTGGGCGACGACATGGGGAGGCGAGCTCTTGTTCTGCAATGATGCAAAAACTGACATAAGTGCTGCAGTACTACCGAAGCCAGGTCGGATCGCAATCTTCAATGGTGAAATGCCACGCCGTGCCAAATCTCCAACCATGGATTGCGATCGCCTTCGCATCACCATTGCATTCAAGACAGTCAATAAGGATTTCCGCCATGAGTAATCGGGTCGAGATATTTGTCGCCATGGTGGACAGGGTTGGGAGGCCTGGGTTTCAAGCAGGCGCAGCCGCCGCAGTGCATGATCAATTCAATACTGACAATCAGGGCTTTTCACTGGTGGTACAAGGCGCTCAGACCGGCAGTGCCGTCGCGGCTGTATTGTCGATTACGCAGATGACTGCAGGCGCGGTACCATTCATCAATATCGTGACCAATACCCTTGCGGGCACAGTGACCTTCTTGAAAATTGTTGCCGAGTACAAGCCCGGCCGCAAGCTAAATGCAGGGAAAATTGTCAGCCTTGTAGGTAATGTTGCTGGTGTAGTTGCGAGTTTCGCAATATTGGTGGGTGCGCCTGGTTTCATAGGTTTCTTTACAGTGGTAGCTTTAGGCGCAACATTGTTTGGGGTATACCATTCGGGACTCGCAAAAAATATTAGAGATGCGGTTTCCCGATAATCGATTCTCTGAAGAATCACGATATGGCAAAAGAAGTCTCGACACCCGTACTCGCACCCAACCACACTATGACTGACCCAGCGTCCATAAAACATCATTTTGGTGGGCTGATACGGGTCGTCACATGGCACCCCGAAACCATGGAAATAAAGTTGGATACCAGAGTGCTGGAGTCATATGTCATCAGCCCGCCGGCCACACCGCATGGCGGGATCAATCTACCTGTAGCGCCACCTCTTGCCAATGGAGGTCGTAGTGCGATAACTATGGGTATCGAAAGCATCAACGGGCAGCCGCCAGTCGGGCCAATGCCTTCACTCACTACTGTGGTAGGTGGGGGTCAGGACAAATATGCCTGCTGCTCTGCTCCCCAGCAGGATAAGTACCGCTGAGTAAAATTCCATCAGGAGTGGCTTGTTGATGTTGACTTGGAAATCCTGGATTAAGATGATGCAGGCGTTAGAGCCGCATAAGCGGGTCAGGTGCATGCTTTTTGCCGGTTGTGCTTTTCTTCTTTTCGTACCTTTGTTCTTGATGAATTGGGAGAAAAAATCCGAGCCGATCGGTGCATCGTTGATGCGGGTTCCAGCTTCTCTTGTATCCAAACCTGAGAGTTGGGAGTACGACAGGTCGATTCATACATTCTGGATTGCTTACAAGGATCCAGATGGGCGCGTAGCCAGGCGCCGAGTTTATGTGCGCAAGGCGCATTATGATGCAGCCAATATCAATGCGGCTACGCCTTTGTTTGTAGAAGTCGAAAATGCATTGTCCGGTCCAATAGTCAGGAGCTTGTCGACAAGTGATGAAGTATTGTATGACTCTGCTCTCAGGCAATATGTGCGCGAAACGGAAAACTGGAAATGCCTCGAAGGAATCGTATTTTTTTCTACGCTAAGTTTCGCTTCATTCGTCGCAGCGGGTGTGATGCATTGGCAAAACCGGAGACAGAAAAAGCAGCCAGACTGACAAAAAGCCCCGGCATCACTGCCGGGGCTTTTTCTTGCAGCTGGAAGCTTGACGCTTGCAGCTGATCTTACGCCTGAACAACCGGGATATTGGCGCTCGCCGCCGCTTCGCGGAATTCGGCGATCTGGTCGAAGCTCAGGTAACGGTAGACGTCGGCAGCCATGCTGTCGATATCCTTGGCGTACTGCATGTACTCCTCGACGGTTGGCAGCTTGCCGATGATCGAAGCCACTGCGGCCAGCTCTGCCGAGGCGAGGTAGACGTTGGTCGCGTCACCCAGGCGGTTCGGGAAGTTGCGGGTCGAGGTGGAAACGACGGTCGAACCGGTCTGCACGCGTGCCTGGTTACCCATGCACAGCGAGCAGCCTGGCATTTCCATGCGTGCGCCGGCCTTGCCGTAGATGCCGTAGTAGCCTTCCTCGGTCAGTTGGTGGGCATCCATCTTGGTCGGCGGAGCCAGCCACAGGCGGGTAGGGATACCGCCCTTGACCTTTTCCAGCAGCTTGCCGGCCGCGCGGAAGTGACCGATGTTGGTCATGCACGAACCGATGAACACTTCGTCGATCTTCTCGCCCTGGACCGAAGACAGCAGGCGCGCGTCGTCCGGGTCGTTCGGAGCGCAAAGCACCGGCTCGGTGACGGTGGCCAGGTCGATCTCGATGACCTCGGCGTATTCGGCGTCCTGGTCCGCTTCCAGCAGCTGCGGGTTGGCCAGCCAGGCTTCCATCGCCTGGGCACGGCGCTCCAGGGTACGGGCATCGCCATAGCCTTCGCTGATCATCCAGCGCAGCAAGGTGATGTTGGATTGCAGGTACTCGGCGATGGCCTTTTCCGGCAGCTTGATGGTGCAGCCGGCGGCGGAGCGCTCGGCCGAAGCGTCGGACAGCTCGAAGGCCTGCTCGACGGTCAGCTCGTCCAGGCCTTCGATCTCGAGGATGCGGCCGGAGAAGATGTTCTTCTTGCCTTTCTTCTCGACGGTCAGCAAGCCCTTCTGGATGGCGAAGTAAGGGATGGCGTGGACCAGGTCACGCAGGGTGATGCCTGGCTGCAGCTTGCCCTTGAAGCGCACCAGTACCGATTCCGGCATGTCCAGCGGCATGACGCCGGTCGCGGCGGCGAAGGCCACCAGGCCGGAACCTGCGGGGAACGAGATGCCGATCGGGAAGCGGGTGTGCGAGTCGCCGCCGGTACCTACGGTGTCAGGCATCAGCATGCGGTTCAGCCAGCTGTGGATGATGCCGTCGCCAGGACGCAGGGACACGCCGCCACGGGTGCGGATGAAGTCCGGCAGGGTGTGGTGGGTGGTGACGTCGATCGGCTTCGGATAGGCCGCGGTGTGGCAGAACGACTGCATCACCAGGTCGGCGGAGAAGCCCAGGCAGGCCAGGTCCTTCAGCTCGTCGCGGGTCATCGGGCCGGTGGTGTCCTGGGAACCGACAGTGGTCATCTTCGGTTCGCAGTAGGTGCCCGGACGCACGCCCTTGCCTTCCGGCAGGCCGCAAGCCTTGCCGACCATCTTCTGGGCCAGGGTGTAGCCCTTGCCGGTATCGACCGGTGCCTCGGGCAGCTTGAACAGGTCGGTCGGGCCCAGGCCCAGCTCGGCGCGTGCCTTTTCGGTCAGGCCGCGGCCCACGATCAGCGGGATCCGACCGCCGGCGCGGACTTCGTCGAGCAGCACTTCGGTCTTGAGCGTGAAGGTGGTGACCAGCTCACCGCTGTCGTGGCGACGAACTTCACCCTTGAACGGGTAGACGTCGATCACGTCGCCCATGGCCAGGTCGGTGCAGTCGAATTCGATCGGCAGGGCACCTGCGTCTTCCATGGTGTTGTAGAAGATCGGGGCGATCTTGGTGCCGAAGCAGAAGCCGCCGGCACGCTTGTTCGGCACGTAGGGAATATCGTCGCCGAAGAACCACAGGACCGAGTTGGTGGCCGACTTGCGGGAGGAGCCGGTACCGACCACGTCACCGACATAGGCGACCGGGAAGCCCTTGGCGCGGACCTGCTCGATCTGCTTGAGCGGGCCGACCGAACCTGGCTGCTCGGGCTCGATGCCGTCGCGAGCCATCTTCAGCATGGCCAGGGCGTGCAACGGGATGTCGGGGCGCGACCAGGCGTCGGGAGCCGGCGACAGGTCGTCGGTGTTGGTCTCGCCTGGCACCTTGAACACGGTCAGCGTGTACTTGTCGGCAATCGCCGGACGCTTGGTGAACCATTCGCCCGCAGCCCAGGACTCGAGCACGGCCTTGGCGTTGGCATTGCCGGCCTTGGCCTTTTCGGCGACATCATGGAAGGCGTCGAACATCAGCAGGGTGTGCTTGAGCTGCTCGGCCGCGACGGCGCCCAGTTCGGCGTCATCGAGCAGTTCGACCAGCGTGGCGATGTTGTAGCCGCCCTGCATGGTGCCCAGCAGTTCGGTGGCGCGCTTCTTGTCGAGCAGCGGGGACTGGGCTTCGCCCTTGGCCACGGCGGAGAGGAAGGCGGCCTTGACGTAGGCGGCCTCGTCGACTCCCGGGGGTACGCGATTGGTGATCAGGTCTACGAGGAAGGCTTCTTCGCCGGCCGGCGGGTTCTTCAGCAGCTCGACCAGGCCAGCGGTCTGCTCGGCGTTCAACGGCTGGGGCACGATACCCAGGGCGGCACGCTCTTGGATGTGTTTGCGGTAGGCTTCAAGCACAGTTATTACCCTCATCAGTGGTCCCATATAGGGGTCCGGGACGCTCATCCGGATATCCTGCGAACCTGCGCAATACGGCTTCATGGGCCGCCCAGCCAGGGCCGCGGGACATCCATGCGGAAGCTGCTTTCAAAGTTTTACGCCTGCAGAACGGGAGCTGATGAGGGCCGGCCCGGGCCTGGCGAAACACCAGGCCGGACCAACGCCGTTCTACCGGATGGACTGTGCTCGTGACGCTTTGAAAACAGCTTCCGACGGACATCGGTGCCTAGAAAGGCGATGGGATTCTACGGCAAAAAGCGCCGGAAGGTAAGGCGCGGTGTTCCACTTTAAGCAGTGACCATCGTTAGACAAAGGGCTAACATGGGCCTCCGTTTTGCCGCCAAGTCGTTGTCCCGCAATGTCCAGCCAGTCAATCAAGACCCCCTGCGTCGGCCTCTGCTCGACCGTCTACGGCGATCATGTATGCCGTGGCTGCAAGCGCTTCCACCATGAGGTGATCCACTGGAACAGCTACGATGACCAGGCCAGGCGGGCGGTCTGGCTGCGCCTGGAAAAACTGCTGGTGCAGGTCATGATGGCCAAGCTCGAGGTGTTCGACAGGGATCGCCTGCGCATGCAGCTCGAGCAACGCTCGATCCGCTTCCTGCCGAACCAGTCCGAGTATTGCTGGGCCTACCAGCTGATCGCTCGCGGCGCGCGGCTGATTCGCGACCTGGAGGCTTATGGCATGGCCCTGCTGCCGGAGTTCCGTGACTGGGACCTGCCGCAGCTGCGCGATGCCATCGACCGGGAATTCTTCCTGCTCTCCGAGGCCCACTACCAGCGTTACATCGCCCCGGCCTTCCTCAGGGGCGAGCTGTCCTAGTGTAGTGTTGCAGAAGTACCGCTGAATATCATTTACCCAGCGCTCGTGCTGCGCGAGCGACTTGGGCAAGGATATCCTCGGACTTTTTGTGTCATCGAAATGGCTTCGGGTTTTGCTTGTAAGTGTCCAGGTAATACTCGATCGATGCCTCCAGATCTTTGACGCTGACATGTACCTGGCGCTTGATCCACTTCTCGCTCAGCGTTGAGAAAAGCCGCTCAATCAGATTCAGCCAGGACGCCGAGTCTTATGAGTCGCGTAGTTATCCATGATCAGATGAACCGGCATGTCGGCAGGCACTCACGCATCGATCTCCCGCGGAAAAGCGAGGAACCAGTACTGCGATGCTGGCGTTTGAGTCGGCCGATCACCTCACCGGTTGCCATATCCAGGGCAGTAAGAAACGGTCGTTCCATGGCGCTTGTAGTCATGTGTGCGAGTCGCAGGGTTACCTGGGGAAGCGGTAAGCCCGTACTTGTGAAACACCACACTAGGCTCCAGAGGTCGTGCCGCAACGACTGGCATTGCAGGCGGCGCTGTCCTCGAGCAGCCTTTCAGCAGGCGTGTCGGGGGCTGCCCCAGCGCTAGATGGCACAAAGGGGATGGGCGCATGGAGCGCTTCTCGCCAGGCCATCGTATGCATCCAGCATTCGATTGCACCATGTCATGACGGGGTCGCTCTCTTCCAGCAAGCGCTTCGAGCTGACAACCCGTGCCCATTGGAATGCGGCGAAAGCAATGTGGTCAGCATAAGCTGGCGCGGCCCCGGCTAGGTAATCCTGGCCTGCAAGCGTGCTGCGCAATGGTTTGATCACCCTGGACAGTTCCTCCCTGGCAGAGCCGCGCCGAGCCTCCAGCTCTGCCAGGGAAACGCCAAGCGCCGCCTCGCGGGTACGACGGAAATAGGACTTGTCCTTTTCATGCAGAATCGCAAAGACATCGGGGAGGATGAGGCGCGCCAAAGCTGCATGTAGCACTTCGTTGGCCCATTGGTTCATGAAGCGCGTAAGCGCCATTGCCGAGGGGGCGCCCATGAGCGAAGGTCGCTCTGGATAACGCTGATCAAGGTACTCGGCGATGGCCCAGCTATCCGTCACGCACCGCTCGCCATCGATCAAGACGGGGACCTTCCCCTGGCCCGAAAAGGCGATCGCCTCCTTTTCATCGAACCGCCACGGGATAGTCTCTACTGCCAGTCCTTTATGTGCCAAGGCCAGACGCACGCGCCAGCAATAGGGGCTAAAGCGCCAGCTGTCGTCAGCGCCTGCCAAGTCATATAGTTTCAGTCCTGCCATCATGCAGAAGCCTCCCGCCGTTTGAATGAATGTAGAACAAGCCTTGGACATCGCCGGCTGCTGGATGATCTCGGCGGTTGGCTGGCAAGCACGCCGGACGGTAGGACGACCCAGGGAGAGCAAGCGATGCCGGGCAGTCGCGTACCGGCCAAGCCTCGACTCTGGCCGAATGACCGGCTGGCCTGCCTGCGGGCGCGACGAGCATCGGCACGGCGACGTCGCAGGCGGTTGGCGCAGTCGCAGTACGAACCCTGACAGACTTTCCCGCTGCGCTGGAACCTCGCCAGGGCCTAGCGTGGCTGCTCCATTGAATCGAGAGCAGCGATGTAAGCATGAGCGAGTACGTATTCGAACCCCAGTTGTCTTTCGTCGCCAGGTGCTACTGGCAATTCGCCGAGGGTGCGCTGTCCCAGGCAGATCTGCTTGGCGCACGAGGCGACCTGGCCAAGCCGATCTGGGTGGAATTCAACGACTGGAACGGTGACGACGGCTGGCTCATGTCCGGTCGCGACTACAGCCCGCAGGAACTCCAGTCGTTCCTGCATGACCACCTGCCGCTGTTCGGGCCGCGCCAGCGGATCTACTGCGAGTACTTGTGGTTCGGTGTCTACCGGATCGGCGACTTGCATGCCTACGAAGTGCGGCCAGCCTACGCCGGGGCCAACACGGCGCGCTGGCCGGAACTGGAGTACGTCCTGGATGTGAGCCGTGGCGGCTATCTTGGCATGTATCCAACCGACAACCCGGCAGGCAGCTCGCCGCTGGCCAGGCCTGCGTCGCTGGAAGTGGACATGCCCGATCCGGTGCCCGAGACGCGTATCGACCTGCCCACCGATCCCCCGCTGGAAGCGGAAGGCTTGCTGTTCCGCTACCGCAAGAGCCTGTCTTCGCCGATATGGACCATCGAAGGCCTGGAACCGGCCGGCCTGGCCTCAGGCGACATCCGTACCGGCTTGCAGTTGTACGGGCCGAGCGGCCGGGTGGTCAGGAGGCTGGTCGAGAACGGTCGCGCCTATCTCAACGACCGTACCGGCAAGCGCGGCCATCTGGGCATCCAGGTCCTGCAATCGCCCGTGCCCCCGCATCCGGCAGCCAGGCATCGCGACCCCCGGCGCTGAGGCGAGGCCTGCGCCGGCTCAGTGGCCGGTATATTCGCAACCGCTGGTGCAGGTTTCATGGATGCGGACCTTGGACAGTTCAGGCAGCAATGGCTTGACCTGTTCCCAGATCCATTTGGCGATGACTTCGCTGGTGGGGTTCTCCAGGCCAGGTATGTCGTTGAGGTAGTTGTGGTCCAGGCGGTCGTAGATCGGCTTGAACACCGCCTTGATCTCGGAGAAGTCACGGATCCAGCCGGTATGCGGGTCGAGCGGCCCGGTCAGGTACAGGGCCACCTTGAACGAGTGACCGTGCAGGCGGCCGCACTTGTGGCCGGCGGGCACGTTGGGCAGGCGGTGGGCGGATTCGAAGGTGAACTCTTTGAAGATTTCCAAGCTTTCAGACTCTGTGGCGAACGATGCTGCCAGACAGTCTACCAGCAAGGCCGCTACAAGGGTTGCAGCCGTTCCTGCAGTCGCCCGGTGGCGACCAGTTCGAGAAATTCATCGCCCAGGCGCCGGCTTTCGGCCATGGCCTTGTACCAGTAGCGCTTGCGGCCCTGTGCATCGTTCATGAAGCGCTTGAAGTCGCCGCGGTCTGGCAGCTTGCCGTAGGGCAGGCTCGCCAGGTATTGAGGGGAGGGGACGAGCAGCAGCACGTTGCGCAGGCGCGTAGCGTCTCCTCTGCGCCAGGGCAGTGCCTTGTCGAACCAGCCCGGTACGATTCGGTCGGTGAAATGCGGGTACAGCACCAGGTCATTGCCCTCGTACGGCAGGTCCAGGTGATAGTCGAGCAGGCCGCCATCCCGGTAGGTGCCACCACCGGTGCCCGGAATGTCCCGTACACCCTCCATGACCATGGGGATCGATCCTGACGCGAGCAAGGCCTGGCGCAGGTTGGCCAGATCGAGTGGCAGGCAGCGCGAAGGGAAATCCTCCAGCGAGCCAAGCGGTGGCGCGGCACGGCTGTCATGCAAGATGACCCGCTCGAAGTGCCGGGACAGTCGCGAGCGACCGAGCAGGTTGTTGGCGACCACCGAGGACAGCCCCATGCCCAACCGGCCGCGATGATCATCCGCGAGCAAGCCATGACTTTTCACCACCAGGACATTCAGCCGATAGCCGGTGCTGGCGAGAATCTGCGCATCACGTCCCTGCAGCAAGTCGTCGAGCATGCGCCTGCAACTGCGGCTGACGTCGTCGACCTTGGTGCCTTTGGGAAAGTCGAGCTCGGTATACAGCTCGCCCAGGCGTCGCAGGCCGTCGAGCGGGTCGGCCAGGCAGGCGCTGGCGAAGCGCCAGGCACCAATCGAGGCGCCGATCAAGGCGCGCGGGCGTGGCGCCGATGGCAGCCATTCTCCGAACAGGGCCAGGTCCAGCCCCTGAATACCCAGCGGCTTTGGACCGCCCGCGGCGCCCGGCACGATGCCGACCTGCGCCGCTTGCAGGCCATGCTCGCGAACCTGCCTGAATGCGCGTTGGCCGGCCTTGAAGGTCAAGGCCGGATACTTGATGTGGATGGCGCTCATGCCGGGCCTCTCGATGGACGGGCCGGCCATTATAGGGCAGCCGGTGCCGAGCGGCTGCGCTATCATGGCGCCAGTCTGTTCAGGTTGAATTAAGCCGCAGGCGATAATCTTGGCTGCGTAGACAACTTGCAACCGATGGAGATGCCCATGAAAACCTTGACTGCCCTGTTCACCGCCGCCGCGCTTGCCGTGGGTGCCAACGTCGCCCTGGCCAAGGATGTCCAGCCCGACGAAGTGGTCAAGCTGGCCAATGCCAAGACCATCAAGTCGCTGGACGAACTGAAGGCCACCGCCGTCGCCAGGCATCCTGGCTCGACTGCCACCGACTCGGAACTGGAGAACGAATACGGCCGCTACATCTACAAGGTCGAGTTGCGCGATGCCCAAGGCGTCGAATGGGACGTCGACATGGATGCCAGGACCGGCGAAGTGCTGAAGGATGAACGGGATAGCTGATGAAGGATCTTTCGCGGACGGCACGCGGCCTGGTACTGGCGCTGTCAGCTTGCTGTTCGCTGGCCGTGGCCCGCGACCTGGATCAGGATGAAGCGCTCGAGCTGCGGCGTGAGGGCATCATCCTGCCGTTGGAACGGCTGCTCGAGTCCGCGATGGCGCGCTACCCTGGTGCGCGCCTACTGGAGGCCGAACTGGAAAAGGACGACGGACGCTACGAGTACGAAGTCGAACTGCTGACGCCCCAGGGCGTGGTTCGCGAAATCAAGCTCGATGCTCGTACCGGCGCCTTGCTCAAAGACGAGGAAGACGACTGAATGCGCCTGTTGATCGTGGAGGACAATGTGCCTCTGGCCGATGAACTGACCGCGAGCCTGCAACGCCAGGGCTACGCAGTGGACTGGCTGGCCGATGGCCGGGATGCGGTCTACCAGGGCCAGAGCGAACCCTATGACCTGATCATTCTCGACCTGGGCCTGCCGGGGCTTGGCGGCCTGCAGGTACTTGGTCAGTGGCGCGCGGCGGGGCTGGCCACGCCCGTGCTGATCCTGACCGCGCGTGGCTCCTGGGCCGAGCGCATCGAAGGGCTCAAGGCCGGTGCCGACGACTACTTGAGCAAGCCGTTCCATCCGCAGGAGCTGCTGCTGCGTCTCCAGGCCCTGCTGCGGCGCGCCCGCGGCCTGGCCAACCAGCCTCGTCTCGAGGCTGCCGGCCTGCACCTGGACGAAGGGCGCCAGTGCGTGACGCGCGATGGTGTCGATATCCAGCTCACGGCTGCCGAGTTCAGCCTGCTGCGCTACTTCATGCTGCACCCGCAGCAGATCCTCTCCAAGAGTCACCTGGCCGAGCACCTGTACGATGGCGAGACCGAGCGCGACTCCAACGTGCTGGAGGTGCATGTCAATCATCTGCGTCGCAAGCTGGGCCGCAGCGTCATCGAGACCCGGCGTGGGCAGGGCTATCGCTATGCGGGGCATGCTGGGTGAGATCGATACAGGCGCGGCTGAGCGTCGGGCTGGTGGCGGTCCTGGTCATCATTGGTCTCGCGCTGGCGCACCTGATTCTGTGGCTGTCCGAGATCAGCCTGCAGCGCTACCTGGAAGCCGGTCTGCGCAAGGAGAGTGAAAACCTGCTGGTGGCGCTGGTGCGCGGGCCATCCGGGCTGCAACTGGACGAGCGCCGGGTTTCCGCGGCATACCAGCGACCTTTTTCCGGGTATTACTTTCGCATCGACTTCGAGCAGGGCACTTGGCGTTCACGCTCGCTATGGGATCTGGATATGCCCAAGCCAGCCAGGCCAGGCCTCGAAAGCGGCTACGAACTAGGCCCTGAAGGCCAGCAGTTGCTGGCCTTCAGGGGTGATTACCGCAGATTGGGACAGGATATCTCGATCAGTGTGGCCCAGGACTATTCACCCGTGCGCGACGGCTTCCGACGCCTGGAGATGATCGGATTGGGGCTCGGGCTGGTGGCACTGCTGCTCATCCTGATCCTGCAACGCGTCACCGTCACGCGTTCATTGCGCCCCCTGGAGCGGGCTCGCCAGCAAATCGCCCAGTTGCAGCAAGGCCGGCGTTCCCAGCTCGACGACCAGGTGCCCAGCGAACTGGAACCGCTGGTCACACAGATCAACCACCTGCTGGCCCATACCGAAGACAGCCTGCGTCGATCACGCAACGCCCTGGGCAACTTGGGCCACGCACTCAAGACCCCATTGGCGGTATTGCTCAGCCTGGCCGCGAGCGAGCGCCTGACCGGCCTGCCGCAAGTGCGGGCTCAGTTGCACGAGCAACTGGAGCAGATCCAGCAACGCCTGGCGCGAGAACTCAACCGCGCCCGCCTGGCTGGCGACGCACTGCCCGGTGCGCTGTTCGACTGCGATGCCGAGCTGCCAGGCCTGTTGCAGACCCTGGGCATGATCCATGGCCAGGATCTGCTGCTGCGGCGGGAGAGCCCGCCAGGGCTGCTGCTGCCCTGGGACCGAGAGGACCTGCTGGAATTGCTCGGCAACCTGCTGGACAACGCTTGCAAATGGGCCGACGGCGAAGTGCTCCTGAGCATCGAGCCGAACGTCGACGGCTATCGAATCCTGGTGGACGACGACGGGCCGGGGATCGCGCAGGCCGACCGCCAGAACGTGCTCGAGCGCGGCCTGCGCCTGGACGAACAGGTCGATGGGCATGGGCTGGGCCTGGCTATCGTGCGCGACATCGTCGAAGCCTGGGGCGGCAGTTTGAGCTTGCTGGAAAGCCCCTTGGGCGGCCTGCGCGTCAGCATCGAGTTGCCCCGCCGATAGCCCCATGCCACAAGCTGCTAGCAAGAGCAGACCGCGAAGGCTGCACGATTTGCTTTTGCATGCAGTTGATGGCTTCAAAAAAACTGCACCCCAAGAGCATTTTTTTGAATTGGTCGCTACCGCCGCCTGGCAGGCACAATCTCGCTCCATGAAGCCGCTCGAGGTTTCCATCTCCATGGACGGAGCCCATTGGCTATTGCCGCTGGCAATACAGGGCCCAGGCCATTTCGGCTGGGCTTTCTTTTTTCCACCAGGTAAGTCACTGCTTGATGTCTTCTTCTTCCCAATCGTTGTTGCAACGCCTGCTGCCCGCGCCCTTGAACACCTCGCCTCGCGAATGGTTGCGGGCCGGGATTGGCGCGCTGCTGGGCCTGTTTCTCGCCGGCTGGTTGTGCGGCATGGTCTTCGGGGGGTCGGTTGCCTTGCATCTGCTTGGCCCGCTGGCCGCCTCGGCAGTGCTGGTATTCGCCGTTCACTCCGGCCCGCTGGCGCAGCCTTGGCCCGTGGTGGGAAGTTATGCCATGGCGGGTATCGTCGGCCTGGCGATGCGTCATGGCTTCGGCCAGGAGCTGTGGGTGGCAGCCGCTGCGCTCGGCTTGTCCATCGTGGTGATGTGCCTGTTGCGCTGCCTGCATCCACCAGGCGGAGGTGTCGCCGCCAGTGTCGTGCTGGCTGACCCAGGGCTGTTCGCACTAGGTGATCGCTTGCTCGAGCCAATCCTGCTCAATGCCTTGATCCTGGTCACCACGGCCGTGGTCTACAATCGTTTGACCGGGGTGCGCTACCCCAAGGGCGTCGCACCGCGCAAGGACTTGCATCATACCCATGACCCGCTGCCGACCGAACGTGTCGGGATCAATGCGGACGATCTGGACCAGGCACTCGAAGAGCTGGGTGAGTTCGTCGACGTCACTCGTGAGGAGCTCGAGCGGATCATCCTGGCTACCGAGCAACACGCCTTGCAGCGTAGCCTTGGCGGTATCACCGCGGCGTCGGTCATGTCCCGCGATGTGCAGTTCGCCACGCCCGGCACGACTCTCGAGCAAGCCTGGGAAATGCTGGCCAGCCATCACCTCAAGACCCTGCCGGTGCTCGATCAGGGCCGCCTGGCAGGCATCGTCAGCCTCAGCGACCTGGTTGGCCCAGCCATGGCGCGGGGGCGCTTCAGCTGGCGTGGCCTGTTCAGGCGCAAGACAGTGCGCCTGGAACAGGTGATGAGTCGTCGAGTGGTCAGCGTCAGTAGCCAGCATCCGCTGGAAAGCTTGTTGCCGCTGCTGTGCGAGCAAGGCCTGCACTGCCTGCCGGTGCTCGAGGGCGACAAGCTGGTCGGCGTCGTGACTCAGACCGACCTGATCGCCGGGCTCGAGCGCCAGCTGCTGACCAGCGCCACGCGTCGCTCAAGCCAGCGGGTCCCAGCGCTGTGACCAGTCGCTGGAACCTTCGGCCACCAACCTGCGCAGGATCACCAAGGCCTGCTGCAGCGCCTGGCTGTCATTCTCGCGGGCATGCACGAGAAAGGTGGGGTAGGTGAATTCCGGCGCATGCGCTACCCGCTCGAACGCACCGCTGTCCAGGTAGGCTTGCACCACGCGGGTTCGGAAATAGCCACTGCCACCCTGGTCGAGGATGAACTGCAGTGCCAGCGGCCCGAGGTTGAACCCCAGCGCGGCGCTGGCGCAGTCTGGCAGGGCGGCATCGTGCTGGCGCCGGAATGCTTCGCCCCAATCGATGTAGATGTACGGCTCGGGACGTCCGACTCGACGGATCCTCACCAGCTTTTCTTCCATCAACTGTTCGACTTGCAGCCCAGGCCCGTAGTGTGGCTGATAGACCAATGCGGCATCGAGCAAGCCCATTTCCACCTTGCGCAACAATGACTGTCCTTCGCCGACCTCGCTGCGAATGGCATGGCTGGGCAGTTCTCGATGCAAGGCGCTGATCCAGTCAAGCATCATCGGGTTGCCCAGGCTGACTTCGCCACCCAGGTGCAACACCTGGCGATAGCCTTGGGGCAGCGGTAGGTCGCGACGCGCTGCGTCCCAGGTCTCCACCAGCTGGTTGGCGTAGACGACGAAGGCTTCGCCGTCAGGTGTCATGCTGGCACCGTTGCGGCTGCGCACGAACAGCTGGCAGCCTAGCTGCTGCTCCAGGCGCTGGACGCGGGCGGTAATGGCTGTCTGCGACACGCACAGTTTCTGCGCCGCGGCCACCAGGCTGCCGCAGCGTACGATTTCCAGGAAGGTCCGGGCCTGATCGATGTCCATGACGATGCTCGCTGAGGAGGAAGCGCCATTCTAGAGCCTTGGCGCTGAAATAGGGCGGTTGCCCCGTCCGCAGCGCTCGACGCCAGCCCGTGTTGCTCCGCTGGCCGTGACGCAGACCGTCAGCTCAAGCGGCCAGCGAGGCGGCCAGCTCGGCGAAGCCAGGGCGAATCGCTGCCTGCGGCTGCATGCAGCGCCTGGCCAGTGCGAGCACCAGCGGATCCTCATCAGGGCAGTGCTGCAGCAACTCTTGCAAGAGAATGCCGAACGCGCGCACCTCCAACCGCTCCAACGCAACCCCTGCCTGGCTGTCCTGCGCCGGGTAGAATGCCGCTGCGCCAAAGTCGCCAAGCAAGGCATTGCCTTCGGCGTCGCAAAGGACATTATGTGCATACAGGTCGCCATGGCAGATGCCCTGGGCATGCAGATGGGCGCATACCGAGGCGATGCTCGCTGCCAGGCGGCGCATGGCGACCGATGTCAGCCACCGCCCAGGACGATACTGGTCGCGTGTGCAGCTGCCCAGGCTGGGTGGGCCGGCAAGGTTGGACCAGTGCGGTGCTATCCGTGGCATCACCAGGGCTGGAAGCCCCTGCGGGTGGTTGTCGATGCGACCGATCACGCCGACCAGTGCCGGATGTTCTCCGGCAGCGATGCAGGCATCCATCTCCGCCAGTGGCGAACCATCGCTGGTGATCGCGCCCTTGAACACCTTGATCGCCACGGGTAGTGGCTGCGCCTTCCAGTGCGCCAGGTGAATGATGCCTGACGCCCCGCGCCCAAGTTCCTGTCCCAGCTCGATTTCGTTCCAGTCGATGCTGGGGCAACTGCTGGTGACCCTGCCACAAGGTTCGAGGGTCGCCAGCGGGTTGCCGGAAAAGGCCAGCCAGGCCAGGGCTGGCATCTGCAGCAGCCAGTCAGGAAGGTGGCTCAGCCGATTGCTGGCGATTCGCAGCAATTCGAGTCTATGATAACGGGCCAGGCTGGCCGGCAGGTGCGTCAGGCGATTGCCCGAGAGCATCAGCTTTTCCAGGGCAAGGCAATCGCCCAGACCTTCGGGCAAGCTCTCCAGGTGATTCTGGGTCAGGATGAGCGCGCGCAGTTTCGGTGGCAGGGCTTGCGCATCCAGCTCGGTGATGCGGTTGTTCCTGAAACCGACCGTTTCCAGGTTCGGGCAGCGGCCCACGCCCCGCGGCACATGGGTGAAACGGTTGTCGGAGCAGAACAGGACCTTGAGCCGAGTCAGCCGACGCAACTCGTCCGGCAAGGAGTGCAGGGCATTGCCGGACAGGTTCAGTACTTCGAGGCTGTCGGCCAGGGTGAAGATCTCTGGCGGGAAGTGTTCCAGGCCCTGGTTGAGGTCCAGGCGTGTAATGCCGCGCAGGCGGCCAGCTTTGAGGTCTTCGAGGTCATGCATGGCAGAATCGGCGCCGAGATTGCGAGCGAAGCTGCGATGATAACGGCAACCCGGCCATGGGCGCCAAGCGCGTCAGTCCGGCTCCGGCCCCATTTGCCGCAACTGCCCTAGCCGGCTGCGGGTGCGCATCAGGTCGGTGATCGCCCCGCCAAGGCTTTGTGCCAGTGGATGCCTGCCGATGACCACCAGCTGTTTGTCCTGGTCGTAGAGGACGTCGATCAGGTTGACGAAGCGCTGTTGTGCGGCCAGCGAGCATTGCGCCAGGTCGTCGAGCCCATCGATGAACCACTGGTCGTGGTGGGGGGCCAGCTCGAGGTAGTCGATGACCGCCGTCGGTCCTTCGCACAAGTCATCGAAGCTGAACATGACCAGGCGGCCTTCGCTGGCCTGGGCTCGCAGGGTGCGGTTGTTGATCCGCAGGTCGATCGGGCGTGGCGCGGGCACTCCCAGGCGTTCCCGCTGCACCGCGTTGCCTGGCCAGACATAGTGTCCTTGGGCGAAACGCTGGTGCTGGCGATTGGCTGGCAGACTGCGAAAGTCGACTTCGCCGGTCACCTCCAGCACCTGCATGCGGCTGTTGATCAGCCGGATCACCGGCAGGAAGCGTTCGTGATAAAGCGGGTTGGGCAGCAAGCCTTCGGGCGGGTAGTTGGATGTGACCAGCAAGAAGATGCCTCGGCCGAACAGGGCTTCGAACAGCCGTGTAAGCAGCATGGCATCGCCAATGTCATGCACATGGAACTCGTCGAAGCACAAGACCCGGCAATCTTCCAGCAGCTCGTCCAAGGCAGTTCCCAAGGCATCCTTGCTGGCTCGATGACGAAACATGCCCTGGTGCAGGCGCGCGAAGAAATCGTGGAAATGCAGGCGACGCTTGGCTGGATCCTCGACCACCTGGAAGAAGCCATCGAGCAGCCAGCTCTTGCCGCGCCCCACCGGGCCGTGCAGATAAAGGCTGCGCCCCCGGCCTTGCTCGAGCGCTGCCAATTGCTCGGCCATGCAGCGGACCACCTGGCGCTGCCCCTCGCTCAAGCGATAGCCGCGAGCATGCGCCTGGGTTTCGAAGGACGCGATGAACCGGTCTTGACCGGGTGAGTCGCTTAGGCGTCGTTGCTGTTGACGCAGGGGGGAGGGTAACCAGGTGGGCACATGCAGCTCCTCGATAGTGACAGCAGTGGCGCAGCTTGACGCAAGCGTTGCGGTTAGAGCAATTCACAAACTCGCAGGCGAGGATCGCAAAATTCGATACCTCGATCGCCTTCGCCGCGTTGACCAGCGATGGCGGTGCGCAGAGCTTTGCAGTAGGCTCGGGTGAACGATCGGAAAAGAGCAGTCGCCATGTCGGATCCCTATAACCTCGCTCGTTTCGTCGAGGCCCAAGGGCCTGTCTACGTCCGGGCCTTCCAGGAGCTTCAGGCCGGCCGCAAGACCAGTCACTGGATGTGGTTCGTCTTCCCCCAGCTGCGTGGCCTGGGGCATAGCGAAATGGCGCAGCGCTATGGGCTTTCCGGGCTCGAGGAAGGGCGTGCCTACCTGGCGCATGCGGTGCTTGGCAATCGTCTGGAGCGCTGCGTCAGCGTGCTGCTCCAGCATGCCGACAAGAGCGCGCGCCAGATCCTGGGCACGCCCGACGACCTCAAGCTGCGTTCCTGTCTCACCTTGTTCGGCCAGGTCGATCCGGCCAATCCCCTTTGGCAACTGGCGCTGGAGCAGTTCTTCGATGGCGAGCCAGACAAGGCCACGCTAGGCCTGGTGCGGCGCTGAGCCAGCTCAGGCCTTGCGCTCGAGCTGACGCTCGATCATGTACTTGATCGCCAGGCGGCGCTCCTTCAGGCGACGCATGTCATCGTCCTCATAGTTGCCGGCCGAGATCGATTCGGCGGCCAGCACCTGGTTGTCGATATCGGTATAGCTGTCCAGCAACCGGTCCAGCTCCTTGTCGACCTGGCGACGTTGCTGGACGATTTCACGGGGGTAGTGCAGGTCCTGGTACAGGTCATGTGAAACGGGCATGGCGATTTCCTTTCTAGTGGCTTGATACCTCTTCGATTGGCTGCCAGGCGCCAAGTTGAGCATCGCCTCACGGTCGGTCGACGGACGGTAGCAGGGCCGTGCAGGAGTAGAGATGTCGCGTCGCACAGTGGCCGCTGGCAGGCACTCGCCAGGAAGATTCCGGCCGTCGCCTGCCCACACACCCTGCCAGACCGGCCTGGTTTGAAACTAACTTGCTGTTTTGCAAAATTTTTTTTGCTGGAGGGCTTCACAGGATGCAGCGGACTCGTTAGACTGGCGCCCATTCCTGCAGAGCCAGCCAGGTTCTGATGGTCGGGAATTCCACCAGCGACAGCGCATCATGCTGATCGTGTCGATACAGGGGCGTCGCCAAGCGGTAAGGCAGCAGGTTTTGATCCTGCCATGCGTTGGTTCGAATCCAGCCGCCCCTGCCATTTTTCTTGTTATCCGTATCCCATCCGTGTCGCCTGGTTCGCTCGGGGCCTGTTTCCGGCTTGCGCCGGTGATCGACCATCCGGCAAGACGGCCTGCCTGTTCAGCCTTGCCCGTTCTCCTGCAGCTGCAGTCCCAGGTGCCGCCGAAGCGGCCTCTATCGTCAGTTGGCCGCTCCGAGCAGCTCGTTGAGTGCGTCGGCCAGGACCTGTGGCTGCACTGGCTTTTGCACCACCAGGCTGCCAGGCAGGTCCAAGCCCTCGAGTTCGGCATAGCCGGTAAGGAAAACCACTGGCAAGCGTGCGAAGCGCTTGCGCGCCGCATGGGCCAGTTGCGCGCCGTTGAACTCAGGCATGGCGAAGTCCGTCAGCAACAGGTCGACCTTGCCGTCGAGCAGCGCCAGGGCCTGCTCGCCGCTATGCGCTTCGCGCACCTGGTAGCCGTACTGGCGCAATACTTCGCCGACCAGATCACGGACCAGATGATCGTCATCGACCAGCAGCAGCGTGCGCTGCGTGGCGCCGACGGGCGAGGCTGGCGCGCGGGGCAGGGCCGTGAGCGGCTCGCTGGAAGGTGTGGCCAGGGTGCGCTTGACGGCCGGCAGATAGACGCTGACTTCGGTGCCATGCCCCGGGCGTGTCTGGATCCTCACCCCGCCGCCGGACTGCTTGGCGAAGCCGAACACCTGGGCCAGGCCGAGCCCGGAGCCCTTGCCGATATCCTTGGTGGTGAAGAAAGGCTCGAAGACCTTGCCCAGCACTTCCTCGCTCATGCCGCAACCGGTATCGCGGATCGACAGGCAGACGTACTCGCCTGGCTCGGGGTCCTCGGGCCGACGTGGGCGTGCCTCGATCAGGCTGTTGCGGGTCGACAGGACCAGTTGGCCACCCTCCGGCATGGCATCTCGTGCATTGATCGCCAGGTTCAGGATGATCATCTCGGTCTGGGTCGGGTCGGTCAGGGCTTGCCAGAGATCCTTTTCCAGGTCCAGGCGCACCGAGATGCTACCGCCAAGGGTGCGGCGCAACAGTTCCACCAGGCCGCCAAGGGTGCTGTTGAGCTCGAGCGGGACCGGCTCCAGGCGCTGGCGCCGCGAGAAAGCCAGCAACTGTGAGGTCAGCTTGGCGCCACGCTCCCCTGCCTCGCGAATATGCCTGAGGCGGACTCGCGCCTTGTCCAGGTTCGGCTTGGCCAGATCCCGCTCGAGGAAACCGGCGCCAGTGAGGATGACCGTGAGCAGGTTGTTGAAGTCGTGTGCGACCCCGGCGGTCAACTGGCCAACTGCTTCCAGGCGTTGCATCTGCTGCAGGGTTGCCTCGATGCGCTCGCGCTCGGCGATCTGTTCGCGCAGGCGGGCGTTGGCCTCGGCCAGTTCCAGCGTGGCTTCGCGTTCGCTGGTGATGTCACGGGCCACCAGGTAGAGCAGGCTGCCTTCCGGCACGATGACCCAGGACAGCCAGCGTTGCTGGCCACTGGCGTGCCGTACCTGGCCAACGAAGCGGGCACTGCCCAGGCCGTTCTCCAGGGCGGCGAGCTCCGTGCGGAAAGCCGCCTGGGCGTGCTCGGGGAGCAATTGCAGCAGCGAACTGCGCGACAGGTAATTGCGGGTGAAGCCAAGCGTGGCCTCCCAGGCCGGATTGAGCGCCACCGGTGTCAGGTCGGCGTTGAGGACGGCAAGCAGATCCTGCGACAAGTCCCAGGCACGGTCGCGTTCGCGAGTCCGGATCTCGACCCGCTCTCCCAGCATCTCGTTGAGTTGCTTGAGCGCCTGGGTCGCCAGGCGCTGCTGGTGAATGTCCTGCAGCACGCCGGAGAATCTTACGCAGCGATCTTCGACGAACTGTGCCTGGCCGGTGCTCAACAACCAGCGAGGTTCCTGCTCGGCAGGCCGCAGCACGCGGAATTCGATGCGGTAATGGCCGTCGCCAGAGGGCTGCATGGCCTGGTCGACGGCAGCCCTCACCAGGGGCCTGTCCTCAGCATGGATGCACGAGAAGAACAGTTCCAGGCTCAGTTCCGTGGTGCTCGGCAGGCCGAACAGCGCCTTGCAGCGATCGTCCCAGAGCAGCAGCGCCTGCTCCGGGCGCAAGTCCCAGGTGCCCATGCCAGCGGCGTCGAGGGCGATGCGCGCGCGGGCTTCGACATCCGCCAAGGCTTCTTCGGCACGCCGGCGCCGCTGGCGCTCCTGCACCTCGGTCAAGGCGCGCCTGACCGCCTTTGGCAGCAGCGAGAGGTTCTTCTTGAGAATGTAGTCGGTGGCGCCCAGGCGGATCATCTCCACGGCATGTTCCTCGCCATAGATGCCCGAGAGGAAAATGAACGGCACATCCGGAGCCAGACGCTGGGCCGTGGCCAGCACCTGCGTGCCGGAGGAGCTAGGGAGCACGCAGTCGCACAGGATCAGGTCGAACGTTTCATGCTGCAAGGCTTGCTCGGCCCCGAGATGATCGTGGACCTGACGCGCCTGTACCTGCAGCCCGTTGCGCTCCAGGCGCAACAGCGTCAGCTCGGCATCCAGCGAGCTGTCTTCGACCATCAGCAACTTGAGCGGGGTAGGCAACATGTTCGCGGAACTCAGGCCTGGCCTCGGCGATTCAGGCGCAGCGAGCCCGGTGGTGGCTCGTTTAGCACCGCCCAGAAAATGCCCAGGTCGGATATCGCCGCGACGAACTCCTTGAAGTCCACTGGCTTGACCACGTAGGCATTGACGCCCAGCTCGTAGGCTCGCAGCAGGTCCGGCTCCTCGCGTGAGGAGGTCAGCATGACGGTCGGGATGCTTCGCAGCTCCGGGGTGTCGCGCACGGTCTTCAACACTTCGAGGCCATCGACCTTGGGCAGCTTCAGGTCCAGCAGCATCACCGCGGGGTTGCCGTCGTCACGCGTGGCATAGGCGTTGCGACGCAGCAGATAGTCGAGGGCGTCGGCTCCATCGCGGATCACGATGACCTCGTTGGCCAACTGGCTGCGCTCGAGCGCCAGTAGCGTCAACTCCAGGTCCCTGGGGTTGTCCTCGACCAACAGGATAGGTTTGAGCATGATAGGGCAGTGTCCTCAACTGTGCGCGGGGTGACGGGGCAGGGAAAAATGGAACGTCGCCCCCTTGTCGAGGTCGCCTTCGGCCCAGACCTGGCCATCGTGACGCTCGATGATGCGACGAACGCTGGCCAGGCCTATGCCTGTGCCTTCGAAATCCTCCATGCGATGCAGGCGCTGGAACACCCCGAACAGCTTGCCAGCATAGGCCATGTCGAAACCTACACCATTGTCGCGAATGAACAATTCGGTGAATTCGGCGTTCTGCCTGGCGCCGATCTGGATGCGCGCCGGATCGCGGCCGCGAGTATACTTGATAGCGTTGGCGATGAGGTTGTGCAAGGCCATGTTGATGAATGCCGGGTCGGCGATGACCTTCGGCAACTGGGCCACTTCCCAGACGATCTGCCTGCCCTGATAGTCCGGTGCCAGCTCGAGGCGGATGGACTCGACCAGGGCATTGAGGTCGACGTCCGACAGGCGCAGCGCGGCGCGGCCCATCTGCGAGAAGTTGAGCAGGTTGTCGACCAGGGTGCCGGCGAAGCGTGAAGCTTCCTCGATATGCTTGAGGAAACGCTGGCCACGCTCGCTCAGCCGCTGGGCCTCGCCTTCGCCAAGCAGTTCCGTATAACCGGCGATGTGCCGCAAGGGTGCCCGCAGGTCGTGAGACACGCTATAGGAAAATGCTTCGAGCTCCTTGTTCGAGCGTTTCAGTTCGCTGGCCAGTTGCGCCAGTTCCTCGGCCTTGCGCAGGACGATGCCAAGCACTGCGTTGCGTAGCTCCAATCCCCCTTCGAGGATCAATGGGTCCCATGGGCGACTGAAGCCGCGCACTTCTTCGCGCCAACGCTCGAAACTGTGCCGTGGATGCAGGCCGCCCTGCGCATCCACCTGCTTGTCCGGGCGGCCGGCCCATTCGATCAGGCGCGTCTGCTCGGGGCGGAACCAGACCAGGTAGTGCGAGTGGATCTGCGAGATGGCTATCGCCAGGATGCCTGCGGTGTGCTCGGCAAGCTCGGGCAGGTCCTCGATGTCACGGCGTACGTTGTCGGTGTGGTAGATCGTTTCGTCAGCCCGCCGCGACAGCCAGTGGACCAGGGCCGTGACCTGCGAGGCCGGCGGCGTCGTGCCGATCAGGTCGCATCGTTCGGCGCTGATGATGGCGGCACCCGATGCCTCGGCAAACGCCAGCAACACCTGCGGCAGCTCCAGCAGGCCCTGGTTGACGTGGTCGTGGTCAGCCATCGCCGAGAGCATCTGCACGATATGGCGACGCAGTTCGAGCAGTTTGTTGGTCTTGCCATGCGACTCGCGCGACTCGATCTGCAACGACAGCACGCCAGCGAGCAGCTCGCAGGCTGTGCGGGTCTGGAAGTCGACCGAACACGGTGCTTCGTGATGGCAGGAAATCAGCCCCCAGAGCTTGCCATCGACCACGATCGACAGCGACATCGACGCCAGCGTGCCCATGTTGCGCATGTATTGCAGGTGGACCGGCGAGACGCTGCGCAACGAAGCGAAGCTCAGGTCCAGCGGTTGGCCCGTGCGCGGATTGTCTTGCGGCACGATGCGTGAAGGCTGGTAGTTGGCATCGCAGATCAGGCGAATGCGGTTGCTGCGATAGAGTTCACGCGCCTGGCTTGGAATGTCGCTTGCCGGAAAGCACAGCCCCAGGTAACGCGGGTAACCGGGGTCGGCTTGCTCGGCCAGCACCAGGCCCGTGCCGTCTTCGTCGAACCGGTAAGCCTTGACCCGGCCGAAACCGGTCATGCGCTTGATCTCCTGGACCGAACGCGACAGGAGGTCCTCGATCTCGCCGAGCTGGTTGAGGCTGCCGACGAAGGCGCGAACCAGCGAATAGTAGCTGCTCTGGCTGACCAGGCTGATGGATGGCTCCAGTTCGAGCACCAGCACCTGGTCGCGACGATGGGCCAGCAGCTGCAGCAGGTCATCACGCAGCACGCCGGCCCGCAGGCGCACGTCCCCGAGATGGAACGGCAAGGCTTCCTCGCTCGGGAGCCTGTCCAGCTGGCTGCGCAGGTCGCAGCCTGGGTCGAACAGTTGCGTGGCGCTTTTGCCGATCAGCTCCAGCGCTGGCGTCCCTAGCCAGTTCTGGACGTTTTCGCTGGCTTGCAGGATGCTCAGGTCGTCTTGATCGAGTACCAGCAGGAAACCGTGCGGCTGGATGCTGCCGGGAATGTGGATCGGCTCCTGGGCGCAGCGTTCGATGGCCTGTTCGAGGGCTTGGTCGACGGTGGTCAAGATAATCTCCTGGTAGGGCCAGCGCCTCGCTGACAAGGTCGGCACAGGACATGGCCGATCACGGTATCAGAAACCCTGTGTGAATGCCGCTAAAAGGCCACCCCGGTAGAAATTGCTGGTCGGTCTCGCAAGAACGTTCCCTTTGCTCCGCTGCCTGTCGGACTTGGCCCCCGTGCTGGCTGCTACGCTTGCTTGCAGGACGACGTGGGCAAGAAGAATGGTCAAGCTGGCGGCGTGCTCGACCGGCTCGGCCTGTTGAAAGGCACCACGCCCAAGTCCGTCCCGCTGTACCTGCGAACCAGCATCGGCAGCAACGTCGCAGCCGGCTTGTACCCGTAAACCCTGACGATCAACTGGAGCTGGCACTATCGTGCTGGCGTCAGCCTGATCGGGCGCTGTCTGGGGCGCAGTCGGCAGCGCTCGACGCACCAGCAGCGACGCCAACGTCAATCCAGGTCGCGGCACCGGCAGCCAGGTCTTCAGCTACAACGTCAGGATCTACACCGACCAACCCACCCCGCCAGCCGGCGCCTGCACCGACAGCGTCGTGCTCGACGTGCAGTTCTGTCCCCAGGGCGCTGCTCGTCGGCGCAGCACGCGCAGGAGGCCGAGACAGACATACCTACCGCCTTGCCTGCATCGATTCAGGCGAGCTTGGCCGCTTCATCACAGCAAGGACCAAGCCATGAACGATCATCTCTCGCCAGCCGACTCCGTCGACTGCCTCATTGCCCGACAATTGCCGCGCTGGTTGCTCGAGGCACCGCATGACCAGCTCGCCCAGCTGCGCGCCCATCTGTCTCGGCAGCAGCGTGCCCAGGATCGCGCGCACCGACTGTTGCGTTCGATACCGGCGTTGCCCGAGTTCGCCGAGCCGCTGCTGGTCGAGGCCGTCGAAGGGCTGACCGGGCGGCGGCTGGATGTGCGACGCAGCCAGCTGACCACCGTCATGCGCATCCCTTTGCCGTCGGTGAGCGCGAGTTTGCCGGTCGCCTACAGCCGCCATGAATCCACGCAAAGCCTGTTGGCCGCGGCGTTGCACAATTTCGCCGCGAACGATATGCGTGCCGAAGCCTTTGCTGCTGGCAGCATGCTGCGCGACGAGCAGGGCCGGCCCGTCGCGCTGAAGCCAGAGCGTTTCGCCGCGCTCTGCCGGACGCTCGATATCGGTGGCCAGTACCAGGCGCGGATGAAGTCCGTACTGTCCCCTACGGGCACGGCGGCACACAGGGTCGAGCAAGTGCTCGAAGAGGCGTGCCGTTCGGCATTGGCCGCCGACATCAGCCTGGCGCGGCTGCAAGGTACCCTGGACGCTACCAGTTGCCAGCGCCTGTTACGGGTCGCCGCGCCCGTGCCGGTCGTGCCTTCGGACAGGACCGTGCTCAAGGGGCACGAGTTGCTGTTGCTGGGCAAGCGGGTCGTGGGAGCGTTGGCCATCGAGATTTTCTCGGATGACTCGGCGCAAGCCTCGCTCGAAGGCATCGTGACCTGGATTCCCGACGACCCAGTGCGAACCTTGACCCTGCACCCATCCTGGCGGTCCGTGTCCATCGCCATGGCCGGACGCTTCGCCGTGCCAGGCTACAAGGCCTTCTTCCAGCGGTTCATCGCGGAAAAAGACCGTGTCGAGTTCAATCGTGTCCTGGATCGATTGCAGCAGGAAAGCGACGGTACCGCCCCGATCGAGCTCGACGGCCGCCATGCGGCCATAGAGGGCGATCTGTTCGCGCATCTGCGGCGCCGCCAGGTGGAAAAGATGCTTGCCGACGCCAGCGTACTGGCGGTGCCCACTGACGAAGAGGACCGCAAGGCACGCCTGGCCCGGCTGGCTTTCTATGCCGACGCGGGGTTGGATCTGCTTGGGCTGGCGAGTTTCTTCGTACCCGGCCTGGGGGTAGCCATGCTTGGCATCGCTGCGCTGCAACTGGGCGAGGCCGTCTACGAAGGGTACCAGGATTGGCTGCTCGGCGACCGGGAAGCGGCCATGGAGCATCTGTTTGAGGTGGCCCAGGCCGTCGCTGGCAATGCATTGATCGCCGGGGCGCCCGTCGCGCTGGCCAGGCTCGCCCAACGCGTCGCGTTCGTCGATGACTTGACACCAGTGCTGAGCAGCTCGGGGGCGCTGCGCCTGTGTGACCCACGCCTGCCAGGCTATGCCTGGCAGGCCGGGCAGGTGCTGGAGGAGGGCGAGCGTAGTGCCCTGCTGCGCTCTGCGCGCGGCGATCTGCGCTTGCAGCGTACTCGCGCGGGAGCCGATTGGCGCGTTGTTCATCCATCTCGAGCGCAGGCCTGCTCGCCTTACGTCGAAGACAACCTGGTCGGCGGGCGCCGGCACGCGCTCGAACATCCACATCACTGGCAGGATACCGGCGAGCTGTTGCGTCGTCTCGACCAGGAAACCACCGACGCAACCGACGAAATGGCTGCCAGCGTCCTGCAGGCAAGCGGTATGAGCGCCGCTGCGCTGCGCAGGTTGCACCTGGAGAATGCCCCGGCGCCTGCGCTATTACGTGACGCGCTGGCTCGTCACCGCTTGCATGAAACGTTCCCGCTCCTGCGTGGCGAGGCGTTCGAAGCCCAGGTGCGCGCAGCCGAGCCTGCTCTGGTACCTGGCGCACAGGTGCTCAAGCGCGATTTTCCTGGGCTGACGGCGCGTTGTGCCAACGAACTGGTCGAACAGGCGAACCAGGTCCAACTGGAAAGCCTGCTGCACGGGCAGCGCGTGCCCATGGCATTGGCGCAGCAGGCGCGCTGGAGGTTGCGCGAAAGTCGCCTGAACCGGGCTTGTGCCGGTCTGCGACAGCCAGCGGCCTGTATACGCGATACCGAAACATTGGCCCTTGGTCTGATCGATACCCTGGCGCCCTGGCAGCAGAGTGTGCGAATCGAAGTGCGCGAGGGCTCGATCGAAGGCCCGGTGCGGGCGCGGTCGACCTCCGAGCAAGCCACGCAAGTGCGCCTGATCTTGGCCAGCGAGGGCCATTATCGGTGCCTGGATGGGCAAGGTCAGCCGCTTGCCGGCAGCGCATCGGCCGGCACCTTGACCGAGGCCCTGTTGCCGCAGCTCGATGAGCTGCAAAAGACTCTGCTCGGCAAGCCTGGTCTGAGCGCCGAGGAGCTGGCCATTCGGCTTGCCGAACGAGCCAGCACGCACCGGGAAGAGGCGGCACGCCTGATCGGTCTGTCGCCGAAAGGTGGCCGATTCCGGCCTCCGGTGCGCCTGGGCAATGGGCGCTTGGGCTATCCGCTCAGCGGACGCGGCGAAAGCAGCCGCGAAGCGTTTCGTCGTGGCTTGCGCCAGGTCTATCCGACCCTCTCCGACGCCGAGCTGGAGGAGTACCTCAATGGCCTGAGGGATCGGCACGTCGATCCCTGGAATCATCTGCATGAACTGCATCGCCAGTTGGCGGACCTACGCACTGCCTTGGAGGCCTGGCGATTGGAATCATCCGGGGTGCTCCAGGCAGCCAGGCGGCGCAAGGTCGCCGCAGCCATTCGTCGTAGCTGGCGGCGCAAGCCTGACGGTCGAGCAGGCGAGCATCGCCTGGTGATCGAGGGCGAGCACGTGGCAAGCCTGCCAACCCTGCCGGAGAACGTCGAGTTCAGTCATGTTCAAGAACTGGTCCTGCGTGACATGCGGCTGACCGAGATGCCCGAACAGTTCCTGCGCCGCTTCCCCAACCTGCGTGTCCTCGACCTGCACGGCAACAGCTTGACCCGTCTTCCCCCTGGTATCGAGCATCTTGCGCAGCTGATCGACCTGCGCCTTAGCGGCAATCGCATCAGTCTCGACGCGGCCGCCAACCAGCGGCTTGCGCAACTGACACACCTGCATTACCTCGACTTGTCTGGCAATCCATTACGCATGCAACCGGATTTGCGTCCCATGCGCAGCCTGCGCCAGATTTCTCTGCGCGGCACGCTGTTGGAAACCTTGCCTTCGAATTTGCAGCACCGCCCGTTCATCGAGCAAGTCGACATGCGTGACAATCGGGTAAGCCGCCTCAATCCAAGCGGTACGCCGGTGGCGCGGCGCTCGTTGCGGCAGTTGACGCTGCACGACAACCCGTTGGACAGCGAGAGCGTCAGGGAGGTGAATGAGGCGCAAGGCGTGGAGCAGCCGGAATCGTCCCGGCAAAGCGTGGCCCGCATTCATGCCGTTGCCGACGATAACGTGCGCGATCGCTGGCTGCTCGGCGGGCCGTCCGAGGAGTACGAACAACGCCGGTCTCTGTGGAACCGCCTGACGGCCGAACCTGGCAGCGAAGATTTGCTGCGCTTTCTGGCCGACCTGTCCGATTCCAACGAATACCTGCGTCAGCCGCGCAACCTGCGCGAACGCGTCTGGCGAATCCTGCGCGCATGTGAAGGTAGTGACGAAGTACGCCAGGCCATTTTCCTGCAGGCCTCCGGTCCGCGTTCCTGTTCGGATCGGCTCCTGCTGGTGCTCAGCGACCTGGAAGTCCGTGTGCTGATCGCCGAACAGAGCGCCGGTCAGACCAGCTACCAAGCCACGCGTACTTTGCTGCGCCTGGGGCGGTCGTTGTATCGCCTGGATCAGGTCGATCGCATCGCAGCCGAACATATCCAGCGCATGCGCACGGAAAATCCCAACATGCCGGTGGACGATATCGAAGTGGTCATGGCCTATCGGGTCAATCTGGCCAGGCCTCTTGGGCTGCCGGAACAACCAGCCTACATGTACTTCGAGCGCTACAGCCGGGTGTTCCCGCAGCACATCAACGGCGCCCGCAATGCCGTGCTTGCTGGCGAAACCCCGCAAGCGCTGGCCAAGTCCCTGGCCAGTCGCGAATTTTGGGCCGAGCATCTGCGAGCACGTTTCCCCGAACGCTTCGAACGAATGAACACGTCGTTCCATGAGCGCCTGGAAGCGCTGGACGGATGGGGCGTGGTGGTCAGCGAGCAAGCCTACCTGGAAAGAGTCGAGCGGCTGGCCGCCGAGCGTGAACAGGCCGAACGTGCACTGCTGCTGCAACTGACACTGGCCGAGCTCGAGCGTCTGTAGGCGCGAGCTGGCGAACCTCGCGTCGAGACTCAAGTCGACGCGAGCTTATAATTTCCATCCCAGTTATTCATGAATCATATTTATTGCGCTCTGGTTGCGACGGCGCGGCTGTTCGGGCCGTTGTGGGGCGGCTGGCAGCGCCATGGTGCAGCAGGCCAATGCCCGGCGCAGCTACGATGTGCAGTCGGTGAGGCTGGACAATCTGAACGAACGGCAGCAGATCGCCGATGCTTCCATCGCGAAGGCTTGCTGCCCAGGCCGGTGGCGCCAGGGGGTGGCCCTGTTCGAACCGAAGGCTGCCAAGTGACAGGGGCGCCATTGACGCGAGCAAGGCCCTTGCGGTTTTCGGTGCCTTGAAAACGGACCGGCCCGCCAATTGGCGGGCCGGTCGAGTACAGGTTCGTCGCTCAGCGACGTCGGAACAGCGGCAGCGGTTCGTCGGTGGCGCTCTGGTAGGTCACCGAAAAGTCCTTCAGGCCTTCCAGCGCTGCTTCGGGATCCTTGTCGGCGCGGATCGCGAAGGCATCGAATCCGCAGCGTGCCATGTAGAACAGCTGGTCACGCAGTACATCGCCAATCGCACGAAGCTCGCCGGTGTACTTGTAGCGATCACGCAGCAGGCGCGCATTGGAGTAGCTGCGGCCATCGGTGAAGGCCGGGAAGTTCAGCGCGATGACCTGGAAGCTGGCCACGTCCTCACCGATCTCCTCGGCTTGCTCGTCGCTATCGAGCCACACGCCCAGGCCGCCGTCACGGGCCTTCAGTGCATGGGCGTGGTCACGCCACAGCTGCAGCGGCACGATGTAGTCGTCGCAGTTGGTCAATTCGTCGAACGAGACGTCCTTGGGCAGCAAGTGCCAGGTTTCGTCGACGATCTGGTTGTTCTTAATGATTCGCTGCATAGACGCGCTCCTTGAAGGGGTCGATGCCGATACGCTGGTAGGTGTCGATAAAACGCTCGTCTTCGGTGCGGTGCTCGACGTAGACGTCGATCAGCTTCTCGATCACATCGGCCATTTCTTCCTGGGCGAAGGACGGGCCGAGGATCTTGCCCAGGCTGGCGCCGCGCGCGGCATTGCCGCCGAGCGAGACCTGGTAGAACTCTTCGCCTTTCTTGTCCACTCCAAGAATGCCGATATGGCCGACGTGGTGGTGGCCGCAGGCGTTCATGCAGCCGGAGATGTTCAGGTCGAGCTCGCCGATGTCGAACAGGTAGTCCAGGTCGTCGAAGCGGCGCTGGATCGACTCGGCGATCGGAATCGACTTGGCATTGGCCAGCGAGCAGAAGTCGCCGCCGGGGCAGCAGATGATGTCGGTCAGCAGGCCGACGTTCGGCGTGGCGAAACCTTGCTCGCGCAGCTCCAGCCAGAGCGCGTGTAGCTGGCGCTGTTCGACGTCGGCGAGGATGATGTTCTGCTCGTGCGAGGTGCGCAGGAAGCCGAAGCTGTAACGCTCGGCCAGCTCGGCGACCGCATCGAGCTGCTTGTCGGTGATGTCGCCCGGCGCGACGCCGGTAGGCTTGAGCGACACGGTCACGGCCACGTAGCCGGGTTTCTTGTGCGCGCGCGTATTGCGCGAGCGCCAGCGGGCGAAGCCTGGGTAGTCCTGGTCGAGGGCGGCGTAGTCGACGTCCTCCAGGGCCTGGTAGTCCGGATCGACGAAGTGGCGGGAAACGCGCTGCACCTCGGCTTCGGTCAGGGTGGTGGGGCCGCCGCGCAGATGGACCATCTCGGCCTCGACCTTCTCGGCGAACACTTCCGGCGTGAGGGCCTTGACCAGAATCTTGATGCGCGCCTTGTACTTGTTGTCACGGCGACCGTAGCGGTTGTACACGCGCAGGATGGCATCGAGGTAGCTGATCAGGTCTTGCCAGGGCAGGAACTCATTGATGAACGAGCCGACCACGGGGGTGCGGCCCAGGCCGCCGCCGACCAGCACCCGGAAGCCAAGCTCGCCCGCTTCGTTGTAAATCGGCTCCAGGCCGATGTCGTGGACCTCGATGGCGGCGCGGTCTTGCTTCGAGCCGTTGATCGCGATCTTGAACTTGCGCGGCAGGAAAGCGAACTCGGGGTGGAAGGTCGTCCACTGACGAACGATTTCGCACCAGGGGCGCGGATCGATCACTTCGTCCGCGGCAACGCCGGCGAACTGGTCGGTGGTGGTGTTGCGCAGACAGTTGCCGCTGGTCTGAATGGCATGCATCTGCACCGTGGCCAGTTCGGCGAGAATGTCCGGGATGTCTTCCAGGGCAGGCCAGTTGAACTGCACATTCTGCCGTGTGCTGATATGGGCATAGCCCTTGTCGTAGTCGCGGGCGATCTTCGCCAGCATCCGCACCTGGGTCGCGTTCAGCTGGCCGTACGGCACGGCGACGCGCAGCATCGGCGCGAAACGTTGGATGTAGAGGCCGTTCTGCAGACGCAGAGGGCGGAATTCTTCTTCGCTCAGCTCACCGGCCAGGTAGCGGCGGGTCTGATCACGGAACTGCTTGACGCGGTCCTCGATGATCCGCTGATCGTACTCGTCGTATACGTACATAAAAGTCCTGTCTCAGGCTGCATGCAGCTAATCGCGCGCACGGCCGCGCACTCCGGTTCGGAGCCGGAGCACGTTAGCAGATTGTGTTTATGCGCTAAAGTGATGTTTTTGCATATGAAAAGAAGCATTTGGACTAAGTGAGACTGCCTGGCATTTTGATCACCGGGCGGTCGGGTTTAGACTGTCATTCGTTTCGAAGGAACCACCTCGCATGCTCCTGGCGCTTTGCCGATCACTCAGTGGCACCCTGTGCCGCGGCCTTTGCCTGGTGGGCTTGTCATTGCTCGGCAGTGCCCATGCCGCCTCGGTGGCGTTTCTCAATCCGGGACATCCCGAGGAAGTGTTCTGGCGAAGCTATTCCCGCTTCATGCAATGCGCGGCCGACGATCTCGGCTTGCAATTGCAGGTGCATTACATCGGGCGCGACGCCAGCAGCGCCTTGTCGACGGCTCGCGTTCTGCTGCTGGGGCCGCGGCGACCTGACTATCTGGTGCTGGTCAACGAGCAATACGTGGCCCCGGCGATCATGCGCTTGGCCCATGGCACTGGGGTCAAGCTGGTGCTGGTGAGCAATGGGCTTACCCAGTCCCAGGCACGCGCGGTGGATGCCCAGCCGGAAACCTTCGCGCCACTGCTCGCTACCCTGACCGGCAACGACGAACAGGCCGGCTACCTGATGCTGCATGCCATGCTCGACAAGCTGCCCAGGCTCGAGGGGCCGATCGACCTGCTGGCCTTCGCCGGAATCAAGACCACGCCCGCTTCGCAGTTGCGTGAGCAGGGCATGCGTCGGGCGCTGGCCGATTTTCCACAGGTTCGCCTGCGCCAGGTGGTATATGGCGGATGGGATCGGCAGCGTGCCTATGAACAGGCGCAGATCCTGCTGCAACGCTACCCCGATACGCGCCTGGTATGGTCGGCGAACGACGAGATGGCCTTTGGCGCCATGCGTGCTTTCGCACAGGCGGGGCGTACACCTGGTCATGACGTGATCTTCAGCGCCGTGAACAGCTCGCCCGAAGCATTGCGCGCGCGTATCGACGGTCGCCTCAGCGTGCTGATGGGCGGTCAGTTCATGCTTGGCGGCTGGGCCATGGTAATGCTGCACGATGACGCGCTCGGCCTCCCCATCGACCGCGACGGTCAGCGAGACTACCAACTGCCAGTACTGCGGCTGATCGACCAGGATCGAGCTCGGCGCTGGCTGGCCCTGCCCGAGCGCGGTGCGGCAGCCATCGACTTTCGACGCTACAGCGCCGAAGGGCGCCCGCCTGGGTATCGTTACCCGTTTCTGACACAGCCCATCGTCGACTGAAAGCCCTTGCTTGAGTTGTGGGCTTCACTGCGCTTAACTGCCAGGGGTGAAGTGCATTCCGACAATCACTACAAGAGGCGATGCCATGAGCCATCCAAGCAAGGGCCGCAAGTCCGACAGTACCGTCGATGCCTGGGCGATCCTCTGCCTGATCGTGCTGGCGGTCACCGCTGCCGTGTTCTGGGTCAGCCAGCAGTAGGCGCCGCAAGCTGCAAGCTGGCGTATACGCTGGTATCGGCGCATGCTCCAGCTTCCAGCTTCCAGCTTCCAGCTTCCAGCTTCCAGCTTCCAGCTACCAGCTACCAGCTTCCAGCTACCCCTCGTAGCCCAGGTTGGGGGCCAGCCAACGTTCGCTGACGCTCGCATCCTGGCCCTTGCGCGCGCTGTAGCTGTCGATCTGGTCCTTGTCGACCTTGCCCACGGCGAAATACTGGGCCTGCGGGTGGGCGAAGTACCAGCCACTCACGGCTGCGGTCGGGAACATGGCGAAGTGCTCGGTGAGAAACACGCCGCTGGGGCCGGTTTCGCCGATGTCGGTGCCGTCGAGCAGGCGGAACAGGGTGCGCTTCTCGGTGTGATCGGGGCAGGCCGGGTAGCCGGGGGCAGGGCGGATGCCGCTGTACTGTTCCTTGATCAAGGCCTCGTTGTCGAGCTGTTCGTCCCGGGCGTAGCCCCAGTGCTCCTTGCGCACACGTTCATGGAGCCACTCGGCGCAGGCTTCGGCCAGGCGGTCGGCGAGGGCCTTGACCATGATCGAGTTGTAGTCGTCGCCCTTGTCCTGGTAAGCCTTGGCCACCTCCTCCGCGCCGATGCCGGCGGTGGTGATGAACCCGCCGATATAATCGGTGATCCCGCTGGCCTTGGGTGCGACGAAGTCGGCCAGCGACAGGTTCGGCTTGCCGTCGGGCTTGATGGTCTGCTGGCGCAGGTGATGCAGCATGGCCAGTGGCTGGCCGTCCGGCGCGTAGACCTCGATATCGTCGTCAGCGACCTGGTTGGCCGGCCAGAAGCCGAACACTGCGCGGGCACCGATCAGTTTCTCGTCGATCAGCTTGTCGAGCATCTCGCGGGCATCCTGGTACAGCGCGGTCGCCGCCTCGCCGACCACTTCATCGCCGAGGATGCGCGGGAACTTGCCAGCCAGGTCCCAGGAAATGAAGAACGGTGTCCAGTCGATGTACTCGACCAGGACCCGCAGGTCGATGTCCTCGAGCACCTTCACGCCAGTGAAGGTTGGCGCGACGGGTGCATAGGCCGCCCAGTCGAACTGCGGCTTGCGGGCAATCGCCTGGTCGTAGGCCAGGCGCTCGGTACGCGCGCCGCGGTTGGCGGTGCGCTCGCGCACTTGCTGGTATTCCTGGCGGGTCTTCTCGACGAAGGCGGGCTTGAGCTCCTTGGAGAGCAACTGGGTCGCCACGCCGACAGCGCGGGACGCATCGGTGACATAGACCACCGCGTCGTTGGTATACCTGGGCTCGATCTTCACCGCCGTATGGGCCTTGGACGTGGTCGCGCCACCGATCATCAACGGCAGCTGGAAGTCCTGGCGCTGCATCTCGCGGGCCACATGGACCATTTCGTCCAGCGACGGGGTGATCAGGCCGGAGAGACCGATGATGTCGCATTTCTGTTCGCGGGCTGTCTGCAGGATCTTTTCGGCCGGCACCATGACGCCCAAGTCGACGATGTCATAGCCATTGCAGCCCAGCACCACGCCGACGATGTTCTTGCCAATGTCGTGCACGTCGCCCTTGACCGTGGCCATGAGGATCTTGCCCTTGGCTTCGGGCGTATCGCCTTTCTCGGCCTCGATGAACGGGATCAGGTGGGCCACGGCCTGCTTCATGACCCGGGCCGACTTGACCACCTGCGGCAGGAACATCTTGCCGGCGCCGAACAGGTCGCCAACCACGTTCATGCCGCTCATCAGCGGGCCTTCGATCACCTCGATCGGGCGAGCGCACTGTTGCCGGCACTCTTCGGTATCCTCGACGATGTAGGCGGTGATGCCCTTGACCAGCGCATGCTCTAGACGCTTGTCGACCGGCAACGCGCGCCACTGTTCGTTCTCGACCTCCTTGGCCGCGCCGCCGCCCTTGTAGTCGTCGGCGATCGCCAGCAGCGCATCGGTACCCTCGGGGGTGCGATTGAGCACCACGTCCTCGACCTTTTCGCGCAGCGCCGGCGGGATCTCGTCGTAGATCTCCAGCTGTCCGGCGTTGACGATGCCCATGGTCAGGCCGTTCTGGATCGCATGGTAGAGGAAGACCGAATGGATCGCCTCGCGCACCGGATTGTTGCCGCGGAACGAGAACGACACGTTAGATACCCCGCCCGACGACAGGGCATGGGGGAGGTGGTCGCGGATGTAGGCGCAGGCTTCGATGAAGTCCACGGCATAGTTGTTGTGTTCCTCGATGCCGGTGGCGACCGCGAAGATGTTCGGGTCGAAGATGATGTCTTCCGGCGCGAAGCCCACCTCGTCGACCAGGATGTCGTAGCTGCGCTGGCAGATCTCCTTCTTGCGCGCGGCGGTGTCGGCCTGGCCGACCTCGTCGAACGCCATCACCACCACCGCGGCGCCGTAGCGCTTGCACAGGCGGGCGTGGTGCTTGAACTGCTCGACGCCTTCTTTCATCGAGATCGAGTTGACGATGCCCTTGCCCTGGATGCACTTGAGGCCCGCCTCGATCACTTCCCACTTGGACGAGTCGATCATGATCGGCACGCGGGAAATGTCCGGCTCGCCGGCGATCAGGTTGAGGAAACGCACCATGGCTGCCTGGGAGTCGAGCATCCCTTCGTCCATGTTGATGTCGATTACCTGGGCTCCGGCCTCGACTTGCTGCAAGGCGACTTCCAGGGCCTCGGTGTAGTTTTCCTCGCGGATCAGCCGGGCGAACTTGGCTGAACCGGTGATGTTGGTGCGCTCGCCGACGTTGACGAACAGCGACTGCCGATCGATGGTGAATGGTTCCAGGCCGGAAAGCCGGCAGGCCTTGGGGATGTCCGGGATGATGCGAGGCGGATACTTGGCCACGGCCTCGGCGATCGCCTGGATATGCGCAGGCGTGGTCCCGCAGCAGCCGCCGATGATGTTGAGGAAACCGCTGGCGGCGAACTCCTCGACCACCCTGGCCATTTCCGCGGGGCTTTCGTCGTACTCGCCGAAGGCGTTGGGCAGGCCGGCGTTGGGGTGGGCCGAGACGTAGGTGTCGGCCTTGGTCGACAGCTCCTCCAGGTACGGACGCAGGTCCTTGGCGCCCAGCGCGCAGTTCAGGCCGACGGAGATTGGCTTGGCGTGGCGTACCGAGTTCCAGAAGGCTTCGGTGGTCTGCCCGGACAAGGTACGCCCAGAGGCATCGGTGATGGTGCCGGAAATCATGATCGGCAGCTCGATGCCGTCATCCTCGAACACTTGCTGCACGGCGAAGATCGCCGCCTTGGCGTTGAGGGTGTCGAAGATGGTCTCGATCAGGATCAGATCGGCGCCGCCCTCGATCAACCCGCGGGTGGCCTCGATGTAGTTCTCGACCAGTTCGTCGAAGGTGACGTTGCGATAGCCAGGGTCGTTGACGTCCGGCGAGATCGAGCAGGTGCGGCTGGTCGGGCCGAGCACGCCGGCGACGAAGCGTGGCCGATCCGGCGTTTCGAGGGTCTTGGCGTCGGCCACCTGGCGCGCGATGCGCGCGCCGGCGACGTTGAGTTCGTAGACCAGCGACTCCATGCCGTAGTCGGCCTGGGAGATCTGCGTGGCGTTGAAGGTGTTGGTCTCGAGAATATCGGCACCGGCATCCAGGTAGGCCTTCTCGATCGCGGCGATGACGTCTGGCTGGGTGAGCAGCAGCAGATCGTTGTTGCCTTTGACATCGCTTGGCCAATCGGCGAAGCGCGTGCCACGATAGTCATGCTCTTCGAGGCGGTAGCTCTGGATCATCGTGCCCATGCCGCCGTCGAGGATCAGTATGCGCTCCTTGAGTGCGTGCTGGAGTGCTTGTAGACGAGCGCTGCGATCGGACATAGAAACTACCTGGTCGGGCAAATATCAGAAGGTGCGGATCATAGCAAAGCTGCGCGGTTTTTAGGCGCTCGTACCTTTTTCATGAATTTCCCTCATGTTCAACACCCCCCGATCAACCAGGCCCCGCGACAGTCTCCAAGCAACCAGGAAACCCGTACATGCTGCAACGTTCACTTGCCGCCGTCTTCGCCCTGCTGGTCAGCAGCACGGCGCTCGGGCAAGCCCCCCAGGCCAGCTCGGCCATCTCCTACACCCGTGACATCCAGCCGATCTTCACCGAGAAATGCGTTGCCTGTCATGCCTGCAACGATGCCGCCTGCCAGCTCAACCTCGGCAGCGCCGAAGGTGTCGAGCGCGGCGCGTCCAAGGTGCCGGTCTACCAGGGCGAGCGCCGCCAGGCCGTGGCCACCACCCGGCTGTTCGAGGACGCCCATGGCGAAGAGGCCTGGCGGCGCAAGGGGTTCTATTCCGTGCTCGAGGCGCAAGGCAGCCAGGCGGCCCTGATGGCACGCATGCTCGAGCTTGGCCAGCATACGCCGCTCACGCCCAATGCGCGGATTCCCGAAGGCATCGTGCTGGGCCTGGATCGACAGAACATGTGTCCGTTACCCGCCGAGTTCGACGGATATGTCGCCAGTCATCCTGGCCAAGGCATGCCCCTGGCCGTCACCGGCCTGACCGAGGCGCAGTACCAGACCCTGCAGCGTTGGCTGGCAGCCGGCGCGCCGATCGATCACCAGGCTCTTCGTCCCAGCCCCGTCGAGGCGCGGCAGATCGCTGAATGGGAGGCGCTGCTCAATCGCGCCGGCCCGTCCGAGACGCTGGTGGCGCGCTGGCTCTACGAACACCTGTTCCTCGCCCATGTCCATTTCGAGGGTGGCGAGCCGGGACATTTCTTCCAATGGGTGCGTTCGCGCACGCCCAGCGGCCAGCCGGTCGATGTGATCGCCACACGCCGGCCGAACGATTCTCCGGGCACCGCGTTCTACTATCGCTTGAGGCCGGTCGAAGGCGTGATCGTGCACAAGACCCACATCACCTACCCCGCAGGGCCGGGCAAGCTGGAGCGGGTCAGGCAGTTGTTCTACCGCGGTGACTGGCATGTGGACAGCGTGCCAGGCTACGGTCCGCAGCGGCGCGCCAATCCCTTCGAGACCTTCGCCGCGATTCCGGCCCAGGCGCGCTATCGGTTCATGCTGGACAATGCCGAGTACTTCGTGCGCACCTTCATCCGTGGGCCGGTGTGCCGGGGGCAGATCGCCACCGACGTGATCCGCGACAATTTCTGGGTATTGTTCCAGGACCCTTCGCACGACCGCTACATCACCGATGCGCGCTACCGTGGCGAGGCCACGCCGCTGCTGGCCATGCCCGGACAGATCGACGATGTCGGCAGCGTGCTGTCGCTCTGGCATGCCTACCGGGACAAGCGCAACGCCTACGAGGCGCTGCGGCGCGACACCTATGCCGGTTCGCCGGCGCCTGGCTGGGACTCGCTCTGGGCCGGTAACGACAATGCCTTGCTGAGCATCTTCCGGCATTTCGACAGCGCCTCGGTGACCAAGGGCCTGATTGGCGACGTGCCACTGACGTTCTGGCTGTTCGACTATCCGTTGCTCGAGCGCACCTACTATCAGCTGGCGGTCAATTTCGATGTGTTCGGCAATGTCTCGCACCAGTTGCAGACGAGGCTGTACTTCGACCTGATCCGCAACGGCGCGGAGGTCAACTTTCTGCGGCTGATGCCTGCCCAGCAGCGCGCAGACATGCTTGGCGACTGGTACCGCAACAGTGGCAAGGTGAAGATGTGGCTCGACTACCAGGATATCGACACCAAGACCCCGAGCGGCCTGCACCTGGCCAAGGGCGATGCGCGCCGGGACTTCGCCAGCAAGCTGCTGCAGCGCAGCGCCGCCATCGATGCTTCGCCCGACCCGATCAATCGCTGCCTGGGTGCCTACTGCTCGCGAATGGGCCTCGACGAGGCCTTCGCCGATGCCGAGCAGGCCTTGAGCCGCCTGGTTTCGCGTCCTGCGGCCGGACTCAAGGTCATCGGCCAGCTGCCTGAGGCGACGATGCTGCGCATCGAAGCGCCGGATGGCCAGCGCCAGGTCTACAGCCTTCTGCGCAACCGCGCCCACAGCAATGTGGCCTTCCTGCTGGGCGAGGCCTATCGCTACCAGCCGGGCCTGGACACCTTGACCCTGTATCCAGGCGTGCTAAGCAGCTATCCCAATTTCATGTTCGACATTCCAACGGGGCAGGTCGCGCAGTTCGTCGAAGCCATGCAAGCCGCGCGCGACGATCACGAGCGCTTCGAGCGTATCGTCGAGCGCTGGGGGATACGGCGTAGCCATCCGCGGTTCTGGGAGTACTTCCATGACCTGAGCCGCTACATCGAGCAGACCGATCCGCTCGAAGCCGGCGTGCTGGACATGAACCGCTATCAGAATCTTTGACCAGCGCAGGGGAGCTTTAGCGGGATCGCGCGGTCCCAGCACCGGGCGGCTTCCCCTCTGGAGCTGCAAGCCGCGAGCCAGGAGCAGAGCGCGGCGCTTGGAGCTTGGAGCTCTAGAGAGGGAAACCTGAATGCACCGGCAATCTCGGGACTGTTCATGCTGTATTCGCTTCAAGCTCTCAGGGCGTTCGCTGCCTGGGTGGTGGTATGCCATCATTTCATGCAGATCTTCTTCGACTTCCATGCCGACGGTCCTGTCGGTCGCTTTCTCACCGAGCGGGGCGCGGTCGGCGTGGACATCTTTTTCGTCATCAGCGGGCTGGTCATCTACCTCTCGACCCGCGACAAGCAGATCGCGCCGCAACGCTTCATGCTGCACCGGTTGCTGCGCATCGTCCCGGCCTACTGGTTCTATTCGCTGCTGATGGGCCTGCTGTTGCTGGCTGCCAGCCGCTGGATGCCGCACCAGGTGTTCGAATGGCAGCACTTGCTGTTGTCATTGCTGTTCATCCCGGCGGAAAACCCGGGTGGCTATGGGCTGTACCCGACTCTCAACGTCGGCTGGACGCTGAACTTCGAAATGTTCTTCTACTTGCTGTTCTCGCTAGCCTTCCTGGTACGCCAGCGTCATCACCTGCTGCTGGTCACCGCGGCATTGTTGCTCGCCAGCGAGGTGCTAGGGCGGTTCGGCCTGCTCAGCCGGTTCTACAACAACGGCATCATCTACGAATTCCTCCTGGGTATCGGCATCGGCGTGCTCTATCGCCGCGGCCTGATACGCGAGGGGTTGTGGCTGCCGCTGGCCTTGCTGGCGGCGGCCGGCTATGCCATCTACCAACTGGACAACTCCCTGCGGCTGCTGCACTGGGGGTTGCCCAGCGCCATGGTGGTGCTGGCCTTCATCGCCCTGGAGCGCTACTTCAAGGGTAACCAGGTTCTCAAGGCCATGGGCGATTGTTCCTACTCGGTCTACCTGGTCCATGTCCTGGTGCTCTGGTCCGGCTGGTTCGTCAGCCAGCGCTTCGGCCTCGATCCCTATGGGGTATTCGCCTTCTGCGTGCCGCTGATCGGCGCGGCTTCCTGGCTGAGCTACCAGTGGCTGGAGCGCGGGTTCTATCACCACGGCAAGGCCTGGTGCGAGGCACGACTGCAGCAGGCGCCGGCCCTGGCGCTAACCCGAGTCAAATACTAGGACTTTGTTAGAGGCTCGGCTTGGCGTACACTGGCCGGCAAGTCTGTGAGGAACTTACATGAGCGCTATAACCATTACCGACGCCGCCCATGACTACCTGGCCGATCTGCTGTCCAAGCAGAACGCTCCAGGCATCGGCATCCGTATCTTCATCACCCAGCCGGGCACCCAGTACGCCGAAACCTGCATCGCCTACTGCAAGCCTGGCGAGGAAAAGCCCGATGACGTCGCGGTCGGCCTGAAGAGCTTCACCGCCTACATCGATTCGATCAGCGAGCCGTTCCTCGAGGATGCCCTGGTCGACTACGCCACCGATCGCATGGGTGGCCAGCTGACCATCAAGGCGCCGAACGCCAAGGTGCCGATGGTCGACGAGAACAGCCCGATCAACGAGCGCATCAATTACTACCTGCAAACCGAGATCAATCCGGGGCTGGCCAGTCATGGCGGGTTGGTGAGCCTGATCGACGTGGTCGAGGACAACATCGCGGTACTGCAGTTTGGTGGCGGTTGCCAGGGCTGCGGCCAGGCGGACGTCACGCTCAAGGAAGGCATCGAGCGGACCTTGCTCGAGCGTATTCCCGAGCTCAAGGGCGTGCGTGACGTGACCGATCACTCGATCAAGGAAAACGCCTACTACTGAGGTCGCTGGCGACCGGGCATCGCGGGCTCGTCCGGCGGTTGTCCACGGCACCTGCAGGCGGCCGGCTGGCGCGGAATCGGCGTTGCTGGTGCTTGCGGGTCAGCCGGTCGAAGGGCGCGGGATTTGCCGATCGGACCAGATTTTAATGAACCCTCGACGTGTGCGGGAAACAAAAGAGGTACCAGCACACCGGAGAAAAGCTCATGGAAATCGGAACGATGTGGATCATCCTCGCCGTGGTTGTCATCCTGCTGCAGATCCTCGCGATCTGGCACATCATCGGCAGTGAGCGCCGTGCCGAGCGCAAGATGCTGTGGATCGTGTTCGTGGTCTGGGCACCGCTTCCCGGCCTAATCTTCTGGGCGATCATGGGTCCGAAAGCCGTCAAGGGCAAAGCCGTTCTCGAAGAGAAATGAATGCCATCCGACGCAGCCGGTTCGCCCGAGCCGGCTGCCGATGTCGCTATCCTTCCTCGGGCTTGTCGTCGACCCGGCCTTGCCGGCCCATCGCTGCCAATGCATTGAATGCAATGTCCCTGGTCAGGTCGCCGGCCGAGCGATGCTGCCCCAGGCGCAACGCCTGGCCTGCCCACAGGTTGCCGAAATCGCTGTCGCCTCGCGCCTCGCCGATCTTGCGCAGCGGCACGAGCGCGCCGCCAGCCAGGGGAAAGTGCGGCGCCAACGGGCTCATCGGCCCCAGCTCGCGCATGAGCCGATTGTTGATGCCGCGGGCTGGCCGTCCGGTGAACAGGTTGGTCAATGCCGTGTCGCTGGCCGAGGCTTCATCCAAGGCGCGGCGATGCGCTGGCGAGACCTTGGCCTGCGGGCAGAACAGGTAGGCCGTGCCGATCTGCACGGCTGAAGCGCCCAGCGCCAGTGCGGCCAGTAGGCCGCGATGATCGGCGATACCGCCAGCGGCGATCACCGGGACGTCGACCGCATCCACGACCTGAGGCACCAGGGCCAGGGTACCGATCTGCGTGCCAATGTCCTCGCTGAGGAACATGCCGCGATGTCCACCCGCCTCATAGCCCATGGCAATGATGGCGTCACAGCCATGCGTTTGCAGCCATATCGCTTCTTCGACCGTGGTGGCACTGCCGAGCACTTTCGCGCCGGTAGCCTTGACCCGCTGTACGAGCGGCTCCGGCGGCAGGCCGAAGTGGAAGCTCACCACCTCCGGACGCAGCGTCTCCACCAGCTGGCAAGCCTGGTGATCGAACGGCGCGCGCTCGGACTTGGGTGTAGGCGCGTCGAAATCGGCACCCAGTTCCTCGTAGTACGGCTTGAGTGCCAGCTTCCAGCGCTGCTGCGCGGCCGGGTCGGCCGGTGGCGGCTGGTGGCAGAAGAAGTTGAGGTTCAACGGTGCCTGGCAAGCATGGCGAAAACGTTCGACTTCGGCGCGTACTTCATCGAGGCCGAGCATGGCGCAGGGCAGGGCGCCCAGCCCGCCGGCATTGGCCACCGCGATGGCCATGGCCGATCCGGTCGCGCCGGCCATCGGTGCCTGCAGAATGGGCTGCTCGATGTCCAGCAGATCGAGAATGCGACGGTCTGGCCAACGGGTCATCGACAGGTTCCTCCGAGATGCGAAAAGGATTCAAAGAGCCTTGCTGACCTGGATGTCACTGATCTTCTCGGCATCGTCGCCATGAATCTTGCGCAAGGCCTGCCGGGCCTGCTCGAGCGAGGCCTCGGACAGCTGCGCGAAGTCCCAGCGGCGCTGGCCGTCGAGCTTGTACTTGATCACGTATTTGATGGTCTGGGTCATGGGCTTATCTCAGGTGCGACGCGGAGCGACGAACGATCTTGATCTTGTGGGAGAAGGTTGGCTTGCGGGTCACGGAAATCGGTCGTGCGCTGACGGTGTCGATGGTGATGTTCCAGAAGCCTGTGCTCGGCACGGTGATCTTCGCCGGGAAACGGTCGAATGCGCCACCATGGTAGGTGTGCCGTCCGCCATTCTTGAAACTGCGGAAGTTGGCATCGTTCATCAGGCGAATATTGCAGCGCTGGGAACACTCGATCACGACGATGTCGTCTTCGTTGAGGTGCTCGCGCTGGTGGACGAATTTCATGTAGGGCTCCGCAAGGTAAAGGTTCTGCACGGCGAAAGATATCACGATGTCGCTGTGCGTCGCGTGAGCGCTGGCAAAAGACCGGGCATTTGCGCCAGCTCAGGGAGCAAAACCGCCCGCCTGTTGTCTGAAGGGTTTTCCGAAGGAGGATCGATGCAGATGAAATTGGCGCTGGCTGCCTTGGCGGTGGCATTGGGGGGCTGTGCAAGTGTCTCGGAACTCGAACAGTCCCGCGAAACTATGGATGTCATGTCCGGCAAGACGCCGCGTGAATATGCCGATTGCGTGAAGAGCCAACTGGCCGATTCGCGAGGACCTTTGCAGGAACAGGCCAGGGGTGATGGCCTGCGCCTGATCGTGCCGCAGAAACTTGCCGCTGGCGCCGGCCCGGCCGCCTTGGTCGATATCGAGAAGCGCGGCGATGGCAGCAGCATCAAGGTGCATGAGCGCTTGAACAATTTTCCCTTGCGCCCGGGCGATGTGCGCACGGCGGCGACCGAGTGCATCTCCGGTAGTTGACGGCAGCGCCAGCTCAATCGACCGGATCGGTATTGCATCATCCTGCCCAGCGATAATATTTGCCGTGCAGCATATTTACGATCCCGTTGAACTAACTACACTGGGGTCATCTCTATCATGGGATCGCTCGGTCCGATCAGGCGTTGTAAGGTAACTATCGCCTGATTAGACTGCGCCCGATTCTACCCCCGCCAAGCCCTTGTTAAGGACGTTTATGATCAAGAAATGCTTGTTCCCGGCTGCCGGTTACGGTACTCGCTTCCTGCCTGCTACCAAAGCCATGCCCAAGGAAATGCTGCCGGTGGTCAACAAGCCGTTGATCCAGTACGGCGTCGAGGAAGCGCTGGATGCAGGCTTGAATGAAATCTCCATCGTCACCGGGCGTGGCAAGCGCGCATTGGAAGATCACTTCGATATCAGCTACGAGCTCGAGACCCAGATCAAGGGCACCGACAAGGAGAAGTACCTGGTCGGTATTCGTCGCCTGCTCGACGAATGCTCGTTCTCTTATACCCGCCAGACCGAAATGAAAGGCCTGGGCCACGCCATCCTGACCGGCCGTCCACTGATCGGCGACGAGCCGTTCGCCGTGGTGCTGGCCGACGACCTGTGCGTCAACCCCGACGGCGATGGCGTGCTGTCGCAAATGGTCAAGTTGTACAATCAGTTCCGCTGCTCGATTGTCGCCATCCAGGAAGTCGATCCGCAGGAGACCAACAAGTATGGCGTGATCGCCGGAGACATGATCCGCGAAGATATCTTCCGCGTGACCAACATGGTCGAGAAACCCAAGCCGGAAGACGCGCCGTCCAACCTGGCGATCATCGGCCGCTACATCCTGACTCCGGACATCTTCGACATCATCAAGAATACCGAGCCGGGCAAGGGCGGTGAGATCCAGATCACCGACGCCCTGATGCAACAGGCCAGGAATGGCTGTGTCCTGGCCTACAAGTTCAAGGGCCGTCGTTTCGACTGCGGTGGCGCCGAAGGTTACATCGACGCGACCAACTTCTGCTTCGAGAACTACTACAAGACCGGCAAGGCTCACTGAGCCTCGCGCCGAGGGCGGTCGACGCCTCTTGCGCCTTGTGCCAAAAAAAGCCACCCTCGGGTGGCTTTTTTCATTGAGGAGCCGCAAGTGGCCTACGATTTTGATCTGTTCGTGATTGGTGCCGGTTCCGGTGGCGTGCGCGCGGCGCGCTTCGCCGCCGGTTTCGGTGCGAAGGTGGCCGTGGCCGAGAGCCGCTACCTGGGGGGCACCTGCGTCAATGTAGGCTGCGTGCCAAAGAAGCTGCTGGTCTACGGTGCACACGTCGCCGACGAACTCGAACAGGCATCCGGCTATGGCTGGACGCTGGAAGAGGGCCATTTCGACTGGGCTACCTTGATCGCCAACAAGAATCGCGAGATCGAACGCCTCAACGGCATCTATCGCAACCTGCTGGTCAACAGCGCAGTGACCTTGCTGCAAGGGCATGCCCGCCTGATCGGAAGCAACGAAGTGGAAGTCGACGGTCGTCGCTACACGGCCCAGCGCATCCTCATCGCCACCGGCGGCTGGCCGTTCGTGCCGGACATTCCCGGCAAGGATCTGGCGATCACCTCCAACGAGGCGTTCTACCTCAAGACGCTGCCCCGGCGGGTTCTGATCGTCGGTGGAGGCTATATCGCCGTCGAGTTCGCTGGCATCTTCCAGGGGCTGGGTGCCGAAACCAGCCTGGTCTACCGCGGCGACCTGTTCCTGCGTGGCTTCGACGGCTCGGTGCGCCAGCACCTGAAGGACGAGCTGGAGAAGCGCGGGCTGCACCTGCAGTTCAACAGTGATATCAAGCGCATCGACCAGCAAGCCGATGGCAGCCTCAAGGCGACCCTCGAGGATGGACGCGAACTGTTCGCCGACTGCATCCTCTACGCCACCGGCCGACGCCCGATGCTCGACGACCTCGGGCTGGAGAACACTGGCGTCGAGCTGGACGAGCGTGGCTACATCCGCGTCGACGAGCAGTACCAGACCACCGAGCCGTCGATCCTGGCCATTGGCGACGTGATCGGTCGTGTCCAACTGACCCCGGTGGCGCTGGCCGAAGGCATGGCGGTGGCCCGGCGCCTGTTCAAGCAGGACCAGTACCGCCCCGTCGACTATCGCAATATTCCCACCGCAGTGTTCAGCCAGCCGCCGATCGGTACGGTCGGCCTGAGCGAGGAGCAGGCCTTGGAAGCTGGACACGAGGTGAAGATCTTCGAAAGTCGCTTCCGGCCAATGAAGCTGACCCTGACGGACGTCCAGGAGAAGACCCTGATCAAGCTGGTGGTCGACGCCCAGACCGATCGCGTGCTCGGTTGTCACATGGTCGGCCCGGACGCCGGCGAGATCATCCAAGGGCTTGGCGTGGCGCTCAAGGCTGGCGCGACCAAGCAGCAGTTCGATGAGACCATCGGGGTACATCCCACTGCCGCGGAAGAGTTCGTCACGCTGCGTACGCCAACTCGCTGATGGGCAGCCGAGGCGGGTGAGCAGTCACAGGCCGGGTCCAGGCCCGTCAGTGAATGACGGGTACGTCTTGACAGGGCTGGTACCCGCGTCGCCAGCGAGTCCATGACAGGGTCGAGCCAGGCGCCTTATCCATCCACGGCAAAGGGTTTTGCACCGTTGACGCACCCGCCGCCACCCGTGCGGCAGGTCCTTCAACGGTGCAGGCAGTTGCGGGTCACCCGCTGCCCAGCGAGATACCGCTCGTCTCGATCCGCGGCACGCTGAAGCGGAACGTGCTGCCTTGGCCCGGCTCGCTGTTGGCACTGATCTCGCCGCCGTGCGCCTTGATGATTCCCCGAGTGATGTATAGCCCCAGTCCGGTGCCGTCCGGGTTGCCTTCGCGCGCCGTCCAGTAGCGTTCGAACACATGCGGCAATTGCTCGGGCGCGATGCCACGGCCGGTGTCGCGCACGGTGAAGGCCACGCTGGCGCCATCGGCCCGGGCGCTTACCGCAACCGTGCCATGCGCGTCGGTGAACTTGACGGCGTTGCCCACCAGGTTCGACAGCACCTGGAACAGGCGCTCGGGATCGGCATTGATGTGCAGGCCTGGCTGGGCTTCGAGCACCAGCCGCACCAGCTTGGTCTGGGCCAGAGGGGCGAGCAAGGCTTGGGCTTCTTCGAGCATCAGGCTGACATCCAGTGGTCTTGGCGCGATCACGTAGCGTCCGGCTTCGATCTTGGAGGTATCGAGCAAATCATCGAGCAACGCATTCATGCGACTGGTCGCCTGTTGCATGGTGCTGATGGCCGAGGTGACGCGCCGAGAGGCGTTGACCGCATCACTGCTGAAAGTTTTCTGCATCATGCCGCAGAGCATGGCAATCACCGTCATGGGGCTGCGCAGGTCATGGGAGACGACTGCCATCAGCTCGTCGCGCGCACGCACGGCAGCCTGCTCCCTGAGCACCTGGCGCGACAGGTCGATTTCCAGGGCGCAGCGGCGCAGGTCATTGGCGGCGAAACGGTCGCCATGGCTCCACTTGCGCGAGATGCCTTCCATCTCCACTTTCCACTGCTCGAACGAAGAGCGTGGTCGCAGCCGCAATTCGTCGCCCGAAGGATCCAGGTGCATCGGTTTGCGTGGATCTCCGCTCCAGGACAGGGTTTCCTTGACTTCCGGGCGGAACCAGATGATGCCGTTGGTAACCGGCTTGGGCAGGGACAGGGTCAGCACACCGCTGGCGAGCAAGCGATATTCGTTCGCAGGCGGGTACACGCTGCCCAGCTCATGCGAGGCGAATACCGGCATGCGCTGCTGCTCGATCCAGTGATGCAGCGCGTGGATCTGCGCTGGTGTCGGGCAAGCGCCGGCAGTGCGCAACTGATCCCCGTCGATGATCGCCACGCCACTGGCATCGACCAGCTCCAGCAGTTGCCCGACAGAGGCGGCCAAGCCGTCGAATACGCTTGCGGCGCTTTCCCGCATGGCCTGCTCGAAGCGTGCCAAGCTATCGATCTTGGCCTCACGCTCGGCGGCCAGTTGCAACGCCTGCATGGCACTGATCTGCAGCGACAGCACTTGGCCAATGGTCTTGCATGCACTGCGCAGGTTGCTCGGAACATGCAAGGGTGTACGGTTGCCGCAAGTGATCAAGCCCCAGAGCCGACCTTCGCAGACCAGCGAGATGCTCATCGACGACAGCACGCCCATGTTGCGCATGTACTGGCAGTGGATCGGCGACACGCTGCGCAAGGTGGCGAAGCTGAGGTCCAGCGGCTGCTCGTCCTGGGGGCGCATCGCCGGCACGATCGGCACCGGCGTGTAGGCGGCATCCGGGATGATGCGCAACCAGTTGCTCAGGTAGAGCTGGCGAGCCTGGGCCGGAATGTCCGAGGCGGGGAAGTACAGGCCCTTGAACCGCTCCATGCCCGGTGATGAAGCCTCCGCGACCACCTGGCCGTGGCCTTCCTCCTCGAATCGGTAGACAAGCACGCGATCGTAGCCGGTCAGCGCCTGTACCTCCCGCACGACCAGATCATGCAAGGTGTCGAGATCTTGTGCAGCCTGCAGGCGCTGCAGCATTCGGTTGAGGTGGCTGTGCGGGTCGCTGGCGCTGGACGCGAGCAGTTCGAGCTCGAAGATCAGCAGGCCGTCATGGCGGTGCAGGAAGCCTTCGAAGGCGATACCGTCGAGCTTGACGGCGAGCGGCTGCAGATCCTCGGCAAGGTCCTGTTCGACCAGTTTGCATACCTGCTTGGCCAGGCCCGTGCCGACCAGCGCGGGCAGCGGCTTGCCCAGCACTTGGGAAGCTTCGATCCCCAACAAGGTCCCGACATTGGCGCTGATCTGCAGGATGTCCAGCGCCGGTTCGCTCAGGGTCATCAGTACGCCATGGGGCTGGATGGCACCTGGGTATTGGATCGGTTCGCTGGCACAGTTGGCCAGCAACCGTTCGAACGCGGCGTCATCGAGGCCCTTCACAGGCGACCCCCTGGGCAACGAGGTCGCGAGAAACTGGCGCGGCTTTCAGGCAGCAAGCCTCGAGGGGCACGAAACGAAACAGACGGGGGAGCGTTGGAGCCAGAGGCATCGAGCGATCTCTCGTGAGCAGGTGGACAGATACGGCAGACGCCTTCCTGGTTGGCAAGGTGCCATCCTACAGGAAGACAAGCGGAAAACCCGTTGGTTTTTCGAGGGCTGGCAAATCGCTTGCAAGCCGTGCCGCGCAGCCAGCAGAGCATGCATGAAACCGGTGCGCTTGGCTTTGCTCTGCCACGCGCGCACCCATGCGCAAGGCCGGCGCTTGCCGTCGGAGGACGCCGCCGTGCACTCGCTCAGTCTGGCGGCGCACGCCGACCTGATTAGGCTATGTACCAAAAGTCGCCGAGCGGCGATCAGGCAAGGCGAAAACAGGCGAGGAACGGCCGGGGTCGCGCTCGACTTTACGGGTTGTAAATGAGCATTCCGAGCCTGTTTTCAACGTGGCCTGATCGTCGCGCAGGCACTTCTGGTACAAAGCCTAGAAGGCCAGCTTGTAGCCGATCAACAGCAGCATGCCAGCCAGACATGGGCGCAGGATGCGATCGGAGATGCGTCCGGCCAGGTGGCTCCCCAGGTAGATGCCCGGCAGTGAACCGAGCAACAGGTAGCCCAGCAGCGCCCAGTCAAGGTTGCCCATGCTTGCATGGCCAAGGCCGGCAACCAGGGTCAAGGGTACCGCGTGGGCGATCTCGGTGCCCACCAGCCGACGGGTGACCAGGAACGGGTAGAGCAGGAACAGCGCGACCGTGCCCAGCGCGCCGGCACCGATCGAGGTCAGAGTGACCATCACGCCGAGCACCGTACCGGTCAGCACGGTGAGCACGTTGAGGGTGCGCTCGCTCAAATGATAGTGGTCACCGGCATGGCGATTGGCGAAAGCTTGCAAGCGAGAGCGAAACAGGATCGCCAACGCCGTGATGATCAGCACCACCGCCAGCCCCTGCTTGATGACCGCGTTGAGCGCCGAGGTGTCGGCATGCAGGGTGCCGAGGAACCACAAAGTCAGCGCCGCGGCGGGCACGCTGCCCAGGCTCAGCAGCCCGGTGATCTTCCAGTCGATGTTCCTGTTGCGGCTGTGGACCCAGACGCCGCTGGCCTTGGTCACCGCCGCATAAAGCAGGTCGGTGCCGACGGCCGTGGCTGGATTGATGCCGAACCATAGCAGGATCGGCGTCATCAGCGAGCCGCCCCCGACCCCTGTCATGCCGACGATGAAACCAACCACCAATCCCGCAACCGTGAAACCAAAAGAACCTACATCCATATGCTACTCGTTGCCCAGCCATGCCCGTGATCGGATGGCAGCCAGCATATAGAAATTTTTATAGCTAAATAGACTTGTTGGTTATTAGTTTATACCCATCAGTTTTTATGAAGCACCCGCAAGCCTGCGCTGCCAGGCGGCAGTCGCAGGCTTGCAGTGACCCAGCAGAGAGCCGCCAGATCACCCCGCGGAGCGCGGCTCGAGCGGCTTGGTTCAGATCCGGAAGCTGCCTACCAGCTGCTTCAACCGACCTGCCTGCTGCGCCAGCGCATCGCAATGATGCAGCGTCTCGTTGAGGTTCTCCATGCCTTGCTGGTTCAGGCTGTTGATCTGCGTGATGTCCAGGTTGAGGCTTTCCACCACGGCGGTCTGCTCCTCGGTCGCCGCCGCCACCGACTGGTTCATGCCATCGATCTCGCCGATGCGCAGGGTCACGCTGTTGAGCCGTTCGCCGGCCTGGTTGGCTACCTGCACACTCTGCTCGCTGGCGACCTGGCTGCTGTTCATGGTATGCACCGCCTCGCGTGAACCGACCTGTAGGCCCGTGATCATGCGATGGATCTCCTCGGCCGATTCCTGGGTGCGATGGGCCAGGTTGCGCACCTCGTCGGCTACCACGGCGAAGCCGCGGCCGGCTTCGCCGGCGCGGGCCGCCTCGATGGCCGCGTTGAGCGCCAGCAGGTTGGTCTGCTGCGAGATACCCTTGATCACGTCGAGGATCTTGCCGATATCGTCGGTGCTAGCGTTGAGCGCTTCGATCCGCTGGCACGACTCGCTGATCTTCTGCGACAGGGCAGTCATGGCCTCGATGCTTTGCTCCACGACCTTGCGTCCGTCGTGCGCCTGCTCGCTGGCGCCGCTGGCCTGCTGCGAGGCATCGGCGGCGTTGCGGGCGATTTCCTGAGTCGCGGCGCCCAGCTGGTTGATCGCTGCTGCCACGCTGCTGGTGCGCAGGCTCTGCTCCTCGGAGCCGCTGATCGAGGCATTGGATGCGCTCATCACGCGTTCGGACAGGTCATGCACCAGGCGAGTGGCTGAGGAGACCTCGGTGATCGAGGCATGAATACGCTCGACGAAGCGGTTGAACGAGCCGGCCAGTTCGCCGAATTCGTCCTTGTGGGCCACACCCAGGCGTCGGGTCAGGTCGCCTTCGCCCTCGGCGATGTCGCGCATGGCCCGGCCCATGGTGGTCAGCGGGCGCATCAGCAGCGGGATCAGCAGACTCAGCAGGCCAGCGATGGCGAGCACCGCGACCAGCATGGCGATGATCGCCGATATCCGGAACTGGCCGAGCGGAGCGTAGGCCTTGTCCTTGTCGATCGACAGGCCAATGTACCACTGCGCCGAAGGCAGGCCATTGACCGGCGCGAAGGCGATGATCCGTTGCTCTCCATCGAGGGTCGCCTCCTGCATGCCCGGTTCGACACGCAGAGCGCTACCCGGATACAGGTCCTTGAGGTTCTTCATCAGCTGGCCCTTGTCGGGACTCACGATCATCTGGCCCTGGCGATCGACCAAGAAGGCGTGGCCGATACCACCGAAATCCACGGCGTTGATGATCGGGACCAGGCTGTCCAGGGACAGATCGCCGCCGATCACTCCAAGCAGCTCGCCACCACCTTGGCGCTTCACCGGAACGGCTATCGTTACCACCAGCCCACCCACGGCGCCCTGATACGGAGGCGTCAGCACCGTCTGTCCAGCGCCCCTGGCGGCGGCGTACCAGGGGCGCTGGCGTGGATCATAGCCTGCCGGCATCTGCACGTCGGGGCGCTGGGTAAAGACACCATCGGCCTGCCCTAGGTAGGTGAAGAGAAAGTTGTTGGTCAGGGAGGGCTGATCCACCAGGCCGGCGACATTGCCGGTGCCTTGGCGCGCGACATCTTCGGCCAGGTTTTCCAGCGCCAGGATTTTCCCGCTCATCCAGTTCTGTACGCTACTGGCAGTGAGCGCGCCGGACTGGCGTAGCGAGGATTCCAGGCTCTGGGCGATGGTGTTGCGCTGCAGGTAGTCGTTGTAGAGCGTGAACAAGGCGAACGCCAGAACGACGACGCCGCAGGCACTCAGGAGAATCTTGTGGCGAAACTTCAGGTTCATGCTTCCAGACCTTGGGCCAGATGAGGAGGGAAGAGCTTGCCGGTAGCCGGCGCGAGGACACGGCCTGGCAAGATGGCTATCGGCAGCTGGCGCCAAACATTGATAGGGCATGATGGATTCACGGGTCCACCGGACGGATGGAACCAGAGGCCGCTCGCAATCGAGCCTGCAACCGAAATCGACCCTCAGTCACTCATTCAAAAAGTTTCTAGGAATAACCTCTGCTATAGCCAAAACCAATCATTGGCATCAGCTTTGCCAATGAGCCACCGGGCTGATGCTGGGGTAGGATTGCTCCCGTCAACGATTTTCAACCCATGAAGGAGCGTCTCGCATGCCTATCATCAACAGCCAGGTCAAACCGTTCAACGCAACCGCCTACCACAATGGCGAATTCGTTCAGCTGAGCGAAGCCGATCTCAAGGGCAAGTGGTCCGTCGTTTTCTTCTACCCGGCCGACTTCACCTTCGTCTGCCCGACCGAGCTGGGCGACCTGGCCGACAACTACGCCGAATTCCAGAAGCTGGGCGTGGAGATCTACGGCGTGTCCACCGACACCCACTTCACCCACAAGGCCTGGCACGACACCTCGGAAACCATCGGCAAGATCAAGTACCCGCTGATCGGTGACCCGACTCACCAGATCGCTCGCAACTTCGACGTGCTGATCGAAGACGCTGGCCTGGCCGATCGCGGTACCTTCGTGATCAACCCGGAAGGCCAGATCAAGATCGTCGAGATCAACGACGGTGGCGTAGGCCGTGACGCCAGCGAGCTGCTGCGCAAGGTCAAGGCTGCCCAGTACGTCGCTGCCCACCCAGGCGAAGTCTGCCCGGCCAAGTGGCAGGAAGGCGAGGCTACCTTGGCTCCGTCGCTGGACCTGGTCGGCAAGATCTAAGACCGTGCGCCAGATCTGGGCGGTGAGCAGCCGCCACACCTGAAGTTGTCACCGCCCCGTCAGAACGCCCGGGCGAACCTGCCTGGGCGTTTTCGTTTACAGCGTTTGAAAGAAGGAATCGCCCCGTATGTTGGACGCCACGCTTAAATCGCAACTCAAAGCCTACCTGGAGCGGGTCACCCAGCCGATCGAGATCGTTGCATCCCTCGACGACGGTGCGAAATCCCGCGAGTTGCATGACTTGCTGGTAGATATCGCCAGCCTGTCGAACCTGATCACCCTGCGCGCGGACGGTGACGATACCCGTCGTCCTTCGTTCTCGCTCAATCGCCCTGGGGAACACATCAGCCTGCGTTTCGCCGGCATCCCCATGGGCCATGAGTTCACCTCCCTGGTGCTGGCGCTGCTGCAGGTCGGCGGCCATCCCTCCAAGGCCAGTGTCGAAGTGATCGAGCAGATCCGGGCGCTGGAAGGTGAATTCGTCTTCGAGACCTATTTCTCGCTGTCGTGCCAGAACTGCCCGGACGTGGTCCAGGCATTGAACCTGATGGCGGTGCTCAACCCCAACGTGCGCCATGTGGCGATCGACGGCGCGCTGTTCCAGGCCGAGGTCGAGTCGCGCAAGATCATGGCCGTGCCGAGCATCTACCTCAACGGCGAAGTGTTCGGCCAGGGGCGCATGGGCCTGGAGGAAATCCTCGGCAAGATCGACACCAGCGCCGGCAGCCGCCAGGCCGAGAAGATCAACGCCAAGCAAGCCTTCGATGTGCTGGTGGTCGGCGGTGGCCCAGCCGGCGCCTCGGCGGCCATCTATGCCGCGCGCAAGGGCATCCGCACCGGTGTCGTGGCCGAGCGTTTCGGCGGCCAGGTGCTCGACACCATGGCCATCGAGAACTTCATTTCGGTCCAGGAAACCGAAGGACCCAAACTGGCTACCGCGCTCGAGGAGCACGTCAAGCAGTACGACGTGGACATCATGAACCTGCAGCGTGGCCAAGCGCTGGTTGCGGGCGTCGACGGTGGGCTGCACGAAGTGCGCCTGGCCAGCGGTGCCTCGCTCAAGGCCAAGACCGTGATCCTGGCCACCGGTGCCCGCTGGCGCGAGATGAACGTCCCCGGCGAGCAGCAATACCGCGCCCGTGGCGTGGCCTACTGCCCGCACTGCGACGGTCCGCTGTTCAAGGGCAAGCGCGTGGCGGTCATTGGCGGCGGCAACTCCGGCGTCGAGGCGGCCATCGACCTGGCCGGTATCGTCGCCCACGTGACGCTCATCGAGTTCGACAGCCAGCTGCGTGCCGACGCCGTGCTGCAGCGCAAGCTGCACAGCCTGTCGAACGTCAAGGTCATCACCAGCGCGCTGACCACCGAAGTGCTGGGCGACGGCGAGAAGGTCACCGGCCTGCGCTACAAGGATCGCACCGACGATACCGAGCACGCACTGGAGCTCGAGGGCATCTTCGTGCAGATCGGCCTGCTGCCCAACACCGACTGGCTCAAGGGGACCGTCGAGCTGTCTGCGCGTGGCGAGATCATCGTCGACGCCAAGGGCCAGACCAACATCCCCGGTGTGTTCGCCGCCGGTGACGTAACCACCGTGCCGTACAAGCAGATCGTGATCGCCGTGGGCGAGGGCGCCAAGGCTTCGCTGTCGGCCTTCGACCACCTGATCCGCACCTCGGCGCCAGCCTGAGGGCGGCGCAGCCGCGGCGGTCTCGCTGCGGCTAGCCCCGACAGATCCGCTGACAACTCGCGCAGGGCCTCTTCCGACGGCTGTCTATAGTGAAGACAGACAGTTGTCGGAGAGGCCCTGATGCGTTTGATCAGTCGTGAACCCTGGTGGCGCGATCCACCCCAACCCGGCCAGCGGGAGCAGGACCTGCACTGGGGCTACCTGGAAATCCATGCCGATGGACGCGCGGTGTTCGTCGACCAGCGGCCGAGCGACAGGGAGCTGGCCGAGCGCAAGAGCTGCCGGAATTTCCCGACGGTCGAAGGGAAGCCCTGAGCCTGCCATGACTTGTCAGGTCCCGGGCAAGGGCGACGCTCTTGCAGCTTCGATGATCATTGGCCCTTTCGCCCAGGTGTGCGGCAGGCTCGGCTCTATCCCTCCAGCTCTGCCAGGCGCGCCTCCAGTGCCGCGACCCGGGCTTCCAGCGCGTCGATGCGCTCTTGCGCCACATTGCTCGCCACGGTGCGCTCGCTACCCGCCTGCTGACGTGCCGCGAGGATCGCCTCGACCTCGGCCGGATCGCCCAGGGCATGGGTGTAGCGGTCCTCGCGCTGGCCGGCCTGGCGCGGCAGGTGCAAGGCAAGCTCGCGCGATACCAGACGATCGAGCTGGTGCTGGACCTGCTCGATATCCTCGAAGGCATGCAGCCTGGCGCTGCGCGTCAACAGTTCGTTGAGCGTCTGCGGTCCGCGCAGCAACAGCAGCCCCAGCAATACCAACTGCGCCGGGACCAGTTCCAGCGCCTTGTCGACCCGCTGCTCCCAGCGATCGGCCCGGTTGCCCATCTGCAAGCGCGTCATGCCTTGCGCCTCGAGGGCGCGCAGGGCCTGGCCGACCTGCCCAGGCGTCAGGCTCATCACGGGTTCGCGGCTGGTCTTCTGGTTGCACGCCAGGACCACGGCGTTCAAGGTGAGCGGGTAGCTTTCCGGGTTGCTCGCCTGTTTTTCGATCAAGGCGCCGAGCACTCGGATCTCGACACTGTTGAAGCGGCCCGCATTGACACTCTGCTGCTCTGACATGGCCCGATCTCATCACTTGGAAGGGGCCTTAGCCTAGGATCGTGTCGTGACAAAGACAAGCGGCACGGCGCATGCCTGCCGCGCCGCGGCTACCAGTTGAACAGCTCGCGGCGAGCCCCTTCGGTGATGGCGACGATGCCTGGGTGCTTGACCTTGCGTTCCACCGAGATGGCGTAGAACGACTCGATCACCGCGTCGGTCTGGCCGATCAGCCTGACGCCATACTGTCGACAGACCTCTTCGGCAATCACGCTGGGGGCGATGAACACGCCGCTGCCGGACTGCCCGAAGGCCTGCATCAGGGCGCTGTCGTCGAACTCGCCGATGATCCGCGGCTGTACCTGTTGCTCGCTCAGCCAGCGCAGCAAGCGGCTGCGCACCACGGTTTCCTGCCCGGGAATCAACAGCGGTGTGTTATGCAGGCAGGCAGGGAAGGGTTGTGTGTAGCGCTCGGCAAGCGTCGCCGTGGCGAAGAAGCTCAAGCCGCACTCTCCCAGCTTCTGGCTATAGCCCTTGATGTCCAGATGACCAGGCATGGGGCTGTCGGAAATCACCAGATCCAGACGCTGGATGGCCAGGTCCGCCAGCAGGCGTTCGAGCTTGTCCTCGCGGCAGCTGATGCGCAGCGTATTGTCCATCTCCATGGTCGGAGCCAGCAGTCGGTAGACGATCGACTTGGGTACCACATCCGCCACGCCGACGCGGAACAGGATCTGCTGCTCTTCGGGGCGCGCGCGCAGCATCGCCTCCAGTTCGCTGCCGATCTGGAACATCTGCTCGGCGTAGTCCAGGGTCCGGCGCCCGCTTTCGGTCAGGTCGAGCTGGCGCCCGACGCGCTGGAACAGCTCGACCCCGTAGGTCTGTTCCAGCAGGCTGATCTGCCCGCTGATGGTCTGAGGGGTGAGGTTGAGCTGTTCGCTGGCACGCACGATGCTTCCGGTCCTGGCCACCACCCAGAAGTAATGCAGCTGTCGATAATTGAGCATAAGGTCGATCTGTTCGGGAAAACCGAAGTATACCCGATGAAAATACGAATTTTCCTGAGGTGTTCAGCGCTCTAGAATCAGCCCATCAGCCACGCCGTTGGCGCTGGAATCATTGACAAGCGAGGGACCCATGTTTCACTTCAAATCGATCGGAACGCCATTGGTGCTGACCTTGGCGCTGGTCGCCACGGTCGGTTGCGACCAGGCGGAGCAGTCGGCTCGACAGATGATCGATCAGGCGTCGGAATCGGCCAGACAGGCCATCGACGAGACCCACCAGGCCGCGCAGCAGACGCTGAGCGAAGCCATCGGTGCGCCGGACAGGCAGGACAAGGACACCGACCAGCCAGGCGACACCCAGGACATCTGACCTTCAACCGACACAGGATCGATCATGGAATACTTGCTGGAACTCGCCTCGAGCCCGACCGCCTGGGTGGCACTCGCCACCCTGGTCGCCATGGAAGTGGTGCTGGGCATCGACAACCTGATCTTCATCTCCATCCTCACCAACAAGCTGCCCGAAGCCTATCGTTCCAAAGCCCGGCGCATCGGCATCAGCATGGCCTTGGTCATGCGCCTGGCGCTGCTCAGCACCGTGGCCTGGATCGTCCAACTGACCGAGCCGGTCTTCGAGGTGTTCGGCCATGCCTTCTCCTGGAAGGACATGATTCTTATCGCCGGTGGCCTGTTCCTGCTCTGGAAGGCTACCAAGGAGATCCACGAAAGCGTCGACCCGCATGGCGCCAAGGAAGCGTCCAAGGCAGGATCCACCGTGACCCTGGGCTTCGCCGCGGCGATCGGCCAGATCCTGCTGCTGGACATCGTCTTCTCGATCGACAGCATCATCACCGCCGTTGGCATGACCGAGCATCTGCCGATCATGATCATCGCCGTGATCGTAGCCGTCGTCGTGATGCTGGTAGCCGCCGACCCGCTGGCCAGGTTCATCAATGACAACCCGACCGTGGTCATGCTGGCGCTGGGCTTCCTGATCATGATCGGCATGACCTTGATCGCCGAAGGTTTCGGCGCGCATGTGCCGAAGGGCTACGTGTACGCCGCCATGGCCTTCTCGACCGCCATCGAAGTGCTCAACATCCTGGCGCGTCGCGCCAGGCTGAAGAAGGAGGCGCCGCAAGAGTAGCGAAGACGTTGCCGGGAATACGCAGCTTCGCGCCGCCTGGACCGGCCAGGCTCGCCCTGGTCGGCTCGGACAGCGCCGGCCGGGCGGCCTTCTTCGTGAAAACCGATGCCGCCGCGGCGCAGGTGGGCTGTACCGAGACAGGCACGCGGCCTATCATGCCTGTCCCGCACCAGGTGCCGTGTGCCTGGCGCATCTACAAAGCGAGTGCCCATGCTGCCAGTTCTCTCCAAGCCTCTCGCCACTTTGCGCCGGCTGCTGCTGGCCTGTGTGACGGGCGCCATTGTGGCTGGCTGTTCCAGCCATCCTGTACTCCAGACCAAGGGCCTGCCGCAGCGGGTCGAAATCAGCAGCGTGCCCTTCTATCGCGGCCAGGCCAACCAGAGTGGAGCGATGGCCCTGGCGGCGATCCTGTCCCAGCAGGGTGTGCAAGTCACGCCAGGCCTGCTGGACGAGCCGCTGGGTCTGCCCGAACAGGTGGATTCGTTGCAGGCCAGCATTGCTCGCGTGGCTCGCGACTACGGCATGGTCGTGTACCGGCTGGACGAACAGCTCGAGGCTTTGCTCGCCCAGGTGGCGGCTGGCAATCCGGTACTGTTGCGCTATCGGGAAGGCTCGTCGCTGTGGGGTGGACCCCGCTATGCGCTGCTGGTCGGCTATGACAGCTACAAGCAGCGCGTGGTGCTGCGTGCGGGCATGAATCGCCGGCAGATGATTGCGTTCGAGACATTCGCCCAGGCCTGGGCGCAAGAGGGCAGTTGGGCGGTGCTGGTGCAGCCGCCCCGGCAGCTACCGGCCCAGGTGGACCGGCAGCGCTGGCTGCGCGCCGCCGAGGAACTGGCGCGGGCCGGCCAGGAGCGTGCTGCACGGCAGGCGGTCAGCAGCCTTGGCACTGACCACCGGTAAGGCCGAGGGTCAGACGCCCAGGCGGTCGCGCAGGCTGTAGTACCAGGCGCCCAGGGCGCTGAACGGGACACGCAACAGCTGGCCGCCAGGGAAGGGGTAGTGCGGCAGGCTGGCGAAGGCGTCGAAACGCTCGGCCTGGCCGCGCAGGGCCTCGGCCAGTACCTTGCCGGCCAGATGCGTATAGGTCACGCCGTGACCACTGCAGCCTTGGGAGTAGTAGATGTTGTCGCCCAGGCGACCGACCTGCGGCAGGCGCGACAGGGTCAGCAGGAAGTTGCCGGTCCAGGCGTAGTCGATCTTCACGTTCTTGAGCTGCGGGAACGCCTTGAGCATCTTCGGTCGGATGATCGCCTCGATGTTCGCCGGGTCACGCGCACCGTAGACCACGCCGCCGCCGAAGATCAGGCGCTTGTCGCTGGTCAGCCGATAGTAGTCGAGCAGGTAGTTGCAGTCTTCGACGCAGTAGTCCTGCGGCAACAGCGAACGGGCCAGCTCGTCCCCCAGTGGTTCGGTGGTGATCACTTGGGTGCCGCATGGCATGGACTTGGCTGCCAGTTCAGGTACCAGGTTGCCCAGGTAGGCATTACCAGCGACGATGATGAACTTGGCGCGCACGCGGCCCTGCGGGGTGTGCACCACCGGATTGGCGCCGCGCTCGATACGCACCGCCGGAGTCTGTTCATAGATGGTGCCGCCGAGCGATTCGACCGCTGCCGCCTCGCCAAGCGCCAGGTTGAGCGGGTGGATGTGGCCGCCGCTCATGTCCAGCATGCCACCGACATAGTTGTCGCAAGCCACCACCTCGCGGATACGCTTGCGGTCCAGCAGCTCCAGCTGGTTGTGACCGAACCGTTCCCAGAGACGCTTCTGCGATTCCAGGTGCCCCATCTGACGAGTGCTGAGCGCGGCGAACACGCCGCCATCCTTCAGGTCGCACTGGATATTGTAGCGAGCTACCCGATCACGGATGATGCGGCCGCCCTCGAAGGCCATCTCGCCGAGCAGCTGCGCCTGGCGCGCGCCCACGGTACGTTCGATGACATCGATGTCACGGCTGTAGCTGTTGACGATCTGGCCACCATTGCGACCAGACGCGCCGAAGCCGACCTTGGCGGCCTCGACCAAGGTGACCTTGAAGCCGTTCTCGAGCAGGAACAGGGCGCTGGAGAGGCCGGTATAGCCTGCGCCGATGATGCAGATGTCGGTTTCTACCTCGCCCTGCAGCGCCGGACGGGCTGGCACCGGGTTCGCCGAGGCGGCGTAGTAGGACTGGGGATAAGAAGTATGAGCCATGCTCGCTGGACCTCGTGTTTTATATTTTTAACGAATGCGCCGATGCTATCAATAATAATAAACACCGGCTAGTCATCCGTTGAAAATCCCCGATGGACGCGCTTTTCCTTGGCTGCGGATAATCTTTTCAGATTCAGTGGGTTAGCCTTGAAAAAAATGTTGACAGCGATTTTGGAACGCGTAGAATGCGCCCTCATCGACAGGCACATAGCTCAGTTGGTTAGAGCACCACCTTGACATGGTGGGGGTCGTTGGTTCGAGTCCAATTGTGCCTACCAAACGAAGTCCCGGTTTCCGGGCAGCTGAAGGGCGATCCGAAAGGGTCGCCCTTTTTGTTCGTGCGCCAGGCATGGCGCGTTGCGCGTAAGCGCAATCCCTTTGGCTATGCCTGATTCGTCGTTACCTTGCCTGCGGCCACGTGGGGGCTATCTACTCGCCGTCTCGGGTTTCCCGGCGCGCCTGTGGCGGGCCGGCGATCTATACGGGGCTGGCGCTTGCCATTCTTGGGTAGCGTGCTGCTACTTTTGCTGGCTTCGGGATTCAGCGTCCTGGTCCCGTACGTCATGTCAGCCTGGTCGAGACGGGCCAGGCATCGATGATCATTCTAGGGATTTCCCTGACCAAGGTGTTTTCCTCGGCCTTCTGTGCCGTCATCGCCGGCTATATCGTCAACGTGTTCCCGGTGTATCAACGTTATTCCGGCATCTCTCTGGCCTACCAGGCCTGCGGGGCACTGATCGGCGGCACCACACCCATGGTCGGTACCTTGATCGCAGGGCAGGCGGGCGGGCAATGGTGGCCGCTTGCAATGTTCTACTCGTTGCTGGCGCTGGTGCGTCGACAGCAAGCGGGGATGACTCCAGCGTATTGCTGAGTTCATCAGGCGCCGGCCCAAGACACGTTCCGGCTGGCGCGCGAGCGTTCGCCGCTGTTCGCAAAGCTTCTGATTTTTTTGAAAAAATGCTTTACAACTTAGCCCATCGCTCTTAATATGCGCGCCACACGACAGGCACATAGCTCAGTTGGTTAGAGCACCACCTTGACATGGTGGGGGTCGTTGGTTCGAGTCCAATTGTGCCTACCAAATTGAAAAGGGCGATCTGAAAAGATCGCCCTTTTTGCGTTTGCCTGGCCGGTGGCTGCGGCCCTGTGTCGCGTTCACGCTCCAGGATCCTTGTGCCGCCTGGCTTGCGCCTGCGGAGGCGGCCTCGCCTGGCAGCGCTGCGGACCTGGCGCATGGTAGAATCGCCGGCTTCCAACAAGGAGATATTCGCGTGCGCAAACTCGCGGTGGTAATGGCAATGCTGGTTCTGGCTGGCTGTGACAATGAAGTCGAAGGTGTACACAAGCAGGTCGCGCAAAACCTGCGCAATCCCGAGACCGCCAAGTTCGCCAACGTGCGGATTTCTCCCGAGGGCACGATCTGCGGCCAGTTCCGGGGCAAGGACGATGCCGGCCAGTACGAGGCGTACCGCAGCTATGTCGCCATCAGGCAGGGTGCGCAGTACCGCATCATCGTCGATACCACCGGCGACAATCTGGAGATCCGCGAGGTCTGCGGCGGGGCCGAGTTGCAGCGCCGGGCCGAAGCGCTGGCCGACCAGCCGGCGCCGCAAGGCTGGGATGTCGAGATCATCCAGGGTGCCAACATGGGCGCCCTCACCGACATGACTGCCCGCCTGCTCGAGAAGGGCATTCCTTCGTCCGTCGAGTATCGCGAAGGCCGGCCGATAGTGTTGATGGGGCCGTTCCCGAGCAAGGCCGAGGCCGAGGCGCGCAGGGCCGACGTCATGGCTCGCCTTGGAACCGACTCGATCGTCATCCAGCACGGCGCAACACGCTGAAAACGCTGACGAGGCATGGTAAAACTCCTGCGCTCCCGGCTATGCTTGGGTTGGCAAGGCTGAGCAGGAGGGCCGCATGTCTACGTTGGAAAGGGCGATCGCAGTAGCGGCCCGTGCCCATGAGGGGCAGTACGACAAGGGTGGTTCGTCCTATATCCTTCATCCGCTACGGGTGATGATGCGGGTGTCCACCCAGGAAGAGCGGATCGTCGCGGTCCTGCATGATGTCCTGGAGGACACCTCCATCACCCTGGCGGATCTGGCGCGTCAGGGTTTTCCCTTGAAGATTCTGGCTGCGCTTCTGGCGTTGAGCCGTCGTCGTGATGAAAGCTATGTGGATTTCGTCGTGCGGGTGGGCAGCGATCCGCTGGCGCGCGTGGTCAAGCTGGCCGATCTTGCCGATAACAGCGACCTGTCTCGCATCCCCTATCCCGGGCCTGCCGACATGGCCAGGCTGGCGCGCTACAGCGAGGCCAGCGCCTATCTGCAGGCGCTGGCCTGAGCTTCAGCCGCAGGCCTTGAGGTCGACCGGGCCGACGAAGTCGTTGCCATGGCCCATCAGGCACGCGACCCTTTGGTTGCGTTGCCGTTCCCAGGGCTGGACCGGATAGGCCCTGTTCCACGCTTCGAACAACTGGCGATCTTGCCTGGACAGGCGCAGGTCGTAGCGCTTGCTCATGTAGAAATAGGTTCGCGCGATCATGCCGCGAATCGACGGGCGCGGCATGACTCTGCGTGCCTTGAAGTCGACCTGGGTCAGGCAGCTACCGTATTGCCCGCGCTGCTCGGGCAGCCAGCCGAAGCTGTAGTTGCTGCGATCGCCATTGACCTCGCCGATGCTTGGTACCAGGTTGTGCAGGTCGGCTTCGGCGCGTTCGAACACCTTGTCGTTGCGCGCGCAATTCTTGCGTCCGCCGTGTTGCCAGCATTGGCGCTGGTGGCCGATCTCCCAGGCCGAGACGATATGTTCCCACTCGATGCGCGACGCGCGCTGGGCATTCTTGCGCGGTACATAGCCGCAAGCCTTCAGGTCGATCCGGTTACCCTGATACTTGCAGCCACAGTAGAACTCGGTGGACTGAGGTGCGTACAGCTTCCAGGCGACTTTCTTCGCTTCCTGAAAGGTCCGTGGCGCCTGCGCGTTGGCCAGGCTGGCGACCAGCGACAGGCATACAGCGGTCAAAAACGGAGCTCTCATGAGCGATCAGTCTTCCTTCGTCACGGTCCAGAACAGCTGCACGCCACCGTCATCACGATGGGCGATGGTCACGTTGTCGTTCTCGGCGATTTCGGCGAGCAACGTTTCCCAGTCATTCGGGCATTCATGCTCCAGGCGATGGATCAACACCGCGCGGCTGCGTTGGGCGGCAGGGCTGTTGATGATCTTCTGGATGCGCGTGCCCAGTTGGCCATAGCTGGCTGGGGTGTCTTCGGCAGAGGTGGCCATAGGCTTGTCCTTGGGTTGGCTGTATGTGCGTACAGTATTTGACTGTAGGCCATTTCGCAACCATGTGTAAGGCAAGCAATACGGGGGGCGCTGCAAGCGTGGTCTGGCGGGGTGGAGGAGGTTGGAGCCGGCAGGCTCCAACCGTTCCGGCGAGCTCAGTACTCCCAGAAGATGCGTTGCAGTTCCTTGCTGTCCTGGGTCTTGGTCATGGCCACCATGGCCAGAATCCGCGCCTTCTGCGGGTTCAGGTCGTGCGCAACGATCCAGTCGTTCTTGTCGTCCGGCTGTTCGGCGTTGCGCAGCACGAAGCCGCCGGCGTTCACATGGGACGAGCGAATGATCTGTACGCCGTTCTTGCGCAGCTCCTGCAGGGCTGGTACCACGCGCGACGATACCGAGCCGTTGCCGGTGCCGGCATGGATCAGTGCCTTGGCGCCGTTCTGGGCCAGAGCCTTGTAGGCAGTGTCGCTGACATTGCCATAACTGTAGGCGATGTCGACCGCTGGCAGGCTGCTGATCTGCTTGATGTCGAACTCCGAACTCACCGTATGGCGCTTGGCCGGCAGGCGGAACCAGTAGGACTTGCCTTCGACGACCATGCCCAGCGGGCCCCACGGGCTCTTGAAGGCCTCCGTCTTGATGTTGATCATCTTGCTCACGTCGCGGCCTGACTGGATCTCGTCGTTCATGGTCACCAGTACGCCCTTGCCGCGTGCGTCCTTGCTGCTGGCCACGGCCACGGCGTTGTACAGGTTGAGCATGCCGTCAGCCGACATGGCCGTGCCCGGGCGCATCGAGCCGACTACCACGATCGGTTTTTCGGTCTTCTCCACCAGGTTGAGGAAGTAGGCTGTTTCTTCCAGCGTATCGGTGCCGTGAGTGATGACGATGCCGTCCACGTCCGGGCTGTCGGCCAGTTCGGCGACGCGCTTGCCCAGCTGCAGCAGGTTCTCGTTGGTGATGCTCTCCGAGGCGATCTGCATCACCTGCTCGCCTCGTACCTTGGCCAGGTTGGCCAGTTCTGGCACGCCAGCGATCAGCTTGTCGACACCCAGCTTGGCGGCCTGGTAGGTGGCGCTGTTGGCGGCGCTTGCTCCGGCACCGGCAATGGTGCCGCCAGTGGCAAGGATCACCACGTTGGCCAATGCTTGCTGTTGTTGCTGTTGTTGCTGTTGCTCGGCCTCACGGGCGCTGGCGCCAGTGGGTAGGGCGAGCAGCAGCACGAGCGCGCTCGGTACGAAGGTTTTCATGGCAGCTTGGATCATTGTTGTTCTCTCTCTTCCTATTGAGATTGCTGTGTTGCGCGACAGGACAGGCACGTTTCGTACCAGTCGGGGCGCTTGGCGTGCACGGGCTGTGGGCTGCGGCAGGACAAGGTGGAGACGCTACAAGCCCGCTCGCTCTTCGACGGCTTCGTTCGGGACTCCGAACAAGACTAGGAAATCCTGTTCGGTTTGGCGGTATTTATTTTCAACGGCTCGACCATGCTCTAGAAAGAGGCATTGACGGGCGCCAGCGTCGCCGATGGCGTGCGCAGGTAGCGCACCTGGTCATGCAGATGTCACCGGGGCGTAACGCTCCAGTACCTGATCGACGAAGCCGCGCGCTGCCTCGCCGCCAAGCTCGCGAACCAGCAGGTCCACGGCAATCAGCAACAGTTCCTCCGCGCTTCCCGGGCTGTAGGCGCTCTGGCCCTCGGCCCACTTGACCTTGATATCGGCATCGATGCTGTGGCGGCTCATAGGAAATTCTCTACTACGTATGGAGTCGAAGGCCTGGCCTGCTAACCCAGACCAATCGGGCTGTGCTCCGCTTCGGACGTCGGATCGACGCCATGCGTCACGCGACCAGAGCCAGACCTGGCCTGGCACGCCGGGTTATCCATCGTGCGAAGCAAAATCCAGTCACGATTGCGGTTCGCCAGCGCCTCGGGATTTAAGGCACACTCGTCCAGTTTTGCAACAAACTCTTGATGGCATTGTCGCACTAGTCAGTTCCCGTGATCGATAGGAGGATCCATGTTCCGTACCCGTGCTTCCCTGGCGACGTTGCTGGTGGCCGCAGTCCTGGCAGGTTGCAGCACTGGCGGTGCGCCCAAGGCTGGCGACCATGCGCCTGTCACCACGGCTGCCAACGATGGGCGCTGCTCGGCCAGTGGCGCCGAATTCGCCCTTGGCAAGCCTGCCAGTGCCGAGTTGCTGGAACAGGCACGCCAGGCCAGTGGGGCGCAGTACGCCCGGATCCTCAAGCCGCATGACATGGTGACCTTGGAGTATCGCTCCGAGCGGTTGAACCTGAACGTGGACGAACGGGGCGTGGTAAGCCGCGTCAACTGCGGGTAGGTGGCCTGGCCGGGAGGCGGTCATTTCCATGGCTGCCCTGGTGCCTGTTGCGGGCAGGGCGTTCGGCGTTCTGCCAGCAGGTCGCGAACCATCCGGTCGAGCTGGCACATTCCAGCCATGAAAAAACCCGCCATGAAGGCGGGTTCTTTCTGCAGCGGGGAAGCCGAATTACTCCGGACGAACCTGTGCAGCCTGCATGCCCTTCTGGCCACGTTCGGCAACGAACGAGACGGTCTGGCCTTCCTTCAGGCTCTTGAAGCCGTCGCTTTCGATGGCCTTGAAGTGTACGAACAGGTCGTCGCCGCCGCCTTGTGGGGTGATGAAGCCGTAGCCTTTTTCATCATTGAACCATTTGACGGTGCCGTTTTGGCGATTGGACATTGGGTGAATCTCCGGAAACTTGAAATTTTTCAGTAGTGCGATGTGGCCGAGGCTACAGGGTGCACGGACAACATCATAGTCTAATTCTCAGTGTCTAGCGCCAATTACCTCGCACAAATATGATCGAGCGCAATTTCGCCCCAGATTCATGTGTCGAGATGATCAGCGCTTGGGTGCGCATGCCTGTTTGACAACGTTCTGCGCGCGCTGCATCAGCTTGGCGTCAACGCCATCCTTGCTGTCGAGTTGCTCGATCTCCTTGGTGGTGAAATTCTTTTCGATGGCATTGGCGCCGCACTCGCAGTGCTGCTTGGCCGCGCTGGCATCGATACCCTGTCCGCTCGCTACCTGGACGCACTGGGCCATGTAGCCGTCTTTCTTGCCGGCTGGCCACGCCTCGGCGTTCGCCGCCAGTGGCAGCAGCAAGGCACCTGCCGCGCTCAGGGCCAGAAGAGACTGAAGTCGCATAACCGATAACTCCTTGGGTAAGGTCTCATAAAGAGTAGGACGCTTCCGGTAATGTGACGAAGAATTTTCCTTACAAGTTCACCGTAATCCGACATTTCCAAAATTTTCTCCGTTGGCGACCAGTCGCGTGCTAGCATGGCCGGCTTGCAGCGGACCGCTTGCGTCGCTGTTCATCTTCCAGTCACTCTGGTTCGACCCTGGCAGGCCGAAAGGCTTCTGCCACTGTGAGGCAGGCTTTCCCGACGGAAAGGCAGGGCGGATCTTGTACTGGCTCATCCCAACCCACGTGACCTTTGGTAGGGGTCACCACTAGGAGAGGAGGCGCCATGCCCATAATCACTCTTCCCGATGGCAGTCAGCGGACCTTCGAACAGGCCGTCAGCGTTGCCCAAGTCGCCGCGTCGATCGGCGCTGGCCTGGCCAAGGCCACCATCGCCGGCAAGGTCGATGGCAAGCTGGTCGACGCCTGCGACCTGATCGACCATGACGCCACGCTGCAGATCATCACCGCGAAGGACCAGGAGGGGCTGGAAATCATCCGTCACTCGTGCGCCCACCTGATCGGCCATGCGGTCAAGCAGCTCTATCCGACCGCCAAGATGGTGATCGGCCCGGTGATCGACGAAGGCTTCTATTACGATATCGCCTACGAGCGCCCGTTCACCCCTGAAGACCTGGCCGCCATCGAAGCACGCATGCGCCAGCTGATCGACACCGACTACGATGTGATCAAGAAGATGACGCCCCGCGCCGAGGTCATCGATGTGTTCGCCAGCCGTGGCGAAGAATACAAGCTGCGCCTGATCGAGGACATGCCGGGGGAGCAGGCCATGGGCCTGTACTACCACGAGGAATACGTCGACATGTGCCGCGGTCCGCACGTGCCCAACACGCGTTTCCTCAAGGCCTTCAAGCTCACCAAGCTATCTGGCGCCTACTGGCGCGGCGACGCCAAGAACGAGCAGCTGCAGCGCATCTACGGCACCGCCTGGGCTGACAAGAAGCAGCTGGCAGCCTACATCCAGCGCATCGAGGAAGCCGAAAAGCGCGACCACCGCAAGATCGGCAAGCAGCTCGACCTGTTCCACCTGCAGGAAGAAGCTCCTGGCATGGTGTTCTGGCATGCCGCCGGCTGGACCGTCTACCAGGTGCTCGAGCAGTACATGCGCCAGGTCCAACGCGAGAATGGCTACCTCGAGATCAAGACCCCGCAAGTGGTCGATCGGGTGCTGTGGGAGCGTTCCGGGCACTGGTCCAACTATGCCGAGAACATGTTCACCACCTCCTCGGAAAGTCGCGATTTCGCGGTCAAGCCGATGAACTGCCCGTGCCATGTACAGGTATTCAACCAGGGCCTGAAGTCCTATCGTGACCTGCCGCTGCGCCTGGCCGAATTCGGTGCCTGCCACCGCAACGAGCCTTCGGGTGCCTTGCACGGGATCATGCGCGTGCGTGGCTTCACCCAGGACGATGCGCACATCTTCTGCACCGAGGAACAGGTCAAGAAAGAGGCGGCCGACTTCATCCGCCTGACCCTGGACGTCTACAAGGACTTCGGCTTCACCGACGTGGCCATGAAGCTGTCCACTCGTCCGGCCAAGCGGGTCGGCTCCGAAGAGTTGTGGGATCGGGCCGAGGGCGCCCTGGCCGATGCGCTGAACGAGTCGGGCCTGGAGTGGGAATACCAGCCGGGCGAGGGCGCGTTCTACGGTCCGAAGATCGAGTTCACCTTGCGTGACTGCCTCGGCCGCAACTGGCAGTGCGGTACCCTGCAGTACGACCCGAACCTGCCCGAGCGGCTCGACGCCAGCTACATTGCCGAAGACAACAACCGTCGTCGCCCGGTGATGCTGCATCGCGCCATCCTCGGTTCGTTCGAACGCTTCATCGGCATGCTGATCGAACACTACGCCGGCGTCTTCCCGGCTTGGCTGGCACCGACCCAGGCGGTGATCATGAACATCACCGACAAACAGGCCGATTTTGCCCTTGACGTGGAAAAAACCCTGAATTCCAGCGGTTTCCGTGCCAAGTCCGACTTGAGAAATGAGAAGATCGGCTTTAAAATCCGCGAGCATACCTTGCTCAAGGTCCCGTACCTTTTGGTTATAGGGGACCGTGAGGTCGAAACGCAAACCGTCGCTGTGCGTACTCGCGAAGGCGCAGACCTGGGCTCCATGCCCGTCGCCCAGTTCGCCGAGCATCTTGCGCATGCGGTTTCCCGGCGTGGTCGCCAAGAATTGGAGTAATGACTATTAAGCGTGATATGAGAAACGATAAACGAACTGCCCCGAAGGCCCCGATCAACGAGAATATCTCGGCCCGCGAGGTTCGGTTAATTGGTGTCGGCGGCGAGCAGATTGGCATCGTCTCGATCGATGAAGCGCTTCGTATCGCTGAAGAAGCGAAGCTGGATCTGGTGGAAATCTCTGCAGACGCGCAACCGCCTGTCTGCAAGGTCATGGACTACGGCAAGCACCTCTTCGAGAAGAAGAAGCAGGCCAACGAAGCCAAGAAGAACCAGAAGCAGATCCAGATCAAGGAAATCAAGTTTCGTCCAGGGACGGAGGAAGGGGATTACCAGGTAAAACTACGCAACCTGGTACGTTTCCTTAGTGATGGGGACAAGGCCAAGATCTCTCTGAGGTTCCGTGGTCGTGAGATGGCCCACCAGGAGCTGGGGATGGAGCTGTTGAAGCGGGTCGAAGCCGACCTCGTCGAATACGGCACCGTCGAGCAGCATCCGAAGATGGAAGGACGCCAGCTTATGATGGTCATCGCCCCCAAAAAGAAAAAATAACCACCAGGGCACGGCAGGCCTTGCGGTTATGTTTATCAACTCAATGCGGAGTTCCGAACATGCCAAAGATGAAAACCAAAAGCGGTGCAGCGAAGCGTTTCCTGAAAACCGCTTCCGGCTTCAAGCACAAGCACGCTTTCAAGAGCCACATCCTGACCAAAATGTCGACCAAGCGTAAGCGTCAACTGCGTGGTAGCAGCCTGCTGCACCCGTCCGACGTGGCAAAAGTCGAGCGCATGCTGCGCGTACGTTAATTCTGGTCAACGATAGAGGAAGTTACTCATGGCTCGTGTAAAGCGTGGCGTCATCGCTCGTAAGCGTCACAAGAAAATTCTGAAACTGGCTAAAGGCTACTACGGTGCACGCTCGCGCGTATTCCGCGTCGCCAAGCAGGCGGTCATCAAGGCAGGTCAATATGCCTACCGTGACCGTCGTCAGAAGAAGCGTCAGTTCCGCGCTCTGTGGATCGCTCGTATCAACGCCGGTGCCCGCACTAACGGTCTGTCCTACAGCCGTCTGATTGCTGGTCTGAAAAAGGCGTCGATCGAAATCGACCGCAAGGTTCTGGCCGATCTGGCAGTGAACGAAAAAGCGGCGTTTGCTGCGATTGTCGAGAAAGCTAAAGCCGTCCTGGCTTAAGTACCCACGACAATCACCCGGCGACGCTCGCGCCGCCGGGTATTGAACGTCATCGATAGGGGAAGAGCCTGCAAAGCTCTTCCCCTATTTCGTATCTGGAGTCTGTACATGGAAAACCTGGATGCGCTGGTCTCCCAAGCCCTGGAAGCCGTGGAGCGCGCTGAAGACATCAATGCCCTGGAGCAGATCCGGGTCCAGTTCCTCGGCAAGAAGGGCGAACTGACCCAGGTGATGAAGACCCTGGGCAACCTGCCGGCCGAAGAGCGGCCGAAGGTCGGCGCACTGATCAACGAAGCCAAGGAGCGTGTCACCGAGGTGCTCAATGCACGCAAGGCCGCCTTCGAGGAAGCCGCGCTGAGCGCGCGTCTGGCTGCCGAGTGCATTGATGTGACCCTGCCAGGCCGTGGCCAGACCACCGGTGGCCTGCACCCGATCACCCGAACCCTCGAGCGCATCGAGCAGTTCTTCACCCATATCGGCTACGGCATCGCCGAAGGCCCCGAGGTCGAAGACGACTACCACAACTTCGAAGCGCTCAACATCCCCGGCCACCACCCGGCCCGGGCGATGCACGACACCTTCTACTTCAATGCCAACATGCTGCTGCGCACCCATACCTCGCCGGTGCAGGTGCGGACCATGGAGTCCAGCCAGCCGCCCATCCGCATTGTCTGCCCGGGCCGCGTCTATCGCTGCGACTCGGATATCACTCACTCGCCGATGTTCCACCAGGTCGAAGGCCTGCTGGTCGATCGGGGGATCAACTTCGCCGACCTCAAGGGCACCATCGAAGAATTCCTGCGGGTGTTCTTCGAGAAGGAGCTGGCGGTACGCTTCCGACCGTCGTTCTTCCCCTTCACCGAGCCGTCCGCCGAAGTCGACATCCAGTGCGTGATGTGCTCCGGTGACGGCTGCCGCGTCTGCAAGCAGACCGGCTGGCTCGAGGTGCTCGGTTGCGGCATGGTCCATCCGAACGTGCTGCGCATGTCCGGCATCGACCCCGAAGAGTACCAGGGCTTTGCCTTCGGCATGGGCGTCGAGCGCCTGGCGATGCTGCGCTATGGCGTCAACGATCTGCGTCTGTTCTTCGACAACGACCTGCGGTTCCTTGCGCAATTCCGCTAGGCCCGTATCCGACGCACATTCCAGGAGAACAGCATGAAATTCAGTGAACAGTGGCTGCGCGGTTGGGTAAACCCGCATGTCTCCCGCGACGAGCTGGTGGCTCGTCTGTCCATGGCCGGTCTGGAGGTCGATAGCGTGACCCCGGCCGCCGGACAATTCAGCGGCATCGTGGTGGGCGAAGTGCTCGCCACTGAACAACACCCGGACGCCGACAAGCTGCGCGTCTGCCAGGTCAGCAACGGCAGCGAGACCTTCCAGGTGGTCTGCGGCGCGCCCAATGTGCGCCCCGGCCTGAAAATTCCCTTTGCCATGATCGGTGCCGAGCTGCCCGGCGACTTCAAGATCAAGAAAGCCAAGCTGCGTGGTGTGGAGTCGTTCGGCATGCTCTGTTCGGCAGCCGAGCTGCAGATCAGCGAAGAGAACGACGGTTTGCTCGAGCTGGCCGCCGATGCGCCGGTTGGCGAGGATGTCCGTACCTACCTCGCGCTCGACGATACCAGCATCGAGATCGGCCTGACCCCCAATCGTGGCGACTGCCTGTCCATCGCTGGCCTGGCTCGCGACGTCAGTGCTCTCTATGACGTCCCGGTCACTCGCCCGAGCGTTCCAGGCATCGCGCCCGCGAACGACGAAACGCGCCCGGTCGAAGTGACCGCGCCGGCTGCCTGCCCGCGCTACCTGGGCCGCGTCATCCGTAACGTCGACTTGAGCAGGCCGACCCCGCTGTGGATGGTCGAGCGTCTGCGTCGCAGCGACGTGCGCAGCATCGACGCTGCCGTCGACATCACCAACTACGTGATGCTTGAGCTCGGCCAGCCTATGCACGCCTTCGATCTTGCCGAAATCAACGGTGGCATCCGTGTGCGCCTGGCCGAGGAAGGCGAGAAGCTGGTTTTGCTCGACGGCCAGGAAATCACCTTGCGCCCAGATACCCTGGTCATCGCCGACCACGTCCGTGCCCTGGCCATCGCCGGCGTCATGGGTGGCGAGCATAGCGGCGTATCCGCCAAGACGCGCGACCTGTTCCTCGAGAGCGCCTTCTTCGATCCGATCGCCATTGCCGGCAAGGCTCGCTCCTACGGCCTGCATACCGATTCCTCGCACCGTTTCGAGCGGGGCGTCGACTCGCAGCTCGCCCGTGACGCGATGGAGCGCGCGACCGCCCTGATGCTCGAGATCGTCGGCGGCGAGGCGGGGCCGATCATCGAGAGCGTTAGCCAGCAGCACCTGCCAGGCATCGCGCCCATCATCTTGCGCGCCGAACGCATCGAGCAGATGCTCGGGTTGCAGATGGAAGCGGCCCAGATCGAACGGCTGCTCAATGCCCTCGGCCTGAAAACCAGCGCCAATGGGGCAGGGCAGTGGAGCGTGGCAGTGCCGAGCCACCGGTTCGACATCAGCCTGGAAGTCGACTTGATCGAGGAGCTGGCCCGCCTGTACGGCTATAATCGTCTGCCGGTCCGCTATCCGCAGGCGCGTCTGGCGCCCACGCCGCGCAGCGAAGCCCGCAGCGAGCTGCCGACCTTGCGCCGACTGCTGGTCGCCCGCGGCTACCAGGAAGCGATTACCTACAGCTTCATCGACCCCAAGCTGTTCGAACTGTTCACCCCCGACATCGAGCCGCTGCTGTTGGCCAACCCGATCTCCAGTGACATGGCCGCCATGCGCGCATCTCTGTGGCCAGGCCTGGTCAAGGCCCTGCAGCACAACCTCAATCGCCAGCAGGACCGTGTGCGCCTGTTCGAGAGCGGCTTGCGCTTCGTTGGCCAGCTGGGTGATCTCAAACAGCAGCCGATGCTCGCTGGGGTGGTCACCGGCAGTCGTCTGCCAGAAGCCTGGGCCAATGGCCGTGACAGCGTCGATTTCTTCGACGTCAAGGCCGACGTCGAAGCGGTGCTCGGTTACGCTGGCGCCCTCGACGACTTCACCTTCGTCGCCGGCCGGCATCCCGCCCTGCATCCCGGCCAGACTGCCCGCATCGAGCGCGACGGCCAGGAAGTCGGCTACATCGGCGCCCTGCACCCTGAACTGGCCAAGACCCTCGGTCTCGATCGTCCGGTCTTCGCTTTCGAGCTGGTCCTTGGCGAGGTGGTCGAGGGACGCCTGCCCAAGTTCAGCGAACTGTCGCGCTTCCCGGAAACCCGCCGCGACCTGGCCCTGATCGCGGGTCGCGAGGTTTCCGCCAGTGCCGTGCTTGAGACGATTCGTAACAATGCCGGCGAATGGCTCACGGACCTGACGCTGTTCGACGTGTACCAGGGTAAAGGTATTGATCCAGATAGAAAAAGCCTGGCGGTTGGCTTGACCTGGCAGCATCCATCGCGCACTCTTAACGACGATGAGGTGAACGCCACCCTGCAAGCAATCCTCACCTCGCTCGAACAAGGGTTGAACACTACGTTAAGGAAATAGCGTATGGGTGCTCTGACGAAAGCTGAGATGGCCGAAAGGCTGTACGAGGAGCTGGGACTTAACAAGCGCGAAGCCAAGGAGCTCGTCGAGCTGTTCTTCGAAGAGATTCGCCACGCGCTTGAAGACAACGAGCAGGTCAAGCTGTCCGGTTTCGGCAACTTCGACCTTCGGGACAAACGCCAGCGTCCGGGCCGCAACCCCAAGACTGGGGAAGAAATCCCGATCACCGCTCGCCGCGTCGTCACCTTTCGTCCAGGGCAGAAGTTGAAGGCCCGGGTTGAGGCCTATGCTGGAACCAAGCCATAACGACGAGCTGCCGCCCATACCAGGCAAACGCTACTTCACCATTGGCGAAGTCAGCGAGCTCTGTGCGGTGAAACCGCATGTGCTGCGTTATTGGGAGCAGGAGTTCCCCCAGCTCAACCCGGTCAAGCGGCGCGGGAACCGAAGGTACTATCAGCGTCAGGATGTGCTGATGATCCGCCAGATCCGCGCCTTGCTGTATGACCAAGGCTTCACCATCGGCGGTGCGCGCTTGCGCATGTCCAGTGACGAGGCCAAGGAAGATTCCACCCAGTACAAGCAGCTTATTCGGCAGATGATCGTCGAGTTGGAGGATGTACTGGTGGTATTGAAGAAATGACCTGAGCGGCTGGTTGGAAAGTTTTTTGAAAAAAAGCTTTCATTTATCAGGAGGTTAGGGTACATTTCTCAACGCTCTCAGATGGTTTGGGAGTGGCAACACCAGTCGGGGCGTAGCGCAGCCCGGTAGCGCACTTGCATGGGGTGCAAGGGGTCGAGTGTTCGAATCACTCCGTCCCGACCAAATAACTCCAAAGAATCCAGTCACTTAGCGGTGACTGGATTTTTTTATGTCTTTGTGTTTTTACGCCTATCAGAAATTTGCCCCACTTTTTGCCCCACCGAGATGCTGAGCAGATTCTGCATGCCGTTTAGCACATTAAAATCCGTGGCGGACAGCTGCTCGGGACTGATTACCTCTTTGGGCTAATGGCCAGGTGCTTTCGATCAATGGCCTTGTGGATAGTGGATTTAGGGTGGCGGCATTCGACCTATAGCTGTCTCGGATCGAGAGCAAAAATCGACCAGAAGCCCTTGCAGGTACTTCTGTCACCGTCGAGTGAGAGTTCTTCGCTGCCGGGCTAAGTTCGAGCTGCTGCTAGTCCGGGCGCTCCTGGCCAATACAGTCGTGTGGCGGCAGCCGTAACACTCACTGAGTTGGCCCGGCCTACATGACCAAGGCCGGAACCCGTGATGCGCTCAACTGACTTTCTTGTCAGAGATGGTTTTGAAAATCAGCTCAACAGGGCTGGAGAACGGGATCTCGTCCATAGTGCCCGACTTGGTTGATCCGAACAGGCTCTCCAGCACCAGCTTCCGGTCTTCTTCTGACTTCAGCTTGCCTTCGTTCAGCAAGGCTAGGTATGTCTCAGTGAACGTAATCCGCTCCTCGGCTTCCAACGCCAGGTGTGAGTGGGTATTGAACTGGCGAAGCGTAATTCTGATGAGAATTCCCAGGAGTGTGATCAGCAATGCAACTCCGGCCAAATCCGCGATCGCCGTAGCCACTTCAGTACCGGCCAGATGCGGGTAGACGTACATGATCAGATCCGGGTTGGGCAGACGAGGGAATAGGTCGGGGATACAGTGTTGGATTTGAATCCGCGGGGGCTCTCCCGGATTTTGCCTTGCCCGTGCTAGTTGGCTCGGCAGAACCTCAGGGGCTGCACGTATCAGCTGTTTAGTACACAGGGAGAGCATCGAGTTAAAAGGACGTGCTGCTCTAAGAAACGTTTGCGTGCTTCAGTGGTTTTACAGGCAACATTGAAAAAAGTTGCCACTACCCGCATGGCGGTGGTGAGCGTTGGCGCTGAAACCCGTCAGAACAGGACCTGTCCGATTTTTCCTCCGAATTAGCGATCGCGGCGACTCCGCAGGCTGAGCCGTAGCCCAGCTGCACGGAGTTCGTGCAACCAGGCAGGGGCACTTTGACGCACCACTATATGCGCACCTTGCTTGGTTCTGCGGGAATGCTTTCCCTACAATTGGCAGCAGACATGAGCGGGTAGCAGCTTAGATCCGAGCGGCACCACGCATCGCTTCTGCCACTCGTTGGATGTTGTTCCGGTTGATTGCAGCCATGCAAATGCGACCGTCACTCACGGCGTGCACGGCGAGCTCCGTCTTCATCCAGTGAACCTGTTCAGCGCTGAGGCCGGTATAAGAGAACAGGCCTTTTTGCCGAACCAGGCAGCTGAAGTCATGGGGGCCAGCGCCAACCGCCTCGAGCAGGGCGCCGCGCACGTCGTGAATCCGTACGCGCATATCCTCCAGCTCTTGGCGCCACAGTGCGGTCAGCGCGGGATCAGCCAGGATTTCGCTCACCACCATCGCGCCGTGGCTTGGCGGCGTGGAGTAAAGGGTGCGGGTGACGCCCTTGAGGAAATCATTGGCAGCTTCTGCCTGGCTGGAGTCTTCCGCAATCATGATCAACGCACCGACCCGTTCACCGTACAGCGCAAATGATTTGGAGAAGGACAGTGCGATCAGCAGCGGTACCCCTTTACGTGCCAGCAGGCGCACGGGGGCCAAGTCGCCCTCCAGACCTTCGCCAAATCCGGCATAGGCCACGTCGACAAAGGCCCTCAAACCGAGTTCCAGCAGTCGATCAGCGAGAACTTCCCACTGGGCGGTGGAGAGATCGGCGCCAGTAGGATTGTGACAGCAGCCATGGAGTACAACCAGCGCCCCCTTCGGCAAGCCGTTCAGACCTTGTAGCATGGCATCGAAATTCACGCCCCCCAGGTTACTGTCGTAGTAGGCGTAATGCAGAACTTGCCGCTGCGCCGCTTGCAAAATTGCGGGGTGATTGATCCAGGTGGGCTGACTCAAAGCCATTGGGGCTGTCGGCCAGAGCTGTCCAGCCAGCTCCGCTCCCAGCCTCACAGCGCCAGTGCCCCCCAGGGTCTGGAACACGGCCAGGCGGGGTTGAAGTGTGTTGAAAAGCTCGTCACTCAGGAGCATTCGAGCGGCATTTTCGCGAAGCGCTGGCAGGCCTTCGCCCATCAAATAGCCCCAAGGGTAATTGCGTTGAGCCAGCGCTTGTTGGGCTTGAGCGACGGCTTTCATCAGCGGGATACGTCCGTCCTCGTCGTAGCACATCCCTACGCTGAGATTGATTTTTTCTGCCCGCGGGTCGGCCATGAAATCCTGGAAGGCAATCAAGATTGGGTCCAGGCCACTGGGTTGTTTGGTGTGGAGTGGCATCGAAAAGTCCTTGTTGTAGTTAGGAATGAACCAGCTCGGCCAGCATCCGCACAGCATCACACACATCTCGCTGGGTGTTGTAGAAGTGTGGAGCGATGCGGATGACGTCATTGCGTGCAGAAACGATGAACCCGGCCTCTGCCATGCGCTGTTCGATTTTGGAGGCATCCCTGACGCGGATTGCCGTGTTGGCGGCTTTCAGTGCCGGATCGAGAGGGCTGGCGACTTCGAGGTCGTAGCGCGTAGCCATGTCGATGGTCACTTGTGACAGGTGCTGCTGCCAGCACTGGATGGCGGCCGACCCGGTGTCGTTGATCAGCTTGAGTGCCGCTTCGGCGATGAAGGCGGCCATCATGGGGGGAGTGCCGACATCGAAGCGAACTGCACCGGGCGCGTAGTCCAACTGTCTCAGGTCGAAGTCGAAAGGGTTGGCACGGCCAAACCAGCCGGTGAAGGATGGCTCGAGCTTCTGCGCCAGCTCGCGGCGCACATACAGGAAGGCAATCCCTGGGACGCCGAGCAAGTACTTCTGCACGCCACTGGCAAGCATGTCCACACCGCTCTGACGCACGTCGATTACTTCGCTGCCAGCGGCCTGATAGGCATCCACGAAGACCAGCGCGCCTTGGCGGTGAGCGTGCTCGGTGATGCGGGCAACATCCAGGCGCAGACCGTTGTAGTAGGACACCGCGGACAGGTTGACCAACATTGTGCGCTCGTCGATCGCGCTGCAATAGGCGGCGCAGTTGTCCTGCTGCGGATGGGTTTCGACGACCTGGATGTCGGCACCGTGGCGTTGCTGGGCATGCCAGAGTTGCCCCACTGAGGGGAAGTCCAGTTCGCCAAGCACGACACGATTGCGCGCGCCGCTGAAGTCGAGTGCGCTGGCGATGGATGCGGCCGCGTCGGTGACGCTGGCGCAGACCGCAATCTCATCCGGGTCTGCGTTGATCAGCCGGGCGAATTCCGCCTTGGCTGCAGTCACTTTACCCACCCAGAGGCCCCAATCCATACCGCGTTCACTCAAGCTGTCGAGGTACTCGTGGGCCGCGCTGCGCACGGGGAGGGCGAGCGCGCTCTGCGAGCAACTCGACAATTGCTTGAGGCGCTCCAGCGAGGGAAACAGTTCGCGTTGGGCGGCGAAAGGATGTTGCATATCGACCTCCATCAATTCTGACTACACGTTCAACGGTCTTTGAGCTTGCCGAAATCGTCACCCAAGTCCCACAGCAGGCCGGCCATGACCTGCAAGGATTCACGGGCAACGCTACCGAGCAGGTGTTCATTTGCCGCGTGCTGGGCACAAGCTGGATAGGAGTGCGGAACCCAGACGGTTGGCAGGTTCAGCAACTCGGCGAATGCGTCATTTGGCAAGGAACCGCCCAGGTTGGGCAGCAGGGCGGGCTCTTTGCCGGTGGTTTTGCGCAGTGACGACAGCCCCCATTTCACCCAGGCGCTGTCCGGGTCGAGGCGGGTAGCCATTGCTTCTTCGCCGTTTTGCTTGACCTCGATGTCGGTGAAACCGTGGGCGTCAAGGTGCTCACGGATGTGCTTGACGAAGTTGCGGTTGTCCGTGCCTACCACATAACGGATCTGACACATCGCATAGGCGTGTCCCGGGATAGCATTGACAGGGTTGTCAGGGTTGCCGGTCTTGAACGCGATGACTTCGAAGGTGTTCCAGCCGAACAGCTGCTCGGCTGGGGTAAGGCCCGGCTCGCCCCAATTCGGATCGATTGGCGGCGCACTCGGATCGCTGCCAACCTCAACACTCTTGAGCGCCTGGCGCACGCTGGCCGGCAGCTCATTGGGCAGTAGCTTGGGTGCCAGGACCTGGCCGCTTGGCGAGACCAGTGACGCGATTGCATGCGCCAGGCGGATCCCCGGGTTGGCCAGCACGCCACCCCAGTTGCCGGAATGGTGGCCGCCCGGGCGCAGCTTGATGGTGAAGTCGAAGTTCACGGCGCCGCGGGAGCCGCAGAAGATCGTAGGGTCCTCTGCGGACAGGCGAGGCCCGTCGGAGGCAATCAGCAGGTCAGCGGCGAGGGCTTCGCTCTGTTCGCGGCAGAACTGGTGCAGCCCTTGCGAACCGGCTTCCTCTCCCATTTCGAGCAGGATCTTGACGTTGTAGCCTAGGCGTCCTTCCCGGGCCTTTAGCACCGCTTCCAACGCCAGCAGGTTGACGGTGTGTTGACCTTTGTTATCGGCCGTTCCGCGGCCATACCAGACGTCGCCTTCAATGGTCAGGTTCCAGGGCGACAGCCCTTCGCGCCATTGATCGTCGTAACCATTGACCACGTCACCGTGACCATAGGTCAACAGGGTGCCAGCAGCATCCTGCTCCAGGCGCTCGGCGACCAGGAACGGGCTGCGGCCTGGCAGCGGGTTGTCCTGCACTCGGCAGGTGAAACCTAGCGCTTCCAGCTTGGGGATGATCAACTGATCAAGGTAGCTGTACAGTAAAGGCAGGCTTTCGCTGCGTTGGCTTTCGGTGGCTACGGCCACACGTTCGCGCAGGGTTTGTTCGAAATATCCGGTGTCGAAGTAGTCAGTTACCAGTTCGAGGGCATGTTGACGCGACATGAAGGCTCCGTTGTGCTCATGCAAAAGTGATAGAAGTGATGAAGCAGGGCGTTAGCTCAGCTCGAAATCCCGGGCAATGTCCGGTATGCCTAAACCTGGTTCGGGTGTCAGGGCACTGGCCAGAAGCATTCGGGTGTAGGGGTGTTCAGGATGATCAAACATCCGCTCCCGACTCTGGTGTTCCACTATCTGCCCGCGGTACATCACCGCGACGTTGTCGACCAAATGTTCAACCACGCCCAGGTCGTGACTGATGAACAGGTAGGTCAGACTCAGTTCGCGCTTGAGGTCCAACAGCAGGTTGAGAATTTGCGCCTGTACCGAGACATCCAGCGCTGAGGTCGGCTCGTCACAGATCAGAATGTCAGGTTTGAGCATCAGGGCGCGCGCAATAGCCACCCGCTGGCGCTGGCCACCGGACAGTTGGCCAGGGTACTGCTCGGCCGTGCGCTCAGGCATGCCCACCTGGTCTAACATCTGGCGCACTGCACGCTGCTGCTCCGCCGGCGTGCCCAGGCCATGCAGCTGCAGAGGCAGCCCCACGATCTCTGCAATAGTCTTGCGCGGATTCAGCGATGAGTACGGATCCTGGAAAACCGGCTGGATGGTCCGCGCCCGCTGCAGGCGTTCTTGTGCATTTAGGTCGCGGTTGTTGAGGAGGATGCGTCCGCTGCTTGGTTCGAGCAGGCCGAGCAACATCTTCGCCAGGGTACTTTTACCGCAGCCGGATTCGCCTACCAGGCCCAGGGTTTCCCCCTTGTGCACTTTCAGCGAGATGCCGTCGACGGCCTTGAGCTCAACGGGTGGATTGAAAAGGCCTTGACGCACTTGATAGGTACGCTTGAGGTCTATCAGCTCGAGAACGGTTTCGCGGCTCATGCCATTGCCCTCTGCGCAGCTTGCGGGGTCAGGTTGCAGTGCACCAAATGGGTTTCGGCCGCACCACGGCTGTCAACTGTCTTGCCGCAACGATCAAAGGCATGGCTGCAGCGGTTGGCAAATGCACAGCCTGAAACGGCGCCAATCAGGCTGGGTACCACACCTGGAATGGCCGTCAGATGACTGCCGGGCGCTGTCTTGCCGCGAACTGGGATGCAATTGAGCAAACTCTGGGTGTAAGGGTGTTGTGGGTTGGCAAAAAGCTCCCCAACCGGCGCCTGCTCAATGACACGGCCGGCATACATGACCGCGACCCGATCAGCGATGCGTGCTACCACGCCCAGGTCGTGGGTGATGAACAGCACGGCAGTACCGGTTTCCTGCTGAAGCTCTCGAATCAGCCGCAGGATCTGGGCCTGGATGGACACGTCCAGTGCGGTGGTCGGTTCGTCGGCGATAATCAGGTCAGGCTTGCACATCAGAGCCATGGCGATCATGACCCGCTGGCGCAGTCCACCGGACAGCTGGTGCGGGTACTGTTTCAAACGGGTAGCGGCATTCTGGATGCCAGTACGCTCCAGTAGATATACGGCCCGATCCAATGCCTCCTGCCGAGTCGCACCCTGGTGAAGACGAATAGCCTCGCACAACTGGTTGCCCAGCGTGTAGGAGGGATTCAGTGAGGTCATCGGCTCTTGAAAAATCATCGAGATCCGATTGCCACGCAGTTGGGAGCGCTCTTTGAAGCTGATATTGCGCAGGTCCATGCCATCAAAGTTCATCACATCGGCATCGACCTGGGCCTTCTTCGGGAGCAACCCCATCAGCGCCAGGGAGGTCAGCGATTTTCCGCAACCCGACTCACCGACGATGCACAACATCTCGCCCCGGTTAATTTGCAGGTCGATGCCACGGACGGCATTGACGGTGCCTTTGGCGGTAGGGAGCGCAACCCGTAGGTTCTTTACATCCAGCAAAGGTTTCATCGTGAAGTCCTCAATGACGGCCGTCAGGAGTGAGCAGGTCGCGAAGACCGTCGCCGATTAGGTTGATCGCCAGTACCAGCGCAACCAGCGCAATGCCAGGGATCATGATGACCCAGGGCTGGAAGTACATGTACGCCTTACCCTCGGAGATCATCAGGCCCCAGGATGGGGTCGGTGGCTGCACGCCAAGGCCCAGGAAAGAGAGCGTCGATTCCAGCAGGATGGCGTGAGCGATCTCGAGCGTGAACACCACGAGCAAGGCGCTGAGGATGTTGGGCAACAGTTCGCGAAGCAGGATGTAGGGCGTCGATGCTCCCAGCGTTTTGGCTGCCGCGATGAACTCAGAGTCACGCAGTTGCTGGGTGGCCGAACGGCTGACGATGGCGAATCGGTCCCACAGCAGCAATCCAAGAAGCAAGATGACCATTTTCAGTGAGCCACCAGTAAGCGCCGAAAGCGCCAGGGCCACGAGAATGACCGGCATGGCCAGGCGGGTGGTGATGATGTAGCTGACCACGCTGTCTACTCGTCCGCCGAAGTAGCCGGCAAGCACGCCCATCGTCGTACCTATCAGGCAGGACAGTAGCGCGGCGCTCAGGCCGATCAGCAGCGATACCTGGGCACCGTACAACAGACGACTCAGGTAATCGCGGCCCAGTTTGTCGGTGCCAAGGATGTGTTCCCAGGTGCCTTTCTCAGTCCAGACGGGTGGCAGCATGCGCTGGGCCATGTTCTGGGTGAACGGGTCGTGGGGCATCAACCAGGGGGACAACACGCCCGCGAGTGCAATCACGATGAAGATTGCCAGGCCGATCTGCAAGCTGCGTCGGCCACTCAGTTTTCTGGTCAGGCGATTGAGCACTCCAGGAGAGGGCATCACGGTTGGCGGCAGGGCGCGGCTAGAAGTTACAGTTCGCATGTGATCACCCTTGGCGCACGCGCATGCGCGGATCGAGATAGGCGTTGAGGACGTCCGCGAAGAACGTCAGGCCGATGTAGAACAGCGCAATGATCAGGACCACCGCTTGAACCACAGGGAAGTCGTTGCGGGAAATGGATACCCAGATCAGGCTGCCCAGCCCCTGTAGCGAGAACACTGACTCGATGACGATCGAACCGCCCAGCATAAAGCCGAGTTCGACTGCCACCAGCGCGATCACCGGGATGACGGCATTGCGCAAGGCGTGCTTGCATACCACTGTTGTATGGCCGAGACCTTTTGCATAAGCGGTACGGATGTAGTCCATCCCCAGCACATCCAGCATCCCTGAACGGGTGAGCCGGAGCATGGCCGGGACCGCATGCAGTGCCAGTGCGGCGCTTGGGAGCACGAAATGCTTCCAAGTGGTATTACCGGCGACGGGGAACCAGTGCAGGGTTACAGCGAACACGACGATAAACAGCAGCCCAGTGAAGAATGTGGGCATGGCTTGAGCGAGTACCGCCAGGCTCTGGGCAAACCGATCAATCCAGCTGTCGCGAAAGAAAGCCGACAGAACACCCAGTGGAATGGCGACGAGCACTGCCAGCAGCAGGGCGCTCACGCCCAGTCCCAGGGTAATTGGCAGGTGCCTGGAGATCAGCTCACTAACGGGTTCGGGTACAAAGAACGAATGCCCGAAGTCCAGCGTGAGTGCCTTGCCTAACCAGTTCAAGTATTGGTTAGGCAATGGCTGGTCGAGTTTATAGTCGATGCGGATTTGCTCGACCTGCTCTGCGGTGGCATCTGGGCCGGCAATGGCCGTTGCCAGATCGCCAGACAGGTTGAGCAGAATGAAGCTCACCATCGACACCGTGAGCGCGACACTCAAGGCGGTGAACAGTCGGCGCAGCATGAATACAAGCATGGCGCATTATCCTCGTCGGCTCAGTTCCAGTGCGCGCTGTAAAAACGCGGCAATTCGTCTGGGTAGTCCTGGAAGTTCAGGTCACTGGTGTAGGCATAGTTCAACGAGTAGCTGAACAGCGGTGCCCAATAGGCCTGCTCGGAGATGCGGCCCAGCGCTTTGCCGTAATCTGCGGCGCGAGCAACGGGGTCCATATCGGTGTCGGCACTGGCGAGCCACTGCTGCACCTGCGGGTCGCGGCTCTGGTCATCGCTACCGCCTTTGAAGTACACGCTGGGGAATGCTGATGCATCGTTGATCGACAGCGAGGCCCACGCTTGGAACGTCAGTGGCATCTTGCCCTCGCGGTAATCGGTCTGCATGGCCGTGGCTTTTAACATGTGCAACCTTGCGCGGATGCCGACCTTGCGTAGCTCACCAATGACAGCCTCGGCGTAATCACGATCGCGATACGCGTACAGGGTGGTATCGAAGCCCTTTGGGTAGCCCGCAGCCGTCAATAGTTCGATGGCTTTTTGCGGGTTGTACGCGTAATTGACCACAGAGTCGGTGTTGCAACCGACCTGAGTTCTGAAGCAGGCAGCATAGACAGGCTTGCTGCCGCCACCGACCATGTTTTTGCTCAACGACTCGCGGTTAACTGCGTAGTTGACGGCTTGGCGAACGCGAACGTCCTTAAATGGGGAGGAGGGGTCTGAGGTGCCGCGGCTGTCCATGGTCAAACTGCCAACCCGCATGGTCTCGCCACTTTTGACGATCAGGTTGGGCATCTGTTTCAGCGACTCTGCCTGGTCAGATGGCACTCGCCAAATCCAGTCGACTGCCCCCGTCATCAGCTGGGCTACTCGGGTTTCTTGATCCGGGATGGTCATGAACTTGAGGGCGCCGATCTGCGGCTTGCCTTGAGGGCTGCCATCAAAATAGTGCTCGTTGCGCACCATGCTGACACTTTGGCCAGGGACGACTTCAGTGATGCGGTAGGGGCCGGTGCCGATCGGCGCTTTGGCAAAGCCTTGCAGGCCGACTCGCTGGAAGTACTGGCCAGGGAGCATTGGCAATGCGCTGGACAGGTAATCCAGTGCCGCGGGGAACGGTGCCTTAAGGTGGATACGTACGCTGTATGGACCCAGCTTTTCCGCGCTGGCAATCCACTCTACCTGCTGGCGGGTGATGATCCGGGCTTCCGCAGAGGTGACGTAGTTGAGAGTGAAAACCACATCGTCGGCGGTAAAACTGTCGCCATTATGGAATTTCACATCTTCACGGAGCTGGAAATCAAGTTGAGTCGGCGAAGCCCAGTTCCACGATTTGGCCAATTGGCCAGAATATTTGCCCGTGGTGGGGTCCCGATAAAGCAACGTGTCCCAAACATGTCGCCCGACAATAACACTCTCGCGCAGCGAACTGTAATAAGGCGTGATGTTGTCAATTTCCGCATCAGATGCGTAAGTCAGGGAGTTGTCGATCTTCCCGGCATGTGCCCATGGTGCTGCGCAGAGGAGAGCGCCGGTGAGAGGAAGGGCCAGCAAAGCATTTTTTCTTATAAACATTATAAACCTGCCGAAGTGTCATCTTGTAAGAGGTAAAAACGGCTAGCAGTCGTCAAGTTACCGTGGACAGAGCGATGCTACAATTAGATAATGTCGCACGCTTCGTTGCTTTTTTTGCAATGCATACGAGAATTATTCGCATGAAATCAGATGCTCTAAAAAATACTGCAACCCGCTATTTCCTTGAGGTGGCTCGCTGCGGGTCGATTGCTGAGGCCTCTGAAAGACTTCATGTTGCCAATTCGGCAATCAGTCGTCAGATCGGCGGCCTCGAAGGGCTGATCGGAACGGCGCTTTTTGATCGAAAACCGCACGGGATGGTACTGACCGCAGCCGGCGAATTGCTTGCGGATTACGCAAGAAAAGCTGAACTCGAAGCTGATCGAGTGATATCGGATATTTTTTCGTTCGATGGCTTGCGTAAAGGCCGAGTGACACTGGCGTGTACGGAAGGATTTGCGCTGGACTATGTGCCGCATTTGATACTGCAGTTCAAGAAAAATTTTCCTAACATTCATTTCGATGTGTCGGTTGGCAGCGTGCTGCGAATTGCAGAATGGGTCAAGGATGGGAGTGCCGATATTGGTCTGACATTCAATCGCCTGGCTGAAAAAGATATCAAAGTGGAATATCGACAGCCTGCCATAGTGTTGGCAGCGATGAGACCTGGGCACCCGCTGAGTGGGAGGGCGTACCTTTCGTTGCAGCAGTTGAGTGCCTATCCGATGGTGTTGCCAGGACCCGAGGCCAGCCTGCGGCAGGTTTTTGATGTGGCCTGCAGCCGTCAAGGGCTGGTGATCGAACCCGCAGTGGTGAGCAATTCGCCAATGATCCTGCATCACTATGTGGCCAACAGCGATGCCATTACCTTGTGTGGTGAAGTGTCGATTCGTTACCGTCTGGCGCAGGGGAGTTGCGCTGCGGTCCCGATCAAAGATCGCGTGCTCAATGATCGCACCATCGAACTTCAGACGCTTCAGGGGCGCACCTTGCCTCGTGTCGTGGATACCTTTCTCGGGTATTTGAAAAAGCACCTCAGCGAGACGCAAATCTGAACACCCTCAGCCTTGCGGGGCTGAGGGGTTTGCGTATATTGGATCACAGCAATTTGAACGGATACTCCACAATCAGGCGCGTTTCATCGATGTTACGCAACGGCTGGTCGGGGTTCTCGCGCACGGTGGCTTGTCGCACGCGGAAGCTGACGTCCTTGGCGGGGCCGCTTTGAATGACGTACTTGACGTCGATGTTACGCTCCCAGTGCCGAGTATCAGGTCCCCAGCGGCGGGCATAGTCGCCGTTAGGGTCGGCGTGGCTGCCATCACCGCGACCGATCTGGTGTCTTATCATGAAGCTCAGTCCAGGAATACCGTACCCGGCCATGTTGAGGTCGTAGCGTAGCTGGAAGGCTTTTTCCCGCGGTCCCTGGAATTCGTCGACTTGCATTGCCATCGGCATGGCCAGTCCCGTGGCCTTGCCGTCGGCAAACGCCAAATCTTCGAGCACGGTATCACTATCGTTTTTCTGCGCGCCGACGGTGAAGGTGTGCGAGCCGATGCTGTAAGCTACGGTCAGTGCTGCAGCAAACCCATCGATCTTGCCGGCCAGCGACTGCCCGGTGTCTTGTTGGCGATAGGTATTCACTGCAAATTTCAACTGCTGGCCTTGAGTGATCGGCCAGGTGTAATTGCCGCCGGCGTAGTAGAGGGTGAAGATGTCCTTGGCTTCGGCCACATAAAACGAGGCGTTAAGGTTGGAGGTGAAGTCGTAGCGACCTCCTCCGTAGCGATATCGCTTGACCTCGCGGTTGCCGTACGCGGTTTTGACGATGTCATAGGTGGAACCTGAGCCGGCCAATCCAGAGGTGAAACTGGCCAGTTCCAGGGTCGTGTTCGCCAGGTCGTTGCTTTGCAACTGCCAGCCATGGGCGATCTGCGGGAAAAGACGGCCGCCGACGTCTGCGTAGATGGCGGGCGTGTTGGGAATGAAGTCGCCAATGTTCAGCTGCGTCCGCGACAGCCGCACCTTGAGTGTGCCACCGGCGGTACCGTAAGTGTCATTGGCTCTACGGTCATCGCCGATCGGTAGCAGCTGAGTGCCGGTGGTGCCGCCGCCGCTGTCAAGCTTGACGGCGCCGCGGGTGTAAGCGTCCAGGCCAAAGCCCACCGTGCCCTGAGTGAAACCGGAGGCATAGTTCAGCGAGGCGCCCTGTACCCACTCTTCGCGTTTTCCGGCGCCATACGAGTTGCTTGCACCCTTGCGAAAGTCCCTGTTGAAGTAAAAATTGCGCAGTAAACCGGTGAGGGATTGTTCCTCAATAAAGCCTTTGCTTTCGGATTGGTCGCCCACGGCCAGAGCGGCGTTGCTCAGCAGCAGGATGCTTGCACAGGCGGCGCCGGCACTCAGGATTTTCAGCGGGATTTTGCAACGCATGGTCAGTTCCCCAGTCAGTCATCAGCAGTAGCGAGGGTGCAATGGGCGCTGACCTGAACCGTGAAGCATTCTCAGTGTACTGATCGCCGGCGTTGTTACTGATGGCGGTAGCGACGACGTTCCAGCAAGAACGGCGCCAACACGATAGGCTTTTATGGTTATCGGTTCATGCCCGTGTCTTGCCGTCTGTCTCAACGGCTTCGACCGGCTCATTCTGCGATCACGGAGCGCTGATCAATAGCCATAAAATGCTGCCTCGCTAGCCGCATTGTTAAAGAATGATTGCGGGCAGAACTGGATGCAGAATTCTGGGCATGTTGGGAGCTGACGGCATGGCGGGGCGGGTCGGATACTCAGTGGTGGGCAGGAACTTAATGCATAAAATTCTGAGTTGGCGCAATTTTTTCGTTTCCTGACAGAGATTTATGGTTTGTCGTGCTGCATAACAACGCACGAAAGGGTGACCTGCGCTTGATTGGTGCTTGGAGTTGGATCAATTCAGTTGTATATTCTGAATCCAGTAATGCTTCATGACTTCCGCGCTTTGGTACGTTCCTTGCTGCAACATGCGAACCGATGGCGGCATAACAAAGATAAAACGGGGTCACCGTAATGAATCAGCAGAATCGGCTGGATTTTCGTGAAATCCACACGGGGCGAAGCGATATTCAAAGTGCACGGCGCTGGATGACCCAGATCAACGGGCCGCATTGGCTGCAAGCGCAGGCCCCTCAGATGGTGGAATTCAGCCACAGCGCCTGCGTGATGCGCTCTATGTCCACGACGCTGGGCTGTCTCAGTTATGGTACCGACGTAACGGTTGGAATCGAGCGTGCGCAGCACCTGAAAGGGTACAGTGCGAGCCTGCCATTGACTGGCTTTCAGGTGCTGCGCAAGGACGGTCAGCGATACGTCTCCGATGCCGATCACGGACTCATTCTTAGTCCTGATGAAGACCAGGAACTGATGATGTCAGGCGACTGCCGCAAGCTTCTGATTTCAATCACGCGCGCAGCTATGCGCAGTTGCCTGGACGAACTGCTGCAGAGCCCGAGCGTCGAGCCGCTGCGTTTTGAGCCGTTGATGAATGCAGGGGATGAAACGGTCGCCTCCTGGTGGCGCTCGGTGCGTTATCTGCTCGAAGAGATCCCGCGTTGCCAAGCGCTGTATAGCCACGTGGCGTATGCCAGGGATATCGAGACGGCCTTGGTCAAGGGACTGATCCTGGCGCAACCAAACAACTACAGTCAGCAATTGCGCGAAGCCAGCGCCGCGAGGATGCCGCACTACCTGATCAAGGCGCGCGACTTCATCCGGCAGCAAGCTGCAATGGATCTGTGCCTCGAGGACATCGAGCAGGCTGCGGGCATCTCGCGGGCGAAGCTTTTTGAGGGTTTCAAGCGCTACTTTGATACGACGCCCATGGCGTGTCTCAAACGTACCCGGCTTGAGATGGCCCGGCGTGCCTTGCTCGAAGAGCCAAACAATCGGAACGTCTCGGTTGTGGCTCTTAACTGTGGCTTCAAGCATCTCAGTCGGTTCTCCAGCGAATACCGAAAGCTCTTTGGCGAGTGCCCCTCAGTGACAGCGCAGCGCAATCGGATCGCAACACCGTGACGGCTCCAATTGACGGCAAAGTCCGCCGCTCTTTACATTAATCGTTGAAACTCACCGACCTGGTCTTATGCCCGACAAACTATCTGCCGAAACCAAACCGGCCCGCGCCAGCCAGGCGCCCCGCGCTACCACGCTGAAGCAGAACAGCTTGAGTGAGACGATCTTTCAGGATGTGCGCGCGCGACTGCAGTCCGGCGAATTCGATGATCAACGTCGATTGCTCGATTACGAAATTGCCGAAGAGTTCGGTTGTACGCGTATGCCGGTGCGCCAGGCGTTGCTGCGACTGGTTAGCGATGGGTATCTGCAGCCCACCACTCGAGGTTTCGTGCTGCCTCACTATAGTCGGCAGGATTTGCTGGATATATTCGAGATGCGTCGCTTGCTGGAGCCCGCCGCCGCGGCCAGCACGGTGCCGCAGATGACTGACCATCACCTGAGTCTGTTGAGTCGAGCCTGTCGCCAGGCACGTCGGGCCTTGGTAAATGCCGACAGCGCTATGTTGATCGAAGCTGCCTTTACATTTCGGCAGACTTGGCTGGACCGTGTCGCCAACGGTCGTCTGAAGGCGACCATCGAAAAGTTCGGCGACCAGGCGAGGATGGTTCGAAGCAAGACGCTGACCATCGTTCAGGTTCAGGAAGTGGCAGTCGAAGGGCTGGCGCGCATTCTCGAGGCTTTCGAAGCGGGTCAGCCGCAACGGGTGGAGGAGGCCATGGGGGAATTCCTCAGGCAGGCCGAACAAGCCTTGATCACCTATACCGTTGAAGAGCCCGAGCCAGAAGTCTTTTCATGAGGCTTGGCGGGTGCGGTGTAGTCAGTCCGAAAACAAATGGCTAGAAAACCCCAGCTAATCGGACAGCCCGGTACTAACCGGCTTTCTAACATGGGCCTCCATGTTAGGTAATCGAGGTGGGTGTCATGTCTTTCAAACAACGCGTGCTTGACCTGCAGCCAGTGGTCGGAACCTTCTGTGCGGTGGTCAGTGCAAGTGCCGTGGAGTTGACCGCCGGTTGTGGCTTTGACTTCGTCTGTATCGATGCGGAGCATTCGCCAATTGATCGTCACGACGCGGAAGAGCTGGTTCGCGCCGCAGATGTGGCACGTGTGCCGTCCATCGTGCGGGTGCCTGGCCTAGTACCGGAAGCCATTGCGTCAGTACTTGATTCTGGTGCCGGGGGCGTCCTGGTACCGCGCGTAGGTACTGCTGAGCAGGCCATCGCGGCGGTCAAGGCGACCCGCTATCCGCCACTGGGCGAGCGTGGCGTCGGGCCTGGGCGCGCGGCTGCTTACGGCGGTGCCATCGGTCCATACCTGCAGCGCGCTAATCGCGAGTTGATGCTGGCAATCCAAATTGAGAGTGCCGAGGGCTTGCGCAACATCGAGTCCATCGCGAGCGTCGACGGTATTGATGTGATCTTTATCGGCCCAGGCGATCTTTCCGTGTCCCTGGATGCCATGGGGCCCGACGATGCGCAGCGGCTTAATGATGCCATCCTCGAGATCGTCACAGTGAGCCGCAAGGCCGGTAAGGTGGTAGGCATCTTCCGGCCCTCGGCTGATGATGTTGGCCGTTGGCAGCAGCACGGCGTGAGCTTCTTCATTCTCGGCAGCGACACGTTGTTCCTCGCAGCAGGAGCGCAAGCCGCAGTGGCTGCATTCAAGACCGCGGTGGAGGAGGTGAGCTGATGTTCAAGGTTGTAAAGACCGATGGCATGTTGCTCACAGAAGCTGAGCAGCTTCAGCAATTTGAAGGTTTGGACGTCGAACTGGTCGACGTCGCCTGCCTGAGCGAAGAGGCGCTGATTGCCGCGTGTGCCACTGCTGACGCGGTGCTGGCTCTGCGGGAGCCGTTCAGCGCACGCGTGATCCAGGCTATGCCGCGATGTAAGGTCATCAGCCGCTTCGGGGTAGGGCTTGACACCATTGATGTAGCGGCCGCCACGGCGGCGGGCATCAAGGTGACCAATGTGCCTGATGCCAATTTCGATGAGGTCAGTACCCACGCGCTCGCCATGTTGTTGGCGTTGCTGCGCCGCTTGCCTCAATACGACCGTGCGGTGCGAGCGGGTAACTGGGATGCCTTGGGGGGCGGGCAGGGCATACGTCGACCTTCGGTCATGAACCTGGGGCTGGTCGGTTTCGGGCGCATCGGGCGAGATTTCGCCCGCAAGGCTGCAGTGCTGGGCTTTACCGTATACGCCTACGACCCGCACATCCCTCGGCATGTCATCGAGGCAAGCGGTGCACGGGGGGTGTCTTTTGATGACCTGCTGGCGGTGTCCGATGTGGTGTCGCTGCATGTGCCTTTAACTGAGCACACGGCCAACCTGATAGATGCGTCGGTGCTGCAGCGCATGCGTCCTGGCGCGCTGCTGCTGAATGTGTCGCGAGGAGGGTTGGTTGACGAGGTGGCGCTGGCTAACGCTTTAGCCTCCGGCCAGATTGCTGGCGCCGGATTGGATACGCTGGCGTGCGAACCATTGGGTGCAGATAATCCGCTGTTGACTCAGGCAAATCTGTTGCTGTCTCCGCATGCTGCGCATTATTCCGAGCAGTCCTACGCAGAAGTGCGGACCAAGGCATTTGCCAACGTGGCCGCTGTGCTGCGTGGGCAGGCGCCGTTGTATCCCGTGAATTAGGCAGGGGCTGGCGCAGCTGACTGTTACTGATTGATCGCGTGCGTATCGAAAAGTCCGGAACCTGATGAAGGCTCCGGACTTTTTGCATACTTAGCCGTTACCGTTACGTCCGTAGCACTTGCGGTAGATGGCGAGAAGAGCAGTCGCCAACAGTGTGACAGTCGCGAATAGGTACATCGCCGCGTCCATGCTTCGGGTTACCTCTTTCAGCCAGCCGACAATGTAGGGCGAGAAGAAGCCGGGCACATTGCCTAGGGACGTAACGATGGCGATGGCGATTGCCGCGGTACCGCCCTGGTATGCACTGGTAGGAAGGTTCCAGAATACCGGCAAAGAGGCCATCAAACCGAACATGGCAAGACTGAGCGCCGCGAGCGAAAGCCCTACACTGTGACTTACCGCTGGGCTTACCACCCAGCCGGCTGCTGCGAGGATGGAAAGCGCCATCAGCACCGGTAGAGTGTTTTGCCGGCGCTCCACCTGGGCCGCGACAAAGAACATGGCAATGACCGCCACTGTCCAGGGAATTGCGGTGAGCAGGCCAATATGCAACGGCGATTGCACTCCGGCTGACTTGACGATGGTGGGGAGCCAGAACACGAAGCCGAAGAAGGACACGCCGTAGCAGCCATAGATCGCGCTGAGTAGCCAGATCCTTGAGCTTTTCAACGCCTCGCGCAGAGGGGCGCGCGCTGAGTCGCCGACATCTGCGGCCAGTGTCCGGGCGAGCAGGTCCTTTTCTGTTTGGCTCAACCAGCGAGCTGTGGCTGGGCTTGCCGGTAGGTAAAACAGGCAGGCGATCCCCAGCAGCACGGCTGGCAATCCTTCCAGAACGAACAGCCATTGCCAGCCGGACAAGCCTTCAAACCCATCCATGGCCTGCAGGATCCACCCGGAGATTGGCCCTACGAGCACGCCCGATACCGCGATTGCGGTCATGAATACCGCAGTTGCACGGGCCCGTTGTGCTTTGGGGAACCAGTAGGTGAGGTAGTAGATCACGCCAGGGAAAAAGCCTGCCTCCGCGACACCAAGAAGAAAGCGCAGCACGTAGAAGTGCAGAGGGGTGGTCACAAACATCATCGCCACCGTCACGGCGCCCCAGGACACCATGATCCGCGCGATCCAGCGGTGAGCGCCGAAGCGGCGCAGCAGCATGTTGCTCGGCACTTCGAAGAGCACGTAGCCGAGAAAGAAGATGCCTGCGCCCAGGCCATAGACGGTTTCGCTGGACTCGAGGCGTTCCAGCATCTGCAACTTGGCGAAGCTGACGTTCATACGGTCGATCTGGGCGGCCAGATAGCAGATGAACAGGAAGGGCATCAGCCGCCAGGTGATCTTGCTGAGCAAGGCGGTCTGGGGACTGGCAAGGATATCAGTGGGGGGCGAGTAGACAGTTTCGGGTGTGCTCATGGCTGCCTCATTGTCAAAGCGAGGATCGGGTCGCGCCCAGAGCGTCGAGGATGTCCGGGCGTGCCAGTTGGGGTGTGAGCAGGCGATCGGCACAATGGGCCTTATGAATTCAGAAAGCTTATTATTCTTGTGAGGTCGCTAGCTTTTTTATCGTATCCCTGGGCTGTTAGCTGCATATCCAAATAGTTTTCTAACATTATCCTCATTTTCTTCATCGCGTTCTCTTGCATTGACTCGGCGAGCGAGGTTTCGCAAACTGGATTCAGAAACCAAATGTTGGAGTTCGAGATGACCGTTTGCCTTTTTCTGACCGTCAATGGCTCGCTGCCCGCCCAAGATGACCAGCATTGGCTTGAGCGCGCCCAGGACATCCAGGGTGTGGACCAGGTACTGCTGCACACCCCGGCTAATGCCTGCGATCCGTATCTGCATGAAGTCGAGCATCCGGCTGCAGTGCTGCAGCTCTACTTCGGAGAGCTCGAGCTGCTTGAGCAGCAAGCGTGTGCGAACGGGGCCCTGCATGGGCTGGTGGATGCGCTGCGGCTCACTGCACCTGACGGGCAATTGATTACCCAGCAGGCCATGCTGGTGCGCCGTTATGCCTGCGCCGAAGGGGCCGGGCAGGGGGAGGGCAGCCGTTGCAGCTATCTGGTCGCATACCACGGTCAGCCACTGGACTATTCGGCCTGGTTGGCGCACTACACCGCCCACCACATCCCACTGATGAAGCGCTTGCCCGCCCTCCGCGAGCTCGAGCTGTACACGCCGCTGAGTTGGGCAAGCACGCTAGTCGCGCCACGCAGCCATGCCGTGCAACGCAACAAGGTGGTCTTCGACAGCCCGGAGGCCCTCACCGCCGCGCTGAATTCACCGTTGCGTCATGAGATGCGTGCCGACTACCACACCTTTCCGCCCTTCGAGGGCAACAACCAGCACTTCCCGATGATCAGTCGCCGACTGCGTTGAAGCAGTCGCGCCGTCCAACACCTGGAGAAAAATGCAATGGCGAATGAAGCACTCAACCCGATGTACGGTCCAAACCGCTTCAAGGTCGGGGTCTTTTCAACCAACGCAGATGGTGGTTTGAGCTTCACTAAGGTCCAGGAGCGCTGGTCTGCCAGCTGGGCCGATGTGCTGAAGGCTGCCCGCATCGCCGACCGTGGCGGTATTGATTTCTTCCTTCCCATTGCCCGCTGGAAAGGGTTTGGTGGCGCCACGCGCGTGCGTGAGTGGTCGTTTGAGACCTTCACGTTTGCTGCGGCCTTGGCTGCCGCAACCGAGCGCATGGCCCTGTTCTCGACAGTGCACGTACCGCTGGTGCACCCGCTGTACGCGGCCAAGGCATTGGCGACGATCGACCATGTCAGCAATGGCAGGGCGGGACTGAACATCGTCTGCGGCTGGAATCCCGACGAATTTGCCATGTTCGGTACCCAGCTCTCGGAGGATCCCTATGCTCAGGCGGCGGAATGGACCGACATCATCTTCCGGCTCTATGCCGGCGAGCAACCTTTGGATCATCAGGGGCGTTTCTACTCACTCAAAGGCGCTGTCTCGAGCCCGGTGTCCGTGCAGCGGCCGCGACCGCTGACCATGAACGCCGCGTTTGGGCCTGCGGGGCGCAACTTTGCTGCGGAATATTGCGACTATCTGTTTACCACTTTTACCGACATGGAGGGTGGTCGCCAGCAGATCGCCGATATCCGCCAGCGGGGGGAAGCGCAGGGTCGGGAGTTGGGGGCATACACCGTCGCCCACGTGGTTTGTAGGCCAACGGCCCAGCAAGCGCTGGACTACTACGAGCACTACTCCGTCACGCATGCCGACAATGATGCCCTCGACTATCACATGCAGCAGAAGAAGGGCTTCAGTCAGAGTCACTCCGATGATGCCTATCGGCTGTACCGTCAGCGCTTTGCCGGAGGAACCGGCAGCTACCCGCTGATTGGTACTCCGCAGCAAATCGTCGACGAGATGGTGAAGATGCACGAAGCGGGCTTTGGCGGTGCTGCGCTGACTTTCGTCAACTATGCCGATGAGCTGCCGTATTTCTGTGAGCAGGTACTGCCGCTGATGCGTGAAGCCGGCCTGCGCGCCGAATAAAGGAGAACAGCATGAGTCAAGCAACTGCCTTACCCGCCGCTACCGTTGCAGCGGCCTGTGCCAGCGATTTTAGGTTGGGGATGCGCCGACTGCTCGGCGGCGTGAACATCCTCGCTTCCTGGCAGTCGGATGGAACGCCAGTCGGGTTGTGCGCCACTGCAGTCTGTTCGGTCAGCGCAGATCCACCAACGCTGCTTGCGTGCGTCAATCGCAATAGCTCGTTAGGCCAGGCAATCAGCGCCGGGCAGCGTTTGAGCGTGAATGTGTTGAGCTCTGACGATGAGGGGCTGGCCCGGGTCTTCGGCGGCATGGCAGGGATCGAGGCCGGGCGGCGCTTCGAGCACGGTGACTGGAACCTTCAGCCTGAGCGTTCACCGAGTCTGCCCAGTGCGGCCGCCGTGTTTCACTGCCAGCTGGTGCAGGTCCATGAAGTGGCGACCCACCTGGTCCTGATCGGTCAGGTCGAGTCGGTAGAGCTGGGCGATGAGCAGCGCTCAGGCTCGCTCGGCTACCTCGAGGGGCAATTCCGCGCTGTCAGTGCATGATTGACGAAGTGCTGCGGCACTGTCCGTATCGCCTGGCAGGGCGGACGGACAGTGCCGTTCCTGCCCTTCAGGTGCTCCACATCTGCACGTAGGGGTGGGAGCACAGCTCAAGCGTGCAACCCCAAGGGTCTTCGGCGTACGCGATTTTGTAGCCCTTGATAGGGTTGACGGTCAGGACCTCCGTTGTCGCCTTCCCCCCAGCAGCGACTACCTTGTTCACTGCGCTCTCAATGTCGGGCACGCTCAGACCCAGATGATTGAATCCTTTCTTCCAATAAGTGAAGCCTTCACTCCCGGGATCTAAGCGGGTTCGTGCGAACTGAAACAGCTCCAGGCCGACGTCGTCAGGCGTGGCCAAATGGGCAAAATGAAACTCTCCGAAACCTTCGCCGTAGATCTTTTGCGCGACAGGTCCGAGCGGGTCGTCAACTTCGCTGACGCCCAGCGGCCCGGCCAATAGCCGGAATTGCAGCGTGTCACAGTACCAGGCGATTGCTGCTTCTAGGTCCGGAACGGTCAGTCCGACATGTGGGGCTGTAAAGGCTTGTGTCTTCATTCAGCTGCTCCAGGTCAAATGCGCTTGAGAGTCTGGCTTGGAGATTCCCCATAGCGTTGCTTGTACTCGTTGCTGAACCGCCCCATGTGGGCAAAGCCCCAGCGCAGTGCCACTCCGGCTACGTTGGCGGCCTCGCCGCTTACCAACTCGGTATGAGCTTTTTCCATGCGGAGATCGCGCAAGTAGTGCATGGGGCTCATGCCAAGAAACTCTTTGAACCCCGAGTACAGGCTTCGCAGGCTGACGCCAGCCATCTGGGCAAGCTGGTCGGGAGTGATGGGTTCGTGGGCATGTGCATGCAGGTAGTCCTGGACCCGGCGAACATGCCTGGGCAGGATCGAATTGCGCCGCGCCGGCGCCGTTTCGCTGTAGTTGTGGTGATGAGTTGCCAACAGTATCGAGTGAGTGAGCTGCTCGATCTGTGGCAGCACCAGTTTGTGTTGTGCCAGATTCGGGTATTGAGTGGCACAGCCCATGAGGTACGAAAGAAGAGATCGCCAAGCCGCGCTGTGCCGCCAGGCAAAGTTGTGCTCGAACCGCAGGGGCTCGTCCAGCGTATGGCCCAGATGCCCGACCAGGGTGCGCTCCAGCAAGCTCCGAGAGACGCGCAGGATCAACTGATCCATGTCCTTGCTCCAGCGCATGTGTGCTGCGTCGGACGGGTTCAAAACTGACGCAATCTCTCCAGACGTTCCCAGGTCGTGGCAGCCAACCTTGATGTTGGCCATGCCACTGATTGGCATCTGGATCAGAAAGCAGCCATCGAGTGGGTCGCAGTCGATCTCGACCGAAGCCCCGTAACTGAGGCGACTGAGGGACACTTCGCCCAGGGCGACATGATGCATTCGTGCATCAAGTTTTTCGGACGCATCCACCTGTGAAATGCGGTGAGGCTTCATCACTCGGCTAACCAAGGATCTCGCATCTTCCAGGTTCGAGGAAGCGAACAGCAGTCGCTCAGGGGTGCTGAGCAGCGCTTGGAGGCCGTCCAGTGGTAGCTGGTCGCTGTTTGACACCTCGGCGTGAACGGGGTGGTTAAGCACGGTATCACCTCCCAGGAGGTAGGCTGATGATCAGCCTCTTTATTCTTATTGGAAACGTGACCACAGCAGCGTAAGTGCAGTCGACACGGCAATCATTGCATGATTCATCATGCATTGGGTAGGCCATTGCAGGCAGTATTTCCGATGAAATACGTGGCGACGGGCGTTCGTCAGCTGCAGTTCCGCAACGGTTCAACCTGACGTTATTCCAGTAACGAATTGAAGTCCCATTATCACCGAGTATTTCGGCTTAAACGGTGCTGATCAGGGTGCTCTTATGCGGGGCAAAAGCCGCTATTCATGCCCTCTAGGAGGGCGCGTGAACGGTGCTCTGTCCAGCCTTTGCCAACTCTATCCGCGTAGCGCTGATAGTCAAAGTACATGATAAATCATGTATTGACGGTGCCCGTGCAAGCGCGGAAAAGTAGCGTCCATAAATACAAGCTTTGCGGGCGACAGCCCTGAGGATGCACGATGGCCGAGAGATCGTTTGTAGAGGAAGTCAAGGCGCTCAGAATGGCACCTGGCGAAGTCTTCAGTGGTGAGGGCATCTTGGCCGTCACCAAGGCGCTGCTGGAGTCTGGCGTCGCGTATGTGGCGGGTTATCAAGGCGCGCCGATTTCGCATTTGATGGACGTGCTGTCGGATGCGCAGGACCTGCTGGCTGAGTACGGTATTCGTTTCGAAAACAGTGCCAGTGAAGCCACGGCTGCGGCGACGCTGGCGGCCTCGGTGAACTATCCACTGCGAGGGGCTATTACTTTCAAGGCGACCGTTGGCACCAACGTGGCCTCCGACGCGTTGGCCAACCTGGCCTCCGGTGGCGTAACCGGCGGTGCCCTGATCATCGTCGGGGAAGATTACGGCGAAGGCTCGTCCATCATGCAGGAGCGTAGCCATGCCTTCGCTATGAAGTCGCAGATGTGGCTGCTCGACCCCCGGCCAAACCTGCCCTGCATTGTCCAGGCGGTAAAAGACGGTTTCGAGTTGTCCGAGGCCAGTAATACCCCCGTGATGCTGCAGATGCGCATCCGCTCCTGCCACCTGCATGGTCAGTTCATCACGTCTGAAAACCGCCCGCCGGCGTTCACGGTAAAAGATGCTCTGGAAAACCCCACCCGTGATCTGAACCGAATCGTTCTGCCTCCAGCCAGTTTCCTGCATGAGCGCGAGAAAGTCGAAAAACGTTGGCCTGCCGCCATCCGCTTCATCAAGGAAAAGCAGCTCAATGAGTTCTTCGCGGAAGATGCCAGCGATATCGGCATTGCGTTGCAAGGTGGCTCGTACAATACAGTCATTCGTGCACTGCAGAAGCTCGGCTTGGCCAACGTCTACGGGGACTCGCAGATCCCGCTGTATGTCATGAACGTGGCCTATCCGTTGGTCGACGATGAGCTTGAGCGCTTTGCTGCCGGCAAGCGTGCGGTCTTGATCGTCGAAGAAGGACAACCCAATTTCGTCGAGCAGAACGTTGCGGCAATTTTCCATCAGCGGGGGATCGACGTCGCCATCCACGGCAAGGATGTACTGCCATTGGCGGGTGATTACAGCACCGCAATCGTGCTCAAAGGCATTCGAGAGTTTCTTTCCCGGACGGGTAAGGGGGCGGCAGCCTCGGCCAAGGTCAGCACGTCGGTGGCAGTGATGCGTTTCGATCCGCAGAGCGGCAAAGCTATTGCTGCTGCTCCGCAAGCCGACGCCGGAAGGGGGGAGCTGATCCCCCTGGTGCAACTGGATTCGGTGTCCGAGTCGGCGCCGGTGGCAGAGTTCCTACCTGCAGCGCTGCCGTCTCTGGACGAGACGGTCCATGCTCGCCCGCCAGGGCTTTGCACTGGCTGTCCGGAGCGGCCAATCTTTACAGCCGTGAAGCTCATCGAGCGAGAGCTGGGGCCGCATCACTACAGCGCCGATATCGGTTGTCATCTGTTCTCGATTCTGCCGCCGTTCAACCTTGGCAATACCACCATGGGCTATGGCCTCGGTGGTGCGGCGGCTGCAGCCTTCACCGTCGCTCCTGGGAGCGCACCGGCCAAGCGCCGAGCCATCGCAGTCATGGGCGACGGTGGCTTCTGGCACAACGGGTTGACCAGCGGGATTGCCAACTCGGTGTTCAACCGAAGTGACAACCTGACAATTATCGTCGACAACAACTACAGCTCGGCTACGGGCGGGCAGGACGTGTTGTCCTCCCGCGCTGTTAACCCAACGCGCAGTACCGGCCATGAGATTGAAGAGGCCGTCAAAGGGGTCGGAGTCAAGTGGGTGCGGACCATCAAACGGACGTATGACCTCAAGGCCATGACCGCCACGCTGCGTGAGGCGCTGACCACTGCTGAACCTGGGCCTAAGGTGCTGATCGCCCAAAGCGAATGCATGCTCAACCGCCAACGCCGGGAGAAGAAGCAAACCCGTCAAGCGCTGGGCGAGGGCAGGCGCGTAGTTCGCGAACGTTTCGGCATTGATCCGGATACCTGTACGGGGGATCACTCCTGTATTCGACTGTCTGGATGCCCGTCGCTGTCTATTCGTGAGAATCCTGATCCGTTGCGCCAGGACCCGGTTGCCACCGTCATCGATAGCTGCGTCGGTTGCGGCAACTGTGGCGAAGTTGCACACGCGGCGGTGTTGTGCCCTTCGTTCTACCGGGCGCAGATTGTCAGCAATCCAAACTTCCTGGATCGCCTGGGGCAACGATTTACCCGTGCGATCATTGGCTGGATGCAGCGTAACGAGGCCAATCGTCGTGCGAAGTACGCACTATGAAGGCATTGAGCACGAAGAGCGAAGGCGCCGCAGTGTCAGCGGCCAATCCACCGGCAAAGGTTACCGGGCGCGTGCTCTTCGTGTGCTGGCTCGCGATCCTGTTTGAGGGTTACGACGTTGGCGTGATGGGGGCCATCCTGCCGTCGATGGCCGAGGACCGTGCCTGGAACCTGTCGCCCCTCGAGTTGGGGGCCCTCAGCAGCTACGCCTTGATTGGCATGTTCATCGGCGCATTTGCAGTCGGCACCGTGAGTGAGTTCCTGGGGCGTCGTCGCATATTGCTGCTGTGCGTGACGCTCTTCTCGTTGACCATGGGTGGCGCGGCATGGGCCCCGACCCCGGGATGGTTCGGTGCGTTCCGTTTTATCGGAGGTTTGGGGCTGGGCGGTGTGATTCCCGTGGCTGCCGCACTGACTATTGAGTACTCGGCCGTGCATCGGCGCAGCTTCAACTACGGGATCATGTATTCCGGTTACTCAATCGTCATCCTGACTGCAGCCGCCACTGCGATGTGGCTGATCCAGGATCACGGGTGGCGCAGCGTAGTCGGGCTTGGCCTGCTACCGCTAGTTGCCATCCTGCCCATGGCTCGTGCGCTGCCAGAGTCGCTTGAGTACCTGCTCGGCTGCGGACGTGTGGAGGAGGCTGCGCGAGTGGCAAGTGCGCTTGGCGTGGCGCTGCCGGCGCAGTTCCCGCATGACAGGCCTGTGCAGTCTGGATGGCGCCAGGTACTGACCGAGGTGTTTTCCGCGCGCAACTTCCGGGCAACGGCATGTTTCTGGGTAGCGCTGTTCTGCGGGTTGTTGCTGATTTACGCGCTGAACACCTGGCTCCCTTCAATCATCCGGCGCAACGGGTATGACTTGGGATCGAGTCTCAGCTTGCTGGTGGTATTCAGCTTGGCCTCGGCAATTGGCGGCCTGTTTCTCGGAAAGGCGGCTGATCGATTTGGTGTTCGTATGATGGTCGCTTTGTTCTATCTGCTGGGGGCGCTAGCCATTGCAGCACTGATGTGGCCTCACGCAATGATCATCAACTATGTATTGGTGGCGATGGCAGGACTGGGAACTATCTCCGCTTCATTGATACTGACTGGGCATATGGCTAGTTACTACCCGGCGAATGTCAGGGCCGCAGCAAATGGCTGGGGGCTAAGTTTCTCGCGGCGGGGTGCAATGACTGGTCCGTTATTAGATGGCTTGCCGGAGGTGGCTGTGTGTGCAGTCGAACTTTAACGTCTTCGCCGGCATTGCGCTGATTGCCGCACTGGCAGTGGCGCTGTTGCCACGTCAGTGACATGGGGTTGAGTGGTCGCTGCATATTAGTTTTCACAAACAAAACAATTACTCGTTGGAAAACCTCGATGACTGATGAGCCAATCAAAATTGCCATTCTTGCGATGGGCGGCGAGGGCGGCGGTGTACTTGCCGACTGGATCGTCAATCTTGGCGAATATAATGGATATTTCGCCCAAACCACGTCGGTGCCAGGTGTAGCCCAGCGTACCGGGGCGACGATCTATTACGTTGAACTCTTTCCAGGTGCGAATATAAGCGGCAGGCGAGTACCCGTGCTGTCGCAGGCGCCGTTGCCCGGGGATCTTGACATCGTTCTCGCCTCCGAACTGATGGAGGCTGGTCGTGCTGTCCAGCGCGGATTTGTCACGACCGACCGGACGACGCTGATTTCCTCCACGCACCGGGTCTACTCCATCGCTGAAAAATCGGCCATGGGAGATGGTCGCGTATCCAGTCAGGCGCTGATGGACCAGGCCCGGGGAGCCGCGCAGCAATTCTTCTGCTTCGACATGGAAAAGGCTGCAGAAAAGACCGGCAGCGTCATTTCTGCGGTGCTCTTTGGCGCCCTCAGTGGCGCTGGGGTGTTGCCGTTCAACCGCAAGCAGTTCGAAGAAACCATCGAGCGTGGTGGTGTCGGGGTAAAACCCAGCCTCAAGGCGTTTGATCTGGGCTTCGCCCAGGTCAGGGACGAAGCGCCGGCGGCAACACCAGGCAGAACCAACGATTCGGCATGGCAGGTCGCCAAGACACAAAAGCTCCATCCCGAGGTGATGCGCCTGGTGCAGCGGTTCGACGTCTTTCCTAATGATGTGGCTCAGCTGGCATTCGAGGGAGTCAAGCGGCTGATCGACTATCAGGATCCTGCCTATGCGGCCCTCTACCTCGATCGTCTGGAGGCCCTGGCCGCCGCCCCCGGCGGCAATGATCGGGCGCTGCTGCGAGAAGGCGCTCGACACCTCGCGCTTTGGATGTCTTTCGAGGACACCATTCGTGTCGCGGACCTCAAAAGTCGTGGCACTCGCTTTGAGCGCGTGCACGGTGAGATCCGCAGTAAAGCCGATCAGGTCGTCCATATCCAGGAGTACATGCATCCGCGCCTGGTAGAAATCTGCGAAACGCTGCCCGCCGGCCTGGGGCGCTGGTTGGCCAGGCCGCACGCAGTCCACCGGCTAGTAGCGCGCATGACCACGGAAGGACGGACGGTGAAAACCAGCTCGCTGGGCGGTTTTATCCTCCTGCACGGCTTGGCCAGGTGGCGTCGCTGGCGTCGGGTCACGCTCCGCTTCCAGCTGGAGAATGCACGTATCGAGTCCTGGCTAGAGCGTATCAAGCGTCTTGCTGCCATAGACCCCACGGTCGCCTTGGAGGTCGTGCAGTGTCAGCGCCTCGTGAAGGGGTACAGCGATACCCATAGTCGAGGGCTAAGGAACTTCGAAACTTTAATGGCGGCAGTAGATAACCACCACCAGAACCTTGGTGCACCTACCTTGCGTGAACTCAGAAACGCTGCACTCGCCGATGAGCATGGCCTCAAGTTGAAGGAATGCCTCAATCGTCATGCGCTGACAGTGGAAGGATGACTTCTCATGACTCCAAAGAAGTTTGAAAAACTGCACAAGATAAAGTTCGCCGAGTGTGACCCGGCAGGAATTGTGTTCTATCCGCAATATTTCGTGATGTTCAACAACCTGCTCGAAGCCTGGGTGGATCATCTGCTGCCGGAGGTCGGTTTTGCAGGTTACATCGCTGAGCTGAAGTACGGCTTGCCCTCGGTGCGAATTGAAGCGGATTTCAGATCGGTCAGCAAGATGGGCGATGACGTGATTCTCTCTCTGGAGGTTGACCGGATCGGCTCGAAGTCGCTGACACTTCAGTTGATGTGCCGATCGCCCGAAGGAGAGGTTCGGATCAATGTTACGCAGGTCCTCGTCACCACATCGTTGTTGACACATAAGGCCATTGAAATACCTGCTGTTTTGCGGCAGGCCCTTGTTTCTTCGCCCGATCAACAATAAATCAAGGAGCGAATCGTGAATATTGCATGCATTGGTGGTGGGCCAGCGGGCTTGTACTTCGGCTTGTTGATGAAACTTCATGATCCCAGTAACCGTGTAGTCGTCATTGAGCGTAACCGCCCCTATGACACTTTCGGCTGGGGAGTGGTGTTCTCCGATGCCACGCTGGACAACTTGCGCGAAGCCGATCCCGTATCCGCTGAAACCATCGCGACCGCGTTCAACCGTTGGGACGACATCGACATCCATTTCAAAAGTGAGATGGTCCGCAGCGGTGGACACGGCTTCATCGGCATCGGCCGCAAGAAGCTGCTGAATATCCTGCAGGCACGCTGTGAAGAGGTTGGCGTGGAGCTGGTCTTCGAGACGCTAGTGCAAGACGACCAGGAAATCGCCCGCAAGTATGAAGCGGATCTGGTCATTGCTGCCGACGGGATCAACAGCCCGATCCGGACGCGCTACGAGCAGATTTTCAAGCCCGACATCGATCAGCGCAACTGCCGTTTCGTCTGGCTGGGGACGCGCAAGGTCTTCGATGCTTTCACCTTCCTGTTTGTCGAGACTCCGCATGGCTGGTTCCAGGCTCACGCCTACCAGTTCGAAGATGGTCTCTCGACCTTCATCGTCGAGACGACGGACGAAGCTTGGCAGTCCGCTGGCATCGACAAGATGAGCCAGGAAGAGGGTATCGCCTACTGCGAGATGATCTTCGCGCCGTGGCTGCAAGGCGAGCCGCTGATCTCAAATGCCGCTCATCTTCGCGGTTCGGCAATCTGGATTCGCTTCCCGCGGGTCATGTGCAGGCGATGGGTGCACTGGACCCAGCCGTTCGGCGAAAGCGCCCAGGAAGTGCCTGTCGTATTGATGGGGGATGCTGCTCATACCGCCCACTTTTCGATTGGCTCAGGCACCAAGTTGGCCTTGGAAGATGCTATCGAGCTCTGCAACACCCTCAAGGCCGCCGGCCCCCTGCGCGAGCGTCTTGCACACTATGAAAAGGTTCGTGGGGTGGAGGTGCTCAAGATCCAGAACGCGGCCCGAAACTCGACCGAGTGGTTCGAGAATGTCGCGCGCTATGAAGACCTCGAGCCCGAGCAGTTTGCCTATTCGCTGCTGACGCGCTCCCAGCGCATCTCCCATGAGAACCTGCGCTTGCGGGATCCGCAATGGCTCGGCGGTTACGAGCAATGGTTGGCCAAACGCGCGGGCGTGGAAGCCGATCCATCTGGTCGCCCAAACCCACCTTTGCTGACGCCGTTCACTGTGCGTCAGGTCACTCTGGCAAACCGGGTCGTGGTTTCGCCGACGATGCTCTACAGCGCGGTCGATGGGATGGCGGGCGACTTCCACCTGGTTCACCTAGGCAGCCGGGCTATGGGCGGTGCCGGTCTGGTCATGGCGGAGGCCACGGCCGTGAGTCCAGAGGGGCGCGTTACGGAAGCCGACACGGGGCTGTGGAATGACGGACAGGTCGAGGCCTGGAAGCGTGTGACCGCGTTTGTTCATAACAATAGCCAGGCGCGCATTGGGATCCAGCTGAGTCACTGTGGGCGCCGCGGGTCAACGCAAAAGGGCTGGGAACAGCCAGAGCAGCCAATGGCTGCGGGCAACTGGCCGCTGGTGGCGGCGAGCCCGATTCCCTACCTGGAAGGCGTGTCGCAGACCCCGAAAGTGGCCACCGAAGAAGACCTGACGGAGATCTGCGAAGCCTTTGCCCAAGCCGCTCGCCGTGCTGCGCTGGCCGGTTTCGACTGGCTGGAAGTGCAGGCGGGTCATGGCTTCCTGTTGTCCAGCTTCATCTCGCCGCTGAGCAATCAGCGCACCGATCAGTACGGCGGTTCGCTGGAGAACCGCCTGCGCTTCCCTCTGGCCGTGGTGGCGGCAGTCCGCAAGGCCTGGCCCGATACGCTGCCGTTGTCGGTACGCATCTCGGCCACCGACTGGGCCGCTGGTGGCACCACAGTGGACGAGGCCGTTGAGATCGCCCGTGCGCTGAAAGCCGCCGGTGTGGACGTCATCGACGTATCCAGCGGAGAGGTAGTGGCTGATCAGCGTCCGGTGTACGGGCGCATGTTCCAGGCACCGCTCGCTGATCGGGTCCGCAACGAGGCCGGCGTGCCGACCATCGCAGTCGGGGCCATCAGCGATGCTGACCAGGTGAATGGAATCATCGCCTCCGGCCGGGCGGATCTCTGCGCAATTTCTCGCCCTTATCTGGCAGAGCCGACCTGGTTCCTGCGCGAGGTTGCGCGGCTGGGTTGGAGCACTTCGCAGTGGCCTAGGCAGTACCTGTGGGGCAAAGACTACCTGGAGCGCAGCCTGTCGCCCCGTGGTTAGACCTGAACGACATGACGTCCAGAGGAGAAAACAATGACTAAATCCTACGATCAATACCGCGAAAGCACGCTCGGCCGCGCAGATGTTGAAGACACGCCCGAACTGCTGGCTTATTACCGTCAACTGGAGGAGCTGAAGGTTGGCGCCTTGTGGACGGTGGCCAACAAGATCGAGCCGTGGCAGCCGAAGTCGGACTCGGTGCCGGTTATCTGGCGCTACAAGGATCTCCGTGACATCGTCCTGCGCTCGGTTGACTTGGTGACCCCGGAGAAAGCGGGTCGGCGAGTTGTTTACCTCAACAACCCCGGCCGAACCGAGGTGTCGGCCGCAGTAGGCTGGCTCTACTCAGGCTTGCAAGTCATGCACCCTGGCGAACTGGCTTCGGCCCACGCTCATTCGTCCTCCGCACTGCGTTTCATCATGGAAGGGAGTGGGGCCTACACCATCGTCGATGGGCACAAGATGACCTTAGGCGCCAACGACTTTGTGCTTACTCCGAATGGGACTTGGCACGAGCACGGGGTGGAGGCCGAGGGCTCGCCATGCATCTGGCAGGATGGGCTCGACATTCCGCTGGTGAACGCCCTCGAGGCCGGCTTCTATGCTGTCCATCCGGACCTGCAGCAGGCGGTCGGTTTCCCGGTGGACGACTCCGTCAGCCTGTGGGGGGCTGCCGGATTGCGCCCCCACGATATCGGCTGGAGCAAACCGTACTCCCCACTGTTCAAGTATCAGTGGGAGCCCACCTACGAGGCGCTACGCCGTTACGCCGCCGCACGCGAGGACAGCCCGTTTGACGGTGCCCTGATGCACTACACCAACCCGGTCAGCGGTGGCCACGTCATGGCCACGATCGGCGCGAGCATGCAACTGCTTCGACCCGGTTTCGTGGGCAAGGCCCACCGGCATACCGGCAGCTTCCTGTACCAAGTCGCCAAGGGCAAAGGCCATTCGATCATCAATGGGCAACGGCTCGACTGGCAGGAGCGCGACATTTTCTGCGTACCGAGCTGGGCCTGGCATGAACACATCAACGATAGCGCCTCCGATGACGCCTGCCTGTTCTGCTTCAGTGATCTGCCCGTAATGGAAAAACTCGGCCTGTACCGCGAAGAAGCGCTTGCTGACAACGACGGTCACCAGCCCGTCGTATCCAACCATTAACTCACCGCAATTCATACTTAGATTCTGGAGTTTTTATGCGCCTGGTTACTTACCGCAGCAACGTCAACGCCGCCGCCCGCCTGGGTGCAATTGTCGAAGGCCTGGTGATCGATCTGCACGCTGTCGGCGTGCACGCAGGCCACGCCATCCCGGACAACATGCTGGATTTCATCGACCTGGGCCCACAGGCCGTGGCGAGCACGACCGCCTTGCTAAACAGCTATGCGGGTAAATGGCCCCTGGGGGCCGCAACGCCGGTCGGGAACGTCAAACTGCTGGCTCCGATTCCGCGGCCGCGTAAGAACATCTTCGGGATCGGCCTCAACTATGTCGAACACGTCGAGGAGTCGAGCCGCACCCTGGACACAGCGAAGGAACTGCCGAAGCAGCCGGTAATTTTCTCCAAGCCGCCAACCACCGTAATTGGCCCTGGCGACGCGATCGAACACAACGAGAGCATCACCCGCCAGATGGACTGGGAGGTCGAGTTGGCCGTCATCATCGGTCAGCGGGCCAAGGGTGTCAGCGGTCAGGATGCGCTGAACTACGTGTTCGGCTACAGCGTAATCAACGACATCAGCGCCCGCGACAACCGTCGTGCCGGCCAGTGGATCTACTCCAAGGGGCAGGACACTTATGCTCCGTTCGGTCCGGTCATCGTCACCGCTGACGAGTTGCCTGACCCGCACAACCTCAACCTGAGCCTGAAGGTCAACGGTGTCGTTAAGCAGGAATCGAACACCCGTCACCTGCTCTTCAACATCCCGACACTGATCGCGGACATCAGCGCCGGCATCACCTTGGAACCGGGTGACATCATCGCCAGCGGCACGCCTGCCGGCGTCGGGGCAGGTCGCACGCCGCAGGAATGGCTGTGGCCAGGCGACGTGGTGCAGGCCTATGTCGAGAAGATCGGTGAGCTGCGCAACCCAGTGGTGGCAGTCGGTAGCGAGCCGCGCACTGGCGCAACCCCTCAGGGCTGATGAGCCGTTTCTTAAGCAGAGAGAAATTTCATGCTCGAATTACCTCGTTTCAAAGCAGCGGCGGTGCAGACCGCCCCTGTCTTCCTCGATACGGACGCCACGGTTGAGAAGACCGTCAGCCTGATCCAAGAAGCCGCGAGCAATGGCGCCAAGCTGGTCGCCTTCCCAGAAGTGTTCATTTCCGGTTATCCCTACTGGAGCTGGATCGGTAATCCGATCGAAGGGAGCGCCTGGTTCGAACGCCTAGCGCGCTCGGCGATCGAGATCCCGGGACCGGAGATCAGCAAGATCGCGCAGGCCGCTGCCCGTCACAAGATCAACGTGGTGATCGGCGTCAACGAGCGCAACCCTCAGGGTATCGGCACGCTGTACAACACGCTGGTCACCATCGGCGAAGATGGCAGCATTCTGGGGCGGCACCGCAAGCTCGTGCCGACCTGGGCCGAGAAACTGACCTGGGCTCCGGGTGATGCGTCGGCGCTCCGCGTTCATGAAACCAGTGTTGGCCCGCTTGGGGCACTCGCTTGCGGTGAGAACACCAATACACTGGCGCGTTTCTCCCTCATAGCCCAAGGCGAGTTGATGCACGTGGCGAGTTACATCTCCCTGCCTGTCGCACCGCCGGACTACGACATGGCTGACGCCATCAAGGTGCGGGCGGCGGCTCACTGCTTTGAAGGCAAGCTGTTCACCGCCGTGTCGTGCTCAACCGTTTCGGAAGAGATCATCACGGCGTTGGAAAAGGACTTCCCGCGCGCACGGGAGCTGCTTACCCGCAAGAACAGCGCATTCTCCGGGTTCCTCGGCCCTGATGGGCGGGTGATCGGCGAGCCGCTGATCGATGCCGAAGGCATTGTGTACGCCGACATTGACCTGTCGCGCTGCATTCAGCCACGGCAGATGCATGACATTGCGGGGCACTACAACCGCTTCGACATCTTCGACCTCAAGGTGAACCGGCGCTCACTGCAGGCCGCACGGTTTGAGGATGTCCCAAATGACACAGTAAGCGTGGCGCAAAACAACGCCGCGGAACCACTTCAGGAGAATGCTTCGTGACTGCCAGCCGAAATTACCGCATCGGGCAAATCGTGCCGTCGTCCAACACCACCATGGAGACGGAAATCCCTGCGATTCTGCGCGCGCGTGAAGCGATCGCCGCTGACCGCTTCACCTTCCACTCCAGCCGCATGCGGATGAAGCGCGTGACCAAGGAAGAGCTGGCAGCGATGGACGCGGACAGTGATCGTTGTGCCTTGGAACTGTCCGACGCTCGGGTTGATGTCCTTGGTTATGCCTGCTTGGTGGCGATCATGAGCATGGGCAACGGCTATCACCGCATTTCCGAAAGCCGTCTGCATCAGCGCACCTGTGACAACGGCGCGCCAGCCCCAGTGGTAACCAGTGCGGGCGCTCTGGTCGATGGCCTGCACGCGGTGGGTGCTAAGAAGATCTCGCTGCTGGCGCCCTACATGAAGCCACTGACACGCCTGGTCATCGATTACATCGAAAGTGAAGGCATCGAGGTAGTGGACAGCATCTCGCTGGAGATCGCTGACAACCTGGAAGTAGGGCGCCAGGATTCGCGCGCACCGATTGAAATTACCCGCAAGCTTCAGACCTCCGGGGTCGATGCGGTGGTGGCCTCGGCGTGTGTGCAGATGCCTTCCCTGCAGGCGATCCAGGCCATCGAAGACCGTGTCGGTCTACCCGTGCTTTCATCGTCGGTGGCGACCACGTTTATGATGCTCAAGCGGCTCGGCCTCGAGACTTGCGTACCTGGTTTCGGTTCGCTGTTGTCGGGCAAGTACTGATGGGCCGGGGCGAGGGTTCTCCTCGCCCTTTCTCAGGCGTTAGAATGAACGGAATCGGACTCGTGTCTAAGGCTATCTGCTGCATGACCAAAACGAAGGATTTCGTCGATAGCTACCTTCCCGCGCTGCTCGGGCAGGCCTGGTATCTGGTTTCCACGCAATTCCATGCCATTGTTGAACAGCATGGGCTCTCCGTACTCGAGTGGCGCGTGCTTTCCACGCTGGCCAGTCAGGGGGGCATGTCGATCTCCGCCCTTGTACAGATGACTGTCAGCAAGCAGCCCACGGTGACCCGCTTGCTCCTGAGACTTGAGGAGCAGGGGCTTGTCGAGCGTTCCACCAGCCTCGATGATCGGCGCTTCACGCTGGTGCGAGTAACACGCTCCGGCCGACGTCTCGTGTCCGGACTCATTGAACTTGCACAGCGGCACGAGGCTGAGATCCTTTCCGGCATTGATGCGGACAAGGCCGAAGTCCTGAAGCAGATCCTTCAAGAACTGATCGAGCAGCATCGCCCTAGAGCCTGAGACGCCCCTGGAGCTGCACCAAGGGCATTAATCCTCAGGCCGGTCGGGTCATGTTGAACCGTCCCGACGCTAACACCTGGAAGTAGTCCGATGGGCCTCCACCTCGCAGGATCGGCTGCGCCGCCGCAGTGTCGTAAATGCCGTCACAGATCAGCGCCGAGTTGATGTGCACCGCCACCACTTGCCCGATAACCATCCAGGTGTCGAGGGAAGAGCCGTCCAGCGCCTTCAATTGTTGTACGGTCGTTACTTTGCACTCCAGGGCGACCGGGCTTTCGGCAACTCTAGGCGCTGAAACGCATAAGGAACTGGTGGGGGACAGTCCGGCAGCCTTGAATTCGTCGACTCCAGGAAGTTGTGTGCTGGTTGCATTGACCTGATCGGCCAAAGGCCGGGTGGCCAGGTTGTAGACGAAGCACCCGGTTTCCAGCGCATTCCTCGCACTGTCCTTCATGCCGACACTGGAGAACACCAGCAGAGGAGGCTGGTAGTTGATGACATTAAAAAAGCTGTATGGAGCCAAATTCACCTGACCGTTGGGGCTCCGTGTAGAAATCCAGCCTATCGGGCGGGGGCCCAAGATAGACGGCAGAGGGTCGTGAGCGAGCCCATGTCCGTCATGGATCGTGTAGCTGTGGATGGAGGACAGCATGCTATTTCCTTGCTGTGGGAGCGAAAAAGGTGACGGGCACGCACATGGAGCGTTACCCGTCACAAAGAGGAGTGGTGTTCAAGCGCAGGCCATGCGGGCTATCGAGGGGCGAGCCGATTGGCGATGAGCGTTCCGGAGCCCGCTCCGAGCCCAGGGCCAGGGTGTGTCGCAGCGCCGATGTGATAGACACTCCTGATGGGCGTCCGATTGCCCTTCGCACCTTGGCTAGGGGCGAAAGGGCGCAACCAGAAAAACTGATCGGGCGAACAGATTCCCGAGTACGGGTCGCCGCCAACGAGGTTACAGTTGAGATTCTCCAGGTCTGCTGGCGAATAGCATCGGCGCCCGATGACCAGGTCAGTCAAGCCTGGCATAACGCCCTCAAGGCGTGTCTGGACACGGTCGGCGAAGGCTTCACGGACGGCTTCGGTCCAGCGACCATCTGCCGGTGTTTGGATCTTGCCGGCGGCATCCCCACGCAAGTACGTCGGCAGCTCTTGCATCTGGATCCACAAGATCCAGCAGCCGTCCGGGGCTTGTGAGCGATCGACGGTGATCGGCTGACCTATCCCAAGGGTCGGCCTTGATGGCAGAAGGCCGTTGTTCGCCTCGGTAACCGACAAGCACGTTTGCTCCATGCTCTCGGTTAGGTGCACCAGCGGTACTTGGCCGAGCTCCTCCGTCAGCCACTGTGGTTTTTCGCGAAGTGCGAAGTGTATTTGCATGCAACCGCGTCCGTAGCGGTATGTGCGCGCATGCGCGCGCAAGGCAGGTTCCGTGCCTGGCAGCAATCGATCGTAGAGTTGCTGAGGCGTGACATTGCAGACGACGGCCTCGGAGGCGCTGAACTGTGTGCCATCGGTTATGACCACGCCTGTTGCCCGGGCGCGTCGTCCGCCGTCGAGCAGCACGCGCTGTACGTCGACTTGGGTACGCATGCTACCACCCCGGGATTCGATGATCCGAGTGAGGGCGTCGACGAGCTTGCTCCCACCGCCTTTGATGACCGGCATCCCACCGCTGACCACTGAGGCAAACGTGAGCTTACCGATGAGCGCTGAGCAGGCATCGTCCGGCCCGAGACCGGAGTGCAAAGCCCATGGTGCAATCAATGCACGTACTTCGCTCGACGCGAAGGTGCGTTCGGACCAGCGGCGAAAGGTCTCCAACGATTGGCTGGCATAACCCAACAGACCGGCTATGCCTCGTTCGCGCAAGGCACGATACAGCGGTTTCATGAGCCCTGGTCCGTAGGGATCATTGCCGAGCAGGCTCAACGTCAGCGTACCATCGGCGCCCAGCACCTGGCCGATCGAGTTTTTCAGTGCCAGGCCGTCACCTGGAGACAATGACTCCAGGCGCCTGTACACGTCTTCCAGATCCCGGTTCAGGGCGATTCCACTGCCATCCGGTCTCACCCAGCCGGTCGAATAGTCGCCGGAGAGCACTTCCACGCCTTGCACGTGGAGGTCCGCCTTCAGCTCCCCATACGCCGCGCTGCCCACGAACAGCGGGTGCCAGGAGGAGAGCACTTCATGAGTAAAGCCGGGAAACAGCTCTTCGGTCCTGATGCAGCCGCCGAGCTGTTCATTACGCTCAAGAACAAGCACCCGCTTACCTCTTTTGGCCAGCAGCGCAGCACCTACCAAGGAGTTGATGCCGCTGCCGATGAAGATAACCTCATGTGCGCCTGACCGGGCCATGGGTTACTCCACCAGCGCCAGGACGCGCAAAGGGCTACCGGAGCCGGCTTCGATCTTCAGGGGGGCGGAAATGATAAGTGCGCCAACTGGGGGGAGCAGGTCCAGATTGTTCAAGCACTGCAAACCGTACTTGTTTGCACCGTGCATCAAGGTATGGCAGGGGTAAGGCACGGGCCAAAGGTAAGACTGGCCGGCATCGGTATTGATGGTTTCGACACCGAACCCATGCACCTCTCTCGCCTGAATGAGCCACTCGATGGCCTCTTGCGAAGGACCTGGGGTATGCGCGCCATCTTCGCGCATGTTCAGGTACGCCTTCGCGTCAGGCAGTCGCTTTGACCAGTCCGTTCGCAGCAGGACCCAGGCGCCTTTGGGAATCCGACCGTACTGGGCTTCCCAGCTTTCCAGGAAGTCGACGGTCAGAATCCAGTCCTCGTTCTTCGCAACCTGCTCGCAGGCATCGATGACGACTGCTGGTGCAATGAAGTTCGACGGCGGTATCAGGTCGACACTGTTATCTGGGTAATCACGTCCCGTGATCCAGTGTGCCGGCGCGTCGAAGTGGGTGCCGGTATGTTCGCCACAGGTGAAGTTGTTCCAGTACCAAGCAGGACCAGCCTCGTCATACCTCGAGATTTTCTCAATCTTGAAGGACTGCACCTGGCCATATTCGGCGGGCAGTTGCAGCGCTGGAAAGCGTTCGGAAAGGGTATGAGTGAGGTCGATGACCTTGATCTCGCCGGCAGCCAGTTGGGCTGCGACGTGGTGAAGTCTTTTCTTGTCCTGGGTTTCCATCGTGCCTGCTCCACGTGAGTGATCGATCAGAAGGGCGACTCTACGAACGTTGTCGATGATGGATTATCTTCGCGCTGTCGCCTCGGTGCGTGTTATCCACTGATAGCAGGCGCTATCCAAGGTGTGCCGGTATTTCAATTCTGTGCACTTGGGGGAGGCTGGCAAGATGCAGTTACATGTTCAAAAGTGCGCATATCGGGCAGTTGCGATCACTTAGCATTTGGTGGCCGGCAAGCGCAGCCCAGCCCCAACTTGCGGGTCATCAAGATTTGTCGAGCAAGACCAGCTGCTGCAACTTCCTACCCCATAGCAAGTAACAGGCGCTGACCAGGAATGTCCAGGCACAGCCAACCACCAGCGCGGTATGCCAGAAGCTGTCGTCAAAGCCCATGGTGATCAGGATTGCCAGCAAGAGAGCGATCCCCAGGTATTGCGGCCAGGGAAACCACGGCGAACGCACGGGCAGAGTCGCACCTTGTTGCTGCTCCCAGGCACGTCGGAACGACAGGTGGCAAATCAAGATCATCAGCCACACCATGATCCCCCCAAACAAGGCAATACCAAACAGGTAGTTGAATGCCGTGGGGCTGTACATCGAAGCAATCACCGCAATCAAGACGCCGATGCTTGATGCCATGGCGGCCTTGGCGGGAGCCCCCTTGCGGTTGAGCTGGCCGAGTGACTTAGGTGCATACCCTGCGCGAGATAGCGAAAACAGCATGCGGGAGGTGAGGTATAGGTTGGCGTTCATGCTCGACAAAGCGGCGGTGAGGACCACGAAATTCATTACCCCGGCAGCCCAAGCCAGCCCGTAGTTGGAGAAGACCGCGACGAATGGGCTCTCGGTGACGTCATGGGTACTGGCATTCATCCAGGGCACGATTGCCACGATGATACCCAAGGCCAGCACATAGAAGATGAACAGCCTCAAGATCAGGCTACGCATGGCGCGAGGTACCGCCTTCTGTGGATCTTTCGCTTCGCCCGCGGTGACGGCGATGATCTCGACGCCATAAAACGAGAAAATCGCCATCATTACCGCCATCCAGACCCCACTCCATCCATGGGGCATGAAACCACCAGGCTGATTGGTGAAGTTGTCGAAGCCTACTGCTGGTGCGCCAATACCGAGGATACTGGCTGAGCCGAATACGATAAAGGCACAGATGGCCACAACCTTGATCATTGAGAACCAGTACTCGAGGCTGCCAAAGTGTGCTACGGAGCGTGTATTTATGTAGATGATGGCAAACCCAAAGCCAAGCGTGAAGTACCACACTGGAATGTCGGGGAACCAGTAGTTCATGTAATGCCCTACTGCAACGGCCTCACTACCGATTGCGATGGATTGCGCCGCCCAGTAGGTATAACGGAGGAAAAAGCCCGACCAGCGGTTCAAGTACATCTCGGCGTAGGTACCGAATGAACCGGCGGTAGGATGCGCTACTGCCATTTCGGCAAGGCTGAACATCATGATCACGGCAATCAGTGCGGCGATTATATAGCTGATCAACACCGCAGGCCCTGCATAGCCAATGGCAATACCGCTGCCCATGAATAGACCGGTACCTATCGCACCACCGATAGCGATCATGGTTAACTGCGCCTGGGTGAGGCGGCGACTTAAACCTTGCTCTCGCTGAATCAAATCCTCATGGGTCATCTGCGTATCCTCTGTTCTTGTCTTTATCGGTCTGCTAGCAATCTGCAGCCAGGTGGGGGCAGGTGTTAAAACAAGTAAACTTATGAGTTCGTAGGGTGTTTACTATTTTTATTGTGGAAGGAGAGTTCTAAGACTTACTTTCTAGTCAGAAACGCGAGGTGCGTAATTGCATCGCGAACTTCCTGCTCAGTGTTATAGAAGTGAGGGGCGATGCGTATCACGTCATTTCGGGCGGAAACGATAAATCCCGCCTGGGCCATCTGGGCTTCCAGGACCGAAGCATTACTGACGCGGATCGCCGTATTGGCCGCCTTACGTGTCAGCTCCACTGGACTGGCCACGGATAGGTCCAGGTGCTGTGCGGTTTTGAGTGCCACGTTCGACAGATGTGTCTGCCACGCCTGGATGCCCGCAATCCCGACATCGTTCAGCAATTTCATGCCGGCATGAGCGGCGTAAGCGGCCATCATGGGGGGGGTGCCGGTGTCAAAGCGGCAGGCGTTAGGCGCGTAATCCAGGCCTCGAATATCAAATGCAAACGGATTGACTCGACCGAACCAGCCCGTCGACGTAGGTTCCAGGGTTACGGCGACATTACGGCGAACATACATGAACGCAATACCGGGTACACCCAGCAGGTACTTCTGTACGCCGCTGGCCAGCATGTCTACTCCGCTCGCCTTGACATCGATGGGCTCACTGCCAGCCGCTTGATAGGCGTCGACGAAGACCAATGCACCTTGCTCGTGGGCATGGCGGACGATTGCTTCGACATCCTGGCGAAAGCCGTTGTAGTACGACACCTGCGACACCGACACCAGGCGGGTGCGCTCATTGACGAGCCGGTTGTAAGCCTCGGCGCTTGCGCAGTAGTTCTCAGTGTCGACCATGGATACCTGGGCGCCGCGCTTGCCGTGCGCCATCCAGACATGACCGATGGAAGGAAAATCCAGTTCAGCCAGGACAACACCATTGCGCTCACTGCTGAAGTCCAGGGCGGACCCGATTATCGAGGCGCAGTCCGAGACGCTCGAGAGTACTGCGATATCCTCGACGTCGGCATTTATCATTCTGGCGAATTCGGCTTTGGCCGCGCCCACCTTGTCCATCCACAAGCCCCAGTCCATGCCACGCTGGGTCAGGCTGGCAAGGTATTCGCCGACCGCAGCGTTGACAGGAGTGGCCAGCGCGCTCTGAGAGCAGCTGGAAAGTTGCACCTTCGAGGACAGCGTGGGGAACAACTGGCGGTGAGCCTGATAGGGGTGTTGCATGAGCATTTCCTCGGTAGTGTTCGACCCTTGAACCGTAACCCCGAGGAGGCGCATGATATATAAAGCGCTTTACGTTTCATGAATGATTTCCGCTGAGTTTTCGTCCCATCATGTCTACTGCCCCAGCATCTGCTTCAAACATCATTTCACCATGGCAGAGTCAGTTGAAGCACGACTGGAGCTCACTGCGTAGTGAGGGGCGTAAAGTCACGTTCAAGCAGAATGCGGTGATTTACCGAGAGAATTCTCCGTGCCAGTCGGTTTACCTTGTTGACGAAGGGCGTGTGCGCCTTGTCAGCCATTCATACAGTGGCCATGAGGGGCATCTGATCGTGTTTGGCAGTGGCGGCCTTTTTGGCGATGCGGGCCTGTTCGCGACTCGCAAACACGCAACTTCCGCTATCGCCTCCACGGATGTACAGGCCACTCAGGTCTGCGTGGATACATTGCTGAGGCTTCGGCACCACCCGCTAGTCAGTGAGCAATTGCTGGCGTTAGCGGACTTGCGCTTCAGCATTATGATGCAGCATTACCAACTGCTGCGCAGCGCCAGTGCACTGCAGCGTGTCGCCTTCAACCTGCTGGCGTTGGTGAACAGTCATGGCTGCCGGCAAGCAAGTGGCTTCAGTCTGGATATGCTTTTCACGCAGCAGGAAATGGCCGACATTTGCCACCTATCTCGGGTCAGCGTCTCTCAAGTGCTAGGGCAGTTGGAGGACAAAGGCATCCTTGCACGAAAGGGTCGCGCTTTGTTGATACTCGACTATGAGCAATTGGCCGGACTAAGTGGAAACAGCTGACGTACCACTTCTTTGCGACGTTAGCGTCGGCTCCGACAGCGGCGACATCTCGCTCCAGGGATTGGCGCCGGTGTCGGCATAGCTCAATACCACCAGCTCTGGAATGAAGTGACGATCTTCAGTGAGGTTCGCACCGTACAAGTGAACGGCGTGCAGAGCAGCCAGTAGCAGATTCCGACGACCTGATACTCCAGACACTACAGCGAAGTGACGGAGGCGATGATGGTTGGGGTGGTCAATGCCAGGCACTTTTCGGCGGCGACGAGCAGCACCGCCGCAGCCAAGGCACGATTACGACCAGCCTTGCTGGGCTTTGGCGATCTGCTTTGGGTGTGGGTGGTCACGTTCATGGGCAACGCTCGGCAGGTGGCAGCGGTGTCCATCCACCGTCGGTGGGCCAGCGGTTGAGTTGGCCAAAAATGTACAGGGCGAAGGCGTAGATGTTCTCCGGTGGGACGTCCCACCATTTGCGCGTGCTGCCGGAACGTAAATCGGGCGGCACATGGATGGTCAGCTCGGAGGGCGCGGACTGCCAGCCATACCACAGCCCGCAGCACAGCAGTGCCAGAATCGAAACGGCCAGACGCAGGCTGAAGATATGCGCCTGCTGCGCATCCACCTTGTTACGGAAGCGGCTCATGGCGTAGACCTCGCGTGTCGCCGCGTGCGGCGCACTGTCCAAGGCCCTGAGTGCAGGATCAAATGATGAGTGCCGATGCCCCAGTGCACTGCCAGATGCCATTGCAGGCGACGATACAGCCAGGTTTCGGGACGAGCACGCTTGGCTCGGCGCATCAGCTTGCCGCCGCACAGTAATACCAGCGCCATGCAGATGAATATGCAGGTGGGGAGGGTAGCGATGGCGGCGGTGGCCACCGCCAGCGGCGCGCCGAGAATCACACCCAGTCCTGCGCCGATGACCAGCGCGACCCACATCTCGTCGTTGGTGAGCCCACGGAGAACGGCCGGGTCTCGGTTGAGGCGCTCCGGGAGGAAGGTGAGCGTGCCGTCAGGCACGGTGGCAGGGGCGTCGGACATGGTGACCTCACAGGATCGTCGCGGCTTTGGTGAGGAACCACAAGATCACTACCACCAACAGCGCGCCGACGCCGACCACGGCGCCGAGGTCCTTCCAGGTCTTGCGTTGGTTCTGCACGTCGGCGTAGACGGTGAGTGAATGCCAGGCCACGCCGAGGAACGCGAGGGTGGCGATCAGCAGGCCGAGCAGGATGCCGCCGTCGTAGGCGTAGTTCTTGATGGTGTCGATCAGTCCCGACCCTTCGCCGCGGGAGGGCGCCTCCATGGTCGGCAGGTCAGCCCAAGCCAGAGTCGAGCTCAGCAACACCAGGCCACCGAACAGAACTCGGGAGCAGGACTCCCGCAACAGAGCGAGCGGGCGATGGCAACGACGGGAGAGATTCATGGCAAGGTCTCCTGGTTACGAAAGCATGAAAAACATCAGTACGATCAGGGCGAGAGCCAAGCGCAGCGTACTGCCCCCGAGCGCACCAAAATTGAGATTGTCGGCCGCCCAACCGCGGTAGCCGGTCCACAACGCCCAGGTGCACCAGAGCAAGGCGAGCACCAGCACCGATGAGCGCCACAACACTGAGCTGAGTTGCGGGTTGAACCCGGCAACGGCAGAGAACGCGCTGAGTTGGGCGTCAGTCATGTTCATCGGGGGAACTCGATTGGGGTGCTGCAGCACGGTAATCACCTGCCAGTTCGACGAGGTCAGCAGGCTGCGCGCGGGAGGCTGATAGGTAGTTGTGGATGCCTTGGCGCACACGCTCAAGGTCCGCTACGAACCTCGGATAATCGAAGCGATAACGGGTCTCGGCGGTATTGACAGAGCCGGTGGTTGCGCGTTCGGCCAACAGTTCGATGGAACTGATCTGCCGCTGCACCAGGCCCATGTCGGGGCGCTCGCGCGCGTCTTGGGCGGCGGCGCCAAGCGACATAAGGCAAAAAAGGAGCAGAGAGGAAGAGGTAGCCTTCATAGTGGAATCCAGCAGGGGTGGCTGGCATTCACCCTGAAGTATCAGGCCGCTTTTAGCATGGACTAAAGAGATTCTGAGGCGTTCGATTTATAGCTGGAAGGCGCAGCGCTCGGTTCCTCAATTGGCTCACTCCGTGTTAGTCGGTAAATAATGCATGTCATTAATACTCCTTGAGTAAGTTTCAGGTTATGAAGAATGCCTGGTTATTTGGGGGGTTATATAATTCGGGAGAAAAACTAATAATATCAGTGGCTGGTTTGCGAGCGCGTATAATGAGTTTGTCAATCGAGATTGCTCCGCCAGATGACGATGATCAGGAATCTCTTTCAACGCCAGCTCTGTCAGAAACCCTTTATTAGCTGGGTCATAGAGCAATAAATGGCGAAACCCTGAGCAGTGTCAGGGCTTCGCCAGATGACGTGACGAGCTGCATGTTTCTAGATACAGGTGGCGCGAAGCTTAATTGGGCAACTATGCGCAGGCTCGCGTCGCTTCACCATCAACCAACCGCAGCAGGTTTAAGGGGTTGCTGCTTTGGAGGGGAAGTGGGAGCAATGGGTCTGGGTAATTTTGGAAACACACTGGCCGCATGTATCGGTCGATGGCCAAAGTACCTACAGATGTGCCGCGGGAGTCAGAAGTCGCAGGATAGGGCCCGCCATGGACCATGGCATCACAGACTTCCACGCCGGTCGGGTAGCCATTAATTAGTATTCGGCCGACTTTCTCCTGCAATAGCTCGCCCAGCCAGCCCCAATCTACCAACTCCTCGGGTTCGCCGATCAGTGTGGCTGTCAGTTGGCCGCGCAGGGCTTGGATGGCGGCCGCCAGTTGCTGCTGATCTTCTACCTCGATCAGCAAGGTCGCAGGGCCGAATACCTCTTCCTGCAGCAATTCATCACCGTTGAGCAACAGGCTGACATCGGCCTGGAACAGCTGTGGCGCAGCCTGGTTGTCGCCCTGTTCAACGCCTGCTAAATGGCGGATGCCCGGATGCTCGTGCAGATGGCCCAGCCCTCTGAGGTAGCTGGCGAGGGTGCCACGGTTAAGCATGGTTTGCGCCGGCTGGTTGGCCATCTGTGCCTTGAACTGCTCGACGAACGCACTAAAGGCCGGCGAACGAAGACCGAGGATAAGGCCGGGGTTGGTGCAGAACTGGCCACAGCCGAGGCTCACCGAGGCACTGAGTTCGCGGGCGATGGTCTCGCTGCGGGCTTGCAGGGCGCCCGGTAGCAGGATCACCGGGTTGATGCTGGACATCTCGGCGAACACCGGGATCGGCTGGGGCCGTTCGGCAGCGAGGCGACTCAGGGCATTGCCGCCCTTCAGGGAACCGGTAAAGCCCACCGCCTGGATCGCCGGGTGCTTGACTAGCCATTCACCTACGCCACCGCCGTAGATCATGTTGAAGACCCCCACCGGCATGCCGGTGCGGTCGGCGGCGCGAGTGATGGCATCGGCCACCCATTCGGCCGTGGCCATGTGGCCGCTGTGGGCCTTGACCACCACGGGGCAGCCGGCGGCCAGCGCCGAGGCAGTGTCACCGCCAGCGGTGGAGAAGGCCAGCGGGAAGTTGCTGGCGCCGAACACTGCCACAGGGCCGACGCCGATGCGGTACTGGCGCAGGTCCGGGCGCGGTAGCGGCTGTCGATCCGGTAGTGCGCGGTCGATGCGCGCGCCATAGAAATCACCACGGCGTAACACCTTGGCGAACAGACGCATTTGCCCGCTGGTACGGCCGCGTTCGCCCAGGATACGCCCAGCGGGCAGGGCGGTTTCGCGGCAGACAGTGGCGATGAAATCATCACCCAGAGCGTCCAGTTCGTCAGCGATGGCGTCGAGGAACTCTGCGCGCCGGCCAGCAGGCAGGCTGCGGAAAACCGGGAAGGCGTTGGCTGCGGCTGTGGCGGCGGCATCGACTTCTGCTGCGGTGGCTTGGCTGAACGCGCCAGGCAGCTCTTCGCCCGTTGCGGCGTCAAGGCTTTTGAGGCGGACCTCGCCCAGCGCCGAGCGCTGTCCGCCGATGTAGTTGTGACCAAGGATGCGGGTCATGTAGGGCTCCGTAAGCGGGTGAACAAGTGTCAGGTGATAGCGCCGATCTGCCACGGCACGAATTCGTTCTGGCCGTAGCCGTGCTGCTCGCTCTTGCTGCGCTCGCCTGAGGCGATGGCCAGCATCAGCCGGTAGATGTGCTCGCCGCGCTCTTCGATGGTCGTGCTGCCGTCAGCGATACCACCGCAGTTCACGTCCATGTCTTCTTCCTGGGATTCCCACAGGCGAGTATTGGTGGCCAGTTTGATCGAAGGCGATGGGGCGCAGCCGTAGGCAGAACCGCGTCCGGTGGTGAAGGCGATCAGATTGGCACCTCCAGCGACTTGGCCGGTGGCGGAAATCGGGTCGTAGCCGGGCGTGTCCATGAACACCAGGCCGTGGGCACGGACCGGCTCGGCGTATTCATAGACGTCCATTAGGTCGCTGGAGCCGGCCTTGGCCACGGCGCCGAGGGATTTCTCGAGGATGGTGGTCAGGCCGCCGGCTTTGTTGCCGGCCGATGGGTTGTTGTTCAGTTCTGCGCCCATGCGCTGACAGTAGGCTTCCCACCATTGGATACGGGCGATGAGTTTTTCGCCGACCTGCTGGCTCACCGCGCGACGTGTCAGCAAGTGCTCGGCGCCATAGACTTCTGGGGTTTCCGACAGAATTGCGGTGCCGCCGGCCGCTACCAAACGGTCCACGGCATTGCCCAACGCCGGGTTGGCGGTTATGCCAGAGTAGCCGTCCGAACCGCCGCACTGCAGGCCGACGGTTAGATGGCGAACACTCACCGGTTCGCGCTGCACGGCATTAGCCTCGGCCAGCAGCGTCTTGATCTGGGCGATGCCGCTGGCGATGGTCTTGGAGGTACCGCCAGTGCCCTGGATGGTGAATGTGCGCAGGGTGTTGCAGCGTTCCAGGCCTTGTGCCGCCAGTAGGTCGGGAATCTGGTTGGTTTCGCAGCCTAGGCCGATCATCAGTACAGAGTGGAAGTTGGCGTGTACCGCGTAGCCGCCGAGGGTGCGTTGCAGCATGGCCAGGGCTTCACCACCCGGGTCGACCGCGCAGCCGACGCCGTGGGTCAGGGCAACCACGCCATCTACATTGGGGTAGGCCGCGAGGGCTTCGGGATGGATGTCGCGGCGGAAGTGGTCGGCTATGGCCCGGGCCACGGTGGCGGAGCAGTTCACCGAGGTGAGGATGCCGATGTAGTTGCGGGTGGCCACTCGGCCATTGGCTCGGACAATGCCCATGAAGGTGTCTTCCACGGGATGCTTGATGCCTTTGGCATCGACGCCGAAGGCATAGTCGCGGCTGAAGTCGCCCATCGCCACGTTATGTACGTGGACATGCTGGCCGACAGCAATGGCCTGGCTGGCAAAACCGATGATCTGGCCATAGCGGCGCAGCGCTTCACCGGCGGCGATATCGCGGGCAGCGACCTTGTGGCCGGCCGGAATCGGCTCGCGCACCAGGATGCCTTCAGGCAATTGCAGGCCTTCGGTAAGTGGCTGGCGCGCGATCAGCACATCGTCCAGCGGGTTGAGTCGGATCACGGCCAAGGCAGCGTTTTCACTGCCTGTACTTGTAATAAGTTGCATCACGGTTACCTCAAAAAACGGGGGGCTTATACCAAGTGAGGTTCAGGCAAGCCCGCGCTCACGATAGTCGATCAGGCCGGAGAACAGCATCAGGCCAAAAGCCATGACCACGAAGAAGATCAGGGCGAGGAAGTAGGAGCCGGTGAACTGCACGATCAGGCCGATCAGGATTGGTACGATGACGCCGACCATGTTGCCGCAGAAGTTCATGCTGCCACCGAGCACGCCGGCCTTGGACTTGCCGCCGAGGATGGCTGGCAAGCACCAGTACATGCCGCACCAGCGGATGAAGAACAGGGCGACGCAGAGCAGGCTGATGACCAGCGCGGCATTCGGCGTATAGGCCACCAGCAGGATGCACAGCGCGGCCACGGCGGCGGATCCGGCGAACATGGTGCGCATCACGGTGTTTGGCTGGCCGCCGTTGGTGCGCCATTTGTCGGCGGTCCACCCGCCGATCAGCTCGCCGACGAAACCGCACATGAAGATCAGGAAGGTGGCACCTCCCATGGCCTTTATATCCAGGTTGTGGGTCTGGTGCAGGTAGCTCGGCATCCAGGTCAGCAGGCCATAGAACACGCTGTTGTAGCAGGCGTAGCCGGCGAACATGCACAGCACCGACCGGCTTTTGAGCAATTCCTTGAGCACGGCCTTGCGATTGCCGTTGGACTTGCTCGCGGCGTCGTTGGCCTGGGTGATGTAGTCCAGCTCGGCCTTGTTCACCAGTGGGTGTTCGCTCGGGTGGTTGCGGATGTACCACCAGGCCCAGATGCCAACGACCACAGTGCCGACACCGGCGATGATGAACGCGATGCGCCAGGAGTCGAACCAGGTGATCAGGCCGGCGATGATGATCGCGCCAAAGGCGGTGCCCAGTGGTGCGCCGCCGTCCACCAGGGTTGCGCCGCGGCCGCGCTCGTTGGGGGTTAGCCAGGAGCCGTTGAGCTTGGCGCCAGCCGGCATGATCGGCGACTCGGCGACACCCAGGCCGACGCGAGTGATCAGCAGCGTGATCCAGTTGTGGGCGAACCCGCCCAAGGCCTGGAACGCGCCCCAGCCGATGGTGGCGACCCCGACGATATTGCGAACCTGGAAGCGGTCCAGCAGCATGCCGCCAGGAATTTGCATCAGCGCATAAGACCAGAAGAAGGCGCTGAGAATAAGCCCTTCCAGGGCCGGCGTCAGTTCGAACTCGGTGGAAATCAACGGTAGGGCTACCGACAGCGAGGCGCGGTCGATGTAGTTGATCGCTGCCAACAACAGCAGGATCAGGAAGATGCGCCAGCGCACAGTGGTCGGGCGGGCGCTGTCGGAGGCTGTGAGGGCGGGCGAGGGCGCCGCCGGATAAGGGCTGTTCTTCATGCTCATCTCACTCTTATGTTTGTTATGAAATGCCGGGCGGCGCCTCCTTGCGCCTCAGTTCAGTGGATGAATCGGCTCAGAGCGGTTGTACGGCTCCCGGTTCCAACGGTTCCCGGGCGAGGCCTACGGAGTTGCACAGAGGCGCACCGAAGTCGTTCAGGCTTATCTCGAACACGTCGCCAGGGACGGTCTTGATCTGGTCAGCGAACGATAGGGTGGCGGTGCCGAAGAAGTGGATATGCACATCGCCGGGGCGCAGGAACTGTGAATATTTGAAGTGGTGGTACTCTAGGTTTTCTAGGGAGTGGCACATGTTGTCCTCGCCGCTAAGGAAGGGTTTCTCCCACAGCACGGCGTTGCCACGGCGGATACGGCTGGTCCCTTCGAGGTGGCGGGGCAGGTCACCCACCCGTAGTTCCGGGCCGTAGGCGCAATTGCGCAGTTTGGAATGGGCCAGGTACAGGTAGCTGCGGCGCTCCATCACATGGTCGGAAAACTCATTGCCGATGGCGAAGCCCAGGCGGTATGGCAGGCCATCATCACCGATCACGTAGAGCCCCGCCAGCTCCGGTTCCTCCCCTGCGTCTTCGGCGAAGGAAGGGCTCTGCAAGGCCTGGCCGGGGCGTGCGACGATGGAGCCATCGCCCTTGTAGAACCACTCCGGTTGGGCACCGACGGATCCTGCGGCCGGCCTGCCGCCCTCGATGCCCCACTGGAACATCCGCGAAGTGTCAGTCTGGGCGACGCTGTCGGTGGCTTTCTGCTGGTGCATCTTGTCGCGGGTCGAGGCGCTGCCCAAGTGCGTCAGGCCGGTGCCGGTGATCAGGCAGTGGGCCGGGTCTTCGTGATCCAGTGGCGGCAGCACGCGGCATTCGGCCAGGGCGAGGGGATAACTTTCAGTACTGCTGTCCAGGCCGCGTTCCAGCACTTCAGCACTGAGGCTGCGGCGGTTGCGGATGGCGGCCAGGGCCAGTTCGCGCATATGAGTGGTATGGCGGACTGTCTGGATCTGCTCGCCTTCGACAAGGCCCACGTGACGTTGAGCGGTTGCGGTTTCGAATTGGATCAGGCGCATGCGGGCTCCTTGTTGTTCTTTTGGGGATCAATGGAGGCCACTTTAAATTTCCCGCGCGGTGCTGCCTAATGACAGCTGTTCTTCTCGTGATAACTTTTAGTGATTCCCTATGCTGCCACCCTTGAGCTCCATGGCTTCTCGCCTACGTTTGCGCCAGCTGCGCTTGTTGATCAGCCTCGACGAGCTCGGCTCAATTCACAAGGCCGCTGAGGCCATGTCCATCACCCAGCCAGGCGCCACCAAGGCCCTGAACGAGATCGAGTCGACCTTGGGTGCTGTGCTTTTCGAGCGCACCACGAAAGGCCTGGAAGCTAATGATCTCGGCCGCTGCGTTGTGCGATATGCAAGACTCATCAACACAGACTTGGCTCATCTTCGCGAAGAGATGATAGGTATCCTCCAAGGCCACGGCGGGCGAATTTCTGTCGGCACTATAATGGGCGCAGTGCCCATGCTAGTGGAGGGCCTGGCTCTGTTAAGAGCAGAACAACCCGACTTGTCAGTCACGGTAGTCGAAGACACTAGTGATCGTTTACTGAGCATGCTGGATGAGGGCCGCATGGACGTAGTGATCTGTAGAACAAGCGTCAGCCGTCGACCGGATTTATACGAGAGTAGAGCCAAGCACCAGGAACAACTCGTGCTGGTAGCTAATCCAAGACATTCCCTTGCCGATAGCCAATGCCTGAAGTTGATGCAACTTGTGGGTTTCCGCTGGATTGTGTTTCCAGTTAATATGCCTATGCGATTGACCCTTGAGCGGGAGTTTCGAGAGGCGGGGCTCAGCTTTCCGCAATACCCGATTGAAACATCTTCGACCTTTACTACGTTGGCGATGCTGCGCCAAGATCCGCAGCTATTGGCTGTCATGCCTTTCGATGTGGTCAGATTGGACATTGAGTGCGGGACTCTACTGAGACTGCCTTTGCAGATAAAATCGCGTAGTGAACCTTATGAGATCGTTACACGCCGTGGCGTAGACCTGAGCAATGCTGCGAGGTCACTTATTGATTTTTTAATGGAAGACAAATTTTAGCCGGATTCGGACGATACGAAGTCATACTATTGGCGAGCAGATTACTGAGTGGGGCTGCTATAGATACTTCTTGAATGTCGACGTTGTTATGGCCACCATCCATCCAAGCACCGCAGCGCATGGCAGCAGCACCCAAATGGGATTTACCGAGCAGGGTAAGGAGAGGTAAATAACCCAGGGGCTAACCATCAAAGGCAATAAAGCTCGCTTCGCTCGGTGGTAGAAAAAGCTGCTCTCGCGGCCCGCTCCGAACTTGCGCAGGTCGCGACACATCAAACCATCGATTGTGCCTGTAGTGGTCTAATGAAACCGGACACCCATTTAGGCGAGAGTGCTCGCCACAGAGAGGTGTCTGATGACCAAGCAACGTCGTACCTTTACCCCTGAGTTCAAGCGCGAAGCTGCCTGCTTGGTGCTCGACCAAGGCTACAGCCATGCTGAAGCAGCCCGCTCGCTCGGTTTGGTCGAGTCGGCCCTGCGCCGTTGGGTCAACCAGCTTCAGCAGGAGCGTGGCGGCATCACGCCGACCAGCCAAGCGTTGACGCCAGAGCAGCAAAAAATCCAAGAGTTGGAAGCTCGGATCACGCGCCTGGAGCGCGAGAAATCGATACTAAAAAAGGCTACGGCGCTCTTGATGTCGGAAGATCTCGAGCGCATACGCTGATCCGTCAGCTTAGCGCCCATGAACCCGTTGATTTCCTGTGCGAAGTGTTTGAAATCACTCGCTCAACTTATTACGCGCATCGCCACAAAAGGCGGACGCCTGACGTTGAGCGCCTGAAGTTGCGCAGTCGAGTGAATGAGTTGTTCACACAAGGTCGAGGTGCACCCGGCAACCGCAGCATCAAGTTAATGCTGCAAGATGAAGGCGAGAAAATCGGACGATTCAAGGTGCGCAGCCTGATGCGTGAGCTGTCGCTGGTCAGCAAGCAGCCAGGGTCACACGCTTACAAGAAGCAACGGTGGAGCGGCCGGACATTCCGAATGTGTTGAACCGAGCGTTTGATGTCGACGCGCCAAATCAGGTCTGGTGTGGCGACATCACTTACATTTGGGCGCAGGGTAAATGGCACTATCTGGCGGTTGTCCTCGATCTCTATGCGCGGCGCGTGGTGGGCTGGGCTTTGTCAGAAAGACCGGATGCAGATTTGGTCATCAGGGCGCTGGACGTGGCGTACGAACAACGCGGAAAGCCCCAAGGGCTGCTGTTTCACTCCGATCAGGGATCGCAATGTGGTAGCCGTCAGTTCCGCCAGCGATTGTGGCGCTACCGCATGCGCCAGAGCATGAGCCGCCGAGGCAACTGCTGGTATAATGCGCCGATGGAGCGGGTGTTTCGCAGCTTGAAAACAGAGTGGATACCGGTCACGGGCTACCTGACCGGACAGCAAGCTCAGCGAGACATTAGCCAGTACCTGATAAGACCCCATCAGTTCAACGATGGGCTGGCTCCGGCCAAAGCTGAGGAAAAACTCAAAACTGTGTCCGGGATTAGTTGACCACTACAGTCCGATCTCACTGCCCCCGGTCTCGGCAGCACGTCAGCACCTCCTTGAGAGAGGTATACCGATCATGCCCACTCATCCGCGCCAATTGGATCGGGCTCATGATCGCAACCGCCCGTTTACCGCTGCGTAACGACCCGGCAAATAAGCAGTTCGAGCGGCCGAGTGACCAGGCCGTATCTGTTTTTCGACTTGATTGTCGTCGATGGGCACAGCGCCATCTTCCAGGTAGCGCGTCGCCGCTGCACGGTGTTTCAGTGTGTAGCCGAAGGCTTTCGTCGTGGCTGATTCGTTAGGCACCAGGTCACGCTGGGCCAACGTCCGGTTATCTTTCTGAGCGATTGAGCATCACCGGGTCACGGCGTTTGGAAGGTGCTGGGTGGCACGCCAAACTCTTTTCGGAACATCGCAGAGAATGCGCTGGGGCTGGAGTACCCGGCTTCCAGGGAAACCTCCAGGATATTTTTCCCCAAGGCCAACCATTCCAGTGCTACCAGTAAACGCGCTTGTTTACGCCAAGAACCGAAGCTCATCCCTAAATCTGTGATGAACCAACGCTGAACTGTCTTTGCGTTGACGTTGAGGTAAGAGGCGCATTCTTTGAGGCCCCAGTTGAGGGTGCCGTTAACAAAGATTTCGCGGCAGAGGCCCTTTAATCGCTCCCTCTTGGGACTTGGTAAGTACATGGGGCTGACCGGTGCTGCTATGACCTCGTCCATGAGAAGGTCGATCAGCTTGGCGTTTCTACCCGTTAAGCCACATTCTGTCTTGATCTTTAGCGCTGCGATGACGAGTTCCCTCAGCAGGGGGGATACTTCGATCAGGGCACACTCGCTATGAAGATGCGTGGCTTGACTCGCACTTATGTAGAGAGTTCGGATAGCGGATACCCCTATGCTTCGTGTCCAGTGCGGTACGTTGGGGGGAATCCATAGGCCATGGTTGCTCGGTACCACCCAGCATCCCTGATCTGTCGTAATAGCGAGCACACCTGAGCTGGCATATAGCAGCTGCCCTTCGCGGTGGTGATGGACAGGAATGCTCGTTCCGCTCGAAAGGTCGAGTGCCAAGGTGAACATATTTTTGCCAGGTTGGTGCCGTGCGGCTTCAATGGAAGGCAAGCTGTCCATAATTCGACGATCGGTGCCCTTCAGTGGTTAGACGGTAATGGCGCAGCTTAGCATCATCCACGGACTTCACTGCCACGCGTGCGCCTCTGCCATGAATAGCCCTTTACCAAACCCTACTGATATCACGCTCGATGTCCTTACCCAGCTGCGCCGGATTGCAGATTCTTTGGAGAGGGCGTTTCCACCCGCTCCGAGCTGTCAGCTTGATCCTGGTGTCATCGCCTACCAGTGGCAATATCGGATGAGGCAAGGCACCAGCCAAGCACTCCTGTTACCGGTTCCTCATCCAGGCCTGATCTCGTTTGATCAGCTTAAGAATATCGACCGGCAGAAGCAGCTCATCAGGCAAAACACCCAGCGGTTCGTAGATGGTAAACCCGCCAACAATGTCCTGCTGACCGGATCTCGCGGAACTGGTAAATCATCTCTGGTGAAGGCATGCCTCGATGAATTCCATCAGCATGGGCTGAAGTTAGTCGAGATCGATAAGGAAAATATTGGCGACTTGCCGGAGGTAATCGATATTGTGAGCCGAGAGCCTGGACGTTTCATTCTGTTCTGCGACGACCTGTCCTTTGAAGAAGGTGACATCGGCTACAAGAGGCTCAAAACTGTGTTGGATGGATCGATTGCGGGACAGGCGTCTAACTCTCTGATCTATGCCACCTCCAACCGTAGGCATCTGATCGCTGAGCGAGCATCGGATAACCTCTCAAGAACACGCGGGGATGATGGTGTGCTTCACCCAGGTGAGGAGATCGAAGAGAAGGTCTCGCTCTCTGAGCGCTTCGGGCTGTGGATCTCGTTCTACGGGTTCTCGCCCGATGAGTACATCAATGCTGTCAATCAGTGGCTGGCGACCTACGGCGTAGCCGAAGAGGCCTTCGAAGAAGCCCATGTCCACGCAATTCGATGGGCGACTCAGCGCGGGTCGCGCTCAGGGCGGATCGCTGCTCAATTCGCTCGTGATTACGCGGGCCGCCTAGTCAGCTGATCCTCAGCGTCCGGTCCATAGCGCCGTGGGGATACAGACGTAGCCGTCAAATAGCAGACGTGCCGTGCGAACCAGCCCGCAGCTGGCCAATGCCCCATTATCCAAGCGCACGTCGCTACTGAATTCACCAATGGGGTGCTCAACGGACAAGCGCTGATGGTCGCCAGCACCGACCACTGCAATTTCTTGCGCCACCGTGCCTTCGATCAGGCAGGCGGTGGCGGCGCAGACGGCACCGCACACGCCGATCGAGGCGTGGCAGCGGTGCGGGATGAGCGAGCGGGTGCCAAGCGTGCCGCCCTGGCTCGGGGCTGACACCAGGCACAGCTTTGGCACGTTGCGCTGGCTGACGTCATCAAGGTTCATGCGCGGTCCCATCTGCAAGCGGATCGACTCCAGGCGTGCGTTCAGTGCGTCATCGGCACCCTGGGCGACCGCCATCTGGCCGGATTTTCCATGAAGATGCGGCCAAGGATGCGGATTGCGAGCACTCATCACCGGGCCAAAAGCAGCGCACGCCCCCCCAGTCCTGCATCAGCGACGGAGCAATGAAGCCCATGACTGTAACGTCGAAACCGTCGAACAGCACGATCAGGAAACACAGCGCAAGGATCAACCACTGGTAAACCGAGACCGGGCGGCTGTCAATCCAGTCTTTGACGTCGACGCTGGCGTCGACAGGTGGGTTGTACATGTGTGGTCACCTTTTGTTTTTGTAATGGTGATTGCCCTTGGGTTGCAGACAGAACCAACGGTTTGGGACGTCATGGGCTTCAGTCGCCGCCCTTGCACCTAGCTGGTTGGCTATCTCGGAAGGGATACACGCCAGTAAGTGCCGATCATGGCCTGCGTATCAACAATTCCGCAGCGGTGCTGCAAGCTGCTGTGGAGCGGCAGGGGTTAGCGCTGGCGCGTAGCGTGATGGTACAGGATGACCTCAATGCGGGCCGGTTGATCCGGCCGTTGCTTGAAAGGGAAGTGGAGTGGCCGCTGCAGCAGGCCTATTACATTGTCTACCGACCCGAGCGTGGCGATTTGTCTAACGTGCGGGTATTTCGCGACTGGTTGATGGCCGAGGCCGGTGTCTTCGTTTCAGTATCCTAGGTCCAAGGCGGCGTGCTTGACCCAAACCTTGCCCCCTTGCTCGCCTCCCTCAAGGTGCAACGGGGTTGCCGGCGGTAGCCGCATCCAGCTCCAGGGGCGTAATGTGAAACCGTCGCCATGCAACGTGCCATTCAGGACGAACACTTCCAGGCCTTGGATGTTGTCGACGTTCAGGGCAACGCCAGGCGGTACATCATGCAACCAGACCTCTTCGTTCGCGTCGTGCCAGAGCATCTGACTGCCTTCCGTGGGCAGGTGGGCGACAACGCGTTGATCATCGTCTGCATGAAACTGGCGCAGTTTGACAAAAATCGTGCAGCCCAAGGGCGAATGGGGCGTGTGTTGGCTGCCTGGAGGGTTACGGACATAGCTGCCTTGCGGGTAACTGCCCCACTCATCCTCGAACACGCCGGATAGCACCATAAACTCTTCACCACCGGTATGCACATGGGGGGTGAACTGGCTGCCAGCGCTGTACTGAACCAATGATGTGGCCCTGGCCTGCTCTTCCCCAATACGAAATAGCAGGCGCCGTACCACGCCAGCCTGTGGGCTGGCGATCCAGGGTTGCTCGTCAGCGTGCATCAGCACGGTTGTCTGTAGGTTGCTGTTCAGAAGGCTCTGCATGAGCGGTTACTCGCTGTTCACGTTGTGCCTGGCGATGTGCGGCTGTCCTCATGATTGCCGCCCGCAGGGAGATGCACCAGCCACATTATCTTTAGGAGGCACAAATTTTCTGGGTATCAGGTGGCGATTGACGTGTCGTCTACACAATGTGTCCAGACATTGTGAGTCCCCAGGAGGATCGATTCGTAGAATGAAAACCAGCGCTTACGGTCTATCAGCCGTCGAGTGGTAGTTGGAAATTCTTACACTGAACTGGAGAGCATTCAGGCTATGCAACACATCATTGCCCAGCAAGCACCTGCCGCCATTGGTACTTATTCGCACGCGGTACGGGCAGGTGACACCCTGTACCTTTCTGGTCAAGTGCCGCTGGACCCCGCCACCATGAAAATCGTCGAAGGTACGGAGCGTCAGATCGTGCAGGCATTCGAAAACGTCAAGACCATCGTCGAGGCTGCCGGTGGAAAGCTTGAGAATACCCTCAAGGTAAATATCTTCCTCACGGACCTTTCGTGTTTCCCGCTAGTGAACGAAGTAATGGCGCGGTACTTCAACGCTCCCTATCCGGCGCGGGCCGCTATTGGCGTGGCAGCGCTGCCGTTGGGCAGCGAAGTTGAAATTGAGGCCGTCATCCACATGGGCTGATGGCGTTCGGGCGCTTCTGACCCCACGGCATGGAGCGCCGTTTTTAAAGCAGCGTGGCCAGGCATCGTTCTACCGTTTGAACGCCAAACGTTAAAAATAGCGTTGGTAATCTCTCATAGCGCATTTTCAACGACGCAGGGCCTTCAAAAATACCTTCACCTTTTCTGCTTCGTCCCGGTGCCGAAGGTAACTCGCAAAAACATCGTGATCGGCAAATTTCAGCGCGGGCAGCACACGCGTGAGCGTTCCTGAGGCGAGGGGGGCATTTGCCAGGTAGTTCGGCAATACCGCCAGCCCGGCTCCAGCCAAGCACAGTGCGCGCAGTGATGTCGAGTCACTCACACTGATCCTCGGATTGATCTGCAATTGTGTCCGATGGCCTTCCCAGGTGACCGGGAAGCTGTTGACAGGCGCATAGACGCGCTGTGCCAGGCACCAGTGATCGGCCAGATCGGAGATATCGGCGGGCGTACCGTGCTCGTGCAAATAAGCAGGCGCTGCACAGAGCGCCAAGGTGAAATGGTGGATTTTTTCGTAGCGCACTCCCGACTGAGCAGGTGAGGCCATGCGAATGGCCACATCGTACTCCCCATCGAGCAGATCCACATAGCGGTCAGAAAGATCAATCTCGAAACGCAGACGCGGGTACTGGGCGTTGAGGCGAGCGATCCTGGGGAGCACAAATGCACGGCCAAAGGCAGTGGGCATTGTCACGCGCAATACCCCTTCGGCACATAGCAGGCCTTGCTGCAGGCGGGCGTCAGCATTCTCCAGTTCGGTCAACACGGTGCGTAAGTCGGCCGCGTAACCAATGCCGGCGTCGGTGAGTGCGACTTTGCGAGTGGTTCTGACAAGGAGCTGATGTCCGAGGCGCTCCTCCAGATTGGTGATACGGCGGCTGACGGTTGATTGAGCGATGCCCAGGTCACGTGCAGCGCCACCAAAACTCTTGCACTGGGCCACAGCAAGGAACGCTTCTACTTCGGCAAGGGAGGTTATCTTCATCGACAAAACGCATTAGTGAAATCGATTTTCTACTATTTTAATCCGCATTTCGCAAGGATAGGATTCTTCCAGGTCTGAGAAGAAAAGGCGAGGCGCCATGTCCGCGGTAAAGCATGCAGTGATGAACAGGCACTCAATCCGTGCCTTCTTGCCACGTGAAGTAGACGAGGCGTTAGTGCGGGAGATCGTCGATACGGCCCGTTACTCTCCCTCCAGCGGTAACCTTCAGCCCTGGAAGTTGTATGTGCTCGCCGGGTCAAGCCTGTTCCGGCTCAAGGGTGAGGTTGCTGACACGCTCGCCCGTCATCCTCGTGGTGAGGGAATGGGCTATCCAATCTATCCGCCAGATCTCAAATCCGATTACCAGGCACGGCGGGTCAAGTGTGGTGAAGACCTCTATGCCACCTTGAATGTCGCGCGCGATGACCGCATTGGCCGTGGCAAACAGTTCGCTCGCAACTTCACCTTCTTTGATGCCCCGGTTGGCATGCTGCTCGCTGTCGATCGCAGCATGGGCCAAGGGCAGTGGGCGGATCTCGGCATGTTTCTGCAGACGCTGATGCTGCTTGCCCAGGAGCGGGGGTTGGCTACCTGTGCGCAGGCCTGCTGGACGCTCGTGCATGAAACGGTGGAGCGGCAACTGGATCTCCCTGAAGAGTTGATGGTGTTCTGTGGGATTTCCCTGGGTTATGCCGACCCCGAGCATCCCATCAATACCCTGCGCACCGAGCGTGAGCCGCTTTCGGCCATTGCCGAGTTTAGAGGCTTCAACTGAGCGGATGTCCCTTTAACGACCTGTAAACACCTAGACCGGAGAGACAGATGAAACGGGTAGAAACGAACAATCTGGAGTCGATTGATAATTACCGGATGGTACACGCACCTGATCCGCTGCCCGCGGCAGGCGAGCTGCTGCTGCGCATAGCCGCCTGCGGCCTCGGTTATGTCGACGCGCTGGAGTCGCTTGGGCGTTATCAGGTCAAGCCGCCCTTGCCTTATGTTCCAGGGCAAGAAGTCAGCGGCTGGGTCGAGGCGGTCGGCGAAGGTGTCGAAGGGTTTGCCGCTGGTGATCGTGTTATCACCCAGATCCACGGAGGTTTGGCGGAGTTGGCAGTTGCCCCGGCGTCGACGGTCACCCGTATTCCGGCGAACATGGATTTTGCCCAGGCAGCTGGCTTCAAGATCAATTACCTGACCGTACTGCACGGATTGCGTGATCGAGCCCATCTGCAGGCAGGGGATACCTTGCTTGTCATCGGTGCTGCCGGTGGGGTTGGCTGCGCTGCCGTGCAGATTGGCAAATGCCTGGGCGCCCGGGTAATCGCCGTCGCATCGTCAGACGAGAAGCGCGCGTTCGTGAAGCGCTTGGGGGCCGATCATGTGATTGACTCGGTTGCAGAGAACTTCCGTGATCAGGTCAAGGAACTGTGTGATCAAAAAGGGCCCAATGTGGTGTTCGATCCCGTCTGCGGTCCGCTGTTCGAGCCAGCTTTCCGATCCCTGACCTGGGGTGGCCGCCATCTGGTCGTGGGCTTTGCCGGTGGCCCCATCCCGTCGCTTCGTGCCAACCTGCCGCTGCTCAAAGGCGCTTCGCTGGTGGGCGTCGATGTGCGGCAGTTCCAGATCTACGAAGCACAAAAGAGCGCCGGCCATGTACAGGAATTACTGGCCTGGGTGGCGGCAGGGCGGTTGGCGCCCCCCATTGGCAAAGTATTCGGTTTTGATGCATTCGCGCCGGCGCTTGAGTTTGTACTCTCTGGCAAAGGCCTTGGTAAAACGGTGGTGCAAGTGGCCGAGGGCTGAATCTCGGCTGAAACGAACAAGGGGGCCCGATCCGGGCCCCCTTGTTCGTTTCAGCTTTAAGCGATTTGCGCCTCAGCTGCTCCAGCTTTGCAGAACCTGCTCAAGGCTTGAGGCACGGGCGGGTTGCGGTGTGGCTGGCGAGGTGCGAGAGAATCTAGGCGCCGGGGCGGGTTGAACCACACCCCCGACAGTCAGGAACGTTTCCCTGGCCTGGTTGTGGGCGTGCTGTGGCGCCTCCTCCCAATCAAGCACGGGTGCGAAACAGACGTCGGTCCCTTCGAGCAGCGTGCACCATTCGTCACGGCTGCGGGTGGCGATGATTTCTGTCATGGCCTGCTTTTGCGATGGCCATTTCGAACAGTTCATCTGCTCGGCGAACAGGCTGTCCTCGAGGCCGCACAGTGTGCGCAGCTGCTGATAGAACTGCGGCTCGATCGCCCCGATCGCTACGAACCGGCCGTCGGCGCACCGGTAGGTATCATAGAAGGGCGCTGCGCCATCGAGCAGGTTACTGCCCGGTTCGTTGCCCCAATGCCCCATTGCTCGCAAACCATGAATGAAGCTGGTCAGCAGTGAGGTTCCGTCGGTCATGGCCGCGTCGATCACCTGCCCGGCTCCGGAGCGCGTGACTTCATGAAGGGCGGCCAGCACTCCGACGAGCAGCAGCATGCCACCGCCGCCGAAATCACCCACATAGTTCACGGGAGGAGGTGGCGCTTCGCCCGGTCGGCCAATACTGTGCAATGCACCGGTGAGGGCGATGTAGTTGATGTCATGTCCCGCTACAGGCGCCAGTGGACCGGTCTGCCCCCAGCCTGTCATGCGCCCGTACACCAGGCGCGGATTGACGGCGTGGCATTCAAGTGGCCCAAGATGGTTCTTTTCCATTACCCCCGGCCGAAAGCCTTCGATCAAGATGTCAGCCTTGGCAGCAAGGGTAAGCACGTCGGCCTGCCCCTGAGCGCTTCGTATGTCGACCTCCACAGTAGGTCGGTTTCGACTCAGCACATCTGCGGGGTCGACTGGAGTACCGGGGCGTACGATGCGCACGACGTCTGCGCCGAGGTCGGCCAGCACCATTGCCGCGAAGGGGGCTGGCCCGATCCCGGAAAACTCCACGACTTTGATCCCATTGAGCGGCCCCATGTTTCCTCCTTTGGCGTTGGTCAGGCAAAGACCGCGCGTGCGATGATTTCTTTCATGATTTCCGAGCTGCCGGCAAAGATGCGAGAGACACGAGCGTCCTGGAAGCGCTGGCAGATCTCATATTCCTGCATGTAGCCGGCGCCACCGTGCAGCTGTACGCCCGCATCCATGACCCGCGACTCCAGCTCGCTGGTGACCAGCTTGGCTTTGGCGGCCGACTGCACTGAAAGCTCACCAGCATTGTGTTGGGCCACACAATGATCGACATAGACTTGAGCGACCTCAAGATCTGCAGCCAGGTCGGCCATGATGAAGCGGGTGTTCTGGAAGTCGGCAACTTTCTTGCCGAACGCCTTGCGCTCCGTCACATAGTCGCGCGTCAGGTCGAATCCGCATTGAGCATTGGCCAGCGAGCCCGCCGCGGAGATCAGTCGTTCCTCGACCAGCGATGTTTTCAGATACTGCAGGCCCGATGCGACGTCGCCCAGCACATTTTGCTTGGGGACTCGTACGTCATTGAAGAACAGCTCGGCAGTGTCCTGTGCATGAAGGCCCATTTTCTCCAGGCGCTTGCCGCGGGCAAAACCTGGCATGTCGCGCTCAACCAGAAACAGGCCAATCTGCCGAGGGTTGTCCGGGGAGGTCTTGGCGGCGACCAGCACCACATCGGCATTGATACCGTTGGAAATATAGGTCTTCGCACCGTTGAGCAGCCAGTGATCATCCCGCTCTTGGGCGCGGGTCTTCATGCCTGCGAGATCGCTACCGGCATCCGGCTCGGTCATTGCAATAGCCAGAATGCTCTCACCGGTAGCGCATGCCGGCAGGTAGCGGGCTTGCTGTGCCGGGCTGCCGAAGTGCTTGATGTAGGGGGCCACCAGTCGGCTGTGCAAGGTGTGATAGAAGCCCACTTCACCGAAGCGGTTATCTTCCTCGATCATGATCTGCTGGTAACGGAAATCCCACATCCCCAGCCCGCCGTGTTCTTCGTCGGCCCAGACCAGCAGATAGCCAAGTTCGCCCATCTTCTTGAACATCTCTCGCGGAACGATGCCTGCCTCACGCCACGATTGCTTGTGGGGCAATACCTCTTTTTGCAGGAACGCCCTGTAGCTCTCGCGGAAAATGTCATGTTCAGTACTGAAGCCGAAACGTTGCATACAGTCTCCTGTTGAGGGCGTATCCAAGCGGCGCCCTGACCGGTCTCACCAGAGTTTCCAGGTGTAAAGGATGTTCACACGCAGATCGTTGTTGTCGCGGAAGGTCGCCGCCTGGGTGAAGTCGTTGCGGTACCAGGCATGGCGGACCTTGAAGCCAAGGCCTTGCAGGGGGCCGGACTGGATCACATAGGCCACTTGGGCCTGGCTTTCGCGTTCATAGCGGCCGCTACCGCCCATGCGGTCTGGCAATTCGATGTTGTCGCCACGCATGTGCCAGAGCATGGCGGTCAGGCCAGGAATGCCGGCGGCGGCGAAGTTGTAGTCATAACGTATTTGCCAGGTGCGTTCCTTGGCATTCAGGAAGTCGGTGGCGATGGCACCCTCCACGGTTGGGGAGGGTTCGCTGCGCCCCATGTAGGGCTGGGCGGTGTCACCGAACAGGGCCATGTAACCGGTGCTGAACGTGTGGCCGCCCAAGGAATAGCGGAACACGACGCCGTAGTTGTCGTTGTCGACCTTACCGGCATTGGCCGCGCCGTCCTCTCTCGACTTTACCCAGCGAAAGTCGGTCTTTAGGCTACCGGGTCCCAGCGGCAAGTCATGCACCAGCCACACATAATCCTGGCGATAGATATCGTTCAAGGTCGCGTGGTAATAACTGGCAGTGAGGTTCGGGCTTGCCTTGTACTTCGCGCCAACATAGGTGAAACCGCTGGAGTCCACGTCGAGGAAGCGGCCATTCTGCGCCGTGACCCGAATGTTCTCGTAGTTGCTTGAGTCCCTGAACTTGATCCGGTCCAGGTAGCCAGCCATCAGTGTCAGGTTGTCGATGTCTTCCGACTGGAACGTTGTACCCTGGAAAGTTTGTGGCAGCAGCCTCCCGGGGCTCGAGTATGCAACAGGCAGGAGAAGTACCATTCGACCGCTGTTTAGCTTCGACTGGCCAACACGCATTTTGGCAATGCCACCGAAGGTACTGAAGTCATCTTCGGCACGTCCTTTCGAGTCAACGGGTAAGAGTTGCGTACCCGCCCTGTCCGGGGAGGAGTCGAGCTTTATGCCGGTCATACTGCTCAGGTCCAGCCCGAAGCCTACTGGCCCTTCGGTGTAGCCTGACTTGAAGTCAAGCGTCACGCCCTGCGCCCACTCGCGCAGTTCGCGTTTGAGAGCAGGGTTTTGCGGGTCCTTATAATCACGATCCATGTAGTAGTTGTGTAGCAGAACGCTGGCCGAGCTTTCGGTGAAGAATGGACTTTGTGCTTGGGCGGCAATCGACATTGGCAACGTGGAGATCAGCAGCGCTGCGGTGCGAAAAGTCATATAAAGGCTCCAGTCTTATTTTTGTTTGGAGTCATGCCATACTGTTGGCCTGCGTGAAAAGCGCGCTTAGTCTTTCTGCGTGCTCATCATCTGGCCAAAGTGACGGCGCGCGAACAGGAAGCCCAGAATCGCGACGGGCCCGATGACTGCGGCCATGGTGGCCAGCGCAAAGGCGATGGCGGCAGGGCCGCTGAATACCCTGTCAGCGAGCAGGCCGCTCAGGAATGGGCCAACGGTGTAGCCGAACAGGTTGATCACCAGCAGATTCACCGCAACGGTGCGTGCCCTGAGGCGAGAGGGGCTGATCATCTGCATGCCCAGGCAGGTCATCACCGAGATGCTGGGCAGGAACATCATGCAAATGGCGAATGCCGTGACCAACAGCCAGTATTGGCCCGACAACAGGCCCGCAATGATGGCGGGTACCGGAATGGCAACCGAGAGCATCAGAATCAGGATGATGCCATCTGGCCTGCCAGCTTTCTGTAGTTTGCCGGCCAGCCAGGGCAGGCACAGGGTGCCGAAAACCGAGGTGGGCAGCCCCACAGATCCGAACACATAGCTGGCATGGGAGGCGGTGAGTTCATGCAGGCGGATCAACAGTGTTGGAGCCCAGGAAATGATCCCGAGCGTCAACGATGAAATCATCCCGGTCGCAAGGAAGAATGGGATGAACATCGCTTTGTTACCGACGAGGAATGGCAACAGCGCATCAACCGTGGTTTTCTGTTCGGTGGGTTGCGATGTAACCCGTGCAGGCTCACGCACGCTCAGTGCAAACAACACCACCATCAGGAACCCAGGCAAACTCACTGCGAACAGGGTGAAGCGCCAAGCTTCCATTGCAGGCATCAGCTGTTGCGTACCTGCGTATTGGTACACGGCTCCGCCAATAAGAAATGCGCCCGTAGCCATGATATTGCCGGTCGCCATGTACAGGCTGGTTGGCAACGCTCTTTCCTTGCGCAGGTACATATCGCCGATCAGGGACATTGCGGCAGGTGTCAGCACGGCTTCGCCGATGGCGACACCCGCGCGGCAGATGAGCAGCGTGCTGAAGTCGGCGGTAAACGCCGATGCAGCGGTCATCAGCGACCACAGCGACACGCCGATGAGGATGATGCGTGTGCGGTTGCCTCTATCTATGAGGTAGGCGACCGGTATGCCTGCAACAGAATACAGAATGGCAAACCCTGCCCCCAGCAGCAGGCCGATCTGTGTGTTCGTCAAACCCAGGCTTTGACTGACGGGTTGAGCGACGGCGGAAAGGATGAAGCGGTCGACCATCGAGATGGCGTAGAAGATGATCAGGCAACCTACCGCGTACCAGCGGCCAGGGTGCACTTTACTGTCGCCATAGGTGAAGGACGTACTCTGCTCGTTCATTGCGTAATCCCATTAATTATTGTTGTTGGATCGGCGAAACTGCATAGCCGGACGCCAGGTTTGCCTCTGTGTGCAAACCGCGAGTGTCTAGGTCCAGTCTATGGAGAAGGGGGGCGAGGAAAATCGTCGTAAAAGACGATTTTCCCGATGGCGTCAGGACACCAGGCCCAGCCTGCGAGCCACGGCTAATGCCTGGGTGCGGCTGTTGGTGTCGAGCTTGGCGTTGATGTTGCGCAAGTGAGTGCGAACGGTACTGTTGGACACGTGCAGCCGGTCAGCCAGGTCGAGGTTCGAGCAACCTTCGGTCAGCAGTTTGAGTACTTCGATTTCCTTGCGCGTCAGCGGTTCTGCCAACGATGGCGGTAGTGCGGTGTGGCAGTGTTCGTCCACATCCACTGCGCCGAAGCCAAGGGCGAGGCCGCGCAAGTAGTCCGAGAGGAGGGGGTCCCTGGATTTTCGCGCTTCATAGGCGTGCTTGAACTCTGCAACAATGCTGGTAAGCAAAGGCCCCTCATCAATGAGTGTGCGCACATAGCCCTCCTGGGCGGCAAAAATCAGCGCCTCCTCGAGTTCCTTGTGAGCAGCAAGAATATTGTCGCAACGGTGCAACGCAAGCACCTTGAGCAATTGCAGAACCAACGCACGATGGCGCCGCCCCGATGCGTAGGCTTCGTCGAGGTCAACGTTAACCTGCTGTAGTGCTGCAACGGGATCAGCGAAATGTATGTCCCACCTCAGCCTGGCCAGTCGTAGGTAATGAATGTCGTGTGCCAGTAAGCGCTGGCGGCATTCGCGCGCCCAGATTGCCGGGTCGTCCGCACGTGTCAACTCATCCTTCGAGGCGGCTGCCTTGCCTAGGATCAGCAGCATCTTGGCGCGCTCAAGTTGCGCAGCCGCTGCCGCGCGGGGCAGCATTCGGCTGTGGCCGAGGTACTCCAGATCGGTCATCGCCTGCAGCGCAGTATCGAGATCGTTTTCAGCAAAGGCGAGCCTGCATTTGAGCAAGTAGATAAGGATCAGATGGTCAGGCACGCCGACCTCACGGGCCAGCGGCAGATAGACGTTGATCAGGTGCCGCGTTGTGTCGAGATCATTGGCCTCGTAGGTGGTCGCGGTGTAGAGCACTCCCGCCCAGGCATTGCCATGCGTATGTTTGTTGCGTGTGGCACGGGTGGCCTCGATGGCCAGCCGGAAGCGGGCAGAAGCATGGCGCAGGCGACCGTGAAGCAGGTCAATCAACCCTTCGGTGGTCTCCGAATACATCCGGTTGAACAGGCTTTTACCCCCATGCAGCCGGCGGGCCGTATCGAGCATCAACTGTGCATCCCTGGCATCGCCGATGATCAGGGTCTGGTGTGCGATCGCATTGAGTAGCGTGGCGCTGGCGAAGTTGTGCCCAGCCTGCATGTTTTCCAGGGCGTGTTTGCCGGCAGTGACAGCCTCTTCGCAGCGATCCTGCATGCCGAGCAATGTGGGATAGAGTGCGGCGCCATGGTTGCGTACAACCAAGTCCGAGCTGTCGCGCCAGTCGATGCGTGCCAGTTGTTCACCTGCGACATGGGCGCCCTCGGTCAGAGCGGTTGCCCAGATGGACATCGTGTACAAGGCCGGACGCGCTTCAATCAGGTCTTGCGGAATCGATGTGAACCAGTGGCGCAGCAGGCGCATACGACCTTGTTCCAGAAGCGACTCGGTGTGCCGCTCAAGCAGCCCGATGGCCTGTTCGAATGCCTGTCCCTGAACAGCATGATCGATGGCCAGCACAGCGTGCCCCAGGGCCTCGTAACACTGCGATGCCTGCAAGTGCAGGGTTTGCCACAGGCTGGGCGTTTCGTTGATCAACTGGTCGCGCAGAAACTCAGCGAAAAGGCCATGGAATCGCCAATATCCGCACTTCGTTTCTATGGAGAGTACCAGGCCCTGAGCTTGAAGCTGTTCGATCATCTCCCGGCTGTTAGCCTGCTGATTGAGGGCCTCGCACAATGCCAGGTTGAATGACCTCAGCACGCTGATGCGCAAAAGAAAAACTCGGACAGCTGCGGGCTGTTCGGCCAGGACCACTTCACTCAAATACTGGGCCACAGTGCCCGTCGAGCCGGAGAACTGGTCGATGAAGTCCATCCGCGACTCGCTGCGTTTAAGGGCAATCGCTGCCAGCCATAAGGCGGCTGGCCAGCCTTCAGTCTTGCCATGCAAGTGCTCGACATCTGCGAGCGAGAGGTTGCCCACGTTGAGTTGGGTGGTGAAAAGTGCCTTGCTCTCATCGAGATCGAAGCGCAGCTCACTGGCGCTGATTTCAGTGAGTCGGCCGCTGACCCGCAGCCGGGAAAGCGCCATGGGCGGGGTCGAGCGTGTCGCCACAATCAGGTAGGCGCGGTGTGGAAGATGCAGCGCGATTTCCTGAAGCAGTGCCAAGACGGATGCCTCCTGGATATTTTCCAGTTCGTCTACGAACAGGGCAAAGGGCGCTTTGTGGCTCGTCAGGCTAGTAATGGCATCGCAACCCGCTTGCGCGATGCGCAGATGCCTGGCGATCCTGTCCAGGCAATTGAGAAACCGCGACAAGTCGTTGTCAGTGGGCTTTGCACTGAGCCATGCAGTTGCAATACCTGCCTGAGTAAATTGTTCGAAGGCTTGCGCCAGGGTTGTGGTTTTGCCGAAACCGGCGGGTGCACACAGGAGCGTCAGTGTTCCTGCTGCCCGGGAAATCAGCGGCAGCAGGTGGGAGCGGTTGACTTGCGTGGACAACACCATGGGGCCGGTGAAGGTTGGATCCGGATCGCTGTGCAGGGTGAGCATGATCTTCTCCTTTGTCTCCACGTACTTTCCCTGTCGCAATAGGCCTTCAGCGCGGTGCGAAACCGACCGTTAGCAGGTCGACCATCTGCGCCGCCACCTCTTCCCTGGTTTGCTTGCCCTCTGGAGAAAACCAGCGAGCGGGCCAGTTGAGCGCACCCGCCAGGGTGAACGCTAGCAATTTGGAATTGCAGGGGGCGATCGAGCCGTCGCTGATGGCCTCTTCGATCAGTGCGCGCATGGCCAGATCGATCTCCCCTTTCAATGCCCTGAACTGCCTGCGGCCTTCCTCGGAGAGGGCTTCATCTCCGGTGCGAATCACGCAGCGGCCAAAGTCATCCATGTTGATCTCGGCGTAGCGCTTCAGGTAGTTGCGCAACCGGTCGATGCCGCGGCCAGGCTCCTGTCGGGCAGAGCCCGCGGCTTCGATCAATTGCTCCAAACCATGCAGAACGCATTGGAGCAGGACCTGCTCCTTGTTACCCAGATAGTGATAGATAGTGGGTTTGGAAATGCCCAGGCTGACCGCGACATCCTCCAGCAAGGTGGCATGAAACCCTCGCTCGTTGAAAATGCGCACGGCGGCGCGCAGCACAGCCTGGCGCTTCGCCTCCCGTTCGTTCTGTTTCTGACTTGCAGTTTGAAAAGGTGAGGCTTCAGTCACGTTGGTCATCCAGTTCGCGGTATCGAATACGGCTTGTAGCTTGCGGCCCGCCGTTTTTTCATCGTGCACAACCTTGACAGGGCCATAGTGAGAATTCTAGCCTACCCATGAGTAGGTGGTCTACTTTCTGGTTTTAAGTGTTTCCCCCTGCACGCTCCACCGATGTCTATCCCGATAAGAACAAGCAAGAGGATGTGCTCGATGAAGATTCAAGATGTGCCAGCAGTGATTACCGGCGGCGCGTCCGGGCTTGGTGGTGCGGTTGCCGCTCGCCTGGCTGCGGCGGGTGCCAAGGTGACGATCATTGACCTCAACCCGGCGTTGGGTGAAAGCCATGCAGCCGCTATTGGCGGCTTGTTCATCCAGGCCGATGTCACCGATGAGGCTGCGGTGGAGCACGCGCTTGAAACCGCCGAGGGCGTGCATGGCAAAGCGCGAATCCTGGTCAACTGCGCAGGCATCGGTCCGCCCGCCAAAGCGCTCAATCGTGACGGTAAGGCGCTGGCGTTGAGCGACTTTGCACGCATCGTCAACATCAACCTCAACGGCAGCTTCAACGTCTTGTCCAAGTTTGCGGCCCGCTTGCACGCGTCCGAGCAGGAGGGCGAGGAGCGTGGTGTCATCATCAACACCGCAAGCGTTGCCGCGTTCGATGGGCAGATCGGACAGCCTGCCTATGCCGCCTCCAAAGCCGCAATCGTGGGCATGACCTTGCCATTGGCCCGTGAGTTTGCCCGCTACGGCATCCGTGTAATGACCATCGCGCCTGGCATCTTCCTCACGCCACTGCTGGCTTCGCTGCCACAAGACGCCCAGCAGTCACTCGGTCAGCAGGTGCCATTCCCGCGTCGTTTGGGGCAACCCGACGAGTTTGCCCAGATGGTCCAGTCGATCGTCGAGAATCCGATGCTCAACGGTGAAGTCATTCGTCTGGACGGCGCGATCAGGATGGCAGCCCGATGAGCGTCAGTGACCTGAAGCTGGCGTCAGCGATTGCCGAACGTGTCGAGCAGTTTGTCCGTGAAGTCGTGGTGCCCTACGAAAAGGACCGCCGCCGCGACCACCACGACTGCCCGACAGACGAACTGGTGCTGGAGCTGCGCGAAAAAGCGCGCGAGGCGGGTGTGCTCACGCCACATATCCTCGCTGACGGTGGTCACCTGAGCCAACAAGGTACCGCATTGGTGCTCGCACGTACCGGCCTGTCGCCGTTGGGGCCGCTGGCCTGCAACACTTGCGCGCCAGATGAAGGCAACATGTACCTGTTGGGTAAAATCGGCAGTGACTACATCAAGCAGCATTTCCTGGAGCCAATGGTGACTGGCAGGGCGCGATCGGCGTTCTTCATGACCGAGCCAGCCGAAGACGGCGGCGCCGGATCTGATCCATCTATGATGCGTACTCATTGTCACCGTGAGGGTGATAGCTGGGTGATCAATGGGCGCAAGGCGTTCATCACCGGCGCCCAAGGTGCAAAAATCGGCATCGTCATGGCCAAGGCCCAGGAAGGTGCGTGCATGTTCCTGGTGTCGCTGCCGGACCCGGCCATTCGCATCGAACGGATTCCTCGCACAATCGACAGCTCGATGCCGGGTGGCCATGCGGTGGTCACCCTGGACAACCTGCGGGTGCCCGCCGAGCAGATGCTCGGTAACGCAGGTGAAGGTTTTCGCTATGCCCAGGTCAGGCTAGCGCCTGCCCGACTGTCTCACTGCATGCGCTGGTACGGGGCTTGCCTGCGGGCCAACGAAATCGCCACCGATTACGCCAACCGCCGCATGGCTTTCGGCAAACTGTTGATCGATCACGAAGGAACAGGCTTCAGCCTGGCCGAGAACCTGATCGACCTCAAACAGGTCGAGTTGATGATTCAGTGGTGCGCCAGTGTGCTGGACAGCGGAGCCGTAGGCGGCACCGAAAGCTCCATGGCCAAGGTAGCGGTCAGTGAGGCCCTGATGCGGGTGGCTGATCGCTGCGTACAAGTCATGGGTGGCAGCGGTCTCACCGAAGACTCCATTGTTGAACAGGTGTTCCGAGAAATACGGGCATTCCGCATCTACGACGGCCCCACAGAAGTTCACAAGTGGTCGCTGGCGAAAACAATCAAGCGCGAGCGGGCGAGGGCCAAGGAATGAATATTCTGGAACAGCAAGCCAATGCCGGTGCGGATGCTGTGCGGCCTGAAATGGTCATCGATGAGCAGGCCCTTGCACGCTGGATGCGGGCCAACGTCGATAGCTTCAGTGGGCCTATGACCGTGCTGCAATTCAAGGGTGGACAGTCCATTCCTACTTACCAGATCACCACGCCGGCCGGCAGCTATGTGCTGCGACGCAAGCCATCGGGTGTTTTGCTCAAAGGTGCTCACTCGATCGAGCGGGAAGCTCAGGTACAGCAGGCGCTGGGTAAGGTCGGCTTCAATGTGCCGAGGATTTTTGCCCTTTGCGAAGATACGTCGGTTCTGGGAACGCCATTCTACGTAATGGAGAAGGTCGAAGGCAGAATCTTCTGGGATGCTACCTTGCCGGATGTCCGCCACGATGAGCGCCCCAGCTACTTCGATGCGATGAACCGGACACTTGCTGCCTTGCACCGCATCGACCCGGCGCAAGTCGGGTTGCAGGATTACGGCAGGACCGGCAACTACTTCGCCCGGCAGATCAGTCGCTGGAGTCGCCAGTACCTGGAGGATGAAGCGGCAGGGCGGGACCCGAACATGGACTGGCTGGTGAAGTGGTTACCCAAGCACATTCCGGCAGGCGACGAGACCCGTATCGTGCATGGCGACTTTCGCTGCGACAACATGATTTTCCACCCCACCGAGCCGAAAGTAGTGGCTGTGCTGGATTGGGAGTTGTCCACCCTTGGGCACCCACTGGCGGACTTCGCCAACCACGCGATGATGTACCAGATGCCGCCCGATATCGTTGCAGGGCTGGGGGGGGCGGACTTGCAGCGCTTGAACATACCTTCGCAAGCGCAGTACGTGCAGGCGTACTGCGAACGTACCGGACGCGATTCAATCCCGGATTGGTCGTTCTATATCGCCTTCAACCTATTCCGCATGGCTGCCATTTTCCACGGCATCAAAGGCCGGGTCATTCGTGGTACCGCCGCATCAGCGCATGCGCGTGAACGGGGAAAAAGTTTTCCCGTGCTGGCCGAACTGGCCTATCGCGCCCTGGAGGGTTGCCGATGAACGACTGCGTACTGCTCAACATAGAACAAGGTATAGCCACCATCACCTTGAACCGGCCGCAGCAAGGCAATGCTATAGACCTGCCGTTGGCCCAGGCGCTGCTCAAGGCCGTCATTACGTGCGATCAGGCAACCGAAGTACAGTGCGTAGTGTTGACCGGCAGCGGCAAGCTGTTCTGCGCCGGCGGCGACCTGGATGCATTCGTGGCCGCCGGCAACGGTATACCGGGGTTCCTCAGTGAGCTCGCGGGCACCTTGCACTTGGCGGTCTCCAGGTTGATGAGGATGGAAAAACCCTTGGTCGTGCTGGTCAACGGCGCTGCGGCGGGTGCGGGTATGAGCCTTTCGCTTGTGGGCGATATCGTGCTGGCCGAGGCGGGCTCATCGTTCACGCCGGCCTATGGCGCCATCGGCTTGAGCCCTGACGGCGGCCTCAGCTGGCTGCTGCCCCGGTTGGTGGGGCTGCGCAGCGCCCAGGAAATCATCATGCTCAATCAACGCGTGGGTGCGGACCAGGCCAAGGCGCTTGGCCTGATCACACGGGTAGTCGCGGCGGGGCAGCTGCATATCGAAGGCATGGCGGTGGCTCTTAGCCTGGCGGCGATGCATGTTCCAGCGCTGGGTGGGGTCCGCAGGCTTCTGCTCGATACCCTGGGGACGCCCCTTGAAACACAGCTCGAACAGGAAGCGCGCAGTATTTCCACGCTGGCGACTCAGGCTTATGTCCGCGACAAGGTCGGCGCATTTGTCGCGCAACGAACTCAGAAGAACAAGAAGGAGTTGAGTCATGGCTGATGCATACATAGTTGCGGCGGTGCGTACGGCTGGTGGGCGCCGTAACGGCAAGTTGGCCGGGTGGCATCCGGCCGACATGGGCGGTGAGATTCTCAATGCATTGGTGGATCGCACGGGCATCGATCCGGCAGCGGTAGACGATGTCATCATCGGTTGCGTAACCCAGGCGGGTGAGCAGGCATTTGCCTTTGCGCGCAATGTGGTGCTGGCCTCGAAGCTGCCCCAGAGCGTGCCGGCGGTTACCGTCGATCGCCAGTGTGGCAGTTCGCAGCAGGCCGTGCAGTTCGCCGCGCAAGCGGTGATGTCAGGCATGCAGGATGTGGTGATTGCCGGCGGCGTGGAAAGCATGAGCCGCGTGCCGATGTTCTCCAACATGTCCTTTCACGAAAAAGAGGGCATCGGCATTGGCCCATTCAGTGAGCGCATCAAACAGCGCTTCGGCGTCAACACCTTCAGCCAGTTTGGTGGCGCGCAAATGCTGGCCGAGAAGTATGGCTATGACCGTCTTACGCTGGACCGGTTTGCCTTGCAGAGCCATCAGCGGGCTGCTCAAGCTACCCAATCTGGAGCCTTCAAGGACGAAATCATCGGCCTGGCCGTCGGCGATGGCCTGCATCTGGTGGATGAAGGTATTCGCTTCGATGCCTCGTTGGAGGGCATCGGCGCGGTCAAGCCGTTGCAGGAAGGCGGTGTGGTAACCGCCGCAAATGCCAGCCAGGTGTGCGACGGCGCCTCTGGCGTGCTGGTGGTCAGCGAGCGAGCCCTGAAGGCCCATGGTTTGACACCCATTGCCCGTATCGTCGACATGACCGTGACTGCAGGTGACCCTGTGATCATGCTCGAGGAACCTATCTTCACCACCAAAAAGGCACTGAAGAAGGCTTGCATGAGCATCGCCGACATCGATCTGTACGAAGTCAATGAAGCGTTCGCACCGGTACCACTGGCCTGGCTCGACGCCCTTGAAGCAGATCCTGAACGCCTGAACGTGAACGGGGGTGCCATCGCCCTTGGCCACCCGCTGGGTTCGTCGGGCAGCAAACTGATGACAACCCTGATCCATGCCCTGAAGGCCCGCGGCAAGCGCTATGGCTTGCAAACCATGTGCGAAGGCGGTGGCGTCAGCAACGTGACGATCCTGGAGATACTGTAATGGCCTTTCGCAACCGTGTGACCGAGCTGCTGGGCATTCGCCATCCCATCGTACAGGGCGGCATGATGTGGGTGGGGCGTGCCGAGCTGGCCAGTGCAGTGTCCAACGCCGGTGGCCTGGGCACCCTCACTGCGCTCACGCAGCCCACACCGGACGACCTGCGCCGGGAAATCGACCGCTGCCGCAGCATGACCGACAAACCGTTTGCGGTGAACCTGACCATTCTGCCCTCGGTCAATCCGCCACCTTACGCCGAGTACCGGCAGGCGATCATCGAGTCTGGGGTGCGGATTGTTGAAACGGCGGGTAACAAGCCGCAAGAGCACGTGGAAGCCTTAAAGTCTCACGGCTTGACCGTGATCCACAAATGTACGGCGGTGCGACATGCCGTTTCGGCACAGCGCATGGGCGTCGACATTATTTCCATCGACGGCTTCGAATGCGCGGGGCACCCGGGGGAGGACGACATTCCCGGGCTGGTGTTGATACCCGCTACTGCCGATCAGGTCAGCATCCCGATCATCGCCAGTGGCGGTATCGGCGATGGCCGTGGTCTGGCAGCGGCCATGGCATTGGGTGCCGAAGGCGTGAACATGGGCACGCGCTTCTGCGCGACCCAGGAAGCCCCCATCCACGATGCGATCAAAGCCTTCCTTGTGAACAACGACGAACGCTCGACCAACCTGATCTTTCGACGTTTCCACAACACCGGCCGAGTGGCGCGCAACAGCGTTTCCGATGAAGTAGTGCGTTTGTCGCAAGCGGCGGGTGCAACTTTCGAAGATATCCGCGGTTATGTCTCGGGCGCCAAAGGGCGAGAAGCCTTGGAGACTGGGAATCTAGACGCGGGGCTGGTCTGGGCCGGGCAGGTTCAGGGGCTAATCCGAGATATCCCGACCTGCGAGGTGCTGATTGAGCGCATGGTCAGTGACGCGCGCAACATCATCGATCGCCGCCTCAGCGGCATGCTTGCCCAATCGCTGGAGACCGTGTGATGGACTATCGATTTATCAGTGTGGAGCGTGAAGGTCGCTTGACCGTCGTCACCCTGCAGCGGCCGGAAGCGTACAACGCCCTGAACTACAAGGCCCATGAAGAGCTGCAGCAGGCCTTCGATGATTTCGCCAACGATGACGAGCAGTGGGTGGCCATTTTGACGGGCAGCGGGGCCAAGGCGTTTTGCGCAGGGCATGACCTCAAGCAACAGGTCGATGAAGCCAACCTGGGCACGCCTGACAAAGGGTTCGGCGGGCTCGCCTCACGCTTCGATCTGCACAAACCGGTGATTGCCGCCGTCAACGGTGTGGCTATGGGCGGTGGTTTCGAGCTGGCATTGGCATGCGACATCATCGTGGCTGCCTCCAACGCTTCGTTCGCATTACCCGAGGCCAAGGTTGGTCTCGCGGCGCTTGCCGGAGGCATGCAGCGTCTTCCCAGCCTGATCGGCTTGAAGCGTAGCATGGGCATGCTGCTGACCGGGCGTCGGGTCAGCGCCACCGAAGGACTTCAACTGGGCTTTGTGAACGAAGTCGTGGATGGTGACGTCATGGCTGCTGCGCGCCGCTGGGCGGACGATATCCTGTCGTGCAGTCCGTTGTCCGTGCGTGCGACCAAGGAGGCAGTGATGCGTGGGCTGGATGTGCCTGTGGCACAGGCGTTGGCTGAGCAATGGGACTACCCGCAAGTGCAGGCCATGCTCAAGTCCCGGGATGCCATCGAAGGACCGAAGGCCTTCGCCGAGAAGCGTCCGCCAAGGTGGCAGGGCCGCTGAGTGGCACTTGTAGCGCACCCCGACAATCACAATAAGAGGACACGCCATGCACCCGTCGATTCACGCCAGAACCTGCCCTGATCAGCCAGCCTGCATCCTGGCATCGAGCAATGAAGTGCTGACTTATGGGGAACTCGATGCACTTGCCAACCAAGGCGCGCATCTACTGAGAAATCTGGATCTCAAGCGCGGCGACACCGTTGCGGTGGTGTTGGGCAATGATTTCGAAATTTTTGTGGTGGCATGGGCCACCCAGCGTATTGGGCTATACTTCACGGCCGTCTCGACCAAGACCTCCGCCGGTGATCTGGCCTATGTGCTGGAAAACTCCGAAACCAAGGTACTCATCGCTGGCCAGGACTACTCCCAAGTCGCCGAGCAGGCTGCTGGCCAAGTGGCGTCTCCGGCGTTAAGCGTCTTCAGCCATGCCCCAGGCCGTACGCCGTTCCTGAAGGCCTGCGAGGGGATGCCGGTCACGATGGTCAGCGACCCTAGCGCGGGCTCTGACATGCTGTATTCATCGGGTATGACCGGGCGCCCCAAAGGGGTGAAACCCCAGTTGCCCGCGGGGCCGATCGAGACGAAGACGCCGCTCATGCAGTTAGGTTCAGGCTTGTACGGCATGGACAGTGCCAGTCGTTACCTTTCGACCTCGCCGCTGTATCACGCGGCCCCCCTGCGTTGGGCCATGGTCATTCATCGCTTCGGCGGTACTGTAGTAGTCATGGAGCGCTTCGACGCGCAGCAGTCGCTGGCTCTGATCGAGCAGCATCGCATCACCCACGCGACCTTCGTACCGACTCACTTCGTGCGCATGCTCAAGCTGGACAGCCAAGTGCGGCAACAGCACGACTACCGATCACTCAAGGCAGTCATTCACGCCGCTGCGCCGTGTCCGGTACCGGTGAAGCATGCCATGATCGAATGGTGGGGGCCAATCATTCATGAGTACTACTCGGGCACCGAAACCTGTGGAATCACCGCCTTGGATTCGGCGCAATGGCTGAGCAAACCGGGTTCGGTAGGGCGCGCGGTGTTGGGGCAGGTGAAAATCCTCGGCCCGGATGGCGAAGAGGTCCCGGCTGGTACACAAGGTGATGTCTACTTCGCAGACGGCCCGAAGTTCGAGTATCACAATGACCCGGAAAAAACCCGACAAGCCTACAACGCCAAGGGCTGGGCCACGCTCAACGACATCGGCTGGGTCGATGAGGATGGATACCTGTTCCTGACCGATCGCAAGAGTTTCATGATCATTTCGGGCGGCGTCAATATTTACCCTCAGGAAATCGAAAATCTATTGATTACGCATCCTCAGGTAGAAGACGCTGCCGTGTTTGGTGCACCTGACGATGAAATGGGGGAGCGAGTCGTTGCGGTGATTCAGCCACGTCCGGGTGTCGAAGGTGACGCTCAGCTGGCGGAGGCGCTTCGCAGATTCGTTCGCGATGCCTTGGGCGGAGTCAAATGCCCGCAACAGTTCGATTTTCGAAATGAACTGCCGCGTGAGCCCACCGGGAAGCTTATGAAGCGTTTGCTCAAAGCCGAATACGAAGCGGCGCATCAAGCCTTGAGCGCATGATCCCAGGCACACTGGCGGCCAGCGGCCAGTGCGTGCTGCGAGCCGAACAACGTCGGTGACCTTCTGGTTGACGTACACCGTCGGCTTTACGCGTACCCCAGGAAGTTTGAAAAGCGTGGCGGAGTTGCCTAAGTCGGCCACTACTGGATGCTGCGACGAGCGCTGCGCTGAAGGGCGCTCGTCGGGCGACTGCTGCGCTGATTAAACGATCACCCTCATGTCCTCTTGTCAGACTCGACAAGAAGAATCGCGATCATTTCAGCGCTAACATGCAGCTCGCCGTCGGCGCTTAAAGTGAGATTGATGATGGCTTTCCGATCGGTCAGCGAGTTGAGCGTGCCTTGCAGAAGCAACTCGACATTGAGTGGCGTTGGCTTGTGAAACCTCAATGTCAAGGTGCCCGTCACAAAGCGCATCGGGTGGGCGTCATCCGCCATTTCCCGTCCCGCAGCGCGATAGGCGAAGGCCGCCGCAGATGCGGCACCGTGGCAGTCCAGAAGTGAGGCGAGAAGGCCGCCGTAGGCGTGGTAAGGAACGCCGCCGGAATAAATCGGATCCACTGTGAAACGTGCCTCAACGATGTCGCCATTGAGGTGACTCTTTAGTTTGTGACCATGAAGATTGTTCACGCCGCACCCGTAGCAGTGTGCAAACTTGGCAGGGTATAAGTCTTGAATAGCGGACATGAAGAGTTCCTTTTTTGTAGTGGTCGTTAGAGCGTTTCAGGGGCGCTTCATGTAAGCGCTTGGGCTGAGGCCGAACTCCGAGCGAAACATGAAGGTAAAAGCAGAGGTCGATGAATAGCCCAAGGACAGGGCAACTTGGGTGATCGTGCTACCACTTGCCAGAAGCTCCAATGCCTTAAGAGATCTCAGTTTCTGCGTCCATATACGCATGGACATGCCGGTTTCTCTTTCAAAATGCCGGGCCAATGTACGCTTTGACATTTTGAAATGTACCGCCCAGGCCTCTGCATCACGTTCAGAGCAAGGGTCGTTGTAAAGCGCTTCGCAAAGCTCCAGCGTGACACCTTGCGTCGGCCAGGGAAGGGGCGAGTGTATCGGCTTCATCCTGTCCAGTTGTTTACTCATCAGCGCCGTGACGAGCGCCGAATAATCGCTCGGGGTGCATTGATCGAAGCTGCCTACTTCGACGATCAATGCCCTGAGCAAGTTGGAAACCATGAAAGCTCTGGTCTGTGCGGGGGTCTCGGTGCTTTCGTTGACGTACAAGCTCGATAGCGTAGCGCCTAGCGCGGTGCCGGTCGTATGGAGAACGCCTCTTGGGATCCACAAGGCTTGTCCTGGGGCTATGACATAGCAGGCGTTATCGATCATCACACTCAACACCCCTTCAGTTGCAAACGTGAGTTGGTTCCAGTCGTGTGCATGGGGCTCGAACTTGCTACGTGCGGGCATGTGCTGAGCGCGCAGGCGTACCGGAGCCGGTTGGCGGTCGATATCGTTACCTAGGCGAGGGAGATATTGCCAGGTTTCGGAGAATCTGGGCATGCAGTGGCATCTCGTCGATACAAAATGGCTGGGCATATAGAGAGGGACATCAGCGAGGCACCTTAAGATAAACGTCTTCAACTGTCACCCCTTAAATTTCGGTATTCCACAGTGCGCAGTGCTCTGTGCAGCCTCTCAAGGAGCGAAGTAATGCAAACCGCTGATGACGCATTGTCATTGAGTAAACCACAGGTAGTCATCGCGGGTATTTGTGCGCTTATCATTACGGTTGGTTTGGCCCGTTTCGCCTACACACCGTTGTTGCCGATCATGAATAAAGAAGCGGGGCTTTCGCTTCTGGCGGGCGGGTGGTTGGCGACATTCAATTACATTGGCTATATCGTCGGCGCCCTGGTCGCGGCCAATATGAGCGACCTTTCCGTGAAGTACAGGCTTTACAAAGTGTGCTTGATAGTGAGTGTTGCGAGCACCGCGGCAATGGGTATGACTAACGATTTGTATCTGTGGGCGATCTTGCGCTTTGTCAGCGGGGCGGCCAGCGTCGCTGGCATGTTGATCGCATCGGGGTTGATTATGAACTGGCTATTGCGCAAAGGCCTGAGCCAGGAGCTCGGCTTGCACTTTACCGGGCTGGGTTTGGGAATCATTGTTTCGGGGGTGGCGATCATCCTCATGTCAAAATATTTCGCGTGGTATCAGCAATGGTACTGGATGGCCACCATCGCGTTGCTCTTTTTGCCAATGGCCTGGAGGTGGATGCCAAAGCCGGTGAAGGTGTCACGCAAAGCGATGACAGCTTCCAACGATTCGAGCCATATGTCGTCAGGCTGGATGAAGGTGCTGATCGCCTTCTATTTCTGCACCGGCTTTGGCTACGCCATTGGTGCAACATTCATCGTCGCGATTCTTGGGAAATTCGAGTTTTTCGCGCAGATCGGTAGCGTTGTGTGGATCATTGTCGGCGCCGCTGCAATACCTTCCAGCTTTCTTTGGGACAGGGTGGCGCGCTCGACCAGCACGGTGACCGCATTGATTGTGGCAAACATCCTTGAAACGCTTGCGATTTTGATACCCCGGTTCACCGATAGCACGTCAATCAATATCGTCGGCGCGCTGTTGTTCGGCAGTACCTTCGTGGGTATCGTGAGTCTTACTCTCGCTCTGGTTGGTCGCAGTTTTCCGGACAACCCAGCAAAGGCCATGGCCAAGTTAACGATCAGTTACGGTGTGGCCCAGATCATTGCGCCTGCGGCCGCGGGTTACCTGGCAGCTCGCTATGGTGGCTATAGCGACTCACTGTTAATCACAGGAGCCGCGCTTACGTTGGGAACGCTCTTGCTGTTTATTCTCCGTTTGGGTCGGCATCAGGCCGAAAGCCGTTATGCTACTCAATGACCAAGCAGCGCCCCTCTAGCAGTCAAGCAGTTGTGGATAGCCCGACAGCCATGAGTCCCAAGGGGCGGTAGGGCTGGCCCATTCGCTCAGGAATGCTACGAAGGAGTGGATTGCGCTATTGCGGCCACGATCAGGCAGGTGCAGAGCGAACAGTTTTCTCGACATGTCTGGTGTAATGTTCCTGAACAGTGGCACCAGCCTACCTGTTTTCACATGAGTGTCCATCAGATAGGACGGAAGGTAAGCGACGCCCAGTCCTTCGAGAGCGGCTTCCAGCAGCACTAGGCTGCTATTGGCTTTAATGAGAATTTCGCCGTAAGTGATTAGTTTCTTTTCACCCTCGCTGCTGAAGGCGTGCCAAGTCTCGTCAATATTGGGATAGAGTAGGCAAGTATGGTCTTTAAGGTCATGGATGCAATCTGGCGTACCTGCTGCCGCGAGGTAGTTCGGTGACGCACAGAAAAACCAGTGCATGGTGGCTATAGGCGTGGCCTTATAATTGTCTGGGGCACTTCTGGCGATCCGAAGCGCCACATCACAATCGCCATCATTCAGATTGACTTGTTTGTCGGTAACATCCAGTTGCAACGAGACATTGGGGTAGCGCTGACGATAGGCCGAGAAAATGGGCATCAGGTGGCGGGCGCCGAAAGCGACGGGGGTAGAGACTCGGAGTAGACCTTTAGGCGCCGTGAGATCGGACGAAAGGCTGTCGATCGTGGATTCCAGCGCACTGATGGTTTCACTGAACTGTTGGTATAGCAATTTTCCTTCATCTGTCAGGAAAACACTTCGGGTGGTGCGCTGCAGCAACTTGGTGTCAAGGCTTTCTTCCAGCAGCGCAAGGCTCTTGCTGACCGCAGAAGGGGTCAGGTTTATTTTGACGGCGGCCTCTGTCAGGCCTCCGCACTCTACAACTTTAACGAATATGATCATTTGTTTTAGTGTGAGATTATTTGGAAGCATTTATGACTGATCCTCACAACTGTAATGAAATACTATCGCTGGTCTTGCAGGGCGAGTACGATTATAAGGTGTGGTAGGAGTAACGCCAATACCCCGCTAAGAAATTCTGGTCGGTAGGCCTACACCTCTCCAATAAAAATAATGGAACCTTATATGTCTGTCATGACAACGCAGCACACGCGGACAATTGATAAGTCGTCTATCCCTTTTACCCGTTACGACGCCGGGTGGGTCATCCTGTGTATCGGTATGGCCATTGGCGGAGGGGTGGTCTTCCTACCTATTCAGGTTGGGCTCAAGGGCATCTGGGTGTTCGCTTTGTCACTGGTCCTGGCCTACCCCGCACTGTATATGTTGCAGGAGCTGTACCTGAAAACGCTTTCAAAAAGTGCCCATTGCGACGATTATACAGGGATCATTACTCATTACTTAGGTAGTAATTGGGGGTTCGTACTCAGCGTTGCTTACTTTCTGATGCTTTTGAAAGGTATGTTTACCTATTCACTGGCCGTTACGTTCGACAGCGCCTCATACTTGCAGAGCTACGGGGTTACTAGCGAGAGCCTGGCAAACGAGCCTTGGTACCCGCTGGTAGTGTTGATCGGTCTCGTGCTGATAGCCGCTCAAGGCGAAAAGATCCTGTTCAAGGTATCGGGTCCTATGGTCGTGATGAAGTTGCTTATCGTCATCGCGCTGGGTTTGGCAATGATTCCTAAATGGACGCTGTCAAACATTGATTCGCTGCCGGATTTTACAGTGCTCGTACGCGATGCTGTTCTAACGTTGCCGTTTACATTGATTTCAATCTTGTTTGTACAAGTATTGAGCCCCATGAACATTGCATACAGGAAGCGCGAGGCTGATAGCCAGATGGCTGTCTACAAAGCCATTCGAGCCAGTCGGATCGCTTATGTTATCCTGGCAACCTCGGTGATTTTCTTCGTCCTGTCCTTTACGTTTTCGTTGAGTCATGAGCAGGCGGTAGAAGCAGCGAAGAACAATGTGTCAGTACTGGCAGTTGCTTCGCAGGTCTTGCCTGGAAAGGTGGTGGCCACCATGTCGATTGCGCTGAATGTTTTTGCGATCATGACAGCTTTCTTCGGTATCTACCTGGGCTTCCAAGAAGTGCTCAAAGGCATGGCAGTGAACATCATCAACCGGTTCATGGATGCACGAGCTATCTCTCCTCGGGTTCTGACATTTGCCGTGGCAGTGGCTATCGTTGCCATGCTCTGGTGCTGGGTCATGACCAAGTTCTCGATATTGCTTCTGCAGCAGGTGGGTGCCCCGGTCTACGGCATCGTTTCTTGCCTCATACCGTGTTACCTTGTGTACAAGGTTCCGGCCCTCAACGTATACAAAAGTTGGAGAATTTACTACATTGCCTTCTTTGGCGTCTTACTGTGTATCTCACCTTTTCTCAAGTTGCTTGAGAGGTGAGTAATCAATTTTTTGCGTAGTTTGGTAAACGTTATGAATAAAATTGGTAATCGTCACCATATAAGCACCCAGCTGACTATGTTGGGACGGGACCCTGATGAGCAGGCTGGTTTCGTCAATGCGCCCATATACAGGGGTTCCACCATTGTCTACAAGACAGTGGATGACATCGAGCACAAACGCTCGCGCTTTTCCTACGGTACCGCGGGGTCTCCAACCATCGAGAACCTCGAAAATGCCTGGACTCAACTGACAGGCGCTGCCGGTACGGTGATGGCGCCTTCTGGCTTGGGCGCTATCGCCTTGGCCTTCTTTGCCACGACCAAGGCGGGCGATCACGTGCTTATCGCAGATTGCGCCTATCGTCCTGCGCGTAATTTCTGCGACAACTTACTCGCACGTTACGGTGTGGAAATCAGCTTCTACGACCCGATGATCGGTGCCGACATTGAACGGCTGATCAAGCCCAATACCAGTGTCATTTTTCTCGAGGCGCCCGGCTCGCAAAGTTTCGAGGTTCAGGATGTGCCTGCAATTGTCAGCGTTGCGCGCAGGCACGGTATCAAGACCATTATTGATAACACCTGGGCGACGCCGCTGTTTTTCCAAGCGCATGAACATGGCGTCGACATTTCACTGGAGGCGGGCACAAAGTATCTCGGCGGCCATTCGGACTTGCTCCTGGGAATGATCTCCGCAAATGCCGAGACCTGGCCAGCGTTACGCCAGGCGTATGATGCGATGGCCATGCTGCCTGGGCCAGAAGATTGTTTCTTGGCGCTACGCGGTCTGCGCACCATGCACCTTCGCTTGAGGGAGGCAGAGGTGCGTGCCATGGAGATTGCCACCTGGTTGCAATCGCGTCCCGAGGTTTCGAGGTTGTTGCACCCTGCGTTCCCCAGTTGCCCGGGCCACGAATACTGGAAGCGTGATTTCAAAGGCGCGTCGGGGCTATTTTCGATCGTCCTGGATCAACGCTACGTCAAAGCCGATGTGGCCAGAATGTTGGATAATATGTCGATCTTTGGCATGGGATTCTCCTGGGGAGGCTATGAGAGCTTGATCATCCCGTTCAATTGCGCCGATTATCGAACTGCCACCCAGTGGCAGCCAGGCGGTTACACATTGCGCCTGCAGATTGGTCTGGAAGATGTCCAGGATCTGATCCAGGATCTGGCGTGTGGTTTCGAACGGCTGAACGGGGCCGCCTGACTTCGCTCGGGCCAAGGGTGCGGATGTGCACCCTTGGTTACGAACATACCCAGTGATCTGTCGCTACACAGGTGATATCTGGCAGCTCATCGATATTTTCATCGTGGTGAGTGTGTAAAACTTCTGTAGGTGTTTCTACAGGAGGTTCTTATGTTCATAGGGTTTATTCCGGTGTTGTTCGCCGTGCTTGCAATTGTAAGCGGACGACGAAATGTAGTGGTCGCCAGGGCGCTGTGGAGTGTCTGCGCAATGCTTGTCGTATGCTGGACAACATTTCACGGCAGCCATCATATCCCCGATCTGCAAAAGCTGGGGGCCTGGTAATGAAAAGATCGAATACCTGTGCCATTTTACTCAGGCTCGATGAACTCGGCCTTCTGGCGATCAGCCTGCTGCTGTTGGCCGCCTTTTACTTCCAAATCGTTCTCCACGAATTGCCGTGTGCATTGTGTAACCTGATTCGGGTCGCTTTCTTGCTGTTGGGGTCTGGGTTATTTCTTAACCTGCGTTTTGGTACGCATCCTTGGAACTACGTATTGTCGGCATTTGGCGCCTTGATTGGTAGCCTGATCAGCCTGTTGTTCATGTTTGCCAAAGCATTGCCAGGTACGCGTCCAACAGGATCGGCCATTCTAGGCTTCCACATGTATAACTGGACTTTCGTGTTCTTCATGATGGCGATCATGTTCTGCCTTTTGGCGCTGGCCTGTTACGCGCTGGAGCCTCAGCGAGAGAAGATGCCGTTACCAGGCAGGAAGAATAAAATTGCCCGCTTCGCGACAATCTTGTTCGTCATGATGGCTATTGGAAACTTGGCTTCCGCATTCTTGCAGAACGGGTTCGGGCCGTTCAGGGCCAGTAATCAACAGCATTACGAGATGTTATACGAGGGTGATGTCATGAAACCGTGATGCACTGCTTCACTGATTTTAAGTGCGGAAGTTGTTCGGTGGTTACGGAACCCGGCGGTTCCAAATTCCAGCGGAGATTTGTTGGCTTACATGTAGTGCTTTGAGCATTGCACGTACCGCGGGCCAAGTGGCGCTCAAGCCAAGTGATGCGGCTGTCGATCTCGACGAGCCGCATCACATTGTGCCTGCCATTACGCCAGTTCTCCCGCTCACGCTACGGACATGCGGGCCGTAAGGTTCTGCTGCATGTAGGCCAGGAAGCGCCGCTGGAACAGCATCGTGTGTTCATGCGCTGCGGCTTCCGCCGCATCAGGGTCGCGCGCCGCGATGGCGTTGATAATGTCGTCGTGGTCACGGCCCAACCGATGGGTGCTGAGGGAGGCGTGAGCAGTACTGGGCCGAGTCATATGGCGAGCGCGACCCCGGTACTGCCGGGATCTGCGCACCGGTGTTCGTCGCCGGGGACGTGTTCACCGGCGCTTTGATCTTTTCTGGCCCGGCCGACAGGTTCAACGCCGAGCAGATCCGCCCCGTGCGGCGGCGCTGGGAGGTAGTACCGATCGTTTCAAGGCTTCCATCGATGCCGAAGCTTGAACAGCATCTGCTCCAGGGGCGCTAATCGCTACCCTGCGCACGCTGGCTGACTTCCACCCGAACCCTTGCCAGGTTCTGCACCCGTGCCACTGAAGTGCGAGCATTGCCCGAGCGTTCGGTGGTGACCCTCAGTACCGGATAGTAGATCCCCGGCACGTCATATCGGAGCGTATTCGTGACTTCGGTCTGGTCATGGGAAGAAGCCGGCACGGATTTGGCGACGAATTCGTCGCTGCCGTCGGCACTCCATTCGACGGCCACCAGCTGGCCGGTGCCAGGCGGCGTATTGATCGTGCCTTGCAGGGTCAGGGCTTGCCCTGGCGCCACCTTCACGGCGCTCCGGCCTGCCACGGCCAGACGCACGGCCGGCTGAATGCCGTGCCGTTGCCTCGTCTGCGCTGCGATTTCGACCTGGCCCTGTACGACTGAGTAGCTGGTGGACGCTGGCGGTGCAGTATCGCTTTCGACCCAGGCGCTGAGGTCCCGGAGGGCCTGCTCCAGCATCCCGACATAGCTGACCAGGTGGATCTCATGGGTCCGAGTCTTGCCGGAAACGATGACACTTCCGTCGTGGTGGTCGGCATTTTCGTTGTACCAGACCCTGAATCGAGAGTTGGCATGCTCGCCCAGGTGCTGCTTGACCCTGCCTGCATACCAATCTGCATCCCAAGGGTAAGCATCGAGATCAAGCAGGTTGCCGACGATGATCATCTTGCCCTTGAAGTCGCCAGTGAAGGGGCCGCCGCCCGCCGCGCCCTGGCTGATCATCGGGCCGATTTCGCTTCGCTGCGGATAAACGGCAGTACCATCCGCGCGGCGGTATTGGTTCCAGGCAGCAAAGCTCTTGTCGGCGGGCACCTGATGGCGGTGCAGCGCCGCCAGCGCCAGCGCCCAGCGGTTATCCATACGGACGAAGCGCGCCTTTGAGAGCACTTCGCCGAGCTTGGCCGCGTCAGCATCGACCGTCAGTACGCGTGTGCCGACATCCAGCGTTGCCGGCAGCACGGCGAGAGCGTTGCGATTACGATCGAGAAAGGTGTACTCGTACTCAGGTGTGAAGCCACGCTTTGGCAATTGCTGCAGCTGCACTTTATCAGGCGCATCTGCAAGCGCTGTGATCGGCGTGACGTATTCCACCAGGGCGTTGCGCATGAGCTCACCAAGCGGAGACTTCTCTGTGCCCAGATAACCGGGTTTGGACCAGAAATCTGCCGCGTATCCGGGATCGAATTGCTTCACCGTGTCGCGAAAGCCCATCAGGCCTTTTGGATCTCCGAGCCCTAGCAGATAAGCAGGGTCGGCCCACCCCTTCAAAGGCACGCCGAGCGTGCTTACCTCACGTAGCGCGGCGCGTTCCACCTCGTTCAGGGCCCCATAGGGGTCGCCCGAGCCTCCTGGTTTCATCGCATCTGAAATGGCTGCTGCCTTGTTCGACAGCACTACCCTGGCAAATACCCGAGCGAAGAAATTGTTGGGTATGGAAGTGGGCGTGCCAATCACATACGGCACAGCGCCGTCCCACACACCCACGCTGTTTTCCATGGCGGCGATCGTCTGGTAGGACCCACCGCTTCCGCCGTAGACATAGCCATAGACCTTCGGGCGGCTGCCGGCGTAGTAGTCCCGGGCTACCTGACGTGAAAATTTTGCGGCTGCAGCGTCGGCCCTGTAGCCCGAACTCCCTCCAGTCTTCACCAGGTAGGCGCCACTTTCATAGGCGAACGTGAGTTCCTGCTGGGTACCGAGGCCATCGGTAAACGGGTAGACATGATGGAAGAATCGCCCGGCCCACAACGGCTTTGGCGGAAGGTAGAAGTTGAAAGTCACCTCGGTGCCTGCGAAGTGCCCACTCACGTGGCGAAACTCCAGGGGCGACGACAGATCGACGACTTTGTCGATGACGGGCTTTGCATAGTCAGGATCGACGCAGATGGAGTCGACTTGCACCGGCTGACCAGCAACTTGCTCCGCGCATGGCGTCGACTCGGTGCCGGCCATTGTCGTAACGGGTAACGCCAGCGCAAGCACCAGACACTTGGCCGCGTGTCGTGCTGCGCAGCGGGTGGAAGTCAGGCGCAGCAGTTCGAGTGGAAGTTGAAAACTCAAAAACAGACTCCATTGAAGCGGGTTGAGTAGCGCAAGTGATTGTCTGCCCGCCATGCGCTTGGCCGGCGAACAGGCCCCAGGATGGACCGCGACCCAGCGAATCAGTTTCGCTCGCTGGGTGGCTGGCATGCGTCGGGGTGCGCCGGCCGCATCCCATGATCCGTCCTGCGGGCGACTGGCCGCACGCAGATGGTGCAGCCAGTGCTCATCGCTAACCCCAGAACTTTTTTCGCGCCGACTATAAAGGTTGCGGAGCAGATGTCGCCCGATGCGGATATCCGAGCACGAAAACTACAAGCGCGTAATCAGTTCTTGGGAGCGCGAGTTTCTGCTGCTCTCGGTCTAGGCCAGCGCGCGGGGCTCGAATCTGGCCACCCAGCATGGGTGGCCGCAGGGGCTTACGCCAACGCCTGAGCCCCGGTGATCTCCGCCAGCGAGCCACACGGAACGCAGCAAGCCCGCATTGGACGTCGCCCCCATCTTTCCACTATCCTTGTTTAAGGGATAGCTAAAAAGCTTAATTTTCAATGTCTCGTAGGGCGGATGTGAGTCTCGTTTTCTCCTCCTGGTTAGTTTTTAATTAGATTCGAACGTTGGATCTGAAAGGATAGTTTCAAGATGCGCCCCTAGTTTGTTCCATGCCTCAATTTTTTCCTTGGCATAGTCATAATGCAGGTAGTGTCGGCGTACCTTTGAGCCTCCCAGCAAGTGATTCTGACAACGGTCAGTGATCTCCAGTGTCACTCCCAGCTCCTGCATCATGGTCGCTCCTGTGCGACGCAAATCATGCGGAGTCCATTCTCCCTTTTACCTAGGCTGAGAACCAGTGAGTCGTCATGATGACGGCCAGATAGGGGCTTGCTCCGACTCTTGAAGCAGCATTGCCGGTCTCCGATCAGCTTGCTGACTGTCTTGGTATCTACATGACCGCTTTCATCCTTGCTGGGAAAGCAGAAGGGGGTGTGGCCGGTTTTTTCTCTCAGGCGCTTGAACTGGTTCACTGCGAATTTAGAAAGGAATATATGGTGATCCTGCCGTTTACCCCTATGCCCTTTAGTAGCTTCTGCTGGGATGAACCAAGTGCCTTTTTCCAGATCTACATGTCGCCATTCGGATTTCAGAAGTTCGCCAATGCGACAGAGTGTGCTAAGGCATATCCAGACTGCGCATTGCACGCGGGAGTTCACAGGTCGGATGCCGGAATATTTTTGTCCAGCGGGCAGCGCAGCATAATCTCGCGCAAGGCGCTCGAAAATCTGCTGCAGCTCTTGGATTTCGCCGCTGGATAAAAGCCGATCGCGCTGCTCCTGGTAGTCATGATCGAGAAGTTTGCTGACGTCAACGAGGTCGGCGGGGTTGCCGTCGACCATCAAAGTACGCCAAGGTTTACGTTTCTCGGCCCATCGCAGCATTTGACCTATGTCCTTGCTGCGGATAACTACGGTACGGTTTAGCCCGCGAGCCTTGATCGAGCGCAGGAGATTAAGCAGATCTTTTTCAGTCAGGGTTCGCAGTGGTCTATCGCCGATAGCCGGTAGCACATCTTTGGAGAAGCTGCGGCGAAGCTCGGCGTTACCGTCCTGACGAGATACCCCGTCGCGCATCCACTCTTCAAAAAGGTCGGTGACAGTCTTGCTTTCTGCAGCCTGACGTTCGGCTTCGGCAATGGTTGCGGTGATCGCCGCTTGCGCCTCGATCTTAGCGGCCTTTCGGGCGGCAGCGGGTTCAATACCTTTAGTAACGCTTGCTCTCACTTCGTCTCGCTCAGCACGAATTTGCGCAAGCGATTTTTTTGGCCAACTGCCTAGGCGGTGATCACGTTTGACTCCGCCCATTTTGAACTCATAACGGAACAGCGCTGTAACGCCCCGCACACCAGCACGAACTTTTGCAGTCAGGCCACCCTCTTCGCGCAGCGTTTTGCCATCATCGTCGGGGATGAGTGCTTCCAGTTGCTTCGCGGTGATCTTCGCCAATGTCTACCCCCAGCCAAGGTCGATGACCTTGGAATTTTGCCCCACTTTTGCCCCACCGAATCGCCTGGCTAGAGGTGGATGCTGGTGAGCCTCAATGGAACATGATATAGCCTGTAAGCCCTATATTTACTAGCTTGTAGGCGATCCTTGGCGAGACATTGTATTCCACGGAAATACATTAAATATGCGCATGGGGTGCAAGGGGTCGAGTGTTCGAATCACTCCGTCCCGACCATATTCCTCAATGACTTAGGCCATTTCCGCAAGGGATGGCCTTTTTCATGTGCGTGACTTTTGCGTGACTTCTCCAATTGTTACGCCTGCTTCCTCTTCAGAATTGTCAGAACCGGTCCACGCGAACCGGTTGCTGATACCATGTTTGCAGCCTCGATCAGATGGCCGAGTTCGGCGCCTGAATAATGACTGGTGATACTGCCGTTCTTGTGATCCAGCAGCGCCTTTCGGTCTTCCTTACACAGGTCACTGGAAGCCTTTCGGCTGAAGACGTGCTCAAGTCCTGAACTCGGTTAGAGATGTACTGGGGAGGACGAGCTGGCGCTGGTGTTCCGGCCGGGCTCATCCAGCTCATTCATTCAGCTGGGCTGCCAGCAATGCGCGGTCCTTGGACAGCGGCCTCAGCACGCCAGGGCTACTGCCGATCTTGATGAACAAAAAGTATCGGCCCTCACTGTTGTGCAGAATGCGGTAGACATCAGCTGTCGTGTCGGTGCTTGGCGCGGTCAGTTTGTCAACGATCAATGTGTAGTCATCGACTCCCAGTCCATGCAAGGCTTCCTGCAGCTCTGCATCAATCTTTGAGCGCCACTTTTTCCCGTTGTGTCGATGCGCCCAGACGGCCAGTGCGATTAACGGTATCGGCATTATACCGACGGTGAAAATCGTGAGTAATACCTGCATGATCCCTCTGTACCAGCCAAGAAAACCGGTATTAATACTTGTGAAGCTCGGAAGCTGCAAGGACTGGATGGGAAGATGTCCTAGGCCGAAGCCGCCCATAGCGGTGTCGGATCGGTTTGCGTGGACTTCGTTCCAACAGTGCCTCCTGATAGAGCTGGTGAGGTCGACCTTGCCTTCGTCGACAGGGTGGGGCTGCGCTAGCGGCTCACCTCCTGCTCCGGCCTGATGAGCAGCGACACGCTGTCCAGCCATGGCCGGCATTTTCCATTCCACCACTTCTGGTACCCGACGACATCCGGGACATTCGCTCGATCACGCCGATCTTCGTTCTCGTGTTCGAAGCGCTCCCGATCCGTGCTGCAGATGCTTGGCTTTCTCACATCGTGCCGAGACCGGAGCGACGTGGCTGTTCGATCGTTGTAGAGGTGCTGGCTCCATTTTGGGTCAGGCTCGCATGGGGTGCAGTCCTGACAGTAAATTTTCAGGACGAGCCAGGTTTCGGACTGGTGTGAAGAAGTTCGTTACAGTTTTAAGGATTAAGATTAAATAAGGAAATATCCTTTTTGTGCGACGGATTTTCCTTGTTAGCTGTAGTCCGTTTCCGAAAGTTATCTCCGGGCCTTTTGGGCTGTTGCATGCGAGTGGATCTGAGCCTAGTCTCGCCTTCATCTTTCATGGCAGGCAGGTGTATGAAAATGAATCCAGGTGAGTGCAGTGCGGGACGAGGCATCGATCACCGTCACGGCATTTGCATGAGGCGCTTGATGACGTTCGTATGTGGCGCGTCCTAATTAAAGAAACTTCAAGGTTCATCCGTAACCTTACTGAATCGCGCAGGAAGACCGTCATGCAAAAAGTAAGGCGCGCAAATAGATGAGGTTCATCGTGGAATATGGCGATGCACGGCGTGAGTTGAGTGTTCTTGTTCGCAGGGCTGATGCATGAAGCAATCTATAGCGATGCATGGGCCGGCCACATTGAGTGCTGCGTTGAAGCGCGGGCTGCTCGAAGTAACTGTTCAGGCCGCGTCGATGCCAGCCGAGTCTCTGTTTGGCTTTGCCGAACGTCGCAATCCAAAGCGAGCCTTTCTGTTCGTTTCGCGAGTGCTGGGCAAGCATGTTCCCGTCAGGCCATCAGTCATGCAGTTCACCTACAAAACGCTCGCGGCCAAGATCCCGGCGGATTTGCCGGGCCCGGTCCTGATGGTCGGCATGGCCGAGACCGCGGTAGGGCTGGGTGCCGGCGTGCATCGCGCGTACAGCGAAACTCGCGCAGACACCCTGTACATCGTGAGTACCCGCCATCCAGTCGGCCACCGGGTGCTTGCACGATTCGAGGAAGAGCATAGCCATGCCGATCTGCATCTGATCCACGAGCCGAGCGAACCGGGGTTGGCTGAAATGATGCGAGGCGCGAGGTCGCTCGTCATGATTGATGACGAAGTGTCGACCGGGCGGACCTTGCTCAATTTGCATCGAGCTCTGGCTGGGGCGGGCCTTGGTCGTATCGAGCGCGTTGTCACCTGCGTTCTGACGGACTGGTCGGGTGGTGCGGTGGCGAACAGCCTCGATGGGCGAGCCGAACAGGTATCTCTGCTCAGCGGTACATATACCTTCACCGAAGATCCGCAGGCACCGCTTCCCCCTATGCCTGGCACCGGTACTGTTGCGGTTGGCGAATGGACAGTGGACCCGGCAAACGACTGGGGACGGTTGGGTACGCGAGGGGTCGCTGACGTACTCGGGAAAGACGTCACGGTCAGGCCGGGAGAGCGTGTGATCGTCCTGGGTACGGGTGAATTCCTGTGGAAACCGTTTCTGCTGGCCGAGCGTCTCGAGCGCGAAGGGGCAATGGTTCACTTCAGTTCGACGACCCGCTCGCCTGTCGCCATCGGCCATTGCATCGAGCACGCCTTGAGTTTCCCTGACAACTACGGGTTGGGCATCGTCAATTTCCTCTACAACCTCGTCCCCGGCCAATATGACCGTGTATTGATCTGCAGCGAGACGGAAGCCCAGGCAGTGCCCAGGGCATTGGTCGACGCCTTGAAGGCGGAGGTCATCGTCGATGGCAAGTGATCGCCCACTGGTGTTGATGGACCTGGATGACACGCTCTTCCAGACCGCTCGGAAAATGTCCTTGGACAGCCCACGCCATCCAGCCTCCTACGATGTGCATGGGGATGTGAGTGGGTACCAGAGCGAGGTGCAGAAAGCGATTCTGGAATGGCTGCTCGCGACCACGGACGTGGTGCCAGTCACGGCGCGTAGTACCGAGGCGTTCAATCGCGTGAAGCTGGGTTTCTCCGGCCCGGCTATCTGCTGCCACGGAGGAGTGATCTTGAACCCGGATCGCTCGATGGATGCCGGTTGGCATGACGCCATGTGCCGTGCGCTCGTGGGGTTCCAGGAGCGACTGCCTTCGCTCTGCGAAGCGGCACTGCATATCGGCCAAGCCCATGGCGTTTCGCTCCGGGGCTGGACAGTGGGGGAAGCGGGCCAGCATCTCTATGTGGTGGTCAAACACAATGATTGCCAAGACGCCGACCTGCTGATGGTGCTCGGCCAGCTACGTGGGTCTGGCCTGCTCGACGGTATGTACGCCCACAGCAACGGCAACAACCTGGCCTTGTTGCCGGCGGGTCTGTCCAAGCGCGTCGCCGTCGAACGTTTTCTTCGACACGACCGCGAAAGGAACGGTATCAGGCCGGTGATGGGCTTTGGTGACAGCATGACCGATCTTGGCTTCATGACCCTTTGCGATTTCTGGTCGACCCCCGCTGGCAGCCAGCTTGCCGTAGCGTTGGAGGCGCATCCCGATGCTTGATCCAGCACTTTCGACCCTGACCCTGGGCAGTGGCAGCTATCTTGCCGATGACGTCCACTTCCTGCTGCGCCCGGTGAACATCGAGCCGACCGATGTCCAGGAGAAGGAGCGACTGATCCAGACTCGCCAGAGACATTACTCGGAAATGATCAGCCGGGAAGAAGCGCCCTCTGCAACGCACATGGGCCTGTTCGAATGCGCGATGAGGCAGAACGGCTCGCGAATGGCTACGGATGTGCAGGCCCTGGCCTTGGCACTGACCGAGCGATACCAGGCGTCTGCCATCGCGCTGGTATCGTTCGTTCGTGCTGGCCTGCCGCTGGGGGTTCTGCTGCGTCGTGCACTGGTCGATCTAGGCAGACACGCCTACCACTATGGCATCAGCATCATCCGGGATCGCGGCATCGACCAGGTCGCCCTCGAGGCGGTCATCGAAGCCCACGGAGCCGAGAATATCGTGTTCGTCGATGGTTGGACGGGCAAGGGCGCCATTGCAGGCGAGATCCAGCGCAGCCTGGCCGGCGACGGCCGATTCCAGCAGCCGCCACGGCTCGTCGTACTTGCCGATCCATGCGGGCGAGCCTGGATGGCCGCATCCGCCGAAGACTGGATCATCCCTTGCGGCATCCTGGGGGCGACCGTGTCCGGCCTCGTATCCCGCTCCATCTGGCCTCGCGACGGCGGCCTGCATGGCTGCGTCGTTCTCGAACATTTGCAACCGCATGACGTTACGCGTCGCTTCGTCGAACGAATCGAGTCAGCCCGAGCCGCTGTTCGAGCCAGCCCGGCATGCCCTTGGAGCGATGTCGAGGCGACAGGGCTGCAACGGTGCGCCGCGGATACCATAGCCGGGTTGGCTGATCGATTCGGCCTGTCGAATCCGAACCGTATCAAGCCAGGCATAGCCGAGGCGACCCGCGCGGTGCTGCGCCGGGTACCCGACCAGGTCCTCGTTCGCAGTCTCGATGACGCCGATGTCCAGTTGCTCGTCCATCTTGCCGGTCGCGCAGGTGTCGAGGTCATGGAAGCCGATGCCGAGCTGGGACCGTATCGAGCGGTCACGATCATCAAGGAAGCCGGTTGATGGAGCGGATCTCGCCGTGGGCGCTCGGCGCCACCCTCTACCTGCCAGCGACTCGTGTCGACATCACTGACGTCATACGTGGCGCAAAAGTGCCAGGTCTTCGCTCTCTGGTCATTTGCCTGGAAGATGCGGTTGCCTGCGCTGATGTCGACCAAGGGCTGCGAACCTTGCGCTCGGTGCTTGCCGGCGTCGGGCAGCAGCAACGACGCCAGGCCCCGCTGGTTTTCATTCGCCCCCGTGATGCGGAAATGGCGGCGATGCTCAATGACTGGCCTGAGATCGGCGCTGCATGCGGGTTCGTTGTGCCGAAGCTGTCGCTGGCCACGCTGGCCGGGTGGGCGCGCGCCGTTTCCAATCCCGACTTGTTGGTGATGCCGACCCTCGAAACCCAAGACGTCTATAACCCGAGCGCGATGGTCGAGCTCGGCGCCGCTATGCGATCCGAGTTCGGTGATCGCATCCTTGCGTTGAGGATCGGTGGCAACGATCTGCTGGGCTGCCTGGGCTTGCGGCGCGATCCGGGCGCCACGCTCTATGAGACACCGATGGGGTATGTCATTGCGATGCTGGTCGGCGTCCTGGGGGTTCAAGGCTTTGCCCTGACTGCTCCGGTTTTCGAGCAACTGGCGACCCCCCAACTGCTCGACAAAGAACTCAGGACGGATGTAGCCCACGGATTGGTGGGCAAGACTGCGATCCATCCGTCGCAGGTCGCGCAAATCCATGAGGCCTTCCGGGTTTCGATAGAGGACCTCGACTGCGGCAACCGAATACTCAACGCATCGGCTCCGGCGGTTTTCAAGCATGGGAACGCAATGATCGAGCCGGCGACTCATCGCCAGTGGGCGCTGAATATTCTCGAACGCGCCAAATGGCACGGGACCAGGCCCTTGGAGGTTGACCGTGTGGATCCCGTGCGCCTGGTCGAGGCTGGTCGATGAGCCAGAGGGCGATGAACAAGTTGAAAGCGGCCAGTTGCCCTGAGCGATCCGACCGCAGTGCCAGGCCAAGAAACCCGCGAGTCTCGAAGGTATGCCGGCGAAGCTGACACGCACGCAGTTCGATGAGAGCGGCGGAACACAACCAGAAGCAATGCAGCGACAAGGAGCGTAAACGTGGCACTTACCCTTTCCAAGAACCAGTCCATTTCCTTGGAGAAAACCGCTGGTACAAGCCTGAGCGCGGTTACCTTGGGGCTTGGCTGGGACCCTGAGAAGACCGGTTTGCTAGGCAGGCTGTTCGGTGGCGGGGGCAGCGTCGACCTCGATGCCTCCTGCATCATGTTCGATGCCGCCTTGCAACCGGTCGATCTCGTCTGGTTTCGCCAGCTCAGGTCGCGTGATGGCTCCATCGAACACTCGGGAGACAACCGCACCGGCGAGGGCGAGGGTGACGACGAATCGATTTTCGTGAGCCTGACCAAGGTGCCGTCGTCTGTCCAGCATCTTGTATTCACGACGAACAGCTTTACCGGGCAGACCTTCGAGAAGATTCAAAACGCTTATTGCCGGATCCTCAACACAGCGAATGGACAGGAGCTTGCTCGTTTCAACTTGTCGGAGCAAGGCGACCACACGGGCGTCGTGATGGCCAAGCTGAGCCGTGGGGCGACTGGCTGGGAGTTCCAGGCAATCGGCAAACATACCAACGGTCGCACCGCAGACGACCTGGTGAGCCTCGCGGTCCGGGCCATCAAGCCATGAAGGCGCTCGTTCCTGGTGGCAATGCCTCGCTGGAAACCACTCTCCTGCGGGTGGAGGTTGGCTATTCACCCATCCCTGGCGTAGAGATCGATGTCTCGGCATTTGCGCTTGCCGGCACGGGTAAAGTTCGCGGCGACCACGACATGTGTTTCTACGGACAGCCGCAGATCCTGGGCGGTTCGCTGGAAATGGCCGAGTCGGCCAGCGGACGTGCTGCCTTCGCCATCGATCTCGATCGGCTCGATGCGGCGATCGAGAAGATAGCACTCAGCGCGACCATCCATGAGAACAGGGCGAGCTTCGAGCGCGTGTCGACGCTCACAGTGACGGTGGCCGGGGAGCTGGAGGCTCGAATCGCCACCGCCGGGATGCAGGAGACGGCGCTGATTCTAGGCGAGTTCTATCGGCGCCAGGGAGCATGGAAGGTCCGTTGTGTCGGGCAAGGGTTCGCTGGCGGTCTCGCGCCTCTGGCGATGCACTTCGGGGTCGAGATTGCTGCTCCGACGCCAGCGACAAATGCATCGTCGACCCAAGCGATGCCTGCCGTAACATCGACACCGCCTCGCAGGTCGCCGGTCAGCTTGAGCAAGGTGACCCTGGACAAGAGCCGATCTTCGATCAGCCTCGAGAAATCCGACCAGGGTTTCGGCGAAATCCGGGTCAACCTCGACTGGAACCAGGGCAAGTCCAGCTTCTTCGGATTTACCAAGGCCATCGACCTGGACGTCGGCTGTCTGTACGAACTTCAGAACGGCGAAAAGGGCGTCGTCCAGGCACTGGGCAATGCATTCGGCTCCTTCCATGCGAAACCCTACGTGCAGTTGATGGGAGACGATCGAACCGGGTCGATGTCCGGTGGCGAATGGATTCACATCAATGGGGCGCGCTGGGACTCGATCAAACGCATTCTGGTGTATGCGTTCATTTACAAAGGTGTGCCCAACTGGCGGGCCACCGATGGTGTCGTGACCATCTTCGTGCCGGAGCAACCGGACATCGAAGTTCGTCTGAACGAGGAGGGCGGCAACTTGGGCTGTTGCGCCATCGCGCTTCTTGAGAATGACCATGGGGCCGTAAAGGTCACTCGCAAGGTGGACTTCCATCGCTCTCAAGAGCCCATGGACAGGGACTACGGTTGGGGTATGCGCTGGAGCGTCGGCTCCAAATAATCAATACGCAGGGGCGAGGCCCCGTTCGAGGTATTCAATAATGTTGGCATGGCTTAAGACCAATGCTTCGAAAGCGCGCGAAGTATTGAGCACGGAAGTTTCGAAACACAAGAATCGCAAGTTCATGGAAGCTATTTCCAATGCCAGTGCCCTGGTGGCGATGGCAAGTAACGGTGCGGGTCCGGAAGAAACGCAGAAAATGGCGGCGTTCATGAAAACATCGCCTGAACTGAAAGTCTTCAGCATCAAGGACGTCTTGGCCGTTTTCAACGAGGCTGTTTCCAAGTTTGAATTCGATCCCCAGATCGGCCAGGCAGAAGCGCTCAAGGTGATCAGTCGCATCAAGCACGACGAGGGTGCGGCTCGCCTTCTCGTACGCGTCACATGTGCGATCGGCGCTTGCGATGGCGATTTCGACCAACAGGAAAAGGCGACTTGTCGCCTGATCTGCCTGGAGCTTGGTCTCCCATCGGCTGATTTCGATCTCTGAGGTGTGGAACCATGGAAGTTAACTCTCTGGGCTTTCCCCCGCTGACCATGGCTGTCTTCGCCGGCATCGCCCTAGGCGCCTTGCTGCTGGACATGCTTACCCACCGCGGCGACAAGCCGGTATCACTGGCGAAGGCCTCGATCTGGTCGGTGTTCTGGGTCGCCATCTCCCTTGGCTTTGCAGGCTTTCTCTATGTCCAGCACGGGGCCCAGGTCGCCAGCCTGTTCGTTACCGGCTACGCACTTGAAAAGGTGCTGAGCGTCGACAACCTGTTCGTGTTCATGGCGATCTTCGCCTGGTTCAAGGTGCCCGAAGGCCTGCGTCACAGGATCCTCTATTGGGGGATCATCGGCGCCATCGTATTCCGTGCCATCTTCGTCGCGATCGGTACGGGGCTGCTGGCGCTCGGTCCTTGGGTCGAGATTGCATTCGCGATCATCGTGGCCTGGACGGCGGTCATGATGCTGCGCAGTGGCGATGGCGAAGAGACGGAAGAAGACTATTCCAAACACATGGCCTACCGTTTCGCCAAGAAACTCTTTCCGGTATGGCCAAAGCTGTATGGCAACCAGTTCTTCGTTCGGCGGCAGACGCTGGAAGTCGAGCTGCGAAAACCCGAGCACAAGGGAATCAGCCTTGCCGGCAAGGGTGGCCTGTTCGCAACACCGCTTTTCCTGTGCCTGGCCGTTGTCGAGGTGTCCGACGTGCTGTTCGCCTTCGACTCGGTACCGGCTGTCATTGCCGTGAGCCGGGAACCGCTGATCGTCTACTCGGCGATGCTGTTCGCAATCCTGGGCCTGCGCACCTTGTATTTCGTGCTCGAGGCCATGAAGCGCTACCTGGTGCATCTGGAAAAAGCCGTCATCGCATTGCTGTTCTTCATCGCGCTCAAACTCGGACTCAACGCCACGGATCACCTGATTCAACATGGCCACACCATCGATCCCAATACCAGCTTGTTGATCGTATTGGCCGTGCTGGCGCTCGGTGTCCTCGCCAGCGTCCTCTTCCCAGCCAAGCGAGACGCTCAGGCAGAAGCCAATTGATCAATCGAAACGTCAACAAGGAGTTAAGCAATGGCATTGTCCCTGCAAAAAGGCGGTAACCTGTCGCTGACCAAAACCGATCCATCCCTGTCCAAGATCATCGTCGGTCTGGGCTGGGACCCACGGGCGACGGATGGCACCGAGTTCGATCTGGATGCGAGCGCCTTCCTTTTGAACGGTGCTGGCAAGGTTCGCAGCGAGTCGGACTTCATTTTCTACAACCAGCTCAAGAGCATCGATGGTTCGGTCGAACATACCGGGGACAACCGCACCGGCGTTGGCGATGGTGACGACGAGATCATCAAGGTCGACCTGGAGCGCGTACCGACTGATGTCGAGAAAGTGGCCTTCACGGTCACCATTCACGATGCGGACCTTCGTCGCCAGAACTTCGGCCAGGTCAGCGGCGCCTACATCCGCATCGTCAACGAAACCAATGGCAATGAAGTCGTTCGCTACGACCTCGCGGAGGATGCCTCGACGGAAACGGCCATGATTTTCGCTGAGCTGTATCTCAACAACGGTGAATGGAAGTTCCGTGCAATTGGCCAAGGGTATACCGGTGGCCTCAAGGCTCTGGCTGAAGGCTACGGCTTGAACTTCTAATTTCTCCGCAACGGGTTAAGGATTGAATCATGGCAGTCAGCCTCTCCAAAGGCGGTAACGTCTCGCTTTCGAAAGAAGCCCCCGGCCTCGCCGAGGTAATCGTAGGGCTGGGGTGGGATCCACGCATCACCGACGGCATCGAATTCGACCTCGATGCCTCGGTCTTTGTCACCGGTGAAAACGGCAAGGTCCTAAGCGATGCCGACTTCATCTTCTACAACAATACGAAGTCTTCCGACGGCGCTGTCGAGCACTTGGGAGACAATCGCTCCGGTCAAGGCGAGGGCGATGACGAACAGGTGAACATCAAGCTGACATGCTTGAGCATGGAGGTCAAGAAACTGGTTTTCGCTGTGACCATTCACGACGCCGAAATCCGCGGGCAGAATTTTGGCCAAGTGAGCAACGCCTATATCCGTGTGCAAAACAAGGCAGATGGCAGGGAACTGGCGCGCTATGATCTAAGCGAAGATGCCTCGACTGAAACGGCCATGATCTTCGGCGAGCTGTATCGTCATGGCGAAGAATTCAAGTTCAAGGCAATCGGTCAAGGTTTTGCTGGTGGCCTGAAGCCGCTGGCGGAAGCACACGGTGTAAGCATCGGTTAGAACTTCCATGAAAGCCGCCGGGCGCTGCCGTGCCCAGCGGCTCCATGCGGCATCTCTATCTCGCAATACTGCCGCCTTCTTGTACGCATGATGACCAAGCGCAACACAGGCTGCCTGAAGCTGGTGAGGGGAGCTATCGCCTACGTGCTGAGCATTCGCTCACGTTAGCGATTCGGCTACAAACTTTCCTTGAATAATGCGTAGGGTGATGGGCAAACGTCATGAAAATCGATCATGGGTTCAATAGAGGGAGTTTGAGCCTGTGAATCGCCCATTTTAAAAGAGTCTGCATTTGTCGAACGGGCGCGACAATCCAGGCTTAGCCAAGAGTTTCATGGGGCGACGATAATCACCTGTTGCGTTCGATGCCGGTCTCAGTACTGGCGAAGCGAGTCCGCATCGTAGGCTTTGCCCGCTAAGACTGCGACATCGCTTAGGACGTCGGCCTCGTAAGCTGGAAATCTAGACGCTGCCCAGCAAGAACTGACGTATTAGAAATCGCGGGTTTGTCCGCCAGAAAAATGAAATGCAATGGCACACCTCGGGCCCTCACCCAAGTGAATTTTCATCCTCGCACCAAGTGTTCAGGTCGCTCAGGTCTTGTGCGTTGAGCTTGAGGTGCGGTCGCTTGAGCCGCTGTTTGAAGGTGCCGTGTTTCTTCAGTCCCGGAAGCGTTGATGGAGCGTGTACCAAGGACCGACTCGCTTGGGCATATCCCGTCAGGTTGTTACCGAACATAGCAACCAAGAGGCGCTGTTGAGCTGCAGACGGTCATCGGTTCGGGGGCGTCCGGTGCGGCGAAATGAAGTGAAGAGGTCCGCAATCACTTTCCAGTCCGCATGGGAAAGTTCGTAGTGTTCGGGCATGACAAGAGCCCTTTGCCGAAAGGGAGAAGCGCTACGAAAACCGGGAGACTGCTCGGGGCGTCGAGGAATTTCAAGGATTTCATACAGAGCCTGGAGGTTACCTAGCGGCTGCGGCACGGCGCCGTTCAGCGCGCTGCCACTCTGGTCCAGATACTCTCGCTGTTGCCCGAAGCCCCGCAGCTACCTGCGCCGCCAAGGTGCTCTGCGATCTGCTCGCGCGGGCTGATGCTCGAGCGACAGAACCGGCGAAGGTGTGTATGGCTGGGCGGAGCAGTGCGAGCAAGAGCATGCGCGCTATGGCCAAGAAGCATGGATCGTCGAAAAGTTAGGTGTGACGGGCATGTTGTAATGGGAGAAAAATTAACGCACTCAGTGGCGAATCGCCAGCAACTCTGTGATACAGTCGCCGGCTAATTCTAAAAACGCTAGGGCACGGTACAGAGGATCGGGGATGAGGTTTAGGGACGATATCAACGGGCTGCGTGCGGTAGCCGTCATCGCTGTGGTTTTGTTTCATTTCAAATCATCCCTCCTGCCTGCAGGGTTTGCCGGTGTGGATGTGTTCTTTGTCATCTCTGGCTATTTGATGACGAGCGCGATTTTTCCGAAAGTCGTTTCTGGTTCCTTTTTTTTACGAGACTTCTATGTCAGTCGTGTGAGGCGGTTGGTTCCGGCTTTAGTCGCCTTGTGCGCGGTGTTGCTGGTCTGGGGTTACTTCAGTCTATTGCCGATTGATTACAAGCAGCTCGGTAAGCATGTGGTGGGCGCGCTTTTCTTTTTTTCGAATTTTATTTTCCATGGTGAGTCAGGGTATTTCGATTCTTCTTCCCATTTGAAATGGCTGCTGCACACTTGGTCGCTGTCGGTTGAGTGGCAGTTTTACATGATCTACCCCTTGCTGATAATGGGGGTTGTGAAGCTGTTTGGGGCAAGATGTGGAAAAGGCTCGATAGCGTTGCTGGCGGCGCTTTCCTTTGTCTTTGCCGTATGGGCTTCCTATGCCCTGGAGGGGTTTGCATATTATATGCTGCCGACCAGAGCGTGGGAAATGATGGCGGGTGGCCTGGTCTTTCTTTATCCGAGCAAGATGCGGGGTGCGGCCAAGGCCTCGGCAGCGCTGTTGGGACTGTTGTCGATCCTTTGCTCCTTTCTCTTCCTGGACAGTAACATGGCTTGGCCGGGGCTGTGGACATTGGTGCCTGTCATCGGTACCTGCTTGGTCATCTCCGCAGGTTGCACCGGTTCGATACTCTCCGAAAATGCCGTTGTTTCGTGGTTGGGGAAGACTTCGTATTCGACGTACCTGTGGCATTGGCCCATCTGTGTTTACCTGTATGGCAACGGCTTGTCCCAGAACGCGCAGGCCGTTGCATTCGGTATCGTCCTGTCGTTCGTCTGTGGATTCGTGTCGTATGTCATGGTGGAGAACGTCGCCGTCCAGCGCCGCGCCGCGGCAGGCAGAAGCCATTTTTCATCGAGGCTGAAACTGCCAGTTGCGGTATTTGCCTTCCTTTTTGTGTTTGTGTCTGGCTGCGTGGTGGTACAGAGCAACGGGGCTGTTTCCAGAATGGCAGGGGAAATCAAATCCTTGTCGGAAATCACCAATGTCTATGAGCACTTCGATTTCAAGAAGGCAATTCGTTATGGTACCTGTCACTCAGTGATCAAGGAAGTCAGTCTGGCGCACTGCATCGAGCACAGGCGCAAGATGATCTTCATCTGGGGTGACTCATACGCGGCCGCTCTTTATCAAGGTCTATTGAGCGCGCGTAACGCCGCCCATGATGATTACGGCATCTCTCAAATGACTGATGGCAACGGCCCTCCTTTTTTCAACGTGCCGGGTCGAACGGATGAGGGAAAATCCGTTTCGCAGGCAAATGTTGATAGGCTTGAAGCGGTAGCTGAGCATAGACCTGATGTCGTGGTCATTACCTGGCTGGTCTTTGGTAGCAACGCACCTCATGACAAGGCCCAGGCCTTGGCCATGCTTGGATCCACGGTGCAAAGAATCAAAGCAGTCTCACCACTCACCGAAGTGGTAGTGGTCGGTCCGGTTCCTCATTGGAATGGGAACCTGAGTTCCAAGGTCATTAGTTACTGGAAGCGATATAAAAAGGTGCCCCCTGAATATATGTCGTATGGTCTGAATGGTGATATCGCTCCATGGGATGATTATCTCAAATTGCACGTTCCTTCGACGGGTGCCTCCTATGTGTCCGCCCTGGAAGTCTTGTGTGAGCCTTCGGGTTGTTTGACCAGAATCGGTAATGACATCGCCAACCTGCCTGCCGTCGACTTCGGGCATCTTTCGAAGCAGGGTTCGGTCTACCTGGTCGATAAAATACAGTCTGAGATATTCTTGGAGTAACGCAACGTCTTTGGTTTATAGGAACGATCTCTGAACCCGCGAAAGCCGTGTGATCGAGATCCTGTCCTGGCCTTCAAATGGTCGACCGAGGATATCCTTGCCTCAGTCGCTCGCGCAGCACGAGCGCTGGGTAAATGACATTCAGCGGTACTTCTGGAACACCACACTAGGCTTTGTACGAAAAGTGCCTGCGTGACGATCAGGCCACGTTGAAAACAGGCTCGGAATGCTCATTTACAACCAGCAAAGTCGAGCGCGACCCCGGCCGTTCCTCGCCTGTTTTCGTTTTGCCTGATTGCCGCTCGGCAACTTTTCGTACAAAGCCTATGTTGAAGCGCCTATAGCTGACACGCATCGCCGAAGCCTCGCCACAAGTGAACGGGGTTTGTTCAAACCTTTCGTCACTGCGGGCGGGGTTGCCACAGGTTGATCGGGAGGCCACCTTGATGCCCCTGTGTCCTATCGGCGGTGCGGTTACCAGAGCCATGCCGAAACCAGAGTATCTGTGGGACTCATCCAGGCCCAGAACCCATTCGCGCGAGGCGCCGAGGCGCGCCTCCAGTTGCGAGATGGCTTCATCGGTGGCGGCTTCGCGTGTGTCTTCGACGGTCAATCCACGGTATTCGGTCATCGAGATCTCGCCAAGGCAGGGCTGGCCGTCGTTGGTTCATGGTACAGGCTGTCGCGTGGGTATGCCCCCTCGTCGCTGTGCGCCATCGTACCGGCAGGCAAGGGATCAGGACTTGCTCTCTCAGGATTGCCGGCGTCCTTTCGCGAACCTGCGACCTTCAGGACCCCTCAAAGCAGCATCGGTGGCAGAATTCCTTGCCTGATCACTTTGGAGACCCTCATGCTTCGTGCATTCGAACAGCGACTCGACCCTTTCCCGCCCGACGAAGTACCGCCACCTCCGGAGGGCCTGGCACGGTTCATGTGGGCCTGCACACGGGGCGCCCGTGGCTATATCCTGGCCTTCGCGTTGCTCAGCGCCGGCGTTTCGCTCTATGAAGCGTGGCTGTTTTCCTTCCTCGGCCAGGTCGTCGACCTGCTATCCACCTGGCAGGCCGGTGGAGATGCGGCCTTGCAGGAGAGCCGGGTACTGTGGGGCATCGGTATCGTGCTGCTGGCTAGCGTCGGGCTGGTAGCGCTGCGCACCATGGTGCAGCACCAGGTACTGGCTATCAATCTGCCGCTGCGGCTGCGCTGGGACTTCCATCGCCTGATGCTGCGCCAGAGCTTGTCGTTCTTTTCCGACGAGTTTTCCGGCCGGGTCACCACCAAGGTGATGCAGACGGCGCTGGCGGTGCGCGAGGTGCTGTTCACCATCATTGAAATCGTGCCAGGCATCGGCGTGTATTTCATCGCGATCATCGCCCTGGCTGGCGGTTTCGCCCTGAAACTCATGCTGCCGTTCATTGCCTGGCTGGTGTTGTTCGGCCTGGCCATGCTGTATTTCGTGCCGCGCCTGGGCAAGGTCGGGCAGGAACAGGCCCATGCCCGCTCGTCGATGACCGGGCGCGTTTCGGACGCCTATACCAACATCACCACGGTCAAGCTGTTCTCGCACTCCAAGCGCGAGGCACATTTCGCCCGCGCGGCGATGGAAGATTTCAAGCAGACCGGCTTTCGCCAGATGCGCCTGGTCAGTCAGTTCGAAATCGTCAACCAGGCCCTGGTGGTCGGGCTGATCCTGGGCGCCGGTGGCTATGCGCTGTGGCTGTGGCACCAGGGGCAGGTCGGCACCGGCGCGGTGGCGGCCATCACGGCCATGGCGCTGCGTATCAACGGCATGTCCCACTGGATCATGTGGCAGATGACCTCGCTGTTCGAGAACATCGGCACCGTGCAGGACGGCATGGCCACGTTGACCCGTGGTCCGAAGGTGCAGGATGCGCCGAATGCCGGCGTGCTGGAAACTTCGGGTGGCGAAGTGACCTTCGACAAGGTGAGCTTCAACTACAACGGTGAACGCCAGGTGCTCGACGACCTGAGCCTGAGCATTCGGCCGGGCGAGAAGATCGGCCTGGTGGGCCGCTCGGGTGCTGGCAAGTCCACGCTGATCAATCTGCTGCTGCGGTTCTACGATGTGGACAGCGGTGAGATCCGCATCGACGGGCAGAACATCGCCATGGTCACGCAGGATAGCCTGCGCAGCGCCATCGGCATGGTCACACAGGACACTTCACTGTTGCACCGTTCCATTCGCGACAACATCGCCTATGGCCGTCCCGACGCCACCGAGGCGCAAATCCGTAGCGCCGCGGCCATGGCCCAGGCTGACGGATTCATCAGCCAGCTGAGCGACAAGCAGGGCAACAGTGGCTACGACACCTTGGTCGGCGAACGCGGCATCAAGCTTTCGGGCGGCCAGCGCCAACGCATCGCCATCGCCCGGGTGATGCTCAAGAATGCCCCGATCCTGCTACTCGACGAGGCCACCAGCGCATTGGATTCGGAAGTCGAGGTAGCGATCCAGGAAAGCCTCGATGAAATGATGGAGGGCAAGACTGTCATCGCCATTGCCCATCGGTTGTCGACCATTGCGGCCATGGATCGCCTGATCGTCATGGATGCCGGGCGCATCATCGAGCAGGGCACGCATGCCGAACTGCTGGCGCGCAACGGTACTTATGCGCGTCTGTGGCAGCACCAGAGCGGCGGCTTCCTGGGCGAAGATCAAGGCGTGGTCGAGACCATCGAATAAGCACCCAAGGGAGGGCCAACCAAGGTTGGCCTTCGTTGCCGTGACAGCAGAATTTACACCACCCCTGTATTCCTGTCCGCATGTTGGTGCTTGCCTGTTCCGATCTCGTTGACGAAAGGAGCGCTGGTCATCCAGAAGACAAGGCATGCACTGGTTCTGTCTGATGGCGAGTATTGGCGCACAACGCAAAGGGCCGGCGAATGCTGGCGCGCCAGGAGTTGGCCTGGGAATCTTTCAAGCAACTCGTCGGGACTTGTCGATAACGTCTGAGCAAACCGGCCGTGCCTGGATTCTCACTAGGACACAGAATGTCCTGTGTCATTTGAGAAGAGGTTACAGATCATGGCTAACAATCAAGATCAGACCAACAATCAAGGCGGTAATGCGCAGAACAATCCGGGCAACTTCGCCAACGACCGGGAAAAGGCGTCCATGGCGGGCCAGAAGGGCGGTCAGGCTTCGGGTGGCAACTTCGCCAACGATCCGCAACGCGCCTCCGAGGCCGGACACAAGGGCGGACAGATGTCCGGTGGCAATTTCAAGAATGACCCTGAGCGTGCGTCCGAAGCCGGGCACAAGGGAGGGCAGGCATCTGGAGGCAACTTCAAGAACGATCCTGAGCGTGCCTCGGAGGCTGGTCACAAAGGCGGGCAGGCCTCGGGCGGAAACTTCGCCAACGACCGTGAGAAAGCGTCCGAAGCCGGTCGGGTAGGCGGACAGCATAGCCACGGCGGTGGCCGTCAGAGCGATGACAACCGTTAAGCAGCTGTAAGGAGAAAGGCCAGTGCACCTGCCTGCACTGGCCTTTTCTTTGTGCTTCGCGGACCAAGGCCGCATGTGGTTTCCTGACTCGGCCTGGAGTAGATCAGACAGTCCGTTGAGACCAAGGACCCCGCGCCACGACGAGGTCCGCTCAGTCTTGATTCAGATGGCGCCATCCCCCGGATTCGGCCCTTCCTCGTCTTCTACCTCATCTTCATGGGTGTTCGGCTCTGCTTCGTTGTCGGCGGGATGCCGGCGATCGACGGACGGGTGCAGATCTTCCTGCGAATTCGGATCGAATCCGGTTTCGTTGTCGGTACCGCTCGAAACGCCTTTCTGCGAGATATTGCCGGGTGCGTTGGGATTGATTTCCATGAAAGCTCTCCGTTGTGAAGCGCGGGGTGTCCGCACCTGAACAGTGAGAAACGTCGAGCTGCCAGAAGTGCCTTCGCGTTGACCGGCGGTGGCCGTCCAGGTGTTTCCCGAGTGAAGGATGCGCCTCGCGCTTTCGACACTGGCCACTGCCGTGTAGGATGGCGCCAGGCTGATGCTGCCTGCCGCTCGCGCCTCGAGGAGGACGGTGAAAGCATCGTTCTGCGAACCCAGACACAGTTCTCTTGAATGTCGAGGTTGGGTAATGCGAGCGCCGGACGCTTCGACTCAGGAGTGATGATGCCGACGATCGACCAGGCCAAGCGCATGGCCAAGCACCTGCGCGTCTCGCTGGAGGCGCGCGGACAAGCTGTTTCCCATGGCACCGCGCTCGAATTGATAGCGCACCAACTGGGCTACAAGGACTGGAATACCGCCTGCGCCCTGCTGCCGCCCGAGCCTGCCATGAGCTTTGCCAAGGCCATACCGATTTTGCGGATGTTCGACGAAGCCAAGGCACGCGAGTTCTATCTCGACTTCCTGGGTTTCGAGGTCGAGTTCGAACATCGATTCGAAGCAGGCCTGCCGCTGTATCTGGGGATCAACCGTGGCGGCCTGCAGCTGCATCTGTCCGAACACCATGGCGATGCCAGCCCGGGAACGACGATCTTCGTCCCGATGCGCCATGTCCAGGTGCTGCGCGATGAGCTACGAGCCAAGCACTACGGTTATGGCCGGCCCGAGATCGTCGAGCAGGGTTGGGGCAAGGTGCTCGAAGTGTACGATCCGTTCGGGAATCGGCTTCGCTTCTGCCAGTACCAGGACTGACGACCAGCATTCTGCCGGCTCGGAGCTCACGCCAAGCTGCCGGCAGGGGTGGGCCTACACTCGATGACCTGCCCGATGCCTGGCCGGAGCGTCAGACGCTGACCATGGTGGACGATGTCCATTGGCAACGCGTCGGCCGCCAGTTGGAGATGCAACTGGCGCGCTCGAAGCTCGACCGTGAGGCTGCGGCCATGGATGCAGACCTTCATGGCGACCCCGTCGAGGGCGGGCGGCACGGCAGGGCGCAGGTACAAGCCGTCGGCGCTGGGGTACAAACCCAGGTAATGTCTTTGCAACACGTCGATCGCGCCACCCATCGCGGCCAGATGGACCCCCTCCCGCGTGCCGCTGTCGGCCGGTGCATCCAGGTCGGTACGAATGCAGTCACAGAAGTACCTCCAGGATGCCTCCGGGTCCAGATGGGCCAGCGCGCCAGCGCAAACCAGCTTGGACAGGCTCGACTCATGGGTGATCCGCGCCAGGTGAAACGCCGCGGTCCTACGCATGGCCGCGTCGTCGAATCCATAGCCCATTCGTTCGCAGAGTCGTCGCAGTTCGATCGGCGGGAACAGATGCAACAGCGTCAGCACATCGGCTTGCTTGGACAACTGGTAGCGATCAGTGCAGTCATGTCGCGCCTCCAGCAGCCAGTCCAGCCGTGGCGAGCGATCGGGGTGCCAGCCGGCCGGGGAGGCGAGCAACCGCTCGTATCCATCGAACTGGTTCAGGATGCCGTCTTGCACGAAGGGCAGGTACATGCGCTCGGCGATCGCTGTCCAGCCTCCGGGTTCCTCCTCGCCAAGCGCCAGGCGCTGCACCAGGCCGATCCTCGAATGGTCCGGCAGTTGATCGAGCAGGTCGCGGGCCTGGAACAGTACCCAGGCTGCCATCACATTGGTGTAGGCATTGTTGTCCAGGCCCGGCTGGGCATGGCCTGGGTAGCCATTGTGATATTCATCCGGCCCGATCACGCCACGGATCATGTAGCGGCCGGTCGACGGGTCGAAGACCGCGATGCTGGCCCAGAAACGTGCGACCTCAATCATCAGTTCGGCACCCACCCCGCCCAGCCAGGCCGCGTCTCCGGTGATCTGGTAGTGCTGCCAGGCATCGTAGGCAACGGCGCTGCCGACATGCCGCTGCAAATAGGTGGGATCTTCCATCCAGCGCCCGGAGAGCGGGTTGAGCCGCAGCGGCGGCGTCTGCTCCGTACCGCTGCGCGCGCTGCGCCAAGGAAACATGGCGCCTCGATATCCGGCGGCGCGGGCGCTGCGCCTGGCAGTCTCGAGATGGCGGTGACGGTAAGCGAGCAGTTGCTCGCTGAGCCTGGCGAAACGGCTGGCCAGGAAGGGCAGGACGAACATTTCGTCCCAGAAGATCTGTCCGAAGTAACCCTCTTGCCAGCCCCGTGATGGAAAGCCCTGGTCATACTGCCCCTGGGCGATGGGGCTGCTCTGCAGCACATGCCACATGCCCAGGCGAAGCGGGCTGGCCAGCGACGGGTCATGCACGGTGATGTCAGCGGCCTCCCAGAGCGTGCGCCAGCACTGCTCGTGGGCGCGGCGCAACGCGGCGAAGGCCGCCTCCGGCATGCATGCGGCGGCCGAAGCCAGTGGACGCGGGATCTGCTCACCGAGCAAGACGCGCACGCGCTTTTCCACCACCAGGGACGCGCCGTCCGTCAGCCAGGTAGCGTCCTGGATCGTCATTCCAGCCTTCATCCAGGTCGTCCAGCCAATGGCAGGTTGCGTGACCAACTGGCAGAGCACTGCCACTTCGTCTCCCGATTCGGGAAGACGCGCCAGTACGCCGGCAAATCCGCTGCGATCATGCACCCATTCCCGTATGTCGAGACGCTTGCCCTCATAGGCCTGTTCCCGCTCGATCAGGTCATTGCCGATGGTACTGTCGAGAATTGCGCGCACATGGAGCCGATCGGGCAGGTCCTCGCCGCTCAACTCCCAGCGCAGGACCGCCAGGGTGGGGTCGTCGAGGCTGACGAAGCGTTCTTCTTCGAGCACGCAGCAGCAATCGCCGATTTGCAGACGCAAGGTTCTGCGCAGCACCGATGAGTGCAGGTCGACTGTTTGCTGGTAGCCCTGCGCCTGGCCGCCAAACCAATGCTGGCCATCGACGGAGAAACTCAGGCCAAAGGGGTCGGGCAGATTCACCAGCGATTCGATACGGGTCGGCCGGCCATTCACCTGCCGCAGCGCATCGTCATACCAGCCTGCGCGATAGAGTCCCGCATAATGCGCGGTGCGATCCGCTGAAAACAACGCTTCCGGAGCGCTTGCGCGCCACGAGAGCACCCCATTGCCCAGAGACAGGAGTGCTTCACGGCGTCGCTCGTCCTCGCCGTCATAGTGATCGAAGGTGACTTCAGCCATGCAACTTCCTCACCTGTTGGCAGATGGCGGGCGCGTGCCCTTCGATTTGCGCCGGGGATGGATAGGCCGGTTGTGAACCATAGCCGCCGACGCTCAGGTCGGATGCCGCGACGGCGCGACAGGCTGCCTCCAGCGGCGTGAAACCTTGCACCAGACAAACGGCCAGCACGCCACTGAAGGCGTCGCCCGCGCCCGTGCTGTCGACCACCGTCATGCCAGCGCCAGGAACGTGGTAGACACCGTCCTCGTGCGCCAGCACGGCACCGCCATCGGCGAGTTTCACGCAGGCGATGTGCACCCCACGACGGGATAGTTCCCGGACCGCCCGCGCAGCCTGCTCGAGGGTCTCGACATGTGTACCTAGCAGGCCCGAGGTTTCCTCGCAGTTGGGCGTGATGGCGGCGAGGCCATCGAGCCAGCCAAGGTCGACCCGCTGGGCGAAGGATGGGTCGAGCAGCACCGGCATGCCGGCACGCCTGGCTTGTGCGAGTGCGCGGCTGGCTACCGCGGCTGGAATCTCGCAGTCGACGGTCAGCCAGGAGGGACGCGAAGCCTGGGCGATGCGTTCGAGTACATCGGCGATCGCGGCTTCATCCCAGTCGTCGTTGGCATTGCTTGCCAGGACGATGTGCTTCTTGCCTTGCGGTGGCACCATGATCATCGACACCGCCGTGCCAGCGCTGGTCGAGCGGGAAACACCCTTGAGATTCACTCCCACTTGGCGCAGCGGCGCCAGCGCCTGCTCGGCCAGGTCATCCGCGCCAACCCTGCCGAGCAGATGACAGTCGAGACCGTACAACCTGCCCAGAAAGGCTCGGTTTGCAGCCTTGCCGCCGCCGAGCCGACACAAATCATGCGCCAGCGAAGTTTCGACCGTTCCCGGCGGATCATCGACCCTCACCTGGAAATCGGCGTTGATGCTACCGAGGGATAACAGGGTGGCGACCATGAAGCACGACTCCAGCATGGGTGTCTCAATCCAGACAGGCATGCAACGTCGATGGTTCTATGCGCGCGACGGACAGCGCAGGCCGGGCGCTCCCTTTGGCTTTGCAGCCTCGAGCTCGCATTCACGATCTTCCTACCCTTGTTTGCCGGCAAGGTTGCTGCAGCCCTCCAAAACCAGGTGGCAATCTGATTACCCGTAGGCTACAACTTGGCTGTTTGCTAGCGAATAGCCAGCAGCCCGACTACAGGGAGAAGTCAGATGCGTAGGGGAAATGCGCTTGCGTTCAGCCTGCTGTTCGGCGTTTGCGCGGTTCAAGCCGGACCCAGCGGCCTATCCGACGATGAAATAGCCAGACGTATCATTGCCGAGTCCATCGCTTCCTACCCTGGACCGTGCGCCTGCCCCTTCAACACGACCAGAAACGGCAGCGCTTGTGGGAGGCGAAGTGCCTACAGCAAGCCCGGCGGCCACTCACCTGTGTGCTATCGCGATGACGTGACGCCGGAGGACATCGCGCGCTACAGGAAACGCTTGGCCGGAAACTGAAGCGCGATCATTGCGCAAGGCGCGTCCATGCGCCGTTGCCTTTCAAAAACTGTACCTGGCGGTCAACATCAGGTTGCGCGGCGCGCCATAGGTGTCACCGCCATAGTCGACCGAACTGGAAATGGACGCGTAGTACTTGCGATCGAAGATGTTGTTGGCGTTCAACTGCAGATCCAGGTTGCGATTGACCCGGTAGCCGGCCATCAGGTCGGCTACCGCGTAGGCGCCTTGTTCGAGCCGGTAGCTGCTGCCATCGGGGAGCGCCACATCATTGTACAGACGGCTCTGCCAGGAGAGATTGCCACCCACTCGCAGTTTCTCCAGCGGGCCTTGGAAGCGGTAGACGGTGGACAGCTTGAACAAGTGCTCCGGCAGGTCGGTGTCGAAGCGCTGGTTGACGTTCCGCGGGTTGGCATCATCCTCGAGGGTATGCACGCGCGCATAGGTATAACCGGCGCCGACCTGCCAGTTCGGGGTCAATGCGCCTTGCAGTTCGAGGTCGATGCCTTGGCTGCGAATCTTGCCGGACGCTTCGTAGCAACTGGCTTGCGGGCAGTCCGGCAGGAAGACCTGGACCGCGCGGTTTTCCTGGTCAACGCGAAACACCGCCAGGCTCGCATTGAGCGCGCCGCCGAAGTATTCGCCCTTGATGCCCACCTCATGGTTCTTGCCGACGATCGGCCGGACCGGGGCGCCGCTGGTATCGAGCTCGCTTTGCGGGTTGGAGATATCGCTGTAGCTGACGTAGACCGAATGACGGTCATCCAGGTCATAGACGAGGCCGGCGTAACGGGTGACGTTGCGCGTCACCTTGTAATCGCCGGTGCCGTCGCGATTGTCGTAGTCGTACCAGTCCAGGCGTCCCCCAAGGATCAGCTTGAGCGGGTCGGCCAGGCTCAGGCGGGTGGTGGCGTATACGCCTTGCTGGGTAGTGACTGCACGGCTATCGCCGCTATGCACGAATTCCGGCTTGCCGGCCTCGATCGGCCAGTTTTGGTCGTAGGGGCTATAGGCATGGGTGGTCATGTCGAAGCGGCGCTCGCTGGCGCCCACGACCAGCTCATGGGTGCGGCCGAATGCCTGGAACGGCCCACTGGCGAAGCCGTCGATGCCCGCCTGGTTTTCATCGTAGGCGGCCTGATAGACGGTCCGGGCCAAGGTGCGATCGACCCAGCGCGACTGGTATGAGCCGGAGAACAGCGCGTTCTGTTCGGCATAATTGGCGTTGAGCTGAAGCTTCCAGCCATTGGCCAGATGATGACGAAGCTCGGCGAAGACGGTATTGATCTCCTGGTCCTTGTTTTCCCATGTCGTCCCGGGGTTGTACGAACGCGGCAGGTCGAGATGGTGCCCATCGAGGCCGATCAGCGAGGCACCCCAGAAATAATTGGTCTTGTCCTTCTGGTGCGAGAGTCCGAGGGTCAAGGTGGTGTCATCGTCCAGATCTGCTTCGGTGATGGCGTACAACAGGCCATGGTCCTCGGCGGCATGGTCGACGAAACTGTCGGCATCACGGTAGGAAGCGACCACGCGACCGCGCCAGGAGGCGTTGTCGTTGAGCGGGCTCGAGGCGTCAAGCTCGCCACGATAGTCATCCCAGCCGCCTGCCGCGCCGGTCAGGGTGACCTGCTGCTCGGCCAGCGGACGCTTGCGCACCAGGTTGACGGCTGCCGAAGGGTTTCCCGAGCCGGTGATCAGCCCGGTGGCGCCTCGCACGATCTCGACCCGATCGAACATCGCCAGGTTCGGCTGGGCGCCCACCGTCCAGCCTTGGTAGCCGCTGGGAATGCCGTCATACATGAGGTTGTCGATATCGAAGCCGCGCGCCGAATAAGTCTGGCGGCCGGGCCCGCTGGACAAATCCAGGAACAGACCAGGAGTTGCCTTGACCACATCATTGATGCTCGTCATGGCCTGGTCATCCATCCGCTGGCGGGTGATGACGGTAACGGCCTGGGGCGTCTCGCGTAGGCTCATCGGCAATTTGGTAGCGGTCGACATGGCGCCGGTGGTGTAAGACTGCGAGCCTTCCGTGGTGCTGCCCAACCCTTCGCTGGCGATTTCGGTGGCGCTCAACTCTATGGTTGCAACGGCAGGCCCGTCTCGGTTCTCGCTGCGTTCATTGGCCCATGTGGGGGCGAAGGTCGTCATGCAGACGGCCAGGGCCAGAAGATCGCGTGACGAACTGAAGCGAGGCAGCGGTGAGGGGCATGACATGTACGATTCCTATCCGAATTAATGCTTATGATAATTGTTAGCATTTATTTTGCCGGAATTTCTTGTTACAAAGAAGCCCATCAACTTCCTGAAACTCAACTTGAACGTTTCAGCTCAGGGTGTCGTCGGTGAATGAACAGCGCAGGTCATTCAGCTGACCGTTCGGCTCGTTACCAAGGCATCAGGAGGTCCGCCATGAATACCGTGCATTGGGCAATACCGGTCTATTCGTTTCAGAACTCGTCATCGGCAGCGTGCCCTTTGGCGGCCGTGGTTCGTTCGAGAAAACCGACAGCGTGAACGTCGCCCAGGCGACCCGCATGTTCGACATGGCCTTCGAGGCCGGCGTGAACCTGGTCGATACGGCCGATCTCTACTCCCACGGCCTGGCCGAAGAAATAGTCGGCAAGGCCCTTGGCAAGCGCCGCGAGTCGATCATCCTGGCGTCGAAGGCGCGCAGCCCGATGGGCGAGAATCCCAACGACAGCGGCGCGTCGCGCTACCACCTGATCCGCGCCTGCGAGGCCAGCCTCAAGCGCCTGGGCACCGACCACATCGACCTCTACCAGATCCATAACTGGGATGGCATGACACCGGTGGAAGAGACGCTGGCAGCGCTGGATCACCTGGTCCAGAGTGGCAAGATCCGCTACATCGGCACGTCCAACTACAGTGCCTGGCAAATGATGAAGACGCTCGGCAGCGCGCGTCTGAACGGCTGGCAGCAGCCGGTTTCCCAGCAGATCTACTACACGCCCGAATCCCGCGAGGCCGAGTACGAACTGCTGCCCATGGCCTTGGACCAAGGCTTCGCCACGCTGGTCTGGGGCCCGCTGGGCGAGGGCTTGCTGACCGGCAAGGTCCGCCGCGGCCAGCAGACCCCGCGCGGGACCCGCCAGGGCAACGACTGGCCGGAGCCCTACGTGCATGACCGCGAGCGCGCCTACGACATCATCGAAACCCTGATTCAGGTCGGAGAGCGTCACGGCTGTTCGCCGTCGCGGGTCTGCCTGGCCTGGCTCAAGGACCGTCCGGGCATCACCAGCGTGATCACCGCCGGACGTTCCGAGCAGCAGTTGCAGGACAACCTCAAGGCCGTCGAGCTGCAGCTGCTCGATGAGGACCTCCGGCAGATCGAGCAGGCGACCCGCCTGGCGCCGCTGTATCCCTACTGGCACCGGATCGCGGCGGGCATGGATCGCATCGATCCGGCCGAAGCGCCTTTCATCGAGCTGTATCGCCAGACCATGGAGCACCACGGCAAGTAGCCGATCGCCCGAGGCGCTGGCCCCGACCCGGTCGCGCTCGGGCGGCGAACGGGGCTCGGCGCCTGGGTCGTGCCGCCTGCCAGCCTGATGGCCTAGTCGAAAATGCCTTTCCTGGCCCTGCGACGCAGGTCGGGCCAGCGTTACCGTTCGCCTGTCGCTCGCATACCGCAGCGATCCAATCGACTGGCACAGGAGCCCAGGCATGTCCCAACGTCTCGACTACTTCAAACTCTCCCCCGATGCCGCTGGCAAATACATGGAGCTGGCCCAGCTGCTGAAGAAGAAACCGTTTCTCGCCGAAGTCGGCCATCTGGTCACGCTGCGTGCCTCGCAGCTCAACGGCTGCGCCTTTTGCGTCGACATGCATGTCAAGGAGGCGAAGATCCATGGCGAGCGTGAACTGCGCCTGCACCATGTCACGGTCTGGCGCGAATCGACGCTGTTCTCGGCCCGTGAACGCGCCGCGCTGGAGTGGACCGAGGCCTTGACCCGCCTCGAGCCCCACGGCGTATCGGACGACCTCTACCAGCGCATGCGCGAGTCGCTGTCGGACACCGAGCTGGCCGATCTTTCGTTTCTGGTCATCTCGATCAACGCCTGGAACCGTCTGAGCGTGGCGTTCCAGGCCGTGCCTGGCTCGGCGGACAAGCTCTATGGGCTGGACCGGGCCGACCTGCACTGAGCGCAACCTGCGCCGACGCGCTCGTTGCCTGGCGCCGCCTCAATCCAGCAGCGCGGCGATGCGCGTGGCAAGTTCCGCCGCTGACTCCGCATCCTTCACATTGGTGAAGCCCATCAACAGCCCCTGCCGCGCCGGCGCCTGCTGGTACCAGCTGGAAAGCGCCTGTGGAGCCAGGCCAGCCTGGCGCGCACGGCTGGCAAGCAGGTTGTCCTGCAAGCCTGCCGCCAGGCTCGCCAGCACATGCATGCCGCCGGCGCGCAGTTCGAGGCTCAGCCTGTCCCCCAGGCGAGCGGCAATGGCATCGCTGAGCAGGGCACGGCGACAGGCGTACAGACTGCGCATCTTCTTCAGGTGACGGGCAAAATGCCCTTCCTCGATGAAGGTCGCGGTAGTGCGCTGCAACAGGTGCGGGCAATGGTTGTGCAGGACATCGGCCGTGCGGGCGAAGCGTGCGACCTGCTCCGGTGGCGCCACCAGGTAGGCCAGGCGCAGGCCAGGGACCAGCACCTTGCTGAAGGTTCCGGTATAGAGCACGCGCCCATGAGTATCGAGGCTCTTCAAGGCCGGCAACGGTCGGCCCACGTAGCGGTACTCGCTGTCGTAGTCGTCTTCGATGATCCAGCTGCGCTGGTCGTAGGCCCAGGCCAGCAAGGCCTGCCTGCGAGGCAGCGACATGGACACGCCCAGCGGGCTCTGGTGCGAAGGCGTGACGACGGCAAAGCGTGCCTGGGGTGCACGGTAGGTCCCGACTTCCACGCGCAGTCCGTGCGCATCCACTGGCACCGGCACCAGCTCCAGGGCGCTCTGTTCGAAGAACCGTCGAGCCAGGAAGTAGCCCGGGTCTTCGAACCATCCCTGGTCGCCACCGTTCAGCACGCTGCGCGCGATCAGTTCCAGGCAGGCACGATAGCCGGCGCAGATGAACACCTGTTCGGGGGCGCAGGCGATGCCGCGCGATATGCCAAGGTAACGAGCCACGGCCACCCGTAGCGGTTCATCCCCTTGTGGGTCCGGATAGACCATGCCCTCCAGGCCGCTTTGCTGGACCACGCGACTGGCCAGGCGTGTCCAGGTCTTGCGCGGGAATGCATCGAGCGCCGGCAGCCCCATCTGCAAGGGCATCGGCGCAGCCCCGGTATGCGTCGCCGTGTAACAGGGCAGCGGTGCCGTGGCCGCTGGCGGCATGACCGCGGCCTTCGACAAGTGCGGGCATACTACGGTGCCGGCCGAACCACGGGCTTGCAGATAGCCTTCGCCGATCAATAGCTGGTAGGCCGTCTCCACCGTGCCGCGTGCCAGGTTCAGCTCGGCGGCCAGCGCTCGCACCGAGGGCACGCGATCGCCTGGCTTGAGCTGGCCGGCGATGATGGCGTCGCGGTAGCGTTGGTAGAGTTGCCGGTAGACCGGCAGGGTGGCGTTACGATCCGGTGTGCTGCGGGCGAGCATGACGACTTTCCTCCAGGTAGCCGCCAGATGGTAGCTCACGTACACAGGCGATCGCGCCTGCGCGACGCCCACGCCCATGACCCATGCATTCCGAGCGTTCCTGGCCCTGTGTCGAAAAGCTGCGACGTCCTATGGTGCGGGCTCATTCCGCCAAGGGCACCGACCATGAAGCTCCAGCCACGCTTTTGCTACCTGATAAAGCACGCCGACCTGCTCGGCGCTTTCGAACTGATGCGCCTGTTACGTCCCTTGCTGGTGGACGCCTGCGCATTCGCCACCCAGGTGCAACGCCAGTCCCAACAGCACTACCGGTTGCTCGGGGCCTGGCTCGACACCGAACTGGTCGGCCTGGTCGGCTTTCGCATGCTGGAGAACCTGCTTCATGGGCGGTTCGTCTATGTCGATGACCTGGTGGTTGCCCAGTCGCAGCGCCACGCCGGGATTGGAGCGCAGTTGCTCGACCAGGTCCGCCGCGAAGCGATACGCAGCGCAGCGCAGCACCTGGTGCTCGATACCGGCTTGCACATGCCGCTCGCGCAACGGTTCTACTTCCGTGAGGGCCTGCTCGCCAAGGGTATGCATTTCGTCCAGCCGCTGCCGGAGGGGACGTGCCATGCGTGAGGTCCTGCTGATCAATGCCAGTCCGCGGCCAGCGTCATCGCTTGGCTATCGCCTGGCTGAAGAGCTGCTCGACGCCCTGCAGCGTCGCAAGCCTGGCCTGATCCTGACGAGGCGGGACCTGCAAGGCGATGCCCTGAGACCGCTGGACAGGCTCTACGCCGATGCGCTCACCCAAAGGCTTCCCGACAGCGATCCGGTATTGGAGTTGTCGCAACGTCTGATCGGCGAGCTCGAGCGCAGCGATGCACTGGTGATTGCAACGCCCATGCACAACTTCACGCTACCGGCCGCTCTCAAGCTCTGGATCGATCTGGTGGTGCGGATTGGCCGTACCTTCGCGGCCACGCCCGACGGTAAGGTCGGACTGCTGGCGGACCGTCCGGTGCATGTGCTCGTCAGTTCGGGTGGCTTCCATCGCGGCCCCCGGGCTCGCCAGCCGGATTTCCTCACGCCCTACCTGCGCCATGTACTGGCGACCATCGGCTTGTTCGACGTGCAGTTCGTCTACCTGCAAGGCCTGGTGGCCCCAGAGCAGACGGCGCTGGCCGAAGTCGAGGCGGCGCGTCGACGCCTGCTGCTCGAACCGCTGTTCGCCGGAGTTGTTTCGACCTGACGGTTGCCTTGCGGCCTGGCTCCGGGCCGGACATGGACATCAGCTGGCTTTCGCGGCAGGGACGATGGGCCACCGGATGCGGCTCGAACATTTGTCAAAAAAGGTAACAGTCCCGGCCAGCTGCCGGCTTGGTCCGAGACGTCAGCCTGTCTAATCTCCGCCGTTCGAAATTCGTCATGGGGAGCGCACACGTGAAACCAACCATACGCCGCCGGCAGCTGCTTCAAGGCATCCTTGGATGCACCTCGCTCCTGGCTCTGCCGAGCTGGGCAGCCGACCCGCTGGAGCAGCGGCTGCAACGGCTCGAGCGGTCCGCGGACCGTACGCTGGGCCTGTGGGCGCTGGACACGGGGACCGGCAAGCGCCTGGCTTATCGTGCCGAAGAGCGCTTCGCCTTGTGCAGCACCTTCAAGGTGGTCCTCGCCGGGGCCATCCTGCACCAGGCCCAGGGCGACCCGGGCTTGCTGCAACGCAGGCTCGTCTATGGGCGCGACAAACTGGTGGTGTATTCGCCCGTCACGCAAAAGCACGTCGGCGCAGGCATGACCGTCGCCGAACTGTGCGCGGCCGCAGTGCAGTACAGCGACAATACCGCAGGCAACCTGCTGCTCGAGCAGGTCGGTGGCCCGGCCGGCCTGACCGCTTTCGCCCGCAGGCTGGGCGACCCGGTCTTGCGCCTCGATCGCTACGAGCCGGAGCTCAACAGCGCGCTACCCGGGGACCCTCGCGATACTTCTTCGCCGCTGGCCATGGGCGCTACCCTCGAGCGCCTGCTGTTGACCGATGGCCTGCCGATCGCGGCCCAGCAGCAGCTGCAGGCCTGGCTCAAGGGCAATACCACGGGCGCTACCCGGATTCGCGCCGGGCTGCCCGAGGGCTGGACCGTGGGGGACAAGACCGGGTCTGGCGACTACGGCGTGGCCAACGATGTCGGCATCGTCTGGCCGCCAGGGCGGGCGCCGTGGATCCTGGCGGTATATAGCCGTGGTCGGGAAAAGGCCGCGCCGGCGAACAGCGAACTGATCGCCGCGGCGACCCGCGTGGTGGTCGAGACGTGGATGGCCTAGTCGTTCGACCTCGACCCAGACACACCGGGTGATGGAACACTTGGGCATGCCAGGCGCACATGCCTGTCGGGCAGTCCAGCGAAGCTTGCGCACGACTGCCAGGCTCGACCGTGAGGCAGGTGTTCATCCTGCCGATCACCCGCGCTGCCAGACATCGCCTTGCTCGCTGACGACCCAAGGCTTCGCATCGGCCCGGACAAGTACTCCACCGACCCAGCGCTGCCTTGGGCTGTGATCGAGCCAGTGCGCCTGTCCTGCGAGGATCTTTTCGGCAAGTGCCGTCAGCCGCAAGGGCCGTTGCAACCAGCTGTCGCCGCGACCCTCCAGCAGCAGCGGGTGGACCGCATCGACCAGCGGTCGCAGCAGGACATCGAACATCAGGTCACCCAGGTAGGGCAGGGGTTCGTCATGCATGTTCAGCTGCGCGAACACGCGTCCGGCGGGCAGTTCGCCGTGGCTGGCCAGGACATTCAGGAGCAGACGCTCGGTAAGGCTCAAGCCGTCGCGCGCTCCCGGCAATTCCTGCAGTTGTCGCGCCAGGGCATTGCGCAACAGGGGCAGCGCCGTGTGCGGCTGGGCTGCCAGGCAAGCCCAGGCGCTGGGTTGCGGCGCGGTGTAGGCAGCCCATGCCTTGCGCGCCAGGGCCACGGCTGGCTCGCCCAATGGACGTCGTTGCGGCCAAAGCCAGGCCAGCAGGTCTGGAGCCAGCTGGCCAATGCCGATGAAACGTTCGACACCGGGGACTGCGCTGATCTCGATCAGCTCGAGCCGACGGGGCAGGCTGGGGAGGCTCGCCAGAAAGCGCACCAGAAACAGCTGGTCATAGGCATCCGCCTCGCACCAGAGCACCACCTCGCTGTCACCGCCCAGTCGCGCCAATGCTGATCGCTGCGCGGTCTGGCGCCGTTCGATGTCCTGGATGTCGAGATCGAAGGCCTGTCGCAGATAGTCGGCCCGTACCTGCCAGTATCGCTCGTCGGGCAATGCCGGTACGGGCCCGATGACCATCGGATCGTCGAACATGTGGAACGAGCCGCTGAAGCCGGCGGTGCGCAGGTTGTGCTCGATGTCGTTGCCACAGCGCCAATGCTGCACGCTTGCCGCGTCATCGGCAGCGAAGCCGGGATGACGCGCCGCGAACGCGACGGCATCGACATGGGCCTTGAGCCTGGGCCAACTGGCAAAGCCGGACTCGCGTGCCACCAGCCACTGGACGTCTGCCAGGCGGTAGTCGGGGCCGGCCAGGCCGAGTTTTCGCAGCTGTTCGCGGGTGGCGTCGGCTTCACCCTGCCTGAGTTCGCTGAGCAGGCGTTTGGCACGCTTGCGCAGGATGGGCAGGTCGGGCAGGCCGTGGTATCGGGAATCGTGCTTGGCGATCATGCCAACTCCTTGGGAGGCTCGGTCCGCCGACAAGCCGGAGTTGGAATGGAAATGTCGATGGATGTGGCTTGGGCAACCCCTTTGCGCGGACCGCAGGCGCAGCTCACGCCCAACGGCGACTCTAACGGCTGTCAGGCGCTGTTGCAATGGTTGGCCCGCGGGGTAGCCGAGCCCAGGGCCTGCCCATGCGGGCAGGCGCCTCGATGCTCAGAAGAAGTACCTGACCGACGCGCCCAGAGTGGTGGACGGTTGTGGCACGATCACCAGCCCGGTACTGGTACCGTACGCCACTTCGCTGCCGTAGCGATGGGGCTGGAAGGTACCGTACAGGCTGAATTGATAGTCGCTGTAGTCGTAGGTGGCCCGCAGGTCGTAACGGGTATAGGGCGGCATTTGCTTTTTCTCGGTGCCGATGTAGTAGGGGATACCCGCCAGGTGGTAGGCATCGGCGTTGAGCGTCAGCTGGCCGCCCAGCAATGCGTCGCGATACTGCACGCCCGCCTTGTAGGTATGCTCGGGCACGACCAGCCTGGCACCGGTACCTGGCGCCGGATTGTTGATCACCGCATCGATGATCCTTGCGTAGCTCGCATACGCGCTGACGGTGGACGTGGCTTGGTAGTTGAAGCTGGTCTCCGCGCCTCGGCGAGTGGTATCGCCGACCTGCTCGTATACGCCTGGCGAAGTCTGCACCGTCTCGCTGTCGTTCTCGATGTAATAGAACTCGGTAGTGGTGGTGAGCCGATCGCTCGGTCGTGCGGTGAAACCGACATCGTAGGACTTGACCTTGCTTGGGCGAACGCTGCCGTTGACCTGGCCGCCGGATCGGCTTGGAGGCAGTGCGCTGGCACTTCCGGAACTGATGTACTCTGCCGCTGGCGAGCGAAAGCCCTGGGCAACGTTGGCGAACAGTTCGAGCTGCTCGATCGGCGTCCACACCAGGCCGAATTTCGGTGTGGTGACCGAACTGTGGTAGCCGGTATCGGCATCGCGGAACTTGAGGTTGTCGATGTCGTAGTCGAAACGGTCGTAACGGATGCCACCGAGCACCTTCAGCGCGTCGAACGGTTTGTACTGGCCTTGGGCGAAGACGCCATAGGTGATCAGGTCCATGTCGAAGTCATAGTAGAAGTTCGGTGTCGGCTGGAAGTTGCGGTACTGCTGGCGATAGGCATCGCCCTTGTCGCGGCGTGCCTCGGTGCCAATCATCAGCGCGGCAGTGTCTTCGTGGACGAAATTGTAGGCCAGGCGGCCACCATAGATGTCACGCTCATCCTTTCCGTAGTTGTGGGTATTGCTGCCATTGGCGATGCCGCGGACCCGCCTGAAGTCCTCGTAGTAGGCGGTGTAGTACAGGCCAGCCTCGCCGTCCGCCGGCGCGCGATTGAAGACATAGGTGTTACGGTTGGCATTGCCGAAACCATAAAGGTTGTCGGTATCGCGGCGGCTGATCTGGCCAGCCCTGAGCCCAGGCAGGTTGAGGTAACCGTCGTTCTTGAAGTCCGACTGGTAATGGCTGAAGCGGGCAGAGTACTTGGCATCGTCAACGACCTTGGTCAGTTTCCAGAAGTAGTTGTCACGGTCGGTTTGGGCCGCTTTGCGATAGCCGTTGGTCTTGTAGATGTCGGCCACGAACAGCGATTCGAACCCCTCCTGTGCGCCACCGAGCACCAGGTTGGCGCGACGACCATCGAAACTGGCGATGTCCAGGCCTATGCTCGAGGCCACGTCGCCGCCATCGAGCGTCTCGATGTTCACCGAGCCTGCGCGGTTCTGGTCGCCGTACAGTGCCGATACCGGTCCCTTGATGACGTCGACACGCTTGATCATCTGCGGGGTGAGCCACTCCAGGAACACCGGGCCGTGACCTGCCCCACCCTGACTCGATGGAATGTTCTGCGGCACGCCATCGACATAGACCGCCACGTCCGCGCCGTGGGTGCCATTGGTCGCGAAGCCGCGCATGCGAAAACCGTTGCCCGTGTCGCCCTGGTCGATATTGTTGGCCACCACGCCAGGAACACGGCGATATATGTTGGAAATATCCCGGTCCACATTGAGCGTACGGATGTCTTCGTCCGTAAGCGTGGACACAGCCGCTGGCAGGCTTTGCGGTGCGTTGCTGAGCCTACCGCGCGCCAGCGGCCTGATCGGTTCTGCAGCGCTTTGCTGGCCAACGACTTCCATGGCGTCCAGTTCGGTGGCATGCGTTCGCTCGGCTTCGGAGGTCGAAAACGCTGTACCGGACAGGACGCTGCTGGCCACGGCTGCCCCTGTTAGCACCCAGCGCCTGCCGCGCTGTGCAAATTCGTACATGAAATCCTCTTCCTTTAAGTTGTTATAACATAACATTTTATACGCCAGCGGCAGTCCTTCTACAAGCGGCGCGGTAGCCAAGGCAGTACAAAGAAGGAGCGACCGTACAACATTCCAGGCCGCCGGTCCGGATCGCCCCGGGCACCTGGCGCGGGGGCTCGCGTTCCTTTGACGGCAGGCGCATGGTGGCACTCACTCCTGGATTGAAAAAAAGACGTAGGAGAGTGGCATGAAACTTCGCGGTCCTACCTTTTGGCGGTGGACAGACCCCACGCTGCATCACCGCGTACACGCCGAAACCCTCGAGGACGGCACCAAGATCGATGTCCAGGTCCGGCTGTCACGCATCGGCAGCACCCAGCTGTTCATCGGCATCTACGCACACACGGGCGCACACCTGTACGAGGAGGCGTTCGATTCGCGCCCTGGCGAGTCGATGAACAGGGCCCTGGCCTGGGGCGTCGGCCGTGCGCGTCACCTGGCCGCCGGAGGCCTGCCGGTTTCACGCAGGCTTGCCGGTTGCGCCGGTTAGGCAGGCCAGTCAGGCATTGACCTGGCGATTGGACGCCAGGCCATGCGCAGCATCACCGGGCGGCCGCAGCGCTTCATATCGTCTCGCCCATGCCCTGCGCCATCCATAGTTGCTGGAACGGCCCGCCGCCTTGGCGCAGCGTATCGGGCGGGCCATCCTCGACGATCTGGCCGTCCTGCAGCACGACGATCCGGTCGAACCGTGCCAAGGTCGAAAGCCGGTGCGCCACGGCCAGCACGGTGCGTCCTTGCATCAGTTGCTCCAGGGCCAGCTGGATCTTGGCCTCGGATTCGGAATCGAGCGCGGAGGTGGCTTCGTCGAGGATCAGGATCGGTGCGTCCTTCAAGAAGGCCCGAGCCAGTCCCAGGCGTTGGCGCTGGCCACCGGACAGCATCAGGCCGCGTTCGCCAACCCGGGTATCGAAGCCCTCTGGCAGTGCGCGGATGAATTCCTCGCAGTGGGCATGGCGCGCCGCTTGAATGATCTGCTCACGGCTCGCGGCAGGCTGGCCATAGCCAATGTTTTCCAGGATGCTGCGGTTGAACAACGCCGGTTCCTGCGGCACCACGGCAATCTGCCGGCGCAGGCTGTCCTGGTTGACGGTGCGGATATCGCGACCGTCGATCAGTACCACGCCGCCATGCACATCGTCCAGCCGCTGGGCCAGGCTCAGCAAGGTCGACTTGCCGGCACCGGAGCGGCCGACGATGCCGACCTTCTGCCCGGCCGGTATGTCCAGGAACAGGTGCTTGAACACCTTGTGTCCGTTGGCATGGCTATAGCTGACGTCGATCAGACGTATGCTTCCCCGACTTTGCGCCAGCTCCAGCGGACTGTCGCTCAGGCCATGGGGCTGGACGATGATCTGCAAGGTTTCGGCGATCACGCCCATCTGCTGGGAGGTGTCGACCAGCGCCAGCGCCAAGTCGCGCGAGCCGTGAAGGATGCGGAAGGTGAGGGCGCTGACCATCACCACGTCGCCCGGCGTGATCAGGCCGTTGCGCCAGTGCAGGATGGCCCAGCCAAGCATTCCGCCAGCCAGTACCGAGAGACAGATGTCATGCAGCATCCGGGCCTTTTCCAGATACAGCCAGCTGCGCCGCTGGGCCTTGGCTTCCCTGCCGATCGCCTGCTCCAGGCGCCGGCGCTCCCGCTCCCGCGCCGAGAACGCCTTGATGGTCCAGACGTTGGAGACCTGGTCGACGATCTCGCCGCCCACACGGGCCGACTGTGCAGCGAAAGCGATGTGCCGGCTACGGCCACGGATACCCATGACCGTGATCAGCGAAGCCACCACCAGCACGCTGACGATCAGGGCCAGGCCCATCGCCACGTCGACAGTCAGCAACACCACCACCGCGCCGATGAAGTCGACGCAAGGCGGTATGATCTTCCACGCCAGGCCGCCATAGATCGAGCCGGCCGCGGCGCCTGCCGAGGAAATCCGATTGGCCAGGGAACCGGCGAAGTGCTGAGTGAAGAAGCGCATCGGATGGCCGGTGAGGTGGTTGAACAGGTCGATGCGCAGATCCGCGCAGCTGGCTACCACCGTCCGGCAGCCCAGGTAGCCGCCACAGCGCCAGAACAGGTTCTCGACCACGATCAGCGCAATGAACAGGCCGAAGGGCTGCCAGACACGTCCCGCTCCTTGCGCTCCTTCGGCCATGGCGTCAACCAGCAGCTTCATGCCGTACTGCACGGCGACGGCGCAACTGGTGGCGCCAATGATGAGCATGAACAAGGTCCCGAAATGCCAGGGACGCCGGCGCACGTAACGCCACAGGAAGGCCGTCGACGTGTTCGGTAGCGGCAGGGTAGCTTGCGTTCTGGCAGTCATGGTCGAAACCCTGCCATGCCAGAAGAAATGTCCAGGCAAGCTGTCGAAAAGCGCTCGGACAGGTGCTGCTGCGCCATGGTGCCTCCAGAGCCCATCGAGATATGGGCACGACTTGAACGACATGCGCCTGAAGTGCCAGAACTTCGAGGCGCTCGGCGAACACGGGCAAGGATCCGCAGATGCCGCGTGCGCGCCCTGCATGGACTTCGAAAGGGGCGAGGCCGCCGCCGTTCAGTAGCGCTGCGGCACAAGCCGATGAAGGGCAGCGCCGGCCTGCCAAGGCTATCGATGGCCATCCGTCGACTCGGCCAACCTTTGTCGGGGCGCCTAGGTCACTGCTTGATGACCAACTTGGGAAGGTGCTCAGCCATGGGCCAGCAACCGTACAGCAAACCCTTTGCGCTTCCGGACGCCGCCTCGGCCGAGGCGCAGCATGCGGACATCGATTGCCTGGTGGTCGGCGCCGGCCCCGGCGGATTGACGACCGCCGTCTACTTGAGCCGCTTCCACCGCCGCGTGCTGGTCGCCGACGGAGGGCGCAGCCGCGCCAGTCTGATCCCGGTTTCGCATAATTATCCGGGTTTCCCGCCTGGGATCTCTGGCGCCGAGCTGCTCGCCCGACTACGCGACCAGGCGGTCGGTTACGGTGCCACCGTCGAAGCCGGACGCGTGGAGTCATTGCGCAAACAGGGCAGCGGTTTTCTGGCAACCCTCAATGGGCGCGCGCTAAGCGCGCGTCGTGTCGTCCTGGCGACGGGCATCGTCGATACCTTGCCGCAAATGGACCAGCCCTACGACGCGATCGCCCGGGCCATCGTCCGCCTGTGCGCCATCTGCGACGGGTACGAAGTCGATGGTGACAACGTGGCCATCTATGGGGAGGTCCATTGCGCCATCGGCCACGCGATGTTCCTGCGCAACTTCACCGATCGGGTCACCGTAGTGGCGGCCACCGACGAGGTGGCCAGCGACGAGGCCGCCTGTGCGGCTCGTGATGCCGGCATCGCGCTCGTCCATGACCAGGTCGTGGATATCCGAGTCGAGGACGACCAGGTGCGGCTGACCACACGCAAGGGCCAGAGCCACGGCTTCGATATCGTCTACCCCTGCCTCGGCTCGCGGACCTGTTCCGAGCTCGCAGTCCGGCTGGGTGCCAGGACGAATGAGCAGGGTGCCTTGCAGGTCGATGCCCACCAGCGCACCACGGTGGCCGGCCTGTATGCCGTTGGCGACGTGGTCGATTCGCTCAAGCAGATAAGCGTTGCCGTCGGACAGGCCGCCGTCTGTGCGACGGCGGTGCATGGCAGCCTGGAAATGCGCCTGTGGGAGCGTGCGCGGGACGAGTTCTCGCCATAGCTACACGGTGAGCGCGCACCGGCCGCACGGCCCTGTCAGCCGCAAGATGCGCAGTATCTGATACACGGCGCGCTATCGTGGTCCTGGAGCAGGCCGGGAACCATGCGGCCGGCGGTTCGCCGAACGACAGGCGCAAGTCATTGGACTGCATCGGCGGTGGCTTTTAAGCTGGCGCGTCCAAGGCCCGGAAAATCTCGTTCATGCATACCATCCTTGTCGTCGTCGTTCCGATCTTCGCGCTCATCCTGGTGGGTTTCCTCTGCAGGAAAACCGGCAAGCTCGGCCCCAGGGCCGCCTCGGAGATCAACTTGATGGTGGTCTGGCTGTGCCTGCCGGCGCTGCTGTTCAAGGTTACCGCCACGGCCACCTGGCAGGAGATCTGGCAACCGGGTTTCATCCTGTCGTTCGGGCTCGGGGCACTGGCGGTGTTCTGCTGCATCGTCATCTGGCGAATGCTCGCTGGCCACGGCCTGGTCGCCGCCAGCCTCGATGGGCTCAGCGCCGGCTACGCCAATACCGGCTACATCGGCATTCCACTGTGTGTATTGCTCTACGGCCAGCCCGGCCTCCAGCCGGCGCTGGTGTCCAGCCTCATCGTGGTCTGCGTGCTGTTCGCCATTGCCGTGATCTGCATCGAAATCGGCCAGCAGCAGGAGCGGCACGTCGGCCGGGCGATCGCCGTGGTGCTGCGCGCGCTGGCGAAGAACCCGCTGGTCATAGCGCCACTGGCCGGCGCTGCCTGGGGGGCCAGCGGGCTTGGCCTTTCGCTTGCGGTCGTCCACTTTCTCGATATGCTGGCGGCGGCGACCACCCCCTGCGCGCTGGTATCGCTGGGGCTGTTCCTCGCTCACAAGGCACCCGCCGGACAGAGCAGCGCATGGCCACTGGTGGCGATGAAGCTCATCGGTCAGCCGCTGATCACCTGGGTCCTCGCGTTCAAGGTCTTCGCCTTGCAGCCGCTGTGGGCGACCTCGGCAGTGCTGCTCAGCGCCCTGCCGACCGGCACCGGCCCCTTCATGCTGGCTGAATACTACAAGCGCGAAGCCGGGGTGGCCTCCAGGGTCATTCTGGTCTCGACCCTGGGCTCGCTGGTCACGCTGGGCGGGCTGCTGTACTACTTCGGCATGTCCGCCTGAGCGAGCTGTAGCGGCTGGCCGGGCGGTGCAGGGGAGCCTTAGGCCTTGTCCGAAAGTGCCTGCGCGACGATCAGGCCACGTTGAAAACAGGCTCGGAATGCGCATTTACACCCAGTAAAGTCGAGCGCGACCCCGGCCGTTCCTCGCCTGTTTTCGCCTTGCCTGATCGCCGCTCGGCGACTTTTCGTACAAAGCCTCAGCGCCGGGTCCGCCGCTCATAGGCCGCCAGAACGATCCGCTCCGATTGCACCAGATAGTCCTCGAGCATGCGCATGGCTTCTTCGGCGCGGCCCTCCTCGACACAGCGCAGAATGGCCGCGTTCATGTCCAGGTAGGGCAGGTGCAGGAACTGCGGATCGCCGAGCACGCCGAAGGCCAGCCGCAGCTCCGCCGCGATCTGCCCGTAGAACGCCAGCAGACGCGGACTGTCGGCAAGTTCGACGATGGCTTTGTGAAAGCGCATGTTCGCGGTCCCGACGCCGACCCAGTCCGTCGCTTCCCTTGCGCGCATCCCAGCCTCGACGGCCTCGCGCATCTTCAACGTGCCCGGATGCAGGGGAAAGCCCTGGGCGATGGCCTTGCATTCTATGAAGCGACGCACCCGGTAGATATCGATGATCGAGGCCATGTCGGGTTCGGCCACGGTCACCCCACGATTGGGTTCGTGCTTGAGCAAGCCTTCCCGGGTGAGCACTCGGAACGCCTCGCGCAGGGTGTTGCGCGAGATTTGCAGGCTCTCGGCCAAGGCCGCTTCGGACAGCCTCTGGCCGGGCGCCAGTTCGCCTTCGACCAGCATCCGGCGCAGTTCATGGGTGATGGACTCGTTCAGGGAACGGGGATGAGCGGTGCACGGGTCGTTCATTGGCGATCCAGGCTGAGAATGACACCGGCATGTTCTCCGAGCGCAGCGGGTGTGGCAAGAAACAATCGCCCGTGTGCTCCATCAAGTAGCACGGGTGGGTGAAAGGGTAACAATTCGGTGCGAATGTCTCATTCATCAAATAAAGATTGTTGAACAATTGAATCGCTATCGTTCCTCGTTTCAGCCAGTATTCTTGCCTTGTGGCACACATGTTGCTGAACGCCAAGACCACTCATTGCAGGAACGATGCTGTGAAACAGACTGCTTGCGAGTTCACCCGGGCCCGGCGTTCATCCTTGATCGCGGCGATCTTCATGATGGCCACCTCCGCTATCGGTCCGGGCTTCCTGACCCAGACCGCCACGTTCACCGCCACCTTGGGCGCTGCCTTCGCCTTCGGCATCCTGGCTTCGATCCTGATCGACTTCGTCGTGCAGCTGAACGTCTGGCGTATCGTGACCCTGACCCGCATGCGTGCTTCGGATTTGGCGAACACGGCCATACCAGGCAGCGGCTATGTGCTGGCGGTGCTGGTGATCTTCGGCGGCCTGGTGTTCAGCCTGGGCAACATCGCCGGGGCCGGCCTGGGCCTCAACGCGCTGACCGGTCTGGACCCGAAGTGGGGCGGCGCATTGAGCGCACTGGTGGCGATCGGCATCTTTTCTTCGCAGCGTGCTGGTGTCGCCATGGACCGCATCATGATCGTGCTCGGTACCCTTAAGATCGGTCTGATCGTCTTCGCCGCCTTCGCCTCTCACCCGCCGTTGGGTGAGGCGCTGCGTCAGGCGGTCTGGCCTGACTTCGTCGACTTCGCTTCGATTACCACGATCGTCGGCGGCACCGTCGGCGGCTACATCACCTATGCCGGGGCGCACCGCCTGCTCGATCGTGGCACGGTGGGCGTGGAGAACATCGAGGTGGTGTCCCGGGCAGCGCTGACCGGGATCCTGGTAACGGGCATTGCGCGCTACGTGCTGTTCCTGGCGATCCTTGGCGTCGTGGCCAGCGGTGTGGTCATCGACGTGTCCGGCCAGGCGGCCAATCCGGCCGCCCAGGCCTTTGGCGCGGCAGCCGGCCAGGCCGGCCTGATGGCGTTCGGCCTGGTGCTATGGGCAGCCGGGATCAGCAGCGTGATCGGGGCCTCTTACACGTCCATGTCCTTCATCACGGTGTTTTCCAGACGTATCACCGAGCGTGCCCGCCATCTGGCCACGGTCGGCTTCATCCTCACGGCGCTGCTCCTGTATGTGCTGGCTGGCAAGCCGCCGGCGGCGCTGCTGGTCTTCGCCGGTGGCTTCAACGGGCTTATTCTGCCGTTGGGTCTGAGCATCTTCATGTATGTCGGCTGGCGCCGTTCGGACCTGATGGACGGCTACCACTATCCACGCTGGCTGCTGGTGCTCGGCATCCTCACCTGCGTGCTGTCCTGGTACATGGCGTACAGGTCGGCCGGCGCCATCTTCGCCTTCATCAATGCAGCCTGACTGCCATGGAGAACACTTCAATGCATGCCATCGATCTGAACAGCGACCTGGGTGAAAGCTTCGGCGCCTGGTCCATGGGCGATGACGCGGCGATGCTCGAGATCGTCACCAGCGCCAATGTCGCCTGTGGTTTCCATGCCGGTGACCCCCTGGGCATCCTGCGCACGCTCGAGGCGGCGGCCGCGCGCGGTGTCGTCGTCGGCGCCCATGTGGCCTATCCCGATCTGGTCGGTTTCGGTCGTCGCAACATGGCCGTCGCGCCCGAGCAACTGAGCGCCGACGTGGTCTATCAGATAGGCGCGCTGCAAGCACTGGCGCGTACAGCGGGCACCGAGGTTCGCTACGTCAAGCCACATGGAGCGCTGTACAACACCATCGCCAGCGACAAGGCCCAGGCAGCGGCGGTCATCGAGGCCGTGCTGCGGGTCGATCCGCAGCTGAAGCTGGTATGCCTGGCCAGTTCCCCGTTGATCGGCTGGGCACGCGAGGCCGGCCTGCACTGCGTGGCCGAGGCTTTCGCCGATCGGGCCTACACCGCCCAGGGCACCCTGGTCTCGCGTAATCGCCCCGGCGCCGTGCTGCACGATCCACGACTGATCGCCCGGCGCATGCTGCGCCTGGTCCGCGAGGGCGTGGTCAAAAGCGAGGACGGGCAGGTCATCGAGCTGCAAGCGGATTCGATCTGCGTGCATGGCGACAGCCCGGACGCGGTCGACATTGCCCGCACGGTCAGGCACTGCCTGCTCGAGGCTGGCGCCACCCTGCGCAGCTTCGCCTGAGGAACGAGCATGGACAAGACCTTGCTGCAAGCCCGTCAAGCCGCTGCCGCGGCGCGTGCCCGTCATCGCCAGGGACTGGTGTCACCGACCGCGGGTCATGCGCCTGGGCTGACCCAGTGCAACATGATCTGCCTGCCGCGTGACTGGGCCTACGATTTCCTGCTGTTCGCCCAGCGCAACCCGCAGGCCTGCCCGGTACTGGACGTGACCGAGCCGGGTGAGTGGGCCACCCACCTCGCCGCTGACGCCGACCTGCGCACCGACTTGCCGCTGTACCGGATCTGGCGCGATGGCCAGCTGGTCGAGGAGGTCAGCGATGTGCGCGCGGCATGGGACGAACACCCGGACCTGGTGAGCTTCCTGATCGGTTGCAGCTTCACCTTCGAGGCCGACCTGCTGGACGCTGGCATCGATGTGCGGCATATCAGCGAAGGCCGCAACGTCCCGATGTATCGCACCAACCGCGCTTGCCGGCCGGCGGGGCGGTTGCATGGCGACATGGTGGTGTCGATGCGGCCCATTGCGGCCGATCGGGTGGCCGATGCGGCTCGAATCACATCGCGCTACCCAGGCGTGCATGGCGCCCCGGTGCATGTCGCGGAGCCGGGCTTGCTCGGTATCGCCGACCTGTCCCGGCCCGATTTCGGCGAGGCGGTCACCATCAGGCCGGGCGAGGTTCCGGTGTTCTGGGCCTGCGGTGTCACCCCGCAAGCCGCGGTCATGGCCTCTGGCGTACCGTTCGCGATTTCCCATGCCCCGGGCCATATGTTCATTACCGACGTGCCCGACAGCCATTACCACGTATAGGAGTGGATCATGCGTTTCTTTCCGGTCGGTCTGGATGCGCTGCTGGTCGAGCTGGCGAACCTGGAGCAGACCCTGGACCTGTTCGACGCCCTGCAGCGCTCGCCCATCCCTGGCGTACGGGAAATGGTGCCGGCAGCACGCACGCTGCTCGTGCACTTCTGCCCCGTTTCCCTTGGTCGAGAAGCCCTGGCCGCACGGATCGCGGCGTGCGACGTGCGCGGCAGGCAGCGCCAGGCCGGCAAGCGGGTCGAGATTGCGGTGCATTACGACGGCCAAGACCTTGCCGAAGTGGCGCGCATGCTAGGCATCGAGACCGACGAAGTCATCAGTCGCCACACGGCTTCGGACTATGATGTCGCGTTCTGCGGCTTCGCGCCGGGATTTGCCTACCTCAGCGGCGGGGCCGGCTTCGTCGTGCCCCGGCGCAGCACGCCGCGCACGCGCATCCCGGCCGGTGCCGTGGCCCTGGCCGGCGAATTCAGCGGCATCTATCCGCAGGCCAGCCCTGGCGGCTGGCAGATCATCGGCGCGACCGACGCGCGCCTGTGGGACCTGCAGCGCGATGAGCCGGCGCTCTTGCAGCCAGGTTATCGCGTGCGCTTCGTCGATGCCGGCCCACGGCCAACGGGTGCTGTCTCGGTAGCCGTGCCCGAACGCCGAATGACCGAGCCCGGTGGCGGCGCCTGCCTGGAAATCATTGCCCCAGGCCTGCAGACACTGCTGCAGGATCTTGGCCGGCCTGGCCACGCCGGCCAAGGTGTCTCGGCGTCCGGCGCGATGGACCGGGGCGCACTGCGCGCTGCCAACCGCGCGGTGGGCAATCGCGCGACCGATGCCTGCCTGGAGGTGCTGATGGGCGGCTTGAGCTTCGTCTGTCACGGGCGCACGGTGGCAGCGGTCACTGGCGCCGAAACCGTGGTCCAGGTGCGCAGTGCCACAGGCCAGGTGCTACATCCTGCCTGCCATGCGCCGTTCAGCCTGGAGGAGGGCGACCTGGTCAGCCTCGAGGCACCATCCGCGGGGCTGCGCAACTACCTGGCGATCCGTGGTGGTTTCATTCGCGAGCCGGTGCTGGGCAGCCTGTCCACCGACACGTTGGCGCAGGTCGGCCCGGCACCTGTGCGCGCCGGTGAGCGGCTCGGCTTTCATTGCCGCGTGGGCGGCGCCGCGGTGTCGACCAGCGAGCAACCGGCCTTCGCCATGCCCCGCGCCGGCCAGGTCGTGACTCTGGACGTGATTCCAGGCCCGCGCACTGACTGGTTCACCGCGCAGGCCCAGGCGCTGCTGGCGCAACAGACCTGGCAGGTGACGGCCCAGTCCAACCGTATCGGGATCCGCCTGGCCGGCGAGCGACCGCTGGAACGGGCCAGGCACGACGAGCTGCCCAGCGAGGGCACGGTGGCCGGCGCCATCCAGGTACCCCCCAGTGGCCAACCGGTGTTGTTCCTGGCCGATCATCCGTTGACCGGCGGTTATCCGGTGATCGGTGTAGTCGCGCCCCATCACCTGGACCTGGCCGGCCAGGTCCCGGTCAACGCCTGCATTCGCTTCAATCCGCTGGGTGCCTTCGAGCCCGTGCATCCAGCCCCTGCCGACGAGAATCGAAACTGATGAAAAAGGTCCTGATCGCCAACCGTGGCGAAATCGCCGTACGCATCGCCCGTGCCTGTCGAGACCATGGCGTGGCCTCTGTCGCTGTCTACGCCGACGCCGATGTCGAGGCCCTGCACGTCCGCCAGGCCGACGAAGCCTATGCCCTCGATGGCCAGCGGCCTGCCGACAGCTACCTGGACATCGGCAAGCTGCTCGATGTCGCCAGACGATCGGGAGCCGATGCCGTGCACCCCGGCTATGGCTTCCTGTCCGAGCGCGCTGATTTCGCTCGGGCGGTGATCGATGCCGGCCTGCTCTGGATCGGTCCTGATCCGGCGACCATCGATGCCTTGGGCGACAAGGTGCAGGCTCGGCGTATCGCCTTGAAGGTAGGTGCGCCACTGGTGGCCGGAACCCAGGATCCGGTGAAGGACGCCAGCGAAGTTCTGGCATTCGCCGAGCAACATGGCCTGCCGATTGCCATCAAGGCGGCATTCGGCGGCGGTGGCCGCGGCCTGAAAGTCGCCTGGCGAATGGACGAAGTGAGCGAGCTGTACCAGTCGGCGGTGCGCGAAGCCACGGCGGCGTTCGGTCGCGGGGAGTGTTTCGTCGAACGCTTCCTCGATCGCCCGCGTCACATCGAGGCGCAGGTCATCGCCGATCGCCACGGTCGGGTGGTAGTGGTCGGTACCCGCGATTGTTCGCTCCAGCGCCGCAACCAGAAGCTCATCGAGGAGGCGCCAGCGCCGTATCTCGATGACGCCCTGCGCCAGCGCATCCATGATTCGGCCCGCGACATCTGTACCGAGGCCGGTTACGTCGGCGCGGGTACCGTGGAGTTCCTGCTCAGCCGCGATGGCACCTTGTCGTTCCTGGAGGTCAATACCCGTCTGCAGGTGGAGCATCCGGTCACCGAGGAAACCAGCGGGATCGACCTGGTGATCGAGCAGCTTCGGGTCGCCCAGGGCCTGCCCTTGTCTTTCCAAGGCACCCCGACGCCGCGTGGCCACAGCTTCGAATTTCGCATCAACGCCGAGGATGCCGGTAACGGTTTCCTGCCTACGCCAGGCACCCTCGAGCGCTTCCAGGCACCGAGCGGTCCAGGCGTGCGCCTGGACACCGGCGTCGACGAAGGCTCGCCTGTCTCGCCCAGTTTCGACTCGATGATCGCCAAGCTGATCGTCACGGGCAGCACTCGTGAACAAGCCATCCGCCGCGCGCGCCGCGCCCTGGCGGAGTTTCGCATCGAAGGCGTGGCGACCGTGCTGCCGTTCCACCGCGCGGTCATGGAGCACGCCGACTTCACCGCCGAGGACAGGTTCGCGGTCCATACCCGCTGGATCGAGACCGACTTCGCCGAACAGGTCGAAATCGCCCCGCGCAGCGCAGCGTTGGCCGACCCTGGGGTCGTGCGCACCTTCGTCGAGATCGATGGCAAGCGCCACCAGCTTGGGTTGCCGACGGCCCTGCTTTCGGGCCTGACCCTGGACTTTGCGGCGGCACCGCAAGGCGCTGCCGTGCCTGCGCCAGTAGCCGATCCGCGGACAGTGTGCACACCGATCGCCGGCAATCTGCACGCCTGGCTGGTCGAGGAGGGCGCCACGGTGGAAGCGGGCCAGGTCATCGCGGTGATGGAGGCGATGAAGATGGAGACACCGCTGCTGGCGTCCTGCGCGGGGAGGTTGCGCATGCTCGAACAGCCTGGCCGCTACTACGAGGCGCGTACCCCGATCGGGCATATCGACAGCGACTGAGTCTGCACGGCCCCGGCGCGCTTGGTGCCGGGGCCTCGACGATGCGCCGGCCCCGGCTTGCCTGGTGTGGTCCCGCTAGGCCACTGGGTCCGGCTTGCATTGCTGCTCAGGCACCGCCGAGCGCGAGCGCCAGGCCAGGCACACGACCATCACCAGTCCCAACCCGGCCATCATGGCACCTGCCAGGGGTATCGCGGCATAGCCCAGTCCGGCATCGATCACTGCGCCACCGAGCACGGCGCCGATCGCATTGCCCAGGTTGAAGGCCCCGATGTTGACCGCCGAGGCCAGGTTCGGCGCGGCCTTGGCCGCTTCCATGACGCGCATCTGCAAGGGCGGTACCAGGGCAAAGCTCGCCGCGCCCCAGACCAGGATCGCCAGGGCGGTCGGCAGTGGCCAGCGCATCAGCACCGAGAAAGCCAGCAATACCGCGATCAGCGTCACCAGCGAGACGACCAAGGTGCGATCGACCGAACGATCCGCGGCCTTGCCACCCCACATGTTGCCTAGCGTCAGGCCGACACCGAACAGCACCAGCATGGCGGTGATGAAGGGAGTGGAGGCGTGAGTCTGGCTATGCAGGATGGGTGCGATATAGGTGAAGACGGTGAACATTGCTCCCGAGCCGACGACCGTCAGGGCCAGTGCAGCCAGCACGGGTGCGCGCCCCAGGACACGGATTTCCGCCAGCGCGCCATCGTTGCGAGGCATCGGCAGGTCGGGCAGGGCGTACCAGAGCGAGGCCATGGCCAGGACGCCGAAGCCGGCAATACCGGCAAACGCGGTGCGCCAGCCGAGCCATTCACCGAACCAGGTGGCCAGCGGCACCCCGCCAATGGTCGCCAGCGTCAGCCCCATGAACATCGTGGCCACGGCGCCAGCCTGCCGCTCGGGGGGCACGACGTTGGCGGCAACGATGGCCCCTACGCCGAAGAACGCGCCATGGTTGAGGGAGGTGATCACGCGGGCGATGAGCAGACTCTGGTAGTCGGTGGCCAAGGCCGACATCAGGTTGCCCAGGGTGAAGATGGCCATCAGGCCGATCAGCAGGTAGCGCCGCGCTACCTTGACCGTGGCCAGGGTCATCAGCGGGGCACCGATCAGCACGCCCACGGCGTAGGCGCTGACCAGCAGTCCCGCTGCCGGAATGGATACGCCAAGATCCTCGGCAATGCCCGGTAGCATGCCCATGGGGGCGAATTCGGTGACGCCAATGCCAAAGGCACCGATGGCGAGTGCTGCAAGGGGTGGATTGATACGCATGGAAAACTCCTGATCTGTGCCGCAGATGCTACGATGCGCCTGGCATGTGCGGTAGCCGTTCTTTACGACATACACTTTTGCGTTGGAGGCACGAATGGAGTTACGGGGGCGCGTCGGTGAAATGGAGGTGTTCGCCAAGGTGATGCAACAGGGCAGCCTCTCCGCCGCGGCCAGGGCCTTGGGCCTGACCCCCTCGGCGGTCAGCCGCATCGTCGCCCGGCTCGAGCAGCGGCTGGGCGCGCGCCTGTTGCTGCGTACCACGCGGGCACTGACGCTGACCGCCGAGGGCGAGGCCTACCTGCGCGGTGCGCGGCGCATCCTCGCCGACATGGCCGAAGTCGAGCAGGGCATTGCCGACCAGGGCGTGCCCAGGGGCCGCCTGCGAGTCAGCGCCGCGCTCGGCCACGGGCGCTTGACGGTAGTGCCCCTGGTGGCGGCCTTCACCGCTCGCTATCCGCAGGTGCTCGTGGACCTTGCGTTGGGAGACGAGATCGTCGATGTCCTCGCCGGCCAGGCAGATGTCGCGCTGCGCTTCGGCCACCTGCCGGACAGTCCGCTGACTGCCCGGCGCCTGGGCGATACCGCGCAGGTGATCGTCGCGGCGCCAGACTACCTGGAACGTCACGGCACGCCTCGTGTGCCCGAGGATCTGGCTCGGCACAACTGCCTGCGCTTCAACTTCCGCCGGGCCGTATCCGACTGGCCGTTTCGCCGCGAAGGGCAGGCATTCTCGGTGAAAGTCACCGGCTCGATCGAATGCAGCAGCGGCGAGGCGCTCGCCCAGCTGGCCCGACTCGGTGCCGGCATCGCGCGCATCGGCACCTTCACGGTGGCTGACGACATTCGCCGCGGCCGGCTGGTGCCGCTGCTCGAGGACTTTAACCCTGGCGATCACGAGCCGATCCATGCGGTGTTCGTGGGCGGCCCGGCCATGCCGGCGCGGGTGCGGGTGTTCGTCGACTTTCTGCTCGAGCATCATCGGTTGCAAGGCGCGCGGCCGGCCTGAGCGAGGCGCGTGGCGCTAGTCGGGCTTGCGTCATGCCCTGCGCGGCACCAGATGTTCTACCATAGGGGGCCGAGCTTCGTGAAGGCAGGTTGCCAGCAGGGCGACCTGCCCCTTTGGGCCAGAATGCCACGTCAGGACTGCCATGCTGCCATCACCTCCGTCCCCCTACACAGCCAAGCGGGTCAGGCTGCATGCCCTGCGCGGGCGCATCGGTCTGGGCGTGGTCGCCGGTTTGTCCGTGCTGGCTGGAATGACCGACGCCATCGGTTTCCTAGCGGCCGGCGACTTCGTGTCGTTCATGAGCGGCAACACTACCCGGCTCGCCGTGGCGATCGGGCAAGGCGACCTGACCACCTTGTTGCGCCTGTCGCTGCTCATCGCAAGCTTCGTCCTGGGCAATGCGCTTGGCGTGGTGGTGGCCCGGCGCTTCAGGCGCAAGGCGGCGGTGCTGCTGGTCCTGGTAGCGCTCCTGCTCGCCATGGCGGCGCTGCCCGTGCCGTGGATCACGCCAGCGCTGGTGAGCGCCGTGCTGGCCATGGGCATGCTCAATGCAGTCGTCGAGCAGGTCAACGGCTTGCCCATCGGGCTGACCTACGTGACCGGAGCCTTGTCTCGATTTGGCCGGGGGCTAGGCCGCTGGCTGCTAGGTGACCGTCGGGCCGGCTGGAGAGTCCAGCTGATTCCCTGGACAGGCATGCTGGCCGGTGCCAGCGCCGGCGTCCTCCTGCAACTGCACCTGGGCCTCGCCGCCCTGGCAGTGTGCGCGGCCCTCAGCCTGCTGCTGGCCAGCGCCACCGCGTTCATCCCGCGCGCCTGGCAACTGGGCTACACGCTGCGCTGACAGGTTGGCGCACAAGGCTCGTCTCAGCCTTCGGCCAGCCCATGGCGTGCGATGCCATGCTGGCGCAGCTTGCGATACAAGGTATTGCGACTGACACCCAGCCGAGCAGCGACGCGGCCGATATGCCAGCGCTCCTGTTCGATCAACTCAAGCAGGGTCTGCCGTTCGGAGCGGCCCAGAGGATCCTCTTCCGAGCTGGTCATGGGGTCCTGCCCGGGTAGCACTTGCGCCACGTCCTCCAGGCTGACACGTCCTTCCCAGGCAAGCGCTGTCAGGGTGCGCAGGCAGGTACGCAACTGACGAACATTGCCTGGCCAGGCGTAGGCAAGCAGCCGCTCCTTCACGCCTGGCTCCAGGACGATGTCCAACCCGGCTGCCTCTTCGCATAACAGCCGATCGAACAGGCTGCCTTTGTCCGAGCGTGCGCGCAGCGGCGGAAGCTGTACGGTGAACCCGCACAGCCGATAATACAGGTCGTCGCGAAAACGCCCTTCAGCGACCCGTTCGCGCAGGTCCTGGTGGCTGGCGCTGATGATCCGCACATCCAGCGCACGCGCCGCCGCGCCGCCCAGGGGCACGACCTGACGCTCTTCGAGCACGCGCAGCAGGCGCGTCTGCAAGGCCAGCGGCATATCGCCGATTTCGTCCAGCAACAGCGTGCCGCGATGGGCCTGCTCGAGCTTGCCGACCATGCCTTCCTTGCGTGCACCGGTAAAACTGCCACCTCGATAGCCGAACAATTCGCTTTCGATCAGCGTTTCGGGGATGGCCGCGCAGTTGATCGCCACGAACGGCTGGCCGGCGCGCGAACTGGCGCGGTGCAAGGCGGCGGCGAAGACTTCCTTGCCAGTGCCGGTCTCGCCATGCAGGAACACCGGGACATCTCGTTCCAATACCCGTGCTGCCTGGCTGAGGCTGCGCTGCAAGCGCGGATCCTCGAGGCAGGCATGCGGGTCGACGATCGTTGGTTCGGCCATCACCGGACTTGGCGCAGGACGCGCGGGCAGGCGCAGTTGCGCGTAGAACAGGCGCCCATCGACCAATCGCAGCGGCCAGCAGACGCCCGGCTGCGCGCTGGCCTGGCCAAGCACCTGCTCCAACGGGGTTTCCAGCAGCATCGCCAAGCGTTGGCCCAACAGTTGGGCGCGTGTCTGGCCCAGCAGCTCCAGCGCCGCCTGGTTCACCGAACAGATGCGCGCGGCTTCGTCGAAAGCCAGCAGGCCTTCGCCCAGCAGCCCGACGAAGCGCGCCTCGGGGTGCAAGCGCAGCAGGTAACGATGGGTGTCATGCCCGAGAAAGAAGCAGTTCTCGATCAGCTTCGCCGACAGGTTGGTCAGGGCCATGGCCTGGAAGCGTCGGTGCAGGCTGTGGTCTTCGCCGCTGGAAGAGAGGTTGAGCACCGCCAGCAGCTCCCCGTGCGGATCGAAGATCGGGCTGGCCGAACAACTCAGGCCGGCGTGCCGGCCACGGAAGTGCTCCTCCCGGCGAATGGTCACGTGCTGGCGCTCGACCAGGCAGGTACCGACGCCATTGGTGCCCTCGCGCTCCTCGCTCCACATCGCGCCGAGCCAGAGCCCGGCACGCCGGAACGTAGCGCGTTCGGCCTGGTTGTGGACGCTGTCGATCACCACGCCATGGGCGTCGGTCAGCAGCACCACCTGGCCATCGCCACCGAGCTGCTGGTGCAGGCTGCTCATCTGCCAGCGGGCCACCTTGATGATGTGTTCCAGAGGTGCCCGATGGTCCTGCAGGCGTGGATGTTCGAGCACGTCGGGTGCCTGGCGGCTGGCCGGGTCGAGGTGATGCTGGTCGAGGCAACGGCGCCAGGAGCGGGTGATGGCCGGATCGCCGCTCGGGCCGTGCAGCGCATGCGCACCTTGCACGGCTTGCAGCACCTGGCGCGCATGGGTACTGATCGAGGCAGGCGTCATCGTTGTTGTTCTCCACTGCGATCGTGACTCCAGCTAGCCTAGATCAAGACCGGGCCCGTGTGTCTCGTGCTGGGTGACACTTTGTCATCCAAGCGGCCAGCGGCGTGACAGATCGAAGCGCTGACAGCCGCCCGGCAAGCATCCTGTAGAGCAACGCGATGGCTCTGCGACGGGGTTTGGGGAAACCTGGCCCGGCCTTTGCTCAAGGCTCAGGGCCACAACAACAAGAATTGGGAGAAGCCCCATGAACGTCGCGATCGAAACACCCCTGCAGACCCCTACGGCCCAGCTCACGGCCTGGGTCGAGCGCTTGTCCGCGCAGCTTGCCCAAGGCGACCTGGACGCTACGCTCGAACTCTTCGCCCAAGAATGCTACTGGCGTGACCTGCTGCTGTTCAGCTGGAACCTGGTGACCCTCGAAGGCAAGCCGGCCATCCGTGACATGCTCGAAACCCGCCTCGAGCAGACTCGTCCCGAGCAATGGCGAGTGGAAGGTGAGGCGACGCTGGAAGACGGTGTGCTCGAAGGCTGGATCAGCCTGGAAACCGACGTGGCACGTGGCAAAGGCTACGTGCGGCTCAAGGATGGCCTGTGCTGGACGCTGCTCACCGCCATGCGCGAGCTCAAAGGTTTCGAGGAACCCAGCGGCCGCCGCCGTCCGTTGGGCGCCAACCACGGCCATGGCCATGCCGACAAGCGCAACTGGCTGGAACGCCGGCGTGACGAAGAAGCCTCGCTGGGTATCACCACCCAGCCTTACTGCCTGATCGTCGGCGGCGGGCAGGGTGGCCTGGGCCTTGCCGCGCGCCTCAAGCGCCTGGGGGTCCCGACCCTGATCATCGACAAGGCCGAGCGTCCCGGCGACCAGTGGCGGGGCCGCTACAAGTCGCTGTGCCTGCACGACCCGGTCTGGTACGACCACATGCCCTACCTGCCATTCCCCGAGCATTGGCCAGTCTTCACGCCCAAGGACCAGATCGGTGACTGGCTGGAGATGTATGCCAAGGTCATGGAGCTCAACTACTGGGCGCGTACCGAATGCATCGGCGCGCGTTTCGACGAGCAGGCCGGCAGCTGGACGGTAGAGGTCGAGCGCAACGGCGAGCGCCTGATGCTGCAACCGACCCAGCTGATCCTGGCCACCGGCATGTCCGGCGTGCCCAACGTACCGCAGTATCCAGGCGCCGAGACCTTCAAGGGTCAGCAGCATCACTCCAGCGGCCATCCTGGCGGTGACGCCTGGCGTGGCAAGCGCGCCGTGGTCATCGGTGCCAACAACTCGGCGCATGACATCTGTGCGGACCTGGTCGAGAACGGCGCCGAGGTGACCATGGTGCAGCGTTCCTCGACCCATATCGTGCGCTCGGACAGCCTGATGGAGCTGGTCTTCGGCGGGCTGTATTCGGAGGAGGCCGTCGAGCGTGGCCTGACCACCGACAAGGCGGACATGCTCTTCGCCTCGATCCCCTACAAAGTCATGCCAAGCTTTCATCGGCCGCTGTTCGACGCCATCAAGGCGCGCGACAAAGCCTTCTACGAGCGCCTGGGGCAGGCCGGTTTCATGCTCGACTTCGGTGACGACGAGTCAGGCCTGTTCATGAAGTACGTGCGCCGGGGCTCAGGCTATTACATCGATGTCGGTGCCTCGGAGCTGATCGCCAACGGCACGATCAGACTCAGGAGCGCGCCGGGGCTCGGCGTCGAGCGCATCGAGGCGGACGCCGTGGTGCTCAACGATGGCAGTCGCCTGCCGGCCGACCTGATCGTCTATGCCACCGGCTACGGCTCGATGAACGGCTGGGCGGCGAAGCTGATTTCCCAGAAGGTCGCCGACAAGGTCGGGCGCTGCTGGGGGCTGGGCTCCGGCACGACCAAGGACCCGGGCCCCTACGAGGGCGAACTGCGCAACATGTGGAAGCCGACCCGGCAGCCGAACCTCTGGTTCCACGGCGGCAACCTGCATCAGTCGCGGCATTACTCGCTGTACCTGGCGCTGCAGCTCAAGGCACGCTTCGAGGGGCTGTCCACGCCCGTCTACCGTCTGGCCGAGACCCATCACAGCGGCTGAACACAGCACCGCCCGGCATCGGCCGGGCGGGGTGCAGGCATTCAGGGACTGGCGACCAGGCGGTGCTGTCGGCAGCGGCAGGCCCGCTTGAACGACGACGCAAAGAGGTCGCCAGGCTCGCCAGCCAGCCCCGGACGGCTGCCCATCGCGCTGCAGCGCGTGCCCATAACGGCTGCGGCTTGGGTCCGGGCAGCCCTGGGACACTCGCCCCACGGCTTTTTCACCTGTGTTTCACGCGGCTTGGATGCCCGCGGTTCCAAGATGCTGGCCTTACGCAAGCACCTGTCCTGGAACTCTGCACCATGAATCAGCCTCGATCCCGTCGGAAGAATGCTTGGGCATTGGCAATCGTCTGTTCGACGCTGGGGCTGCTTGCCGGTTGCCAGACGACTGCCCAGCGCATGCTGGCCGAGGGCTACCCGCCGCTTTATGCCAGAGGCTACCAGGACGGCTGCGGCAGCGGGCGCCAGGCGGCCGGGGCACTGGCAGAGTTTCGCAAGGATGTGACGACCTATCTGGGCGACGTGCGTTATGCCAGCGGTTGGGACGATGGCTTCCGCCAGTGCCAGGCAGGTGCCTACAGCGACCTCCAGCGGCGCCTGAGCATTGACAGCCCGGCCGATCGAGACTGGAAGCACAGCAAGAACCAGGCATGGGCCAGGAAGCCGGGCCACTTGCCGAAGGCACCGTGAGCGGCGAGGGCCGGACTGGCCGCCAGGGGCGTCACGCCAGTCCCGCGTAGCCAGGCACGCCAGTCAGTGCGCGCCGGCCGCCTTGCTCAGGTCACCCTCGGCCCATTCGGTGTAGACACAGGCATCGGCCACCGCCCAGCGGACCTTGACCGGATCGCCCGGCTGCATCGACATGCCAGCGGCCGAGAGGGCCTTGACCGTCAGCGGCGTACCGTTGGCGGTGAGCACATGGCAGGTCTGGCTTTCTCCGAGGAACAGCACTTCGCTGACCTTGGCGCCGACCTCGTTCCAGCCGGCCGGCAACGGCTCGCGGGCAGCCTGCTCGAGGGGCAGGGCCAGGGCTTTTTCCGGACGGACCATGATCAGCGCATCCTGGCCGGCGGCCAGCCCGGACGTCAGGCGCAGCGCCAGCGGCTGGCCCTCGAAGCTGCCTGAGCCGTTGCCATGGGCGGCGATACGCAGGAAGTTGGAGTTGCCGAGGAACGAGGCGACGAAGGCGTTCGGCGGATTCTGGTAGAGGTCGTAGCCACTGCCCAGGCCGACGATCCTGCCATGACTGAAGATGGCGATGCGCTGGGACAGGCGCATGGCTTCTTCCTGGTCATGGGTGACGTAGACGATGGTGATGCCCAGGCGCCGGTGCAGGTGGCGCAGTTCGTCCTGCAGGTCTTCGCGCAATTTCTTGTCCAAGGCCCCGAGCGGTTCGTCCATCAGCAGGATGCGAGGCTCGTAGACCAGTGCCCGGGCGATCGCCACGCGCTGCTGCTGGCCTCCGGACATCTGCGCAGGCTTGCGATGGGCGAATTGCTCCAGCTGCACCAGCTTGAGCATGGCGTCGACCCGCTTGGTCGTCTCAGCCGCACTGAGCTTGCGGATGGCCAGTGGGAAGGCGATGTTGTCGCGCACGTTCAGGTGCGGGAATAGCGAATAGCGCTGGAAAACCATGCCGATGTCGCGCTTGTGGGGTGGCACGTTCACCAGCGACTGGCCGTCCACCAGGATCTGGCCACTGCTTGGCGTCTCGAAACCGGCCAGCATCGACAAGGTGGTGGACTTGCCCGAACCGCTGGAGCCGAGGAAGGTCAGGAATTCGCCGTCGCGTACCTCGAGATCGAGGTTGTCCACGGCGGTGAAGTCGCCGTAGTGCTTGTTCAGGCCGCGCAGGCTGACCAGAGTCTTGCCGTGCGCGTTGTCTTTGAGGACTGCACTCATCGTTGTTGTCTCCGCGCGCTCAGGCGTTGGCTTCGGTGCGCCGACGCAAGGCGGCGGCAATGAACATCACAAGCAAGGAAAGGCCGATCAGCAGCGTCGAGGCCACGGCGATCACCGGGCTGAGGTCCTGGCGCAAGGTCGTCCACATTTTCACCGGCAGGGTCTGCAGGTCTGGACTGGCCATCATCACGCTCAGCACCACCTCGTCCCACGAGACCAGGAAAGCGAACAGGCCACCGGCGATCATGCCCGGGCGAATCGCCGGGAAGGTGACCTTGAAGATCGCTTGCAGGCGCGAGGCGCCGCAGATCACCGCGGCATCCTCGATCGACTGGTCGAACAGCTTCAGCGAGTTGATGATCGAGATGATGGTGAAGGGCAGTGCGACGATCACGTGGCTGACCACGAAGGCGAACAGCGTGCCGGTATGGCCGAGCTTGAGGAACAGCGCATAGACCGCCACCGCGATGATCACCAACGGCACGATCATCGGCATGGTGAACAGCCCGTAGAGTATCTCGCGGCCGGGAAAGCGCCCACGCACCAGGGCGAACGCCGTGGGCAGCCCCAGCAGCACGGCGGCGATGGTGGTGAGCACGGCGACCTTGAGGCTGGCCAGCGCGGCGTCCATCCATTCAGGGTTGGAGAAGAACTGGCCATACCACTTGAAGGTCCAGCCTGGCGGCGGGAACACCAGCCACTGGGACGAGCCGAACGACAACAGGACGATGAACACCACCGGAAGCAGCAGGAAAGCCGCGATGACGCCAGTGGTCAGGTACAGGCCGGTGCGCAGTGGGCGCCCCATGGCATTGGGGGACAGAAGCATGGCGGATTACCTCGCATTGCCGACCGGGGATTCCGGCTGCAGCTTCAGGTACAGGTAGAACAGCACCAGGGTGATCACCACCAGCAGCGCGGCGGCGGCGCTGGCCAGGCCCCAGTTGAGGAACGACTGCACCTGCTGGATGATGAATTCGGGCAACATCATGTTCTGCGCGCCGCCGAGCAGCGCCGGAGTGACGTAGTAGCCGAGCGACATCACGAACACCATCAGCGCGCCGGAGAACAACCCTGAGCGGCACAGTGGCAGGAACACCTTCCAGAAGTTGCTCCAGGGGCTCGCCCCGCAGATCGAACCGGCCTGCAGCACCATCGGGTCGATGGCATGCATGGTCGCCTGCAACGGCAGCACGATGAACGGGATCATGATGTAGCTCATGCCGATCACCACCCCAGTGAGGTTGTGCACCATTTCTAGCGGGGCATCGATGATGCCAAGGGCCATCAGGGCCTTGTTGATCACCCCCGAACCCTGCAGCAGCACCAGCCACGAGTAGGTGCGCGCCAGCAGGCTGGTCCACATCGAAAGCAGCACGATGTTCAGCAGCCAGCGACCCCAGCCGTGCGGCACCAGGGTGATCGCCCAGGCCAATGGAAAGCCCAGCAGCACACTGATCAGGGTGACCACGCCGGCTACCGAGAAGGTGTTGAACAGCACCCGTGCATAGGCCGAGTTGGCGAACAGCTGCTCATAGTTGCCAAGGCCCGGCACTGGCTCCAGCACGCCACGCAGCAGCAGCCCGATCAGCGGGGCGAAGAAGAACAGTCCGAGGAACAACAGGGCCGGCAGCAGGTTGCGGCTGCCGCGCCAGCGCTGGCCAAGGGACGGGCGGCGCGCGGCCGCCTCCGGTGCGCCGGTGCCGGGGCCGGCACCTTGCGCGTTGTGCAGGGCGTTGATGGCGACTTTCATTTGACCAGCCACTCGTTCCAGCGTGCCGCGATGGCCTGGCCGTTCTTCGCCCAGTAGGCAAAGTCCAGGGTGACCTGGTCAGCGGCGTAGGCCGTCGGCAGGTTCGGCGCCAGGTCGGAGTCGAGCTTGTCGACGCTGTCCAGGTTGACCGGCGCGTAGGCCGTGAGGTTGGCGAACTCGGCCTGGCCCTCGGCGCCGCTGGCGTTGGCCAGGAACTTCATGGCCGCCTCCTTGTTCTTGGCGCCCTTGGGCACGACCAGGAAGTCGGCCATGACCAGGTTCTGCTTCCAGCTTACCCCGACCGGCGCGCCATCCTGTTGCAAGGCGTAGACCCGACCGTTCCAGAACTGCCCCAGCGAAGCTTCGCCCGAGGCCAGCAACTGCTGTGACTGAGCGCCCCCGCCCCACCAGACGATATCTTTCTTGATGGTGTCGAGTTTCTTGAAGGCGCGGTCCAGGTCCAGCGGATAGAGCTTGTCGGCCGGCACGCCATCAGCCAGCAGGGCCAGTTCGAGCACGCCGGGGCTTGGCCACTTGTACAGGGCGCGCTTGCCTGGATAGGTCCTGGTGTCGAACAGCGCCGACCAGTCCACCGGCTTGCTGGCGCCGAGCTTGCCCTGGTTGTAGCCGAGCACGAAGGAGAAGAAGAACGAACCGACCCCGTGGTCGGAAACGAAGCGCGGATCGATGCGATCGCGCTTGACGGTATTGAAGTCCAGCGGCTCGAGCAGGCCTTCGCTGGCAGCCCGCAAGGCGAAGTCGGCTTCCACGTCGACCACGTCCCACAGGACGTTGCCGCTTTCGACCATGGCCTTGAGCTTGCCATAGTCGGTTGGCCCGTCCTGCACGACCTTGATCCCGGTGCTCTTGGAGAAGGGTGCGGCCCATGCCTGTTTCTGGGCGTCCTGGGTGGTGCCACCCCAGCTGACGAAATTGAGACTGTCAGCGGCCAGCGTGGCCTGACAGCACAAGGTGAGCAGGCTGACGGACAGCACTGCGCTTACACGTTTGCTCAACAGCATGGTTACACCCTCGTTGCTTTTGTTATTCGAGGCGGATGTTCTGTCACCCGCCATGTGTTCGGGGAGCAGCTTGCGACGTGTTGCATGGCCGTTCTCGCAGAGCGCTGGAACGACTGAGAAAGTCAAGGTCTACGGAATATCATATTATGGTATTCCAAGTTTTTGGCAAGTGGTATGGGGCTACCGGCCATCACTCTTTTCGGAACTGCAAGCGGCAAGCCTCGAGCGCCGAACGCGACGTTTGCACCAACAGCCTGCCGCTTGTGGCTTGCCGTTCAGGCGAACGGGATGCTCTGGACAACTTCCAGCTCATAGCCAGCCAAGCCTGCATACTTGAGCGGCGGGCCAAGGTGGCGCAGCTTGCCGACGCCCAGGTCCTGGAGAATCTGCGCGCCGGTGCCGACCTCCGAGTAGATGCGGGTCTGGCCACGCTGGTAGGGGCGTGGCGGTCGAGTCAATTGCGGTACGCGCTCGAGCAGCGCCTGGGAGGATTCGTGGTTGGCCAGTATCACCACCACGCCCGCGCCTTCGGCGGCGACGCGTTCGAGCGCGGCCCACAAGGTCCAGTTGGGCGGGCCGGCGTATTCGGCGCCGACCAGGTCGCGCAGCGGATCGATGGCATGCACGCGCACCAGGGTGGGCTGTTCGCGGCGGATATCGCCCATGACCATCGCCATGTGCACGCCGCCTTCGATCCGGTCCTCGTAGGTGACCAGGCGGAAAGTGCCATGCACGGTGGGCAGTTCACGCTCGCCGATGCGTTTGATGGTGTGCTCGGTGCTCAGGCGGTAGTGGATCAGGTCGGCGATGGTGCCGATCTTGATGCCATGGCGCGAAGCGAAGACTTCCAGATCCGGCCGTCGCGCCATGCTGCCGTCATCGTTGAGCACCTCGACGATGACCGAGGCAGGCGTGAAGCCGGCCAGACGGGCCAGGTCGCAACCTGCTTCGGTATGTCCGGCACGGGTCAGTACACCGCCTTCACGGGCACGCAAGGGGAAGATGTGGCCGGGTTGGACCAGGTCTTGCGGCCCGGCGTTCGTGGCCATGGCCGCCGCGACGGTACGCGCCCGGTCGGCGGCGGAGATGCCCGTGGTCACGCCATGGGCGGCTTCGATCGAGACGGTGAAGGCCGTGCTGAACGCACTGCCGTTGCTCGGCACCATCTGTTCCAGGCCGAGCCGCTGGCAATGCTCGTCGGTCAAGGTCAGGCAGATCAGGCCGCGCGCTTGGCGAGCCATGAAGTTGATGACACTGGCATCGCAGCATTCGGCGGCGATCAGCAGATCGCCCTCGTTTTCCCGATCTTCGTCATCCACCAGCAGGACCATCTTGCCTTGGCGATAGTCTTCGAGAATTTCTTCGATGCTGTGGAAAGCCATGCTACATACTCTCTAGGGTAATGATATTTTTGTGGTATACCATAATACACAATAAACCGAGCAGGAGAGCAGTATATGAAGGGCTATTGGATTGCCACCATCGACATCACCGATGCCGAGCAGTACCAGGAATATACCCAGCGCGCACCCGAGGTGTTTGCGGCCTTCGGCGGGAAGTTCCTGGCCCGGGGCGGGCGCAGCGAGGCGATGGAAGGACGCCCGACACCCACGCGTACGGTGATCATCGAATTCGTCAGCTACGAGCAGGCGGTGGCCTGCTATCGGTCCGCGCAGTACCAGGCAGCGTCGGAGCACCGGTTCAACGCGGCCAAGGCCCAGGTGATCATCGTCGAGGGGCTCGAGCCTGGCGGCAAGGGCTGATCGGTCGCAACGCAGGCCGACTCTCTAGACGCGGCCGGCACCGGACTATGGAGCGGCCGCAGTGCCGCGATAGGGCGCGAGGAGGCCGTTGGATCTGGCAGGTTTGCACAGAATCGCTCCTGTGCGAGCCGTGCCAACGAGGCAGAGCGGTGGGCGTCTGGCCGGTTGTGGACCCGCGTTGCAGGCCATCGCGGCCATTAGGCGCCCCGGCGGCCGACCCGACAGCGCTGTCTGGGAGCGGTCGCTCAACGAATGAAATGCACCTTACCTGAATCGTCATTGCCCATGTAGATGCCATAGACCCCCGCCTGTCGCTCGAGGATATAACGCTCGAGGATCTGCCGGATGGCAGGGTAGTAGATCTGCTCCCAGGGGATCTGCTCCGGCTCGAAGAACCGGTATTCCAGCGTTTCCGGCCCGAACGTGCCGGTTTCCTCGATCACCGTGGCGCGAAAGACGATGTATACCTCGCTGATCCTGGGCACGCTGAAGATCGAGTAGGGCGCGAAGATGTCGGCGCGCACGCCGGTTTCTTCCCAGACCTCGCGCAGGGCCGCTTGCTCGGTGGTCTCGCCTGCCTCCATGAAGCCCGCCGGCAGGGTCCAGGTGCCCGGACGTGGCGGGATGGCGCGCTGGCACAGCAGGTACTTGCCGTCGCGCTCGATGATGCACCCGGCGATGATCTTCGGGTTGACGTAATGGATGTAGCCACACCCCGCGCAATGCAGGCGTTCGTGGGTGTCGCCGGCAGGCACGCCCCGGACGAGCGCCGTGGTGCAGTGCGGGCAGTAGCGCGGGGCGGTGGGCATGTTCAGCGACCTATGCGAGGGTCCTTGAGGGCCAGGGGTTCGACGATGTCACGCACCTTGGCGTTGTCGTTCTGTTTCTGGCGCAAGTAGTCCAGGGCAACCTTGGCGGCGGCGCGTACGTGGTCGACCGAGGCCTGGTGCGCGGCCAGCGGGTCGCCGCTCTTGATCGCCTCGACGAGCTTTTCCATTTCGAGGTTGCTGGCCCCGCGGCGATTGGCCTGGGACACCGAAGTGGCGCGCAGGTAGCTGATGCGGGCCTGCAACTGACGCAGCTGGGTCGCCGCCACATGGTTGCCGGAACCTTCGAGCAGCACGTTGTAGAAGCCCTGCACCGAATCGAGCACCTGCTGCAGTTCGCCTTCTTCCAAGGCCTCGCGGTTTTCCTCGAGCGCGCGTTCCAGGGCCCGGATGTCCTTGGCCTTGGCATTGAGAGTGAACAGCTGCACGATCAGCCCTTCGAGCACGCAGCGCAGCTCGTAGATATCGCGGGCGTCCTCCAGGGTGATGATCGCCACGCGCGGCCCCTTGGCGTCGGCGAACTCCACCAGCCCTTCGGACTCCAGGTGTCGCAACGCTTCGCGAACCGAAGTGCGGCTGACACCCAGGCGGTCGCAGAGGTCACGCTCGACCAGGCGGTCGCCCGGCAGCAGGTGGAAATTCATGATCGCCCCGCGCAACTTGTCGAGCACGATTTCGCGCAGGGTAACGGGGTTGCGGTTGACCTTGAAACTGTCGTCGAGAGGCTGGCGTTTCATCGAGTGCGCTCTGAATGAGGCTGCCTACCCTGGCCATGGGAACGCCGCGAACCCGGGCGCTCCTTGCAGTGGTTCGAACAGCCCGTTGTTAACGGGTTTGCTCCGCGTCGGCTTCGGCGAACGCCTCGCGGGCCAGGCGGAAGCTGTCCACCGCCGCGGGTACGCCGCAATAGATGCCGACCTGGAGCAGGATTTCGCGAATCTGTTCACGGCTCAGGCCATTACGCAAGGCGCCGCGAATGTGCAGCTTGAGTTCGTGAGGCCGGTTGAGCGCGGAAATCATGGCCAAGTTTATCATGCTGCGCTCCTGGAGCGACAAACCGTCACGACCCCAGACGTGGCCCCAGCAGTATTCGGTGACCAGCTCCTGCAGCGGTCGATTGAAATCATCGGCGTTCTGGATCGAGCGCTCGACATAGTCCTCGCCCAGCACCTGGGTGCGGATGGCCAGGCCTTTCTCGTACTTCTCGTTGCTCATCTGCCGTGCTCCTGCAGTCAGTGAAAAAGAGGGTCGCAACCGAGGGTGATGGCCGGCGCAACCCTCGAAAGCGAATCAGCCAAGCGGTGGCAGGGCGCCGAGCTTGCCTTTGTGGTAGACCATGGGTGTGACCGGATCGGCGGGCAAGATCAGGTTCCTGACCGCGCCGACGATGATTGCATGGTCGCCGCCATCGTACTCGCGCCACAGCTCGCACTCGATCACCGCGGTGGCACCGGGCAACACCGGGTTCCCCAGTGCGCTGAGATGCCACTCGATGCCCTTGGCCTTGTCCTTGCCCTTGCCGGCGAAGGCATAGGCCTCGGCAGTCTGGCCGGCCGCCAGCAGGTGGATGGCGAAGCGCTTGCTGTCACGCAGGATCGGGTAGGTATCGGAGGCGTAGTTCGGGCAGAACAGCACCAGCGCCGGATCGATCGACAGCGCGCTGAAGGCGCTGGCGGTGATGCCGACGATGCCACCCTCGGGGTCCAGGGTGGTGACCACCGTCACGCCGGACGGGAACGAGCCCATCACGTCTTTGTAGATGCCGGGTTCGATCATTTCGCTGCACCTCTCAACGCATCACGAAGGGGTCGGGCATCGGCGCGGTGGACAGGTTGATCCACACGGTCTTCAGCTCGGTGTAGGCGAGCACCGAGTCGATGCCGCTCTCGCGGCCATAGCCGCTGTTCTTGAAGCCACCGATCGGCGCCATGGCCGAAACGGCACGGTAGGTGTTGACCCAGATGATGCCCGAGCGCACATCGCGCGCCAGGCGATGGGCGCGACCGAGATCACGGGTCCAGATACCGGCGGCCAGGCCGAACTGCGAATCGTTGGCGATCGCCAGGGCCTCTTCCTCGGTCTTGAAGCGGATCACCGCCGCGACCGGGCCGAACACTTCTTCCTGCATGATCTTCATCGAGTTGCTGTCGCACTCGAACAGGGTCGGCTCGTAGAACCAGCCGTCACCTTCGACCTCGGCACGCTTGCCGCCCATGCGCAGCTTGGCGCCTTCGGCGTTGGCCGCGGCCACCAGGCCTTCGACCACGGCCAACTGCTGGGCAGTGGCCATCGGCCCCATCTCGCTCTGGTCGTCCTGTGGGTTGCCGATGCGGATGCGCCTGGCGCGTTCGATCAGGCGCTCGACGAATTCATCGAAGATCTCCTCCTGTACCAGCAGGCGCGAGCCGGCCACGCAGCTTTGTCCGGAGGCGGCATAGATGCCGGCTACCGCGCCGTTGATGGCGCTGTCCAGGTCGGCGTCGGCGAAGATGATGTTCGGCGACTTGCCACCCAGTTCCAATGACAGCTTGGCGAAATTCTCGGCGCTGCTGCGCACCACGTGGCGAGCGGTGGCGGCACCGCCCGTGAAGGCGATTTTGCGTACCAGCGGGTGACGGGTGAGGGCCGCGCCGGTGCTGGGGCCGAAGCCGGTGACGACATTGACCACGCCTGGCGGGAAGCCGGCTTCCAGGGCCAGGCGAGCCAGTTCGAGAATGGTCGCCGAGGCATGCTCGGAGGGCTTGAGCACGATGGTGTTGCCAGCGGCCAGGGCCGGAGCCAGCTTGATCGCGGTCAGGTACAGCGGGCTGTTCCAGGGGATGATCCCGGCCACCACGCCGATCGGCTCGTGCACGGTGTAGGCGAACAGGTCCGGCTTGTCCAGCGGCAAGGTGCCGCCTTCGAGCTTGTCGGCAAGCCCTGCGGTGTAGTGGAAGAATTCTGGCAGGTAGCCGACCTGGCCGCGCGTCTCGCGGATCAGCTTGCCGTTGTCGCGGCTCTCGAGCTGGGCCAGGTGTTCCTTGTTCTCGGCGATCAGGTCGCCCAGGCGACGCAGCAGCTTGCCGCGTACGGTGGCGGTCAGCCCGCGCCAGGCCTTGCTCTCGAAGGCACGCTGGGCCGACTGCACGGCCAGCTCGACATCGGCTTCGTCGGCATCGGGCAATTGCGCCCAGGCTTGTGCGGTGGCCGGGTCGAGGCTGTCGAAGGTCTTGCCGCTCTGTGCATCCTGCCATTGGCCGTCGATGCACATCTGGAAACGAACGAGGGTCATGCCACAATCCCCTTGGCGGATTCGGTGAGGGTGCGGGCGTGGCCAAGGAAGTCCAGGAGCATCCTGTTGACTTCGCGCGGCGCTTCCACCGGCATCATGTGTCGTTGCTCGGCCAGTACCACGCTGCGCGCACCAGGAATGCGCGCGGCGAGCTGGCGGGCCATGGTCGGCGTCGAGCCCTGGTCGAGCTCCCCGGTGGCGATCAGGGTCGGCACCTGGATGCTGCCCAGCTCGTCGGCACGATACATGTCCTGGGTGGCGAACAGCGAGTAGGTCGTGTGGTAGCCCTGCGGGTCGTTGCCGGCCAGCACCTGGCGAATGGCAGCGACCTGCGCCGGGTTGGCGGCCTTGTATTCACGGCTGAACCAGCGCTCCAGGGCAGCGTCGACGTTGGCGTCGGGGCCCAGCTCGGCAGCCTGGGCGGCGCGGGCGATGACGCCGGCGCTCTGCTCGGGCGTGCGATTGAACACGCTGTTGAGCACCACCAGCGCGGCCAGGCGCTGTGGGTAGTGCAGGGCGAAGGCGCGCGCGACCAGGCCGCCCATGGAGAAGCCGATCACCGTGGCCTGCCTGACCTGCAGGTGATCGAGCAGCTCCACCAGCTGGGCGGCATAGCCTGCCAGGTCGGTACCGACGTCCGGGCGCGGGCTCTGGCCATGACCGAGCATGTCGTAGGCGATGACGCGGTAGTCGTTGGCCAGGCCGACGAACTGCCCGCCCCACATTTCCTTGTTCAGGCCCACGCCGTGGATCAGCACCACGGGTTGGCCCTGGCCGAGGCTCAGGTAACTGGTCCCGGCCGGTGTACGTTCAGCAGCAGGCTGAATCATGGACGGCGCTCCTTGATGAGCGGGCGGCGCGTATGGCGCGCCCGGCCCGTCTGGTTGTCGTTATTGAGCGTTGGCTTTTTCAGCCGCCAGTTCTTCCAGGTCGATGTAGCGGTTGCCGATGCGCGGATGCAGGCGGCCGCCGTCGGAGGCGCCCAGGACAACGACGATCTCGTCGGCGCGCGGAGCATCTTCGATCTGCATTTCCAGGGTGATGTAGTGCGAGCGCAGGCCTTCGTCGTCCTTCTGCATCATCGGGATCTGAATCGAGGTGCCAGGGCCGCCGCGCTTGTTGGTGAAGCTCAGGTAGCTCTTGGCCTGGACCGCTTCACGATAGTGGTTGCCGAAGCGCAGAGTATGGATCACGGCCGAGGCATGCTCGATCTCGCCGTCGGCACCGACCACGGCCGCCTTGCCATAAGCCTCGATCTTGTCGGCGCCGCCGATCGCGGCAGTCAGGCGCTCGACCATCAGCGCGCCCAGCTCGGAGCAGTTGGCACGGATTTCCGGCTTGAGGTCCTCGACAAAACCGCGGCCCGCCCAAGGGTTCTTGATCACGACGGCCAGGCCGACCATGGTCACCGGCTTGTCGGTGGCCTTGCCACCTTCGATGCGGGTTTCTTCGGAGTAGGTGACGATCTTGCGGATTTCGAAACTCATGAGCGGCTCCAATGAGGTTGTTCGGATCTTGTTGTCTGATGGTATACCATAATATTGGCAGTGCAAGAGGGGTACGTGAAAAATCCTTGGCGGGGAGGGTAAGCGCATCACGAGCGCATTCGCCGGCCAGCGCGGCCGGTTTGGCGCCCTGGCGGCCGCCAGCTGTGGGAGCGGCAATCGCCGGGGCCCGGCTCGGCCGCGCAGCAACCTCGGGATCCAGCCGGCGACAAGGGCGTGAACAGGCTCAAGGGACGGTCGTCTCTACCGTCCGAGTCGCGCCAGCGCCCGGTCTGGTGACGCGTAGCTCGGCCTGCCGAAGGGACCGGCCTCTGGCCGGTCCTCGCGCACTCAGCTGAACGCCGGCACCACTTCCTTGATGAACAGCTCCAGCGACTTCTTCTTCTGGGCATGCGGCAGGCTGTTGTCGCACCAGAAACTGAACTCGTCGACGCCCAGCTCCTGGTAGTACCTGATCCGCGCGATGATTTCCTCCGGCGTGCCGATCATGGTGTTCTTGCGAATGTTCTCCAGCTCGAACGCTGGGACTTCGGCGAACTTGGACTCAGGGCTGGGTTCGAGGAAACCATTGACCGGCGTGGTCTTGTTGCCGAACCAGGCATCGAAGGTGCGATAGAAGCGCGAGATCGCCTGTGCGCCGACCTTCCAGCCTTCCGGCTCGGACGGGCTGTGTACGTGGGTATGACGCAACACCATCAGCTGCGGGCGTGACACGTCAGGGTTGTTGTCCAGCGCGGCCTGGAACTTGTTCCTCAGGTCCAGGACTTCCTCGTCGCCTTTCATCAGCGGGGTGACCATGACATTGCAGCCGTTCTTCACCGCGAAATTGTGCGAGTCAGGGTCGCGCGCGGCGATCCACATCGGCGGCAGGTCCTTCTGCATCGGCTTCGGCACGCTGGTGGACGTCGGGAACTTGTACACCTCGCCCTCGAAGGCGTAGTCGCCTTTCCACAGTTCGCGCACCGCCGGGACCATCTCGCGCAGCGCCTTGCCGCCGTCGGTGGCCGGCATGCCGCCAGCCATGCGGTCGAATTCGAACTGGTAGGCGCCACGGGCCAGGCCTACTTCCATGCGACCATTGCTGATCACGTCGAGCAGGGCGCATTCACCCGCGACGCGAATCGGGTTCCAGAAGGGCGCGATGATGGTGCCGGCGCCCAGGCGGATCTTCTCGGTGCGCGCGGCCAGGTAGGCCAGCAGTGGCATGGGGCTTGGCGAGATGGTGTATTCCATGGCGTGGTGTTCGCCGATCCACACGGTGCTGAAACCGCCGCTTTCGGCCATCAGGGTCAGTTCGGTCAGGTCTTCGAACAGCTGGCGGTGGCTGACCTGTTCATCCCAACGTTCCATGTGCACGAACAACGAAAATTTCATGGGGCATTCCTCGGTACTTGTAATTGTCGCCCGGCAGGGCAGGGGCGTCGCGACGGGTGCGCCTGGCACCCGTGCCAGGGAGCGTTCAGGCCAGGGCCGGCAGGCTGGCCATCTTGCCGCGGCAATAGACCATGGGGCTTGGCGCTTCGACTGGAACGATCAGGTTCTGCACCTTGCCGACCATGATCGCGTGGTCGCCGCCTTCGTATTCACGCCATAGCTCGCATTCGATGATCGCCGTGGCGTTGGCCAACAGCGGGTTGCCACGTTCGCTCAAGCTCCACTCGATGCCTTGCGCCTTGTCCTTGCCCTTTCGTGCGAAGGCATAGGCTTCGGCCTGTTGCTCGCCGGACAGCAAGTGGATGGCGAAGCGCTTGTTGCGGATCAGCACGGGGTAGGAGTCGGAACTGTAGTTGGGGCAGAACAGGACCAGAGGCGGATCCATCGAAAGCGAAGAGAAGGCGCTGGCGGTAAGGCCGACGATCGAACCATCGTCGTCCAGGGTGGTGATGACCGTGACGCCGGACGGGAACGAGCCCAGGACGTTCTTGTAGACGGTTGCGTCGATCATGGCGGGATCCTCGTATGGGTCGCGTTTTTATAGTTGATGTGTCTGATGGTATACCGTAATACTCGATTTGCAAGCAGAATTTTCAGGCTATCAGAAAACACGATGAGCGGCTGGAGGCCGCGTAATACAAGGCTTGTGTGGGATGAAGTGATTACTGGTAGCTTGGCGGAAACGGATCAGCTGGCGATCTTTCCTACGGATCAGTGTTGTCAAAAGTTTGGAATACCATAATATGGTCCTCAGCTGAGAGGCCGCCCTGAGCGGTTTCCTTACAAAGATAAAAACGACCTTTCGAGCTGAAACCTATGTCCCAACCGTCGTCGCAACACCAGTTTGTCGAAAACCACACGGTCGATTACGTTCCACCTGCCGAGCGCCATGGGAAGGCGCGCGACCTGTTCACCCTCTGGTTCAGCACCAATATCGCGCCTCTGCCGATCGTTACCGGCGCGATGGTGGTCCAGGTATTCCACCTGAACCTGTTGTGGGGGCTGGTCGCCATCGTCATGGGTCATCTGATCGGGGGCGTGGTCATCGCTCTGGCCTCTGCGCAGGGACCGCAGCTGGGCATTCCGCAGATGGTCCAGAGCCGCGGGCAGTTCGGTCGCTACGGCGCCTTGCTGATCGTCTTCTTCACGGCGCTGATCTATGTCGGTTTCTTCATCTCCAACATCGTCCTGGCGGGCAAGAGCATCCATGGCATCGCCCCGAGCGTGCCGATGCCCGGCGCCATCGTCCTCGGCGCGCTGAGCGCGACCGCCATCGGCGTGATCGGCTACCGTTTCATTCACACCCTCAATCGTATCGGTACCTGGGTCATGGGCTCGGCGCTGCTGGCCGGTTTCGTGATGATGTTCGCCCAGGAGCTGCCCGCCGATTTCTTCAGCCGTGGCGCGTTCAACCTCTCCGGCTTCATCGCCACTGTATCGCTGGGCACCATCTGGCAGATCAGCTTCTCGCCCTATACCTCCGACTACTCGCGTTATCTGCCGCGTGAAGTGGGCATCGCCAGGCCGTTCTGGGCCACCTACTTCGGTGCTACCCTAGGTACGATCCTGTGCTTCAGCTTCGGTGCGGTGGCCGTGCTGTGCGTGCCGCAAGGTACCGACGCGATGGATGCCGTCAAGCAGGCCACTGGTTGGCTGGGGCCGATCCTGATGGTGCTGTTCCTGCTCAATATCATCAGCCACAACGCCCTCAACCTGTACGGCGCGGTGCTGTCGATCGTCACCGCGATCCAGACCTTCTTTGCCCAGTGGACCCCAAGCGTCAAGGTGCGGGTGATGCTCGCCTCGGTGATCCTGCTCGGCTGCGGCCTGGTCGCGCTCAACGCCTCGGCCGACTTCATCGGCCAGTTCATCGGCCTGATCCTGGCGCTGTTGCTGGTCCTGGTGCCATGGGCCTCGATCAACCTGATCGACTTCTACCTGATCAAGAAGGGCCAGTACGACATCGCCTCGATCTTCCGTGCCGACGGCGGGATCTACGGTCGCTTCAACCACCACGCGATCATTGCCTATGCCTGCGGCATCCTCGTGCAGTTGCCGTTCGCCAACACCGCGCTGTACGTCGGGCCGTACTCGAACCTGGTCGAAGGGGCTGACCTGTCGTGGCTGTTCGGGCTGCTGGTGACCTGCCCGCTGTACTATTGCCTGGCAACACGCGGGCAGAGCCAGAAAGCCGCTTGCGTGGCCAGCGTAAGCGAGTGATCGGCATCACGCAGGCTGGCTGGCCTTGCGAAACGGCTCCGCTGCGTCGATCCGTTTCGTCTGGGCCAACCTCGGACCTTGCCTGACCTCCTCCAGCATGGCCTCCAGCACCGAGCCCCTGTGCCCGCTAGCCGGCGCGCTGGCGTCGATACGCGCCAGGCTGCACGCCCACGGCCTTGGCAAACGCCCGCGTGAAGGCGGCGACCGACTGATAGCCCACTTCGGCGGCTGCCTGCTCCACCGTCCTGCCGCCGCGCAACGCCTGGCAGGCGTGGCGGATGCGCAAGGCCAGCAGTACCTGCCCAGGGGATTGTCCCGCCAACTCGGTGAATCGCTTGATGAAGGCCGAGCGAGACAGTCCGGTACAGGCTGCCATCGACTCCATGGGCCAGGGCGCGCCTGGACGTTCGATCAACCGCTCCAGCAGCCCCGCGAACGCTTCGTGTCGGGCCAGGGCCAGCAGTCCGCCGAGCATCGCTTCGTCATGCACTTGCTGACGCAGTACATAAAGGAAGAGCAACTGGGTAAGGCGCTCAAGCAATGTCCGTGATGGCTGCCCGCTTCGGCACTCGTCGAGGATCAGTTCGAACAGCGCTCGGGCTGCCCTGACATCAGGATTCCCTGCGCGCAGGATGATCCAGTCGCCGAGTCCCTCGATGACCAGCGAAGACAAGCCCGGCTGGAAGTCGAAGAAGCCGCAGACCAGGCCGACCCCGTCGCCCGCGGCAGGGTCCAGTGGCTGCATGGCCGGGCGAGGCTGGGCGCAGGCTTGCGCCCGCTGCGGATCGCCAGACAGCCGATACGCCACGTCGCGCAACAGGAAGACCGCGTCACCGCTCTCCAGGGCAATGGCTTGGCGATGATCATCGAGGTGCAGCCAGCAGCGCCCTTGCACCACCAGATGGAAACTGGCCCTGCCCATGCCGTGGGTGGTCGCATGCCAGCCTCCGCAGTAGCGGCCCACGTGGAACAGGCTCGCATCCAGCTCGAGATTCTCTAATAACCAATCGATCAGCTGGCAGGAAGAAATCATCTAATGCAAAGACTCATGAGCAAGGAAAAGCGACTGAAGAATATGGAGGGTACTTCTTATAACCGGGAAACTATAGAGATCCACGTCAAGGAGAGCACTACATGTCCCGGATCACTCTACATACCCTGCAAAGCGCCCCGGAAGCGGCCCGTCCGTTTCTCGAGAACGCCCAGAAGAACTCCGGCTTCATTCCCAACCTGCTGGGCATTCTGGCCAATGCCCCGGCAGCTCTGGAGACCTATGTCACTGTCTCGGCCCTCAACGGCAAGTCCGAGCTGAGCCTGGCCGAGCGTGAAGTGGTGCAACTGATCGCCGCCACCGGCCACGGCTGCGATTTCTGCGTCGCCGGCCATACCGCCGTGGCCCTGAACAAGGCCAGGTTACCCCAGGAAGTGGTCGATGCCCTGCGCGCCCGTGGCGAACTGCCAGATGCGCGTTACGAAGCCCTGGCCGAATTCGCCCGCCAGGTGATCGCCACGCGCGGCAACGTCAGCGAAGCCACCTATCAGGCGTTTCGCCAGGCCGGCTATAGCGAAGGCAATGCCCTGGAGGTGATTCTCGGGGTAAGCCTGGCGACCCTGTGCAATTTTGCTAATGTGTTCGCCCAGACCCCGCTCAACGACGAGCTGGCCCGCTATCGCTGGGAGCCTTCGGCTTGACCGGACGCGGTGCCGGCCTGGCCGGCGCAATCGAAAGGAGCAGCAACATGCTTGATTCCGCATTTCGTCAATGGCTGGATGCCAATGCCGAGGCGATCGACCAGGGTGATTACGACCCGCAACATGTCCTGGCCCATATCGCCGATTCGCAACTGCTGCGTATCGGCGTGGCACCTTCGTTGGGCGGGGCCGGCGGGGATACCGGCGAGGCGGTGGAGGCCATCGCCGCCATCGCCAGCCGCTCCCTGGCCAGCGCTTTCGTCTGCTGGGGGCAGCGGGCTTTCATCGAATACCTCCTGCACAGTCCGAACCAGGCACTGCGCGAGCGGCTGCTCCCAGACCTGCTGAGCGGCGCGCTAGCCGGCGCCACTGGCTTGTCCAACGCCATGAAATACTTGTCGGGCATCGAATCGTTGCAGCTGCGTGCCAGCGCCGAGCCGGATGGCTGGTCGCTGCAAGGACGCCTGCACTGGGTCACCAACCTGCGCAAGGGCAACTTCGTGGTGGCGGCTGCCATCGAGGCCGCCGAGGACGGCGCGCCTTTCGTGCTGGCCATTCCCTCCGACGCCCAGGGTCTGGAGCGCTCCGATGATCTCCTGCTGATGGGATTGCAGTCGAGCAATACGGCTGCCTTGGCGTTCCATGACGTGAAGCTGGGCCGCCAGTGGCTGCTGCATGACAATGCTCGCCAGTTCCTGCCCCAGGTACGACCGGCGTTCCTGGCCTTGCAGTGCGGCATGGCCATCGGCCTGGCCCGGCGGGCCCTCGATGAAACCCAATGGCATTTGCAGGGGCGCGCCTCGTTCATCGAGCAAGCCCAGCGCGTGCTGGCCGACCGCTTGGAGAATACCGTCGGCGAGCTCAAGCGGGGCCTGGCCGATGGGCGCTTTCTGGAGCGCCCGGCTGCGTTGTTCAAGCTGCGCATCATCCTGGCCGAATGCGCCGCCGATGCCGTGCAGTTCGAGCTGCAGGCCAGTGGTGGCAAAGCCTACCTGAGCGCCTATGGCGAAGGCTTCGCTCGCCGCTGGCGCGAGTCGGCCTTCGTGCCGATCGTCACGCCAAGCCTGGTGCAGTTGCGCGCCGAGTTGCACCGCCAGGCGGGCACGGCATGAGGCAGGCGATGCTCGAAGCGCGCCAGGTCAGCCTGGGCTACCCTCGTGGCCAGGATTGGCAGCCGGTGCTGGAGGCCTTCGACCTGCAGCTGGCGCCGGGCGAGGTGGTCAGCATCCTCGGCCCCAGCGGGGTAGGCAAGTCGAGCCTGCTGCGGGTGCTGGCGGGCCTGCAGCCAGCCGCCAGCGGCAGCGTGTCGCTGCATGGCGAACCCTTGCAGGGGCCGCATCCGCGCCTGGCCGTCGCCTTCCAGGATCCAAGCCTGTTGCCCTGGCTGAGCCTGGAGGGCAACGTCGCCTTCGGACTGGATTTCGCCCGCCAGCCGAAGCTGTCGAGCGCCGAGCGTCGCAGCCGGATCGAGCATGCCATCGAGGCTGTCGGTCTGGCTCATGCCAGGCAGCAGTACCCGGCTCAACTATCCGGCGGCATGGCCCAGCGCACGGCCCTGGCCCGTTGCCTGGCACGTCGCCCGCAAGTGCTGTTGCTCGACGAGCCGTTCGGAGCGCTTGACGAGGTGACTCGCGCCGACATGCAACAGCTGCTGCTCAGGCTGATCGAGACCCACGATACGGCAGCCGTCCTGATCACCCATGACATCGACGAAGCCTTGCTGTTGTCCGATCGGGTCCTGCTGCTGGGCAACCGGCCGGCCAGCATCCTTGGCCAGTGGTCGATCGACCTGCCGCAGCCGCGCGCGCAGCGGGTCGAGGAGCTCGGCGCCTTGCGCATCGAGATCCTCAAGACCTTGCGCCAGGCCAGCCGCGCTGCCGAACCCCACCATTCCCCTGTGCCGTTACCGTCGGAGACTGTCCATGTGCATGGATGACTGCTGTTCTTCTTCCCGCCGCGATTTCCTCAAGGCCAGTGCCCTTTTCACCGCCGCCGGCGCCTTGCCGCTGCTGGCCAGCCTGCAGGCACGCGCGGCCGCCGAGCCGGACGCGCCAGTGCGTATCGGCTACCTGCCGATCACCGATGCGACCCCGTTGCTGGTGGCCCACAACAATGGCCTGTTCGAGGCCGAGGGCATCAAGGCCGAGCGCCCGGTACTGCTGCGCAGCTGGGCGCAAGTGATCGAGGCGTTCATTTCTGGCCAGGTCAATGTCATACACTTGTTGTCGCCGATGACCGTCTGGGCGCGCTACGGCAGCAAGGTGCCAGCCAAGGTGGTGGCCTGGAATCACGTCGGCGGCTCTGGGCTCACCGTTGCCCCGGACATCGACGACCTCCGGCAGCTTGGCGGCAAGACCGTGGCCATTCCGTTCTGGTACTCGATCCACAACGTGGTGCTGCAACAGATGCTGGCCGACAGCGGGCTTGCCCCTGTGTCCAGGCCTGCTGGCGCCGCGCTGGCAGTCAACGAGGTCAACCTGCTGGTGCTACCGCCCTCGGACATGCCGCCCGCCCTGGCCAGCAAGCGCATCGCTGGCTATATCGTCGCCGAGCCGTTCAATGCCCTGGCCGAGAACCTCAAGGTCGGCCGCGTGCAGCGCTTTACCGGCGACGTCTGGCGCAACCATGCCTGCTGCGTGGTGTTCATGCACGAGCGTGACCTCAATGACCGTCCCGACTGGTCGCAGAAAGTGGTCAACGCCATCGTCAAGGCTCAGCAATGGACTCGCGAGCATCGCGCCGAGGCTGCGGCGCTGCTGTCCAAGGCCGGTCCGAACAGGTACACCCCGCATGAGCCGGCTGTGTTGAACAAGGTCCTGGCGCCAGCGGCCGGAGACCGTGCCGGCTACGTCGCCAGCGGCGCGATCCAGCACCAGCAATGGGATGAAAAACGTATCGACTTCCAGCCCTATCCGTTCCCCAGCTATACCGAAGAGCTGGTCAAGCGCCTGAAAAATACCCTGATCGAAGGGCCGAGCGATTTCCTGGCGGCGCTGGATCCGGCGCAAACCGCCCGCGACCTGGTGGATGATCGTTTCGTGCGCAATGCCATCGCCGCCGTCGGTGGTCCCTCGGTGTTCGGCATCGCCGACAGTTTCGAGCGTAGCGAGGAGTTCGCGGTCTGATGCGTCGACATGTCGTACACGCTGTCCTGGGATCGGCCGGCCTGGCGGGCCTGCTGCTGCTCTGGTGGGCCGGGGTGCAGACGTTTGGCGAGGCCGACGGCCTGTCGGCGCGCTTCTCGCCCCAGGCGACCCTGGCCAGCCTGCTGGAGCTGCTCGGCGATGCCGAGGTCTATGGGCATATCGGGGTCAGCCTCAAGCGCATCCTGGTGGGATTGGCCTTGGCGCTGCTGATCGGCGTGCCGCTGGGACTGCTGGTGGGCAGCTACCGTTACCTGGAGGCGGCGACCACCCCGGCGTTCCAGTTCCTGCGCATGATCTCGCCACTGTCCTGGATGCCGGTTGTGGTCATGCTGATGGGGGTGGGCGACCAGCCGATCTACTTCCTGCTGGCCTTCGCCGCCTTGTGGCCGATTCTGCTCAATACGGCTGCCGGGGTGCGCCAGCTCGATCCGCGCTGGCTGCAACTGTCACGCAGCCTGAGCGCCACCCGCTGGGAAACCCTGCGCAAGGTGATCATCCCTGGCGTGATCGGTCACGTGCTGACCGGTGTGCGCCTGGCCATCGGCATCCTGTGGATCGTCCTGGTGCCCTGCGAAATGCTCGGGGTCAGTGCCGGGCTGGGCTATTTCATCCTCGATACCCGTGATCGGCTGGCCTATTCGGAGCTGATGGCGATGGTGCTGCTGATCGGCGTGCTGGGCTTCATGCTCGATGCGCTGGCACGTGCGCTGCACCGCCGCTGGGTCCACGCTTGATCGACGACCTGCCTGCCGGGGCCGCCCGGCCCTGCAGGACCACGGTCAGTGCACGACCTGACGCAGCCTGACGCACTCCTGCGCTTGCCACTCCAGTTCGTCCAGGTGCTGGTCGCGCAGCACTTCCGCCTCGATCATCGCTTCTTCCCCATGCTGGTTGAGCAAATAGGTATGGATCTGCCGGATTTCGAGGGTCTGGTAGATCGAGGCGATGTCGAGGCGGCCGATCAAGGCATTGCTCGCCAGACCGGTGCTGCTCATCAACACTTGCGGTCCATAGGCTGCCACCACCTGCATGCCCATGGCCTCGAACCAGGGAACCTGGCCGGCGAAGGCATTCAGTTCGACGCAGGCGAATCGCCCGCGCAGGTCGTCCAGCAGCGCCTGGGCAATACCCTGGCGACGGTGGCCGGGTGACACGATCAGGATCGTCAGCGCGCACGACCGGTCATCATCCTCGCCGGGCAGTGCCAGGGCGAAACCGAGCAGCTGGTCGGGCGCATCTCCATTCAGCGCCAGCGTCACCTGCACCTTCAGGCCGCGCGTTGCGTCCAGTGCCTGCAAGTAGTGGTGCACCTCCAGGCCGACCCCGTACTGGTAGAGAGGGTAGAGCAGATTGTCGGGGCGGATCGCCACGCTGCTCAGCTCGCCCACATGGTCGATCACCAGCTGGCGGATCTGGTTCTGGAAGGATTCAGGCGGCATGCCGTCGAGACGGCTCAAGATGAACATGGTTGGGCTCCGGCGGATTTGCGACATCCCGCGAGTGAGCGGGACGCCATATTCTAGCGCAGCGCGCAGCGGCGAAGGGGAGCCGCAAGGCACAAGCTGACCGGAGTGGTCGTTTCGCTTGCTGCCCATTGCGCTGGAGGGTCAGGGCGTCTGGCACGGGTAACAAGGGTCTCGCCAGCCAGCAGGCAAGACTTCGCCAGGCTTGCCAAACCCGGCCAGGCGGCATGATGCCAGAGATGGGTGTTGGTGTGGTGCGCGAGATTCCCGGGCCGCTTCTCTCAGAACCAGCGATCGTTGCGCTTGCGGCCGCGGGTCAGCGCCGGCAGGATCAGCCCGGCCAGCAGGCCGGCACCGGCGATGCTGCCGCCATAGACCATGTAGCGCATCATCACCTGCTTGTTCTCGTCGCCCAGGCGGGCCTGGGTATCGCGCAGGTTGGACTGGGCCTGCTCGAGCTGCTGGCTGAGGTCCTTGTTGCGCGCTTCGAGTTCGGTGATCAGCGACTTGCGCGAATCGAGCGTTTCCTGCATGCCTTGCACACGGTTCTTCCAGTTGTCATCGATGGTCTTGAGCTGGTCGCTCAGCTGGGTCACCTGGGCGTCGAGCTGCGGCAGTCGCTCGTACTGGCCAGGTACCGACTGCAGGTCGCTGGTGGGAATCCATACGACATCGCCGCTCTGGCCGCGAACCTGGCTGTAGTTGCCCTGGGTACCGATCAGCGTCACCTTCTGCCCAGATTTGAGCGTACCGACGATACGGTGGCCATCGGTGGGGCCGCTGCGCACGTAGGTGCTCAAGCTGTCGCTGACCCAGCGTGCGTCGCTGGCAGCGTCTTCGGCATGGGCGGGCGTGGCGATCGCCAGCACGGCGCCGATCAGGCCGCCACGCAGGGCGGCGAGGACAGTGAGGGAGCGGGATTCAGGCATGTTGGTCTTCGCATGTTACAGGACGGATGTAGGCCCGATGACCAGGCCGGCGAACCGGTCGGTGGTTTGACCGTCAGCCAGAGACCGTTTTTATCGATGCAGGTTCACTGCACGGTGTAGGAAATCGCCAGATCCGCGCGAGTCTTTCCGGCGTAGACGCTCGTATTGGCAGCGGGCCTGGACGCTGCCGGATCGCCATGCCGTCGTCAAATGCACCAGCGCGAGCCCGCTCACCGCTCGCGCATGAAGAACCCCGCGACGTACCGGCGGAAAGTCTCCAGGCTCTTGAAGTCGGCATAGCGCTTGAAATGCTCGATGTCCGGCTCTGGGCCGATCGGCTCTTCGAGCAACGACACCGAAAGCACTCGGTCGAGATCGGAGGTCAGGACCAGCTCATCCATCACCGCGCCGCCGATCACCGGCCGACGCATGTGTACCTTGACCCCCTTCGAGGCCATCCAGTCGATCAGCGAGACAAGGGCCTTGAGCGGTTCGCGCTCTTCGTCGCGGTAGACCGGGAACAGATGCCGACGCGACAGTACTGGCACGCTGGCGACATTGATCAGCTGATAGAACTGGCTGCCCGCGGTGGCAGGTGAATACAACGCCAGCGCCAGCAGCGGCCCCTTGGTCAGGGCGCCACCCCAGACCAGGTGGTGCCCCTGGAAGTCGAAACCCTCTTCGCCGCGCGTGGTGACCATCTTGCGCGCCTGGATGCGCTCGACGCAGTCGAGCAGCAGTCCGTGGCGCCTGTGCTTGCCGAACACGGTGGCTTCGCGCAGGCGCGCCTTGAGCATCATCAGGTGCTTCATGTCCAGGCGGGTTTCCAGGTAGTTGCTGGCCGGCACGCGTTCGAACAACGGATAGCGAGCGGCCACGCCGCGCAGTTGCGCGAACTGGCTGGTCAGATCCTTTTTCAGATGGGTGGCGTAGAGATTCAGTCCACTGGCCTCGATCCAGGTCAGCAGCAGCGAGAGCAGCCGTTGCTGCTCGCGCCGATCGCCACCGTCAGCGGGCGCCGCGGCTGCGTTGGCATCGGCCGTGCGGCGGAAGTCGCCAAGCAGGCGCAGGGGAGTATCCGGTGGCAGCCAGGCTGCCGGAGCGCCTGGTTGCTGTTCGCGCTCGGCGGCTTCGCGCTCGTCCTTGGTGAACGGGCAGCCGCTGGCATGCTCGGCGGTGCCGGGGTTGTTCTTCAGGAACAGCGTCCCGGTACTGCCATTGAGCGTGACATTGAGCACGGGCGGCTCATCCGGGCGACAGTCGCAGGCGAGCCAATGGCCTTCGCTGCGGACCTTCATCAGCAACTGGTTGGCCTGCATGACCCGAGGCCCGGAAAGCGTACCCCGGGCGAAGCCGGCAAGAAGCTCCTCTTCGGCCAGGGTGAGGCTTCGTACCAGGTCGGCGTTCTTTTCTATGATCCGCATGCCATCGTCCATCCCAGTCGTCCGGCGTTCCTCTCAGTAAATAGGTTCGAGGGGCAGCCCGCAAGCCGCAGCCGCAAGCTGCAAGCCGCGAGCGGCAAGCAAGAGTGGTCCGAGCCGGGATAAGCGTCTGCGATGAGTTTGCCGTCGCGACGCTGTGCTGCCTTTACCTGCAGCTTGCAGCGCGCCGCTCAACTTACCCGTCATGCCGCCGATACAGCGGCAATCGCACCTGATTCCAAACCATGACGACCACGACTGCCTTCAAGGATGACTCATCGGCGGCTTGCGGCACGCTGCGCCGCACTGTCGACCGGATACTGCCCATTGGCCTGGCGCTCACGGGCATCGGCCTGTCGATCGCGCTTGGCTGGCTGGATGTGCAGCGCCAGGAAAGCGAGCAGGTCGCGCGAATCACCGCCCACCTGTCGGGCATTCGCGCCGGCCTCGAAGCGCAGCTGCGCGCGGCCTTTGGCGAGACGGAGGGGATCGCCCAGCTCATCGTGGCCGATGGCCAGATCAGCAGTGGTCATTTTCGCGGCATGGTTCGCGAGGCGCTGGGTTCGGCGCCTTACCTGCGCCATGTGTCGATGGCGCCGGATGACGTGGTCAGCGATGTCTACCCGCTCGATGGCAACCGGGACATCATCGGCATGGATTACCGGCGCCTGCCCGACCAGTACCCGATGCTGCGCTGGGCGCGCGAACGGCGCCAGGCGGTGCTGGCCGGCCCGGTAGAGCTGCGCCAGGGCGGGCGGGCGCTGATCTATCGCCGACCGGTATTCGTCGATGGCAAGCGGGGCGTGAAGTTCTACTGGGGCAACCTGTCCATCGTCGCCGATATCGAACTGTTGCTGCGCGGCGCGGGGCTGATGCCGGGCAGCGAGTCGAGCCTGGCGCTGCGCGGTGGCGATGGCAAGGGCGAGCAGGGCGCGCTGATCTGGGGCGATGGCCGCTTGTTCGAGGACCCCAAGGTGAGCGTCATGGTGGATGTTCCAGGCGGCTCATGGCAGCTGGTGGCCACGCCTCGGCAAGGTTGGGCGGCCTTCAGCCTGCTGCGCTCCCCGCTGTTCTTCCTAGCCCTGGGCAGCACGGCGCTGTTCAGCCTGTTCGTTGCCCAGCTCAATCGCAGCAGCCGCCTGGTCGAGCAGCGCAACCGCGAGCTGCGCCAGTCCCAGGCCGAACTGGAGCGGCTGGCGCACTACGACGTGGTGACCGGCCTGCCCAACCGGGTATTGTTGCAACGCCGGCTGACCCAGGCGCTGGAGCAAGGCAGCGCATTGGCCGTACTGCTACTGGATCTGGATGGTTTCAAGCAGGTCAACGACAGTCTCGGACACGCCGTGGGCGATCTGTTGCTGCAGCAGGCCGCGGCGCGTTTCCTCTCGGCGCTGACGGCCGGCGACTGTGCCTGTCGACTCGGCGGCGACGAGTTCGTGTTCGTCCTGCTCGGCGACCCGCCGCAGGTGCAAAGGCAGTTGCATGAGCTGCTCGAGTGCTTGCAGCGGCCGTTCGAGCTCGCGGGCAATGCCGTGCTGGTCACCGGCAGCCTCGGTATCGCCTGGAGCCCGCGACATGGCGTGGACAGCGACAACCTGCTGCGTCATGCCGATACCGCCATGTATGCCGCCAAGGAGGCGGGGCGCAACGGCTGGCGCGTCTATCATCCGGACATGACTGCGCGCCTGTGCCAGCGCCTGGCATTGGAGCGCGACTTGCGTCGGGCGCTGGACGCCGACGAGTTCGAACTCTGGTACCAGCCCAAGGTGAACCTGTTCAGCGGTCGCCTGGAAGGTGTCGAGGCGCTGCTGCGCTGGCGCGATCCAAGCCACGGCCTGATCCCGCCGGGTCAGTTCATCCCGCTGGCCGAGCGTACCGGGCTGATCATTCCGTTGGGTGAGCGGGTCCTTGACCTGGCCTGCGCGCAACTGGCGACGTGGCGTGGCGACGGACGCTTGCCAGGCCCGCTGGCGATCAACGTCGCGGCGCTGCAGATCGAGCGCAGCGACTATGTCGCCAGTCTGGTCGGGGCGCTGCGGCGGTACGACTTGCCAGCCGACCTGCTGGAAGTGGAGATCACCGAAAGCCTGCTGATGGAAAGCCAGCAACAGGCCTGCCAGGTGCTGGCTCGGCTGCAAGAGCTCGGTGTGGCCACGGCCGTGGATGATTTCGGTACCGGTTATTCATCGCTGGCCTACCTGCGCACGCTGCCGATCGATCATCTGAAGATCGATCGCGCCTTCATCAAGGATTTGCCAGGTGACGACGATGCCGTGGCGGTGGCCCGGGCGATCATCGACCTGGGGCATGCCCTGGGTTTCCGCATCACCGCCGAAGGTATCGAGACCCAGAGGCAGTACGATTTCCTGCGCAATGCCGGTTGCGACCAGGGCCAAGGCTACCTGGTCGCCCGGCCAATGCCTGCGGCGGCCTTCGAGCAATGGCTGGATGGCCAGGCTGAGTGCGGTTGGCACGGCTTGCGCTAGCGTTCACGGATCGAGCTCGGGTAGCAGCAGCGCAGGTCGCGCCAACGCCAAGGCTCGAAAGGCCGGGTCGGCATGCATGCGCCGCAGGCGCAGCCAGAGTTCGCGGTGAGCCTGCTCGGGATGATCGAGGAACCTCTCGGTGTCCAGCAAGGCCCGAAGATCCCGTCGATACTGCAACGGCAGGCTGGTCCAGGCAGGCCAGTCCGAGGCAGTGGCGTATTCGAGCAATTCCTCGTAGTCCATGTGCGCCACCAGCAAGTCCACGCCATGTTGGGCATGATAGTCATGGATCTGCTCGTGGACCTGCGGCGACAACCAGGGGCTCTCCAGTCGCAGCGCCTGGCCGGTCTGCTCTGGCAGGTGCAGGTCCGCTGGCAGTTGCTGGAACTGGTTTTCGCCCAGATCTAGCACCAGCGGTTCGCGCAGCGTCGCCAGGCCTCGTGGCAGTTGGCTCAGGCTGCAGCCGGACAGATGCACGCTGTGCAGTTGCGACAATGCGCCCAGATCCGGTGCGACCAGCAGCGGGTTGTCGGACAGGTCCAGCACCCGCAGGTGGGTGAAGCGTTCCAGACTCGCCTGGGCGGCGGCGTCCCAGGTGATGCGATTGCCTTGCAGGTCCAGCCAGAACAGCCCGGCTGGGTTGTCGATGACCGGTAGCTGGGCGAAGCGACAGCGATCGAGGTGCAGGTATTCGAGTGCCGGGAAGCGCCCCAGGAACGCCGCTGGGAGCTGGGTCAGCTGACCGTTCAGCCTCAGGTTCAGCGCGCGTACGTGAGTGAACTCTGGCGGCAGCGGCAGCGAGGCCAGGTCCTGGTCCTGCACGTCGAGGCCCTCCAGCGTAAGGGCTGGCACGGGCTGGCCATCGAACATGTTGATCGTGTCGTCGCGGCGCCAGGCATTGATGATCGCCTGCGTCATGCGCTGCCGACGGTCGCTTTCTGCGGCCCACTGGGCCAGCGTTTCGCGCAGTTGGCGCAGGCGTTGCTCCAAATGGCGCAACTCGACTTCGGCGGTGCGCAATTCACGCTGCCAACGCGCCAGGTCCTGCTGGAATTCCAGATCGGAGGCGGCCGGGAAAAGTCGCTGGTAACGGGCCCGCAATGACCCGCGTGGCGACGCGATGAGCGGATAGTCGGTCGGCCCGCCACCGCGCAGCAGGCCGCGCGGGCGTGGCATCGAGGGCCTGCCAAGCCGCCATGCCCAGGCCTCTCGGGCACGCTCGGCCTGCGCCTGCAATTGCGCGCGTAGCTCGTCGGCACCGCCTGCTCGCCACGCTTCGCGTTGTGCCGCGGGCAGCGCGCGCAGGACGGCCTGGCAGAGATCCTTGTCGGTGGCAGCGGCGGCTGGGCGCTCGCCCAGGTCCGGCTCGTAGCCGCGCGGCGTGCGCAACACGATGCGTAGCTGGGAGGCATGGCGTGGGCCAGCGCTGGCCAGCGTCGCTCCTTGTGGACTGTCGGCGCGCAGTTCCAGGCGCAAGTCGTCGGGCCAGACGGTGAGCCGTTCGAGGCCAGCGAACACCAGGCGCTCGCTGCAAGGGTTGGCCAGAAGCGGCTGGTGCAAGCCTTCGAGTGCGCGTACCAGCGGCAAGGCTTCATGCACCCGCGCCACCTGCTGGACGAGGAACGTCGGCAGCACGCCGTGCGCTTGCCAGGCCATGCGCTGGGTTGGCGTGAGCGGCAGCAACAGGCGGCGAGCCAGCGGTGCGCTCAGGCGCGGATAGTCCTGGCACAGACGGCGGACTGCCTCATCTGTCGGCATGCCGTCCTGGTAGGCCTGGCTGAACGCGCCAGTGAAATCTTCCCCAGCTGCCTGCGCCACGCGTGCCTGTGCCTGGCGTGCGGCTGCCAGCCGTTCCAGGGTGTCGAGCAGCAGCGGCGCGGGCGGTTCGCCACGCAGGTGAACGCGACGCAAAGACGCCCTGCCAATCCCGCTGATCTTCTCGGCCAGTTGTACGTCGGTCGCCGGCGTCTGGGCGAACGTCCCGCCCAGGCGGCTGACCAGTTGCGTCAGGTTCCAGTCCAGCGGCTGCTCGTGCTCGGCCCGCCAGGCACCTTGGCCGTTATGTTCCAGCGCTGGTTGGTAGGCTCGAGGCTCGCTGGGATGGACGATGCACCATTGCCCGCTGCGCGGGTCCAGGCGCTGCTCGTACAAATGGCCGTCCATGCGGATGTAGGTCTTGTCCTGATAGCGATACTGGCCTTGAGGAGTGGCTTGCAGATCGGCTGGCAAGCGCATGTCGCTGCGGTAACTGGCGAGCTCCGGTCGCCACAGGCGCTGACTGTCGTCGCTCAGTCGCACCTCTTCGAGCGATTCCATCAGCTGGCTGTTGAACAGCCGTGGCACGACCTTGCCAGCCAGGTGCAACCCGCCCAGCAGGGCCAGGTTCAGGCCCACGGCCGCGAAGTGCCGCAAGGCCATGTCACGGTCACCCACGCTCCACGCGGCATGGCCTTCGCAGACTTCATCGAGCAGCTGGAACGCCGTGACTGCAAGCATCAGCGAGCCTACGCTGGGAACGAAGAACCCAGCTAGCGTCAGCACATCCAGACCAAGGTCCCGCCAGCCAGCCAGGCGTCGTCGACGTGCCTGTTCGTCGGCGTCGGCGGTAGGCACGGCGAGCAGCCGCGCCTCGTGCTGGAGTCGCGCCAGATGGTCATCCTGCCAGTGCTCGAACAACGTTGGCCCGAGCGGCAGCCTTTGCACATGGAGGTCGCCATCGAGGTTCTGCAACAGGATTCGATTGAAGTCGGCGCGCTGTTCGAGAGCGACGTGGGCGAGCATCGCCTGGCGCCGCGTGGCTTGACGCACATCGTCTCGCAGCGCCTGTAGCACGGCCTGCCAGCTGTCGAACTGACGCAGTTCGACCTCGCTGCCAGGCAAGTACAGCAACAGCACGGCATCGACCTGGATGAGCGTAGCCTCATGCAGCCGGATGTCGAACAGGCTCAACTGCCAGCAGCGCTGCGATCCACCCTCGATCAGCTCCAGCAGCGCATCCCTGGCCCTGCCGCCGATTCGATGACGCAGATAGGCCAGTTCGGCGGCCACACGCAGTCGGGCGCGGTGGACGGCCAGCGCCTGGCGACGAACGTCTGGCCCAGTGTCAGGTGCTTCGAACACCTCGCGCAGGTGGGCCTGGTACTGTCGGCCCAGGTCCAGCTCGCGGCAGCCCTGCGCGAACGCGGCGGGCGTCAGGGGCAGGGCAGTGACCCGGTAGGCTTCCGAAGGCAGGTCGATGTCGGCCGCAGGCAGATCGGGGCTGACAAGGATCGAGCCACGCACCACGATGGGTATCACGTCGATATCGGCGCGTCTGGCCACTGCGCTGTCGTCGGCAAAGCTGACGTCATCGGCGAAATTCTGCAGCGCGGCCTGCAGCAGGCTTTGCCGCTCATGCTGCTTGAGCCAACGTCCAGTCTGCCAGTGCCAGCTCTGGCGGACCCACAGCAGCTCGCAGTCCTGCAGCGGGGCTTGCAAGCCGTGTCGCTCCAGCAGGTGTTGCGCGAGCAAAGGTTCGGCGAATGCCCTGATCTGCTTCAAGCCGCGTAGCGAACGGGCCAGGCGCTGCTGGGAGCGTTGCAGCACGGCTTGCGCCTGCAACACGGCTGCGCGCAGATCGGGCGCGGCATTGGCGAACCAGTCGGCCTCCTGTCCGGGCAGGCCCTGGGCAGGCGCATGCTGCTCAAGCAGGGCGTACCAGTGTTCAGGTGTGGCGTGCCGGCTCCAGGCGGGCAGGCGTTGCTCGATCAGGTCATGATGGGGATTGAGTTCAGGCAGTTGCGACATGATGCTGGCTCCTTGGTCGGGAAGCACAGCAAGCCGCAGCTTGGCGATGCACGGGTCACAACTATGCGCCGCCTGGGTGCGGCGCGAACATGCCCAGCCCCGGCGCCGCCGCCAGGGCCGGGCCTGGGCGTTCAGCGTTCGGCGCTGGGGGCATTGATGGGCGCGCGGGCGCGGCCTTGCGGCCGGCCACGCTTGGCTGCGAGCATGGCATAGCTGATCGAAGGTATCCCGTGGAGGAAGTGTTCGACCAGGTGCTTGAGCGATTCACCCGGTGCCAGGTAGGCGTCGCCGAAGTCCTTCGAGCCCAGTGCGCTGGGGTGTGCCACGACCTCCAGCACGCCGCCGCGGGGGGCCAGGCCCGCCTTGAGATCCGCCGGGGTGCAGACGTAGTCGGCGGTAGCGCCACAGAGCTGGCGCAGGCGCCAGTTGAACAGCACCTTGAACAGCCGCTTGGCCGGGCCGATGTTGCCTCCCAGGTTGCGAGCCAGGCGCACCGGCACGCCTTTCTTGCGGGCGAAGCGCGCGACGATCATGCCGACCGGCCAGATGTTGTGCACATGCTGGTGCGAGTCGAGATGGCTGGGCTTGAGCCCATGGCGCAGACAATGCTGCCACTGCGCTTCCAGTTCCTGCTCGATCGCCGCCTGCTCGCTGCGCGACAGGCGCAAGGCGCTGCGCCGGATGCGCAGCTCGAACTCGCCCTGGGGCGTGCACAAGCGCGGCTCGGCGAGTATCGCCTGGCTGAGCGGGCGGCCGTAGGTCAGGTTGAAGTGCAGGCCAATGCGCCCGCGTAGCGCCGGTTGCTGGGCCAGCACGCAGGCGGCGGGGAAGGCCGGCATGTTGGCCATGGCCGTCGCCGAGCCGATCAGGCCGGTCTGGAAAGCACGCAGGATCACGGCATTGGTGGGCGCATCCAGCCCGAAATCGTCAGCGTTGACTATGACTTGGGACGGCATTCGGGCTCTCCTTGGTGGTGGCGGCTGGGGTGGTGGCGGGCGTGTGGTCCTGGTTTCGTTTCAGGCGTGGCTTGAGCCAGCGCCAGCAGCGCAGCGCGGCGCCAAGCGCCAGGCCGTCGGGACGCCAGCTGTAGCAGCTCAGGCGCCATTGCTCGATATCGCCGGTCATGCGTTCGTGCAGCTGGTGGCTGGAGTTCTCGAGGCTGACACGCGAGGCGTCGACCCAATCCCAGCCAGCCTCCAGGCCCCAGTGGATCCATTCCTCGAGCAGCACCCGGCCACTGCCCAGGTCGCGGTGTTCTGGCAGGAACGCCAGGTTGTAGTCGTAGACCCGGCCGCGCTCGATCAGCCCCAGGCGATAGCTGATGCAGCGGCCATCGAGCTCCAGCAGCACCAGGCAGACCAACCCTTCGGCCGCCAGGGCGGTGAACGCCTGGTACATCCATTGGCGGCGCGTCTGGCCGGAAAAGATGCCCACCTCGTCGTCACCCTTCCAGCTCGCCGCCTCGACCGCACTGACCGCGTCGAGCAGGGCCTGGATGTCGTGCGGGCTCGCCAGCACCCGGCGTACCGTCGCCCCGCAGGCGGCGATGCGCTTGCGCGCGCGACGCAGCTTGTAGCGTGGGTCGCCGCTCACTTCCTGGCGATCGGCCTCGCTGATCCGGTGTACCGGCACCCGGCAGCTCAGGCGCCGCTCGAAGGTCGAGCTGCGCGTGGCCCAGCTGGCCAGCCAGCTGGCGTGCGGCGTGCCGTCCGGCAGTTCGCTCAAGCGCAGCATGGCATGTGGCAGGCGCCGGCGAATCGCCTGCAGCACCGTCCCGGCCAGTGCCGGCGGCAGGTCGACCAGCATGGCGATGCGATCGCTCAATGGGTGGCCCAGATGCTGCACCACCGGCACGCGCAAGGGACCGAAGCGTTCATGCTCGCGCACCAGTGGCAGGCACAGGTTCAGCCGGCCCTGCTGGCGCCCGAGCAGGATCTGCAGGCGCTGCCCAGGCTGCAGGGCGTCTTCGGCGGCGCGCAACCAGCCCAGGTGATTGAATGGCGTGCTGCCGGGCAGGCGCTGGCGCAACTGCTCGTATTCGGTGGCGGGGAAGGTGTCGTCGTGCAGTGAATCGCACCAGCTCAGTTGCAACTCCATGGTCACACCTCCCCAGGGGCATCGGCCCGGACCGCAGCGGATTGCGACAGGCGCAGCCGGGTCCCTCGATAGCGGGTTTCAAGCGAGACTGTCCAACGACCGAACAGGCGGTACACATTCATGATTCGTCCTTGCTCCTTGTAGCCCATGCGCAGGCAGGCCTGCTGCGCCAGGGTGTCTCGTGGTTGGCAAACGGTGGTGGCGCTGTGGCAACCCTGGGCGGCCATCGCCTTGGCCAGTGCCAGGTGCAGCGTCATGGCCAGGCGGGTGTCGCGGTAGGGCGCGATCACCTCGCTGGCGAATTCGAAATACGCGCCTGGGTCGGCCGCGAACCAGCAGCCACTGCCATGGCGATCGTGATAGTGCCGGGTGCTGCCCCAGCTCATGGCCACGGCGTCGCCGCTGGCGTCCACGCACATGACGCCGGTGTACCCCTCGGCAGCCAGGTGTCGGATCTGCGTCATGCGCTGGGGGAAATGTCGCTGCAGCGGCCCCAGGTTGTGCGCGGCGATGGCTTCCACATGCACGCTCGGGTCCGGCGCCTGCGCCTGGCCCGGCGCGTCGCGCAGTTCACGTTGCAGCCAGATCAGCCGCTGATGTTCGAAGACGTGGCGCCACAGCCTGCACGCCAGGGCGACGAAGCGGCCAGGCCTGTGGCTGGGCGAACCAAGCGTGATGGTCATGATGCCTCCTGTGGGACGCAGGCCGATGGACAGGCTCATGGCACGCTCCAGGCAAAGGCGAACACGGTCTGTCCAGGCAACTGGAAGCGCATCTGGCCGGCACTACAGTCGAAGCCGGCTTGCCGAGGCTGGTCGTGCGGACCGAACAGCTCCAGGCGGGCCGCGCCGCAGTCCACGCCCCGCAGGCTGACATGCTGCAGTCGATCGGCCTTGTTCACGCCCAGCAGCACGCGCTGAGCGCCCTCGGCCATGGCCAACGCATCGAGCTCGAAGGCGTCGTTGTCCAGCGCCAGCACCTGTTCCAGCCAATGGCGGGCGATGAACTGCTGGGCACGACCGGCCGGCTTGAGTTCGAAGCGATCTACGCCGGTGACGCTGAGCATGCCCTTCGGCCAGCCGGGCTCATCGGCCACATGGAACCAGTTGAGCATGTCGAGCAGGCCGTCGGCCGAGGCGTTGATCACCACCGAGGTCCACCACAGCGCGCCATAGTGGGTGTTCTGGTCATACGGGCTGAGGCTGGCGCCGCTGGACATGTTGGTCTGGTCCAGCAGCAACGCCTTGCGCGGCCTGCCGTGGTCGTCAAGGCCGACCAGGGCGGCAGCCTGGCGAACGCTGTCACGGTAGCTGCGGGTCGCCAGCAGGTCGCGGACCATCCATTCGTGCCAGGCCAGCGCGTCGATGTACTGGCCATGCTCCTGCAGCAGGCGTCGCGCCCAGTCGATGCCGCGGCGGCTATCGGCGTTCTCGGCGAACGGCCCGCCGAGCAAGCGCGAGGAGGCTGGCATGGCGATGCGCACGCCGGCCTGGTAGGCGCCCGGCGTAGTGCGCACCCGCTCGGCCATGATCTGGAAATAGCGGCTGAAACTCGCATAGTCCCGGTAGTTGAGGTTAGGTTCATCGGCGAAGGCCAGGTAATGCACGCCTTGCCCGCCGAGCATCCGGGTCGCCGCCAGCCAGGCATCCAGGCCGCCCAGGGTCGTGCGGTCGGCCTCCAGTTCGGCGACCCGGCCACGGGCGGCGAGCAGCGTGATGTCGTGATCGATGCCGTAGAGGTCCTGGTACAGGCGGCGCCAGAGATTCTCGTACAGCGGGCGCTCGGCCATGATGTCGACCAGGCTGTAGAAACCGCCTGCCTGGGGCGAGAGCGCCGAGAGGGGCGCCTGGGCGCTGGCCGGAAGGGTATGGTAGGGCAATGCGACCCCCAGGTCGGGGGTGCGGCCGAGCACCTTGTCGCCCACCACCAGGGTGGCCTGGCCATCGGCCAACGGCAGCTCGGCGAGCTGGCTGGCGCTTTGCGCGAACAGGTTGTCCGTGCCATCGAGCCAGAAGGCAGCCTTGCCGTTGCCCTGCAGGGTCAGGCGCCAGGTCTCGTCCTGGCCGCTGAGCGGAAGCGGCAGCCGGTCGAAGCGCCAGTAGGCCGAATGATCGGCCAGCGGCAGGCGCAGCGTCCGCCGGTCGCTCAGGCGCTCCACCTGCAGGCGCCGCACACCGTCGTGGTACTTGCCGCCCAGTATCGCCCGCTGATTGGCCTTGACCCGGAAGTACAGGGTCAGGTCGGACTGCGGCTCGGCGGCGAAGTGGACCTTGGCCGGCGCGAGCAGCGCCTGGGTGGCGTCGCTGTGCTCGACCTGGAAGCGCCGGAAGCTGTAGCCGGGAATCTCCAGGCGATACGGACCCCCGCCTGGAGCCAGTGGCCAGCTCAGCTCGCCCTCGAGCTGATCGGCGGCGATGCTGCGCTCGGCCTGCAGGCGACCTTGGCCATCGAGCAGGTAGATGCGCTCCGGGTTGGCCGCCGCTTGCCAGGCCGGCTGCCAGCGAATGCGCAGTTCATCCCCGGTGCTTGGCGACAGGTACAGGCTGGCATCGCGGATACCGTCCCAATGCACCTCGGCGGCCGACACCGGCAGGACCAGCGCGCCGATCAGCAACAGCGGCTTCATGCCGGCCTGCCTTGCAGCATTTGCCGCAATGGTGCGTAGTCGCTCGGCAGCACGAACAAGGTCTGCCATACCGAGACCTGGCTCAGCCGGCAATACACCGCGAGCATCCAGGCGGTGACCAGCAGGTAGCAGGCCGAGGTCGCGATGGCCGCGCCAAGGATGCCATAGGTCGGAATGAGGATGACGTTGAGCAGCAGGTTCAGCGCCGCTGCCGTGCCCATGATCTTCGACACCGCGCCGGGACGGTTCTTGCCCAGCAGGTCCAGGCGCAGGATGCTGGTGTAGCACATGGCGAACATCCCCGGCAGCAGGGCCAGCAGAGCCGGGTAGGCAGGGGCGAATTCCGCGCCGAACAAGGTGACGATCAGCCATTTGCCGATCACCGCCATGCACAGGCAGGCACCCAGCATTACCGTGCCGGTCAGGCGTAGCGCGATGGGCGTGAGTTTCTGCATGGCCTCGTCCTGTTGCAGTAGGCGTTTCATCAACGGCGTGGTGACCGCTTCAGGGACGATCAGCAACAGTTCGGCGGCAGCGCTGGCCATGGCGTAGTGACCCACCGCGGTGCTGCCCAGCAGCGCGCCGATGAACAGATAGTCCGAGCGCAGGATCACCTGCTGGAAGAGTACGTCGGGATGGCTGCGAGCACTGTAGGTGAGCAGCTCGCGCTGGCCCAGGCGATCCCAGCGCAGACGGATCGAGTGGTCACGCGACAGCCACCACAGGCCCAGCAGCAGCACCACCGCCAGCCCCATCAGCCAACTGATCAGCGCCGCTTCCAGGGCCTGGCTCTGCCACATCCAGAACATCCCCAGAAACAGCAGCAGCGGCGCCAGCGACTCGGTCAGGCGCAAAGCATTGAATCCATCGACGTTACCGCTGGCGTTATGCAGGTTGAGCAGGCCGCTCTTGAGCACGGTCATCGGAACGGCGATCAGCAACAGCCAGGCCAGCAGGCCCAGTTGCACGGTGACCTCCAGGTCAGGCGCGAAATGACGCACCATCGCCACGCAGAAGACGGTCAGCAGCAACGCCAGCAGGCAGCCATAGACCAGCACCTGGGTGAGCAACAGGCCCATCGAGCGCTGCTGGGCCGCCTGGTAGCTGATGGCGCTGTTGAGCCCGCCGCTGGTGACCGCGCTGATCATTTCCGGCAGCGAGCTGAGCAGGGCGAACAGGCCCCGTTCGCTTGGGCCGAGGATGCGTGCCAGCAGCACGTTGCGCAGCAGGCGCAAGGCGATCATCGCCAGCTTGGTGCCCATGCTCAGCACCAGATGACGAATGTACGTGTTGCGACTCATGCGCGGCCTCCTCGGCTGATGCGCCAGGCCAGCAGTGCTGGGCGGCTGGCATTGTGCTGGCTGACGCCGATGCGTGGCAGGGCCAGTGGATCGTCATCGACCTGGCAGACGCCAGGCCGGGTACTCAGTGCCCAGGGATAGGCATGTCGGGCCACGCTGTCGCGCACGCGCGCATCATGGTCGCCGTTGGGGTAGCAGTACACCGGCAGCGGGTTGCGGCAGCCGCTGAGCAGGGCGTCATGGCTACGCTGCAGCTCCTGGTGCAAGCTCTCGTCGTCGAGGAACGGCAGCAGCGCATGGCTGGCGCCGTGAGGGCCGAAGCGCACCAGGCCGGAAGCTTCCAGTTCGCGTACCTGCTGCCAGTCCATCGCCTGGGGCAGCGACTCGGTCGGGCAGGCATCGGTCAGCAGGTGCAGCGCCTGCGGGCTGAGGGACTTGAGGCTTTGCAGGAAGCGCGCCAGGGTCAGGCTGCGCGCCACCGGGTGGGCATTGAGGAAGTAGCTCACCGGCATCGGCCGGCCGAGCTTGCGCAACTGTTCGATCAGCCGGTAGCGCGGCGCCTCGCCGTGGCTGCCCCACAAGGTTTCGCCGACGCTTTCCCACCAGAAGCGCTGGCGGCTGCCTATGTAGTCGGTCGACAGGAAGATGCTGGCTGGCACCTGGTGCTTGACCAGCAGCGGGAAGGCATTGAGGGCGTTGTCGCGCCAGCCGTCGTCGAAGGTCAGCGCCACCCGCGGGCGACCTTTGCAGGCAGGTTTCCCGCGGCTTTCGAGCAGCTCCATGAGGCTCATGCAGTCGAAGTGCCGGGACAGCCATTGCAGCAGGCCGTCGAAGGTCTCCTGACCTATGCACAGCTCGTTGCGGTGAGGCAGGGCGGCACTGGCATCGTCGGGCAGGACACGGTGCAACATGAGGATCACGCCGTTGCCATGGAGCTTGTCGCGGCCATACGGCGAGTTGAAGTACAACCACCCGCTGGCCTGCTTGATGAAGGTCTTGATCGGCATTTCCTGGCCTCAGCGGTTCTGGTCCGGGTTCCATTGGCTGTAGCTGTGTCCCCGCAGGAACTGCCACAGGCCCATGCTCATGCCGGCCAGGGTGACCAGCATGAACGCCGCGAGGCGGAACGGCTTGGGCAGGCGACGGCGGACGTCGAGCAGGCCGGCGACGGCCACGGCATAGCCCAGCAACTGGGCCGCCAGGGTGACGCGGAACAGGCCCGGTTCGCTGGCCAGCCACAGGTTGGCCAGCAATAGCGGCACGAGCAGGACCGGTGCCAGGCGGCGGATCAGTTTGTGGCTGATCAGGGCGATGGCATACAGCCCGTGACGCAGCGGGTTGAGCAGCTCGCGGCGGGCGGCGAGGCTCAACAGGCCGCCGACGGTCACCCGCTGGCGACGGCGGAACTGCTTGCCGGCCTCGTCGACACCCTGGTCCAGCACCACGGCTTCGGGCACGTAGACGATGCGCTTGCCGGCCGCCGGCGCGCAGGTGCTGATGAAGAAGTCGTCATTGACCTGCTTGGGAATTTCCTGGTACAGCTCGCGGCGCACGGCGAGCAAGGCCCCGTCGGCCGAAACCATGCAGCCGGTGCGGTTCTCGACCTTGCGCAGCCAGGCTTCGTAGTGGCGGTAGAGGCTGTCGCCCAGGCTCAGGCCCTTGCCGGATACCGGAATGATCATGTGTCCGGCCGAGGCGCCGACTTCGCTGTCGCCAAACGGTGCCAGCAGCAGGCCAAGGGTATTGTCGGCCCACTGGTTGTCGGCATCGGTGAATACCAGGATATCGCCACGGCAGGCGCCGACGCCGGTATTGAGCACGCCGGCCTTACCCATGCGTGGCAGGTCGAGCACCTCGACGCGCGGGTCGCCCAGGCTACGGGCCAGTTGCACGGTCCCGTCGCTGGAACCGTCGCTGACTACGATCACCTGCAGGTCGGCGGCGACATAGTCCTGGCGCAGCACGCTGCGCAGCTTGTGCACGATATGCCGCTCTTCGTTGTGCGCGGCGATCACCACGCTGACCCGCTGCGGCGATTGCCGGGGCTGGCGCGGCCTGGGGAAAAAGGGCGCGGCCAGCGTCAGCAGCAGCGGATAGCCGATCCAGGCATAGACGGGCAACAACAGGCACAACCAGAAAACGAACTCAGCCACGGGCGGGCCTCCTTGCGGTGCGATTGAACAGGCTGAGCACGCAGGCCGCTCCGGCCAGGTGCAGACGAATCCAGTGCAGGCCCCACAGCTGCAGGACGAACAACGGGGCGCGGTGCTTCAAACTCTGGCGCAGGCTCAGGACCAGCGCCGGGACGGCACCGACGGCGAGCATCAGCAGGACGGCCTGGCCGTCCCCGGTGGGCAATAGCGACAGCGCCAGGGCGTCGAACAGCCAGATCAGCAGCGACAGCAACGGAAACCGCAGCAGGCGCAAGCTGGGACCGTGACTGCGCAACAGTTGCAGGTGGCTGCCCTGGCGCCACAGCTCCTTGCCGATCCATTCCGCCCAGCTGCCTTCGAAGCCCCAGTGCAACACCACGGGATGGCGCAGCACGCGCAGGCGCGCACCGGCCGCGTGCAGGCGCAAGGTGAAGTCCTTGTCCTCGCCGGTCCGCAACCGCTCATCGAAGCCACCGACCTGGTCGAACCATTCGCGGCGCATCAGCAGGTTGGGGGTGGGCAGCCAGCTGCAGTCCTGCACGGTCTGTCCGGCGCGCAAGGTCCGCCGTTGCCAGGCATAGGCGAACCAGGGCGCTTGGCGCGGGGTGTCGCAATCCAGAGCGAACACGTCGCCTTCGCCGCGGCGTTGCAGGTCGAGCAGCAGTAGCAGCCAGTTGCGCGGGACCTCGATATCGGCGTCGAGGAACGCCAGCCAGTCGCCCAGGCTGTGACGCGCGCCCTGGTTGCGCAATGCCCCGATCGGCTGGCCGGGCAGGTTGAGCACGCGTGCGCCGTGCTCACGGGCGATCTGTGGACCGTTGTCGCTGGAACCGTTGTCGACCACCACCAGTTCGCAGGCCACACCGGCCTCTTCCGCGGCTCGCCGGGCCGCCTTGAGCGTGCGGCCGATATGGCGGGCCTCGTTGAACATCGGAATCACGATACTTACCAGGCTCATCGTGTCATCTCCAACCTGCGTGCCTCGGCGGCCTGGCTGACCAGCACGCTGGAAAGCGCCAGCATCAGCCACAGGTATTTATGGTTGTAGGCGGTTAGGAACATCAGGAACGTCGCGAGGGCGAGCATGCTCATGGTCAGGTGGGTCATCAGGTCGGCCTGCTCATGGTTGCCGCAGTCCAGCCAGCAGCGGCGGGCATGCCAGAAGTTGCGCAAGGCAAGGCCGACCATGCCGACGAACAGCAGCCCGGCCGGGATCCCCGTCTCGCTGAAGACCTGCAGGTAGGTATTGTGCGCCGCACGGTACAGCTCGCCGGGCTTGTTGGTCGGGGCGAACGCCACGGCGTAGCCGGTCTGGGCGTAGTGCATCGGGAAGGTGCCGGGGCCGGTGCCGAGTACCGGACTGTGGCTGATCATCGCCTGGCCCACCAGCAGATACGAAGCGCGTCGCCCCAGCGATTCGTCCTTGTGCGCGTTGACCCCGCCCTTGAGCAGCACCAAGGACTGGATGCGCTTGACATAGCTGTCCGGCATCAAGGCGGCGCCAGCCGGTACCAGCAGGGCGATCCCGAGCATGGCGAAGCCGAGGTGCCGGGGCCTGATCCTGGTCAGTTGCTGGCGATAGTTGAACAGCACGATACCCAGGCTTGCCAGCATCACCACCAGGCCCGAACGCGATTCGGTCTTGGTGATGCCGACCAGCAGCAGCAGGCAGCAGCCGATCCAGAACAACCGCACCAGCAGCATGCGGCTCTTGAGCGCCAGCCACAGCGCCAAGGGCATGGCGATGGTGATCAGCAGGGCGAAGTTGTTCGGGTCCAGCGAGGCCGAGGCCCGCCCGCCTTGCTGGTACTTGGTCATGAACATGGCGAACAGGCAGCTGATGCAGACGCTGACCGTGACCAGCCGGGCCAGCATCGGCAGGCTCAGCTCGCGCGCCACCAGCAAGGTGATGCCGAACACGATCAGGCCGACCGTCAGTTCGCGCAGGTGGACCAGCGACATGCTCAGCATGTCGCTGGTCCACAGGCTCAACAGGTACAAGGCCATGAACGGCAGCAGCAATCGCCACTGGTTGCTGGCCAGCCGACTGGCCGGCAACTGGCGGACCGCCAGCTGCAAGGTCAGGATCAGGATCATGCCCACGCCGACCAGCTTGGCGCCGGACAGCAGCTTGTCCTTGAGGATGCCTTCCAGCGGAACCAGGGCGACGATCGCCAGCAGGCCCCAGGCCGGCTTGCGATACAGGACCAGTGCACCGGCCAGGCCCAGCACCGCGCCCGGCGCCAGGGCCGGGTAGGGACTGGCCAGCAACCCCAGGCTCAGCAGCGCCACCAGGCTGATCAGCGACAGTGGGATGATCATGCGACAGTCTCCTGTGCTGCGCGCCGGTAGACCTGGGCCCAGTGCTGCGCCAGGGTCGGCAGGTGATGGCGTTCGCGCTGGGTCCGACGGGCCTGGGCCACCAGTTCGGCAGCCTGGGCCGGGTCGTCCAGCAGCGCCTGCAGGTGGTCGGCCAGTTCCGCCACGGCCAGGGGCGTTGCCAGCAGCCCGCTGCGACCATGCTCGATGACATCGGGAATGCCACCGACCCCGAAGGCCACCACAGGCACTCCGTCCTGCATGGCCTCGAGCAGGATCATCGGCGTACCTTCGGTACGCGAACTGATCACCAGCGCATCCAGGCGGGTCATCCAGCGACGCATGTCGTTCTGGAAACCCGGCAGGCTGATGCGCTCGGTCAGCCCCGCTGCATCGATCCGCGCCTGTAGCGTCGCCCGCTCCGGCCCCTCGCCGAGCATCACCGCGCGGACCTTGGGCTGGCGCTGGCACAGCGGGATCAGCGCATCGAGGAACAGGTCCGGGCCTTTCTCGCTGCTGAGCCGGCCGACGTAGCCGACCAGCCAGTAGCCATGACCCTGGCTGCGCTCCACCGGGGTGGTGGATTGTGGCAGGCCATTGGGAATGACCTGCAGCTTGTCCTGGGCGACCCCGGCCTGGCGATGCAGCCGGGCGATGCTGTCGGCCACGCATACCACGCGGTCGACGGTCCGCGTACGGCACAATTGCAGGCTGAGCCAGGTATAGAAGCGTTGCTTGCGACTGCGTGGGGTGAAGCCATGCTGGGTGATCACCAGCGGCAGCCGACACAGGGTGGCGCCGACCCAGCCGAACACCAGGCCCTTGAAGTTGTGAGTGTTGATCAGCGGGCGCTTGTCGCGTTCGCCTCTGAGCAACCGCAACAGCACGCCAAGGCTCGGGCACGCCTGGCACTCGACCCCGGCCGCGCGAAAGCGGGCCAGCAACTCCGGCGGGGCATCGATGAACAGCACTCGATGCTGGCCTGGCGTTGCCTGGCAGTGGTCCAGGAGCATGCGCTCGGCACCGTAGAACCCGCCGCTGCTGAGCAGGTGCAAGATCATCCCCGGGCCGGCTTGGACGGCGGCGTTCAATTGCGCACCCAGTGCATCAGACGTGGCAGCGACCAGCGCGGATGCGGGTTGGCCAAGGCCGGAGCATGTTCGTTGAGCACCAGCAGTACCGGAAGCCCCAGCTGCTGGCCGATCTGCGCCGGATGCTTGAAGCGCCGGTCGAAGAATTCCCTGACGTAGACCACCGCGATCGCCAGCAGCAAGCCGGTGAGCAGGCCCAGCGGGATGATCAGGCCAGGCTTGGGAAACGCGGCGCTGGTCGGCTCGTAGGGCGCGCTGAGCACGCGGGCGTTGGACTGGCTGCCGTCGAGCAGGCCCTGGCCACGGCTTTCTTCGTAGCGCTGGGCGTAGGTCGAGAAGGCCCGGTGCAAGGCTTCGATCTCGGTGTCGAGCTGGCGGGTCTGGCTCTGGGTTTCGCGCAACTGGTGGATACGCTCCTTGTAGTCGGCGATGCGCTGGCTCTTCTGCTCGATCACCTGGCGGGTCACGGACAGCTCCTGGAGCCGTTCGCGGATACGGTTGTCGACCACCTTGAGCAGCTGGTTGCGCGTGCTGGTGATCTGTTCACGCAGCAGCAGCATCGGCTCGGAGCTGGCCTGGAACACTGCCAGATCGCTGTTGTAGCGCGCCATCTGGGCGGTCAGCATTTCGCCGAGCTGCTTGATCTCGCGGTCCTCGAGCACCAGGTTGTCGGCGGTGGTGACGAAGGTGTACGGGAAGCTGTAGTCGGCCAGCTTGGCCGAGCTGGCCGCTGCCCGGCTGCTCTTGAGGTAGTCCAGCCACTGCTGGTTCTGCAGCAGCCGGTCACGCGCGGCGTTGAGCGCCTGTTCCTCGGTGTTGATGGCGTTGAGGCGGAAGGTCATCTCTTCCTTGGGATCGGAGGAGCTGATCGCTTCGAGCAATGCCAGCCGCTGGCCTTCGAGTTCGCCCAGGCGGGTCTGGTAGTGCAGCTTCTTCTGCTGGTAGAAGGTTTCCGGCAGTTCGTTGGATTGCAGGTTCTGCCGGTTCTTCAGGAAGTTGTCCAGCAGGCGGGTGAGGAACAGCGTGCCCAGGTGGGCATCCTCGGCGGCATAGTTCAGCGAGATCACGTTGGAGCCGGGCAGGGTGGCAACGGTCAGCTCGCTGATGGCCTCTTCGGTCAGCGCATCGAGTTCGGTATCGCGGACCACGCTGTCCTCGTCGGCGAACAGCCGGCCGAGCGGCTCGATCACGTGTTCGCGCAGCGGCGTGGTAACGTGGTCGGCCAGCCAGCTCGGCTCGCCCTGGTAGTGGCCTTCCTCGCGCAGTTGCGCGATGGTCTCGCGGATCAGCGCCGGCGAACGCAGGATGTTGCTCTCGGTCTCCATGTCCGCCAGGCTTGGCGGGATGAAGGTGTCGGCCTGCTGGCCAAGGGCCGAGCTGGTGTCGCTCTGCGAGAGCTTCTTCGATTGAACGATGACCTGCGCTGGGATGTCGTAGCTCTGCTTGAGTACCAGCGGCAGGACGATGGCGAACACGGCGAACACCAGGAATATCCGCTTCACCAACTGGCGGTTGGCGAAGAAGATCCGGAAGAACTCATGCACGTAGTTCTCTTTGGGTTGGGCGATCATGAAGGTATCCCTGCTCAATTGCCGACACTGTTCTTGTTGTCGGCGCGATAGCTGAAGCCGAAGTTGACGCCCTGGAAGAGCACCACGTCGGCCAGTTGCCTGGTGAGTTCGCCGGCGCTGGCCAGCTTGGTCTTGGGTACGTAGAGCATGTCCTCGGGCTGCAGGTAGGCAATCGGCTGGCTGCCACCGGCGAGCGCTTCGTCGACGTCGTAGCGCACGGCCTGCACGTGGTTGCCGGTGCGCCGCATGATCACCACCGAGCCGAGCTTGGCCTTGAGGGTCGGCCCGCGCGCCAGGGTCAGCGCCTCGAGCACCGAGACCGGGCGCCGGATGGGGAACGAGCCGGGCTGGGCCACTTCGCCCAGTACGTAGATCTCGTTGGCCGCGGTGGCCTTGAGCAGCACGTCGACGGTCATCCGGCCGGGCAGGCTGGCGTAGCGCTGGTTGAGGTATTCGCGCAGCTGGTTCAAGGTCATCCCCTGCAGCGGCACCGAGCCGATCTCGGGGAACGTGGCGCGGCCATCGGTGCCGACGATGATGTCGCGGCTCATGCCGCTGTTGGGGTGGGTCAGGGCGCTCTTGAGGTTGGCTTCGCTGCTCATCGGCGTGAGCACGCGCACGGTCACCTGGTCACGGTTGTTCTGGAACACCCGCTTGTTGCGAAACTCCTGCTGGATCGCGGCTTCGGCCTGGCTGGTGGTCAAGCCGGCGACACGCACGCTGGAATTGGTGCTGGGCAAGGTGACGCTGCCGTCAGGCTGCACCAGCTGGCTGCCATTGAGGCCGCTGGCGGACAGGAAGTTCAGGTCGATGGTGTCGCCTGGCTGGATGGCATAGGCGCCAGTACTGGTATTGGGGAAGTGGAAGATCACTTCCAGCACGTCCTGGGGCCGCAGCACCTGTTCGCTGCGCGCCACTTCGGTGGCCTGGGCCTCGGCGGGCGGGGCGGTGAGGATCTGTACCGGGATCTCCCGGGTCTGCTGGCTGGCGCAGCCGCTGAGCGCGAGCACGCACAGGGCGATGGTCGGGTATTTCATGATGATAGTCCTGTGCGGCCTCAGAGGTTGTTGTACAGCCACTTGGGCATGTAGTACTTGCGCCTGTTGAACACGCTGCCGATCAGTCGGGCACCGGCCTGGGTCAGGCGCAGGCAGGCGGCCTGGGCCACTTCCAGGCGCGTCTGCTCGGCGCACACCACCAGGATCACGCCGTCGACCAGGGTGCCGATCACCAGACTGTCGGCGTTGACGTAGATGGCCTCCCCGTCGATCACCACGAAGCGGTAATGGCTGCTCAGCTGGCGCAGCAGGATCCGCAGCAGCTCCGGGTCGAGACGGTCGCGACCGCGCTTCCAGGTGCCGCCAGGCAGCACGTCGAAAGGCTGGTCGGGCAGGCGTACCACGCAGTCCTGGGCCAGGGGCGGCGTGTCATGGTCGAACAGCAGGTCGGTGAAACCGCGCAGCTTGCCAAGGCCCAGCTGCTGGCTGAGGCTGCCGACGCTGGAGCTGGTGTCGATCAGCAGCACGTTGCCGGCGCTCATCAGCGCCAGCTGGCTGGCGAAGGCCAGGGCGCTGGTGCTGGTGCCGCTGCCACTGTTGGCCGAGGTCAGCAGCAAGGTGCGCTGCTCCAGGTCGAGGACCGTGGCGGTCAGGTTGGTCTCGCTGGGGGTCGCGATACTCAGGCTTCTCGAAGTAGAACCGTCCATCTCAACTTGCTCCGTGGCCGCTGAAGACTTTGAAAGGGGTCTTGAAGAGGATCTTCAGGTCCAGCATCAAGCTCTGTTCGTGGATGTAGCTCAGGTCCAGCTGCACGCGCTGGTCGAAGTCGATGTCGCTGCGCCCGGAGATCTGCCACAGGCCCGTCATGCCTGGGTAGATGCTCAGCCTCGCCAGGTGGTTGTCCTTGTAGCGATAGGCATTGAAAGAGGTCGGGCGCGGTCCGACCAGGCGCATGTCGCCGGTGATCACGTTGAGCAGGTTGGGCAGCTCGTCGAGGCTGGTGCGGCGCAGCACGCTGCCGATGCGGGTCACGCGCGGGTCCTTGTCGATCTTGAAGTCGATCGAGTCGGCACCGTGCTTGTTGAGGTGGCGCACCGAGTCCTTGAGCGCCTCGGCGTTGGCGACCATGGTGCGGAACTTGAACATGCCAAAGGCACGGCCGCGATAGCCGGTGCGCTTCTGGATGAAGAACACCGGCCCCGGGCTGCTGCGCTTGACCAGCAGGGCAATGCCGAGCAACAGCGGCGAGATCGCGACGAGAATGACCAGTGCGCCGAGGCAGGACACCAGCCGGTTGGTCCGCGACAAGGTCCAGGAGCGCCCGCCTGGCCGGCCGGTGAGCCAGCCGCGGCCTTGCATGTGGATGGCCGCGTCGATGCGTTGTCGCTGGGCCGGATCCATGCGCTTGTCCTGATGCAGCGCCTCTAGCTGAACGCTTTTTGCTTGACCTGTCATATCGTTCTCCGATGATTCGCCTGCTCGCCTGCTGCCGCGCCTGTCGTCGTGGTCTGCGAGTAGTACTGTTGAAACCAAGCGACGAAACGCTTGAGCCCTTCATCCAGGGAAACCTTCGGCGCGAAGCCGGTGATCTGTTCCAGCGCACTGGCGTCGGCGCAGGTGGCCAGCACGTCACCGGGTTGCAGCGGCAGCAGCTCGATCTTCGCTCGGCGTTGCAGGTGCTCCTCGAGCAGGGCCACGTAGTCGATCAGTTCCACCGGACGCTGGCCGCCGATGTTGAACAGGCGCCATGGCGCGTGGCTGCTGGCCGGGTCCGGATGCTGGGGGTTCCAGTCCGAGCGCGGCGACGGTGGCAGCGGAATGAGTCGGACCAGGCTTTCGACGATGTCGTCGATGTAGGTGAAGTCGCGCTGGTGACGGCCCTGGTTGAACAGCTGGATCGGCCTGCCTTCGCTGATCGCACGGGCGAACAGGATCGGCGACATGTCCGGACGACCCCAGGGACCGTAGACGGTGAAGAAGCGCAGGCCGCTGCAGGCAATGCCGAACAGATGGCTGTAGCTGTGCGCCATGGCTTCGTTGGCTTTCTTGCTGGCGGCATACAGCGACAACGGGTGGTCGACCCCATCCTGGACCCGGTAGGGCGTGTTCTGGTTGGCGCCATAGACCGAGCTGGACGAGGCGTACAGCAGGTGCTGGACCGGGTTGCGGCGGCAACCTTCGAGAATGTTGAGAAAGCCGCTTAGGTTGCTGTCCACGTAGGCGTGCGGGTTCTGCAGCGAGTAGCGCACGCCGGCCTGGGCCGCCAGGTGCACCACCACGTCGGGGCGCTCGCTGGCGAACAGGCTGGCCATGCCGTCGCGGTCGGCCAGGTCCATGTGGTGCAGGGCGAATGGCCCGACCTGCTGCTCGATCCAGCGTACCCGGGCATGCTTGAGCGCCGGATCGTAGTAGTCGTTGAAATTGTCCAGCCCCACCACCTGGTGGCCGTCGCGCAACAGTCGCAGGCTGGTGTGCGCGCCGATGAACCCGGCGGCGCCCGTGACCATCACTTTCATTGTGCGTCCACCTGTGGGGCGACCTGGCGCAGGCCGATGCCGATGTAGCGCAGACCGTGCGCGGCGACGTGCTCGGGGTTGTAGAGGTTGCGACCGTCGACGATCACCCGGGCGCGCAGCTTGCTGGCCAGGGCATCGAAGTCGACCACCCGGAAGTTCTTCCATTCGGTGCAGATGACCAGGGCGTCGGCGTCCTGCAAGGTGTCGTCGCGCGTGGCGCACAGGTGCAGGTCGTCACGGTAGCCGTAGATTCGCCGGCATTCGTCCATCGCCTCGGGATCGTAGGCGCGCACGCTGGCCCCTTCGGCCCACAAGGCTTCCATCAGATAGCGGCTGGGCGCTTCGCGCATGTCGTCGGTGTTGGGCTTGAAGGCCAGGCCCCACAGGGCGATCGACTTGCCGGCCAGCTGCCCATCGAGCTGCTGGCTGAGCTTGGCGAACAGGATCTGCCGCTGACGGTCATTGACGTCGCTCACGCTCTGCAGCAGGCGCAGTGGCATGCCGCTGTGTTCGGCGGTGTGCAGCAGGGCCTTGATGTCCTTGGGGAAGCACGAGCCGCCGAAGCCGCAGCCGGGGTAGATGAAGTGATAGCCGATGCGCGGGTCCGAGCCGATGCCCTTGCGCACCGCCTCGATATCGGCGCCGAGCCGCTCGCTCAGGTTGGCCAGCTCGTTCATGAAGCTGATGCGCGTGGCCAGCATGGCATTGGCCGCGTACTTGGTCAGCTCGGCGCTGCGGTTGTCCATGAACATCAGCTTTTCATGGTTGCGGCAGAACGGCGCGTACAGCTCGGCGAGCTGCTCGCGGGCATGCTCGTCGGGAGTGCCGACGATGATCCGGTCCGGACGCATGCAGTCGGCCAGGGCGCTGCCTTCCTTGAGGAACTCCGGATTGGAGACCACCCGAACCTGCAGATGGCCCTTGCCCAGTCGGGTCAGCTCGTCACGTGCCAGGGCCGCCACTTTGTCCGCGGTGCCGACCGGCACGGTCGACTTGCAGATCAGGATGCGGTCGGCCTCCATCAGCTGGGCGATCTGCCGGGTGACCTCGAGCACATGGGTCAGGTCGGCCGAGCCGTCTTCGTCCGGCGGGGTGCCGACTGCGATGAAGATCAGCTCGGCATGGCTGACGGCATCGCTGGCCTGGGTGCTGAACAGCAGCCGCCCCTGCTTGATGTTTTCTTCCAGCATGGCCGGCAGGCCAGGCTCGCTGATTGGCGGAACTCCGAGGGTCAGCTGATTGATCTTGTGGGTGTCGACATCCACGCACAGAACCCTGTGCCCGACGTCTGCCAGTGCTGCTGCTTGTACCAGGCCTACGTAGCCGGTGCCAAATACGCTCACGTCCATGCCGGCGTGCCTCGCGTTGAAAGGTTAAAGGGATGAAACAAATGTTGTGGATTCTGTATAGCGCAGCTTTTGGAAAATGCGTCAAAGCAATGGCATGTTTCGCTGCGCTTACAGGCCCACCTCCTTCGGTTCAAAGCCGGCAAACCCTTTCTAATCCGGGGGTTAGCGACGAAACTTCCTTGACGTTTCGTTGTCGAGAACCCGATGAACGGTCGTAAGTTACTGAAAATATAGGATTCGTTTGATAGAGAGCTTTGTGGAGGGAGAGGATTGTGCGCCAACATATGACTTCGTATTAGCGTCATATTTATGGCGTTTGAGCATTTTCAGGAGGTCAAAATGACTTGGGTAGCAGACGGCTCACCGTAGAAGCCAGCGAAGGTATGTTGCATATTTGAAACACTTCACCGCTTCGGACCGTCGAGCTGCCTGGAGGGCAGGGCACCAGGCGCTGATGCGTGTCCAGCATGAAGTGGACTGCCCGGCGAGCGAAAGGCAAGCGGCAGAGGAGAGGATCGGGCGGGTCGCGCATCAAGCGCGGCGGCTTGCGCTCACGGCTGTGGCTAGCCGGTTGTGGCTTCGCGCAGCAGCTGCTCGAGGCGCCCGCGCTCCCAGATGCTGAGAAGGTCGACCGGGTCCGTACCGTAGCGTCCCCAGTCGCCCTGCGTGCCCAGGCGGCCCTCCGGGCAACGACAACTGACGCAGCGCGCCAGGCCCTGGGCGTCGACTTCCAGCGTCAGTTGCCAGTCATCGATATCGACCAGTACCCGGCCATGGGGAGCGTGCCCGCGCACCTCGAGCCGCGCCGTGCCCAGGGCGGCGTTGCGCAGGCACTGGCAGGCTTCGCGTTGGCTCAGGGTCGAGGAGCGCTCGTCGGGCATGTGGCAAAGGTTCTCGTGCGCCGGCATGGCCTGGTCTTGCTGGCTAGACGACCATCGGGCGGTTTCGCTCAGAAGTTCGCTGGCGTGTTGGCGCTGATGATTTCCGCTTCGTCGGGGCCGATGTTCTTGAACGTGTGCGGCAAGGTGGTCGGAATGTAGTAGCCATCGCCGGAACTGAGCACGCTCACCTGGCCGTCGATCCACAACTCCACCGTGCCGCGGGTGACCAGGCCGCATTCCTCACCTTCGGCATGCACGATAGGCTCGCCCGAATCGGCGCCTGGCGCATACAGCTCGCGCAGCATGCGCATCTGCCGGCCCTCGACGCTGGCGCCCACCAGCAGCATGCGCAAGCCGTTGCGCCCCAGGTCGGGCTGTTCGCCAGCGCGGAACACGTAGCGTTCCTCGCGCGCGGGCTCGTCGAAGCTGAAGAACTCCGCCAGGGACATCGGAATGCCTTCGAGCAGTTTCTTGAGCGAGCTGACCGACGGGCTGACGCGGTTCTGCTCGATCTGCGAGATCGTCGAATTGGTCAACCCACTGCGGCGGGCCAGTTCTCGTTGGGAAAGGTTGTTGCGTTCACGCACCAGCTTGAGTCGTGTCCCCGTGTCCATAGCCGCCTTTGATGAGGTGTCGAAATGATGGGCGACGCATTAAAGCACACTCTGCCTGGCAGCGCTGTGCTTGTCAGGCGCGCGGGCGCCGCGACCGCGCTGGCCACATGCTGCGCCAGACGCCGTCACGGCGTACCAGGGCATGCAGCAGCGCCGCCCCCAGGTGCACCAGCACGCTGGCCAGCAGCAGGTAGCCGGCCCAGCCATGCGCCTGGCGCAGCACGGCATAGGCGCGCAGGTCGTGCGCAACGATCGCTGGCAGTTGCAGCGGGCGCGGATAGCCGCCGGCCGAGAGCATGGCCCAGCCCAGCAGTGGCATGCCCAGCATCAGCCCATAGAGCAGCAGGTGCGAGGCCCCCGCGGCCATGCGCTGGAGCCTTGGCAGGTCGGGCGGCAGCGTTGGGTGTGGCAAGCTCAGGCGCAGGCCGATGCGCACCAGCGCCAGCACCAGCAACGCCAGGCCCGTCGCCTTGTGCAATTCGATGAGCACCCGGTGGCGGGGCGAAAGGTCGCCCACCATGCTCACGCCGATGAACAGCATGGCGATGATCAGGATCGCCATCAGCCAGTGCAGGAGCCGCGCCATGGGATGGAAGATGGCTGGTTTCATGGTTGCACTCCCATGTCGAGCGACTCGCGGCTGCGACGGTTGAAGGATTCGGAGTAGGCGGCTGAACGCGCGGCAAGGATCGGATCGGCGCTCGGTTCGATACCACTGGGCAGGATCGAGGGGTCGAAGTTCAGGTCGCGACAGGCGCCTTGCTCGGCGGCATCGACCCGTTCGATCACCAGCGTGCCAGCATCGACGCGACGTCGTTGCGCAGGCCACGGGCGGGCTGGGTCGTCCACCGCGTCGCCGGGCTCGGCCAGCACCAGGCGCAGTGTCCAGCGCAGCGGCGCCTGGGCCAGGCGCCATGCCAGGTCGTGCTGGAGGAACTGCTTGTCATCGACCTGGCTCGGCAAGGCGGCGAAGGCGGCCCGGGGTTCAAGCTGCCAGCGCACCGGATGGGCGGTACCGTTGGCATCGATCAGGCGAAAAGCGTTGATGCTGTGGTACTGGGTGCTGGCGAAGCTGTCGCTGGGCTGATGGCTTGCCGCCCACTGGCGAAACGCCGCGCTTTCCGGATGCGCGGCATAGAACGCCTGAAGTTTCGACGGGTCTGGCTTGCCAGTGCTGGGGTCCGGCGCCGCCGCCAGCACCTGATCGTAGAAGCCCTGCGGCGTGCTGACGGCCAGTACCGGCGGGTTGTTCATGCCAGTGCGCCAGACCTGGCCGTCGTCGCTGCGCAGCTCGATGGCCAGACTGCGTACGGGCACACTGGTGTCCGGCGCGGACGGGTTGGCTCCGCCGATGGCGAAGCGGCCGATCACCGGGACCCGCGCCTGGCTGAATACCCGGGCGCTCGACAGCGTGGCGGCCTGGCCGCTGGACTGGAAGTAGCCACTGACACACAGGCCCTTGGCGTGGTTCTTGCGATAGCCAGGGTGATGGCCGGCCTGGGCTTCGAAGGTATCGATGATGCGCTGGGGCGTCAGGCGTGGCTTGCCGAGCCAGCCTGCCGCATAGGCGAAGCCGGCGCCCAGCGCCAGCATCACCGCGCCTATGCCAGCCAGGCGCAGCGCCTTGGCGCTGCCTTGCACGGGTGAATTCATGTCAACGTCCGCTTCTGTAGAGGTGCCGGTACGACGAAGCAGGACAAGACTTATTCCCTGGGGGGAATAGATTTCCTCGCCAGGCGTCAAGCCATAAACTGGAAACCCTTGCCCGGTACCTGACCATGCATGACCTGGACGAACAACAATGGCGTGAGCTACTGCAACGCCTGCGCCGCTTTGCCTTGTGGTTGACCCGTGAAACCGGCGGCGCCGACGACCTGGTGCAGGCCACCGTCGAACGCGCCTTGAGCCGCAGCACTCAGCAGCAGGACCCCGAGACGTTGCGGGCCTGGTTGTTCACCATCCTCTATCGGCTGTTTCTCGATGGTAAGCGCCGCGAGCGCCTGCATGGGCGCTGGCTATCCTGGTTTGGCCGGGGCGAGGCGGGTGCTTCGGCGGTTGGCGACAATACCGAGGACATCGTGTTCGCCCAGGCTGACCTGCAAGCCTTCGCCCGCTTGCCGACCGAACAGCGAGCCCTGCTGTTGCTGGTCAGCGTCGAAGGCCTGAGCTACAAGCAGACGGCCGAGGCCCTGCGGATACCCATTGGTACGGTGATGTCGCGCTTGTCCCGGGCGCGCGCTGCCTTGCGTGAACTGACCGAAGGCAACCCCAGGCCTGCGGCCTTGCGGAGACTCAAATGACACGCCTGATCCCGAGCGAACACGAGCTGCATGCCTACATCGATGAGCGCCTGGCGCCCGCTCGGCGCGCCGAGGTGCAAGCCTGGCTGGCCGCCAACCCCGAGCAAGCGGCCAAGGTCGAGGCCTGGCGCGACGATGCCCGACGCCTGCGCGCGGCACTGGCCGGGTTCGGTGATCAGCCAGGGGCCGTGCACCTGGACCTGCGACAGGTGCGGCGACGCATGCGCCAGCGCAGGCAGCAGCGCCTGTCCTGGGTGGCGGGTCTGCTGCTGGCGTTGGGCCTGGGCGGGGTCGGGGGCTGGCAGGCGCGGCAGGTGACCCTGGCGGGCGGCGACCTGCCCATGGCCGATGCGGTCCAGGCGCATCGATTGTTTGCCGACAGCCAGGCCCTGGACATACAGGCCAGTGATCCGGCGCAATTGCGTGACTGGCTGGGCCGGCATTTCGACCGTGTCGGACAGCTGCCGGACCTGGCCGGCTACGGTTTCCAGCCAGTCGGGGCGCGCCTGCTGAGCAACGAGCAGGGCCCAGCGGCACTGCTGGTGTTCCAGGATCGCGCTGGCCAGCGTATCAGCCTGTTCCTGCGTTCACCGGGCGAGCACTATGCGCGCATGCCACGAGGACAGCGGGTGGACGGGCAGTTGCAGGCACGCTATTGGTCGCACGGGGCTTACAACTTCGCCTTGGTCAGCGCCGCGCACGACGCGCGCGGCGCGAGCGTGGGCGAGGCGTTGCGCCTGGGGCTGTAGGCGACAGGCGCGCCGCTGTCGCGAGCGCCAGTGCCAGGATCCAGCGGTACGGCCACCGTGGCCGAGCGGGGGCTGCTGCGGCCCTTGCGGGCCGTGTTACGGACAGAGCGCGAACTCAGTGCAGTTCCAACCAGATCGGCGCATGGTCGGAAGGCTTTTCCATGGCGCGCAACTCGTAGTCCACGTCCGCTGCCTTGATTCGCGGCAGCAGGCCGTTGGATGCCAGGATCAGGTCGATGCGCAGGCCGCGCTTGGGCTCGTCCTCGAAGCCACGGCTTCGGTAGTCGAACCAGCTGAAGCGATCATTCACCTCGGGATGCAGGTAGCGGAAGCTGTCGGTCAGCCCCCAGCCCTTGAGGCGTGCCAGCCACTGGCGCTCCTCGGGAAGGAAGCTGCACTTGCCGGTCTTGAGCCAGCGTCGAGCGTTGTCCGGGCCGATACCGATATCGCAGTCTTCGGGCGAGATGTTCAGGTCGCCCATGACGACCAGCGGCTCGCTGGCCTCGAACCGATCTTCCAGCAAGACCTGCAGATCATGGTAGAAGCGTTGCTTGGCCGGGAACTTGGTCGGGTGGTCACGGCTTTCGCCCTGCGGGAAGTAACCGTTCATGATGGTTACCGGCTGGCCGTCGGCGTCGGCGAACGTCCCCCAGATGAAGCGGCGCTGGGCATCTTCCTCGTCGCTGGCGAACCCCTTGTGCAGGGCCAGCGGCGCCTGGCGCGAGAGCAGGGCGACACCGTAGTGGCCTTTCTGTCCATGGAAATGCACGTGATAGCCCAGCGCTTGCACATCGGCCAGTGGAAACTGCTCGTCGCTCACCTTGGTTTCCTGCAGGCCGATGACGTCTGGCTGGTGCTTCTCGATCAGCGCGGCCAACTGGTGCGGTCGGGCGCGCAGGCCGTTGATGTTGAACGAGACGATCTTCATGGTGCGGCAATCCTGCTGAAAAAGCCGCGATGCTAGCTGACATCGCCGGTCGCCACCAGCTTGGTACCATCATTGCGTGCCAGGCGCTGAACGATTGTTCGCCGGCGAGCCTCCAAGCGATGCCACCGCCACTGCCAGGAGACCCGTTGCCATGCCCGAAGCCACCGCCGCACCTGTGCGTATCTGTCTGCTCGACAAGGGCTACCGGCGCGAGACCCGCATGCTGCTCTACCAAGCCTATCGCCAGGAGCCGACCATGGCCCATCTGCTCGAGCGTCAGCGGCCTGGCTTCGAGCGCCGCCTGCGGGTTCTGGTGCGCGAGCGCGTGCGTCAGCACTTCTACCTGCAGTTGCCGGCCATCGGCCTGCTGGTCGAGGATCGCTTGGTGGGCGCGGCGCTGATCGTGCCGCCGCAGCGGCGGCTGGAGGTCACCGACAGCTGGGTCTGGCGCCTGCGCATGGTTCTGGGCGTGGGTACCCGCTGCACCCGACGCTATCTCGATTACGAGCTGGCCTTGGCGGGTTGCCTGGCGACACCGCAGGTGCATCGCCTGCCGCTGCTTGGCGTCGATCCGCTTTACCAGGGCCAGCACCATGGCGAACGGTTGTTGCAGGCGGTGCATGACTGGTGCGCCGAGGACGAGGGCTCCAGTGGCGTGGTACTGGGCACCGCCAATCCGAATTATCTGGCGTTCTGCGAACACCAAGGCTATGAGGAAATTGGCGAGATCGTCATGGGGCCGATCCGCGAGCGGGTGTTCTTCCATGCGGCGCCCGGCCCTGCTGCCATGACGCCTGGCGCAACAGGCTTCCCCTGACATCCAGCTCTGGTAGCATGCGCGGCATGACGTATACAGGAAAGTTTCTCTGGGGCCTGGCGCTGCTGGCCACCAGTATCGCAGCGAGTGCCCAGGACCAGTTGCAGGTCACGGTCAAGCCGGCCAACAAGGCGCTCAGAACCAATGTCGAAGGCTATATCGGCAGTCTTGGCGAGCGTGACGAGCAGGCCCTGCTGCGCTTTAGTCGTGGCGCCGAGGAGCAGGCGCGCAAGGCCGCCCAGGCGCTGGGCTATTACCAGGCCCGGATCGACAGCGAGGTCGTGCCGGCGGCGGCCGGACAACCGCCACGCCTGGTCATCCGCATCGAGCCTGGCGAGCCGGTGCACCTGCGCAACGTGGATATCAGGATCGAAGGGCCGGCCAGCGAGCTGGCGCGTTTCCGGGTGCCTGATGGCCCCGCGCTGCGTCCTGGCGCGGTACTCAACCACGGCAACTACGAAGATGCCAAGCGGGTGATCCAGAACCAGGCTTCGCGCTACGGGTTCTTTTCCGGCCGCTTCAGTCGCCAGCGCCTGGCCGTCGACCCCCAGGCCGGGGTCGCTGACATCGAGCTGGTCTACCAGAGCGGGGCGCGCTATCGGCTCGGTGCCGTGTCCTTCGCTGGCGATACGCCGCTCGACCAGGACCTGCTGCAGCGCATGGTCTCGTTCAAGCCCGGGACACCGTACGACTCGGAACTGATCGCCGAGCTGAACAACGATTTGCAGTCCAGCGGATACTTCGAAGGCGTGCGGGTCGATGCCGCACCCACCGCCGCGGTCGGCGAACAGGTGCCGGTGACGGTCGCGCTCGAGACCCGCAAGCCGCGTACCCTCGGCCTGGGTCTTGGCTACTCGACCGACGTCGGCCCGCGCGGCAAGGCCAACTGGACGCGCCACTGGGTCAATCCGCAGGGCCACAGCTATGGCTGGGAAACCGAGCTCTCGGCACCGCGGCAGAACGTCGGCCTGTGGTACGACATCCCGCTCGACCCGCCCTTGACCGACAAGCTGCGGTTCGCCGGCGGCTACCAGAACGAAGAGATCGCCGGAACCGATACGCTCAGCAAGCTGCTGACTGTCGGCCCGGAGTGGCACAGCAAGCTGCCCAGCGGCTGGCAACGGGTGATCTCGCTTAAGTACCAGCGCGAAGAGTACCGTCTTGGCGACGATTCGGGCTTGAGCAACCTGCTCATGCCGGGCGTGAGCTATTCCTATCTGCGCAGCGACAACCGCATCGACCCGCATCACGGCTACCGCCTGCAGTTCCAGGTGCGTGCGGCCAAGGAGGGCCTGTTGTCCGATACCAACCTGCTGCATGCCGACGTACTGGCCAAGGGCCTGACGACGGTTGCCGAACGCCATCGCCTGCTTGGTCGGGTGCAGTTCGGCGGCAGCGCCACCAACGGCTACAAGCACAACATCCCGCCATCCTTGCGTTTCTTCGCCGGTGGCGACCAGAGCGTGCGTGGCTACGACTACCAGACGCTGTCGCCAGAGAACAGCGACGGCGACCGTATTGGCGGGCGTTACATGGTCGCCGCCAGCGCTGAATACCAGTATTCACTCACCGATAAGTGGCGCATAGCCACCTTCGTTGACCAAGGCAACGCCTTCAACGATCTGGAGCTGCCCAGCCTCAAGACCGGAGTCGGCGTCGGGGTGCGCTGGGTATCGCCAGTCGGGCCGCTGCGCCTGGATCTTGCGCGGGCGCTGGACGACGATGGCGGGTTCCGTTTGCATTTTTCCATGGGGCCTGAACTGTGAGGCGTGTGTACAAGACCGTTCTGCTGGTCCTGCTGGCAGTGTTGCTGCTCATCGTCCTAGCCCTGGGCCTGGTGCTGGGTACCCAGGCCGGTAGTCGATGGGCGCTGGGCCTGGTGCCGGGTGTCGAGGTCAGCGACTTCCAGGGACGTCTGGCTGGGCGCTGGCAGGCGAGTCATCTGCGTTGGGCGCAGGGGCAGAGCGAGGTGCAATTGCAGGCGCCGGTGCTGGCCTGGTCGCCGTCATGCCTGCTGCGCGCGACCTTGTGCATCGAGCGGCTGGAGGCCGAGCGCATCGACATGGCGTTCGCGCCAGGCGAAGCCGATCCTGACAGCGGGCCTTTGCAACTGCCCCAACTGAACCTGCCCCTGGACATCGAGCTGGGCGAGCTGCAGGTCGGCCAGCTTCGGCTCGATGGAAGCGATCTGCTGGGCGACCTGCAGCTGGCCGCCCATTGGACGCCCGAGGGCCTGCGCATCGATCGCCTGGCCTTGCAGCGCGACGACCTGCGCCTGCACCTGCAGGGGCTGGTGCAACCCCATGACGACTGGCCGCTGCAAGCCAGCGGTCAGGTGCGGCTGCCTGCGGTGGACGGACGGGACTGGCAACTGCAAGTGCAAGTCGACGGCGAGTTGCAAAAGAGCCTGACGGTGCAGGCTGACAGCAGTGGTTATCTGGACGGCCGACTCAGCGGCCAGGTCCAGGCGCTGGCCGAGCACATGCCGGCATCGCTGAAACTCCGTGCCGATGCCTTCAAGCCGAGTGGCGCACTGCCCGACACGCTGGCGCTGAACCAGCTGGAACTCAATGCCGACGGTGACCTGCGCGAAGGCTTTCAGCTCAGCGGCTCCGCTTCGCTGCCGGCCGAACAGGGAGCGATTGCGCTGGCGCTGCTCGGCAAGGTCGATACCAAGGGCGCCACGCTCTCGGCACTGGATCTGGTCGCCGGTGAGAACCAGCGGCTCAAGCTGCAGGCTACCGCGAACTGGCAGCAGGGGATGGTCGCCAACGCCAGTATCGACTGGCTGGATTTTCCCTGGTTGCGTCTTTATCCATTGGAACAAGCGCCACAGGTCAGCCTGCACCGCTTCGTCGGCCAGGTGGACTACCGCGACGGCCGGTACCAAGGGCAGTTCAAGGGCGAGTTCGATGGCCCTGCCGGTGCTTTCAGCCTGGCTGGCCCCTTCGCTGGCGACCTGACGCAGGTTCGCTTGCCGGAGCTGGCGTTGGTGGCCGGGCAGGGCAGGGCGGCGGGAAGCGTCGCCGTGCGTTTCGCCGACACCCTGGCCTGGGATGTCGACCTGCAATTGTCGGCGCTCGATCCCGCCTACTGGCTGGCCGAGCTGCCTGGCAACCTGGCCGGGCCGCTGCGCAGCAAGGGCGAGAAGAACGGCGATCAGCTCAGCCTCGAGGCGCAGCTCGATCTCAAGGGGCGCCTGCGCGGGCAGCCGGCGCAGCTCGGCGTCCAGGCCATGGGGGCCGGCCAGCGTTGGAGCGTCGGCAAGCTCGTGGTGCAGCTGGGGGACAACCGCATCAACGGTAGCGGCAGTCTTGACCAGCGCCTGGCAGGGCGTTTCGATATCAAGCTGCCGCGGCTTGGCCAGCTCTGGCCGCGGCTGCAAGGCCAGGCCAATGGCCGCCTGGATCTGGCCGGGACCCTGGACGCTCCGCAGGGCAATCTGACCCTGCACGGGCAGCAACTGGCCCAGGCGGAAAATCGCGTACAGCGCCTTGATCTGCGCGCCAGGCTCGACGCAGCCCAGCGCGCCACGCTCAGCCTGAACGCCAACGGCATACGCGCCGGCGACACCGCGCTGGGCAACCTGGCGGTCAATGGCCAGGGCGATCTTGCCCAGCAAGCGGTGCAGATCGGCCTCGATGGGCCACAGCTCAAGCTCGCCCTGGGCGTCGACGGCAAGCTCGAGCAAGGCAACTGGCGTGGTCGACTGGCCAGCGGCAGGATCGAGACTGGCGGCCAGAACTGGACGCTGCAAGCACCGGCACGCGTGCAACGTCTGGCCAGCGGCCAGCTCGATCTCGGCGCGCATTGCTGGCGTTCCGGCCAGGCCAGCCTGTGCGGGGACGACCAGCGCCTGGCGCCGCAACCGCGGCTGCGCATGCACCTGAAACAGTTTCCGCTCCAAAGCCTGGCCCAATGGCTGCCGCGTGACTTTGCCTGGCAGGGACGCCTCGATGCCGATCTGGATGTGGATATTCCGGCCAGCGGACCGAAGGGGACCGTCCGGGTCGATGCCAGTGGCGGCACGCTGCGTGTGCGTGACAAAGCGCGTGAACAGTGGCTCGACTTTCCCTACCAGACCCTGCGCCTGGCCAGCACCTTGGCGCCGCGGCAGATCGATACCCGGCTGGACTTCGTCGGCGCCCGTCTGGGCGAGTTGAACCTGGAGGCGCGCCTCGACCCGCTGGGCAAGGACAAGCCGTTGTCGGGCAGCTTCAGCCTGGCCGGGCTCGACCTGGCGGTTGCCCGGCCGTTCCTGCCGATGGTCGAAGTGCTTGCCGGCCAGTTGAATGGCAGCGGCCGCCTGTCGGGGACCTTGCTCGCGCCACAGGTCAACGGCAGCCTGGCCTTGACTGGCGGGCAGGTCAGCGGTGCCGAGCTGCCGGTGAGCCTGGAGGGGCTGACGCTGCAGGCCGCGATCGCTGGCGAACAGGTCCGGCTCAAGGGCGATTGGCGCAGCGGCCAGGGCGGCCAGGGGCAGCTCGATGGCAGCCTGACCTGGGGCCAGGCATTGTCGATGGACCTGCGCCTGCAGGGTCAGCGCCTACCGGTGACGGTCGAGCCTTATGCGACCCTGGAGGCCGCTCCGGACCTGAACATCCGCCTGCTTGGCGACAAGCTTGCGGTCACCGGCAAGATCCAGGTGCCCAAGGGCGCCATCAGCGTGCGGGAGCTGCCACCGTCCACGGTCAAGGTGTCGGAAGATACCGTCATCGTCGGCCACCAGACCGAGGAGGGCACGCCGCCGATGGCCGTGGCCATGGACATCGACGTGGAAGTGGGTCGCGAGCGATTGTCCTTCAGCGGCTTCGGCCTGACCGCCAACCTGCTCGGCCATGTCCATGTCGGCGACAACCTCGATACCCGCGGCGAGCTGAGCCTGGCCGACGGACGCTACCGCGCCTACGGACAACGCCTGACCATCCGCCGCGCCCGCCTGCTGTTCGCCGGCCCGCTCGACCAACCCTACCTGGACATCGAAGCCATTCGCCAGGTCGATGAAGTGACGGCCGGCATTCGTCTGAGCGGCAGCGCCGAGCAACCTGTCTCGGAAGTCTTTTCCGAACCTGCCATGAGCCAGGAGCAGGCGTTGTCTTACCTGGTGCTCGGTCGTCCGCTCGGTGCCTCGGGGGAAGACAACAACATGCTGGCGCAGGCGGCGCTTGGCCTTGGGCTCGCCGGCAGCGCGGGCATCACCAGCAAGCTCGCCACCGGGTTGGGCATCGAGGATTTCCAGCTCGATACCGAGGGCAGCGGCGACAGCACCAGCGTAGTGGCCAGCGGCAACCTGACCGAGCGCCTGAGCTTGCGCTACGGTGTCGGCGTGTTCGAGCCAGCCAATACCATCGCCCTGCGCTACAAGCTGAGCAAGAAGGTCTATGTGGAGGCGGCCAGCGGTATCGCCAGCTCGCTGGACATCTTCTACAAGCGGGACTTCTAGCGCGGCAAGCTACAAGCAAGAGCGGTCCGTATCGAAGGTAAGTGCGTGGAATGCATTCACTGCCGTGACGCTGCACTGCCTGTAGCTTGTGGCTTGAGGATCAAAGCGCTGGGCGTGGTGGGGCTTCCTGCCTGCGGATGTTGCCGATCTGGCGCAGGCTCAGGCCGTACCGGTCAGCCAGCAACGCGCGCGACTGACCGCAGGCACTTTCCTGCTGGATCCTCAGGTTGCGCAGCTGGCGCAGAAAATGGTCGGACTTGGGCACCTCCAGAGCCATGCCGGCGAAGCGTTTTATCAGCGCGTCCAGGGCATCTGGAGGCAGCACCTCGACCAGCCTGGTGCGGTCGCGGTGCTTGGGGATGTACTTCGGTCGTCCGCCGTAGGCACAGGTCAGCCGGTAGGCGTTCTCGATCCCTATGCACTCGATCAGTGCTTGCAGGGAGAGTGGCAGTTGGGCGACATCGATGAGCTTGAGGTCCTGCAGGTCCATGGGTAGATCTCCTTAGGCACGGTTGGCGTCGGCGCTTGAAAGTCCACGACAAGCATCCGGTCATGACGCCCCGGCGTCCGGGGCGGTCTGACCTGATTCTCGGGTAGCGCAATTGCGCTCGCTAGGCGCCAATCGAACCCAGCCTTGTAGCCTATGGTGGTCAGCCGTTGCAGGCAGCGAGAGGCCTTGTCGTAGGAAACGCCTTCGCAAATGGTGTCCAGGGGGCGGGTTTCCTGGCTGGCCTGCCGCAGGGGGCTCCCAGGTCACCACCCCCCAATACTCAAGCTCGAAGCGTGCGACCGGCAGCCTGAGGCTTGCCGATGCGGTATGCTTCGCGGCCGAACCAAGCGACAGGAAACCCCCATGACACACATGCAGCGCCTGAAGTATTCGATCCTGATCATCCTGGTGATGTTCGCCATCATGTTCGGTCTGTCCCATCTGCAGAAGCAGGGCACGATCAGCGAACAGACCTTCCAGTACATCGCCATCGCCGTGGCGGTGGTCGTGGTGGTGATCAACGGGGTCCTGCGGCGCAAGGTCAAGCGCTGACCGAGACCGCCAGCCAGGCTGCGGCGGCGCTGCCTGGCTGGCATCACTCCAGCCGGCGGGCTGGCCTATCCGATCGAGCGCGGACAGCTCTGCCCGAGAATGCGCCGGGCCTGGGGGGCGAGGGTATAGCACTTGTCACTGCCGAGGACGATCACGCCTTCGGCGCACAAGCGCTTGAGCACTTCCCGCACGCTCAGGAACGACAATGGACTGTCCAGCCGCGTGAGTTGGGCATGCATGCCTCGTACACCGATGGCGCGTCCTTCGAGGTGGGCGTCGTGCAGCGCATCGATGATCTTCAGCCTGATCAGGCTGGTGCGCAGGCCGTAGACCCGCAGCAGCTCCCGAATCTGCTCGTTGCCGATGCGTTCGGACGCTTCGCTGTGATGCTTGTCGGGGCTGTGGCCGGGCGGTGATCCTGCCGGTGCGGCCGATTGCGGGTTGTACATGCGAACACTCCTTTTCGTGATGGTGCGAATTCCTGGTTCCCTTGACTACCCAGACGAACGGGAACATGAAAACTGCAGTGCAAGACCAGAAAAAACTGCTTTGATCTCTAGGACGCACCTGAACGCCCGATCCCCTCGAAATGACCCTGCGTGCGTTTCGGCTGGACGGGGCGCCCCCCAGACTCGCAGGAGTAGCCGTGATCAACCCTATCCGTCCTCTGGCTCCGCTGGCCATGACCGTCGCGCTGGCCATGACCGTCGCGCTGGCCGCACAGGCGCGCGAAGCGCCCAGCGAGGCGTCCGCGCAGATCCGCCGCACCAGTTTCGGCGTGCCGCATATCCAGGCCAGTGACGAGCGTGGCCTCGGTTATGGGGTCGGTTATGCCTATGCCCAGGACAACCTGTGCCTGCTGGCCAACGAGCTGCTGACCGTCAATGGTCAGCGCTCACGCTATCTGGGCGCCGATGGCAGGACGTTAGAGCAACGCAGCAACCTGGACAGCGATCTGTTCTTTACCTGGTTCAATACGCCCGAGGCGGTAGCCGCCTTCTGGCAGGCGCAGCCAGCGCACATCCAGGCGCTGCTGCAAGGCTATGCCAGCGGCTACAACCGAGCCCTGGGCGAGCGCAGGGCCGCAGGGCTACCGGCCGAGTGCGGCGATGGCCAATGGCTGCGCGCGATCACCGAAGCGGACCTGGTGCGGCTGACGCGCCGGCTGCTGATCGAAGGCGGCGTCGGGCAGTTCGCCGAGGCGGTGGTGGCGGCGCGACCGCCAGAGGCTTCGGCGCGGCTGCCGTACTTGCCCGGCGACCTGCTTGCGGCACGCCAGGCACGTTTCGCCCTGGACCGGGGCAGCAATGCCGTGGCCATCGGCGGGCAGCGGTCGGTCAATGGCAAAGGGCTGCTGCTGGCCAACCCGCATTTCCCCTGGATGGGGGGGCTGCGCTTCTACCAGATGCACTTGACCATTCCCGGTCGGCTCGACGTCATGGGCGCTGCGCTGCCGGGTCTGCCGCTGGTGAATGTCGGCTTCAACCAGCACCTGGCCTGGACCCACACGGTCGATACCGCGCATCACTTCACCTTCTACCGGCTGCAGCTCGACCCGAAGGACCCGACACGCTATGTGCTCGACGGCAAGTCACTGCCCATGACCCGCCAGACGGTCAGCGTCACCATCAAAGACAAGGATGGCCGGCTGCGCCAGGTGCAGCGCTCGATCCATGCGTCAGCGTTCGGCCCCGTGGTGCAATGGCCCGGCCGCCTTGACTGGGATGCCCGGCATGCCTACAGCCTGCGCGATGCCAACTTGGACAACACCCGCGTGCTGCAACAGTGGTATGCGATCAATCATGCCGACAGCCTGGCGGCCCTGAAACGCTCGGTAGAACAGATCCAGGGCGTGCCTTGGGTCAACACCCTGGCCGTCGGCGCGGGCCAGGAGGCACTCTACCTGAACCAGTCGGTGATTCCCTACGTCGACCAGGCGTTGCTGGCGCAGTGCAGCGACCCAGCGAGCGCTGCGCTGCGCAGGGTAGTGCTGGACGGCTCGCGCCAGGCATGTCGATGGAAGTCCGATCCGCGGGCGGCTCAGCCTGGCATCTTCCCGGCATACTTGCTGCCGAGCCTGGAACGCCGTGACTTCGTGCACAACGCCAATGACTCGGCCTGGCTGACCAACCCGGCCCAGCCATTGACCGGGTTCTCACCCGTGGTCAGCCGCCAGGACGAACCGTTGGGCCTGCGGGCCCGCTTCGCCTTGCAGCGTCTGCTGGCGCAGGAGCAGGTCGGCCCGGCGGATCTGCGAGCGATGGTGATGGATGACCAGGTGCACCTGGCCAGCCTGGTGCTACCCGACCTGCTGCAATGGTGCAAGGGTGTCCAGGCCGACCTGAAGCCGCTGTGCACCAGTCTGCGCGCCTGGGATGGCAAGGCCGGGCTGGCGAGCAATGCAGCAGGCCTGCTGCACTTCCAGCAGATGCTTGAAGCCCTGCAGGCCCACCCTGGGGCGTGGCGCGTAGCCTTCGACCCGGCCGATCCGGTGCATACCCCGCGTGGCCTGGCGATCGATCGGGCGCAGGTGCGCCAGGGACTGCGTCAGGCCGGCCTCGCCGCGCAGAAGCAGGTGGCCGACAGCGGTGTGCCAAGCGATGCCACCTGGGGCCAGGTCCAGCAGGCGATGGACGGCACGCCGGTTCCTGGCGGACCGCAGGCGCTGGGGGTCTACAATGCAATCCGCAGTGTACCGCGCCGGCCTGGAAAACGACTGGTGGTCAGCGGCACCAGCTACCTGCAGGTGGTCAGCTTCACCGACCACGGGCCACAGGCCCAAGGGCTGCTGGCGTTCTCCTTGTCCAGCGAAGCGGCCTCGCGCCACGCCAGCGACCAGACCCGCGCGTTCGCCGCTGGACAGTGGCACCCGATGCCGTTCACCGAGGCGCAGATCGAGGCCGATCCGCAGCTGCGGCGGTATGTGATCAGCGAGCGCGACCAGGCCGTGCTGGCGATCGGCGAACTGTGAGTCGGTTCGTCAGGTGAACGCGAATGGCGCGAGCTGGAAGCCCTGGTCGTCGATCTGCAGGGCCCAGCCTTGACGGTCCCAGTCGCCCAGCACGATGCGCCGGGCGGGCTCGCCGTCGACGGTCAGCTTGTGGATCGCGGGACGGTGGGTGTGGCCATGGACCAGGGTGCGCACGCCATGATCGGCCATCACCTTGGGCACTTCCTCGGGCGTGACATCGACGATGTCGGTTGCCTTCATGCGCGTCTGCGTGCGGCTTTCGCTGCGTAGCTTGCGTGCCAGGCGCTGGCGCAGGCCCAGGGGCAGATGCCGCAGCGCCCACAAGGTCAGCGGGTTGCGCAGCACGCGGCGCAGCTTCATGTAGCCGACGTCACGGGTGCAAAGGGTGTCGCCATGCATCAGCAGCACCGGCTCGCCGCCGAGCTCGATGACGCAGGGGTCGGCCAGCAAGGTGCAGCCAGCGCCCTCGCAAAAGGTCTGACCCAGCAGGAAATCGCGATTGCCATGCATCAGGTAGACGGCGGTGCCATGGTTGGCAAGCGCGCGCAGGGCGTCGCGGATCGATCGCTGGAAGGGCGTCATGGCGTCGTCGCCGATCCACGTTTCAAAGAAGTCGCCGAGGATATAGAGTGCACTGGCATGCCGCGCGCGGCCCTGCAGCAGATCGAGGAACGCCCGGGTGATGTCCGGGCGTTCCTCTTGCAAGTGCAGATCGGAGATCAGCAGTATCACTCAATGATCTCGGCTTTCTCGATGACCACGTCGTCCTTCGGCACGTCCTGATGGCCGGCGTTGGAACCGGTGGCGACCTTCTCGATGGCATCGACCACTTCGCGGCCTTCGATCACTTCGCCGAACACGGCATAGCCCCAGCCCTGCACGTTCTTGCCGCTGTGGTTGAGGAAATCATTGTCGGAGGCGTTGATGAAGAACTGTGCCGAGGCCGAGTGCGGCTCCATGGTGCGGGCCATGGCGATGCTGTACTTCTTGTTCTTCAGACCGTTGTCGGCTTCGTTCTGAATGCTCGCGCGGGTTTTCTTCTGGCTCATGCCCGGCTCGAAACCGCCGCCCTGGATCATGAAGCCCTTGATCACGCGGTGGAACACGGTCCCGTCGTAGTGACCTTCCTTGACGTACTGGACGAAGTTGTCGACGGTCTGCGGGGCTTTCTCGGCATCCAGTTGCAGGACGATATCGCCGTGGTTGGTGCTCAGTTTGACTTTGGACATACCTGGATTCGCTCTTTCAAGGCTTGGGTGAAATAGGGTGCGCTGGTGGGCGTACCCAGACCTGACGCACTGTCGGACCGCGACGACACAATGTCGGTGCCGGTTATTTTGCATGGCGCGCGATAAAACGCGCCAGTTTGTCGGTGCCTGACTGTCGGCGACTTGACTGCATCGGCTATGATAAGCCCTTTGATTCAGTCGGCCCACCGGGCCGTTTACCCGTCTTCAAGGATCCAAATGAGCAAGCCCACTGCCGACAACGCTTCCATTGCCGCTGCCAAAGGTGCTCCTGCCGTCCCTGCGAATTTCCTGCGGCCGATCGTCCAGGCCGACCTGGACTCGGGCCGGCATACCCGCATCGTCACCCGCTTTCCGCCGGAGCCCAACGGCTACCTGCACATCGGTCACGCCAAGTCGATCTGCGTGAACTTTGGCCTGGCCCAGGAATTCGGCGGTGCCTGTCACCTGCGTTTCGATGACACCAACCCGGCCAAGGAAGATCAGGAGTACATCGATGCCATCCAGAGCGACGTCAGGTGGCTGGGCTTCGAGTGGGCCGGCGAGGTGCGCTACGCCTCCAGCTACTTCGACCAGCTGCACGCGTGGGCAGTGGAGCTGATCAAGCGCGGCAAGGCCTATGTATGCGACCTCACGCCCGAGCAGGCCAAGGCCTACCGGGGCAGCCTGACCGAGCCGGGCAAGGACAGTCCGTTCCGCGAGCGCGGCGTCGAAGAGAACCTGGACCTGTTCGCCCGCATGAAGGCAGGCGAGTTCAAGGACGGTGAGCGCGTGCTGCGGGCGAAGATCGACATGGCCTCGCCGAACATGAACCTGCGCGACCCGATCCTCTACCGCATCCGCCATGCCCATCACCACCAGACCGGTGACAAATGGTGCATCTACCCCAACTACGACTTCACCCATGGCCAGTCGGATGCCATCGAGGGCATCACCCACTCGATCTGCACCCTGGAGTTCGAAGGGCACCGCCCACTGTACGACTGGTTCCTGGACAACCTGCCGGTCCCGGCCAGGCCCCGTCAGTATGAATTCAGCCGGCTGAACCTGAACTACACGATCACTTCCAAGCGCAAGCTCAAGCAACTGGTGGACGAGGGCCATGTGCAGGGTTGGGACGACCCGCGCATGTCGACCCTGTCGGGCTTCCGGCGTCGCGGCTATACCCCGGCCTCGATCCGCAACTTCTGCGAAATGATCGGCACCAACCGCTCCGATGGCGTGGTGGACATGTCGATGCTCGAGTTCAGCATCCGTGACGATCTCGACCGCAATGCGCCGCGCGCCATGTGCGTGCTGCGCCCGTTGAAGGTGGTGATCACCAACTATCCCGAAGGGCAGGTCGAGCAGCTCGAGCTGCCGCGTCACCCCAAGGAAGACATGGGCGTACGGGCGTTGCCGTTCTCCCGCGAGCTGTACATCGATCGCGACGACTTCATGGAACAGCCGCCCAAGGGCTACAAGCGCCTGGAACCCAACGGCGAGGTGCGCCTGCGCGGCAGCTACGTGATCCGTGCCGACGAGGCGATCAGGGATGCCGATGGCAACATCGTCGAGCTGCGCTGCTCGTACGATCCGCAGACCCTGGGCAAGAACCCCGAAGGACGCAAGGTCAAGGGCGTGATCCACTGGGTGCCGGCCGCGGGCAGCGTCGAATGCGAGGTGCGTCTGTACGACCGCCTGTTCCGCTCGCCGAACCCCGAGAAGACCGAAGAGGGCAGCAGCTTCCTGGACAACATCAACCCCGAGTCGCTGCACGTGCTGACGGGCTGCCGCGCCGAGCCTTCGCTGGCCCAGGCACAGCCGGAAGACCGCTTCCAGTTCGAGCGCGAAGGCTACTTCTGCGTCGACCTGAAGGACAGCCAGCCGGGCCGCCCGGTGTTCAACCGCACCGTCACCCTGCGTGACTCCTGGGGCAGCTGAGGAACCTTCGTGCTTACCATCTACAACACCCTGACCAAGACCAAGGAAGTCTTCACGCCGCTCGACGGCAACAAGGTTCGCATGTACGTCTGCGGCATGACCGTCTACGACTACTGCCACCTCGGCCACGGGCGCAGCATGGTGGCGTTCGACCTGGCGACGCGCTGGTTGCGCAAGAGCGGCTACGACCTGACCTACGTGCGCAACATCACCGACATCGACGACAAGATCATCCACCGCGCCAACGAGAACGGCGAGCGCTTCGACGCGCTGACCGCGCGCATGATCGACGCGATGCACGAGGACGAGCGACGTCTGAACATCCTGCCGCCGGACCAGGAGCCACGCGCAACCGACCATATCCCCGGCATGCACGCGATGATCCAGACGCTGATCGACAAGGGCTATGCCTACGCGCCAGGCAATGGCGACGTGTACTATCGGGTCGGCAAGTTCGTCGGCTACGGCAAGCTGTCACGGCGCCGGATCGAAGACCTGCGCATCGGCGCGCGCATCGAGGTGGACGAGGCCAAGCAGGATCCGTTGGACTTCGTGCTGTGGAAGGGCGCCAAGCCGGGCGAGCCGAGCTGGGATTCGCCGTGGGGGCCGGGACGTCCCGGCTGGCATATCGAATGTTCGGTGATGTCCACCTGCTGCCTGGGAGAGAGCTTCGATATCCACGGCGGCGGCAGTGACCTGGAATTCCCGCATCACGAGAACGAGATCGCCCAGAGCGAGGCCGCAACCGGCAAGCCCTACGCCAAGGCGTGGATGCACTGCGGGATGATTCGCATCAACGGCGAGAAGATGTCCAAGTCGCTGAACAACTTCTTCACCATCCGCGACGTGCTCGACAAGTATCATCCGGAGGTCGTGCGTTATCTGCTGGTGGCCAGCCACTACCGCAGCGCGATCAACTACTCCGAAGACAGCCTGCGTGACGCCAAGGGCGCGCTGGAGCGTTTCTACCATGCGTTGCGTGGCCTGCCGCGAGTGGCTGCCGAAGGGGGCGAGGCCTTCGTGGAGCGTTTCGCCGCGGCGATGGATGACGATTTCGGCACGCCCGAGGCTTGCGCTGTGCTGTTCGACCTGGTCCGCGAGATCAACCGGCTGCGCGACAGCGATTCCCAAGCGGCCGCGGGCCTTGCGGGACGCCTGCGCGAGTTGGGGGATGTGCTGGGAGTATTGCAGCTGGACGCCGATGAGTTCTTGCGCGCCGGGGCCGAAGGCAAGGTCGATGCGGCCGAGATCGAGGCACTGATCCAGGCGCGTCTGCAAGCGCGTGTCGATAAGAACTGGAGCGAATCGGATCGTATCCGTGACCAGTTGACCGCCATGGGCGTGGTGCTGGAGGACAGCAAGGGCGGAACGACCTGGCGTCTGGCGCAGTAGGAGCCGCCACCGGGCCGCCGGACCAGCCTCGACGGGCATTCCCACGGTTCGGTGGCCGTTTTTGCAGCACTATCGGTGGAGTGCCTGTTGAGGCGACCCTCCAGACTGGGCTGGCCAAGGACGGCTGGTCCAGGCCCGCTCAGCCCAACGGACAGCGCAACGTCAGCTTGGCTCCGCCCAGTTCGCTGGCGCCGACATCAAGTTCGAAGCCATGCAGGTCGACGATCGCCGCGACGATCGACAGGCCCAGCCCGAAACCAGGATGGCGATGGCCTTCCTCGCTACGGTAGAACCGCTTCAGCACCGCCTGGCGCTCGCTTTCCGGTATGCCTGGCCCGCTGTCCTCGACCGCGATCGCCAGGGCCTTGCCGTCGATCTTCGCCTCGATACGTACCTGGCCGCCTTCTGGCGTGAACTTGATCGCGTTGCCCACCAGGTTCGCCAGCGCCTCGAACAGCAACTCGCGATCGCCGTGCAGCGCCGGTAATCTCTGCGTGCCGGCCAGGTCCAGCCTGATACCGCCATCCTCGGCCAGCGGCAGATAGAAATCGTGCAGCTCGAGCAGCAACTCCGCCGGGTCGAGTTCGACGAACCCGGCACGGCGCCGTCGGTCCTCCAGTTCGCTGATGCGCAACAACCCGCGAAATCGTGCCATCAGCGTATCGGTCTCGCTAATCGCCTGGTCCAGCGCCTGGGCTTCGGGCCAGTCGTCGCTGTTCTGCTGGCGAATCCGATAGAGCTGGGCGCGCAGGCGGGTCAGCGGTGTACGCAAGTCGTGCGCGATGTTGTCACAGACGCCCTTGACTTCGTGCATCAGCCGCTCGATGCGATCGAGCATGGCGTTGACGATGGCCGCGAGCATGTCCAGCTCGTCACGTCGGGACGACAAGGGCAGGCGATGGGTCAGGTCACCGGCAACGATCAGCTCGGCGCTGGCCTGCACCGCGCGGATACGCTTGAGCGGGCGTCGGCGCAGCAGGTACCAGCCAGCGAAACCGGGAATCAACGTCAGCGAGATGCCCCAGAGCAGGGCGTGCAGGATGATGCGGGTGACCACGAACAGGGATCCGTTGTCGCGCACCAGTACCAGCCAGCGTCCATCCTGGACCTGGATCGCCACGGCATCGCAGCTGTCGCGTGGCAGGTGCGGGTCATCGGCGTCCAGGCAACGCTGGAGCTCATGGATCCGGCCGTCGAGCTGCAGCCCGGGCGGGATCGCGCGTATCGGTCCGGCGACCGGGCCGAGGTGGGCATCGAACAGCCCGTAGGCGTCGAAACTGCGTTGCTCGAACGCCTGGCTGGCGACCAGCGCGTCGTCGAGCTGCTTGCCGGACATGTGTGCGAACAGATGCTGGCGCTGCAGCATCGAGTGCCGGGTCAGCTTGTTCAGGTAACTGGAAACCTCGAGGTACAGCACACCCATGAGGATGCTGCTCCAGGCCACGAACAGGAAGCTGTAGAGTGCCAGCAGCCGGCTGGTCGAAGAGCTCCAGCCTTTAGACGGGTTCGGCAATAGCATAGCCGGAGCCCCGCACGGTACGGATCAGCGGTGGTTGCCCCGCTGCGTCGATCTTCTTGCGCAGACGGCCGATATGGACGTCGATCAGGTTGGTGCCCGGATCGAAGTGATACCCCCAGACTTCCTCGAAGATCATCATCCGGGTGATCACCTGGCCAGCGTGGCGCATCAGGTATTCAAGCAGCTTGTACTCGGTGGGCAGCAGGTTGAGGGGCTGCTCGCCGCGCCGCGCCTCATGGGTGATCAGGTCCAGCTCGAGGTCGGCGACCTGCAGGCGGGTCTGGGTCGTCGGTACGCTGTTGCGTCGCAGCAGGACCTCGACCCGGGCGGCCATTTCGTCGGAGGCGAACGGCTTGGTCAGGTAGTCATCGCCGCCGGCGCGCAGGCCGCGCACGCGCTCGTCGACGTCGGACAAGGCACTGATCATCAGGATCGGTGTGGCGATCTTCAGATTGCGCAAGGTGGTGACGATGGTCAGCCCGTCGACCTCGGGCAACATCCGGTCTAGGGTGATCAGGTCGTAGCCGCCGGCGATGGCCTTGGCCAGGCCTTCGCGCCCATTGTCGGCCCAATCGACTTCCAGGCCATGGCTGGACAGCTCGGCGACGATCTCCTGGGCGGTGATGGCGTCATCTTCGATGGTCAGTACGCGGGACATGCGGGTTCCTGGGCGATAGGGGAGGAAATGATTGTGCCAAAGAATGGACAGCGCCCAGTTTAAGAAAAATTCATCTCCGCGACGGAGGAAGGCATGGCCAGAGCGCCGGGCGATCGTTCATCGCCCGGCCTGGAGCAGTTTCCGTATCAGCCGACCTTGACGATCCAGCCAGCCGGTGCCTCGACGTCACCGCTCTGGATGCCGGTCAGCTCGGCGTAGAGCTTGCGGGTGACCGGGCCGACTTCTTCGAGGTCGTGGAACACATGCAGCGACCCGTTGTGCTCGATGCCGCCGATCGGCGTGATGACGGCAGCCGTGCCGCAGGCACCGGCCTCGATGAAGCGGTCCAGCTGGTCGATCCGCACGTCGCCTTCGATCACTTTCAGGCCAAGGCGCGACTCGGCCAGCTCCATCAGCGACAGGCGCGTGATGCCTGGCAGCACGGAGGCGGACTTGGGCGTGACGAATTCGTTGTCCTGGGTGATGCCGAAGAAGTTGGCCGAGCCGACTTCCTCGATCTTGCTATGGGTCAGCGGATCGAGGTAGATGGCATCGGCGAAGCTGCGCTGCTTGGCCTCGGCGCCCGGCAGCAGGCTAGCTGCATAGTTGCCGCCAACCTTGGCGGCACCGGTGCCTTGCGGCGCGGCGCGGTCGAAGCCGGAAATCACGAAGTTGTGCGGCTTCATGCCGCCCTTGAAGTACGAGCCAACCGGGATGGCGAAGACCGAGAAGATGAACTCCGGCGCGGTCCGCACGCCAATGTTGTCGCCCACGCCAATGACGAACGGACGCAGGTAGAGGGCGCCTTTGCCATACGGCGGGATGAAGCGGTCATTGGCCTTGACCACCTGCTTGCATGCCTCGATGAACACCTCGGTCGGCACCTGCGGCATCAGCAGGCGGGCGCAGCTGCGCTGCATGCGCGCGGCGTTCTGGTCCGGGCGGAACAGGTTCACCGAACCGTCCTTGCAACGGTAGGCCTTCAGGCCCTCGAAACACTGCTGGCCGTAGTGCAGGGCGGTCGAGCCTTCGCTGATGTGCAGCGTGTTGTCCTCGGTCAGGACGCCCTGGTCCCATTCACCGTTGCGCCATACGGACAGGTAGCGCTTGTCGGTCTTGATGTAGTCGAAGCCTAGCTTGTCCCAGTTGATGCTCTCGTTGCTCATGACGCCCTCGGTTGTCTTGCAGCTTTCCTGATTGGTCAGGCAGCCTTTGTTTGCGCACTCGGCAACGATAATACATCCGCGGTAGGAACGGAAACGTCTTGCCACGAATTGGCATAAGGTCGCGGTTGCCCGCGCGCCTGAGGGCAATGCCAGGGCTCTGCGCTGGAGTTGCCTTGCGAGGCCAGGCGCCACGCAAGGCCCCTCGATCAAAGGATCGGCTTGCCGCCGGTGATGCCATAGCGGCTGCCGGTGATGTAGCTGGCCTCGTCCGAAGCCAGCAGGACATAGATCGGCGCTACCTCCACGGGCTGTCCCGGACGCCCCAGGGGCGTCTGCGCACCGAACTGGCTGGCTTGTTCCGGCGGCATGGTTGCGACGATCAGCGGCGTCCAGATCGGACCTGGCGCCACGCAATTCACCCGGATGCCCTTGGGTCCGAGCATCTGCGCGAGCCCAGCGGAGAAGTTGGCGATGGCACTCTTGGTGGTGGCGTAGGCCAGCAGGGTAGGGGTGGGCGAGTCGGAATTCACCGAGGAGGTGTTGATGATCGAGCTACCCTTGGGCATGTGCGGCAGCGCGGCCTTGCACAGACGGAAGATCGCCGTGATGTTGATGTCGAAGGTCTTCTGCCACTCTTCGTCGGAAATGTCCTGGATGCTTTCGTGGGTCATCTGGAATGCGGCGTTGTTGACCAGCACATCGATGCGACCGAACGCTGCGACGGTCTTTTCCACCAGTTCGTCGCACACGCTCTTCTGGGCGATATCACCTGGCAGCAGCAGGCACTTGCGCCCGGACTGCTCGACCCAGCGCGCGGTTTCCTTGGCATCCTCGTGTTCATCCAGGTAGGCCACCGCCACATCGGCGCCCTCCTTGGCGAAGGCGATCGCTACTGCGCGGCCGATGCCACTGTCGGCACCGGTGATCAGTGCGACCTTGCCCTTGAGGCGATCGTGGCCGGTATAGGTCTGTTCACCGCAATCGGGTCGGGGGTCCATCTTGCGCTGGTCCCCCGGTACCTGTTGCGGCTGCTCAGGGAATGGTGGGATAGGGTATTCAGGCATGCTGGCGTCCTCTGAAGCGAATGAAAGGGTCCCTATGTGTGAATTCCCCGCCAGGCCGGGGTTGTATCGCATCGCCATGCCAGACGACGAACGGCAGCATCAGTCATCCTCCAGGTCATCGAGCTCGCCAGCGACGCGCTCCAGGCGCAACCGCGTGCCGTCGCCGAGCGTCAGCACCAGGTCTTCGATCACGCCAGCCAAACCCTGCGCGAAGATCGGCTGGCCGTCCGGGTCGACCTCGTCATAGTGGAAGCGGGTGCCCTCCAGCCAACCCACGGCGGTGGGCAGGTCGGGAGCCAGGTAGTAACGACCATCCTTGAACACACCGCCGAACTGCCAGGCGCGCTCCAGGTTGTCTACGCTGTAGAGCACGCCAGGCAGCATGCCGGTAGCTGGGTCGAGCATCGAAGCACCTCCTATCAATGCACGGTAGAAGGCAGGAGGCTCACCAGGTTCCCTTGACCAGACAAATGTTTCAAGGCATGCCCGGCAGGGAATCCAGGGACGTGCGCGCAGTCCGATCGACACACAGGCGCTGTCTGACTTGGACCCGCCTGCCATTGCAGGCATCATGCCTGCACGCCAATCAATGGAGACATGCTATGAAAGCACTGCTAATGACGGCCCTGCTCGCCACCACCGGCCTTGCCCAGGCGGCCCAGACCGTCGAGCTCAAACTGGCGGGGCCGGACGGCCCAGGCAAGTCGATCGGCACGATCAGCATCGAGCAGAACAAGTACGGAGCGCTGTTGACCCCGCACCTGACCGGCCTGCCACCGGGGGTACATGGTTTTCACCTGCACCAGAAGCCTGACTGCGGGCCAACCCAGGAGAACGGCAAGGTCGTTCCGGCAGGCGCCGCCGGCGGCCATTGGGATCCGGATGGCACAGGCGCGCACAAAGGCCCGTATGACGACAGCGGCCACCGGGGAGACCTGCCTGCCTTGTATGTCGGCGCGGATGGCACGGCGAGCTACCCTGTCCTCGCGCCACGCTTGAAGGCAGAGGACTTCAAGGGGCACGCACTGATGGTGCATGTCGGCGGGGACAACCATAGCGATCATCCGGAAAAGCTGGGCGGTGGTGGTGCTCGCATGGCGTGCGGCGTGGTTCGCTGAAAGTCCGCCCCTCGATCAGGCTATCGGCGCCTGATCGAGAGGCCGTCAAGTTGCTGTTAGCTATTTCGCCAATAAAACGTCATGAAAAGCACAGCTTACAAGACTGTTGCGAAAATGAGGCTTGATTAGACGAAAAATTGACCTTTCGAGTGGCGCATGGCGGGTTTGCCAGCTACAACACTGGGGAGCACTTCGCTCAGCAGTTGCGTAATCATTCGAAGGAAAACCAGACCATGCGTCAGGACAGTTATCGCCCGGACATCGACGGCTTGCGCGCGGTGGCCGTGCTGGCCGTTTTCGCCCACCACCTCAATGCGGCCTTGTTACCGGGCGGCTTCGTCGGGGTGGACATCTTCTTCGTCATCTCCGGCTACCTGATCACCAGCCACGTGTTCCAGGAAGTGCGCGCCGGCCGGTTTTCCCTGCGCCAGTTCTACCAGCGCCGCATCAACCGGATCATCCCTGCCTTGGCGACCGTGCTGCTGGCCACGCTGGCACTGGGAGGATGGCTGCTTTCGCCGGTTGACCTGGAACGCCTCGCTGCCAATGCGCTGTACGCACTGCTGGGCGTATCGAACCTGTTCATCTGGGTCAAGTATGGCAACTATTTCGCCGCCGACGCGGGCGAGGCGCCCCTGCTGCATACCTGGTCGCTAGGGGTGGAAGAACAGTTCTATGTCATCTGGCCCTTGCTGATCATCCTGCTGCTGCGTTTCGCGCCGCGACACCTGACATCGATTCTGGGCGTTGGGCTGGTGCTGGCCGTGGGGGTTTCGCAGTACGGCACCGGACTGTTCAGCACCGCGTCCTACTACTTGTTGCCGACCCGCTTCTTCGAACTGATGATCGGTGGCTGGCTGGGTATCTGGCACCTGCGCAATGTCCGCCAGATAGGCCGCGGCGAATCCCTGGCCTGCAAGCTCGCCGGCGCCCTGCTGGTCGGCGGTTCGCTGTGGCTGATCGGTGATGGCACGGCCTTTCCAGGTCTCGCTGCCCTTTGGCCCTGCCTGGGCGCAGCGCTGTTGATCCACGCTGGCAGCGGCCAGCACCCCGCGCCTTGGTTGGGGAGCCGGCCACTGGTATTGATTGGCCTGGTCTCCTACTCCTTGTACCTCTGGCACTGGCCGCTGATCGCCTATCTCAATTACCTGTCGATACCCTTGAGCTTGCCGGTCGCCGCTGCCGTGATCGCGGTGGCGCTGGGGCTCGCCTGGCTGACTTGGCGCTTCGTCGAGCAGCCGCTGCGGCGCAGCGGTGCACGGCTGGCGTTCGGCCAGGTGTGCACCTGGCGTTTCGCCGTGCCGGCCTTGGGCCTGGCGCTGGTGGCCGGGCTGACCCAGCAGCTCCAGGGCTTCCCGGAGCGCTTCGGGCCCAAGGTCGAGAAACTCGAGGCCATGACGCTGGATCGCCCGGCCGATATTCGCCGCGGCTGTCATGTCCCCAATGCGTTGTACCGCACCGAGCCCGATGCCGATTGCCGCCTGGGTGCGCCCAAGACCGAAGTCGATGGCATCCTGGTCGGGGATTCGTTCGCCAACCATTTCACCGGCATGGTCGACATTCTGGCTCGTCCCGACAACATCACCCTGATGGACTACACCATGGACGCCTGCCCGCCGATCCTGGGCTATACCGGCGACATGCCGGCGGTCTACGCCGAGCACTGCGCCCGCCGCAACGAACGGGTGTTCGCGATGATCGAGGCGCATCGATATGCCTATGTAGTGCTGGCCGGCAGCTGGCCCAGGGACGAAGCGGCCGAGGACGAGATCCTCGAGAGCGTGCAGCGGGCAGTCGAGCACAGTGGCCAGGTGATCGTCATTCTCAACAACCAGCCGATCGAGGATGCCGCGACGTGTCCGATCAGGCGCCTGATGTTCGCCCAACGGCGGCCCTGCGAGGCAGCCGAGACGACCCGACCGCATTACTGGGCCGATATCCGTGCCCGCTTCCCGCAGGTCCATTTCATCGACCCCAACCAGGTGATCTGCGCCAAGGGGCGTTGCAGTTCGCTGGTCGATGGCAAGCTGCTATACCTGGACAACGCCCATCTCAACGAAGTGGGTTCGCGCTACATCGGCCAGACCTTGCTCGAGCGTGGCTATTCATTGCTCAAGGACCCGCATGCGCGCTCGTGAAGCGATAGCGGCCCCGAGCCTGCTGGGCAGGTCCGGGGCCATGAGGTCGCGAGCAGAAGCGCCGCGGCGACCAGGCTGCGTCGAACCAGGCTCGCCGTGCTCATTCACGACTGCCTAACTGCGCGTGCTCGGCGGTTTTTTGCCGTACCTGATCGGCACCCGACGAACATGGGCGCACGTCGGGTCAGTTGCGATCCAGCCAGACCGTCTGCACGTTGCAGAACTCGCGAACGCCAAAGTGCGATAGCTCGCGACCGAAGCCGCTTTTCTTCACTCCGCCGAAGGCCACCCGAGGGTCCGAGGCGCAGTAGCCGTTGATGAATACCGCGCCGGTGTCCAGCGCCTCGGTCATGCGTTCGGCGAGGGCCAGGTCCGCGGTATAGATGGTCGAAGCCAGGCCGAAATCGCTGTCGTTGGCCAGTTCCACGGCATGCTCGGCATCACGTGCGGCGATGATCGCCGCCACCGGCCCGAACAGCTCCTGGCGGAACGCCGTCATCTGCGGGGTCACCTCGCCCAGGACAGTCGGCGCATAGTAGTTGCCGATGCCCTCGAGCTTGTGTCCGCCCAACAACAGTGTGGCGCCCTCGGCCAGGCTCGCCTGAACCTGCCCATCGAGTTCGTCACGCAAATCGAAGCGGGCCATCGGGCCGATATAGGTATCGTCCTGCAGCGGGTTGCCGACCTTCAGCAGGCGGGTGGCTTCGACGAAGCGGCGGGTGAACTCGTCGAGCACCGCTTGTTCGACGATCAGGCGCTTGGCTGCGGCGCAGACCTGGCCGGTGTTCTGGTAGCGGCCGACGACCGCTGCCTGCACGGCGGCGTCCAGGTCGGCGTCGGCCAGCACGATGAACGGATCGGAACCGCCCAACTCCAGCACGCACTTCTTCAACGCCGCGCCCGCCTGTGCGCCGATGGCCATGCCGGCGCGTACGCTGCCGGTGAGCGTCACCGCGGCGATGCGTGGATCGTTGATGGCCCGGGTCACGCCGTCCGGAGTGACGTTGATCACCTCGAACACGCCTTCCGGCAGGCCGGCGCGCTTGCAGGCATCGAGCAGCAGGTAGGCGCTGCCCATGACGTTGGGCGCGTGCTTGAGCACATAGGTATTGCCGGCCAGCAAGGCCGGTACCGCGCCGCGCAGCACCTGCCACAGCGGGAAGTTCCAAGGCATCACCGCCAGGATCGGGCCCAGCGGACGGTATTCGATACGAGCCTTTTCCACCTGGGTCGGCTCGGGTGCGAGCATTGCTGGACCATGTTCGGCATACCAACGGCACAGGTTGACACACTTGGCGACCTCGCCACGTGCCTGGGCGATCGGCTTGCCGATTTCCCGCGAAATCATCTCGGCGAAGGCTTCGGCCTGCTGCTGCACGGCATCGGCCAGGGCCAACAGGTACTCGCTGCGCTGGGCCAGGGAAACCCGTCGCCAGGCGCCATGGCCAGCCTTGGCCCGTTGCAGCGCCGCTTCCAGGGCGGCGTCGTTGTCGAAAGCATACTGGCCGATCCGCTCGCCGGTATGAGGGTCGACGGAGATCGCATGGGTCAGGCTGCTGATTTCGCTCATGGCTGGACACTCGTTGTTGTATACAGTGAGGCCAGACTAACGGTGCGCTACTTTAATGAAAACTGAATAATAATGAGCGATACATTCACGTTTGGAGAATGAAGTGGACCTGGTGCAGCTTGAAATCTTCAAGGCCGTGGCCGAACAGGGCAGCATCAGCGCTGCCGCGCAGCATATCCACCGGGTGCCTTCCAACCTGACGACGCGCATCAAGCAGCTCGAGCAGGACCTGGGAGTGGAGCTTTTCATCCGTGAACGACACCGCCTGCGCCTGTCGCCTGCCGGCTGGAATTTCCTGGAATACACCCGGCGCATCCTCGACCTGGTGCATGAGGCACGCAGCACCGTGGCAGGCGAGGATCCACAAGGTACCTTCGCCCTCGGTTCGCTCGAAAGCACCGCGGCGGTACGGATCCCCGGCCTGCTGGCGGCGTACAACCAGCGCTATCCGAAGGTCGAGCTGGACTTGTCCACCGGGCCGTCCGGGACCATGCTCGAAGGTGTGCTGGCCGGACGCCTGGTGGCCGCGTTCGTCGATGGCCCGGTGTTGCACCCCACGCTCGATGGCATGGAGGTATTCGAGGAGGAAATGGTGATCATCGCGCCGTTCAACCATGCACCGGTAAGCCGTGCCCGTGATGTCAACGGCCAGAGCATCTACGCCTTCCGCGCCAACTGCTCGTACCGCCATCATTTCGAACGCTGGTTCGTCCGCGACGATGCGGTGCCGGGCAAGATCCATGAAATGGAGTCGTACCACGGCATGCTGGCCTGTGTCAGTGCCGGTGCCGGACTGGCGTTGATGCCGCGCAGCATGCTCGACAGCATGCCCGGTTGCAGCACGGTGAGCGTCTGGCCGCTGTCGGAGGAGTTTCGCCTGCTCAAGACCTGGCTGGTATGGCGGCGCGGCACGGTCTCGCGCAGCCTGGGCAGCTTCGTCCAGTTGCTGGAAGAACATCGGCCCACGCTCGCCGTCTGAGCCCAGCAAGGCAATGCTCATGGGAGAAGTACATGGTGAAGGTCGAGTCGTATCGACGGGTGCTGGACGAGGAGGGCTACGTGCTCATCCAGGGGGTGCTCGAACCGCAGCGGATCGACCCGTTGCGGCGTGCAATCGACCGGTTGCAACCGGTGCACTGGGATTACCAGGGCCTGCTCGAACACTACAAGTGCGTCTTCAACCGTGACCTGGCGTGGCTGCCATTGCTCGACCTTTCACCGTTGATCGAACTGGCCGAGGCGGTGCTTGGGGCGGATTGCCATGTCATCGGCCAGACGGCCTGGCGAAGTCATCCGGGGTATCCAGGCATGCCACTGCACCTGGATCACCTGCCGTTGGAACTGCCGCAGTGGCTGCGCGACAGGAACGACTTCGCGATGCCCGCGCAGATCCTCACGGCCCAGCTCTATCTGAGCGATATCGACCCGAGCATCGGTCCGACCTGGGTAGTGCCTGGCAGTCATCGCGCCGGCCGCCGTCCACGCAGCGATGAATCCGGCTGGCGCGGCCGGCCGGCATGCCCCGTGCTTTGTCAGGCCGGTGACGCGCTGGTTTTTCGTAGCGATATCTGGCACCTGGGGGCCGCCAATGCCAGCCAGTCCAGGGTGCGCGACATGCTTCAGGTGCATTACGGGCGACGCATGGTCGCGCAGAAGTTCTCGCCCTACCTGAGCTGGCGCTTCGATCCGGATGTGCTGGCAGCGGCCACGCCACGCCAGCGCCGCCTGCTTGGCGAGCACGCCGAGTCGGAATACGATTGAAGCCCGCGCGGCCGTCGGTTCAACGCAATGCCTTGATGGCCAGCACATTGCACAGTGCATGCTCGACCACATGGGCGGTGGTGCCGCCGAGAAAGGTGTGCAGTGCATCGTGCCGGTGCGCGCCCATCACGACCACGTCCAGGCGACCCTGGCTGACGAAGCGGGCAATCTCACGAGACGCAGGGCCTTCGAGGAAATGTCGATGTTCCTGCTTGATGTCATGACGATCGCCCAGGCGCTCGAAGGCGGCGCGTTGCGCGGCGCGCAGGCCTTGCTCGAAGCCCGGCATGGTCACCGTGGCGGCACCGAAGTCGGCCAGATGGGTGCGCGAGATATCGCAGACATGCAGCAGGTGCAGTTGCGCGTTGCATTGCAGCGCCATGGCACGGGCGGCCAGCAGCACTTGTTCATCGAGGTGTTCGCCACGCCCGGCACGGTCAAGGTCGACCGCCGCGGCCACCTGGCGTGGCAGCGGCAGGCGGATGTCGCTGACCAGATGCACCGAGACCGGGCTCTGCTTGAGCAATTGCCAGTCCAGCGGCGTCACCAGCAAACGCCTGAGTACCGGCTCGTGTTGTACATCCTTGACCAGCAGGTCGCAGCCCAGCCGCTCCAGCTGTTGCAGCACGCAACCCACCGGATCGCGGGTCAGCAGCAGCTCGGTCGCGACATCCAGGCCGGCGCTGGCCAGCTGCTCAGCCTCGTCGGCGAGCCAGCGGCGGTTGTCTTCGAGCAGGCGATCGCGGTCCTGATCGTCGATCATCAATCCGAACGTGTCGATGTCGTCGATGACCACATTCAGGTCGAGCAATGCACCGCTCGATTGGGCCAAGGCTGCCGCGCGTTGCAAGGCAGGCGTATGGCGCATGTGGGGGCCGAGCATCACCAGCAGACGATTGAAGCGACTCATCTGGCACCTCCACGCGAGGCCAGTCGTTTCTGCCAGTCTAGACTGCCCGACGCTCCGCCGCCGGGCCATTGCAGAGCCTGGAGGTGGGAGTTGCCAAATCGTCAGCGGACGTCGACCAGCACCACCTCGCTGTCTTCCAGCGCCTGGACCTTGAGCAGCGTCTCGCCTTCGATGGCGACGCCGTCACGGGCCTTGGCCTGCAGGCCATTGACGTCGATCAGGCCGGTCGCCGGGACCAGGTAGCCACGACGGCCGGCCTCGAAGCGGTATTCGGCCATCTCGCCAGCACGTAGCGTAGCGGCGACCAGGCGCGCATCGGTACGGATACGCAGGCTGTCTTCGTCACCGCTGCGTCCGCTGGCCAGGGTGACGAAGCCTTCGCCACGCTCGCCCTTGGGGAAGGGACGGGTGCCCCAGGATGGCGCCTCGCCGGCGCGCTCAGGGATGATCCAGATCTGGAACAGGCGGGTATCGACCGCTTCGAGGTTGTATTCGCTGTGCGTGATGCCGGTGCCGGCGCTCATCACCTGGACATCGCCGGCCTCGGTGCGACCCTGGTTGCCGAGGCTGTCACGGTGGCTGATGGCCCCTTCGCGGACATAGGTGATGATTTCCATGTCACGGTGCGGATGCGGTGGAAAACCGCTGCCGGCCGCAATCAGGTCGTCATTCCAGACCCGCAGGTTGCCCCAGTGCATGCGGGCGGGATCATGGTATTGGGCGAAAGAGAAATGATGACGAGCATCGAGCCAGCCGTGATTGGCATGACCGAGGGTTTCGAAAGGACGCAGTTGCAGCATGATGCGCGCTCCATGGAAGGGATAGGTGGGATCATCATGCCTCGGCGAAGCATCGAAAATAAGCGTAATTATTGACGAATAACCATCTATAATATTGATTGTTTTGCTTGGGATTCGCTTGCAGTCCGTCGACCAAGTGCCTGATTTTGCATGGCTCGCTGGCGATTTTTGGCCGTTGCGGCGAACATGGCCCGCTCGTCTGGAGCTATTTGGAGCTGTCGTGTCTCGCGAGCACCCTCAAATCCCCCTCGAACTGGCCCCTCCGGCCCAGCTTTCCTGGTTCCGTCGGCTGCTTGCGCGCTGGCTCGGCCATGGCCTCACCCGTCTGCAGGCGCAGCATCGCGAGTCCTGGTTTCTCGGCCATGTCACCGGCCAGCGCAGCGGACACGCCGACGGCTTGCGCGAGGGCTTCGAGCGAGGCCGGGCAGAGGGTTTCGAGGCGGGCCGGCAAGTACTGGTGCTGCGCGACGAGCGGGCGCGAGCGCCGGGTAGGCCCGCCGAGGATGACAAGCTGTTCGACGACTGGCGGCTGCCGCTGACGGCCGAGCTGAAGAAACGCTTCAAGGCCGACGTTGGCCAGCGCTTGCCGAGCGGGGCGCAACCGAGTGCCGCGCAATGGAAGATGATCTTCAGCGATACACCTTCGACCTGCGTGGTGGCTGGCGCTGGTGCCGGCAAGTCGACCTCGCTGGTGCTGCGGCTGCTGTTGCTGCACCACTACCTGGGCTATGAGCTCGATGCCATGACCGTGGTGACCTTCACCCGTGAGTCGCGTAAGGACTTCATCCAGCGGCTGACGCAGGTGTTCGGGCTGTGGCAGCTGCAACTGTCGAGCGCCCAGGCCCATGGACTGGTGCGCACCTTCCACTCACGGATACTGCCGCTGGTGCGCAGCCTTCCAGGCTTTGCCCAACTGCGTGCCTTCGAGACCCTGGGCAACGAGGTATCCGCCGAGGAGCAAGCCGATGCCGAAGGCAACCCGTTCGACCTGCGTCTGAACGAGGCCCAGCGGCACCAGCTCAACCTCTGCTATCGCGACCTGCTGCAGCAAAGCCCTCGCTTCGCCGAGCTGATCGAGCAGCTGCGGCGCGAGGCGTTGCAGCTCAAGCCGCTGGACCCGAACCATCCCGATGTCCAGAAGCGCGTACAGGTGACGCAACTGGCTTGCGAGCGCGACGAAGAACTGTGCGACCTGGTCGAGGACCTGTGGTTCGCCGCCGGCGCCTGGCCGATCAAAGGCATCGAGCCGTGCCGCGAGGTCGTCACGATCAAAGGCTGCGCTTTCCATGTCCAGGGGCGCCTGGAAGGTTGCGATACCAGGGTGATGCTGGGTTTCGATCCGTCGGAGTCCCAGCAGCGCCAGCGCCCTGGAGCCCGTCTTCCAGCACGCGCCGAGTGGGCAGTCAAGCGAACCTTGTTTCAAGCTTTCTGTGACAAGCCCTTGATCTGGCTGGATAACTACGCGGCCGCCAAGCGCCTCGGCGCTTCTCTGGCGGGCGACGCAGTGGCTGGGCCCGGTTTCGAATACAAGGTCAAGGGTGAGCTGGCGCCGGCGCCATTGCTCGATGCGTTCGTGACAGCCGCCAGTTTCATCGAGAACCTTGGATTGCAGGTCAACGTGGCGGTCGCTTCGATGAGCTTTGCCGCAGGCGATACCGACGCCTCGTTCTTCGAGGCGCTGGCGCTGTACTGGCGGACACTGGAGGAGCATCTGCTAACGCAGTCGCCGCCGGTCATGAGCTACAACCGGATGTTCGCGCTGTTCAGCGAAAACAACCCGGAAAATCTCAGGCTGCTGCCCGATGCCTTGCTGCGGCCGCTGGCACATCTGATGATCGACGAATTCCAGGATGTTTCGCCGCAGATCGTCAGCTGGTTGCGAGCCAGCCTCGCGGAAATCCGTCGCCGCGGCACTTCGCTGCATACCGGTCGCAACGCCCGGCACTCGTCGCTGTTGTGCGTGGGCGACGACTGGCAGTCGATCTACGGCTGGCGCGGCAGCTCGCCAACCTATTTCATGGCGTTCAGCGAAAGCTTTGCCTCTCCGGCCACCACGCGGGTGCTGCTGGTGGAGAACTATCGTAGCCAGCAGCAGGTGATCGATGCCGCGCAACATCTGGTCAAGGGCACGCCGGCCATCAGCGGCAAGAAAGCGCGTGCCAGCGGTGCGGCAGCCGAGCTGCCAGCGAGCCCGGTCAAGGTGATGGATCGAGACGAAGCCCTGCTGGCCCTGAGCTTGGCCGAGCATTACGAGAAGGGCGAATCAGTGATGATACTGTTTCGTAAAAGTAGTGATAAGGCACTGATTCAAAAGCATATTCAGCCGATACTCGAGCTGGAATCGAGGTTGCCGCCAGCGCAGCGGCGCTTGCGTCAGCTGACTTATCACAGCGCCAAGGGCTTGCAGGCCGATACCGTCCTGTTGCTGGGTGATTGCCAGTATCTCACCAGCTCGCCTTACAAGAACCAGGTATACCGCCTCGCCGGCCTCGGCAGTCCTGGTGATCCGCAGCCGTTCGACACGGCGCAGAAGGACGAAGTCCAGCGCCTGGCCTATGTCGGCGTGACCAGGGCGATCAGGCACTGCTACTGGTTCGTGGACAGGCCGACCGGCGAAACGGCCGGCCTGCCACGCGCTTCCAGCAAGGTCGATGGCCGGCAGGCCTGCTTCGAGGACCTGCGTGGCCAGGTCGAGGCTAGCGGTTCGGGTCCTGCTCGGCGGTGAGCTGTTCCAGCAGTGCCTGCAGGGCAGCCTGGCGGCTGGCACTGACGCGTTCGACGGCCAGCCGGTAGGCCTGGTCGGTGAGCGGAATGCGCCGCAGTCGCCCTTCGACGTCGCTGGGCGAGGCCTCTAGCGCATCGCCCAGTGCGCCAAGCACGGCCTCGTCGAGGCGCTGGACAGGCTCATTGTCCTCGTCCAGGCAATGGTCCAGGTAGGCCAGGGCGGCATACCACTGCTCATCGACCGCGCTGAACCGTTCGGCATGGCGTGCCCTGAGAAAACGCTGCCAGGCAGGCTGGGCAGCGATCCAGCGGCGCCGCGCCGGCGCGTCGGCGTCCATGGCGCTGACCGCTTGTTCGACGTTGAATTCGACGGTCTGGGAGACTTGGGCGGTTTCCCGATAGAGCATGTCCTGGCTCGGTTCGGGAAACTGCAGGATCTCTGCCAGTGACTGGCGCAATGCCAGGCGGATCTCGATATCGTCGACGCCGCCCTCGAGCAGTTGGGCGTCGCTGATGTCGTCCAGTTCGTCGATTGGCGGCAGGGCTGCGCTGCCGGTTCCGCCAGAGGCTCGCTCGAGCAGCGCGCTTTGGCGTTCCAGGCGCGCGGCATGGATGCGCGCGGCCAGGGCATTGACCTGGTCGCGACGGAACAGTCGGCGATAGAAATTGAACAGGTATGGCCCTGGCAGTTCGGCCGTGGCGCTTTCGTCATGGGCCAGCAGTTCGATTTCCAGCGCGCTGAAGGCATCGGCCCCGGCATCGCCACAGCTAGCCGGGAAATCACCGGCGATCTCGTTCAGCCGTTCACGCAGCAGCGTATCGTCCGCGGCCCGCTGCAGCAGCCGCCATACCTGGGTGCCGAGCGAGCGAGCGTTTTGCCTGGCCTGCGCGGAGCGGCCGACCCGCTCGACCACCTCGCGCAGTTCGCGGTTGGCGCCGCCATCGAACAGGCCATGCCATAGCGCCTGATGCTGTTCGCTGGCGCCAGCGAGCCAGTCCACGGGCGTAGCGGCAGGGTCGGCGAACATGTCGTGCTCGAAGACCAGCACCCCCGCGGCGCGCAACCGGCGTGCGATCTGGGGCTGCATGTCGTTGAAGCTGAAGCGCCAGAAGCGACTTTCCGGCGCTTGCGCCAGGCTGCGCACGTAGGGGCTGGCCAGGACCTCGTCAAGATTGGGCACCTGGGTAATGTGATTGCCGCTGAGTTCGACCATGCGCAACGCGTGGTGAGGACGCTGCATGAGCGCCAGTAGACCCTCAGGCCAGGCCCGCAGGTTGCAATCGTGCAGGCGCAGGCTTTCCAGGCTGGTCATTGCACCCAGGTCAGGCGCCACCTGCAGGGGATTGATCGAAAGATCCAGGCTGCGCAGGCGCACCATCTGGCGGAAATGCGCCGCCAGGCCGGTGTCGAGGGTGATGTTGTTGAAGCGCAGGTCGAGCGTCGTCAGCGGCAGTCGCGCCAAGGTGCGCAGGTTGTCGTCGGTCAGCACCAGCGCGTTGCGGCGCAGCACCAGTACGCGCAGCGAGGTCAGTTGCGCCAGCGCTGCGTCCGCCTGCGCTCCAAGGCGGCCGAGGTTGTTGTCGACCAGATACAGTTCATGTAGCCGGGGCGCGCTGCGCAAGGCCTGGAACAGCGCCTGGCGGTCCAGACGCGGGTTGTTCATGATCCGCAGGCTTTCCAGGCATGGAAAACTTTGCAGGAAGTCCGCTGGCATGATGCGCAGCTCGATGCCGCGCAGGCTCAAGGTGCGCACATGGTCGAACCGAGCGGGCAACGACGGCAGGATTTCCACGGCGACGTTGTCGAGCGCCAGGATCGGGCCGCCGTCCTGGCGCCAGGCCCGATTGATGGCCCGGCTGAACGAGCGGCGGCTTTCCCGTTCGTCTCCTTCGGCCTCCTGCGTCCAGCGCAGGAGCGTGCTGGCCAAGGTGTCCTGCTCGCGCTCCAGGGCCACCAGCTGCTCGCCGACATCGCCACGGGCGCGCAGGTTGGCCAGCAATTGCCGAAGCTGGTGCCGATCGAGCGTCGGGTATAGGTCCTGCAAGCGTGAAGCCTCGTTGCGCCGCCATCCGGGCAGGCGTAGCCGCCCGCTGAGCGGATAGCCCAGCCGTCCATGGCTCAGCCGCAACGGCGAGCGAAAGCCCGGCTTGATCGGCTGCTGGCCGATCAAGGCAGCCGAACGGTCGCGGTTGGCCCAGGCCATCTGGAACAGCTCGTCCCAGCTCGCGCCTGGGTGCTCGGCGAGCAAGGCCATGCTCAGCCGCTGGCTATCGGAATTGTCCAGGCCCGGTGCATGCAGGCCCAGCAGCGCTCGGTCAAGGCGCGCGCGCGCCTGGAGCAGGCGGGCTTCCTCGGCCACACGCAAGGGCACCCGGGCGCTGTCGATGATTTGCCGGCGCTCTTGCTGGCTGGCGGCGGCGAGAATTTCCTCGAGCGCCCCGGCAGGCAGCCGGGTGAATTGTCGTGCAAGTCGCTGGGCTGCCGGACCTGGCACTCGCTGGTGGCGGGCATGCAGGCTGTCGAACAACGCTGCGCGTCGATCGGTCAGGGCCTGGGCAAGCACCCGCTGCAATGCGGCGATTCGCTCATCGCGGCCGGTACCGGCCGGCAGCAAGGCCTCGAGCGCGACGTCGTCCAACTGGTTCACCACCACCTTGGCCAGCTCGCCATCGGCCAGCTCGTCGCGGGTCACCTGGACGAGCACATCGCCGGCCTGGCGCGCCCGCCCGTAGACGCTCGACTCACCCCAGGCTTCGCTCCCCTCGAAGACTTGTAGCAGGTGATCCTGCGGCCAGCCCGGCAGTTGCGTCAATACCGCGACGGCAGGGTTGCGGTGCGCCGCCAACGGCAGGCCTTGGCGAACCCGCATGATGATATCGTCGACCTCGCGCGCGGTCCTGATGCGTTGCAACGCATCGACCAGCAGTGCCGGTGGCGGCTCAAGGCCCACATGTGCGCGGCGCAGCACGGCTTCCTCGATGCCGGTGGCCTGCAGCGCGGCGAGCAGGTCCTGGTCGGCAAGACCTGCGCAGGCCGGACCAAGGCGCCGCAGCAGGGTGAGCCTGTTCCAGTCCAGCACTGTCTCATGGGCCAGGCGCCAGGCGCCAGCACCGTCATGATGCATGATCGGCGCATACGCTTGTGGGTCGCGCGGGTGGTGCAGGCGCCAGCGGCCATCGGAGGCCAGGCGCTGCTCATACAGCACACCGTCCAGGCGTACATGGTAGCGCCCGCCATGCACATACTGCCCCGACTCGTTTGGCTGCAGGCCCGGCGGCAAGGCGACCTCGCTGCGATAAGCGGAAATATCGGGATGCCAGAGCCGTTCTTCGCCATCGACGAGAATGCGCTCCATCGAGTCGACGAAACCGGAAGCCTTCAGGCCAGCCGCCAGGCCGCCGGTCACGCCAACGCCGATGGCGTCGAGCAGCAGCGAGCCGACCTGCGCCAGCGCTTCGGCCCGCTGGTGGTGCTCCCATGCCTCCAGGCCATGGAAGAGCTTCTCCAGCACTTGCGCCGCGCTGACCGCGAGCATCACCTGGCCAAGCCCGGGAATGACCATTGCCGCGACATTCAGCACGTCCAGTCCGCGCCCCAGCCAGGCTTCGAACAAGGCCCTGCGGGCCTCGGCATCGGCCTTCGCGGTGGGCACCACCGTGGTTTCGGCATCGGCTCTGAGCCTGCGCAGATAGCCCTTGTACAACGCTGACCAAGGCGAGCCGGCCAGGGGCCGGGCCTGCGCCTGCACGAGCGGGTTGGCGCGCGGCACGAGCCGTTCGAAGCCATCTTCGCCTCGGCGCTCGAACAAGGCCGCGCGCAGTTCCCGCTCCAGCGTGGCGCGCTGCGAGAGCATGGCCATGCCAAGCACGCACCTGCGGTAGGACGTGCGTTGCAGCTGGCGGGCCAGGTGTCTGCCGAACGTGCGCAGGGAGTCGAATTCGCGCAGTGGCTGGTCACGATCGCCGGGCATGTGGACGATGCAGGGATTGACTCGATCATCGTCCTGCGGGGCGACGATCAGCACGTCATGCAAGGGCATGCCGAACAGCTCCAGGCGGCTACAGGTGACCGGCCGCCCGCCGTAGGCCGGGGTAGGGGCGCCCTCGCAGAACTGCAACAGCGCCTGCAACCCTGTTTCGCTGAGCAGCGCGCTCATGAACGCGACGCGCGCATCCAGGCGCAACTGGTCGATGCTGGCTTGGGTCCAGGCACGCTGGATCGCTGCTCCGGCTGCGCCCGCATGGATCTGCTCGAGATGCGCCTGGTAGCGTTGGCCGAGATCGAATGAGCGACACACGCCGACGAAGCGGCCGACCGTCAGTCCTGGCACCGGCGATTCATCCGTCGGGCCGCGCTGCACGCTGCTCAAGGGGCCGACCTCCTGCATGCCGGTGAAATTGTGCATGGCGGCAGCCAGCAGGCTGCACTGGCGAGCGGCGCCGTCCGGCAGGACGACGACATCCGGCTGGCCGGCAGCGCTCAATGGCGGGACCACGGGGTTGACCGGATCGACCACCCAATCGGTGACGACCCTGAACGGCTGGAAGCGATAGTGCGCCTGCGTGACCGGTACGTCGATGGCAAGCGCGCGCTGCAGCAGCGGTTCGCAGAACGTGGCGGGATCTTGCTGCCCAGCCAGCAGGCGCGACAGGGCCAGGGCGCTGGCATCACGCCGCCTGAGCGCTTCGCGCAGCAACTGCTGGTCAGCTTCGGACGAGGCGGCATACCAGCTGTAGGGGCGTCGCTCGGCATCCAGGTACGGGGGATGGGCGCTTTGCATGAGCCGGCTGGCATCGGCGGCTTCCAGGCGCCTGGTCCACTGTGGCAGGCTGCGCAAGATCTGAATTCGGTGGAACGGTGAGGGGGACGTCTGCATGACAACGACTCCTGATGAAAGAGTCGTTATCCCAGCTCGCTGTCGAGCCTGGACGGTGGTAGATGATCAACGCCGTTTCGGTCGATGAACCTGCCGAGCCCGTATCCGCATGGACGTGGTTGGCAGCGAGGCGCTTGGCCCGGCAGGCGTCGAGCAGATCGATTCAGGGCTGGTTCGAGCCCGCGCCGTTGCCCGAGCGGCTGCCACCGATGTTACTGCTGCCTTCCGAGCCGGTGTCATCCTGGCCGGGTAGACCCGGGTTGTTGTTTTCCTGGCGGGCAGGCGGAGAGTCCGGACCGTTGCCCTGGATACGCGAGTCGGGGTTGGTGGGCAACGGACGCTCGACGGGGTTCAGAGTGCTGTCCACACCGGGTTCCGGGGCGTTACTGTGCGGGTCGTCCGGGTGGGTCGGGCCGGTGCCGACCGCCAGGGCAAGCGGCGAGGCCAGCAAGGCGGCAAGCAGGCAGGTGCTGGTCAGTGATCGCTTCATGGTCGAACTCCTTCGATTGCGCATCGCTTGCGACGCTGGATCACGGGCAGGAAATGCCCAAGGGGTACTGTTCAGGCAAGCACGCCAGGACAAGAGTGCCATCATGGCGACCAACGGTAGTCGCCGGTTGGCCGGGGCCGGGTCGTCGCTGGCGCTTTCAAGGCAGGGCTGGCTGCACTTGGTCGGTGAGCCACGCATCGACCGCCGTGGCCAGCGTGGCCACGGGCTGCAAGGCATCCAGGGTCAGCACATTCGGTTCGTCCAGCGGGGGCTCCAGGGAAGCGAACTGGCTGTCGATCAGGCTGGGCGCCATGAAATGGCCGGGACGCAACAGTACCCGCTGGCCGGCTTGCGAGCGATCCAGGCGCAGGAACACGAAGCCAAGGCTCGGCACGGCGCCGCGCAGGAGATCGCGATAGCGGCGCTTGAGCGCCGAACAGGCCAGTATCGGCCGCTCGCCCGCTTCGACTGCGGCCTGCATCTCCCGACCCAGGCGCTGCAACCAGCCTGCGCGATCATCGTCATCCAGGGCGATGCCCGCACTCATCTTGGCGATGCTCGCCGAATCGTGGAAATCATCGCCTTCGATCAGGCGACCACCGCTTCGCACGGCGATCGCCGCGCTCACGCTGCTTTTGCCGCATCCGGACACGCCCATCACCACGATCGCCGACAATGACGCCATTGGTTCCCCCTGGCTGGCCCGGCGCCTGGCCCTGTGCCACGACGCCTCCACGCCCGTTGCCTGTGCCGTCTGACCGCAAGGGCACCAGGCCCGTTCCACTGCGCCGGCTTGGTCAGCCAGGTTTCACGGGTCGCCATTTTCGGCACGCTGGTGACGCTGCAGGTCTTGCGCCAGACCTCGCAGGCTCGCCTTGAGGTTATCGAGCAGCGTACCGATCGACGCGGACGCTTCAGCTTGCTCGATGGCTTCGCAGTCGGCCACGACTCCGCGCGCCTTGATCATCTTGGCGCCACCCTTGATGCGGTGCACCAGTTGGCGCAACGGCTGGCTGTCAGGCTGCTCGCCAAGCTCGAGCAAGGCCTGCAGATCGTCGGCGTTGCTCTGGGCCAACTGCCGCACCAGGCGCTGGACCAGCGCTTCGTCGTCCTGGGTCAGGTGGCGCAGTTGTCCGAGGTCGAACCCGCTGGGCCTGGTCGCCATTTGCCTGTCCGGCCCGGACGGCAACGTGGGCGAGGGTAGGTGGGCGCGCAGGGTCTGCAAACCGATGGGCTTGAACAGGCAGTCGTCCATGCCGCTCTCCTGGCAACGTTGACGTTCCTCGGCCTGGGCGTTGGCAGTCAGGCCGATGATCATGCAGGCGGGCCGTTCCAGCTCGCGCTCCAGCTGGCGGATGCGCTGGGTCAGGCCATGGCCATCGAGCCGCGGCATGGCAACGTCGGTGAGCACGAGATCGAAACGCTCACGCCGCCAGTGCTCCAGGGCCAGCTCGCCATCTTGCGCAACGGTCACCTGGTGACCCAGGCTTGCCAGTTGCTTCTCCAGCAGCATCAGGCTGGCCGGGTAGTCATCCACCACCAGTACCCGCAGGGGCATGCCGGCAACCGCGGCACTGGCCGGCGCTGGCGAGGAAGGGGCCGGGGAGGCCGTCTCGAGCAACAGGTGCACGTCGACCTGCGTGCCGACGCCCTGGACGCTCTGCAAGTGCAGGCTTCCGCCCATCAGCTCGCAGAGGGTCCGGCTGATCACCAGCCCCAGGCCAGCGCCTTGCTGGGCCCGCTCACCGGCGACTTGGGCGAAGACCTTGAACAGGCGCGCCTGGTCCTGCTCGCTGATGCCGACGCCGCTGTCGCGTATCTGCAGATGCACCGGCAACGGTTGCCCCGGCGGCACGCCAGCGAGGACGAGGTTGACCTGGACATGGCCCTGGTCGGTGAACTTGATGGCATTGCTCAGCAGATTGGACAATACCTGTCGGACCCGCAACGGGTCGACCTGGACCCAGGCAGGGGCCAATGGCAGGCTGGCATGCAGGCGCAGGCCCTTGACCCTGGCATTGCCCTCGAACACCCGCAAGGTCGAACGAACCAGCTCCACCAGGTCGGTGGGCACCGGCTGGAGGGTCATGTGGCCGGACTCGATGCGCGAAATGTCGAGAATGTCGCCGATCAGCGCCAGCAGACCGACCGCCGAGTCATGCGCGGCCTGCAGCGAGGCGCGATCAGGCCGCCCTTGCTCGCTGTCCTGCAGGGCCAGTTCTAGCAGGCCGATCACGGCGTTCATGGGTGTGCGTATCTCGTGACTCATGATGGCCAGGAAACTGCTCTTGGCACGGTTGGCCTGTTCGGCGTTGTCCTTGGCCTGGCGCAGTTGCTCGAGCAGGTCGCGGGTCACCGCCAATTGGCCCTGCAGCGCCTGCTGGGCCTCGGTCCGCTGCTGGATGAGCCGGCGCAGGTAGCTGTTCCAGAACACCACGCCGGCCAGCAACAGCGCGGAAAACACCAGGATCTGCAAGGCGATGGTGCGGTAGTCGTGCCACGGACTGGCGCCGACCAGCGCATTGGTCCGCCAGCGGCCGAGCAACTGTTCCATTTCCTCCGGGGCGATGGCCAGCAAGGTCTTGTCCAGGATCGCTTGCAGCTGGGGTTGCCCAGGCGCCACGGCGAAGGCGGCGATGGCCGGGTCGTCACCGTACAGCGAAGCGATGCGCAGCCGATCCTTGAACAGACGGCTGATGTAGTAGCTGGCGTTGACTTGCGAGCTGAGCGCCAGGTCGGCCCGACCGCTGGCTACCGCGTCCATCATGCGCAACGGGTTTTCCACTTCCACCACGCGTGCGCCGGGATGGTTCGCCAGCAGCGCCGGGGTCAGTGGCGAGCCGCGCAGCAAGGCCACGCGCTGGCCGCCCAGGCGCAGCGGTAGCGCTGGCCGCGGCGCATCGCTGCGGGTCACGATGACCCGCGGGCTGACCAGGTAGGGGCGGGTATAGAGCAAGCGCTTGGCGCGTTCGTCGCCATAGCCCAGCGCGCCGATCAGGTCCGCCTGGCCGCTGGCTACCTGGTCGACCATGGCCTGTACCGAGTCGCTGGACTGGATGTCGAAGTGCAGGCCGGTGCGCAGGCTGATCCGCTCGAGCAGGTCGATGGTCATGCCGCTGAGTCGCTGCTGGTCGTCTTCGAAGGTCAGCGGGGCCAGGGTGGGTGTCACCAATACCTTGACGGTGGGATGCTCGCGCAGCCAGCGGCGCTCTTCGCGGGTCAGAGCCGAGGTCTGCTGTTCGAGCAGCGTGCGTGCGGTGCCGCTGGTCCAGCGACGCAGGATGTTCAGTCGCTCGCTGTCGCCGATGGCGGCCAGCGCTCGGTCCAGCAGGCTGCGCAGGCGAGTGGCCTCCTGCGACAGGGCGAAGGCGAAGGATTCGCGGGGCGCCTGCACGAAGTGATCGATGCGCAGCTGGCCCAGGTAGCTCTTGGCGATCAGGTAGTCGCTGCTGATCGCATCGCCCAGGTAGGCATCGGCCTGGCCCAGCAGCACGGCCGACAACCCCGCCAGTGTCGAACTCAGCGGCATCAGCGTGGCATTGGGGTACAGCGCGCGGACTCGATCGTGAGGCAGGTAGTGGTCGACCATGGCCAGGCGCAGGCCGGCCAGGTCATGGGCAGTGCCCAGCGATCGATCAGGCAGTGTGACCAGCACGGGCAAGTCGTCGGCATAGGGTTGGCTGAGCATCAGCTGGGCGTCGGCGGCCTCGAACGCATTGGAGCTGCCGAGCAGGTCGATTTGCCCGGCGTGCAGCGCCGCGATGGCTTGGCCGCGATCGGCGAAGCGTCGTACCTCGATGGGGATGCCGAGCAACTGGCTGACCAGGCCAGCGTAGTCGGCGCTGATGCCTTCGTAGTCCTGGCGGCTGATATTGATGTCGAACGGTGGATAGTCGGGGCGTGAGCTGCCCAATACCAGCACCTTGCGCTGGGCGAGCCATTGCCGGTCCTCCGGTGGCAGGTCCAGGGGCCGGACGATGCTGAGCGAGCGGCCCAGCAAGTGACGGGGTTCGAAGTCCAGCGCCAGGGCCGGCCAGCATGCGAGCTGGCTCAACAGCAGGAGCAGCGCGAGGGCTCGCATGGAGGCTTAGGTCACCTGGTTGCGCTTGGCCAGGTCGACCATTTCCACCAGCGATTCGGTCTTGAGCTTGTCCATGATCCTGCCTCGGTAGGTGCTGATGGTCTTGGCGCTGAGGTTCATGCGCTCACCGATGTGCTTGTTGTTCTCGCCGCGTGCGAGCCGGCGCAAGACCTCCACCTCGCGGTTGGAAAGGCTGGCCAGTCGGTCGTTCTCGCTTTCCAAGGTATTGCTGTTGACCGACATCTGCGGAAAGGTCGAATAGCCCTTGAGCAGCGCCTTGAACGCGAACACTACCGCATCGAGGTCTTCGTCCTTGTTGACGAACGCCGCGATGCCGGCATCCAGGCAGCGGCGCACGTACAGGTCGGCCGGTTGACCGGTCAGCACCATGATGCGTGGCGGCGGTTCCATCTGCTTGAGGCGCTTGATCACTTCCATGCCTTCGAGCTTGGGCAGCGCGATGTCGAGGATCACCACGTCAGGCTTCAACGTGCGGGCCATGGTCACGGCTTCGCTGCCGTCGCAGGCCTCTCCGACGATGATGAAGCGTTCGCGCTCGAGCAGCATGCGTACCGCCAGGCGCACGGTGGGGTGGTCGTCCACCACCAGCACAGTTGTCATGAGAAACTCCTGTCGGAAATTCATCCGTTTCCCGAGTTATCCAGGAAACTATCTGTCAGTAACTGCTTACAGTGCGGCGCACGATACGTCGAATCCGCGGTATTGATAATGGCTAGCATAGAAATGTTGAAAAAGAAGGGCGGTTTTGTAGAAAAATCCTACAAATTATTCGCCGGCCGAGATCGTTACCGCGCCGGGCAGAGGCCACCAGGAACGCCGAGGCTGGCCGGGGGCTCTGCGCCAGGTCGGCGCCATGCGGCCATAGAGGCCGCGGCCTGGGCTGTGCGGGAAAGTGTCTGAACGGCGATCACACCATGTTGCAAGCAGGCTCGAATGCTCGTCTACCAAGCGTGAGCGCGTCGTCCTGCCTGGTTTCGCCTTGCCTGGGCGCCGCTCGGCGACTTCCCGCACGAACACTGTGACAGGGCATCCGGCGAGTGCGGAAAAACCTAGCCGGGCCGGTAGAGATGGGCATGTCCGGCGCGGTACAAGGCGGATTCGGAAAAGGGCGCGTCCCCCAGGACGTGGCCGACCAGAATCAGCGCGGTGCGCCGAAATCCCTTGGCGCGTACCTGTTCGATGATGTCCGCCAGCGTGCCCCTGGCCCAGTCCTGGTCTGGCCAGGTTGCCCGATGCACCACCGCGACAGGACAGTCACGCCCGTAGAACGGCAGCAGCTCGGCAACGATGCGCTCGAGATGCCGCACGCCCAGGTGGATGGCCAGCGTGCTGCGATGTCTGGCCAGGTCTGCCAGGGCCTCGCCTTCGGGCATTGGCGAGCTGTCGCCATAGCGCGTGAGGATCACCGTCTGGGCGATGTCGGGTAGGGTCAGTTCGCAGCCGAGCAGGGCGGCGCTGGCAGCTGTCGCGGTGACGCCAGGAATGATCTGGTAGTCGATTCCCAGTGTTCGCAGATGCCGGATCTGCTCGCCGATGGCCCCATACAGGCTCGGGTCGCCGCTGTGTACCCGCGCCACGTCCAGGCCTTGGGCGTGGGCATCGCGCATCGCCTCGACGATCTGCTCCAGGTGCAGTTCGGCGCTGTTGATCAGCGTGCTGGCCTGGTGCCCCTCGAGCACCTGGGCTGGAACCAGCGAACCGGCATAGATGATCACCGGGCAGCGACGAATGAGCCGCTGCCCCTTGACCGTGATCAGTTCGGGGTCGCCGGGGCCGGCACCGATGAAGTAGACCGTCATGAAAAGTCCTTGCAGGCAAAGCGGCCATTATCTGGCAAAAGGGGCATTGCAGGCCAATGCCAGCGTCGCTTGGCCAGCGCTCTGGCGCGGCACCAGCAATTGGGCCGAGCCGCATGCGCGCGTGGCCACGGCCAGCGCTGCGCTTTCAGCGATGCCCCAGCAGCCCGTGTGCCGCCAGGCAGCGCTGGAGCGATGGCTCAGGGAGGCTTCGAAAGCGGCCAGGTGCAAGCTGCCGAAACATTCGAACGGTATGTCCAGGCGTGCGGCCAGCATCAGCAACCCCGGCTCGCCGATCTTCAGGTCGATGCTGGCCAGGCCTTCGAGCGCCCGCAGTGGCAGCGCATGCGCCTCGAGGGTCGATCGCAGCAGGTCGATCAGAAGATCGGCCGGGCAGCCTCGGCGGCAACCGAATCCGGCGAACAGCCTGATTCCTGGCCAGGCCGTCTCGGCGGTGGGCATGAACGCTTTCCTCTGCTGGGTGGCGGATGACGAGCAGGCGCGGCATGGCCGGGCCAATGCTCCAGGCCGAAGCGAGCGCCTGCCCAGCGCGGGTTTTCCAGGCTTTATACGAAAGTGCCTACGCGACGATCAGGCTACGTTGAAAACAGGCTCGGAATGTTCATTTACAACAGTAAGCTCCGCTTGCTCGCCTGTTTTCGCCTTGCCTGATCGCCGCTCGGCGACTTTTCGTACAAAGCCCAGGGGCGTCAGGCCGATCTGCGGGCTGGCGAGCAGGAGCATCGCTCCTGGAAACGTCGCCTTCGCGTGTCGGCAGGACACGGTGGCCTTGACGTTTCGCTCGCTGACCGTTGCGGGGCAGCACCGGCGGCGTCCGGCCCGCAGGGGCGCGTGACGCACCGGTTTCCCGTTTCACCCTTGGCAGGGCCGCTTGACGCGATGGCGTAGCAGACCACGCGCCCGGGGCGCCGTCAATCGGTAGTCGGACACCGACGCCGAGCGAGCGCCGGACGCGCCGATCGCAGCGCGAGGGTCGCTCGAAGTTGACCGCTCGCCGGGCACTGCGTAGCCTTGCCGCTTCGAGGTTCTCCGACCTGCGTCGGAGCTAAGACGGGAACGCGGTAGAAGCCGCGGCTGCCCCCGCAACTGTAGTCACCGCAACAGGACCCTCCGGGCCACTGCACGCAAGCGCGGGAAGGCCTGGTCCGACCGGCCAGGGCTGGTAGGTGCAAGCCAGGAGACCTGCCTCGACACGTTCGCGACTTCAACCGGGCGGGGTGACCCGGTGACGAGCCAGCCCGGCCTCATGGCGCCAGGGCCTGTCGTCCCGCATGCCCGCCATCCTGCCAAGGGCATCGACATGAAAACACTGGCCAAGCTTCCCGTCACCATCGTCACCGGCTTTCTCGGCTCGGGCAAGACCACGCTGCTGCGGCATATGCTGGATAACGCCCAGGGACGGCGGATCGCCGTGATCGTCAACGAATTCGGCGAGCTGGGCATCGACGGCGAGATCCTCAAGCAGTGCAGCATCGGCTGCACCGAGGAGGAGGCCAGCGGGCGCGTCTACGAGCTGGCCAATGGTTGCCTGTGCTGCACCGTGCAGGAGGAGTTCTTCCCAGTCATGCGCGAGCTGGTTGCCCGGCGTGACGATCTCGACCATATCCTCATCGAGACCAGCGGCCTGGCCTTGCCCAAGCCGCTGGTCCAGGCGTTCCAGTGGCCGGAAATCCGCAATGCCTGTACGGTCGACGCGGTGATCACGGTGGTCGACAGTCCTGCCGTGGCCGCCGGCACCTTCGCGGCCTATCCCGAGCAGGTCGATGCCCAGCGCAAGCTCGATCCGAACCTGGATCACGAGTCGCCACTGCACGAGCTGTTCGCCGACCAGCTGGCGAGCGCCGACCTGGTGGTGCTGAACAAGGCGGACCTGATCGACGCCGAGGGCCTGGCCAAGGTCCGTGCCGAAGTGCTCGAGGAACTGCCGCCGGCGGTCAAGGTGATCGAGGCCAGTAGTGGCCGACTGCCGCTGGAGGTACTGCTGGGGGTGGGCGCCGAGTCCGAGGTGCACATCGACGCGCGGCGTACCCATCATGACAGCCACCACGATGACGAAAGCCATGACGCGCATGACCACGACGCTTTCGACTCGATCTCCATCGACCTTCCGCCAGCCGACGAGCGTCGTCTGCTCGACGCCTTGTCGGGCCTGGTGGTGGAGTTCGGCATCCTGCGCGCCAAGGGCTTCGCGGCCATTCCCGGCAAACCCATGCGCCTGTTGATCCAGGGCGTGGGGACACGTTTCGACAAGCACTTCGACCGTGCCTGGGGGCCGGACGAGCCACGTGTCACACGCCTGGTGCTGATCGGCCAGGCACTCGATGCGACGCTGCTCGAGGCGCGCCTGCGCCAGGCCCTGGAGGCCTGATCGATGCACCTGCTGCGGACCCAGCCCGGCGGCTTCGTGCCGGATGACAGCATTGCCGATCTCGGCCAGACACCGGCGGACCTGGTGATCCTGTGCAGCGGCGACTCGCACCTGGCGCTGTTGGCCGAAACCGCCGAACGGCTGCCGGACGATTATCCGAGCCTGCGCCTGGCCAATCCGATGCAGGTGCAAAACCATGCCTCGGTCGATCTCTACGTCGATCAGGTCCTGCAACACGCCAAGCTGATCCTGGTCTCGCTGCACGGTGGTGTCGGCTACTGGCGCTATGGCGTCGAACGACTGGTGGAACTGGCCAGTCGAGGGGTCGAGCTGATCATGGTGCCCGGCGACGACCGGCCTGACCCGGAGCTCACCGACCTGGGCACGGTCCGTGGCGCCGAGGCCGAGCGACTGTGGCATTACCTGCGCCAAGGCGGCAAGGGCAATGCGCTGAACCTGTACCGCTGCCTGGCCAGCCTCTGGTTGCAGCGCACCTACCCGTGGGAAGAGCCGCAGGCATTGCCGCGCACCGTGGTGTATCACCCGGTCGAAGGCCGTGCCGGGCTGCAGGACTGGTATGGCCAGTGGCATCGACGACAGCCCGTGGCGCCGATCCTGTTCTATCGTTCCCATCTCCAGGCGGCCAACACCGCGTTCATCGACCGTTTCTGCGAGCGTCTCCAGGCTGCCGGCCTCAACCCCTTGCCGATCGCGGTGGCGAGCCTCAAGGAAGCGGCCTGTCTGGCGCAGGTCGAGGACTGGCTGGACGAGGTCGGCGCCGAGGTGCTGATCAATACCACCGGGTTCGCCCTGTCCAGCCCCGAGCGTCCGAGCCTGCGACCGCTGCGCCGGGACATCCCGGTGTTGCAGGCGATCTGTGCCCAGGACAACCAGCTTGCCTGGGAAGCCAGCGAACAGGGCCTGGGCGCGCGTGACCTGGCCATGCACATCGCCCTGCCGGAGCTCGACGGACGGATCATCGCCCGGCCGGTCAGCTTCAAGGACCTGGCCTGGCGCAGTGAGCGCAGCCAGTCGGACGTGGTGTGCTACCGCGCCCATGCCGAGCGCATGGATTTCGTCGCCGAGCTGGCCCGCCGCTGGGTCGAACTGGCGCGCCTGCCCAACGAGCAGAAGCGTATCGCCCTGGTGCTGGCCAACTATCCGACCCGTGATGGACGCATCGGCAACGGCGTCGGGCTCGATACGCCCGCCGCTGCGCTGAACATCCTCCAGGCGCTGCAGGCCGAAGGCTACCCAGTGGCCGGCCTGCCGGACAGTGGCACTGCCTTGGTCCACGCGCTGCTCGGCGGGGTGACCAACGACCTCGAACACCTGGACCTGCGCCCGTGCGGGCAGAGCCTGGCCTTGGCCGACTATGCCCAGGCCTTCGCCCAGTTGCCACAGGCCAACCAGCGTGCCGTGCTCGAGCGCTGGGGCGCGCCGGAGCAGGATCCGATGTGCCGCGATGGGCGGCTGATGGTGGCCGGACTGCGCTTTGGGCTGACTTTCGTCGGCATTCAGCCGGCACGGGGCTACCAGATCGATCCCAGTGCCGTCTACCATGACCCGGACCTGGTGCCGCCGCATGGCTACCTGGCCTTCCATTTCTGGCTGCGCCACGCCTATGGCGCCGATGCCGTGGTCCATGTCGGCAAGCACGGCAACCTCGAGTGGCTGCCGGGCAAGGGCGTCGGCCTGTCGGCGCAGTGCTGGCCGGATGTCCTGCTCGGGCCGCTGCCCAACGTCTACCCCTTCATCGTCAACGATCCCGGTGAAGGGGCCCAGGCCAAGCGCCGGACCCAGGCGGTGATCATCGACCACCTGATGCCGCCGCTGACCCGCGCCGAGACCTACGGCCCGCTGCGCGAGCTGGAACGACTGGCCGACGAGTACTACGAGGCCCAGCTGCTCGATCCGCGGCGGGCGCGTGAGTTGCAGCGCGAGATTCTCACGCTGGTCAAGGCCAACCACATCGACCGCGAGCTGCAGCTCGAAGACCAGCTCGACGATGCCGCTGTCTGGCTGCCAAGGCTCGATACCTATCTGTGCGACCTGAAGGAGTCGCAGATTCGTGATGGTTTGCACGTATTCGGCCAGTCGCCGCAAGGACGCTTGCGCGACGATACGCTGCTGGCCCTGTTGCGGGTACCGCGCGGCGATGGCCGGGGCGGCAACGCCAGTCTGATCCGCAGCCTGGGCCAGGTGCTGGCGCCTGGCTTCGACCCGCTGGACTGCGACCTTGGCCAGCCTTGGGAAGGCGCGCGCGCGGCGCTGCTGCTCGAGCAGGGCGTGGACCCATGGCGCACCTGCGGCGATACCCGCGAGCGTCTCGAGCGCCTGGCCCTGGAGTTGATCCGACAGGCGCTCGCAGGGCGGCTGCAGTTGCCGGTCGCGCCAGCATGGCAGCCAGTGGTCGATGTGCTGCAGGCACTGGTCGAGGACTTGGCGCCGACCCTGGACGCCTGTGGCGCAACCGAGATGGGCGGTCTGCTGGCGGCTCTCGCCGGGCGTTTCGTACCCGCCGGGCCGAGCGGCGCACCCAGTCGCGGGCGGCTGGACGTGCTGCCGACCGGTCGCAACTTCTATACGGTCGATGTACGCAATCTGCCGACCACCACGGCATGGCGTCTGGGTTTCGCCTCGGCCAACCTGATCCTCGAGCGACACCTGCAGGAGCATGGCGATCACCTGCGCCAGCTCGGCCTGTCCGTCTGGGGCACGGCCACCATGCGCACCGGTGGCGACGATATCGCCCAGGCCCTGGCACTGATGGGCGTGCGGCCGGTGTGGGCCAATGGCAGCCAGCGGGTCGATGACTTCGAGATCCTGCCGTTGGGCTTGCTCGATCGGCCACGGGTTGACGTGACCCTGCGGGTTTCGGGGTTCTTCCGCGATGCCTTCGGCAACCTGATTCGCCTGTTCGATGCCGCGGTGCAGGCCGTGGCGGCCTTGGACGAGCCGGCAGACCTCAACCCGCTCGCGGCCAAGGTTCGTCATGAGCGCCAGGCGTTGCTGGCCGAAGGGCTGCCGCCCGAGCGGGCCGCGCGCGAGGCCGGCTGGCGGGTGTTCGGCGCCAAGCCGGGCGCCTACGGGGCGGGCGTGCAGAATGCCGTGGAGGGCCGACTCTGGCACAGCCGTGCGGACCTTGCCGAGGTGTATCTTAATCACGGCGGCTACGCCTATGGTGGCAGCGACGAGGGCACGCCGGCCCGGGCGCAGTTCGCCCGGCGCCTAGGCCAGGTCCAGGCAGTGCTGCAGAACCAGGACAACCATGAGCATGACCTGCTCGATTCCAACGACTACTACCAGTTCCAGGGCGGCATGCTTGCCGCCGCGCACACCCTGGGGGGTGGCGAAGTGGTCGGCTACCATGGCGACCACAGCCAGGCCGACCGGCCGCGCATCCGCACCTTGAAGGAAGAACTCAACCGTGTCGTGCGCGCCCGTGCGCTCAACCCCAAGTGGATTGCCGGCGCCAGGCGCCATGGCTACAAGGGCGCCTTCGAGATGGCGGCAACGGTCGACAACCTGTTCGCCTTCGACGCCACCACCGGGCTGGTCGACGATCATCATTACCAGGGCGTGGCCGAGGCCTATGTGCTCGATGCCGAAAACCGCGCCTTCTTGCAGCAGCACAACCCCGAAGCCTTGCGCGACATCACCGAGCGCCTGCTCGAAGCCCAGCAGCGCGGCATGTGGCAGGCTCCGGGGGCCTATCGCGATGCTCTCGAGGAACAATTGCTCGAAGGCGAGGAAGATGCCTGAAATGAACGAACCCCTGCTGTTTCCACTGGCCGCGGTAGTCGGCGCCGATGCGCTGAAGCTGGCGCTGTGCCTGACGGCAATCGATCCCAGGATCGGCGGCGTACTGATCGAAGGACCGCGCGGCATGGCCAAGAGCACCCTGGCCCGCGGCCTGGCCGATCTGCTGGGCGAGGGCCCGTTCGTGACGCTTCCGCTTGGCGCCACCGAGGAGCGCCTGGTCGGCACGCTCGACCTGGATGCGGCGCTCAGCGAAGGGCGGGCGCGCTTTTCCCCAGGCGTGCTGGCCCAGGCCGATGGCGGCGTATTGTATGTCGACGAGGTCAACCTGCTGCCGGACGCCTTGGTCGACCTGTTGCTGGACGTGGCGGCCAGCGGCACCAATCGCATCGAGCGCGACGGTATTTCCCACCGTCACGCCGCGCGCTTCGTGCTGATCGGCACCATGAATCCGGAAGAAGGCGAACTACGCCCGCAACTGCTCGACCGTTTCGGCCTGAACGTGGCGCTGGAAGGCCAGCCCCCACCCGCCGAGCGCCAGCAGATCCTACGCCGGCGCCTGGCCTTCGACAGCGATCCGCAGGCGTTCCTGCTTCACTGGCAGGACGCCCAGAGGCAACTGCGCGAACGTTGCCAGGCCGCCCGTCAGCGGCTGACGAGCATTGCCCTGGATGATCCGACCCTGGCCCAGATCACCGAACGCTGCTTCGCGGCGGGGGTCGACGGCCTGCGCGCCGACCTGGTCTGGTTGCGTGCCGCCCGTGCCCATGCGGCGTGGCGAGGCGCGCCGTGCATCGAGACACAGGATGTGGAGGCCGTGGCGGAGTTCGCCTTGCGTCACCGGCGTCGCGCGCCGCTTGCCGAATCGCCCGCGCCTGAACCTCCAGCCGCTGGCTCGACGCCACGAGACGAGCAGGGCGGCCAGGGCGACTGGGGCGCCTTGCCGGCGCGCCCGGTCGCCAGCGGTCCGCGACGCGAGGTGCCGAACTGGGCAAAAAAGCCCTGAGCATCCGCCGTCAGATCAGCCAGGCGGATGCGCGGCCTCGCGCCGGAAAGTCGACCAATACCACACGCGGCCGGGCGGGACGTGCCGGCCAGGGCAAGGTCGCCTGGGCGCGCACCTTGCTCAACGGCCGTCCGCGCCAGGTCCAGGACTTGCACTGGCAACAGCGCAGCGCACGTGGTACGGAACTGTGGCTGGTGATCGTCGATGCCTCGGCGTCGACTCGACGCCACCAGGCCCTGGCCATGGCCAAGGGCTTGCTGGCCGAGTGTTTCGACCAGGCCTATCGGCAACGGGCCCGGCTGGCCCTGCTCACGGCCAGCGGCAACGCGCCGCGTTGGCAGCGACATGGCCTCAAAGCCTCGGCGGCGCTGCAACCCTGGCTGCGGCAGCTGGGCGCAGGAGGCGGCACGCCTTTGCTGGCGGCACTGGAGCAAGCGCGCCGTTGGCTGCATGCGCGGCAGCAACGGCACCCTGGCGAGGTGCAGCGTTGCTTGGTGCTGACAGACGGACGTCTGCCCCGCTGGCAGGCCGTGCAACCGATGCCCTGCGCCAGCCTGGTGATAGACATCGAGGCGGCGCCGGTGCGTATTGGTCGCGCCCAACTGCTGGCCGAACAGTTGCAGGCTGACTACCTGACGTTGCAACAATGCCAGGTGATGGCGACCGGTGGCCCGGCAAGTCCATGGCAAGGGCCTTCCTGACGGGGCTGGCCTCGTTCGAGCCCTGCCGCGGCTCTCTGCAAAGGCGAACCGCGCTGCAGTCTCCAGCCTCGGCAGGCCGCAAGCCCCGGCCGGGCCATCCTCTACCGGTGGCTTTGCAGGCCCCGCCAGCCGGTCACCTCACTTGGGCATCGACCAGGGATGCAAGTCATAGCCTTTCTCGCGCAGCTCGGCGCGGACTTGCTCGATCACCTGCCGCCATTGCGCCGGATCGGAGTAGGCGCTGCGAGACACTTGCTTGCTACCGATGCGGGTGCTGGTCCGGTCGATGACCGCAAGGCTCAGCTCGCCCGTGCCGTTGGGCGCATCCCAGGCAACGCACTGAAAGGGTTCGAAGGCATGGTCGGCAATCAGCAGTGCTTCGTTGACACGCAGCGGGGCATTCATGGTGTGGTCTCTCTGTAAGTCCCATACAGCGAAATGGAATCACGGCGGCCAAGCATGCCGGGGGCCGCCGTGGGGGTCATTGGTAGTGATGCTCGCTCTCGAGCGAGAAGTCACAGCAACCGATGTTTTTTTCACTGGCCATTCGTCGGCTCGACGACAAGAAACGGCGACAAACGGTAGTGGGTTTTTGACGTATCGTTGCTACTGTTAATTCGGGCGCTGCAACCTACTGTTTCTACGTAAAAAATCAAAATCTGGCGCCAAGGAAAAATTCATGTCGGAAGCTGCAGCGAACCGCCGTCTATTGATTGTCGACCCCTGTGATGAATGCCGTCAGCTCTTGCCCGATCTGCGCAGTGCCGGCTGGGACGTCACTTGCTGTACGTTCTCCCAGGCCCTGCAGCATGCCTGCGATGTAGGGCTGTTGCGCCTCCAGGCATCGCACCTGAGCGAGCCCGAGGCCGTCCAGACACTGATCGAGCGCAGTGATACCGAGTGGATCGCCGCCCTCAGCGCCGAGGAGCTGCGTCTGCAGAACGTGGGTGATTTCGTCTGCGAATGGTTCTTCGATTTCCACACCTTGCCCTTCGACCCGGCTCGCGTCCAGGTCACATTGGCTCGAGCCCATGGCATGGCTCGCCTGCGCAGCAAGGGCAGCGGGCCGGCCCGGGTCGACGAGCAGGCGCAGGAGCTGCTAGGCGAGAGCCGCTCGCTACGCGAGCTGCGCAAACTGCTCGGCAAGCTGGCTGCGGACGACTCGCCGGTACTCATTCGGGGTGAAAGCGGCTCCGGCAAGGAATTGGCCGCGCGGATCCTGCATCGACAGTCGCCCAGGCGGGACAAACCGTTCGTGACCTTCAACTGCGCGGCGATCCCGCAGGACATGGTGCGCTCGGAGCTTTTCGGTCACGAGAAGGGCGCCTTTCCCGGCGCCTACCAACGCAAGATCGGGCGAATCGAGGCTGCCGACGGCGGCATCCTGTTCCTCGATGAGGTCGCCGAGTTGCCGGCGGACCTGCAGGCCAGCCTGCTGGACGTGCTCGAGCATCACCACGTCCACCGTCTCGGCGGCGACCAGCCGATCCCCATCGACGTGCGGATCCTGTCCTCGACCCATGTGGACCTCGAAGAGGCCATCGAGAACGCTCGGTTTCGCGAGGACCTCTATCATCACCTCAATGTGCTGCAGGTCAGCACGACGCCCCTGCGCGAACGTCACGGCGACCTGGCGATGCTCGCCAATCACTTTGCCCGGTTCTACAGCCTGGAAACCGGCCGGCGCCCACGTTCGTTCAGCGACCGTGCCCTGGCGGCGATGGCACGCCACGACTGGCCTGGCAACGTGCGGGAGCTGGCCAACCGGGTTCGTCGCGGCCTGGTGCTGGCCGAAGGTCGGCAGATCGAGGCACAGGACCTCGGGTTGCAGGTGCTCGACAACGAGGACACACCGATGGGAACCCTGGAGGACTACAAGTACCGAGCCGAACACCAGGCGCTATGCGACGTGCTCAATCGGCACAGCGACAACATGAGCATCGCGGCGAAGGTGCTTGGCGTTTCGCGGCCGACGTTCTATCGACTGCTGCACAAGCACCATATCCGCTGAGCCGCAAGCCAGCCTTCAGGCTTGCGGCTGGTCGTCATCGGCCAGTGGTTCTTCCTCGCCAGGCAACGCGGTGATGACACTGAAGTCGCTGACTTCCACCGTGCCCGCGCCGTAGCCGAGCAGGTGGAACGAGAACGCCTTGCGTACGGTGGGGTTGTCGAAGGTGAACTCCATTTCCAGGGGGCTTTCGGCCGTCACCGGCATTTGTGCAGGTAGCCCCAAGGGCACATCCTGTTCGCTTTCCTTGGCCTTGAGCAGAATGTAGGCGGTGTGCCCAGGCTCGAGCGAGCGGACTTTCAGGCGCACACGAGTGTAGGAGCCTTCGGGCATTTCCAGGTACTGGGCGCCGATCAGGTTGTCGGCCCAGTCATCGCGCACGCGCGGCTGCAAGGGGATCGCGGCGGGGCCGCCGAACTGATAGCGCAGGTTCAGTGGCGTCTGCAGCAGCGAACGGTCGAGCGTCGTGGCTAGTGCCAGGATCCGGCGCCCATCGGCGCGGCTGCCGGGACCGAGATAACGTGCGCTGTCGGCGATGAAACCGCTGCTGGCGTAGCGGCGACAGCGCTGCTGGAAGTCGCATTCGGTGAACTGACCGTTGCCGTCATGGTAGCGCAGCTGGCCGTTGGTGAACGACATGATCTCGCGGCCGTTGCGATAGTCGCGCAGCAACGAGCGCCCACCCAGCGCGGCCGGAATGGGCAGTTCGAAATAGTCCAGCAACGAGGCGGCGAGGTCGATGTGGCCATAAGTACCGTGCTTGATGCGTGGCAGCGATGCCTGCTCCGGTGCCAAGGTCAGGTTGAACCCCCACGCCGAAGCCAGGCGCACGCCCTCTATGCCATGGGATTCGTCGGATGTGATCACCACCAGCGTATCGTCCACTACGCCCTGGCGCTCCAGCGCCTCGAGGAATTGGCCGATGGCATCGTCCAGGTAGGCCACTGCCGCCTGCTTGGCAGTGGCATGGCGCTGCAGGTACGTCTCGGGCGCGGAGTAGGGCTGGTGCGTGCCGACCGTGAGCAGGGTCAGCATCCACGGGCGTCGTTGCTGGCGAAGCTGGCCGAGGTAGTCCAGCGCGCCTTCGAAGAAGGCCTTGTCATCCTTGCCCCAGGGGAACTCCAGGTAATTGTCGTTGCGGAACCATTCCAGGCCGTGCACCGCATCGAAGCCGATGTGCGGCATGATCCGGTCCTTGGCCATGAAGCGCAGGCCAGCCCCTTGCAAGTAGTGGGTGCTGAAGCCGTTGCGTCGCAGTTGCTCCGGCAGGCACGCCTGGTTGCGCTCGCCCTGGGTCAGCAGTTCGACGCCCTTGGGCGTACCGTTGTCCAGCTTGTCGTAGTCGCCACACAGCATGGCGTACAGGCCACGGATGGTCTGGTGGGTATGCAGGACATAGTCGGGCGTGTTCATGCCGCGTTCTGCCCAGCGACTGAGGTTGGGCATCAGGTCGTCGTCGAAGCGACTGTGCAAGGCCTGGCGATTGGCGCGCAGGTAGGCGCCAGGAATACCCTCGAGGGCGATCACCAGCAAGTTTCGTGCACGGCCCCGCCCCTCGAACAGTCGCTCGCCGTCGAGATCGGCATGCGCCAGGCCGATGATCGATGGCGCCGCGCCAGGCGCGTCGAAGCCTGCCCAATCCTCGACGCGCTGCTGCAGCTCGCCGGTGCCGGCGGCGAGCAACTGATGGGAGAGGTTGAACTGGCGCCACTGGTCGGCATCCGAAGGTGCCAGGTGCTGGCCAGCCCAGTGCAGGGCGAACAGCAACGCCGGCACGGCCCACGCCTTGCGCGGCAGGTTGGCCGTGGTTCGCCCATGGTTGGCCTGCTGCGCGCAAGCCCAGCACAGCAGCGCGCTGGCCAGCAGCCAAGGTAGCCAAGGTCGGGACAGGGCTCCGCCGGTGGAATTCTGCATGAACTGCGGATCCAGCAGGTAGGTCAGGTCGCTACTGGCCGGCAGGCGTCCCACGGCGCTGACCAGTTCCACCGAGGCGACCAGCAGGCCGGCCCAAAGCAGCAGGACAGGCAGTGCCAGCCACCAGCGCAGCCTGTACAGCAGCAGGACCAGCAGGCTGCCAATGGCCAGGTCCGACAGATAGCCGAACGGGCTCGACCAACCCAGCAGCGCGCGCAGCGCCAAGGGTAGAAACAGCACCAGCCCGGCCAAGCTGGCAAGTCGGGCGCCAGGTCGGCGACACCAGGCAAGAACGTCCTTCACGCAAGCGATTCCTTGTTGTCATCAAGCAGACACATCGATGTGCTGGATGATAGCAGGGCAGCAAGCGCCGTCAGCGTGCGGTCACGACTTGCTGCAATCATCCGGCTCGAGGCCGAGCAGCCGTGCGACTGCCTCGCAGGCTTGCCTGCGTCGTTGCCTCCAATCGCCCTGAATGACTTGCAGGGGCTGGGCATGCGCTTGTAGCCAGCTCCGGCTGGCTTCGAAGAACGCCAGGCGCTTGTGCAGCTCAGGCTGGCAGCGCTGGCCGTCATCGACCCAGACGACGCCGCGTGGGTCGAGTAGCAGATGCAAGTCATAGCGGCGAGACAGCAAGGCCTGTTCGAGCCAGGATGGACAATCGGCGAACAGCGCCCGGCTCCAGAGCATGTTGCTCAGCAGGTGGGTATCGAGGATCAGCAATGGCGGCTGGCGCTGGCGCGCCTGGTCTTCCCAGGCCAGTTGGCCGCTTGCGATCGTGGGAATGTCCGCCAGGGAAGTATCGCGTCGTTGCTGGTCGATGAAATGACGTACGTACTCGGCGACCAACTGCCCGCCGAAGCGAGCCTGGAGTTCGCCGGCCAGCCAACTCTTGCCGCTCGATTCGGGGCCGCACAGCACGACTACCTTCATGCGGCGACCGGCGCGCACGGGCGCCGCCACTCCAGCCAGCCGCGTATGGCCAGCAGGGTGAACAGGGCGTACAAGGCGGCCGTGAGATACAGCGCCTTGTGCAGGAACAGCGCGACGAAGAGCACGTCCAGTACGCCCCATAGCAGCCAGCACTGCAAGCGTTTCTGCGCCATCCAGACCTGCGCGACCAGGCTGAAGCCGGTCAACGCCGCATCCAGCCATGGTTGTGCCGCGTCGGTCCAGGTGGCCATCGCCGCCCCTAGCGCCAGGCTGGCCAGCAGGCCCACACCCAGGCCCGCCGCTGCGGGCGCAGCGGACAAGCGCGTGACCTGGCGTACCTGCCGTGGCCGACCAGGCCGCGTCCACTGCCACCAGCCATACAGCTGCAATACGGCATAGACACACTGCAGCAGCATGTCGGAGTACAGGCGGACCCCATGGAAGATCCAGGCATACACCAGCACCATGACCAGCCCGACCGGCCAGCACCAGGGATTCTGCTTTACCGTAAGCCACACGGCCAGCACGCCGAGCGCGGCGGCGAAAATTTCAAGGCCGGACATCGGCGACCCTCTTGCGAAAAGGCGCGATTGTACCCCGAAGTCCGAATGTTCTGGAGGTGGGAATGTTTTCGTCAAAAAAATGACGATACGCACAAGGTTTCCTGACAACCTGCTGACCGTGTTGAAAAAATTACCTTGAATGGCCTGTCGGAATACCGGCCCTCTGCTAGCATCTTGGTCGCGGCAGATGAAACTTTCGCACCTGCTGAACTTTTGCGCTGGCGTTACTCCAACCTTCGCCGTAAAAAGGCGCGCCGCTTGCGGTAGCACACGCGAACCAGAACAAAGGGCCTGCCTTGTCGACAAGGCCCATGGGGGAATCATGGATTTATGGAGTGCCTTGCAGGCCATCATCCTGGGAATCGTCGAGGGGCTCACCGAGTTCCTGCCGATTTCCAGCACAGGACACCAGATCATCGTCGCCGACCTGATCGAGTTCGGCGGCGAACGGGCCATGGCCTTCAACATCATCATCCAGCTGGGAGCGATCCTGGCCGTGGTCTGGGAATTTCGACGCAAGATCCTCGATGTGGTGCTGGGGCTGCCTCGCGAGCGTAGCGCACGACGCTTCACCGCCAACCTGCTGCTGGCCTTCATGCCGGCGGTAGTGCTGGGCGTGCTGTTCGCCGACCTGATCCATCACTACCTGTTCAACCCCATCACCGTGGCGGCCGCACTGGTCGTTGGCGGGGTGATCATGCTGTGGGCCGAGCAGCGCAACCATCGCGTGGACGTCGATCACGTCGACCAAATGACCTGGAGCCATGCGCTGAAGATCGGGCTGGTGCAGTGCGTGGCAATGATTCCGGGTACCTCGCGCTCCGGCTCGACGATCATCGGCGGCTTGCTGTTCGGTCTTTCGCGCAAGGCTGCCACCGAGTTTTCGTTTTTCCTGGCCATGCCGACCATGGTCGGCGCCGCGGTCTACTCGGGCTACAAGTACCGGGAGCTGTTCCAGCCTGCCGACCTGCCAGTGTTCGCCATTGGCTTCGTGGTCTCGTTCATCTTCGCCATGGTCGCCGTGCGTGGTTTGCTGAAGTTCATCGCCAACCACAGCTATGCGGTGTTCGCCTGGTACCGCATCGCCTTTGGCCTGCTGATCCTGGCGACCTGGTTGTTCGGCTGGGTCGACTGGACCACGGCGCAAGGCTGACATGGCGCGTGTGCAAGCGGCTTCGCAGCCGCCCGTCAGGTATCTGCGGCTGAAACTGTTCGGCTTGCTGGGCTTGTGCCTGCTGCCAGGCATCGGGACGCTGCGCCTGGCAATGGGCGAGGGCGCCTGGCTGGTCCTGGCCGGCTATCCGCTGGCCAGCTTGGTCAGCCTGCTGTTGTACTGGCACGACAAACGGCAGGCCCGGACGCAGGCCCGGCGCGTTCCGGAAAGGCTCTTGCACGCCAGCGAGCTGTGCGGCGGCTGGCCAGGCGCGCTGTTGGCCCAGCAAGTGTTTCGGCACAAGACGCGCAAGCTGTCCTACCAATTGCCGTTCTGGGCCATCGTACTGCTGCACCAGGGCATCTGGGCCGGGTATCTCACGTTGGGCAGCGATGCCGTGCGGCATGCCTTGGCACCGCTGGCAGGGTGAGCCATCGCCAGCGCCTTGGACCTGCCTGCGCAGCCGCGCATGTGCACGGCCGTCATCCCGCCCGGCGAAACGTCAGGTTGATGCGCCGTTCCCCCATTCGCGGATGCACGCCTGGCTTGACCGGCAGCACGCCATGGAAGCGCAGGCGATCCTCGCCGCCCCAGACCAGCACGTCGGCATGGTTCAAGACTACCTGCCGAGGCCGTTGGCGCCGCTGCAGCCCTCCGAAGAGAAATACCGCCGGCAGGCCGAGCGAAAGCGACACGATCGGCTGGCCGAAGTCGCGCTCATCGCGGTCCTGATGCAGGCTCAAGCCGGTGCCAGGCCGGTAATGGTTGATCAGGCAAGCGTCCGGCTCGAATCCGCCGAAGCCGGCGGTCGCCGCGGCGCGGCTGGCCAGCTCGTGGAGCGCTGCGGGCAATGCCGGCCATGGCCGGCCGCTGAGCGGGTCGTTGGAGCTGTACCGATACCCTTGGCGATCGCTGATCCAGCCCAGCGCGCCACAGTTGCTCGAGCCGACGGCCATGGGCAGGCCGCCAGGCGTGTGCATGTGACGAAACGGTGCGGCACGCAGGACCGCGCGCAAGGCCTCGAGCAGTGCTTCGACTTCGTCCAGGGCGAAGCAGGGCAGCAGCACGGCGTGGCTGGCCAGGCGTTGCGGTTGGCGGCCGAACAGGTCTAGGGCTGGCTGGAACATGGCGCAGGCTCGAACAGGACGGAGGTCACAGTGTAAGCCAGCAACGGATGGCGTTGAGTGGCAAGGCTGAGGCTGAAAGATCGCGACTATCGTGCTTGCAGGATTTACCTATTAGAAAGTCTCGCCCGGTGGACTAGCCTGTCTCCAGGCTGCGCGGGAACGCGTCCGGATCGGGCCGCGGGCTGATCCGGATTTTCTGTCTCTTGGGCGTTGGAGCCCGGGCCGGATAACCGGCCCGTGGAACGAGACAAGCATCGGCGTCATGCTCGGCCGGCGACAGGTGGCATAGCCCGGAAATCTGGACTGAACCGACCCAGAGGTGACCGAACATGGCGAACCAAACGAAATGCCCGTTCCATCACGCCGCCGGTGGCGGCACCAGCAACCGTGACTGGTGGCCCGACCAGTTGAACCTGCGGATCCTCCACCAGCACTCGAGCAGATCGAACCCCATGGATCCCGGCTTCGACTATGCCCAGGCCTACCGGCGTCTCGATTTCCAGGCCCTCAAGCAGGACCTGCATGCCTTGATGACCGACTCGCAGGATTGGTGGCCCGCCGACTTCGGCCACTACGGACCGCTGTTCGTGCGCATGGCCTGGCACAGCGCCGGAACCTACCGGATCGCCGACGGCCGGGGCGGAGCCGGTTCTGGCCAGCAGCGCTTCGCTCCGCTCAACAGCTGGCCGGACAACGTCAGCCTGGACAAGGCCCGGCGCCTGCTGTGGCCGATCAAGCAGAAGTACGGACGCAACCTGTCCTGGGCCGACCTGATCGTGCTGGCCGGCAATGTCGCCCTGGAGTCCATGGGCTTCAAGACCTTCGGCTTCTCGGGAGGACGCGCCGATGCCTGGGAGCCGGACGAGGATGTCTATTGGGGTTCGGAGACCACCTGGCTGGGCGGCGATGCGCGTTATGCCAGTTCGGGCGAAGGGGCGTTGGTCGCCCAGGCGCAGTTGCACGGCAGCGAAGAGAGCCGTAACGAAGCGCCTGGACGTGATCTGGAATCGCCCCTGGCGGCAGTGCAGATGGGGCTGATCTACGTCAATCCGGAAGGACCGGAGGGCAACCCGGATCCGCTGGCCTCGGCCAAGGACATTCGCGAGACCTTTGGGCGCATGGCCATGAACGATGAGGAAACCGTCGCGCTGATCGCTGGCGGGCATGCCTTCGGCAAGACCCATGGCGCCGGTTCGGCTGAAAACGTCGGAGCCGAACCCGAGGCGGCGGGCCTGGAAGCCCAGGGCCTTGGGTGGCACAACAGGCTCGGTAGCGGCAAGGGGCCCGATACCATCACCAGCGGCCTGGAGGTGACCTGGACATCGACCCCGACGCGCTGGAGCAGCGAATACCTGGACAACCTCTTCAACTTCGAATGGGAACTGACTCGCAGTCCGGCCGGCGCCCATCAATGGCGTACCAAGGATGGCGCAGGAGCCGGCCGCGTTCCGGACGCCCATGATCCGACCCGGCGTCACGCGCCGGCGATGCTCACTTCCGACCTGGCGCTTCGCTTCGATCCGATCTACGAGCCGATCGCCCGCCGCTTCAAGGACAATCCTGAGCAGTTGGCCGACGCGTTCGCCCGTGCCTGGTACAAATTGATCCACCGCGACATGGGTCCGTTGTCGCGCTACTTGGGGCCGGAGCTGCCAGACGAGGAACTGCTCTGGCAGGATCCCATCCCGCCAGTCGACCATCCTCTGGTCGGTGAGCACGATATCGCCATGCTCAAGCGCCGGATACTGAGCAGTGGCCTGACGGTCGCCGAACTGGTGGCCACCGCCTGGGCGGCGGCATCGACCTTCCGCGGTTCCGACAAGCGTGGCGGAGCCAACGGCGCCCGGTTGCGCCTGGCGCCGCAACGCTTCTGGGCCGCCAACCAGCCGGAGCAGCTCGACAAGGTCCTGGCGGAGCTCGGAGACATCCAGCGCGAGTTCGACCAGGCCCAAACCACGGGCAAGCGCATTTCACTGGCCGACCTGATCGTCCTGGCCGGTTGCGCCGGCGTCGAGAAGGCAGCTCGCGACGCCGGCTTCGACCTTGCCGTACCGTTTCACCCCGGACGCACGGATGCCAGCCAGGCGCAAACCGACGTCGAGTCATTCGGCGTGCTCGAACCGGTGGCCGACGGCTTTCGCAATTTCTGCAGGAGCTCGTACCGAGGGCTGGCCGAGAAGCTGCTGGTGGACAAGGCTCAGCTATTGACCTTGAGCGCGCCGCAGATGGCGGTCCTGGTGGGTGGCCTGCGGGTGCTCGGTGTCGATGCCGAAGGCAGCCGGCATGGTCGTTTCACCGAGCGCCCCGGCATCCTGAGCAATGATTTCTTCACCCATTTGCTGGACATGGGGCTCCAGTGGCAGCCGTCTTCGGAGCACGAGCATATCTTCGAAGGGCGCGACCGTCGCACTGGCGCGCCGAAATGGAGCGCAAGCCGTGTCGACCTGGTATTCGGCTCGCATGCCCAGTTGCGCGCGGTGGCAGAAGTGTATGCCAGCAACGATGGCAGCGAGAAGTTCGTCAGGGACTTCATCGCCGCCTGGGTCAAGGTCATGGAACTCGATCGTTTCGATCTGCACTGACCAGGGCGCGAGCCGGCAGGCGTGCAGCAGGCCTGCCGGCTCGCGCCGAGCTGGCTTGACGTGTGCGTTGCGCGGCTGCCGTGGTCGCGCACGCCGTTCATCGGGCAACTGGCCGAATGCCGGATGCGGCGGGGCCGGCATCCGGCTCGTCGTGCAGCGAGATGCGCGAGGTTTCCGGCAGTGCCAGGCCACCCGCCAAGGCCAGCAAAGCGATGATGACCAGGTAGAAGGCCGGTGCCAGGCTGCTGCCGGTCAGCCCGATCAGCCAGGTCGCTACCAGCGGCGCAGTGCCACCAAACAGGGTATAGGCCATGTTGTAGGTGATCGCCGAGGCGGTGTAGCGGGTGCGGGTCGGAAACACCTCCGAGAGCAGGGCGGCAGTCACCACGCCACTGAGCAGGGCGCCTACCGCCAGCAGCAGGACGCCGAGGATGGCCGCGGGCACCGACCCGGAGCTGGCCAGCCAGTACGCCGGAAACACGCTCAGCATCACCCACAGGCAGGTGAAACCGATGGTCCGGCGCCGGCCGACCCTGTCGCAGAAGCGTCCCGCCAGCGGGCAGGCCAGGGCGGCGAAGACCAGGGCCACGGTCGATACCATCAGCGACTGCGCACGGGTGAGGTTGCCGACCAGTTGCAGGTAAGTGGAGAAATAGGTGGTGAACATGTAGAACGACAGCGCCGTCAGCGAAATGAAGGCGCCAAGGTTGCGGATCGCCCGGCCATGATGCAGCAGTGTCGCCTTGAAGGGGGAGTGGGCGTGCACCTTGCCTTCGCTCATCGCTTCGCGGAACGCGGGGGTTTCCTCCATGCGCCAGCGCAGATACAGGCCGACGATGCCCAGTGGCGCGGCCACCAGGAACGGAATGCGCCAGCCCCAGGCCGCCATGGCCTCGGCGGACAGGCTGGCCTCCAGGCCATAGGCGACCACTGCTGCGCAGGCGAAGGCAGAGAACGTCGAGACCGGCACGAAGCTGCCAAAGAAGGCCCGCTTGTCCCGCGGCGCATGCTCCATCAGGTAGGCGCAGGCCCCGGCATATTCGCCGCCAGCGGAGAATCCCTGGACGCAACGGGCCAAGGTCAGCAGGATCGGGGCCAGGATGCCGATGCTGGCATAGGTCGGCAGCAAGCCGATCAGGGTCGTCGATCCGGCCATCAGCAGGATGGTCAGCGACAGGATACGTTTGCGACCGAGCCGGTCGCCGAGGGCGCCGAAGACGATCCCGCCCAACGGCCGCAGGGCGAACGCCACGGCGAACACGGCGAAGGTCTTGAGCAGGGCTACGCTGGCGTCGGAGCTGGCGAAGAACTGGCTGGCGATGAGGGTGGCGAGAAACCCGTAGACAGCGAAGTCGAACCATTCGACGAAATTGCCAATGGCCGCGGCAGCGATCACCTTGCGCAAGGTCGCTGGGGGAACGTCGTGCTCGATGGACATGCTGGTGCTCTCCCGGTTCTGTCCAGCCCATGGCCGAAGCGGCATGAGTGTGATGTTGTTGTCTGTGGATCAGTAACAGGCATGTGCAAGCGGGGTCGGGCGGTCTTGTCGTTATCGTCGCGGCCCAGGTCGCGTCGCGGCGCCTGTCGGCGCAGCCGCAGTGTCATCATAGGCAGCGTGTCCCGGCGTGGCCAGGCGTGGCGATCACCTAGGTGATCGAAGCGGGAGGCCGTGTCGGTCCGCTCACGATGCCGTCAAGGAGATCCGCCGACCATGACCCACGGGCTGGCTTACGATAAGGTGTTCCTTCACTTGCCGATGCCGGTGATCGTGGCGCGCCGGCGGATCATCGTCGCCTGCAATCAGCGCGCCCTGGCCATGTTTCGCGCCGAGCGCACGCAGCTGCTGGGCGAATCGTTCGCCGTGCTGTATCCGCACCGCGAAGCCTTCCGCGCCGCGCCTGGCCACTTCGGCCCGCTGCTGGCGCGCCATGCCAGTTTCCAGGACTTGCGTATCATGCGCCGGCTCGATGGCACGCAGGTGCAGGTCCGGCTCAGTGGGCATGCCTTCGACCCGGACGATCCCTATGCGCTGGTGGTCTGGGCATTCAGCGAACCAGGCCAGCAGCCTGGGGCGGCCGGGGAGACGGTCGAGCTGACCGGACGCGAGCGGGAGGTGGCGGCCTGCCTGGTCGAGGGCATGACCAGCAAGCAGATCGGACGTACGCTGGGCATCAGCCCGCGCACGGTGGACATCCACCGTGCGAGCCTGCTACGAAAGCACGGCGTGAAGGCGACCGCAGAATTGCTGCGGCAGTTGGCCAGCTGAATCGTCGATGGCGCCCGGCCCGGGCTTGCGCGTCATCTGCGGGGCGCTCCCACGGTCTGGCCGTGCTTCCAGCGCCATCGGTGGCCGTTGCAGAGCGGCGTAGGCGTCGCCGGCGCCTGCGGACATGGGCTGCCTGCAAGATGTCTGGGGTCGCTGTGCGGCCCATCGTGGCGGCTCAGCGTCGCGTTGGAGCCTATACACGCACCTACCTACACCCCGACGGCCAACCTCCCGCGCACAGCTTTTTGTAACAGTTTCAAGCTGTAGGAAAACTCAGCTATAGCGGTAGGATCAAGCTCTCGAATAAACCTAAGGTCCTTATGAACAGCTTCTCGGAGCCTCCCAGTACCTGGCCGTCCTGGCCGCTTTCCCTGCATCGCCCTGATGCCTCCTGCCTGAGTACCCGCCCATGGAATGGCTAGCCGACCCGACGGCCTGGCTGGGCCTTGCCACGCTGATCGTCCTCGAACTGGTACTCGGTATCGACAACCTGGTGTTCATCGCCATCCTCGCCGACAAGCTGCCGCCGCATCAGCGCGATCGCGCGCGGGTCATCGGCCTGGGCCTTGCGCTGGTCATGCGCCTGGGCCTGCTGGCAAGCATTTCCTGGATGGTGACGCTGACCGAGCCGCTGTTCGAACTGCTGGGCAAGCGCTTCTCCGGGCGTGACCTGATCATGCTGTTCGGTGGTGTATTCCTGTTGTTCAAGGCCACCATGGAGCTGCACGAGCGACTCGAAGGGCACGCCGCCCAAACCGCCGGCCCGGTCCGGCATTCGGCGTTCTGGCCGATCGTCGCGCAGATCGTGGTACTCGACGCGGTGTTTTCGCTGGATGCGGTGATCACCGCGGTCGGCATGGTCGAGCACCTGTCGGTGATGATGATCGCCGTGATCTTCTCGATCGGCATCATGATCGTCGCCAGCAAGCCGCTGACCCGCTTCGTCAATGATCACCCGACGGTCATCATGCTGTGCCTGGGCTTCCTGATGATGATTGGCTTGAGCCTTACCGCCGAGGGCCTTGGGTTCCATATACCCAAAGGCTACCTGTACGCGGCGATCGGCTTCTCCTTGCTGATCGAGCTGTTCAACCAGTTGGCCCGGGCCCGTCGCAAGCGCAGCGTGCAGCAGCATCGGCCCTTGCGCGAGCGAACCGCGCATGCCGTGCTGCGCCTGTTGGGTGGGCGCCGGGTGGAAGCGGACGAGGTGGGCGAGGAGATCGCCGACCTGGTCGAGGGCGCGCACGAGCAGGTGCCGTTCGATCGGCGCGAACGGGTGATGATCAGCGGCGTGCTGAACCTGGCCGAGCGGCCGATTCGCACGGTCATGACGGTACGCGCCGAAATCGATGCCATCGATCTGGGTCAGGAGGGTACGGCCGTCTCCCAGGCCCTGATGAATTCGCCTTACTCACGGCTGCCAGTGATTCGCGATGGGCAAATCGACGCACCGCTTGGCTTCGTGCACAAGAAAGAGCTGCTCAAGGAGTTGCTCGCCGGCAACACGCCGGATCTGGAAAACCTGGTCCACGCACCGTTGAACCTGCTGGAAGAGTTCAGCATCCTCAATGCCCTGGAGCAGATGCGCAGCCAGTCGACGCACATCGCCTTCGTGGTCAACGAATTCGGCGACTTCACCGGTGTTCTGACCATGACCGACATTCTCGAGTCGATCGCCGGCGAGCTGCCCGATGCCAGCGAAGTGGAGGGCCCAGGCATCGTCGAGGAGGCCGACGGCTATCTCGTCAATGGCGCGCTCAACCTCAGCCAGGTGAAGGCACGAACCGGCTTCAGCGCCCACGCCACCGAGGACTACCAGACCCTGGCGGGCCTGGTGATGAGCCTGCTGGACCGTCTACCCGTGGTCGGTGACAACCTGGTCTGCAATGGTTGGAACATGACCGTGATCGCGGTGGAGGAGCGGCGGGTACGCCAGGTGCGCCTCACCCCCGGTGCCGCTGCCGAAGCAGTAGGCGCCTGACGCCCGCGAGCAGGCGTGGTGCGGATCGGTAGGGCGGTCGGCCACGGTTGCTCGCCTAGGGCTTCGGCGCGCAGTTGGCACGCTTACCGGCCCAGGCGTGCCAGTGCATGCATGCTGGGCCTCAAGGCCCGGTAGATGCTGCAATACTGCTCGAACATCAGGTCGTAGGTGGCCTGGTCCACGGGATTGGGCTGGGCACGCGTGCGCAGCGTACGCCAGTCACGAAGCTGAGCCAGGTCGTCGATCGCACCGATGGCCAGCGCCGCCAGCATGGCCCCGCCCAGTGGCGCTTCGACTTGCTCCTCGATGGTCAGTACCGGATACCCCGTGACGTCCGCTATGACTTGCATCCATAGGTCGGACCCCGCAGCGCCGCCTACCACGATCAACTCGGGATCGAGCCGCACGGCGCCTTGTCGGCCTCGCTCCATGTTGTGACGCAGCGCAAACGCCAGGCCTTCGAGCACCGACCGATACAGATGGGCCCGGGTATGGAACAACGAAAGTCCGACATAGGCACCAGACGCCTTGGCGTCCCAGATCGGGCTGCGTTCGCCCATCAGGTAAGGCAGGAACACCAGGCCATCGGCACCCGCAGGAACCCGCGCTGCCTCGAGTTCCATCAGGTCATGGACGTCGACGTTCGATAGTAGCGCCGCGGCCTGTCTTTCCTGGGCACAGAACTGATCGCGGAACCAGCTGATGGAGGCGCCAGCAGCCATGGCGCCACCGAAGATGTAGAGATCCTGGGCTGGGTTGTGCACGTAAGGCATGCTGACCAGGCCATGGTCGGCGTCGGTATGCTGGTTGACGAAGCCCCAGCACATGCTGGTGCCGATCATGGCGACATGATTGCCAGGCTCGATCACCCCGGCGGCGAGCGTGGCCATTGCGGCGTCGACCCCGCCGGCGACTACCGCTGTGCCGGGCGCCAGGCCGAGCCGACGAGCGGCTGGCGGAAGCAGCCGACCGACGATCTCGCTGGATTCGACCAGGCGCTGAGGCATCAATCCGGCCTCTATGCCAAGCGCTTCGAGCAACGGTATCGACCAGGTACGCGCTTGGATGTCGTAGACCCCCCCGATATTGCCAGCCGAGCTGTGATCGACCGCCAGTTCGCCGGTAAGGTGATAGTGCACGTAGCTGTTGGGCGGCAACAGGTAACGGGTCTTGGCCCATACCTCGGGTTTGTTTCGCTTGATCCAGAGCATCTTGGTGTAGCCGTAGTAGCTGTCGACACCATTGCCGGTCACGCGCTTGAGCATGTCCAGATCCACATTCCGACGTACCCACTGGACTTCTTCCTGGGCGCGTCTGTCCATCCAGATCAGACAAGGGTGCAGGGCTTCGATGGACTGGTCCACCGCAACGCCCGAGCCACCGTACAAACTGCTGACGCACATGGCCTGGATTTCAGCGGCAGGGACCTGGCTGCGGGAGACTGCTGCGGCGACGGACTGATAAACCGCCTCGAGCCAGACACCCGGCCATTGCTGCGCCCAGAGCGGGCGCGGTTGCTCGACCTTGTACTCTACCGAGGCCTGGGCAAGCATGGCTCCGCCGATCGACATCACCAGTGCCTTGGTGCTTTGGGTACCGATATCAACCCCGATCACGTAGCCCATGATCCAACTCCATGAAATAGTGGTCCTGATGGTCGACGATGCCTGCCCAGAGCGATGCTGGCGCATGCAAGCTCATTGGCAGGGCAGTGAGGCGATGATGGCGCCGTGGATCAGGCGGCAGGGCAGAGGCGGCGAGCAGGTCCATGATGTCTACCTTCGATTATTGTTATGCGTAGAGGAATGTAGACGTTGACATCCGGTGATGGACGACGTCCTGGTTCGCGTTCCCCAGTGCTAGGCCACCGGAGTAAGCGAATGGAGTATGTAAACGTGTACATTCATTTTGACGCTAGCACAGCGATTTTCCCTTTACAATGGTGACGTTCAAGGCTTGAGGCCGGCTCGCGCTCGTCGCGAGCCGGCTGATAATGCGTGCCCACACCAGCGAAGACCCACACTTCATGACCACACCAGGCAAGGCCACCATCACCGACATCGCCAAGCGCGTCAACATGACGACCGTTACGGTCTCGCGTGCACTGAACCAGCCGGAAAAGGTGAAGAAGGAAACGCTGGCGCAGATTCTCGAGGTCGCACGGGAACTCAACTATGTGCCCAACGCGTTCGCGCGGAGTCTGAAGAACCGACAGAGTCGACTGTTCGGGTTGGTCACGGCCAGCCTGGACAATCCGTTTTATGGAGAAACCATCAAGGCCATCACGCGCGAAGCCAAGAAACGGGATTATTCGCTGATGCTGTTCGACACCGATGGCTCAGCGGATCTGGAGGCCAGGGCAGTCGAGACGCTGCTCAGCTACCAGGTCGCGGGCATCATCCTGTCGGTGATTTCAGATGAAGACGACTACCGCCCAAGCTATCTATCCAGGCTGGAAATGGCCAACATTCCCGTGATCCAGATCGATCGCAAGCTTGCCCACGCAGGGTTCGCCGGCGTCTACCTGGACAACCAGGAGAGCGGCTACCGGGGAATGCGCGCACTCCTCGATCAAGGTTACCGGAATTTTCTGGTGGTCGGTGGGCCCGAGCGTTCCCATATCACCCTGTCCCGTCTGGAAGGGATCCGCCGCGCGCTGGATGGATGCGCCGAGCCTACCTCGCTGGATGTGCTGCATGGTGACTACACTCAGGCACCTGCCAGGGAAGCCGTACTGGCGTATCTGGCAAGCGGCAAGCGTCCAGACGCCATATTCGGGCTCAACATGCTGATCACCCTGGGTTCGCTCGAGGCTTTGCACCAGCAGGGCTTGAGCCGCAAAGACATCCAGCTGTTCAGCATCGACCAGGTACCCTACGCCCATCTGCATGGCAATCCGATCCCTTGCATCAGCCACGACCCCTATACCCTGGGCTCGAGCGCGATCAGCATGCTGTTCAGGAAAATAGACGACCCTGATCATCGACCGGCCGACGAAATCGTAGAAGGCGAATTGCACTGCTGATGCTCCTTGCGATGCCAGAAGTATCGCGAGCATGTTCAATGTAGACGTTGACATTCTTTGGCGTCCGGTTCTAGATTGGTCCGCGACGATCTTTCTTCACGAATGTAAACGTCAACATGGTCCCATAACAAAAGAAGTGCCTCGCTGCGGCGAGAGCTACAAGGAGATTTCCATGGCCAATGAACTCGCAGGAAAGGTAGCGGCTGTAACGGGCGCAGCGTCAGGCATAGGGCTGGCGACGGTCGAAGCCATGATTGCCGCTGGCGCGCGGGTAGTGCTGATCGACCGTGACGAACCGGCGCTCACGGCCGCTTGCCAACGACTGGGCGAAGCGGCGATGCCTTTGTCCATCGATCTGCTCGATCCACGAGGCTGCACGAACCTGCTGCCAGGTGTGCTGGACAAGGCAGGGCAGCTCGACATCCTGCATGCCAATGCTGGCAGCTACATTGGCGGCGAACTGGTCGAAGCCGATCCGGCGGGTATCGATCGCATGCTCAACCTCAATGTCAACGCGGTCATGAAGAACGTCCACGCGGTATTGCCCCACATGATCCAGCGCGGTACTGGCGATATCGTGGTGACCGGCTCGGTGGCGGGCCACTTCCCGGTCTCATGGGAGCCCGTCTACGCGGCCTCCAAATGGGCCATCAACTGTTTCGTCCAGACCGTGCGGCGCCAGGTGAACAGGCAGGGCATCCGGGTTTCGGCAGTGTCCCCAGGCCCGGTCGACAGCGCCTTGCTTGCCGACTGGCCCGAAGAAAACCTGAAAAAAGCCAGGCAGAGCGGCAGCCTGATCGAGCCAGGCGAAGTGGCCGACGCCGTGATGTACATCCTGACCCGTCCACGGCATGTCACCATCCGGGACATGATCGTGTTGCCTTCGGCTTTCGATATGTAGGCGTGCCCCGAACGAACCGCGCCGGCCACGGGCGGCGATCAGCCGGCCTGCAACGGCTGCTGCATGAGCCTGGTGATGGTCGCGACGTGGCGGGAGCCCCGGGTGCGCTTCATGCCGCGCGCCGGCGCTGGCGCAACAGGTGCCTGAAGCCTTCGAGTATCAGCACCAGTACCGCGGCCCAGATCGGCAGGTAGGTCAGCCATTGGTCCGCTCGGATGGTTTCGCCCAGCAGCAGGGCGACGCCGACCAGCAGGACCGGCTCGACATAGCCGAGCAGGCCGAACAGGCTGAATGGCAGGAGCCGGCTGGCCAGCACATAGGCGATCAGGGCCGAGGCACTGATCGCTCCAAGCAGCGGGATCAGCGCGTAGAGCGCCGGGTGGCTGCCCAGCTCGGCCAAGGCGAACGGGCCGCGAACGATGAAATACACTGCCCACGGCAGCAGCAGGCACATGTCACACCACAGACCACCGAGGTGTTCGGTACCACAGCGCCGACGAAGGACGAAATAGACCGGGTAGCCGACCATGACCACCAAGGTCTCCCAGGCGAAGCTGCCGTGCTGGTACAGCTCGTGGCCGACGCCACATGCCGCGCACAGCACGGCCAGTTTCTGCAGCCGGGAAAGCCGTTCACGGTAGACCAGAAGGCCAGTCAGCACCATGGCCAGCGGCAGGAGGAAATAGCCCATCGCCACTTCCAGGCTGCGCCCGTGCAGCGGGGCCCAGAGAAACAGCCAAAGTTGCAGGCCCAGCAGCCACGAAGTCCCCAGCATGCCCAGCGCCAGCGCAGGCTTGCGCCGAACGCGTCCCAACAGTTGCCCGACCCGCGGCCAATCGCCGGAGAACCCCATGAACAACGTCAGGCAGGGCAAGGTCAGCAAGGTCCGCCAGGCGAATATTTCCTCGCCGTCGAGCGGCTGCATGAGGGAGGTATAGAAATACATCACGGCGAACAGGCAAGAGGCCATGACGGATGAAATGATGCCTTTGGACACGAGTGCCTCGGTAGTGGGAAAAGGGGCGGATATCACCTCGGCATGGTCTCAAGGGACGTGCCTCGGGGCAACCTTGTCGCTGGTGGCGCTGTTCAGTCGGTGCAGCCACGCCTGCACCGGCATTGGCCGGGCGAACAAGTAGCCTTGCTGGAAGTCGACGCCATGCTCGGCCAGGTAGTCACGTTGCAGTTCGCTTTCGACCCCTTCGGCGATGATGCGTAGCCCAAGCTTGCTGGACAGTTCGATGATGGTGTCCAGCAAGGGCACGGAGAGGGCGTCGCCGCCGATCATGCCGACGAAGCCCTGGTCAATCTTCAGGTAGTCCACCTGGAATCGCCGCAGATAGGCGAGGCTCGAATGACCGGTGCCGAAGTCGTCCAGGGCGATGCTCACGCCCATGCCGTGCAGCCGGTCGAACAGCTCCAGGACCAGCGGGCTGGGCTCGAGCAACTTGCGTTCGGTCAGTTCCAGGATCAGGCGGATGCGTCCAGGCGGGAAATGCGCCAGGAAGGACCGGCAGTCCTCCAGCAGCGTGAGGTCGCGACAGTGGTCGGCGCTGATGTTTATGCTGACGTGGAATCCCTCTCCCAACAGTGCGGCATGGGGTGCCAGTGCCTCGGCGGTGCGCTGCATCAGCTGCCGGGTCATGGGCAGGATCTGTCCGGTGTGCTCGGCATAGGGAATGAACAGGTCGGGACGCACCAGCCCTTCGCGAGGGTGCTGCCAGCGCATCAGCACTTCCGCGCCGGCCCAGGCATAGTCACCGTTGCGCACCACAGGTTGCAGGTAGGGCACGAATTCCCCGGCTCGCATCGCTCGCTGCAGCTCCGCGCGTGGCGAGGCGGCATGGCGAAGCTGCCAGCGACAGGCTGCGCCGGCCAGTACGCCGAGCACCGTCAGCAGGACCAGCACGGACGGGTAGTGATCGAACAGGCGCTCGGTCGCCATGCCGGCCGCGAAACCGGCGTCGACGCTGAACGGATAGCGCGACGAGGCCACTCGCACCGGGGCCAAAGGCGCCTGCGGTGGCTGGCCGGCGTGAACCCGACCCTGTTCGTCGATCCATTGGCCAGCCACCTGGACGGCCAGCTGCGCCTTGCCACCGAGCAGGCCGAGAACGATCTGCAAGTGTTGCCCATCGAGCGCGACGAGTGCGCCCCGAGCCTGCTCGCGGGCCCGATAGACCAGCAAGGCGTGCCCCGGCGTAACGTCGTTGCCGGCCATCAGCCACAAGCGACCATCGGCATAACTGGCCGGGTCGACCGGCTCGTCGGTGGCACCCAGCAGCGAGCTGCAATACAGGCGATCCTGATAGACCAGGTTGGCCGAGCGCACGAAGGCGTTGCGTATGACTTGCTGGCGCAAGATCAGCTCGATGTCCCGGCAGGGTTTGCCGGCCAATGGCAACACGGTCCTGGCCGCCGCGGCCAACGCGTCGAGCATGTGATCCACCTGGTTGACGAGCTGGGCGGCCGTAGCCTGGCTGCTGGCACGCAGATCCGCCTGAACCTGCCAGTGCACGACCAGGCCGCCGCAGAGCAAGGGCAGCACGCCGACGCCCCAAGGCAGCAGGGCCCGCCAGCTCCAGCGGCCAGGATGTCGCGTCGTCAGGGGCATACTGAGGATCACCTTTGCTGGTACCAGGGTTGCGATGATAATCGTTTCGGCACGATCGAGCAGGCGACAAAGCTGTTTACGCGTTGTAGAATCCGATTACGATTAAAACAACAAGGTTCTCGCTTTCGAGAATCGACACGCCGAGAGCAAGTGCATGACATGCCATGGGTTCAAGCTGATCTTCGGTGATTTCCTTTCTCGTAGCGTGCGAGGCATCCCGTGCGCGCCGCCTTCTCCTCATCCGTTGCATGCTAGCTGAACAAGGTTTCACCCATGCTGCTGATGAGGACATGAACATGACAGATCTCTTCGAAAACCCCATGGGGCTGGCCGGCTTCGAGTTCATCGAGTTCGCTTCGCCCACGCCCGGTGTCCTGGAGCCGGTCTTCGAAGCCCTCGGCTTCACCAAGGTCGCCACGCACCGTTCCAAGGATGTGCACCTGTACCGTCAGGGAGACATCAACCTGATACTCAACAACGAGCCGAAAAGCATCGCTTCGTACTTTGCCGCCGAACACGGCCCTTCGGTCTGCGGCCTCGCTTTCCGCGTGCGCAATGCACACCAGGCCTATGCTCGTGCCCTGGAGCTGGGGGCCCAGCCGGTGGAAATCGAAACCGGGCCGATGGAACTGCGCCTGCCGGCGATCAAGGGCATCGGCGGCGCTCCGCTGTACCTGATCGATCGTTTCGAGGAGGGCAGTTCCATCTATGACATAGACTTCAACTACCTGGACGGCGTGGACCGGCATCCTGCCGGGGCGGGGCTCAAGCTCATCGACCACCTCACGCACAACGTCTACCGTGGACGCATGGCCTACTGGGCGGGCTTCTACGAGAAGCTGTTCAATTTCCGCGAAATCCGCTACTTCGACATCAAGGGCGAATACACCGGGCTGACCTCCAGGGCAATGACCGCGCCCGACGGCATGATCCGCATCCCGCTGAACGAGGAGTCGTCCAAGGGCGCCGGGCAGATCGAGGAGTTTCTCATGCAGTTCAACGGCGAGGGCATCCAGCACGTTGCCTTCCTGACCGATGACCTGATCGCCACCTGGGATGCGCTGAAGGCGTTGGGCATGCGCTTCATGACCGCACCGCCCTCGACCTACTACGAAATGCTCGAGGAGCGCCTGCCTGGGCATGGCGAGCCGGTTGGCGAGTTGCAGGCGCGTGGCATCCTGCTCGATGGCGCGGCCGATTCGGGTGACCGGCGGCTGTTGCTGCAAATCTTCTCCGAAACCCTGCTCGGCCCGGTGTTCTTCGAATTCATCCAGCGCAAGGGTGACGATGGTTTCGGTGAGGGCAACTTCAAGGCGCTGTTCGAATCCATCGAGCGGGACCAGGTTCGGCGCGGTGTGCTCGACGTCGGCTGACAGGCGGCCGGGCCTGGGCTCAGGCCCGGGTACCGGCCGGCATGCGGCGCTTGCGGATGATGCTCCAGAACGAGACCCCGGCGGTCAGCAGGCCGATCAGGACCAGCGACGGTAGGATGGACGGAATGGCCGCACGAATCTCCTGCTTCATGTAGCCAGTCGGGTAGCCGACCTCTACGGCATAGTCGTACTTGGTGGAACGCTGACTGGCCCGTTTTTCCGCCAAGGGCGGCTGCATGCCCGACTCATTGCTGCCAGTCGACCAGATCATCGCCTCGCCGAAGCGTAGAGCCACGGTCAAGTCGCTCTGGAACCCTAGCAGTTCGCTTCTCAGTACCTGGCCATAGGCCGTGACCAGCACGTCGTGCTCGCCGCCATCGAGGCGGTAGGCCAGAACGGGCAGCCCCGGGGACGAAGCGGAATCGAAGACCAGGCTCAGGCGGCGTCCCTGGGTGTCGGCCAGGTCCGTTGGCTGGCTGGTTTCACCTTGGATCGTGCTGCAGTAGGCGGTGCCACCGCGCAGCAGGACCAGCGAGCGAACCGCGGGATTACCAAGGACCGCCATATTGAGCTGGCTTACGGCCTGGTCGCATTCCAGGTCGGCCAGGTGCACGTTCCGGACGCTGACGTCGTGCAAGCCATCGATGAGCCTGTCGACGACATAGATGGCTTCGCGCAGGGTCACCGTGACATGCTCTTCGAGCTTGCGCTCGAACTGCAGGAACATCACCACCAGCCCGCAGACGATCGGCATGAAGCCAATGGCGGTGGCCAGCAACAGGTCAAGCAGGCTGCGCCCGGCTTGGGATAATCTGAACATGGTATCGGCTGCTCGCTTGGGTTTCGCCACGGGGGCTGCGATCGGGTGCTGAAAGCTTAGGCAGGCGCGACGGCAGGCACTGTAGGCCGAAGTGGCGTCGAGGCAAGGCGTTTGCCGAGCATGCAGTCGGACTTTTAACCGACGGTTTGTCCTGAACGAACTGCTAGAGCCCCTGCTGGACCAGCGGATCGTCGGGGTTCTGCTGCTCCAGCTCGGCGAGCAGCACCTGGACCTTCTGCAGTTGTCCGGTTTCCTTCCAGTAGTCGATGAGCAGCGCCCTGGCGCGACGATTGGCCGGCTGCTGGCCGACCAGGGTCTCCAGCTGCTTCTGCGCAGGCTCCAGTTGTTCCAGGCGATGCAGAATGGTCGCCAGGGCGTAGCGATAGTCGCCGTTATCCGGCTCCAGCTCGACCGCGCGCGAATAGGCCAGCAGTGCATATTCCACCTGGTCGTGACGGACCAGCCAGCGACCCAGCTCGTATTGCAGGAAGGCCGAGTCCGGGCGCAAGGCCAATGCCTTGGCCAGGACCTGCCGCGAGTCGTCATGCCGCTCCTGCGCTTCGAGCAGGCGAACCTGCAGGGCCAACGCTGGCAGCGCATCCGGAGCAATGGCCAGGCTGCGCTGCAAGGCAGCCGTGGCCGGCGCGAAGGCGCGCTCGTGCAGGTACAGGCGCGCCAGGTGAAGCTGCGCCGCGGCATCGTCAGGCCGGTGCGCCAGGGCCGCCTGGTATTGGTCAAGCACCTCTTGCAGAGGGCGGTAATACAAACCTACCGCATCCGGGTCCAGCCCCAGCAAGGCATCGGCGGCGGCAAAGCGTACGCTCTGCTGGCCATCTTCGAGCATCGGCCCCAGCACCAGGCTACGCTGTGCGTCGGATAGCAAGCGGCGGATGCTGCCGATCGCGGCGCGGCGCACTTGCGGGTCAGGATGCTCCAGGTCCTGGCGCGCCAGTTTCAGGGCCAGTGGCGAAGGATAATTGGGCAATTGCCCATGCAGTGCCACCCGACGCTCCCCAGGCAGGTCCTGGCGCTGCAGCTGCTGGTACAGCAGCCGCGCCGCGCCTGGCAGCCCATCGTGAGCCTGGCGCAATGCCTTGGCATAGCTGTGCGGCGGCAGCTTTGGCGCCTGCGGCGCCTTGTCCCGCCACAGGTAGCCGATCACGCCCGGGACGAGAATCAGGAGCAGGATGGCGATCAGGACACGGCGGCGCTTGTGCATCGGGCTTTCCATGGCGTTGGAGTCCGAAGCTTGCAGTCTTCGGGACCGCGCCGCAAGCCGCAAGCTTCAAGCGCCAAGCAGTTGCGTAGCGAAATCACCAGATGCAAAAGTCCATGTTTTGCAGGGAATTTGCAGACGCCAGAGGGCCCGCTTCGCTTGCAGCTTGCTCTTCAGCTCCCCCCGAGCGCCTTGTAGAGGGCGACGACCCCCCGATACACCTCCACTTCGCCGAGTGCCTGGGCATCCTCGGCAGCCAGGCGCTCGCGCTCGGCATCGAGCAGGACCAAATAGTCCACGGTGCCTTCGCGGTAGCGGATCGATGCCAGGTCCGCGGCCTTGCGGCTGGCTTCGCTCTGGCGCAGCAGTGCCATCAGGCGCTGCTGACGCTTGGCATAGTCGCTGAAGGCGTTGGCCGACTCCTCCAGCGCCAGCAGGACCTGTTGCTCGTAGTTGGCCAAGGCGCCTTCGGCGTTGGCCTTGGCGCCACGCAGCCGGGCGCGCACGCTGCCGAGGTCGAATGCCGCCCAGGTCAGGCTTGGTCCCACGGACCAGGCAGTGGCCGCCGAAGCACCGAGCTGGGAACCCCGCGCGGCAGTGAAGCCGAGAAAGCCGCTGAGGCTCACGCGCGGGAACAGGTCGGCGGTGGCGACACCTACCTCGGCGGTCGCCGCCGCCAGCTGACGCTCGGCACTGCGTATGTCCGGACGGCGACGCAGCAGCTCGCCTGGATCGCCAATCCGCAGGGCCTTGGCGATCGCCGGCAACTGCCGGGGCGACAGATCGACGCTCAAGGCTTCCGGGCGCTGGCCAAGCAAGGTCGCGATCCGATTGCGGGCGCGCACCTGCTCGGCCTGCAGCTGAGGCACGCTGGCCTCGACCGCGGCCAGGCGCGCGTCGGCGCGTACCACGTCGAGCTCGTTGCCGACCCCAGCATCACGCAGGGTTTCGGTGATCGAGCGCGAATCCTGCTGAGTCTTGAGGTTGGCCCTGGCGATTCGCTCGCGCAGCTGGGCACCACGCAATTGGCCATAGGCATCCACCAGTTCGGCGATCAGGCTGACTTGCAACTGCTGCAAGTCGGCCTGCGCCGCCTCCTCGCGGGCCTGACTGGCTTGTAGCTGGCGCTGGATGCGACCGAACAGGTCCAGCTCCCAGGCCATGTCCAGGCCCAGGTCGTAACGCTCGCTGTCGACCCGCTGGTCGGTCTGACCTGGGATCTGGCCCTTGCCGATGTCGCTGCTGGCCCGGCTGGTGACGGTCGGCAACGGGTCGTTGGCCACGTCCTCGCGGATGGCCCGAGCCGCTTTCAGTCGTGCGAAAGCCACGCGCAGATCGCGGTTGCCCGCCAGCGAAGCAGTGACCAACTGGTCGAGGACTGGGTCGTCGAACTGTCGCCACCAGGCACTCTGGAAGCGGCTGCGGTCGAAATCGGCGGCACTGGCGCCGACAGTCTCCAGACGCGCCGGCTCGTTGACCGGTGGCTGGTAGTCCGGACCCACCGCGCAGGCGGCCAGGGCCAGGGCGAGCAGGCTCGGGGCCAGGGGCTTGAGTGCATTCATGCCTGTTTCTCCAGCAGGGGCGCACGCTCGGCCCGAAGTGCCTGCCGACGCTCGACGAAGCGGCGGATCAGGAAGAAGAACACGGGTGTCAGGAACAACCCGAACAGCGTCACGCCGATCATCCCCGAGAACACCGCCACGCCCATGGCATGGCGCATTTCCGCGCCGGCGCCGGAAGAGAACACCAGTGGCACCACGCCCATGATGAAGGCGATCGAGGTCATCAGGATCGGCCGCAGGCGCAAGCGGCAGGCTTCGAGCACCGCGGCCAGCGGATCGAGGCCTTCGGCTTGCTTGTCCTTGGCGAACTCGACGATGAGGATCGCGTTCTTGCAGGCCAGGCCCACCAGCACGATCAGGCCGATCTGGGTAAAGATGTTGTTGTCGCTACCCGACAGGATCACCCCGGTGATCGCCGACAGCAGCGTCATTGGCACGATCAGGATCACTGCCAGCGGCAGGCTCCAGCTTTCGTACTGGGCCGCCAGGACCAGGAAAGCCAGCAGCACGCACAGCGGGAAGACCAGCAGGGCCGTGTTGCCTGCCAGGATCTGCTGGTAGGTCAGCTCGGTCCACTCGTAGGTCATGCCGTTGGGCAGCTCGCTGTCCAGAAGCCGCTCCATGGCCGCCTCGGCCTGGCCGGAGCTGTAGCCCGGCGCGGCGGCGCCGTTGATCTCGGCGGTGATGAAGCCGTTGTAGTGCATCACTCGGTCGGGCCCTGCAGTGTCGCTGACCTTGAGGAACGTCGCCAGCGGGATCATCTCGCCACGGTCGTTGCGCACCTTCAGCTGGCCGATCTGTTCGGCATCGAGACGGAACTGCTGCTCGGCCTGGACGTTGACCTGGTAGGTGCGGCCGAAACGGTTGAAGTCATTGGTGTACAACGAACCGAGATAGATCTGCAGGGTATCGAAGATATCGTCGATCGCCACGCCGTGGGTCTTGGCCTTCTCCCGGTCGATGGCAGCGTCGACTTGCGGCACGTTCACCTGATAGCTGGTGAACAGCCCCGCCAGTTCCGGGACCTGCTGGCTCTTGGCGATGATGTTCTGGGTTTCCTGATACAGCGCCTCGTAACCGAGATTGCCACGGTCCTCGATCTGCACGCGGAAGCCACCGATGGTGCCCAGCCCTTGCACCGGGGGCGGCGGGAAGATCGCGATGTAGGCATCCTCGATGTCGGCGAACTGGGCATTGAGCGCGGCCGCGATGGCTTGCGCCGACTGGCTGGGATCCTTGCGCTGGTCGAAAGGCTTGAGCGGGGTGAAGACGATGCCGCTGTTGGGGCTGTTGGTGAAGCCATTGATCGACAAGCCGGGGAAGGCGACCGAGTCGGCCACGCCGGGTTGCTTGAGGGCGATCTCGCTCATGCGCTTGATCACCGCCTCGGTGCGGTCGAGGCTGGCGGCATCCGGCAGCTGCGCGAACGCGACCAGGTACTGCTTGTCCTGGGCCGGGACGAAGCCTGTCGGGGTCGAGGAAAAGCCCAGGTAGGTCAGGCCCATCAGGCCGGCATAGACGAACAGGGCGACCGTGCTGGAGCGGATCACCCGGCGCACGCCGCCCACGTAGCGATGGCTGGCGCGCTCGAAGAAGCGGTTGAACGGCCCGAACAGCCAGCCGCCGAGCAGCCGTTCGAGCAGGCGCGAGAAACGGTCCTTGGGCGCATGATGGTCCTTGAGCAGCACCGCGGCCAGCGCTGGCGAGAGGGTCAGGGAATTGAACGCCGAAATCACCGTGGAAATCGCGATGGTCAAGGCGAACTGCTTGTAGAACTGTCCGGTCAGCCCGGAGATGAACGCTGCCGGCACGAATACCGCGCACAGCACCAGGGCGGTGGCGATGATCGGCCCGGTGACTTCGCCCATGGCCTTCTGGGTCGCCTCCAGCGGCGCCAGGCCAAGGCCGATGTTGCGCTCGACGTTCTCCACCACGACGATGGCGTCGTCGACGACGATACCGATGGCCAGGACCAGGCCGAACAGCGACAGGGCGTTGAGCGAGAAGCCGAACAGGTGCATGACCGCGAAGGTGCCGATCAGCGAAACCGGCACGGCCATCAGTGGAATGATCGAGGCGCGCCAGGTCTGCAGGAACAGGATCACCACCAGGACCACCAGCACCAGCGCCTCGAACAGGGTATGCACGACCGCTTCGATGGAGCCGCGCACGAACACCGTCGGGTCATAGACGATGCTGTAGTCCATGCCTTCGGGGAAGTCCTTCTTCAGCTCGGCCATCTTCGCCCGCACCTGGTCGGAAATCTCGATGGCGTTGGAGCCGGGGCGCTGGAAGATCGGTATCGCCACGGCCGGCTGGTTGTTCAGCAGCGAGCGCAGGGCATACTGGCTCGAGCCGAGCTCGACCCGGGCGATATCCTTCAGGCGGGTGATTTCGCCGTCGCTGCCGGCGCGGATGATGATGTTCTCGAACTCTTCCTCGCTGACCAGGCGGCCTTGGGTATTGATCGACAGCTGGAAGCTGGCCGAGCCAGGCGCGGGCGGCGCGCCGAGCTGGCCGGCGGCGACCTGGCGGTTCTGCTCGCGGATCGCCGCTACCACATCGCTGGCGGTGAGGTTGCGCGATGCGGTCTTGTTCGGGTCGAGCCAGACGCGCAGGGAATAGTCGCCCATGCCGAACAGCTGCACGTCTCCGACGCCGCCGAGCCGGGCCAGTTCGTCCTTGATGTTGAGGATGGCGTAGTTGGACAGGTAGAGCATGTCGTAGCGGTTGTCCGGGGACGTCAGGTGCACGACCATGGTCAGGTCAGGCGAGGCCTTGTCGACGGTGATGCCGATGCGCGTGACTTCCTCGGGCAGCTTGGGCTGGGTGCGGGTCACCCGGTTCTGCACCTGGACCTGGGCGTTGTCCAGGTCGGTGCCCAGGGCGAAGGTGATGGTCAGGGTCAGCTTGCCATCGGCGGTCGACTGGGAGGACATGTAGAGCATGTTCTCGACCCCGGTGATGGCCTGCTCCAGCGGCGCGGCGACGGTTTCGCCGATCACCTTGGGGTTGGCCCCGGGGAAGTTGGCGCGCACCACCACGGTCGGCGGCACCACCTCGGGGTATTCGCTGATCGGCAGCTTGAACAGCGCGATGCTGCCGGCGATCAGCAGCACCAGGGAAAGCACGGCGGCGAAGATCGGCCGGGTGATGAAGAATCTGGAAAAGTTCATCGGTAAGGTCCCTTAACCGCGTGGTGCCTGGGCACTGGCGAGTTTCACGGCGCTGCCGGCGCTGGCCGGATCCGGGTTGGCGGCCTGCAGGGCCTGGCGCTGGCGAGCCAGGGCGGCGAGCGTGGCCTGGCTGGCCATCGGCGTGTCCTGAGGGGTGACGGTGGCGCCGGGACGTACCCGCTGCAGCCCCTTGACCACGATACGGTCATCCTTGTGCAGGCCGCTGCGCACGATCCTCAGCCCCTCGAGCTTGGGCCCCAGTTCCACGGGCCGGTAGGCGGCCTTGTTGTCCTTGTCCATGACCAGTACGAATTTCTTGCCGAGATCGGTGCCGACCGCTTCGTCGTTGATCAGCACCGCTGAATAGGTGGCGCTGCCGACCAGCTTCAGGCGCGCGTAAAGGCCCGGGGTGAACTGCCCGTCGCGGTTGTCGAAGACGGCGCGGCCGCGGATCGTGCCGGTGCGCGGATTGACCTGGTTGTCGACGAAGTTCATCCGCCCCAGGTGCGGGTTGCCGCTTTCGTTGGACAGGCCCAGGTACACCGGGGTGGACTGGCCGCGCTGGCCATCGCGAGCCAGCTGGGCGTACTTGAGGTAGACGCGTTCGTCGGCGTCGAAATAGGCATACACCTTGTCGGTCGATACCACGCTGGTCAGCGGCGTGACATCGGCAGTGACGATGTTGCCGGCGGTGAACTGGGCTCGACTGGCCCGGCCGCTGATCGGCGCGGTGACCCGGGTGAAGCTCAGGTTCAGCCGCGCCAGGTCCAGCTGGGCCTGGATCGCTGCCACGGCGGCACGGGCCTCGGCGGCGGCACTGCTGCGCGATTCGGCCAGCTCCGCGGAGATCGCGTTGCTGCTGCGCAGGCGCTCGCCGCGACGGGCTTCGTTTTCGCTGCGGGTGGCCGAGGCACGGGCTTGCTGCAATTGCGCCTCGAGCCGGCGGACTTCGGCCTGGAAAGGTCGCGGGTCGATCTGGAACAGCAGGTCGCCCTGCTTGACCTGGGCACCTTCGGTGAATGCCACGCGATCGATCTGCCCCGATACCCGTGGGCGCACCTCGACGGTTTCCGGTGCCTCCAGGCGCCCGGTGAATTCGTCCCATTCGTTGATCGGCTGTTCGATCACCTTGGCCACGCTGACTTTCGGCGCGATGGGCGCCTGGGCTACCTCGGGCGCACGACCGCAGGCGACGAGCGTCGCCACGGCCAGTGCGGCGAGTGGGTAACGCAAAGGGGTGAGTGAGTGTTCCATGGGAAGAATCGCCAGTGTCGGTAGAATGGGCGAATTCTGCGCGGGCCGTGGGGCCGGAACGAATCGAAACAGCCGAAGGTTATTATCGACGGCAATGATGAATACTCAGGTAATCATGCCTCCCAGACATGAAAGGCGCAGGACACGCTGCCCGATTTGCGTCCACAGAAGCAAACCTCTATATTTTGCATCTCTGGATCAGGCGAAAACATCATGTCGACAGTTCAGCAAACACAGGCCACCAACAGGAACCAAGGCGCGGTCGGCCTGCGTGCGGCGCTGCGCATCCTGGAAAAGTGGAACGCCTCCAGCGAGCAAGCCTGCGGTATCCTGCGTATTTCCCGCAGCACCTATACCCGCGCCCGGCAGGCTGGCCCTTGGAGCGTCAGCCTCGACACCGACCAGATGCAGCGCATCAGCCTGGTGCTCAATATCCATGCCGCCCTGCGGACGCTATTCGACAACCCGCAGAACCTCTATGGCTTCCCCGGCCTGGCCAACCACAATGCCTTCTTCAACGGGCGCAAGCCGCTGGACATCATGGCCCAGGGCGACATGGTCTCGCTCTACGAGACCTTTCGGCACATCGACTCGTTGCGAGGCGCCCAGTGGTAAGGCCCGAGGACCTGCCGAGCCTGCCTGGCGAGCAGGTCCAGGCCTACCGGCTGGTCAACTCCAAGTTCCCGCCCATCGAGCTGTTCGATGATGTCGCCGATGCCACGGAATTCGAGACGCTCTACCAGATCCAGGCGCTGACCAATCCGCGACTGCTCAACCAGGTAGGGCGACTTGAGCTGATCCCCTTGGCTGCCATCCCGTTCGGTATCCCTGGCTGTGCCTACGCCGTCGCGCCGTTCACCCATGTCAATCCGGCCGGTTCGCGCTTTGGCGATGGCAGTCATGGCGTGCTGTACCTGGCGGACACGCTGGAAACCGCGCTCGCCGAGGTGCGACATCACCAGCAGCTTTACTGGGCCAGGGTCGAGGGCCTGGGGTTCGAGCGCTTCGTGTTTCGTGGCTTGCGCTGCAGCTTCAGCGAAGCCGACCTGCGCGATGCCACCCACTTGCCTTCCGACCATCCGATCTACCTGGCCGACGACTACGCGCCGGCCCGCGCGCTGGGACGCGCGCTCAAGCTCGCCGGCGTGCCGGGCCTGCGCTACCGCTCGGTGCGGCGGCCAGGGCAGACCTGCTGGGGCTTGTTCACCCCGCGACCGGTCGCCTCGATCATCCAGTGCGCGCATTACGAAATGATCTGGAACGGCTGCATCACCAGCGTCAACCGACTTTCCATTGCCTGAGCAGCGGTGAACCTGCCAGGCAGCGTGCGGCCTCGCCACCGCAGCACTAGCTGGCAACCTTTCGGCAAAGCGCGAGAGCGCAGGGCGCGTAACCACTGGCAAGACCATGGCCACGCGCCCAAGGCGGGATCAGCCGTCGGATTGCTCCTCCGGCGGTACCTGGCCCGCAGGCCAGTCCGGGCCTTTTTCCTCGGCCGGATCATCCGGATGCGGCACCTTGTCGCCGGGATTGTGCGGGATTTCGTCGACGTAGGGATCGGGCGGTGGTGTAGAGTGGGTTTGCCTGGGGTCGGCCATGGCGGATCTCCTTCGATGAATGGATGTCCTGCTCGCGTTAGGCCGCGCACCCGGCCAGCTGTTCACGAAAATTGCGTACCCTGCGTCAGGTCCGGACGAAGGGAACCGTTGCCTGCCGGCAACACTCCATTCCAGCAATCGCCTGCAGCCGACGAGGCCCCATGATCACCAGCATTCTCACCTTCCTGGTCTCCCTGGCCGCCATGGAAGCGATCGCCTACCTGGCCCACAAGTACATCATGCATGGTCCCGGCTGGGGCTGGCACCGCTCGCACCACGAGCCGCGGCAAGGCTGGTTCGAGAAGAACGACCTGTATGCCGTGGTGTTCGCCGCGCTGGCGATCCTGCTCATTGCCCTTGGCACTGCTGGCTGGCACCCGCTGGAATGGGTCGGGGCGGGCATGACGGCGTACGGTGCGCTGTACTTCGTCGCCCATGATGGCCTGGTGCATCATCGCTGGCCGTTTCGCCTGGTGCCACGGCGTGGCTACCTCAAGCGACTGTACCAGGCGCACCTGATGCACCATGCCGTACACGGGCGCGAAGGCTGCGTCTCCTTCGGGTTTCTCTATGCCCCGCCTATCGATCGCTTGCGGGCACAGCTGCGCTCGCGCCATGGCGGTCCGCTGCGCCAGGGCGTGACGGACGCTGCCACAGCCGCGGGTCGCGTCCAGGCGAACGGCGCAGGCGAGCACTGAGCGCGCGCCATAGCCCGACGGCCGAGGCGCCCAGCTTGTCCCGCCGGGAAGTGCTGATCCGCTGGGTCCAGGCATGCTCGTGCGCGGCCACTACCTTCAGCCCGATACGCCGGTAGACTTCCGCCGCCGTGGCCACCGCCCAGGCCGAACGCCAGGGTAGGGCGGCCATGCCGGACTGCGCGCTGGCGTAGTAGGGCTCGGCCAGTTCGACCAGGCGTCGGGCCACCTGCGCCAGGCCTTGGCGCTGCTCCACGCTGGCGATCCGCTCAGGCGCGAGGCCCAGCTCGGCCAGCCAGTCGGCTGGCAGGTAGCAGCGGCCAAGCTTGGCGTCATCGACGATATCGCGGGCGATGTTGGTCAATTGCATGCCCAAGCCCAGGTCACAGGCGTGATCGAGCACCTTTTCGTCACGCACGCCCATGATCCGCGCCATCATCAGGCCTACCACGCCCGCCACGTGGTAGCAGTAGCGCAAGGTGTCCTCGATGCAGGCGTAGTGCTGGCCCTGCACGTCCATGGCGAAGCCCTCGAGCAAGTCGAAGGCTTCGCGCCGGCGGATGCCGTGACGCCGTGCGACATACTGGAAGGCTGCGAAGGCCGGTTCGTCGAGAGGGCCTTCGGCATAGGCCGCCAGGGTCTGCTCGCGCAGCTGAGCCAGGCGCCGCGCAGCCTTGTCGGGGGCCAGGGGGCGGGCATCGTGGCCGGCCTGCTGGCCGTCGATCACGTCATCGCAATGACGGCACCAGGCATACAGCAGCACCGCGCTGCGTCGGGTTGCCGGGGCGAACAGCCTGGCGGCCGAGGCGAAGCTCTTGGAACCTTCGGCGATGCTGCGCTCGGCATGTTCGAACAGACGTTGTTCGTCGGCACGGTTCATCGGTGCAGGTCCTCGATCATGAGCCCGGCGGTGGCCTTGGCCGAAGCGATGACGCCCGGCACCCCCGCGCCCGGATGGGTACCGGCGCCGACCAGGTAAAGATTGTCGATGCGGGCGTCACGGTTGTGCGGGCGAAACCAGGCGCTCTGCTGCAGCACCGGTTCCAGGGAGAACGCCGAGCCCAGGTGGGCGCCGAGCGTATCGCGGAAATCCACGGGAGTGAACATGCGTGAGGTCACCAGGTCATCGCGCAGGCCGGGAATGTAGCGTTGCTCCAGGTAGGCCAGGATCCGGTCGCGATAGCGTGGCCCTTCGACGCTCCAGTCCACCGCGGCGTTGCCCAGGTGCGGCACTGGTGCCAGCACGTAGTGGGCCGAGCAGCCTGGCGGCGCCAGGCTCGGGTCGGTGGCGCAGGGCGCATGCAGGTACAGGGAAAAGTCCTCGGCCAGTGCCGGGCCCTTGAAGATCGAGTCGATCAGCCCCTTGTAGCGCGCGCCGAAGCAGACGGTGTGGTGTTGCAGTTGCGGTTGCCGCCTGGCAAGGCCGAAATGGAGGACGAACAACGAATTGCTGAAGCGTTTGCCCTTCAGGCGCTGGCCTTCCTCGCGCCCACGCCGGTGACCGGCGAGCAGGCGCTCGTAGGTGTGCACCACGTCGGCATTGGACGCCACCGCATCGGCCTGCCAGCGACGCCCGTCGGCGGTGGTGACAGCCGCCAGGCGATTGCCCTGCGCTTGTAGTGCCGCGACGTCGGCCTCCAGCACCAGGTTTCCGCCCAAGTCCTCGAACAGGCGTGCCAGCCCCTGGACCAGCGCCCCGGTACCGCCCTTGGGGAACCAGACGCCCCACTGGCGCTCCAGGGCATGGATCAAGGTGTAGATCGACGAGGTCGCGAAAGGGTTGCCGCCAACCAGCAGCGCATGAAAGGAAAACGCCTGGCGCAGCTTCTCGTTGCCAATGAAGCGCGAGACCATGCCGTACACGCTGCGCCACGCCTGCAGGCGCATCAGCTGCGGGCCGGCCTGCAACATGTCGCGCACCGACAGGAACGGTACCGCGCCGAGCTTGAGGTAGCCTTGCTCGAATACCGCGCGTGAGTAGGCCAAAAAGCGTCGGTAGCCTTGTACATCCGCAGGCTCCAAGGCGTGAATCTGGCGCTCCAGCAGCGCCTGGTCGTTGTTGTAGTCGAAGCAGGTCCCGTCTTCCCAGCACAGGCGATAGAACGGGTCGACCGGCAGCAGTTCGACGTAGTCCTGCATGCGCTTGCCGGCCGCATCGAACAGCGCCTCGATGGCGCTCGGGTCGGTGATCACGGTCGGTCCGGCATCGAAGGTGAAGCCCTGGTCGTGGTAGACGTAGGCGCGTCCGCCCGGCTTGTCGCGCCGTTCGAGCAGCGTGGTGCGCACGCCAGCGGCTTGCAGGCGGATGGCCAGTGCCAGGCCTCCGAACCCGGCGCCGATCACGATTGCCGATTTCCCTGGATTCATCAGTGCTCCTTGAAATGCCGTGGCGAATGCCGCCAGGCGGCAACGATGGCCTCGCCGATCGGTACCGGCGGCTTGCCCATGAGAATACGGCCGCGATCACGCCAGGTGCTGCGGCCGGCGTAGAAACGTTCGATCAGACCTTCCGGCAGTTGGTAGAAGCGCTGCATGACCTGCCAGCGGTGCTCGGCGCGTCCGGCCAGGAACAGCATGCGGTTGAGCAGCCGGTAGAAACCTTGGCGCTGCCACTGCTGCCGAGCATGCTCACGCATCGCCTCGGCAAGCGTGGCGGCGTCGTCCAGTGGCTGACGCACCAGCCAGTCGGCCAGGCGCATCGCCTCCGGCAGCGAATAGCCAGTGGTGTTGTGGTACAGGCCGGCGCGCAGGCCGCTGAGCGGCTGGCCTGCGCTTTCCTGCCAGAAACCCTCGAAATCGCCGGCCAGGGTGATCGGCAGCACGCCTTGCTCTTCACGCAGGCACTGGTCGATCAGCCAGCCCTGCTGCCGCGCGTATTCGTCGATATGCTCACGCAGGCGTTCGGGCGCGCAGCGCCGCTGGTCGATGTAGTGGGTGTCCTCCACCAGCAGCGTGTCGGCACTGAAGGGCAGCACGTAGACGAAACGGTAGCCGTCCTGCTGCGCCACGCGGGCGTCCATGATGATCGGCGCGCTCAGGCCATGGGGTCGCTGCAGGCGCAGCAACTGGCCGAGGAAGGCCTGGTAGCCAAGCACCATGTGCTGGCTGTCGCGCGCGCCACGGCCGTCGATCACCACCTTGGCGCGCAGCAGGTTGCCATCGGCCAGGCGCACTTCGCTCGGGCCCACCGACCGTACCTCGAGGCCAAGGCGCAGGCTGGCGCCCAGCGCCGGTTGCAGCACCTGGGCGAAGCGTTCGCCGGTGACGCTGGCATAGCCACTGTGCAGGGTGCGGCTGAAAGCCGGGAAGTGAACCCGGTAGCTCGGCCAGCGCCTGGCCACCAGCGGCGCGATCCATTGCTGCTGGCGCAGGCTCAGGTCGCCCTCGTGGAACGACCAGGTGTGGCTGCCGCCGAGCGTCGGCGCCTGGTCGATGCACAGCACGTCCAGCTCAGGTCGGCACTGACGCAAGCGCCAGGCGATCAGGCCATTGGCCAGGCCGCTGCCGACCAGGATCACGTCATGCTTCATGGGCAGTACCTGCAATGACCGGACGCCGACCGTGCAGCGCCGCTTCGATGATATCGGCCGCTCGTGCCGCGCCACCGGCGGCGGCCAGTTCTGCGCACAGCCGCTCGAGGGGCTGGCGCGGCAAGCTCAGGACCTGTTGCAGAGCCTGGGCGATCTGTGCCTGCCGGGCACGTCGCGAAAGACGCAAGCCGAGACGGTGATGCTCGACCCGCGCGGCCACGCCATGCTGGTCGAAGGCGATGGGCATGACCAGCATGGGCGTCTGCGCGGCAATGGCGTCCAGCACGGTGTTGAGGCCGCCATGGGTGATCACCGCGTCGGCCTGCTCCAGGACCCAGCGCTGCGCGGCGAAGTCGGTGATCCAGGTCGCGCCCTCATCCAGCAAGCGTGCCTGCTGCGCGGCATCCAGCCCGCCACAGTGGGCCACCAGCAACTGCGTGTCCAGGCGCCGGCAGGCCCTGGCGATTTCCCGGAACTGGTCGAAACGGCTGCCCTGCAGGGTGCCGAGGCTGGCGAACACGAACGGCCGCTCGCGGCTGATCGGCCAAGGGCCTGGCGGGTCTTGCTGGCTGCGCCGCAATGGGCCGACCGGGTGCAAATGCGCCGGTGCCGCCCGCCGGGGGAAATCGAAGCCCGGCAGCGTCTGGCTCACTTGCGCCAGTGGCGACAGATACTCGTGAAGCCCGCTACGCGGCGCCAGGCCCAGCTGCCGGGCGCTATCGGCCAGGACCCGTCCCAGCGGCTTCATCAGCCAGTCGTGCACCCGCGCGCTGCCGGTGTAGAGCCGCACGCTGCGCGGATCGTCGGAATGGGCGAAGGGCATGACCGGTAGCGGCAGGCCCGGTTCGCGATTGATCGGCAAGGCGCAGGCCAGCGATACGAACGGCAGGTCCAGGGCTTGCGCCACCAGTCCCCCGGCGCCTTCCATCTGATCGCAGAGCACGGCATCGATACGTTGCTCGGCCAAGGCCGCCGGCAGTTCCTGGCAAAGCATGCGAGAGGTCGCTGCCATCTGCCGGATCAGTCGATGCAGCCGCCAGGGCGTGGAGGGCGAGGCGGCCAGGCGCACCGCCGGCGCCAGGCTGCCGGGCGGGTGACTGTGCGCACCGAGCGGACGAAAGCCGATGCGCGGGTCCTTGAGCAGCCGCGCGGCATCGACTTGATGCAGGAAGGTCACCTGGTGGCCACGGGCGAGCAGGGCCCCGGCTACCGCCTCGAAGGCCTGGAAGTGACTGGCATAGGGCGGCGCGACCACGGCGAAATGGCTCATGGCAGCAACCGGGCCTGGCGCAGGGCGGCCAGATTGGCCGAGCCGGTGCAGAAGCAGGCGATGCGCAGCTGCTCGATGATGACCTGAAAATGCGTCACCACGGCCTCGGTCGAACGTGTCGCCGCCGCCAGCACCCCAGCGGCCTGGCCCGCCACGTCCGCGCCCAGGCGCAGCGCCTTGGCCACGTCGATCCCGTCGACGATACCTCCCGAAGCGATCAGCGGGGTAGTGGGCAAGGTCGCTCGGACCTGGCTCAGGCAGGTCGCGGTCGGGATGCCCCAGCCAGCGAACGCCTGGGCCACTGCCCGGCCTGCCGCGCTGCCCGCCCGCTCGGCTTCGACCGCCGCCCAGCTGGTGCCGCCAGCGCCTGCCACGTCGATGACCTTGACCCCGGCGTCGACCAGCCGGCGCGCGACCGGCGCGCTGATGCCGCCACCGACTTCCTTGGCGATGACCGGCACGGGCAGCTGCGTGGCCAATTGCTCGATCTGTGCCAGGACGCCGCGCCAGTTGCGGTCGCCTTCGGGCTGGACCGCTTCCTGCAACGGATTGAGGTGGATGATCAGGCCATTGGCCTCCAGCATGTCCACAGCCCGCTGCGCCAGGACCTGGCCGCCCGCCTCGAGCAGCTGGGCCGCGCCTAGGTTGGCCAACAGCGGGATCCGCGGCGCCAGCTGGCGCAGCTCGCGAGTCAGACCGTGGTCGTGGGCTGAAGTCAGGCTCACGCGCTGCGAGCCGACGCCCATGGCGATGCCGAGTGCCTGGGCCGCTTCGGCGAGGTGACGGTTGATATGGGCGGCGCGGCGCGCGCCACCGGTCATCGAGCTGATCAGCAGCGGGGCATCGAGCGCGATGCCTAGCAAGGAGGTGCTCAGGTCGATCGAGCGCAGGTCCAGTTCCGGCAGGGCGCAGTGCTCGAAGCGGATCGCCGACCAGCCGGCATCGGCCTGACTGGTGGCCTTGCGAGGGTCCATGACGATGTCCAGGTGCTCGTCCTTGCGTCGACTCAGGTCGGCTTCGCTCATGCTTGCTCCAGTTGGCCAGGAATCATCGGTACGACCTGTTGTCAGTGAACATGGGTGTTGTACAGACCAGGTAGGGTTGTACAGCTTCTTGCCATACCCAGGCTCAGGCAACGCCGGATTGCAGACGTTCCCACCGTGCTGAAAAACCTTCGGCTACGCTGAGAAGGCAGGCACTGGGGGTGCTTCAGCGCAGCATATTTACCAGCGGCCCCGGCAAGGGGCTTTAGAAAAGCAGAGGGAACGATGGCTGCACACTTGTCCGCAACTATAGACACGGGGATCGATACCCACCTGCAGCGGATGCGCGATGGGTTGGAACAGCGGCTCGAAAGCTTGCTGCCGCCGGCGGGCAATGAACGCGACCTGGTCGCCCTGGCCATGCGCGAGGGTACCTTGGCACCGGGCAAGCGGCTGCGTCCGCTGTTGCTGATGCTCGCGGCCGAGGGCCTTGGCGGCCCGGCCCAGGCCGCGGTGGATCTTGGCTGTGCGGTGGAGATGGTGCATGCCGCCTCGCTCGTGCTCGATGACCTGCCATGCATGGACGACGCCCAGTTGCGGCGCGGGCGCGCGACCATACACCTGGCGTTCGGCCAGGACGTCGCCATTCTGGCGGCGATCGCCTTGCTCTCGCGCGCCTTCGCCGTGGTCGCGGCCGCCGAGCAGGTGCCACCTTTGGCGCGTACCCAGCTGGTCGCCCGGCTTTCCGAGGCGATCGGTTGCCAGGGGCTGGTGCGTGGCCAGTTCGAAGACCTGCGCGATGGCGCACGGACGCGCAGCGCGCTGGAAATCGCCACGACCAATCGGCTCAAGACCGGCGTGCTGTTCAGCGCCATCCTCGACATGGCCTGCGTGATCAGCGACGCTTCGACCCAGTCGCGCCACCTGCTCAACCAGTTCGCCCAGGACCTGGGCCAGGCGTTCCAGCTGCATGACGATCTGTGCGATTGCGATCCGGACACCGGCAAGGATCAGGGCAAGGACGCTGGCAAGTCGACCCTGGTGGCCTTGTATGGTGCAGCCAAGGTGCGCGAGCGCCTGCACGAGCATCTGGCGCGGGCCGGCGCTTGTGTCGGCCAGGCGCTGGGGCCGGATGACAACCTGGTGCGTTTCGTCCAGCTGCTCGAGGCGAAGATGCGTCGCTGACGGTAGCGCTGCAATGGGTGCAGCCGGTGCCAGTGCCTCTGGTTCTCGCAGCGCGGGGTTCGCCTTGCGCCTGGCGAGGGCCGACCGCGTGAGGCGAAGGCCTGATCAGGACGTTGGCTCACCTTGGGCCAGCGCTTCCAGTTCACTGAGGTAGTCGCCGAACCCCTCGCGCGCCCGGCTGTCCTTGCGGCTACTGGTGGCCACGCTGTGCCGCGCGGTCCAGACGATCCGCGCCCCGCTGGCCTGCAGGGCCTGGACCAGCTGCATATCCTCATGGGCCGGCAAGGGTTGGAATCCCCCGGCGCGCTGGTAGGCCTGGGCACAGACGCCCAGGTTGGCACCATGCACGTGGCTATGGCCTTCGACGGCCTGGTAGCGGCTGCGGTACAGGCGCCGCAAGGCTGCGCCCTGCCACGGTTGCCAGCGCTCCACATGTACCGTGCCACACACGGCATCGGCGGCGCATTGCACTTGCCACAGCAGCCAGTGCTCGGGCACCCGGCTGTCGGCATCGGTACAAGCCAGCCAGCGGGCGCCACGCTCGAGCATGAACGCGGCGCCCGCGCGGCGCGCCTGTCCGACATTGCCAGCGTCGACTACCAGGGTCATGACCCCGTGGCGCCGGGCGATCGCCTCGCTGGCGTCGCTGCAGCGGTCGAGCACCACCAACACTTGCACCTGGTATCCAGCCTGCTCGGCTTGGCGCCGTGCGGCTTTCACCGCCCGCAGGCAACGGCCGAGGCGGCGTGCTTCGTTGTGCGCCGGGATGACCACGCCAATCATGCACAGGTCTCGTCGAGGTCGACCACGCTGGGTTGGCATGCCCAGTATTCGAGCACGAAATCCGCTTCTTCATGACGCAGCACGGGGTACAGCGGCAGGTGCCTGGCCAGCAGGGCATGGACTTCGCGCCCGTCCTGGGGGCAACCGGCAATCGGATGCAGCCAGTGGCAGGCCAGCAGGCCGCCATCGTGACCGAGGCAGGCCACCGCCTGGTCGATGACCTGGCGCCATTGGCCGGGGTCTAGGTAGTAGCCCACTTCGCTCAAGACCACCAGGTCGAAGCTGCCGCCTGGCCAATCGCCCGGCAGGTGACCTTGTTCGACACGGGCATGGGGAGCATCGGCCAGGCGCGCACGCGCCAGTGCCACCGCGCTGGGGTCCAGGTCCTGGCAGAGCAGGGCGGCACAGCGCTCGGCCAGCAGCGCACTGAGTTCGCCATTGGCGCAGGCCGGCTCGAAGATCCGCTGGTAGCACTGGCGCGGCAGGCTGGCCATCACCAGGTCGCGCTTGCGCCGCTCGTACCAGCGGGTACGAAAAGACCAGGGGTCGTCGTTGGCCGCGTACAAGTCGGCGAAGTACTGCGCGTCGATACTCATAGAAACACCAGTTCGAAAGGTTGCAAAAGACATTCGAGCAGCCGCGGCGGCAGGATCGGCGCTCGCGTGCCGTCCGGCTGCATCTGGCTGACATGGGCCTGGATCGCCTCGCGCTTGCGCGCCAGGCGCTGCTCGTCCAGGCGGACACGACGGGCCCGCGACCAGGGCAGGCGTGGATCGTCAGGCTCGGCCCAGTGCCAGGCCCAGACTGGCACTTCGCACAGTTGCGCCTTGCTCGCCTGGGCCGCCTGGGCCGCGGCACGGCCGATTGCCTCATGGTCGCAGTGGCCATCGCCGCGCCAAGTAGTGATCAGCAGGTCGTCGGGACGCAGCAGTTGGGTGAGGTGATTGACCAGGTAGGCTTCGTCGCGCGCCACCGCGCCATCCTTGAGGTTCAGCCGGCGCCAGTCCAGGGCGTTTGGGTCGAGGTCCAGGCGCTGCAAGGCATGGCGACTTTCCAGCGGGCGCTGGCGCCGCAGGCGGTGTTCGGTCCATTGCGCCGAGCCCGGGTGACTCCCTTCGCCGTCGGTGGCCGAAATCAGCACCAGCGCCTGTTCACGGCCATGAAAGCCACTCATGAGCCCGCCGGCCATGAGGATCTCGTCGTCCGGGTGCGGGGCGACCACCACCATCCGCCGTCCAGGCGGACACAGCTGCTGCGCTTCGAGCCAGCCAGCCCGGGCCAGGTGCGCCGAGCGTTGCCAGGCGCTCCAGGGTGTGCCACTGCTGGCCTGGATAAGATTCTCGCTCATAGGCGCCAGGCTCCGGCCGGGTTGTGCGCCACTGCCTCGCCCAGCACCGCCAGGTCACGTTCGGCATGGCTCTGCCGGAGAAATACCGGCAGGTCCGCGCTGAGCCGGGCGAAATGGCCATTGCGGCACAACGGCGTGGCGCCCAGTGCCCGGCCGACATGCGCGATCACCTGGACGACCGCCTGCTCCACCTGGGCACGGGTCCGCCGAACTTCGAAGCTGGCATCGGCCTCCGGTTGGCGATCGATCCAGGCCGCGCATTCGCGCAGTGCCGCGCGCGCGCCGTACAGCGCCGCATCGACCGCGCCCAGGTGGGCGTCGGCATGCGGATCGTGGCGCTTCTGGCGGCAATGGGCGCGCAGATAGTCGGCCAGCGCCTCGGCAGCGCCATACCAGCAGGCGGCGATGCCCGCGCCGCCATGCCAGAAGCCAGGGCGCGAGAGGTATTGGCCAGGCTCGCCGACGGCAATCCCTGGCGAATCGGTGAAGATCACATCGACGCTGGCGGTCGTCGCCATCCCCAGAGCCTGCCACTTGTCCACCTGCAGGTCCTGGCTGGGCTCGGCGAGCTCGATCGCCACCAGCTGCGGCTGCTCGTCTTCGTCCCATGCCGTGATCAGGGCGTGATCGATCTGCAAGGCACCGGAGCACCAGGCCTTGCGCCCTTGCAGGCGCACCTGCTGGCCCTGACGCGCGACGATCCGGACGCGAGCATCGGGCGGCTCCGCGGCCCATACGCCCCAGACCCCGTCCTTGGCCAGATGCGCAGCGGAGCACTCGGCCAGGATGGCCAGGGCATCGGTGTGGCCTTCGTAAAGCTTGGCCAGCGCCAGGTCGCAGCCGGCCACGCGAGCCAGGGTCTGCCAGCGCTGCAAGGTCTTCCCGTGGCCAGGCAAGGGGAGCCGGTCGAGCGCGGCCTGCCGCAGCGCCGCGAGCAGGCTGGGGAGCTGGGTGTCCAAGTTCAATGGCTGGGCGCGCTCGCCGAAATCGCGCAGCAGGCAGTCCAGGCTGTCCAGTTCGAAATCCTGGATGATGCTCATGGAGTGGATTCCAGCAAGGTGTTCTTCCTCCAGCCGCGCAGGTTCATCGCGCACAGACAGAATTGCAGCACGATCAGCGCCCACGCCTCGATCTGCCAGCCCCAGACCACCCACAGCGCGTTGCTGGCCATGAAGCAGGAAAAGCCAAGCTTGCGGCGTCCCGGCCTGCGTGAGCCGATGCACCAGGCGGCCAGGATGGTCAAGGCCATGGCCGGCCATTGCAGCAAGTCGATGAAGCGGTCCATCAATCCATTCCCATCTGTTTGCGCATCTTCGCGGTGATCGATTGCCTGGTCTGGAACAGGTCGGCCCACGGGTCTTCGGTCTCGGCCAGGCGTTCATGCACGTTGGCGATGGTCCACTGGTTCGCGCCTTTGAGCTGGGCCAGTTCCTCGCGCCAGATCGGCACCGACACCGGCAGCCCCTCACGGGCCCGCAGCGAGTAGGCGCAGGCGGTGGTGGCGCCCTTGCCGTTGCGCAGGTAGTCGATGAAGATCCGTCCGACCCGGTTCTTCGGGCCGGACACCGCCGACAGTCGGTCCGGGAACAGGCGTGCCAGGTAGTTGACGATGGCATGGGTGAAATCCTTCACTTCGTCCCAGCCGGCACGTCGAGTCAGCGGCACGACCAGATGAATGCCCTTGCCGCCGCTGGTCTTGAGGAACACTTTCAGGCCCAGTTCGTCGAGCAGCGTCAAGGCCAGCTGGGTCGCCTCGACCATCGACTTCCACGGCAGGGCCGGGTCCGGGTCGAGGTCGAGGACGAAGCGATCGGGCTTGTCGAAATCCTTGTCGGTGCCGTTCCAGGTATGCAGCTCGAGCATGTTCATCTGCACGGCGCCGAGCAGGGTCTGCGGGCGATTGACGATCAGCACCGGCTGGCCTGCCTCGGCCTTGCTGTAGGTGACCAGGCCGGGGATCTTCAGCTGTGCGGCATTCTTCTGGAAGAACAGCTCGCCACCCAGACCATCCGGCGCCCTGACCAGGGCGACCGGACGGTCGTGCAAGTGCGGCAGGATGCGCTCGGCCACGCTGGCATAGTATTCGGCGACCTGCCGCTTGGTGGTGCCGCTGGCCGGGTCGATGATGCGCTCGGCATGGGTCAGGCGCAGCTTGCCGAGCGTTGCGCCTTGGCCGGTCGATGGGGTAGGCATGGGGCGCTCCAGATCGATCGCGGTGGCCGGCTTGTCGTCTCGCAGGCCATGGAATACCGAATGACGGACGATGCCTTCGCGGGTCATTTGCGCGTAGGCGACTTCGGCCAGCAGGGTCGGCTCGAGCCAATGCACACCGCGCGCCTCGGCGCCGGTGGGCGGCCTGGCGAAGGCGGGCTTGGCGATTTCCAGCGGTTTGAGGCGGGCATGGATGCTCTGCAAGGTGGTGGCCGTGAAACCGGTGCCCACCTTGCCGGCATAGCGCAGCTCGCCACCGTCCTTGTCATGCAGGGCCAGCAGCAGGGCGCCGAAGGCGCTTCGGCTGCCCTTGGGCTCGGTATAGCCGACGATGACGAACTCCTGGCGGCGCTTGCACTTGAGCTTGATCCAGTCATCGCTGCGTCGGCCGACATAGGGGCTGTCGGCACGCTTGCCGATCAGCCCCTCGAGCTGCAAGTCGCAGGCACTTTCGAGCAAGGCCTCGACGGGCACGTCGAAATCCTCGGAGAACTTGAGGGTCTGGCCCTCGGCGTGCTCGAGCAGTTCGCGCAGCGCCTGGCGCCGGGCATGCAGCGGCAGTTGGCGCAGGTCCTGGCCACCGAGGAAGGGCATGTCGAACAGGTGGTAACTGATGCTCTCGTCATGCGCGGTATCGAAAGCGTTCTGCAGCGCCTGGAAGTCGGCGACGCCGTTCTCGGCGAAGACCACCACCTCGCCATCGAGCCAGGCGGACTGGACGCCCAGGGCTTTGAGCGCCGCCACCTGGCGCGGCATCCTGGCGCTCCAGTCGTGACCGTTGCGCGTGAACAGGCGGACATCGTCTGCCTCCAGGCGCGCCAGGATCCGATAGCCGTCGAACTTGACCTCATAGCGCCAGTCGCCCGCTGGCGGCGAGTCGACCAGGGTGGCCAGTTGCGGCTGCACGAAATCCGGCAGCTCGGCCTCGATGGGCTTGGCGGCGGGCTTTGCCTTGGCCGGTGGGCCTGGCTTGCGGGGGGGCTTGCGGCTGGTCGGTCGCGGCACCAGGGTACGCTCGCTGATCACGCTGTCGGGCTGGGCCTCGACGATGCTGTATTCGGCTTCGCTACGCGCCTCGGCGTCATGCGACTTGACCAGCATCCATTGCTCTTTCTTGCCGCCGAGGTGGGTGCGAAACAGGTTCCAGGTGCCAGCCAGTTTCTCGCCTCGCAGGCGAAAGCGCAGCTTGCCCTTGGCATAGCCCTGGCGTGGATCGCCTTCCGGTTCCCAGATGCCACGGTCCCAGACGATCACGTCCCCAGCGCCATAGTGGCCTTGCGGAATGTGGCCCTCGAACTCGGCATAGTCCAGCGGGTGGTCCTCCACATGCACCGCCAGACGGCGGACCTTCGGGTCCAGCGAAGGTCCCTTGGGAATGGCCCAGCTCTTGAGCGTGCCATCGAGCTCCAGGCGGAAATCGTAGTGCAGGTGACTGGCGTCATGCTTCTGGATGCAGTATTGCAAGGCGTGCGCCCGCCGGGTCCGGCTTGCCTGGCCGGAAGGTTCGGGCGTGGCATTGAAGTCACGCTTGTCGTGGTACTCCTGCAGCGGCTTGGCCATGGTGCGCTCCGGTGCTATGGCAGGTCTCTGAAATGGGAGGCAGGCGGGACGGTCAGAGTTCCATCGAGCTGCCGCGCAGAAGCCTGGAAGCGGTTCGGTCCATCCCGTCTGGCAGAAACTCTGAATCATTGCGGGGGGCTTGCAGTCGATTGCAGTGAACCCACCTGATGGAGAGCCGAAATGGCCCAGGCAGACGATCCCAAGAGCAGGCCACCGGTCGAGATCGACACCATCGAAGACCGCATGGGCAGCGTGCATGAGCTGGACTTCAATGACCGCGACGAGCACACCGGGCGTGCCGGCGACGAACGTCCGGCCGGCGAACTGGAACAGGAGTTTCCAGCCAGGCGGGTCGCCGAGAGCGGCATGAGCGGTGGCGAGGCGTTGAGCGACAGCCTGCATGAGGACAACGTGACCATGGACGACTTGAGCCCGGACACCCTGCTGGACGAGAGCGGCGCGCGCGACCCACATGAGCCTGGGCTGGGCGGCCCGGCCGACAAGCAGTTGCGGCATGTCGATGCCGATGAGATCGGCGGTGGCCACGGCCTGGACGAGGCAGAGCTGGGGCGCGCCGCGCCACTCGACGGCAAGCCCTGGACCGATCGCGTATCCCCCGCCGAAGGCGATGACGACGACATTGGGAGATCCTGAACATGACTGAACAACGCTGCGCTTGCGCCCACTGTTCCTGCACCGTCGATGCCAGCGCCGCCGCGCAGGGCGACAAGGCCTATTGCTGCGAGGCGTGCGCCAATGGGCATCGGGACGGCGAACACTGCCGGATGAGCGACTGCGATTGCGCCGCTGCCGTGCAGCCTGACGAGGCCAACGTCGACAACGCCGTGGAAGAGACCTTCCCGGCCAGCGATCCGATCTCGCCGTAAGCCGTACCCATCAGCACACCGCCACGCTTGCCAGGCGACGGACTGGCGGCGTCAGCCACCCAGATTCGGCGCCACGATGCCGTGGCGCCTGATCTTGCGGTACAAGGTCGAGCGGGAAATCCCGGCCACCGCCGCCGCTTCGCTCATGTTCCAGCGGACCTGGCGCAGCACCTCCAGCAGATGCTGGCCCTCGGCCGATTGCAGGTCCGCTGACACCGGCACGGCCCTGCTCGCGCCCGATGGCACGCGTGGGTCGCGTGCCTGGGCCAGTTCTTGCGGTAGACAGTCCACGTCGATCAGGCCGTCCTCGGCCAGTGCCACCGCCAGTCGCAGACAGTTGAGCAACTGCCGCACGTTGCCAGGCCATGGGCAGGCCAGTAGCCGCTGCCGGGCGGCAGGCGTGAGGCGCATGGCGCCAGCCCCAGGCAGGCCGGCTAGCAGGCGGTCGATCAGTTGCGCCCGGTCGCTGCGCTGGCGCAAGGCCGGCAGTATCAGGTGCATGCCGCACAGGCGGTAATAGAGGTCCTCGCGAAAGCGCTTCTGCGCGATCAGCGCGGGCAGGTCCTGGTGCGTCGCCGAGACTACCTGGATGTCCAGCGGCACCGGCGCGTTGGCGCCCAACGGCAACAGTTCGCGCTCGGCCAGCACGCGCAACAGTCGGGTCTGCAGGTCCGCCGGCATGTCCCCGATCTCGTCGAGAAACAGGGTGCCGCCATTGGCCAGCTCCAGCTTGCCCTTCATCCCCTTGCGGCTGGCACCGGTGAAGCTGCCGCCGCGGTAGCCGAACAGCTCGCTCTCGATCAACGACTCGGGAAGCGCCGCGCAGTTGAGCGCGACGAAGGGGCCTGTGCGTCGCCTGCTGGCCCTGTGCAGGGCCTGGGCGAACGCCTCCTTGCCCGTGCCGGTCTCGCCGCTGAGCAGGATCGGGATATCCTTGTCGAGCACCTTGCGCAAGCGTTGCACGCTGCGTTGCAGGTCGGCATCTTCGCCAGCCAGGGCATCCAGCGTCGGATGCGCTGGCACAGCCGCGGCGGTGCCGAGGATCGCCGGCTGGCGGTAGCCAGCCGGGACCCGCAGACCCACTTCCACCAGGCCGTCCTGCTGCAAGGTTGGCAGCCGGACCCCGCAGGCACCGCCCCGGGTTTGCTCGAGCAACTGGTCGATGCTGGCCGGCAGCAAGCGCTCGATGGGCTGTGCCAGCAGTGCGCTGCCGGCCTGGGCATGGGCGAGAAAGGCCGCATGGTTGGCGCCGACCACCCGGCCTGCCTCGTCCAGGGCCAGCAACTGTTCATGGGCCAGGTCGGTGATATCGGCCAGCGGTTTGATGGCCAGGGTCAGGTGGTCCCGGTAGCGCTGGCGAAAGTGCGTGTTCTCGATCAGCCGGGCGTACATGATCACCAGCTGCAAAGTCAGGTGCTGGGCCTGCTTCGGTCCTTCATCGTGCAGGCAGGTGGCATTCAGGCAGCCCTGCAGCTGGCCTTGCGCATCGAACAGGGGCGATACCGAGCAACTGAGGCGGGCATTGCGCGTCAGGAAGTGTTCCTGGCGATGGATGGTCAGCGCCTGCCCGCTGGCCAGGGCGGTGCCGATGCCGTTGGTGCCGGCGATGGACTCGTCCCAGCGCGCCCCGACGATCAGCCCGGCGCGCGTGTACTGGCCATGCTCGGCGGGCAGGCGGGCATCCAGGGTGATGCCTTGGGCATCGCTGAGCAGCACCGCGAAGCCGGCCTCGGTCACCCGACGGGCCAGACCACTGACGCCCTGGCTGGCAATCGCCAGGTAGGCCTCATGCTGGGCCTGGTGCTGGCGGATTTCCAAGGCACTGAGGACATTGTCGATACGCTGCAGGGCCGGGTCGAGCCGGTGCTGGGTGAGGCTGCGGTACCAGGACTCCGCAATCACCGTCTCGGGGCGGATGCCACGCGCGGCGAAGTGGCAATCGATGAAGGCCGCCAGCTCGCTGGGGCCGGTATGCGGAACAGGCGCAGTCATGGGCGCTCCGGCGTGTACATGTTGTAGGTCCGGTTCGTCTGCCGGGTTCGCGGAACGCTGCGGCCGGGCGAGCGTCGAGTCGAGCCCGAGGCCCGGCCGAGAGGGTTCCAGAAATCAACCATAGCCGCTCGCGTGTCGCCTTGCATGGCGATCTGCCGAGAACCGCCGCAAGACCTGTTGCCGCTGCGCTGAACGTTGGCGCGTGCAGGCTTTCTGATGCAGTACGCGCAAAGGAGCCCATCGTCATGCCTGTCCTGGACCTGCTCGAAACCCCGCCTGGCCCACCGCGTCGGTGGACGTTCGCCGATGACGGCGCGACGCCCAACAACCGGCTGCCAGTGCTGCTCTACCATCTGGACTGGAGCGCGCAGGTCGATGTCGCCGAGGCGCTGGAGCGCTTGTTCGCTGCCCATCGATGGCCTGCCCAATGGCGCGACGGGATCTTTCCTTACCAGCACTTCCATCCCGATGCCCATGAAGTGCTCGGTGTCGTCGCCGGTACGGCACAGGTACTGTTGGGGGGTGAGCAGGGCGAGGCACTGACGCTGGTTCGAGGTGATGTGGTGGTGCTTCCAGCCGGCACCGGGCACCGCTGTCTCGGCAGCAGCGCGGACTTTCTGGTGGTGGGCGGCTACCCGCGCGGGCAGGAGCACTACAGCATCCAGCGACCGGAGCAGGGCCGGCATGCCGAGGCCGTGGCCAGCGTGGCCAAGGTGGCGCGCCCCACGCACGATCCAGTGAGCGGCACGCAGGGCGAGCTGCTACGAGCCTGGGCTGGCTAGGCCTGGCAACGGTAAACCGCCAGGCTGCGCTTGCTTGCCCGCGGTCCGTGCCTGAACGCCGCCAGGCGTGTCGTAACTAGGCGCCGCCGCCAGCCCGGCGAATGGTCTTGAGCAGATCGTCCGGGCTGATGTGCCCGACCACCTGGGCCACCGCACTGCCTGGCGTGGGCAGGTCGACGATGTGCGGCTTGATCTTGCCGATGATGTGCATCTCGCAAGGCTTGCAGTCGAACTTCAGCGTCAGCACCTCGTCGCCCTGCACCAGCTGCATCGGTGCCACCTTGGTGCGTACCCCGGTCACCCCCTTGGCTTGCTTGGGGCACAGGTTGAAGGAGAAGCGCAGGCAGTGCTTGGTGATCATCACCGGCACTTCGCCGTGTTCCTGGTGCGCTTCGAAGGCTGCGTCGATCAGTTGCACGCCATGGCGGTGATAGAAGTCGCGTGCCTTCTGGTTGTAGACATTGGCCAGGAACGACAGGTGCGACTCGGGATAGACCGGCGGTGGGCTGGTCTCGGGCTTGCGCGCTCCGCGTGGATGGGCCTTGATCCGGGCTTCGGTCAAGGCTTCGATGGCTTCGCGGCGCAGGGCCTTGAGCTGCGAATTGGGGATGAAGCAAACCTGTGCCGCTTCCAGGCGAACCTCGGTGGCGTGGTACTGCGTGGTCCCGAGCTGGCCGAGCAGGTCGCGTAGCTGCTCCAGGGCCTGTTGCGGCTTGTTGGCCAGGCCGAAGGGCCCGGGGAGGGCGACGCTGACGCTGATGCCTTCCTCGCTGGTGGCCGTCAGCGCCAGGCGCTGCTCGTCCAGCTCGGCGCGCCACGCCAGGCCGATCCTGCGCTCGGCAGAGGTACGCTGCAGCGCCTGCTGCCAGTCGTGGTCCAGGTTGCGGCTCAGCGGATGGCCTGGGCGCAGGCGCTGCAAGGCCGCGGGCATCTCGTTGGGTTCGACCCGGTAGCGGTAGCGTCGCTGGCCGTCTTCCTCGAACTGACCACGCGGCTCGGCGATGTTGGCACGAAAACCCACCACCTCGCGCTTGACCAGCACGTTCAGGCCGTCGCCGTTGGACAGCGGCACCTCGGTGACCACCAGCAGGTCGCGCTTGCCGACCTTTTCCACCACGCCCACGGGCAGGCCGGTGAAGGTTGGCGAATCGAACGCACCGATGTCGATCTTGCGCTCGCTGACGAAGTAGTCGGTACTGCCGCGATGGAAGGTCTTGTCCGGGTCCGGCACGAAGAAATGCTCGGTGCGTCCGCTGGAGGCGCGCGCCAGGTCGGGCCGATCGACGAGGATCTGGTCGAGCAGCTGGCGGTAATGGGCGGTGATGTTCTTCACGTAGCCCATGTCCTTGTAGCGACCTTCGATCTTGAACGAGCGCACGCCGGCTTCGACCAGTGCGCGCAGGTTGGCGCTCTGGTTGTTGTCCTTCATCGACAACAGGTGCTTCTCGAACGCTACCACCCGGCCCTGGTCGTCCTTGAGGGTGTAGGGCAGACGGCAGGCCTGGGAGCAGTCGCCGCGGTTGGCGCTGCGTCCGGTCTGCGCATGGGAAATGTTGCACTGCCCGGAAAAGGCCACGCACAGCGCGCCATGGATGAAGAACTCGATGGCCGCGTCGGTCTGGGTGGCGATCTCGTTGATCTGCTGCAGGTTGAGCTCGCGCGCCAGCACCAGCTGGGAAAAGCCGGCCTGGTCGAGGAAGCGCGCGCGTTCCAGCGTGCGGATGTCGGTCTGGGTGCTGGCGTGCAGCTCGATTGGCGGGATGTCCAGCTCCATCACCCCCAGGTCCTGGACGATCAGCGCATCGACGCCGGCATCGTACAGCTGGTGGATCAGTCGACGCGCCGGCTCCAGCTCGTTGTCGTGCAGGATGGTGTTGATGGTGGTGAACACCCGCGCGTGATAGCGGTGGGCGAACTCGACCAGCCCGGCGATATCGCTGACCTCGTTGCAGGCATTGTGGCGGGCGCCGAAGCTCGGGCCACCGATATAGATGGCATCGGCGCCATGCAGGATCGCCTCGCGGGCGATGGCCACGTCACGGGCAGGGCTGAGCAGTTCCAGGTGATGCTTGGGAAGAGACATAGAATTAGGGTCGGGCTGGTCACGGTCGAGGCGCGCATTGTAGCGGTGAAACGCCGGCTCGGCACCCTCCAGGCGGCCGGGCCGGCCGATCCGACGAAACGACCTGGCCTGGCCCACGGTCATAAAGGGACACACTGCGCTGGAGCCGCCTGCCGATGGACACCCGTCACGCCCTTTCCGATGCCCAGGGCTGGGCATCGCGTCTTTCTGACCCGCACAGGCCGCGTGGCCGGACGGCCGGGCTCGCGCCTCATCGCGCCGACCAGCGCCGCTTGGCAGGCTGAGGCAGGCATGGCTGTCTCGCGAACCCTGCTTCAGGCACTCGAAACCTTGCGCTCGCAGGGCGAGGACTCGGTCGTGGCCAGCGTGGTCAAGGTCGAAGGCTCGGCCTACCGCCGGCCAGGCGCGCGCATGTTGATACCACGGATCGGCCCGCACCATGGCAGCGTCAGCGGTGGCTGCCTGGAGCGCGAGATCGCCCGCAAGGCCTGGTGGCTGACCGAAGCCGGGCCGAGCGTGCGTTGCTACAGCACCGCCGAAGAAGGTGAGGAGGGCGAGACGGCATTGGGCTTCGGCCTTGGCTGCAACGGCCGGGTGCATGTCATGTTCGAGCGCATCGCCGGACGCGCCCCGGCCTTGCTGGCGGATGCCTTGGCGGCGGTCGAGCGTTGCGCGCAGCCTGCCGCGCTGGCCACGGTGATCGCCAGCGGGGCGGGCGCGCGGGCCAAGGTCGGTGAACGCTTGCTGCTGGCGCAGGCCGGGTTCCAGGCTGATTTGGGCGACAGCGCGCTCGAACGGCAGTTGCGTGCCGAGCTGCCGGGTATCCTGGCTGCCCGACGCTCGTGCTTGCAGCACCATGGCCAGGGACCGGCCAGCGTCGAGGTGTTCCTCGAATACCTGGCGCCCATGCCGCGCCTGGTGATCTTCGGTGCCGGGCACGATGCGCAGCCCCTGGTGCGCATGGCACGCCTGCTCGACTGGCACGTCACGGTGATCGATGCCCGCTCGCATTTTGCCCGTCGCGAACGGTTTCCCGAAGCCGACCAGGTGCTGGTCGGCGACCTGGCCGCCCCAGGCGAGCTGGTCCGGCACCTGCGCGGAGCAGCGGTGGCAATCATGTCGCACAGCCTGGCGCAGGATGAACGCTGGCTCGCCACCGCGCTGCAGGCCGAGCCGCGCTACATCGGCCAACTCGGCCCGCGGGATCGTACCGAGCGGCTGCTGGCCAGTATCCAGGCATGCCATGGGCAGCTGCCGGCCATGGCAGCCCTGCATTATCCCATCGGGCTGGACCTTGGTGGCGATGCGCCGGAGAGCGTCGCCATGGCGATCCTCGCCGAGATCCAGGCACACCTGCACGGACGCGAGGGTGGCCAGCTGCGCCTGCGCCCGAGCAAGATCCACCCAGTGGACGCCGCCCCCCATCCTGCGGGTGCGGCCCTGCAGACAACCACCGATGGTGCCGGAAACACGGCCACAAACCTCTGACTCACCGATGACACTGGAAGCACGGCCCAACCTGTAGGAGCCGCCGTGCCTGAGGACCCGCCAAGCGACAGGATGGTAAACAGGCTGGCAGGAAATATCGTCTGGGCTGCGAAATTCCAGGGCCGCGTTGCGGCCCAGCGCGGCACGGCGGTCGCCTATGCACGCTGGGTGTTGCTGGCCCGGCAGGGGTCTGGCGCCAGGTCCGCGGGGTGGTCGACATCGCGTAGGATCCCGGCGTCGGCGACCGTCCAGTCGATGCAGGCCAGTGGGTGCGCGGCGATCACCTGCTTGCCGCCCTGGTCCTGCTCCAGTCGCGCCAGTTCCGGCCAGAAGCGCCGGCCGAAGACCACCGGCTGACCACGCTGGCCCTGGTACCAGGGCAGCACGATCCGTTCCGGGCCAGCCTGGGCGCACAGCTCGAGCAGGGTCGCCTGGTCGATCCAGGGCATGTCGCCCAGCAGGATGGCCGCGCTGTCGGCGCGCGAATCGGCGATCAGGGCGCGCATGCCCGCCGCCAGGCTGGCGCCCATGCCCTGATGGGAGACAGCGCTGCGCACGATGCGCACGCCCTCTGGCACGCCCAGCAGCGTGGCATCGTCTTCGCCCCGCAAGACCACGCGCAAGTCACTGAAGGCCGGGCGCACCTGGGCCAGGGTACGGGCCAGCAAGCCGTGCCCATTGGCGAACTCGACGCGGCGCTTGTCGCTGCCGAAGCGCCGCGAGAAGCCTGCCGCCAGCACCAGGCCGACACATGGGCGATCGAGCAGAAGTGATTGCGCTGAACGCATGGAAAGAGCCTCCGGTCGTATCTGGAAGATGCAGCCGACTGCACCCAAGCCTATCAACCGTGAGACCTTTTCCATGAGCGAGTTCAATCCGAAGCGGCAAGATGATCCGCCTGCCCGGGCCATCAGCGTGACCCTCAACGGCGAGGCCCGGCAGTTGCAGGTACAGCCTTGGCTGACCTTGCTCGATCTGTTGCGCGAACAGCTGGACCTGGTCGGCAGCAAGAAGGGCTGCGACCATGGCCAGTGCGGCGCCTGCACGGTGTTGCGCAACGGCAAGCGGGTCAATGCCTGCCTGACCCTGGCGGTGATGTGCGACGGCGACGAACTGGTCACCATCGAAGGCTTGGCCGATGGCGAACGCCTGCATCCGCTGCAGCAAGCCTTCGTCCGCCACGATGCCTTCCAGTGCGGCTACTGCACGCCCGGGCAGATCTGTTCGGCAGTCGGCCTGGCCAACGAAGGCCGGGCGCGCAGCCGCGCCGAGATCCAGGAAGCCATGAGCGGCAACCTGTGCCGTTGTGGCGCCTACAGCAATATCGTCGACGCCGTGGCCGAGGCGCTGCCGCTGATCGAGGGGGGGCGCCAGCCATGATGCCTTTCGACTACAGCAAGCCCGACACCCTCGAACAGGCCATCGCCCTGGCCGGGCCGCGCACCCGCTACATCGCTGGCGGGACCAACCTGGTCGACCTGATGAAGGAAAACGTCGAGCGCCCCGAGCGCCTGATCGACATTACCGCGCTGCCCTTGCAAGGCGTCCGCGAGACCCCCACCGGCGGGGTCCTGGTCGGTGCGCTGCAGAGCAATGCCGAGCTTGCCTGGCACCCGCTCATCGAGCAACGCTATCCGTTGCTGGCCCAAGCCATCCTGGCCGGCGCTTCGCCACAACTGCGCAACATGGCCAGCACCGGCGGCAACCTGCTGCAGCGCACGCGCTGCCACTACTTCTACGATACCGCTACCCCATGCAACAAGCGCGAGCCGGGCACGGGCTGTCCAGCGCGCGACGGCCTCAATCGATCCCATGCGATCCTCGGCGCCAGCGAGGCCTGTGTCGCGGTACATCCGTCGGACATGTGCGTCGCGCTGGCCGCGTTGGAGGCCGTGGTACATGTGCGCGGCCCAGCGGGCGAGCGGCGGATCGCCTTCGCCGATTTCCATCGCCTGCCCGGCGACACACCCGAACGGGACAACACGCTGGCCGAGGGCGAACTGATCACTGCCATCGAACTGCCGCCGTCGGGCTTCGCCAACCATTGCAGCTACCTGAAGCTGCGCGATCGGGCTTCCTACGCCTTCGCCCTGGTCTCGGTCGCCGCGGCAGTGCGGCTCGACGGCGAGCGTCTCGGCGATGTGCGCCTGGCGCTGGGTGGCGTCGCCCACAAGCCCTGGCGCGACCCGGACCTCGAGCGCAGCCTGCAAGGCCTGCCGGCTACCGCCGAAAGCTATGCCAAGGCGGCCTCGGCCTTGCTCGCCGGCGCTGTGGCACTGCAACACAACGCCTTCAAGATCACCCTGGCCCAGCGGGCCATCATACGCGCATTGAGCACCGCAGCCGCCGGAGGAAACACGCCATGAAACCTGTCGAACTGGCCAGCGGCCGCCCCCTCGATCGTGTCGACGGTCCGGCGAAAGTGACCGGCAAGGCGCGCTATGCCGCCGAGTTCCCGCAACAAGGGCTGCTGCATGGCAGCGTCGTCTCCAGCCACGTGGCGCGCGGCCGGGTGCGCCGTATCGATTGCGAAGCGGCGCTGCGCGTCCCAGGCGTGGTCGCCGTGCTGCATCATCTCGACCGGCCGCGCCTGGCTGGCGACGACCAAAGCTACAGTGACGATGATGCCGCCGAAGGCGCACCGTTCCGCCCGCTGTACAACGATCGGGTGCTCTACAGCGGCCAGCCGCTGGCCCTGGTGGTCGCCGAGACCCTGGAGCTGGCGCGCTACGCGGGTTCGCTGGTACGCATCGACATCGACGAGCAGGGCCACCAGACCGACCTGTTGCGAGCCCTCGACCAGGCCCACCAGGCGCCAGCCGAATTGCCCAAGCCGCGCGGCGACTTCCAGCAGGCCTATGCCCGCGCGCCGTTGCGCATCGACGCGACCTATACCACGCCGGTGGAACACCACAACCCGATGGAGCCGCATGCCTCCACGGTGATCTACAAGCCTGACGGCAGCCTCGAGGTGCACGACAAGACCCAGGGCACGCAAAACTGCCAGACCTACCTGCACGAGGTGTTCGGCCTGCCCAAGGAGAAGGTCCGGGTATTTGCCGCCTACGTCGGCGGTGCGTTCGGCTCCGGGCTGCGGCCGCAGTACCAGCTGCCGCTGGCGGTCATGGCCGCGCTACAGCTCAAGCGCTCGGTACGGGTCACGCTGACTCGCCAGCAGATGTTCACCTTCGGCTATCGACCGCGCACGGTGCAGCGCCTGCAACTGGGCGCGGACCAGGACGGGCGCCTGCAGGCGGTATTCCATGAGGCCATTGGACAGACCTCGCGCTTCGAGGACTTCACCGAACATGTGGTGGAATGGAGCGGCATGCTCTATCGCTGCGACAACGTCAGCTTGCAGTACCGGCTGGTGCCGCTGGATGTGTATACGCCGCTGGACATGCGCGCGCCGGGCGCCGCCCTGGGCCTGATCGGCCTGGAGTGCGCCATGGATGAACTGGCCACGGCAGGCGGCCTGGATCCGTTGCAGCTGCGCCGAATCAACTTCGCCGACAGCAACGGCAACGAGGGCAAGCCTTATTCGAGCAAGGCACTGCTCGAATGCTATCGCCAAGGCGCCGCCGCCTTCGGCTGGGACCGGCGCGACCCACGCCCGGGGAGCATGCGCCAGGGCCACCAGCGCATCGGCTGGGGCATGGCCGGTGGGGTCTGGGAGGCCATGCAGATGAAGGCCAGCGCCCGTGCCCGCTTCGACCTGCAAGGACACCTGACGGTGAGCAGCGCGACGACCGACATCGGCACCGGCACCTACACGGTGATGACCCAGATCGCCGCCGACGCCATGGGCGTGCCGATGGACCAGGTGACCTTCGTGCTGGGCGACTCGGCGCTGCCCACCGCCCCCCTGCAAGGCGGCTCGTTCACCGTTTCCTCGGTAGGCCCCGCGGTACGCCAGGCCTGCCAGGTTCTGCGGGCCAAACTGTTGCAGGCGGTGCGCGCGCGACATCCGGAGCTGGCCCAGCTCGATGCGCAGGACTTCGTCATCGATCAGGGCCAGGTCCAGGCAGGCGAGCATCGCATCGCCCTGAACGAGATCCTCGCAGGCATGCCCGAGCACGATCGCGAGGCGCTGATCCAGGCAGAGCCCAATGCCCGGCGCCAAGGCTATGCCAGCGCGACCCATTCGGCGGTGTTCGTCGAGGTTCAGGTCGACGAGGACCTGGGCACCGTCCGGGTCAGCCGGGTGGTCAGCGCCATCGCCGCCGGCCGGGTGATCAACCCCAAGACCGCGCGCAGCCAGATCCTCGGTGGCGTGGTCTGGGGCCTGGGCATGGCCTTGCAGGAAGAAACCCAGATAGACCATCACCTGGGTCGCTACATGAACCACAACCTGGCGGAGTACCACATCCCGGTGAATGCCGACATTGGCGAGATCGAAGTGATCTTCGTCGACGAGCCGGACGACATCGTCAACGACCTCGGTTCCAAGGGCGTGGGCGAGATCGGCATCATCGGCGTCGCGGCGGCGGTGGCCAATGCGGTGTTCCATGCCACCGGCAAGCGCCTGCGCGATTTCCCCCTCACGCTCGACAAGGTGCTGGAAGCAGGGATCGAAGCCTGAAGCTGCTAGCTGCAGGAAAAAAGCGGACCGAGTCGCCGAGGCCGGCAACTCGGGTTTCAAGGCCCGTGCTGGATGCCAGGACAACGCGATCAGCTTGTGGTGTGTAGCTCAGAAGCGGTAGGCCAGGCCCGCGCCGGCGTACCAGGATCGGCCGGGGGCGGCCTCGTAGTAACGACCGTTGCCGTCCCCGACGATCACCGAGCCGACGTACTGGCGATCGAGCAGGTTGTCCAGGCGCACCACCTGGTGGAAGGACCACGGGCCGAGCTGCTGCTCCAGGCGGGCGCGCCAATTGAACACGGCATAGCCAGGGGCGGCGCGTGCCTGGTTGCTGTCCTCGACCTCGACCTTGCTGCGGTACTGCGCCTCCAGTGCAGTGCTGATGCCTTGCCGGGGCCGCCAGGTCAGCTCGCCGAACAGGCTGCTGCGTGGCACGCCTGGCAGGCGGTTGCCTTTTTCGATGAGCTGGCTGCCTTGCATGAAGTCGTCCTGGTAGCTGGTCTGGAGCAGGGTGTAGGCCAGGCTGGCCTGCCAGTGCTCAGCCAGTTCGCCTTGCAGGCTCAGCTCGAAGCCTCGGCGCAGGGTCTTGCCGGCATTGTGGTAGCTGGTGCGGCCGTCCTGGGCGCTGTCGACGACGATCTCGTCGCGGGTGCGGATCTCGAACAGCGCTGCGTTGAGCCGTGCCCGCTCGCCGAAGCGGGCCTTGAGTCCCAGCTCGTATTGGGTGCTGGTGGCCGGTTGGAGGCCGAAATTGAAGCCTTCCACCAGGCCGGGCGCATAGGCCATTTCCGCCTGGGTCGGGGTTTCGAAGGCCTTGCCGGCGCTGAGGTAGCCCTGCAGGTCCGGGGTGAAGGCATACATCACCGACAGCGACGGTGTGTTGCGCTGGTATTTTCTCGAGCCGCTGGCGTCGCCGTTGACCAGGTAGCGGTCGTCGACGTCCAGCTTCAGGGTACTGTGCCGCAAGCCTGCGTCCACGGTCCATGCGCCCAGCTGCCAGTGCGCCTGGAGATAGGGGTCGAGGCTGCTGGCGGTATCGACTTCATCACGGCGCAGTTCGCCCTTGACGCCGAGCCGATCGCCGATGAAGTTCTGGTAGCCACGTCGGTCGTCGCGGCTGCGGTCTAGGTCGACGCCCACGGTCAGGGTCAGCTCGCCAGGCGCGGCGCTCACTGGCTGCAGCCAGCGCAGGGTACCGCCGTGGTACTCGCGGTCGAAATCGACCACGCCGCCGCCACGCTGGTTGGCTGGCGCGCCCTGGGGAATTGAAAGGTACTGCACCACGCTGCGTCGACCGGCGTACAGGTTCAGCTGCAGGGTCGCCTCGCCGAAATAGCGTTCGAAGTTCATGCCCAGCTGCTGCTGGTCGATGCTCTTGCGGGTGTCGAAGCGCAAGGCATTGCTGGCCACCGAGCGTGGATCGGCCCGGTAGGCCTGCCAGGTCTGCCCCAGTGGATCCTGCGTGTCGTTCTGTTCCAGGCTGCTGTAGATCAGGGCCAGGCGGCTGTCCTGGTCCGGCTTGAGGTGCACCTTGGCGAAGGTCTGGTCGCGCCGGGCCGCGCTGTGGTCGCGATAGCCGTCGGTGTCCATGCGCGAGGCATCCAGCAGGAAACCGGCGCGGGCCTCGCCCGCTTCGGCCTGCAGATGCTGCTTGGTGAAGCCGTCGCTGCCCACCAGCAGATCGCTGCCGACCTTGGGCGGGCCCTCGCCATCACGGGAAAACATCTGGATCACGCCACCGGCGTTGCTGCCATAGATGGCCGAGGTCGGCCCGCGCAGCACCTCGATGCGCTCGGCCACGTCCAGGTTGAGCGAGGCTGCCTGGCCCTGGCCGTCCGGTGTGCTGGCCGGGATGCCGTCGCTGATCAGCTTGAGCCCGCGGATGCCGAACGTCGAGCGGGCGCCGTAGCCGCGCGAGGAGATCTGCAGGTCCTGGGCATAGTTCTGGCGGTTCTGCACCACCAGCCCCGGGACCCGCGCCAGTGCCTCGGACAGGTTGACCCCCAGCTGGCCATCGGCGAACTGGCCGCGCTCGACCGTATCGACCGAGAACGGCAGCTCGAAGCTGGTCGTGGGCGCATAGCTGCCGGTGACCACCAACGGTTCGAGGATGCTGACCGCTGGCGCCTGTTCGGCCTGTGCCAGGCGGCCGGCCCCGAGTGCGCAGAGCAGCGCGAGCAGCTGAGCTGCGTGAGAGGTTCTAGAGTGCATGCGGGGCGTCCTGCCATAACCAGAGGGTTCGCAAGTGCGGATCGGGCGCAGCGGGGCGTTCGAATCAGCCCTTGGCCGCCATCGCCGTCACCTCGACACGCATGCCCTCGACCGCCAGGGCGGCGACACCAACGGCGGCGCGTACTGGCCAGGGGCTAGCGAAGAAGCGCTGGTAGACCTCGTTGAACGCGGCGCGGTCGGCCATGTCGGTCAGGTAGATAGTCAGGTGCAGGACACGCTCCAGGCTGCTGCCGGCTCGCTCCAGGGCAACCTTCAAGGCTTGCAGGGTGCATTCGCTCTGTTCGACGATCCCGCCCAGCTCGAGGCTGCCATCGGCACGGGTGGGAATCTGCGTGGTCACCAGCAGATTGCCGAAACCGGCCACGTCCGAGGAAATCGATTGCGGATCCGGATCGGGCAGGAAGGTGATGTCTGGGTTGGCCATGTGAGTCCTTCAGGTCGGTAGAGAAAGTGTGCAGGGTACGTGAGCCGGACGGCCGGGTCGAGCCACCTGGGCCTCGTGCGCAAAGGCGCCGCGGCGCTCAGGCGGCGTCGAAACAGGCCCAAGGTCTTTCCGGGAAACGGGCTGGGTCGCACCATGACGATTCAATGGCCATACAGCCCGACGATACTCTGCGCTCCCAGGGCATGGCCCTGCAGGGCCTCGAGCAGCCCGGCGCGATCAAGGCCGGAGGGCAGTTGGGCAGGCGGCAGGTCGCTGGCGATCAAGGTCAGCACGTAGTGATGCGGATTGTCGCCAGCAGGTGGGCATGGCCCCTTGTAGGTCTCCGCACCGCTGGAGTTGCGCCCCACGGTCATGCTGTGCGACTGGAATCGCGCGGCACCCGCGTTGACCGAACCCCGCCGCACGTCGATGTTATAGGCCACCCAGTGGACCACGCCCAGGCCCTTGGCGCCATCGGGGTCGAACATCACCAGGGCGATCGAGCGAGTCCCTTGCGGCAGGCCAGACCAGCGTACGTGCGGCGACCATTCCTTGCCGGCGCCGCACGAAGGATCCTTGCCGACCAGGTCAAGGCCGATGAAGGCGTTGTCCTGGAAGGATTCGGAGCTGATGGACAAAGGGGCTGCCTGCGCCGCCGTGAACGCGGCGGTCAGGGTCAGGGCGGCGAAGCATGAGGGCAGGGCTGGGCGCATGGGTGACGTCTCCTGTGACAGGTCGAAGCGGGCCGCTTCGCGGGACTTGCTTGCCTTAATCACAAGGTAGACAGTTTTCGCGCCGATACAGGTCCTGCCGCAGCGATTCGAGCCGTCAAGGCCTCGTCCCGGGCGGCCGGCCAAGCCGCCCAGGGCATACGTCGCGGTCGGTCAGGCGACGGTATCGCGCTCACGTTCACGCGCGGCCACCGGCGCCTGACCGTCGGCGAGCGCGGCATCGTCATGCTCGCCATGCTCGCTGGCTGCCTGGATCAGGTCATCAGTGACCCGCAGTTCCGCCCCGGTGGGCGAGAATGGCGTGGCCGCGGTGAACGGCGAGGAGGCCACCGGTGCCGGACGCTCGCCGCGACGCCAGAGGAAGAACGCCACCAATGCCAGGTTGATCACCGCGAACGCCCAGAACAGCCCGGCTTCGCCAACCTTGTTCATCACCGAGGAAATCAGCAGCGGGCTGATGGCCGAGCCCAGCGAGTTGATCAACAGCAGGCCCTGGATCATCGGCACCAGCTCCTCGACCGGAGCTCGGTCGGCGGCATGGCTGACCGCCACCGGATAGATCGCGAACACCCCGCCACCGAGCAGGAACAGCAGGCCGACCAGCAGCGGCGAGGCGGGCGGCAAGACCAGGAACACCAGCGACAGCACCACGCAGAGCAGGCCGAGGGCGATCAGCACGGTCTGCCGGTCACGACGGTCGGACCAGCGGCCCACCGGGTACTGCAGGACCATCGCGCCGAGAATGGTACTGGCCATCATGTGGCCGACTTCGCTGATGTCCATGCCGATGCGTTGCAGATACAGCGGCAGCAAGGTATACACCGCGGCGATCGCGACGCCGGAGCCGAAGCAGCCGACCAGCCCGGTGGGGGTCACGTTGAGCAACTGCCGTGGCTTGAGCGGCTCGACTCGCTCGAGCAGCGGCGACACCCGAGGCAGGATCACGATCGGCACCACCGACAGCGCCGCCAGCATCGCAGCCACCATGAACGGTGCGGCATCGTCCAGTTGCGCCAGCCAGCCGAGCCCGGCCTGGCCAAGCATGCCAGAGCCGTACAGGGCGATCATGTACAGCGCCAGCAGGCGGCCACGGACCTTGGGCGCGGCGGCCAGCAGCAGCCAGCTTTCGATCACCAGGAACACCCCGACCGTCGCCCAGCCACTGACCAGGCGCAGCACGGCCCAGCCCCAGGCATCATGGACCAGCGCCTGCAGCAGGATGGTCACCGCGATCAGCGAGGCAAAGCTGCTGTAGGCGCGGATATGCCCGATGCGCAGGATCAGCCGGTCGTTGAACAGCGCGCCGATGGTCAGACCGATGAAGTACGCCGACGAAACGATACCGATCATGGTCGCCGACTCGCCGGCTGCGTCCAGGCGCAAGGTGGTCAGGGAGGACAGGAAGCCATTGCCGAGACCGACGATGAACAACCCGAGCAAAGGTGCCAGCGCCATCGCCAGCAGGTGCACAGACATATAGACCTCAGTAGATGATGTTGCATACGAGCAGCAGTCCAGATGGCTGCGCCAGGCCATGACGCGAGCGCACGGGCGTGCGCTGCCGTGGCGCGGGATCGGACGATCGGGCCAGGGCAAGGGTGGTCGGTTGGGGCAGGCTGGAAAGATGGCGGATTCTAGGCTAAGTCATGGGTGCTTGTGCTCGTCGAAAAGAACATTTTCGATAGCCTCGCCTGCGACAGAGTGACGCACTGGCCTGGTTGGCCCGTCGCAGGCACAAACTGCTGGCCAGTGCTATGACGTCACAGACATTCTTTCTTGCCCGCGGGCACGCGCAGCTTCTAGGATGGGCGGTTTCGAAGGGAAGGAAACCTGCCATGCTGGGCTCGCTGTTCGCCGTGCTCGCTCCCGTGTTCATCGTTGCCGGGCTCGGTTTTGCCTGGGCGCGCTCGGGCGCCAGCTATCCCGTCGAATTCATCGCCCGGCTGGTGATGACCATCGGCACGCCCTCGCTGGTGCTGTCGACCTTGAGCCGCACCCGCCTGGATCCGCTCGCCTTCACCCACATGGCCCTGGCCTGCGTGCTGTGCATGCTTGGCATGGCGCTGGCCGGGCTGCTGGTCAGCCGCCTGTCGAAGCTGCACTGGCGCGTGCTGGTACCGGCATTCATGTTCCCCAACACTGGCAACATGGGGCTGCCGATCAGCCTCTATGCCTTCGGCGAGCAGGGCCTGGCGCTGGCGGTGGCGTTCTTCCTGACGCTGTCGATCTTCCAATTCACCCTGGGCATCGTCCTGTCCGGCGGCGTCACGTCACTGAAGGCGCTGCTGCGCAATCCCATCGTCATCAGCCTGGTGCTGGCCATGCCGATCATCTTCCTCGACCTGGAGCTGCCACGCTGGCTCGGCAACACCGTGGACCTGCTCGGTGGCATGACCATCCCGCTGATGCTGCTGACCCTGGGCGTATCGCTGGCGAGCATCCACCTGCGCCATGTCGGCAGCGGCCTGCTGCTCGGTGGGCTGCGCCTGCTGCTCGGCGCGGCGGTGGGCTGGGCGCTCGGCCTGGCCCTGGACCTGGAGCCGCTGGCGCGGGCGGTGCTGGTGGTGCAGTCGGCCATGCCGGTGGCGGTGTTCAACTACCTGCTGGCGATACGCGCCGGTCGCTCGCCCGAGCAGGTGGCCAACCTGGTGATGTGCTCGACGGCGCTGTCGTTCGTGTTCCTGCCGCTGGTCCTGGCGTGGTGGTTGTGACTCGTCGCTGCGCGGCATGCCGCTGGGCTCCAGGTGACCGCAGACAGGAGCGTAGCCAGCACGTTCCCCAAGCCACGGCGAAGCGCCTCGTCGGGCGAATGCGGGGGGCAGGTTGGTGAACCGGATGAAGGCGCGGCGCGTCATGGCGGGCATCAAGAACACGGCTGGAAAACGCTTCGAAACCTTCCACGACAATGCCTGAATCCAGGCGTGGCCAGAACCTCGCCAGGCCGCCTGTGATGGCCGCGCACACGCCTCGATGATGGAACCAACCCGAGCCGCGCTCACTCCACACCCGCATTGCCACCCGGAGAACCTCGGATGATCCACCTGGGCACCGCTGGCTGGAGTCTATCCCGGCCTTACTTCGATCGTTTCCCCAGCGCGGGCAGCCAGTTGCAGCGCTATTCGGCACGGCTCGATGCCGTGGAGATCAACAGCTCCTTCTACCGTCCGCACCGCCCGGCGACCTATGCGCGCTGGGCGGCGTCGGTGCCGCCAGGGTTTCGCTTTTCGGTGAAGCTGCCCCAGGCGATCACCCATGAACGACGCCTGGTCGATTGCCAGGCGCCGCTGGAGGCATTTCTTGGCGAATGTACCGAGCTGGGCGCGCAGCTCGGTTGCCTGCTGGTGCAGTTGCCGCCTTCGCTGGCTTTCGAGCCGGTCGTGGCACGCGGCTTCCTCGAGGCGGTGCGCCAGCGCTATGCCGGCCCGCTGGCGATCGAGCCGCGCCATGCATCCTGGCGCCAGGCCCAGGCATTGCTGGTGGACCTGCAAGTCGCCCAGGTGGCGGCCGACCCGCCACGGTTCGCGAACGATGCCGCTCCGAGCGGCTGGCCGGGCCTGGTCTACTGGCGCCTGCATGGTGTGCCGCGGATCTACTACAGCGACTACCCGCCCGCCTGGCTGGAGGCGTTCGCCCAGCGCCTGCGCGCCTCGGTGGCCACGGGCGTGCCGACCTGGTGCATTTTCGACAACACCGCCGCTGGCGCGGCGCTGGGCAATGCCCTGGCCATCGCCGAGCAGCTGTGATGGCGCAATCGGATCAAACTTTCCGCTCGCCCGGCCCTCTGCTGTAGAAGCGGGTTCTTACCACCATAGGGAAAGGAGAATGACATGCGGGGCAACAAGCAAGGTCGATGGCGCAATGGATCTGGGCTGGCGCTGCTGTGCCTGGCGCTGCAAGGCTGCGCGGGGCACGACACCGAATCCCCGGTGGCGCCGCCCGGGCAGCCCAAGCAGGCCGACACGCAGTTGCTCGAACTCGGTGCCGAAGCGTTGCAGAGCCGGCCGCCGATCGACCAGCTCAATGCCTACCTCGACGGCTTCCATTTCTACAACGGTCACCCCCACGTCCAGATGGAGGCGCACCACTATTGCGCCATCGTCAACGAGGAAGTGATCCAGTGCGTGATCTATGACGGCAATGTCAGCGATGCGCGGCTGATGGGCGTGGAATACATCATCAGCAAACGCCTGTTCGCCAGCCTGCCCACCGAGGAAAAGGCCCTCTGGCACAGCCATGCCCACGAAGTCACCTCCGGCACGCTGATTGCCCCCGGCGTGCCGCTGGCCGCCGAAACCCGGCTGATGAGCAAGCTGGCCGATACCTATGGCAAGACCTGGCACACCTGGCACACCGACCAGGACCTGGAGCTGCCGCTGGGCGTCCCGCAGCTGATGATGGGCTTCACCGCCGATGGCCAGATCGACCCGGCCATGCTGCGCCAGCGGGACCAGCGCCTGGGCGTCGACACCGCCGAGCATCGCCGCGCCCGCGCCAGTATCCGGCCGGCACCGGTGGAGCGCGGCGCCGATGCCTGGCAGTCGGGAAAGGTGGTGCAGATTCCCGACCCGACCGGCCATGTCCACCTGCATTCACGGCCAGCCTCCGCGCCTGAGGAAAATGCCCGCTCGGTGCGGCCAACGAGCCGCTAGCTCCGGCCTGCCGCGCTGGCGAACAGAACGACTTCGCCAGCGCGGGAACCAACCGAGAGGCCAGGCAGTCGACCTGTTGACGCCAGGGATGCGCCAGAGCACAGGTATGCCATCGTCGAGCCGAACACCAGAAGTCGGCCCGCCATCCCAGGTTTCCACGTGATCAGTCATAGGTGAACCTCCATGTTGTTGTCGAAGCAAACCTCCCGGAGAAAGTTCCTGCTTTCTTCCCTTGTCGCCCTGCCCGCGATCGGCGTGACGATCCAGGGCCTGAGCGCCGCCGATGCCGCCGAGATGGTCGCACCGGACCTCGATGGTTACCGACCGACCTTCTTCAGCGCCGCCGAATGGGCCTTCGTCATGGCGGCCTGCGACCGGCTGATTCCGGGCGGCGGGCGCGGCCCCGGCGGGCTGGAGGCCAACGTCCCGGTGTTTCTCGACCAGCAGCTGGCCGGCGACCTGGGCAGCGAGCTGTACCTGGAAGGGCCGTTCGACGTTAATGCGCCGCCGACCTTGGGTTATCAGTTGCCCTATACCCCCCAGGACATCTACCGCAAGGGCATCGCCTGCACCGAAGCCTGGTGCCAGGCCCGCCACGGGCGCAGCTTCGCCGCGCTCGACGCGCCGGCGCAGACCGCGCTGCTCAAGCAGCTGCAGGGCGGCCAGGTGGATTTCGCCAGTGTCGGCGAAACCACGCTCAAGCCGGGGCTGTTCTTCAGCGAGCTGCTGACCCATGCCAAGCAAGGCTACCTGGCCGACCCCATCTACGGCGGCAATCGGGGCATGAAGGCGTGGATCGCCATCGGTTTCCCCGGTGCCCGGGCCAGTTACCTGGAATGGGTCGCGCAGCACAACGTCCCGTACCCCCTCGGACCGGTCAGCCTCAGTGGCGCGCGCGGTTGAACCAGCACCAGCGGTAGAGCGAACAAGGATCAAGGACAATGGCAAACATCACTAATGACGAAGTCGACGTGGTCGTCGTCGGCCTCGGCTGGACCGGCTCGCTGATGAGCATCGAGCTGGCCCAGGCGGGTCTGAAGGTACGCGCGCTGGAGCGCGGCGAGGACCGGCCGAACGCCGACTTCGCCTATCCCAAGCCGGCCGACCAGTATGCCTACGGCATGCGCAACAAGATCATGGCCACGCCCAAGGCCGCGGCGTTGACGGTACGACACAACATGAACAGCACGGCGCTGCCGACCCGCCAGTGGGGCGCCTTCGTGCCAGGTACCGGGGTGGGGGGCTCGGGCCTGCACTGGACCGGCGTGCTGATCCGGCCGACGCCGACCGACATCAAGCTCAAGACCTATGCCGAGCAGGCCTATGCCCCCGGCCAGCTGGACGAGAACATGCGCATCGGCGACTACCCGTTCACCTGGGAAGAAATCGAGCCCTACCTGGACAAGTTCGACAAGATCTGCGGGGCCTCGGGCAACACCGGTAACCTGCAGGGCCGCATCATCGACGGCGGCGACCCGTTCGAAGGGCCGCGTTCCAACCCGTTCCCGCTGCCGCCACTGCAGGACACGCTCAACTGCAAGATGTTCGCCGACGCCGCGCGCAAGCTCGGCTACCACCCATTCCCCAACCCATCGGCGAATGTCTCGCAAGCCTGGAAGAACCCCTACGGCAACCAGATTGCGCCCTGCAACTACTGCGGCTTCTGCAGCAAGTACCCGTGCCTGAACTTCTCCAAGGCATCGCCACAGACCGCGGTGATGGATGCGCTCAAGCGCATGGACAACTTTTCCTATCGCACCAATGCCAACGTCCTGCGCGTGGACCTGCACCCCGACGGCAAGACCGCGCGTGGCGTGACCTATGCCGACAACGAGGGCAACGAGGTCTTCCAGCCGGCCAAGATCGTGATCCTGGCCGGCTTCCAGTTCGTCAACGTGCGGCTGATGCTGCTCTCGGGCATCGGCAAGCCCTACGATCCGTTGACCGGCGAGGGCACCATCGGTCGCGACTATGCCTACCTGAGCGTCGGCGGTACCACGCTGTTCTTCAAGGACAAGCGCTTCAACCCGTTCGCCACCGCCGGTGCCACCGGCCAGATGTTCAACGACATCTCGCCGGGCAACTTCGATGGCCCAGGGCTGGGCATCATCGGCGGCGCGAAGATCCACAGCTCCCAGGCCACCGGCGCACCGATCGGCACGTCGCTGCCGCCGGGCTCGCCGAACTGGGGGGACGGCTGGAAGGAAAGCCTGCAGGAGTGGTACGGCCACTCCATGAAGGTCAGCATCTCCACGGGCTGCATGTCCTACCGTGACCACTTCCTCGACCTGGACCCGAACTACAAGGATCCCTGGGGCCAGCCGCTGCTGCGCATCACCTTCGACTGGCGGCCCAATGAGCTCAAGCTGCAGCAGTACCTGCGCGGCATCGTGCAGGACATCACCAAGGAGCTCAATCCCGACAGCTACAGCGAAAGCTACCTGGCCATGGACTCGCACTGGGACATCACCCAGTACGTGTCGACCCACAACGTCGGTGGCGCGGTGATGGGCGAGTCGCCCCGCACCAGCGCGCTGAACCGCTACCTGCAAAGCTGGGACGTGCACAACGTGTTCGTTCCGGGCGGCAACGCCTTCCCGCAGAACTTCCAGGCCAACCCGACGGCGTTGATCGGCGCGCTGACCCTGTTCGCCGCCCAGGCCATCAAGGAACAGTACCTGAAGAACCCTGGCCCGCTGGTACAAGCATGAGGAGCGCGACGATGAAAACCCGATTCCGCTCCATCCTGCTGGGGTTGCTGGTGCTGGGCCTGGCGCTCGTGCTGCTGGGCTGGGCGCTGAGCCTGCTGCTCAACCGTTCCGGGGACGCTTCGGCGCAGCTGGCCGTGCCGGTCACCCCACAGTTGATCGACAAGGGCGCCTATCTGGCGCGGGCCGGTGACTGCGTGGCCTGCCATACCAGTCACGACGGTGGCAAGCCGTTCGCTGGCGGCCTGGGCATCGCCTCGCCGATCGGCACCATCTATGCGACCAACATCACCCCCGATGCCGATACCGGCATCGGCGGCTGGAGTTATGGCCAGTTCGAGCGCGCCTTGCGCCGTGGCATCGGCCACGACGGCAGCGCGTTGTACCCGGCCATGCCGTTCCCTTCGTATGCACGGGTTTCCGACGAGGACATCCAGGCCTTGTATGCCTATTTCATGCATGGCGTGGAGCCGGTCAAGCAAGCCAACAAGGCCAACGACATCCCCTGGCCGCTGTCGATCCGCTGGCCGCTGGCCTACTGGCGGGCGCTGTTCTCGCCAACCCCCGAGGCGCTGGCCGCCGGGCAGCAAGCCGGCGGCGATGCGCAGCTGGCGCGCGGGGCCTATCTGGTCCAGGGCCTTGGGCATTGTGGTTCGTGCCACACGCCGCGCGCCCTGACCATGCAGGAAGAGGGGCTCGACGAGCAGGACGGCGACTACCTGGCCGGGGCCGAGCTCAACGGCTGGTCGGTGCCGGCCCTGCGCGGCATGCCGCACTGGACCGAGGAAGAGATCGTCGAGTACCTGGGCAGCGGGCGCAATGCCAAGGCCTCGGTGGCCGGCGAGATGACCGATGTGGTGGCCAACAGCACCTCGCACATGAGCGACGAGGACCTGCAGGCGATCGCTGCCTATCTCAAGTCCATCGATGGACATGCGCGGCCCTACCGCCACGAAGCCTCGCGCAGCCAAGCGACCACCGCCAAGCTGACCGCGGCCAAGGACCTCGACCTGGGTCAGCGGCTGTACCTGGACAACTGCAACGCCTGCCACTTCGTTTCTGGCGAAGGCGCCTCGCAGATCTTCCCGCGTCTCGATGGCGCCACGGTGGTCAATGCCGAGAATCCCACGGCGCTGATCCACCTGATTCTCGCTGGAGCCAGCACGCCATCGACCGAGCGCGCCCCTTCGGTGCTGCCGATGCCCGGCTTCGCCTGGCGCCTGAGCGATGCGGAAGTCGCCGAGCTGGCCAGCTTCTTGCGCCAGGGCTGGTCGAACCAGGCGTCCGCGGTGACCGCCGAACAGGTGGCCCAGGTACGGGCGACGCTGGATACCCATGGCGACAGGGCGGTCAAGCCCAGTGAGCCCGAGTAAGGTCCGTTGCATGTGATGCTGGCCTGTCCATCTGTCCAGGGTGGTCCGGCCGGGTGAATGAAGCCTCGCCGGCTGCCGCTGGCGAGGCTCCGTCGTGGTTGCCCTGGGTTGGTCGCCTTGTTGGGGGAGGCCAGGGGCTAGATGTAACTGAGACCTGCCGCACATCTGGCAATTTTTTCCCCGCATTGCTTGCGACTTTTCCGCGGGCCAGAGACTCATAGCCGCAGTGTCACCCGGTTTCCAGCGCTCTCTGGACCCGTCTTGCGGAGATCGTCGAATGCGTCGAGTCAACCTCCGCCCGCTTTCGGGCAGCCTTGCAGCCATGCTGCGCAGTCGCGCCCGTGCGACGAGCAGGGGGAGGCGTTGAACGTGATCGAGCTGGGCGCGACGACCCGCGGTGCCCTCGAGCAGCTGTTGCTGGCGGCCAGCGCGGACGGCGCCCAGGCCCGGGCCGTTGCCGAGTTTCTCAAGGCTTGGTGGAATCCGGATGTGTACGGTGGGTTCGCCCTCGATGGTTTGGCCGTCATGGACGACGAAAACGCGCGCGCCTGCGTGCTGGTATTCGCCTGGATCGCCGCCAATCGCCTACATCCGCTGGCGCTTGGCTATGGTCCGCGGTTCGAGGCCCTGTTCGGATACACCGCGCAGGGCGCCTCGCCGGCTGACACCGTAGGTGCAGCCTTTGAGTGATGCAGGATAACCATGAACGGCATGAGGGGTGGACATGAACATAGCGTGTCTTGGCTGGGGATCGTTGTTGTGGAAGCCCGGTGCCTTGCGTATCGCCGGGCAGTGGAAGGCAGATGGCCCGCCGGTCGCGGTGGAGTTCTGCCGGGTCGCCGAGGGCGGAGAACTGTCGACGGCGATTTCGTTGAATGCGCAGCCGCTACCGGTGTTCTGGGCGCAGGTCGACAGCGACGACCTGGAGAGCGCCTGCCGGATGCTGCGCGAGCGCGAACAGATTCCGGCACAGCGCAGCGACGGCGTGGCCTCGATGTTGATCGCCCCCGGCCAGGAGGGACCGCTCATGCGCTGGGCCATCGCCAGGCGCCTGGATGCGGTGATCTGGACCGGCTTGCCACCGTGCTTCGCCGGCATCGAGAACCGCATGCCTTCGCAGCGCGACGCCATCGATTACCTGCAAGGTCTCGAAGGCGATCAGCTCAAGCACGCCAGGGACTACATCGAGCAGGTGCCACGTCAGCTCGATACGTCCTACCGGCAGGCGATCCGTCGGGAGCTGGGGTGGGGCTAGGCCTTGCATGAGCGAGCGTCATGCTGAGCGTGGCGCATTGTCGAAACAGGCCCGGGACGTGCTGGTTGCAGGGTACGGGCCGGGTCCCGCTCCTGCGCCTCGGCCACGGTCTGGCCGGTCAGTGGCAGCGGCTGTGCCTGGCTGCAGGTGCACAGCTGCAGCTCGCTGGCCTCGGCCGTGAGGTGGCTGTTCACCAGGTCACGGAACATCCGGGCGAAATGCCGGCTGCCGATGCTGGCAATGGTCTTGCCGATCTCGCCATATAGCGACGCGTTCATAAAGTCCTCCATGACTTGTGGAATACAGGACGTTCGTCGAAGCGGCTATTCCCTCTGGGCTGCCTTCAAGGATGGGCGGCGACCACGTCGATCTCGACCAGGGTGCCTGGCAGCGGCAATGCAACCACCTGGATGGCGGTACGGGTAGGCCGGGTCTGCAGGTCCGGCTGATCGAAGAAGGTCGCATAGGCTCGCTGGAAACCTTGGAAATCCAGGCGGCCTTCATGCTCTGGCGTGCCGACCAGGAAGGCCCGCAGCTGGATGATGTGGTGCATCTGCAGGTCGTGGCGTGCCAGGATCGTCTTGATCTTGCCCAGTACCGACAAGGCCTGGGCATGGGTGTCGCCATAGGCCGCGACCGTGCCAGGCGCTGCCGTCGGGTCGCTCACGTCAGCCAGGATGCCACTGACGTAGACCAGCGAGGCGTCACGGGGGAGGGCGATGGACTCGGCATAGGGCGCCTGCGGGTTGCCGGTGCGAACTGCGGTTTGGGTCATTGGCGAGCTTCCTTTCGCTAGGTGGTCGAGTACAGCCGGAGACACCGCGCGACCAGCATGAGGCCACGGATGCAATCCGAAGGATGTGTGGGTTTTTTCAAATTGCATCATCTGAACATGACAAGCAAGTGTCGGATTCGAACTTGTTTTTCCCTGTGCAAAGACGATTGACCGCAGTTGGAGGCCGGTGCTATGTTCTGGACCGATCGTTCCAGTACCGGTGTTTTGATGAGACCCAAAGAGTTTGATTCGGACGCCATCGCCGAGGCCGCCATGCGGGTTTTCTGGCTACGTGGCTATGCGGGCACGAGCATCCAGGATCTGGTCGAGGGCACCGGTCTGGGCCGTGGCAGCCTGTACAACGCGTTCGGTAGCAAGCAGGGCCTGTACGAGTTCGCGTTGCGCCGCTACTACGAGATGACTGCCTTCAACGTGGCGTTGCTGGCCGAGGAGGGCGAAGTCAAGGAGCTGATCCGCCGACTGTTGCTGAAGATCGTCGCCGAGGAGCTGCAGGACACCGAGAACTTCGGCTGCATGGTGGCCAACGCCTCGCTGGAAGTGGCTCGACACGACAGCGGCGTGGCCGAACTGGTGGCGAAGAACTTCAGCCGGATGGAGCGGGCCCTGACGGCGCTGCTGCTGCGTGGGCAGGCCGCCGGGGAGATCGATCCGGGCAAGCGTCCCGAAGCGCTGGCGCGTTTCATCGTCAGCACCATCCAGGGCATCCGGGTGATCGGCAAGGGAGGCGCGCGCGAGGATCGATCCGAGCGGCTGGCCGACATCGTCGAGGTTGCCGTTTCTGCCTTGTGAGACCTCGGCAATAGCCTCGAAGGTCCCGAAGGTTTTGTAATGAACGTTCAATAAGTTCATGTCACTTTTGCGAGATGGGTGCCGGAGGCAGTGGTAGGCGCACCCGAGCGAAGTGCAACGAACATACCGTCTGCTCGACACTTAAAAGGAAGTTGCAATGACCCAGGCTGTAAACGCTAACAACAAGACTGTCGCCGTTCTCGGTACCGGCATCATGGGCGCGGCCATCGCCCGCAACTTGCAGAAGAACGGTTTCCAGACCACGGCCTGGAACCGCACCTACGCCAAGGCCACGCCCCTGGCCGAGTCGGGCGTGAAGGTGCAGGAACTGGCCGCCGACGCGGTGCGTGGCGCGGCCATCGTGCTGACCATGCTTAAGGACGGCCCGGCGGTCCTGGACGCCATGCGCGCCGCGCTGCCCGGCCTGGCCAAGGGTACCGTGTGGATCCAGGCGAGCACGGTCGGGGTGGCGGCCAGCGAGCAGTTGGCGGCCTTCGCCGACGAGCACGGGCTGGCGTTCTACGATGCGCCGGTCCAGGGCACCAAGGGCCCTGCCGAGCAAGGCCAGCTGGTGATCATCGCTTCGGGCGCCCAAGCCCATCGCGCCGAGATCCAGCCGGTCTTCGATGCCATCGGCAAGCGTACCCTCTGGGTAGCCGAAGAACCCGGCGTCAGCAGCAAGCTCAAGCTGGCCCTCAACAGCTGGGTACTGGCGCTGACCCACGGGGTCGCCGAGAGCCTGTCCATCGCCAAGGGGCTGGGGGTGGATCCTGCGCTGGTGGTCGATGTGGTCAAGGGCGGTCCGCTGGACAACCTATACTTCCAGCTCAAGTCGGCCGCGATCATGGCCGATGACTACGCCACCACGTTCTCGGTGGCCAATGCCGCCAAGGATGCCGAGCTGGTGGTGCAGGCCGCTCGCGACGCCGGCATCAAGGTCGACACCGTCGAGGCCGGGCTCGAGCGCTTCCAGCGGGCCCTGCAGGCAGGCCATGGCGACAAGGACATGGCCGCTTCCTACCTGGCCAAGTAAGTCCTGCGCTGCGTAGAGCGCCAGTTTCCCAGCTGGGGGGTCGACGCTACCGCCGTCGACCCTGAGTGACGTTATGATCGATTCACTTGGCTACCGCCTGAAGATGGGCATCATCCTGCCGTCGACCAACACCTCCATGCAACCCGAGACCGATGCCTTGCGTCCCTTCGGAGTCACCAACCAGGTCAGCCGCATGTTGATCCAGGATGAACTGATGGATCAGCGTCCGGGATTCATGAACGTGCTGAACAACATCCGCCTCTCCACCTCCGATGCCATCCATGGCCTGCTCACCTGCAAGCCCGATCGGGTGATCGTCGGCGTATCGCCGGAAAGCTACTGGGAAGGTCAGGGCAGTCACGAAGTGATCATGGAGTCCTTCCTGGACATGACCAGCGGGGTGCCGGTCACCACCAGTCATGATGCTTGCAAGGCGGCGCTGGCGGCCCTGGGCGACATCCATCGCATCGCCATCCTCACGCCGTATCTGCCGGTAGGCGACGACACCGTCAGCAGCTACTTCCTCGACAACGGCTACGATGTGGTTTCCATTCAAGGGCTGGGCGCCTCGAGCCCGGCCAATATCGCGCAGATCAGCCAGGCCCGGATCTTCGAGGCGATTCGCGCCGTCGATAGCCCTCGGGTCCAGGCCATCGTGCAGGTCGGCACCAACGTGGCCATGGCGCGAGCGGCAATGATCGCCGAGGCCTGGCTGGACAAGCCGGTGATCTCCAACAACGTGATGCTGTACTGGCATGCGCTGCGTTCCAGCGGCATCGCTGACCGGGTAGGTGGCTTCGGCCGGCTGCTGGAACGACACTGAACAGACACGGCCGCGGCTGGCCTGGGGCCGCCGCGGCAGCGGTCGACGATTTGACACCATGGCCACCGCAGCCTGCGCCACGCCTACCCGGCGTGCGGCGCGGTGGTGTGGCCGCACGGAACGCATACGCTGGAGCGCGCGCATGGACGTAGGTTCGAACGAAGCAGGGAAATGGGCTGGTGCGTTGGAAGACGAGCCTCTGACAGTGACCGAGCTGTTCCATCGGCAGGTCCGGGCCACGCCGCAGCGGATCGCGGTGATCAGCCAGGAGGGCGCGCTGACCTTCGCCCAGCTGCGCAGACGCAGCCAGCAGGCCGCCTGCCTGCTGCGCCAACGTGGGGTCCGGCCAGGGGACTGCGTGGGCATCCATGTCGAGCCCTCGCTGGACCTGATGGTCGTGACCTTGGCCATCCTCGAGGTCGGTGGCGCCTACCTGCCCCTGGCGCCGGACTACCCGCGCGAGCGCCTGCGCTACATGATCCAGGACGCCGGCCTGAAGCTGATCTTCACCCAGCCGGCCCTGCGCGAGGGCTTGCTCGAGATGGGCCTCGGCGAAACGAGCCTGGTCTGCGAAGCCCTGGACGAGCAACTGGCGGCGAACGATGCGCTGCTGGAGCGACCTGAGGGGCCTGGGCCCGGCTCGCTGGCCTATGTGATCTATACGTCGGGGACCACCGGCCAGCCCAAGGGCGTCGAGATCGAGCATCGCAGCCTGGTCAGCCAGTTGACCTGGTTGCGCCAGGCGCATGGCGTGGACCAGACCCAGACGCTCCTGCGCAAGACGCCGATGAGCTTCGATGCGGCGCAGTGGGAGCTGCTCGCCGTGGCCCTTGGCACCACGGTAGTGATGGGCGAGCCAGGCATTCATCGCGATCCCGCGGCGCTGGTCGTGGCGCTGCGACGCTACGCGGTGAGCCTGCTGCAATGTGTGCCGACGCTGTTGCAGGCGCTGGTCGACGAGCCTGGCTTCGCCCAGTGCCGCACGCTGCGCACGCTTTTCAGTGGCGGCGAACCGTTGACTCGCAAGCTGGCACTGGCCTGCCTGGACACCCTGCCTGGCAGTCGCCTGGTCAATCTGTACGGCCCTACCGAGTGCACCATCAACGCGTCCTCTCTGGTGGTGGACCGGGCCACGCTGGTGCAGGCGACGAAGGTGGTTTCCATCGGCTTCCCGGCCGCCCATACCTGTTTCCACCTGTTCGATCCGCACAGTGGTGCCCTGGTGCGCGAGCCAGGCGCGCTGGGGGAGTTGTACATTGGCGGGCGCCAGCTGGCGCGTGGCTACCTGGGGCGCGCCGAGCAGACCGCCGAGCGCTTCGTCGAGCGTGTCATCGAGGCCGGACACGGCCCGGTCCGGCTGTACCGCAGCGGCGACCTGGCCAGCTGGAACGCCGATGGCAGCATGCAGTTCATCGGTCGCGCCGATAACCAGGTCAAGCTGCGCGGCTATCGCATCGAGCTGGACGAGGTGCGCGTGGCGATCGAGAACCATCCCTGGGTGAAAAGCGCCGCCGTGTTCGTCGACCGCGATCGGCAGGGGGCCTTCGACAGCCTGCTGGCCTGCGTGGCGCTCAATCCCTGGGAGGCTTTGTTGATGGACCAGGGCAGCCACGGCGCCCATCACCTGTCCAAGTCCAGCCGTGTCCAGGTGCGTGCGCAGCTGGCCCAGCTCGGCGGTCGCGACGCCAGCGCCGATCAGGGCAGGGCAGTGATCCGCCTGGCCTGCCGCGAGGGCACCGCGCAGCAGCGAGCGCGGGCGTTCGCGCGCAAGACCTACCGCTTCTTCGAAGGCGGCCCGGTCAGCCGGCAGGATGTGCTCGACCTGCTCTGCTGGAGCACGCCTGCGGGCATCGACACGTCGCTCGCGAGCCTGACGCTCGATAGCCTCGGCGAGCTTCTGCGCAACCTCGGGCCGTTCCACAGCCAGGAGCGCCTGCTGCCCAAGTACGCCTACGCTTCGCCCGGCGCGCTGTATGCACACCAGCTGTACCTGGAAATCGACGCGATGGCCGGGCTGCGCAGCGGCATCTACTACTTCGCTGCGTTGACCCATGAACTGGTGCTGATGTGCGAACGGCCGTCTACCGGCCGCGCCAGCGTGGTGCTGCACCTGGTCGGCAAGGCCAGTGCGATCGAAGCCGTGTACCGCAACAACGTGGCCGAAGTGCTGGAAATGGAAGCCGGGCATGTGCTCGGTCTGCTCGACCATGTCCTGCCCGAGTACGGCCTGGGCCTCGCGGCTGGCAGTCACCAGCCGCACGTCCTGCAACTGCTGGCCTGTGGCGAAGGCGACCAGTACCTGGGCAGCTATGCGCTGGTCAGCCATGCCGAGCGCTGCACGAGCGAACCGGTGCGCACGTTCGTGCAGTCCCATCCTGGGCGCATCGAAGACCTGCCTGCCGGCCTCTACCGTTACCAGGATCAGCGCCTGGAGAAATGCTCCGACGAACTGATCCAGAAGAAGGACGTCATCGCGATCAACCAGCGCGCCTACGAGCAGGCCAGTTTCGGGGTGTCCCTGGTGATCGACGAGACGCCGGCCTGGGAGCGCTACATTCATTTGGGCCGGCGCTTGCAACGCTTGCAGATGAATGACCTGCGCCTGGGGCTGATGTCTTCGGGCTACAGTTCCAAGAGTGGCCACGACCTGGAGACCGCCCGTCGCCTGCGACAACTGCTTGCGCGGCAGCCCGACGACATCGGCGCCTCGTACTTCGCGCTGGCCGGGCGGGTCAGCGAAGAGCAGCTAAGCAGCGAGGGCATGAAGGAGGACGCCGTGCACATTCAGGGCCCGGCAGAACTGCTCAGGCAGGAACTCGAGCAACAGTTGCCTGACTACATGGTGCCGAACCAGTTCGTGGTGCTCGACCAGATTCCGCTGACCGCCAATGGCAAGGTCGACGTCGAACGGCTCAAGCGCACCGTTCACAGCGTGCGCCAGGAGCGCATCGTGGTCCAGCCGCGCAGCTTGCTGGAACGCAGGATCGCCGAGATCTGGCAGGCGGTGATGCCCGGCGAGTCGACCTCGGTCATCGACGATTTCTTCGAGGCCGGTGGCAACTCGCTGCTGGCCGTGGTGCTGATCAACCGCATCAACCGCACCTTGGGCACCCACCTTGCGCTGCAAGCGATCTTCGCTCATCCGACCATCGAGGCGCTGGCCGCGCAGGTCGCCAGCGGCTCGTTCGATGACCTGTCGCGGCTGGTCGGCCTCAACCCGGTGGAGGGGCAGCAGCGGCCGATCTTCTGCTGGCCGGGGCTAGGAGGATACCCGATGAACCTGCGCGCCTTGGCGCGTGAGGCAGCCCCGGCGCGACCGTTCTACGGTATCCAGGCGTTCGGCATCAATCCCGGTGAGCAGCCATACTCCAGCCTCGCGCAGATGGCCCGTGAAGACGTCGCCCTGCTGCGCTGCCGCCAGCCCAAGGGCCCCTATACCCTCTGGGGCTATTCGTTCGGCGCGCGGGTGGCGTTCGAGGTCGCCCGCCAGCTGGAGAACGAGGGCGAGCGGATCGACGAGCTGGTCTTGATCGCGCCTGGCAACCCGCGCGCGCGCCCGACGATCCGTCTTGCCGGTCAGCAGCGCTTCGCCGATCCGGCATTTCTTGCCGTGCTGCATTCGGTGTTCGTCGGTGCGCTGCCCACTGCCGACGAACAGCAGCGGCTCGAACGGGTGCGTTCCAAGCCAGACTTCCTTGCCCTGGTCAGCGAGCGAATGGGCGAGCTGGATGCGCCACTGGCCGAGCGGATCTGCGAAATCGTCGAGCTGACCTACGAGTTCAAGTACAGCTTCGCCGAGCTGGTCGAACATCCCATCCAGGCGCCGGTGACACTGGTCAAGGCCACTGGCGACGATGACTCCTTCCTCGAGGAGGCGCTCGACCAGCTGAACTGGCAGCCGCGGATCATGCAGGCCACGGCCGACCATTACCAACTGCTGCGAGCGTCCGGCATCAGCGAGCTGCTCGGCCTGTTGCGGCAGTCCGATCCCAACCTGTGCCCAGCCCGCCTGGCCTGACCCATCAAGCGCCAAGCGACAAGCCGCAGGCCGACCCGGTCGCCGAGACGAGCGACGAGTGCGCTGCCAGCGCCGCTCGGTTTGCAGCTTGCCGCTTTGCGCTCTGAAAGGAATCCGCTAATGACTACGCAACAGTTGATTACGCAACATTCGCCCGCGGCAGCCACGCCGCTGCTTACCGATGCGACGCGCCTGCCGGTAGCGCGTCTGCTGGCCTTCACCCTGGCCGGCTTCATCGCGATCATGACCGAAACCATGCCGGCCGGGCTGCTACCACAGATCAGCCTGGAACTGGGCGTCTCCGAGGCGCTGGCCGGGCAGTTGGTGTCGGTGTACGCCCTGGGCTCGGTGATCGCCGCCATTCCGATCGTCGCCGCGACCCGCAGCTGGTCGCGGCGGCCGCTGTTCCTGCTGGCCATCGGCGGGCTGCTGGTCTTCAACTCGATCACCGCCCTGTCCTCGGACTACCGGATCATCCTGGCTTCGCGCCTGGTGGCGGGCATGTCGGCAGGCATCATCTGGGGCGTACTGGCCGGTTATGCCCGGCGCATGGTGCCGAGTGCCTTGCAGGGGCGCGCGCTGGCCATCGTCGGGGTCGGCCAGCCGATCGCGCTGTGCCTGGGCGTGCCGCTGGGCACCTGGCTGGGTGGCCTGTCCGACTGGCGTGGGGTGTTCTGGGTGATGTCGGCCCTGTCGCTGCTGCTGGCCTTGTGGGTCAGGTGCGCCTTGCCGAACTTTGCCGGGCAGCCTGCGGCCCAGCGCCAATCAATCAAGCGAATCTTCCTGATGCCGGGCATCCGCTCGGTGTTGCTGGTGATCTTCCTGTGGATTTTGGCCCACAACGTCCTCTACACCTTCATCGCGCCCTACCTCGCTTCGGTCGGTCTCGGCGAGCGGGTCGACCTGGTGCTGTTGCTGTTCGGCGCGGCCTCGATTTGCGGCATCTGGCTCACCGGCGTCTGGGTCGACCGTGCCTTGCGTGCGCTGACGCTGGTCAGCCTGACCGGCTTCGCCGTGGCGGCCCTGTCACTCGGTGTGGCGAACGACCATACCTGGCTGGTACTGGCCGGCATCGCCTTGTGGGGGGTGACCTTCGGCGGCGCGCCAACCTTGCTGCAGACGGCCATCGCCGACACGGCGGGCGACGGCGCCGATGTGGCGCAGTCGATGTTGGTGACGGTGTTCAATCTGGCCGTGGCCATGGGGGGTGTCAGCGGCGGGATCCTGCTACAGCGGTTCGGTGCCGCGTCGTTCCCGCTGGCGCTGCTGGTCCTGGCGCTGGCTGCCATGCTGGTGGTCTGGCAGGCAGGCAACCGCGGTTTCAGGCGCGGCCATCGGGGTGATCATTCGCTGCCGCCAGCTGCTGCCTGAGCTCAGGTCGATGCGCAACGAGGCTCCGCGCTCAGGGCCGCTGATCGCACAGCGGCGCGCTGCGTGCCGGTGGGATCAGTCCGCGCGCCGCGGCGGTAGCGACGGCCTGCTGCCGGCTCACCGAGCCGAGCTTGTGCCTGGCATTGAGCAGGTGGAAGTCGATGGTGCGTTGCGAGCAGGCGAGAATATGGCTGATTTCCCAGGTCGTCTTGCCAGCGCTCGCCCAGTACAGGCATTGCATTTCCCTGGACGTGAGGTCCTGGCCCTCATGTACCGCATTGTGCAGGTGGTGACGCATGCCCGCCAGCAGGTACGGCACGAGCATGAACAGTTGGCTCACTGCCGGGTTGGAGAAATCCGCCTGTGCGCAGGCCCAAGGGTCGTCGAACGCCACGCTCAGGGTACCCCGCAGCAGTTCGTAGCGCAGCGGGATGCTCAGGCCGCTGCGCAGGCCATGCGCTTCGCGCTGCTGCCAGAAATGCCTCGAGCGCCCACGGGCACGCCTATGTGCCTGGTCCCAGAAAATAGGCAGCAGCTCTCGACGACAGTGCCTAAGGATCGGGTCGATCTCGATCAGGCCGTGCGCACAGTAATGTCTCAGCCAGCTTTGGGGAAACGTGGTGATCACACCGGTAAGTGGATCGCTGTCGTGGGGCCGCGACGGACCGAGGCTGATCAGGTAGCTGGCGAAGCCCAGTTGACGCAGTGTCTTGCGCAGCAGGCGTTCCCAGTCGCAGCGGTTGACGTCCTTGGCCAGGGCCGTGAAGGCCTGCAACGGAGGACGAGACTCCGTCCGCGGGAGCGCAGCGGCCAGTGCGGTGTGTTTGTCCATAAACAGGTCGCTCTTTCAGTCGGCATTCGGTCAGCCATCGGCAGGAACGACGGAGGGGCAGGCCCCTCCGTCAGCGTGCTCAGCGCACGTGTTCCCGAATGAAGCTGCGCAACAGTTCCAGACCGTTCTCGGTGAGGATGCTCTCAGGGTGATACTGGACTCCCTCGATCGGCAGCTCGCGGTGACGCACGCCCATGATGTAGCCGTCGTCCGTCGACCTCGAGGTGACTTCCAGGCAGCCGGGCAGCTGCTCGTCGCTGATCATCAGCGAGTGATAGCGGGTGGCGCGGATCGGGCGCGCCTGGGTATGGGCATAGACGCCTCGACCATCGTTGCTGACCTCGCTTGCTGCAGACGGCCATCGCCGACACGGCGGGCGACGGCGCCGATGTGGCGCAGTCGATGTTGGTGACGGTGTTCAATCTGGCCGTGGCCATGGGGGGTGTCAGCGGCGGGATCCTGCTACAGCGGTTCGGTGCCGCGTCGTTCCCGCTGGCGCTGCTGGTCCTGGCGCTGGCTGCCATGCTGGTGGTCTGGCAGGCAGGCAACCGCGGTTTCAGGCGCGGCCATCGGGGTGATCATTCGCTGCCGCCAGCTGCTGCCTGAGCTCAGGTCGATGCGCAACGAGGCTCCGCGCTCAGGGCCGCTGATCGCACAGCGGCGCGCTGCGTGCCGGTGGGATCAGTCCGCGCGCCGCGGCGGTAGCGACGGCCTGCTGCCGGCTCACCGAGCCGAGCTTGTGCCTGGCATTGAGCAGGTGGAAGTCGATGGTGCGTTGCGAGCAGGCGAGAATATGGCTGATTTCCCAGGTCGTCTTGCCAGCGCTCGCCCAGTACAGGCATTGCATTTCCCTGGACGTGAGGTCCTGGCCCTCATGTACCGCATTGTGCAGGTGGTGACGCATGCCCGCCAGCAGGTACGGCACGAGCATGAACAGTTGGCTCACTGCCGGGTTGGAGAAATCCGCCTGTGCGCAGGCCCAAGGGTCGTCGAACGCCACGCTCAGGGTACCCCGCAGCAGTTCGTAGCGCAGCGGGATGCTCAGGCCGCTGCGCAGGCCATGCGCTTCGCGCTGCTGCCAGAAATGCCTCGAGCGCCCACGGGCACGCCTATGTGCCTGGTCCCAGAAAATAGGCAGCAGCTCTCGACGACAGTGCCTAAGGATCGGGTCGATCTCGATCAGGCCGTGCGCACAGTAATGTCTCAGCCAGCTTTGGGGAAACGTGGTGATCACACCGGTAAGTGGATCGCTGTCGTGGGGCCGCGACGGACCGAGGCTGATCAGGTAGCTGGCGAAGCCCAGTTGACGCAGTGTCTTGCGCAGCAGGCGTTCCCAGTCGCAGCGGTTGACGTCCTTGGCCAGGGCCGTGAAGGCCTGCAACGGAGGACGAGACTCCGTCCGCGGGAGCGCAGCGGCCAGTGCGGTGTGTTTGTCCATAAACAGGTCGCTCTTTCAGTCGGCATTCGGTCAGCCATCGGCAGGAACGACGGAGGGGCAGGCCCCTCCGTCAGCGTGCTCAGCGCACGTGTTCCCGAATGAAGCTGCGCAACAGTTCCAGACCGTTCTCGGTGAGGATGCTCTCAGGGTGATACTGGACTCCCTCGATCGGCAGCTCGCGGTGACGCACGCCCATGATGTAGCCGTCGTCCGTCGACCTCGAGGTGACTTCCAGGCAGCCGGGCAGCTGCTCGTCGCTGATCATCAGCGAGTGATAGCGGGTGGCGCGGATCGGGCGCGCCTGGGTATGGGCATAGACGCCTCGACCATCGTTGCTGACCTCGCTGACCTTGCCATGCATCACGTGCGGCGCGCGGCACACCTGGGCGCCAAACGCCAGCCCCAGCGCCTGATGGCCCAGGCACACACCGAGCAATGGCATGCGGCCCTGGAACTGCCGAATCAGTTCGATGTAGCCCACGTCCGTGGGATGGCCAGGGCCAGGACCAAGAACGCAGAAGTCCGGTGCGAAGGACTCGATGCGCTGGGCCAGGTCGGGCACGTCGTGTCGCTCGACACGCGTTTCCAGGCCCAGTTGTTCGAGGTACTGGCTGATGATGAAGACGAAGCTGTCGTAGGCATCGATCAGAAAGACTTTCATAGCGCGATCTCCTTGCCGGTCACGGCTCGGTAGACCGAACCCATCTTGTACAACGTTTCCTTCCATTCCAGTTCGGCGAGCGAATCGGCTACCACCCCAGCGGAGGCGCGCAACTGGTAGACCCCCTGGTCGTGGACGGTCGAACGGATGCACAACGCGGTATTGACGCTGCCATCGAAGCCGATCAGGCCGAGCGCTCCGGCATAGATGCCGCGGCGGGTGCTTTCCATGCCTTCGATCAGCTCCATCGCCCTGACCTTGGGCGCTCCGGACATGGTGCCGGCGGGGAAGGATGCCTTGATCACATCGTAGGCATCGAGGCCAGGGCGCAACAGGCCGCGCACGTTGGAGACCATGTGGTAGAGGTGCGAATACTCCTCCACCAGCATGAACTCGTCGACCTCCAGCGAGCCTGCCTGGCAGACCCGGCCGATGTCGTTGCGACACAGGTCGACCAGCATCAGGTGTTCGGCACGTTCCTTTTCCGAGCGAGTCATCTCCAGGATCAGCTCGGCGGGGTCGGCCCCGGGTTGCTTGCCGACGGTTCCGGCGATCGGGCGCATTTCGATCAGGTCGTCCTTGACCCGGACGAACAGCTCGGGGCTTGCGCCGATCAGGTCGATGCCACCGACATGGGCCAGGTACATGTACGGCGAAGGGTTGCGCTGACGCAGGCTGCGGTAGACGTCCAGCGGCGTGACCTGGGAGCGGATGCGAATCTCGTGGCCCAGCTGGATCTGATAGACGTCGCCGGCCCGGATATGCTCCATGGCGACGTCGACGCGCTGCTGGAACTGTTCCGGCGTGACGCTGCGCACCTCCTCGAAGGTTGCCGGATACAGCGGCACCTGTGCTGTCGAAGGCGCCGGCGCGCTGAGGAATGGATAGTCCTGTACGGTGCGCGCAGCCCAGAGCGGGTGATTGTTGACCAGGGCCTCGACGCTCCCGTTGCTGTGGAAGTAGACCAGCGTCTGGTAGACCGACAAGGCGATCAGCGGATAGTCGTTGGTCTGCTCGGCCTGTGTCGGCAAGCGCTCGATCAGCCGTACGCAGTCGTAGGAGAGGTAGCCGAAAAAGGCGAGGCTGGCAGGCGCGTTCGGGTCTGGCTGGAAGATCGCCTGGATCTCGCGTAGCAGCTGCCAGGCCGACTCGCTGTCTGCCAGGGCGATCTGCAGGTCGGTGCCCAATTGCATGCCACGTTGTCCCAGGCAGGCATGCAGGTGTTGGCACAGTTCAGGGCGGCCCGACAGGCGCGCCCGCCCTTCGTCGATACATACTTCGAACAGCGGTTCCAGGCCAATGATCGTGGCGCGCCGGTCGCGACTGGGACCGGAGAGGGATTCGAGAATGAATATCGATTCGTGGCCAAGTTGTTCGGCCGCCTGGACATAAATACCCAGTGGATCGGTGGGGCGACGTTCTTCATGACGAAGAACTTCCACGCGGAGCGTATTATCGTTCACGTTCATACCATTTCATGGGTGCAGCGGTTCCGGTACTTTCAAGGAAAGCACCAACTTTTTTTAAGCGCTCGCGCGCTGAATGAAATTGAAAGTGTTCCTGAACAACGCCCAGTCGACCTCGGGACATGTCCGGACGACAATTCGCATGAACATGCGAACCGTCAGGAACAGGTCACGGGGCGCAAGCGCCAAAGTTCGAGGAATCAGATCAGGACATTGCCGGCAGACGGCAGGCGCCACTGGTCTCGCGGATTAGCGACGCCAGGTATTGCTCTTGAAGATGGCCAGGACGGCCCGGGAACAGCTGTCGGGAAAGCTGTGCGAGGAGCGGATAGCAGAAAGGTGATAGTACATGTCGAGACATCCCAGTCTTGGCTAAGCACTGCGGTGGAAGCACCTCAGTGCTGCGAAACTAGCAATGTGCATTTGATAAGTCAACGTTCGAGCTGAATGACCGACAGTCAAACTTTCCGGTTTGCACGGATTGTGCTGGGCATTTGTATTGCGTTGCCACACTGCCTGCGCGGTTGCAACTCGCCTTGGCCGAGTACCTGCATTTCCAATATCTGCCAGCGATACCTGCGAGCGAGAGATCACGTGCCGACACTTCTCCTGCCAGGCAGCGGGACACGCCCTCTTCGATGCCAGTGTCAGGCTGTATGCGCGTTCAATAGCTATATGTCAACGACATCAGCGCCGTGCGCTCGTCACCCAGCGCCACCGCCTGGGCCAGGCCGCCCGCATAGTAGCGCTGGTCGAACAGGTTCCTGAGGTTGAATGCCGCGCGCCAATGCTCGGCGCCGTAGGCGAGCCCGACGTTGGCCACGGCGTAGCCAGGCAGGTAGTAACCGTTGGTGTAGCGTTCGCTGACGGCGTTGATTCCGCCGTTGATTTCCCATCCCCTGGGCGTGCCTTCGAAGCGGTAGCGGGCGTACAGGTTGGCGCTGTGGCGCGGGACATTGTTCAGTCGCTGGTCGACGCTCGACGGGGTCTGGCCGCCATCGTCAGTGATCACCGCCCAGGTGTAGGCGTAGCCGGCCAGCAGGCTCAGGCGGTCGGACAGGTCGGCGGTCAGGTCCAGTTCGGCGCCCTGGGTACGCTGCTCGCCGACCGCCACGCTGTAGCCGTCGTTGAGCGGGTCGTCCTCGAGCACGTTCTGCCGGCGCAGATCGAAGACCGCCAGGTTGAGCAGGGTGCGTCCAGGATCCAGGTCGAATTTCACCCCAGCCTCCCACTGGCGGCCTTTTTCCGGCTCGAAGGTCGTCCCGGCGAAATCGGTACCGCTATTGGGGTAGAAGGACGTGGCGAAGCTCAGGTACGGCCGCACGTTGGGAAACAGTTCGTACATCACCGCCACGGCCCCGGTGGTCGCGTCGGCCGGGTTGCTGTTGCGGCTGCCGTCCAGGCGGTTGCGACCATAGGTATCGCTGATGTCGTGGCGCAGGCCGGCGGTAACCAGCAGTCGCTCGGTGACCTGGTAGTTGTCCCGTACATAGGCGCCGATCATGCGTACCGTGGTGTCCGACCATACCCGTGGGGTTGCCGGGCAGGCGATGGCCTGGCCATGGCGCGGCGCGTAGGCATCCAGGCTGGCGACCTTGCAGGCGGTGTTGCGCATGCTTTCGCGGCCGCGCAGGTAGTCCAGGCCGAACGTCACGTCATGCGTGCCATGGACACTGTCGAACAGGCGCTGCAGGTTGCTGTCGACGCTCAAGGTGTCGCCATCGTAGTGCTGCTGCTGGGCGGTGCGTTGCAGGGTGCGTTCGTCGGCCAGCATGCGCCCGTTGGCGACCAGTTGGCCATCGAGGTGGAACGTCTGCCAGCGCAGGTTCTGATTGAAGGCCCAGCCGCCGCCGAAGCGGTGTGTCAGGCTGTAGCCCAGGCGGTTGGCGACGCCGTGGTAGGGGTCCTGGCCGGGTTCGCCGGTGAAGCGGTGACGCGGCAGGTCACCGTTGCGGTTGGCCTCGATCGAGCCGGACAGCGGCAAGCCTTGCTGACGGACGTATTGGCGATCCTGGTGGCTGGCCAGCAAGGTCAGGTCGGTATCCGGTCCCAGTTCCAGGCTCAGCGATGGCGCGATGTAATTGTTGCGGAACCAGACATGGTCGGTTGCATCGTTCGATTCGGACAGCAAGCCGTTGAGGCGGACGGCGGACCGGCCGTTTTCCGACAACGGGGTGCCGACGTCGAAGGTCCCCTGGCGCAGGTCATGGCTGCCGTAGGTCAGCCCGAACGTGGCGAACGGATCGGCCTGGGGGCGCTTGCTGACCAGATTGACCACGCCCCCTGGCAAGACCAGGCCGTACTCCATCGAAGCCGGCCCCTTGAGCACTTCGACCTGCTCCAGGCCGAACAGCTGCTCGGCCACGCGGTTGGAGATGCCGGTGCGTAGACCGTCCAGGAACAGCGAGTCGGAGGCGACCTGGCCACGGATGATCAGGTCGTCCCAGCCCCGCCGGCCATACTGTCCGGCCGTGACCCCGGGCACGTTGTGCAGGGCGTCGGCCAGCCCCAGCGCCTGCTGGCTGTCGAGCAGCGAACGGGAAATCACCTCGACGCTGCGCGGCGTCCATGCCAGCGGCAGACCGGACTTGGCCACCCCAGCCGTGGTGCTGGTGAAAGCGTCCGCCTGGCCTTGTCCGGGGTCTGCTTCGATGATGCTGGCGGGCAGGTCCACCTGGGCGAGGGCCGCGTTCGCAGAGAGGCACAGGGCACCGAGCAGGACGCAACAGTGCCTCGGGGAAATGGCGCGGGCAGATGTTCTGGCATGGACTTTCATGGTTTCTCGAGCGCAGGGGGTTGTACGAGGGGCAACGCAGAGCCGCGCGCAGCATGCTATATGAAATTCTTTTCCATTCAATAATAATTCTCAGTCAATGCTCATGCGCGACCGGATGGCGATCGTCGGGAGTCGCCTGGCTCGCCTGGCTGTCCGTGTTCTAGGCACTGGACATTTCGAGGCGGGTCATGACAGGACGGGGTCGACCGCTGCTGGCAGTGGAGCAGTTGTGCAAGTCGTTCAGCACGGCCCAGGGCAGCCTGCCGGTGTTGCGCGGGGTGGACCTGTGCCTGGAGCGCAGGGCCAGCCTCGCACTGATGGGTGAGTCGGGCAGCGGCAAGAGCACCTTGCTGCACCTGGTCGCCGGCCTAGATCGGGCCGACAGCGGGCGAATCCTGATCGATGGCCAACCGCTCGAAGGTCGCTCCGAGGCGCGGCTGGCGCGTTGGCGGCGAGAAGGCATTGGCCTGGTCTTCCAGCAATACAACTTGATCAGCAGCCTGGACGTGGCCAGCAACCTGGCTTTCCAGGCACGTCTGGCCGCCCGCCACGACCCTGCCTGGGTCGAACACCTGGCCGCTCGGCTGGGCCTTGCCGCACTGCTTCGCCGCTATCCGGAGCAGTTGTCCGGCGGCCAGCAACAACGGGTGGCGATCGGTCGCGCCTTGGCCAGCAGGCCGTCGTTGCTGCTGGCGGACGAGCCTACCGGCAGCCTGGACGAGGCCAGCAGCGACGAAGTGCTCGAGCTGATGCTGCAACTGGTCGATGAGGCTGGCAGCAGCCTGCTGATGGTGACCCATAGCCAGCGGCTGGCCGACCGTCTCGAGCGCTGTTGCTTCCTGCAGGCCGGCCGCGTGCGGGGCGGGGCGGTCTGATGGGCACCTTGGCGATCACCCTGCGCGCACTGGCGAGCCATTGGCTGCGCCACCGCCTGCAGTTTTTCTCGATCTTCACCGGCTTGTGGCTGGCCACCGCGCTCTGGACCGGCGTACAGGCACTCAACCAACAGGCACGCAGCGACTATGCGCGGGCCAGCGCGGTGCTGGCCGCGCCAGGGCAGATGCAGCTGCTGGCGCGCGACGGACAACGTTTCGAGCAGGCCCTGTATGTGCAACTGCGCCGGACCGGCTGGGCGCTGACGCCGGTCCTGGAAGGCAGCTTGAGCCTGGCTGGCGATTCGCCACGCAGTGTCCGGCTGATCGGTATCGAACCGCTGAGCCTGCCGCCAGGCTCGAGCCTGGTCGGCGCCCAGCTGGAAGATTTCGACCTGCAGGGATTCATCGGTGCTCCCGGGCAGACCTGGGTCGCGGCGGATACCTTGCACCAGCTTGGCCTGGCGGCGAGCGCTCGGGCTGAGGACAGCCAAGGCCGGCAACTGCCGCCTTTCGTGGTCAAGCCTCAGCTCGCGCCGGGAGTGATGATCATGGACATCGGCCATGCCCAGGCCCTGCTCGGGGCGCCGGGGCAAGTTTCGCGCCTGGTGCTGGCCCGCCAGGGCCGGACCCTGCCAGCCAATGTCGCGGCGCGCCTGGTCATGCAGCCGGGCAGCGATGAGGGCGACCTGCAACGGCTCACCGACAGTTTCCATCTCAACCTCACCGCGCTCGGCCTGCTGGCCTTCGTCGTCGGCCTGTTCATTGCCCACGCAGCCATTGGCCTGGCCCTGGAGCAGCGTCGTGGTCTGATCCGCACCCTGCGCGCCTGCGGGGTCGGCCTGGTCGTGCTATTGGGCAGTCTGGCCCTGGAGCTGGCGTTGTTCGCCGTGCTCGGCGGGCTGGCCGGGGTCACCACCGGCTACCTGCTGGCCGCTGCGCTGCTGCCTGATTTCGCCGCCAGTGTCCGTGGCCTGTACGGCGCGCAAGTGGCCGGCCAGTTGCACCTGCCGCTGGCCTGGTGGGTAGCCGGCGTCGGAGTCAGCGTGCTGGGAGCACTGACCGCGGGCGTTGGCAGCGTCGTGCGTGCCGCGCGGCTGCCCTTGCTGGAGCTGGCCCGGCCGCAGGCGTGGCGCCTGGCCCAAGGTCCGTGGCTCAAGCGACAGGCCCTGGCCGGCAGCCTGCTGACATTGCTGGCGCTGGCTTGCTGGCGTGAGGGCGACAGCCTGGCCAGTGCCTTTGCCTTGCTGGCCGCCTTGCTGCTGGCCGCGGCCCTGTTCTTGCCGAGCTTGCTCGAGGGCCTGCTGGCCGGCCTCGCCCGGATATGCCGCAGGCCATTGGCCGAGTGGTTCATCGCCGATTGCCGACAACAGCTGCCGGCGCTTGGCCTGGCGCTGATGGCGCTGCTGCTGGCCTTGGCCGCCAGTGTCGGGGTCGGGAGCATGACCGAAGGCTTTCGCAAGACCTTCGTCGGCTGGCTCGACCAGCGCCTGTCGGCCGAGCTTTACCTCAATCCGGCAAGCACCGCGCAAGGCGTGCAAATCGTCGACTGGTTGGCCGCCCAACCAGCCGTGGCGGCCGTCTCGCCTGCCTGGCGAGTCGAGGCACGGGTGCAAGGCTGGCCAGTCCAGTTGCAGGGCGTCGCCGATACCGCCTACTACCGTCGGCATTGGCCGTTGCTGCAACACCTGCCCAAGGCCTGGGAGCAGCTTGCCAGCGGCGAGGCGATCATGCTCAGCGAACAGCTGGCTCGCCGTCTGCGGGTGCAGCCAGGCGATGCCGTGCGCTTGCCGGAGAATGGCTCGGCGTCGCTACAGGTGGCGGGCATCTATGCCGACTATGGCAACCCCAAAGGGCATCTGCTGGGCAGTGCCGACTGGCTGCGCGAGCATTGGCCGCAGGCCAGGCTGGCGAGCATCAGCGTGAGCCTGCCCGCCGGACAGGTGGCGGCGCTCAAGGCGCAGCTGCAGCAGGCCTTCGCCCTGGACGACAGCCGCCTCATCGAACAAGCCGCATTGAAACGCTGGTCGACCGAGGTGTTCAGCCGCACCTTCGCCGCCACCGCCGCGCTCAATAGCCTGACCCTGGGAATCGCCGGGGTGGCGCTGTTCATCAGCCTGCTCACCTTGAGCCAGAGCCGCCTGGCCCAACTGGCGCCGCTCTGGGCGCTAGGCGTGCCACGCCAGCGCCTGGCCTGGCTGACGCTTGGCCAGACCCTGCTGCTGAGCAGCTTCACCGTGGTGCTGGCCGTGCCCCTCGGGCTACTGCTGGCCTGGTGCCTGGTGGCCGTGGTGAACGTCCAGGCCTTCGGCTGGCGCTTGCCGCTCTACATCTTCCCTGGACAACTCGCGCAACTGGTCATGCTCGGCGGATTGACCAGCCTGTTGGCCAGCGCCTGGCCCTTGTGGCAGTTGGCAAGACGCCAGCCGAGCGAACTGTTGAGGCCTTTCGCCAATGAAACCTAGATGTTCGATCGTGCTGCTCGCTGCCTGCCTGGCTGCCTGCGAACAGCCTGCGCCCGAGCCGAAGGGGTTCGCCGGGCTCGGCCAGGACGCGACGGCCTTCAGGCAGGTGGTACGCGGCCAACCACTGGCGTTCCCCCGCGACCACGGCGCCCACGACGGTTTTCGCATCGAATGGTGGTATGTCACGGCCAATCTCGAGGACGCCGATGGCCGCCAATGGGGCGCCCAGTGGACCCTGTTCCGTTCCGCCCTGCGGCCCGGACCTGAACGTAGCGACTGGGGCAGTCCCAACCTCTGGCTCGGTCACGCTGCCCTGACCGGCCCCGACGGGCATCGCTCGGCCGAAACCCTGGCGCGCGGCGGCATCGGCCAGGCCGGCGCCGAGGTAGCGCCTGTGCGTGCCTGGATCGATGACTGGGTCCTGGAGGCAGCGAAGGGCGGGCAGGGCATCGAACGCTTGCGCATGACGGCCAAGGGGCAGGACTTTGGTTATGACCTGACCCTGCGCAGCGACCGGCCGCTGGTGCTGCACGGCGATCAGGGCTACAGCGAGAAGTCCGGACAGGGTCAGGCCTCGTATTACTACAGCCAGCCGTTCTACCAGGTCAGCGGCGCGGTCGAACGCCAAGGCCAACGCATACCGGTCAGCGGCCAGGCCTGGCTCGACCGCGAATGGAGCAGCCAGCCGCTGGCGGCCGGGCAGTCGGGCTGGGACTGGTTCTCGCTGCACCTGGACAGCGGAGCCAAGGTGATGCTCTTTCGCGTGCGTGAAGCGCGCGGCCAGCCCTACTACGCCGGCACCTGGATCACGCCGGACGGCAAGGCCAGGCCTCTCGCTCGCCAGCAGATCCGCCTGCAGGTGCTGGAGCGGACCACGCAGGCCAATGGACGCCAGGTGCCGACACGCTGGCGGGTGCGCATCGTCGAGCCGCAACTGGATGTGCAGGTCCAGGCCATGGAACCGCGGGCCTGGATGCAGACCCGTTTCCCCTACTGGGAAGGTCCGGTGCGGGTCAGCGGCAGCGTGGCAGGGCGTGGGTATCTGGAGATGACGGGGTACTGAGGCGATCCGGCGAACCTGCCGTCGAGCCGTTTGCCTGTTGTCGACAAGGACGCTTTCCAGGTCGATGTTAAACCGCGAGCGGGTCTGGAACCTGCTTGCGCTTGATGGGTTTCACCCGCAAGGCATCTGCTCACAGCAGGATGTAATCGCTACGCGCCACGACTTGGGCATGCGGCCCTTGCACCAGGTGGACGAACACACCGGCAACCTGGTCTATCGCCAGGCAGTCATCCACATCGACCAAGGCATCGGTATGCGGTTTGAGCCAGGCGGACTGCATGCGCTGCTTGCCAAGCGCCTTGGCTTCCTTCCTGCTGGCGGCTACCAGCAGCAGGTACCGGTGGGCTTCGCCGAAGGTGTGTGGCTCGTAGCCGCCAAGGTTGATGAAGTACAAGCGTGGCGCGCCAGCCGCTGGCGGCTCCTGGCGCAGCTCGACGCGATAGCCATCCACGCCGGCGACTTCCAGCCAGGAATCGATGTGCAGGCCTTTTGCAGCGCCGAACCAGGCACTGCGCAATTGTGGGTAAGCCTGCTCGAGCGAGTCGGCCTGGACGAATAGCACATCGTGGACTTCGATCTTGGCGCCGGGGTGACGACCGCCGAGCATGACGACGTAGAGCATGGACGTTCCGTGAGTGTGAGTGGCGCCTATGGCGCAGGATGGACGGATCGACACCAGGCTTTTTTCGCTCGGGTCAGTCGCGTTCGGCCGCTGCCGATGTGCCGAGCGGCGCACGCATCCCTACCGGCTCGAGCTTTCCATCGCGGCCCAGGTGATAGCGGTGCAGGTCGCGGGCCAGGATCAGCTCGCCGCTGTACACGGCGCGGGCTTCCTCGCGTACGTCCTCGATCGATGGGCTGCGCCGAGGGTTGTCCTGGTAGCGGGCGCTGAAGTGGCTCAGCACCAGGTTCCTGACCCCGGCATGCTCGGCGAACGCTGCGATCTTCGCTGCGGTGCTGTGGCCGTAGGTCTCGTGGGTGCGGGCGATCACCGGCTCGGTGAAGGTCGCCTCGTGGACCAGCACATCGGCCTGCTTCGCGGCCTCGCTGAGCAGGGTCGGCGTGTCGTTGTCGCCGCAGACGATGACCCGCTGCGGTGCGCGCGCGGCCAACAGGTAGTCCCGCGCCTGCAGTTGCCGGTTGCCGTGCATCACGCTACGCCCGCGCGCCAGCTCACCCCACAGCGGGCCGCGCTCGATGCCCTCGGTCTGCAGGCGCTGTACGTCGAGGCGCGGGTTCGGGTCGTTCTCGGTGAACACGAAGCCATGGCTCGGCACGCGGTGCGACAGCCTGACCGTGTCCACCTGCACGTTGCCCCGTTGCCAGGCGACGAGGCTTTCCACCGGATGCAGCTGCAGGTCGAACGGCAGGCGCGATTCGCTCACCGCCAGGCTCAGGCGCAGCCAGTCGTGCAAGGCCGCCGGCAGGGTCAACTCCAGCGGTTCGGTGCGGCCGGTGGCGCCTGCGCTGCTGAGCAGCCCAGGCAGGCCGAAGCAGTGATCGCCATGCACATGACTGATGAACACGCCGCGCAGGTCGCGCAGCGACAGCGGGGTGCGCAGCAACTGGTGCTGGGTCGCTTCGCCGCAATCGACCAGGTACCAGCCCTTGCCCGACGATTCGATGACGGCGGTGGCGCTGACATTGCGTGCCCGCGTGGGCAGGCCGGCCGAGGTGCCGAGAAACAGCAGGTCCATGGTTGACTCCCTTCTGCACCGATCATGGCGAGTTCCATTGTCACTATGACCACGCGCGTCGATGCAGGTGCGGCTGAATGTGAGCCCGCCTGGCGGATGCGTTCAAGGCAACAGGCAGACCAGGCGCGGTTCGAGGACTTCGCTGTCCAGCTCGAGCAGGGCCAGTGTCACCGGCAGCTTGAAGCGTCGTGGTCCGGCACTGCCAGGGTTGAGGTACAGGCATTGGCCTTGCCAGCGAAACAGCGGCTTGTGCGAATGACCGGTGACCACCAGTCCGGTCCGTTCGCCGAGCAGGGCCGGGACATCGACGATGTCATGCACCAGCAGTGTCTCGACGCCGCCAAGGTCCAGCAGGCGATGATCGGGAATGGCGGCAGCCCAGGGCGCGTGCAGGTCGTTGTTGCCTCTGACCACCTCGAGCGGTGCCAGGGTCGCAAGCTGCTCGAGGATGTCCGGGTTGCCGATGTCGCCGGCGTGCAGTATCCGCTCGCAGCCGGCCAGCGCGTCGAGCGCCTCGGGGCGCAGCAGCCCGTGGGTGTCGGAAATGATGCCAAGCTTCATGGGGGTCAGGCTCATGTGGTCCATCTTGGCGATGGACCGAGCATGACCGGCAAGCGTTCACTGCCGTGCGCACTGGACGCGCCGCCAGGCCGCCGATGCCGCCTGGCTTCGCAGGCGCTGCGCCTTTGCTGCAAGGGCAGCGGCCCGTTCGTCTTACAGCGCTACCGCCGGCATCAGGGGCGCCTGCTCGCGACGGATGCTGGCCAGCGGCACGGCCACCAGCAGCAACGTCAGCACGACGGTGACGCCGATGCCCCAGGCGGCCAGGGTGAACCCGCCGAGTGAAATCAGCCCGCCGGAGATCGCCGGGCCGACCGCCAGGCCCAGGCTGAGGAAACTGCTCGCAGCCGCCACCACCCGGCCTTCGCGATCCAGCGCCGCGGCCAGGCCGGTCAGGTAGCTCAGGGCATAGAAGTAGGTGATGCAGATGGTCATCACCCCCGCGGTGTAGAGGGTCTTGGAGTGCTCGCCAAGCACGTAGCTCAGGCTGGTGGCGCCCGTCAGCAGGACAGCCAGGATCACTGGCGTGCTCATGCCGAAGCGTTTGCCGACCATGGCCGCGATCAACGGACCGACCAGGCCCACGACCGATTGCACCGACAACAGCACGCCCAGCTCGTCGCCACTGTAGCCCACCAGGGTACCGATGCGTTCGACGAAGGCCCAGCCCATGGTGTCGCGGGCCTGGAACACGAACATGGCGAGCATCATGCAGATCGCTGGCAGGCTGGTCAGCACCTTGCCGGCTCGGTTGTGGCCGGCACGGGCCAGCGGGCACGCCTCGAGCACTGGCGCGCGCTGCTGCATGGCCGGGATGGCCAGCAACATCACCGCCATGGTGCCGGCCATGGCGTAGTACAGGCCCGATAGTCCGTACAGGGCCATGACCTTGGCGTAACCGAGCATCACCACGATCATCAGCGCCACCGACAGCACGTTCATGTGTCCGGCGACCCGGTCCGGATGGCGTGCGCTGGCCACCGCGGCGTTGCCGCAGGCCAAGGCCAGGCCAGCGCCGATGCCGGCCAGGCAGCGCATCGCCGCCAGCGCCGGTATGCCGTCCAGGTGGGCGCTGGCCAGGTTGGCGACGATGGCCAGCAGCGTGCCGCCCAGGGCCAGGGTGCGTCGCGGCGCGCGACCCATCAACGGCGCCACCAGCAGCGAGGCGAGCATGGTGAAGCCGAACTCGGCCGACATCAGCAAGCCGGCCTGTGCCTCGTTCAGTTGCAGGTCATGGATCACGGCGCTGATCAAGAACGGCAGGGCCCAGAGCCCGAGCAAACCGACCCCGTAGGCCGAGGCGGCAGCCGAGAACACCAGGCTCCAGCTCTCCGGCAGGACATTTCGTATTGTTTTCATGGGTGATCCCTGGATGGCTAGCACACGATGGAAAGGAGGCGCGCCGGTCAGGGCGCGCAGGGGAGGGAACGTTTATTGCTGGCTTTCATCGACCGGGGTGCCGTCGTCGTACTGCGACAGCCAGGTGACCATGGCGTCCCGATAGCGAGTGAAACCCTTGTAGTCGACCAGTTCCTGGTCCAGGTCGCGGATCACCCGATGCATGCGCTTGGCCCACTGCGGCGCATACTCGGCCAGCTGCTCGAGGCTGACCAGGTAGGTGCGTACCGGGAACAGCACGGCGTTGCTGCGCGGCAGGCGATGCAGCGGCTGCAGCTCGATGCGCAGGTTGACCAGCTTGCCGGCATTCTCGGCCGTGACGATGGTGCGGTCGGGCGCCCACTCGGGCAAGGTTTCAGCCGAGGTTTCCAGGCGCGGGTTGACCGTGATCGACCAGTTGGTGCGCCGGACCGGATGGCCAGGACGCAGGCGCAGCAGGAACTTCAAGGCGCGCTGCAGGATACCCATTTCGTGCAGCTTGGGCACCGGGCCGTGGAATTCCATGAAGCTCATGCCCAGGTTGAAGCGCAGCGAGTAGTCAGCACGCTGGGTCGCCATGCCGGCACCCATCACCAGGGTCTCGTCGCGCTCTTCGAGGAGGATGAACTCACCCTGGGCCTGGCGCGTGATGTACTCCATCGGATCCATCGGCAGGGTGCTGGCATCGCCGAAGGTGAAGGTATCGTCGATCTGCAGCGGACGGTTGATCCAGTGCCACTGGCTGCCCTGCTTTTCCAGGGTGAAGTGCTCGGGGAAGTCGCGCGAGTAGCATTCCATGAGCAGCTCGAGCAGGTCCCACTGGGCCTCCATCATGTGCGGCAGCGCGGCGTAGTGCACCCCCGGCTGGCTGTCCAGGGTCCTGGCGCGATGGTGACATTCGGAGATGTAGTGTTCGTCGATGTCGAACTGCGCGCGCAGCGCGCCGTTGCCGAACGGGACATGCGGCTCGACGTTCATCGAGTACATGTACTGGTCTTCCGGGTAGGGGAAGGGTAGGCGCAGGACCGCTTCGCGGCTGTTGCTGTAGGTGTAGTCGTCGGAGTAGGTTTCGATCGGCTTGAATACGGTCATCTTGTTGTTCTCCTGTCAGAGGTCCACGACCAGGCGGCTGCAGTTGGCACGTGATACGCATGGCATGAATTTGCGCTTGGCGAGCTTGTCTTCCTCGCTCAGCCAGTCGTCGCGGTGGTCCAGCTCACCGTCGATTTCCAGCACTTCGGTCTCGCAGTAGCCGCAGGCACCGCCCCGGCACAGGTAGGGCACCTTGTAGCCGGCCTGCTCGGCGGCCTCGAGCAGCGATTGCTCGGCGGGTACTTCGATGGTCACGCCCTGACGCGCCAGGGTGACGCTGAACGGTTGGCCGGTAGAGCCTTGCTCGACGAAGCGTTCGTAGTGGATGTGGCTGTCGGTCCAGCCCAGGGCATGGGCGCTGTCGAGGGTATCGTCGATCATGCTGTCGGGCCCGCACACATACACGTGGCTGCCCAGCGGGCGGTCGGCGAGGATCCGGCGGATGTCCATGCGTGGATCCTGGCCTTGCACATGCAGGTGGACACGATCGCCGTAGCGGGCCTTGAGTTCCTCGCCCAGCGCGGTATGTTCCGCACCGCGCACGGCCAGGTGCAGTTCGAAGGTCGATTGCTTGAGCTGCAGTTCCTCGAGCTGCGAGTACACCGGGGTGATGCCCACGCCTCCGGCGATGAACACGTGCTGGCGGGCATGCTTGGCCAAGGGGAAGAGGTTGGCGGGCTGCAGGATCTGCAGCAGGTCGCCTTCGGCCACTCGTTCGTGCAGGTGGCGTGAACCCCCGCGACCGTCGGCGACCCGGCGCACGGCGATCTGATAGGCGCTCGAATCGTAGGGCGAACTCATCAGCGAGTATGCGTTGCGATGGGTCCGCCCAGCGTCCTCGAGGACCACCACCACGTGGCTGCCACCGGAGAATGCCGGCAAGTGCCGCCCCTCGGGGTCGACCAGGGTGAAGCGCTTGATCTCCGGGGTGAGCGTCTCGATCCGAGCGACGCGCACGCTGAGCGTGCCGTTATGGGTATTCATGTGTCGAGCTCCTCGGCAGCTGGCAGTTCGCCAGGGACTTCGCCGTCGGCCTTGATGCCCTGGAAGGCGGCCAGGCGTCGGGAATAATGGTCACGTACCACCAGGTCGAGCTGGCAACCTGGGCAGGTGAAGACCCGATGGGTCACGTTCTCGGTATAGGTGTCGCAGTGCGCGCACCAGACTCGCCGCACCAGGGTGCCGCTGTGCTCGCGCAGCACCTCGTCTCGGGTCAGGTCCACGGCATTGGCGGCCTGCATGGCTGTGCCAATGAAGCTTTCCGAGCCGCTCAGGTACAGGCGCAGGCCCATGTGGGCGGCTTTCAGGCGCTCGCCCAGGGCTTGGATCAGTGCCTGGTTGGTCGGGAACACTTCCAGGCGCGCGGCCTCGGTCGCTTGCAGCGCCTGCAGGTGGTCATGCCCGGAAAACGACTCGGTCGAGTAGAGCAGCGTGCTGTTCTGGCGCTGGGCCGGCGACATTTCCTCGATCAGGCGCAGCATGGCCGCGCCGCCGCTGCCCTGGCCGGCGACCAGGTGGCGAAGTCCGCCAGCCATCGGTTGCAAGCGATCGTAGACGGGGCGGCTCTTGATGCCGGTGATTAGCATGGTGACAGACCTCCAGATTCGTTACCGCCAGCGTGGCGCCGGGTAACAGGAATCGCTGTTCAAGGCTCATGCAGGATTCAAAGCAGGACCCATGCCATATTGCCTATGGTTTTATATGTTTTGTTTCGTGGGCAAGAATCAGGTATTGGAAGGCTTCAAGACTCGCCGTGGAAGCGGCTCGCTGCTCCATGCAGGTGCGCTGCGCCCCGCTTTGGCGCGCAGCGCAGCCTGTCAATGCTTGAACATGACGTGACGCACGCAGGTGTAGTCTTCCAGCCCGTACATGGACATGTCTTTGCCGTAGCCAGACTGCTTCATGCCGCCATGCGGCATTTCGCTGACCAGCATGAAGTGCGTATTGACCCAGGTGCAGCCATACTGCAGGCGGGCAGCCAGGCGGTTGGCACGACCGATGTCGCAGGTCCATACCGACGAGGCCAGGCCGTAGTCCGAGTCGTTGGCATAGGCCAGGGCCTGGGCCTCGTCGGTGAAGGGCGTGACGCTGACGACCGGGCCGAAGACTTCCCGCTGGACGATCTCGTCGTCCTGGCGAGCGTCGGCCAGCACGGTCGGCTCGAAGAAGAAGCCAGGGCCTGCCACGCGCTTGCCACCAGCGACCACGCGGATGTGCGGTTGGGCTTTGGCGCGTTCGACGAAACCTTCGACACGTTCCAGGTGGTCGCGGGTGATCAGCGGGCCGAGCTCGGTCCGTGGGTCGTCCTGCAGGCCGTGGCGCAGGCTGGAAACCGCTTCGGCCAGTTTGCCGACGAACGCTTCGTATACCCCCTGCTGGACATACAGCCGGCACGCGGCGGTACAGTCCTGCCCCGCGTTGTAGAAGCCGAAGGCACGAATCCCTTCGACGGCGGCATCGATGTCGGCGTCGTCGAAGATCAGCACTGGCGCCTTGCCGCCCAGTTCCATGTGGGTGCGCTTCACGCTGCTGGCCGTGCCGGCGATGATGCGCGCGCCGGTGGCCACCGAGCCGGTGAGCGATACCAGGCGGACCTTGGGGTGATTGACCAGCGGTTCGCCGACGCTTGGCCCGCGGCCGAAGAGGATGTTGACCACACCGGCCGGGAACAGCTCGGCCAGGATCGGCGCGAGCGCCAGGGCGGTCAGCGGAGTCTGCTCGGAAGGCTTGAGCACCACGCAGTTGCCGGCAGCCAGGGCGGGCGCCAGCTTCCAGGCGAGCATCATCAGCGGGTAGTTCCACGGGGCGATGGAGGCGACGACGCCAAGCGGGTCGCGACGGATCATCGAGGTATGCCCAGGCAGATACTCGCCGCCGGCCGAACCGGACAGGCAACGGCTGGCGCCAGCGAAGAAGCGGAACACATCGGCGACGGCCGGGATCTCGTCATTGAGCGCGGCCAGGTAGGGCTTGCCACAGTTCTGCGACTCGAGGCGCGCGAACGCCTGCGCCTGGTTCTCGATGCGATCGGCGAGCTTGAGCAGCAGGTTCGCGCGCTCCTTCGGTGGCGTCTGTGACCAGCCCTCGAAGGCGCGATCGGCGGCGCGCACCGCTTCGTCGACCTGGGCAGCGCTGGCTTCGGCGATGTCGACCAGCACCGAACCGAGGGAAGGGTTGACGACCGCGTAGGGGCTACCTTGCCCCTCGACCAGTCGGCCGTCGATCAGGAGTTGTGTGTGCATGGCGTGGTCCTTGGTCTGTCTTGTCGTTGGAATACAGAGCATAGGTGCTGGCGAGGACGCCTGCGCCTTAAACATTTGAAACCATATCTTAAACCTGTTTGCTTGCCAAGCCGTGTCACAATATGCGTTTTCAGCTGTGAATTGGCGTCGGTCGACAGTATCGGTACAAACGCCTTCGCTATAAGATATGGTAACGAACCTTTTGACAGGCCTGCCGATGGCCTCGCAACGCTCGACAGGAGAGGCAATGACTGCCCTTGACAGTGCCAGAAACATCTTCTTCATCCGGCTGCCGCAGGAAGGGCGCACGGACGAAGTCGCCCGCAGGCTGATGGAGGCCATCGAGCTGGGCTTGTTCGCCGAAGGGCAGCAGTTGCCCAGCGAGGCCGAGCTGGCCCTGCAACTTGGTGTCGCTACCGTCACCTTGCGCGAGGCGCTGGTGGTATTGCGTCAGCGCGGCTTGATCGAGACCCGGCGTGGACGCAATGGCGGCAGTTTCGTCTGCGCTCCCGTGGAGTTGCCCGAGACCCTCCTGCTTCAGCGCCTGCGTGACATGAGTGGACCGGACTTGCGTGACCTTGGCGATGAACAGACCGCCATTTCCGGCACTGCGGCGCGCCTGGCGGCCAAGCGCGGTTCCCGCGAACAGCAGGCGCGCATTGCCCAACACATCGAAAGCCTGCGCCAGGCCGGTACCCGCCTGGCTCGCCATCGTGCCGATGCCCGCTTTCACATCGAGGTCGCGGCGGCGGCCCAATCCCTGCGCCTGACGCATGCGGAAATGCGCCTGCAGGCCGAGGTTGGCGAGCTGCTCTGGCTGGAAGCTGCCGGGGGCGGGGACGTCGCAGTGGTCGAACAGGAGCATCGGGCGATCCTGCAGGCGCTGACCAACGGTGATGCGGTCCTGGCCGGCGCGCTGGCCGAGGCCCATGTCAGCCGCGCTATCAAGCGGCTGATCAGCTTGCGCTTGGAACTGCTGGCCGAGGCCGACCCGGCCTGAGTGCGAAGCGCCTGGATTGGCGTGGTTATTGCCTGATATTGCTGCAAAGCCCTGGCCGACCGTCAGGGTACAACCTACAAGAACAAAGCCGAACCTGCGTGAGGTAATGCCATGTTTGCCCTGAGCGACACTGATCCGCTATCGACCTGCGCCAAGCAGCTCGACAGCACCCTGGGAATTCTTTTCGACCAGGTCCGCCAACTGGTCGAGGATGCTCGGGCCGTATGGGAGAAAGTGCTCTGCGAGAATCGCCAGCCCACCGCTCGCGACCTGGCCACGCTGCGTCCGGCCATCGATCGCGAGCTGCTGGCCACCGGTGCCTTTGGCTGTGGCGGCGGGGTGATCGTCGAGCCGGGACTGATGGCCGACCGGGAAATGCACCTGGAGTGGTGGTACCTGGCCGACGCGGGCAAGACCTTGCCCCTGCGTCCGAACTTCGACCGTCGCCGCGAGAATTTCTATGACTACATGGCCATGCCGTGGTACAGCCGGCCGCGCGCATCCGGCAAGCCGGTGGTCGAAGGGCCCTATGTCGACCTGTACGGCACCAACATGTATGTACTGACCTTCACCATGCCGATCTTCGTTCGCGAGCGCTTCGTCGGTGTCGCCGGCCTGGACCTTTCGCTGCACAACCTCGAGCGACTGCTGGTGCGCAGCCTCATGCGTCTCGAGCACGAAGCGGTGCTGATTTCCGCCGATGGCCGGGTCATCGCCTCCAACACGGTCAACTGGATGGTTGGCGACCTGGCCTTGGCACTGCTCGACAGCATGCCACTGGACGGCGTGCGCCTGGCGCTGGCCGAGTCCGAAGCGGGCTGGTCGCTGGTTCGCCTGCCGGCCTTGCGCAAGGCTGCGGCCTGAGCGCAAGGCCGGTTGGCACGGTCCCGAACCTTTTGCTGGCGATGCTATCGAAAAAAGACCAGTGGCTAGAGGAGTACCGAGCGATGAATCCAGAAACCGCGGGCACGGAAGAACAAGGACCGAATCGGGTTCCGTTCATCAACGATCCGGACAAACCTTCTTCGCGCGGGCGTGACGAGCAGCTCGACGATCAGGAAGACGACGCCTCGGCCGAAGACGAGCCCGCCCGCCTTTAACACGGTTGACTTCGTCAGCTTTCTCGTCCGGCAGATCCAGGGGCTGCGTTGCAGCCCATCGCGACCGCCTCGCCGCTCCGGCGGCGGCCGCTTCCGGGGGGCGAGCCTGCTGACAGCTACTCCCTCAACTTGCGCTCGACTTGCGCATTCTTCCGCTCGAGGGCCTCGACGTCCTGCTCCAGTACCTTGGTGCTGGTCGGTGTCACTACCTTGTCGAAATCACGCTCGGGGCCTCGATCCTCCTCGAGGCTGCGTTCAACCACGTTGACCGGCTTGCCCTCGGCATCGGTCGGCGGGGCATTGTGGGGCTTGGCTGGGTTGCGGTGTTGGTCGCTCATGACGTTCTCCTGTTTACTTGCGAATTAGAGAGCCGGCCCGGTGGCAGAGTTCGGTCGATCTGGCGCCTGGGGGCAGGATCAGCCTTGCCGGGCCGGCTTGCCACGGAAATGATCGAGCCCTTCGACAGCTGGCAGTTTCACCGGCTGGCCGGTGCGGGCACTTTCGTAAATCGCTTCCATCAGCTTGTGGTCCTGCAAGCCTTCCTCGCCTGGCGTGAACGGCTCGCTGCCATCGAGTACGCAGCCGGCCATGTGATCGAGCTCGGCGGCGAACTGGTTGTTCGGTTCGAGCATCAGTTCGCTGTTGCGCGTGGCATCGTCGGCGCGCTCGATCAGCGACAGCCGCTGGCCCTGATAGGCGAAAGCGTTGGGCATGTCCACCACCGCGCCCTCGAGGTTCAGGCGCTGGTACTTGTCGTCCCGCCCACCATAGCTGGTCAGGCAGTTGGCCACCGTGTGCGACGGGAAACGCAGCGTGAACTGCACGGTTTCCTCGACTTCGGCGAAGCGCGGGTCGCCGGCCGGCGAATAGGTGCAAGCGTAGATCTCGACCGGCTCTTCACCGGTGATGAAGCGAGCGGTGTTCAGGCAGTACAGGCCGATATCCACCAGTGAGCCACCACCGGCCATGGCTTTCTTGTGGCGCCACTGGAGATGCCCATCGGCGGCGACGGTCTGGGTATTGATGCCGTGGTAGGCCACCAGACGGCCGTGCTTGCGGCCGCGCACCAGCCGCCTGGCGTGATGGTTGAACGGCTCGTACTGGATACGATAGGCCACCATGAGCTTGACCTGGGCCTGGCGACAGGCGTCGACCATGGCCTGGGCATCGGCCGAAGACACGGACATGGGTTTTTCCGTCAGCACATGCTTGCCAGCCTTGGCGGCGCGCTCGCAGAACGAGCGATGCATCGCATTGGGCAGGACGATGTACACCACCTGCACCTCGGGGTTGTCGCCGATACGGTCGAAATCTTCGTAGCTGTAGCAGGCTTCACGCTTGATGCCGTACTGCCTGGCCACCGCTTCGAGCTTGTCCGGGGTGCCGGATACCAACGCCACTGGCCTGGCCTTGAGCGACTTGGCGAAGGCCGGCAGGATCTCTTCGAGCGACAGGCGGCCCAGCCCGACGATGGCGAAGCCCACGCGCTGCTCGGGCGGCAGCGGGGCTGGCGGTGGTGCCGACGGGGTGTCGGCCGGGCCGCGCCAGGGCGGAAACTTGACGCTGCCATTTTCCACCTTGCCCACATCGACCGGCGTGGGCGGGATGAGTCTGTCGGCGAGCGCCGGTGGCGTGGCGGCGACCGCGGCGCCAGCGGCCATGAGCTTGCACAGCAGGCGGCGATTGAGCTGGGGCGAGGTATCGGACATCGGCATTGCTCCTTCGGTGACAGGGCGTCGGATCGGTACGACTGGTGCGCTAGCCGCCAGCGCGAACACCACTGCGCAGGTCAGTGCCGGTCGGTCCCGACTCTTGTACCTGACCGGCAAGCGGCGCTGCGGGTTTCATCGGTCACGCCTGCACCAGGCGCAGCACCGCATCGGCGAATGCCGCCGGAGCTTCCTGCGGGACATTGTGTCCGGTGCCGCCAAGCACCTCGCGCAGGAAAGGGCCGCTGAACCCTCGCACGGCATCGGCCTGGGCCTGCACCGGCATGACACCGTCATCGGCTCCGGCCAATACGATGGCGGGCACGCCGATCGTCGGTCGCAAGGTCAGTCGCCGTTCGATGGCCTGGTAGCGCGGGTCGCCAGGCACCAGGCCGAAACGATGCCGGTAGGAATGCACCACCACATCGACGAAGTCAGGATTGCTGAAGGCTGCCGCGGTGGCCTGAAAGGTGGCCTCGTCGAAGCGCCAGGTGGGCGACCACAGCCGCCACAGCAGCCGCGCGAAGGCGTTGCGATCGGCTTGGAGCCCACGGCGGCCGCGCTCGCCGTGCAGGTAGTACTGGTACCACAGGCGATGCTCGAGTTCCGGCGTGGCGGGTTGGCCGGAGGCGGCGATGTCCTGAATGTTGTAGCCCGGTTCGCAACTGACCAGCCCGACCACGCGCTGCGGCCACAGCGCGGCCACGATGCTGGCTGCCCGACCACCCCAGTCGTAGCCGGCCAGCACCGCGCGTTGCAGGCCGAGAGCATCGAGCAAGGCCAGCAGGTCGGCGCCAAGGGCAGCCTGCTCTCCCGAGCGGGACGTGCCGGGATCGAGAAAGCGCGTGGCGCCATAGCCGCGCAGATAAGGCACGAGGCAGTGGCAACCTGCCTCGGCAAGACGCCGGGCCACCTCATCGTAGGCATGGATGTCGTAGGGAAAGCCATGCAACAGCACTACCGCGGGGCCGTCGGCTGGGCCCTGTTCATGATAGGCGACACTGAGTACGCCTGCCGTGATGGTCCGAATGTTCATGCGCGTGTCCTGGCTGCTGCCGACACCAGGCTTGGACCACGACGGTGAGCATCAGTCGCTCGCCGGTCCGACAGCCGCCGCGTCGATCCGACGAGGCGCTGCCCGCGGGCTCAGTTGAAGCCGGTCACCGCATGGGGCACGTAGGGCGCCTCGAGGCGCGAGACTTCAGCGTCCGACAGCGTCAGTTGCAGCGCGGCGATGGCATCGTCCAGGTGTGCAGGCTTGGATGCGCCGACGATCGGTGCCGAAACGCCGCGCTGGCGCAGCACCCAGGCCAGGGCCACTTGGGCCATGGGAACGCCACGTTCCTGGGCGACTTGCTCGACCACGTCGATCACTCGACCGTCCTGCTCTTGCGTGGCCTCGTAGAACGAGCGGCCGGACACGTCGCTGCGGGTGCGTACCGTCTGCTGGCCCTGTGGGCGGGTCAGGCGGCCACGGGCCATCGGGCTCCACGGCATCAGGCCCACGCCCTGGTCGAGGCACAACGGGATCATTTCGCGCTGCTCTTCCCGATACAGCAGGTTGAGGTAGTTCTGCATCGACACGAAGCGGGTCCAGCCATGCGTGGCCGCGACGTGTTGGGCCTTGGCGAATTGCCAGGCATACATGGACGAGGCGCCGATGTAGCGGGCCTTGCCGGCCCTGACCACGTCGTGCAGCGCTTCCATGGTTTCCTCGATGGGAGTGTGGTAGTCCCAGCGGTGGATCTGGTAGAGGTCGACATAGTCGGTGCCCAGACGTGTCAGGCTGGCGTCGATACCGGCCAGGATGGCCTTGCGCGAGAGCCCCTGTTCATTGGGCCGGGTCGCGCCTTCCCACATGTTCGCCGGATAGAAGACCTTGGTGGCGATGACCGCTTCGTCGCGGCGGATGAATTCCTTGAGCAGCTTGCCGAGAATGAGCTCGGAGGTCCCTGCCGAGTAGCTGTTGGCGGTATCGAAGAAGTTGATCCCCTGGTCGACGGCGTGGCGGACGATCGGTCGGCTATCGGCCTCGCCAAGGGTCCAGGGATGGGTACCGGCATCGGGTTCGCCAAAGGTCATGCATCCCAGGCAGAGCCTGGAGACATCCAGGCCTGTAGTGCCGAGCTTGACGTATTGCATGTGCTTCTCCTGTCGATCGGAAGACTGTCGGCCAGAGTGGCCGCAGTCACGATGACAAGGTTAGCGGCGCGGCGGTCGTGCGGGAATTCCAGGGATACGCAGGCGTCGTTTGCAAAAATGCACAAGGGGCCTGCTGAAAACACCCGTCATGGTGCTGGAAGCACGGCCATGCCGTCATGCCCACAGGCCGGTGACGTCATCCCCGCTCGATCAGCATCGCCACACCCTGGCCTCCGCCTATGCACAGGGTGGCCAGGCCCTTGTGCGCGTCCCGCCGGATCATTTCATGCAGCAGGGTCACCAGCACTCGGCACCCGGAGGCACCGATGGGATGGCCCAGAGCGATGGCGCCGCCATTGACGTTGATCTTGCTCGCGTCCCAGCCCAGTTCCTGGCCGACCGCCAGGGCCTGGGCGGCGAACGCCTCGTTGGCTTCGATCAGGTCGAGCTGATCGAGCGACCAGCCGGCCTTCTCGAGGCAGCGGCGGGTCGCCGAGACCGGGCCGATGCCCATCAGCGCCGGGTCCACGCCCGCGCTGGCGCTGGCCTTGATGCGCGCGAGCACCGGCAGCCCGAGCGCGGCGGCCTTGCTCGCGCTCATCAGCAATACGGCGGCGGCGCCATCGTTGAGGCTCGAAGCATTGCCGGCCGTCACCGTGCCATCGGGCTTGAATGCCGGCCTGAGCTTGGCCAGCGATTGCAGGCTGGTTTCGGCGCGCGGCTGTTCGTCCGTGTCGAAGCGCAGCGGCTCGCCCTTGCGCTGGGGGAGCAGGATCGGGGTGATCTCGTCGGCGAAGCGACCGGCCTCGATGGCCGCCGCGGCCTTCTGTTGCGAGGCGGCGGCGAAGGCATCCTGGGCCTCGCGGCTGATCGCGTACTTCGCCACCAGGTTCTCGGCGGTGACCCCCATGTGATAGTCGTTGAACGCATCCCACAGACCATCGACGATCATGCTGTCGAGCAGTTCGGCATGCCCCATGCGCAAGCCGGTACGTGCCTTGGGCAGTACATAGGGCGCCAGGCTCATGTTTTCCATGCCGCCAGCGATCACCACCTCGGCCTCGCCGCAACGGATGGTCTGGGCGCCGAGCTGGACGGCCTTGAGCCCGGAACCGCAGACCTTGTTCAAGGTCAACGCCGGCACGGCATGCGGCAGGCCGGCCTGGACGGCGGCCTGGCGCGCGCTGTTCTGCCCGCTGCCGGCGCTCAGTACGTGGCCGAGGATCACCTCGTCGACCTGGGCGGCATCCAGCCCGGTCTGTTCCAGCAGGCGGCGGATCACCGCCGCGCCCAATGTGGTGGCTGGCGTACTGCTCAGGCTGCCCTGGAAACTGCCGATGGCGGTACGGGTGGCGGCGACGATGACGACATCTTGCATGACGATGTTCCTGTAGCGATGGAAGAAGGAGCCGATCGCGAGGACTGGCCTGGGTTGCAAGCCCCCGCGCTGCCAGGGGTTCAGAAGGTCATTTCACGTACGGCGGGCGAGATGCGCAGCCGGCCTGCGGTCTTCTCGACGATTTCCTCGATGCTGACGCCTGGGGCGTGTTCGTGCAAGATGAAGCTGCCGTCCTCGATGGTCAGGTAGCCCAGGTCGGTCAGTACCTTGCGGATGCAGCCACAGCCAGTCAGGGGCAGGCTGCAATGCTCGAGCAACTTGGACTCGCCATCCTTGGAGGCGTGGGTCATGGTGACGATGATGTTCTCGGCACCGGCGACCAGGTCCATGGCGCCACCCATGCCCTTGACCAGCTTACCGGGGATCATCCAGGAGGCGATGTTGCCACGTACGTCGACTTCGAAGGCACCGAGCACGGTGAGGTCGACATGCCCGCCACGGATCATCGCGAAGGACTCGGCCGAGGAGAAGATCGCCGCGCCGCGGCGGGCGGTGACCGTCTGCTTGCCGGCATTGATCATGTCGGCATCGAGTTGCGCTTCGTCAGGGAAGGGGCCCATGCCGAGCAAACCGTTCTCCGATTGCAGCATCACGTCGATCCCCTCGGGTACATGGTTGGCGACCAGGGTGGGAATGCCGATGCCGAGGTTGACGTAGTAGCCGTCCTTGAGCTCGCGAGCCACGCGTTGGGCCATTTGTTCACGGGTGAGGGCCATGGAAATCTCCTGGAATGACGGTCAGGCACGCAGGGTGCGTTTCTCGATACGTTTTTCGAAGCGGCCCTGGATGATGCGATCGACGTAGATCCCAGGGGTATGGATGTGCGCGGGGTCCAGCTCGCCGGGTTCGACGATTTCCTCGACCTCGACCACGGTGATCCGCCCAGCCGTGGCCATGACCGGGTTGAAGTTCTGCGCCGTGTGGCGATAGATCACGTTGCCGAAGTGATCGGCCTTCCAGCCTTTGACGATGGCGAAATCGCCGGTGATGGCCGGTTCGAGGATATAGTGCCGGCCATTGATCTGCCGCGCCTCCTTGCCTTCGGCCACTGGCGTGCCGTAGCCGGTGGCGGTGAAGAACGCCGGGATGCCGGCGCCGCCGGCGCGCAGTTTTTCCGCCAGGGTGCCTTGGGGCGTGAGTTCCACTTCCAGCTCGCCACTGAGCAGTTGCTGTTCGAACAACGCATTCTCGCCGACATAGGAGGCGATCATCTTGCGGATCTGGCGGTCCTCGAGCAGCACGCCGAGGCCGAAACCGTCCACGCCGCAGTTGTTCGAAACCACCGTCAAGTCGCGCACGCCGAGCCGGCGGATCTGCTCGATGAGGTTTTCGGGAATGCCGCACAGGCCGAAGCCGCCAGCCAGTACCGTCATTCCATCCGTCAGTCCAGCCAGGGCCTCGCTGTAGCTGTCCACGCGTTTGTCCAGTCCGCTCATGTTCTTGTGCCTGTCGTGGTGAGGGGTAGGCACAGCTTCATCTTCTCGACGTCATTTGTTAATTTTGTTTTTCCTTGCCATTCATTTGGGAAACCAATCAATGACGGTTCGCCAGTTACGTGCGTTCCTGGCCGTGGCCCAAAGCCTGAGCTTCGCTCGCGCTGGCGAGCGGCTGCATCTGTCGCAGCCGGCCTTGAGCCTGGCGATCAGGAACCTGGAAGAGAGTCTCGGTGGACGCCTGCTGGTGCGCACCACGCGCAGCGTCGCCCTGACCCCCGAGGGCGAGGTGCTGCTGCCGATCGCCCGGCGTCTGCTGGCCGAGTGGGACGACGCCGAAGACACCTTGCGCCAGCACTTCACCTTGCAGCGCGGCCGCGTCTCGGTCGCCGCCATGCCCTCGTTCGCCTGCAGCTTGCTGCCGCAGGTGCTCAGGTCGTTCAAGGCCCGTCATCCAGGCATCGATGTGGCGGTCCACGACGTGGTCAACGAGCAGGTCTGGGACATGGTGCGGACCCGCCAGGTGGAGCTGGGCATCGGCTTCGAACCACCGCAGACGCTGGGCATGCGCTTCTCGGCGCTGTACGTCGATCGTTTCATCGCCGTGATGCCGAAAGACTCGCCGCTGGCGGCGGCCGGGCAGGTCACCTGGGGCGAGCTGCTGCGGTTTCCTTTCATCACCTTGCAGCGTCCCTCCACGGTGCGGGAACTGTTGGAGGAGGTGCAGCAGTTCCAGGTCGCTTTCGAGTGTCACCAGTTGGTCACGGTGGGCAGGATGGTCGCCCAGGGGCTGGGCGTGAGCGTGGTTCCGGAGCTTTGTCGTGAGCAGATGCAGTCACTTGGCGCGTGTTGCCGCGCCATCAGCGGGCCCAATGTGGAAAAGCCGGTCGGGGTGCTGTTCCCGCCCGGTCATGAGCTGTCGGCGGCGGCCAGCGGGCTTGCCGAAAGCCTGCAAGGCGCGGCCCCGGGCAGCCAGCTGCGTCGCGGCTGCCCCGGCTTGCCTGGTTGAACGCGCCACCTGCGAGACCGCCGCGCGCGGCCTTCACGCGCGCAGCAGGGGGCGCACCTGCTGGACCAGAAAATCCGTCACCGCCTTGATGCGCGGCGCAGCGCGGACGTCTTCGTGCACCGCCAGCCAGATTTCGATGCTCATCGAGCGATCCTGCTCGCCGGCGCGTTCGAGCCCGTGCTCCTTGGCCATGAAGGTCGGCAGACAGGCAATGCCAATGCCGCCGGCCGCTGCCTGTGCCTGGATCCGCAGGTCGTTGCTTTGCAGGGCGAAGGGGCGGTCGCCGATCTGGCCGAGCAACCACTGCTGCTGCGGCGAACGCTCCTGGGACTCGTCGTAACCGATGTAGCGGTGCGGATCCGCGCCACGCAGGTAAGCTGGCGAAGCGTAGAGCCGGTAATCGAGGTGGCCCAGCAGGCTCGCCACCAGCGTCGGCTCGGTGGGCCTGGCCAAGGTGATCGCCACGTCCGCTTCCCGACGCGCCAGCGAAGCCCGCGACTTGCTGCCGACCAGCTTGAGCTGCAGGCGCGGATGGCGCTGATACAGGTCGCCGAGCCTGCGCGCCACCATGCTGCCAAGCAGCGCTGGCGGGGCGGCGATCACCACCTGGCCTTCGACGGCCTGTTGTCCGGCGCTGGCGAAATGCTCCAGGGCGAACGATGACTGCAGCATCTGCTCGGCGAACTCGCCGACCCGTGCACCTTCTTCGGTAAGCGCGTAGGCCCTGGGGCGGCGGTCGACCGGCTTGAGCCGCAACGCCGTTTCCAGCGAGGCGATCCGCCGCGCCACGGTGGCATGGTCGACACCCAGGGAGCGGGCGGCGCCAGCGAGTGATCCCGAAGCGACATAAGCCGAAAAATGACGCAGGTCTTCCCAATCGAACATTTCAAACCCCTGGAACTGTGGCTCCATGATACGGACTCGGCCGCGCCGGCTGAAGGGTCTGACTCGGCTCCGGTGACGACGGCGTGCAGGCATGGGCCGGTGCGGTCGTGAACTTTCCTCGGCGCTGTTCTCTCGAAATACTCAGACACATATGCCTCGGGCGAGACGATCCATGTTCCATCTTCATTGTCCTGCATGCCGCTTGGGTAGAACTGCACCGGCGTTGGCTGGACGGCCGGCTTGATGGAACTCGCCGACGCCGCTTCCGGACTGCTGGCCGCTCGTTTGCAGTTCGCCATCAGCATCGGCTTCCATATTGTCCTGGCGGCTTTCAGCATCGGCCTGGCGCAGGGCCTGATGGTGCTGGAGGCACTCTGGTTGTGGCGAGGCAATGCCCATGCCATGGAGGTCTACCGCTTCTGGCTGAAGCTGTTCGCGCTGACCGTGGCGGTGGGTACCGCTTCGGGGCTGGTCATGGAATACCAGTTCGGCCTGAACTGGTCGCGGCTGTCGCTCAAGGCCGGTGAGGTCATCGGGCCGTTGATGTTCTACGAAGTACTGGTGGCATTCTTCGTGGAAGCGGGGTTTCTCGGGGTCATGCTGTTCGGGCTGAACAAGGTCGGGCCCAGGCTGCACTTCATGTCCACTTGCGCGGTCGCCATCGGCTCGCTGGTCAGCGCCTTCTGGATCCTCTCGGCCAATTCCTGGATGCACACGCCGGCCGGCTATTCCATCGCTGGCGATGGGCGTTTCATCGCCGAGGACTGGTGGGCGATCATCTTCAACCCGTCCTTCCCCTACCGGCTGACGCACATGCTCATCGCAGCGCTGCTGGGCAGCGCGAGCATGGTGGCCGGGGTCGGTGCCTGGCAGCTGCTGCGCGAGCCAGGCAATCCGCGCGCGCGCCTGCAGTATTCGATGGCGCTCTGGACGATCGCGGTGCTGGCCCCGCTGCAGGTGCTGATCGGCGACCTGCATGGGCGTCACACGCTCGAAGTGCAGCCGATCAAGGTCGCCGCCATCGAGGGGTCCTGGCAGCGACCGGCCGAGGGGCAGGGCGAGCCACTACGGCTGTTCGCCCTGCCGGACATGGAGCGCCAGCGCAATCATCTCGAGCTGGCCGTGCCACGGCTAGGCTCGCTGTACCTGCGTCACGACCTGACTGGCAGCATCGCCGCGCTCGATGAATTCCCACCGCAAGACCTGCCGCCGGTCCCCGTGGTGTTCTTCGCCTTTCGCATCATGGTCGGCCTGGGCCTGCTGATGCTGGCCCAGGGGATCGCCAGCCTGGTGCTGCGCGCGCGAGGACGTCTGTACCAGGCGCGCTGGCTGCAGCGCACCAGCCTGGCCCTGGCGCCGGCCGGCTTCCTGGCCATGCTCGGCGGCTGGGTGGTGACCGAGGTCGGCCGCCAGCCGTTCACGGTCCATGGGCTGCTGCGCACGGCCGACAGCCTGTCGCCGGTGGCAGGGCAGACCGTGATGGCGACGACGGCGGGCCTGCTGGGATTCTATGTGCTGGTGTTCGGGGCCGGCTTGTGGCTGCTGTTGCGCCTCGCCGGCCGGCCACCGCGCGCCGCCGAGCCGGGTCCGCAACCCGGGCCGGATGAGGGGCGCTGAGCATGTTCGGCATCGACGGGCTGACCCTGCTCAGTGGTGCGGCGCTGGCGTTCGCGCTGCTGACCTATGTCCTGCTCGACGGCACCGACCTGGGCGTGGGATTGCTCATGGGCAGCAACCCTCGGCCTGACGAGCGCGCCACCATGGTGCTGTCGATCCTGCCGGTGTGGGATGCCAACGAAACCTGGTTGGTACTGGCCGCGGGCGGTTTGCTGGCGCTGTTCCCCGCAGCCTATGCCATCCTGCTGCCGGCGCTGTACTTGCCCCTGTCGCTGATGCTGATGGCGCTGATCCTGCGTGCCGTGGGCCTGGAGTTTCGCGAGCAGGTGTCGCGCAAGCGCCTGGCTGACGGAGCGCTGCTGGCCGGTTCGCTGCTCGCCACGGTCTGCCAGGGCATAGCCCTGGGCACCTTGCTGCAGGGCGTGCCCCAGGCCGCCGGACAGTATGCCGGCAGTGGCTGGGAGTGGCTTTCGCCGTTTCCCCTGGCTTGTGGCCTTGCCCTGACGCTGGGCTACCTGTGGCTGGGCGCCTGCTGGCTGTACTGGCGCTGCGACGGGGCGTTGCAGCGCCGTTCCGGGCGTCAGGCGCGGTGGCTGGCGGTGCTGGTGCCGGTGCTGCTCATCGCAATGCTGGCTTGGGCAGCGGCGTTCGACGCGCGTTACGCTGCGCGTCTATACCACCCCTGGTTAGCGGCCCCAGCGTTGCTCGTCCTGCTTGCGTTGTCGGCAGGATTCCAGCGTGCCTTGCATGGCGCTCGGGATCATCTGCCTCTGTTCGCGGCGCTGGGCATGGTCTGCGTGTCCTCGCTGGTGCTGGTGATCATGGTATTCCCGTCGATCGTGCCGCCGGATCTGAGCCTGGGGCAGGCGCACGCAGCGCCCGCCACCCAGTGGTTCATGCTGGTCGGGTTCATGGTGATCGTTCCCGTGACATTGGCCTACAACACCTGGGGTTTCCGGGTGTTCGCCGGCAAGATTCGCTCCTAGCAGGTCTGTTTGGGTACGGTCGCCGCATCGCGTGCGTCACACGCCGAAAGGGAAGGTGTCCTCTTCGTCGTGTTCGGCCGCCGAGCTCGGTAGCGCAGTGACGGCGCGGGTCTGCTCGATCCATACCAGCGCGTCGAACTGCTCGGCCAGCACCGCCTCGAAATAATGGCTCTGGCGTTCGCTATGGGGGCGGTAGATGACCCCGATGGCCCGTTCCAGCAGCGAGGCCGACAAGCCTTCGCGCAAGGCCTGGCGGTCGTCGCCACGCCAATCGGTCAACGAGGCAGGTATACCGGCTTCGAGAAACTGCCGCTCCCAGCTCGCCGGCAGGGAAGGGCGCACCTGCATGGTCTGCATGTCGCCGTCCCAGTCGTCGGCCGCCGCCACTTCGCCACGGTCGGTGCTCATGCCGATCAGGACCGCCTGGCGCCCATGGTGGGCACGACACAAACGCCCGATGTTGAGCTCGCCACGCCTGCCCATGGCCGTGGCCGCCGCATCGCCGATATGCGAGTTGTGGGCCCAGACCACGGCTTTGGCGCCATCACCGCGTCGCGCCAGCACGGCCTGCAAGGTATCGAACATGTGCTGGTCGCGCAGGTTCCAGGACAGTACCGAACCCTTGTACATTGCCCGGTAGTATTGCTCCGCGGCACGCACGACACGCGCATTCTGGGTAGCGTCGAAAAAGGCTTCGTCGTCCTCGGTGCAGTCGTGCAGGCGCTTGTCCAGCAAACTGCGCAGTTGCTTGACCACCGCTTCCTCGCACGGGGCAAGGCCATCGCGCTCGACGAAATGGCCGTACAGCGCCGGCTCGTCCTGCCAGGGCGTCAGGCAGCCATAGCGCCGCCGGGCCTCATGGGCAAGCTCGGGGTCGCTGCGATCGAGAAAGGCCAGCACCTCGCTGATCGAGCTGCGCAGGCTATAGATATCCAGGCCGCGAAATTCCACGCGTCGTTCGAAGGGAAGGGCACGGTTGTAGGCTTCGAGCCAGGTGGTGAAGGCTTCCACATCGGTATTGCGCCACATCCAGGTCGGGAAACGATTGAACGGCTGGCGATCGTCCCGCGCAGGTTCCAGGTACCGCGTGCGCCGGTCGATCCGCGCCGCGTCGGGCCAGTCCGCCTCCACCGCCACGATGTTGAAGCCATGCGCCTGGATCAGGTGCCGGGTGATCGCCGCACGCCTGTCATAGAAGTCGCTGGTGCCATGGCTGGCTTCGCCGATCAGCACCACGGTGGCCTCGCCATAGCGATCGAACAGCGTGCCGAAGGCAGGGGAGTCGCTGGCCGGCAGCGGCTCGGCATGACGCCGCAGGAGCGAGACGATTGCGTCGGTTGGAGCGTTCATCGGTATTCATCCTCTGGTCGGGATCCGGGCGCGCGGCAACGCGTGCCCCATTTCACGGATGACGACGACCAGTTCAGGCATGTTCCGAGGCGCAGACCGGCGAGGCGATGGGTGGAGCAGGCGTGTTATTTATACCACCCCTGTAAAAAGCCATTAACATACTAGTGCAAACTTTGATTTCTGCGCTGTCTGTTCCAAATCAGATGGCGTGTATATGGGAGGTAAAGTTGGATGCCATACAACGCAATAAACTAAGAGCGGTTGATCAGACCAGGGGGTAGGGTATGCAGGCCCCTATCTTCGTGGCTGTACGAAGCCTGGTTGCCGGGCCGATCCCGAGGCCGCTACGTGGCCTGTCGCGCCAGCCACTTAGCACGCCAGACGATAGATCTTCCAATCGCATTCAAAGTACAAACCATCCAACGATTACCCGGACTTCCGTGAATGTTATACTTTCCCGACACAGGAGGTTTTCATGTACGAAGATATAAGACGCTCCTATCACGCCCTTACTTCCAGCGTTCGTGCGTTCAACGAAAGCTGGCCATCGCTGGTCGTCGCCGGCAAGGTCTGGCGCCTGCCGGTGCTGCACGAACAACGTACCCCCGACGTCATCGAAGTCGAGCTGCTCGAGGGCCAGCAGGCCATCGATGCCACGCTCGAGGCCATCGGCACCTTCGAGCGGGACGTCGGCCAGGCGCCGGGGACCGTCATGCGCCTGCCGGGCTACTTCCAGCTGAGCGAATCGGTGCTCTGGCTGGCACAGGAGGTCAACGAGGCGAAACAGCGGTTGATGGCGGCGATCGAGGCAGAGCGGATCGCCCAGGATCTCACGCCTGAAATGCGCCCACGGCTGATGCGCCGGGCGTTGGGGTCGGCTACGTTCAGTACCAAGCAGTTGCAGCGGAGCGTGCATGCCTTCGATGGCGCGCCGCGACGTCTGTCCTTCACCTGGGCCGGGCATACCACCGGGACGCAGCGCATCGCCGTTGGCAAGATACGCGAGCAACTGGCCGCCGCGGCCCAGGCGCGGGCTAAGCAGCAGGGCATCGCCGTGCATGAGACGCCGGAATACCTCGACCTCAGGGCGATCGTCCACTTCGATGACCAGGACGTCCTGGTCAAGCACAAGACCATCGCGCCGCATCCGCGCTGTACCCTCTGGTTCGGACCGAGCGGTCAGCGCTGGGACGCGCAGCCGAAGGCTAACCTGCCGGTGTTCGTGCTGGCCGGTGATACCCCCATGAAGCTGAGCGAGCTCAAGGATTTCGACAAGTCCAGCCGCGGCGAACGTCGGCGCGATGTGAAACCCCGGGAAGAAGTCTGGGCACAGCGGCACATGTATCTGCCGACCGCACCAGCGGATCAGCTGGCAGAGTCTGGGAAGCCGGGCGCCGACACTCAGGTGCTGTCGACCTATCGTCTGGGGGGCGTGGTCTACCAGCAGCCATGACCTGTTGCCCAAAGACCAGGCCCCGTGGGGCCGTGGCCATGTTCAGGCAGGCATCGGCAGGGCCAGGGCCTTCCAGCTGGCCTTGCGCTTGCGCTCGACCAGTCCAGCCAGGGCCGGGCCCCGTGGCACACCGGCGCGTGCGAACTTCACCGGCGCCAGGGTCAGCAGCAGCACCTTCTCGTCCTCGGGAATGTCCTGCCCCTGGCTGTCTGCCTGCCAGGGTTTGTCCACCGCGAGCAAAGCATCGACACCAATGGGCCAGGCCAGGTCGGCATAGTCGGTGTCGTCGCGCAGGATCAGGCTGCCCTCGATCAACGGACCTCGGTCGAAGGCACGCCGGGTCAGGCGCGACAGCAAGCGCGCCGGAAAGCGCCAGGCATCGGCGGCTTCATGCTCCAGGCGCGGCAGCGCCCAGTCGCCAGGCAGGCAGATGAACAGCTCGGTCATCGGCCGCACCTGGAACTGCCCCAAGGTGAACAGCAGCTTGAAGTCGTTCTTGCTGGCCACCAGGCTGACATGCAGGCTTGCGCGACGCTCTTCGCTGACCGGGCTGAAGGCCAGCGGCAAGACCCGTCCGACCGTCTGCTGGACGAAATTGAGAATGGCATTGCCCGCCTCGGGTATCTGGTCATCGCCAATGTCATCGATGTGCCGGGCGCCGGCCGCGCTGAGCAGCTCGGCGATCTGGTCGTGCTTCCAGGCCACGGCGGCATCCAGCGGGCCGGTGTTGCGGGTCCGGTGCAGGCGGTTGACGTCGGCGCCGTGGCGCAGCAGCAGTTCGACCACTTCGCGCTGGCCAGCGATGGTGGCAGCCAGCAATGGCCCGCAGATGCTGTCAGGCTGGCCCTCGACACTGGCGCCGGCCTCGAGCAGGTACTGGCAGGTGCCGACATGACCGCCACTGGCGGCCAGTTCCAGCGCGGTGGCGCGACCATGCCGACGGGCAGGCTGGTCGACTGCCAGGCCGCAGTCGATGAGCAGGGCGCACATGGGTTGCTGACCGTGACGCGCCGCGATGTGCAGCAAGTTTTCGGCGTCGGGATTGCCGAAGCGGGTCAGTTGCAGCAGGTGCGGGTGTGCCGTGGCGAACGCCCGCACGTGTTCCAGCTCGCCGGCCTCGACAGCTGCGTAGAGACGGTCGAGCAAGGCTTGATGATCGGCATAACAGGCTTGCGAGTCGTTCATGAACCGACTGTTCCTTTTGTGAAGTCAAGGCGTAGCTCCGCCAGCACTCGTTCGACCTCCTTGAGGCCGAGGTGCTTCACCTCGTTCAGCCGGGTGAAGACTTCCTTGGCCGCGGCGACGCTGTGAGTGCGCCCGCCATTCTGCGCCCAGGTGAAGTTGCGCGGATCGGTATTGATGTCGATATTCAGGTCTTTCATGATCTTCTGCGCATCGAGGATATAGGCTCGGTTTTCCGGCTTCCAGTTGCGCGGGGCTGCTTCGCGCACCACGTGGTGCCGGTGCGGGTTGAGCATGCCGGCGGGTGCATCGCCCATGTTGTCGCGGTCAGCCTTGCTCATCCGACACACCGCCAAGCCGTGGGGATCGACCCAGGTGGCCGGGTTGGGCGCGTAGCGATAAAGGTTCAGGCCGCCAGCCAGGCCGATCGGGTCGGGCTGGGTGAAGCGACCGATGTCGGGGTCGAAGTAGCGGAACAGGTTGTAGTGCAGGCCGGTCTCGCGGTCCAGGTATTGGCCCTGGAAGCGCAGGTTCTGCTCCTCGACCAGGCCCGCCTCGCGCACTTCGGTCAAGGTGTTGCCCCACACCTGGTAGCGTGCCTGCCAGACCACCGTCCCTTGGGCATCGGTCAGGCGGGCGGGCAGTCCGCTCAGGTCGGGATGATAGTAGCGAACCTGCTGGTAGACATCGCGGCCGTCGACCCTGGCCAGCGGTTCGAAGCTGTCCCCGGCATACAGGTACAGGCTCTGCAGGCCATGACGCCGCTCGCCCAGCAAGCGGTAGCCGTCCCAGCTGAAGCGCGTCTGCCCGAGCAGGCGACCGGCGGCATCGTGCTCGGTCTTCTCGACCCGCCGTCCGAGCGGATCGTAGCGCATGCGTACCACACGTTCGCGACCGGCGCGCAGGCTGCGCACCTCGACCAGGCGCTGCTCGGCGTCATAACGCAGCCGCTGTACCCCGTGACGGGCACTACGCTTCTCGACCAGGCGGCCAAAAGCATCGTAGCGATAGCGCTTGTCCTGATAGGACAGCAGCCGATTGTGCCGTACCCGACCCGAGGCAATGCCGTCGAGCAGGTTCCCCGCCGGGTCGTAGGCGAAGCTTTCCTCCAGGCCGCCTGGCGTCTGGCATGCCAGCACGCGTTGGGTGGCATCGTGCAGCAACCACTGCTGCAGTTGCTCGCCAGGTTGCTGGATCAAGCGCTCCTGCAGACTGTCCTGCAGGTCGTAGGCGTAGCGCTGCTGCAATGCCGCCGGCAAGTGCGCCACGCTCGAGCGCGTACGGCTCAGGCGCGCCCGGAGCCGGCCGGCGCGGTCGTATTCGCTGCGTGTTTCCAGGTTGCCCTGGGTGCGCGACACCTCCCGGTGCAGGCGATCGCGCTCGAAGTCGCAGATCACCAGGCCGTCGAGATTGATCTGGTGCAGGTGGCCGCTGCCATAGTAGAGCTGGTTCAGCCAGCGACCGTCCGGCAGCTGGGTACGGGTGCGGTTGCCCAGTTCGTCGTACTGGTGTCGCGCGTCGCCATCACCGTCCCGTTCGCTGACCAGCCTGCCCAGCGCATCATAGGCGAAGCTCAGCGCCTGGGCGTTGCCGTGCCGGTCGATGAACGAAGCCTCGAGCATCTGGTCCAGCGCGTCGTACCGGTAGTGCGTGTGGCCGTCTTCGGTGATCTTGCTCACCAGGCGCCCAGCCGCATCCCTTTCGAAGCGGTGGATGATCGGCGCCAGGGGCGCCTGGGGCAGCATGACCAGCCCTTGTCCATGCGGCGCTGGCAGCTGTTCGAGTTCGACCAGCCCGTCCAGCGCATCATAGCGATAGCGCCGCGCGCTGCCGTCCAGATCGCGGCGCTCGATCAGCCGGTCGACCGCGTCCCATTCGAAGCGGTAGGCCTCGCCGTTCTCGTTGACCAGCGCGAGCAGTCGACCGTAGGCATCGTGGCGGCGCTCGACGACCCGCCCGAGCGGGTCGACATGGCGCTGCAACTGCCCGTACGCATCATGCTGGTAGTGCTGGGCATGGCCAGCCGGATCGGTATGCCGGACCAGGCGACCGGCAAGGTCGTAGTGGAACTGCTCGCGCCTGCCATCGGCATGCACCAGTTCCAGCAGTCGCCCATGCAGGTCGCGACGATAGCGCACACGTTCGCCAAGCGCGTCGATCGTTTCGCTCAGGTGGCCATTGCGGTCGTAGATGAGCCGGGTCGGGTAGCCGGAGCAGTCGACCACGGCGGTCAGACGGCCGAGGTCGTTCCAGTGCAGGCACCGGCTGTTGCCCTTGGCGTCGATCAGTTCGCTGGCGCGCCCGTGCGCGTCGTAGCGGACTTCGGTGTGCTGGCCCAGCGGGTCGGTACGACGGATGCAGTTGCCACGCCGATCATAGCGGAAGCGCCAGGTGTTGCCGGCCCGGTCGGTACGTTGCCTGGGCAAGGCCCAGTGCTCCAGCCACTGGGTGGACTCGCTGCGCCCCAGTGGATCGAGCGTGCGCGTCAGGTTGCCCGATTCGTCATAGTCGAAGCGCCATTGCCCGCCGGCCGGATCGATGGCACCGAGCAACTGGCGTTCATCGTTCCACTCGAAATGCCAGGTCAGGCCCAGCGCATCGGTGAAGCGCGTGACCTGGTAGCGGGTGTCCCAGCTGCGCGTGCCGACCCGTCCCAGCCCGTCGGTCACCCGCGTCTGGCCAAGCGCCAGGTCATAGTCGAAGCGGTATTCATCGCCCGCGTCGCTCCAGTAGCGAACCACGCGCCAGCCATCGGCGCAGCTGGCCCATTCGTAGTAGCAACCAAGCCCCGACGGCAAACGATGCTCGACCATGCGCCGACCGCCATCGTAGACGAAATGCCGAGTCGGCTGCCCGTCGTCGGCATGCACCGTGGCCAGGTCACCGTTGCCGTCGTGGTCGTAGCTGACCAGCCGCTGCACGGCACCATCGGCGAAGCGTCGGTCGATGTGGCTGACCCGGGCCGGCCAGAGCTCGCTGTAGTGCAGTTGCAATTCCACCAGGTCGAAGGTATCGCGCAGTGCGCGCAGACGCCCCAGGTCGTCGTAATCGAGGTACACGCGGTTGTCGTTGCGATCGCCCAGCTGGGCCAGACGCAGCCGTCCGGGCCGTCCCGGAGCGGGCTGGAACAACCGGTAGCGGCCCTGGCGATCCTCGATCAGCACCTCGCCATTGCGTTCGCGCCTGACACCAAGGCCCTCGCCAGGGCTGTACACGGCATCGCCTGGCGGGATGTCGCCCATGTCGATGCAGCGGGCCTGCTCGTCGACGAACAGCAGGCGCTCGCCACCGTCAGGGTGCGCCTGGATCTGGATGTAGACCTCGTACTCCACGCTCCAGCCTTGACCGAGCAGCCCGTCTTCGCGTTCGCCATGGCTGTTGTAGTAGCGCTGCCAGCGCAATGGGATGAGCGCCGGAACCTCGAAGTCGAGGTCTTGCGGCCCATTGAGGACCTTGGCGCCGGTCGCGGCATGGACCGGGTGTGGCGAGCCGACTATGGCCGCGGTCAGGGCGGCGCTGACCTGGCTGCTTACCAGGTTGGTCACGCCGCCGATCAGCATGCAACCGAACCTGCTGGAGAACTTGCCGCCGCGTCCACGCAGCAGCATCAACGCGGTGATGGCAAGCCCGATGCCGGGCGTCTTGCCGCTGCGAATCTCGCGCACCACGACCGACTCGCCACCGATGCGTACGTTGTCCGATACCAGTCCGGCATCGACGATCACCGCCTCGCAGGTGCTCCGGTCGCCGCTGCGCGAGGCCGGATGGCCATTGATCAGCACCTTGCCTGAACCTTCGGCCAGGTATTGCGGGGGCATGGCCGGATGCTTGCTGCACAGCACCTTGTCGTCATCGGCTGGCTGGGTATTGGCCGCCGGGCTGGCGACGGTGGGCCGCCAGAGCTGGGAGAAGAACCCCTTGGCCATGTCCAGGAAAGTCTCTTCGGCTTGCTCGGGCGGTGCGTCCTGGCTGCCACCGGGCGCGGGCGCCGAAGGCCCCAGCACGACGCCGGCGGCGCGGGCCGCCGGCTTGCCGTTGGTCCGGGTATTGCGCGAGCCGCTGAGAATGGTCGCCTGCACCGAAGGCGGAAACAGCGCGTTGCCAAGCCCCTCGCATAATCGACTGAGCCCGGTGTCGGCGCCGGTCTTGGCCATGGCCACGCCCACGGCCAGGCCGACCACCGCGCCGAGCACGAAGCAGCCCAGCCCGCCGGTGGCCACGGTGATGCCCAGGGCCGCGCCCACCGCCGCGGTGGCCAGGGCACCGATGGCCACGTTGGCCGCGACCTCCAGCACGCCGCCGACGATGTCGGCCATCATCGAGCTGTGCAGCAGCGCGTCACCTTCGCGGGCGGCCCAGAATGCATCGGACATTCGCTTGCCTGTCAGCCGAGGTTGTCGAAGTCGAGCGACTGCTTGATCGTCGCCCAGTGCGCAGCGTCCGCGCTGCCCAACGGCTGCGGCTTGACGTAGCTGAGCGCGAGCATTCGCCGGCTGCCCGGCAGCACCAGGGCCAGTTGGTACTGGTAGACCTTGTCCTGGCCCCGGCTGAACTGGCTGGTCAGTTCGATGGCCTCGACGGCCTGGCCTGCGCCGACGCCGATGGTCTGGGCAGGCTGGAAGCGCAGGTCCTGCACCTGCTGGCGCAGACGTTGCAACTGGCCGTGGAAGTTGCTCTGCAGGGTCTCGCCTTCGGCCAGCAGGCTGCGGCTGACGATCAGCGAGGTGCCCAGCGCGGCGAAGCGCAGGACATTGATGCTGGTGTCCTGCAGCTCGGGGTCGGGCAGGGCGAAGCGAAATTCGTTGACGCGATAGTTCATGGGTGAATGACTCGTTACTTGCCAGGTTCGGAGAAGATCGCCTTGACCGATCCGTCGATGGTCGCCTTCACGCCCTGGGCGTTGGGCCCGGTCTGCGCGCCATCGCCCACGTTCAGGTCGAGCGTGCCGTCGGTATTGATCTGGCCATCGGCGCTGGCGTGGAAGCTGAACTGCACACAGCTGAGGTTGATCTGGCCGCTGGCATTGAGCTCGATCACGCTCTTGCCGCAGACCAGGCGCAGGCTTTCCCCGGCCTCGATCAGGTAGCTGGTGCTGACGCTGTCGGTCTTGCTCGCGCCGACCAGCAGCACATCGTCGCGGCGCACCGCGCGCACGCGGTCCTGGCCGATGATCACGGTTTCCAGCAGGCCGACGGTCTGGGTACGGTTGGCGCCGACGGCCAGGCTCTGGTTCCGTTCCACGACGGTGTCCATGTCACGCTCGGCATGCAGGTACAGCTGCTCGGCGCCTTTCTTGTCTTCCATGCGGATTTCGTTGAAGTTGGCAGGGCTGCCGCCTTTGCTCGAGCGACTTTTCATGCCGCTTTGCGTAGCGTTGCCCGGCAACTCGTAGGGCACGCTCTGTTCGGCGTTGTAGACGCGCCCGGTGATGATCGGCCGGTCCGGATCGCCTTCGAGGAAACTGACGATCACTTCCTGGCCGATGCGCGGGATCTGCATCGTGCCCCAGTTCTTGCCGGCCCAGGCCTGGGACACACGGATCCAGCACGAGCTGTTCTCGTTGGACTGGTCATGCCGGTCCCAGTGGAAATGCACCTTGACCCGGCCATACTGGTCGGTCCAGATTTCCTCGCCGGCGGGACCGACCACTACCGCGGTCTGCGGTCCCTTGACGATGGGTCGCAAGGTGCTGGCGACCGGGCGGTAGCTCTGTTGTGCGTCGATGCAGCTGAGGTTGCTTTCGAACTGGGGCGCGCCGCTGCCAGCACCGCTTTCCAGGCGTTCCTGGCGCACGTAGTAGCGCGCCGCGACGACCAGGTATTCACGGTTCTGGTCCGCCCGGGTGAATCCGCTCAGGCTGAACAGGTGGCCGCTGCCCAGGCCGCGCGCATTGCCACGCAACTCGACGCGCTCGTGCAGGCTCTGCAACGCTTCCAGACGGGTACGCGCGTAGTGCTCGCCATCCTCGGCCTGCTCGTAGGCGCCTGGGTAGTCGAACAGCGGGTAGTCGCCCGCCTGGTGCGCACGTGGCATGACCGAACGCACGTCGATCCGCGCGCTGGGACGCTGGAAGTCGTAGTCGTTGAGCTCCAGCGCACCGGGCTGCACTTCCTGGGACAGGTACCAGTCGTTGATATGGTCACGTTCGCGGTGCTGGCCGTCCGGCGGGTAGTAGGGCACGACTTCGTAGCCGGGCGCCTTGTGATGCGCGGCATAGGCGTCGGCCAGCACCAGCATGTGACGCTCCTGTTCATGGCGGAAGAAATAGTAGATGCCTTCTTCTTCCATCAGGCGACTGACGAAATCGAAGCTGGTCTCGCGGTATTGCACGCAGTACTCGCGTTCGCGGTAGCTGCGGCCTAGGGCATCCTCGAAATCGGTGAAGCCCAAGTCGCGAAAGACCTGCTTGATGATCTGCGGCGCGCTCAGGTGCTGGAAGATCCGGCAGTCGCTGGTCCGGGTCAGCAGCCACAGCCAGGGACGCAAGGTCACCTGGTAGCTGGCGAACTGGCCCTGGTCGACCGACTGGCTGCAACGCGCGACGATGCCGTGGAAGTAGCGCCAGGTGCCCATCCCCAGCTGCAGCGCCACGCTCAGCGGCTTGCCGAGCAGCTGGTTGAGATCGATGGCCGGATCGGCGCTGGTCAGCTGCAGCTGATAGTCGAACAGCCGGCCCAGTTCGTCGCTGCCGCCCAGCTCGGCCAGGATCAGCACGTCCGCTCCGAGCGGGCTGTCGATCCGCGCCAGGCGCGTGGATTGCTTGAACAGCATGTCAGGCCTCGTCAGTCGGGCGTGCCGAAGTCATAGTGCAGGTCGTTGTCACGGCGGCTGATGCGCACGCTCGCCAGCGGCTTGCCTTCGAGCAGGCGCGTGAGGAACTCGCGACTCATGTCCGGCAGCAGGCCATTGGTGAGGATGGCATCGATCATGCGTCCGCCGCTCTCGGTCTCGGTGCAGCGCGAGACGATCAGCTCGACGACCGCCTCGTCATAAGCCAGGCCCACCTTGTGGGTGCTCTCGACACGCGCGCGAATGCGCTCGAGCTGCAAACGAGTGATGGCCTTGAGCATCGCGTCGCTGAGCGGGTAGTAGGGGATGGTCACCAGACGCCCGAGCAGCGCCGGTGGGAAGATCTCCAGCAGCGGCTTGCGCAGCGCGCTGGCGACCGACTCGGGCTCGGGCAGGCCCTGCGGATCCTTGCAGATATCGGCGATCAGCGCGGTGCCGGCATTGGTGGTGAGCAGGATCAGGGTATTGCGAAAATCGATCTGTCGGCCTTCGCCATCCTCCATGACGCCTTTGTCGAACACCTGGAAGAACAGTTCATGCACGTCCGGGTGGGCTTTCTCCACCTCGTCCAGCAGCACCACGCTGTAGGGTCGCCGGCGCACTGCCTCGGTCAGCACACCGCCCTCGCCATAACCCACGTAGCCAGGCGGCGCACCCTTGAGGGTAGAGACCGTGTGGGCCTCCTGGAACTCGCTCATGTTGATGGTGATCAGGTTCTGTTCGCCCCCATAGAGGACCTCGGCCAGTGCCAGCGCGGTTTCGGTCTTGCCTACGCCGGAAGTGCCGGCGAGCATGAACACGCCGATCGGCTTGTTCGGATTGTCCAGGCCGGCTCGGGAGGTCTGGATGCGCTTGGCGATCATGCGCAGGGCATGATCCTGGCCGATGATGCGCTTGGCCAGGTGAGTGTCGAGGCTCAGCACCGTCTCGATCTCGTTGCGCGCCATGCGGCCCACCGGGATGCCGGTCCAGTCGGCGACCACCGACGCCACCGCCTGATAGTCCACCGTCGGCAGGATCAAGGGATCTTCGCCTTGCAAGCTGGCCAGGCGCCGTTGCAACTCGATGAGCTTGGCCCGTGGTGGGTGGGCGTCCTCGCCGGCCGGTCGATCGACCGCGCCGAGCTGCTCGCGCAACTGCGCCCGAGTCGCCAGCAGTTGGTCGACCAGAGCCTTTTCCTCTGCCCAGCGAGTCTCCAGGCTGGCCAGGCGTGCGCGCTCCTCGGCCAGCAGCGCTTCGGCGCGAGCCTGGCGCTGCTCGGTAGCCACGCCGATGGCGGTCTCGCGCGCGATGATCTGCAACTCGACCTCCAGCGCCTCGATACGCCGACGACTGTCGTCCACTTCGGCTGGCACCGCGTGCAGGCTGATGGCCACGCGGGCGCAGGCGGTGTCGAGCAGGCTCACCGACTTGTCTGGCAGCTGGCGTGCCGGAATGTAGCGGTGCGACAGCCGTACCGCCGCTTCGAGCGCTTCGTCGAGGATCTGCACCTGGTGGTGCTGCTCCATGGTCGAGGCGACCCCGCGCATCATCAGCAGGGCCTTGGTCTCGTCCGGCTCGGCGACCTGCACCACCTGGAAGCGTCGGGTCAGCGCCGGATCCTTCTCGATGTGCTTTTTGTACTCGGCCCAGGTGGTCGCCGCCACGGTACGCAGGCTGCCACGCGCCAGGGCTGGCTTGAGCAGATTGGCGGCATCGCCGGTGCCGGCCGCGCCACCGGCGCCGACCAGGGTATGGGCCTCGTCGATGAACAGAATGATCGGCCTGGACGAGGCCTGGACATCTTCGATGACCTGGCGCAGGCGTTGCTCGAACTCGCCTTTCATGCTGGCCCCGGCCTGCAGCAGGCCGACATCCAGGCTGCGCAGCTCGACATCCCTGAGCGCCGGCGGCACGTCGCCGGCGACGATGCGCAAGGCGAAGCCTTCGACCACGGCGGTCTTGCCGACCCCGGCTTCGCCGGTGAGGATCGGGTTGTTCTGCCGGCGTCGCATGAGGATGTCTACCAGCTGGCGGATTTCCTCGTCGCGACCGACGATGGGGTCGAGCTGGCCGCTGCGTGCCTGTTCGGTCAGGTCCACGGTGAACCGCTTGAGCGCCTCCTGCTTGCCCAGCGCCGCGGGCGCCACCGCGCCACTGGCTTGGCCAGGCTCGGCCGCGGCGAAACCATCGCTGGCGAGCAAGCCGTTTTCCGGCGAGTCGCCCACGTAGCGCTCGAACTGCTCGCTCAAGGCATCGACCTTGAGCTTGGCGAATTCGCCGGAAAGCCCCAGCAAGGCGTTGCGCAGGCTTGGCGTCTTGAGCATGCCGATCAGCAGGAAGCCCGTACGGACCTGGTGCTGGCCGAACATCAGGCTACCGTAGACCCAGCCGCGCTCCACGGCGTCCTCGACCTGCGAAGACAGGTCGGTGATGGAGGACGAGCCGCGTGGCAGTCGATCCAACGCATCGGTCAGGTCGCGCGCCAGGCGCGCCGGCTCGATTTCGAACTGGCGCACCACACGGTGCAGGTCGCTGTCAGGCAATTGCAGCAGCTGGTGCAGCCAGTGCGCCAGCTCGACATAGGGATTGCCGCGCAGCTTGCAGAACACGGTGGCGGCTTCGATGGCCTTGTAGGCCAGGCTGTTGAGTTTGCCGAACAGCGCGGCGCGGCTGATTTCACTCATGTTCAGGGTTCCTTGGGGTAGAGGCGGACGGCTCGGCGTAGTAGCGGGCGAGCTTGAGATCCTTGGCATCGTGCGCAGGACGGCCGAGCCAGGTATCGAAACCCAGGCGCCGACCGGCATCGAGCCGCAGGGCCGGAACCTGGTCATTGGCCAGGATCAGGTTGAGCTCCCAGTCCAGTTCGTGGCCCTGGCATTCGGCGACCCAGGCGGCCAGCTCGGCGAACGCCGCGTTGCCGGGCAACAGGGCGTGATACTGGTCGAGGCTGAGTGGGCCCAGGCACAGGCGGAACTTGTGCTGGCGATCCCACACATGCCGGCCCAGGCACAGGTCGACACCCAGGCGGTTGGCGCGTACGCCGAGCTGGCTGCGCTCAGGCAGCTCGAGCCATTGGCCGACATACTCCTCCAGGGCCACGGGCACGCCGAAATAATCCGCGAGGATGCTGCATAGCCCGTCCGGATAGCGGGTCTGAGCGGCCAGGTGGCCGGAAAAGTGCAGTTTCGCCGTGTCCGCCAGTGGCCCCTGGCCCTGCAGCTCGGGCTGGCCACGGCCGCTGAGCGCGGCCAGGCGTGCCGCCCAGTAGTCATCGCCGGGGCGGTCGTGGCTGGCGGTTGGCCGGGCCTCGGCCCAGGCGCGGTAGAACAGGCTCAGCAGGCGATGATGGAAAATGTCGAGAAAACGCTTGCCGGCATGGTCGGCGTTGTTGCGCTGACGTTCACGCAGGTGTTCGGTCAGGTGCAGCGGCAGCGGGCCGTTGGGGCCGCCCAGGCCGAAGAAGAACTGCTCCAGGCGCGCCGGGCCGCTGTCACTGGCCGTCACCGAGGCCAGGGCCGCCGGAGCGAAGCCACAATCCAGGCGCTGGCCCAGGCGCACCGGCTCGTCGGCCAGGCGCAAGGCATGGCCGAAGCGTGGCAGGTGCGGGTGTTCGGCCTCCAGGCGACGCAGCGCCTGGAAGAAGTCGTACGCCCAAGGCTCGGCCTGCATGGCCTCGAGTGTGTTCACAGGGTCGGTCGGCGTCCGGGCTTGGCTTTCCATCGCATGATCTCGCCGCGCTCGGTGGTGCGCAGCACGGTTTCGGTGAAGCTGTTGATGGACACGTAACGGGTCAGGAAACGTTCGAACACCGCGCCGAGCAGAAACACCCCGGTGCCGCGAAAAGCGTTCTCGTCGAACTCCAGGGTGATTTCCAGGCCGCGACCGAAGACGATCGGTCCCGGCATCGGCAGACGCCGCGTGCAGGGCCTGCTCGACACCTGGCGCAGGCCGTCGATCTGCAAGTGCAGAGCGCTGTCGTGGCTGTCGCCATACAGGCGCAGCAGTTCGCGCAAGGCGGCGGCGCCCTGGCCCTGTTCGGTCAGCGACAGGTAGTTCAACGACAATTGGCTGATCAGGCGCCAGGCCCGCTGGTCATGGGCATGGCTGGGGCGCGGCCGGCTAGGGCCGGCCAGGCAGCGCACGGCCGATACCGGGGCACTGTCGGCCAGGCTGAAGTCGCTGCGTGCGTCGCCCACGGTCATGAACAACGGCAAGTCGCGGTTGCTGCACAGGGCACTGATGCCCAGCTGGCGCAGCTCGTGACGGTAGGGTGCCTGTTGGCCGTCCACCAGGCTGACGAAGGTTTCGCTCCCCATGTAGCTCGAGCGGGTACCGTTGCGTCGCTGCTCGCTGGACAGTACCCGTGGCTCGCGCCGCACGATGTAGTAGGCCTGGTCACGGCCATAGCGCGAAGGGTCGCGTACGGCATAGAACGGCAGGAAGGCCTGCTCGACCCCAGTCCCATGTCCACGGACCTCCTGCAGCGAGTGGATCTCGAAGTCGCAAGGTCGCGTGCGGTCGGCGATCACGTGATGTTCGTTGACCTTGTCGGTCAGATGGATGCGGTCGACCCGGCGCGGGAACAGGTTGATCGCCGGAGTGCAGAAAGGCACGAACTGAGCGGCCCCGACGCTGCTTTCAAGGCTCGGGTCATGACGCTCGAAGAGCACGATCACTTCCAGTTCACAGCCATCGCAACGCCGGACGGCCGGACCTAGCCCGGCGAAGTCGACGAACAGGAAGCGCTGTGGCAAGGCGAAGTATTCCTGCAGCAGCCGGTAGCCCTGGAACGCCTGGGGCACCACTGGCAGCGCGGCTTCGCGGTCATCGAAACCGAGCGGGCGCAAGGCCTGTTCGACCGGGATGCGCTCTACCCAGGCGCTGCCCGGCTGACGGACAAACACCGCGCAGGCACTGCCCAGCAGCTGTTCATAGAGGCGGAAGGGGGTTTCGCCAGTACCGTTGAGGTACAGCGGCAAGTGTTCCAGCGCCAGGCTGTCGAAGGGCATCTCGGCACCGCTGCGCAAGCTCAGCCGCAAGGCCGCCCGGGCTCGCGGCTCGCTGGCGGCCAGGCGACCGAGCACCGCGCCTGGGTTGCCGAAGTACTCTGCGCGCGCCACCTGCAGCGGCCACAGGGTGACCTCCTGGCTGCTGCGGAATTCGCACGGGGTCTGCGAGTCGCGGCCCAGGTTGGCCCGCAGCACGCTGTTGCGCGGCAGGCGGAAGCCGCCGCTGAGCGAACCCTCGTCCGGATCGGCCTGCAATTGCACCACGGTCATCGACGGGGTGGGCGCCAGGTAGTGGGGGTAGGCGATTTCCAGCAGGTTGTGGGTGAAGGTCGGGTATTGCGCGTCGAGCTTGAGCTGTACCCGTGCGGTGAGATAGGCGAAGCCCTCGAGCAGACGCTCCACGTACGGGTCGGCGCATTCGATGCCGGACAAGCTCAGGCGCCCGGCGATCTTCGGGAACTGCTGGGCGAATTCCGCGGCGCTTTCACGGATGTGCCGCAGTTCCTGGTTGTACAGCTCGAGCAGGCGTGGGTTCATGGGCGTCTCCGGCGCTCGGCCGGGGTCACGCGTACATGTCCCGACTCCAGGTCCAGGTCGGTCTGCAGCAGCAGGGGCAGCGCGGCTGGCTGGGCCCAGAGGTCGCCTTCGATCTCGAAGCTCAGCGCATTGGCGTTCATCTCGCCAGGCGCGGCCTGGGCCCTGACCCGCAAGGTATGGGCGAGAATGCGGGGTTCATAGGTGACGATGGCCTGGTGGATGATCCGTGCCAGGGCCGTCGGATCGATGTTCGAGGCGCTGTTGCCGGCCAGTGCCGGCAGGCCGTAGTTGAGCACCGAAGTGCCGGCCGGCATCCGCGCCGTCGCCTCGGCATCGAGCAGCGAGGTGGTGTTGAGCAGCCAGGTCAGGTCGCGCAGGACCGAGGCCTTGAGCTGCTGCAATGACAGCACGCGCTTGTCCGCAGACTCTCGCAGGTTGCCAGGCTCGTCATCGATCAGACGGTCCAGCAGCGACGGTTGCAGGCGGTCGCGGTTGGCGATGTCGGCTACCATGCGGGGTAGGTCCTTTGGGGTGGTGGTTGGTCTTGGGGCCGCTGTGCGGTCCATCGCGGCCGGTCCGGCGCCGCGGTGGCAACCGCTCCTGCATGGACGGATGCGGGAGCGGCGTCATGGCCTGGGCGCGGTGGATCAGATCTTGACGTTGGAGCGGATGTTCCAGCCGTACTTGATCGGGCCACCTTCCTTGCTGCCGTCGGCCTTCTGCGGCTGATAGTCGACCGTGACCTTGGCGAAGTTGAGGGTGACGTTCTCGGTGAGGCGGTCGTCGCTGCCCGAGCCGCCAGTGCTCAGGGAGCTGATGATCACTTCCTCGAGGTTGATGATCAGGTACTCGACCTGGCTTTCGCCACCGGCCTTGCGCACGGTCAGCTTGACCTTGTCGATGTGCTTGCCGCTCGAGCAGTGGGCCATCAGGTTGGGGCTGGACTTATCGATGTACTTGGTGATCGACAGGTCCTGGATGTTGACCTTGCCGGAGCCGCCGCCGCTGCCGGTGTGCATGTTGCCAGACTGGGACATGCCCCAGCTCCAGTTCAGCACGTCGATCTCGTCCTTGTGGGTCTTGTCGTGCGACTCGCCCTTGATGTCGCCAATCTTGATGAAAATGTCTACAGCCATGATGTCCTCGCGATGGTGCGGCGGTTAGCGATTGGGATGGGAATCGCGGGGCCGGGCCCCGCGATGATCAGGCGCCCTTGGCCGAAGGCAGCTTCGCTACCAGGCGCAGCGAAACGGTCAGCCCTTCGAGCTGATAGTGCGGGCGCAGGTAGAAGCGCGAGTTGTAGTAGCCAGGGTTGCCTTCGACGTCCTCGACCACCACTTCAGCGGCGGCCAGCGGGTGCTGGGCCTTGGTGGTCTCGGTGGAGTGGGCCGGGTCGCCGTCGACATAGTTGAGGATCCAGTCCTGCAACCAGCGCTGCATCTCGTCCTTTTCCTTGAACGAGCCGATCTTGTCGCGAACGATGCACTTGAGGTAGTGGGCAAAGCGACAGGTGGCGAACAGGTATGGCAGGCGCGCCGCCAGGTTGGCGTTGGCGGTGGCGTCCGGGTCGTCGTATTCGGCCGGCTTCTGCAGCGACTGGGCGCCGATGAAGGCAGCGAAGTCGGTGTTCTTCTTGTGCAGCAGCGGCATGAAGCCGTTCTTGGCCAGCTCAGCCTCGCGGCGATCGGAAATCGCGATTTCCGTCGGGCATTTCATGTCCACGCCGCCGTCGTCGGTCGGGAAGGTGTGCGCGGGCAGGCCCTGCACCTGGCCACCGGATTCGACGCCGCGGATGCGCGAACACCAGCCGTAGTACTTGAACGAGCGGTTGATGTTCACCGCCATGGCGTAGGCGGCGTTGGCCCAGGTGTACTTGCTGCTGTCGGCGCCGTCGGTGTCTTCTTCGAAGGCAAAGGCTTCCACCGGGTCGGTCTTGGCGCCGTAGGGCAGGCGCGCCAGGAAGCGCGGCATGGTCAGGCCGATGTAGCGCGAGTCTTCCGATTCGCGCAGCGAGCGCCAGCCGGCGTATTCCGGGGTGGTGAAGATCTTGCTCAGGTCACGCGGGTTGGACAGCTCCTGCCAGGAACCCATGCCCATGACCGTCGGCGAGGCAGCGGCGATGAACGGCGCATGCATGGCCGCGCAGATCTTCGACAGCTCGCCCAGCAGTTCCACGTCCGGCGGCGACTGGTCGAAATAGTAGTCGCCGACCAGGCAGCCGTAGGGCTCGCCGCCGAACTGCCCATATTCCTCCTCGTAGAGCTTCTTGAACACCGGGCTCTGATCCCAGGCGGTGCCCTTGAACTTCTTCAGGGTCTTGTGCAGGTCGTTCTTGGAAACGTTGAGCACGCGGATCTTCAGCTGCTCGTCGCTTTCGGTGTTGTTGACCAGGTAGTGCAGGCCGCGCCAGGCGCTTTCCAGCTGCTGGAAGTCCGGGTGGTGGATCACCTGGTTGACCTGGGCGGTGAGCTTGGCATCGATCGCGGCGATGATCTGCTCGATCGAGCCGATGGCGTCATCGGACACCAGGCTGGTCTGTGCCAAGGCCTGTTCGGCGAGGGTGCGCACGGCGCTTTCGACCGCTTCGCGGGCACGCTCGGTCTTGGGCTTGAATTCCTGCATCAGCAGGGCGGCGAACTCGCTCGGTTCGTGCACCGCCGGCGATTGGGCCTGGGTGTCGCGCAATGAATCGGTCATGGTCGGTCTCCTCAGGCGTTCGGCTCGTCGGCGGCGGGCTTGGGTGCGCTGGCCAGGGCCTGCAGCAGGGCAGGGTCCTTGATGGCCTTGAGGATGATGTCCTCGGCACCGGTCTTGCCGTCCATGTAGGTCAGCAGGTTGGCCAGCTGGGTCCGGGCCTCGAGCAGCTGGTTCAAGGCATCGATCTTGCGCGCCACCGCAGCCGGGCTGAAGTCGTCCATGCTCTCGAAGGTCATGTCCAGGCTCAGGTTGCCTTCACCGGTCAGCGCGTTGGGCACGGTGAATGCCACGCGAGGTTTCATGGCCTTGAGGCGCGAGTCGAAGTTGTCCACGTCGATCTCGAGGAACTTGCGCTCGGCCACGGCCGGCAGCGGCTCGGCGGGCTTGCCAGCGAGGTCCGCGAGCACGCCCATGACAAAGGGCAGCTGGACCTTCTTCTCGGCGCCATACAGTTCGACGTCGTATTCGATCTGCACGCGCGGCGCACGATTGCGCGCGATGAATTTCTGGGAGCTGTCTTTCGCCACTGTTTTCCTCCTGGGTGCCGGTTGCGGCGGCTGTGTCTGTGCGGGAGTCGGTGTTCATGCGACCTGGCGGCGTTCAGTCGCCTTCCGGGCCGCGCAGGTTCTCGAATTGCGAAAGGCCATCGGGGATCAGGTCGCGGACGATGGTCGCGAAGTCGGCATCGACCAGGTTGCGGGCCCGCCGCAGCAGTACCGGCAACGGGCTGGAAGGTTCGTGGCGTGCATAGTACTGAAGCAGCCGGTCGAGGCTTTGCAGCACGTCCTCGCGGCTGTTTATCTCGCCCGGGCGAGCGGCTGGCCGCTGCACGGGCGCAGCCTGGGCAGCACCGGGTTCGGCGCTGTCGATAGCGGTGCCCGTCAGGGGCTCGTCGATCGCGCGGGGCTGAGCACCCGCCGGGCCGAAGTCGACCAGGACCTGCAGCGCCTGGCGCAGCGGCTGGCGCAGGGCCGACAGGTCGACCCCGCTGGCCGAGCCGACCTGTTCGTTGACCCGTCGCTCGATGGCCTCGCAGGTTTCGCGTGCCCGCTGCAGGGCCAGACGACAGTGCTCCAGCTGTTGGGCGTCGACGTCACGCAGCGCGGCGGCCAGTTCCTCGCTGGACAGTTGCTCGCTGGCAGATTGCTGGATGCCGGCGGCATGCAAGGCGGCGCGCAGGGTAATCACGCCGAAGGCGCGGGAGCGCACCAGCACGGCTTCGCGCAGCAAGCCGATGTTGGTGTCGCAGGCCAGGCCCGCCAAGGCGTTGATGCGTACCGTGGGGTCGTTGTCGTCCGCCGCGTCGATTTGCGGATGCAAGTGCAGCCAGTATTCGGCCAGAAGATCGTGCACCAGCTCCAGGCCGTCGGCCAGGCCTTCGACGCCATGCAAGGCCAGTTCGGCCTGGATCAGAAAATGAGTGATGCGCAAGTCCTTGCTGCGCTGCAGCAGGCCCTGGCAGGCTTGCTCGATGTCGCGCCAGGCAGGTGGTTCGGCCGGTTGCACGGCATCGCCCATGACCCGCTCCGGGCGGCCCTGGGCGTCACGCTCGAGCTGCAGGAAGTCAGCATCGTATTCGAGGTCTTCGCCACACGGAAAGTCCATCGAAATAGGGGCGAGCAGCAACGGCGAATTCACCGGAAATCGATCTCCATATCGGCCCATTGTCTGGGCGGGTCCTTCCGAAGTTGCTGGCCCGAACGGGCCATTGAACTTGGCGAAGAATTGAAAGTTGATATCATAGTAATATCACTATGACACTCAAAAGCTGCGCATTTATGGTTTATTTCCAAAATGATGTCAAGGTAAGCTACGCGCCGCGCGTATCAGTGGTGAAACACCGGCAACCCTGCCATGTCCATCGAGCCGGTACTTCCAATGTATCGAACCGGTGAGCCGAACAGGTTTGTGCGGAACGCCGGCGCGTTGATATTTTCCTTTATTTTTCAATGGCTTTTGAAGTCATAATAAGGCGCGTGCGGGCCTTTCGCGACTGCCCGGACAACTTTGACATAATGCATGGAGGCATGATGGCACTTCGCCTGACCATTACCAGTTACCACAAGATCACGCCTGGGCAGTGCCCGGAGATGGTGCTGGGGAGCGGTGCCATCACGGTCGGGCGGGCTGCGGACAATGACTGGGTCATTCCCGATCCGCAGCGCCTGGTTTCCTCCAGGCATTGCCTCATCCAGTTCAAGGATGGTCATTACTACCTGACCGACAACAGCACCAACGGCGTCGAACTCCTCCAGGCGGGCGTGCGCATGCGTCGTGGCAGCAGCGAGCTGTTGGTCGATGGCGAAATCATCCGCATCGGCGAGTACGAGATCCAGGCACGCATCGAAGCGGGGCCGAGCATGCTGCCGGGCGAGCAGCCCGAGGCGCACAGTTTCGAAGCGTTGATGGCCAATCAGCTGGCCGATCGGCAGCCACTGCCGGCGAGCGCGCCGGCCAGCCCCGCGGCGGTCCGCAGCCATGACACCCTGCCGGATCTGTTCGACTTTCTCGCTCCAGCGAGCGTGCCGCCGGCCAGCCTGCCTGACCATGTACCGGCCCAGCAGCATGACTTCTGTCCGCCGCCACCGCTGGCTCCAGCGCCGGCCGCCGCAGCGGGGCTGATTCCTGAGGACTGGAACCTGCTCGACGAGACGCCTGCGGCACCGGCACCGGCACCGGCACCGGCACCGCAACCGCCTGCGCCTGCGCCTGCGCCGCAGGCTACCGCGTGCGACGTCGAGGCCCCAGCGCAGCCTGCCGCTGCAGCGCCCGCAGCCACACCGGCGGCCATACCCGCAGTCACGCCCCAGGCGGACGACGTCTTGCTTCGCGCCTTTCTGCGTGGCGCCGGCATCGAACACCTGCGTATCGAAAGCGCTGACACCGAGGCGCAGATGCAGGCCATCGGCCGCAGTTATCGCCTGATGGTGGAAGGGCTGATCGATGTGCTGCGCGCCCGCAGCAGCGTCAAGGGCGAGTTTCGCATGCAACAGACCACGATCGCCCCGACCCGCAACAATCCGCTGAAGTTCGCACCCAACGCCGACGAAGCGTTGCTGTTGCTGCTGCGTGAGGGCAACCAGGCTTTCATGGCGCCAGACCAGGCGGTACGTGACAGCTTCGACGACCTGCGCAATCACCAGCTGGCGGTCATGGCGGGCGTGGAGGCGGCGATCAAGCACCTGCTGGCGCGTTTCGAACCGGCGCGCCTGGAAGCCCGTCTGACGCCCGCCGCCGGGTTGGCGAAGCTGTTCGGTGGCTCGCGCCAGGCGCATTGCTGGCAGCAGTTCACCGAGCTGTACGGGCAGATCTCGCGTGAAGCCGAGGATGAATTCCAGGCCCTGTTCGGCCGTGAGTTCGCGCGTGCCTACGAGGCCTATGGCAGCCAGCTGAAGCGCCCATGAGGCGTAAGCCATGGGCCTGGAAGAGTACCTGTGAGGTCATGAGGAGCAGAATGAACGCAACGAGACTGACCGCAGCGCTGGCCATCGCGCTGCTCGGTGCCTGCAGCACGCATGCGCCGCAGGCGACCGCGCCTTCGCTGGCCGAGCCGGCGCCGAAGGTGAGCCTGTATTTCAGTGCCGACGCCGGGCTGAACCCAGGCGCCACGGGCGAACCGGCCCCGGTCCGAGTGCGTGTCTACGAACTGAAGCACGGCGCCGGCTTCGCTCGCGCCGACTATTTCGCCCTGGCCGACCAGGCCCGGGCGACGCTCGGCGACGATCTGCTGGACCAGGACGAGGTCCTGCTGCGGCCCGGCCAGCAGTTGCGCGTGGATCATCCGCTGAACCCGGCCACGCGCCAGATCGGCCTGGTGGTCGGCTATCGCGAGATCGACCAGGCCCGCTGGCGCAGCCTTCTGGCGGTGCCGCCACTGGACTACCAGATCAGCCTCGATGCGCGCGCCGTGCGCAGCGCCGAGGCCACTTCACAACCTGAGCCTGTTCGCTAGGCAATTGGAGTTCTCATGTCCTGGAACAATCGCGTGGTCTGGTCGGAAGGCATGTTCATCACGACCCAGCACTTCCAGCAACACGACCGCTACCTGGAAAACCTGGTCGAGGCTCGTAGCCGCCCGCTGAGCGTCGCGGCCTGGGGCTTTTCCGAACTGCTGATCGACCAGGGCCTGCTGACCCAGGGCAAGCTGGCCATCCTTGGCGCTCGCGGCCTGTTGCCCGATGGCACGCCCTTCGACATTCCAGGCGATGACCTGGCGCCCGCGCCGCTGGAAATCCCTGATGATTTTCGTGACGGCGTGATCTACCTGGGCTTGCCGCTCAAGCGCGCCGGCCTGCGTGACACCGCCGAGCAGGGCGAGGCACACCCGGGCGCCCGCTACATCAGCCAAGTCAGCGAGGTGCGCGACGACAACGCACCGTTCGAGAACCGCGCGCCATTGGCCCTGGGCAGCCGTGCCTTGCGCCTGCTGCGCGAGGAAGACGGCCTGGGCGACCATGCGCTGCTGGGCGTGGCACGCGTGCGAGAAAAACGCGCCGATCGCGCCCTGGTGCTCGATGACAGCTATATCCCGCCCTTGCTGGACGTGGCCGCCAGCCAACCCCTGTCGGTGTTTCGCGGCGAGCTGCTGGGCCTGCTGCACCAGCGTGGCGAGGCCCTGGCCGGCCGGGTGGTGGCATCGGCCAACGGCGGCGCCTCGGAAATCGCCGATTTCATGCTGTTGCAACTGGTCAATCGCGCCCAGCCACTGATCGAGCATCTCAATCAGCTCAGCCCGCTGCATCCCGAGCGGCTGTACAGCGAGCTGGTGGCACTGGCCGGCGAATTCGCCACGTTCACCCGCGATGGCCGCCGTCCGCAACACTACCCGGCCTATCAGCACGACGATCTGTTGGCGACCTTCGCGCCGGTCATAGCCGACCTGCGTGAAGCGCTGTCGATGCTGATCGACAGCAAGGCAGTGGCCATCCCTCTGGTGGAAAAGGCCTATGGCATCCATGTCGGTATGCTCGCCGACCGCAGCCTGCTCGACAGCGCCAGCTTCGTGCTGGTGGTGCGCGCGGACGTGCCAGGCGAGACGCTGCGCAGCCGTTTCGGTCAGCAGAGCAAGATCGGCTCGGTGGAGCACATCCGTGACCTGGTCAACCTGCAACTTCCGGGGATCGGCCTGTTGCCGCTGCCAGTGGCGCCCCGGCAGATCCCGTTCCATGCCGGGGCCACCTACTTCGAGCTCGACCGTGGCAGCGAACATTGGCAGCAGTTGCGGCAGTCCGGCGGCTTCGCCTTTTATGTCGCCGGCGAGTTCCCCGGCCTGAGCCTGGCCTTCTGGGCCATTCGAGGATAAGTCGCGATGCAACCGGATGATCCGCTGGCCGACGACCGCACCCAGTTCATGCCGCGTCCCGGTGGTCGCGAGCCGCAGCCGAACTCGTCCGCGCCGGCCGCTGCCGCGCCGGCACCGCTGAGCATGCCCGCCGAGCCGCTGGCGCCTGGGCAGGCGCTCGGCCTCAACCCGCTGGAGCGGGCGGCGGGGCCTCTGCTGGCGCTGCTCACGCGCCTGCGCAATACCCTGGCTCATCCGGCGCCGGCCAGCCTGCGGGCGCAGCTGCTGGCCTATCTGCGCCAGTTCGAGGAGCGCGCCGAGGCCGCCCAGGTGCCGCGCAACGAGGTGCTGCTGGCCCGTTACGCGCTGTGCACCGCGCTGGACGAGGCCGTGTTGAGCACGCCGTGGGGCAGCGCCAGCGACTGGGGGCGGCAGAGCCTGCTGATCACGGTGCACAACGAAGCCTGGGGTGGCGAAAAGGTCTTCCAACTGATGGAACACTGCCTGCAGAGCCCGCGTGAACGTTTGAACCTGCTGGAGCTGCTCTACCTGTGCATCAGCCTCGGCTTCGAAGGCCGCTACCGGGTGATGAACGACGGCCGGGCCCAGCTCGAAGCCTTGCGTGAGCGTACCGCCGCGACCATCCGCGGCTTGCGTGGCGAGACCGAACGTGAGCTGTCGCCGCACTGGCGCGGCGTGACCGTCGCGCCAGACCGCCTGGCGCGCCTGGCGCCGCCGTGGGTCGCCCTGGCGGTGGCCCTGGCGTTGCTGCTGCTGGTGCTGTTCGGCCTGCGTCTGAAACTGGCCGCCGACGCCGAACCGGTATTCCGCGACATCCACGCCCTGGGCGAGATCCCGGTCCAGGCGCTGGACCGTCCCGCCGAGCAGCCCAGGCTGGCCCAGCGCCCGCGCCTGGCCGGGCTGCTGGCCGAGGACATCAAGGCCGGCCGGGTGATCGTGCAGGATGCGGCAGACCGTTCGATCGTGACGATTCGTGGCGACGAACTGTTCGCGTCCGCCAGCGCCGCCATCAAGAACGATTTCAAGCCGCTGGTGCTGCGCATCGCCGAAGCGCTGACCGAGGTCAAGGGTGACGTGCGCATCACCGGACATAGCGACAACCGGCCGATCGCCACGCTGCGCTTCCCGTCCAACTGGGCGCTGTCCCAGGCCCGCGCCGAAGAAGTCCGGCAGATCCTCGCCGCGCGCACCGGGCAGCCGCAGCGCTTCAGCGCGCAGGGCTTGAGCGATACCGAACCGCTGGCGCCCAACGACAGCGCCCAGGGTCGCGCGAAGAATCGCCGGGTCGAAATCACTGTTCTGGCGGAGGGCGTCGAGTGAAGGCGTTTGTCGGTTTTGTCGTGCGCTGGGTGATTCCGGCGCTGGGCCTGCTGGCCCTGAGCCTGATCATCTGGTTCCTTGGCCCGCTGCTCGACTGGCTAGTGCCGGCCGCGCCGCGCTGGGCGTTGATCATCGTCTTGCTGGCGAGCTGGATCGCCTACCGCGTGTGGCGCCTGGTGCAGGCCCGGCGCCAGGCGGCCAACGTCATGCAGGGACTGGCGGCCGAGGCGGCGCCAGATCCCGCCGGTATCGCCACCGCCGGGGAGCTCGAGACCCTGCGCCAGCGCATGGACCAGGCCCTGGCGCTGTTGAAGAAGGCGCGTCTGGGCGCGGACGGCCGGCGCAACCTCTACGAGCTGCCCTGGTATGTGATCATCGGTCCGCCCGGTTCGGGCAAGACCACCGCGCTGGTCAACTCCGGCCTGCATTTCCCACTGGCCGCACAGATGGGCGAGGGCGCCGTTCGCGGCGTAGGGGGCACGCGCAACTGCGACTGGTGGTTCACCGACCAGGCCGTGCTGCTCGACACCGCTGGCCGCTACACCACTCAGGACAGTCACGCGCAGGTGGACAAGGCCGCCTGGCTGGGCTTTCTCGACCTGCTGCGCTCGCAGCGGCCACGCCGGCCGATCGACGGCGCGTTCGTTGCCATCAGTCTGTCCGACCTGCTGCTGGGCAGCGAAGCCGAGCGTGCCGCCCACGTGGTGGCGATCCGTACTCGCATCCAGGAGCTGCATACCCAGCTTGGGGTCCGCTTCCCGATCTATCTGATGCTGACCAAGCTCGACCTGCTGCCCGGTTTCATGGAGTTCTTCGACAACCTGGGCAAGCAGGAGCGCGCCCAGGTCTGGGGCATGACCTTCCCGCTGGAGCAAGCCCAGCACGAGCAAGGCCCGCTGGTGCGCTTGGGCAGTGAATTCGCTTTGCTCGAGCAGCGCCTGAACGAGCGCCTGGTCGAGCGCCTGCAACAGGAACGCGACCCGACGCGGCGGGACCTGATCTACGGCTTCGTCCAGCAGTTCGCCGCTCTGCGCGGCAACCTGGAGAGTTTCCTCGACGGCATCTTCAAGCCTAACGCCTTCGAAACCCCGGCACTGCTGCGCGGCGTGTACTTCACCAGCGGCACCCAGGAAGGCAGCCCGATCGATCGGCTGATCGGCAGCATGGCCCAGAGCATGGGGCTCGACCGCGCGCACCTGGCGCGACAGAACGGTACCGGACGCAGCTATTTCATCGAGCGGCTGTTCAGCGCGGTAGCGTTCGCCGAGCGTGGTCTGGTCGGCAGCAACCCACAGGCCGAACGCCGGCGGCGCTGGCTCGCCCGTGGCGCGCTGGCCCTGAGCGTGGCTCTGGTGCTGGCGGTCGGTAGCGTCTGGGCGCTGAGCTACCGCGCCAACCAGCAGTACATCGCCGAGGTCGAGCGCCGGGTGGCGCCGCTCGGCAAGCGCGTCCAGACGCTGAGCCCGGCCCAGCGCAGCGTGCTCGAGGTGCTGCCACTGCTCGACGCGGCGCGCCGGCTGGCCGACGACCCGCCAGCCTGGGCCAAGGGGTTCGGCTTGTACCAGGGCGACATGCTCGAGCGCGAGGCGGCCAGCGTCTATCGCAAGCTGCTGGTCGCCGTGTTCGCGCCGCGCCTGCGCAGCCGCATCGAGGAGCAACTGTACGCCGGTGGCCCTTCGGACTACCTCTACGAAGCGCTCAAGGCGTACCTGATGCTGGCCGATGCCAAGCACCAGGATGCGGACTTCCTCAAGGCCTGGATCACCTTCGACTGGGAGCGAAACCTGCCGCGCGACCTGGCCGAGCAACCGCGGGCTTCGCTGCACCGGCACCTGGCCGCGCTGCTGGACAAGCGTCCGCCAGACGCACGACTCGACCAGCAGCTGATCGAGGACACGCGGCGCCAGCTGCAACAGTTGCCGATCGCCCAGCGCGTCTATGACCGGGTCAAGCGCCAACCGCTCCCAAGTGGCGTCAGCGACTTCCGCGTTACCGATGCGGCTGGCCGCGACGCGGCGCTGGTACTGCGCTTCAAGAGCGGCAAGCCGCTGAGCGATCCACTGCCCGGGATCTTCACCGCCGACGGCTACCGCAAGGCCTTCCTGGCGGCCAGCCTGGCGCACAGCGAGACCCTGGCCGAGGAGCGCTGGGTGCTGGGTCGCGCGCCTGGGGCGGCGGGCGATGCCCGGCGTCTGGCCGAGGACGTTCGGCAGCTCTACTACCAGGACAGCATTCGTCATTGGGATGCGCTGCTGGCTGATCTGGACAGCGTGCCGATCACCAGTGTCGGCCAGGCGGCGGACGTCCTGCGCGTGCTCTCGGGCCCGACATCGCCGCTCAAGCTGCTGCTGCAGGCCGTCGCCAGGGAGACCGACCTGCGCCAGCCGATCAGCCTCGAACGAGTCAAGGACAAGGCCGAGCAGGCCGGCGTCGACCAGCTGCGCCAGCGGCTTGGCGGCCTGCTGGGCGAGGCGCCGGCCAGCGCGCCGAGCGCGCCGGCGGCGCCAGTCGATCCGGTAACCGCGCACTTCGCCGAGCTGGCCACGCTGGTCGCCACGGGCGAGGGGCAACCCGCCCCGATCGATGGCTTGCTCGCCGATCTCAATGCCCTCTACGTGCAGGTCAGCGCCATGGTCGGGGCCAACGGCGAGGCATTGCTCGGCGAAGCCAAGACCCAGGTCCAGGCCGCCGCGCAGCGGGTCAGCCTAGGCGCGGCGCGCCAGCCCAAGGTGGTTCAGGCGCTGGTCGGCACGGTGGTCGGCTCGACCAACGGCACGGTCATGGGCGGCGTGCGCGCCCAGCTCGATGCGGCCTGGACCAGCGAGGTGGTCAGCGTCTACCGGCAATCGCTCAGTGGTCGCTACCCGCTGGTCGCCAGCAGTTCGCGCGACGCCACGCTGGAAGACTTCGGCCAGTTCTTTGGTGTCGGCGGGGTGATGGACAGCTACTTCCGCAAATACCTGCAGCCCTATGTCAATACCGCCGGCAGCCGTTGGAGCTGGCAGCCGGGCGCGGCCCAGAAACTGGGGATCAGCAGCAACGTGCTGAGCACCTTCCAGCGCGCCGCCGTTATTCGCGATGCCTTCTTCCGCAGTGGTGGCGGCGTGCGACCAGGGGTGCGCTTCGAACTCAAGCCGGTGGCCATGGATGCCAGCATCACCCAGTTCCTGCTCGACCTCGACGGTCAGCAGATCAGCTACGACCATGGCCCGAGTCGCCCGGTAGCGCTGCAGTGGCCGAACCCTAACGGTATTGGCGTGGTACGCCTGGCCATGGCTCCAGCCTCGGCCAGTGGCCGCTCGGGCTTGACCCTGGAAGGGCCGTGGGCCTGGTTCCGGCTGCTCGATCAGTCCGAGCTGGTCGCTGGCAGCTCGCCGGAGCGTTTCAACCTGCGCTTGCGCCTCGATGGCCTCAGCGTGTCCTGCGAGCTGCGTGCCAGCAGCGCCTTCAACCCGTTCCGCAGCCGAGTGGTCAGCGGTTTCAGCCTGCCGGAGCATTTGTGAACACGCTTGGTTTCTACGGAAAGATGGCCTGCCGTGGCGACTTCGTCAGCCGCGGCCTGTCGCACCATTTCATTCAGCCTTGGGACCAGTGGCTGGCCGCGGGGCTGCAAGCCAGCCAACAGCAACTGGGCGCCGACTGGCTCGAGGCCTACCTGGTCAGCCCGCTCTGGCGCTTCGCCCTGGCGCCTGGGCTGTGCGGGCCGCAAACGGTGGTCGGTGTGCTGATGCCGAGCATCGACCGGGTCGGCCGTTATTTCCCATTGACCGTGGCGCAGCTGCTGGACCCGGCCCAGCCGTTGTCCCAGTTGGTCGGTGCGGACGATGCCTGGTTCGAGCAAGTGGAGACCGCCTTGCTGTCGACGCTGGTGCCCGGCGCCACGTTCGAGGCCTTCGAGGCGGCCCTGCCAGCGCTTGCCCTGGCGGACCATGGCGCACGGCCTGGCATGCCCAGCGCGCCAGTCGGTGGCCTGGCGCAGCGACTGGACGCCAGCACGCCGCGACAACGTCTGCATGCCCTGGCCGAACGCGCCTGCGCAGGCGCGAGCCTGTGGTGGGGCAAGGGCTGCGCACGTATCGCACCAGGCCTGATGCATTGCGCGGGGCTGCCGCGCAGCGAGGATTTCGCTCGGGCGTTGCTAGGCAGCGAGGCCTGCCCCCTATGACTGCCTTGCATTACACCTCGGCCAGCTACAGCCATGTCGGCATGGTCCGCAAGATCAACGAAGACGCCTCCCTGGAGCTGACCGACAGCGGCTGCTGGGCCGTGGCCGATGGCATGGGTGGGCACGCCGCTGGCGACTATGTCAGCAGCCTGACGGTGGACAGCCTGCGCCAGTTGCCCCGGGTCGACACGCTGGAGCAGTGTGCCGAGGCCATCCGCGGCACCCTGGCGTGCGTCAACCAGGCGGTGCGTGAGGAAACCGCCCGCCGCGGCGTCGCCATGATGGGCAGCACCGTGGTGGTGCTGGCCGCCCGCGCGCGACAGGCGATTGGCCTGTGGGCCGGCGACAGTCGCCTGTACCGCCTGCGTGACCGGCGTTTCGAGCGCCTTTCGCACGACCACAGCTATGTCCAGGAGCTGCAGGACAGTGGCCTGCTCAGCGAGGCCGAGGCCCGCGTCCATCCGCGCGGCAACATCGTTACCCGCGCCATCGGTGTGCTCGACCAGCTGGAACTGCAGGCCGTGACCTTGCAGGTAGAACCTGGTGACACCTACCTGCTGTGCAGCGACGGGCTGAACAAGACTGCCGAGGACCACGAGATCGCCGACGTGCTCGCGCATCCCGATCCCTACTTGGTGGTACGCAGCCTGGTCCACCTGGGCCTGACCCGTGGCGCTCCCGACAACATCACCGCCGTGGTCGTCAAGGCGAACTGAAGACACTCATGGACATGCAGATTCCCGGATTCGACATCCACAGCGAACTTGGCCAGGGCGCCATGGCCAGCGTATACCTGGCCACCCAGCGCTCGCTCGAGCGCAAGGTCGCCTTGAAGATCATGGCGGCCAGCCTGGCCGCCGACCCGGTCTTCTGCGAGCGCTTCCTGCGCGAAGGCCGCACCCTGGCGCGGTTGTCGCACCCGCATATCGCCACGATCCACGACATCGGTAACGTCGGCGAGCTGTACTACATGGCCATGGAATACCTGCCGGCCGGCACGCTCAGGGAGCGCATCGCCGAGGGGCTGAGCCCCGAACAGGCGCTCGGCTACCTGCGCCAGATCGCCCAGGCCCTGGGCTATGCGCACGCCCAAGGGCTGGTGCACCGGGACGTCAAGCCGGCCAACATCCTGTTCCGCGCCGATGGCACCGCCGTGCTGTCGGACTTCGGCATCGCCAAGTCGTTGGATGACCGTACCCAGTTCACCCAGGCCGGCTTCGCGATCGGCACGCCCAGCTACATGAGCCCGGAGCAGGCCCGCGGCCTGGACATCGATGGTCGTACCGACCTGTATGCCCTGGGCGTGGTATTTCACGAGATGCTCGTCGGCGCGCTGCCGTATGCGGGCACCGATGCGTTGTCCACGGCACTGGCACACCTGACCGAGCCACTGCCGGAGCTGCCCGTGGAACACGGGCGCTACCAGTCGGTCCTGCGTGGTTTGCTGGCCAAGGAGCCCGAGCAGCGCTTCGCCAATGCCGCCGAGCTGCTTGACGCGCTCGAGCGGCTACCCGAGCCGCAGGTGCCACGGCAAGACGCGACCGTGGTCGCGCCCTTGTCGCTGGGCCTGCCCGCGTCGCAGGCGAACGCTGGGGCATCGGTGTCGACTGCTCCAGACCCGCTTGCCAGCCCCGCGGCCGAGCCCGCGCGAGCTGCAGGGCCGACACCACGGCACAGATCGCCGCCGACTCGCGGGCCCGGCAAGCCGGTCAAGACCCTACTGGCGGTGGCCATCGTGGCCGCGCTGGGGGTGGGCGGCGCACTCTGGTGGCTTGCCGCTGACGGCGATGCGTCGTCCCAGCAGGCCGGCAACACGCAGGCGTCGGCGAGCACCCTTGCCGACCCTGGCATCTCGGCCGGGCCGAGCGCGGATGGCCGTCCCTTGCTCATGCCGGGCAAGCGCACCCTGTTCCAGCGTGTATTGAGCAAGCCCGGCGCACAGCTGCTGGCCCAGCCGCAAGACAGCGGCGGACGGGCGCTGCCGACGTTCTCGGTGCTCTACGTCTACCAGCGCAAGACACTGGGCGGCAAGGCCTGGCTCGAAGTCGGGGCCTCCAGTGGCGGGCAGCGGGACGGCTGGCTGGAAGCGTCACACGTCAGCGACTGGAAACAGAGCCTGGTGCTCAAGTTCACCGAGCGCTCCGGGCGTGCCCCGGTCATGTTCATGCGTCGGGCCGATGAGGTGCAGACGCTGCTCGACGACACCGGCAAGGCCCGGGAACAACTGCTCCAGGCGCAGACCAGCCCGGATCAGGTCCCCCAGGTGCTGGCCCTGGAACCTGCCGCCAGCGCCGTGCCGCAAGCGCAGTTCTACCTGATGCCGATCTTCGACTACCGCGAGAGCTTCGATGCCGATGGCCAGCCGGCGCAGCTGCTGAACGTCGCTTCCATCGATCCCGGCGCGCAGGCCGCTGGCGGCGCGGCGCGCAGCGGCGACACGGCAGCCGCCGACGACAACGGCTTTCGCACGGGCATCGTGCTGGTGGTGGATACGTCCGTTTCCATGCAACCCTACATCGATCGCATACGCCAGGTGGTCAGCGAGCTGCAGCAACAGCTGGCGGCCCGGGGCGAGCTGGACAGCGTCAGCTTCGGCCTGGTGGGGTTCCGCAACAGCGTTAGGCGCACGCCTGGCCTGGAGTACCTGAGCAAGGTCCTGGTCAGCCTCGAGCAAGGCCGCGACCCGGCACGCTTCCTCAAGACCGCCGCGCAAGTACGCGCCACCAGCGTCTCCAGCCACTCCTTCAACGAAGACGCCTTCGCCGGCATCATGCAGGCCGTCGAGGGCATGGACTGGAGCGGCTACGGCGGCCGCATCATCCTGCTGGTCAGCGATGCCGGTGCCTTGCGCAAGAGCGACCCGGCCAGCAGCACCCGGATGAATGAAGCCGAGGTGCGCCAGGCCGCGTTGAGCAAGCAGATCAAGATCTACGCCCTGCATCTGCGCACGCCAGCCGGGGCGAAGAACCACGCCCAGGCGCAAACCCAGTACCGGATCCTCACTGCTGACAGCAATCCGCGTATCGGCGACCTGTACGTCGGCGTGCCGGGCGGCGAGGTGGACCTGTTCGGCGATCGCGTGCGCGAGATCGGCTCGACGTTCGCCGAACTGGTGCATCAGGTGCGCACCGGGCAGGTCCAGGCTGTACCGCAACTGGCCAGCGGAGCCAGCCTGCAGGCCAAGTCGCAGGCCATCGGCTACGCCATGCACATGGACTTCCTCGGTCGCCGCTCGGCCAGCCAGGCGCCGCGGCTGGTCAGCGCCTGGACCGCCGACCGCGACCTGACCAACCCGACCTTGCCAACCCTGCAGGTCTGCGTGCTGCTGACCAAGCTGCAGCTCAACGACCTGCAGCAGTCGCTCAAGCTGATCGTCGATGCCGCGCGCAAGACGCGCAGCTCGCCGGGTGACTTCTTCAACGAGATCGCCAGTGCCAGCGCCTACATGAGCCGGGACCCGAGCGCACTGCGCAAAGGTGCCGACCTGGCCCGCAGTGGCGTGCTGGGCGAGTACCTCGAAGGTCTGCCGTATCGCAGCAAGTCCCTGAGCATGACCCAGGACCTGTGGCTGTCGCTATCGGTGGCCGAGCAGGAGGATTTCATCGACGAACTGGAATCGAAGATCCGCCTGTACGAAACCTTCCACAACGACATGGCCAACTGGGTGCGCTTCGGCAATGCCGAACCGGGTGACGCCCTGTACCGTGTCCCACTGTCGACGCTGCCGTGATGCTCGATCTGCATGGCGTGCGCAAGACGCGCGGACAGGGTGCCCAGCGCTACAGCCTGGAGATCGGCCGGTTGCAGCTGGCCAGGGGCGATCGCGTGGCGCTGGTAGGCCCCAGCGGCTGCGGCAAGAGCACCGTGCTCGACCTGCTGGCGCTGGTGCTGGCGCCGGATGCCGCGCAGGGCTTCCGGCTGGTGATGGACGAGCAGGCCATCGACGTCGCGCAGCTCTGGCGCCAGCGCCAGCTGGACAGCCTGGCCGCGCTGCGCAGCCAGCACCTGGGCTATGTGTTGCAGGCCGGCGGGCTGCTGGGCTTCCTGGACGTGCGCGACAACCTGCGCCTGCCGCGTCGATTGCTGGGGCTGGGCGACGATGGCAGCGTCGAGCGGCTGGCCCAGGCGCTCGATGTGCATGACCAGCTGGACAAGAAACCGACGGCGTTGTCGCTCGGCCAGCGCCAGCGTGTCAGCTGCGCGCGCGCCCTGGTGCACGCGCCTTCGCTGTTGCTGGCCGACGAGCCGACCGCGGCGCTCGATCCGTTGAACGCCGAACGGGTCATGCAACTGCTGCTGCGCCAGGCCCAGGCGCGGCAGGTGACGTGCGTGGTCGCGACGCATGACGAAGGCCTGGCCCGCAGCGCCGGGCTGACGGTGCTGCGCATGACCTGCCGGCGCGACCCCGACGGCGGGGTCACGGCACGCCTGGAGCAGGCGGCCTGATGCGCCCGCTGTTGATCGCCGGCCTGGCCTGGCAGGACTACCGCAACGAGGCGCGGCTGTCGGCCTGCAGTGTGCTGGCACTGGTGGCGGTGATCGCTCCGCTGATGGTGCTGTTCGGCCTGAAGTTCGGCCTGGTCGGCAGCCTCACCGAGCGTCTGCAGCGCGATCCGGGAGTGAGGGAAGTCATCTCCCTGGGGGGCGGACGTTTCACCACCGACTTCATCCAGGTACTGGCACAGCGTCCGGAGGTGGCCTTCGTCATACCGCGTACCCGGCAGATCGCCGCGACCGCCGAGCTGCTGCTGCCCGCGCAGGGGCGTGGTGCCAGCGTGGAAATGCTGCCTACGGCCAAAGACGATCCGCTGCTGCGAGGCCAGCCGATACCGCACGGGTTGCATCAGGTAGTGCTCAGTTTCACCGCCGCCGAAAAGCTTGGCGCCAAGCCTGGAGATGCGCTGCGGGCCAGCTTCGGCCGCCAGCAGGCCGGCGAGCTGGAGTGGGCCCAGGCCGAGCTGCAGGTACTGGCCGTGCTGCCGCTGGCAGCCTTCGAGCGGGACGGCCTGTTCGCCTCGCTGGCGTTGCTGGAGGCGGTCGAGGACTATCGCGACGGACGCGCCGTGACAGCACTGGGCTGGTCGGGCCAGGCTCAGGCCGGTGGCACCTCGCGCATCTATCCGGCGTTCCGCCTCTACGCCCACGAGCTCGACGATGTCGAGCCGCTGCGCCAGTTCTTCGCCGCGCGCCAGCTACCGGTTTTCACCCAGGCCACGCAGATTGCCCAGGTCCGCTCGCTCAGTCGCAACCTCGACCTGGTGTTCTGGATCATCGCCAGCCTGGCGCTGGCCGGCGCGGTGGCGGCCATCGCCGCAGGCGCGCTGGCGGCGGTGGAGCGCAAGCAGCGGGAGCTGGCGGTGTTGCGCCTGCTTGGCTTCGGCACTGCCGCGCTGCTCGGGTTCGTGATCCTCCAGGCGCTCTACAGCGGCCTGCTGGCCGCCGCGTTGGCGGCGCTGTTGTACCTGTCGGCCGAATACGGCCTGAATCGACTTTTCATGCAGGTGCCCGGCGAGTTCGCCAGTCACTTGCTACCCGCGCACTACCTCGTCGCGCTGGGGGCCGTGCTGCTGGCCAGCGGCGGCGCTGCCGCGCTCGGCGGCTGGCGGGTCTCGCGCATCGATGCCAGTCAAGGAATCCGTGATGTCTGACGTTCGCTCAAGGGCCATTGCCCTGGTTCTTTCCACGCTGGGCCTGGCCGCCTGTTCGCCGGCCGAGGACCAGGACAAGTCCCAGGCCCCGAGCGCGGCCCAGTCCCTGGCCGGCCCGGTCGACACTGGCAAGCTGGACAACCCCAGGCCGCTGCCCGGCGACATCGGCCTGCCGCTGCCGTGCGGGGGCGAGCTGGTGTTTCGTAGCGTCTATGTCCTGGCCCAGGGGAGCCTCGACGACCGCGAGGTGAGCCTCGGCTATCCGTTCAGCGAGGGCGAGCCGGGCTACCGGCAGTCGTTCATCTCCGGCTACCGGCGCGACTTCATCAACGGCCAGTTCAGCTTGCAGGACCTGGCGCCGCAATGGCAGGAGGCGGTAGCGCCAAGCCTGCCGAAGATCGACGCGGGCAGCCCGCTCAAACCGATGATGTACTTCATCGGCAAGTATGAGGTGACCGCGCGTCAGTACGCCCAGGTCATGGCCCAGGCCCAGGCGCTGGCGGCTGGCGAAGCCGAGCCGACCTGCCAGGTCAATACCACCACGGCCGCGCGCCTGCCCAAGGTCAAGCTCTCGCGCTTCGAGGCCGAGCGCTTCGCGGCGGTCTACAGCGCCTGGCTGATGAAGCACCATCGCGAGCTGTTGCCGGTCAGCGGGCGCGGCAAGAATGCCGAGGAGGGCGGCATTGGCTTCGTGCGCCTGCCTACCGAAGTGGAATGGGAGTTCGCCGCGCGCGGTGGCTCGGCGGTCAGCCGCCAGGAGCTGGAAGGCCGGCTGTTTCCGCGCAAGGTCGAAGGGGCCGACGGCGATGGACCGCTGGCCGACTGGGCAGTCTTCAACCAGGTCGCCGGCGGCACGGGGCAGGCGGCGCGCCTGATGCCGATCGGCACCCGCAAGCCGAACCCGCTCGGCCTGTTCGATGTGATCGGCAATGCCGCCGAGATGGTCCAGGAGTCGTTCCAGCTCGTGCATGCCGGGCGTCGCCAGGGCGCCTATGGTGGTTTCGTGGTCAAGGGCGGCAATTACCTGGAAGGCGAGGGCACGCTGTTCACCGGGATGCGCCGCGAATACCCACTGTTCGGCAGCGATGGCACCGAGCAACGCAACGAAACCACCGGGTTCCGGGTGGCCATCGGCGCCTTGTCCGCCCCGCGTTCGCGTTACCAGGAACTGTTCGAGCAGTGGCAGAAGGAAGGGCGGCTGGCCGGCCTGACCGACGACATCGACGCCGCTCAGGACCCGACCAAGCGCCTGGACAGCATCATCGCCGCCACCGTCGATCCGCGCCAGCAGGCCGAACTGGGCCTGGTCAACGAAGAGCTCAAGCGCAACGTCTCGCTGCTGGCCCGTCAGCGCGAGGAAGCGGCCGGCAACCTCATCCAGTCGGCGGCCCTGGTGGCCGAGACCATCAACAACTACAACATCCGCCTGACCAACCTGCGCAACAGCCAGACCGAGGCCCAGGCGGCCGGCGAGCAGACCGCCGCGCGCATGTACGGCGCGGCGATCGCCAACGGCCGCGCCGCACTCGATGGCGCGGTGGCCATCTACATCGACAACCTGGCCAGCGGCGCGCGCTATACCGATGCGGTGATCCAGGCGCAGTTCCAGCGGGTCAGGCAGGAACTCGAGCGCAAGCCGGTCCTGGGCAACAGCCTGGTGACCCGCGCCACCCTGTTCGTTCGCCATGTCGGGGAGTATCGCCAGTCACGGCGGGCCGACCCGGCGACGATCCTCAAGGAGCTCCTGGCCTCCGCCGCCGCGCGGCGCTGAGAGCTGCTTGCCATGAAGCAACCCCGCGGGCATGACGCCCCGGCCTGATCCACCCACGAGAGAAATGAGCATGTTCACCCGCAAACCTCGCTTCACCGCTTCCAATGCCCGTTCGGCCCTGCTGCTGGCGGCAGGTTTCAGCACCGTGCTGCTGGGCGGCTGCGCCAGCTCGCCGGTTTCCAAGGTCGGCGCCACGACCAAGGTCGAGTACTACCCCAGCTGCTACGAGCCGGTACAGCACCTGCGCTCGACCGACGGCGACATGACCCGCTCGGTGGCCAGCGGTGCGTTGCTCGGCGCGGTCGGCGGTGCCTTGACCGGTGCCCTGGTCGACAAGGACAACCGCGGTCGCAATGCTGCCATCGGCGCCGCTGGTGGCGCCCTGGTCGGCGGCGCGGCCGGCTACTACACCGAGCGTCAGAAGCAGATCAGCGACGACCGCCAGCGCATCGCCTCGTATGCCGCCGACATCGACAAGAGCGCTGCCGACCTGGACCGCACCACCGCCTATGCCAAGGCCTCGCAGACCTGCTACCAGCGCGAGTTCGCCAGCCTGATCCAGAACCGCAAGGCCAACCGCATCGACGACAGCCAAGGCCGCAAGCGCCTGGCCGAGATCGTCTCGGGCCTGCAGGAATCCAACAATCTGCTGGCCGCGGTCAATGGCCGCGTGGGTGAGAACCTCGCCAACTACACCCAGGCCTACGAGCAGGACCTCAAGCAGGTCGGCGTGCAGCGTCCGGACGTGGTCGCCGTGGCCGAGCCGCCGAAAGTCGTGACCGGCAAGGCCGGCAAGAAGGTCCAGGCGGCGAAGAAGGTCAACAAGTCCGTGCCACAGGAAGCGGTGGCCACCGAAAAGACCCTGCAGAAGGCCAATGGCAAGAAGGCCCAGGCCCAGCAGGTGGCCAAGGCTGGCCAGGACCAGGTCAACGCCATGTGCAAGAACCCGGACATGGGGGACTGGGCGCCGGTACCGTGCCCGAACGTGTAACGCCGCCCGCGGGCCGCATCGCCTCGTGCGGTGCCGGCCTGCGCCGCTGCTTGCCTCGAACCCAGCCACAAGGACGATCGAGCCGTGACAGATCTTCTGCCCAACCCCTTGGGTAACCACTCGCAGCGCCTGGCACGCCAGCGTATCCAGGCACGACTGAACCTGCCGCAGATGTTCGCTGCCATCGATGCCGATCCACGCATCGTCGGTGCCGGCGTGGTGTACATCGACGCCGAGTTCAACGTGGTCACCCTGCGCGAATTCCAGCCCATCTGCAGCATTCGGCCCAAGCGCGTGATCCTGCGCGAGATCAAGAAGTACCAGACGCCGGCCCAGTACACCGAGCAACTGCAGAACAACCCGCGCGAATCGCGGGTGGTCAAGGAGGCGGTGAACACCAGTCTGTCCTGCGCCGGCGCGGTGATTGGCTGGTGGGTGGTGTTCAGCGGCACCATTGCCGCGCCGTTCACCGCCGGCACCAGCCTGGTGCTCAGCTATGTCGGTGGCGTGGCCGCGGCCGCCAGCAGCTTGCAGTGTGCCGTCGGTGTCATGCGCACGGTGCGCGAGGTCACCAACCCGGCCGCCAACGATGCCCTGGATGAAAGCGAGTGGTACCAGAATGCCTCGATGGTGCTCGACGGCCTCTCCCTGCTCGGCGTCGGCGCCTCCGGGCTCACCACCATCAAGTACCTGCAGGTGCACAAGGCAGCCACCGGGCGCAGCTGGCTGGAGCTGACCAAGAGCCTGAGTCGACAACAGCGCAAGGCCTTGACCGACGAACTGCTGTCGATCAGGCATCCGAAGCTGACCGCCAAGCAACTGAAGCTGGAACAGGCGGCCGGCCGCCTGACCAAGCGCTACACCCCGACCCAGATCAGCCACTCGACCCAGGTGCTGCTGCGCGACTCCCTGGGCGCCACGATCGGGCTCGCCGGTAGCTCGACGGTCCAGAGCATTGCCGTGGGGCTCTACGAGGAGATCGACTGATGGCGCAGGATGCCGACTTTCGTGCGTTCATGGCCCGTTACTTCCCGACCTTTCTGTTGGGCTTCTTTACCTGCCTGCTGTCGGTGGCGCTGGTGGCGACTCTGTGGGTCGACGCACACTGGCGAACCGATCCGAACAATCCGGCGTACAGCCTGGGCGTGGTCGGTGGCCTGGTGCTGGCGCTGTGCCTTGGGCATTTCCTGATGATCCGTGGCCAAGGCTGGGCAATCGGCGTGGTGCTCGCGGTGCTGGCGGTGGTCCTGCTGATGGCCCTGAGCCTGTTCGGCAGTGGCCTCGGCAGCGGGCTGCTGGCGAGCAGCTTGCTGCTGCCGGCCTTGGCGCTGCTGGTACTCAATGGCAAGCGGCACCGGCAGCTGCGCGCCCGCCTGGTCGAACTGCGTCGCGCCCGCCAAGGGCGCTGAAGCCAACCGCCTGTCCGGCGCCGCGCGGCAGGCACGCAAGCGGCTCGCCAGGCCAGGCTTTTCCGTTTGCCATAGCGCTGGCCGCTCTTCATACTCAGCCTGTCCAGCCAGCCGCATGTACCCGTGTCCTCCCGCGGATCGGGCGAGCAGAGCCGGCAGACCACCGTGAACCTAGCCGTTTTCTCTGACTCGACGTGGGAGCGACGGATGTTCGATATCACCAGGCCCTGGCCCTTGCTGTGCCAGCTCGCGAGCGTGATGCTCGGGGTAGTGCTGCTCGCCTGGCCGGTGGGCGCGGCGGAAAAGTTCAAGGTGGTCACCACCTTCACCATCATCGCCGACATGGCCAGGAACGTGGCTGGCGATGCCGCCGTGGTGGAATCGATCACTAAGCCCGGCGCGGAAATCCACAACTATTCGCCGACCCCTGGCGACCTGCGCCGCGCCCAGGGCGCCCAGCTGATCCTGTGGAATGGGCTGAACCTTGAGCTGTGGTTCGAGAAGTTCTTCCAGCGCCTGGAGCAGGTGCCGAGCGTGGTGGTGTCCGAGGGCATCGAGCCGCTGGGCATCACTGCCGGCCCCTACAGCGGCAAGCCCAACCCGCATGCCTGGATGTCGCCACGCAACGCCCTGCGCTATGTCGACAACATCCGCGATGCGCTGGTGCTTCACGACCCCGAGCATGCCCAGGCCTACCAGCGTAACGCCGAAGCCTACAAGGCGCGCATCGAGGCGACCATCGCGCCACTGCGCGAACGCCTCGGGCAGCTTCCCGAGCAGCGCCGCTGGCTGGTCAGCAGCGAAGGGGCGTTCTCCTACCTGGCCCGCGACTTCGGGCTCAAGGAGCTGTATCTTTGGCCGATCAATGCCGATCAGCAGGGCACGCCCAACCAGGTACGCAAAGTCATCGACGCGGTGAAGGCCAACGCCATTCCGGTGGTGTTCAGCGAGAGCACGGTGTCCGACAAGCCCGCCCGGCAAGTGGCTCGCGAAACCGGCGCGCGCTACGGTGGCGTGCTGTACGTCGATTCCCTGAGCGCCAGCGACGGTCCGGTGCCTACCTATCTCGATCTGCTGCGGGTGACCTCGCAGACCCTCGCCACCGGCCTGAGCGAGGCCCAAAGCCAATGAAGCGACCCCTCCAGCCGCACCGCGCGGGACCGCCCTCGATCGCCGAAGCGGCCCTGCCGGGCATCGTCGTGCGCAACGCCACGGTCACCTACCGCAACGGCCATACCGCGTTGCTCGATGCCAGCTTCGAACTGCCCATGGGCACCATCGCGGCACTGGTCGGCATCAATGGCTCGGGCAAGTCCACCCTGTTCAAGGCGATCATGGGGCTGGTGCGCCTGGCCAGCGGCAGCATCAGCGTGCTCGGCTTACCAGCCGAACAGGCCCTGCGCCGCAAATGCACGGCCTACGTGCCACAGGCCGAGGAGGTCGACTGGGATTTCCCGGTACTGGTCGAGGACGTGGTGATGATGGGGCGCTATGGACACATGGGCCCGTTGCGCATCGCCCGGCGCGCCGACCATGACGCGGTGGACGCCGCGCTCGCGCGTGTCGACATGAGCGCGCTGCGCAAGCGCCAGATCGGCGAGCTGTCCGGCGGACAACGCAAGCGGGTGTTCCTGGCCCGCTCGCTGGCCCAGGACAGTCCGGTCATCCTGCTCGACGAGCCGTTCACCGGGGTCGACGTCAAGACCGAGGACCAGATCATCCAGCTGCTGCGCGAACTGCGTGACGAAGGGCGGGTCATGCTCGTGTCTACCCACAATCTTGGCTCGGTGCCCGAATTCTGCGACCGCGTGGTGTTGATCAAGCGTACCGTGCTGGCCCACGGGCCTACCGACGCGGTCTATACCCGGGAAAACCTCGAAGGCGCCTTCGGCGGTGTCCTGCGGCATTTCGCGCTCAACGAGGGCAGCGCGCCGCGGCAGCCCCCGGTCAGCGTCTTCAGCGACGACGAACGTCCGCTGATCCTGCGCGATGGCCTGCCGGCCCGGCGCGACGGCGACGGCGATACCGAGGCCCAGCGTGATTGAACTGATGCTTGAGCCCTTCGCCTATGGCTACATGCGCAATGCCATGTGGGTCTCGGCGCTGGTCGGGGGCGTGTGCGCCTTCCTGTCCTGCTACCTGATGCTCAAGGGCTGGTCGCTGATCGGCGACGCGCTGTCGCACGCCATCGTCCCCGGCGTGGCCGGTGCCTACATGATCGGCCTGCCGTTCTCGCTCGGCGCCTTCTTTGCCGGCGCCCTGGCCAGCGGCGCATTGCTGCTGTTGCACCGACGCACCCGGCTCAAGGAGGACGTGGTCATCGGCATGGTCTTCACCTCGTTCTTCGGGCTCGGCCTGTTCATGGTCTCCCTGTCGCCGACCTCGGTGAACATCCAGACCATCGTGCTGGGCAACATCCTGGCGATCACCCCCGAGGATACGCTGCAGCTGGCGATCATCGGCCTGGCCACGCTGCTGGTGCTGATGGCCAAGTGGCGCGACCTGCTGCTGACCTTCTTCGACGAGCACCAGGCGCGTGCCGTCGGCATCCGTCCCGCCCGGCTGAAAGTGCTGTTCTTCGCCTTGCTCTCGGCCTCCACCGTCGCCGCGCTCCAGACGGTCGGCGCCTTCCTGGTCATCTGCATGGTGATTACCCCCGGTGCCACGGCCTACCTGCTGAGCGATCGTTTTCCCCGCCTGTTGGCGATCGCCGTCGGCATCGGCTCGCTCACCAGCCTGCTCGGCACCTATCTCAGCTATTACCTGGACGGGGCCACCGGCGGGGTGATCGTCGTGCTGCAGACGCTGATCTTCCTGGTCGTGTTCATCGTCGCTCCCAGGCACGGGCTGATCGCCGCCAGGCGTCGCCGGCGGCGGACCCTGGAGGCACGCTCATGAGCTGGGCGCAGGTGCTACTGGAGCCGTTCGGCTTCGACTTCATGCTCAACGCCATGGCCATCTCCGTACTGATCGCCATTCCCATGGCGCTGCTGTCGTGCTTCCTGGTCCTCAAGGGCTGGGCCTTGCTCGGCGACGCCATCGCCCATGCGGTGTTTCCCGGCGTGGTGCTCGCCTATATCGCGCAGATCCCCTATGCCATCGGTGCGTTCGTCGCCGGCATGCTCTGCGCCCTCGCCACCGGCTTTCTCAAGGACAACAGCCGCATCAAGCAGGATACGGTGATGGGGATCGTCTATGCCGGGATGTTCGGCCTGGGGCTGGTGCTGTACCTGAAGATCGAATCGAGCGTGCACCTGGACCATATCCTGTTCGGCGACATCCTCGGCGCCAGCGACCAGGACCTGTGGATGTGCGCCGGCATCGCGCTGCTCACGGCAAGCGTGGTCGTCAGCAAGTGGAAGGACCTGATGCTGCACACCTTCGACGCGATCCAGGCCCATGCGGTCGGCTTGCGCAGCGGCTGGCTGCACTACGGACTGCTGTGCCTGATCTCGCTGGCGGTGGTCGGCGCGCTGAAGGCTTCGGGGGTTATCCTGGCCATCGCGCTGCTGATCGCGCCCGGTGCGATCGCCGCCTTGCTGGCGCGCCAGCTCCGGCACATGCTGTGGGTCTCGCTGGTCATCGCCATCGGCTGCGCGTTCCTTGGCGTCTACCTGTCGTTCTTCCTCGACAGCGCTCCGGCGCCGACCATCGTGGTGGTATTCGCCATGCTGTTCGTGCTCGTGCTGCTGCTCCCGCAGCGCGGTGCCGGCAGGCGACGACTGCTCGGTGATACCTAGCGGACATCGTGTCGCGATGCGCCAGGAGCTCGGCCGCTATACTCGGGCTTTGCCATCACTGGAGCTCGATCATGGCCAAGACGTTGCTGATCACCGGCGCGGGGCGGGGCATAGGCGCCGCCTGTGCCATCCAGGCCGCCACGCTGGGTTACCAGGTTTGCGTCAACTACCGTGCCGACGAGGCTGCCGCCCAGGCGGTCGTGGCCGCCATCGCCGAGCAGGGTGGCAGCGCCTTCGCCTTCAAGGCCGACATCGGCGACGCGCGCCAGGTCGAGGCGTTGTTCCTGGCACTGGACGCGCGCTTCGGCCGCCTGGACGGCCTGGTCAACAATGCCGGTGTGCTGTCGCAGCAGATGCGCGTGGAGCAGATGAGTGCCGAACGCATCCAGCGGATCATGACGACCAATGTCACCGGCAGCTTCCTCTGTGCCAGAGAGGCGGTGCGACGCATGTCGACGCGCAACGGCGGCAGCGGCGGCGCGATCGTCAACGTCTCTTCACGCGCCGCGGTGCTCGGGGCCGCCAATGAATATGTCGATTATGCCGCCTCCAAGGCTGCCCTGGATGCGCTGACCATCGGCCTGTCGAAGGAAGTCGCCGGGGAAGGCATTCGCGTCAATGGGGTCAGGCCCGGGCTGATCCATACCGAAATGCATGCCAGCGGGGGTGAGCCGGGCAGGGTGGCGCGCTTGCAGCAGAGCGTGCCCATGGGCAGGGGCGGCGAGCCGCTGGAGGTGGCCAGGGCGGTGCTGTGGCTGCTGTCGGATGAGGCGTCCTATACGACGGGCTCGTTCATCGACGTGTCAGGCGGGCGCTGATGTAGGCGCCCTGGAAAGTAAAAAAGCTGCCGGTCACACGGATCCAGCGAATCGCTCGGATGCTGGCCGTGCCGCCAAACATGGCGAGGAGGTCTTCGACTTCATCGAGCAGGCCGCGCAGGATGCGCTTGGCGCCGAGCTGGCAGGCACCAATCCATTTGAAGGCCAGCACTGGCGCTCGGGGCATGAAGGTGCTCAGTGGCCAGGCGGCGCGATCGGACCCTGCAAGTCACTGCACAGGTAAAGCGCGCCACGCTCTGGCGAGCGGAACATCGAGCGCAGGTTGTTTTCGATGTTGCGGCACAGTTCATCGGTGCGAATGCTGTGCTGGCTGCTGCCGAACGGCGTCTGCAGGTCGGTGCCGATGCGCTCCATGGCCAGCAGCATGCAGCCGACCACCGTCGACACCACCGGCGTGAACCAGCCCAGCGATGGTACCAGGCTCAGCGGCATGATCACGCAGAACAGCGTGCTGAACAGCCTTGGGAAGTACACGTACGGATAAGGCAGCGGAGTGTTGGCGATACGTTCCATGCCGCCCTGCCAGTTGGAAATGTCGACCAGCGTGGATTCAAGGCGCGCCAGCCTGATGCTGTCCAGCCGTCCTTGCTTGAACTGGTGCGCGATCAGCTCGGCAGAACCGCTGAGGATATCGTTGGGCAGGTTGCTGGCTCCGGCCAGTTGGCGCAGTTGCTGTTCGGAAAGCACGGTGGCCAGCGCCGTGATGTCCTTCTGGCCCCTGAGGTGCATGCGCAGGGCCTGCAGGTAAGCCACGTGGCGCTGGATAAGCTGTGCCTTGACCGGGTGGATGCCCGGCTGGTCGTCGATCAAGGTCAGCACCTGGCGGCCGAAACTGCGCGAGCTGTTGACCATCGACCCCCACAGCGTGCGCGCTTCCCACCAGCGGGCATAGGCGCTGGAGTTCCTGAAGCTGATCAGCACCACCAGCGCCGAGCAGAGCAGGGTCAGTGGCATCAATGGCAGCTCGAAGCCATAGCCTGCACTCAGCATGGCATCGAGGGTGACGGCGACATCCCATATCAGCAACCAGAACAACGACCAGCCCACATAGCTGATCGTCCGTGCCAGGCATTTCCATTTCATCGCCATCGCAGCTTCCATATCGCATCACTCCTCTATCGACCGGGCGTGGGCCGGCGTCGAGCGCCAGCCTGGTGAGCAAGTCTAGGGCGCGATGCTTAACGGCAGCTTAATGCGGCATGGGGTATCCGGCATGGGTCGATCGAGGGCGTGGAAGCTTGCAACGGGCATGGCGGCATGCGTCGACGGCTTGACTGCGCCGCGCCTGGGGCACGGCGCTCGAGGGTACCTGACAGCAGGTACCGCAGGATGATCGTCGGGATCGACATGCACGGCGTGCTTCAACTGCGCCTAGGCGGAAAGTCCACTTCTGTACTGGCTACATTGTTCAGGTAGTTGGTCAAGGTCAGAAGCGCAACCTGGGCGATCACGTCGACGATCTTCGCCTCGTCCAGGCCAGCCACGCGCGCCGCCGAGAGCTGCGTATCGAGAAGCTGGCCGCGGCTGAGCGTAACCGCTCGAGCCAGGGCGGCTAGCGCATCGAGCGTGCCTGCCCGGGCGGCGTTCACCTGGTCTGCCCCGAGCCCGACCTTGTGCCCGAAATAGCTGTGCGCGGCGATGCAATACTCACATCCATTGACCTCGGAGGTCGCGAGCGCGACCACTTCCCGTTCGGCAGGGGTCAGGCTGTTCCTGCCCAATGCTTGCGATAGAGCCAGGTAGCCACCCAGCGCGGCGGGCGAGTGGGCAAGGGTGGCGAACACGTTGGGGACGAATCCCAGGCTTTTTTCCACTCCCTGCAGCACCGTACGCGCTGCGGCTGGTACCTGGTCGATGGTCAGGGGTTGATACGAGTCATTCGTGGTTTCCTCGAAGATGGCGGGTCTGGACAGTCGGCTCAGGCGACCGGAATCGGGTTTTCAACCAGCGACTGGTTGAACTGGTTGATCAGCTCGTGCTCGTGCGCACCCTGGTTGGCGCGCAGCGCAATGACGCGGTCCACGAGCACTTCGGTCGTTGCGGTTCCAAGCTTGGCCAGGGTTTGCTCGATGAACTCGTCGAGGGGCATGGCGCGCTTGTCGCCACTTTTGTGAATCAGGTCCGTGTCGACCCAGGGCGGCGCGATCTCAAGGACCTTGACACTGGTGTTACGCAAACTGAAGCGCTGCGACAGCGTGTAGGAGTGAATGGCGGCCTTGCTCGCCGAATACAAGGCCGTGGCAGCCAGAGGCAGGTAAGCCAGTATGGAGCTGTTGTTGATGATGTAGGCATCAGGTTGCGCCTTGAGATGCTCCACGAACGCGGCACTGACGCGAACCGGCCCGAGCAGGTTGGTCTGCAATAGCCTGACCGCCTGCTCGTCGTCATGCTCACCCGAGCCAGGATCGTCGAACGGCATGATGCCGGCATTGTTGATGATCACGTTCAGCGATGGATGCCGGGCGATGACTTGTTGTGCCACTGCCTTGATTTGCCGAGGGTCGTCGATATCCAGTCCTATGGTGTCGATACCTGGATTGAGCTTGGCGATCTCGTCCAGCAACGCTTGGCGCCGGCCGGCGATGATGACCTGATTGCCCCGTCGATGGAAGGCTTCGGCCAATGCCCGGCCTATGCCGGAAGTGCCGCCGGTGATGAAGATGGTGTTGGCGCTGAGCTTCATGGCTTATGTCCTTTTCAAATGATCAGGCGGCGTTGTAGCGCGGCGCCAGGCGGTTGCTGGAAAGTTGCTCGAACAAGGCCTGCCGGCTGGCTTCGTAGTGCTGGAAATGCGTCAGGTCGTGCATCGACGGAATGGAAATCAACACCCCGTCATCGAAATCCTGCAAGGCCCCGTCGACCAGGTCGGCCGGCGACATCACGATGCCCGGGTCCAGGTGCTCCAGAGGTAACCCGCCGATTTGCCAGAAATCGGTGGCAGTGGCTCCAGGCAACACCGCCTGGACCTGGATACCCTGGTTCGACAGTTCCTTGTGCAGGGACCGGGTGAAGGCCGTCACGTAGGCTTTGCTGCCGCCGTAGACGCCATTGAGCAGTTCCGGTGCCAGGCTGACGATGGATGAGACATTGATCAGTGCGCCGTGCTTGCGAGTCACGAAGCCCGGAACAGCAGCATAGGCAAGGCGGGTGAGCGCCGTGACGTTCAGGCTGATCATCTCGGTCATGCGCTCGATATCGCTTTCCATGAGCCCGGCATGGGTACCGATCCCGGCATTGTTGACCAGCAAGGTGATGCTGGCGTCCTCGCGCAGCTTGCGCTCTACCTCGGCCAGCTCGTGCGGTGCGACCAGGTCCGCCTGGAGGACTTCGATGTTGCGCCTGGTCTCGGTAGTGAGGCGGCTGGCCAAGGCATTGAGGCGATCGCGATTTCGCGCCACCAGTACCAGGTCGTAGCCGCGTCGAGCCAGGCGATCGGCATAGATCGAACCGATCCCGGTGGAAGCGCCGGTGATGAGCGCCGTGCCTTTGTATGGCTGGGTCATGGTCATGCTCCGTCGATGGGTGTGGCGCCATGATGCGAAAATATCTGCATGACTTAAATGACGTATATGATACGTTTTCAGGACATACGAGAAAGGGAGCAAGACGATGCATAGGGTGGGCTATCTGGTTACCGAAGGCTTTCAGGTCATGTCCCTGGCCACGCAGGCGGTATTCGAGTTCGCAAACCTGGTCGCAGGTGAACCGGTCTACCGCATCCAGAACTTTTCGGAACATGGCGGCACGGTACGCTCGTCGCTCGGCATGTCCATCGAGACGCTGCCATTGGGCAGCTCGGGCCTGGCCGACAGCTGGATGATCGCCGGCACGCTGACCCCGCTGACGCCGCCCTCGGCGCAGGTGCTCGAGAGTGTCCGCGGTTTCGCCGGCACTGCTCGGCGGCTGGCCGGGGTCTGTACCGGGGCTTTCATCCTGGCAGCCGCCGGTGTGCTGGCCGCGCGACGGGCCACTACGCATTGGGCTTACGCCAACGCGCTACGGTCCCGGTATCCGGATATAGAAGTCGAGCAAGACCACATCTTCATCGTCGATGGCCCTGTGTGGACATCCGCTGGCATGACCGCAGGCATCGACATGGCATTGGGCATGGTGGAGAAGGATTTGGGCCCCGAACTTGCTCGGTCCGTTGCCCATAGGCTGGTCATGCACCAACGCCGTTCCGGAGGACAGTCGCAGCATTCGGAGCTGCTTGCGATGGCGCCCAGGTCCGATCGTATCCAGAGCGTCCTGGACTATGCGCGCAAGCACCTCGATCGCCCGCTCAGTGTCGAGGAGCTGGCCCAGGTGGCGCACTTGAGCCCCCGGCAGTTCTCCCGCGTGTTCACCGCCGAGACGGGCCAGTCCCCGGCCAAGGCCGTGGAAGGTTTGCGTCTGGAAGCCGCACGCTTGATGATCGAACAGAGCCGTCACAGCCTCGATACGGTGGCCCGGGAAACAGGGTTCAGGGACCGCCGGCACATGCGGGAAGTTTTCCTGCGCGGGTTCGGGGTGCCGCCCCAGGCGGTGCGTCGGGATGCCAGGCGTGTAGGATAGCGCTGAGCGGCAAGCTGGCATGGCCCATGAACGACCTCCAAGGAGTAACGTCATGAACATCCTCAACGCGCGCCTGCGAGGCAAGCCCGGACTGTTTCCCATCGAACTCTGCGGCGAGCGCATCGCTGCCATCACGCCTCAGCTCGACGTGGTCGCAGCGAGCCGTCCAGATGACCTGGATGCCTTGCAGAACCTGGTGGTGCCGCCGTTCGTCGAACCGCACATCCACCTCGATGCCACCCTCACCGCCGGCGAGCCGAAATGGAACATGAGCGGGACCTTGTTCGAAGGCATCGAGCGCTGGGCCGAGCGCAAGGCGATCACCAGCCACGACGACATCAAGGTGCGCGCCAGCAAGACCATTGGCATGCTGGTCGACCACGGGATCCAGCACGTGCGCACCCATGTCGATGTGACCGACCCCAAGCTCACCGCGCTACGGGCCATGCTCGAGCTGCGCGAGGAGGTACGCGCGCTGGTCGACCTGCAGGTCGTCGCCTTCCCCCAGGAGGGGATCGAGTCGTACGCCAACGGCCGGGCGCTGATGCGCGAAGCGGTGGCCATGGGCGCCGATGTGGTTGGCGGTATCCCGCATTTCGAGAATACCCGCGAGCAAGGCGTGTCGTCGGTCACGTTCCTGATGGACTTGGCCGAGCGCAGCGGCTGTCTGGTGGATGTGCACTGCGATGAAACCGACGACCCGCAGTCGCGCTTTCTCGAGGTACTGGCAGAGCAGGCAAGGGTGCGCGGCATGGGCGCTCGGGTCACGGCAAGCCATACCGTGGCCATGGGCTCCTATGACAACGCCTACTGCTCCAAGCTGTTCCGCTTGCTGAAGCTGTCCGGCATCAACTTCGTCTCGTGCCCCACCGAGAGCATTCATTTGCAGGGGCGCTTCGACAGCCATCCCAAGCGTCGCGGGCTGACCCGCGTGGCCGAACTCGACCGCGCCGGCCTGAACGTGTGCTTCGGCCAGGACTCGATCGTCGACCCGTGGTATCCGCTGGGCAACGGCAACATCCTGCGGGTGCTCGAGGCCGGCCTGCACATCTGTCACATGCTCGGCTACCAGGACCTGCAACGCTGCCTGGACCTGGTCACCGACAACGGCGCCCGGACCCTCGGCCTGGGCGAGCGCTACGGCCTCGAAGTCGGGCGCCCGGCGAACCTGTTGCTGCTGTCCGCGCCGGACGACTACGAGATGCTCCGCAGCCAGGGGCATGCCCTGGTCTCGGTACGTCGCGGCAAGGTGCTCATGCGCCGCAGCCTGTCGCGGGTCGAGCGCTTGGCCTGAGGTCGCCACGCCGTGGGCTGCCGGCGGACAGGCGCAGCGTCAGTGCAGCACCTGGCTGAGGAACAGGCGGGTCCGTTCGTTCTGCGGGGCGCCGAAGAAACGCTCCGGCGGCGCCTGTTCGACGATCTCGCCCCGGTCCATGAAGATCACCCGGTTGGCCACGGTACGCGCAAAGCCCATCTCATGCGTCACGCACACCATGGTCATGCCGTCTTCGGCCAGGCCGACCATGGTGTCGAGGACCTCCTTGACCATCTCCGGGTCGAGCGCCGAGGTCGGCTCGTCGAACAGCATGATCTTCGGCTTCATGCAGAGCGCCCGTGCAATCGCCACGCGCTGTTGCTGGCCTCCCGACAATTGGCTCGGATACTTGTGCGCCTGCTCGGGAATGCGCACGCGCTCCAGATAGTGCATGGCCGTCTCGGCCGCCTGCTTCTTCGAGACCTTGCCCACCCAGGTGGGCGCCAGCATGCAATTCTGCAGGATGGTCAGGTGCGGGAAGAGGTTGAAGTGCTGGAACACCATGCCCACGTTGCGACGGATGGCTTCGACGGTTTGCCGCGCTGGGTTCATTGGCGTGCCGTCGATGGTGATCTTGCCCTGCTGGTAGCCTTCCAGGCAGTTGAGACAGCGAATGGTGGTGGATTTGCCCGAGCCCGAAGGACCGCACAGGACGATGCGTTCGCCCCGGTTCACCTTCAGGTCGATGCCCTTGAGAACATGGAAGTCGGTGTACCATTTGTGCACGCCTTCCATGCGGATGATCGGGTTGTCGCTCATGGTTGGAATCTCCGGATCATAGGTCGGCAACCTGGCCCCTAGCACAGGACGCTTTGCAGGAACTGGCGCGTGCGCGCCTCTCGCGGGGCGCCGAAGATCTGCGCGGGCGGGCCCATCTCGATGATCCTGCCGCAGTCGAAGAACGCCACCCGGTCGGCCACCTCACGGGCAAAGCCCATCTCGTGAGTGACGATTATCATGGTCATGCCTTCGGCCGCCAGGCCCTTCATCACGTTCAGCACATCGCCCACGGTCTCCGGATCTAGCGCCGACGTCGGCTCGTCGAACAGCAGCAGCTTGGGCTTCATCGCCAGTGCCCTGACGATCGCCACCCGTTGCTGCTGGCCGCCGGACAGTTCCGAGGGATAGCTGTCGGCCTTGTGTCGCAGGCCGACCCGGTCGAGCAGGGCCAGTGCGCTACGCTGGGCCTCTTCCCTGGAGGCGCGCTTGAGCTTGACCGGTGCCAGCGTCATGTTGGCGATCACGCTCAGGTGCGGAAACAGGGTGTAATCCTGGAACACCATGCCGACCTCTTCGCGCAGCCGGGCCAAGGCCCGGCGGTCGCTGGCCTTGACCGACGCTCCGGCGCCGAGCACCACGCTGCCCGCGCTCGGTGGCTCCAGGCTGTTGAGGCAGCGAATGAAGGTGGACTTGCCGGAACCACTCGGGCCGATGATCACCACCACTTCGCCTTCGCGCACGTCCAGGTCTACCCCCCTGACCACCTGGTGCTCGCCGAACCGTTTGTGCAGGTCACGGACCTGCAGCATGCTGCTCATGCGTCGGCCTGCGCGCGGGTCAATTGCTGCAGTGTCCGGCTCGCCTCGGCCAGGCGTTCGCGACGGACCTGGTTGGCTTGGCGATCCTCGCCAATGCGCTTGTCGGCGCGCGCGAGGCTCGGCTTCAAGGACGACAGTGCCGGGCCGCCGGCAGAAGCGCGCCCCTGGACGTTGGCGGTCGGATCGAGACAGTCGCGGACCTTCTGCGGCGGCAGGTTCAGCGCATGGCCCAGCTGCTCGATGGCGCAGGCATCGACCATCGCGCTGTCGATCTGGTGCGCCAGCAAGCCGTTGTCCATGGCCATGCGCACGACACCTCCAACCACATGGTGTGCTTCGCGGAACGACAGGTCCGCTTCGCGCACGATCAGGTCCGCCAGCCCGGTCGCGGTGGAGAAGTCCTCGCCTGCGCGGCGCACCGCCAAGGTGGCGTTGGGCACGGCGGTACGCAGCACCAGGTTGAGCAACTTCAGGCAGCGCAGGCTTTCCTCGGCCGCCTCCCAGAAGCCCCGGGTGCCTTCGCGGTTGGCATCGCCGGTGTGGGAGAAGTGGGTCCCCTTGATCGAGGCGCTGGCGCCCATCAGCAGACCGAGGATGTGCCCGCTGCGGCCCTTGAGGTATTCCAGCACGGTGGGGTTCTTCTTCTGCGGCATGATGCTCGAGGTGGCGGCCACGCTGTCGGGGAAGTCGATCAGGCTGAACTCATGGGTGCTCCAGACGAAGTAGTCCTGGGCGACCCGGCTCCAGAACACCGACAGCAGGCTCAGGTGCGACAGGCTCTCGAGGATGAAGTCACGCGAGCCCACCGCATCGAGGGCGTTGTCCAGGTACCCGTCGAAGCCGAGCAGCTGCGCGGTGCGCTGCCGATCGATGGCGAACGGCGTACCGGCGAAGGCAGCCGCGCCGAGGGGGCTGTGGTTCATCGATTCGAGCGTCTGCGCCAGGCGTGCGCAGTCCCGCGCCAGTGCTTGCTCGACCGCCGACAGGTAGTAACCGTAGGTGATCGGCTGGGCAGGCTGCAGGTGGGTATAGCCGGGCATCACCACCTCCGCGTACAGCCCAGCCTGGCTGATGGCCGTCTGGCGAACCTGGACCAGCTCGTCGATCAGGTCCATGAGTACCTCGCGACAGCGCAGCCGGTCGAGGGTCGCCAGCAGGTCGTTGCGGCTGCGTCCGGTGTGCAGGCGCCCCCCGACATCGGCACCGATCTGCTCAATCAGGTGCGCCTCGTAGTTGAAGTAGGCGTCTTCACGGGACGGATCGAGGATGACCGCCCCGGCACCGGCCGCCTCCATGTCCAGCACGCCCTTGGCCAGCGCAGCGGCGTGTTCCGGCCGGATCAGCCGGTTTTCGGCCAGCATCACGATGTGCGCCTTGTTGATGTCGCCCAGCAGCTCGAAGCCTTCGGCGAAGCCTTGCAGGCGCGGCCGGTAGATGAACTCGTTGACCTCGGGCGCGGTGGGTTCCTTCAGGCGCCGGCTGACTTTGGATTCTTGCATGTTGCCCCCTCATCAATAGTGGCTCGCGTCACTGGGCGCGCCAGCCGACGTTCGAGATAACGGCTCAAGCCGCTCAGCAGTGAACAGATGACGAAATAAACCAGCAGCACCAGGCCATAGACGCTGAACGCTGGGCTGACCCCGGTCATCACCGTCTCGCGTTCGATGATGATCTGGCCGACCTTGAGAAACTCGCTCACGCCTACCAGCGCGCCCAGCGAGGTAGCCTGCACCAGCATGGTCAGCAGGCCGGTGTAGGCGGGCAGGATCGCCCGCATCGACTGTGGCGCGATGACGTGCAGGTAGATCTGCCAAGGGCGCAGTCCCAGTGCCCAGGCGCTCTTCCACTGGTGCCGGGAGACCGACTCCAGGCCGCCACGCACGATTTCGATGCCGTTGGCGCTGCCCCACAAGGTCAAGCCGGTGGTGACTGCCGCGAAGGGGCTCAGGTCGAGCCCGAACATCGGCGCGCCGAAGAAGATGAAGAACACGTTGACGATCAGCGGGATCGAGCGAAACAGCTCGACATAGCCGTGGATCGTCCACCACAGCCACTTGTTCTTGACCGTGGCGAGCACGCCCAGCACCGTCGAGATGAGCGTGGTGAACAGCAGCACTACCAGCGCCAGGCGCAAGGTCATGCCCAGGCCCTTGAGCACGAAGGGCCAGTTTTCGATCAGAAAGTTCATGCGCGCCTCACTGCCGGAAAGGGCGTTGCAGGTGGGCGGAAAGGCGACTGGTCAGCAACGCCAGCACGCCGACCAGCAGCAGGTACATTACGCAGATCGCGGTGAACATCTCGATGGCTCGGAAATCGGTGGCGATGCGATCCACCGCGACGAAGGTGAGCTCGGCAAGCCCGATCGCCTGCAGGTAGGAGGAGTTCTTCAACAGCGAGATGGAGGTATTGAGCACGGCAGGCAGGCTGGTGCGAAAAGCGATCGGCAATGCCACCAGGTAGAAATAGTGATGAGTCTTGAGGCTCAGTGCATCGCTGGCCTCGCGCATGCCGTGCTCTACCGTGGCCAGGCCGCCACGCATGTTCTCGATCTGGTAGGCGCCGGCCCACAATGACAGGCACAGCACCCCTGACCAGAACAACGACAGCTCCATGCCGACGGCCGGCAGGCCATAGAAGATGAAGAACAGCTGCACGAGGATCGGGCTGTTGCGGATCAGTTCCACGTACAGCACCACCAGTTGGCTCAGCACCGGCACCTTGAATACCCGCACCGCGCCTCCGAGGATGCCGATGAGCAACGAGCACAGGATCGCCAGCAAGGTCACCTGCAATGTCATCAGCACGCCATCGAGCAGTGCGGGCCACTGGGCCGCCAGGTAATGGATATCGAAGTCCATGGGTGGCGCCCGTTCAGAGCGCTTCGGCAGGCTTGGCCTGCTCGAACACGCTGATGTAGTAGCCCTGGATGTTCTCTGGCACGAACTGCTGCACCCAGCCGCGGAACAGGCGTTCCTCGCGCATCCGGGTGACCGCGGCACTGAGGTAGTCGCGCCAGGCGGCATCGTTCTTGCGCAGGCCGATGGCGGCATCGGAGATCTGGAACGGCTCGTTCAGCAGTCGAGCGTTCTTGTCGTTGTCGGCCACCACCACCAGGGTCGCCGCATCGTGTGTGTAGGCATCGGCGCGGCCTTGGCGGAACGTCTGCAAGGCATCGGCTGCGCTGTTCATGCGCAAGGTCCTGACCTCTGGCAGGTGGTCTTCGAACCACTTGGCCTGCACCGATCCCTTGAGGGTCGCCAGGGTCTTGCCCTTGAGGTCGGCGATCTTCTGGATGCCGCTGTCCTTTTTCACCACCACGTCGCTGGCGCCCCAGCGATACGGCACGCTGAAGTCGATCACCCGCTGGCGCTCGGGGGTAACGCCCAGTGTCGCGATGAGAAAGTCGACCTTGCGCCCGAGCAGCTGCGGGACGCGGTTCTCTGCGGTGACACAGGTGAACGACACCTTGTCCTTCGATCCAAGCGCCCAGAGGGCGATCTGCTTGGCCATTTCCACTTCCACCCCGGCGAACTCGCCACTGCCGTCCTGGAAGCCATAGGGCGGTTGATCGCAGCGCACGCCGGCGCGCAAGTGGTCCGCTTGCTTGATCTCGTCCGGTACCGGTGGCAGCTGCGCGGCGCGCACCTGCATCGATGCGGCCATCGCAATACACGAGAGCGCCAGCGCGCCACCAAGGATTTTCAAGGAAAACGACATGATGCCTCCTGGTTTACATTGCAGCGTCGGCCTGCGCGCATGCGCGGCGACACCATGAATACAAGGGCAGAGAGAGTAGGGGTGAGCAGCAGCCTTGTTGTCTTTGTAACTGCCCCGTGCTCGATTCATCGCGCCCGTCTGTGCGGTCACGTCGATGTAGATCTGTTATAAGGCCTTCTGCTCATGCAAACAAATCAAAGATCGGCAGCGGCCCATGCGTAAATGATATGGCCGCCAGGAGCGCACCATGAACTTCAAGCAGGTCGAGGCCTTTCGCGCCGTCATGCTCAGCGGCTCGATGACCGCGGCCGCCGAAGCGCTGCATACCTCGCAGCCGAACATCAGCAGGCTGATCGCCCAGCTCGAGCGCAACAGCGGTTTCCGGCTGTTCCAGCGGGTCGGCGGCCGACTGCTGCCGACCGACGAAGGCACGGCGCTGTTCACCGATGTCGAACGTGCCTTCATCGGCCTCGAGAGCCTGGAGTCATCGGCGCAGAGCATCCGTCGCGTCGGGACCGGGCGCTTGCGGATCGGGGCGGTGCCGTCGTTGACGCTCACCGTGCTGCCGCGGGTGATCCAGCGCTTCCGCCAGCAGAACCCGGACGTGGCCATCTCCATTCATACCAATGACTCGCCCACCGTCGCGCACTGGGCTGCCTCGCGGTTCTGCGACCTGGGGCTGGCGTCCTATGTCGGGGAAGCGATGCCGGGGGTCGACGCCAAGGTCATCTGTGATGTGCCTGGGGTATGCGTGTTTCCCACCGGGCATCGGCTGGGCACGCTCGAGGTGGTCGAGCCGGGCGATCTCAAGGGCGAGGAGTTCATCTCGCTGTCCCAGAACGACGGCTCGCGCAAGCGCATCGACAGAGCGTTCCCGCAAGACAAGGCTTACCGCAGGATGAACCTGGAAACCCATCACGCGGCCAATGTCTGTTCTCTGGTCGGGCTTGGGCTTGGGGTGAGCATCGTCAACCCGCTGGTCGCCGCCGAGTACCGGCACGTGGGCATCGAGACCCGACCGTTCGCGCCGCAGTTGCGCTTCACGACTTATCTGCTGCTGCCGGCGGATCGTCCGCGCAGCTTGCTGACCCAGCGGTTCGCCGGGCTGGTCGAGGAGATGATGGGCGCGGCGGCGGCACGGCTGCAGTGAGCGCGGGCCTTGGCCTTCATGAAAAAAAGTTCATGCATGGCCGGCCTGGCGAGGCCGAGCGCCCCAATTACGCTAGAATGCGCGCTCTGCTCCAACCCCGAGCCCTGCGCAACCCAGGCGCCTTGGGATGCTCATCTAGAACCAACGGGAAGTAAATGAATCGTCATATCTTGGCGGCAGCTGTCGCTTCGGCAATCGCCGGGCAGGCCGCCGCTGCGGGCTTCATCGAAGACAGCCAGCTCAACCTGACCACGCGCAACTTCTATATCAACACCGACAACCGCGATCGCGCTCCGAACAAGAAAGAGGAGTGGGGGCAAGGTTTCATTCTCAACTACGTCTCTGGCTACACCCCCGGAACGGTAGGCTTTGGCCTCGACGCCATGGGCCTGCTGGGCATCCGCCTGGACTCGGGGGGCGGTACCAATGGTGCCTCGAAGTCCAGCACCGGCGGTACCGTATTCCCGAGCCAGAGCAACGGCGACGCGGTGCGCAGCTTTGCCAGCCTGGGGCCCACGCTCAAGGCGAAGATCTCCAGGACCGAAGCCAAGGTCGGCACGCTGATGCCGAAACTGCCCGTGCTCAAGGCCAATGATGGTCGCTTGTTGCCCCAGAGTTTCCAGGGCGCTCAGATCACCTCCAACGAGCTGGATGATTTCACTTTCATTGGTGGACGCCTCAATCGGGTACGCGCGCGCAACTCCACCGACTGGGATGGCATGTCCATCGCCGGCGCCAACGGCCGAAAGGGGCAGCGCAGCTCCGAATTCTATTACGGTGGCGCCGATTACCGCGCCAACAGGAACCTTGTGCTGCGTTACTACTACGCCAGCCTGAGCGACTTCTACCAGCAGCACTTTCTCGGCTTGACCCATACCCAGGCACTTGCGGTAGGCACGCTCAAGTCGGACCTGCAGTACTATCGCAGCTCCCCGGATGGCAAGAACTCGTCGGCGCAAGGGCGTGCGCAGGGCTACTGGGCCGCCGGCTACCGCAACGCTGGCGAAGTCGACAACCGCACCTGGAGCGCGCTGTTCACCTATTCGCTGGCTTCTCATGCGTTCAGCGCCGGCTACCAGGCCGTGGACGGCAGGAGCGACTTCCCGTTCCTCAACCAGGGCGATGGCATCACCGCACCCCTGGTCACCAACCTGCAGATCGGCAAGTTCCAGCACGCCGGCGAGCGCACCTGGATCGCTCGCTATGAGTACGATTTCGCGGCCATTGGCATCCCAGGGTTGACCACGGCGCTGAGTTATCTCAAGGGCGACGGTATCGACCAGCCGGGCGGTGACGGCAAGGAGTGGGAACGGGACCTGGCGCTTTCCTATACGGTGCCCAAGGGAACGCTCAAGGGCATGAACGTGACCTGGAAGAACGCCTTGCTTCGCTCGAACTACGCCAATGTCAGCGAAATGGGTTCCAGTAGCCAGGTGGACGCGGACGAGAACCGGTTGATCGTCAGCTACACGTGGAAACTGATGTAAGGCGGGCAAGCCGTCGATGCCGCATGGCTGCGGGATGCCTCCCGGCGGGCCCGCTCGATCACGAAAACCTCGCCAAACGGCCGGCAGCGCATCCGGCCGGCTCTGGCGAGGTTGCATGGCAACGGAGCGCTATCCGCGAGCCGCCCAGGCGTTGAAGCGCTCCTCCAGCTCCTCGCCATGGTCGACCCAGAACTCGGCGTTCACCAACTGCGCCTGGGCAATGTTGCCGGCAGCCGTGGGCAGCTGCGCCTGGACGTCACCTGGCAGCAGCGCGAGCGCATCCGGGCGCACCGGCCCATAGGGAATTTGTGCCGAGAAGGTCTTCTGCGGCTCTGCCTGGCTGGCGAACTGGATGAATTTCTCGGCAAGTGCCTTGTTCCTGGTGCCCCGGACGATCGCCCAGTGGTCCGGGTCGTAGAGGCTGCCCGGCCAGACGATACTGAGCTTGGAACCTTCCTTCTGCGCCGCGGCGATACGCCCATTGTAGGCGGCCGACATCACCACATCGCCAGCCACCAGCCATTGCGGTGGCTGGGCCCCGGCTTCCCACCACTGGATGTGCTTCTTGATCTGGTCGAGCTTGCGGAAGGCGCGATCCACGCCTTCCTTGCTGGCCAGCACCTGGTAGAGATCCTCGCGCGGCACACCGTCGGCGAGCAGGGCGACTTCAAGGGTGTACTTGGCCCCTTTGCGCAGGCCGCGCTTGCCTGGGAAGCGCTCGGTGTCCCAGAAGTCTGCCCAGGAGGTCGGGCCGTTGCCGAGTTTCTGCGGGTTGTAGGCCAGCACCATCGACCATACGTAGCTGGCCACGCCGCATTCGCTGACGGTGCCGGGCATATAGCTCGCCGGCTGGCCGAGAATGGCCGGATCCATGCGCTCGAACAAGCCCTCTTCGCAGCCTCTGATCAGCTCCGGACTTTCGACCTCGACCACATCCCAGGAGACCTGGCCGACATCGACCATGGCCTTGATCCTGGACAGTTCGCCGTTGTATTCGCCAGCGACGATCCTGGCCGCTCCGGTTTTCTCGAACGGTTGGAAATACGCTGTTTGCTGGGCGGCCTTGGTGGCGCCGCCGAAGGAAATGATGGTCAGCGAAGGCTCATTGCCGAAGGCGCAGAGACTGGCCCCGGAAAGTAGCGCAAGGCTGAGCGACGCGGTGATGATACGCATGGGAACTCCCTCAATCTTTGGTCTTTGTGTGTTTTTGTTAGAGGCAGTTGGGCTTTGCACGAAAAGTGCCTGCACGACCATGCCATGTTGAAACCAGGCATCGAGATGCCCACTTGCAAGCGGTGGGCCGCGCCTGCCCGCCTGGTTTCGCCTTGCCTGGTCGCCGTTCGGCGACTTTCCGTCCGAACCCTGGGCCAGTTGGCCCCAAGCCGCTGCGAAGACCGCAGCACAGCGGGATCTTCTTGTTGTTCGAGCAACCGCGCAGTGCATGCAGACGGTCGGTTCTTGCTGTCTAGCGCAGCTGGAACCAGGTGGTCTTGAGCTGGGTGTACTTGTCGAACGAATGCAGGGACAGGTCACGTCCGAACCCGGACTGCTTGCCACCGCCGAACGGCACGGTCACCTCCAGCGCATCCATGGTGTTGACCGAGACGGTGCCGGCCTTGAGCGCGCGCGCCACGCGGTGGGCACGGTTGAGGTCGTCGCTCCAGACCGATGCCGCCAAGCCATAGATACTGTCGTTGGCTTGCGCGATCGCCTGTTCCTCGGTGTCGAACGTCGAGACGGCCAGAACCGGGCCGAACACCTCGTCCCTGGCGATGTTCATGGCAGCACCGACCCCGGCGAAGATGGTCGGTTGAACGAAATTGGACGAGCCGTTGATGACCACTCGCTCGCCGCCCAGCAGCAACCGTGCGCCTTCAGCGCGGGCCTGCTCGATGGCCTTGATGATTCGGCCCGTCTGCTCGGCGTCGACGATCGCCCCGGCGGCGCTGGCAGGATCCAGGGGGTCGCCAGGCATCCAGCCGCGGGCCTTGTCGATCAGGCGCTCGAGGAACTCGTCATGGATGGTGCGCTGGACATACAGGCGAGAGTTGGCCGAGCAGACCTCCCCCTGGTTGAAGAAGATCCCGAATGCCGCCTTCTCAGCGGCCAGGTCCAGGTCCTGGCAATCGTCGAACACCAGGTTGGGACTTTTGCCTCCGCACTCCAGCCACACCTGCTTGAGGTTGGACTGCGCGGCATACTGCATGAAGTACTTGCCGACCTGGGTCGAGCCGGTGAAGACCAGGCAGTCCACGTCGGGGTGCAGGCCCAAGGCTTTGCCGGCGCTTTCGCCAAGGCCGGGGACGACGTTCAGGACACCTTCCGGAAGACCGGCTTCAAGGGCCAGCTGGCCCAGACGCAGTGCCGAGAACGGCGACTGTTCGGCAGGCTTGAGCACGACGCTGTTGCCTGCCGCCAGGGCCGGCGCCAGCTTCCATGCAGCCATGTCCAAGGGGAAGTTCCAAGGCACCACCGCAGCCACTACCCCCAGCGCCTCGCGGGTGATGGTAGCCAATGCGTTGGGCGCGGTGGGCGCGACCTGGTCATAGACCTTGTCCAGCGCCTCGCCATACCAGGCGAACACCTGCGATGCGCCCGGCACGTCGATCTCATAAGCGTCCATGACCGGCTTGCCCATGTTCAACGAGTCGAGCAGGGCCAGCTCCTCACGGTGCGCCATGAGCAGCCCGGACAGCTTGAGCAGGATCTTCTTGCGTTCGGCAGGTGCCATGCGCGCCCAGGGACCGGTTTCGAAGGCGCGTCGTGCAGTGCGCACCGCCAGGTCCACCTCGTGCTCGCCGCACGCCGCCACGCTGGCCAAGCGCTGGTTGGTCGCCGGGTTCACCGCATCGAAGGTGGCGCCCGATAGCGAAGGCAGCAGTTGCCCCCCGATCAAGGCCTTGTCGATGAAATGCTGGCTGGCAGCTCGCTGCTGCCAATAGCTGAGATCAAGCACGCTGGACTCCCATGTCGACCGTTTGCAGGGTCATTCGTCATTTGGACGGGGCGATGGTGCGCCACTCTCGGCATGAGGAAAATTAGTAAAAATATGCTCCGGTCATATGAAAAAGCTCTGTAGCCGATGGCCACTCGCCTGCCTTCGTTGAGGTAAGGTGGCTTTTCGACCTGATCGACTGACATCACGGGCATGCTCGAACGCGCCTGCCAAGCCTGCGAGGTGGATGTGGCTGCATATACGTTGAGACAACTAAGATATTTCGTCACCACCGTGGAGGCTGGCAGCGTCGCCGAAGCGTCCCGACAGCTCTATATCGCACAGCCCTCGATTTCGACGGCAGTGAAGAATCTGGAAGAAAGCTTCGGGGTCCAGCTGTTCATTCGCCACCACGCCCAGGGCGTATCGTTGACGCCTAGCGGCAAGCGCTTCTACCACAAGGCCAAGGAGCTGCTGCGCCTGGCCCATGAATTCGAGCAGAATGCCCTGGCGGACAACGATATCGTCACCGGGCAGATCGATATCGGCTGCTTCGAGACGGTAGCCCCTTTGTACCTGCCGCAACTCATCGCCGAATTCAGCCAGCTCTATCCCGGCGTCGACATTCGGATTCGCGATGGCGATCAACAGGAACTGGTGCAGGGGCTGACCGCCGGCTCGTTCGACCTGGCGATTCTCTACGACCACGAGCTGGACAACACCATCGAAACCGAGCCATTGATGCCGCCTCAGAAGCCCTACGTGCTGCTGCCGGCCAATCACCGCTTCGCCAGGCAGTCACAGGTGTCGCTACGGGACCTGGTCATGGAGCCGATGATCCTGCTGGACGTGTTGCCCAGCCGCACCTACTTCGTCAGCCTTTTCCACGAGCTGGGGCTTACCCCGAACATCGTCTTCGGCTCGCCTTCGATCGAGATGGTCAGGGGAATGGTCGGGCAGGGGTTCGGCTTCTCGTTGCTGGTGACGCGGCCCCATTCGACCAGCACCTATGACGGCAAGACCGTCGTCATGCTGGACGTAGCCGAGCCTGTGACCATGTCCGGATTGGCCAGCGCCCGGCTGCGCAAGGCCCAGTTGACCAAGCCCGCGCAACTGTTCATCGATTTCTGCAAGCAGCGCCTGACCGAGCTGAGCCAGCAGCGCTGAGGCGCGGGTTCGGCCCTGGCCACGGGCTGCTCCAGGCGACCTGTGGCCAGAGGCGTCAGGCGCTGAGATGAGCGGCCAGTCGACGCAACATTCGATCACACCGGTCCAATTGCTCGAGCGTGACGAATTCATCGGGCTTGTGCCCTTGGTCCATGCTACCCGGCCCGCAGACCACCGTCGCAATCCCGGCCTGGTCGAACAGGCCGCCCTCGGTACCGAAGGCTACCGTGCCAAACTCCGCCGATTCGCAAATGGACGCCAGTAACCGTGCCGCCTCGCTGTCACGAGAGGTGGCGAGCCCGGGATAGGCGCTCAATGGTCGAAGCCTGATGTCGGTATCCGGATCGACCGCGCGCATGCGTGGCAGCAGCGCTTGCGTGGCGTAACGTTCCAGCGACGTGGCGATCTGCTGGGCGTCGAAACCTGGCAAGGCGCGCACCTCGAAATCGAATTCGCATTCGGCCGGGACAATGTTAAGCGCTGTCCCTCCCTTGATCACACCGGTCTGGATGGTCGAGAAGGGGGGATCGAAGCGGTCGTCGTGCTGGCTGGGCTCGGCGAGTTCCTCGCCCATTGCGCCGAGCCGCCCGATCAGCTTCGCCGCATACTCGATGGCGTTGACCCCGTAAGGCGCATAGGCCGAGTGACAGGCAGCGCCCTTGACCTGGCAGCGCATGGCCAGCTTGCCCTTGTGACCGAGCACGGGCTTGAGCTCGGTAGGTTCGCCAATCAGGCACAGCTTGGGCCGGTTCGGGCGTTTCTCCAGTTCGGCGAGCATGGACCGCACGCCCAGGCAGCCGACTTCCTCGTCATAGGAAAAAGCCAGGTGCACGGGCAAGCGTAAATCGGCGCGAAGAAAGGTGGGCACGGCGGCAAGCACGCAAGCGATGAAGCCTTTCATGTCGGCCGCGCCACGTCCGAACAGCTTTCCGTCCACCTCGGTCAGCTGGAACGGATCGACCGTCCACGCCTGGCCGTCTACCGGCACGACGTCGGTATGGCCCGAGAGCACCACGCCGCCTGGCACATCCGGGCCAATCGTCGCGAACAGATTGGCCTTGGTCTCCTGCTCGTTGTAGAAGAGCTCGCTGCGAACTCCCAGCCCTGCCAGGTAGTCCTGAACGTGCCGGATCAAGCCGAGATTGGAATCGCGGCTGACGGTGGCGAAACCGATCAGCCGTGCCAGCAGGTCGCGACTCGATGCTTCATTCATCGCCTGGTACCCCGTAGCTCGGCGCCGCTGTAGGATCGAGCGCGCGGGTCAGGTAATCCTGCATCTGCGGCTGGTAGGCGCTCCAGAGGGCTGTCAGCTCGCCGATCGGATCATGCTCGGCCCAGTCCACCCGAAGGTCCACGATCGGCCAGACCAGGTCGCCGACGATCTGTATCGCGGCCGAGTGCACCGGGCCTGCTTCGCCACCGGCGGCCATGGCGGCGTGCATGGCCGCGAGCAGGCGATCGGCGAGCTGGCCCGGTGCGTCCTCGAAGGCTCGCACCATGGCCCGGATCACCTCGGGGCTGGAGAGCAGGTTGCCCGCGGCGGCGCACTGTTCGCCCGCAACCGCCTCGTGAATGCCCAGGGCCTGCTTGCCGCTGAACAGGGCGACCCTGCCTTCGCTGTCGATTACCGTCACCTGGCGATACTCGCTCCAGCCATTGGCATTGAGCGCCTTGTCGAGGGCTTCGGCGGGGCTCGCCTGGTGTCCCTCCAACAGATCGAGAATCTGCGGCCCCAGCGCGGGTAGCGTAACGTTCTGTGTCGCGACGGCGCCAACGCCCGCGCGGACCCAGGGGCAGCGCGCCCCGACGGCGATGCTCGACGAACTGATGGCGATACCGAGCTGTCCCGTTTCGCCGCAGCGGCCAATGATGGAAAACGTCATGTTCTGCACCTCAAATTGATTGGTCCAGACTGGACCTGGTCATGTGTGTACAAAACCGTCTTTGCCGACGCCAGTGGCACGGGCAGCCGTGACGCGCCGGGCCCAGGCGTGGGGAGGACGGCCAAGCTCATTCTTGGAGTGCGCCTACGTGGCGCTGGGGGCTCTTAGCGTTGTGCAGAATAAAGTCCGCAGCTTTCTCGCCTATCATGATGCAGGGCGCATTGGTATTGCCGCTGATCAAGGTCGGCATGATCGATGCATCCGCGACCCGAAGGTTGGCGATTCCCCGGACCTTCAAGTCCGGTGCCACCACGCTCATTTCGTCCGTGCCCATCTTGCAGGTGCCGACTGGGTGAAAGACGGTAGCTCCGTACTGGCGGATATAGTCGAGCAGTTGCTCATCGGTCTGGACATGCTTGCCTGGCAGCATTTCTTCCCCACGAATGGCATCGAAGCTGCTGTCGGCCATGATCCTGCGAGCCAGCTTCAATCCTTCGACCAGCACTTTCGCATCCTCTGGATTAGACAGGAAATTGAAGTCCAGGTGGATCTTGCCATCCCGCTTGAGCTTCAACTCACCGATGCTCTTTGGCCGCAGCACGCAGGTGTGCACGGCGTAGCCATGCCCCCATTCGAACAGGCGACCACGATGGCTGCGATAGCCAGGCACGAAATGGAACTGGACGTCCGGAATATCCGTGGCCAGCGGGGTCTTGGCGAAGCCACCCGCTTCGACGTAGTTGGTGGTCAACCAGCCTTTCTTGCCGAACAGATACTTGAGCGGAGAAGCGATGATGTTCGGCAGGGCTGGCGCCGAGAAGCCGAGCGTCAGCGGACTTTTCGAGCGGATCGTGATCAAGCCGTCGAGGTGGTCCTGAAGGTTCTTGCCGACGCCTGGCAGGTCTTGCTTTACCTCAATGCCTACTGCTTCGAGTTCAGCCCTGGGCCCGATGCCGGACGCGAGCAGCAATTGCGGGCTGCCCAGGGCGCCTGCGCAGAGGATGATCTCCGTCTTCGCGAGTAGCGCGACCGATGCACCGTTGGCCCTGATCTGTATGCCCTTGGCCGTGCTGTCTTCGATGATCAGGTGATCCACCGCGCAGTCGGTCATGACGGTCAGGTTCGGCCGCTCGCGCACAGGTGCAACGAAGGCACGATAGCTGGACAGCCGCTTGGCATCCTTCTGGGTCACATTGTAGATCCCGACACCTTCGAGCACATCGCCGTTGAAATCATCGTTCCGGCGAATTCCCAGGCGCTCGGCCGCCTGGACGAACACACGAGAGATGGGGTTCGGATCACGGGGCGCATCGACGTAAAGCTCACCCTCGGTACCGTGCAGACGTGAATTTTGGCCCAGCAGGTTTCGTTCGGATTTCTTGAAATAGGGCAGTACATCATTCCACCCCCAGCCTGGGCACCCGGCCTGCTCCCAGCGATCATAGTCGCTGGCATGGCCGCGAATATAGATCATGCTGTTCATGGAACTTGAGCCACCTAACGCCTTGCCGCGCGGTGTGTGCAGCTTGCGGTCGTTCATGTGCTTCTGCGGCACGGAGTAAAAGTTCCAGCTGTACTTCCTGCTCTTGTACAGCGTGATCGTGCCTGCGGGCGTCTGGATACGAACATTGTTGTCGTGGCTGCCTGCTTCGACCAGACAAACCTTCACGCGCGGATCGGCGCTCAGTCGATTGGCCAGCACGCAGCCGGAAGAGCCCGCGCCGACGATTATGTAATCAAAGGTGGACATCAGGCGTTTCTCCCGAGTGTTTGTGCTTGAGCGCCGCTACGACGACTGGCGAAGTAATAGACCGGCGAGATCACGGCCAGGCCCACGATCCACGAGATATCGGCACCGCCCATGGCCTCGGCCACCGAGCCGGTGTAGAGGGCCGTCGACATGAACGGAACCTGCACGAGCACACCGAGGATGTAGCAGCCGACCGCCGTCCAGTTCACGTAGCCATAGATGCCGCCATCTCGGCGGAAGAACGACTGCACGTCGTACTGGCCATGGGCAACTAGGTAGTAGTCGACCAGATTGATCGCCGTCCAGGGAATGAGCACGTACAGCAGCAGGAGGATGAAGTTGGTGTAGTTCACCATGAAGTCGTCCTTGCCAAGGATGGCCAACGCGATCGAGACACTGAACAGTACCAGCGCAGTGACGGCGCGCGCGGCCGCGCCAGCGGACCATCGCGGAACCAGGGTCTGTCCCACGGTGATCGCAGACAGGGTGCCGCAGTACAGGTTCATGGCATTGGTAGCGGCGATACCCAGCGAGAACACCGCAACAACTAAGGTAGCGATGCCTCCAGTCATGTCGATCAGGCCGGCAATGACGTCGCCTTCGACGCTCAGGCCGATGAACACGCCCAGGATCATCGGTAGGATAGAACCCAGGCAGCAGCCCCAGTAGCTGGCGTGAAATGCCGCGCGGCTGCCGGTATCGGCGGGCATGTAGCGCGAGTAGTCGGAAACATAGGGTGCGTACGCCAACTGCCAGAGCGCCGCGACCGATACGGCGCCAAGGAAACCTGCGGTAGTGAAACTGTTGCGCTCGAAGAAACCTTGCGGCAAGCCGTGGACGCCGATGATCCAGATGAAGCACAGCACCAGTACCGCCCCGGATACCCAGGACATCACCCGGGCATAGCCATGGATCAGGCGATAGCCGAACACCGTGGCGACCACACTGATCACGCCTACGAGAAAGATACCCTGATCGGTGCTCAGCGAAGGGTAGCGTTCATGAAGGGATTGCCCGCCCAGAACCAGGTTGGAGGCGAAGAAACCCAGGTACATGATTACCACGAGACCGACTACCAGCAGCGATCCGTAGGAGCCGAACTGCCCGCGTGTCTGGACCATCTGCGGAACGCCCAGTTGCGGTCCTTGGGCCGAGTGCAGGGCCATGAAGATGCCGCCGGTGAGGTTGCCGAGGATGACTGCTCCCAAGGCCCAGAAGAATGACAAGTTGAAGACCGTGACGGCCAGCGCGCCTGTCACCACCGTCAGCAACATGATGTTGGAACCGAACCAGATGGTGAAAAGATCACTCGCCCGACCATGGCGCTGGTCAGCTACGATGGGTTGGATGGTGCTCAGCTCGATCGATGTCGGAGATGAATCTTTATTGTTCATGATTATTGTTCTCTGAGTCGCAAGGCATAGCCGGCTTCATTGGCCCGCAAAAGGTCGAGGCCGGCTGTCTTCCAGGCGAACATTCGCCTGACAGGGCTTGGCCTCGCCTTGGTCACCAGTGGGTCAATGCGCTTGCCAATCGTCCGGGATCACTGCGATCACATCGATTTCCATCAGCCATTGGGGCTGGGCCAGTCCGGAGACCACCAGCCCGGTGGAAATGGGAAACACGCCCTTGAGCCATTTGCCCACCACCTGGTAGACCGGCTCGCGGTAGCGTGGGTCGATGATGTAGGTGGTGGTCTTGACGATATGCGACAGATCGCTGCCTGCCTCTTCGAGCAGCTGCTTCACGTTCTGCATCGCCTGCTCGGTCTGCGCCGCCGGGTCGCCCAGGCCAACCAGGCGACCCTCGAAGTCAGTGCCGACCTGGCCGCGAACGTAGACGGTATTGCCGGCACGCACGGCCTGGCAGAGGTCATTGTCCAGCGACTGGTTCGGGTAGGTCGCCTTGGTGTTGAACATCCGGATGCGGGTATGAGTCGCCATCGTTTTCTACCTGTTAGTGGATTTTCAGCCGTGGATCTGGAGATTTTCGGCGCGCGGGGCGCTCACTGGCCAGCCTGCCGTTCGCCCGGCGCGCGGTAGGCCTGGTAGGTGCGCTGGGTCGCGATATGGCCTGCGACGTGCTTGGCGTCGTGCCATACGCCCCAGATGAAGCTGGAGCCGCGACGGGACAGCCATGGCAGCCCGAGGAAGTAGACGCCGGGCTCGCTCGATACACCGCGTTGATGCTTCGGCTTGCCGTTCTCGTCGAAGGCGTTGACCTTCAGCCAGCTGTAGTCCACCGAGTAGCCAGTGGCCCAGATGATCGAGGTGATGCCCGCTTCGGCGAGGTCCAGCTCCAGGATGGGATGGGTGACGCAGTCTGGGTCGGGGTACTTGGCACGGGCTTCTGGCTCTTCTGGAAGATCCAGGCCATTGCGCGCGATGTAGGCGTCCGCGGCATCGAGCAGTGACAGGTAGTTCTCGTCACCGGCTGCCAGGTTGGCGGCCAGGTCGTTCTGGAACGTCACCTTGCCGTCGTCGAACGACCTGGTCAGGCCTACCAAGGTCATGCCTTGGTGCGCCAGGCCACGGAAATCGACGGTATTGCCGCCACGGGCGCCGCTCACGGCGATGGTGACGTGTTCGCGTCCCTTCTTGACGGTCTCGGCGTCCCATTCGCCTAGCACACCCAGCCACCAGCAGAAATCGCGGTTGCGGTAAGCCCGTGGCGGCCGGTCGTGGGCGCCGACCGACAGGTAGACTTTCTTCCCGGCGCGCTGCAGTTCATCGGCGATCTGCACCCCGGACGATCCTGCACCGACCACCAGCACGGCCCCTTGTGGAAGCTGCTCGGGGTTGAAGTAGGCAGCGGAGTGGATCTGGTACAGGCCGCCGTCCTTTGGCGCGATGGGCGGAATGACAGGTTTCTGGAAGGGGCCGGTGGCCACGACCACCCGGTTGGCTTCGATCACGCCTTCGCAGGTTTCCACGGTGAAGCCAGGACGGTCGAGATTACGGGTGACCGCCTTGACCTCCACACCCGTACGGATCGGGGCATTGAATTTTTGCGCATAAGCCTCGAAGTAGGCGGCGACACGCTCCTTGGGTGCGAAGGCGTCAGGGGCCAGATCGTCGAATTCCATGCCAGGGAAACGGTCATGCCAGGCCGGGCCGTTGGCCACCAGCGAATCCCAGCGACCGGTGCGCCAGGCTTCAGCGATGCGGTTGCGTTCCAGGACCAGGTGAGGGACGCCCAGGTTGCTCAGGTGTTCGCTCATGGCAATACCTGCTTGGCCTGCGCCTACTACAAGCGTGTCTATTTGTGTTTTTTGTACTGGCATTTCTGAGTCCTTCGAAAGGCAGGTGTGAATCAGGTCGGCCATGGCTTGGCTGTGTGTGCAACCCCTTCGAATGTCTATCGAGCTGGCAGCAGCCAGGTCCCGCTGCCAGCCAGGGGGGCATGGATCACATTCTGTTCAGCGGCAGGGTTCAGCGAAATTATGATTTTTGTCGCTGCTGCCAAGGAAAAAGCTGTCAAGCCCGTAATTCGGGGGCTGCATGGGTCGACGCGGCACGGCAGTGGGCAAAATCGCTGGCGCGAGCCGCCACGAATCGTCCGGCCGGAGCTGCCTGCGGCCCTGCGCCGTTGCGCTCGATTGCCTGGCAAAGCCAACAACTCGCGCTCCCGGCTGGCGCACGCTGGGGTTTTCAAGGAAGAATGTCATCCCCCTTGAGGGGGATGGTCGGGCCTGGCTGCGCGTGACACGCTTGGCGCAAAAACGACACGGTCGGCCTCGTGTCAGACAATCACGACGGATGGACACATTGGTGGATTGCACTCGACTGTCTTCGACCGAGTGGTTCGGGGCGATGGCGAAAGTCACCGCTGCCCTCGGCGCGTCCGGCTTCGCCAGGGCATTGTTCGACGCCCTGGCCCAGGTTGGCCCGGTAAAGGCCACCACGGTGTACCTCTACCCGCATCAGGGCCTGCCTTCGGCATGGTTCGAATGCGACGGCTCAGGCCCCTGGTTGCCCGAAGGTAACGTGCAAAGATACCTGTCGGGCTTCTATCTGCTCGATCCGTTCTACCAGGCCTGTATCGAAGGCACAGGTTCGGGATGCTACGCATTGGCTGAAGTGGCACCCGATCATTTCAAGCTCAGCGAGTACTACCTGGCGTTCTACCGGCACTCGCACTTCGAGGATGAGATCAACTACATCCTGCAGCTGGAAAAAGACCTGAGCGTGGCTGTTTCGCTGGCTTTCACCGACGAACTCGATGAAGCGATGAAGGCACGGTTCACCTGCATCGGGCCCTGGGTGCTGGCCGTTTTGGGCAAGCATTTCGACGGTTACCAGGACCGTGGCGGGCGGGTCGAGCGCGTCTGGGAGCAACGGATCCACGCCGCGCTGAACAAGTTTGGCTGCTCCTTGCTGACCGAGCGCGAATGCCGCATCGCCCAGCTCATCCTGCGCGGTCACTCGACCAGGTCGCTGGCCGAGCGCCTGGGCGTTTCGGAAGAAACCATCAAGTCCCATCGCAAGCACGTCTACGCGAAACTCGACATCAGCACCCAGTCGGAGCTGTTCGCCCTGTTCATCGACGCCCTGGCCAATGCCCAGGGCGTGCTCGGCCGGGATCCGCTGGAGAGCTACATGGGCAAGCCACGCTGAGTGTCATCGCCTGGCGTGCGGCACGGTCGGGACCATGCCGCACAAGACGCTGACCGACACCCGTCGGCGTCCTGTCATCGCTCGGTCAGTCGGCCATCTGCAGCTCGGGCAGCTTCACCCGCAATGCCCGGGTGAGCCCCAGCAGGAAGATCGCGCCCACGCCCATCCAGCACAGGCCAATGGTGAAGGACATGCTCGACAGGCTGGTCCACAACCACAAGGTGCTGAGCAAGCCCAGCCCCGGCACAAGTCCATAGCGTAGGCAGTTGCCTGCGCCGCGCAGTTTCCGGTCGACCAGATAGTGCTTGGTCACGGCCAGGTTGACCATCGAGAAGGCGAACAGCGCCCCGAAGCTGATCATGCTGGCGACGGTTTCCAGGCTGATCACCAGAGCGCTCAGCGATACCAGCGCCACCAGCATGATCGCGCAGGCAGGCACGCGCTTGTTGGTGACCAGTTGGCCCAGGACCCGTGGCAGTGCCCCATCGCGGCCCATGGCGAACAGCACCCGCGAGACGCTGGCCTGGGAGACCATGGCCGAGGCGAAACAGCCGGCGACGTAAGTGGCCGTGAAGGCATTGGCCAGCAGTTGCCCGCCAGCGCTGCGCATGACATCGACCGCAGCCGAATCCGGATTGGCGAAGCTGCTCCAGTCTGGATGCACCAGCTGGGCGAAGTAAGACACCAGGAGAAACAGCAACCCACCGCTCAGGGACACCGCCATGATCGCCCTGGGTATGCGGCGGGTCGGGTCCGAGGTTTCCTCGGCCATGGTCGACACCGCATCGAAGCCGACGAACGACAGGCACAGCACCGCGGCACCGGCCATGATTGCCGAGACACTGAACCCCTCATGGTAGAACGGCGCGGTCAGCGACACCGGCTGGGCCTGGCTGGCCACGCTGCTGAAGGACAGGGCGACGAACACCACGATGAATGCCAGTTGGGCGACGACCAGGATCCAGTTGACCCGGGTGACCGACTCGATACCGATCAGGTTGAGGAAGGTCACCAGGCTGATCGAACCCAATACCCACACCCAAGGGTGAATGCTCGGGAAATATTCCGACATGTAGATGCCGATTAGCAGGTAGCTGAGCAGCGGCAGGAAGATGTAGTCGAGCAGCAGCGTCCAGCCGGCCATGAACCCGGCGCAGGCGCCGAACGCCTTGCGCGTATAGGTATACACGGAGCCGGAGTAGGGATGTGCCTGAACCATCCGCCCGTAGCTGTAGGCAGTGAACAACATGGCCCCGAGGGTAAGCAGGTAGGCGGTCGGCAAGTGACCCTGGGTCGTCTGCGCGACCAGGCCGTAGGCGGAAAACACGGCCAGCGGGACCATGTAGGCAAGGCCGAACAGTACCAGCGCGGTCATGCCCATGGATTTGCGCAAGCGGCCTGGAGAATGCTGCTGCGGCGAGGAAGGCGCCGTGGGCGTGGCGGTTGTCGTTATCGTGTCCATCGCTAACTCCTGAATGTTGGGTGCAGGACGCCGCGGTATCCGAGGGGGTCGGTACCGTTGGAGCGAGGTGCAGAGGAGGGTGGCTGGAACCGAGCGTCGGCGGCTCGGACCTGGTCAAAAGGTGTCGACAAACTCCAGGCCGTCGAGCGCCGTGGCAGCGTTACGCAAAGGTGGCCGTGGATCCGCGAGGCATGCATTCATGGTGTCGTTCTCTTTCTTGTTCGCTCATGAAGGGTAGGACCGCCCGCCATAGGGGGCCGATCTTCAGCAGGTCGGCCAGCGGGCCTCGAGGATGCTCCCATATCCCATGGGCCTTCGATATCACCCTTAGGGGGGAGCCTGACCGGGCATGGCGGGCAGGTTTCGCGTATCCCCCCAAGGGGGGATTTCCGTCCTGGCGACGTTGCGCCAAGCTCGCCGTGCGTCTCTACCAACAAGGAAAACCCGCCATGAACGCGCCTTTCGTACCCCAACGCCAGACCCGTGACTATCAGGCCTCCGATGCCGCGCACCACATCCATGCCTTCCTCGACCAGAAGGCGCTGAACGCCGAAGGGCCGCGGGTAATCGTCGGCGGCGAGCGGCTGCACCTGTGGGATAGCGAAGGCAAGCGTTACCTGGACGGCATGTCCGGGCTGTGGTGTACCCAGCTCGGCTATGGGCGCAAGGACCTGACCACCGCCGCCGCCACGCAGATGGACCAGCTGGCTTACTACAACATGTTCTTCCACACCACCCACCCCGCGGTGATCGAGCTTTCCGAATTGCTCTTCAGCCTGTTGCCTGGGCACTACAGCCACGCCATCTACACCAACTCCGGCTCCGAAGCCAACGAGGTGCTGATCCGCACCGTGCGCCGTTACTGGCAGGTCGTCGGCCAGCCGAGCAAGAAGATCATGATTGGCCGCTGGAATGGCTACCATGGCTCGACCCTGGCCGCCACGGCCCTGGGCGGCATGAAGTTCATGCACGAGATGGGCGGGCTGATTCCGGATGTGGCGCATATCGACGAGCCCTACTGGTACGCCGCAGGTGGCGACCTGAGCCCGGCCGAGTTCGGTCGTCGCTGCGCCTTGCAGCTGGAAGAGAAGATCCTCGAACTAGGCGCCGAGCATGTTGCCGGCTTCATCGCCGAGCCTTTCCAGGGGGCCGGCGGCATGATCTTCCCGCCGGAGAGCTACTGGCCGGAAATCCAGCGCATTTGCCGCCAGTACGATGTGCTGCTGTGCGCGGACGAGGTCATTGGCGGCTTTGGCCGCACCGGTGAGTGGTTCGCCCACGAATACTTCGGTTTCCAGCCCGACACGCTCTCGATCGCCAAGGGCCTGACCTCCGGCTACGTGCCCATGGGCGGTCTGGTGTTGAGCAAGCGCATCGCCGAGGCGCTAGTCGAGCGTGGCGGCGTGTTCGCCCATGGCCTGACCTATTCCGGTCACCCGGTGGCCGCGGCCGTCGCCGTCGCCAACCTCAAGGCGCTGCGCGACGAAGGAATCGTGCACCAGGTGAAGGACGACACCGGGCCATACCTGCAACGAATTCTGCGCGAAGTGTTCGCCAACCACCCGCTCATCGGCCAGGTGCAAGGCGCCGGCCTGGTGGCGGCCTTGCAGTTCGCCGAAGACAAGCCCAGTCGCAAGCGCTACGCCAATGAGAACGACCTCGCCTGGCAATGCCGTACCTACGGCTTCGAGGAAGGGGTGATCATCCGCTCCACGCTGGGGCGGATGATCATGGCGCCAGCGCTGGTGGCCAACCACAGCGAGCTCGACGAGCTGGTGGAAAAGACCCGCAAGGCAGTCGACCGCACCGCCAAGGACCTTGGCAAGCTGTGAACCGCTGAGGTTGCGTCATGGGCCGGGGCCTTGCCTGGTGCTGATGGGCGCTGTTGCGTGAGGCCGCAGCGGCATCAGGCTCAGTCCCGCTCACGCTTCACGAACTCTCGCCCTGGACGCAAAACCGTTCCAGCGAGGCTGAGGCGAGCGACCGGCTACTGACTTGCCGTAAGGCAGTGGATCGGTCTGTCATGCCGCTGATTCGCATGGCAGCACAGTGCATAGAGCCCATTGACCAGATCGCCAGCCGGATCCTCGACAGCACCCAGATGAATATCAACGAACCAGCCGTTGGGTGCCATTCGGGGCAACCTGAACGGGCTGAGGAACCGTCACATGTCTGACAGACCTATGCCGTACAGCAGTCTTGAGCGGTCGGTGCTGTCGAGCACCAGGCGATCACTCAGGCGCGGCGCTCTTGGCCATGGAGCCTGGTGAACTTCAGAGTTGCATCTGCAGCAAACAACCTGCATCGGGTGCGCTGGCCAGCACCTCCAGCTGCAGCGAATGCCGTGCACTGGTGATGTAGAGCGTTGTGCCATCTGCTCCGCCAATGCAGAGGTCGGTGGGGGTGGGCACCGGCAGCCCGACCATGCGCAGTCGTTCAACGTTCGGAGTTCGCCTTCTGTGACGATGTGCGTAGTAACTTGAGCGAGTGACTTCGAACACTTCGCACAAAAAATCAACGTGCATGGTCGCTGAGCTGGTGGATCAGCGCGTACGCTCGAGATCTTCGACATCAGAAGCGCGATAGCCTTTTTTAGTATCGATTTCTCGCGTTCAAGGCGCGTCCGGACTTCCAGCTCTTGGATTTTTTGCTGCTCTGGCGTCAGCGCTTTGCTGGCCGGCGTAACGCCGCCGCGCTCCTGCTGAAGCTGATTAACCCATCGGCGCAGTGCCGACTCGACCAAGCCGAGCGAACGGGCCGCTTCGGCATGGCTGTAGCCTTGATCGAGCACCAGGCAGGCAGCTTCGCGCTTGAACTCAGGGGTAAAGGTAAGGCGTTGCTTGGTCATCGGACACCTCTCTGTGGCGAGCATTCTCGCCTAAATGGGTGTCGGGGGTTAGTAGACCACTACATTCCAATACTTCACCATCATTGCCGGACAGTTGCTGGCATTGCTGACCGTGGTGGTGCTGCAGAATGTGCTGGCGCTAGACGAACTGAAGGCCTGGGGTTGGAGAATCCCGTTCCTGATTGGCGCGGTGAGTGCGCTGGTAGTGGTATACCTACGCCGCTCGATGCTGGAAACAGGACACACCAAGGACATCAAGCACAATGAAGCCGGCTCGATCAAAACCTTGATGCGTCACAAGAAAGCCGTGCTGCTGACCATGGCGATCACGGCGGGCTGCTCGCTGCACTTCTATACGTTCTCGACCTACATGCAGAAATACCTGGTCGTCTCCGCAGGTTTCGAACCCGCCACTGTCAGCTTCATCATGACCGCAGCCCTGATCGTGTTCATGTGCCTGCAGCCGATCTACGGCATGCTGGCTGACCGGATTGGCTCGCGCAACAGCATGATCGCGTTCGGGGTGCTTTCCTGCGTGTTCGTCGTGCCCTTGCTGAGCGGCCTGAAGAACGTCGGCAATCCGTACGAGGCCTTTGCTCTGGTCATGGGTGGTTTGCTCATCGCCGCGTTCTATACACCCGTGACGGGGGTCCTGAAGGCCGACCTGTACCCGGCGACGGTGCGTGCGCTCGGTGTTGGCTTGCCTTATGCGATTGGCAATGCCTTGTGTGGTGGTACGGCCGAATACGTCGCCCTGATGTTACGGGGCGCGGGTGTGGAGTCGTATTTCTACTACTACGTGGCCGCCATAAGCGCTATTACATTGCTGGCTGCTGTACTCATGCCAGATTTACGCAAGCATGGATATCTCGATGGCGCTGGTACCGTTGAAGAAAACACGGGCTTGCGCACGGCCGTTTCGTTCGCCCGCACGCGGGTAGACCGAAGATGAGCGCTGGCAGCCCAATCGCCGAGTGATGCAGACGCCAGCAGCCCCTATTGGGGCTGCTGGCGAAACGCTTCCTACTTGAAAGCCGATTTTTCAAAGATTGGATTTTCTAATTCGCCAGGCCTGCTTTCTCCAGGACCTTGTCAAGCCACGACTGATCAACTACCCCCGTGGCGATCTCCGCTTTGACTTGTTGCTCGTGCGCCTCGTGTGCTCGTGCCATCGTGAGCACCTGCTCCGCGAGTTCCTGCGGAAAAGCAACGACGCCATCTTCGTCACCAACGATGATGTCGCCTGGATTGACGATCATACCGCCCACGGAAACGGGCACGTTGATTTCACCGGGACCACTTTTGTATGGTCCGCAGTGAACAACGCCCCGTGCGTAGCATGGGCTGTTCCTGAAACTATCCACGTCACGGATCGCTCCATCCACCACGAAACCGACACACCCGCGTTGCTCCGCGTAAAGCTTAATCAGTTCGCCGATGACGGCGTTGTTGGTATCGCCCTGGGCGTCAATTACGAGGACATGCCCCGGTTCGAGGAGGGTCAGCGCTTTATAGATAAACAAGTTGTCGCCCGGACGCGTTTTAACGGTCAAGGCAGTGCCGACAATTTTGCCCGAAGTGTTGTAGCGCGTGAGACCGCGTGCACCAATATGCCGACCAAGGTTGTCACTGATGTGGGGAGTAACAACCGAACGGAAAGACTCAATGACGTGGGCATGAGCGAGTGCAGGCGAGGGGAGAACACGAGACCCGGGTAACAGCATGATCATCTCCTGAATGACGTAGACCCAATGGGGAGCCTGTCGATGGTAGAAAAGATCAGCTTTTACTTTTAGCGATATTTATTGATGCTAAATTATCACCTTAGGCGATGATTAGCCGGCTGAAATCGCACGTCTGCTGTGCAAGCCGCGCAACTTCGACGCTTAAGCCCTGATAGCGATCGGCGCGGTGAACACAGGCGTAGGTAATAGGCGGCAACGGCAGGTCTGTACCAACCACTTTCAATCGGCCTTGGCGAATCACCGAACCCATACACGCCAGGGGAAGGTAGCTAATCCCGACGCCAGAAATGGCTAAACCGACCTGTGCGACCAGATAGTTACTGTTCAACGTTCTGTTCAAGCGCACATTGTGCTCTGCCAGCCACTTCTCGTAGGTCTGCCCAGTGCCGGAGCTGCCGCCTTGCGTGAGCACGGTGAGCGAGGAAAGCTGCTGCAGTTCCATGGTCTCGTCGCTCGGGTAGAGCGATGGGGCACACATCCATGCATTTTCCACTGCAGCCAAGGGGGTGGTGATGAAGCGAGCATCCTGAAAGATGTCGGGTACGATGATGAGATCGAGTTCATCGGCCTCCAATCGACGCAGCAAATCGGTGCTCAATTCAATGGAGGGCTCCAGATCGACCCTGGGATAGCTTTGGTGAATACGATCAACCAGGGTTGGTAGCCAGGTCAGCGCGGTAAGCTCTGTGACACCGATCCTGAATCGCCTGACCAATGTTTCCTTGGAACTGATGCGCTCCAGCAAGTCGTCCCGCTGTCGCAGCATTTCAACGGCGCACTCGTATAGTTCAACCCCTTTTTGGGTGAGGCGTGCGCTGCGCTTGGATCGATCGAAAATTGATACGCCGAAGGCATCTTCCAGCTCCTGCACTCGCTTGGAGATTGCCGATTGCGACATGTTGAGCTTGGTTGCCGCTGACTCAAAGCTGCCCAGCTCGACGACCCAAAAAATGGCTTCAATCTGCTTCAGTGTGATCAATTGGCAAATCCAACGTTGAAGTACCTATTCCAGAGCAGCTCAATGGCTATGAACGCTCTGCTGGTCCGCTATAAATTCTCCACCAAAAGTGATGAGTTGTGGTGAGTTTTTGTCGCTTTTTTTCTCCTTTGCGCGCGCCTAGATTACGCTCGAATTACAAAAACAAAGGGTGTACTAGTATGTCGACCGCTGAAATTGCCCATGCCAAAGGGCGCAGCAGCTACCGGTGGATAGTGGCCGGGATGATTTTTTCGATCTACACCATCGCCGCTGCCGATCGAGCCAACCTGGGCGTCGCGCTACCTTTCATTCGCAAAGAATTTGAGATGAGCAATGCCGAAGCGGGTGGGCTGATGAGCCTGTTCCTGCTTGCCTATGCATTGGCTCAAATTCCCGCAGGACTGGCATTCAGCCGTTTTGGCGTGAGCCGAATACTCCCGGCAGCGATGATCATGACGTCCGCATTGACTGGGTTGGTCGGCACCGCGGGCTCGCTCATCGCGCTGAAGCTCTACCGTTTTGGTCTTGGCCTGGCTGAGGGGCCACTTCCTATCAGTATGACGACAACAATCAACAACTGGTTTCCTGCAAGGGAGAAAGGCATCGCCTCAGGCATATTTCTGTCTGCCGTGAAATTTGGCCCGGTCATCGTTCCGCCGCTGTGTGCAGTGATCATCTCGGTTTGGGGGTGGCGGGAAGTGTTCTACTTCTTTGCTCTCCCAGGCATTTTGCTGTCGATCCTCTGGTACTTCATGATTGCGGATCACCCGTCCAAAAGCCGTTTTGTAAACCAGGCCGAACTGGATTACATCTCGGATCAGACACCGCAGGATCCGGTGGCAGTCGCTAGCGCCAAACAGAAAAAAAATGAGCAGGGCCTAAAGCGCCTGGACTTTCTGATTCGACGTCGTGAAGTAGCCCCATTGGAAACCAAGCGGCAGGTGTTCGGCTCGTGGTTGATCTGGGGCTGTGCCGCCAGTTACTGCTTCCAGTTGGGTGTATCGAGTGTGCTGCTGTCCTGGATTCCGACCTACTTGATCACGGTCAAAGGTTTCTCCGTGATGAACATGGGACTCGTCTCTGCGGCACCATGGGTTGGTGCGGTGCTGGGCAACCTGGTGGGCGGCTACTGTTCAGACCGTTGGTTGGGTGGGCGACGCAAGCCAGGGATGCTGCTATCGGCTCTGGGCACGTCGATCATGATGTACCTCCTGATCAACTCGCCATCGGATCCTTTCCTCTACGGTTTGCTTTTGATGGCCACAGGAATGGTGCTGAGCTTTGGCTTCTCTTCTTACATGGTCTACCCCATGGCGTTGGCGACCAAGGCAACGTTCCCGATCGCGAATGCAATCGTCAATATGATTGGGCAGTTGGGCGCTGCCGCCACGCCATTTCTCACCGGCCTGCTGCTCGATAGCTACGGCTGGAACTACGTATTTACTTACCTCGCAATCGGGTCCCTTGCCAGTTTTGTACTGCTGCTGACCATCGTCGAGCCGATTGCCAAGGCGAACCGAGCGTGACTTCGTCACGGCTGAGCCTGCAAATTTCTGCCAATCAAACTGTTGAGAGGAGCTAACGATGCATCCAGAAGATAAAGAGCTGATTGCCCTGTTCGAAGGGCTGGATACCCCGGGCGTTTCCGATGCGCTGGATAAATTGGGCTTGCCGGGTCACTGTTTTGGGGTGATGCCGCTGGACAACTACAAGCAGGTTGTCGTCGGGCCTGCATTCACGGTTCGATATGTCTCTGCCAGCGTCCCTCCAGGCACTGTTGGTGATTTCGTGGACGATGTGGCAGAAGGCGATATAGTCGTCATCGACAATGATGGCCGTACCGACTGCACGGTTTGGGGCGATATCATGACCCAGTACGCAGGCGCCCGCAAAATCGCCGGCACAATAATCGATGGGGTCTGCCGCGATGTGAACAAAGCGCTTGGTGATGGCTACCCTCTGTTCACCAAAGGACGCTTCATGCGTACGGGTAAAGACCGCGTGCAGGTGGACTCGGTGAATCAGCCGGTTTCCATCGGTCAAGCGCGTGTTTGCCCACGGGATATCGTAGTGGCGGATGCCAACGGTGTCGTTATCGTACCTCGCGAGCGGGCCCATGAGGTTTCAGCAGTGGCCCGACAGATCGAGGCTATTGAAGCTGATATTCGTGAGTTGATCAGCAAGGGGCGTACGCTCAAGCAAGCGCGCGAAGAGCTGGGCTATCACACGCTGCAGCGCAAGTCGTAAGCCATAGTTCCAAGGGGTCGCTTTGCGGCCCCTTCGCAGTACGGCAAGGCACCCGCGAGTACCCACAAACCGTTGTTCCTATGGGCAGATGCGGTTAACTAGCTTGATCTCTTCAAGCTAGGAGTCCCCGGTTAAGGCTGAGCTCCGTGAACAGTAGCTTCGTGCGGGCTTTTCACCGCGCCCCCGAGCTCAACCTGTAGTGGTCTAATGAAACCGGATACCCATTTAGGCGAGAATGCTCGCCACAGAGAGGTGTCTGATGACCAAGCAACGTCGTACCTTTACCCCTGAGTTCAAGCGCGAAGCTGCCTGCTTGGTGCTCGACCAAGGCTACAGCCATGCTGAAGCAGCCCGCTCGCTCGGTTTGGTCGAGTCGGCCCTGCGCCGTTGGGTCAACCAGCTTCAGCAGGAGCGTGGCGGCATCACGCCGACCAGCCAAGCGTTGACGCCAGAGCAGCAAAAAATCCAAGAGTTGGAAGCTCGGATCACGCGCCTGGAGCGCGAGAAATCGATACTAAAAAAGGCTACGGCGCTCTTGATGTCGGAAGATCTCGAGCGCATACGCTGATCCGTCAGCTTAGCGCCCATGAACCCGTTGATTTCCTGTGCGAAGTGTTTGAAATCACTCGCTCAACTTATTACGCGCATCGCCACAAAAGGCGGACGCCTGACGTTGAGCGCCTGAAGTTGCGCAGTCGAGTGAATGAGTTGTTCACACAAGGTCGAGGTGCACCCGGCAACCGCAGCATCAAGTTAATGCTGCAAGATGAAGGCGAGAAAATCGGACGATTCAAGGTGCGCAGCCTGATGCGTGAGCTGTCGCTGGTCAGCAAGCAGCCAGGGTCACACGCTTACAAGAAGCAACGGTGGAGCGGCCGGACATTCCGAATGTGTTGAACCGAGCGTTTGATGTCGACGCGCCAAATCAGGTCTGGTGTGGCGACATCACTTACATTTGGGCGCAGGGTAAATGGCACTATCTGGCGGTTGTCCTCGATCTCTATGCGCGGCGCGTGGTGGGCTGGGCTTTGTCAGAAAGACCGGATGCAGATTTGGTCATCAGTGCGCTGGACGTGGCGTACGAACAACGCGGAAAGCCCCAAGGGCTGCTGTTTCACTCCGATCAGGGATCGCAATAGGGTAGCCGTCAGTTCCGCCAGCGATTGTGGCGCTACCGCATGCGCCAGAGCATGAGCCGTCGAGGCAACTGCTGGAATAATGCGCCGATGGAGCGGGTGTTTCGCAGCTTGAAAACAGAGTGGATACCGGTCACGGGCTACCTGACCGGACAGCAAGCTCAGCGAGACATTAGCCAGTACCTGATAAGACCCCATCAGTTCAACGATGGGCTGGCTCCGGCCAAAGCTGAGGAAAAACTCAAAACTGTGTCCGGGATTAGTTGACCACTACAGAATGTCCACTCATTACGTCTTAGGAATTGGTGGGTCGGAATGTCCACTTAAACCTTTAAATGTCGCTGGAGCCCTTGTGTTACGCGGGCTCCAGGGTTGGTGAGGTTTCGCATCGTCTAATCTGACTTCACTAATTTCTCCTTGGGCAAGGGAGCTATTCCATGTGGAGCAATTCATGAAAAAGTTAGTTAAATCAGTATCTTAGGCTTCAATGGCCAAAGAATTTTTCCACTCATTTCATTGAACGATCAGGCCGGCTCAAGGCATTGGGTGTGCTGAAGCGCCCGGAATACAAGGGCTTGAGGCCGTTAGGGGGCGACTTTCCACTCAAAACGCGATTGGTGCACTTGGAGAGTGTCTAGAAAACCAGGGGCGATTCAGTGGTCGAGCTTCTCAGCTAGCTCTCTGATAAGGAAAGGAACCGGTGATTGCTGAAAAAGCCGCCGGTGAATGGCGAAACTGGATAGCGGACAACAGCTCGTTATTCTAAAACTGCCATAATTTAACATAATGCACATTATGCGCACCTTCATATACAACCTTGCAGCCCGGCAGTAGCGGCAAGAAACCAGCGCCTGACCCTATAACCAAAGCCAAGCCCCGACGACGCATCCGCCACATCGATACTGCCAACCGACCCTGTCCGTGCTTCCTGAGCTACCGGTGCTCTTTTACAGCCCAAGCATATACGACATCCGCGATGGACAACCGTCATCGCTCTCGTCTACGAGGCCAACCCCAAGCACTCACTGCAAGCGCCGGTCTCACTCGTTGCAGCGTTCCTTCGTCGAAGCAGTCTCGCTTGTCCGGTGGCGATCACCAAGTGGCGAGATTGTGTGGCATTCAGAAACGTCGACCACGAATGCCGTAGCCATGACAGCGACCAAATCGCACAGGGATGCTCAACGCGCTCAGCGCGGTCAGGTGCCCGAGCTGGCATATCCCGAGCCACCGTGAACCGAACATGAAGAACAGACGTCCATCCACGTGGCAACGTGCTAATGATCCTGACCACCGGATCCAGTTTGAAAAAATCAGAGCGGAGCGTCAGCCCTTACGCCAAGGCGATTCTGCTTTCTTGGTCTGCAAGCACGAACCATGATGTTCAAGACAGAATTCTGGCATGGGTTGCGACGAGGCCCAAACGGTCGCTATGTGGAAATCGAGCTGATCTCCGATAATGGATTTGCCGGAGGCGCAACGAGCAGCGATCCAGCTACTGTCCTAAGGCAAGCTCTGGTAATGTGCTCAACCTATAGTCAGATGTCAGCTACCGACAGCCGTATCTTAGAGTCGTTGTCACTGCCCTCCCCATCTAGTCGGCCTGGAAATATAACTACACTAAATAACCATTTAGTGTAGTTATCCCTGTTGGCATCCAGCATTCTCCAAATCCCTCTACTTTTGATTCGCCATCTAACCGCAGCGCTTGGGCTTCTTGAGCACCTCAGCGACCGCCGCAAGACAACTTCTACCGCGCTGCTCGATGATCTCCTCGCCAAGCCACCGCCGTTTTCAATCCTAAGCCCAGTCAGCACCTTCTGTCGCCTCGACCGACCCCGGCCACGCAACCGGACTCTCATTACCCATGAGACTACGCTTTTCCACTACCCAAGCGAGGACGCCAGCAATGATTCATACCCTGCACATGGGCGGCGGCAACGCCCAGGACGACTGGCCGGAACTGGAGCGAGAGCTCGATGACAACGCTCAGGTGCCGGACCCCGATGCCGACCCGAGCGTAAGCGATGATGAGGAACCTCGAGGCGTACCGCCCAGCGCTCCGGAATCAGGTGCCTGACGAAACCATCAGCAGCCCCCCACCCTAAAAAAACAGCCCGCAAAATGCGGGCTGTCTTGGTGCTGCCGCCGTAGTCTAGACGGCCGCTGCCTTTTCCGGCGCGCCCGAGGCGTCGCTTGCGCCGGAGCCAGGCACCTGGGCTGGGGCCGCCACGGTCGAGGTGACCACTGGTGCGGCGCCGCCCGACACTCGCCACTGCACATCGGTAATACCGTAGCGCTCGGCCATGGGTCGGCTGACCTTGCGAATCTTCTCGCGACCGAACTTCGGGATGATACCGACTCCGGCATCGCAACTGGCCCAGTGCCAGGCTTCGGCGTTGTCCATGCGGTCGAGCCGGATGATGAAGTTGCGAGAATGGCCGTGCAGGCGGTATTCGATGATGTACAGCTGTGGGGTTGGCATCGTTTGGGCCCTCCTCTTCTCCATGGATGACACCGACATTGATCGGGGTTTTCCGAGAAGATTCAAAAGATTGAACAACAATTGGACAGCGCGCCTGCTATACCAGCCACGCGCCCTCACGCACCTGCCGGGACCAGCTGGATGGTCAGGCTGAACCCACCGAGCAACACCCAGAACACCAGGAACAACCAAGGTGTGCGCATGGAGAACAGCAGCGATTTGCGGTAGCCGCGGTGGCTGGATTCGGCCTCACTGAACAGTGGCCAGTCGTCATAGGCCATTCCCACGGTGGGTTCGTTGCGCAGCAGCTGGCTCTGCTTGAAATGCCAGTGATCGATGATGCCGTAGGCCGCGCGCAGCCCCGGCCAGGCGTTCAGCGTACTGACAATGCCCAGCAGGGCCAGGAACGGTGGCACGAACAATGTGAACAGGTGCCCCCATGACGGATTCAGGTTCGCCATACAAGAGCCGAAGGCGATCACCAGGAACGACTGGGCCGCCAGGTAGGCGTCCGTACGGTTGGCCAGAATGGTCGTCTCGTACTGGATTTCCCGACGATAGAACTCCAGCCGTTCCCTGGGCGAACCGAAGGCCAGGCCCTGCTCCTCCGTATGCAGGTCGTCGCTGTTGACCGAGGTGATGATCCGACTAGGCATGCTTCAGGCTCACCGTTGCAGGTCCGCTCTCGAAGTCTCCGCCGATGGCAGGCCAGGGGTCAGAATGACCTTGCGGCAGCGTTCCTGTTTCTCGTCGAACACTTCGTAGCCGCGCACCGCATCTTCCAGCGACATGCGGTGTGTGATGATCTCCTCGGGCCTGAGCTTGCCTTGTTCGATGTACTCCAGCAGCTCAGGCAGGAACTTCTGCACATGGGTCTGGCCCATGCGGAACGTCAGCCCCTTGTCGAAGGCATCGCCGAACAGGAAGCCATGGATCGGCCCGGCATACACGCCTGGCACACTGACCACGCCGCCGCGACGTACCGCGGCCATGCACTGGCGCAGCGCCTTGCCGCTGCTGCCTTCGATCTTCAAGGTGGTGAGCGCGGTTTCGATGGCGCTGCCCTTGGCTTCGAAGCCGACGGCGTCGATCACTGCATCGACGCCACGATGGCCAGCGGTCTGACGAATGATCGTATCAGCCGGGTCGTCGTCCTCGGCGAAGTTGATCGGCGTGACGCCGTAACGATCCCTGGCGTAGTCGAGCCGATAGCGGCAATCATCGACCATGAAGATGGTCTGCGCGCCGAGCATGCGTGCACAGGCAGCCGAGAGCAGGCCGACCGGGCCGGCACCGTAGATGGCCACGGACGAGCCCTGGGCGACCTGGGCATTGGTCACGGCCTGCCAGGCAGTGGGGAGGATGTCGGAAAGGAACAGCACCTTGTCGTCCGACAGCGTGCCGGGGACCTTGAACGGGCCGACGTTCGCCTTGGGCACGCGCACGTACTCGGCCTGGCCTCCCGGGATACCACCGTAGAGATGACTGTAGCCGAACAAGGCTGCTCCTGGCGGAATGGCCTTCTTGTTGATGATCGCACCACGCCCGGTATTGGTCGTCTCGCAAGCGGCGAACAGCTCCTGCTGGCAGAAGAAGCAGCCGCCGCAGGCAATCACGAACGGGATCACCACGCGATCGCCTTTTTGCAGATTGGTCACGCCGCTGCCAACGTCTTCGACGATACCCATGAATTCGTGGCCGAGGATGTCGCCGCTTTCGACCGTAGGCATCTTGCCGTGGTAGAGATGCAGGTCCGAGCCGCAGATGGCCGTGGCGGTGACCTTGAGGATGATATCGTCGGGGTCCTGCAGGGTGGGGTCTGGCATATTGTCGACCCGGACATCTTTGGCACCGTGATAGGTCAAGGCACGCATGGATTCGCCTCCGTCGGAAAACTGTCGAAAACCCCGCTGTCAGGCAGAAAGCACCTGCAGGAGCTTGGCACGGCAGACCGTGCTTAATTGGGAACCGTGAACAACCCGCAAAGCTCCATTGGATTCCGTCGGTCTGACGAACGGTGCCGTATATCGGGCCGACGCCTCTCTGCTTCCGTCTGTCCGGCCAGGCTGTACGGAGCGCACGCGCCATGCTTGAAAACAGATGGAACAATTGCCGGGGAACTTCTCTCGAACCGTCAGGAGCACGCCAACGACCAGGAGCCTGTATGAAACCTGCCAAGCCACGCGCAACCGTCATCTGCCGTCATGCCAAGCACAACAGCAAATGGCTGTGGGTACGCAAGCCGAAGGCTGCCTGGACGTTGCCGGGTGGTAAGATCGAGCCAGGCGAAACCCCTCGCCAGGCCGCTGCCAGGGAGCTGCTCGAGGAAACCGGTCTGCTGGCCGAAGACCTGCGCTTTCTGATGCGCTACGAAGCCCCCAATCGGGTGCACTACGTATTCGAGGCGGCATTCGCCGATGCGCCTGCACCCAGCGCCAGCAACGAGATTGCCGACTGTCGCTTCGAGCGCCTGGATCGCGCGCCACAGCTCAAGGATGAAATCCGCACCGTGATTCGCTCGCTGCTGGAGTGCGACCAGGAGATGGCCGCCTCCGTCCGCTGAGCGGCAAGCCGCTCAGGCGTGCACGCTCCATTGGCAGGTCCCGGCATCGATAGGCAGTTCGTCGATGGCGTGGATCATGCCCGTCTCCAGTGATTCGCGAGGGCCCAGGATACGCGGATGGGCCATCAGGTAGCGCGGTACATCGAGCGATTCGGCCGCGCCCTGGGTGCGCTCGGCCACGATCTCGGCATACAGGCGCAGGTCATAGTCCAGGCTCATGGCGTACTCGGCCATGCGTGAGTGGTCGACCGAGCCATGCAATGTCCAATGGAACGGATGGAACAGGAACTTGCTGTAACTGCAGGCGGTGCGGTGCTCGCCGGCCAGGAAGATGATGTTGCCCATGGATTCGACGGTGCCGAGATTGTGTGTATGCACCGGCACCGGCAGCGACCGCAGGTAGTTGTAGAGCGTGAAGCCGTAGCTGCACTCCCCGCCCATGGTGGCGATGTTCACCTGCAGCACATCGGCGCCCTGCTGGATGGCGCGTGAACACGTATTGATCAGGTTGCCACAGGTCGAGGAATTGATCGGGCCGGTGTAGTGGATGATGTGTCTTGCCATGATGTTCTCCTGGATGAACTGCTCGATTCCCGTGAGGAGGCAGACGTCGGGACAGGTGGCCGGGCAGGCCGATGCAGACCATGGCCCGGCCGCACCAGGTGCGCCAGGCGTTGGATGATGCAGCTGAGGCTGCGCTGCCTGACCAGGTCAGGCAGGCGCGCCGGGATCTTGCGTCAGACCCTCGACGTCAGGGTCGTCCGGCAGGACTTCCGGCTCATCCGCCTCGCTGTCGGACGCAGAGGGTTGCGGGGTCTTGCCAGGTTCTTCCATCAGCTCTTCTTCACTCATCCGGGAATCTCCTCTCTCGCAGCAGTGGGGCGACTATTCGGTGGAATCGCCTGCCACGGCAAAGTTCAACCAGGATGCTCCGGGCCGACCCGATGGCGGTGATTGAACCCTGCCGCCCATTGGCAGGTCGCAAATGGTGTGTACCTCGCCCGCGCCTACCGCGCCGCGCCGCGCCGGGTACCCGACCAGGAGACCACAGATGTGCAGCCAGATGGCGCATGAACTCGCCGAAGCGATAAGGACCAGACCGTGAGCGATATCCGTGTCGGTATCTCGGGGTGGCGCTACGCACCCTGGCGCAAGGAGTTCTACCCTGCCGGCCTGCCCCAGGCCAGTGAACTGGCCTTCGCCGCGCGGGCGGTCAACAGCATCGAGATCAATGGGTCCTTCTACAGCCTGCAGACGCCTGAGCGCTACCGCGCCTGGCATGACCAGACCCCGGCTGGCTTCGTGTTCGCCCTCAAGGGCCCGCGCTTCATCACCCACATGCTGCGCCTGGGCGCCATAGACCAAGCCTTGGCCAATTTCTTCGCTTCCGGCCCCTTGTTGCTGGGTGACAAGCTCGGCCCGATCCTCTGGCAGCTGCCACCGACCATGAAGTTCGACGAGACGCGCCTGGCCGGTTTCCTCGAGCGCCTGCCGGCCAACCGGCAAGCGGCTGGCGACTGCGCTACCCGCTGCGCCGAGCACCTGCGCGGCAACGCAGGGCTGGATATCGCTCTCGAAGCGGACGCGCCCCTGCGGCATGCGCTCGAAGTCCGGCACGAGAGTTTTCTTTGCGAGCGCTTCGTCGAATTGCTGCGCCAGCACGGCGTGGCACTGGTCGTCTCCGATAGCGCTGGCAAGTGGCCCTATGTCGAGGACGTGACCGCCGACTTCATGTACCTGCGCCTGCACGGTGATGTCGAGCTGTACAGCAGCGGTTATACCGCCAAGGCGCTGCGCCGCTGGAAGACCCGGATCCTGAACTGGGCCGCCGGAAGCCAGCCCGACGACGCGCGCCTGGTCGCCCCACGGCAGATTCCGCCGCAACGGCCGCGCGATGTGTACTGCTATTTCGACAACGACCAGAAGGTCCACGCACCCTTCGATGCGCGGCGTCTGCTGGAAAAGCTCGACGCTGGCCACGCCACGCTTGCCGAGCCCGGCGTCGCGCCAGGAGCCGCACCATGATCAAGACCATGCCCATGCCCGCTGCCGTCATCGACAAGGTCACGGCGGTGCACCGTCTCAACGTGTTGACCATCAACGTGCACAAGGGCTTCACCGCCTTCAACCGCCGTTTCATTCTGCCTGAGCTGCGCGAAGCCGTGCGCGCGACCGGGGCGGACCTGGTATTTCTCCAGGAAGTCCATGGCAGCCATGCGCAACATGCCCTGCGTCACCCAGCCTGGCCAGAAGCGCCGCAGTATGAGTTCCTTGCCGACAGCATGTGGCCGCAGTTCGCCTACGGCCGCAATGCCGTCTACCCCGACGGTGACCATGGCAATGCCCTGCTCTCCAAGTTTCCGATCCTCGAACGCCACAACCTGGATGTGTCGATCCACGGCAACGAGCAGCGCGGCCTGTTGCATTGCCGCCTGGACGTACCGGGTCATGATCAGGTGCATGCGATCTGCGTGCATCTGGGCTTGCGCGAGGCACACCGCCAGCGCCAGGTCGCGCTGCTGCTCGAGCTGCTCGAGCGCCTGCCGGCCAAGGCGCCGGTGATCATCGCCGGGGATTTCAACGACTGGCGGCTCAAGGCCGACGAAGTCCTGTCGCAGCGCCTGGTGGAAGCCTTCGGCGAACGCTTCGGCACACCGGCCCGCAGCTTCCCGGCGCGTTTCCCGCTGCTGCGTCTGGACCGCATCTATCTGCGCAATACCATGCCCAATGGCGCAACCGTGTTGTCCAAGTATCCATGGTCGCATTTGTCCGACCATGCCCCCCTGGCTGCGGAGGTAAGTCTGTGAGCGAACGCTGGGTCGACGGCAACCATGTGGAGTTGCTGATCAACGGTGAGGAGTTCTACCCGCGTGTGTTCGAGGTGATGAGCCAGGCGCGGGAAGAGATCCTTTTGGAAACCTTCATCATCTTCGATGACAAGGTTGGGCGAGAGCTGCGCGAGGTCCTGATCGGAGCGGCCCGGCGCGGTGTCCGGGTGGAGGTTGCGGTCGACGGCTACGGCACGGCAGACCTGCCGGACGCCTTCATTGCCGGCATGACCGAAGCGGGGGTGCATTTTCACGCCTTCGACCCGCAACCGCGGGTCATCGGCATGCGTACCAACCTGTTCCGCCGCCTGCACCGCAAGATCGTCGTGGTCGACGGTGAGCGGGCCTTCATTGGCGGCATCAACTTCAGCGCCGACCACCTCGGTGACTATGGTCCCATGGCCAAGCAGGACTACGCCGTGGAAGTCAGCGGCCCGGTCGTTGCTCAGCTGCACGCCAGCAGCCGCCACCTGATGGCCCCGGTACTCAAGCCCAGGAGCCAGGTGCGCCCGGTGACCGAACCTGCCGGCCACATCAGGGCCGCCCTGGTGGAGCGGGACAACCAGCGTCACCGCGACGATATCGAGGAGCAATACCTGCAAGCGTTTCGTGCTGCACGCAAGCGGATCGTGGTAGCCAACGCCTATTTCTTCCCCGGCTACCGCTTGCTGCGCGAGCTGCGCAATGCCTCGCGCCGAGGCGTCGAGGTGACCCTGGTGTTACAGGGGCAGCCGGACATGCGCTGGGTACGCGCGCTCTCACGGCTGCTGTATAACTACCTGCTTCGCGAAGGAATCCGTATCCATGAGTACTGCGAGCGACCGCTGCATGGCAAGGTCGCGCTGGTCGACGACGAATGGTCCACCGTCGGCTCGAGCAACCTCGACCCGCTGAGCCTGTCCTTCAATCTGGAAGCCAACCTGCTCATCCGTGATCGCGGCTTCAACCAGCGTCTGCACGACCATCTGACGGCCTTGGCCGGCAAGCAGTGCAAGGCCGTGACCCTGGAGCGCATGGTGCGTGGCTACTGGTGGCGCGCCCCGTTGATCTTCCTGTGCTTTCACGTCATCCGCAATTTTCCGCGAATCGCCGGCTGGTTCCCGGCGCATCGGCAGCGGCTCAAGTCGCTGCAACCGGTCACCGAACCGCAAGGCACCTACCGCGAGGGCAAGACGTGATGGACCGCAAGCGTTGGCAAACCTGGGGCAAGCGATTGCTGACCGTGTTCTTCCTGATCCTGGTACCGGCACTGCTGTACTCGCTGGCGCGCAACCTGGATTGGAACGAAGTGCGTCAGTCGCTGATGGCCTACAAGCCGATGACCTTGGCCGTGGGGCTCGCCATCGCCTTGTGCAGCTACCTGGTATTCGCCAGCTACGACCTGCTGGGCCGGGCCTACACCGGGCACGAGCTGCCGGCCCGCCAGGTCTTGCCGGTAGCCTTCGTCTGCTATGCCTTCAACCTCAACTTCACCACCTGGGTCGGCGGCGTGGCGCTGCGTTACCGGCTCTACGGCCGGCTCGGCCTGGATACCGCGACCATTACCCGGATCCTTACCCTAGGCCTGCTGACCAACTGGGTCGGCTACATGCTGCTGGCCGGCACGGTGTTCGCCTTGCGCCTGGTCAAGCTGCCGGAAAGTTGGGCCGTGGGTGCCACCGGGTTGCAACTGATCGGCTTGCTGCTGCTGGCCGTGGCCGCGACCTACCTGCTGGCTTGCGGCTTCGCCAAGCGGCGTACCTGGCATGTGCGCCAGCACGAGATCACCCTGCCCTCGCTGCGCCTGGCCATGTGCCAAATAGCGCTGGGCGCTTGCAACTGGGCGCTGATGGCCCTGCTGATCCACTGGCTGCTGCCTGAACCGATGTTCTATCCCTCGATCCTTGGCATCTTCCTGATCAGCGCCATCGCCGGCGTCGTGGCGCACATCCCGGCCGGCCTCGGCGTGCTGGAGACCGTGTTCCTCGCGCTGCTGGCCGGTCAGCTCGGCCAAGGCACGCTGGTCGCGACCTTGCTCGGCTATCGTACCTTGTACTACCTGATTCCATTGATCATCGCGGTCATCGCCTACCTGGTGCTGGAAAAACGCGCCAAGGCCATGCGTCAACGCGGGCAGGCGACCCTGCACAAATCCTGACACAGGGCCATGGGCCCGGGAGGTGAGCATGCGTATGAGTGCCTTGCTTGGGCTGGCCTGCAGCCTGGCCAGCGGACAACTGCTGGCGGCGGCCTGCGATGTCGTCACGCGATCATCCAGCGAAGCGATCGCCCCCGTGGAGCGACACACGTGCTACAGCTTCACCCACATGCCGGCAGAGGCGATCGCCTGGTCCTGCAGCAACGAGAGCAAGGAAATGCTCAACAGCCAGAAGAAGCAGGTCGGCGAATGTGCCCAGGGCAGCGTCGGGCGTTGTTCGGTGGCGCTGACCCAGGAAGCGCTGGCCAACCCCAACGCTGCTGGCAGCGACCAGCCCTCCACCCGTCCGAGCATCCCCGACCAGGCGCGTGTGGTCACCCAGTACTACAGCGCCGCCGATCTGGCCCAGGCCCGTAGCGACTGCGAGCGCAACGACGGCATCTGGCATACCCAGTGATGTAGCACAGCGCAACCCAACCTTCACTGTGAGGAAATCGTCATGGCACAAGGCAGCAAGGCCAAGTACACCGACAAGCAGAAACGCAAGGCCGAGCACATCGAGGAAGGCTACGAGGCCAAGGGTGTATCCAAGGGCGAGGCCGAATCACGGGCCTGGGCCACGGTCAACAAGCAGTCCGGAGGCGGCGAGCGCCAGGGCGGCTCGGGGCGCAAGACCAGCGCCAAGGCCAAGGAGGACGCGCGCAGCAGCTCGGCCAAGCGTGCCGCGGCGACGCGCAAGGGGGCGCCGCGCTCGGGCGAGGCGCTGGAAGACATGACCATGAAAGAGCTGATGGAGCGTGCCCGCCAGCATCAGATCGCCGGGCGCTCGAGCATGCGCAAGGCCGAGCTGGTCCAGGCATTGAAGAAAGCTGCATGAACTGCCCGGTTCCCGGCTGCCGTCGGGAACCGGTCTGGCACGTCAGCCCTGGATGTAGACGACTTGCGTGCGGGTGTATTCGTACAGCCCATGCTTGCCGTCCGCGCCACCGATGCCGGACTTGCGCGCGCCGGCATGGAAGCCCTGCATGGCTTCGAAGTTCTCCCGATTGATGTAGGTCTCGCCAAAGTCGAGCTCGCGGCTGGCCTTGAGCGCCGCACTCAGGTCGCGGGTGTAGATCGACGAAGTCAGGCCATACTCGCTGTCGTTGGCCAAGGCGATGGCTTCGTCCAGGTCATCCACCACCTGGATCGGCAGTACCGGACCGAAGATCTCCTTGCGCATGATTTCCATGCCGGCCGAGCACCCGGCCAACACCGTGGGCTGGTAATGGAAGCCCGCGCCGAGGTCGGCCACCTGCCCGCCAGTCACCAGCTCGGCGCCCTCGCCGCTTGCCGTGCGCACCATCTGCGCCACTTTGTCCAGCCCGGCCTGGTTGATCAACGGTCCCATGTCCAGGTCGGCCTGCCGCGACGGATCGCCATAGCGGGTCGCCGCCATCGCCTGGGCCACCTTGTCGGTGAACGCATCGGCGACCTTGCGCTGGACATAGACCCGCTCGGCACAGTTGCACACCTGGCCGGTGTTGATCACCCGCGAAGCGACGATCGCCTTGACGGCCAGCTCCAGGTCGGCATCGGCGAGCACGATCGCCGGCGCCTTGCCGCCCAGCTCGAGATTGAGCTTGGTGATGTTCGGCGCCGCCGCGGCCATGATGCGCGCGCCCGTGGCGACGCTGCCGGTGAAACTGACCAGGTCCACGCCAGCATGGCTGGACAGCCCTTGGCCAACGCTGGCGCCCTTGCCACCGACGACGTTGAACACCCCGCTAGGCAGGTCGGTCTCGGCCACCAGCTTGGCGAATTCATGGCAATTGATTGGCGTCTCCTCGCTGGGCTTGATCACGATGGTATTGCCGGTGAGCAAGGCCGGCGCCATCTTTCGGGCGATGAGGAAGAAGGGGAAGTTCCATGGCAGGATGCCAGCGACCACGCCCAGTGGCTTGCGCAGCAAGAAGATATGTTCGGCAGGGCGGTCGCTGGTCAGCACCTCGCCCTCCAGCCGGCGTGCCCATTCGGCCATGTAGTCCAGGTAGTCAGCGGTGAAGTTCACCTCCACCAGCGCCAGACCCGGCACCTTGCCCTGTTCCAGGGTGATGATGCGGGCCAGACGCTCGGCGTTGGCGCGCACCTTGCCGGCAATCTGGCGCAGGTAGCCGGCCCGTTCGATGGCCGGTCGGGCTGCCCAGCTCTTTTGTGCCCGGCGCGCCGCGGCGATGGCCCGTTCGACCTGCTCGCTGCTCGATTCCGGTACCCTTGCCAGCAGCTCGGCGTTGGCCGGGTTATGCACCTCGATCAGCTGTTCGCTGGCAACGAAGGCGCTGTCGATGTAGTTCTGATAGGTTGCATCGTGCATGGCGGTCACTCCTGGGGTTGGTTGTCGGCCAGCGACCGGTCGACGGCGGGCTTGGCGCTGAACTGCTGCCAGGCGTCGCCCTCGCGCTTGAGGTCGTGGGCGCGCTTGATCAGGTACTGGTGCACTTGCTCGACCTCTTCGGGCTTGAGCGCGTCGGCGAACGAGGGCATGCCGTCCGGGACGCGGCCGCCATAGAGGATGCCGAGGAACATCTGGTGTTTTTCCGGGGTGAGCTTGCGCAGGTCCGGCAACACCCCGCCACTCACGGCGTGAATGCCGTGGCATTGCGAGCAGTTGCCGTCGTACAGGGCCGCGCCCGCGGCCACGGTCTGTTCATCGGCGGCCAAGGCCGGCGGCTCAGGCGCGTCGGCCGGTGGCGAAGGCTCGCGCAGCGGTGCCGTGCCGCCGAGCTTGTAGGTCAGCACCTGGGCATAGGGCTGCACACCGGCGCGCAGCGACAGCGCGCCGGCGAAGGTCGAGAAGGCGCCGCCCCAGCCGGCCATGAAGGTGACGTACTGCTCGCCATCGACCGAATAGGTGATCGGTGCCGCCATCACCCCGCTGGCGGCGGGTGACTCCCACAGTTTCTTGCCAGAGTCGGCGGCATAGGCGATCACCCGGCCATCGGCGCTGCCCTCGAACACCAGGTTGCCCGCGGTGCTCAAGGTACCGCCATTGAAGATGGTGATGTATGGCACTTCCCAGGCCGGAGCCTGCTTGACCGGATCCCAGGCGATCAGCTTGCCGGACCAGGTCTTGGCCATGTCCAGCAGGCCGTCGGCGTTCTCCGGCATCATCCCGGTGCGCAGCCCCAGCTGGTAGACGCTCTTGAACGGATGACGCTTCGGCGCCTCGGGAATGTGTTCGTAGTAGGCCGACATGATGTGTGCCGGAATGTACACCAGCCCCGTATCAGGGTTGTAGGACATCGGGTGCCAGTCATGCGAGCCCCAGAAGGCTGGGGTGACCAGCTTGCGCTTGCCATCCTTCCAGTAGGCCGCTGCCTCGTCGTCGACGATCGGCCGGCCAGTCTTCATGTCGATGCCCTTGGCCCAGTTGACCGGCACGATGTTCCTGGCTGACAGCAGTTCCCCGGTGGCCCGGTCGAGCACATAGAAGAAGCCATTCTTCGGCGCCTGCATCAGGACCTTGCGTGGCTTGCCGTCGATCGGCAGCTCGGCGAGGATCATGTGCTGGGTGGCGGTGAAGTCCCAGGCGTCGCCTGGCGTGGTCTGGTAGTGCCAGACGTATTCGCCGGTATCGGCATTGACCGCGACGATCGAGGACAGGAACAGGTTGTCGCCCTTGGCCTGGCTGCGCCACTTGGGATCCCACATCGAACCGTTGCCGACACCGATGTACAGCAGGTTGAGCTGCGGATCGTAGGCGAAGGAGTCCCAGGCAGTGCCGCCGCCGCCCTGCTCGACGAAGGCGTCGCCATGCCAGGTCTGGCGAGCGATCTCCATCGCCTTGTTCTCCGCTGGCAGCTTCGGATCGCCCGGTACCGTGAAGAACCGCCAGGCCTGCTTGCCAGTCTCGGCGTCATAGGCCGTCACGTAGCCGCGCACACCGAACTCGGCGCCGCCGTTGCCGATGATCACCTTGCCATTGACCACCCGCGGCGCCCCGGTGATGGTGTAGCTGCGCTTGTCGTCGTTGCGGGTATCGACCGACCAGACCCGCTTGCCAGTGCTGGCGTCGATCGCCTCCAGACGACCGTCGAGCACGCCGACATAGACCTTGCCCTTCCAGACGGCCACCCCCCGGTTGACTGCGTCGCAACAGGCCTCCCCGGCCCTATGCCGGTCGGACTGCGGGTCGTACTTCCACAGCAGCTTGCCGTCGCGCGCGTCCAGTGCATACACCACCGAAAACGGCCCGGTGGTGTACATCACCCCATCGACCACGATGGGCGTGGCCTCGACGCCACGGTCCAGGTCCAGCTTGTAGCTCCAGGCCAGGCCCAGCTGGCTGACGTTGCTGGCATTGATGGCCTTCAGCGGGCTATAGCGCTGCTCGTCGTAGGTGCGCCCATGGCTCATCCAGTTGCCCGGCTCCTTGTCGGCGGCGATGATGCGCTGGCCGTCGACTTCGGCCGCCTGGAGCGGCACGCCGACCAACGGCGTCAGCGTGACCAGCCCCCAGGCCAGGGCGGCGAGCGTGGTATGTCTCCTCGAGGCAGGCGGCGCGGATGGCGAGCCTCTGTGCAGCAGGCCAGTACGATTCATCGAAGGATCTCCGTTCTTATTAGTGGCCGAACACCCACTGGTGCGGCATCGCTACCCGAGCAACCGCTGTGCCAGGCCCGGCACGCCAGGCTGAAAACGGCGTGGCAGAGCCCTCCGGATGAAGCTCAAGCCGCCTTGGATGAACACGTGCATGTGTCAGCCGTACCGGTTCTGGCACACCTGTGTCAGCGCGAGCTACAGCCATGAGCGGCAATCGGCAAACCGCAAGCCACAGGAAAAAGCGAGACGGGTGTCGTTGCAAGCACCTCGTCCAGCCACCACGACCGGCTTGGGTCTGTGGCTCACGATTGGCATTTGCCGCCACTGCCGCTAGGGTGTGCTCATCCCTCTACCGAGCACCTCGCGATGCGCGCCTGCCTTTTCCTGATCCTCGGCTTGACCTGTACTCACCTGCTGGCGCAGCAGACCGTGTCCAACGACACGGCCTGGACGCTGGAGGATCAGTTCGAGCATGCCCATACGCTCGATGCCGGCACGCGCGTGCTGATGATCGCCCGCAGCATGTCCAGCGCACGGCTGGTCAACAGCGCGCTGGAACATACCCCCGATGGCTACCTCGACCAGCGTGGCGTGCTATTCGTGGCCGATATCGAGAAACTGCCGAGCGTGGTGCAATCGCTGCTGGTCCCGAGCATGCGCTCGGCGCGCTATCGCATACTGCTGGACCGCGATGGTCAGGTGGCCGCGCGCTATGCCGGCGATCGCGACAGCGTACAGTGGCTGGAACTCCAAGGCGGCAAGGTGGTGCGCGAACAGCGCTTCAGCGACCTGGCCAGCCTGCGCCAGGCCTTGGCCGGCCTGGCTGGCGACTAGGCTCTGCACGAAAAAGTCGCCGAGCGGCGATCAGGCAAGACGAAAACAGGCGGGCAAGCGGAGTTTACGGGTTGCAAACGAGCATTCCGAGCCTGTTCGCAACGTAGCCTGATTGTCGCGCTGGCACTTTTCGTACAAAGCCCAAGCAAGGCTTGGCGAGCAAGCCGGTCGACGAACAGACAGGGCGCAGGGCAGCGGTTCAGGACGCCTTGCGCGAGCGCTTGGCAGGCTTCTTGTCCGAGGCGGGCTTTGCCGGGGTCTTCTTCGCGGTGTCGGCCTTCCTCGTCGAAGACCTGCTGCCCAGGCTGCGCTTGAGCAGCTCGGCGAGGTCGATGATATCGGCGCCCTTCTCCGCCGTTTCGCCTTCCTCCCTGGCCACCACGCTGATCTTGCCCTTGCTGGCCTTTTCCTCGACCAGCTCCATGATCGTTTCGCGGAACACGTCCTTGTAGTCCCCTGGCGTCCACTCGCCACTCATGTCCTCGACCAGACGCTTGGCCATTTCCAGCTCGCGCTTGTCGATCTTGGCCTCGGTGACGCTCTTGTCCAGCTCCAGGCTGTCGAGGTCGCGGACCTCGTCTGGCCAACGCAGGGTGATCAGCGCCAAGGCGTCTTCCAGCGGACGCAGCAACGCCAGGTGCTGCTTGGTGTGCAGCACCACGGTGGCCAGCGCCACCTTGCCGCTGCTGGCCAGCGTCTGGCGCAACAAGGCGTAGACCTTGCCCCCGCGTTTGTCGGGACTGAGGTAATAAGGAGTATCGAAATGCTGCAGGGGGATTTCGCCAGCATCCACGAAGGAAAAGATGTCGATGGTCTGGGTTGCCTCGGGACGTGCCTCGCGAATCTCCTCCTCGCTGATCACCACATACTGGCCTTTTTCATGTGCCACGCCCTTGACGATGTTCTCCCGGTCGATTTCCTTGCCGGTCACCTTGTTGACCCGCTTGTAGCCGACCGGCTCCATGCTGCGCTTGTCCAGCCAGTCGAAATCGATACCCTGGCTGCTGACCGCGGAATTGAGCGATACGGGAATATGCACGAGGCCGAAACTGATGGCGCCTTTCCAGATTGCCCGGGCCATGTCCTGCTCCTTGACGAAAGGTTGGGGCCACAAGCTGCAAGCTGCCAGCCGTTCAAGGTGTCTGTGCGATCAGATCACCCGCAATACCGGCTTCGCTGTTTGCTGCAACGTGCAGCTTGCGGCTCGAAGCGTGCAGCTTGAAGCCGACTTCAGGGCAGCGGATTGCCGCCGGTGACGCCGAACACCTCGCCGGTGATGTAGCTGGACTCCTGGCTGGCCAGCAACACGTACAGCGGCGCGCATTCGGCCGGCTGCCCGGGACGCTTCATTGGCGTCTGGCTGCCGAATTCCGGGATCTTCTCCTGCGGCTGACCACCGCTGGGCTGCAGGACGGTCCACACCGGGCCCGGCGCCACGGCGTTAACGCGGATGCCGCGTTCGATCACCTGCTTGGCCAAAGCCTTGGTGAAGGCCACGATGGCCGCCTTGGTGGTGGCATAGTCCAGCAAGGTCGCCGAAGGCTGGTACGACTGGATCGAGGCGGTGTTGATGATGGTGGCCCCGGCCGGCATCAACGGTACGGCAGCCTGGCACAGCCAGAACAACGCGTAGACGTTGGTCTTCATGGTGTGGTCGAACTGCTCGTGGGTCACCTGGCTGATGTCCTTGCGCGCCTCCTGCTTGCCGGCCACGTTGACCAGGATATCCAGGCCGCCGAGCTTCTCGTGCGCCTCATCGACCAGCTGCTTGCAGAATGCCTCGTCCTTGAGATCGCCGGGCAGCGCGACGGCCTTGCGCCCTTCCGCCTCGATCAGCTTGACCACCTCGCGGGCGTCGGCTTCCTCCACCGGCATGTAGTTGAGCACGATGTCGGCGCCCTCACGGGCGAAGGCAATGGCCGTGGCGCGGCCAATGCCGGAGTCGGCACCGGTGATCAACGCCTTGCGCCCGGCCAGGCGGCCAAAGCCCTGGTAGGTTTCTTCGCCGCAATCGGGCTTGGGCTTCATCGCCTTGTCCAGCCCAGGCGGCTGCTGCGGCTGATGCTCGAATGGCGGCTGGGGATACTGCGTCAGGGGGTTCTGCATGCTGAACTGATCGCGTGGTTTGCTAGGCATGTCTACCTCCGTGGAAAGATTCTTCGCGCCATGGGCGCCTGCATGGCATTCGAGGCCCTGCCAGCCGGCCAGGTTTGCCTTCAGGCCGGCAGGGCCCGACCAACGGTCATGCCCGATCAGCCCTTGCTGTGTTCCGGAGAGCTCGGTCCGGTCCCGCGCTTGATGCCGCGTGGCCCCAGCAGGCCCCACAGCGCCAGGCCAAGCACCGGCAAGGCGAGGATGATCACGGCCCACATCACCTTGGTGGCTTCTGACTTTTGACTACGGAACACACTGACGATGGCCCACACGTCCACCAGCAGGATGATCACTGCAACCGCTACCCAGAAATACATCGATACTTCGCCCATGGCGTTCTCCTCTGTCAGGCTCAGTTGTCATTATCGGCAGGTCAGTCCAGGCAGTGCCGGGACGACCGGCCGCATACCGGCAAGCCAGCCCGCCCAGCAGCTCGACGGGAAGCTCTTGTTCCATACTCACGCTGCCGGAGCGGGTCATGGCGCTACTGCGCCCGGGTCACGGTGAGCGCCACGGCCGCGATCCGCTCGACCGCTTCGTAACCGGGTTCGAGCAACTGCTCGCCGAACACGTCCGGATCGATTTCCCGATAGACCCATTGCCAGCCAGGACCGCCAAGTCGTTCGCGGATCTGCTCGAGGAAGGCGTCGCGGCCCTCGACGATGGCGATGCCGGTGTACAGCAGCAGGCTGCCGCCGGGGCTGAGGCGCTGGCAGGACTGCTCCAGGATACGCAAGGACAAGTCCATGCCCAGCGTGCCACCGCCATGGCGGTAGGTCCGCTCCTGCTGGTCGATCATGTAGGGCGGGTTGGCGACGATCAGGTCGAAGGTGCCAGCGACTCCATCGAGAATATCGCTTGGCGCCACCGAAACATTCTTCAACCCCGCCAGCGCTGCGTTGATCGTGGTGTAGCGCAAAGCCAGCGGGTTGATGTCTATGGCGCTGACCTGGGCCTGGGAGGCCGCCTTGGCGATCAGCAAGGCACCGACTCCGCTGCCGCAACCGATATCCACGGCATGTTCGACACGATGGTAATGCTCGCGCAGGTGCTCGCCGATCACCTGCGCGAAACGGTAGCTGTCGGGACCGAAGAACACCGCATCGGTACGCTCGGTCGGAAACCCGGAATGAACCAGCAGCAAGTCGTCCAGGCTCGACCAGCGAACCTGGCTGCGCAGCAGGTTGCCTTCGTCGCTCAGCACATTGGCGCTCCACATCTGCTGGAGTTCGTCGCTTGACACCAATGAAGGCGCGAATGGCCGGTTCCAGCCGAACACATCGCGCAAGGTGTGTGCCTGCCGCGCACCCGGTCTGGCATTGTTGCGCTCGTGGGTGGCGGGCGTGACGCTGGTAAAGCGATAGCCGTCGGCCTGAAGGCGACGGCCGAGCTGCAGCAAGGCCGTATCGGCCTGGATCTGCTCTTCGGACAACTGCATCAACAAGGTCTCCCTTCGGCGAGGCCGGTCTGGCGAATATAGGCACGAGTGGCCAGCAGGCCGGCCGGCAGCGCATGCCGGTTGCCTGCCATCTGTTCGGTGAGTTCGGCGGTCGACAGGCGCGAGCGCGCGCGGCTGCCCTGCTCATCGATCTGCAAGGCCGCCTCCCAGCTGCCTGGCATCACTCGACGCGGCGCCGGGCCTTGCCAGTCCGCCGCGATCCAGTCATGCCACAACTGCCGCTCGTAGGGGCTGAAGACGCCGAACATGGGCGCGGTGGGGCCTTCCATCAGGCGGAAGAAGCGGCTCTCCAGCGGATCGGCGGCGCGCCTCACCCAGCGCTGCGCCTGCAGCGCTTCGAGAAAACTCGCCATGTCCTCGCCAGGGGCCAGCCACTGGTTGATGGTGCGCCCTTGCAGCCGACAGTGATCGGCGTGCATGAACTGGCCGAACACGCGCTTGCGCTCCAGGGCATCGACCAGCTCCTGTTGCAGGTCGAAGGAGGCGATCAGCGACGGGGTGTCGATGCCCAGATCATTGAGACGATAACCCTGGCGCACGCGTTCGTAGAAGCGCGCGGCGTCCTCCGCCGGGCACAACTGGTGCAGGGCTTCGATGGATTTGCGCGCGTGTCCGCTGGCGGCGTTGTCGATCGTCACGTGAAGCTGGAAGTAGAAACCGTCGATCCCGAGCTCCGCCAGCTCGTAGGTGGTGATCAGCAGGTGCAGCGGAGGTTGCTCGTAGCCCAGGTTGTAGCCGATCACCTCCGGCAGGAAAGCATCCCCGTGCATGCCCAGGGCCAGTTGCACGGCACCTTGCAGGTAGCGTGCATCATCCATCGGCACGGGTTCTAGGCAGCCGAGCCGACTCAGCAGACGCTGGTAGATCAGCACATGGTTGCTTCGTGGGTCGCCGTCGCCCAGCTCTTCGAGGTAGGTACGGATCAGACCGTGATAGCGCGGGTCCTGCCAGTGACTCAGGGTGCTATGCAGCCAGGCGCCATCGACCACCTTGGTCGGTGCGACTTGCTGGAGGAAAAACAGCGCCTGGGAGCGGTTGGCGAAATAACGGCGTGGCGCGCCTTGCTGGCGAGCCTGCAGGTAGACGGCGTATTCGCCTGCCACCTTGGCGGCGTGGTCGGCGGTCCACTGGTCGAGCGCTTGCGGATCGTCGGGCAAGTCGTCAGCCATCGACCGGGTCCGCTCGAGCAGCTCCGCCAGCCAGTTCGCGCTATCGACCGGCTCGCCAGCCAGCAGGGCCTGGTAGCGCGCCTTGCAGGAATCCGGCGCGCCCGCCGTGGTAGATGCCGTCGCGGGCGCCAAGGGCTTTGTCACCGTTCGGGTCATGACATTCATGACTCGGCCTCCTGGGATCAGTTGTCTTGCTCTTTGGAAGGCATCGGCTTGGGATCAGGCGCGGCCTGAGTAACCGGTTTGTCGGGTTGCTGCATCTGCAGCGAAGGCTTGCTCGGGTCCGAGTCCTTTGCCGGATGGTCGGAGCGGTCGAAACAGCCGCCAAGCAGGACCAGGCTGCCCGACAGGCAGATCGTGAGCGCAGCTCGCATGTGAAACCTCCTGAATCAAGCGCGCGGTACCCGGGCGAGTACCGCGCCGTACTCACTTACGAGCGACCACCCTTGCGGCCGGATTCCTTGCCTTGGTCCTTCGATGCGCCACCCGAGCTCTGACCGCCCTTGCGTCCGGCTTCCGAAGCCTTCTGCCGGTCGTTGGCGAAGTTCCCCGGATTGCTGGAACCGCTGTGGCTACCACTTCCTTTTTGATTGCTGGCCATGATCAATCACCTCGTGTGGATTCCGGAAAGCACGACACCGGGTCGTACATGGATTCGGAGTGAGCGATTCAGTACTGATTCGCTTTATTTACAGGGCAACTGACCAGTGGCGACAAATAAAGGTTCGAATGAATAGCATCCAGCAAAAAACTTGCACGCCAATTAATATCAAAGTGCTATCAAGCGATTATATAGCAACTGGCCATTTTTCCTTTTTGGAATGAGAAAGCCGTTGCTAGTGACAAATTCTTGTCGTAGAAAAATCCCGACGAATGGTTGTTAAGTTTTTGATACACCTGTAGCCCCCGTTTTACATAGCGCTCCAGCGAGGAGGTCCAACTAGAAAATAAACCGATACAGGGACAGACATTTAATTGACGCCAGACTTCCCAAATTTCTCGAACTATAAAAATCGGATCCAGATGGTCATCGATCAAGGCTGGAGTCAGGAGCTTCATCGTGCCTTCCTCGGTCAGCCGACAGGCGAGTCCAGGGATGCTGGAAAGGCTACGAGTCCGACTTCGGCAGTTCAGCTAACGGGACAGGAGTCGCCATGGAAAACATCGTCGTTGCCGACAAAGCTACATCCCAGATCACCGCCAACGCTTGGGGCGATCTCCAGTTGACAGGGCCAGGCGTGGTGGAAATGCCCATCGCACCCGCCCAGGTCGCTTCCGTGAGCCGAAATGGCCAAGACCTGATCATCAACCTCAAGTCCGGCGAGCGGGTGAACATCGGCAACTTCTTCGCCACCTCCGCCGACGGTGTCCAGAGCGATATCGTCTTCAGCGGCGAAGACGGCACGCTGTGGCAGGCCCAGTACAGCAACGAACCATTCACCGGCTTCACCTTCGCCGAGGTCTCCTCGCTCGACGAGCTGCTGGCAGGCGAAGGCGTCATCGAGGCGAACCAGACCTTCGCCTTTGCAGGTCTCGGGCTGCTCGGCGCGGGCGGCGCCGCCGCTGCGGCTTCCGGCGGTGGCGGTGGCGGTGGTGGCGATGGCGCGGCGCCGCTGCCCGCCCCACCTGGCAATCTGAGCGTGTCGGACGATGGCCTGAACCTGACCGGGACGGGCATCCCAGGTACGACCATCAACGTGCGTGGCACCGACGGCACCTTGCTCGGCAGCACGGTGGTGGGAGCCGACGGCAACTTCTCGGTGCCGCTCGAGGGCATTCCCAGCAACGGCCAGCAAGTGATCGTCGACCAGACCGATCCCAACGGCAACACATCCGAAGGCGTACCGGTCACCCTGCCCGATCTCACCGCCCCAGCGGCGCCGAGCGACCTGGCGCTCAGTGCCGACGGGCTGACCTTGAGCGGTAACGGCGAGCCCGGCGCCACCGTGACCGTGCGCGACGCCAGCGGCAATGTGCTGGGAACGGCCGTGGTCGCCGCCGACGGCACGTTCGCCGTCTCCCTCGATAGCGCCCAGCTCGACGGCCAGATGCTCTCGGTGGAGCAGGCCGACGCGGCTGGCAATGTCTCGCTGTCGACCGGCTATGTCGCGGCCGATGCCACCGCGCCTGGTGTCCCGACCAACCTGCTGGTCGGTGCCGACGGGCTGGCGCTCACCGGCAACGGCGAGCCAGGCGCGACGGTCACCGTGCGCAGCGCCAATGGCACGCTGCTCGGCACCGCGCTCGTCGCCGCCGACGGCACCTTCAACGTCACGCTCGGTGCCGCCCAGCTGGATGGCCAGACCCTGCAGGTCACCCAGGCCGACGCGGCCGGCAACGTATCGCCTGCGGCATCGGTGGTAGCGCCCGTTGGCGCCGATGCGCCGGCCGCGCCTGCCAACCTGGCACTCAGTACCGATGGCCTGACACTGACGGGCAGCGGCGAACCGGGCGCCACGGTGACCGTGCGCAGCACCGATGGGCGCGTGCTGGGTACCGCCGTAGTCGCCGCCGACGGCACCTTCAGCGTCCAGCTGGGCAGCCCCCAGCTCAATGGACAAGCCCTGAACGTGGTCCAGACCAACCCTGACGGCCTCACTTCGCCTGCCGCATCCCTGGTCGCGCCGGATGCGACCGCTCCGGCCGCGCCTGGCGGCCTGCAACTGAGCGCCGATGGCCTGGTTCTGAGCGGGACTGGCGAGCCTGGTGCTCGGGTGACCGTGCGCGGTGCCGATGGCAGTGTGCTCGGCACTGCCGTGGTCGGTGCCAACGGCAGCTTCAGTGTCGACCTGGACAGCGCTCAGACAGCTGGCCAGGTGCTCTCGGTGCAGCAGACCGACGCCGCCGGCAATGTCTCGCCTGTCGCGTCCTTGACCGCGGGCGACGATACCGCGCCAGAGGCCCCGGCCAACCTGGTGCTGGCAGACGACGGCCTCAGCCTGACCGGTACCGGCGAGCCTGGAGCTACCGTCACGGTGCGCGATGCCAATGGCGACGTGCTCGGCACCGCCGTGGTCGGGGCCAATGGCGTCTTCAACGTTACCCTGGGTACTGCCCAGCTCGATGGACAACTGCTGTCGGTGGAGCAGGCCGACGCGGCCGGCAACGTTTCGCCAACAGCCACGCTGGTCGCCAATGACCTCACTGCGCCTGCCGCGCCCACCGGTCTGCTGGTCAGCACCGATGGCCTGAGCCTGAGCGGCCTCGGCGAGCCCGGTGCCAGCGTGACCGTGCGTGCCGCCGATGGCACGCTGCTGGGTACTGCCCTGGTAGCTGCCGATGGGACCTTCACCGTCGAACTGGCCAGCGCCCAGCTCGAGGGACAGCGACTGAGCGTCGAGCAGACCGATGCGGCCGGCAACCTGTCGCCCGCCGCCACTGCCCTGGCGCCAGACGGCGCCGATGCGCCTGAAGCCCCGAGCAACCTGGCGCTGAGCGCCGATGGCCTGACCTTGACGGGCAATGGCGAGCCTGGCGATACCGTGACCGTGCGCGCCGTCGACGGCACCGTGCTCGGCACCGCGGTGGTCGCCGCCAATGGCAGCTTCAGCGTGACCCTCGACAGCGCCCAGCTCAATGGCGAGACCCTCACGGTCACCCAGACCGATGCCGCCGGCAACACCTCACCGTCTGCCGCGCTGACCGCCGCCGACCTCACTACGCCCCTGGCCCCGACCGATCTGCAACTGAGCGCCGATGGCCTGGTTCTCACCGGCACCGGCGAGCCGGGCGCCACGGTGACCGTGCGCACTGCCGAAGGTACTGTCCTGGGCATTGCCGTAGTGAGCGCCGATGGCCGCTTCAGCGTCGAGCTCAGCAGTGCCCAGCTCGACGGCCAGCAATTGAGCATCGGGCAGGCTGACCCAGCGGGCAACGTTTCGCCGTCTGCCAGCTTTACCGCCACCGATGTGACTGCCCCCGCCGCGCCAACCAGTCTCTCGGTCAGCCAGGACGGCCTGTCCCTCAACGGCTCCGGCGAGCCGGGCGCTACCGTCAGCGTCCGCGATGCCGATGGCAATGTGTTGGGTACGGCGGTAGTGGCCGCCGACGGCACCTTCGTCGTCACGTTGGACAGCGCCCAGCTCGAAGGCCAGGCGTTGACCGTCGATCAGACGGATGCCGCTGGCAATGTCTCGCCGCCCACCTCGGCCATCGCGCCGGATGGCGGGGACGCACCGGCCGCCCCTACCAACCTGGCGCTGAGCGCCGATGGCCTGACCTTGACGGGCAATGGCGAGCCTGCCGATACCGTGACCGTGCGCGCCGTCGACGGCACCGTGCTCGGCACCGCGGTGGTCGCCGCCAATGGCAGCTTCAGCGTGACCCTCGACAGCGCCCAGCTCAATGGCGAGACCCTCACGGTCACCCAGACCGATGCCGCCGGCAACACCTCGCCGTCAGGCTCGCTGACCGCTGCCGACCTCACTGCGCCCCCGGCACCGACCGATCTGCAACTGAGCGCCGATGGCCTGGCTTTGAGTGGAACTGGCGAGCCTGGCGCCACGGTCACCGTCCGCGCCGCCGATGGCCGCGTGCTCGGCAGCGCTGTGGTCGCCGCCAACGGTGCCTTCAGCGTCGCCCTGGACAGCCCTTTGCTCGATGGCCGGGCAGTTGCCGTCGAGCAAGTGGACCTAGCCGGCAACGTTTCGCCGACCGTTTCCTTCAGTATCGAGGACGTCACCGCGCCTGATGCACCGACCAACCTGCTGGTCAGTAATGACGGCCTGACCCTGACCGGCACCGGCGAAGCCGGCGCCACGGTCACCGTGCGTGGCGCCGATGGCACCGTTCTGGGCACTGCGGTAGTCGCCACCGATGGCACCTTCAGCGTGGCCCTGGCGACGGCCCAGCTCGACGGCCAGGTGCTGAGCGTCGACCAGGCCGATGCCGCCGGCAATGTTTCGCCGAGTGCTTCTGCCTTGGCGCCGGATGGCGCCGACGCCCCGGCCGCGCCGACCGACCTGTCGCTCGGCGCTGACGGCCTGACCCTCACCGGCAACGGCGAGGCGGGTGACACCGTCACGGTGCGCGGTGCGGACGGCAGTGTGCTCGGCACTGCCGTGGTCGGCGCCGACGGCACCTTCACCGTCGTCCTCGATGCCGCCCAGCTCAATGGCGAAGCCTTGACCGTGGTACAGACCAATGCGGCCGGCGAAACTTCGCCATCCGCTTCCCTGGTAGCTACGGATGTCACGGCGCCCGCAGCTCCGACAGACCTGCAACTGAGCGCCAATGGCCTGCTCCTCAGTGGTGCCGGCGAGCCGGGCGCCAGCGTGACAGTGCGCGGCGCCGATGGCAGCGCGCTGGGCACGGCCCAGGTCGGCGCCGATGGCCGCTTCGACATCCGCCTGGACCGCCCCCAACTCGATGGCCAACGGCTCACGGTTGAACAGGTCGACCAGGCCGGCAACCTTTCGCCTTCCACCACGCTAAATGCTGCGGACGTCACTGCCCCGCAAGCACCGACCAACCTGCTGGTCGGCAGCGACGGCCTGAGCCTGTCCGGTAATGGCGAACCCGGCGCTCAGGTCACCGTGCGCGCGGCCGATGGCGCCGTGCTAGGCACCGCCGTGGTGAATGCCGACGGCACCTTCAGCGTGGTGTTGTCCAATGCCCAGCTGGACGGCCAGCCGTTGACCGCAGAACAGGCCGATGCCGCTGGCAATGTCTCACCTCGCGCCTCGGCCTTCGCCCCGGATGGCGCCGATGCGCCCGAGGCACCGACCGGCCTGGCGCTGAGCGCCGACGGCGTGACCCTGACCGGCACCGGTGAGCCCGGTGCCAGCGTCACCGTGCGCGGTCCTGACGGTCGCGTTCTAGGCACGGCGCAGGTCGCGGCCGATGGCACTTTCAGCGTGACCTTGGACAGCGCCCAGCTCGACGGTGAGGCACTGAGCGTGGTGCAGACCGACGCGGCCGGCAGCACTTCGCCATCCGCTTCGCTGATCGCGGCGGACATCACCGCACCGCAGGCCCCGACCAACCTCCAGCTCGGCGCCGATGGCCTGACGGTCACCGGCACGGGTGAAGCTGGCGCTAGCGTCACGGTGCGCGATGCCTCGGGCGCGGTCCTGGGCAGCGCAACCGTCGCCGCGGATGGCACTTTCAACGTGGCGCTCGGCACTGCGCAGCTCGATGGCCAACGACTGGCCGTGACACAGGCCGACCGCGCCGGCAACCTGTCGCCTTCCGCTTCCCTGCAGGTTGCCGACGTCACCGCGCCACTAGCGCCGAGCAATACCCAAGTGAGCAACGATGGCCTGAGCCTGAGCGGCATTGGCGAGCCCGGCGCCACGGTTACGGTCAGCGCCGTCGACGGCAGTGTGCTAGGTACCGCCCTGGTGGGTGCCGATGGTGCGTTCAGCGTCACCTTTGATACCGCCCAGCTTACCGGTCAGGTGCTGACCATCGTCCAGGCGGATGCCGCCGGCAATATCTCGCCTGCGGTGACCGCCACCGCGCCGCAAAGCGCCGAGGCGCCACCGGCGCCGGCTGGCCTGCAACTGAGCGGCGATGGCCTGATCCTGACCGGGACCGGCCAGCCTGGCTCGAGCGTGACCGTGCGCGCCGCCGATGACAGCGTACTGGGTACGGCCGTGGTTGGCGCCGATGGCCGTTTCAGCGTCAACCTGGCCAGCGCGCAGCTCAATGGCGAAAACCTGCAAGTCGTGCAGACCAGCGCCGATGGGCTCGATTCGCCCTCGGCTGCGCTCACCGCCGCGGATGTCACCGCGCCGCCTGCGCCTGGCAACCTGCAACTGAGCGCCGACGGCCTGATCCTCACCGGCAGCGGCGAAGCCGGCGCGACCGTGATCGTCCGCGCGGCCGATGGCAGCGCCCTGGGCAGCGCCGTGGTGGCACCGGATGGCCGCTTCAGCGTGACCCTGGGCGCCGCCCAGCTCGACGGCCAGGCCCTGACGGTCGAGCAGGCCGACCGCGCCGGCAATCTGTCGCCCGAAGCGCCCTTCACTGCCGCGGACGTCACCGTGCCTCAGCCGCTGAGCAACGTGCAGGTGAGCAACGACGGCCTGTCCCTCAGTGGCAATGGCGAACCTGGTGCGACCGTCACCATTCGTGGCCCGGACGGCACCGTGCTGGGCAGCGCGCCGGTTGCGGCGGATGGCACGTTCAGCGTGACCTTCGCCAGCGCGCAATTGCAAGGTCAGGTGCTCAGTGCCGAGCAGGCCGATGCGGCTGGCAATGTCTCGCCCGTGGTCATCGCCGTTGCCCCCGAAGGCGCCGAGGCGCCGGAACCGGCTAGCGGCTTGCAGCTGTCGGCTGATGGCTTGACTCTCACCGGTAGCGGCGAACCCGGTACCACCGTGACCGTGCGTGGTCCTGATGGCAACGTGCTCGGCACGGCGCTGGTCGCGGTCAACGGCACCTTCAGCGTGAACCTGGCCGCCGCGCAGCTCAACGGCGAAACCCTCAGCGTCACGCTCACCGATGCCAACGGCAACAGCTCGCCGTCCTCCTCGCTGGTCAGCGCCGACGTCACCGCGCCTGGCGCACCAACCGATCTGCTGGTGAGCAGCGATGGCCTGACCCTGACCGGCACCGGCGAACCAGCTGCCACCGTCCTGGTCCGTGGCACCGACGGTGTGTTGCTGGGTACCGCCGTGGTCGCTGCGGATGGATCTTTCAGCGTCCGCCTGGGCGCGGCCCAGCTCGATGGCCAGACCCTCGACGTGACCCAGCGCGATACCGCCGGCAACCTCTCCGCGCCCGGCTCGGCCACCGCACCAGTCGGTGCCGATGCTCCGGCGGTACCGACCGGCCTACAACTGAGCGCCGACGGCCTGACCCTGACCGGCATCGGTGAATCCGGCGCGACCGTGACCGTGCGCGACGCCAACGGCGGCGTACTCGGCACGACGGTAGTCGCTGCCGATGGTACCTTCAGCCTGCCGCTGAACAGCGCGCAACTGGATGGCCAGACCCTGAGCGTCGTGCAAACCGACGTGAACGGCAACAGCTCCCCTTCGGTCAGCCTGACGGTCGCCGACGTCACCGCGCCTGCCGCGCCGTCCAACCTGCAGGTGAGTGCCGACGGCACCCTTTTGACCGGCAACGGCGAAGCCGGCGCGACCGTGACTGTCCGTGGTCCGACCGGGGTCGTGCTGGGCACCGCCCTGGTCGCTGCCGATGGCGCGTTCAGCGTGTCTTTGAACGCCACCCAGCTGGGCGGCCAGACCCTGACCGTCGATCAGGTCGACGCGGCGGGCAATCTTTCCCCGTCGTCCAGTGCCCTGGCACCGGTGGGCGCCGATGCGCCGCAGGCGCCGAGCGACCTGCAGCTCAGCGCCGATGGCCTGACCCTCACGGGCGCCGCCGAAGCCGGCACTACCGTGACCGTGCGTGGCCAGGGCGGGACGCTGCTAGGTTCGGCGATAGTCGCGGCCGACGGCTCGTTCAGCGTTCCCCTGGGTACTGCCCAGCTCAATGGCGAAACCCTCAATGTCGTGGTGGCCGATGCCGCCGGCAACGCCTCGCCATCCACCGCGCTGGTCGCTGCCGACCTCACGGCCCCGGCCGCCCCCGCCAACCTGCAGGTCAGCGGCGATGGGCTGACCCTGAGCGGTACCGGCGAGCCGGGGGCCGCAGTCACCGTGCGCGCTGCCGATGGGCGCGTGCTAGGCACGGCGCAAGTCGATGCCACTGGCAACTTCAGCGTGACGCTGGATACCGCCCAGGTCGACGGCCAGCTGCTGTCCGTGGAGCAGGCCGATGCGGCCGGCAACCTGTCCGCCGTGTCCAGCGCCACCGCTCCGGCCGGTCCCCAAGCCCCAGGCGTGCCTTCTGGCCTGGTGGTCAGCGCCGACGGCCTGAGCCTGTCAGGCACCGGCGAGGCCGGCGCCACGGTCAGCGTACGGGGCGCGGATGGTGGCCTGCTGGGCAGCGCCGTAGTGGCTGCCGACGGCCGCTTCAGCGTGCCGCTGGCCACCGCCCAGCTCGATGGTCAGACCTTGACCATCGTCCAGGCCGATGCCGCTGGCAATGCTTCGCCTTCCACGACCCTGACCGTTGCCGACATCACCCCACCTGCCGTGGCCAACGGTTTGCTGGTCAGCGCCGACGGCCTGAGCCTCAGCGGCACTGCCGAGCCCGCCTCGACCGTGAGCGTCACGGTCCTGGGCAATGGTGGCGTCGTGCTGGGCACGGCCCAGGTCGCGCCCGATGGGACCTTCACCGTTGTCCTCGGTAGCGCCCAGCTCAATGGCCAGACTCTCAACGTGGTACTCACCGATGCTGCTGGCAATGCCTCGCCGTCTGCCTCGGTGCTCGCCGCCGACCTGACCGCCCCTGGTATCGCGACCGGCTTGCTGGTCAGCAGCGACGGCCTGAGCCTGACCGGCCTCGGCGAGGCCGGCGCCACCGTGACTGTGCGCGGCGCTGACGGCACGCTGCTCGGTAGCGCATTGGTCGGATCGGACGGGACCTTCAGCGTCACGCTGGCCCCCGCCCAGGTCCAGGGACAGGCGCTGTCGGTGACCCAGGCCGATGCTGCCGGCAATGCGTCGGCCGCCGCTTCCACCACGGCGCCTGATGGCCCCGACGCGCCAGCGGTGCCTGCCGCGCTGCAACTGAGCGCCGATGGCCTGACCTTCAGTGGCACCGGCGAGCCAGGGGCCAGCGTCACCGTCAGCGCCGCCGACGGGACAGTGCTGGGGAGCGCGCTGGTGGACGCCGACGGCACTTTCAGTGTCGACCTCGACAGCGCCCAGCTCGACGGCCAGGTGCTCACGGTCACCCTGAGCAATGCGGCCGGCACCTCGCCATCGCTCACTTTCGAAGCATCGGACATCACTGCGCCCGCCGCGCCGGCCCAATTGCAGTTCAGCGCCGACGGCGCGAGCCTGAGCGGCACTGCCGAAGCCGGCACGACCATCCAGGTCCGGGGGCTGGGCAACGCCCTGCTGGGTACTGCCGTGGCCGATGCCGAGGGCAACTTCACCGTCACCCTGCTCCCCGCCCTCGACCAGGGTCAGCCAGTGAACGTGGTGGCGCTCGACCCTGCCGGCAACGCTTCGCCGTCCACGCCGATCACGGCGCCCGGCACCCCAGCCGACACTACCCCGCCTGGGGTGGCGCTCGACCTGGCCATCGATGCCAGCGGCAACATCCTCACTGGCCGTGGGGAAATTGGCGCGCAAGTTACCGTGACTACAACCGCAGGCGTGGTGCTTGGCACCGGGCTGGTTGGCAGCGATGGCCTGTTCAGCGTGGCCTTGGCTCCGGCGCAAGACCTCGGTCAGCCCTTGAACGTGATCTTGACCGACAGCTTCGGCAACGCCTCTGCGGTGGCGAGCCTGCTCGCCCCGCTGCTCGGCCAGCCACAGGCGCCCACCGAGCTGGCGTTCAGCAACGATGGTCAGTTCCTCAGCGGCCGCGCCACGCCGGGCCTGCGCATCTATATCCGCAGCCTGACAGGCGTACTGCTCGGCACCGCGGTGGTCGCTGCCGACGGCACCTTCAATGTCGGGCTCGATCCGGCCCAGGCCAACGGTGATCCGGTCGACGTGCTGGTGAGTGACGCGAGCGGCAACCTGGCGCCAGTCGAAGTGCTGACCTCGCCGGACATCACGCCACCGACGCCGGTCACCGCACTAGTGGCCAGCCCGCTGGGCAACAGCCTCGCTGGCAAGGGCGAGGCAGATGCGACGGTGAGCGTGCGCGACCAGGCCGGCACGCTGCTCGGTAGCGGCACGGTGGGTGCCGATGGCAACTTCCTCGTGTCGCTGGCGCCCCCGGTGGCCGAAGGCACCCTGTTGTCGGTGATCCAGGAAGATGGCGCCGGCCTGATCTCGGCCGAGGCGACGGTCACGGTTCCCGATGCCAGCGCCCCGGCCCCGGCAACCGAGGTCACCCTTGCTGCCGACGGCGCCACGGTCAGCGGAACCGGTACCGCGGGCAGCACCGTCGAGGTCCGCGATGGCGCGGGCAACGTGATCGGCAGCGTGGTCGTGGCAGACGACGGCTCCTTCAGCGTGCCGCTGGATACCCCACGCACCAATGGCGAACAGCTCGACGTGGTGCTGGTCGCGCCAGGCGGTGAAGCATCGCTGCCGACCTCCATCACGGCCGAAGACACCACCGCCCCGGCCGAGCCCGACGACCTGACGATCAACCCCAACGGGGTGCTGCTGTCCGGGCGCGGCGAGATCGGTGCGACCGTCACCGTGCTCGATGCCGACGGGGCGGTAATCGGTACCGGCCAGGTCGGTCCGACGGGCAGCTTCAGCGTGACGCTCGATACCGCGCAGAACCAGGCCCAGCCATTGCAAGTCACCTTGACCGACACCGCGGGCAACGTCTCCACGCCGGCTGCGATCACCGCGCCGAACGTCTCCGATCCGCTGCTGCCAGGCGACCTGGCGCTCGATCCGGCCGGGACCCAGCTCAGCGGCATTGGCCAGGCCGGCTCCACGGTCACGGTGCGCGACGAAGCGGGTACGCTGCTGGGTTCGACCACGGTCGCCATGGATGGCCGCTTCAGCGTGCCGCTGGATAGTGTGCAGAACAATGGCCAGTTGCTGCAGGTGGTCGCCACCACGCCTGCCGGTCAGAACAGCGCGCCGGTCGGCTTCGTCGCGCCTGACACGCTCGCGCCAGACCCGGTGCTCGACGCCACGCTCAATACCGCTCGTGACGTGCTGACCGGTACCGGCGAGCCCGGCGCGCAGGTCAGCGTGCGCGACAATGCCGGCACCCTGATCGGTAGCGCCACGGTCGCACCCGATGGCAGCTTCAGCGTGACGCTGTCGCCGGTGCCCGCGGCGGATGCGCCTGTACAAGTGGTCCAGGCCGACCCGGCAGGCAACCTGTCCGAGCCGGTCACTGCCGCCGGCGCGGACCTCACGCCGCCCGACGCGCTGATCAATGTGGCGATTTCCGCCGACGGCTCGGTCGCCTCGGGCAACGGCGAGGTCGGCGCGACCGTCCTCGTGCGCAACGCCGCGAACGAAGTGGTGGGCACGGGCGTGGTGGGCGGCAACGGTCGCTTCGAGATCAGTCTCGCTCCGGTGCAGGCCAACGGCCAGGCACTGACCCTGACCCAGACCGATGTCGCGGGCAATGTATCGCCAACCTTCGCCATCACTGCGCCTGATGTGCAGCCCCCAGCCGCGGCCAGCGGCTTGGCGCTGGCGGCCGACGGCGTCAGCCTGAGCGGCACTGGCGAGGCTGGGGCCACCATCAGCGTGCGCAACGGCGCAGGCGACGAGATCGGTACTGGCGTGGTCAGTGCCGACGGCAGCTTCAGCGTCACCCTGGACGAGCCCCAGCTCGATGGCCAAGCCTTGACCGTGGTACAGATCGACGGCGGCGGCAACGAATCGGCCTCCGCGCCGCTCACCGCGCCGGACAGCACCGCCCCGGCCACCGTGGCCAACCTGGCGGTCGCGGCCAATGGCACGAGCTTGAGCGGCACCGGCGAGCCCGGCGCCACGGTTACGGTCACCGGAGCTGGTGCTGCCGTGCTCGGCAGCGCCACGGTGGCCGCCAATGGCAGCTTCAGCGTCACCCTGGTGCCAGCGCAACTCAATGGCCAGGCGCTCAGCGTGGTCCAGACCGACGCGAGCGACAACCCTTCACCCGCCGCGACAATCAATGCGCCTGAAGTCGTCCTGGCACAGCCGAGCGACACCGCCATCGATGCGACCGGCACCTTGCTCAGCGGTACCGCCCAGGCTGGCGCGACCGTGGAGGTGCGGGCTGCCGATGGCAGTCTGATCGGCAGCGCGACGGTTCCGGCCGGTGGCGCCTTCGAGGTGACGCTGGATACGCCGCAGCTCGATGGGGAGACCCTCGAGGTGGTAGTCATCGGCACCGATGGCCGCACTTCGGTACCCCTGACCGTCACTGCCGACGACGTCACGCCGCCCTCTGCGGCCACCGACTTGCAGATAAGCGCCGACGGCTCGCAGGTGTCGGGGAGCGCCGAGCCAGGCAGCATCGTCAGCGTGAGCCGTGCAGGCACCTCGCTGGGCAGTGTCAGCGTCGATGACACGGGCGTCTTCGTCATCACCCTCGAGCCGGCAGCCGTGCCAGGCGATGCCTTGAGCGTTTCGACCCGCGATGCGGCCGGCAACGAAGCGGCGGACGTCGATCTGGCCGGCCCGACCGGGACCGAACCGAGTGCGCCAACTGGCCTGGCATTGTCCGCTGGCGGCACCATCCTGACCGGTACAGCGACGCCCGGCAGCACGGTCACGGTCACCGGCGCCGGCAATCAGGTACTTGGCAGCTCGGCCGTGGTGGGTGCCGACGGCGCCTTCAGCGTTACCCTGGCATCGGCCCAGACCAACGGTGAAACCCTCTTCGCCAGTGCCAGCCTCGGTGGCCAGGCATCGGTACCGAGCACGCTGGTGGCCGCTGACACCACCGCGCCGCAGGCACCGGGTACATTACAAGTGGCCAGCGACGGCAGCGCGGTGAGTGGCCGTGGCGAGCCCGGTGCACAAGTGACGGTCAGCAACGCTGCCGGTAGCGTGCTGGGCACGGCGACGGTGGCCGCTGGCGGTGCGTTCAGCATCACCCTGACGCCGGCCCAGGCCAACGGCCAGGCGCTGACGCTGGTCCAGACCGATGCAGCCGGCAATGTCTCTGGCGCGGCGACGGTGACCGCGCCGGACCTCCAGCCGCCCGAGGCGCCAACCGGCGTCGCCATCAACGCGGCAGGTACCGTGGTCAGTGGCCGCGGCGAGGCCGGCGCGACGGTCGAAGTCCGCGAGCCTGGCGGCACGCTGCTGGCCAGCGGCACGGTGGACGCGAGCGGCAACTTCCGCGTGACCCTGCCACAAGCGCAGCTGACCGGTGCCGCCTTGCAGGTGCTGCTGGTCGACGCCGGCGACAATGCTTCGGCACCTGTCGACCTGGCCACCGCCGACCGTACGCCGCCGGCTGCGGCGACCGAGCTGGCCCTCAGTGGCGATGGCAGCATCTTGCTCGGTCGCGGTGAAGCAGGCGCGGTCGTGGAAGTGCGCGGGGCGGACGGCACCTTGATCGGTACCGCCACCGTCGCTGCCAATGGCCAGTTCAGTGCCTCGCTCGTGCCAGCTCCGGCCAATGGCCAGACGATCGAAGTCACCCAGCGCGACGCCGCGGGCAATGTCTCGGACGAAGTGCTGCTGAGCGCGCCGGACATCAGCGCGCCAGCGGCCCTGACCAACGTCGCGATCAACGCCGATGGCTTGATCGTGACCGGCAAGGGCGAACCGGGCGCCACGGTGTTCGTGCGCGGGGCCGATGGCAGCGAACTGGGGAGCGCGCTGGTGGGAACCAACGGTTCGTTCAGCGTCACCTTGAGCACGGCGCAGATCAACGCCGAGATACTGACCATCAACCAGGAAGACCCACCTGGCAACGAAGGCCCGTCGGTCACCCTCACCGCACCCGACCGGGTGCCGCCGGAGGCGCCCGCCGACCTGGCGATCAGCGCCAATGGCCTGCAGGTGACCGGGCGTGGCGAAGCCGGCAGTACCGTGACCGTCAGCGATGCCGCGGGCCGAGTGCTCGGCAGCGGCGTGGTGGCTGGCAACGGCCAGTTCCAGGTCACCTTGGGCCAAGCCCAGGTCAACGGGCAGAGCCTCGACGTCACTGCCCGCGACGCCGCGGGCAATGCCTCGCCGAGCGCCGTCCTGGTCGCGGGCGACAGCACCGCGCCTTTGGCCGCCTCGGCCCTCACCGTCGCAGCCGATGGCGCGGCGCTGACCGGGCTTGGCGAGCCAGGTGCCGAGATCACCGTGATCAATGCCGCGGGTACGCTTCTGGGCACCGCCACGGTAGCCGCCAATGGCACCTTCAGCGTGGCCCTGGTGCCGGCGGTTAGCCCAGGCGTGGTGCTCACCGTGGTGCAAAGCGACCAGGCAGGCAACGACTCGCCGCCCGCGCAAGTCACCTCCCCCGGCGAACTGGCTCCGGCCACGCCCAGCGAGCTGGCGCTGGCCAACGACGGCCGTACGCTCACCGGTAGCGGCACGCCGGGTTCGAGCGTGGCCGTGCACGGGCAGGACGGGCAACTGCTCGGTTCGGCTCTGGTCAACCCCGACGGCAGCTTCAGGGTGCTGCTCAGCCCTGCCCAGCTCAACGGTCAAGTGCTGACCGTCAGCGCCAGCAACGCCGAAGGCTACGGTTCGGAGTCGGCCCAGGTCACTGCCGCCGACGTCACCGCACCGGTGGCGCTGACCGACTATCGACTGTCCGTGGACGGGCTGACCGTCAGCGGCCGTGGCGAAGCCGGCGCGACCGTGACCATCAGCGCTGCCGATGGCCAAGACCTGGGCACCGCCGTGGTTGGGGCCGATGGTCGCTTCAGCGCCACGCTGCGAACTGCCCAGCTCGACGGCCAGGTGCTGAGCCTGACCCAGACCGACGCTGCCGGCAACGAGTCGCCGGCCGTCACCGTCACTGCCCCAGACCGTGTGGCACCGCTGGCGCCCACCGAGGTTGCCATCAACCCGAGCGGTACCTTGGTGAGCGGGCGTGGCGAAGCTGGCACCACGGTGACCGTGAGCAACGCCGCCGGGACGGTGCTGGGCACCGGCGTGGTCCGGGTCGATGGCAGCTTCTCGGTGTCGATCACGCCGCCGCAGATCAACGGCCAGGAGCTGGACGTCACCTTGACCGATGCCGCGGGCAACGTGTCGCCTATCGCTGATGCGACCGCCTCGGACAGCGTGGCTCCCGACGTACTTGGCAACCTGGTGTTCAACGGCACCGGTGCCTCCATCACGGGGCGTGGCGAGGCAGGCGCGACGGTCACCGCGCGCAATGCCTTCGGCGATGTCCTGGGCACCGTGGTGGTAGGCCCGACTGGCGCCTTCACCCTGACGCTGACGCCAGCGCAGACCAACGGCGAGGTCCTCGAACTGGTGCAGGTCGACCGTGGCGGCAATGCTTCTGCAGTGGCCAGCCTGACAGCCCCTGACAGTACCGCGCCGCTGGCCCTGCAAGGGGTGGTCATTGACGCTGCCGGGAGCGTGGTCAGTGGCGCTGGCGAACCGGGCGCGACGGTCACCGTGCGCAGCGCCGCCGGTACCGTGCTGGGCAGTGCGCAGGTGCTGGCCGACGGCACGTTCAGCGTGACCCTCGACACTGCACAGATCAACCTGCAGTCGCTGCAGGTTCAGCAGGCCGATGCCCAGGGCAACCTGAGCCCGGTCACCACCCTCAGCGCACCTGACCTGACGCCACCGGCCGCGGTCGCCAACCTGCAGATCAACGCCGCGGGCACGCAAATCACCGGTACCGCAGAGATCGGCGCCGAAGTCCGGGTCAGCCTGGTCAGCGCAGAGGTCATCGACACCGTGGCGGTCAACCCCGACGGAACCTTCACCCTGGTGCTCGAGCCCGCGCTGGTCAACGGCGAGCAGCTACAAGTCGTGGTAGTGGATGCCGCCGGCAACCTCTCCCCGGTCAGCGACCTGAGCGCACCGGATATCACCGCGCCGGCACCGGTCGGCGACCTGACGATCAACGCGGCAGGCAACCAGGTCACCGGTAGCGGGGAACCCGGCGCCAGCGTCGAAGTGCTGCTCGGCACCACCAGCCTTGGCACGGCGACCGTCGCAGCCGACGGCAGCTTCACGGTCGACCTGGCCACGGCCCAGCTCAACGGCCAGCAACTGAGCGTGATCCAGACCGATGCCGCCGACAACGGCTCGCCGGTGGCCACCGTGACTGCACCGGACACCACTGCCCCCGCGGCGCCCGCCGCGATCGCGCTGAGCGATAGCGGGCTGACGCTGACCGGGACTGGCGAAGCCGGCGCCCGGATCCAGGTGCTGGGCCCCGACCGCACCGTATTGGGTGTGGCGCAAGTCAACGCCGACGGCACCTTCAGCGTCGACCTGGCGGGCGCGCAGCTCAATGGCGAGGTGCTGAGCATCCTGCAGGTGGACCCGGCCGGCAACTTCTCGCCGACGGTGCTGTTCGAGGCCGACGACGTCACTGCGCCAGCCGCGGTGGCCAACCTGGCCTTGAGCGTCGATGGCCTGACCCTGGTCGGCACGGGCGAGCCGTCCGCCACGGTGAGCGTGACCAGCGCGGCCGGTACGCTCGGCAGCGTACAGGTGGGCACCGACGGCAGGTTCTCGGTGCCGCTCAACGCTGCTCAGCTCAACGGGCAGACCCTGAGCGTGGTACAGACCGACGAAGCAGGCAACGCTTCGTCGGCCGCAGAGCTGGTGGCTGCCGACGTGACCGCTCCAGACCAGCCGCGGATCACCGACATTCAGCCTGGCTACATCACCGGCGTCACCGAAGCCGGCGCGATCGTGAGCGTCACTGCCGGTGGTGTGCCGATAGGCACCGCCACGGCCGGCGTCGACGGCCAGTTCGCCGTGGTCTTCGAGGCGGACCAGAACACCGGCGCGGTGCTGACCGTGACGGTCACCGACGCGGCCGACAACACTTCGCAGCCGCTGCTGGTGGAATCGCTGGACACCACCCCACCCGGCCCGGTGACCGACCTGCGGCTCAACACCGGCTTCACCCAGCTGTCCGGGTTCGGCGAGGCGGACGCCACCGTCTTCGTCAGCCTGAACGGCAGGCAGATCGGCACAGCAGTGGTGGCAGCCGATGGCACCTTCGTGGTGGACCTCACCGAGCAAGTCTTCACGGCCCAGCTGTTGGCCGTGATCCAGCGTGACGAGAGCGACAATCCGTCGCCTGCGACAACGTTGATCGTGCCACTGGCCCCTCCACCCGAGGCGCCGAGCGACCTGGCCTTGAACGAGACAGGTAGCGTGCTGAGCGGACGCGCGCCGCTGGGCACCCGCGTCGAAGTACGCAGCGCGGATGGCTCGGTGCTGCTGGGTTCGGCCACCATCGGTGCCGACACTGCCTTCAGCATCACTCTGGATCCGCCACAGGCTAACGGGCAGACCTTGTCGGTCACCTCCTACCTGCTGCTCGGCGGGGTCGGCTCCCAGGCCACCTTCATCACCGCCGACGACATCACGCCGCCGGCAGCCTTGGCCAACGTCGCGGTGAATAGCGCCGGTACGGTAGTCACCGGCACGGGTGAAGCGGGCGCCACGGTGATCATCAGCAACAGCGCAGGTGTCGAACTGGGCCGCGCCCAGGTCGCCAATGGCGGTGTGTTCAGCGTCACCCTGGGCACGGCGCAGACCAACGGCCAGGTACTGACCGCAATCCAGGTCGATGCCAGCGCCAACACCTCGCCAGCGGTCCAGGTGACCGCCCAGGACACCACGCCACCGGCGCCCGCCAGCAACCTGGTGCTCAACGCGGCCGGCACCTTGCTGACCGGGGTCGGCGAAGCTGGCACCACGGTGCAGGTCACCAGCGGCAACGCGGTGATCGGTACTGGCGTGGTGGCAGCCAACGGTACCTTCAGCATCGTGCTCAGCCCGGCGCAGGTCAACGGCCAGGCCCTGGGCGTGACGCTGACCGATGCCGCCACCAACGCCTCGCCGGTCGCCAGCCTCACAGCGCCCGACACCACGCCACCCGCGGCGCCAAACAACCTGGCGATCGTTGGCAATGGCCTGCAGCTGACCGGTAACGGGGAAGCAGGCGCCATCGTCACGGTCACCAACGCGGCCGGCAATTCGCTGGGCAGTGTCCGGGTAGCAGCCGACGGCAGCTTCACCGTACTGTTGGCCAGCGCCCAGACCAATGGCCAGGTACTGACCGTGCGCCAGGCCGATGCGGCGGGCAACCAGTCGCCGACCGTCAGTGCCACGGCCAGCGACACCACGCCCCCAGCGCTGGCCGGCAACCTGGCCGTCGCGGCCGGCGGCGCCAGCCTGACCGGTACCGGCGAGGCCGGCGCCAGGGTCACGGTGACCAATGCCGCCGGCACCGTGCTCGGCACCGCTACCGTCGGGACCAACGGGCAGTTCACGGTCACCCTGACGCCGGCCCAGAACGATGGGCAGCTGCTCAACGTGCGCCTGGCCGATGCCGCGCAGAACGTCTCGGCGCCAGCCACGGTGACCGCGCCAGACACGACGCCGCCAGTGGCGCCGTCCAGCGCGCTGGTCAATGCCTCCGGCACGCTGGTCAGCGGCACCGGTATCGCCGGCGACCGCATCGTGATCAGCAGTGGCGGCAGCCAGCTCGGCACGGCGGTGGTGGCCGCCAACGGGACCCGGGCGCTGGCGCTCAACCCGCCACTGACCAACTACCAGGCCCTGGCCATCACCCAGCTCGATCCGGCCGGCAACGTCTCGCCGACGCTGACCATCAACGCGCCTGACCTCACGCCTCCGGCCGCCGCCGGTGCGCTACGGCTGAGCACCGATGGGCTGACCCTCTCCGGCACTGGCGAAGCGGGGGCCACCGTCACCGTCAAGAGCGCCACCGGCAGCGTGCTCGGCACCGCAAGCGTGGCCGCCAACGGTACCTTCAGCGTCACCCTCGCCAGCGCGCAGATCAACGGCGAGACGCTGACGGTGAATGTCGTCGACGGCCGTGGCAACCAGTCGCCAGCCGCGACCCTGGTGGCACCGGATGTGGACTTCGATCGTCCAGTGGTGGCCAGCGATGACCTCAAGGTGGCCACGGTCACCCTGGCGCCGATCACTACCTCATCCACCAAGGTAGAAACCTTCCCGACCTTGATCGGGTTGGGCTTCAGCCACACCTTCAACTTCACCGTGGCCAGCGGCACCACCGCCCGGCCGACCCTGACCCTGAACGAAGGCGGCGTGCTCAACCTCAACACCAATGCCACCTTCACCTTGCAGGTCAAGGATGCCAGCGGTACCTGGCAGACCATCGGCACGGCCAGCGCCAACGGCAGCCTGCTCAACCTGGAGGTGCTGGCCGGTTCTGGCGTGCGGATCAGCGCGGGCACCCTGCAGGCCGGTGAATACCGCTTGAACTTCGCCAGCAACAGCCTGACGTTGGTCACCAACATCGTCTCCAACCTGCGCCTGGACGTCACCAGCCTGACCCAGTTCCAGGGCACGGCTGGCGCCGCGGTCACTGGCAATGTGCTGACCGACATCGGTGTCGACGGTACCGCCGACATCACCGGGCCGGACAACGGCGCGGTACTGCGGGTGCAGAATGGCGGCTCCGGGTACGTCAACGCGGGCAGCGGCATCGTCGTCCAGGGACTGTACGGGACCTTGACCATCAATGGTCAGGGTGCCTACAGCTACCAGGCCAACAGCAGCGCCAGCAGTGTCGGCAAGGTCGACGTGTTCAACTACCAGCTGGTGCACCCCAACGGCCTGAGCGACACCGCGACGCTGTATGTGCGGATCGACAGCCCGCAGGCCACCGAAGTCTGGAACAGTGCCAACCTGGCGGCCCCGGCGCTGGTGGTCGATGCCACCAACGACATCGCCAGCACCGGCATCACCCTGGCCAACCTGGTGACCACCACGACCACCAACCTGGGCAGCGTCACGTCGCTGGTCGGCCTCGGTGGCAATGGCGCCTACAACTTCTCGGTAGCTGCCAACACCATCAGCGATCTGACCCTGACCCTGACATCGGCTAGCCTTGCCTCGCTGGCCGGTTCGGTGAACCTGAACCTGTACAAGCTCAACACCGCGACCGGCCAGTACGTGCTGGTGAAGAACTGGACCGGTGGGTCGCTGATCAGCCTCGGCGGCGGCAGCCAAGGCGTGGTGATCGAGGACCAGACCCCTGGCAGCTATCGGGTCACCCTCTCGGTCGGTGGCCTGTCGGTGATCAGCAGCATCGGCCTGAGCGTCACCAACGTCGCCACCCATACCAACCAGTTCGTGGTCGGCAGCTACACCCCGGTCACCGGGAACCTGCTCACCGATACCGCAGGCGGCGGCGCGGACGTGCTCGGCTCGGCCTTCACCACGCTGGCCGTGCTGGCCGCCGGCAGCTATGTGCAGCCTGGCTACAACGGCACCAGCGTTGCTGGCACCTATGGCACGTTGCTGGTCAAGGCCGATGGCAGCTACACCTACGCGCTCAATTCAGGCTTGAGCTCCACGGTGATCGGCCAGTCCGATGTCTTCACCTACCGACTGACCCACCCCAACGGCACCAGCGACACCGCGACCTTGACCATCGACCTCGACCAGGCCGGTGCCAGCGGCGCGCGGATGGCCGTGGCCAGCGTCGAGAGCGACGACTCGACGTTCGCCACGCTGGCGGCGAGCAGTGGCGAGGACGCATTGGCCGGGACCGACGCCGATGACACGCTCGATGCCAGCCACGCCGGCGCCGTCACGCTCGATGCGGGTGCCGGCGACGATACCCTGGTCGTCAGCGACCTGGACTTCGTCTCGGTGGCCGGCGGCAGCGGTACCGACACCCTGCTCTGGGCTGGCGGCGACGCGGCGATCGACCTTGGTTCGCTACAGGATCGATTGAGCAGCCTCGAGGTCATAGACCTCAACGCTGACAGCGCCGTCGATCTGACCATCAGCCTCGAAGACCTGGTGGCCATCACCGACGCCGACCAGGACACGCTGCTGATCAAGGGCACGGAACAGGACAGCGTTCACATGTCTGGCAACTGGACGGCCGAAGGGACGCAACTGTCCGACGGCCTGACTTACACTCAATACACGCCACAGGAGGATCCGAGCCACCATCTCTGGGTGCAGAACGGCGTACAAGTGGTTTGATACAGGACAGTCGCAGGCGCCGGGTCGGTGAGCAGTCACCGGCCCGGCGCCTAGCGTCGGAATCATGGAAGTAAGGGAATAATGTGAATTCAGCCTATGCCCGATATCGAAACGGACTCTCCTTCGCTCTACTCGCCTCGATGGCACTCTGTCTGCCCTGCGTCAGCCAGGCCGCAGACGACACCATAGACCCCGCACTGCTCGATCTGAGCCCCCATCGCCTGCAATCGCCCCAGCGTCAGGACGGCGCGCTGCCCCAGCGCTTCGGCAGTACCGCCAGCGCAACGGCACTGGGCCTGCAGGACGCCGTCGGCCGAGCGGTCAACTGGCACCCGGACATCGCCCAGGCCGTGGCCGACCTGTACCAGCAGGGCGAAGGCATCAATGTCGCCGAAGCCGGCTACTACCCGCAGATCAGCGGTGGCATCCGTACCGGCGTCGACAGCGGCTATGGCGGTGACCGCAGCACCCAGGCCCTGAGCCTTTCGCTCAAGCAGATGCTCTACGATTTCGGCAAGGTCGACAATGCCGTGGAAGCGGCCAAGGCCCGGGCCGCGCGGACTCAGGCGCAGATTCTGCTGGCCATCGACCAGACGGCCCGAGAAACCGCCTATGCCTGGATCGAGGTGCGCCGCTATCGCAACCTCATCGAAATCGCTCGCCAGCAGATCGAAGGCGTCGGCGACATCGTCGAGCTGGCCCGCCAGCGCAGCGACATGGGCGCCAGTACTCGCTCCGACCTGATCCAGGCGCAGTCGCGAGCCGACGGTGCGCTGGCCACGCTACAGGACTACAAGGCTCAGTACGCTCGCTGGCAGGCTGCCCTGTCCACCCTGCTCGGCCTTTCCGGCCCGGTCGAGATAGCCGGCGAGTTCCCGCAAGGCTCGGCCGCGGCTTGTCAACGAGCGCAGCCGGAGACCGGCGTCCTGCCCGCGGTGCTGGTCGCCCAGGCCCAGCGCAGCGAAGCCCAGGCGGAGCTGGCCCGGGCACGGGCCGAAGCCTATCCGACCCTGTCGCTGGAGCCGACCGTCAATCATTACCTCGACAGCAGCTACAACGACAACAATCCCGCGCTGGACCGCACCCAGGCCGGGATCTATCTCAACCTCGAAGTGCCGATCTACCAGGGCGGCGCCATCAGCGCCCGCTCGCGTGCAGCCGGTCATGCGCTGACCGCGGCCGATGCCGCCCAGGACACTGCCGTGCTGCTGGCGACCCAGGGGCTGGCCGAGGCTCGGGCGCAGACCGCCAGCCTCGGCCGGCGCCTGGACGCGTTGCAGCAGCGCCAAGGCAGCATCAGCGAGGCGCGGGTGCTGTATGGCCAGCAATACCTGGACCTTGGTACCCGGCCCCTGCTGGACCTGCTCAATGCCGAGCAGGAAATCCACCAGTCACGCTTCGAACTGGCCGGAACCCAGGCCGACCTGCAACGCCTGCAGGTCGATTGCCTGTACAACAGCGGCGGTTTGCGCCGCGCTTTCGGCCTCGAGGATCGCCCTGTGCAAGGCGTAAGGATACTGCCATGAATGACGCTGTGATCATCGCTCCCCCCGTCGCCGGCCAGGGCGCCGAGCCCCCCGATTACCAACCCTGGATGGAGGCCATCCTGCTGGTGGCGCGGCACTACCGCCTGGATGTGTCCGAGGAAACCGTGCGCATCGCCGGTCAGCGACCCGACCGCGCGGTGGAAGACGTGGTGCGGCAGATGGCCCGCCAGGCCGGCCTGACCGTGAAGTTCGGCGACCTGCAGACTCGTGCCCTGAGCAAGTGGCGCACACCGCTGGTGGTCGAGCTGCTCGATGGCCAGGTCGGCGTGGTGCAGAGCATCGAGGGCGAACAGGTCGGCATCGTGCTCAGCGGCGACCAGGGCCTGCAGCAGCGCCTGCCGTTGCTCGAACTCGGTCAGCGCCTGCGGCGCTCGGTGATTCTGCGGCCGGCACGACCGATGTCCGACGTTCGCACCGACGATTATGTCCAGCCCTACGATGAGCACTGGTTCCGCCGCATCGTGCTGCGCGACCTCAGGCCCTACAGCCACGTCATGCTCGCCTCGCTGGTGGCCAATCTGCTCGGGCTGGCCGGCGTGCTGTTTTCCATGCAGGTGTACGACCGGGTGATCCCGGCCGAATCGCTGCCGACGCTGTACGTGCTGTTCGGCGGCGTGCTGCTGGCGGTGCTGTTCGACTTCACTTTGCGCATCATGCGCCTGCGCATCACCGACCTGCTGGGCAAGCGCGCCGACCTGCGGATCTCCGACCTGGTCTACGGACACGCGTTGCGCCTGCGCAACTCGGTCAGGCCGAAGTCCACCGGCACCTTCATCTCGCAGTTGCGCGAGCTGGAGCAGGTGCGCGACCTGATCACCTCGAGCACTGCCACCGCGCTGGCCGACCTGCCGTTCTTCCTGCTGTTCCTGTTCATCTTCTACCTCATCGGCGGACCGCTGGTGGCCATCCCCGTGGTCGCGCTGATCGTGATGCTGCTGCCAGGGCTGCTGTATCAACGCAAGCTGGCCAGGCTGGCCAACGCCAACATGCGCGAATCGGCGCTGCGCAACGCCATGCTGGTGGAGAGCGTGCAGGGACTCGACGACATCAAGGCCCTGCAAGCCGAGCAGCGTTTCCAGGAACAGTGGAATCACTACAACGCCACCACCGCCGATACGGCCTTGAAGCTGCGCAGCCTGACCAACGGCCTGGTCACCTGGACGCAGAACGTGCAGACCGCGGTGTTTGCCGTGGTCATCGTGTTCGGCGCGCCGATGGTGATTGCCGGCGACCTGACCACCGGCAGCCTGGTGGCAGCCTCCATGCTCGCCTCGCGCATGATGGCGCCGATGGCTCAGCTCAACCATGTATTGACCCGGTGGCAGCAGGCCAAGGTGGCGCTCAAGGGCCTCAATGCCCTGATGGAGCTGCCAGTGGACCATCCCGAAGGCAGCAAGCGCGTGCACCTGCCCGCCATCCATGGCGACTTCCAGCTCAAGGATGCCACGTTCCGCTACAGCGCCGACGGCCCGGCGGCACTGCAAGTGGCCGAGCTGAGGATCCGTCCCGGCGAACACATCGCCGTGCTCGGACGCAACGGCGCAGGCAAGTCGACGCTGCTGCAGGCCCTGGCCGGTGCCATGGACCTGGCCACCGGCGAGGTGACCCTCGACGGTATCGCCATGGCCCACATCGATCCGGCCGACCTGCGCCGTGACGTCGGGCTGCTGCCCCAGCACGCGCGTCTGTTCCATGGCACGCTGCGTGACAACCTGGTGCTCGGCGCCGGCCGGGCCAGCGACCAGGAACTGCTCGCGGCGCTATCGCTCACCGGCGCACTGGACTTCGTCCGTCGTCTGCCCAAGGGGCTCGATCACCTAATCCTCGAAGGCGGCCTGGGCCTGTCTGGCGGCCAACGGCAGAGCCTGCTGCTGTCGCGCCTGCTGCTGCGCCAGCCGCACGTGTTGCTGCTCGACGAGCCTACCGCCGCGCTCGACGACGTCACCGAGCGCCGCCTGCTCGATGACCTGATGCTCTGGTCGCAAGGACGCACCCTGATCATGGCGACTCACCGGCTCAGCGTTCTGCAGCGAGTGGAACGCATCATCGTGGTCGACAACGGGCGCCTGGTGATCGATGCGCCACGTGAAGTCGCCCTGGCCCGACTCAAGCAACCCAACGGAGATCGTGCATGAGCCAAGACGTCGCAATCCGCATGCCGGCGGCCCCGGCGTCCTATCTTGATGGCGCCGATGACGCGGCGGTGGTACGCGCCACCCGGGTCGTCTGGGTCTGTGCGCTGATGCTCGGCAGCTTTCTGCTGTGGGCCGCGTGGTTCACCGTGGTCGAGGTTTCCAGCGGCACCGGCAAGGTGATCCCCAGCTCGCGGGAGCAGGTGATCATGTCCCTGGAAGGCGGAATCATCGCTGAAATGAAGGTCAGCGAAGGGTCGCGCGTGGAGCGCGGAGACATCCTTGCCCAGCTCGACCCGATCAAGACCCAGTCGACCGTCGGCGAAAGCGAGGCCAAGTACCGCGCCGCCGTGGCCAGCGTCGCTCGGCTGCAGGCCGAGGTCAGCGGCAAGCCGCTGAGCTTCCCCAAGTCGCTGGATGACTGGCCGGAGCTGGTGCGTGCCGAGACCGAACTTTATCAGACTCGCAAGCGTGGCCTGCAGGACACCCTGGCCGGCATCGAGCAGTCGCTCAAGCTGGTGCGCAGCGAACTGGCAATCACCGAGAAGCTGGCCAAGGCTGGCGCCTCCAGCCGTGTCGAGGTGATTCGTCTCAACCGCCAGCGCTCCGAACTGGAGCTCAAGGCCTCGGAGGCGCGCTCGGAGTACATGGTGCAGGCCCGCCAGGACCTGGCCAAGGCCAGCGCCGAAGCCGATTCGCTGGCCGAGGTGATACGCGGTCGTGTCGATTCGCTGTCGCGCCTGACCTTCCGCTCGCCGGTGCGTGGCATCGTCAAGGACATCGAGGTGACGACCATTGGTGGCGTGGTGCCACCTAACGGCCAGCTGATGCAGATCGTGCCGCAGGACGACAAGCTGTTGATCGAGGCGCGGATCAATCCCCGGGACATCGCCTTCATCCACCCCGACCAGGACGCCAAGGTCAAGATCACCGCCTACGACTACTCGATCTACGGCAGCCTGGACGGCAAGGTGGTGACCATTTCGCCGGATACCATCCAGGACGAGGTCAAGCCCGAGGTCTACTACTACCGGGTCTACATCCGTACCGAGTCGGACGTGCTGCACAACAAGGCCGGCAAGGCCTTCTCGATCGTCCCGGGGATGGTCGCCAGCGTGGACATCCGCACCGGCGAGAAGACCGTCCTGGACTACCTGATCAAGCCGCTCAATCGCGCCAGGGAAGCCTTGCGCGAACGTTGAGCGGCCGCTTCAGTGCGCCGAAGCGATCGGCAGGCCGATCGGGTTGGGGACACCTTTCAACCTGGCCTGCTGATTGACGAAACGCTGCCATTCGCGCTGGATCTGCACATAGGGCAGGAAGATGCTCACCTGCTCGTGGCCGGCCAGGTCGGCGCGCTTGATCGAGCGCAGGTCGCCCTTGTCCAGGTTGGCCACGTTGATACCCACCACCGTGCCATCGGTAGCCAGGACCGGGCCGCCGGACATGCCCTTGACGGTACGCCCGTCATGGGTGCCATACATCACCCCGCCATCATGGGCATCGAGGCGCACCAGCGCGGGCAGCGCCTGGCCATGCCCCTCGGTACGCATGTACAGGCCGTTGTAGCCGACCGCGGTCAGCGCCTCGCCCGGACGGAAGTTGCGCCATTGCGGAGCGCCTGCGCGCGCCTTGTGGCGGAAGAACTGCACATCGCCGCGACCTTGGTACTCCGAGCCTGAGACATAAGGCAAGTGCTTGACGGTGACGGCGTAGTCCTCGTTCCACTGCACGGCGCTACCCATGAGCAGCAAGGCCAGCGGCCCGCCCGAATGCACGACGAAGGCTTGATCTTGAACGGGTTCCTTGATGGATTGGACGGGCATTCCATTGCACCCGCTGAGCAGCACCGACGCTGCCAGCAGTGAATTGAGTGGGCGCATGTTTGTTCACGAAAGTGGGGGATGGGGCGGCGCAAATACATCACGGCGGAAGGCCTAAATCAATGTGCCATCATTACCGCTCGTCTGTTTTATTCGATTATTTAATAAATAAGTGGATCCAAATTGCAAAATAGAATAAGAGACAGTCACAAGCGAGCCGGTTGATACGATCGGCACGTTATTGAGAATGCCTCTCTGCGCTGGCCGACCCGTTTCGCCGCGCGGCTTCTCGATCACTGGCCGTGCCTGCGAGCCAACGCCCCGTCATGCCCCACCCCAGGGCAATCAGCGCACCGATGAACATCGCTAGCTGCGGATGCTCGCCGAGCAGGTCGAGCCCCCGCTTGAGCCAACCGCTGAGCGCATCGCCGCCCCGATAGACCACGGTGTCGATGAAGTTCTTCGCCTTGTACTTCTGGTCGGCCGGCAGCACGGTGAACAGCATTTCCCGCCCCGGTCGGACCAGGGCGTATTCGCCGGCGCGACGCAGCACCATGACCACGACGAAGGCCGCGAAGACCGGCGTCAGGGCCAGCCAGAGGAAGCCCACGGCCATCAGCAGCGGCACGCCGACCAGCAGCACGCCGACGCCTAGCCTGCGGGCCAGGCGGCCGGTGAAGAACACCTGGGTGAGGATCGCCAGCGCCTGGACCAGCGCATCGATCAACCCGAAGACCTGGGTCTGGCGTGCGCGATCGGTGAACGTCTCGCTGACGATGCGTGCCTGCTCGAAGTACAGGAACGTGCTGACGCTGGCCAGCAGGATGACGAACAGGGCGATGCCCAGCAGATAGCGCGAGCGCAGCACGGCAGTGGCGCCGGCGAACGGATTGCCGCCCAGCGGCCGGGAAGCCGGATGCTCCACGCCATCGGGCAACGGCTGGCGGGCGCGCCAGCGATGCAGGTAACCGGCCGCGGCCATGCTGCCCAGCAGGCATAGCGCCGCCAGCGCCAGGAGACCCGCATGGCCGATGCTCGCCACCAGGGCAGCGCCGAGCAACGGGCCGCTCAGCCCGCCAAGGCTCGCTCCGGCAGCCAGCAAACCGAACAGGCGCTTGCCTTGCTCAGTGGAAAAAAGGTCGGCCATGACGCTCCAGGCCAGGGAAATGCTCAGCAGGTTGAACACCGATAGCCAGATGTAGAAGGCCCGGGCACTCCAGAGGTTGTCTGGATCGCGGCCCAGCAGCAGAGCGAAGAGCATCAGGTTGCTGGCGAACAGGCCGTAGCTCCAGGCGAGGATGCGTCGCCGTTGCACCCGCGACGCCAGCCAGCCGAACAGCGGCAGGCTCGCCAGAGTGACGACGAAAGTACCAGTGAACAGCCATTGCAGATTGTCCACCCCACCGGCCACGCCCATGGTCTCGCGTACCGGGCGCAGCATGAAGTAACCGGTGAACAACAGGTAGAACAGCGCCAGTGCGACGGCCACCGCCGGGCCTTCGCCAGGTTCGAGCTGAAGGCTGTCGTACAGGCGCCGCCGCCAACGGACCATGATGTCAGGAAAACTGCTCGATCAGTGCCTGTTGTTGCGCCTCGCTGAGCAAGGGGCCGCTACCTGCCTTGAGCTGGTCGAGCTGGCGATCCGGACGGCTGGTCGCCGGAATCACCGTGGTCACCGCAGGGTGGCTGATGGCGAACTTGAGAAACAGCTGCGCCCAGCTGCCGATGCCCGCTTCGCTCGCCCAGCCCGGCAGGGCCTGACCCTTGACCTTGGTGAACAGCCGGCCATCGTCGAAGGCGCGGTTGACCAGTACCGCCACGCCTTTTTCCCGAGCCAGCGGGAACAGTCTGCGCGCGGCCTCGGGAGCGTTCACCGAATAGTTGACCTGGATGAAATCGAGCGGGTGGGCACGCATGATCTGTTCCAGCTGCTCATGCCCACTGGCCAGGTAGTGGGTGATGCCGACGTAGCGTGTCTTGCCCTGGGCCTTGAGGTCATGCGCATAAGGCAGTTGGGTAGGCCAGTCGCGCAGGTTGTGGATCTGTAGCAGGTCGACTCTGTCCGTGCGCAGGCTTTGCAAGCTTTGCGCCCACTGTCGTCGCGCAGCTTCGGGGCTGTCGGCAGCGATCTTGGTTGCCAGGAAGCACTGCCGGTGCCAGCCGCCCTCTTCCAGCAACTGCCCGAGGATGGCATCCGCGCCGCCGTAGTTGGGCGAGGTGTCGATGACCTTGCCGCCATGCTGGAAGAAAATCTCCAGCACCTGCTTGAGCTGCTGGTAGTCGGCAGACCCAGCCTGCACCTCGAAGCTGCCGGAAGTACCGGCGCCGATGACCGGCAAGGCTTCGCCGGACGAGGGGATCTGCCGCGAAATCGATTGACCGCTGGATTGCGCACGCAACCAGGGACTGCTGGCCAGCAAGCCGATGGCTGCCCCAGCGCGTAGGACATCGCGACGCCCGAACATAGGAAAAGCTCCCATCATCACGTGGAAACTTTCAATCTAGGCCGCCCCGGTCTGCGTCAGCGAGCCGATTTGTTTCGGAATGTTAAGAGCTGCAAGCCAGTGGGTAGGATCGACTCGATCGGCTTGCCTCATGCGACGCAGCGTGCAGCTTCATGCGGTTACAAGCGAGATGGCGGAGTCGACTCGATCGGCTTGCAGCTCGCGGCTCGCGGCGCGCGGCTTGACTTGAGCGCCGACGGTGGAGGGGCATAGAAGAAACCGAAGGACACGCTGTTCTTGCGGCCCCTGCGCGCATGGTGCAGCCGATGGGCGTAGTGCAGACGGCGCAGGTAGCGGCTCAGCGGGGTTGGCTTGAAGGGCCAGTGACGGTGGAACAGGCCGTCGTGGAAGATCACGTACAGCACGCCATAACCGGCGACGCCGGCACCGACCCACTGCAGAGGGGCATGCCCTGCCTTGCCGAAGGCCACCAGGCCAGCGGCGATCAGCGCCAGGGCGAGCAGGTAGAAGTCGTTGGTCTCGAGCATGCCCAGCTGCGGCTCGTGATGCGAGCGATGCAGCCACCAGCCCCAGCCATGCATGATGTACTTGTGGGCCAGCGTACCGACGCCTTCCATGGCGACCAGAGTGCCAAGCACGACGACGAGATTGAACAGCATGTGACGGTCCGCGATGACGTGGTGAAAGGCGCAAGGTTAGCATCCGGCGAGGCCTCGGCGGGCGTTCGTTGCGGTAAATCTTTGTCATGTTCCTGAACTTGACGCAACGTTGAGCGGTGCATAAGGTCCGCGACGCAATTTCGCAATTGAATCAAGGAGCCTGCATTGGACAACAGTCCCAGTCGATCGCGACAGGTCCGCGCGGCGAGCTAGTCCGGCAGTGCCCTGCCACTGTCTCGCGGCAGACGGTGGTCATCCTCCAGCCTTGGTCGATACCCCTCCCTCCTCGCGCCATCCGGCGTGAACGCGCCTGGCCTCTCGCTTTTTCAAGTCATTCGCATCGCTCGCAGCGGTGCCTGGCGGACAAGGATCCGCGCAAGAGGTCTGCTATGGATTGGAACATCTTTGTGCTGCGCATCAGCGTGGCCCTGCTGCTCGGTGCCCTGATCGGTGCCGAACGTCAACTTCGCCAGCGCCTGACTGGCCTGCGTACTAACGCCCTGGTCAGCATCGGTGCCTGTCTGTTCGTGCTCATGACCCAGGCCGTGCCGGGAATGCTGCCCAGCGATGCGTCACGGATCGCCGCCTACGTGGTTTCCGGCATCGGTTTTCTCGGTGGCGGCGTCATCATGCGCGACGGTTTCAACGTGCGTGGGCTCAACACTGCCGCGACCTTGTGGTGTACAGCGGCCATTGGCGTGCTCTGCAGCCTGGGCCTATTGCTCGAGGCAGCTCTGGGCAGCCTGGTGGTGCTGTGCGCCAACATCTTGCTGCGCGATATCGCCCAGCGCCTGGATCGCCAGGATGTGGTGGCGGCCAGCGAGGTAGAGCAACGCTTCGAAATCCGTGTCACCTGCCGTGCCGAGGACGAGATTCAGGTACGCAGCCTGATGCTGCATGGCCTCGAAGAACGGGGTCTGCGCCTGCAATCGCTGCACAGCGAGGACCTGCCGGACGCTTCGCGCATGGAGGTCCGTGCCGAACTCGTCGCAGGCCCCCAGGCACCGGTGCAACTGGAACGCATGGTCAGCCGCGTGAGCCTGGAAAAAGGCGTGAGCGCGGTGCGTTGGCAATTGCATCCGTTGATTGGCGAGTGACCGTCGGTGGCGTGGCGGATCCGCTCACGCCTCGGTCTGGCTGGCATCGGGCGGCGGACGCAACCAGTAGCCGTCGCGTCCGCGGCGCTTGGCTTCGTAAAGCGCCGCGTCGGCCATGCTGGTCAGTTCCTCCGCGGTGACTTCCTGCTGGTCAGGCCGGACTACCGCGATGCCTGCGCTCGCCGTGACCTGGCCCGCCGGGCTCGCTACATGCACGATGCCCAGGCGCCGGATGGCGTGCAGCACGTCCTGGGCAATCGTGCACGCACCCGCTTCGTCGGTCTCGGGTAGCAGCAGGGTGAATTCCTCGCCGCCGTAGCGCACCGCCAGATCGGCGGGGCGCTTGAGCGTGGCTTGCATGGCTTGTCCGACGCGACGCAGGCACTGGTCGCCGGCGAGGTGGCCATACCGGTCGTTGTAGAGCTTGAAGTGGTCGATGTCGAGCATGATCACCGCCAGCGGTGTGCCTTGGCGGCGCGCACGTCTGGCCTCCTGTTCCAGCACGGTGTCCAGGCGCCGGCGATTGGCCAGGCCGGTGAGGCTGTCCGAGAGCGCCAGCGTCTCGAGGGCCTGGTGTGCCTGCTCGAGCGCCTGTTCCAGGGCGATCCGCTCCCGTAGCTGGCGCAGCACTATCCAGCCAAAGCCGCCCAGGCCAAGCAGCAGCAGGCACAGCACGACGACTGTCTTGATCAGATCGTGCCGCCATGGCTGCAGGATCGACTCGCGCGACAAGCCCGCTTCAGCCACCAGCGGGTAACTGCCCAGGGCCTTGTAGCCATACAGCCGGAGGGTGCCATCGACGACCGCTTCGGCCTCAGTCACCCCTTCGTCGGCATAGGGCAGATGATTGCGGAAGATCTCGCTGTCGGCCAGGCTGTTGCCCAGTTCGGCGCCGATGAAAGGCCGGCGGACCAGGATGGTGCCGTCGCGCTTGGCCAGCACCAGGGCGCCGCGCTGGTCGATCTTGAAGGCGCCGTAGTAGCGGACGAACCAGTCCACCTTTATCGTGCCGAGGATGACCCCGGCGAAGTGCCCATCGGGGGTCTCGAGGCGGCGCGAGATGGGGATGATCAGGTCGCCGGTGGAGCGACTCTTGACCACCGAACCGATGTGCACGCCACGTCCCCTATGGGTACGGTGGTAGTCGAAATAGGCGCGGTCGGCGTTGTTGGCCTCTCCGGGAACGTGGTCCTTGTCGGTCACCACCCAGCGTCCGCGCGCATCGTACACGAAGAGCCCGTGCAACTGCGGCATGATCTGCGCCTGCTGGTAGAGCAAGGCATGCATGCGCTGGTGATCGAAGGCGCCAAGCCCATCGCCTTCCAGCCGCTCGGCGAGCGATGCGGTGACCACGTCGACCTGGCGGATGGCGTCCTCGGCATGCTGGGCGGTCGCCCGTGCCAGGTTGGACACGGCGCTTTCGGCATTTTCGAAGGCGTGCCGGTAATCGCGCCAGACCCGCCAGCCTTCGACCGTGACGAAGGTCAGCATGACCACTGCCATGAAGCTCAGCGTCAGGCGAAATAGCGCAGCGGACCGGAACGCGGCAGGCGCGACGAAGGGCAGGTTCGCTGGCGCTGGCGTTGAAGAAGGCGCTTTGTCTGGCATGCGCGCGCTCCGCCGTAGCTAGGCCGGGCGCTGTTTGCGCGTGCCCAGTTCGATCCAGACAGGTGCATGGTCGCTGGCATGGGGTTCGCCACGAACCCAGGCATCGACGCCAGCGCCTTTCAGGTAAGGCGCAGCGGCCGGGTTGAGCAGCAGGTGATCGATCCTCAGCCCTGCGTTGCGCTGCCAGTGGTTACGGAAATAGTCCCAGAACGTGTAGATCTCGGCGTCGGGATGCAAGTGACGCAAGGCATCGACCCAGCCCTGGTCCAGCAGCTGCTGGTAACGCTCGCGTGATTCCGGCTGCAACAGGGCATCCTTGCGCCACGACTCGGGCTTGTACACATCGCTGTCGGTGGGTACCACGTTGTAGTCCCCCGCCAGCACCATGGGATACTCCGACCCGCACGAAGCCTGGGCATGGGCGATGAGACACTCGAACCAGCGCAGCTTGTAGTCGAATTTCGGCCCCGGCTGCGGATTGCCGTTGGGCAGGTACAGGCAGCCCACCAGCACGCCATGTACCGCTGCCTCCAGGTAACGGCTCTGGGGGTCGTCCTCCATGCCCGGCAGCCCACGCCGGACCTCCAGGGGCTGGGTATCACGACCCAGGATGGCCACCCCGTTCCATGAAGCCTGCCCGTGGTGCAGGCAGCCATAGCCGGTCGCTTCCAGCTCCCGGGCGGGAAAGGCGCTATCGGCAGCCTTCAGTTCCTGCAGGCAGACGATGTCCGGCTGCTCGCGCTCGAGCCAGGCTTGCAAGGCGGACAGCCGGCTACGGATGCCATTGACGTTGAACGTGGCGATCTTCAAGGCTTTCATGTTGATTCAGGCATCCGGATCGTTGACGTGGGCCTTCACGGCTTCTTCCAGGGCATGGGCATGGGCGCCGTCGGCCAGGGCCTTGAGCGCGAGCCAATCATCCCAATCGATGGCGCCGTCGTCACGCAAGGCCTCGGCCGTGCGGATCAGCTCGTGGTGGTAGGCATCAGGCGACTCGCGACGATAACTGACGTCGTCATACTGCGCATACCAGGCCTCCAGCTCCGGGATGCTGCGTTCGATGCTCATGCGGCTGCTCCTTGAGTGTCCGGTTCACTGAGTGTGAACCTGGCGACCCGGCAATCGTTCCGCTGCATCGCTGGCTGGCAGGCCTTGGAAAAAAATCAAACCTTGGCGCCTTCTGGCGCTCAACCGTAAGCGATACCGAGGCTGCGCGGCGTGCGAGAAAAGCCGGCAGGTGCCAAGCGAGCCGCCCCTTCGGACCCAAGCCCCATCACACATGAGGTCTTCCATGAGCAATGATGCACTTCAATCGGAAATCCTGACACGTCTCCTGCACGCCCATCCCCAGGGGCTGGGCAAGGAGATCCTTGACAACTATCGAGGTGAAAAAGCCGTCGCGGGCATGCTCAAGACGTTGCAGGAGCAAGGGCTGATCCATGATGGCAGCGTGAGCGTGGTGGATCACGAGCTCAACCTGACCTACCCGATCAAGTTGTCGTCCGCTGGCGTGGAAGCGGCCAAGAAAGTCGAAAGCTGAACAGTCGGGCTTGCCGTCCGCTCGACGGCAAGCCCTGATTGCCTCTACTGCTTGTCCAATGGAGGGACCGCAGGCCCTTGGGGATCCACTTGCGGATCTTCCAGATCGGGGGAGTCCGGATCGAAGCCCTGTCCATTGTCTTTTTCGGCTTCTTCCGAGGAATGCGGTCCTTCGGGCTGGTGTGATGGTTGCGTGGTTCGCTCTTTTTCGGACATGCGGCTTCTCCTGTTGAGGTCTACAGGAGAGTGCATTGGCGTTGGGAAGTTTGATTTATCTCCCCGCCCGGGATTTCGCAGCCCACTGCGAACACCCCAGCGACGATGACACAAGCACGGCCATGCCAGCAGCAACGGTAGCGGCGCTCAACACGCTCCTGCATCGACCGCGGCATAGGTCTGTCCAGGTCTGACGATCAGCTCCTGGGCCGCGACCAGCGGCAGGTCCCGCGAGCCTTCAGGCGTCGCCCCCACCAGGCCATACAAGGTAGCGGTGGCGAGCTCCAGCGCCTCTCGCGACGACCGACCATCGAGCAAATGCCCCAGCAATGTCGCGGAAAACACGTCGCCCATGCCATTGGGCAGCGGATGCAGGCTCAGCCGCGGCGTCTCGACCAGCCAGGCGCCTTCGCCGTCGACCGCCAGGGTGCCAAGCCGCTCGGCGGCAATGTCAGGCGTGGCCAGGCTGGTGATGACCACGATGCCGGGACCGCGTCCGCGCAACTGCCGCGCCGTGCGCACCGCGTCCTGGATACTGCCGAGGCGGCTTGCGGTGAGCAGTTCGAATTCGTACTGGTTCGGCGTGATGATGTCGGCGCAAGGCATGGCCAGGTTGCGGAAGAAATCCGGGATCGCTGGCTGCACGAACAGCCCGCGTCCGACATCGCCCATCACCGGATCGCACAGGTACCTCACCGCTGGGTTCTCGCGACGGATCTGCGCGACCGTCTCCAGGATCACCTCGCCAATCGCCGCATCCCCCATGTAGCCGGAGAGCACCCCGCTGACCTGCGCCAGCGCGCCTCTTTCCTGCAAGCCGGTAAGAACCTCGCGGATGTGCGACGGTTCGAACACCTGGCCACGGTACTGGCCATAGCCGGTGTGGTTGGAAAACTGCACGGTATGGACCGGCAATACTTCGAAGCCCAGACGTTGCAGAGGAAATACCGCAGCATCGTTGCCGACATGCCCCAGGGCCACGTGGGACTGGATGGAAAGTACGGTGGAAGCAGTGGCGCGCTGCATGTGAGTGTCCTTCACTGAAACGTCGGGGCCGGCCTCGAGCGTGTCGCAGCTTGCTGCCCACGCCTGGCCAGGACTTCATCGGGTTTTGCCATAGCCTATCCGAAATGGCGCACAGGCGCGCGGCGTCGGTGGCCGAGTGGAGATGAGGTTGGCCGTGTGCAGCAGCTTGGGCACGATCTCCTCGAGCGCCTTCTCGACCGTCCAGAAGGCCGTGGAGACGGAAACATTGACCGATGCCACCACCGTGCCCCAGATATCCAGCACCGGCGCGGCGAAGGTCAGGTCGTGCAGGTAGTATTCCTCGATGCTGTAGGCATAGCCTGTTTCTCGCACCTTGCCGATCATCTCCATCAGTGCGTCCAGCTCGATCACCGTATGCGGCGTGTAGGCGATCCGCTGCATCCGCTCCAGGGCAGCTCTGGCCTCGTCGTCCGGTAACCCCGACAGGTATGCCCGGCCCGTCGACGAACAGAAGATCGGCAGCCGCCGGCCCACCGGCATGTGCACCACGGCCCGGTGAATGCTGGGAAAACGCCCGACATAGACCATGTCATCGCCATCGGGCTCGGCCAGGTTGACGGTTTCGCCAAGCTGTCGGTTCAGGTCCAGCAGGTAGGGGTTGGCGCGCTCCAGCAGGACGTTGGCCTGGAGATACCGGCATCCGCAGTCGAGCACACGTACCGACAGCGAGTACCGCTTGGATACCGGGTCCTTTCGTAACAGGCCAAGGGCGACCAATGTATGGGTGAAGCGCTGGGCGGCGCTTTTGGTAACACCGGCAGCCTGCGCCAGTTCAGGCAGGTTCATGCTAGGCCGCTCGGCGGTGAAGGCATCCAGGATCGACAGGCCAGAGGCGAGCGACTGGACGAACAGGGGTGAATCTTGCGTGTTCATGGTGCGCGACCTCTCGATACGGGTACAAACCGCCCCTATACGGGGAAACCGGCCGGCGCGACGGGGCACCACGCCGGCAGCGACGTCCTCGTTGGCAGCGGCAGGATAGCTCAGGAAACGCCAACCGTATCGGCCTGCGATATACCCATGGTGAAACAGGCGTGTTGCCTGCATCCGCAGACGGGCAATTGTCCTGACACTGGAATCGAAATGCTCAAGCAATCCCCAGCTTCGGAAGTGATCGTCATCGGCGCAGGCATCGTCGGCCTTTGTACCGCGTACCATCTGCTCGACGCCGGCCAGCAGGTAAGGATCATCGAGCCATCGGCCCCAGGTGCCGGGTGTTCATCCGGAAATGCCGGCTCCCTCTCGTCCGGAGCGGTCGCGCCGTTGGCGATGCCAGGTGTGCTCAAGCAGGCCACGAACATGCTGTTCGATCCCACCGGCCCACTTCATGTGCCAGCCAGCTATATCCTGCACGTCGCGCCGTGGATGGCCCGATTCATCGCCTCTGCGCGCCCGGCCCGAGTGGCGCAGATCGCTCATGCGCTACATGGTCTGATCGGCGACGCCGTCCAGCAGCACAAGCGCCTGGCCGCCGCGGCAGGTTGCGCCGACCTGATCGTCGAGACCGGCCAGTTGCACCTGTATCCGAACCAGCAGGCGCTGGCCAAGGACACCGCCGGCTGGGCCCTGAAAAGCCGGCATGGTCTGCAGATGGTCAAGGTTGGGCCCAGCGACATCCGCAGCCTGGAGCCCGCCCTAGGCAACGGCTACCCGACGGGCTACTACCTTCCCGACCAGCCCTGGATCAAGGATCCGCAGGCTTACTCGCGGCAGATTGCCGAGTATCTGCGCAGCAAGGGCGTGAGCTTCATCGAGGACCAGGTCACCGGCTTGCTGAGGTCGCCTGCCGGGTGGCTCGTCAAGGGGCAACGGCGCGACCATGAAAGCCAGCGGGTGGTCCTCGCCGCAGGTGCCTGGTCGGCGAGGCTGCTCGGGCCGCTGGGCGTGAAGGTCCCACTGGAAACGCAGCGTGGCTATCACCTGCGCTTCCCACAGGCACAGGACATGATCCAGCGTATCGTCGTGCTCGCTGATCGCAAGGTGTTCGTCACCCCGACGGCGGGTGGGCTGCGCGCCGCCGGCACGGTCGAGTTCGGTGGGTTGGAACGCCTGCCCAGCAGCCTGCGAGCGCGGCTGCTCGGCGAGCACGCCAAGGCGGCGCTTCCAGGCCTGGACATCGCTCAACCCATCGAATGGATGGGGCACCGCCCCTGCCTTCCCGACTCGCTCCCGGTGCTTGGCGAGCTGCCAGGCCATTCGGGCCTGTGGTGTGCATTCGGCCATGGCCACCTGGGCATGACCGGAGCTGCTGGCACGGGCCGCTTGCTGGCTCAGGCCATGAGCGGATCCAGGCAGGCCGAGGCGGCTCTGGCGCCCTTCTCTGCCGCTCGGTTCCGATAGGGGCTTGGAGCTGCAAGCCATGCGCTTTTTGTGCGCGTCTGTCAGCCACACGTCTCCTGCCTGGAGCCTGGAGCCTGGAGCCTGGAGCCTGCGACTGCTACTTGCCCTTGCGGGGTCGTCGCGCCGGCGCCGCTGGGGCGTTGCCGATGGCGGTCAGCTGCTGACCGAGGGTATCGGCGCGGGCCTGCGCGGCGGCGGCCTGTTCGCGGGCTACGGCCAGCTCGGCGCGGGTTCGCTGGATCTGCGCCTGTTCTGCATGGAGCTGTTGCGTGGTGTCGTTCAGCGTCTGACGAGCCTGGTCGCGCTGTTCGAGCAAGGCCTGGGCCTGAGCCTGCACCGTCGCACGCTGCTCGCGGGTTTCGGCCAGTTCGGTCTGGCTGGCCAACAACTGCTGCTGCAACGTTTGCAGCCTGGCGTTGGCTTCCTTGAGCTGGGCATGCAGCGCCTTGCTCTCTTCGCGCGCACGATCGATCTCCCGAAACGCCCGGTCTTCCACATCGCGGGTGTATCGCTGCTGCTCGGCGCGGGCCTGCTCGGCCTGTTGCTGGCTGTCTTGCAGCTGCTGTCGGGTCTGGGCCAACTGCTGGCGCGCCTCGTCGCGCTGGCCCAGCAATTCCTCGCGCTGCTGGCGTAGATCCTCGATCTGCGCCAGGCGCTGGGCCAGCAGCTGTTCCAGGTCGCCCAGGCGGGTTTCGATCGCCTGCCGGGCGCTGTGCGCTTCGTTCGTCTGTTGCCGCGCCTGCGCCACATCCAGGCGTGCACGTGCCTCCAGCGCTGCCAGTTGTTCGCGCTCCTCCACCAGCACCTGTCGCTGGCCCGCCAGCGATTGCTCGACCACGCCCTGGGCCAGCAGCGTGGCTTGCTGCCAGATGGCGACGAAGGCTTGGGCTACTTCGGTGGGCAAGGCAGGCAAGCGGGTTTCGCCGCGCAGGCGGCTGGCCAGCTGTTCCCACCACTGATCGAGCAAGGCGCCGACCCGCGCCGGACTGCCTCGCCCCAGCTCCAGGCGCACCCGCTCGACCGTTGGCCGCTCGCCCCGCGCCAGCACGGCATCGGCCGCTGCGAACACGTCATTTTCCGGTACGCCTACCGCCATGGCTCGCTCTCCACTATATTAGGTCCGATAAGTGATCGTTATCCGACCTTAAAAATCCAGAATGTAATATATAATACGTTGAACGTAATGAAAAATACAAAACCGATTTTGCAGAGCTTTTCAGGCCCCCTGACCCTTCATCGACTGGATGAAAGCGCTCGCGCCGCTGCCGAAGCCTTCATGACGGCTGGAACAGCGGCCAATACCGTACGCAGCTATCGCAGCGCGCTGAGCTATTGGGCCGGCTGGCTGCAGCTGCGCTATGCCAGGACGCTGGGTGATGCAGGCCTGCCGGCCGCTGTCGTGGTGCAGTTCATCGTGGATCACCTGGCACGTCCGGATGGCAGCGGAAGCTGGAGCCACCTGCTACCTGTCCACCTGGATACGGCACTGGTCGCCGCCGGCATCAAGGCCAGGCCAGGCCCCCTGGCCTTCAACACCGTCAGCCATCGTCTGGCCGTCTTGGCCAAATGGCATCACTTACGGGGCTGGGACAACCCTTGCGAGACGCCCGCGGTCAGGACCTTGCTGCGCGAAGCGCGCAAGGCGCAGTCACGCCAGGGTGTGGCCGTGCGCAAGAAGACCGCGGTGGTCATGGAGCCGCTGCAAGCAATGCTCGCCACCTGCGATGATGGCGTGCGTGGCGTTCGAGATCGCGCCCTGCTGCTGCTGGCCTGGAGCGGCGGAGGTCGAAGGCGCTCCGAGGTGGTCGGCCTGCAGGTCGAGCATCTGCGACGGCTGGACGCCGACACCTGGCTATATGCCTTGGGAGCGACCAAGACCGACACCGGCGGCGTGCGCCGCGAGAAACCGCTGCGCGGCCCGGCGGCTCGGGCGCTGAGCGCCTGGCTGGCAGTCGCGCCAAGCGATTCGGGGCCGTTGTTCCGCCGTTTGTACAAAGGCGGCCGGGTAGGCAGCGACGGGCTTTCGGGCGACCAGGTGGCGCGTATCGTCAAGCGTCGGGCGCGCCTGGCCGGTCTCGACGGTGACTGGGCCGCCCATAGCCTGCGCTCGGGCTTCGTCACCGAAGCCGGCCGCCAGGGGGTGCCGCTTGGCGAAGTCATGGCCATGACCGAGCACCGCAGCGTCAATACGGTGATGGGTTATTTCCAGGCAGGGACCTTGCTGGACAGCCGTGCAAGCGACCTGCTGGGCCCCGCGGACGAAACACTCGCGGACTCGTGACGCCCGAGCAACTGTCGGTGAGTCTGTCCAAGGCCTTGTCACTTGCCGGACCCTGAGGCCGCTGCGCGGCCTATCGCGGCTCTACGGCCGCCCCCACGGTCGGCGAAGCCCTGCTGCCATTCGATCAACACGAGGCAAAAGGCCATTAGTCATCCTGCTGTCATACGGCTGTCGTAATGTCCGGCCGTCATTCAGGTTCGGAATCCGCGCAGTGAACCGTCGTCATGTCTCCTCCACGGGCTACCTGCCCTTGCTCCTGCTGGTTTCCTGCACGGTCATGCTGACGTTTCTCTGGGGCCTGTACTTCGACCAGAAGAGCACCTCCCGCCAGCACGTCCTGACAGCCAAGGCCGTCGAGCAACTGAACCTGACGAACATGGCCGCCCGACAGCTGCGCCAGTTGCTCGATCGCTTGCAGGCGCTGGGCCGCGGCACGCTCGCCGGGCGCATGTCACCGGCACCGCGCGGCGCCGACCTGGTACGCATACTGGCCGCGGATCCGGCCCTCGATCGAGTCAGCCTGTACGACCGGCAAGGTCAACTGCTCGCATCCAGCCACGCGGACGAGGCACCACGGCTGCGTGCTGCCTGGATAGAAGCGTCGCGCGCGCAGGTCCAGCGTCATGGCTTCGAGGCATTCCTGCCCCACTGGGAGCCAGGCGCCGAGGAGCGACCGAGCATTGCCGGTCAGCTGCCGTTTCTACTGCCGCTGGCCGATACCAGCGGCCGGCGGCTGGACGCCGTCCTGGCGATATGGGTGGACGTTACCTACCTGGCTGCGGCTTTCGAACACGTTGAACTCGGCTCCAGCGGCCTGGTTCGTCTGGTCCAGGACGATGGCCGCGAACGCCTGCGCATCGCGGCCACGGGCACGGTTGTCGAAGGCGAGCCGCTGCTGCCTGACCTGCCCGAGGACGGACGGCACGCAGGCCAGATCACCCAGTATGCTGCCCAAGGCACTTATCAGAGTCTGTATCGGCGGGACTCCGCGCGTGGCTACAGCGTGGTGCTCAGCCAGCGGCATGAGGAGATCCTGGCGGTGTACCGGCTGACCTATGCACGGCAACTCTGGCTCAATCTGGGCATGACTCTGATGATCGTGGCCAGCCTGGCGTGGACCCTGCGGTTGCTGCGCAAGCGCCAGGAGGCGTTCAACGCGCTGGAGCAGGCCCAGCAGGTCAACCAGCAACTGATCGAACGCCTGGAACAGGCACACCGACACAGCAGCCAGGCGGCCGCCACCGACCACCTCAGCGGCCTGCACAACCGGCGCCAGTTCGTCGCGATCGCCGACCAGGCACTCGTCCAGCAGCGCGGCAAACGCCGCCTGCTGGCGATCCTGTTCATCGACATGGACCGTTTCAAGTCGATCAACGACTCGCTCGGGCACAAGATCGGCGACCTGCTCTTGCAAGCCGTGGCCGGGCGCATCACGCGCATGCTCCAGCCTGGTGACGAAGCCTCGCGCTTTGGTGGTGACGAGTTCGTGGTGCTGTTGGCCGGCGAACGCAGCGAACAGCAGATCGATGCCTGGGTGCGCAGCCTGGTCGACAAGCTGTCGGCCACCTATGCGCTGGACGGCCAGGAAGTGAACACCAGCCCCAGCGTGGGCGTGGCGATCTGCCCTCGCGATGGCCAGGATGTCGACAGCCTGATCCGCTGCGCCGATGCCGCCATGTACTCGGCCAAGCAGGCCGGGCGGGCCCAGTACCGGTTCTTCGACCCTTCGCTGAACCGCTCCGACATCCAGGCCTTCACACTGGAACAGGCGCTTGGCAACGCCGTGGCGGAACGCCAGTTCGTCCTGCATTTTCAGCCACAGATCCGTCTCGACACGACCGATGTAACCGGCTACGAAGCACTGGTGCGCTGGCAGCATCCGACCTTCGGGCTGCTCTACCCCGATCGTTTCATCGACCTGGCCGAGCGCAGCGGCTTCATCGTCGCGCTAGGTTGGGAGGTGCTGCGCCTGGCCTGTGACACGCTGATCGACTGGGCCAGCGAGGGCTATTCGGGCAGGCTGGCGGTCAATGTGTCTGCCCTGCAGCTACGTCAGCCGGACTTCAGCGAACGTCTGCTCGACGAGCTGCGTCGACAGGGCATCGCTGCCGAGCGCCTGGAACTGGAAATCACCGAGACGGCCGTGCTCGATCCCGAGGGCATGGCCATCGAACACTTGCACCGCCTGCGCCAGGCCGGGCTCGGCGTCAGCCTGGACGATTTCGGCCGTGGCTATGCCGGCTTCGCCCACCTGCAGTCGCTGCCATTGAGCAAGCTGAAGATCGACCGGGCCCTGATCGCGCCACTGTCCAACAGCCACGATGACAGCCCGATCGTCTCCTCCACCATCATCCTGGCCAAAAGGCTCGGCCTGGAGGTAGTGGCCGAAGGGGTCGAGACGCGCGAACAGGTGGTATGCCTGAAACTGGCCGGCTGCGATATCGCTCAGGGCTACTACTTCAGCCGCCCGGTGGCCACGCCCCGGTTGCAGGAGCATCCGGCCAGCGCCGCCGCCGGGGAACGCGCCTGCCTTTGACGACGCACTCAGGCCGACCGCCGTGCGCACTGCCACAGCCGTGCGATATCACCGGCGCGCGCCTGCAGCAACCGTTCGGCGTCGGCGCAGGCCTGCTCCAGACTCATCGGCCCGCTGGCCAAGGCGAACGCGGCATCGATGCCGTGGGCATACAACGCTTCATAGCCCTCGCCCAAGGTGCCGGCCAACACCACCACGGGCACCCGGTGGCGCAGGGCGACACGCGCCACCCCCAGCGGCGTCTTGCCACGCAGCGTCTGGGCATCGAAACGGCCCTCGCCGGTGATGACCAGGTCGGCATCGCGCACCAGGGCATCCAGGCCGGCCAGCTCGGCCACCACCTCGACGCCCGGCCGGAACCGCGCGCCCATGAATGCCTTGGCGGCGAAGCCCATGCCGCCGGCCGCGCCGCAGCCAGGGAAGTCACGTACATCCTCGGCGAGCAGCTCGCCACAATGGTCGGCAAAGTGCCCCAGCGCCTGATCGAGCGCCTGCACCTGATCGGGCGTCGCGCCCTTCTGCGGGCCAAAGATCGCCGATGCGCCGTTGGCGCCACACAGCGGGTTGTCGACATCGGCCGCCACGTCCACCTGCACTTCAGCCAGACGTGGGTCGAGGTCGCTGGCATCGATGCGCGCCAGCCGGCCAAGCGCCAGGCCGCCCTCCTCCAGTGGCTGGCCCCGGTCATCCAGCAGACGCAGGCCCAAGGCACGCAGCATGCCGCTGCCAGCGTCGTTGGTGGCACTGCCGCCGATGGCCAGGACGATGCGCTGCGCACCGGCAGCCAGGGCGGCGGCGATCAGCTCACCGGTGCCCCAGGTGCTGCTGCGACAAGCATCGCGCTGGCCGGTCGGCACCAGTTGCAAGCCGCTGGCCTGGGCCATCTCGATGATGGCGGTACGGCTCTGCGCGAGCCAGCCCCAGCCAGCTTCGACCGGCTCGCCAAGCGGGCCACGCACGACCTGACGACGCAGCTCGCCGTCACTGGCGGCGAGAATCGCCTCCATGGTGCCTTCGCCGCCATCGGCCATCGGGCATTGCAGGCACTGGGCGCCTGGCCAGGCATTGGCCACACCGGTGGCGATGGCACGAGCGACACCGGCAGCGTCGAGGCTGTCCTTGAACGAATCGGGGGCGATGACGATCTTCATGGGATTCTCCTGGTCCAGATGACTGGCATGCTGACAGCAAGGTCACCAGCGGGCCTCGGTCGGATGCACAAAGGCCGCCAGGCTTGTTTGGGCAAATGCCGGCGGCGCCAGGCGCTCATTCCACCGGCCACAGCTGCAAGCCCAGGTAGAGGCTCAGCAGCCCTTCGAGTTTCAACGGATCGACCTCGCCCAGTTCGGCGATCCGCTCCATGCGATAGCGCAGGCTGTTGCGGTGGATACCCAAGGCATCGGCACAGGCCTGGCTCTGGCCGTCGTGGCTGCACCAGGCGCGCAAGGTCGCCAGCAATTGCCCGCTGGCATCGCGGCTGCGGATACGCTGCAAGGGTTCCAGCAACTCGGCCAGGGCGTCGTCGTCGCGATGGCGCCAGAGCAGTGCTGGCACCCGGTAGCGCTGCAGGCTCAGCAGGCGCTCGCCGGGCAGTATTTCGCGACCGTAGGCCAGCAGGTCACTCACCCGCCGGTACCCTCTGCGCAGTTGCTCGAGGTTGTCGGTCGCGACACCGGTGGCCAGCCGGATCACTGCCCAACCGTGCCGCTGCAGACGTTCGAGCAGGCGCTGCTCGTCCAGCACCGGGCTGGCCGGGCGGCACCAGAGCAGCGAATGCTGGGCGGCACTCAGGCACCAGCTGTCCGGATAACGATTCATCAGCCAGGCCGACAGCGCATCGGCAGCCAGGCCACTGTCCAGTTCGAACAGGCAGGGTATTCGCGCCAGGTACGGCTTGAGCCCGAGCTGCCGGGCCTCGTCCAGCAAGCGTGGGGTATTGCCACCACCGGCCAGCAGCAGTGCCAGCAGATCCTCGCTGCGTTGCCGACGCCATTGCTGTTCCTGCTGCTGGTGCCGCTGGCCAAGCAACATCTCCGCCGTCATGCGCACCAGTTCGCCATATGTGCGCAACTGCGCAGGCTCGCCCGTCAGGCCGAGCACACCGACCAGCTTGCCGTCGAGCATCAGCGGCAGGTTCACGCCAGGTTGCACGCCCTTGAGACACTTGGCTGCCTCGCCATCGAGCTCGACGATGCGCGCGTTGGCCAGCACCAGCTGGGCGCCTTCGTGGCGGGTGTTGATACGCTCAGGTTCGCCACTGCCGAGGATCAGGCCCTGGCTGTCCATGACGTTGACGTTGCAGGGCAGGATGGCCATCGCGCGCTCGACGATGTCCTGTGCCAACTCATGGTCCAGTTCGAACATGCAAGGTCCTTGGTATGCTGAGTCAGGTGGCGCTCGGGCTTGTCGTCCCACGGCACAGCCAGCCGCGCCGATTGCTGTGCAAAAGCACAAAGACAGCCGCGAGCCACTGCCAGAGACTCGTCAGGGCGAGCCTCCACAGGCGCCGCGGCAATTCCATAACAACAGAGAGTCCATCATGGCACACAGCCCTGCCGGCCACCAAGGCAAAGACCTCACCCGCGACGCGCTCTACCGGCGCATCACCGTGCGGCTGATTCCGTTCATTTTCATCTGCTATCTGTTCAACTACCTCGATCGGGTCAATGTCGGCTTCGCCAAGCTGCAGATGCTCGATGCGCTGAAGTTCAGCGAGACGGTCTATGGCCTCGGCGCCGGAATCTTCTTCATCGGCTATGTGCTTTGCGGCCTGCCGAGCAACCTGGCGCTCAATCGCTTCGGGCCACGGCGCTGGATCGCGCTGATGATGATCGTCTGGGGCAGCCTCTCGACCTGCCTGCTGTTCGTCACCACGCCCACCGAGTTCTACGCGCTGCGCCTGTTGACCGGCGCCGCCGAGGCCGGTTTCTTCCCCGGCGTGGTGCTGTACCTTTCGCGCTGGTTTCCGGCGGATCGTCGCGGACGCATCATGGCCCTGTTCATGTCGGCGATTCCGGTGTCCGGCCTGCTCGGTGGCCCGTTCTCCGGCTGGATTCTCGAGCACTTCGCCGCAGGTCAGCACGGCCTGGCCGGCTGGCAATGGATGTTCCTGATCCAGGGCCTGCCGACCGTGGCGCTGGGAGTGCTGGCCATCGTCCTGCTCAGCGATGGCTACCAGAGCGCGCGCTGGTTGACCCCGGCCCAGCGCCAGCTGATCGAGGCGGACCTGCAGGCCGATGCCGCGCGCAAGCCGTCGACCACCGGTGACAACGTGACCGCCGTGCTGACCAATCCACTGGTCTGGACGTTCGGCTTCGTCTACTTCTGCATTCAGAGCGGGGTCTATGCGATCAACTTCTGGCTGCCATCGATCATCAAGAACATGGGCTTCGACAGTGCCCTGCTGATCGGCTGGCTCAGCGCGATTCCCTACCTGCTGGCCGGCGTGTTCATGATCCTGGTCGGCCGCTCGGCGGACCTGCGCAACGAACGCCGCTGGCACCTGGTGGTGCCGATGCTGATGGGCGCCATCGGCCTGCTGATCGCCGTCAACTTTGCCCAGACGCCGGCGATCGCCATTCTCGGCCTGTCGATCGCGACCATGGGCGCGCTGACCGGCCTGCCGATGTTCTGGCCGATGCCCACTGCCCTGCTCAGCGCCAGCGCAGCGGTGGCCGGGCTGGCCATCATCAACTCGGTGGGGCAGATGGCTGGCTTTCTCAGCCCTTACCTGGTCGGCTTCATCAAGGACCAGACTGGCTCGACCGATGCGGCGCTGTATTCGCTGGCTGCGCTGATCGTGGTCGGCAGCCTGGTGGCGCTGCGGGCCAGCCGCGCCGGCACGCTGGCGCCACAGGTGCGCTAGCGGCAGCGATCGCGCCCAGGCCCGCCGCTCGCGGACCTGGGCGCCATATTGGGCATGCGCCTGGCTGCGCCAGCGGCTCAGCTGTTGTACGCTCGCTCGTCGTGCTCTGCCAGATCCAGGCCCTGCTGTTCGTTTTCCACGCTGGTGCGCAAGCCGATCGACAGCTTGATCAAGCCGAGAATCGCGCCGCTGACCAGCAGGCAATAGACGAAGGTGAACGCGACCCCCTGCAACTGGATCCAGGCCTGTGCCAACGGATCGACGCCGTCCACATAGCCGCCCAGCGACGGCGAAGCGAATGGCCCGGTAAGCAGTGCCCCGACCATCCCCCCGACCCCATGCAAGCCGAACACATCGAGGCTGTCGTCGTACCCCAGCGCCCGCTTGAGCCGGGTCACCGCCAGCAGGCAGGCCAGGGCTCCCAGGGGCGAGACATAGGCACACGCCGGGGTGATGCCCACCAGCCCCGCCAAGGCGCCTGAAGCAGCCAACCCACCGACGATCAGCGCTGGCGTGATGATGGCGAAGGTCAGCTGGAAGACGCTGGACACTTCCTGGGTCACGGCCGTACCGCCCTGCATGCCGTCGAGCACGATCACCTCGGCGCCGGCCTTCACCGCCAGCTTGACGTCGTAGTACATGCTGAGGAAGGCTGGCGCTGGCTCGGACATTCGCCGATTCGGCGTGGAGGCCCAACGGCTGCTGCGGCTGGAAAAGGCCAAATGGTGTAGAGACAGGGCCGCTGCCACAGGTTGGTGAGCCGAGCCTCGCGCCCTCGGTAGGTATTTGCCGGCCCGCGTAGGAGCGGCCAGGCGACCACCGCTCTCCCGCGCTGGCACGGCTCGCACAGGAATCCCTTTTCAAACCCGCCGAGCCCTCAGGCCACGTGGCGGCCTGAGGTGATAACCTGCCGAAACGGGCTGACCGTGCCAGAGCCTTGTCAGCCCTCCCGATGCCGGTCAGCATGTGCCTGAGATCACAAGGATCAGGCGATACCACCGCCAGTGGCTGCCAGCACGGCCGCCTGGCTTGAAGAACCTCTGTCTCGGAGACCCTCGCATGCAAAGACGTACCCTCGGACGCACCGATCTCTCGGTCAGCGTCATCGCCCTCGGCACCATGACCTGGGGCGAACAGAACACCCAGGACGAAGCCTTCGAACAGATTCGCCTGGCCAAGGATGCCGGCGTCAATTTCCTCGATACCGCCGAGATGTACCCGGTCCCTCCCAACGGTGACACCTATGGCAGTACCGAGCGCATCATCGGTGAATACCTGCGCAGGTTCGGCGACCGTGGCGACTGGGTCCTGGCCAGCAAGGTAGCCGGCCCGGGCCGGATGGCGCACATCCGTGATGGCAATCCACGCCTGGATCGGACCAATATCGTGAAGGCGCTGGACGCCAGCCTCGAACGCCTGCACACCGACTACCTGGACCTGTACCAACTGCACTGGCCGGACCGCAAGACCAACTTCTTCGGCCAGCTGGGGTTCACCCACGATCCAGACGATCAGTTCGTCGCCATCGAAGACACCCTGGAAGTGCTGGACGAACTGGTCAGGGCAGGCAAGATCCGGCATATCGGCCTGTCCAACGAGACGCCGTGGGGCACCATGCGCTTCCTGGAGCTGGCGCAAAGCCGTGGCTGGCCACGGGCGGTGTCGATCCAGAACCCGTACAACCTGCTCAATCGCAGCTTCGAGGTCGGCCTTGCCGAGATTGCCGTGCGTGAGGATATCGGCCTGCTGGCCTATTCGCCGCTGGCCTTCGGCGTGCTCAGTGGCAAGTACCTGGACGGTGCCCGGCCGGCCAAGGGTCGCCTGACCCTGTTCGAGCGCTTCCAGCGCTACACCAACCCGCAGGCCGAGCGCGCGGCACGCCAGTACGTGGCATTGGCCCGCGAACGTGGCCTGGATCCGGCGCAGATGGCCCTGGCGTTCGTGACCAGCCGGCCATTCGTGACCAGCAACATCATCGGCGCGACCACCCTCGAGCAACTGCGCGCCAACCTGGCCAGCGTCGAGCTGCAAATGGATGACGAACTGCTGGCCGCGCTCGAGGGCATCCATGTCCAGCAGCCTAACCCTGCTCCCTGACATGCCGGCCGCCAGCGGCAAGCTACAAGCTGACCGAGCCCTTCAGATACCTTGGTCGGCTTGAAGCTTGCCGTTTGCCGTTTGAGCTGCGCGAGTTGCCGCTACACTGTGCCAACATGTTCCCGCAACCTGCGAGGCGTGCGATGAAGACCAAGTCCTGGTTTCTGGCCAGTCTGTTGCTGCTGATGGGATTGGCGCCTGGGGTGGCGACTGCCGCCGACGCGCAGAAACCGATCCTGTTCGGCAGCCTTACCTGGGAAAGTGGCGCTTTCACCACCGAGTTGCTGCGTCATATCGTCGAGAACGGCTACGGCTATCCCACCGACACGCTTCCCGGCAGCACGGTAAGCATGGAAGTGGCATTGGCGCGCAATGACCTGCAAGTGATCGCCGAAGAGTGGGCTGGGCGCAGCCCTGCCTGGGTCAAGGCCGAGCAGGCCGGGCAGGTATTCGCCTTGGGCGACACGGTCAGGGAGGCCAAGGAAGGCTGGTGGGTGCCGGCTTACGTGACAAAGGGCGACCCGACTCGCAACATCGAGCCGATGGCACCGGACCTGCGCAGCGTCGAAGACCTCAAACGCTACGCACACGTGTTTCGCGACCCGGAGTCGCCTGGCAAGGGGCGTTTTCTCAACAGCCCCAGCGGCTGGACGTCGGAAATCGTCAACAGCCAGAAGCTCAAGGCCTATGGCCTGGACGGCCTGTACAGCAACTTCCGCAGTGGCACCGGCGCGGCCCTGGACGCCGAGATCACCTCGGCCGTGCGGCGTGGCCAACCGGTGCTGTTCTATTACTGGAGCCCGACCCCGCTGATGGGTCGGCTCGACCTGGTGCAGCTCGAGGAGCCTCCCTTCGATGCCACGGCCTGGGCGAGCCTGAGCGACCCGAACAACCCCAACCCGCGTGGCAGCCGCTCTTTGCCAGCCAAGCTGTCGATCGGTGTTTCCGCGCCATTCCATCGGCAGTACCCCGAGCTGGTGGCTTTTTTCGAAAAGGTCGATATTCCCATCGAGTTGATGAACCAGGCCCTTGCCCAGATGAGCGAGAAACGTCAACCGGCCAGCGAAGCCGCGCGACATTTCCTGCGCCAGCACCCCGAGGTGTGGAAGGCGTGGTTGCCTGATCAGGTCGCTGCCAAGGTAGAGGCCGCACGATGAGCGGCGGCTTTCCCGAAACCTTGCAGTTTTCATTCGCGGCGCAGGTCAACGCCTTCGTCGACTGGCTGGTGGTGCATTACGGCGATGCATTGCGCGCCGTTTCCGACCAGCTGTTGCAGCTGTTGGTCGGCCTGGAGAACCTGCTTCGCCTCACACCTTGGTGGCTGCTGCTGGCTGCGGTTGGCCTGCTGGCCTGGCACGCGACTCGCCAGCTTTCCAAGACCCTGGCCATGATGGCGCTGGTGCTGCTGATCGGCATGCTCGGACTCTGGGACCAGCTGTTGCAGACCCTGGCGCTGGTGCTGATCAGCACCAGCCTGTGCCTGTTGTTCGGCGTGCCCCTGGGCATCCTGCTGGCCAGCCGACCGCTGGCCCGCCGTCTCCTGCTACCGGTGCTGGACGTGATGCAGACCCTGCCGGCATTCGTCTATCTGATCCCGGTACTGATGCTGTTCGGCCTGGGCAAGGTTCCGGCGGTGTTCGCCACCCTAGTCTATGCCCTGCCGCCGCTGGTGCGGCTGACCGAGCTGGGGTTGAGCCAGATCGACCCCTCGCTGCTGCGCGCCGCGCGCGGCCTGGGCGCCGGCCGCTGGCAAGCGCTGCGGCGCATCGCCCTGCCGCTGGCCTTGCCGAGCATCATGGCCGGCCTCAACCAGTCGGTGATGATGGCGCTGTCGATGGTGGTGGTGGCTTCGATGATCGGCGCACGCGGTCTTGGCGAGGATGTGCTGGCCGGTATCCAGACGCTCGATGTGGGACGCGGCCTGGAGGCTGGCCTGGCCATCGTCGCCCTGGCCATGGTCATCGATCGCATCAGTCAGGCCTACGGGCGTCCCCGCCAGGCGTGAAGCGGCAAGCTGCAAGCTGCAAGCTGCAAGCTGCAAGCTGCAAGCAGATCGTGGTGGGTTCAGCCAGCACGTTCAGCTCGTGGGCCTGGAGCTTGCCGCTTGTGGCTAGCGGCTTGCAGCTCGTGCCGTTCGCGTCCCGCACTTTTTGGCTGACCGCTTGTCCATATGCTCCTTTTGCCCGTTTGGCCTGTACGCGCCGTCTGGGCCAAACGTCGAGCGCTTGTGTGTAGGATGGTCAGCGCAGTTCGAGGCCGCTGCCAGTCATAGGGAGATTATTCATGCGCGTCCTGTCATCCGTTGCGTGCCTTGTCGGCTCGGCACTGGTACTGGGCTCAGCTGCGGTCCAGGCAGCCACCGGCGAGGAAGCGCAGCTGATCGAGTCGATCAACAGCTATCGCAGCCAGGCTCAGCGCTGCGGCGGCGAAGCGTCGCTCGAGCTGCCACCGCTCAACAGCGACACGCGACTGGCGCTCTCGCCAGAGGGGACCCGCGACCTGCAGCAGGCCATGACGCGCGCGGCGTACCCGATGGTCAATGTCCAGGCGATCAGCCTTTCCGGCCCACGCAATGCGCAAGCGGCCATGGGCGTGATCGAGGAAAGCTTCTGCCAGGTAGTGCTCGATCCGCAATTCGTCGACATCGGGGTCAGCCAGGAGGGTCGCGACTGGCGCATCGTGCTGGCCAGGCCGCTGCTCAGCGGGCGGCTGGGAGACTGGCAGGTCGAAGGACAGAAGCTGCTGCAGGAGATCAACGCCGCGCGCGCCCTGCCCCGTCAGTGCGGCGGCCAGCCATTCGGCGAGACCGGGCCGCTGCACTGGAGCACCACCCTGGCATCCGTCGCTGCCAGCCATACCCGTTCGATGGCCAATCACAACTACTTCGACCATATCGACCGCGACGGCCGGACCCCAGGCGACCGTGCGGAACTGGCAGGCTACCTGTACCAGCAGCTTGGCGAGAACATCGCCGCCGGCCGCGATACGCCAAGGAAAGTGGTGGACGGCTGGCTGGCCAGCCCCGGACACTGCGCGACATTGATGAACCCCGGGTTCAAGGAACTGGGCGCTGCCTACGCGGTGGACCCCAAGAGCGACGCCGGGATCTACTGGACCGCGATGTTCGGTGCGCCCCAATCGTGAGTCGCCCAGGTCGTCGCGCCAGCCGGCACCGCTGAACTCGGGCTGGCCCAGGCAGCCAATGCAAGGTCACGGGCTTCAGTAATCGAACCGATCCACCGCGCGCCGGCGCTCGTTGTCGTCGCGACGGTCGTAGCCGGCGGTGGTCTGGATGTTGGCGTGATGCGCCAGCTTCTGGGCGATCGACAAGTCGTGTTCCTCGATGACCCGGGTGATGAACGCGCGGCGAAAATCGTGCGGCATGATCTTCACGCCGACCTGCGCACCGCGCTGGCGCGCGATGTAGTAGATCGCATGCTTGGTGATGCGCGCGCGAGTGATGTGGTTGCCGCGACGGATGCGGTTGAACAGGAACGGATCGTCCGCAACCCCCTCGGGCAGGTTCTGCCGCCGATACTCGAGCCACGCGTCGAGCTTTTCGAACACCCATGGGGGCGCGTACTTGAGCAGTTGCCGGTTGCCCTTGCCGAGCACCTGCACGCTGCGTTCCTGAAAATCGACCTGGCTGATGTCGATATTGACCGACTCCGACTTGCGCATGCCGGTGCCGTACAGCAAGGCGATGATCGCTGCGTCCCTGATGCCCTGGGGACGCGGGTCGGCGGCGCAGACGTCCATCAGTTCGCGGATCAGGCTGCGGCGCAGGTTACGTCCCGGCGGCAAGCGGCTGCCACCGGCTGGTTTGACCTCGCGGATGCGCAGCAAGTGTTCGTGGCTGATCAGCTCCAGGCGCCAGGCTTCGTTCATGACACCACGAATCGCGTTCACATACAGCGACGAGGTGTTGGGCGCGAAGCCGTCGGTGCGTAGCGCGGCGACCAGGCCGATCACCTGCCCCGGCTGAAGGTCGTGCCAAGGCACGTCATGGATGTCGCAGTCTTCGAAACCTAGGCGGTCGGCGGCATCCTGCAGGATGTAACGCATGGTCAGCTGGCTGGAGGGTGCCAGCCGGGCCAGGTATTGCAAGAGAGGGTTGCTTGGAAGCACGGGCAAAACAGGGTCCTATGGGTAGCCTGGGACGGGCATGCGCGTGGGACAGGCGCAGCTGACTGTAGATGGTACTCCATTGCATGGGCCGGTTCGATCGATGGCACAGCGGCAGCAGTCAATGCGACAGAAAACCGTTGGTCGGAAAAATGACGCCCCACGGGAGCAACACGTTTATCGTCGGAGTCCCCGACAGGCCCGTGCTAGACACCTGTATCAGGCATGAGCCAGTTTCGACAGCGATCGGCTACCTGGCGACTGCCTCGTACGGTGGCATAACTGTCATGTTCAGCAGGAGAAACTGCCAACGGTGATGCTATCGTTACCATTCCCACCCGGCCGAGGAACGGCCGTACGATCACCGCGTTCAGGATCATGGACAAGGAGGCTGGCATGAACAAGATGACGTTCCCCAACGCCTGCCAGGTGATGCGCTGGCATTTCCATCCGCTTGGCTTCGAAGCCACGATGGATGCCCCGCGCAGCATGGTGGCACGCGTCTTCGATCGTGCCAGTGGCGAAACACTGCTGGCCATCGCGGGCATACCCTGCACCGCGATCATGTCGGCCGCCGAGGTCGAGCGGATCATAGAGGCCGTCGAGGCCGAAATGGAGGCGTTCGTGCCTTCTCGCACGTTGCGCAATGCAGGTTGAAGCACACGGCCGTGGCTTCGATCAGGGGAAGTCGTCGATGGACAGCTCCACGCTCTTCCCGACCAGCTCGCAGGGGCCACTGCCAGGAGCCGGTTCCCGTTCCGTGGATGATGCCGCTCTGCCGCGCCAGCCTACTCGCTCTCTTCCTGCGCCTGGGCAAACGCCGCCCGGGCTTCCCAGCCCCCACCTAGCGCGGCGATCAGTTGCACGCTGGCGACCAGTCGGCCTTCGAGCAGATTCAAGGTGCTGCGCTCGTTGCTCAAGGCAGTGGCCTGCACGTTGACCACGTCCAGGTAACCGATCAGGCCGGCCTTGTACTGGTTCTCGGTCAGGCGCAAGGATTCACGCGCGGCGGCGAGCGCTTCGTCGCGGACCACGGCCTCCTCGCCATAGACCTTCAGCTGCGCCAGGTAGTTTTCCACCTCCCGGAAGCTGTCGAGCACCGTCTGGCGATATTGGGCCACGGTCTGGTCGTAGACCGCTACCGTCCGGTCGACCTCGGCGCTGCGCCGTCCGCCGTCGAACAAGGTCATGGCCAGTTGTGGCCCGACCGACCAGAAACGGTTCGGCAGGCTGATCCAGTCACTGAAGCTGCTACTGCTGTAGCCGCCGCTCATGCTCAGGGTCAGGTCTGGGAAATAGGCGGCGCGGGCTACGCCGATGTTGGCGTTGGCGGCCATGACCTGACGTTCGGCCGAAGCGATGTCCGGCCGGCGTTCAAGCAGCTGCGAAGGCAATGCCAGGGGAATCGCCGGCAGGCTCGGGATGTCGTCGCGGGCGGCCAGGGCGAAGTCGGCTGGCGCCCTGCCCAGCAGCACGGCGATGGCATTCTCGAACTGCGCCCTTTGCCAGGCCAGGTCGATCAGATCCGCCTCGGTGCTCTTGAGCTGGGTACGTGCCTGGGCCACCGCATCTGGCCCGGACACTCCGGCGCGGTACTGGTTCTCGGTCATCCTCAAGGAGCGCTGGTAGGCGGCCACGGTGGCTTCGAGCAAGCGCTTCTGCGCATCGATGACGCGCAGTTGCAGGTAGTTCTGGGCCAGCTCCGACTGCAGGCTCAGACGGATCGCCGCCAGGTCGGCGATGCTGGCCTCGGCGCTGGCCTCGCTGGAGGCCAGGGTATCGCGCAGCTTGCCCCACAGATCGAGCTCCCAGTTGACCCCCAGCTGGGCATTGTACGTGTTGCGAATGCCACTGCTGTTGTTGCTCAGGCTCGAGCTGCTGCTGCCGGCGCCCTGGGCGGAACGGGTCTTGGCCACGCTCAGGTCGAGGCTGGGGAACAACGCCCCCCTGCTGCTGCGTACCAGCGCCTGGGCCTGGCGATACTGCGCCTCGTACTGGGCGATGGTCTGGTTGCCGCGGTTGAGTTCCTCGATCAGCGCGTTGAGCTGCGCATCACCGTACAGCTCCCACCAGGCGCCACGGGCCATGGCATCCGACGGTTTGGCCTGGGTCCAGCCCTCGGCCTGCTTGAACTGTGCCGAGCTGGTCAGCTCGGGGCGGTGGTAGTCCGGGCTGAGGGTGCAGGCACTGAGCAGCACCAGGCACAGGCCGGTGCCAAGCAGGCGCGAGCCACGCTTTGCGGCGAGATGGCGCAGGGCTTGGTGAATTGAGGTCTGGGCAAAGGTCATAGCGGATTTTCCAGGGCTGCGTCGGTGCGCACGCCACGCCAGCGGTTGAAACGGTGACGCAGGCGATCGAAGTACAAATAGACCACCGGCGTCGTATACAAGGTCAGGACCTGGCTGAACACCAGGCCACCGATGATGGTCAGGCCCAGCGGCTGGCGCATTTCCGCGCCCTCGGCGGTGCTCAGCAGCAACGGCAGCGCACCGAGGATCGCGGCCAGGGTGGTCATCAGGATCGGTCGCAAGCGCAGCAGGCAGGCCTGGCGAATCGATTCCTCGGGTGCCAGGCCCTGGTTGCGCTCGAGCTGCAGGGCCAGGTCGATCATCAGGATGGCGTTCTTCTTGACCACCCCGATCAGCAGGAACAGGCCGAGCATGGAGATCAGGCTGAACTGCCCGCCAGTGACGTACAGCGCCAGCAAGGCGCCGACCCCGGCCGAGGGCAAGGTCGACAGGATGGTCAGCGGATGGATGTAGCTTTCGTAGAGAATGCCCAGTACCAGGTAGACCAGCACCAGCGCGCCGAGGATCATCAGGGGTTGGCCCTGCTGGGTCTTGGCGAAGGCATCGGCGGTGCCGCCGAGCTTGGCGATCACCGCCTCGGGCAGGCCGACCCGGGCCACGGCGCGCTCCACGGCGGCCAGGGCCTGGTCGGGGCTGTAGCCCTCGGCGACATCGAAGGCGATGTCTTCGGAAGCGAACTGCCCTTCATGGCTGACCCGGTCGTTGGCCAGGCTGTTCTCATAGTGAGCGAACGCCGACAGCGGCACCCGCGCGCCGTCGCTGGTGATCACCTGCACCTGTTCCAGCGTGCTCGGGTCCCAGGCGTACCTGGGATTGATCTCCAGGACCACCTGGTACTGGTTGAGGCTGTCGTAGATGGTCGAGATCTGCCGTTGGCTGTAGGCGTTGTTAAGCACCGTGGTCACCATCTGCATGTCGATCCCCAGGCGCTTGGCCTGGTCGCGGTCGATCACCAGGGTGACCTGCTGCGTGCCGCTGCCATCGTTGGCGTCGATGGCCGTCAGCTCCGGCAGTGCGCGCAGCGCCGCGGTGACCTTCGGATACCATTCGCGCAGGGCCGCCAGGTCGCCGCTCTGCAAGGTGTAGAGGTACTGCGAGGTACTCTGGTCACGACCTCCGCCCCCGAGCTGAAGGTCCTGGTCGGCCATCAGGAACAACCGCCCACCCGGAACCTTGGGCAGGTCCCTGCGCAGCCGTTCGATGACCTGTTGCGCTGAATCCTCGCGCTGCTTGATCGGTTTGAGACGCACCAGCACCATGGCGTTGTTGGTGCCGCTGTTGCCGCCAATGAAGCCAGCGACGCTCTGGACCGCGGGATCGGCGAGCAAGGCCCGGCGATAGATCTCCATCTTCGGCTGCATCACGGTGAACGACAGTCCGTCATCGCCGCGGATGAAGCCTATCAGCTGGCCGGTGTCCTGCTGCGGCATCAAGGTCTTGGGCACGACCACATAGAGCACGACATTGAGCACGATGGTCGCCAGCAGGCTGAGCAGCGTCAGCCGGCGATGCCGCAGGGCCCAGCCGAGGCTGCGATCGTAGCCGGCAATCATGCGCTGGTGCAGGTGCTCGCTCCAGCGCTGCAGACGGTTCTGTTCGCGGGTTTGCTGCTGCGGCGTCAGCCAGCGTGCGCAGAGCATCGGCGTCAGGGTCAGCGAGACCAACAGGGAAACGAGTATGGCCGCGGCCAGCGTGACCGAGAATTCCATGAACAGACCGCGCACGATGCCGCCCATGAACAGGATCGAGACGAACACGGCCACCAGCGACACGTTCATCGACAGCAGGGTGAAGCCCACTTCCTGGGCACCCAGGAAGGCGGCGCGCAAGGGCGACTGGCCGTTCTCGATGTGCCGCGAAATGTTTTCCAGCACCACGATGGCATCGTCGACCACAAGGCCGGTGGCCAGGATCAGTGCCATCAGCGACAGGTTGTTGAGCGAGAAGCCGCACAGGTACATCACCGCGAACGTGCCGACCAGCGAGACCGGCACCGCCAGGCTGGGAATCAGCGAGGCGCGCAGGTTGCCGAGGAACAGGTAGACCACCAGGATCACCAGGCCGACCGCGATGAGCAAGGTATGCTCGGCTTCGGCCAAGGTCGCCTGGATCACCGGCGAACGGTCCATGGCGATGTCCAGCTTGACGCTGGCCGGCAGCAGCGACTGCAAGGCCGGCAGCTGTTCCTTGATCTGCCTGACCGTCTCGATGATGTTGGCTCCGGTCTGGCGGTTGATCACCAGCAGCACGGCGTCCTGGTCATTGAAGAAGCCACTGTTGTAGCGGTTCTCCACGCCGTCGGTGATCCTGGCCACGTCGCTCAGGCGCAGGATCGCGCCGTTCTCCTGGCGAATCACCAGCGGCTCGTAGTCTGCGGCCTTTTCCAGCTGGTCGTTGGCGCGTACCTGCCAGTTGCGCTCGGCATCCTCGACGAAGCCCATCGGTCGGCGCTGGTTGGCGTTGGCCACGGCCGCCCGAACCTCATCCAGCGCCAGGCCGTACTGGTTGAGCAGCTGTGGCTCCACGGCGATGCGTACCGCTGGCAACGAGCTGCCACCGATCTGCACCTCCCCTACCCCCGAAACCTGAGCCAGGCTCTGGGACAGGATGGTGTCGGCCAGGTCGTAGAGCTGGCCTTTCTGCAAGATCGTCGAAGTCAGCGACAACACCATGATCGGCGCCTGGGAAGGGTCGATCTTCTTGTAGGTGGGCATGCTGCGCATGCCGCTGGGCAACAGGTTGCGCGCGGCGTTGATCGCGGCTTGCACCTCGCGCGCGGCGGCATTGACGTCGCGTCCCTGCTCGAACCCGATGATGACCCGGGTCGAGCCCTGGTTCGAACTGCTGGTGAGGGTAGTGACCCCGGCGATACTGCCCAGCTTGCGCTCCAGCGGCGTGGCCACGCTCGAAGCCATGACTTCGGGGCTCGCGCCAGGCAGGTTGGCCTGGACCACGATGACCGGGAAGTCCAGTGCCGGCAACGGGGCCACTGGTAGCAGGCCAAAGCTGACGCCGCCCAGCAGCATGATCGCGATGCTCAGCAACAGGGTCGCCACTGGCCGGCGGATGAAGGGTGCCGACAGATTCATGAGCAGCTCCCCGCGGCAAGCGGCGAACTGCCAGCGACAGCTGGATGGCGGCACACCACGGCCCACTGCCGCCCCGCCCCGCGCCCCCCACTGCGCCACCGGCAGCGTGCCGCTTGCAGCTTGCAGCTCGAGGTCCGGCTCATAGCGGCTCCTGCGCCAAGCGCTGCTTGCCGAAACGCCGTGAAAGACGATCGAAATACAGATAGATGACCGGCGTGGTGAACAGCGTCAGCACCTGGCTGACCAGCAACCCGCCAACCATCACCAGCCCCAGTGGCTGGCGCAGCTCGGCGCCCGAGCCTGTAGCCAGCATCAGCGGCACGGCACCGAACAGGGCAGCCAGGGTGGTCATCAGGATCGGCCGGAAGCGCAGCAGCGCCGCCTGGAAGATCGCCGCCTCCGGCGCCATGCCCTGGTTGCGTTCGGCCTCCAGGGCGAAGTCGATCATCATGATGGCGTTCTTCTTGACGATGCCGATCAGCAGGATGATGCCGATGATGGCGATCATGCCAAGGTCGTTGCCGCTGAGGATCAGCGCCAGCAAGGCGCCGACGGCAGCCGAAGGCAGCGTCGAGAGGATGGTCACCGGATGGATGTAGCTCTCGTAGAGCACGCCGAGCACGATGTACATGGTCACCACGGCGGCAAGGATCAGCAGCAAGGTGCTCGACAGCGACGCCTGGAAGGCTTCGGCGGCGCCCTGGAAGCGTGTCTGCACGCCAAGCGGCATGCCGATCTGCTGCTGCACCTGCTCGATCACCTTGACCGCTTCGCCCAGCGACACCCCGGACGCCAGGTTGAACGACATCATCACCGCCGGGAACTGGCCGATGTGGGAAATCGCCAGTTGCGCCTGGCGCTGCTCGACGCGGGCCAAGGCCGACAGACGCACTTGGCCACCGTCGCTGGCCTTGACGTGGATCTGCTCCAGCGCCTGTGGCCCGATGCTACCGCCATCGCGCGACTGCAGCACTACACGGTATTGGCTGGCCTGGGTGTAGATGGTCGAGATCTGCCGCTGGCCGAAACCGTCGTAGAGCGCGTTGGTGATCTGCGAGACGTTGATGCCCAGGCGACTGGCTGCGTCCCGGTCGATCACCAGGTAGACCTGCAGGCCCTTGTCCTGTAAATCGCTGGCGACGTCGGTCAGCTCAGGACGCTGCTGCAGGGCCTGGACCAGCTTGCCGCTCCACTGGGCCAGCAGGTCGGCGTCAGGCGAGGACAGGCTGAACTGGTACTGGGTCCGACTGACCCGGTCCTCGATGCTCAGATCCTGCACGGGTTGCATGAACAGGCGGATCCCCAGCAGGCGATCGAGCTGCGGTTGCAGCCGGGCGATCACTTCGCTGGCAGTGACGTCCCGCTCGCCGTGCGGCTTGAGGTTGATCAGCAGGCGGCCGCTGTTGAGCGTGGCGTTGTCGCCATCCACGCCGATGTACGATGACAGGCTCTGCACCGCCGGGTCCTGCAGGATCACCTTGGTCAAGGCCTGCTGACGCTCGCTCATGGCGGCGAACGAGGTTGCCTGGGGCGCCTCGGAAATCCCCTGGATCACGCCGGTGTCCTGCACCGGGAAGAACCCCTTGGGCACGACCAGGTAGAGAAACACCGTCAGTACCAGACTGCCCACCGCGACCAGCAGGGTCAGCGGCTGGTGGCGCAGCACCCAGGTCAGGCCACGACCGTAGTGGTGGATGAGCCAGTCGATCCAGGCCCCGCTGGCGCGGTAGAAACGCCCCTGCTGCTCCTCCCTCGGTTCACGCTTGAGCAGGCGCGCGCACATCATCGGCGTCAAGGTCAGCGAGACCACCAGCGATATGAGGATCGCCACCGCCAGGGTGATGGCGAACTCGCGGAACAGCCGCCCCACCACGTCGGCCATGAACAGCAGCGGGATGAGCACGGCGATCAGCGAGAAGGTCAGCGAGATCAGGGTGAAGCCGATCTGCCTGGCGCCCTTGAGCGCGGCCTGCAAGGGCGTCTCGCCCTCCTCGATGTGCCGGGAAATGTTCTCCAGCATGACGATGGCATCGTCGACCACGAAGCCGGTGGCGATGGTCAGGGCCATCAGGGTGAGGTTGTTGATGGAGAAGCCCGCCAGGTACATCACGCCGAAGGTGCCGATCAGCGACAACGGTACCGCGATCGACGGAATGAGCGTGGCGCTCAGGCGCCGGAGGAACAGGAAGGTCACCATCACCACCAGCGCGATGGCGATCAGCAACTCGTGCTGGACGTCCTTGACCGCGGCACGGATGGTCTGGGTACGGTCGGTCAGGACCATGACGTCGAGGCCGGCCGGCAGGTTGTCGGTGATCGACGGCAGCATCCGCTTGATCAGGTCGACCACTTCGATCACGTTGGCGCCAGGCTGGCGCTGGATGTTCAGCAGCACGGCCTGGTTCTCGTTGGCCCAGGCGGCCAGGCGCTCGTTTTCGGCGCCGTCGACGATCTCGGCGACGTCCTTCAGGCGCAGCGGCGCGCCTTCGTTGTAGGCGAGGATGAGATTGGCATATTCCTCGGGAGAACGCAGCTGGTCGTTGGCATCGAGCATCGAGACCCGGGTCGGGCCGTCGAAGTTGCCCTTGGGCTGGTTGACGTTGGAGGCACCGATCAGCGTGCGCACGTCCTCCAGGTTGAGCCCCGCCGCGGCCAGCGCGTCGACGTTGACCTTGATCCGCACGGCCTGGCGCTGCCCGCCGGCGATGCTGACCATGCCGACACCGCTGATCTGGGCGATCCTCTGCGCCACGCGCGTATCGACCAGGTCGTTGAGCTTGGGCAACGGCATGGTCCTGGAGGAAATGGCGAGGGTCAGCACAGGCGTATCGGCGGGATTGACCTTGTTGTACACCGGGGGCGCCGGCAGGTCGCTTGGCAGCAGGTTGCTGGCCGCGTTGATCGCCGCCTGTACCTGCTGCTCGGCCACGTCCATGTTCATGTCCAGACTGAACCGCAAGGTCAGCACCGAGGCCCCGCCGGAGCTGGTCGAGGCCATCTGGGTGAGCCCGGGCATCTGGCCGAACTGGCGCTCCAGCGGGGCGGTGACAGCGCTGGTCATCACCTCAGGGCTGGCGCCAGGATAGAGGGTCATGACCCGGATGGTCGGATAGTCGACCTGCGGCAGCGCCGATACTGGCAGCAGCCTGTAGGCGATCAGCCCGGCGAGGACGATCGCCAGCATGCTCAGCGTGGTAGCGACCGGGCGAAGGATGAACAGTCGTGACAGGTTCATGCGCCCGCCTTGCCTGCCGTACCGGTGTCAGTGCCGCCCTTGCCGTCCTGGCCTTGCAGGTGCTGTCCGGGCGTGGTCGGTACCTGCGAGCTGTCTTCGACCACTTCGACCAGCGAGCCCTCGCGCAAGCGGTCGGTGCCTTCGAGCACCAGGCGATCGCCAGCGGCCAGGCCTTCGAGAATGACGCTGCGCTCGCCATCGCTCGGCCCGACCTTGAGCTTGCGGATGCCGACCTTGTTCTCGGCGGTCACCACATAGGCGAAGGTACCCTCGTTGCCGAACTGAATGGCGGCGGCCGGGGCGGTCACCACCTGTTTGAGGGTATCGGCGAGCAAGCGGACGTTGACGAACTGGTTGGGGAACAGCGCTTCGTCCTGATTCTCGAAGCGCGCCTTGAACTTGAGCGTGCCGGTGGTGGTGTCGATCTGGTTGTCGAGGCTGGCAAGCACGCCGGTGGCCTGTAGCTGGCGGTCGCCGCGGTCCCAGGCTTCGACGGACAGCGCCGCCCCGCCGCGGTAACGCTCCAGCACGGTGGCCAGCTCGGTCTCGGGCAAGGTGAAGGCGACGCTGATCGGCTCGGTCTGGGTGATCACGGCCAGGGCTGTGGTGTCATTGGCCGAGACCAGGTTGCCAAGGTCCAGCTGGCGCAAGCCGACGCGACCGCTGATAGGCGCGCGAATCTGGGTGAACTCCAGGTTCAGGCGAGCATCGTTGACGGCGGCCTGGTTGGTCATCACCGTGCCTCGGTACTGGGCCACCAGCGCCTCGGCCGTGTCCAGGGTCTGCTTGGCGATGCTGTCCTCGGCATACAAGCCCTTGTAGCGGGCCAGGTCGACCTGGGCGTTCTTCAGCTGGGCCTGGTTCTGCGCCAGGGTGCCCTCGGCCTGCTGCAAGGCGATGCGATAGGAGCGTGGATCGATTTCCGCCAGCAGGTCGCCCGCCTTGACCCGCTGCCCCTCCTTGAAATGCACCTTGACCAGCTCCCCGGATACGCGGCTACGCACATTGACCGTATTGGTCGCGGTGACCGTGCCCAGCGCCTTGTAGTAGAGCGGGAAGTCAGCGATCTTGGCCGGCTCGACGCGCACCGGGACCGGGTCGGTGGAAGCACCGAAGCCTGGCCGGCCACCTCCCGCCGCGCCGGCATCCTGGCGTGCCGACGAAGCCGGCCACAGCCACCAGGCCAGCACGACGACCAGCAGGAGGATCAGCAGGCCGAACAGCCAGCGACGAGGAGAGCGGGAAACGGTGGATTGCATGGATTGAACGAACCTTGTTCGAGGATGACGACAGGAAGTGGCTGAACGATAAGCACTCGTGGCGCATTAGCAAAGCGCCTTTACGCTGGTTTTACCTTGGCCTGCGCCGGCAAGACGATGAGCCTCAAACGAAAACGGCCTGGACTAGAGCCAGGCCGTTGCCGCTTTCGATGCGTCGAGGTGCCGAAGCGATACGCCAGAAGCCGCCCGGTGGGCTACTTGAGGACCTTCAGCGCGGCCTCATAGTTCGGTTCGTTGGCGATCTCGCCAACCAGCTCGCTGTAGAGGACCTTGTCCTGCTTATCCAGTACAACGACCGCGCGAGCAGCCAGGCCGGCCAGCGGACCGTCGGCAATCGCCACGCCGTAGTTTTCCAGGAACTGGCGATCACGGAAGGTCGACAGGCTCTGGACCCTGTCCAGCCCTTCGGCGCCGCAGAAGCGCGCCTGGGCGAACGGCAGGTCGGCGGAGATGCACAGCACCACGGTATCGGCCAGCTCGTTGGCCTGGGCATTGAACGTGCGAACCGAGGTCGCGCAGGTCGGGGTGTCGACGCTCGGGAAGATGTTCAACACCTTGAACTTGCCGGCAAAGTCCTGCAGCGACTTGTTGGCAAGGCCTTCGCCAACCAGGGTGAACCCGGGGGCCTGGGCGCCGACTTGAGGCAGTTGCCCGTTGACCTGGACTGGATTGCCTTTGAGGGTCACTTGAGTCATGAGCGGATCCTTGTATGCAGTGGAAAGGAGCGAAAGTTAAGCATGAAGGGCACCGAGTGCCCATGCCTTGGGCAGGAATTCTTTGTAGCCAGGCGCTTCGGCGCGCAACTTGCCTTGCCACCGGCGCAGACATGCCCGTCTTGAACACGAGACGTGCACGGCCGGCGCGGCGACTCAGCCAAGCAGGCCGCCGATGACCGAATAGAGCACCGAGGACATCGCCACCAGGCCGACCACCACGACGAACAGGTTCGACAGGGCGCCGCTGTACTTGCGCATCGATGGCACGCGGCGGATGGCGTACATCGGCATGAGGAACAGCAGCGCCGCGATGATCGGGCCGCCGAAGGACTCGATCATTGTCAGGATGCTCGGGTTGAGCGTGGCGACGATCCAGCAGACCACCAGCATCAACGCTGCCACCGTGCGATCCAGTGCCTTGGCGCCTGGGCGCAGCCCCGTCTTGGCGATGATGCCCTTGAGGCCTTCGCTGGCGCCGATGTAATGGCCGAGGAACGACTTGGCGATGGCCACGAAGGCGATCAGCGGGGCCGCGAAGGCGATGCTCGGATTGCTGAAATGGTTGGCCAGGTAGGACAGGATCGACAGGTTCTGCGCCTTGGCCTCGGCCAGCTGTGCGCTGTCGAGGGTCAGCACGCAGCTGAACACGAAGAACATCACCATGGCGACCATCAGCAAATGGGCGCGGGCGAGGATCTGTCCGCTGCGCTCGTCGGCGTGCTGGCCATGCCGGCGCTTCTGGTCGACCGCGAAGGCGGAAATGATCGGCGAGTGGTTGAACGAGAAGACCATGACCGGGATCGCCAGCCACAGGGTATGCAGGAATGCCGTCCCCGATGGCAGCTGGCCCGCGCTGTCGAGGATACCGCCGTTCCAATGTGGGATCAGGTACAGGGCGAGCAAGGCCAAGGCGACGATGAAGGGGTAGACCAGCAGGCTCATGACTTTCACCGTGGCCTGTTCACCGCAACGAACGATCGCCAGCAGGCCGAGGATCAGCACGAACGACAACGCGACCCGGGGTGGCGCAGCCATGTGCAGCTGATGCTCCATGAAGCTGCTCACCGTGTTGGTCAGCGCGACGCTGTAGATCAGCAGGATCGGAAAGATCGCGAAGAAGTACAGGACCGTGATCAGCGCGCCGGCCTTGAGGCCGAAGTGTTCCTCGACCACCTCGGTGATATCGCCTGCCTCAAGGCCGGACAGCACGAAACGGGTCAACCCACGGTGGGCGTAGTAGGTCATCGGGAACGCCAGCACCGCCAGGATCAGCAGGGGCCAGAAACCACCCAGGCCGGCATTGATGGGCAGGAACAGCGTTCCGGCGCCAATGGCCGTGCCGAACAGCCCCAGCATCCAGGTGGTGTCATGGCGACTCCAGCTGCCAAGGGCGACTGGGTTCGATTCGAGGCGTCCTTCGACGCCAGGGGCCCGCTCGTTCATCCAGGTGCAACTCCGCTCGCAAGTTCGCATCACGTCGAGGGCGCCCGGCAAGCGACACGCACCCCAACCAAAAAAGAGGGGCGCGATTGTGCGCTCGACAGCTCGAAGCCGCAAGCTACAAGCTACAAGCTACAAGCTACAAGCTACAAGCTACAAGCTACAAGCTACAAGCTACAAGCTACAAGCTACAAGCTACAAGCTACAAGCTACAAGCTACAAGCTACAAGCTGATCGTGGCGTTGCGGCAGTCTTGCGACAACACGGTTCAGCTTGCCGCTCGCGGCTTTCAGACAGCAGCGAAGGCCTGGGCGACGCGCTGCAGGTTGTCCGGGCGCAGGCCGGCCATGCAGACCCGGCCACTGTCGATCAGGTAGACACCGAACTCGTCGCGCAGGCGCCGCACCTGTTCGACGCTAAAGCCGGTGTAGCTGAACATGCCGCGTTGGCGCAGCAGGTACTGGAAATCCTCGCCGGGCAACAGCTGGGCCAGGGCCTCGACCAGGCCTTGACGCATCTCCAGGATGCGCTTGCGCATGCATTCCACCTCCGCCTGCCACTGGGCCGCGAGCGCACCGTCGGACAGCACCGCGGCGACCAGCTGGGCGCCGTGGCTGGGCGGGCTGGAATAGTTGCGGCGGACCGTCGCCTTGAGTTGGCCGAGCACGCTTTGCGCGGTGGCGGCATCATCGCTGACCACCGACAGCCCCCCTACCCGTTCGCCATACAGGGAGAAGATCTTCGAGAACGAATTGCTCACCAGACATGGCAAGCCAGCTCGGGCCATCTCGCGAATGGCGTAGGCATCCTCGATCAGGCCTTCGCCGAACCCCTGGTAGGCAATGTCGAGGAACGGAATCAGCTCGCGCGCCTTGACCACCTCGATCACCTGCTGCCACTGGTCACGCTGCAGGTCCACCCCGGTCGGGTTGTGGCAGCAAGGATGGAGCAGCACGACACTGCGCGCCGGCAGGCCCTGCAGGGTGGCCAGCATACCCGGGAAGTCCAGGCCACGAGTGGCCGGATCGAAGTACGGATAGGCATGTACCTGGAAGCCGGCACCCTCGAAGATCGCCCGATGGTTGTCCCAGGTAGGATTGCTCACCCAAACTTCGGATTCGGGGAAGTAACGCTTGAGGAAGTCCGCGCCCACCTTGAGCGCGCCGGAGCCGCCGACGGTCTGCACGGTGGCGATGCGGCCATCGCTCACCGCAGGATGGTCGGCACCGAACAGCAACGCCTGGATGGCCTGGCGATAGACGGCCAGGCCCTCCATGGGCAGGTACAGCGAGGCCTGGTGAGGCTGGTCGGCCAGTTGCCGTTCGGCCTCGCCCACCGCCGCCATCTGCGGCACCACGCCGGCGGCGTCGTAATAGAGTCCGATGCTCAGGTTGACCTTGTCGGCACGAGGGTCCGCCTTGAAAGTCTCCATCAGCGAAAGAATCGGATCGCCGGCATAGGCATCGACATGTTTGAACACAGCGCACAGCTCCTTGGATCAGGACAGTTCGGAAAAGGCTGTCGCGAGCATACCTGCAGCGACAGCAAAGGAACATCACCTGCTGGCAAGCTGTCGCATGCGATCACGCACGCCGCCGCTCAGCCTTGCTGCCCGGCGGCAGGATCGGCCAGCGCTTGCAGCACGCTCAATTCGTCGCGGCCGATGCGGACTCCTTCACGCTCGGCCGCGGCCCGCCGCTGGTGGCGCCGCTCGCCCGGCAGGCGATCGATGCCGGCGGCGCGCATCTGCTCGACCAGCGTCCGGCAGCGCTCGGCGAAGCGGTTGCCTTCGGCCTTGCTCGGGTCGATGACGATCAACAGCTGGCCGGTCCACGGCGTCTTGGCTCCGGGATGCGAAGACCAGTCGAACTCCCAGGAAAAGTGCCCGCCGGTCAGCGCTGCCGCCAGCAGCTCGACCATCATCGACAGGGCCGAGCCCTTGTGCCCGCCGAACGGCAGCAAGGCACCGCCCTCCAGCACCATCTGCGGATCCAGGGTGGGCCGGCCTTCGCTGTCGACACCGATGCCAGGGGGTAGCTGGCGCCCATCGCGCGCTGCAAGCTGCACATCGCCATGCGCCATCGCACTGGTAGCCATGTCAAAGACCAGGGGGTCGCCTCCTGCGCAAGGCGCGGCGAAGGCGATGGGGTTGGTGCCGAACACCGGCTGGCGGGCTCCATGTGGCACCACGCAGGTCATGCTGTTGACCACGCTCAACGCCACCAGCCCCTGCTCGGCGAACGGCTCGACATCCGGCCAGAGCGCACCGAAGTGATGCGAGTTGTGGATGGCGAGCACGGCGACCCCGGCCGTACGGGCCTTGTCGACCAGCGCCTCACGGGCCGCTTCCAGGGCTGGCTGGGCGAAACCTCCAGCAGCATCCACACGCAGGAAGCCGGCAGCCAGATCCTCTACCTTGGGCTCGGCCTGGGCATCGACCCAGCCGCTGGCCAGGGTCGATACATACCCTGGAATGCGGAATACCCCATGGCTGTCGGCACCGTCACGCTGCGCACTGGCGCAATTGCCGGCAAGCACCGCGGCGACCTTGGGGCTGCAGCCGTGGCGCTGGAAAATTCGCTTGAGCAGGACTTCCAGCTCCTTGAAGGGAAGATGCACTGGGCAGGCATCGGCAGCTGCGGACATAGGGGCTCCTCGTCTCGATGGCGTTGGCCAGAATCGCGGCCTGGCTCGAGACTGTCGGCCGAATCCGACCGGCTGTCAAAGGGACCACCACAGCGCTTGCCGGAACAGCTCGGCGAAACCCAATGAGCATGATTGATGTAGCAAGTGAACTTTTCGGCATATCCAGCTGATTCCAAAACAAAAGATCTTGTTCTTTCATCTCGGCTGCGGAGCACCGTCGCAGTGTCGACGGCGCTTCATTGCGCCACTGCAAAGAGCCAACTGCATCGTTAAATATAATTGACCCTTGTCCCTGAAAAACCCTTGCAGCCAAAGGCTCGGAGGCGTTTCTCGCCACCGTTTTACAGCATGGAAGGGCTAATCCCTCCCAGCACCGTCGTTTGACATATCGAACGGCTCTGGCAAGCTATCCGACAAGTCCCGACCAGCACGAGGCACTACCCGGCGCCCTGCTGGCAGTGCTCGGGATTTCAGGCGGCGCGCCGATTCATGGCGCTGGCCTGCACAACAACGACAGGGCAACCCTGTCCCAAGGTGACTTATGTCCAACAGCAACATTGGCAAGAAGATTCAACCCCTGCGCAAACCGGTCGTCCTCATGACCATGGGTACCCACGAGCGCAAGGGCCACGATTACCAGGTCATGACCCACAAGTACATCACGCCACTGGTGGAGTTCGCCGATTGCGTGCCAGTGCTGGTGCCGACCTGCTGCGGCATCGACGACCTCGAAGCCTACCTGGACATGGTCGATGGCGTATACCTGACCGGCGCAGGCAGCAATATCGACCCGGCCCTGTACGGCCAGGAAAACCAAACCCCGGGCAAGGCCCAGGACCGCAACCGCGACCTCTTCGACATCCCGCTGGTGCAACGGGCCATTGCCCGTGGCCTGCCGATCTTTGGCATCTGCCGCGGCATGCAGGAGATCAACGTGGCCCTGGGCGGAGACATCTACCAGAAAGTCTATGCCGAGCCCGGCTTCAACGATCACCGGGAAAACCCTGAAGATCCGGTAGATGTGCAGTACCAGGCCGTGCATAGCGTGACGATCGAGCCGGGCAGCTGGCTGCGCGACGTGCTCGGTAGCGACTCGATTCGGGTCAATTCGCTGCATGGCCAAGGCTTGCGCACCCTTGGCGAAGGGCTGGAGCCGATCGCCAAGGCCGAAGATGGATTGGTCGAAGCCATTCATGGGCCAGGCATTTCGCCCTTCCTGTTCGCCGTACAGTGGCATCCCGAGTGGCAAGCGGCGAAGAACCCCGACTCGATCCGCCTGTTCGAGGCTTTCGGCCAGGCCTGTCGAGCACAGGTACGCAAAGCCCAGGAAAGCCGGCGTCAGCAGGTGGCCTGATTTCTGCGGCGCCGAGCAGCGGCCTCGCCCGATCGGTGCGAGGCAGTCTCTCCCTGACTCAGGCGCCTCTGGCGCCTGGGCAGACATTCCCGCTCATGCCGTGCTTGGCCCCGAGCCAGCTGCCTCGCTGGTTCGGCGCAAGCGCTCGCGACTGTTGAAAAGATGCATGCGCATGGCCAGTTTCGCGCCCTCGCTGTCGCGCCTGGCAATCGCCTCGTAGATCGCTTCGTGCTCGTAGCCCAGCCGCCCCAGGTAGAGGCCAGGTTCGGCGTTGGCCAGATCCGGGTCGTCCAGGCGGGCCGATGGGACGAGCACGGCACCGAGCTGGCCGATGATCTGGGCGAAATAGGGGTTGCCGCTGGCTTCGGCCACTTGCAGGTGAAACTGAAGATCTGCCTCCAGGGTATCGGCACGGCTCGTCCCGGCGACGATCCGATCCACCGCGCTGCGCAACGCCGCCAGGTGGGGCGCGCCACGGCGCTCGGCGGCCAGGCCAGCGGATTCGATCTCCACGGCCATGCGCAACTCCAGCACGGCCAGCGCCTGGTCCAGTGTCGCCGCACCTGGCGGAGCGATCCGTAGCGCGCGATCAGGCGGCGAAGCGAGCACGAACGTCCCGATGCCATGACGGGTCTGGACTTCGCCGGCAGCTTGCAGTCGAGACAATGCTTCGCGCACGACCGTGCGACTGACCCCTTCCTGATCCATCAACTGGGATTCGGTCGGCAGCTTGTCGCCAGGCTTGAGCTTGCCATCGCGAATGCGCCGGGTGAGTTCGCCGACCAATTGTTCGGCGAGACTGCGAGGCCTGCGCCGCCGTGATGCCTGTAGCTGCTTCGTCATGCTGTGCGCATTCATGCTAGAAACCCGCAATACTAACATGAGGTATCACGTCTATCCTGCTGATTTATAAAGAACAATGCTTCCGTCGGTCAGATGCCCGTCGGTGACTTTGTCGGCGCTCGATAGCCTAGGCGGGTTGCAATGCCGAAAGGGCTCGGCTACAAGCAAGGCTCCCTGCGTCGCGCGATGGCTCGGCCAGGCTTACCCATGGAAGGAGATCATGCATGAACTCAACGACTCGGCGCCTGCTAGGCGCCGGCTTGCTCATACCGTTCTGGCTGTCCGTTGGCGTCTGGCTAACCGCCAAGGCGTTTCCTGGCTATAGCCATTCCGACCAGGCGATGAGCCAACTCGGCGCGCTGGGCGCGCCCACGCACGTTTTCTCTGCCTGGGTGAACAATTTCCCGCTCGCCTTGCTTTTTGGCCTGTTCGCGCTCGGCATCTGGCGCTGCTGGCGCGGTTCCATGCTGGCCCGCCTCAGTGCGCTGCTGATCCTGCTACACGGGCTGGGCAGCCTGGGTACCGGGTTTTTTCCGTGCGACCAGGGCTGCGCGCCAGCCGATCCATCGACCGCGCAGCGGTTGCACAACCTTTCCGGGCTGGTCATGTTCGTGTCCCTGACGTTGGCCAGTGCCTTGTGGGTCTGGCTAGGTGTGCGGGTGGCGCGCTCCCGGGGCTTCTCGTGGTTTTCCCTGGCTTGCACAGGCTTTGCCGTGCTCACCGCAGGCTTCATGGCCAGCGCCGTGGAGAGCGGCCACCTGTTCGGTTTCTACCAGCGTCTGAACTACGGCGTGTCAGTGGCCTGGACCGCCGGACTGGCCCTGATTTCGCTCAGGCGGGTGGATGACGGCACGCCTGGCTCGGGAGCCTGACGGCATTTTGCTGGCCCCCGGCTGTTATCGCGCAAGTCAAACTTCCGGCTTTTCAACTGGTTAGGACAACCTCATGCGCAGAATTCCAGTTTTGGTCGCCTCCTGTCTGTTCGTCAGCCTGGGTGCCCAGGCCAAGCCGTTGAGCCAGCAGGACAAGCGAGTCTGCGACTGGGGCGCGGGAATCGCCGCGCAGGCCCAACAGGCGAAGCTCTCTGGTGTGTCGCTGTATACCGCTCGAAAGCGACTGCAGAATCAGAAGTTTCCCAAATCCTGGATGCGCATGACCGCCTTCGGCATTACCGAGCAGACCTATAACAGTCAATCCCGGCTTGCTCCGACGGCAATCCGTCAGACCTATCAGGAGCAGTGTACCCAGCACGCCATTTCCAGGCGATAACACACCGGATTCAAGCGTTTAGATAGCTCATCCATAACTGACCTGGAGTAATGCGCATCAGTAAATCAATCGGTTAGCGTTGATTCAGAGAAACAGCATGAGCAAACACATGCCCTTGGCGCTCGTCCCGGTTGCACGAATCTTCCAGACGATCAAGACACGCCTGGAGTACAGTGCCCATCCAAACCTCGGTCACTGGATATGACATGAGCGACTGGATCGACCTCACACTGGACCCGGACAGCGGTATCGAATCAGTGCGTGCGCATTTCAAGGGTCACGCCTATGACCCGCACTGGCATGACAGTTTCCTCATCGGCATCACCGAACAAGGCGTGCAGCAGTTCAACTGTCGCCGCAAGCGGCATCACAGCACGCCTGGAAAGGTGTTCATGCTCGAGCCTGGCGAGTTGCACGATGGGGATGCGCCTAGCGCGGAAGGCTTCACCTACTCGATGTTGTACCTTCAGCCGCGGTGGCTGGAACGCGAGCTGCGCGAGCTGTTCGAACACGCCCCCGACGACTGCCTGCCAGGCTTTGCCGACACGCTCAGTGGCGACGTGCCGCTGGCCGCTTCGACGTTTCGAGCGTTTCAGACAGTCCATGGTCGCGAGCTGCGCATCGTTCGCCAGGCCGCGCTGGACGACCTGCTGGCCAGCCTGACTCGCCACCTGCAGTGGCGCCGGCTGGCCGTTCCGGATCCGCGGCTGCCACGGGTGGCGCAGCGGGCGCGGGACTACCTGCATGCGCATCTGGAGCAAGATCTGGGGCTGGAGGATCTGGCCAAGGCCTGCGAGGTCGACCGGTTTCGCCTCAATCGTGCCTTCCGCGCGGCCTACGGGTTGCCGCCCCACGCCTATCTGGTCCAGCTGCGCCTGGTCGCGGCCAGGCGACGCCTGGCGCGTGGCGAAACGCCGGCCCAGGTCGCCAGCGCGCTGGGCTTTGCCGATCAAAGCCACCTGGGGCGCTGGTTCCGGCGAGCCTATCGGCTGACACCCGCGGACTATCGGCGACGCTGCTCAAAGCTTCCAGACTGAAGCGCCTGCACCGGCGAGCATGGGCTCCGTCCTCAAGGAGAATCCCCATGCCGCAATCACTGCTGCCGTTTTCGCTGTTCGCTCTCGTCGCCAGTCTGAGCCCTGGCCCGACCAACCTGCTGATCCTGGCCATAGGCGCCCAGCACGGCTTGCGCGCCACCGTTGCGCTGGTCTTCACGGCCTGCGTGTCGGCTGCCCTGGTCGTGCTATTGGTCGGCCTTGGGCTGGGTGAGCTGTTGGCCAGCCTTGCGTGGTTGCAACAAGCGCTAGCCTGGCTGGGCGTGGCCTGGCTGAGCAGGCTCGCCTGGCAGATGTGGCGAGCCGCCGACCGCGCGTTGGAGCCATCCGGCAAGCAAGGCATCACTGCCTGGGGCGTGGCGATGCTGCAACTGGTCAATCCCAAGGTATGGCTGATGGCCACGGCCGTGATCAGCGTGTTCGCCGGCCCTGCGGGCCAGACCCTTGGCGGCCTGTTGCTGCTGTCGACGGTGTTCCTGCTGATCGCCCTGCCCTGCATGGGCGCCTGGGCGGTGCTGGGCGCCAGCAGCACACGGCTACTCCAGGCCCCAGCAGGCTTTCGGCGCTTCAATCGACTGCTGGCAGCATTGTTGCTGATATCGGCCTGGTCGACCTTGCTGCTCTGACCCTGCAACGACCGCGCAGGTAACCAGACGGTCGCTTGCGGCCATCATCGGCTCTCGGGAGCGGTCAGCGATGCCTGGCTGAACCTGCGGGTATTGACGATCGCCAAAACCAGCCCGACCAGCGCGACGCTGCCACCCACCAGACCGATGTTGGCCACTCCCAGCTGGCTGCTGACGATGCTGCCCAGCAGGGCGCCGCCACCGATCCCGATGTTGTAGATGCCGGAAAACAGCGCCATGGCCACATCCGTAGCGTCCGAGGCCAGCTTCAATGTCCTGGACTGCAAGGACAGGCTGAAACTGAGGATCGAGATGCCCCAGAGCATGCTCAACCCGGCAAACACCGGGAACATGCCCGACAGCGGCAACAGCAGCAACAGGCACGAGGCGAGGCTGGCTATCGAGGCGACCAAGAAACCCTGCGGGAACCGATCGCTGTAGCGGCTGAACAAGACCGAGCCGACCACCCCGGCGCCGCCGAACAGCAACAGCAGCAACGTGGTTCGCTCGCCGCCGATCTGCGCCACGTGCAAGGCAAACGGTTCGATGTAGCTGTAGGCGGTGAATTGTGCCGTGATGACCAGCGTCACCAGCACATAGACGACGACCAGCGCCGGACGCTTGAACAGCACCGGCAAGCTGCGCAGCGACCCGGAATTCTGGCTTGGCAACAGCGGCAGCGACTTCATCAGGCACAGCAAGGTGGCCAACGCCACGCAGGCGATGGACAGGAAGGTCACCCGCCAGCCCAGTGCCTCTCCCACCACACGCCCCAGCGGAATCCCCATGACCATGGCCAAGGTCGTCCCGGTGGCCAGCAAGCCGAGCGCCTTGGCCTGCTGCCCCGGCGGCGCCACACGCACCGCCAGCGAAGCCGTGATGGCCCAGAACACCGCGTGCGCCAGAGCGATCCCGATACGGCTCACCAACAGCATGGCGAAGCTTTGCGCTAGCCACGACAACACGTGACTGGCGATGAAGACCAGGAACACGATCGTCAGCAGCCTGCGCCGCTCGACGTTGCGCGTGAGCAACATCATCGGCAGCGAAGCGACCGCGACGACCCAGGCGTAGATGGTCAGCATCAGGCCGACCTGCGCCGTGGTCATGTCGAAGCTGCGACCAATGTCACTGAGCAGCGCCACCGGCACGAATTCGGTCGTGTTGAAGATGAAGGCAGCCAGAGCCAGGGCGATGACGCTCAACCAGCTGCCACCGGCTGCTGTCGGGGTGGGACTGTTCATGGACGAGGAAGAGACTCCTTGGGGATGGGAGGGCTGCGGGCTGCCAGCGGCAAGCAGATGCGGCAAGCAGATGCGGCAAGCAAAAGCGGCAAGCAAAAGCGGAACGTGTTGCGAGCAACACGTTCCGCTCCTGTTTTTTTGTCAGTCTAAAGCCTTACGGTTACGTCTTGAAGAGCCAAGCACGCCAGATCAGATCAGTCGCCGTCCTGCGCCTTGCTTGCCGCTGGCCCCTGCAAGCCTGTGGCTTACCGCACGGCTGCCAGGGTCTGCATGTCGATGACGAAGCGGTACTTCACGTCGCCAGCGATCATCCGCTCATAGGCTTCGTTGATGTTGCGGATGTCCAGCATCTCGATGTCGCAGCTGATCTGGTGCTCGGCGCAGAAGTCCAGGACTTCCTGGGTCTGTGCGATGCCGCCGATCAGCGAACCGGCCAGCACTCGGCGCTTGATCACCAGGTTGGCCGCGTGGACCGGCGGCTCGACGGGCTCGATCAGACCCACCAGGATATGCACGCCGCCGAACTTCAAGGTTTCCAGATACGGGTTGAGGTCGTGCTGGACCGGAATGGTGTCGAGCAGGAAGTCGAAACGTCCAGCCGCAGCGCGCATCTGCTCGGCATCGCTGGACACGATCACTTCGTCGGCTCCCTGGCGCCGGGCTTCCTCGGCCTTGGCCGCGGAACGGGTGAACAAGGTCACATGCGCGCCAAGCGCCTTGGCGAATTTGATGCCCATGTGGCCGAGGCCACCCATGCCAAGCACCCCGACCTTGTGCCCTGGCCCCACGCCATGGTGCTTGAGCGGTGAATAGGTAGTAATGCCCGCGCAGAGAATCGGCGCCGCACTGGCCAGCTCGAGGCCGGCGGGAATGCGCACGACGAAATGCTCGCTGACCACGATGCTGCTGGAGTAGCCGCCCATGGTGTTGCTGCCGTCCACGCGATCAGGCGTGGCATAGGTCATGGTCGGACCTTCCAGGCAGTACTGCTCCAGATCCGCCTGGCACGCTTCGCAGTGGCGGCACGAGTCGACCATGCAGCCCACCCCGACCAGATCGCCAACCTGGTATCGGGTGATCTGGTCGCCAACGGCCGTCACCCGACCGACGATTTCGTGACCGGGCATCAACGGGTAGACCGCGATGCCCCACTCGTTGCGTGCCTGGTGGATGTCGGAATGGCATACGCCGCAGTAGAGGATCTCGATGACCACGTCGTCCGGACGCGGGCTGCGTCGCTCGAACTTCATGGGCGCCAGGGGGCTGGTGGGAGTCTGGGCGGCATAGCCGATGGCGGTATACATGACGAACCTCGCAATGAAACGTTACAGCTGCCCATTCTGCGCGCCTGGCGGCTTCCGGCCCACGGCAGATCCTCCAGCGTGCGTGCCTGATTCTCCGGAATCGCCGCCAACCATTGGTGCGCGGGGTTCATTCTGCGAAGATTAAGGTATCTGATCCTCTGTCCCGGACCTTATGCAGCTCACTCGTCACGTCGATGCCAATGCGTCGCTCTGCACCTCGATAAAAGCGTTGGCCAGTCGCCCCGGCTTCGTCCCCACCCACCTGCCCCAGGTCAAGGTCCTGAGCTGGGATCACTATGTGGCCAGCAGCCCACAGATCTACGAACCGAGCCTGATGATCCTCGCCCAAGGCAGCAAACTGGCGCGCCTGGGCCCCCGCACCCTGGAGTACGGTGCCGGGCACTACCTGGTTCAGGCGCTATCGGTGCCTTTCATGTGCGAAACCTTCGCCACCGCACAAGTCCCGCTGTTGGGTGTCGCCGTGGATATAGACCGTGGCGTGCTCGGCGAACTGGTGCAGGACATGGGCCTGGCTCCGGATCCGACCGTGCAGGCGCAGACGCCACAATCGATGACCTCGGCCGCGCTGGACGCTCCGATGCGCGCCGCTGTCGAGCGTTTGCTCGAATGTCTGCATGACCCGCTCGATGCCCGCGTGCTGGGCCCCTCGCGGGTGCGCGAGGTGCTTTACACCGCCTTGCGCGGCCCTCAGGCCGGCGCGCTGCGCGCCCTGGTGGAACAGCAAGGCCACTTCGCACGGATCGGCACGGCCCTGAATCACCTGCGCGAACACTATGCCGCTGCGCTGACCGTGGAGGAATTGGCCAGCCTGGCCAACATGAGCGTCTCGACCTTTCACGAACACTTCAAGCGCTGTACCGAACTGGCTCCGATGCAGTATCTCAAGCGGCTGCGCCTGCTCAAGGCCCAGCAAGTCCTCATCGGCGAAGGCCTGAGCGTTGCCCAGGCGGCTCATCGGGTCGGCTACCAGAGCGCCTCGCAATTCAGCCGGGAGTACAAGCGCCAGTTCGCTCGCAGCCCGGGCCAGGAGCGACCCTACCAGGGCCTGCCGGTGTGAGTGTCCGGCAACTGCTCGGCCATCGTCCAGTGCGCGAGCGGCCAGTAACGACCCTTGCGCGATTCATACAAGGCGAAGCCTCTTGCGTTGAGGTGAAATGCCGGCGCGCTGGTCGCCTCGGGCGCCTGGCCATGAAAATCCCTTGCCAAGGTCAGGTGCGGTCGATATTCGCGCGACTGCTCCTGGAAACCCAGTGGTAAGAGCGTCTGCTGCAGGTCGTAGACCAGTCGGCGCAGCACCGGCGGGGTCTGTCCGGGCTCCAGCACCAGTACCCTGGCGCGTTGCCAGGCCTGGAGCCGGTCGAGTGACAGCCGCACCGGCATGCTCGGTTTGGCCAGCTCATCCACGGCGGTGCAGATGTCTGCGAGCCGGACAGTATCGACATCGCCGAGAAACAGCAGCGTGAGGTGGAAATTTTCCGCCGCGACCGGCTTGCCGCTTCGCAGGCCCAGTTCGCGTCGCCATTGCGCGATGGCGCGGCGCTGCGGTTCGGGGCAGTCCAGGGCGAAGAACAACCGCTTGAAAGGCTGGCCTGCTTCACGTGTCTCCATGGCGCTTCTCCTTCAGCCGAACCTCGATGGACCGTGGCACAGCCCAAGCATTCGATTCAGCTTTCTTTCCCAAGGTAACAATTTGTACAAAGCCTGCCTGCATTTGTTTATGCTGACACGCTTAAGCGCTGGCGCGTCATCCCTGTTGGCTTAGTGTTCCTCATGAAAATCGCATTCGTACTGCTCTTCGTCCTTTCCATCGCCCATGTCCACCTGCGCGGTCGGGTCAGGCACAAGCTGACCCGTCAGCTCGGCGACCACTCCAGTTTCCTGGCGCCGGTGAACACGTTCCTGTACCTGTTCTCCCGCCATCCCGCCAAGCCTTACCTGCCGGTAGAGGCGTTTCCGGAACTCCAGCCGCTCAAGGACCACTGGCCTGAAATCCGGGACGAGGCGCAACGGTTGCTACAGGTCGGACAGATCAAGAAGTCCGACAACCATGACGATGTCGGTTTCAATTCGTTCTTCAAGAGTGGCTGGAAGCGCTTCTACCTGAAGTGGTATGGCGAAAGCCACCCATCGGCGATGACCCTGTGTCCGCGGACCACCGAGCTGTTGCAGGGCATCGGCTCGGTGAAGGCAGCCATGTTCGCCACGTTGCCCCCCGGCGCCAAGCTGGTGCGCCACCGCGACCCGTATGCCGGATCGTATCGCTACCACCTGGGCCTCGATACGCCCAACGACGACGGCTGCTACATCGATGTGGACGGCGAACGCTATGCCTGGCGCGATGGCGAGGCGGTGATCTTCGACGAGACCTACATTCACTACGCCGCCAATACCACCGAACACAATCGAATCATCCTGTTCTGCGACGTCGAGCGGCCGCTCAGGTACCGCTGGGCAACGGCGTTCAACCGCTGGTTCAGCCGCAACGTGATGGCGGCCGCCGCCGCGCCGAACGACACCAACGACAAGACGGGCGCCATCAATCGCCTGTTCACCCGGATCTACAAGATCCGCGCCCGGGGCAAGGCGCTGAAGAAGCGCAACCGCCTGCGCTACTACCTGGAAAAATGGATCGTGGTGGCCGCCTTGGTCCTGCTGTTCATCTACATCTGATGCGTTTCCGAGCAGGTCGTGCTGCCAAGGTAGTAGTTGCCCCCTTCCATCGCAGCCCTGCAACGTCCGGTGCGTGATCTAGCCTGAAAGCTCCAATGGTCGATTTCGAGGCACAGACGATGAGCATGATGGATTGGGACACCTACCGCAGGCAGTTGATGGCCGGCGTCGAACAACTCGGGCAGCTGTCTGCGGACACTGTCGCCGGCTATGTGACCGCCAGCGGCGCGGGGGCCAAGACCGGCCACCTGGACGCCAAGACGCGCGAGCTGATCGCCATCGCGGTGGCGGTGACCACCCGTTGCGATGGATGCATCGCGGTACATTCGCAGCAGGCGGTGAAACAGGGTGCCACGCGCGAGGAGATCGCCGAGGCGCTGGGCGTGGCCGTCGCGCTCAACGCTGGGGCTGCCCTCGTCTATTCCACCCGCGCCCTGGATGCCATCGACAAGCGCGAAGGCTGAGCGAGCGTCGGCGCCTGCCCTCTTGCAGGCGGGCGCTGGGCCGCACAGACTGGCGCCCCCTGTTCGATCGGAGCCACCATGATTCACATCCGTCCCATGACCGCAGCCGATTTCGAGCTGTTCTGGCCGACCTTCGAGGCTGTCGTGCGCGCCCGGGAAACCTATGCGCTGGATCCTGCCATGACTTTCGACCAGGCGCGGCAGTTATGGCTGGACGTGCCCTTGCGGACCCTCGTCGCCGAGCAGGACGGCGAACTGCTCGGCAGCTACTACCTCAAGGCAAACGCCGCCGGCCCTGGCGCGCATGTCGGCAATTGCGGCTACATGGTCTGCGAGCAGGCGCGTGGCCATGGCGTGGCGCGCCTGCTCTGCGAGCATTCGCAGAAGCTCGCCCGCCAGGAAGGTTTCCTGGCCCTGCAGTTCAACAGCGTGGTCGCCAGCAACGAAGTGGCCGTGGCCTTGTGGTGCAAGCTGGGGTTCGAGACCGTCGGGCGTTTGCCGCGTGCCTATCGTCATGCCACCCTCGGCCTGGTGGATTGCCTGGTGATGTACAAGTGGCTGGCCGAGGATCCGGTGGTGGAGAAACCTCCACTGCTGATTGGCCGCAGGAACATCGAAGCGCGCGTTTCGCGCCGGCGCGGTGTGTAGGCGCGACCATAGCCGGGGCGCCGATCCGCGACGCTGGGTGGTGAACGGCCACCGTACCGCTTCGTCCGCGCCGGAGCGGCCGCGATAGCCCGCGATGCGGCCCCCTCAAACCCTGCGAATATCCCGGTTCAAGACTCTGTCGCTTGCCCGCCCCTGGGTCGCTGCGCGCCCTATCGCGGCCGATCCGATGCTGCGGCGGCTCCGACACGGCCACATTGCAGCCCAACCCCGTCAGGGTCTATCCGTCAAATGAAATTAGTTATAAGATAACGTTTCAATTATCTCCATTCTTGCCCGCGATCTTCCAATGACAAGCCTAAGCGCCACTCCCCCACCTACCTCGACCCTCGTCACCCAACGCCTGCAAAGCATCGATGCCCTGCGCGGCCTGGTGATCGTGTTCATGCTGCTCGACCATGTCCGGGAGACTTTCTTCCTGCATCGCCAGGTCAGCGATCCGATGGCCGTGGACGTCACCGAGCCTTCGCTGTTCTTCAGCCGGACATTGTCGCACCTCTGCGCACCGGTCTTTGTCCTGCTCACCGGCCTGTCGGCCTGGCTGTACGGCGAGAAGCACCAGGGCCGTGGGGATGTCTCGGCCTTCCTGTTCAAGCGTGGCCTGGTTCTGGTGTTGCTGGAATTCACCTTGGTGAACTTCGCATGGACCTTCCAGTTGCCGCCGAGCGTGATCTACATGCAGGTGATCTGGGCCATCGGCCTGAGCATGATCGCCCTGTCCGCGCTGGTCTGGCTGCCTCGCGGGTGGCTGCTGGCGCTCGGCGTGGCCATCGTCGCCGGCCATAACCTGCTCGACGGACTGCACTTCCCGTCCGGCTCGGCCATGCATGTGCCATGGGCCATCCTGCATGACCGTGGCTGGCTCGAAGTTTCCGAGAGCTTGCGCCTGCGTACTTCCTATCCGGTCCTGCCATGGATCGGAGTGATCGCCCTGGGCTATTGCCTTGGCCCCTGGTTCGGCCGCGCCAGCCAGGCTGGCCTTCGCCAGAAGCGGCTGCTGCTGGCCGGCACCGCCGCCTTGGCCGGGTTTCTGTTCCTGCGTCTGCTCAACGGCTACGGCGAAGCACCTTGGCAGGTCCATGCCGACACCATGCAGACGCTGATGAGCTTGCTCAACATCACCAAGTACCCGCCTTCGCTGCTGTTCCTGGCCTTGACCCTCGGTTGCGGCCTGCTCCTGCTATGGGCCTTCGAGCGATGCGGGCAAACGCGTTGGATCAGCATCCTGGCGGTCTTCGGGGCCGCGCCGATGTTCTTCTACCTGCTGCATCTGTATGTGCTCAAGCTGCTCTACCTGGTGTGTGTCGCGCTGTTCGGTCTCGACCAGGGCGACTATTACGGCTTCGACAGTGTAGGTGCGGTCTGGTTGGGCGCGGTGTCGCTGGCGGTGGTCCTGTACCTGCCCGTGCGCTGGTTTGCCCGGCTGAAGGCGCGCCGGCGCGACATCGCCTGGCTGAAGTATTTCTGAACCCTGGCGGCGTGCCACGGGCTGGGACAGGTGCATTTGGCTTGTCGCGATGCGCCTGGCCCGTCTAAGATGCCGCCGCCGGTTTCCGTCAAGGAACTAACAGGGAATCCGTGGCTGCCTGTATGCAGCGAAACGGAACTGCCCCCGCAACTGTAGGTGCCGAGCCCACTTCAGCGATGCCACTGGGTCAATTCCCGGGAAGGCGAAGTCGGGCCATGACGCATCAGTCAGGAGACCTGCCGGCACGCATTCACCAACCGGCGGGGTGTCCGGGATGGCCATCTCCACCCGTCCAGGGTGCAGCCACACGTCATGGGCGTGTGGCTGGCGATGCCTGTCCGTGCGTCTGTCCCGTGCACCCACGATAGGAGATCGCCCCACATGCTGCCCCGTTTCGTCACCCTGCTCGCCGCGCTTGGCGCCACCGGCCTGGCCCAGGCGGCCAGTACCCATTATCCGTTGACCCTCGATAACTGCGGCATGTCGTTGACCTTCCAGCAGGCGCCGCAGCGTGTCGTCACGATCGGCCAGGCTGGCACCGAGATGCTCTACGCCCTGGGCCAAGGCGACAAGCTGGTCGGTACCTCGCTGTGGTTCAACGATGTGCTGCCGCAGTACAAGGCCCAGGATGCCAAGGTCGAACGCCTGGCCGACAACGATCCGAGTTTCGAGGCGGTGATCGGCAAGCGCCCGCAATTACTGGCGGTGCAGCTGGAATGGATGGTCGGTGCGCAGGGAGTGGTCGGCACCCGTGAACAATTCCATGAGCTGAATATCCCGACCTACCTCATGCCTTCCGACTGCGAGGGCAAGGACAACCTGGTCGGCGCCGACGGCACCCGCCTGCAACCGTTCCAGATCGAGACCGTGTACCGCAGCATCAGCCAGCTGGCACGGATCTTCGACGTGCAGGATCGTGGCGAGGCGCTCAACCAGGCGCTGCAGGCCAGGCTCGCCAAGGCCAAGGCCAGCCTCGCCGGCAAGGACCTGTCCCACACCACTGCCTTGTTCTGGTTCTCCAGCGCCGACCTGGATATCGACCCCTATGTCGCGGGACGCAAGGGTATTCCCGACTTCATGCTGCAGAGTCTTGGGGTGCGCAATGTCGTCGAGTCGGATGAGGAATGGCCTACCGTCGGCTGGGAAACCCTGGCCAAGGCCAACCCTACCTGGCTGGTGATCGCGCGCATGGACCGTCGCCGCTTCCCTGCCGATGACTTCCAGAAAAAACTGCAATTCCTGCGCAACGATCCGGTGACACGCAACATGGACGCGGTGAAACACGACCGCATCATCGTGCTCGACGCCCATGCCATGCAGGCCAGCCTGCGTCTGTTCAGCGGCCTGGAGACGCTCGCCGCGGCATTTTCCTCGGGTAAAGCGCCACAGCCATGATGCGCCTGTTCATTCGTGCCGCCTTGGTCCTCGGTGCCCTGTCGCTGGCCTTGCTGGCGGGCATCGGCATCGGTGAAACCCGCATGACGCCCACGGTCATCTACCAGGTGCTGGCCAACCAGCTGTGGCATGCCGGCTACCTGGTCGATCCGATCGACCAAGGCATCGTCTGGAACTACCGGCTGACCCGGACCCTGGTGGCTGCCGCCTGCGGCGCGGGCCTTGCGACCTGCGGCGTGATCCTGCAGGCGCTGCTGCGCAATCCGCTGGCCGAGCCGTACCTGCTGGGCCTGTCCGCTGGCGCGTCGACCGGCGCGGTGCTGGTCGCCTTGCTGGGTCTGGGCGCCGGCGCGCTGTCGCTATCAGGCGGCGCGTTCCTCGGCGCGCTGGCCGCTTTTGCCCTGGTCCTGCTGCTGGCCCGTGCCAGCGGCCCAGCCAACGGCAATGCCCAGGTGATCCTCGCCGGAATCGCCGGCTCGCAACTGTTCAATGCCTTGACCGCGTTCTTGGTGACCAAGTCGGCCAGCGCCGAGCAAGCGCGCGGAATCCTGTTCTGGCTGCTGGGCAATCTCAGTGGCGTGCGCTGGCCATCGGTATGGCTGGCCGTGCCGGTGGCCGGCGCCGGCCTGGCCATGTGCCTATGGCACCGACGCGCGCTGGATGCGTTCACCTTCGGTAGCGATTCGGCCGCTTCGCTGGGCATTGCCGTACGCCGGGTGCAGCTGCTGCTGATCACCTGCGCCGCGCTGGTCACCGCGGTGATGGTGTCGATCGTCGGTGCGATCGGCTTCGTCGGGCTGGTGATCCCCCATGCCCTGCGCCTGCTGCTGGGCCCCGGCCACAGTCGCCTGCTGCCGGCCAGCGCGCTGGGCGGCGCGCTGTTTCTGATCGCCGCCGACGTGCTTTCCCGAACCTTGATTCCCGGCCAGGTGATTCCGGTGGGCGTGGTGACGGCGCTGATCGGCGCGCCCGTCTTCGCCCTGATCCTGGTCAGCCGCAGGAGTCCGCGATGACTGCCATGATGCCCGCGACCCCGACCGCGCCACTCGCTTGCCAGGGGCTGGGCTATCGAGTGCGTGGCACCCAGTTGCTCTACGGGATCGAACTGTCCGTGCAGGCAGGCGAGACCCTAGGCATCGTCGGCCCCAATGGATCGGGCAAGTCGACCCTGCTCAAGCTGCTGGCCGGCCTGCGCCAGCCCGATGGTGGCCAGGTGCAGCTGCTGGGCCAGCCGCTGGCGCGCCTGCCGCGCCGCCAGATCGCCCAGGCGCTGGCCCTGGTGGAGCAGCAGGCCGACACCCATGATGCGGTGAACGTGCACGATGCCGTGGCGCTCGGGCGCACCCCCTGGCTATCGGCGCTGGCGCCGTTCACCGCCGAGGACGCCGCGATCGTCGACCAGGCCCTGGCCGACCTGGATGCCTTGCACCTGCGCCAGCGAACCTGGAGCAGCCTGTCTGGTGGCGAACGCCAACGTGTGCACATCGCCAGGGCGCTGGCCCAGCGCCCCAAGGTGCTGTTGCTCGACGAGCCGACCAATCATCTGGACATCCAGCACCAGCTGAGCCTGTTGCAACGCATCCAGGCCCTGCGGGTGACGACGCTGATCGCCTTGCACGATCTCAACCAGGCGCTGACCTGCGACCGCCTCGCGGTACTCGACAAGGGCCGCCTGGTCGCGCTCGGCAAGCCACACGACGTCCTCACGCCGGAGCGGCTGCTGAGCACCTTCGGTGTCCACGCCCACTATCTGACCGACCCTTATGACGGCGCGCGCATCCTGCGTTTCCGCGCCCCTTGAACCTGGAATGGAAGACATGCGCCTGCATCGCCTTGCCCTGCTGTTGTCCTGTTCGCTGCTCGCGCCGCTGGCGCTGGGCGACGTCCATGAAGTGAAGATGCTCAACCGCGGCGCCGACGGTGCCATGGTCTACGAACCGGATCACCTGCGTATCGAGCCAGGCGACAGCGTGCGCTTCGTGCCGACCCAGAGCGGGCATAACGCAGCGAGCCTGCCAGGCCTCTGGCCCGAAGCGGCGCCAACGTTCAAGAGCAACATCAACCAGCCCGCCGAATACCGCTTCGCCACGCCCGGACTGTATGGCATCCAGTGCATCCCGCACCTGGCCATGGGCATGGTCATGCTGATCCAGGTCGGCCAGCCAGGACCTTCCACTGGCGCAGTGCCGAGCAGCTTGCCAGCGCGGGCCAAGGCCCGCCTGGCCGCGCAACTGCAGCGACTGGAGACCGGCCGATGAGCGCACTCTGTCACCGCTTTGCCTGGGCGTTGCCATTGCTGGGCCTCACCCCCCTGGCCGTGGCCGATTCGGCGCAATCCCAGGCGCGCGGCCTGCTCGAGGACAGCAGCTGGAACCTGCTCAATCGCACGGTGTTCGACCAGCGCGACTACCGCCACGGTGGCCGCAACAGTGGCGCGCGCAATGCCTACAAGCCGCGCGCCGATCGTAACGGCAAGGCCGAGGAATGGGCCTATGGCCTGATGGGTACTTTCCAGTCCGGATTCACCCAGGGCCTGGTCGGCGTGGGCGTCGATGCTCATGCCTACCTGGGCATGCAGCTCGACAGCGGTGGTGGCCGTGCCGGCAAGGCCCGCCTGCTTGGCCTGGATAACGAAGGCCATCCAAAGAGCCAGTATGGCCGTGGTGGCGCGGCGTTGAAGCTGCGGCTATCCGACACTGTGCTGTCCTATGGCGAGCAACGGGTCAAGACCCCGGTGTTCAGCTCGTCCGACAGCCGCCTGCTGCCCGAGACCGCCACCGGCCTGTTCCTGGTCAGCAACGAGATCGACAAGCTCAAGCTGGTCGCCGGCCACTTCACCGAAAGCACCGACCGCAACGCCAGCAGTCATGACCAAGGCTTCGTGGTCAATTATTCCAACGGCCGCAAGGGCGACAGCTTCGACCTGGCTGGCGCGGTGTACAGCCCCTCGAGCAGCGTCAACGCCAGCCTCTACACTTCGCGCTACCAGGACAGCTGGAACCAGCACTACCTGGGCGGCACCTTCGTGTACCCGCTGGACGATCTGCGCAGCCTGAGCCTGGACCTGAACCTGTATCGCACCACCGATACAGGCAAGGCGCTGTCCGGACGCATCGACAACACCACCTGGAGCCTGGTCTCGCGCTACAGCCAAGGCCCGCATGCCTTCAGCCTGGGCTACCAGCACGTCGATGGCGACACGCCGTTCGACTACGTTACTCGCGGGGCGATCTTCATTGGCAACGCCGTGCAGATGTCGGACTTCAATGCTCCCAACGAAAAGTCCTGGCAGGCGCGCTACGACCTGAACATGGGCGCCTTCGGCCTGCCTGGGCTGAACCTTACCGCGCTGTACGTACGCGGTTTCGACATCGATGGCAGCCACGTCGATCCCACTGGCGGCTATGCCTACCTCGGCTATGGCAAGGATGGCAAGCACTGGGAACGGGACCTGGAGGCGCGCTACGTGGTGCAGGCTGGCAAGGCCAAGGGCCTGGCCTTCTCGCTGCGGCACAACGTGCACAGGGGTGACACGGCCCAGGCCGAGCTGGACGGCGACCAGATTCGCCTGGCGATCGAGTACCCGCTCAGCGGCGGCCTGTGACAGGCAGGACGATCCGCGCCGACCGGCTAGGCCACCAGCTGCTGGTGCATGTGCGTGGTTTGCCACAGCGGATCGTCTTCGATGTCGACCACCTCGAAGCCCTGCTTTTTCCAAAAGTCGATCGCGCCAGGCAGGAAAGGATGCGTATGCAGGTACAGGCACTCTACCCCGTCAGCCCTGGCCCCGTCGCGCAGCGTGTTGAACAGCCGGCCGGCCAGGCCGCCCCTTCGGTAACCGGGCGCCACGAACAGGCGCACCACTTCGACGGTGCGTCGGCTCCGATAATCGAGCTGAGCGAAGCGATGATCGTAGGGCAGGTAGCCGATGGCGGCGACTAGGCGTCCCTGGTCACGCGCCACCAGGAAGCGTCCCTGGCCCTCGAGGTAGGTCTGCTCGAAACGTGCCAGGTCCGGCGGCAGGGGCGCGTCGGCGAGCATAGGGAACAGCTCGCGGCGCGCCGCGTCGACGAAGGACACGACTTCGCCACTGGCTTCTGGCGTGACGTCATGGAAGGTACAGGCAGCAATCGACATGGACAGATGGCCAGGCGAGGAAGACCCCAAGGGTTCTACCTGAGCGCGCGCCTCGCCGCAATCGCTGCAGGCCCGCCCTGGACGCTGGCTTGGGTTACACTCATGGCTCCGTGCGTTGTCGAGGTCGTTGCATGTCCAAGCTGACGAAGCTGTCGTTGTGGTTGCTCCTTGGCCTGCTGGCCGCCTGCGAACCGCAGCAGAGCCGGGACGAGAAGATCCTCGCCGAGCTGCCCTTGCAGGACGCCTACGAACACAACATCGACAAGATGGCCGAGCTGCTCTCGGCCAGCCACCCTGATCTGGCCCCGGCCGATATCGAGCAGGTGCTGCGTCGCAACCTGACGGTCGAGGACCAGCGCCAGGACTTGCTCGAGCTGTATAGCGAGGCCAATTTCTCCGATGCCGAGTTCGCCATCATCGTCGCCGCCACCGGCGACCCCGCCCGGGCCCGAGCGCTGAACCAGACCGACGAAGGTCGCCAGGTCAGCCAGAAACTGACGCGCCTGATGGAACAGCGCGCGCAGGACCGTCAGGCGCAGGCCCGAGCCAAGGCCAGGATGCAGCAGGTCGAGACGGAACTGGACAGCCTGGAAGCGGCCAGGCAGTGAATCGATTCCGCCGCGATCGCCTCCCTCGCAGCATGGCCTGCGTCTCGAGAAACCGTTAAGGTAGCGCGCTTTGCCACTACGCCCGAGGTCAGCCGTGCCACACGCCAAGCAAGGACTGCGGCTGGATCTGCGCACGCTGATCCTGGTCCTGTCGGCGCTTACCGCGCTGGTCATGCTGTTTACCAGCTATTTCGCCAGCTATCGGGTGCAGCGCCAGCTGCTGATCGACCACGCGCTCGAGTCCAATCGCGTGTATGCCGCCAAGCTCGCTTCGATCAGCGAGGCCTTCATCGGCAGCGCCATGAAGCAGCTGGCCGTCAGTGCCACGGTCCAGGCTCGTCAGCTGGACGACCCAGGCGCCTTGCTGGAAGAAACCGACCGCCTGTTGCAGCAAAGCAGTGCCTTCAATTCGACCTTCGTGGTCGATGCACGTGGCGTCATGCGCGCCATCTCGCCTGCCGCCATGCACACCACCATCGGCAAGCAGCTGCAGAACCCCGGCGCGCGCGAAGCCTTGCACGAGCGGCGGCCGATCGTCTCGGCGCCCTACCTGTCGGTGGCCAACAACCTGGTGGTGGTGCTGTCCCACCCCATCTACGACGCACAGGGCAACTACCAGGGGTATGTCGGCGGCAGCCTCTACCTGCGTGAGCACAACATCCTCAATACCTTGCTTGGCCAGCATTTCTACAAGGACGGCTCGTATCTCTACGTGGTCGACCGTAACCTGCGCCTGCTCTACCACCCCGATCCGCAGCGGGTCGGCACGCGAGTGGTCGGCAATCCGATGCTCGACGACCTGGCCAAACAATCCAGCGGCACGCGACGGGTGACCAACAGCTACGGGGTGGACATGCTCGCTGGCTTCGCCATCGTGCCGAGCACGGGCTGGGGCGTGGTCGCCCAGCAGCCCCTGGAAAAGACCATCGCCCCCCTGCGCAGCCTGATCCTCAGCGTGATCGGCGTCTCCGCCCCGCTGGTGCTGCTCGGCAGCCTGATCCTCTGGTGGCTGGCGCTGACCATCGCCAGGCCGCTCTGGCAGCTGGCCGCCGGCGCGCGGGAGATGGACGAAGCGCAAACCCGCGAGCAGATCCACGGTGTGCGTGCCTGGTACTTCGAGGCCGCCGAACTCAAGCGCGCCTTGCTGTTCGGCCTCAACCTGCTGCAAGAGCGCATCGGCCGGCTCAACCGCGACGCCCAGACCGACCCGCTGACCGGGCTGGTCAACCGTCGTGGCCTGGAGCAGAGCCTGGCGCTGCTGCAGGCCGAGGCACGGCAGTTCTCGGTCATCCTGCTGGATATCGATCATTTCAAGCGGGTCAACGATGGCCATGGGCACGACGTCGGCGACAGCGTGCTGCGCAAGCTCGCCGAGCTGATGCGCAGTGGCTGCCGGGAAGGCGACTTGTCATGCCGTACCGGCGGCGAGGAATTCCTGATGCTGCTACCCGGCGCCAGCCTGGCAGTCGCCGCGGGCGTGGCCGAACGGCTGCGCGCCTGCGTCGAAGGGACGCCGATCGAACCGGTCGGAGCGATCACCCTTTCCCTGGGCGTGGCGCATTGGAGTCCCGAGCAGCAGACGCAACCGGCCCAGACCATCAGCGAGGCGGACCGCGCCCTTTACCTGGCCAAGCAACGCGGGCGCAACCGGGTCGAGCAGGCATAGGACGGTGCGCCCGGTCACAAATGAGCCTGCCCACCCGGTTGGCACGGCAGCCCGCAGACAACGCAGCATAAATGGCCACTTTCATGTTTTCTTCCGGCAGGCGCAGGTGCGGCATGTCCGCGCCGGATCCTGGTATTAGGCCAGCCCCAGGGATCATAAGCCTGCATCCGGCGGTCTACCTGAAACGCTCGTGAACCAGGAATCGCTCATGTCCGTCACCGCCCGTCTGGGCTTTGCCTGCCAGTATCGTCATCCGCACCGCAGCCTGTCGGCCAAGGAACTCGAAGCCATCGAGCGCACCTTCAACCCGCGCACGACCACTCTGCGCTGGATCAACGGCGCGGGCCTGGAGGCCGCCCGCGGCAAGCTGCTGGAGCTGATGGAACACAACCTTGAGGCCCAGCTGCGGCTGCTCGATCATGTCGCCACGCTTCCGGCGATGTTGCGCATGGTGCGCCTGAGCAGCGACCTGCTGCCGTTGTACAGCCATCCACAGGTCGCTTCCTTCTACCAGGCGCCCGACGTGCAGGCCCAATTGCAGCGACGCTTCGCGCGCATCGGCGAGCGGGCCCGCCAGTTCGACATCCGTCTGTCCTTTCACCCCGGCCAGTATTGCGTGCTGGGCTCGGATCGCCCCGAGGTGGTGGAGAACAGCCTGGCCGAATTCGAGTATCACGCCGACATGATCCGCATGATGGGCTACGGCCAGCGTTTCCAAGACTTCAAGTGCAATGTGCACATCGCCGGCCGCCTGGGCATCGCTGGCATGCGGGCGGTCTGGCCACGTCTGTCTCAGGTGGCCCGCAACACCATCACCCTGGAGAACGACGAGAAGACCTATGGAGTGGATGACTGCCTGCAGATGGCGGACCTGGCACCGGTGGTGCTGGACATTCACCACTGCTGGATCCACGAGGGCGACTACATCGATCCCCAGGACCCACGGGTGGCCAGGATCGTCGACAGCTGGCGCGGCGTACGGCCGGTGATGCACTACTCGCAACCGCCGGAGCGCCTGCAGGCGCTGGGCTTCGATGCCCAGCACAAGCTGGAGATCCCGGCGCTGCTGCAACAGGTCAACAAGCGCGACCTCTACCTGCACAGCGAACGGATGTGGAACGACTGGACCAACCGCTATGCCTTGTGTTTTCTGGATCGCTTCGACCTGATGTTCGAGGCCAAGCACAAGAACCTTGCCGCCGAAGCGTTCTACCAACAGTACCTGCGGTCTGGGGATACGGCCGATGCCACGGGGCCTGGCCTAGGCCCTACTCCTGCATGAGCGCAGCGACGGGCTGTGCTGCGCTGCTCACGAAAGACTCGCGAAGCGCGGGATGGCCAGGCCCAGGCTCTCACGCAAGGTTGAACCTTCGTAAGCCGTCCGATACACCCCGCGTTCCTGCAACAGTGGTACCACCTCCCGGGTAAAGCGCCGGAACTGCTCGGGATGGCCTATGTAGATGTTGAACCCATCCAGCGCTCGCGCCTGGAACCATTCGGTCATGCGTGCCGCCACGGTTTGCGCCGAGCCGACGAAGGCACCGGGACGCAACAGGCGCCCGAACTCCACGGCCTGGCGCAAGCTCAAGCCCTGCTCGCGTGCCTGATCGGCGATGCGCTTGGCCGCGGTAAAAAAGCTGCTGCGGGCATGCTCGAGGCTGTGCTGAGGGAACGGCGCGTCCAGATCGTACTGGCTGAAATCATGCCAGCCGAAATTGCGGCCGAACTCCTTGAGCGCCTGCTCGAAGCTATGGTCCAGATGGTGGTAGTGCCGTTCGATCTCCCGTGCATGGGCATCGTTGTCGCCGATATGAATCTGCGCGCCAGGCAGAATCAGCAGTTGCTCGGGGTCACGCCCGAGCCGGGCCGCGCGAGTCTTGATGTCGCGATAGAACGCCTGCCCTTGCTCCACGCTCGCGGCATGGGTGAAGACCACGTCGGCGGTGCGCGCACCGAGGTCGCGCCCTTGCTCCGAGTCGCCAGCCTGGAAGATCACCGGCTGGCCTTGCGGCGAACGCTGGATGTTCAGCGGCCCGACTACCGAGAAATATTCGCCCTTGTGATGCAGAGCGTGCATCTTCGACGTATCGAGGAAGCTGCCAGTGGCACGGTCGCGCACGAACGCATCGTCTTCGTAGGAATGCCAAAGTCCTTGTACCACCTGGACATGCTCAAGCGCGCGGGCATGGCGGGTATCGTAGTCGTAGTGCTCGTCGCGACCATAGTTGCCAGCGGTCCCGGCATCACCGCTGGTGACCACGTTCCAGCCGGCACGGCCCTTGCTGATCAGATCCAGCGAGGCCAGCCGGCGGGCCACGTCATAGGGTTCGTGGTAGGAGGTGGTCAGGGTGCCGACCAGGCCGATCTGTCGCGTGCTCACCGCCAGCGCCGAAAGCAGGGTCAACGGCTCCAGGCGGTTGAGGTAGTGCGAGGGCGAACCGGGGGTGATGAACTGGCTGTCGACGATGAACATCAGGTCGAACAGCGCCGCCTCGGCCTGGCGGGCGATGTCGATGTACCAGTCGATGTTGACGCTGGCGTCTGCCGGCAACTGCGGGTCCAGCCACAGGTTGTGTTGGCCAGGGCCACCACAGCCCATGGGCAAGGCGCCTAATTTGATCTTTCTCTCGCTCATGTCACTCTCCGATCGTTCTACTTACGGGCCAACGGGCGGGCGCGCCGCAGTGCCCGCCGCGGTTCAGGTTGCGAATGATTCGTGGCTGGTCCGTCACTCGATTCGTACTTGAGCGGCCTTGGTCACCTCGCCCCAGCGCGCCCTGTCCTGATCGATGGTCCTGGCGAAGCTCTCTGGTGTGCTGTGTTCGACGCTGATGCCCTGTTGGCCGAAGCGCTCGATGGTCTCTGGTCTGGCGGCGATGGTTTCGATCTCGCCGGCCAGACGCTGCACCAGGGCTGGATCGGCGCCCTTGGGCAGCACCACGCCGAACCAGCCGGAAGCGACGAAGTCTGGCAGGCCGGCTTGCGGGGCGCTGGGCACGTCAGGCAACAGTGGCGAACGGTCGGCACTGGTCAGCACCAGCCCCTTGAGCTTGCCGGCCTGGATCTGTGGCGCCAGGACGGTGAGGGTATCCACTGCGACATCCACCTCGCCGCCGAGCAGGCCAGTGACCGCCGGCGCACTGCCCTTGAAAGGCACATGCAGCAGGTCGATCCCGGCCAGCTTCTTCAACAGCTCGCCCGAGAGATGGCAAAGCGTGCCGTTGCCGCAGGAGGAGTAGCTCAGTTCGCCTGGCCTGCGCTTGGCCTGTTGGATCAGCGTCTGCAGGGTGTCCGCCGTGGAGGCGGCGCCGACGGCGACCACGTTGGGCACCGAGGCGAGCAAGGCGACCGGGGTGAAGTCCCGCACCGGGTCGTAGCGCAAGTCAGCCTGCAGGTTGGGCAGGATCGCCAGCTGGCCGACCGTGGCCAGCGACAGGGTGTAGCCGTCCGGCCTGGCCTTGGCGGCAGTTTCGGCGGCGATGGCCGTGCCGGCACCGGGCTTGTTGTCGATGACCACTGGCTGGCCGAGCGAGATTGACAAGTGCTCGGCGTAGTAGCGGCCAACGGTATCAGCGGCGCCGCCAGGCGGGAACGGGACGATCAGCGTGACGGGGCGGCTGGGGTAGTTGTCGGCCTGGGCCAAGGCGCAGACGCTCAGTGTCAAGGTGGCGATGGCAAGGGTAAGACGATGCACTGGTTTCATGCTCGGGCTCGCTAGGAATGATCGTTGGGTGGCACCGTTGCAGGCGGCGTACGGCAAGCGCCTGCGCGGCTTTTCGTACAGGCCTAGTCTTCGCGGAAGGCGGCCTGACGGCTCTTGCGCAGTCGCGGCGACAACAGCAGGAAGACCATCAGCGCTGCGAACAGCAGCAGAGTGAGGCTCATGGGACGGGTCAGGAACACGCTCGGATCGCCGCGCGACAGCAGCATCGCCCGGCGCAAGTTTTCTTCGAGCAAGGGGCCGAGGACGTACCCGAGCAACAGCGGCGCCGGCTCGCAGCGCAGCTTGATGAACAGGTAGCCAAGCACACCGAAAGCCATGCTCAGCCCGACGTCGAACAGACTGTTGTTGAGGCTGTATACGCCGATGCAGCAGAACAGCAGGATCGCTGGATACAGGAGGCGATAAGGCACCGACAGCAGGCGCACCCACAGGCCCACCAGGGGCAGGTTCAACGCCAGCAACAGCAGGTTGCCGATCCACATGCTCACCACCAGGCCCCAGAACAGCTCGGGGCGCTCTTCGATCACCTGCGGCCCCGGCACGATGCCATGGATCATCATGGCGCCGGCCATCAGCGCCATGACCGCATTGGATGGCAGCCCCATCACCAGCATCGGGATGAACGAAGTCTGCGCCCCGGCATTGTTGGCTGCTTCAGGCGCAGCCACTCCCTCAATGGCGCCCTTGCCAAAGCGCGAAGGGTCCTTGGCCAGGCGCTTTTCCACCATGTACGCGGCGAAGGCGCCGAGCATGGCACCGCCACCGGGCAGGATCCCCAGCAATCCACCCAGGCTGCCGCCACGCAGGATCGGCTTCCAGGCGCCTCGATAGTCATCGCGCGTGGGCAGCAGGCGGCCGATCGGCGCGACCTGAGCTGGGGCAGCCTGCTCGCGTTCGAGGTTGACGATGATCTCGGCGATCCCGAACAGCCCCATCGAGATCACCACGAAGCTGACGCCGTCGGACAGTTGGGGCAGGCCGAAGGTGAAGCGCTCTGCGCCTGAATGGACGTCGGTACCGACCAGTCCTAACAACAGCCCGAGCACCGTCATGGCCAGCGCCTTGAGCAAATCGCCCTGCGCCAGCACGATGGCGGCCACCAGGCCAAGCAGCATCAGCGAGCAGTATTCGGCCGGCCCGAACTTCAGGGCGAACGCCGCCAGCGGCGTGGCCGCGGCCGCCAGCAGAAGAATCGCCAGGCTACCGGCGACGAACGAGCCGATGGCGGCGATCGCCAGCGCTGTCCCCGCCCTGCCCTGGCGCGCCATCGCATGGCCGTCCAGGCAGGTGACCAGCGAGGAGGATTCACCCGGCAGGTTGACCAGGATCGCGGTGGTCGAGCCGCCGTACTGGGCACCGTAATAGATCCCGGCCAGCATGATCAGCGCCGCGTTCGGCTGCAGTCCATAGGTGAGCGGCAACAGCATGGCGATGGTGGCCACCGGGCCAAGACCGGGCAGCACCCCTACCAGGGTGCCCAAGGTCACGCCGATCAGGCAGTACAGCAAATTGTCGAAGGTAAAGGCGGTTTCCAGGCCCAGGCCCAGATGATCGAGCAACTCCATCTTGCCTCCTCAGGCGGGTAGCACAGGCAGGTTGAGGCCCAGGCCGTAGGCGAATACCAGCACGCTGAAGGCGCCAAGCGCGCTGCCAAGCAAGGCCAGCTCGCCGAGGCGCGCGCGGCGTCTGGCCAGGCCGCTGAGCAAGGTCAGCAGCACGGTCGCCAGCGCCAGACCCAGGCTTGGCAACAACCAGGCGAAGGCCAGCACGCCGGCGCCGACCATCAGCACCGGCCGCCAGCGCGGCTGCGGCTGATCCGGCGCGGCGCCTTCATGCTCGGGCGCGAGCTGGGCAGCTTGCGGGCGGGCCAGGCCGCGCCAGAGCAGCAGCACCCCCAACAGACCGAGCAACCCCGATACCAGCAGCGGGAAATAGCCGGCGCCCATGCGCATGGCCGTACCCAACGGGTATTGGCTGGCCAGTCCCATGCCTAGGGCCGCAAATGCCATGAACAGCCCGCCGCCGATCACTTCGCCTGTGTCGACTACCCTCGGAGCTACCCCTGGCAGCACTCCCAAGCCGCTCATGGCCGGACCGGCGCCGTGGCCGGCTGCAGCGCCGCTGCAAAGCTCTCGTCGAACAAGCTGGCGGCCGGATAGCTTTGGATCAATCCAAGACCGGCGAAGAAATCGACGGTCTTCTGTGCCTGGGTGATGACCGGGTCGTCGATCGCCGCCACGTCGGTCCGCGCCCGGGCGAACCAGGCCCGAGCGATGTCGCGATCGGCACGGGTGCGTCTGGCCCACGCATCGGCGTAGGCCTCGGTGTGCGCCGGATCGCTCAGGGTCCATGCACGCGCCTGCTTCAGGCGCTGCAGGAAATCGGCAATCTGGGCGCGCTTGGCCTGAACGGCCTTGGCATTGGCGACCACGAAACTCTGCGCCGGTATCAGCCCCTCGGCAGTGGCCAGCACCCGTGCTCCCTGACGCTCCTGCTGGGTGACGTAGGGCTCCCAGGTAGAGATGACGTCCACCGAGCCGCCATCGAGGGCGTGCGAAGCGTCCAGCGCGCTGAGGTAACGCAGCTCAAGCGAATCACGCGCCACCCCGGCCTGATCCAGGGCGGTGAACAGCAACTGCTGGCTCCAGGAGCCTTTCCAGATGGCCGCGCGCTTGCCGCGCAGGTCTTCGAGGCTGTGTATGGAGGCATCCTTGCGCACGAGGATGGCCACGCCTTGCAAGTTCTGCCGGCTCACGGCAATCACCTTGATCGGCGCGCCCAGCGCGCCGAGGAACAGCGGCGGCGCATCGCCCAGCAGACCGATATCGAGGCTGCCGACATTCAGCGCTTCGGCTACCGGCGAGCCCGCGGTGAACTGCTTCCATTCCAGCGTGTAAGGCACATCATCGAGCACGCCGGCCGCTTCCATCACGGCACGGGTATTGAAGCTCTGGTCGCCGACCACCAGGCTTTGCGCGCTGGCCGCCAGGCTCAGCGAGGCTGCCAGCATGCCGGCGGCCAGTTGCTTGAGATAACGCACGTTTTGTCTCCAGGTGCCCCATGGGCATGCTACTGGCGATCCGCGCGCGCGGTCTCGTCGATGTTCAGAAAGGGGTTCATGGCTTAGGCGGTCACGCCCAACCGTCGACCAGCGATCGGCAAACCTGTCTCGGGCTGTCAGGCTGCGCCCGCTCCAGACGTTCGGCGATCTTCGCGCGGGTCAAGGGAATCAGCTCGCGCCCATATGCCTGGGCATCGGCCAGCGGATCGAAGCCGCGGATCAGGAACGTGTCCACGCCCAGCTCGTGATAGGCCAGCAGGGCATCGGCCACTTGCTCGGGCGTCCCGACCAGCGCCGTGGAGTTGTGCCCGCCACCCACCAGGCCGGCGATGCCAGTCCAGAGGCGTTCGTCGACCCGTTCGCCTTGCGCCACGGTGCCCAGCAGACGCTGGGCGCCCACGCTCTGGGGCTTGTTGGCAATCACCGGCCCGGCACGCTCGAGGCGTGCGCGGGCCTGGCCGAGAATGTTGTCGGCCCTGGCCCAGGCCGCTTGCTCGGTATCGGCCAGGATCGGCCGGAACGACACGCTGAAGCGCACCTGGCGAGCGTGCCGAGCCGCCTGCTCGCGCACGGCGGCGATGGTCTCGGCAGTCTGCGCCAGGGATTCGCCCCACAGAGCGAAGACATCGGCGTGCTTGCCTGCCACCTCCAGGGCCGCCTGGGAGGAGCCACCGAAATAGATCGGCAGGCACGGCTTGTGCAGTGGCTTGATCGCCGAAAACGCTGCCTGCGCCCGGTAGTGGTTGCCTGCATGGTCGAACGGTTGCGTCTCGGTCCAGACCTTGCGTATCACCTCGAGGAATTCGTCGGTGCGTGCATAGCGCTGGTCATGACCCAGGTAGTCGCCATCCTTGCGTTGTTCGGCATCGTTGCCACCGCTGATCACATGCAGGGCCAGGCGCCCATCGAGCAGGTGATCGAGCGTGGCCAGCTTGCGCGCGGCCAAGGTCGGCGCGACGAAACCGGGCCGATGGGCCAGCAACAGGCCGATGCGCGAGGTGACCTGGCCGGCCAACGCGGCAACCAGAAAACCGTCCGGCTGGTCGGACCAGTAACCCACCAGGATCCGGTCGAAGCCTGCCCGTTCATGGACCTGGGCTAATTGGGTGATGTAGGCCTTGTCGAAGATCGGTCCGCTTGGCTCGTGTATTTCCGAGGAGAGCCGATGGCCGATCATGCCGATGAATTGAACGCTCATTGCGGTGGGCCTCGTTTCGTTGCGTGTAATAAGTCTTATGTTTTTTCGATCTAAATATTTAGATAGCTAGAATCTATTTCATCAGTCTCATGTTGTGAAATTCGTTCGTGGCATAACCTCATGCCTCGGTTTTTATCGATTTGAGATGAAAAAGCCCGCCATGTAAATGCTTTTTTTGCATATTAGCTTATGAATATTTTGAATTTTTAGAATATTAAGAAAGCCGGTAGGCTAATCTCCTTCTTGCCAGTCCGAGCCATGACCATGAGCCAGACACCACGCCCACAGCGCCTGCGACACTTCATCGGCGCCTTTTCCGATCTGCTCGCGCAGCAACCCGAAGAAGCCCTCATCCTCGATCGAGGCCAGCACCTGCTGGCCGACCTGGTCGCCCATGACGACTGGCTGCCCGATGAACTTGCCCAGCCGGACCCCTCGCGCTACCAGCAATTCCTGCTGCACTGCGACTCGCGCCAGGATTTTTCGCTGGTCAGTTTCGTCTGGGGGCCAGGACAGCACACCCCTATCCACGACCATCGGGTCTGGGGGCTGATCGGCATGCTGCGTGGTGCCGAGTATTCGCAAGGCTTCGCCAGCGACGAACGGGGCCGCCTGGTCCCGCACGGCCAGGCACTGCGCCTCGATCCTGGACAAGTGACAGCCGTCTCGCCGCGCATCGGCGATATCCATCAGGTCAGCAATGCCTACGCTGACCAGGTTTCGATCAGCATCCATGTCTATGGCGGCAATATCGGCGCGGTCAAGCGTGCGGTGTTTCTCGCCGACGGAAGCGAAAAGCCGTTCATTTCCGGCTACGCCAATAGCCGCCTGCCCAATATCTGGGACCTATCCAAAGAGAGCCCCGCCCCATGAGCCACTTCGCCACCCGCCATTTCCAGGATATCCGCCGCGCCCTGCTGGCCAAGCAGGAACTGGCCCTGATCGATGTCCGCGAGGAAGACCCATTCGCCCAGCGACACCCGTTGTTCGCTGCCAATGTGCCGCTGTCCAGACTCGAGCTGGAGATCCTTTCGCGTGTGCCGCGCCTGGACACGCCTGTCACGGTGTATGACGACGGCGAGGGCTTGGCCAGCCAGGCCGCCGAACGCCTGTTGCAGCTTGGCTACCGTAATGTCGCATTGCTCGAAGGCGGTCTGGCCGGCTGGCGGGCCGCCGGAGGCGAGTTGTTCCGTGACGTGAACGTGCCTAGCAAAGCCTTTGGCGAACTGGTCGAAAGTGTCCGGCACACCCCGTCGCTAGGCGCCGAGCAGGTTCAGGCCCTGCTCGACGGCAAGGCCAACGTGGTGGTGCTGGATGCGCGGCGCTTCGATGAATACCAGACCATGAGCATTCCCGGTGGCATCAGCGTACCGGGCGCCGAGCTGGTCTTGCGCGTCGCCGAGCTGGCGCCCGCCCCCGATACCCAGGTGATCGTCAACTGCGCCGGACGCACGCGTAGCATCATCGGCACCCAATCGCTGCTCAACGCCGGCATTCCCAACCCGGTCGCCGCCCTGCGCAACGGCACCATCGGCTGGACCCTGGCCGGCCAACGCCTGGCCCATGGGCAGCAGCGTCGCTTCGGCGAGGTGAGCGAGGCGACTCGCCAGCAGGCTGCGCGCAAGGCTCGCGCCGTGGCCGACCGGGCCGGCGTGGTACGTCTGGACAAGGCCGCCCTGGCTGGCTGGCAGGCCGAAGCTTCCCGGACCACTTACCTGTTCGACGTACGCACGCCGGAGGAATATGCTGCCGGTCATCTTCCAGGCAGCCGCTCCACGCCCGGTGGCCAGCTGATCCAGGAAACCGACCATGTCGCCAGCGTGCGCGGCGCGCGCATCGTCCTGGTGGACGACGACGGTGTACGCGCCAACATGAGCGCCTCCTGGCTGGCCCAGCTCGGCTGGGAGGTCGCGGTCCTCGATGGCCTGGCGTTGGCCGACTTCAGCGAAACCGGGGAGTGGCAGCCAAGCCTGCCGAGCCTGCCGCAGGTGCCAGGCGTGACCTTCGAGCAGCTGGCTGCCTGGCTCGAGCAAAGCGGTACCGTGCTGCTGGACTTCACCACCAGCGCCAACTACGTCAAGCGTCACATCCCGGGGGCCTGGTGGGCGATTCGAGCGCAGCTGGCCCAAGCGCTGGAAGCGCTGCCAGTGGCCGAGCGCTATGTAGTCACCTGCGGCAGCAGCCTGCTGGCGCGTTTCGCTGCAGTTGACCTGCAAGCCCTCACGGACAAGCCGGTATTCTTGCTCGAGGGAGGCACGGCGCGCTGGATCGAGGCAGGGCTACCCCTGGAAAGTGGCGAGACGCGCCTGGCCGTAGCGCGCAGCGATCGCTACCGCCGGCCCTATGAAGGCACCGACAACCCCCGCGAAGCGATGCAAGGCTATCTGGACTGGGAGTTCGGCCTGGTCGCGCAACTCGAGCGCGACGGCACCCATGGCTTCAAGGTCCTGCCGGCCTGATCAGCCCAACCCTCGCCACCACCCGAGGGCCGCCAGGTGCAAGGGATAGAAGCCATAGGCCCAGCGGCCGACCGGCCAGACGTGCAGGTGATCGTGGCGTAGCAACCACAGACCTAGCGGTATGGCCAACGCGGCCATGCTCAGGATCAACAGTGCAATCGGCTCGAACGGATGCGCCGACAGCCAGCTGTTGGTCAGGTTCGCGCCGACGGCCAGGCTGCAAGGCAGCAGCCAGGCCAGCCCACCTCTGCCCAGGGCCTGTAGCCAGGCCGCTGGCAGCAGCACGCCCGGCAAACCATACATCAGCACGGGACTGGCCCAGGTTGCCGCCAGCACTGCCAGCAATCCCGTCAGGCGAGCCGCCGTTCCGGCATGATGCACACCCCAGGCCGACAACAAGCCGAGCGTCAGGGTCGGCATGATGCTGAAGGTCTGCGACTCGCTGTCGAGCCAGCGGTAGGGCGGCTCCGAAAGCACGCAGAAAGCGACCATCCAGCAGAGGTAGCGGGCATTGCCGTGGCTGTGTAAGGCTGCTTGAGGGCTGCGTCGAACATGACAGGCCATGACCAGGCAGAACAGCGGGAATGCCAGCCGACCAGGTATGAACAAGCCATCCGCCATGGGCCAGAGATAGCGCAGGTGATCACCCAGCATGCTGAGGATGGCCACCCATTTGACCAGGTCCAGCCCGGCCGAGCGGCTGTTCATCGACCCTCCCCGAGCGCAGCCGCCTGATGGTCAGTACCCGGCATTCGCGATGCCCAGCGCGCCAGCGGCAAGGGTGGCTGCTGGAAGAAGATGCGCCGCCCGATCAGGCGCAGGTCCTCTCGGTCGAACATCGATCCGACACCGGCGCCGCGTGCACGAGTGGGCAGGATCGCCTGCCAGCCGCCCTGGCCGTCGCGTCGGGCCATGTTGAAGCGGAAGGTGTAGTTGCCGGGCAGCCCCATGCGCAGGTCGGTGACGACCAGGTGTTCGCCTTCGATGTCGTAGCGCAGCCAGTGCGCGGTGAACCAGCGCAGCCGCTCATGCAGTGGCACGCCTTGCAGGGCCGCCGCGGCGTCCAGGTGCAGCGACTGGCGCAGCAGCTCGGGTGGCTCGCGGTCGAACCAGCTGCTGACCCCTTCGTAGTAATGGCCGTCGGGCGTCTTGGCCAGCAGCCGCCAGACCAGGGTATTGAACGCCATGGGGATCGCGCGCACCTCGCTGGCGACGATGCCCTGGTTGTCCAGCGCCGCCTGGAAGCGATGCTCGGCCAGGTTGCGTCCGGCCAGGCCAAAGCCAAGATAGGCGGCGCCGAACAGCACCGTCGCCAGCAGGCACCGTTGCATCCTTGCACCTATGCCCTCGAACGCTGCATACAGCACTGCGACCAGCATCGGCAGGGTGTACACGGGATCGATGATGAACACCGCCGCCCAGCTTTGCGGAGTCAACGCCAGCGGCCAGAACAGTTGCGTGCCGTAGACGGTAAAGGCATCCAGGACCGGGTGGGTGACCAGTACCAGCCAGAAGGCCAGGAACAACCTCGATAGCCGGTAGCCTTTGTCCGGCCATCGGTGCCGACCGAGCCAGGCCACCAGCCAGGCGAGCAGCAAGGCCAGGCCGGTCAGCACGAAAACCGAGTGCGAGAAACCGCGATGGTAGGTCATCGTCGAGACCGGGTCGGCGTAGCGGATCACCACGTCGAGATCCGGCAGAGTGCCGAGCGCCGCGCCGTATAGAAGCGCTCGACGCCCCTGGATACGCCCCAATACCGCGCCCTGTAGGGCGGCGCCCAGTACAGCCTGTGTCAACGAGTCCAATTTCGTGGTTCCCCATGGGCGATTGTCTGCCGTTCGAAGTGGACAGCGTAAACGCTACGGGGTGCCGATGGAGCGCCTGCCATGTCGCCATGGGGCATTGCGCCACCCTGATGCTTTCAAACCGTCTTGTTTGCCTGTACAACAGGCCGCACCCCATCGAAAGAGGATGTTCGACATGATCTACCGTCCGCTGGGCCGCAGTGGCCTGCAGGTTTCCGCCTTGACCCTCGGCAGCATGATGTTCGGCGATCAGACCAGTGCCGGGGATGCCTTGCGCATCATCGACAAGGCCTGGGACCAGGGCATCAACTTCATCGATACCGCCGATGTCTACAATGCCGGCCGCTCCGAGGAAATCGTCGGCGAGGCCGTGGCGCGCCATCGCCAGGAATGGATCGTCGCCTCCAAGGCAGGTTACGGAGCTGCCGGCGGCCTGCCCAACCGCAGCGGGCTCTCGCGCAAGCACCTGTTCAATGCCATCGAGGCAAGCCTGACCCGCCTGGGTACCGACTACCTGGACCTCTACTACCTGCACCGCGAGGACCACCAGGTACCGCTCGAGGAAACCGTGCGGGCGATGGGCGACCTGTTGCGCCAAGGCAAGATCCGTTACTGGGGCGTTTCGAATTTTCGCGGCTGGCGCATCGCCGAGATCTGCAACCTGGCCGAACGCCTGGGGGTCGACAAGCCGATCGTCAGCCAGCCGCTGTACAACATCGTCAACCGCCAGGCCGAGCCGGAACAGTTCACCGCGGCTGCTCACCATGGCCTGGGTATCGTGCCTTTCAGCCCACTGGCGCGCGGCGTGCTCAGCGGCAAGTACGTGCCAGGCAGCGCTCCGGACGCCGGTAGCCGCGCCGGGCGCCAGGACAAGCGCATCCTGGAGGTCGAATGGCGCCAGGAATCCCTGACCATCGCCAGGAAGATCCAGGCCTACACCGAGGCCAAGGGCGTCGGCATCGTCGAATTCGCCATCGCCTGGGTGCTCAACAACCGGCTGGTCAGCTCGGCCATCGTCGGCCCGCGCACCGAGGCGCAATGGGATACCTACAGCGGTGCGCTGCAGGTGCAGGTCACGGCCGAGGATGAAGCCTTCATCGACTCGCTGGTGACCCCGGGACACGCCTCGACCCCAGGCTTCAATGATGTGGCTCACTTCGTCAGCGGCCGTCTGCCACGTTGATGCGCGCTTGCCACTGGCCATGACCATACGCGGCGGCTACGCCGCGCTCGAGTGGCTCCGGTAGCACCATAACGTCGACGTATCAGCGCCACGATCCGGGTAAGCATTTCGCGGTAGAGCGCTGTCACACCTGTCGGTAGTCAGGCACTTGCAGGACGGGCGGCTCAGTGCAGCCCCTGGGCGCAAGCTTCGACTACCTCGTTCATGCCGCAAGGCGCATAGGGAAATCCAACGACACGTCATGGAGACCGCGATGACCGCGCTCGCTCAAATCCAGGAGGCCGGGCACGTACTGGCCGAAGTTCGCAATCACATCGGACATTTGACGCTCAATCGGCCGTGTAGCCTGAATGCCTTGACCCTGGACATGATCCGTACGCTTGGGCAGCAACTGGAAAGCTGGGCGGCCGATCCGCAAGTGTTGGCGGTCATGCTGCGTGGCGCTGGCCCAAAGGGTCTTTGCGCCGGTGGCGACATCCGTTCGCTATCCGACAGCTACCATGCGGCAGACTCCGTGCACCGCGACTTCTTCGCCGAGGAGCATGCCCTGGGCCTCTACATCCACCGCTATCGCAAGCCGGTCATGGTGCTGATGGACGGTTATACCCTCGGCGGCGGCCTGGGCCTGGCCCAAGCCGCGGACCTGCGCATCGTCACTGAACGCAGCCGGCTCGGCATGCCGGAAGTGGGGATCGGCTATTTCCCGCATGTCGGCGCCAGTTACTTCCTGCCACGCCTTCCAGGCGAGCTGGGGATCTACCTGGGCGTCAGCGGCACCCATATCGGCGCCGCCGATGCGCTGTATTGCGGCCTGGCCGACTGGCACGTCAATAGTGCCAGGCTTTCCGCGCTCGACTATCGGCTCAACCGCCTGAACTTCAGCCATGTCCCGCTCAAGGACCTGCAGGGCCTGCTGGCCAAGATAGGAACGCAAGTGCTGCCAGAACCCTCGCTGGACCGGCTGCGGCCGATGATCGATCATTATTTCGGCTTGCCAGACGTGCCAAGCATGATCGAACAATTGCGCACCGTGACCATCGGCGACAGCCACCCATGGGCCTTGGCCAGCGCCGAGCGAATGCAAGCCTGTTCTCCCCTGGCGATGGCGGTGACCCTGGATCTGTTGCGCCGCGGCAGGTACATGCCGCTGGAGGACTGCTTCGCCATGGAGCTGCATCTGAACCGACGCTGGTTCGAACATGGCGAACTTCTCGAAGGCGTACGCGCCCGCATCATCGACAAGGACAGGCAGCCTCGCTGGAATCCTCCGACCTTCGCCAGCCTGGAGCGCCAGCAGGTGCAACGTTTCTTCGAAGGGCTCTGACCTTGCGCCCAATCGTCGGCAGACCAGGCAATGGTGAACGCGACGCGCGCAGGGCCTGGGGCTTGCGGGGGCGCGGATGCTCATCGGCCTGGCCTGCCGGAGCCAGTCGTGCCAGCAGGCAGATGGAACTCGCCCGTGAATTTTCCGCTCTGAATCAGCAGCGGTACCAACATTGGGCTACATGCTTCTGGAGAATACGTCATGCGCCACTTATTGCTCGTTCCTTCGCTGCTGCTTTGTCTGCCTGTCGGTACGGCCTTGGCCGACAATACCGTCCGGCATGTCGCGACGTCGGCAGGGATCTCGGCCTCGCTGTACTCGACGTTCAAGGACGATAAACGCATCATTCCCGCCCAAGACGAACTGTCGGCATTCATTGCCAGCGACGGTGCGATTCGAGGCGCCTATGTGGAATCCGCACTGCAACAGGCCCGCCATGACCATCCGGGCTTGCAAGCCAGTGACACCGATCTGGCTCGCGCCATCCTGGCCAAGGAAGATCGCACCGCCCACCACTGATCGCTCTCTCGAGCTTCGCGCCAGAGGCCAATGGCCAATGGCGCGAAGCTACGTTGACGCCCACCTATCATCCTTCCTGACGCGTCAGGGCCGTTCCTGGCACCGCCACGAAGCAGCGCCAGGCCTGCCTGTCGCTACCGCCCGTCCGTTGCATGGCACCCCTGATCCGACAGGTTGCCCCAACTCATGCATGTCAACCAACGAGGAGAGACATCATGAAGCGGATTCGCCCTCAATATCTGGCCCTTGCCTTGTGCCTGGGATTCGCTGCGCCAACCACCTTCGCCGCGACCGACCTCAATGGCACTGGCCATAGCAACACACCGGGAAGCAGCCAGGTCCCTGGCAACGCGACGCCCTCCCAGGATGGCCATGGCACCGGTTCGGGCACCATGCATGGCGGCAGTGGCACCACTCCCGGTAGCAGCGGCATAGGCACCGACACCGGCAGCACCGGTGGCGACGGTGCCGGCGGCGGCACTGGTACCGATGCTGGTCCACGCAGCGGCAGCGGCATGGGAAGCGGTACTGGCAGCGGCGGCGGCATGGGCACCGGTGGCAGCGGTGGATCGGGCGGCATGGGCTCGGGCGACAGCGGCGGCTCCGGAGGTACTGGCGGCACTGGCGGCAGCGGCGGTATCGGCACCGGTGGCGGCTCTGGCACCGGTGGTACCGGCAGTGGTGGTAGCGGTGGCGGCAGCTGATTCACGGCCAGCGACAGACACGTGCCGTATAGAACGGCACGACGCCAACGGGCCGATGCACCTCCCACGCATCGGCCTGTTTTCGAGTGAACGAGCGCCACCAGACATCGCCATCACCCTCCCAGCATCGGCTCTGGATCAGCAACCGCGAAGGCAATGACGTGGCCATCGGCCATCGTCAATGCCGAACGCCTGGAAGTCACCCAATGCATACGCACCGGGCACTTTCCGACCCGACCATCGGACGCCTCTGTTCTTATAGTTCGCTGACCAGTATTCAGGCTGTCTTAAAATTGTCATCTTTCATTCATAGGATCGTCCTTGATCTGACATCTTCGAGCCTCGGCATGGGCGCCAGCCCGCCATCGAGGCTGGCTGTCGGAACGCTACCTATCCCTCATGGATGACATTCAATGCGTCGCGTCGTATTCAATCAGAAAGGTGGTGTCGGCAAGTCCAGCATCGCCTGCAACCTCGCCGCTGCCAGTGCCGCCGAAGGCTATCGCACGCTGCTGGTGGACCTTGACTCGCAGGCCAACGCCACCCACTACCTGACCGGCCTGGCCAAACAGGCCATTCCCGCCGGTATTGCCGATTTCTTCAAGCAGACCCTGACCGCGAAGGCTGCCGGATTCAAGGAGCGGGTGACGATCACCGAGACGCGCTATGACAACCTGCATCTGATCACGGCCAGCGCCGAGCTGGCCGAGTTGCAATCCCGGCTCGAAGGCAAATTCAAGATCAACAAGCTGCGCAAGCTGCTGCTAACGCTTTCGGAAGATTACGAGCGAATCTACATCGATACTCCGCCGGCCTTGAATTTCTATACCTTCAGTGCCTTGGTCGCCGCCGAGCGACTGCTGATACCGTTCGACTGCGACAGCTTTTCGCGCCAGGCCCTGCTCGGCGTGCTGGCCCAGGTCCAGGAGCTGCGTCAGGACCATAACGAGGCTCTGGAAGTCGAAGGGGTGATCGTCAATCAGTTCGCCAGTCGCACCGCGCTGCACCAAAGCCTGGTGCAGCAGTTGCGTGATGAAGGCCTGCCGGTGCTGCCGGTGTTTCTCAGCAGTTCGATCAAGATGCGCGAGTCCCACCAGGTTTCCGTGCCGCTGGTCCACCTGGCCCCCCGCCACAAGCTGGCGCGCGAGTTCGTCGACCTGCTCGACACGCTCGAGCGCGCCGCCTGAAGCCGGCCTGGCCGCAGAAAACTCGAACCCCTGCCCTGCTGGCGCAGTCGTTAGCACAGGTGCTTGTCACGTGCAGCACCGGTTTTCCAACGTCTAGCGAAGTGGGGTGTCATGAAAGACGATTTTTCCAATGCCTGGCAAGCGGCCAAGCCGGAGCGTGACGCTCAAGGCTACCTGCCCCTCGAGGCCTACGCGGCCCTGGGCGACGGCCGCTCGGTCGCGCTGGTAGGCTGGGACGGTGCCATCGATTGGTGGTGCGTGCCGCACATGGACTCGCCACCGCTGTTCGACCGTTTGCTGGCCCCTGACAATGGCGGCTTCTTCCTCATTCGTCCGCGACAGGCGTTTCGCGTGGAGCGGCGCTACATCCCCGATAGCAACGTGCTGGAAACGCTGTTCATCACCGCCAGCGGGCGTGCCCGCATGGTCGAATCGCTCAACAGCGGTCCTGCCGGGCGCTTGCCCTGGGCAGAACTGGGGCGCCGCATCGAAGGGCTCGAAGGCGAAGTGCAATTCGATATCGCCATCGATTTTGGTACCCAGGCCGACACCGTCTGCCCGTACCTGTCGCCGAACGACAACGGTAGCGTATTTCATGCCGGTCACATTCTTGGCATGTTTCTGCACGGCCCCCGGGTGTGTCTCGACAGACGAGACGACCTGGGCGTGCGTGCGCACGTCAGCGTGGCCGAAGGACAACACGAGGTACTGGCGATCATCGCCGGGCGTGACGAGCCCCTGGTCGTGCCATCGCTGGAGCTGATCGACGCGCGTATCGACGGCTCCGACCGCGAGTGGCGCCAGTGGACCGAGGGCCTGCTCTACGAGGGCCAGCACAAGGGCCTGGTGATTCGCAGCGCCCTGGCGCTCAAGCTGCTGCTGTCTTCCCCGAGCGGCTCGATCATGGCGGCCGCGACCACGTCCCTCCCCGAACGCATCGGTGGCGACAAGAACTACGACTACCGCTTCGCCTGGGTGCGCGATGCCGGCTATACCATCGAGGCGTTCATCGGTATCGGTGCGCTGCCCGAGGCCCAGGCCGCCTTCAAGTGGCTGTTGCAACGCCTAGGCGAACACGGCCCGCAGGTGTGCTACACGCTCGACGGTGGGCTGGGCCAGACCAGTCGACTGCTCGACCTGCCCGGCTACAAGCACTCCCAGCCCCGGGTCGGCAACCGTGCCGTGGACCAGCACCAGCATGGCATCTTCGGCGACATCTTCGAAACCGCCCGCTGCTTCATCGATCGCGGCAACATCCTCGACGCCACCAGCGCGGCCACCCTGTCCGGCCTGGCCGATCGCTGTGCCGACAGCTGGCGGCTACGTGATTGCGGGATCTGGGAACTGCCGGAACAGCAGCACTACACCATGTCCAAGATCAGTTGCTGGCAGGCCTTGAGCCGCGCGGTCGAGCTCGCCGATGGCGGTCACCTGCCCACTACCTGCCGGGATCGCTGGGACCGCGAGCGCCAGCGCATCGTCGACTGGATCGAAGCCAATTGCTGGAGCGAGTCCCGCGAGGCCTACGTGTTCCATGCTGGCAGCGAGCGCCTGGATGCCTCGCTGGCCCTGGCGGTGCGCTTCGGCTACCCACACAAGGAGCGCCTGAAGGCCACCTTGCAAGCGATCGACAAGGAGCTGGGCGAAGGTCCGTTCCACTACCGCTACAGCGACGTCCACAAGGAAGAAGGCTGCTTCCTGGCTTGCACGTTCTGGATGGTCCAGGCCTACAACTTGCTAGGCGAATCGGATCGGGCACGCAAGATGTTCGATGAGGCTATTGCGGGGCTGGGCCGTGGAGTGGGTATCTATTCGGAAATGGTCGATGGCAAGACCGGTCATTATCTGGGTAACCTGCCTCAAGGATTGACCCACCTGGCCTTGCTCGGGGCTGCCTGCAGCCTGGCGGGCATCAATCCGCAGCGTTGAGCCAGTGGTGCCTGAGCGTGGCTCCGCCGCGAAGGCGGCGGGGCCACGCTCATCTGCCAAGGGTCACTCGGTTGGATCTTGCGTATCGATGTAATCCGGCACTTTGGCCAGATCGAACGTGCGCCGCTGCTCTAGCCTGGCATGCGGCTTGGACGGCAGCGGATCGAGCACTTGCGCTTCGCCGGTTTCCAGGGCGCGCTCGATGGCAGCGATCACCCTGAGGTCGCGCCAACCTTCCTCGCCGTTCGGCTCGGGTTCGACACCATTGAGAATGCAGTCGGAAAAGTAGGCCGTCTCGCCGGCGAACTGGTCGACCACCGGGTGGGTGCGCTCTTCGTCGTGCTCACCGATGGTCGCGCGATAGGCGATGCCGACCCCTTCGCCATAGCCGAAGCAAGGCGATGCCTCGATCAGCCCCTTGCTGCCGAACAGCTCGAAGCGCTCGCTGTCAGGCAAGGTGTAACTGACGGTGAACTGGGCCAGACGCTCCTGCGGGAAGCGCAGGGAAACCGTCACCGTGTCCCAGGTATTGATCTTGCTGCCCGGCGAGTGCGTGCCTACCGCACTGACCTCGATGGGCTCGGCATTGAACAGCTGGCGCACCATGTTCAGCGGATACGGCCCCATGTCTGGTACCGGACCCGCGCCGAAGCCGTGCTGGGCGCGATGATTGCTGGGCCTGACGGTCTGGGTGAAAGTCGAGGTGAACAACCGCACTTCACCGAAATCACCCTTGTTGACCCGATCGATCATTTCCAGCGTGCCCGGCTCGCTGTGCAAGCGATAGGCGATCATCAGCTTGGCGCCCGAGCGCTTGGCCGCATCGTTCATGGCTTGGCAATCGGCGACGGTGGTCGCCATGGGCTTTTCCAGCAGGACGTGGATACCCGCTTCCAGGGCCGGGACCACGAACTCGGTATGGCGGAAGTTCGGCGTGGCCACATACAGCGCATCCACCTCGCCTGCGGCCAGCAGCTGCGGGAACTGTTCATAGGTGTAGCTCTTGAGGTCATAGCGCGCGGCCAGCTTCTCGGCTTTGACCGGGTCCCCGGTGACCAGCGCAGTCATCACCGAGTTGTCGGTCTGGCCCACGCCTGGCATGAACGCGCCCTGGGAAATGGACCCGCCCCCTACCACGCCATAACGGATCTTGCCGTCTTTGCTCGGCATGCTCAGTCTCCTCATCAAAGTTTCAAGGTTCCAAGCCAATGGGCAGATCGGCCGCTGTCGAGTTCAGTTTTTCACTGGTGCCTTCAGCATGCCAGAGCCGAAACACCCCCCTCGCTGATTGCCTTGCGTCCGTATAGGCGACATCGGTTCAAGGAGGGGTAGCTTGATGACTTCATTCTTACAGGGGTGGTATAAAAGAGTCGCGGCTCGCATTCTAACTCCAAACGTGCGGCAAACACGACGCGGCGCCCCGCTGCAGGGGTGGTATATAAAATGATGTCCCGTTGTTCCAGCCGCTCACACCGCGCGGCTGCGCGGGCTGCCTTGAGTTTCCGGCCGACGCTGACCACATGCTGATGGAGGTTCTGGCGGGCCTCGCAGGGTTGACGCATCATGGGTGTCCTTCATGAGCGCAGCCACGGCTTCGCGGCCAGGGAACTGGCAAGCCGGAGGTTTCATCGAATGCTCATTGCGTTACCGGCGTGGGCTCGCCGACAGTCGCGAGCCGGGCCGACGGCCTGCCCCTTGTCATTCAGGAGACGATATGCGCTACGTGAAACTTGCAGGCAGGGACGTCCCCGCCATCGGCCAGGGCACCTGGTACATGGGCGAGGACCCGCGTCGCCGCGCCGCCGAAGTGGCAGCCTTGCAACAGGGCATCGAGCTGGGCATGAGCCTGATCGACACCGCCGAGATGTATGCCGAAGGAGGTGCCGAAGCCGTGGTGGGCCAGGCCATCGCTGGCCGCCGCGATCAGGTCACCCTGGTCAGCAAGGTCTACCCGCACAACGCCAGCCGGCGAGGCGTGCCGCTGGCCTGCGAACGCAGCCTGGACCGTCTGGGTACCGACTGCATCGACCTGTACCTGCTGCATTGGCGGGGCCAGTATCCGCTGGCGGAAACGGTCGAGGCGTTCGAGCGCCTGCGCGAGCAAGGCAAGATCCGTCATTGGGGCGTTTCCAACCTGGATGTCGCTGACCTGCAAGAGCTCGACGACACCCGCTGCGCCACCGACCAAGTGCTCTACAACCCTGCGCAGCGCGGCATCGAGTTCGACCTGCTGCCCTGGTGCCAGGCACGAGGCCTGCCGATCATGGCCTACTGCCCGCTGGCCCAGGCCGGACAGCTGCTGCGTCATCCTCTCCTGGGCGAGATCGCACAGCGTCATCAGGCGACCCCCGCCCAGGTATGCCTGGCCTGGGTCACACGCCAGGAGGGCGTGATCGCCATTCCCAAGGCGGTCGATCCCCGTCACGTGCAGCTCAATGCCGCAGCAGCGGAGCTGGTGCTGGACGAGCAGGACCTGCAAGCCATCGACCGGGCATTTCCAATGCCGGGGCGCAAGCAGCGGCTGGCGATGGTCTGAATGTTGGTGGGTTATACGGATGACGACTCCTTAGGCCGCTGCGTGCCCTATCGCGGCCGGTCCGGCGCCCCGGCGGCGGCCGCGTCCACGGCTTACGCACTGCGCCGCAAGCACGGCATCTGGTCGCAACCGCCGGCAGGGCACCGGTTCGGCTTCAAGAGCCGGCAGGCTTGAAAGATCGGCTCAGTGAAAATCCCGACTCCGCACATCCAACCCCTGCAACAACGGGCTGATATCTTCCAACCGCCGGGCAATCAGGTGGCGGACGCCACTTGCCTCCTCCAGCCGGCCGCTGACCTTCATCAACCGTGCCCCGACCAGCACCCGCCGCTGCCGCTCGGCCAGTTCGCGCCAGACCATCACGTTGAGCATGCCGAACTCGTCCTCCAGGGTGACGAAGGTCACGCCACTGGCGGTCTGTGGTCGTTGCCGGCCCACCACCAGGCCGGCCACGGCGATGGCGTCGCCCTGCCCTACTTCGGCAAGCTCCGCCGAGCTGCGACAGCCCAGCGCGCGCAGGCGTGGGCGCAGGAGGGTCAGCGGATGAGGTCCCAGGGTCGTGCCTAGCGTGGCATAGTCGGCGAACAGGTCTTGGGCCACGGTTGGCGCTGGCAGTTGTACCGGGCTTTCGGCCGTCGGTTCGAGCGTCGCGAACAGTGGCAGCTGTGGTTGCACGGCCGCCACTTGCCAGCGTGCCTGGTGGCGGTCGCTCGCCAGGGCGCGCAAGGCGCCGGCGTCGGCCAGGCAGGCTCTGGCGCGGCTGCCCAGGCCGGCGCGCAGGCACAGGTCGTCGATGTCACGCCACGGGCGCCGTAGCCTGGCCTGCTCCAGGCGCCGGGCATCGGACTCGGCCAGGCCGCGGATCAGCCGCAGGCCCATGCGAATCGCCAGCGCGCCGCCTGGCAGCGGCTCCAGGCTGCAATCCCATTCGCTGTGACAGACATCCACCGGCCGCACCTCGATGCCCTGGCGCCGGGCCTCCTGCAGCAGCTGGTCCGGGCTGTAGAAGCCCATCGGCCAGCTGTTGATCAGGGCGCAGGTGAAGATCGCCGGCTCATGACACTTGAGCCAGCTGCTGGCATAGCACAGCAGGGCGAAGCTGGCAGCATGGGACTCGGGGAATCCATAGCTGCCAAAGCCCTTGATCTGCTCGAAGATGCGCTCGGCGAACGCCTGGTCGTAGCCGTTGCGCAGCATGCCTTCGATCAACCGGAGCCGGTGCGGTTCGAGCCCACCGTGACGCTTCCAGGCCGCCATGCTGCGGCGTAGCTGGTCGGCTTCGCCCGGACTGTAGTCGGCCGCGACCATGGCCAGCTCCATGACCTGCTCCTGGAACAGCGGCACGCCCAGGGTTCTCTTGAAGACCGCTTCCAGGGCTGGCGACGGATAGCTGACCGGCTCTTGGCCCAGGCGCCGTCGCAGGTACGGGTGGACCATGTCGCCCTGGATCGGCCCCGGTCGCACGATGGCCACCTCGATCACCAGGTCATAGAATTTCTTGGGCTTGAGCCGTGGCAGCATGGCCATCTGCGCGCGCGACTCGATCTGGAACACGCCCATGGTCTCGGCACGGCCGATCATCGCGTAGGTGGCTGGGTCCCCGCCCGGTATGCTCGCCAGAGTCAGGTGTCGGCCACGATGGCGCCGGACCAGGTCGAAGCAGCGACGCAGGGCACTGAGAATGCCCAAGGCCAGCACATCGACCTTGAGCAGGCCGACCAGGTCGAGATCGTCCTTGTCCCACTGGATCACCGTGCGCTCCGGCATCGCGGCATTTTCCACCGGCACGAGCTGGTCGAGCGGCTGCTGGGAGATGACGAAACCTCCCGGATGCTGCGACAGGTGCCGCGGAAACCCGATCAGCTCGCCGGCCAGCACCAGGATGCGCCGCAGGTAGGGGCTGTCGGGGTCGAAGCCGGCCTCGAGCAGCCGCGGCGCATCGGGGATCCGGTCGCTCCAGCGGCCGCAGCACTTGGCCAGGGCGTCGATCTGCTCGCCAGGCAGCCCCAGGACCCGCGCCACGTCGCGCACCGCGCCGGCGGCGTGGTAGGTATTGACCACCGCGGTGAGCGCCGCGCGGTGCCGGCCATAGCGCTGGAACACATACTGGATCACCTCCTCGCGCCGCTCGTGCTCGAAGTCCACATCGATGTCCGGCGGCTCGTTGCGCTCGCGCGAGAGGAAACGCTCGAACAACAGGCGGTGCTCGGTCGGGTCGAGTTCGGTGATGCCCAGCACGAAGCACACCACCGAGTTGGCCGCCGAGCCGCGCCCCTGACACAGAATGCCCTGGCGACGGGCGAAATCGACGATGTCGTGCACGGTGAGGAAGTAGTTTTCGTAGCGCAGCTCCTCGATCAGTGCCAGCTCCTTTTCCAGCAGTTCGAGCACTTGCTGGCCAGGACCGGCCGGCCAGCGTACTGGCAGGCGTCGCTGGCACAACTCGCGCAGCCAGCTGGCCGGCGTATGCGCCTGCGGGACTAGTTCGCGCGGGTAGTGATATTCCAGCTGGTCCAGGTCGAAGCGACAGCGCGCGGCGATCACCAGGGTCTCGGCCAGCAGCTCGACGGGATACAGCTCGGCCAGTTGTTCGAACGAACGCAAGTGACGCTCGCCGTTGGGGAACAGGTAGCGGCCGGCCTCGGCCACGCTGCAGTGTTCACGAATGGCGGTCATGCAGTCCTGCAACGCACGACGCCCGCGGATGTGCATGTGCACATCGCCGCAGGCCACGGCAGGTATGCGTGCCTCACCCGCCAGTGCCAGCAGGCGGGCCAGGCGAGCCGCATCGTCACTGCCACGGTGCAGGTGCACGGCCAGCCACAGCCGCTCGCTGAACAGGCGCTTGAGCCAGCCGGCCTGGACGAGCCCGTCGGGCTCCTGCTGGACCCACAACGCCAGCAGGCCTTCGCTGCGGCCTTCCAGGTCGCTGGCCAGCAGCCGATAGCTGCCCTTCTCGCTGCGTCGCCGGGCCTGAGTGATCAGCGCGCAGAGGTTCTGGTAGCCGACCAGGTTCTCGACCAATAGCACCAGCCGAGGCCCGTCGTGTACCCGCATTTCGCTGCCGACGATCAGCGGCAACTGGTGTTCGCGCGCGGCCTGCCAGGCCCGGACGATACCGGCCAGGGTACATTCGTCGGTGATCGCCAGGGCCTGGTAGCCTTCGGCCTTGGCGCGCCGGAACAGCTCGGTGGCACTCGAGGCGCCGCGCTGGAAGCTGAAGTTCGACAGGCAGTGCAGCTCGGCGTAGACCTGCCCGCTCATGCGAACCAGCCCTGCAGCCACAGCGGACCGGGCTGGTCGAGATCCTGGTAGACCCAGCCACGCAGGCCATCGCGGGTCTCGACCCGATAGTAGTCGCGACGCACGTCGCCGCCATCCCACCAGCCCGACTCGACGCGCTCGGCCTGGCCCAGCAGCTGCAAGCTGCCAGGCGCGAGCGGCTGCGGCGTGGACAGCAGCCAGCCGGGACGACTACCCGGTGTCACCCGCAGGTCACTGCCGGCGCCTTCGGCAGCGACTTGCCAGGCCTGTTCGGGCCGATGGTCCGCCAGCGCCTGCAGGCCCTTGACCGCTTCGTCACCGAGCCGTGCACGCAGCCGTTCGCGCAGCTGCTCCCAGGACTGCGCCTGGCGCGAACGGGCGTCGAACAATGCCTGGTGCTGGGGCACGAAGGCAGGCAGGTCTTCGGCCAGCAGACGCAGGTTGCGTACCGGTGCCGGGATCTGCAGCGGCTCGAGGCGCCCGCGTGCCAGCTCGAAGAGCATGCCGGCCTCGCGCTCGGCGGCAAGCAGGCCCACCTGCAGCACGGTATCCGGCGACTCGGCATGTTCCAGGTGCAGGCTGAAGCGCTGCACCCCGCAATCACGGCCCGCCAGGAACAGCGACAGGTCGCCGACCAGACGGCGCAGGGGAAACAGCAGCGCCTGGTGCGATTCGACATCGAAGTTGAGTTCCAGCCGCGCCTCGAAGCGATCCGGTGGCTGGTAGAACGCCAGGCCCAGGCTGCGCAAGCCGAGCAGCTGGTCCAGATGCAGCTGCACGGCAGCATCGAAACGCCGGGCCAAGGCATCGCGTGGCAGCGCCAGGACCTGGTCGAGCTGGCGCAGCCCCATGCGTGCGAAGGCCTCGGCCGCCTCGACCGGCAGCCCGACGCGATCGATTGGCAGACGCGCCAGGGCCGCCCGGGTCAGCTCGGCATCCTCGAGCGCCAGGCCGTCATGCCCATTGGCGAGCATGCGTGCCGCCACCGGGTTGCTCGCCAGCACGATCCGGTGGCGCAGGCCGAGTTCGCCCAGCTCCTGGCGCAGGCGCGCCTCGAATACCGGCCACGGCCCGAACAGCTTGAGACTGGAGCCGACCTCCAGCAGCAAGGCCCGAGGATAGTGCAGGCTGACCTGAGCGCTGAAGCGATAGGCCCAGGCCGCCAGCAGGCGCTCGGTCTGCTCGATGCGTGCCGGGTCAGCCTCGAGGCAGGTGAAGTCCTCGACCAGGGCTCGCGCGGCATTGAGGGTCTGCCCGGCACGCAGGCCAAGACGCGCGGCGGCGGCATTGACCGAGCGTAGCATGCGCCGCTGGCTCGGCCCGCCGAGCAGGACCAGAGGCGATTCGGTGTCTTCCCGGTCGCGCAGGAGGGTATCCATCGCCAGCTGCGGCAGGAGAATGCAGGCCCAGAGCATGGCTCATCAATGCTCCAGGCGGCTGGCGATGGGCACGCCGGGAACCAGACCGCCACGGCACTTGAGCACGCGCCATTGGGCCGGGCGGCTGTCGATGGCGATCCGCAGGGCGGCAGGCGACGGGTTGTGCGCCGCTTCCTGCGGCCGGCAGGCGAACGCCAGTGCCTGGCCGGTCTCGGCGGCCACCTGCAGCCGACGCAAGGCACGGTCGTCGACACGTTGCGGCCAGCACAGCACCGCCGCGCAACTGCCCGAGCGCAGGCATTGCTCGGCAGCCCACAAGGCTTCGGCCGGCTCGGCCCGGACCTGCACCAGCCAGCGCAAATCCAGGCCCGCCGCCTGCCAGGCCGGCGCGTAGGGGATGAAAGGCGGCGCCACCAGCACCACTCGCCCGCCTTCACCGGTCAGGCGTGCCAGGCTTGGCCAGAGCAGTTGCAGTTCACCGCAGCCGGGGCTGGCCAGCAACAGTTCGGTCAGGGCCGCTGCCGGCCAGCCGCCCTCGGGCAGGCGTTCGTCCAGTTGCTGGTGCCCGGTCGGCTGCAAGCCAGACTGGCGCGCCTGTACCTGGCGGCCACGCCAGACCTTGCGCTGGCCTAGCAGCCCTTCCAGGTCGACGACCGCCCCGCTCATTCGCGCCTCAGCAGGCCGCAATAGACCCCCTCGATGACGAAGTCGCGCTGCGGCCCGACCTCGATGGGCGCATAGGCCGGGTTGCGTGCCAGCAAGCGGTAGCCGCCGGGGACCCGCTGCAGGCGCTTGATGGTCACTTCGCCATCGAGCCGGGCGACGATGATCTGCCCGTCGCGCGCCTCGCCCTGCTGGCGGATGCCGACCAGGTCGCCATCGCAGATACCGTCGCCGATCATCGAATCCCCGTGCACCTTGAGCAGGTAGTCGGGCGTCTGGCGGAACAGCGCGGGATCGAGCATCAGTTGCTCGTGGATGTCCAGGTCCGGCCCGATCGGCGCACCCGCCGCCACCCGGCCCAGTACCGGCAATTCGAGAAGTTCGGGCCGGCGCAGGGGCTCGGCCAGGCGGATGCCGCGTGCCTGGTTCGGCGTGACCTCGATGAAGCCGCCCTGGCACAGGGCGGTGATGTGCTTGCGCGCCACGCTGCGCGAGGCGAAGCCGAAGCGCTCGGCGATGTCGGCCAGGCTCGGTGGCTGGCCATGGTCGGCGATTCGTTCGCGAATGAACGCGAGGATCGCCTGGCGTTTGGGGGTCAGAATGTCCATGGAGCACATTTGTACTCTTTTTTGCCAACACTGACCAGCCCTTTGGCCAGGCAGGCAGCGAAACGGCGCGTCCAAGGCGAGCCTGCCCGGTCCACTGCCTGTCGGGCATCGTTCAGCGCGCCGGCTCCAGGCCCCGCAGGGCGCTGATCCGGGTTGCCAGCCCGAGCGCCACCCGGCCGCTGGCCGGGGTAGGCATCAATTGCGTGAAAGGAATGTCGATTATGTGGTTCTCGCGTACCGCCCTGAGGGTCGAGAGCACAGGGTCGTGAGCCAGCAACCGGCGTTTGCGACTGGCTGGCGACCAGACCGCGTCGGCCAGCACGATCACATCAGGATCAGCGCCCAGCAAGGTCTCAGGACTGACGGTGACACGGTACTGATCGAGCCCGGCGAACACGTTGCGCGCGCCCGCGGCAAGCAGCAGTGCGCTGACGAAACCTCGCCCACCCTCGCTGTTCAGCCCATGGACCTCGCCATCGAGATAGAAGACCGACAAGGGCGTACCTGCCGGTGCGGTCGACCTGGCGCGCGCCAGGTCGGCATCCATCGCCTCGATGAGTGCGAGGGCGCGCTCCTGCTTGCCGAGGACTTCACCGAGGGTGCTCAGGTCGCGTCGCACGAGGCCGAAATAATCCAGTGAATGGCCAGCGCAGGCCGACTCGAGCAGGTAAGAGGCAATACCATTTTCAGCCAGGCGGTTTCTGGAGGTGATCCCCGGGCCGAATGCCGAGGCGAACCCACCGACCACCAGGTCTGGATCTTGTGCATACAGCACTTCGCTGGAAGGGTATTCACGTGCGATGACCGGCACGCCGCGATAGCGGCCCTGGTGGTAGGCGGCAGCGTTATCGTCGAGATAGGCGACAGCGACCAGCGCTGGTCCCACCTCCAGGGCCAGCAGCAGGTCGGCCGCATGCTGGTTGAGGGCGACAATGCGCTGAGGCGGCGCATCGGGGCGTCGCCAATCCTGGTCACAGTTGCGGTAGCTGTCGGCCAGCGCCGACGTGCCACAGAGCAAGGCCAGCGACAGCAGCCAGGACTTGCTCATGGGCGCCGGCCTTCTGCGATCAGCAAGTCCGTGGCGATCACCCCGCCTTGCAGGTGCGTCACCACCAGCTGTTGCACCTCCTGCGCATCACGCAACCGATACCAGCAACCATCCGGATGAACCGTCAGCACCGGCCCCAGATTGCAAGGGAACTGGCAGCCAGTGCGCGTCAGCAATACACCCTCGGGCGTCTCGATCAGCTGGCGCTCCAGCAGCTGCCGGCGCAGGTTTTTCCAGAGAGGCAAGGCGCCACGCCTGACGCAGCGCGGGCCGGTGCACAGAAACACGTGCCGGGCGTGCGCAGGCACCTGTGTCCAGCCGGGATCGCTGGCGACCGTGCTGACCTCTTCGCAAGGCAGGTGCCGGGCATGCTCCTCGATGCTGGCACAGGCCATGCGCGCATCCAGTCCACGCCGCCCAAGGGCCTGGGCGGTGATCCAGACTCGCGGCTGGCCGGCATGCGCCCGGGCCAGGCAACCCAGCTCGTCACGCAGCCAGTCGAGGTAGGCCGCATCGCAGGTTGGTTCCAGGTCCACCACCAGCAGGCGCTCCACCCCCTGCGCGAACGCGTCGCGCAGGGCAGCCCACAGCTCGTCGAAGCTCTCGAGGGTATCGATGATGTCCTGGCCTGCGTGGTCGCCACGCAGTTGGCGGATCTGTGCGGCAAAGGCCTGGCCGCCCGAACCGCGGCCCAGGCCAGGCCCGACGAACAGTACACGGTGGTAGCCCATGCTCGCGCTCATTGGAAAACGTAGGTATAACGCAGCTCGGCGGTGAACGGCCGGCCAAGGTTGTCGACGTTGCTTGCTCGACTGGTCACGTAATCACGGTCGAACAGGTTCTCCAGCAACAGGCCCACGCGATGCTGGCTGGCCTTGTCGAGGTAGCCGTAGACATCGGCATCGACCACCGAGTAATGACCGTAGTCCACGCCCCTGGAGCTGACCACGTCGCCGATGTAGCGAATGGCGCCGCCTGCCCCCCAGGTACGATCCGCGGACTCGTAGCCGATCCGCGAACGGGCGAAGAAGCCTGGCACGTCGTTGAGCGTCGCCCCGCTGCGCGACTCGCTCAGATTGCGTGTCATGTCTGCCTGCAGGCTCCATCGATCGTTGAGCTCGATCCTCGCATCGGCTTCGAAGCCGCGCACTTGCACACGCCCTTGTCCGTTCACCCATTGCGCGCCATCGAGCGTGATCAGGTCGGTGATCTTGCGCTTGAACAGCGTGACACTGACGCTCGATTCACGGGCGAACAGCCGTCCGTGATAATCCAGCCCGATTTCGGCGTTCCGGCTTTTCTCGGGCTTGAGATCGCGGTTGCCGATCTCCTCGCCAGGCTCGTTGACGAACAGCTGCTCGGCGTTGGGCAGTTTGTAGGCCGTACCGTACTGGCCGCGCAATTGCCAGTCGTCGCTCAGGTCGTAGAGCGAAGTCAGCATGCCCACCGTGGCGCCGTTACCTCCGCTCATCGCTTCATGGCGTACGCCGATGCTCGGGTGCCAGGCCGGCAAGGCGGCGATCCGCGGACGCAGTTGCACGTACAGGGCATGGGCCTGGGCCTTGTTGTCGTCGATCACCAGCACGTCATCCTGCCCTTTGAACCACTGGCTGTCAGCGCCCAACACCAGCACATGCCCGCCATCGAACTCGGCCTTGCCTTCGGCTTGCAGGCCCCAGTCGGTGAAGCCCCAGTAGTCTTCATGGTTGACTACCTTCCGGCCGCCACCGGCGCGATTGTCGATCCGGGTATAACGTGTATCCCAATCGTTGACGTGCCCTTTGAGGAAGTAGCTCAGGCGCTCGTCGATACGCTGCTCGAAGGTGGCCGTGGCGATCTGCTGCACACGATCGTTCATGGTCTTGCGGTTGTTGACGGGCCGGGCGAAGTCCAGGTTGGCGTCCGCATACTGGTAGAACAGCTCGAGGCGCGCATCATCGCCGAAGGCCTGGATCGCCTTGCCACCGAAAGTGCTCACTTCATAGCCTCGCTGCCTGTCGCTGACGTTGCCGGCAAGGTCGCGGTTGCGAAATGGCTGATAGCCATCGGAGACATCGTGGCTGACGTAGGCCAGCAGGCCCAGGTCGCCGAAGCCATTGGCAAGGACCCGCTCGATCCGTGCCGCTGACGCATTGCCGCCGACGCTATCCAGCCCCAGGTCGATCTGCCCCGAGGCCTGGCGGCTTTGCGGGCTGCGCGTCACGATATTGATCACGCCCGACACGGCCTGGGTGCCGAACAGCAGGCTCTGGCCACCCTTGAGCACTTCGATGCGCTCCACTGCGCTGGCCGGCAAGGTATCCAGGTACAAGCCACCGTAGAGACGATTGTTCAGCCGCACGCCATCGAGCAGGACCAAGGTATCGTCGTTGCGTCCACCCAGCAGCGAATAGGTGCCGTAGTCGAACGGGCCATTCTTCGGCGCGATGTAGAAACCGGGGATGAACATCTGCATCACTCGGCTGATATCGGCGCCTGGCCCGGCACGCTCGATCTGCTCGCGGCTGACCAGCTCCACCTTGCTGCCGTACTGGGCCATCGCGGCCACCGTGGTGGATTCCACGGACGGCGCCGAGACAATCTGCTGGTCAAGCGTCAGAGCATCGTTTTCAGCCAGCGCCAGCGGGCTGAACAGGCAGCCCAGGGACAAGGTTCGGGCCGTGAGGGAGAAACGTGAGGAACGAATCACAGCAATCATGCTCTTCTCGAAAGTGACTTTCGCAGAAGCACGCAGGAGCAGGAATCGCGCACGCGCCAATACCGGCCCATGCCCGCCCACCGCAGGTGTTTGCCATAGAAGCTCCAGGCCGGTCTCCGGGCTCACGAGGCTCGATACCATCACCTTCCCATGGCCAATTGGCCACAGTGGTCTGTCGAAGGCATCACTCGCATACCGTTGCGGGGGCAGCACCGGACTGGCTCGAAGAGCGTACCGGTTTCCCGTTTCACCCCATGCGCGGCGGCATGGGGCACCTGGATCGAGCGGCATCTGAACACCCGCATCGGTTCTGCGTCAAGAGTGCCAAGGCATTGCCGCATACGACCGGCAGAACGAAAAACCCTCATCGGCTTGTGGTAGCTTGAGGTTTTGCCCTTTCCAGGAGACCCGATGCTCAGCGCCCTGCTGTTCGACCTCGATGGCACCATGACCGATACCGATACCCTGCACCTGCAAGCCTTCCGCCAGCTGCTGCACGCGCATGACGGACGCACGCTGAGCCAGGCGCAGTTCAACGAGCAGATCAGTGGCCGCGCCAATCGCCAGCTGTTTCCCGCACTGTTTCCCCAGGCCAGCGCCGCCGAATGCCAGGCGCTGGCCGAACGCAAGGAAGCCCTGTTTCGCCAGCTGTCGCCCCGCCTCGAGCCCCTGCCCGGCCTGCTGCGCCTGCTGGCCCATGCCGAGCGACGCGGAATCGGCATGTGCGTGGTGACCAACGCCCCACGCCTGAACGCCGAGCACATGCTCAGCGCCATGGGCCTGCGCCAGCGTTTCGAACACGTCCTGGCGGCCGAGGACATGTCCCGTCCCAAGCCCGACCCCTTGCCTTACCTCACCGCGCTGCAGCGGCTCGGAGCCAGCGCCACGCAGGCACTGGTGTTCGAGGATTCCCTGCCCGGCGTGCGCGCTGGTCGGGCGGCAGGCGTGTTCACCGTGGCGCTGGCGACCACCCAGCAGCCCCAGGACCTGCTGGCGGCAGGCGCCGACCTGGTGGTCGCGGATTTCGAGGATTCGCGATTGTGGAAGGTAATAGACCGCATGGAGTCTGAAGGCTAGGCCAGGCTACGAAAAGACTTTAGGCATCCGGGAGCCATCCTCCACCTCAGGCCGGTTCGCTGTCCCGTCGCTTTTCAAACCTTCGTCGCTTGAAGTAGCGGCGCGCAAGCCCTGCTGCGATATTGCAACAGCCAGCCTCGCCCCGAAGGCTGCGATGCCGATCCGATCTGGGCGGTACCGGAGCCGTAACGCTGACGCAGCAGGCCACCGCAAAGCAGCAGCCCGGCGCCACCGGTCACGTTCGATGATGGCTCCCTGAGCGTCGTGGCATGGTTTCGTACAAGCCGCGATGCGGCCCATACCACTTGCTACTGAAAGCCCATGGTCAGCGAGCGTCAGGCATTTACATCGCCCCGCGCAACATCTCCACCACCTGCCGATGCAACACCGGATCCCCACATGCCACCACGCACCCCCCGTGCTGGGCCGTGCCGCCATCCCAGGCAGTGATCACCCCGCCCGCGCCTTCGATGATGGGCATCAGCGCCTGCACGTCATAGGGTTGCAGGCTGGCCTCGACGATCACGTCGACGAAACCCGAGGCGAGCATGCAGTAGGCATAGCAGTCGCCACCGTAGCGCATCAGCCGTGCCTGGCTGGCGACGGTTTCGAAGGCGCTCTTGCGCGCTGGGGTGTCGAACATGTCTGGAGTGGTGCACATCAGGGTGGCCGAAGCCAGGTCGGCGCAAGCGCGAGTCTTGAGCGGCGTGCCGCTGCGCCAGGCACCTTGCGCGGTGCCGATGAAGCGCTCGCCGGTGAATGGCTGGTTCATCACGCCAAGCACAGGCCGGGTGCCATCGTTGAGCGCGATGAGCGTGCCCCACAACGGCAGGCCGGTGATGAAGGCGCGGGTCCCGTCGATCGGGTCGAGCACCCAGGTCAGCGGACTGCTCCCGAGCGCGACGCCCTGCTCCTCGCCAAGGATGCCGTGTGTCGGATAATGCTGCTGGATCAGCGCACGCATGGCTTGCTCGGCGGCCTTGTCGGCCACGGTGACCGGGTCGTACAGCCGCCCGCCCTTGTCCTCGACATCGAGGCTGGCACGGAAATACGGCTGGATCGCCGCCGCGGCAGCCTCGGCCAGGCGCTCGGCGAAGGCGCGGTACTCGTCGGTCTGTTCAGGCGTCAGGGACATGGGCTTGGCCTCGTTCGGGAAAAGGGCTCGCATCATACCCGAGTCGCCGCGCTTCGAAGCGCATGCCGCGGGCTCGGCGGAGGACCAAGGAAAATTCGCTTCCATGGACAGCAACGGATACAGCGAAATCAGCAGCAGCGTAGCCATCGACAGATCGAACAGCAGCAGCCGGCGCGGGTCTGCAGCATGCGGCGATGACTACCACGTTGGTGGTGCAGCCTCGGGCCAGGTATGTAAGGCACATTGTGCAGTCGGCGCAATCCGCTTTGCTTGTGGCTTGCAGCTTGCGCCAAGTCCACTACCATGGCGGCCTGTTCAATCGGAATCAAAGCCCATGACCTTGACCATCCGTCCCGCCCGCCGCAGCGATGCCGGGCAAATCCTGGCCTTCATCACTGAACTTGCCGAATACGAGCGTGCCCGGCATGAAGTCATCGCCAGCGTTGCCGACATCGAACGCACCCTGTTCGACGAAGGCGCCAAGACCAGCAGCCTGATCTGCGAGCGCGACGGCGAGGCCATCGGTTTCGCCGTGTACTTTTACAGCTACTCCACCTGGCTGGGACGCAATGGTATCTACCTGGAAGACCTGTACGTCACGCCCGAACAGCGTGGCGGCGGTGCTGGGCGCGAGCTGTTGCGGCATATCGCCCGAGAAGCGGTGGCCAATGACTGCGGTCGGCTGGAATGGAGCGTGCTGGACTGGAACGAGCCGGCAATCGGTTTCTACAACGCGATGGGCGCCGAACCGCAGGATGAATGGATTCGCTACCGACTGACGGGCGAGAAGCTGCTGGCGTTCGCTCGAGGTTGATCTGGTTCGGCAGGCTTGTCGCTTGCCGGTTCTGGATCCTGACGGCGGCCACTGCCACGCAAGCCAAGCTTGCGGCCCCATCGATGGGTAGTTGCAAGGCCGGCCGCCCTGCGCAGGAGCCGTCGCCGTGCCGCGACTGGGCGGCGAAGCGGCTTCAGGCAACCTCTTCCATACCTCAACCGCTGTGACAACCGGTGCATCACGGATTATTCTTACCTGGCATCTTCTCTTGGTTCGATATGTGAGCGCCGGATATGAAAATCGATGACATGGACGCCTTCGTGGCCGTCATCCGTTGCCAGTCGACCAATCTCGCCGCCGAAGCCTTGCAACTGACCCAGCCGGCGATCACCCGACGCATACAGAACTTCGAGCAAGACTTGGGCGTGACCTTGCTTGACCGCAACACCAAGCCGCTCAAGCCGACCTCCATGGGCTTGAGGGTGTATGAGCAATGCAAGGCCATCCTGCGGGAAATCGACGCCCTGCGCGAGCTGGTGGCCAACGACGGCGCGCCTTCAGGCACCTTGCGTCTCGGGGTGCCACAGACCTTGGGCGATGTGGTGCTGCTCGAGGCCCTGGCGCAAATCCGCACGGCCTATCCGCAACTGCGCACCCAGATCACCAGCGGCTGGGGCAGCAGCTTGATCGCGCGCATGGAGAACGGCGAACTGGATGCGGCGGCGGCGCTGTTTCCGCCGGGCAAGATCTTTCCCGAGGGTATCGCCAGCCAGTCGGTGGCAAGGATGGCGCTGCGCGTGGTCACAGCCAAGGGCAGCGCCAGCAAGCGCAGCTACAAGCTGCGTGACTGCCATGAGCGCGGCTGGGTGCTCAACCCTGACGGCTGTGGTTTCCGTGCCGGCCTGCAGCGGGCGCTCAGCGAACAGGGCCTGTCGTTGTCGATCAATCTGGAAACGTTCGGCACCGAGCTGCAAATGGGCCTGGTCGCCAACGGCCAGGGCCTGGGTCTGGTACCCGAGCCTCTGCTGGAAGCCAGCCGCCACCGGAGCGAGCTCGATGTGCTGACAATCAGCGACTTCAAGCCACAAGTCGATCTCTGGTTGTTCCATCCGCGCTACCTGGGCAACCTGCAGGATCCCGTGGAACTGTTCGGCAAGGTCACCGCCCAGCGTTTGCAAGGATTGTCGTAAAATCAAAAATAAACATTTTATAAATCGACTTTATTCTTCAATTAGATAATTAATATATAACATAAAAGAATTTCACGAAGCACACTCATACGAATACGGTATATCGAATCGTACCAGGCCCTTTAGCCCGGACGGCCACCCACTGTATTCGCAGGAATGAATGTGCAATGAGTCGCCTCCCATCCGATAGCGCCCTGGCCGAGCTTACCCAAGCCCTGGCCGCCAATGCCGAACGCTACGACCGTAACGGCCAGTTCCCCCACGACAACTTCACCCTGCTGCGCCAGCACGGATTGCTCGCTCTCACCGTGCCATGTGCCCTGGGCGGCGGTGGCGCCGACCTGGCCACGGCGCGCCGGGTGATCGCCGCCGTTGGCAAGGGCGATCCCTCCAGCGCACTGATTGTGGCCATGCAGTACCTGCAACACTCACGCTTGCAAGATGAAGCACGCTGGCCCGAGCGCCTGCGCCTGCAGGTCGCCCGCGACGCGGTGACCAACGGCGCATTGATCAATGCGCTCCGGGTTGAGCCTGAACTGGGCACGCCGGCTCGCCGCGGCCTGCCAGCCACCTTGGCCCGAAGAACCAGCGAAGGCTGGCGCCTGTCCGGTCGCAAGATCTACTCCACCGGCAGCCATGGGTTGACCTGGTACCTGGTCTGGGCGCGCAGCGACGATGCCGATGCGTTGGTCGGCAGCTACCTGGTCCACAAGGATACCCCCGGCATCCACATCATCGAGGACTGGGATCATCTGGGCATGCGCGCCTCCTGCAGCCATGAAGTACGCTTCGACGGGGTGCTGATCCCGTTGGATCATGCAGTCGCCGTCAGCCCGGCCAGCGCGCCGCGCCCGGAACTCGATGGCAAAGGCCTGTTATGGATGTCGGTGCTGCTGTCGGCACTCTACGATGGCGTGGCACGGGCCGCGCGCGACTGGCTACGTGAATTCCTGCAGAGCCGCGCGCCGTCCAGCCTCGGCGCGCCGCTGGCGAGCCTGCCACGGTTCCAGGAGATCATGGGGCGTATCGACACGCTGTTGTTCGCCAACCAGAGTTTGCTCGACTCGGCCGTGACTGGACAGATCGCCACCGCCCACGCCGGACAGATCAAGCATCTGGTCAGCAGCAACGCCATCGGCGCGGTGCAGCTGGCCATCGAGGCCGCTGGCAACCCGGGCTTGTCGCGGCGCAATCCGCTGGAGCGGCATTACCGTGACGTGCTGTGCAGCCGCATCCACACCCCACAGGACGATGTGGTGCTTGGCCAGGTGGGCTGCACAGCCCTGGCGCAGGTGACGGCATGAGTCATTCGCCAATTGCCAGCCAGCCCGCCGCACAGGCCAACAAGTTCCTACACGAAAACCTGCCCGAGCATGAGCTGACCGCACAACACCCAACCTGGAGATGATCATGAGTACCTTGCCTGTAGTGTCCAGCAGCGAAGCCAGCGTGCGTCAGCGAGTCGGCCCGGAAGAATGGGAGGTACGGGTCAAGCTCGCCGCAGCCTATCGCCTGGCGGCGCTGTTGCGCTGGACCGATCATGTCTACACGCATTTCTCGGCGCGCGTTCCAGGGCCTGACGAGCATTTTCTGATCAATGCCTTTGGCCTGTTGTTCGACGAAATCACCGCCTCAAACCTGGTCAAGGTCGATGTCGACGGGACGATCGTCGACGACCCGCTGGGCCTGGGCATCAACCAGGCCGGCTACGTCATCCATAGCGCCATCCATCGTGCCCGACCTGACCTCAAAGCGATCCTGCATACTCACACGCGCGATGGCGCGGCGGTATCGGCCCAGCGTGACGGCCTGCTGCCGATTTCCCAGCATGCCCTCGGATTCTACAGTCGCGTGACATACCACGAGTACGAAGGGGTGGCCCTGGATCTGGACGAACAAGCACGCCTGGTCGCCAACCTGGGCGATAGCAACATCCTGATCCTGCGCAACCACGGCCTGCTCACTGGTGGCATCAGCGTCGAGCATGCCTTTCGCGAGCTGCATGGGCTGGAGCGGGCCTGCAACATCCAGATCGCGGCCCAGGCCGGTGGCAATGACCAACTGCGGCATGCCTCGCCGCGGGCCATCGCCAAGGTCCACGAGCAATCCAGGCGCTTTTCCGATGGTCATGGCGAGGGGGTCAAGCGGCACTGGGATGCACTGATCCGCCAGCTCGACCGTGACGGCCAGGACTACAAGGCGTGACCGCGCCTCCGACCAACAGCGCACCTGTCCAAGCCCCTGGCCAGCGCCCCACACCAGGACGCCCCACGCATACCCTCGCCTAGCCAGGGCCTGTTGACTTCCTGGCCTTGGGCCCGGTCACAGATCGAGAGCAATATTCGTGGCGGACGCTTGCTTCGCGCCTGCCAGAGGCACCCGACGTCCGGACTGATGGGGGGGCACGGTAGCAGGCGTCAGGCGCGCCTGGCGTTGCCCAAGGCCACCGACCGGACCAGCTAGGCGCACACGGTCTATGACGCGCAGACACCGTCGATCGGCAAAACGGCCAGGGACGATGATTGACAGCCTCTTCACTTGACCCACCCCTACCCCTTTGCCACGCTCGATAGAGCACACCGGGCATGGCCTGGATAGGCAGCGCGCAAATAAATTGAACGCTCTGCCCAGGCGGGCTTCGAACGATGACTTTGTCCTTCCTGTAAAGGAGCATGCGCATGCATTCGTCCCCCCTGCGCTCGGCAACACTGCTGGCGTGCCTGGCGAGTCTCGGCGCAACGGCAGTGGCCGCCGCGCCCGCCGATGGCACCTTCGCGAGCGAGGCGGCCAGCATGGGCCTGTCCGAGATCCAGGCCAGTCGGTTGGCTCTGGAGAAATCCGACTCGCCAGCGGTCAGGCAGTTTGCCCAACACATGATCGACGACCATGCCCAGGCCAACCGGGCACTGTTCGAACTGGCCAGGCTGCATGGGTTCGATATGCCCGATGAAGCGGCGCTGGCCGAGAAGGCGCGGAAAATGATGCTGCAGGTACCAGAAGGCGCTTCGTTCGACGCAGCCTATGCCCGCCATCAGGTCAACGCCCACCAGCAGGCGATCCGCCTGTTCGACCAGCAGCGACAAGCCGGGACGGCCGAAGAATCGATCCGCATGTATGCACGTGACACCCTGCCAATGCTGCGCGATCACCTTGAGAGGGCGCAGCAGTTGCAGCATGACCTGCCCAGCGATACCGATGGAGCCCGACAACCATGAAGATGCCCTGCCCCGCACCGGCAGCCAGCGTGGAGCTGGATTACGTCCGTGACACATTGTTCGGCCCCGTGGCCCAACGTGTCGAATGCCTTGTGCAACTGGCCCCGCTAGACCTGCGCGGTCGACCTGGGCTGCAGTTGCACATCGCGCCCCCGCTGCCCAACAAGCTCGATCGCTCGCACAGCCTGGCGTTCGTCTGGGAGGGGCGCGCCTACCATGGGGTCGTGCGCCACCATGGTAAATGTGGCGACGGTGGACTGAAGTTGCTGCTCGAACTGCAATGATGCCAGGCCGCTGGCTGCCAGGCTCTGGAAGCAGGTGCCTGCGCGCCGCTCAGGCTGCGCTGACAATGAGCGCGGGACGCTCACTTACCATTCGCAGGCGGCGCTTGCTCGCCTGTTGTCGCCTTGGCTGATCGCCGCTCGGCGACTTTTCGACAAACCCTGACGGGGCCGGCCACCTTGGCCAGTCGAGCCCACCGGGCACGGCTCAGGCCAGGGCCCGGACGGAGCGGCGAAGGGTTGGCCGATGCTGTTGCGCCCGTAGCTGGGACACCAGCCCGAGCAGATCTCGGCAGCTGTTGAGGCTGCTCAACGGAATGCCGGACATGACCAGGCAGTCGTCGAGATCCTGACCTCGCCCAAGACGGATGGTCAGACATACCCCATCCGGGCAACTCACTTCGCAGCGATCAGGCAGGCAGGCCTGTTCGATCAGTTGACGCATTTCCAACGTCGATAGTCCGATAAGCGACATTACCGCAACCTCTGCCGATGGCGTGTGACGGGACTCTCCCCTTGTTACGCCTGACTGCGCCTGAGTACCAATTGATAGAAGACATCGTCTATCCGAACGATCATGCATTCAGGCAATGAGCAGATCATCCTTCATCTGCACCATAGCAGTGGAGGCAGGAAAGTCAGGCAGGTTCGCCTTGGCATCGGCACTTGCCGACCGGCGGCCGCCAGGCCTGCTCAGCACTCGACGAAGGCCACCGCCAGCCCGCCGCGTGAGGTTTCCTTGTACTTGTCGAGCATGTCGGCTCCCGTGTCGCGCATGGTGCGGATCACCTGGTCGAGCGAAATGAAGTGCTCGCCATCGCCGCGCAAGGCCATCTGCACCGCATTGATGGCCTTGACCGCGGCGATAGCGTTGCGCTCGATGCAGGGGACCTGCACCAGCCCACCCACCGGGTCGCAGGTCAGGCCGAGGTTGTGCTCCAGAGCGATCTCGGCGGCGTTCTCCAGTTGCGCTGGCGTCGCGCCGAGCACCTCGGCCAGGCCAGCGGCGGCCATCGAGCAGGCCGAGCCGACCTCGCCCTGGCAGCCGACCTCGGCGCCGGAGATCGAGGCGTTCTTCTTGCACAGGATACCCACGGCGGCAGCCGAGAGCAGGAACGCAACGATGTCGTCATCGCAGGCATCGGGATTGAATTTCATATAGTAATGCAGGACCGCCGGAATGATTCCCGCCGCGCCATTGGTTGGCGCGGTGACCATGCGTCCGCCAGCGGCGTTCTCCTCGTTGACCGCCAGGGCGAACAGGTTGACCCATTCCATGGCGCTGAGCGTCGAGCCGATGACATTGGGCTTGCCCAGTTCCTGCAGGCTGCGGTGCAGCCTGGCGGCGCGACGACGAACCTTGAGGCCGCCAGGCAGGATGCCCTCGTTGCTCAGGCCATTGGCCACGCATTCCTGCATGGCTTTCCAGATCTTCAGCAAGCCGTCGCGGACCTCCTGCTCGCTGCGCCAGGCTGTCTCATTGGCCATCATCAGTTGGCTGACACTCAGCTCATGGGCCTTGCACAGGGCCAGCAGTTCGGTTGCGCTGGAGAACTCGTAGGGCAACGCGACTTGCGCGTGGTCGCAGGCGGGCGCATCGATCTGCGCTTGCTCGACGATGAAGCCTCCACCGACCGAATAGTAAGTCTGCATCAGCAAACTGCCCGCCTCGCCCAGGGCTTGCAGACTCATCGCATTGGGGTGGTAAGGCAGGTTCTCGTCGAGCAGCAGCAGGTCGCGGGCATAATGGAATTCGATCGGGTGCTGGCCATCGAGCATCAGGCAATGCTCCTGCAGCAACTGCTCGATACGTGGCCCGATGGTGTGAGGGTCCACACGGTCGGGCCATTGCCCCATCAGCCCCAGCAAGCAGGCACGGTCGGTGGCATGGCCGACCCCGGTGGCCGACAAGGAGCCGTACAGACGTATCTCGACCCGGGTCACCTGCCCCAGCAAGTGCCGTTCACGCAGCGTCCGAGCGAAGGTCGCGGCCGCGCGCATGGGGCCTACGGTGTGGGAGCTGGACGGGCCGATACCGATCTTGAACAGGTCGAATACACTGATAGCCATGCTAATACCTCCACCTTCGATCACGGAAACGCCGCTCAACGGGCCTGCGATGAAATTGCCAGGTGCTACCGTCATGCTCGATACTGAACCGGCATGCTTCGCCTGACCAACGAAATTTCCTAACCAAGCCTTTAGCAGGACTAAACCATGCGCAGGCAACTCAGCGGCCCGATGTTCGTCTGGCTTCACGTCTTTTCCTGTGCTGCCCGGCATTTGTCCTTCACCCGCAGCGCCGAGGAGCTGCATATCACGCCCGGCGCGGTAAGCCAGCAGATGCGCCAGCTCGAAGAACGCCTGGGCTTTCGCCTGTTCCTGCGCCGAGCACGTGGTGTCGAGCTGACCGCCGAAGGCCAGCGTCTGGCGCAGACGGTCAGCGAGGCCTATGGCAGCATCGAGGCGGAACTGCTGCGCCTGGACGCCGGCGAGATTCGCGGCACCGTACGGCTGCGCTCGATTCCGTCGTTCCTGGCCAAATGGCTGACCCCACGCCTGCCGCGCCTGCAGCAACGCTATCCGGACATCGAGCTGCGCCTGGTCGCCGAAGACAGCAACCAGGCGCTGGACGCGGCCGATTTCGACCTGGCCATCGACCTCAACGACGGCAGCTATCCCGGCATGCTTTCCACCCCGCTGCTGGACGAACAGATCTTCCCGGTCTGCTCACCCGCCCTGCTGCGTGGGCGGCCGCCGTTGCACGGCCCCACGGACCTGACCCACTACCCGCTGCTGCACGACATCACCGCCTGGCGTGGCAGTTCGGAATATTCGGAATGGGAGTTCTACCTCGACGGCATCGGCGCCAGCGGCCTGGACGTGCGCCGCGGTCACACGTTCAACCGCAACCACCTGACCATCGAGGCGGCAATCGCCGGCATCGGTGTCGCTATCGCCAGACGCACGCTACTCAACGACGAGCTGGAGCGTGGCGCGTTGATCGTGCCCTTCGGTGTGCCGATCCCCAACCACAAGCGTTACGTGCTGCTCTATCCACCCGCAGGCCTGACCCGGCCAGGCCCGCGGGCAGTTCATGACTGGCTGGTGTCCGAAGCCGCGGGTTTCAGGGCCCTGCATCCGCTGAACGCGACTGGCAACTGAGCGCCGCTTGGGCTCAGGACAGCACCGAGGAGGGTTCTGCGTCCGGCTCGCGACTGGCGTAACGCTGAGCCAGCACGGCGCAGACCATCAGCTGGATCTGGTGAAACAGCATCAACGGCAGGATCATCGCGCCGATGCCGCTGCCAACGAACAGCACCTGCGCCATGGGCACGCCAGTGGCCAGGCTCTTCTTCGAGCCGGCGAAGAGGATGGTGATACGGTCTTCCAGGCTGAACCCCAGCATCCGCCCGAGCAGCCGGGTAGCCAGCAGCACCGCCGCCAGCAGGATGATGCACACGGCAAACAGACCAGCCAGGTGCTGTGGCGATACGCTATGCCACAAGCCGGTCACCACGGCCTCGCTGAACGCGGTATAGACCACCAGCAGGATCGAGCCCTGGTCGACCAGCTTCAACCAGCGCGCCCGGCGCTTGACCCAGGCACCGATCCAGCGCCGAGCGAGCTGCCCGGCAACGAACGGCAGCAGCAACTGCACGACGATCTTGAGCACGGCCTCCAGGCCCGAACCGGTGTTGCCATCGGCTCCGAGCAACAGCATGACCAGCACTGGCGTGAGGAAGATGCCCAGCAGGCTCGAAGCCGCGGCGCTGCAGATCGCCGCTGGCACGTTGCCACGTGCCAGCGAGGTGAAGGCGATCGCCGACTGCACCGTGGCGGGCAAGGCACACATGTAGAGCACCCCCAGGTACAGCTCGTCGCCCACCAGCGGCAGGAACACTGGCTTGAACGCCAAGCCGAGCAGTGGAAACAGCGCGAAGGTGCAGGCGAACACTAGCAGATGCAGGCGCCAATGCCCGGCCCCGGCGATGATCGCTTCGCGGGACAGCTTGGCGCCATGCAGGAAGAACAGCAGCCCGATGGCCAGGTTGGTCAGCCAGCCGAACAGCACCGCGCCCTCGCCCTGGCAAGGCAGCAGGGTGGCGATCAGTACCACGCCCAGCAAGGTGAGGGTGAACTTGTCGAAGAGCATCCGCAGGTACTTCATGTCGTTTCCATTTGTTTCCTCGGTCTGCCCCTAGGTTAAAGGGTTTGTTGCCGTTTGTGCTAAGGCTGGGTGATCACTGATCGATCAAGCGTGTACGAAACGAGAGCAAACGCTGAACAGCGTATCTTGTAGTGCTCTGTTTTTTTCACTACAAAACTATTGACGCCGTTCATCGGGCTTATGCATGATGAGGTCGTCTTCCTGATCGGGAGCGAGGACAAGGGTATTCCAGACGGCCTGCGCGGTAACGCGGGCCGTTCGTGGAGCGGGAACTGTCCAAAAGACAGCATGGAGAAAGCCCCTGTTGCGATGCTGCGGTAGCAGCCTTGTTAGTGCGCTACATGGCGTGGCGCCAGACGTGAAATGACCAACCACAGGTAATAGGGGGCTTTATGATGAACTTGAACGACCGTCCTACGATCGACCAGCTGGCCGAGCTGTTCGCCGCGCGCAAGGACCATCTCGACGACCATCTGCTCTGGGTCAGCCACAACGGCGAGGTTCGCCTCGATCGCCTGCCGCCTAACATCGGCGAGGCGGAAATCGAATCTCACATGCCGAGCATGCGAGCCCGGCTGAAGGTGTTCCGTCGCGGCCAGGGTTATGTCGGCAGGAAAGCCGCGGCGGATACCGACTTCGTCGGCAGCGTGCTGCAGTCCTTGCAAGCTTCCTGGTCGTCGACCCCGCAACGCCAGGCGCAAGGCTGAGGGTTTTGGGCCCGACAGCGGGCGATGCCGGGCTGCGCCGGCATCGTTCGCCTCTTGCGTTCTCAGGCGCGGCGCCGACCTTGCGCCTGCGGGCTGGAAGCATTGGCCAGCGGGCCAGCCACCATGGCCCGCGCCCGATCGACGCCCCACACCAGGGCTCGACTCATGGTTTCTCCGGGACGTGCCGGGTAGTACTCCTCGACCAGTGCCTTGCCGCCTCGAGCATACAGGCCGAGAAACAACTGCGTGGCGCCGAGGCGCGAAAGCCGTACCTGTACATCGATGGTGGTGCCGTCGCTCAACTCCTCGTCATGACAACGGCTGTGTAGCTGGGCATCGGCCCATCTCCAGTAGGTTTCTTCCCTGATACGCATGAGCCTGGTCCTCCTGTCTCCAGTTACCCGGACAGTAAGACACAATGCGGCGAGCCCGGCGACCCGCAAATCCGGTTATGTTGTCCAAGGTCAAGAAAATCGCTGAAAAGCGTGCGACGCCCTGGCCGCAGCGGGCCGGGACACCCAGCCCACCACCCCAGGCGAGCGTGTTCAGCCCGCGGCGACGACGGTGATCTCCACCAGCAGGTCAGGCGCGGCAAGGCGTGATTCGACCGTCGCCCGTGCCGGAGCATGCCCCTCTGGCGCCCAGCCGTCCCATACCTCGTTCATGCCCGCGAAATGGGCTTCGATATCCGACAGCCATACCTGGGCCATGAGGATCCGGGTCTTGTCCAGGCCAGCCTTGGCCAGATAATTGTCGATCTTCTCCAGGACCTGGGCGGTCTGCCCCTTGATGTCCAGTGTGCGGTCCGTGGCCGTCTGGCCGCCCAGGAAGGTGAAGCCATTGCATTGCACCACGCGACTCATGCGCTGATTGGTTTCGATGCGGGTGATATCCAGCATGGGAGCTCCTCAAGGTGAAGTGGTAGGTGTAGCGGGTTGAAACGAAGACGAGGCGTTGCCGGTCGGGCCGAATCGATCGATGGCAAATGCCTTCAGGTCGATGTCGGAGCGCTCTCCGAGGATGAGCTGGGCCAGGCGTTTGCCGGTGCCAGGACCCATCTGGAAGCCGCTGCCAGAAAAACCGAATGCGTAGCTCAGGTTGCTGGCCTTGCTGCTGGCGCCGATCACTGGCAGGTCGTCGGCGGTAAAGGCTTCGACGCCGGCCCAGACCCGGTTGACCGCCAGGTGTCGCAAGTGCGGAAACAGATCGGTGACAGTCCGCGCACTGCTGCTCAAGCGGGACATCTCGACCTCGCCGTGGCGGGCCGGGAAATCCAGCGAGCCCACGAGCTTGCCGCCGATCACCAAGGTGCCGTTGGCAAACTGCTTGAACGACAGTGCCCTGCCGGTGGCGCCCAGTACCGGGCGACAGAAAGGCGCGACGCGGTGCGTGACCATCAGCATCAGCCCTTCGGGATGCACCGGGACCGGTTCGCCGATCTGCGCCGCCAGCTCCCCGGCCCAGGCCCCCGCGGTGAGCACCAGGTGTTCGGCGCGGAAGCGGCCGGCCGGGGTGCTGACCTGCCAGTGGTTGCCGGCCTGCTCGATACGCTGCGCCGGGGTGCCTTCGTGGATGCGAACACCACGCTTCTGCGCAGCCAGGCGGAACGCGGTCACCGTCTTGAACGGCTGTGCGTAGCCATCCTGGCTGACCCAGATGCCCCCTGTCACATGCCGTGCCACGGCAGGGAGCAGTTCGAACACTTGGCTCGAATCGATCAAGCGCTCATGGGTGAAGCCCAGCGCCTGCAAGCGCTCGACACGTTGCCGACATGCCTCGAGCTCGGCCAGGTTCTCGGCCAGCTTGAGCTGGCCGCTGGGCACGAAGCCGCCATCGTCCCCGAGCAACGCGGGCAGTTCATGCCACAAGGCGCTCGACGACAACGACAACGGAATTTCCGCCGCGTGGCGCCCCAGGGTACGTACCCCGCCGGCATTCACGCCAGAGGCATGTCGGCCGCAATACTGCGCCTCGAGCAGGATCACCTCGACCCCGGCCCGAGCCAGATGCAAGGCCGTGCTCAGGCCATGGAGTCCGCCCCCGATCACCAGGACATCGGCCTGGCGCGATGTCGATTCAGTCACCGGCCAATTCTCCCAGGGTAATGGGCTTGATGGGCGGGCGGATGCGGTAATAACCCACCTCGGCGGCCGAAACGCCGCGCGCCTTGGCGATGACCTCGGTGACGGTCAGGCCGCACAGACGCCCCTGGCACGGCCCCATGCCACAACGGCCAAACGACTTGGCCTGGTTGGGGCCGGTACAGCCCATGGCCACGAATGCCCTCAACTGGCCGGCCGTCACTTCTTCACAGCGGCACACCAGGACCTGATCGGCAGGAATACGGTTGGCCTCCTTTGGCTGGTAAAGCGTGTCGAGAAATGGCCTGATGCGCAAGTTGGCTTGCAGCTGCGCACGCAGGGGCCGAGCCCGTCGATCACGCACCGCCGGGTCGAGCTTGCCTAGACGCGCGGCGACCGCCAGGGCCGCCAAGCGCCCTTGCAGCGTCGCGGCTTGCGCGCCACCGATGCCAGCGCCGTCACCGGCGACGTAGACCCCGGGTACGTCGAGCTCGCCCCAAGGGTCGAGGCGCGGACGGAAACACAGTTGCTGCTCGTCCCATTCGTGCCGGGCCCGCAGCGCCTGGCTCAGCTGGATGTTCGGGACCACTCCCTGGTGCAGGAGAATGCACCGAGTGGCGATTCGCCGGGTCTTGCCCGCCACGCTGAAGGTCAATGCTTGCGCCGCCTCCTGCCCTTCGATGGCCAGGTGCTCTGCTGCGTGGTAGTGAGCGATGCCGGCACTGCGCAGGCTGCGCATCAGCTCCAGCCCCTTTCTCAGGTAGGGCCATGCCCGCAGCGCGGCGAACAGGTGGCGCCGGGCTCGCCAGTAGTCCTCGGCTCGCGTGGTGTCCACCAGCGCCGCGATCCGCACGCCTGCGCGCAGATATTGCCAGCCCAGCAGGTACAACAGCGGCCCACACCCGGCCAGGACCACCGGTTCGCTCGGCACCAGCCCCGAGCCTTTGAGCAGGATCTGCGCGGCGCCCGCGGTCATGACCCCGGGCAAGGTCCAGCCAGCGATCGGAAACGGTCGCTCCATGGCACCCGTGGCCAGCACCACGGCCTTGGCTTGCAGCGCATGCAGGCATCCGTCTCGCAGGTAGCTGACGTGGTGCTCGCGGGTGACCTGCCATACCGAGGCGTCCGTTTCATGACGTACCTTCGACCTCGCCAGCGCCTGCGCCAGCTCGAAGCCGCGAGCGTAGTCGCTGCCCAGCACGTCTCGCCGCGATGGCGGTGCCAGGGTGATGCCACGGTAGATCTGCCCGCCCGGACTTGCCTGCTCGTCGAGCAACACCACCTGCAAGCCCAGCCCGGCCAGCTCGATCGCCGCGGCCATGCCGGCCGCCCCCGCGCCTATCACGACCACATCGGCCGATTGCTGGATCATGAGCGTACCTCCACGGCCTCGACGCCGGCGAATCGATAGACCAGGTCGCGCGCGCCTTCCTGGGAACGGATGCACATACCGTCCGCCACTTCGGTCAGGCAGCCCTGGCGATTGGGCACCCCGTCGATCTCGAGCAGGCATTCGAAGCACACGCCCATCATGCAATAAGGCGCGCGTGGCGACTCGCTGACCGGCGTGGCGCGAAACCGCCGGATGCCGGACATCAGCAGTGCCGCGGCCACGTTCGCGCCCGCCGGCACGGTCAAGGACTGGTCATTGAAACTAAAGGTCACGGTTGGCCTTGTCTCGGTTTCATCCGGCAAGGGCTTGAACGGCGAATCAGTGCGCATGGGAATACACCTTGTCAGTTAGAAACCGCTCGCCGCTGAACGCCCCCAGCTCGTCGGGCCTGGAGGCACCGGCGATCCATGGCGCGATACGCAACGCATGGGCAGCCGCCAGGGTGACACCGCTGTGACAGGTGATCACGAAGGCGCCTGGATGGGTGGCAGACTGCTGATAGATGGGGAATCCATCCGGGCTCATCACCCGCAGGGCGCCCCAGGCCCTGACCAGGCGCACGTCGCGTAGCAGCGGGAAAGTCGAGATGCCGCGCCGGGCAATGGCTGCCAGCACGTCGGTGGAGGTGCCGTCATCGAAGCCCACCTCTTCCATGGAGTCGCCCAGCTGTACCGTGCCTTCATCGGTCTGCCGGACGTTGATGGTGGGATACTCGAGGAACGGTCGCAGCCGTTCGCTGATCAGCACCTGCCCGCGATTGGGCGCCACCGGCGCATGCAGGCCGACCTGCCGTGCCAACGCCGGGTTGCCCAGCCCGGCGGCCAGGACGATTCTTGGCGCGACGAGGCACCCACGGTCGGTGAATATGCGAAACTCTCCCGAGGCGCTGTCGATCCGCTCGACCTGCACGCCGCTGTGCAAGCGCGCGCCCTTGGCCTGCGCCGATGCATGCAGGGCCCGCAGCAGCTTCAACGGGTTGAGGTGGCCATCCTGGGGCGTGTAGCTGGCCCCCACCACCTTGGGCCCGATCAATGGCAGGCGTGCCTTGAGTTCGGCGGCGTCAAGCATCTCGAATGGGTAATCGCCCAGGCTGTGGCGCAGGTTCTGCAGGCGGCGCTGGCGCTCCAGCAGCTCCTCGTCGCTGAAGCACATGTGGAAGCCACCCGGTTGGCGCAGTTGCACGTCGACGCCACTGTCTGCCAACAGCGCCTGGGCGAACGCGGGCCAACCCATGGCCGAGGAGCGGGTCCAGCGCGCGTACTCCGGCCGGCCGTATCCCTTGCCCTGCACCCAGACCAGACCAAAGTTGCCCCGCGAGGCTCGGTACGCCTGGTCACCCTGATCGAGGATCTCGACCCCGAGCCCTCGACAGGCCAGCCCGTAGGCCACCGCCATGCCTACCAGGCCGCCGCCGATGACGATCACATCCACATGCGCCAAGTCCTGGCTCATTTGCCTTCTCCGATCAACACCCGGTCAAGCCCGACCAGACGGTCGAGTACGAGCATCAGCAGCACGGTAGCGACGATCAGCACTGTCGAGACGGCAGTGATCAACGGATCGATGGTCTGGGCGATCTGGTTGTACATGGCCACTGGCAAGGTCGTGGTACCCGGCGTGGCGACGAACACGGTCATGGTCAGTTCGTCGAAGCTCTGGATGAACGCCAGCATCCAGCCGCCGATCACACCCGTGCGGATGCGTGGCAGCACCACGCGCCGAAACGCTGTCCAGCGTCCGGCGCCAAGCGACAGCGCCGCCTGTTCCACGTCACGCTCAAGGCCGATGGCCGAGGCCAGCGTCAGCCGCAATGCATAAGGCAGCACCACGATCACGTGGGTGAAGGCCAGGGCCCAGAACGAGCCACCGATCTGCGCCACCGAGAAGAAACGCAGGAAGGCGATGCCCAGCACCACCGACGGGATCATCAGCGGCGACAGCAGAAAGCCGGTGAGCGCACCGCGGCCGGCGAATTCGTAGCGACTGATGGCCATGGCCGCCGGAATCGCCAGCAGGGTCGCGATGCTGGCCGACACCAGCCCGAGCTTGAGCGACAGGTAGAAGGCATCGAGCATTTCCTGGTTGTCGAGCAAGGCGCGGAACCAGCGCAGCGACAGGCCATCGGTAGGCAGCGACAGGTAGCCCTTGTCGGTGAAGGCCATCGCCATCACCACCAGCAGCGGTGCGGCGATGAACGTGACGAACGCCAGGTGGAACAGCAGCGAGAAAAATCCGTTCTTGTGCATGGCAGCTCACTCGAAGACTTGCTTGAAGCGGCGCTCGGCCAGCTTGCTGCAACCCAGGATGATGATCAGGTTGGCGACCAGCAGGAGCATTGCGATGGCGGCACCGAGCGGCCAGTTGAGGGTGCCGAGGAATTCGTCGTAGGCGGCCGTGGCCACGACCTTCAGGCGTCGACCGCCGATGATCGCCGGGGTGGCGAACGCCGAAGCCGCCAGGGCGAACACAATGATCGAGCCGGAAAGAATGCCCGGCATGATCTGCGGCAGGATGATCCGGCGCAGCACCGTCAGGCGCGACGCGCCGAGCGAAAGGCCCGCCCACTCCACTTGCAGGTCCAGGCGTTGCAAGGTGGCCCACACCGCGATCACCATGAACGGCACCAGCACATGGCTCAGCGCGATGATCACGCCCGTCTGGGTGAACAGCATCCGCACAGGCTGCTCGACGATGCCCAGCGCCAGCAGCGCGTCGTTGATCAGCCCGTTGTTGCCCAGCAGGATGGCCCAGCCAAGCGTGCGCACGACCACGGAAATCAGCAAAGGCCCCAGCACCACCAGCAGGAACAGCGAGCGCCAGCGCGGTGCCATGCGCGCGATGATGATGGTTTCCGGTACACCGATCAGCACGCAGAGCGCCGTGACCGCCAAGGCCATGCCGCCGGTGCGCAGGAAGATCTCATGGAAATAGTCGTCGCCGAACACCTCCAGATAGTTGCCGAGGCTGTACACCGGCAACACGCCCTGCATGTCATTGAACAGGTTGAGCGAGAGGATGGCGGTCAAGGCCAGGGGTATCAGCAACAAGGCGATGAACACCAGCAACGCCGGACCGCTCAGCAGCCACGGCGCGGTCCCGACATGTTCGGCATCATACCTGGCCATGGGCAACCTCCCGGTCCAGCACGCGCAGGTCTTCGTCGGACCAGTCCAGCCCGACCTCGCTGTGTTCCTGCGGTGGCGGCGTGCCCAGGTTGGGCTGGGTCATGTGGACCATCCCGAAGCTGCTCTCCACCGCCAGCAACCACAGGTTGCCGAGAAATACCCGCAAGCGCACCCGCCCCTTCAGGCGCCCCTTGCCCACCTCGGTCAAGCGGATCTTCTCCGGACGGATATAGACGTTGACGTCATGCCCGAGCGAACGGTCCTCGTGGGGCACGTGCAGCACGGTATCGTTGACCTGAACATGGCAACACCGTGCATTGCGGGTCCGAACGGCACCGGCGAAGGCGTTGGTCTTGCCCAGGAAGGCCGAAGCGAAGGGCGAGTGCGGCCGCTCGTAGGCCTCGAAGGGCGTATCGATCTGCACGATGCGCCCCTTGTGCATCACGGCGATACGGTCGCTCATGGTCATGGCCTCGACCTGGTCATGGGTCACCAGGATGGTGGTGATCCCCAGCTCGCGCTGGATCGCCCGCAGCTCGATGTGCATTTCCTCGCGCAACTTGGCGTCGAGGTTGGACATCGGTTCGTCGAGCAGCAGCAGGTCGGGGCGTATCGCCAAGGCCCGGGCGATGGCGACCCGCTGGCGCTGCCCGCCGGAAAGCGCCTTGGGATAGCGTTCCCCCAAGCCACCCAGACGCACCAGGTCGAGCGCCTCGAGGATGCGCCTGCCGCGCTCGGGCTTGGCCACGCCGCGCATTTCCAGGCCAAAGCTGATGTTCTGCGCAACGGTCATGTGCGGGAACAGCGCATAGCTCTGGAAGACGATACCCAGACCCCGTCGCTCGGGACGTACATGGGTGATATCGCGTCCGTCGAGCACGATGCGACCTTCGGTGGGCTGTACGAACCCTGCAATGGACTGCAAGGTGGTGGTCTTGCCGCAGCCAGACGGCCCGAGCAAGGCGACGAATTCGCCTCGCTGTACGTCCAGGTTCAAGCCGTCGATGGCCGTGAAACTGCCATAGCGCTTGACGATGCCTTCGAGTGTGAGAAATGCCATAGACTTGCCACGCAGGCCGAAGCCTGCGTCTCCAGGAAAGTGTCGGGAAGGATCGGGGCAGCGGATCGCTAGCGCTCGACCGTACGATTCCAGCGCGTCGTCCACTCGCTGCGCTGCTGGTTGATCGTGTCCCAGTCGACCTTGATCAAGGCGTCGATCTTCTCTGGGCCATAGGGCATGCGCGCGGCGATTTCAAGCGCGAGGTCGACGTTGCGGTTGACCGGCGCGAAGCCGTTCTCGCGTGCCTGGATCTCCTGCACCTGCGGGGACAGCACGTGCTGGATGAACGCCTGCGCCAGTTCGCTCTGCGCATTGGGCGTGATGCTGCAGGCCGCCATCTGCAAGGCGACGCCGCCTTCCTTGGGATAGATGAACTTGAGCGGGAAGCCGGTACCTTGCAAGGCTACGGCGCGGCCGCTGCCATACACGGCCATGACCACGTCGCCGTTCTGCATCATGCCGTCCATCTCCCCTGGCGCCGAGACCCAGGCCAGCACGTTCGGCCCGATCTCATCCTTGAGGGCCTTGAAGCCCGGGTCGATGTTCTTCTCCCCGCCGCCGCGCAGGCGCGCCATTTCCACCAGGGTGTGCAAGCCGTAGGTGTTGGTCACCGGCGGCATGCCCAACAGCTGCCGGTAGCGTGGATCGGTCAGGTCTTCCCAGGAATCGGGCGGCGCCCAGCCACGCTTGCGGAACGCCTCTTCGTTGTAGCCGATGCCCGTGGCGACCACGCCGACGCCTGTCGCCTCGGGGCTGATGCGCGCCAGCGGATAGAGGTCCTGATAGACCGGCGCATCGCTGAGCTTTTCGCACAGCCCCAGTTGCAGCGCCTGGTACATCGGCCCGTCATCCATCAACGCCACGTTGATCTGCTGGCGGCCTTTCTGGGCCTGGAGCTTGGCCAAGGTCTCGGTCGAGTTGCCAGCCACGTAGACCACCTTGACGTCGTGCTGCTGCTCGAACGCCGGGATGACCTTGGTCTTGTACATCTGTTCGGTGGAGCCGCCGACGCCGGCCACGTACAGGGTCGGCTGGGCGGAGGCGGTAGCGCTGGCGAACCCGGCGAGGGCGATGGCGACAGCAGTGGCGATACGGGCCAGAGGGTGCAATGACGGCGTTGCAGCGGTGGTCTTGTAGTTATTCACAGACTATCTCCGAAGTGCTGGGGCAGATCGAACAATGCGTCAGTTGCTTCGGCGTCAATCGAAGCCATGCAGCGGGCTGCATGTTCCCGGTACCGCTCGGGTTGGCGCATCTTGTTGTGCGCTGAATCGCTGTCATGGAGTATTGCGAGGCATCATCCATATGGTCAAATCACAGTATCGGGATTAGCTATTCATATTCGATATGGAAGGTAAGGATGAATCTGAGGCAGATCGAGGCGTTCCGCAGCGTCATGCGACTGGGTTCGATGACGGCGGCGGCCCAGGCGCTGTACACCTCGCAACCCAATGTCAGCCGACTGATCGGCCAGCTCGAACTGAGCACCGGGCTGACCTTGTTCGAGCGCGCCGGCGTGCGCCTGGTCCCGACCCAGGAAGGCCAGGCGTTCTTCCAGGAAGTGGAGCGCGCCTATGTTGGCCTGGACAGCCTCAAGCATTCGGCCAAGCACATCCGCAACCTGGGCACCGGGCGCCTGCGCGTGGCCGGCGTGCCCTCGACCGGCCTGAGCGTGCTGCCGGCGGTGATCAAGCAGTTCCTCGATGCGCGTCCGGGGCTCACCGTGTCACTGCACGTGAACTCCTCGCCGACGGTCGAACAATGGGTGAAGTCGCAATTCTGCGATATCGGCATCGTGGTCCACCCTGGCGACGTGAACAGCCACCAGGTCGAACTGCTCGGCGAGATGGCTGCCGTGTGCGTCCTGCCGCATTCGCATGCGCTGGCCGAGCGGGCGCAGATCAGCCTCGCGGATCTCGAAGGCCAGGCCTTCATCTCGCTTTGTCATGGCGACGGCACGCGCTCGCTGGTCGATGACCTGTTCGACCAGGCAGGCGTCGAACGGGTGATGGCCGTCGAAGCGCAATACAGCGCGATCAGTTGCGAAATGGTCGCCCTGGGCATGGGGCTCACCCTGGCTCATCCACTGGTCGCCAGGGATTTCCTGCACCGGGAGGTCGTCATCCGGCCGTTCAAGCCGGATATCCTGTTCCCGACCTATGTCATCTGGCCCGCTGCGCAGACGCGTACGCGCCTGGCGCAGGAGTTCGTCGATGCGCTCAAGGTCTACTACCGCAGCGTCGGCGCTGGCGGCTTGCAGGTCTTAGCACAAGGCCGAGCGCAAGCGTTGCCCAAGGCGCGCGCCGAAGACGTTGACCAGCAGACCGAGCATGACCAGTAGCGCACCCCAGCCCTGTACGGCGGTGAGACGTTCGCCGAGCAGCCAGGCCGAGGAGCTCAGGCCGATGACCGGCACCAGCAGCGAGAACGGCGCCACCTTGCCGGCAGGATGCCGCGACAGCAAGGTGCTCCACAGGCTGTAGCCAAGCATGGTGGCGATGAAGGCCAGGTAGACGAGCGCCAGCACCGAGCTCCAGCCGATCCCCAGCAGCGCCTGGCTGATTTGCCGGGGTCCTTCCAGCCACCAGGACAGCGCGAGGAACGGCAACGGCGGAACCAGCCCGCCCCAGACCACCAACGCCACCAGGTCGACCGAGCCGAAGCGGCGCGTGATGATGTTGCCCATGCCCCACATGACGCCGGCGCACAGGGTCAGCAACAGCGCCAGCAGCGGCACATGGCTGCTATCTTCGCTACCGATCAGTGCCAGCCCGCCCGCGGCGACCAGCAGACCGAGCAGGCTGGCTGGGCGCAACCGCTCGCCCAAAAACAGCGCAGCGAAGAACAAGGTGAAGAAGGCTTGCGACTGCAGCACCAGCGAGGCCAGCCCCGGCGGCATGCCGCTGTACATGGCCTGGAACAGAAAGGCGAACTGGCCCAGGGAAATGCTGGCGCCATAGGCGATCAGCCAGCGCCAGGGCAGGTTCGGGCGCTTGACGAACAGCACCGCCGGGAACGCCACCAGCAGGAACCGCAAGGCGCCCAGCAACATTGGCGGCAGCCCGTCGAGCCCGACCTTGATGACCACGAAGTTCACCCCCCAGGCAATGATCACCACCAATGCCAGCAACAGATCCCTTGGCGGCATTGCGCCTCCTGCGTTGTAGTTGTAGAAATATTTCGTTACAGCATAAGCGGTTTGCCTGGGACAAGGCCAGCCTCGTCTGCTCCCCTGCTGTCACCTGCGGTTCATGCGTCCGGCGTAATCTGGCCGGCAACTACGGCCAGGACGCTTGGGCATGTATCGCCTCCTCATCGCGCTGGTGCTGCTGGCTCCCTTGGCCATGGCCGATTCGTCGGCGCTGCGCCTGCAGGGCTCCAACACCATTGGTGCCACGCTGGCACCGGCATTGGTCGCGGCAATGCTGGGCAGCCAAGGCGCGACCGAGGTCCGAATCCACCCCGGCTCGGCGAGCAACGAGGTGCTTGTCAGTGCGCAAGGCGTCGAAGCAGACCAGCTGCATGTCGAGATCGCCGCCCATGGCTCGAGCACCGGCTTCGTCGCGTTGGCCAGCGGACGAGCCGATATCGCTACCGCCTCGCGGGCCATCAGCGACGAGGAAGCACGACGCCTCCGCCCGCTCGGCGATCTGCGCTGCCCGGCCTGCGAACAGGTGATCGGCTTGGATGGCATTGCGGTGATCGTCCATCCCGACAACCCACTGTCGCAACTGAACACTCGGCAGTTGGCGCTGGTATTCGCTGGTGAAATACGACGCTGGGAGCAACTGGGTGTCGCCGGTGGCCAGATCCATCTGTATGCACGAGACGACCGCTCCGGCACCTTCGAGACCTTCAAGGCGTTGGTGCTGGATCCGAACGCTCGCCATCTGGACAGCGGCTCGCAGCGCTTCGAGTCCGCCGAAGCGCTGGCCGCCCGGATCCGCACCGATCGTCAGGGCATCGGCTTCGCCAGCCTGGGCAATGTCAATGGCAGCAAGGTGGTGGCGATCGCCGAAGGTGAGGCTCCGCCAATGCTGCCGACGCGTGCCTTGGTGGCCAGCGAGGACTACCCACTGGCGCGCCGCCTGTACTTCTACCTGCCCTTCGATACGGCCAGCCCCATGGCGCGTGCGCTGGTGGAATTCACCCAAAGTCCGGCAGGTCAGGCAATCGTCGCGCAGCAAGGCTTCGTCGCCCAGCAGATCGAGGCCGAGACGGTCGAGCGCAACGGCGCCTGGCCGCCGCGCTATCGCCAGCTGGCCGAACAAGCCAGGCGCCTGAACGTCAACTTCCGCTTTCGCGAAGGCAGCGCCGAGCTGGACAGCAAGGCGCTGCGCGATGTGCGGCGAGTGGTGGCCCATCTTCGCCAGACCGACAAGCTGCAAGGCAAGGTGGTGCTGGCAGGCTTCGGAGATTCCAAGCAAGCGCCAGGACGGGCCGCCCTGCTGTCGCGCTTGCGAGCCATGACCGTGCGCCGCGAGCTGGCCCGCGACGGTGTCCAGGTGCGCGAGGTGATCGGCCTGGGTGACGACCTGCCGGTAGCGGGCAACGACCAGTTGCAGGGACGCTTGCGCAATCGACGGGTCGAGATCTGGGTGCACTGAGACATGCACGGGTCAGACGCTGCGTCAGGACCCGTTGCCGCTTCCCAACTGGGTAAAGAAATGTAACACCCTCCTGCTCGGCAGCTGGCCAGGCTCGGTCTAGGCTCAGGTCATGTGATTACCGGGCCCCTCTGACGGCTGCCGAGCCGCCATGTCGGAATCACTGTTGCCAACGCAACGTCGACAATCAAGGAGGGGCTCATGACAGCTCTACACACCTTTCTCAGCACTCCCCTGCTCGGTACCAGCACCTGGCTCTGGCTGGTGTTCGCCGGCATCGTCATTGGCCTGCTGGTCCTGGATCTGGGCGTGCTGCACCGCACCGACCGGGAAATCGAAATGCGCGAGAGCCTGCTGCTGTACTCGGGCTACTTCAGCGTCGGCGTCCTGTTCGGGGTCTGGATCTGGTTCGAGCTGGGCGCGCAGGCGGCCATGGAGTTCTACACGGGTTTTCTAGTCGAGCAGTCGCTGTCGATGGACAATGTCTTCGTGATGGCGATGATCTTCGGCTTCTTCGCCATCCCTCGACGCTACCAGCATCGCGTGCTGTTCTGGGGCATCCTCGGCGTGGTGGTGCTACGCGCGATCATGATTGGCGTAGGCGCGGCACTGGTACAGAATTTCGCCTGGGTGCTGTACATCTTCGGCGCCTTCCTGCTGTTCACCGGGGTCAAGATGGCCCTGTCGCGCGAGGACAGCCACCCAGACCTGGCCCACAACCCGGTGCTGCGCTTCGTTCGTCGGCACATGCGCGTGAGCGACCGGCTGCACGGCGCGCATTTCTTCGTCCGGCTCACGCCTCCAGGCCAGTCCCGGGCGCTGCGCCATGCCACGCCGCTGTTCCTCGCCCTGGTGCTGATCGAACTGGCCGACCTGGTCTTCGCGGTCGACAGCGTTCCTGCCATCTTCGCCATCACCCAGGACCCGTTCATCGTGTACACCTCGAACATCTTTGCCATTCTCGGCCTGCGCTCGCTGTACTTCGCCCTGGCAGCGCTGATGCACCGCTTCGTCTACCTCAAGTACGCCCTGGCCCTGGTACTGGTGTTCATCGGCTGCAAGATCTTCTACCACGGCCTTGTCGGCAAGGTACCGGCCCTGCTCTCGCTGGGCGTGACCCTGGGCTTGCTGGTTGGCGGGGTCGTGCTTTCGCTGGTCAGGACCCGCGGGCAGCAGGTCCCGCCGACGCCGAGCGCGGGCCCCGCTACCGCGCAGGATTCCGCCACGGCGCCCGCGGCGAACCTTGTCGAGGGTTTGGCGGGTGAACGAGGTCGCGAGCAACCGCGTTTGCGAGAGTGAACGGGCTGGCGCGCAAGACTGGGGGCCCTGGCAGGGCCCCGCCAGCCGCTTATAACCAAAGAAACAAGAAGTCCACGAAATCTCGATGCTTCGAAAAGAAATACTACCGGTTACTGGAACTCTAGAAAAAATATTCCGATAAAGGCCTCACATGACTCAATAAAGAGCAAAATCCTTCCCCGCAGAGCCTAGTACCATTCTCGGTACGTTTTGTCCCTACCTGCTCATGCGGATCGCTTCCATGCCAGACACGCCTTTGTATTTCGACTATGCCGCCACCACCCCCGTCGACGACCGAGTGATCGAGGCGATGCTCGCCTGCCTCGGCGTCCAGGCCAACTTCGGCAACCCGGCCTCCAGCGGCCACGCATTCGGCCAAGCGGCACGTGCCGCCGTCGAACAGGCCCGCGCCCAGGTCGCCGAGCGCGTCGGCGCCGAGCCAGCCAACATCGTCTGGACTTCGGGCGCCACCGAATCCAACAACCTGGCGCTCAAGGGCATCGTTCAGTCAGCCGGCAGGCCGGTACATCTGCTGACCAGCGCACTCGAACACAAGGCGGTGCTCGACACCATGGCCGAACTGGAGCGCCAGGGCCATGCGGTCACCCGCTTGCAGCCGGACGCCCAGGGCCTGATCCAGCCCGAAGCGGTCCAGGCAGCCCTGCGCCCCGACACACTGCTGGTGTCGTTGATGGCGGTGAACAATGAGCTGGGTACCGTCACCGATTTCGCCAGCATCGGCGAGCGGGTACGCGAGCATGGCGCATTGTTGCATGTGGACGCCGCCCAGGCGGTCGGCAGGGTCGCGATCGACCTGCGGCATGCCCCGGTCGACCTGATGTCCTTCTCGGCGCACAAGGTCTACGGCCCCAAGGGGATCGGCGCACTGTATGTCGGCGCTCGGGCGCGACCATCGCTGCGCGCGCAAATCCATGGCGGTGGGCATGAAGGCGGCCTGCGCTCCGGCACCTTGGCCACCCACCAGATCGTCGGCATGGGCAGCGCCTTCGACCTGGCCGCCACGCCTGGCGACAGCGAGCACCAGCGTATCGCCCAGTTGAGTCGACGCCTGCGGGAAGGGCTGCTGGATTTACCAGGGATCAGCCTCAACGGCTGCCCGCGACAACGCATCCCGCACACGCTCAACCTGCGAATCGACACTCATGGTTTCAACAGTGCCGCCCTGGCGCCAGCGCTGGCGTTGTCGTCGACCTCGGCCTGCAACTCGGCGGCGGCCAGCGCTTCGCATGTACTGCTGGCGCTGGGCCTGGAGCCGTGCCAGGCACGCCGCAGCGTGAGGCTGAGCCTCGGTCGCTACACCACCCAAGCGCAGGTCGACAGCGCCATCGAAGTGTTCTGCCAGGTCCTGGCCAATGCCTCCCCGACGTTCTGGTAGACGAGCGCGCTACCACCAGGTCTCGAGCTGGACACCAGCATTGGCGCCGTGCAGCTGCGCGCCGTAGGGTCCATCGGCGGCCAACGCCGTGCCACTATCGGCGGCCTGCTGGGCGGCCCGGTTCCAACGCGCGTAGGTCACGTACAGGCGCAGTTCGGGCCTGGCCATGAAAGCCTTGCCGATGCTCAAGGTCGGCGCAATGGTGATCTTGTCCAGCTTGCGCGTCGCGCCGCGCTCCGGTTCGATCTGGTCATGGCCGAATTCGACCACCAGCTTGAAATGCTCGCTGAAGGCGTAGCTGGGCCGCACGCCGAAGGAGTACCAGGTGTAGCCCTGGTCATTGGGTGCCTTGGTCTTCTGCATCAGCGCCAACAGGGCTCCGCCGAACTCCGGAGTAATCTGCCACATGGGCGATTCCAGCACCCTCCAGCTGCGCGTGCTGCGCCCGGCCGTGAGGTCGCCGGTCTGGCCCAGACCGATCCCCGGCCCTTCGCCATACTGCACGACGAAACGGTTCTCGCCGCCAAGAAAGCCGTCCTGGTCATGCTCGGCCGTGACCGACCAGCCGCCATGAGCACCCTCCACATGGCCAGGTTTCTGGATGATGCTAAGGCCCAGCTCCAGGTCGCCACCGGGATTGGGCTCGATGCCGCCAAGGTTGAAGTCGTGCCGGTTGGCCTTGTGCTTCTGCTCGATGGTGTCTTCACGGGTGAAGGCGTAGCTGACCAGGTAGCGGCCAAGCTTGTAGTTGTCGATCCCCGCCCCCGTACCGCTCGGGTTCCAGTAATAGAAGTCGTTGATATGGATGTCGTGGCGCTTGTAGTAGCGGCGACCGACCCAGGCCGTGCCATCGTTGAGTACCGGCGAGGTGACCCCGGCCCAGACCTGGGGCAGGCGAATGGCGCCCGTATCGCCGCCGAAATCCGGGAAATGGTTGTACTGCTCGACCAGGCTGGCCATGCCGTTGAGGGTGACCACCGTGCCATCGGCGCCCCGGTACGCCTCATGGTTGAGCTCCAGCTCCCAGTAGGTTTCGCATTCGTTGCCCAGCCGGTACTTGGCAGGCGCGCCCGGCAACTGGAAGCAGGCCTGGCGTCCGTTCCCACCGAGGGCCTCGCCCAGGCCAATCCGTCCATAGCCATGGAACTCTAGACCTTGGGCCGTCTGCGCATATGCCAGATAGCCGAACAAGCCAAACGCCATCATCCCTGCCTTGCGCATGTCATTTCCTTGTGATCCGAAGCTGTCAGGCAACTGACCTTGGACGCCGGAAAAAAGTCCCGGTTGGAACTCCTTCACCTGCGTCTGGCTCCATGACGTAAGCCCCCGTCAGCGAACAGGAGTTGCCATGACGACCAAAGCTGTGCGCGAACCCACCGATTCCACGGACGAACGTCACTACGCCACCGATATCCCGGCACGCCTCGACCGACTTCCATGGACCCGCTTCCATACCTTGCTGGTGTTCGCCCTGGGCATCACCTGGCTGCTCGACGGGCTGGAGGTGACACTGGCCGGCTCGGTATCCGGCGCGCTCAAGGACAGCCCGGTGCTGAACATGAGCAACACCGACATCGGCCTGGCCGGCGCCGTGTACATTGCCGGGGCGGTACTGGGCGCGCTGTTCTTCGGCTGGCTCACCGACCGCCTGGGCCGGCGCAAGCTGTTCTTCATCACCTTGTTCCTGTACATCGCCGCCACGGCAGCCACGGCCTTTTCCTGGAACCTGTGGAGTTTTCTGCTGTTCCGCTTTCTGACCGGCGCCGGCATCGGCGGGGAATACACCGCAATCAACTCGACCATCCAGGAGTTCACCCCGGCCCGCTACCGTGGCTGGGTCGACCTGACCATCAACGGCACCTTCTGGGTCGGCGCGGCACTGGGCGCGGCCGGCTCGATCGTGCTGCTCGACCCGACCACGATCGACAGCGAGACGGGCTGGCGCCTGTGCTTCGGCATCGGCGCGGTGCTAGGCCTGGTGATCCTGCTGATGCGCCTGTGGATTCCCGAGAGCCCGCGCTGGCTGATGATCCACAACCAGCCCGAAGAGGCTGAACGTATCGTCGCCAACATCGAGCGGCACTACCATGAACGCGGCATCCCCGTCCCGCCCGTGGAGGGCCAGCCGCTGCGCCTGCGAGCCCGGGACCATACGCCGCTCAAGGAAGTGTTCCACAGCCTGTTCGTCGGCCATCGCCAGCGGGCACTGGTCGGACTGACCTTGCTGACCGCCCAGGCGTTCTTCTACAACGCGATCTTCTTCACCTATGCCCTGGTGCTGACGGACTTCTACGATGTGCCCTCGCAGCACATCGGCTGGTACGTGCTGCCATTCGCCCTTGGCAACTTCTGCGGCCCGTTGCTGCTGGGCCGGCTGTTCGACGTGGTCGGCCGGCGCATCATGATCAGCTCGACCTTCTTTCTGTCCGGGGTGCTGCTCACCCTGAGCGGCTACCTGTTCCAGCAGCAGCTGCTCGATGTCACGCAGCAGACCATCGCCTGGATGGTGATCTTCTTCTTCGCCTCGGCTGCCGCCAGCTCCGCCTACCTGACCGTGGCGGAGACCTTCCCGCTGGAAATCCGCGCCCTGGCCATCGCCGTGTTCTATGCCTTCGGCACCGGGCTGGGGGGCATGATCGGCCCGACCCTGTTCGGCGCGCTGATCGAAACCGGTAGCCGCACCAACGTCTTCTATGGCTACGTGATCGGCGCCGCGCTGATGATCATCGCCGCCGTCGTGCAGGCGATCTGGGGCACGGCCGCCGAGCGCAAGTCGCTCGAACATGTGGCCCGGCCCCTTTCCCAGGTGCACGAGCCGGGCGATGCAAGCGTGGCTGGCATGAGCTGAGTCTTGCGAGCGAGGCGGGCTGCGGCCAAGCGCGGCGCCCGCCTCTATGCCACGCTGCAAACGACCATTGCCGGCACGCCAGACTGCGGCGCGTGAAGGCTTCTTGTTACACTTCGATCACCAGAGTTTGTACGTCAGGCCGCCCAGTGGCGATCAGGCCAGGCTAGAAGAAATCAGCCAGCGCAGATCACGGCTGGCAGACAACTGCCAGCCTGTTCCAAACGCAGCCTGACCGCCGCGGGCACTTGTCGTACAAACCTACATCACCCCACCTGCCTACAGACTGGTGACAGCATGATCGAGGTAACCGAGGTTTCCATTGCAACATTGCGCGAGGCGCTGGCCTCTGGCCGCACGACCGCGGTCGAGCTGGTCAAGGCCTACCTGGCCCGCATCGATGCCTACGATGGAACCGATACCGCCACCGCCCTCAACGCCGTGGTGGTGCGCAATCCAGCAGCGCTCCAGGAGGCCGAAGCGTCCGACGCCCGCAGGGCGCGAGGCGAGTGCCTCGGGCCGCTCGACGGCATTCCCTATACCGCCAAGGACAGCTACCTGGTCAAGGGCCTGACTGCCGCCTCGGGCAGCCCGGCCTTCGCCGAGCTGGTCGCGCAGCGCGACGCCTTCACCATCGAGCGCCTGCGTGCCGCCGGGGCCATCTGCCTGGGCAAGACCAACATGCCGCCGATGGCCAACGGTGGCATGCAGCGCGGCGTCTACGGTCGCGCCGAAAGCCCGTACAACGCTGCCTACCTCACCGCGCCCTTCGCCTCTGGTTCGTCCAATGGCGCCGGTACCGCCACCGCGGCCAGCTTCTCGGCGTTCGGCCTGGCCGAAGAAACCTGGTCGAGCGGCCGGGGCCCTGCATCGAACAATGGGCTGTGCGCCTACACGCCATCGCGCGGGGTGATCTCGGTGCGTGGCAACTGGCCACTGACCCCGACCATGGACGTGGTCGTGCCTTATGCGCGGACCATGGCCGACCTGCTGCAAGTGCTCGATGTGGTGGTCGCTGACGACCCCGATACCCGTGGCGACCTCTGGCGTCTGCAACCTTGGGTGCCGATTCCCTCGGCATCCTCGGTGCGCCCGGCTTGCTACCTTGACCTGGCGGCCGATGCCGGTGCGCTGCGCGGCAAGCGCTTCGGCGTGCCGCGCATGTACATCAATGCCGACCCGCAGGCAGGCAGCGCCGAAAAGCCTGGTATCGGCGGCCCGACCGGCCAGCGCATCCACACCCGTGCCAGCGTCATCGAATTGTGGAAGCAGGCCCGCCAGGCACTCGAGGGCGCCGGCGCCGAGGTGGTCGAAGTGGATTTCCCCCTGGTGTCCAATTGCGAAGGCGACCGCCCGGGCGCGCCAACCGTGTTCAACCGTGGCATCGTCTCGCCCGAGTTCCTGCATGACGAGCTGTGGGAACTGTCCGGCTGGGCTTTCGACGACTTCCTGCGCGCCAACGACGACCCCAGGCTCAATCGCCTGGCCGATGTCGACGGGCCGCGGATCTTCCCGCATGACCCAGGCACTCTGCCCAACCGCGAGGACGACCTGGCCGCGGGCATGGACGAATATGTGAACATGGCCCGCCGCGGACTCAAGTCCTGGGACCAGATCCCGACCCTGCCCGATGGCTTGCGCGGCCTGGAGCGCACCCGCAAGCTCGATCTGGAGGATTGGATGGACGCGCTCGGCCTGGATGCGGTGGTCTTTCCCACCGTGGCCGACGTGGGGCCCGCGGATGCTGATGTCAACCCGGTTTCCGCGGACATCGCCTGGAGCAACGGGGTCTGGGTAGCCAATGGCAACCTGGCCATCCGGCACCTGGGCGTGCCGACCGTGACCGTGCCGATGGGGGTGATGGCGGACATCGGCATGCCGGTGGGCCTGACCATCGCGGGTCGGGCCTACGACGACTCGGCGCTGCTGCGCTATGGCGCCGCATTCGAGGCCACCGGCAACCGTCGCATGGTCCCGCCACGCACGCCACCGCTGGCAGGTTGAAAAGCAGACGCCAGGGAGCGTCTCGGACGGCTTCGGCAACCCCGCTCGGCCAAGGGTGGCCGGACGAACCTGCCGTGAGGATGAAATGAAGCGCAGGCTCGTGCGGCCGCGCGAGCTATCGGCTTGACGCTCGCCTGGAATTTCAACATCATGTAGCAATTCTACATGGTGTTGAATTCCACCAATGACCGTCCCCGATCATTTCCACGAGCGCCAGCTGGTCTTCACTACCCTCAAGGCCACCCTCCAGGCCTTGGAAAGCGTCATCGGACGCAACGTCGAGATCCTCCTGCACGACCTGGACGACCCGGAGCATTCGGTGGTCGCCATCGTCAATGGTCATGTCTCGGGGCGCGCCGTAGGCAGCCCGATCCTCGCCGCGCCAGAACAGGACCAGGGTTTCCAGGCCCTGATGCGTGCCTGCGAGCGACAGGACGACTGCCAGCCGGTGGTCGTTCCCGACTACCCGACCCACCTCAAGGGACGCACGCTGCGAAGCGCCACTGCCTTGTTCCGAGATAGCCACGGACGCCCCTTCGCCAGCCTGTGCATCAACACCGACCTCGGGGGCCTACAAGCCGCGCTGGACCTTCTGCACGGTCTGCAGCCACTGGGCGCAACGTCCGCCCGAATAGCGGCGTTCGACCAGGCAGGCGCCGAGCCAGGCGACCTGGCCGCGCTGATGAACCAGATCATCGCCGATGCCCTGCAGCGCTGCGGCCAGGGTCGCATGAACAAGGCCGCCAAGCGCGAGGCAGTGCGCGTCATGCAGGAGCGCGGCCTGTTCATCGTCAAGGGCGGTGTGGAAAAAGCAGCCTCGGCCCTGGGGGTGACCCGCTATACCGTCTACAACTACCTCGAGCAACTGCGCGGCGCCGACAGCGCCGCCCGAGACTGATCCCTTGCGCCTGCCACCGGAGCTTCGCATGCCCTTGCATATCCACACGCCCTTGATCGAATCCCGTCCATTGACGCTGGCTGCAGGGCGTCAGACCTGGCTCAAGCTCGATGCCCTGCAACCCTGCGGCTCGTTCAAGCTGCGCGGCGTCGGCCACGCCTGTCAGGTCCACCACCAGCATGGCGCCAGGCACTTCGTTTCGTCTTCCGGCGGCAACGCTGGCCTGGCCGTGGCGTATGCCGGTCGGCACCTGGACGTCGCGGTCACCGTGGTCGTCCCGCAGACCACCACCGAGCGGGCCAAGGCACTGCTGCAACTGGAAGGTGCCAAGGTGATCGTCCATGGCAGCTCCTGGCAAGAAGCCAACGAGCTGGCGCAGAGCCTGGTAGGCCCGGACGACGCCTTCATCCATCCATTCGACGACCCGCTGCTCTGGGCCGGCCATGCCAGCCTGATCGACGAGGTCGCCGAAAGCTCCTTCAAGCCTGATGCCGTGGTGTTGTCGGTCGGCGGTGGCGGCCTGCTCAGCGGCGTGGTCGAAGGTTTGCAGCGCAATGGCTGGAACGAGGTGCCGGTGGTGGCGGTGGAAACCCATGGCGCAGCTTCGTTGCGCGCGGCGATGGAGGCCGACGATCTGGTCGAACTGGAGCGGATCGACTCGATCGCCACCTCGCTCGGTGCCAAGCGCGTGGCGCGTCAGGCCCTGGAATGCACCAGGCGCCATCCGGTCGTCAGCCGCCTGGTCAGTGACCGCGAAGCCCTCGAGGCTTGCGAGCGCTTCCTGCTCGACCACCGGCTGCTGGTCGAGCCCGCCTGTGGTGCTGCCCTGGCGGTGGCCTATCAGAGCGGCGCGCTCAAGGACTATCGACAGCCCTTGGTGATCGTCTGCGGAGGCGCTACCGCGACCCTGCCACAGATTCACGCCTGGCTAGCGGCGCAGGCCGGCTAGTGCGCAGGGCCATCGGGCCAGTCCCGCCACGTCGATGGGCCACGACGTCCGGGCCCGCCAGCCCTGGCGGCATAGCGCTCATGAACTGCGCGGTGGCGCAGAGACTGGTATCGTATTGGCTGCCAGCCTCTGGGGCCGCCAGGCGGAGTTGTCCATGGTCAACGCGTTGCGTACATCGTTCAAGCGTCGCTGGCTGAGCTGGTCGATCGCGATTGTGCTGGTAGTGGGGCTACCGGCGGGCTGTGGCGTGCTGCAGCACAAGGAGCGCGAACTGGTATTCCGTATCGAACCTGGCCCGGCCAGCTGGTTCCATGGGCTGCCGGCAGGTGTCCAGGAGTTGGACTTGCGCCCGCGCAGCTTCGACAAAGGGCAGAGCCTGCATGCCTGGTGGTGGCCAGCCAGGCGCAGCGATGCACCGGCGGTGCTCTACCTGCACGGCGTGCGCTGGAATCTCACCGGCCAGCTGTTGCGTATCGAGCAGCTGCACGCCATGGGCTACTCGGTCCTGGCCATCGACTATCGCGGCTTCGGCCAGAGCCGTGGCGGCCTGCCATCGGAAGCCTCGGTCTATGAAGACGCGCGCATTGCCTGGGAGCGCTTCGCCGAACTCCAGCCTTCCCCAGCCAAGCGCCTGATCTTCGGCCATTCCCTAGGCGGCGCGATCGCCGTGGACCTCGCCGCGGAGCTTTCGCGCCAGGCACGCAAAGCAGGCAAGGAGGTGCCGGTACGCGGCTTGATCCTCGAATCGACTTTCACCTCGCTGGGCGATGTCGCCGCCGCGGTGGCCGATACCAGCCTGCCGATCCGCTGGTTGCTGTCGCAGAAATTCGATTCGCTGGACAAGATCCAGGACATCGGCATGCCCTTGCTGCTGGTGCATGGCCTGGACGACCGCTACGTGCCGCCACGCTTCAGCCAGACCCTGTTCGATGCCGCGCCGCAGCCCAAGACCTTGCTGCTGGTCCCTGGCGCCAGCCACAACAACAGCATGCGCGTGGCGGGCCGGCAGTACCGCCAGGCCATCGATGCCTTGCTGTAAGCGTCACTGCACGGGCAGGAAATTCATGAACAGCAGGCTCTGGGCGTAGTTCAGACCGATACGCCGGTAGCGCTCGTCGAGCATCTGGGCAATCAGGTCGAGCCGCGCGACGATCTTGCCGAACTCCACGGCGAAGCTCAGGTTGCTGCCCTCTTCCGAGATTTCGTTGGAAAACAGCAGCAGCACGCCGTTGGCATCCTGGCGCTGGCCGAGCATCCAGGTGGCCTTCTCGATATTGCGCGCCGCATTGTTGACGAACAGCGGGTCGATGGTATCGGTCATGAAGAACTCGGTGCGGCCGCCATGGGCGGTGATCAGCATGCTGCCGATCGCGTAGATGAACGCGCCGACCCGATCACCGCGAAATTGCGGATCGAGCGCATAGCTCAAGGCAGCCAGGTCGCGGCGCTGGCCTAGCTGCGGCAGCGGCCGGCGCTGCTCGATGGCAAGACGAATCTGCCGCTCGGCCGTGGCCGCATCGACGAAGCCCGACCGCTGCAACTGGTTGGGATTGCGCAGATAGAGCTTGTCCATCAGCACGTACAGGCTTTGCAGGTTGTCCTGCATGGCCAGCGTGGCCATGCGGTCGACGCTGGTCTGGAACAGTTCGCGTGGCGTGCCTGCACCCAGCTGGTTGACGATGTCCCGGCCTTGCTGCTGGGTACAGCCGGCCAGGCAGAGCAGCAGGCCTGGCAGTAGCAGGCGACGGGCGCGGTAAGAGACACGGACAGGCATGAGACAAGGTCGACGATCGGTGGCCACGCCGGGAATCGGCCAGGCCTTGCCCTGCATAGAGCCTCGCATCGGCAAAAAGTGCAGTATCGCGTGGCGCTTGCCGGCATCATCATCATGCACCAAGCGCAATCGCCACGATGGCTCACGAAGGAGAACACCGATGTACAAGGCAATCCTGATCGACAAGCACGAACACGAGCAGAAGGTCGAACTTGCCGAGCTGGAAGACGCCCGCCTGCCCGACGGCGATGTCACCGTCCGGGTCGCCTACAGCACGCTGAACTACAAGGATGGCCTGGCCATCAGCGGCAAGAGCCCGGTGGTCCGGCAGTTTCCCATGGTGCCAGGCATCGACCTGGCCGGTACGGTCGAGCACAGCAGCCATCCCGCCTACCAGGCTGGCGACCGCGTGTTGCTCAATGGCTGGGGGGTCGGCGAGAGTCACTGGGGCGGCCTGGCGCAGCGGGCGCGGCTCAAAGGCGACTGGCTGATCCCATTGCCGGCTGGGCTGGACGAGCGCCAGTGCATGGCCATCGGCACCGCCGGCTATACCGCCATGCTCTGTCTGATGGCCTTGCAGCACCACGGCCTGCAACCGCAGCACGGGCCAATCCTGGTCACCGGGGCCAGTGGCGGCGTCGGCAGCTTCGCCATCAGCCTGCTGGCGCGGGCCGGTTACGAAGTGATCGCTGCTACCGGCCGGATGCAAGAAGCCGGCTACCTCGAGCAGCTGGGTGCCAGCCGCATCATCGAACGCTCGGAACTGTCCTCGCCCGGTCGCCCGCTGAGCAAGGAGCGTTGGGCCGGCGCCATCGATTCGGTCGGCAGCCATACCCTGGCCAACGTCTGCGCCGGCACCCAGGCCGAAGGCGCTGTCGCCGCCTGCGGATTGGCCCAGGGCATGGATTTCCCGGCGTCGGTGGCGCCCTTCATCCTGCGCGGTGTCAGCCTGCTGGGCATCAACAGCGTGACTCAGCCCTACCAGCGTCGCATCGAGGCCTGGCAGCGCCTGGCCGATGCCCTGGACCTGCCCCAGCTGGACCTCATCACCGAGGAGATTGGCCTGGATGAGGTCATCGCAACGGCCAACCGTCTGCTTGCCGGGCAGGTGCGGGGGCGGATCGTCGTCGACGTCGATCGGTGAGCCGTGGGCTGCAAGCAAGAGCGAGACCGCGACGCCGGTCTGCTTTTGCCTGTGGCTTGAGCCAGTGGCTTGCGACTATGACCAAAGTGTTACCGCCCCCGCACCCCGGCAGGGCGCAAGCGGGTAACAGGGAAACAAAATGAATCGAAGCAGAAGCGCGACGAAGTGGATAAAAATTTTAACCCGCTGATTTAAAAGATTTTTTTGAAGTTGGCACGGCATCTGCTTTCTCTCTGACATAACAAAAACAAAAACGTGATACCCAACAAGAACAACAGATGGCGACTCTGACATAACAAGAACAACACGGCAGAGACGTAGCAAGCAGATTTTTTTGGAGTCGACACGCGTCCCGGAGGGTAACCCTCGCGGCCTGGCACAGAACAACAAGACTACCTCGAGGTAGTGGCGGTCAGGATCGGATCCGCGGATGGATGCAGGTCAGCGCTCAAAAAAATACGTTTGCTCTTGGTCCCGAATGGGGGCCGCATGCGATACCGAGGCAAGGCTGACAAGAACAACAATGGGCCGTCTCAACAATAATAAAGAGCAGGCAACAACGCTTTGAGGGGGGCTTCGGCTCCCCTCAGTGCTTTGCGTCCTCTTCCTTTTTCTTCTCTTCGGTCTGTGCGGCCACCTTCTCCACCAGTACCGGCATGCTGCCAAGCACCAGCAGCGCCAGCAGGGTGCTGGCCAGCGCCGTCGCCTCGCGGCCCATGCCAGCAGCGGTGCCGATGGCGGCCGTCATCCACAGGCCCGCCGCGGTGGTCAGTCCCTTCACATGGCTGGTGTCGATGCCGTTGCCCTTGAGAATGGTCCCGGCACCCAGGAAGCCGATCCCTGCGACGATGCCCTGGATGACCCGGCTGAGCGCCTCCTCGTCGGCGCCAGCCATGCTCGGCGCGAGCACGAACAAGGCCGCGCCCAGCGAGACCAGCATGTGCGTACGGACACCAGCCGACTTGCCACGGCTTTCGCGCTCGAAACCGAGCACGGCACCAAGCAAGGCCGCCATGAGCAGGCGAACGATGATACGTGTCACCTCCCCCACGTCGGCAAGATCGGCGAATTCGGCCTGCAGCACTTCCCAGACAGATTCCTGCCAAGACGCCATCGTGCCCTCCCGGACTGTTCCATGTAGAACATGGACCGTCACGCACGAAGGGAGTGCCCTCCCAGGCGAGACGGCCATGGCAAGCGAGCCCGCCAGCCTTGGCGCAGGCCAGGCGGATGAGCGCAGGACAATCTGATATGGTTTCGTTCGCGCCAAGTGAGTCTGTGCCGCAAGCGTCGCACGGCGCTACCATCGCCACAGCGAGCGGCCGAGGCGATCGCCCGTGCCTTGATCGTTCAGGCACCGCGCCGCCTCCCTTCTTCCAGCCGCCGAGTCCAGATGAAACGCTACGAACGCTTTGCCGACGATATTGCCGAACTGATCCGCTCCGGCGTGCTGGGGCCTGGACAGCGTGTCCCGTCGGTGCGCTATGCCAGCCAGACCCATGGCGTGAGCCCATCGACGGTGTTCCAGGCGTACTACCTGCTGGAGCGACGCGGCCTGATCAGGGCCAGGCCGCGCTCGGGCTACTATGTCAACAATCACGTCACCCAGCCATTCAGCGAGCCGGTACAACTGCAACCGGCCAGCCAGTCCACCGAGGTGGACGTCAGCAGCCTGGTCTTTTCCATCCTCGACTCGATCAAGGACCCGCACACGGTACCGTTCGGCTCGGCGTTCCCAAGTCCGACCCTGTTCCCGTTGCAGCGGTTGGCGCGTTCGCTGGCCAGCGCCAGTCGCAACATGGACCCGCGCATGGTGGTCAGCGACCTGTCGCCGGGCAATCCCCAGCTGCGCCGGCAGATCGCCCTGCGCTACATGGTCGCTGGCCTGGTACTACCGATGGATGAACTGCTGATCACCAATGGCGCCCTCGAAGCGCTGAACCTGTGCCTGCAAGCGGTCACCGGTCCGGGGGACCTGGTAGCGATCGAGGCGCCGGCCTTCTATGCCTGCCTGCAGATCCTCGAGCGTCTCAAGCTCAAGGCCGTGGAGATTCCGGTGCATCCACGCCAGGGCATGGACCTGGCGGTGCTGGCACAGACCTTGGAACGCCACCCGGTCAAGGCCGTATGGTGCATGACCAGCTTCCAGAACCCGGTCGGCGCCAGCATGCCCGACGCCAGCAAGCAGGCGCTGGTGGAGCTGCTGCGTCGGCATCAGGTGCCGCTGATCGAGGACGATGTCTATGCCGAGCTGTATTACTCGCAACAGGCACCGAAGCCGGCCAAGGCCTTCGATACCGATGGCCTGGTGCTGCATTGCGGGTCTTTCGCCAAGAGCCTGGCGCCCGGCTACCGTGTCGGCTGGGTGGCGGCCGGACGTTTCGCGCAGAAAGTCGAGCGACTCAAGCTGATGACCTCGCTGTGCGCCTCCATGCCAGCCCAGGCCGCGATCGCCGACTACCTCCAGCACGGAGGCTACGATCGGCACTTGCGGCGCCTGCGCTATGCGCTGGAGAGCCAGCAGGCCAGCATGCTGGCAGCGATCGGCCGACACTTCCCGGCGCAGACCCGAGTCAGCCAACCGTCAGGCGGCTATTTCCTCTGGCTCGAGCTGCCGGAGCAGGTCGATTCGCTGCAACTGTTCAAGATCGCCCTGGCCCAGGGCATCAGCGTGGCGCCAGGGCCGATCTTCTCGCCGACCCGCGGCTTCGCCAACTGTATCCGCCTGAACTACGGCAGCCCCTGGGGGGCCAGTGAAGAGCAGGCGATCGAGACCTTGGGCAGGATCATCCACTCGCTGCCAGCCAAGGGCTGAGGCACCGGCTTCAGTGGCCGCCGGAGCCTGGCGCAGGCTTGGCCGAGAACGGTGGCCGGGCGAACCAGACCAGCAGGATCAGACCGGCGAAGACCCAGGTCATCAAGGTGAAGTAGTCGACGGTCGACATCATGTAGGCCTGGCCGTTGATGATCTGCTCGAGCTGGGCATAGCTGTGCAGGTTGGCCCCGCCGAGCGTGTCCAGGGCATGCCGGGTCGCCGGCTCGTACAGACTGACATGCTCGCCCAGATAGGCATGGTGCTGGTCGGCGCGACGAATCCAGATCCAGGTGGTCAGGGAAGCCGCGAAACTGCCGCCCAAGGTTCGCAGAAAGGTGGCCAGGCCCGAGCCGTCGGCGATCTGCTGCGGCGGCAGGTCGGACAGCAGGATGCTTAGCGTCGGCATGAAGAACAGCGCCACGCCGATGCCCATGAACAACTGCACCAGCGCGATATGCTGGAAGTCGACCTGGCTGGTGAAGCCCGCCCGCATGTAGCAGCTGCCGCCGATCGCCAGGAACGCCAGCGCTGCCAGCACGCGCAGGTCGAAGCGATGCGCGTACTTGCCGACGAAGGGCGACATGATCACTGGCAGCAGGCCGATGGGCGCCACCGCCAAGCCAGCCCAGGTCGGGGTATAGCCCATCTGGGTCTGCAGCCATTGCGGCAGGATCAGGTTGATGCCGAAGAAGCCGGCGTACCCGCCAACCAGCACCAGGGTGCCGATGCGGAAATTGCGGTGCACGAACAGCCGCAGGTTGACCACCGGATGGCGGTCGGTCAGCTCCCAGATCACGAAGATCGCCAGGAACACCAGTGACACCAGGCTACCGCCAATGATGAACGGCGACTCGAACCAGTCCAGGTCATTACCCTTGTCCAGCACCACCTGCAAGGCACCGACCCCGACGATCAGCGTGAGCAGGCCGATGTAGTCCATCGGCTGGCGGCTGGTGACCACTGGACGGCTACGCATCTGCTGGCGCACCACCGCGGCGGCGAACAGGCCGATCGGCACATTGATGAAGAAGATCCAGGGCCAGCTGTAGCTATCGGTGATCCAGCCGCCGAGGATCGGCCCGGCGATCGGCGCGACCACCGTGACCATGGCCAGCAAGGCCAGGGCCATGCCGCGCTTGGCCGGGGGATAGATCGCAATCAGCAAGGTCTGGGTCATCGGATACAATGGCCCCGCCACGACGCCCTGCAAGACCCGGAAACCGACCAGCTCCGGCATCGACTGGGCAATGCCGCACAGGAACGAAGCGAGCACGAACAGCAGCGTCGCCCAGAAGAACAGCCTGACCTCGCCGAAACGGCGGCTCAGCCAGCCGGTCAACGGCAAGGCGATGGCATTGCTCACGGCGAACGAAGTGATGACCCAGGTGCCCTGCTCGTAGCTGACCCCAAGGTTGCCGGAAATGGTCGGCAAGGCCACGTTGGCGATGGTGGTGTCGAGCACCTGCATGAAGGTCGCCAGCGACAGGCCTATGGTGCTCAGCAGCAGGCTCGGAGGCGTGAACTGCGCCGGTGCCTGATCGCTCATCGTTGCGCCGTCTTGCCGCTGGCGGCGCTGTTGTCATGGATCAGCTGGGCGATCAGTTCGTCAGCCTCGGCCAGCTGGCGATCGTAGACTTGCGTGGTGAAGGTCGGTTGCCGCGGTGGCTGCTGGGCCAGGACTGGGCCGCTCTGGTCATGCAAGTCGACTTGCACGTCGGTGGACAGGCCGATGCGCAGTGGATGTTCCTTGAGTTCGCGGGCGTCCAGATGGATACGCACCGGTACCCGCTGGACGATCTTGATCCAGTTTCCCGTGGCATTCTGCGCCGGCAGCAAGGCAAAGGCACTGCCCGTGCCCGCCCCCAGGCTGTCGACCGTGCCATGGTAGTGCACGTCACCGCCATAGAGATCGGCGCTGATCTCGACGGGCTGGCCGATGCGCATGTCACGCAACTGGGTTTCCTTGAAGTTGGCATCGATCCATACCTGGTCCAGCGGGATCACCGCCATGGTCGCCGTGCCCGGTTGCAGGCGCTGGCCGAGTTGCACCGTGCGCTTGGCCACATGCCCGGTCACTGGCGCCAGCAAGGTCGTGCGCGCATGCGCCAGGAAAGCCTGACGCACATCCGCCGCCGCGGCCATCACCTCGGGGTGGGAAGACACCACGGTATCGTCGACCAGCGCCGTGCTGGTAGCCAACTGCTGGCGCGCGCTGTCGAGCGCACTCTGCGCCGCGGCCAGGTCGTCACGGGCGTGCGAGAGCTCTTCGGCGGCGATCGCTCCGCTGTCGGCCAGGACCTTGCGCCGGTTGTAATTCTCGCGCGCCTTCTTGAACTCTGCCTGGCGGCTCTGCACTTGCGCCTTGAGCGCATCGACATTGCTGTACAGCCCGCGTACCTGGCGCACGGTACGCGCCAGGCTGGCCTTGGCCGCCTGCAGCGCGACTTCGCTGTCGCTGGGGTCGAAGCGCAGCAGTACCTGGCCGGCCTGGACCAGATCGCCGTCATCGGCACCGATACTGGTTACCGTCCCGGTCACCAGCGGCGTGATCTCCACCACGTTGCCGTTGACGTAGGCATCATCGGTACTTTCGTACCAGCGCCCGTACAGGGCATGCCAGGCCCAGGCGCCTAGGGCCCCAAGCACGACCAGCAAGAGCAAGCCGAGCAACAGGGGCTTGCGCTTGCGTGAGGGTCCGGGCGCCGGGGATTGGGTGGTGGTGTCCGCGGGAGTGGCCATGGGAAATACCTTGGATGATCTGGGTCAGGATTCAGCGATCGCCGAAACGGCGAATCGTCAGGGGGTCACCGGCCTTGAGCAGCAGCTTGGCCAGCAAGCCTTCGAGGGTGCGCAGCTCATCCAGCTCGAGCGCGCCGACAAGGTCATTCATCGCCGCGGCGCCGATCTGTGGCAGGCGATCGGCCAGTCGCTGTCCCTCCTCGGTCAACACCAGGCGCACTTGGCGACGGTCGTCCGGACGACGCTGCCGCTGGACCAACCCCTTGTGCTCCAGGCGGTCGAGCATGCGGGTCATCGAGCCGCTGTCCAGCCCAAGGTAGCGGCACAGCTCTGCCGGGGTATCCACCTGGTACTGGGTGACGATGATCAGCACCTTGAACTGCGCGGCGGTGACGCCATGCGCCTCCAGGTGGCCGTCGAGGATGCGGTCCTTGACGATCGACGCGCGCCCAAGCAGCAAGCCGATGGCGCAACTGTGAAAGTTGTCCGGTGTGAAATGGGACATGAAAGGCTCACTGAGAATTTGTATTTTAATATTACTGCCTAGGCAGCGATTGTCAAAGACTTCGTTAGCTCGCTACGTTTCCCTTCCGCCAGCGTTGCCGTCAATGGCCTGGCCATGGAAAGAGAATGCCATGGTGACTCGCCATCGCCCTGCCCTTCCAGTCAACCGGCTGCCTATCCGTTCTTGCGCCATACCGGCAAGGACCGGCGCGAACGCGCCGCCCCCTCAACGCCTCGACCGAAGTTCCCCGGCACCGGCCCGCCGCTGAAACGCAGGCGGTGGAAGCGGACTCAGAGCACCATCGCCGCCAGCCAGCCGAAGGCGAGCAAGGGCAGGTTGTAGTGGATGAAGGTCGGCACCACGGTATCCCAGATATGATGGTGCTGGCCGTCGACATTGAGGCCGGAGGTCGGTCCCAGGGTCGAGTCCGAGGCCGGCGAACCCGCGTCTCCCAAGGCACCTGCGGTGCCGACGATGCACACGGTGGCCAACGGATCGAAGCCCAGCTGCACGCACAGCGGCACGAAGATCGCTGCCAGGATCGGGACCGTGGAGAACGACGAACCGATGCCCATGGTCACCAGCAGCCCTACCAGCAGCATGAGCAAGGCGCCCACGCCCTTGCTGTGGTCGATCCACTCGGCCGCGGTCAGCACCAGCGCCTTGACCTCCCCAGTCGCCTTCATCACCTCGGCGAAGCCGGACGCGGCGATCAGGATGAAGCCGATCATGGCCATCATCTTCATGCCTTCGGTGAACAGGTCATCGGTATCTTTCCAGCGCACGATGCCCGACAGCGAGAAGATCAGGAAACCGACCATGGCGCCGATGATCATCGAGTCGAGCCACAACTGCACGACGAACGCGCAGACGATGGCCAGGCCCGCCACCAGCAAGGTCATCGGGTTGTAGCGGATGGCAACCTGTTCGACTTTCTCGATGCGCGCCATGTCGTACTCACGCTTGCGCCGGTAGCTGACGAACACCGCCAGCAACAGCCCGGCCAGCATGCCAGCAGCCGGGATGGCCATGGCATGGGTGACGTTCACGCCGCTGACATCGACCCCGGCACGGCTCACGTTAGCCAGCAGGATCTGGTTGAGGAAGATGTTGCCGAAGCCTACCGGGAGGAAGATGTAGGGCGTGATCAGGCCGAAGGTGATCACACAGGCGACCAGACGACGGTCGATCTTCAGGCGGCTCAGCACGTACAGCAATGGCGGTACCAGCAACGGAATGAAGGCAATGTGGATCGGCAACAGATTCTGCGAGGAAATGGCCACCACCAGCATCAGGCCGATCAGCAGCCATTTGACCTTGCCGCCCTCGCCCTGCCCTTGCCTCTGGATCATGCCCAAGGCCCGGTCAGCCAAGGCATGCGCCAACCCGGACTTGGCGATCGCCACGGCGAACGCGCCGAGCAGCGCGTAGGACAGCGCCACCGAGGCGCCTCCCCCCAGGCCGGCATTGAACGCCGCCAGCGTGCCCTCGACACCTAGCCCACCGACCAGGCCTCCAACCAGCGCCCCGACGATCAGCGCGATGACCACATGCACGCGGGACAGGCTCAGTATCAGCATGACGCCAACCGCGGCAATGACTGCATTCATGGGAATGATCTACCTCTTGCAACAGACGAAAAGCCAAGGCTCCGACAATGCGTGCCGACAGGCAGCAGTCGGGCCTGGAAGATGGATTTGCGAAGGGCGCACACTCTGAAGCACAGCGGCGGGGTTGTCAAAGCGCCGGCCCGCCCCGGCGTGCGCCCGGTCGGGTCGACAGGCGCAGCCAGCGCAATGCCAGCATCAAGAAAAACCAGCCAGCGCCGATAGGCCGTACATACACGACCCTAGCGCAATCGGGAGTTTCCATGCTGTCGCGTCGACTTTCCATCCAGTGGAAGATCACCCTGCTGGCGGGCCTGTGCCTGGCCGCCATCGTCACTCTGCTCGTCGGCCTGTCGCTGTACCGCATGCAGCACAGCTCGGAGATGGTCAAGTCGAGCAGCATGCGCATGCTCTCCGAAGTGGCCCAGGCCCGCCTCGAGTCACAGGGCGAGGCGCAGGCGCTGAAGATTCGTCGTCAGTTCATGGATGCCTATCAGTATGGCGCTGGCCTAACCCGCCAAGTGCTGTTCATGCGCGAGCAGGCCGGCAAGGGGCTGCTGGGCGCGCAGGCACTGCGCCAGGAAATGACCCGTCAGGTAGGCGGTGTGCTGAAGGACAACCCAGACTTGCTCGGCCTGTCGCTGGTCTTCGAGCCCGATGCGCTGGACAGCCAGGACGCGCTGTTCACTGGCCAGGCCGCGATGGGCAGCAACGAGCGCGGCCGTTTCGCCCTGTACTGGTCGCAGCCACGTGCCGGCCAGCTGAGCGCCACGGCGCTGCCGGAACGCGACATCGCCGACAGCAGCATCGGACCCAGCGGCGAGCCGGCCAATACCTGGTGGGCCTGCCCCCATGCCACCGGCCAGGTGTGCGTGACCGAACCCTACTTCTACCCGATCGAAGGCCAGCAGGTGTTGATGACCAGCATCGTCTCGCCACTGATGGTCGACGGCAAGGTGATCGCCACGCTTTCCGTGGACATCAGTCTCGACAGCCTGCAAGCGCTTAGCAAGCAGGCCAGTGCCAGCCTCTACCAAGGCCGCACCCAGGTCGGCATCCTCAGCCCAACCGGCCTGCTGGCCGGCTACAGCGCCGACCCGGCCCGGCTGGGCCAGCGCCTGGAGCAGGTCGACCTGGCCCAGGGCGCCGAGCTGGTTCGCCTGCTGGGCGAGCGCAAGCCGCTGAACATCCTCGATGGCGACCAGCGCCTGAAAGTGCTCGCGGCCTTCGCCCCGGTCCCTGGCGGCAAGCCGTGGGGCGTGTTGCTCGATGCTCCGCACAGCGCCCTGACCGGTCCTGCCGAGGTACTCCAGCAGGAACTCGATCAGCTCAATACCCGCGCGACCCTCATGGAACTGGCCCTGGGCCTGGCCGCGGCGCTACTTGGACTGCTGCTGGTATGGCTGCTGGCACGTGGCGTGACGCGCCCGATCCTTGGCGTGGCGGCCATGCTCGAGGACATCGCCAGCGGCGAAGGCGACCTGACGCGCCGTCTGCATTACGACAAGCGCGACGAGCTAGGCACCTTGGCCGGCTGGTTCAACCGCTTCCTCGACAAGTTGCAGCCGACCATCGCCGAAGTGAAGCAGTCGGTGCAGGCGGCCCGTGGCACCGCCGACCAGTCCGCCGCCATCGCCAGCCAGACCAGCGCCGGCATGGAGCAGCAGTACCGTCAGGTCGACCAGGCTGCCACTGCCTCGAACGAAATGAGCGCCACCGCCCAGGACGTGGCGCGTAGCGCCGCGCAGGCGGCGCAGGCCGCGCGTGATGCCGACCAGGCGACCCGCGAGGGGCTCGAGGTGATCGACCGCACGACCCATGGCATCGATGCCCTGGCCGCCGAGATCAGCAGTGCCATGACTCAGGTGACCGGCCTGGCGCACAGCAGCGAAAAGATCGGCACGGTACTGGAAGTGATCCGCTCGATCGCCGAACAGACCAACCTGCTGGCGCTCAACGCGGCCATCGAGGCGGCACGTGCCGGCGAAGCCGGGCGAGGCTTCGCGGTCGTCGCCGACGAGGTGCGCAACCTGGCGCGCCGGACCCAGGAATCGGTGGAGGAAACCCGCCAGGTGATCGAGACCCTGCAAGCCGGGACTCGCGAGGTGGTCGAGGCCATGGACGGCAACCAGCGCCAGGCCCAGGGCAGCGTCGAACAAGTCGGCCAGGCAGTCACCGCCTTGCAGCGCATTGGCCAGGCGGTGAGCGTGATCACCGACATGAACCTGCAGATCGCCAGCGCCGCAGAGGAACAATCGGCGGTCGCCGAGGAAATCAACCACAACATTGCCAGCATCCGCGACGTCACCGAGTCGCTGTCCGGACAGGCCAGCGAGGCAGCACGGGTCAGCCAGTCGCTCAACAGCCTGGCCAACCAGCAACAGGGCCTGATGGATCAGTTCCGGGCCTGATCCTGGCAGGCCTTCGCGCCCCGGCCGCGGCCGCTCGGATCCGCCTGTGCAAACCCCATCGATGGCGCTGGAGGCACGGTTCGGAAACCTGGGAGCGGCCGCCGCCGGGACGCCGGACCGGCCGCGATGGTCCGCAACCCAGACCCAGGATCGGTCAGACCGCCACCGTTCCGCCTCGCTGGCACAGCCTGCACAGGAACCATCATTTTTCAACCTGCCAAGCTGACCAGGGCTGGCATGTGATGACATGGCTTCTGGCCAGGGGCCTCTCACGCGGTCTACGAAGAAACCCAAGTTGCCGCAGCATCTCTTAAAGAAACGTCCTACACGATTTTAGGAATCGGTCGAGTTGTCGTCCCCTCTCCGCCTGCACATCATCCAGCCCTGCCAGACGCCAGGCATCCGGCGCATTCCACCATCTGGAAGAGAACTTGCCATGAATCCCTTCGAGCAGCCCATGCGGGAACTGCGCCAGGCCTTGCGCCAGCTCATGGCGCAGGAAACACCGAACCCTGACGACGATCCGCACCTGAGCGGGGTGATGTTCTTCTGCGCCACCGATGAACCGACGCGCCAGCTGGTCGAGCGCATCGAGCTGCTGGCGCACCAGGTCCTATTCGACGCCACCGGCAGGCCGATTCACGCACGGATGCGCGCGCTGGGTGTGGAGGGGGTGCGGATCAAGCTCAAGCAGAAGGTTTCCAGCGAGGAGACAGTGATCCAACTCGTCGTGGCGGGCAAGGGCTACGTCACGGTAAAGACGGCCGTGCTGTGAGCGTGCCCCATGACGTGCCACGGCGCTGCATGGGACAGCGGATGCCCCGGGCAGGGCATCCGCCGTGGCGCACTCAGGCGATCGCGGCGTCCACCAGCTGCTGCGCCTCGGCCACCAGGCGCTGCAGATGCGCTTCGTCGATGAAGCTTTCCGCGTAGATCTTGTAGATATCCTCGGTGCCGGACGGGCGGGCGGCGAACCAGCCGTTGGCGGTCATGACCTTGAGCCCGCCGATGGCCTGGCCGTTGCCGGGGGCGTGACTGAGGATCCGCTCGATGGGCTCGCCGGCCAGTTCGGTGGACTTGACCTGCTCCGGTGCCAGCTTGCTCAACAGCGCTTTCTGGCGCGCATCGGCCGTGGCTTCGACGCGCGTGGCGTACGGCTTGCCCAGCGCCTGGGTGAGCTCGGCATAGGCCTGGCTCGGATTGCGCCCGGTGCGCGCGGTCATCTCGGCGGCCAGCAGGGCCGGGATCAGGCCGTCCTTGTCGGTGGCCCAGACACTGCCATCGATACGCAGGAACGAAGCCCCGGCGCTTTCCTCGCCGCCAAAGCCGAGCGAGCCGTCGAACAACCCTTGGGCGAAGTACTTGAAGCCCACCGGGACTTCGTGGAGCTGGCGCCCCAGACGCGCGGTGACCCGGTCGATCAGCCCGCTGCTGACCACGGTCTTGCCGACCGCCGCGTCCTGGCGCCACTGTGGGCGATGACGGAACAGGTAGTCGATCGCCACGGCCAGGTAGTTGTTGGGCTGCAGCAGGCCATCGGCGGTGACGATGCCATGGCGGTCATGATCGGGGTCGCAGGCGAAGGCCACGTCGAAGCGTTCACGCAAGCCGATCAGGCCCTGCATGGCATACGGCGAGGAAGGGTCCATGCGGATCTGTCCATCCCAGTCCACGCTCATGAAGCGGAAGGTCGGGTCGACTTCCTGGTTGACCACCTCGAGATCGAGCTGGTAACGCTCGGCGATGGCCTGCCAGTAGCGGACCCCGGCGCCCCCCAGCGGATCGACGCCCAGGCGCAGGCCAGCCTTGCGGATCACCTCGAAGTCGATGACGTTCCGCAGGTCGTCCACGTAGTGCTTGAGGTAGTCGTGACGCTGGGTGGTCGGGGCGCGCAGTGCCTGGGCGTGCGCCATGCGCTTGATCCCCTCCAGGCCCGCGGCCAGCAGTTCGTTGGCCTTGGTCTCGATCCACTTGGTCACGTCACTGTCGGCGGGTCCCCCGTTGGGCGGGTTGTACTTGAAGCCGCCACTGTGCGGCGGGTTGTGCGATGGCGTGATGACGATGCCATCGGCCAGCCCCTGGCTGCGGTCGCGGTTGTAGCAGAGGATGGCGTGGGAGACTGCCGGGGTCGGCGTGTATTCATCATCCTTGGAGAGCATCACCTGCACGCCGTTGGCCGCCAGCACCTCCAGCGCGCTGGCGGCGGCCGGCGCGGACAGCGCATGGGTATCGGCCCCGATGAACAGCGGCCCGTCGATGCCCTTTTCCTGGCGGTACAGGCAGATGGCCTGGGTGATGGCCAGCACATGATGTTCGTTGAAGCTCGATTCCAGGGATGTACCGCGGTGGCCCGAGGTGCCGAAGGCTACCCGCTGGGAGGCCACGCCGGCATCGGGACGGCCGGTATAGTAAGCGGTCAACAGGCGGGGAATGTCGACCAGCACACTGGCTGGTGCCGGCTTGCCTGCCAAAGGACTGAGCGTCATGAAAACCTCGTGGTCTGGGAGTGTGGGGGGGGGTTGGAACACGCAGTGTACTGGGAGTTTCCAACCGGCGCGACGACCACGATCAGCCTGCCTGGCCGTCGCTTCCAGGATACTGCCACCAACTCGGGAACATCTGGCGGACCCTAGCCTCGGCGAAGCGTTCGTCGATCAGCACCAGCACGCCGCTGTCCTGGTCGCCACGAATCACCCGGCCGGCGGCCTGGATCACCTTGCGCACGCCGGGGTACAGGTAGGCATAATCGAACCCTGCGCCGAACTGCTGCCCCAGCCGCTGCTTGAACTGCTCGTTGACCGGGTTGACCTGCGGCAGTCCCAAGGTCGCCACGAACGCACCGATCAGCCGTGAACCGGGCAGGTCCACGCCTTCGCCGAAGGCTCCACCGAGCACCGCGAAACCGACCCCGCGCCCCTCGGGCACGAAGCGCGCCAGGAATGATTCCCGAGCGGCCTCGTCCATGCCCGGCGCCTGCTCCCAGCAGGGGATCAGCGGATAGCGCTGCGCGAGCAGGCGCGCGACCTGGTCGAGATACTCGAAGCTGCTGAAAAACGCCAGGTAGTTGCCAGGCTGGCGCTGGTACTGCTCGGCGATCAGCTCGACGATCGGGGCGAGCGAGGCCCGGCGCTGGTGGTAGCGGGTCGAGATCCGGCTGACGATGCGCACCTGCAACTGCTCTGCCTTGAATGGCGCGGCCACTTCCAGCCAGGCGGTATCCGTCGGCATGCCCAGCAGGTCGGCATAGAAGTGCCGCGGCCCCAGTGTCGCGGAGAACAAGGTCACGCTACGCGCTGCCGTCATGCGGGGCGCCAGCAGGCGCGCCGGTACCACGTTGCGCAGGCAGAGCGTGGCCAGCCGACGCTGGCGCGGCCCGTTGCGCACGCTCACATCGAACAGGAAATGCTCGTCGAACAGCTCGGCCACGCGGGTGAACTGCAGGGCCTGGAAATAGAACCGCAGGACGTCCGGCTCGATGGTGTCCGGCGCCTGGTTCATGCGTTCCTGGACCAGGCCGATGAACTGCTGCAGCGCGCGCAGGATCTCTTCGGGCAACTGCTGGCTGGCCTGATAGGGTGCCAGCTGGGGCTTGTACAGCGCGTTCCAGGCACGGTTGAGCCGCTCCAGCGTGCTGGCCAGGCCGGCCGGCTTGGCCTGGCGCAAGGCGAGCAACTGCCCCTGGTCGAGGCTGGCGCTGTACATCTGCCGGCCCCGTTCGACCAGGTTGTGCGCTTCGTCGACCAGCACCGCGGTACGCCATTGGTTGGCCTGGGCCAGACCGAACAGCAACGCATGGGCATCGAAGTAGTAGTTGTAGTCGGCGACCAGCACATCGACCCAGCGCGCCATTTCCTGGGCGAGATAGTACGGGCACACCTGGTGTGCCAGGGCGACCTCGCGCAGGCCCCGCTGGTCGAGCAGCCCTACCCGGCCGGCCGCTACCCGCGCCGCTGGCAGACGATCGTAGAAGCCTTGCGCCAATGGGCAGGACTCGCCATGGCAGGCCTTGTCGGGATGCTCGCAAGCCTTGTCCCGGGCGATCAGCTCCAGCACGCGCAGCGCCGGCTGCGGCGCATGCCGGGTGATCTGGCGCATGGCATCGAGCGCCAGCACCCGGCCTGGCGTCTTGGCCGTCAGGAAGAAGATCTTGTCGAGCCGCTGCGGTACCGTCGCCTTGAGCAGCGGGAACAAGGTACCCAGGGTCTTGCCGATGCCTGTACTGGCCTGAGCCATCAGGCAGCGCCCGGTGCTGACGGCCTTGTACAGGGTCTCGGCCAGTTGGCGCTGGCCCTGGCGAAAGGCCGGATATGGAAAGCCCAGGGCCTGCAAGCCCTGGTTGCGTTCGCCCAGACGTTGCTCCTGGGCCTGCGCCCAGGCCAGGAAGCGCTCGCAGGTCGCGGCGAAGAACCGTTCCAGGTCCACGGCCTGCCAGCTTTCGCTGATCAGCGTCTGGCGGTCGCTGTCGACATCCAGGTAGACCAGCGCCACCTCGATGCGCTCCAGCTCGCGCGCCTGGCAGAGCAGCCAGGCATAGACCTTGGCCTGCGCCCAATGCAACTGTCGATGGTTGGCCGGCTGGCGGGTCAGGTCGCCGCGATGGGTCTTGATCTCTTCCAGGCGGTTGCGCGCCGGATCGTAGCCATCGGCGCGACCCCGTACGCGCAAACCTTGGTAGTGGCCCTCCAGGGCCACCTCCGACTCGTAGCCAGGATCGCGCCTGGCCACCACTCGCCGATGCCCGAGGATGCCTTCCTGGGCGGTGGGCGATGGCGTGAAGCGCAAGTCCAGGTCGCCCTCCTTGGCGCTGAATTCGCACAAGGCGCGTACCGCGACGGTATAGCTCATGGAGCCGGCGTGTCCCAGCGCACATGACAGACTTCGACCGGCAGGCCGTGCTCGCGGCAGAACTCCAGCCAGCGCAGCTGGTTGTCCTGCAACCGATCCCCCGGTCCCTTGACCTCGATCATGCGATAACGGCCTTCGTCCGGCCAGAACTGGATCAGGTCCGGCATCCCGGTGCGGTTGTTGCGGATGTCCTGCAGCAGGCGCACGAAGCACGCCTTCAGGTGCGCCGCCGGCACGCACGCCAGCGCTTGCTCGAGCAGTGCCGGCGACAATGCCGACCAGGCCACGAAAGGCGATTGCAAGCCCTGCTTGGCCTGATAGCAGGCCCGAATGGCCGCGCCATGGGCACCTTGCTCGAGCAAGGCGAAGCAGGCGTCGAAGGCGGCCGCGCGGCGCAGCTGGAAGTCGGCTTCATGCAGATCCTGGGGCGCGCCCTGGAAGGGGTGGAAGAATGCCCCCGGTACCGGCGAGAAGATCACTTCCCAGCACAGCAGCCCGAACAGGCTGTTGAACAGGGTGTTCTCGACGTAGTGCACCTCGCCGCCCTCCTCCTGCTGCAGATGCTGGCGAACCGCGCGCTCGACCCCGAGCTGCGCCTGTTCGGCAGGCAGTACCATTTCGATGAGCCTGGCCGGTGGCGTACGCCGGCGCGAACGCGGCGCGCCACCGAGCTTGCGCGACAGGCGGGGCAACATGCGTTCGAGGGCCTGCGCCTCGAGGGCATTGGCAGGCGCCTCGGCCATGCGCGCGGCCATGGCGTGCGCCTCGGCCCAACGCTCGCTGCGCTCGAGCACGCGGACCTGGCGGATACGTGCCTGCGGATGCTGGCAGTCGGCATAGATCGCCTGGGCCTGCTGCCACTGTGCCAGGCGTTCAGCCTGTTGACCCAGGGCGAACAGCAGCCGCGACCGGCGTCGCGCCAGCCAGGGATTGTCGCCAGACAGGCCGGGCAGCGCCTCGAGCACCACCGCCAGCGGTTCGCCCTGGTCCAGGCGCTCGGCACAACGATGCAGCGCCATTGCCAGCTCGAGGTCAGCCCGGCTGCGCAAGGCCCGTGAATCGGCGCTGAAGGCGACCTGCTCGTAACGCAGCAGGCCCAGGTCCGCCAGGACGAATTCGGACCAGTCCTGGTACAGATTGCCAAAGAACAACAGGCGCAGACGGTCGCACAGCGCTTGCAGGCGCCACTGCACGACGCGCTCGGCAAACTCTGGGTACCAGGCCTGCATGGGCCGGGCGGCCAACTGCAGCGCTTGCAGCTCGGCCAGCAGCTCGCCCTTGAGGCCACGCGGCCGGCTCAGCCGGGCGGCGAAGCAGCGGGTCAGCTCTTGCTTGCGCAACAAGCCGAACAGCTGTTCAAGGTCGAGTTCGACCTGGTCGCAGACCCAGCCGGCCGCCAGCAACGGCTCGAGGGCGGCATGCGGGCAGCCGATTTCCGGGTAGACCAGCTTGTCGGTACGAAACAGTTCGCCCTTGCGCATCACCATGCGCACCAGCAGGGCCTGCGCCGCTTGTGGCAACTGGCCGAAACCGGCGATGAAGGCACGCTCCTCGGGGTCGAGCAGGTCGGCGTAACGGAGCTCGACCCAGCCAAGCACCTGTCGGAAGTTGTGCAGATAGTAGAAAGGATCTTCGACGGAATGAGCGATCACGAAAGTGCAGGCAGGCAGGGAAACGTGTCACTGGTTATACATACAGAGGACGACGGCTGCAAGCGCCCTGGATCAACGGTCACCCGGCCCGCAGCGAGCCAGGATCTCGGCGAGCCGGGCCAGTGCTCGGCGTAGCTGCTCGAGGTCCCCACCCTCCCAGGCCAGCGACAGATGTTCGCGGTAGCGACCCTGCAGGCTGAAGCATTCGCCAGGGATCATGCGCAGCCCCGCAACAGGCGGTAGCGCCAGGATGCGCTGCGCGTCGACCGCATGGGCCAGCCGTACCCACAGGCCCCGCCCGCCTTCTGGCGCCTCGAAGGCCAGCGCGCCGCCGAAGCGGTCGATCAGTTGGGCACCCAGGATAGCCGCGCGGGCTGCCAGCTCCTCGCGCAGCCGGCGCAGATGACCATCGACCTGCCCCTTGGCCAGCAACCGGGCCAGCGCCTGCTGACGCAGCGGCGGCAGACGAAAGTCGCGCAAGGCCATCGCTGCATGCAGGTCTGCCTGCTGCCCGAGCAGGTAGGCGTAGGGCATCTCGGCGCCGGCATACGCTTCCAACGAGCCCAGCACCAGCAACCGGCCAGGATCCACAGCGTCGCGCAGGCGCGCCTCGGGCGGCTCCTCGAAGCAATGCTCGCTGTCCAGGTCGTTCTCCAGCAACCAGATGCCATGTCGCTCGAGCAACGTGGCGACCGCCAATTGCTCCTGCGCCGGGACCCGGCGACCGGGAGGGGCGGCCAGGCACGACGGCAACGATGCCAGGCGCACCGGCTCGCTCGCCAGCAACTGCGCCAGCGCCTGGAGGTCGGCGCGGCCATGCGGGTCGAGCGGCATTTCGATCAGCTTGCCGCCGGCGCATTGCAACAGGCGCAACCATCGCCAGCTGCATGGCGACGCCACCAGCACGGTGGCCCCCGCGAAGCCCAGCACGGCAAAGACGGTCTCCAGCAAGGCCTGCAGGTCGGTGGCCAGGCACACATCGCCAGCGCTCCAGCAGTGGCGGGACGCGCGGGTATAGCGCGCGGCCAGGGCATTGCGCAGCATGACGTCGCCGGCCAGGCGCTGGTCGCCCCCGGCCCGCGCCAGCTGGCGCGCCAGACGTCGCTCCTCGGCCAGCAGGGCATGCTCCAGCGCGGGCAGGTCCGGCAGCGGCAGGTCGCTCGGCAGCCGCCCCAGGGAGCCGGCGCGCAACGGCCCGACAGATCGGTTCACATAATAGCCGGACCTTGGCACCGAGCGGATCCGCCCTTCATGCTCCAGCCGAGCATAGGCATGCTGCACGGTCGAAAGCGACACGTCCAGCCGCTGCGCCAGGTCGCGCAGCGATGGCAGACGCTGGTCGCCACACGGCCTGGGCTGCTCGATCAGCTCCACCAGGTAGCGGTACACCGCCTGATGGGCGAACACCCGCCCGCAGGTCTTGCCCATCAAGGCCGCCGACCCGCAGCGCCGCGTGAGCCACCGCGGCGCTGCGGCGCGACATAGCGCAAGCCGCAGTCGCGGCGCGCCAGCGATGCCAGCAGGGCACTGTTCGCTTGTCGCGCGCCATACGCATAGAGCGCCTGCAGCCTGGACAGCGGCAGGCCACTGGCGGTCGTCAGCCACTGCGCGACAGCTTCCGGGCAACGCTGTCCTTGCAGTGCCAGGTGCAGATAGGGCAAGGCCACGTGCATTTCCGGATAGCAAAGCTCGACGAACGCCTCCAGGCGCGCACCCTGGTCGGTGAACGGCGCACACAGCAGACACTTGAGCTGCGGCGTGGTGATCGCATGGGTCATCATCAAGGCCCGTTCGGCCTGCTTGCGCCAGCTCTGCGCCTGCTGCGCCGAAAGCCGCTCGGACAAGCCCGCTTCGGCCAGGCCCTGGGCGTAGTCGGTCCATTCGTGCAATTCGGCATGCAGCCCATGGACATGGGCCACCAGCAACGGGTCGAAGCAGACGGACAAGGCGCCACCGGCCGGTGTCGCTGCCGCCCAGGGCGCATCGGGCACTTCGCTCGGCTGTCTCGCTGATGGCGGCTGCATCAGGTCATCGATGACGATCACTCGCAGGAACGCCCCGGACCTGCTGTCCCAGGCCTCCAGGCAGCTTCGCGAAGCGCCATCGAGGCACTGCCCGACCATTTGCGCATGCAAGGTGGCCAAGCCTTCGATCAGGCTGCGTGCGCATTGCTCGGGCGGCAGGATCGAAGCCAGGTCGGCCAGGCGCAGGCAACGTCGAGCCCAGGCCAGCAAGCGCTGGCGCTGGCGCAAGGGCATGCCGGTGACCAGCGCATCCACGCCGCCTCTCCAGTCCAGCACCCGGCGGCAGGTCTCGGCCTGCGCGAGCAGCTGCCAACAGCCAAGCAGGCTTTGCGGCTGCCCTTCGCAGAGGTGCCCGAAAGCCAGCAGCATTTCCCGCTCGGCGGGCTGTACCCGCAGCGACATCAGCCGGCGGGAGCAGAACGGCACCACGCCGTGCCCTTCCACCATCAGCAGTTCCACTCGCGGGTCATCCTGCAGGAACAAGGTATCCAGGCAACGTCCATGCTGGCTTGCAGCCTCCCCGAACCCGCCAATGCGCGGCGCCACCAGCACGCGCATGGCGAAGGTCGCCGGCGAGCGGCTGGCAATGCTCAGTTGCGCCGCTCGAAGCCAGCTCAGCACATTGCAGCTGTGCGGATCACCGCTGTAAAGAACCAGCAAGCGGAAGGAGCCGATCCGCTCCGGCCCTCCGGCGGCGATCATCAGCCGCTGGATGAGCAGTTGCAAGGAGGCTCGCTGCGCCTGGCTCATGCCATCGAGCAGCCGCTCCAGCACTTGCTTGAAGATGTATTGCATGGCTTGGTCGTGGATAGCGCTGGTCATCTCATTCGATCTCCTCGAGGGTTGCTGTGCGTCCTGCCACCGGCGAATGTCCGGAAAGGTGGTATATCTGAAGACTTTTCCTACAAGTGCCTAGGAAGTTTCGAAACGAATGATGCTCGCGACTCGACCTTTCGCCACAGTGCATCGCGCGCGCCAGGCCTCGTGGCCTGGAACATTCGGTTTTCGCGCCCAAGCCTTTCATCCCCAGGCCCCTAGAACGGACTATCATCGCGCCATTATCAATTCCTGCCGAACGAATAACAGATACAGATCCCGATAAAAAAACCATTCAGAAACTCCCAAGCCGTGGCATTTGTCTTACCACTTCCGAGAACTTTCCTCTTGTCGAAGATTAAATGACCACGCACGCATCAGCCGCGGCATCTGTTATCAGCCGATACTTAAATTCATGTAGGAAAAATCGAAGAACCCGAGAAGATGCTCGGGTTCTGGGTCAGTCGTGACTCAGTCGCGGGCCAGGTCCAGCACTACACGACCGCCGCACGGGCAAGCGTCCATGTAGCGGTGGGCATCGACTGCTCGTTCGAAGGGATAAACCTTGATGATCTGCGGGCTCAGCAGCTGGTCGGCGGTGAACTGGTTGATCTCGTGCAGGGCGCGCTGCAGGGCGGCCTGGTCCTGGCAGATGCCCAGTTCCGGCTTGCCGAGGAAGTTGCCGATGCAGTGCACGTGGAAGCGGATGTTCTTCTGGAATGCCGCGCACGCCGGGAACGGCGTCTGGTTGCCGCCCTGCAGCCCGTACAGCACCAGGCTGCCGCGCGGCGCCAGGACATCGCCGAGCAGGGACATCTGCGGCCCGCCCAGACCATCGAGGACCATGTCCACGCCACGGTTGTCGGTGTACTTGGCCACCTGCATGAGCAGGTCCTGCTCCTCGGTGACGATGACCTTGTCGGCGCCAAGCTCGAGCAGATAGTCGCGCTGTTCCGGCTGCTTGGTCACCGCCAGTACCTTGAGCCCGAGGGCCTTGCCGAGTTGCACGAAGGCAGGCCCGGCGCAGTGGCTGGCGTCGGTTACCAGCGCGGTCTGCCCGGCCACGGCCTTGGCCAGGTCGACATAGGCGAAGTAGGCGATCAGCAACGGCGTGTAGTGCACGCTCGCCTCGATGGGCGTGAGCGTATCCGGGTAGCGGGTGATGGCATTGCGCGGCAGCACGATGACCTCGCCATACACCGGGTGTTCGTTGGCGCTGGCCGCCGGAAAGCTGGCGACCCGGTCACCGACCGCGATGTCGTCGACCCCCTCGCCCACCGCCGTGACCATGCCAGCCATCTCATGGCCGATGCCGGCCGGCAGGCGGGCCTGGGACGGCGCCAGGTTCTGCCGCCAGAGCACGTCGTACCAGCTGATACCGATGGCCTGCACGCGCACCTGCACTTCGCCGGCCGCCGGGGTCGGCTCGGGGCGCTCCTCGAAGCGGAGCACCTCGGCGGCGCCGAACTTGTGGAAACGGATCATGCGTGACATCGCATACCTCGCCTGTCTGAACCTCATATTGCCACCGACTGTATCCGGGCTTGCACCGGCGCACCATCGGTGATCGTCGATAGTCGTCATGCCTGGCATCGATCGTAATGCTGGCGATGCGACACACCGTGACCCGCAAAGTCGTGCAGGTTAACAGCCTTTGGTCGTAAGATTCACCCCTGCCCTCCTCACCAGGCAAACAGGCCAAGCGACTGATGAACCGGAACGACCTGCGTCGTGTAGACCTCAACCTGCTGATCGTGTTCGAGACCCTGATGCACGAGCGCAGCGTGACCCGGGCGGCCGAGAAGCTGTTTCTCGGCCAGCCGGCGATCAGTGCCTCGCTGGCACGCCTGCGCAGCCTGTTCGACGACCCGCTGTTCGTGCGCACCGGCCGAAGCATGGAGCCATCGGCGCGCGCCCATGAGATCTTCGCCCTGCTGTCACCGGCGCTGGATTCGATCTCCACGGCGGTCAGCCGGGCGGCCGAGTTCGACCCGGCCACCAGCAAGGCGGTGTTTCGCATCGGCCTGTCGGACGACGCCGAGTTCGCCCTGCTGCCGCTGCTGCTCAAGCGCATCCGTGCCGAGGCTCCCGGGATCGTGCTGGTGATACGCCGGGTCAACTACTTGCTGATGCCGGCCTTGCTGGCCTCTGGCGAGATTTCGGTCGGCGTTAGCTACACCAGCGAACTGCCGGCCAATGCCAAGCGCAAGATCCTGCGCCGCAGCCTGCCCAAGCTGCTGCGGGCCGACAGCGTGCCGGGGCCGATCAGCCTGGACGACTTCTGTGCCCGGCCGCACGCCCTGGTGTCCTTCGCCGGTGACCTGTCCGGCATCATCGACGAAGCCCTCGAGCGCATAGGACGTCAGCGCCATGTGGTGCTGGCGGTGCCGCAGTTCAACGGGCTTGGCAGCCTGCTGGCCGGGACCGACATCCTGGCCACGGTACCCGACTACACCGCCGAGCCACTGACCGCCGCCGGCGGCCTGCGCGCCGAGGACCCACCGATCGAGGTACCGAGCTTCGAGCTGCACATGGCCTGGCGCGGGGCACAGGACAATGATCCGGGGGAGCGGTGGTTACGATCGCGGATACAGATGTTCTTCGGGGACCCTGAGAGTCTCTAGGCGTCGTAAAGCAGACTGTTCAACTGATCACTTCTGTCTTTTCATAGACCGTGGGCGTCCATCATTCACAGCCAGAAACTCCGCTTCCTCGCCTGTCTTCACCTTGCCTGATCGCCGCTCGGCGACTTTTCGTACAAAGCCGAGGATTGATTAGCGTAGAACCGAAATTGACCGAGTAAGGATTATTCCTTACTATTCGCTCAGCATATCCGGGAGAACACTCATGCCTGCCATCCACGAAATCGCCACGTTGACCTCGAAGGGGCAGGTCACACTGCCCAAATCCGTTCGCCAGCTACTGGGCATTGACAAAGGTGGCAAGATTGCATTCGACGTACGCGGGGGTGAAATCGTGGTCAGCCGCGTAGAAACCACCCACGAAGACCCTGCCATCGGTGCGTTCCTGGGGTTGCTGGAGGCTGATATCCGAGGCGGCCGCAACCTCACCACTCTGCCGGAAGACTTGGCCCAAACCATGCTCGCCAACGCAAAACACTCCGTAAACCTGGACGAAGATATCGATGGTGAGGTCGCGATCTGATGCTGCGACATGGCTGGACACTGTTGTTCCATGAAGGTATGACTTTACAGCTACGCAAATTGCAAGAAGCCGCCGCCCGAGCCGAGCAGAACGATCCGCAAGGTTTTGAGAGCAACGCCAACGTCAAGCTGTTTCGGGCATTGAGCCATCTGATCATGGAGGCTGTGCCTGCCGACCCAGGCCGTGATGAGTTCCGCCAAGGCAACACGCTGGGCACCGCCTACAGACATTGGCGCCGCGCAAAAATCGGCAGGCGCTTTCGGCTGTTCTTTCGCTACGACTCAAGGTCCAAGGTCATCGTCTATGCATGGGTCAACGACGAAAATACCCTACGGTCCGCAGGCAGCAAATCCGATCCCTACGCCGTATTCGAAAAGATGCTGGGCCGCGGTAACCCTCCTGATGACTGGGATGCGCTGACGGCTGCGACGCGTAGCGACTGGGACGAGCCCAAAGCATAAGTTGCGCAAATGGGTGAGGGATTGCACGTTCTGCGCCAGCGCCGCCCCCGGTGCGTCCACTGTAATCCACTCTTAGCTGCTGTAAAAAAGGGGTACATCTGGGGGTACGAAACCAATTCCCCAATATCAGAAATGCTACCCGAATCAGGCTGCACAAGGCATCAGGCACAGGGCAACTCGTGGCGTGCGATCTGAAAGTAAAAGGCGGCCAGCAGAAGAATGTAGTGGTCTAATGAAACCGGATACCCATTTAGGCGAGAGTGCTCGCCACAGAGAGGTGTCTGATGACCAAGCAACGTCGTACCTTTACCCCTGAGTTCAAGCGCGAAGCTGCCTGCTTGGTGCTCGACCAAGGCTACAGCCATGCTGAAGCAGCCCGCTCGCTCGGTTTGGTCGAGTCGGCCCTGCGCCGTTGGGTCAACCAGCTTCAGCAGGAGCGTGGCGGCATCACGCCGACCAGCCAAGCGTTGACGCCAGAGCAGCAAAAAATCCAAGAGTTGGAAGCTCGGATCACGCGCCTGGAGCGCGAGAAATCGATACTAAAAAAGGCTACGGCGCTCTTGATGTCGGAAGATCTCGAGCGCATACGCTGATCCGTCAGCTTAGCGCCCATGAACCCGTTGATTTCCTGTGCGAAGTGTTTGAAATCACTCGCTCAACTTATTACGCGCATCGCCACAAAAGGCGGACGCCTGACGTTGAGCGCCTGAAGTTGCGCAGTCGAGTGAATGAGTTGTTCACACAAGGTCGAGGTGCACCCGGCAACCGCAGCATCAAGTTAATGCTGCAAGATGAAGGCGAGAAAATCGGACGATTCAAGGTGCGCAGCCTGATGCGTGAGCTGTCGCTGGTCAGCAAGCAGCCAGGGTCACACGCTTACAAGAAGCAACGGTGGAGCGGCCGGACATTCCGAATGTGTTGAACCGAGCGTTTGATGTCGACGCGCCAAATCAGGTCTGGTGTGGCGACATCACTTACATTTGGGCGCAGGGTAAATGGCACTATCTGGCGGTTGTCCTCGATCTCTATGCGCGGCGCGTGGTGGGCTGGGCTTTGTCAGAAAGACCGGATGCAGATTTGGTCATCAGTGCGCTGGACGTGGCGTACGAACAACGCGGAAAGCCCCAAGGGCTGCTGTTTCACTCCGATCAGGGATCGCAATAGGGTAGCCGTCAGTTCCGCCAGCGATTGTGGCGCTACCGCATGCGCCAGAGCATGAGCCGTCGAGGCAACTGCTGGGATAATGCGCCGATGGAGCGGGTGTTTCGCAGCTTGAAAACAGAGTGGATACCGGTCACGGGCTACCTGACCGGACAGCAAGCTCAGCGAGACATTAGCCAGTACCTGATGGATCATTACAACTGGATAAGACCCCATCAGTTCAACGATGGGCTGGCTCCGGCCAAAGCTGAGGAAAAACTCAAAACTGTGTCCGGGATTAGTTGACCACTACAAACTACTTGGCAAGCAACTGGAGCAAGCTTGAGCGGTATGTCGAGGAAGGCTATTTGCCGATCGACAACAACGCCGCAGAGCGCGCGATCCGTCCCTTCGTGATCGGAAGGAAGAACTGGTTGTTCAGTGATACGCCCAAAGGCGCGACGGCCAGCGCTCAACTTTACAGCTTGGTCGAGACTGCCAAAGTCAACGGCCAAGAGCCCTATGCGTGGCTGCGCCACGCACTTGAGCGCCTGCCAGTGGCTTCATCGGTCGAAGATTACGAAGCCCTGTTGCCTTGGAACCGCTCGCCGGCATTGCCTAGCTGAGCGCGCCATCCACTTTGAAGCCGTGGGTTTTATGGAGCGCTTACGAAGCTGTCATCGCTTTGCGTGACGCCTCCCCATGGCTGCATAGCTTTTCGTCAGCTTGTCGAAGCGTGTCACGATGCAGCGGTTCTCTTTCAGCTAGCCAAACATGCGCTCAATGATGTTGCGTTGTCGGTACTTGGGCCGATCAACCAGTCTGGGCAAACCTGGCTTGGGCTTGTGCTTCATCGAGCGCAGCGGGATGACGAGCTGCATTCCTCGGCGTCGTATCCCTTGTCGGCAAGCAACCATTTGCAGCGTTTTCGCGGGCGCCCACGTTGGCTCGACGGGATGCTGTCCTCCTCCAGCAATGGCTGGGCATAGCTGATGTCACTGGCTTGACCGCCAGAGAGAAGAAAGCGCAACGGTGTCCCGTTGGCCTCGCACAGCATGTGGAGTTTGGTTGTCAGGCCGTCACGGCTGCGGCCTAGAGCGTGATCGGCAGGCTCGTCAGCCCCTTTTTTCCGAGCGCCAGATGAGGCTCGGGTTGCGCGTACTGCGGTTGAGTCAGAGTTCGTAACGCTTTGCCATCACAGAATTCCTTTCCGTCGATGGCGTGGGCCCCTACAAACCTCAGCGTTCGAGAGGCGGCGATTGGGTTTCTCGGGATTTTGTACAGAGCCTAGGCTACGCCTCGACCTGTACTATTGTCTCGGGATGGCGGCAATCCAGGCTAGGAGAGCACGGTCGACGGCATCGATGGCACCGGCCAGATAGCCCGGGAACCGCATCGACCACTCGCTGGCCACTCCGGTCAAGCAGCCCTTCCAAGGCCCCAGCGCGGCTTGCGATGGAGGTGCGCTGGCGTGCTGCCCGGTGCTGGCCCGGTCAGCCTCTATCGCTGTGTGCGGATCAGCGGCCCAGTCCTTGAGAAAATCAGCTGTGGGCGAACCCGCCTTGCTGCCGAACAGGCGCGACAGCTGTGCGCGGCACAAGGCTCGGATTTCGCTCTGCCCAAGCGTGTTACGAACTGGAGCCGGTACCCCGACGAAGCCGAACAGCGCAGCTTGGCCATGGGCCGTGGAAGCATCATGTATTTCCACTAACGGACCCAGGCCGCTACGAGCTTCGCCTGACAAGCCCTGCTTTCGCCAAAACGGCGTTGCGTAGATCGCTACGTACTTGGCATGCGGCGCCATCCAAGTCGCGGTCTGTTTCCAGCTCTGCGAAAGCGCCAATGGCAAGGCTGGTGAAAAAGCGATCGTGGCTTGAACCAGGCGCGGAGGAATGGCCAACAGAACATGATCGACATTCCAGATCGTGGCCTGATAGCTGGCATCATGACTTTCGACTTCTAGCCCCTGCTCCGTTTGGCGTATGTATCGAACAGTCTGTCCGGTATGGATACGAGCCGAGTCGAGCTGGTCTTGCAGTGCCGCTATGAGTGCGCCCATTCCGCCATGAATGCGCATGGCAGTTGAAGAACTGATGTACCCGCTCGTTCGCACGACGGGCCTTCCACGTTCGCGCTCTATCAGCATGTCGCCTGCTTCGTGCTGAGGATAGCGCTGCAAGCCAAGCTCCTCGATCAGCTCGCTGAGTTCAGGCTGGAAATCAGGCCAGAACCATGAGGGGCCGAGATCGAAGTAATCCACCACGCCAGACGCTGCCGAACCCGGCGCTCCCATTTGCCTGGCGGACAGGGTGAGAATGCGCCCGCCGGGCACGTCTCGGGACTCCAATAGCACATAGTCGGTACCCCCCATCTTCTGTAGCTTGTATGCTGCGTACAAACCACTGAGCCCGGCACCTACAATAGCGATTTTTGGTTTTTTCATGGCTCACATAGGCCCGACAACACCGGACAGGTGCCCAGTCTTCAAATAAACGGTCACGCCTTGATCACCGGCATGCATGAGTGGACCGGCGCGGTCAGGCCAGCGCATCCAAGCGCCAGGCGCGAGTGATCCTTTGACAGTTTGCAAGTGCCCGGCAACGACCAGCAGTTCGCCACAGCCTGGACCGCTATCGAGCTTCTCTCCTGGCTGCAATCGCAGCATACACACCTGCTCATGTTCGCTCCGGAACAACGGACAGATTTCGCGCATGCCTTTGCGTACCCAATTGCTCGGGTCATGGGTATCGATACGCACCGAGGCCTTGTCATAGGGTTTCATCTGCCAAAGCTTGACGAAGATGATCGCCCCTTCTTCGCTGCAAGGTTGATGGCTGGAGCCCGGTGGGTTGCGCAAATAGTATCCGCACGGAGAGTGCGTTTGGCCTTCGGAGAAGGTGCCATGTAACACAAGGATTTCCTCGCCGCCAGGGTGAAAATGCGACGGGAAGGTCGAATGCGGTGCATAGCGCACGATACTCGTCGCACGGGCCTTTTCGTCCCCGATCCGGTCGAGCATCACGCGCTCTACGCCGCTCTGTGGTGAAGTGACCCACCGGTAATCTTCGGGCGTGACGATCACTAGGCGGGAGAAGTCTGCATTGACAAGCATAAGGCGGCATCCGATGACTAGATCCGTGGCGTCGGACGCCGCGGGACTCTGAATAGACCGATTGATAGAAACGTGCGTCGGGAGCGGCGCTGAGCGAAGGCTGCAGACGAGCCAGCACATCGACAGTGGAGAGCTCGCTTTGCAGGTAGACGGTGGCGTGCTCGTTAGGCTTTGTACGAAAAGTCGCCGAGCAGCGATCAGGCAAGGCGAAAGCAGGCGAGCAAGCGGAGTTTATGGGTTGTAAATGAGCATTCCGAGCCTGTTTCAACATTGCCTGATCGTCGCGCAGGCACTTTTCGTACAAAGCCTAGTATCGAAACCGTACGATACCTGTACATCTTGGTAGCGTACCAGCAGCACCTTGGATTCGGCCCCAGCGATGTTATGCGGGAACGGGCCCTTGAATCGACGACCGTCTTAAACCGCAACGTCACTGTCGACTGCAGGAGTCCGGAAGCTGATCTGCAAGTAAGCCATTTGCGTTTCCCCTAAGGCTAGATAAGGCGTTTAGACTGGATCAAGTTGCTCGGTTTACCGATGGTATTGGCGAACAGGGTTAGCGACAAACGATATAAACTGAGCAGCCGAGAAAGAAAACCTTCGTCTTCCCACGCGTGGGCGCCCAAGTGCAGGCTGCCAGGGCATTTACCAGGCAGGCGATGCTTCGCACCTGTGAAGAAGGTGTAGGTATGATGAGGTGACCCAGCTGGGACATCCCATGCTGGATTTGATGACAGCATGAGGAGCCAGGATGAACGAACCAGCGTCCGCACGTGGCAGGATGGCGCGCCGCACTAGGTGCCCTGCTTCCGGCGATCAAAGTGCGAAGCCCGGATGGCGAGCCAATCGGAATCGACAGCGTGCTGTTGAAGCATCGGAGCTGCTCGACGAAAAGGAACGCTTGTGCTCACACTCACCGATCAATCCACACGCCAGGTTCGCGTGGAGCGGCAAGTGATAGACAAGTTGAAGATGACGCGGGGAGAGACGCAGACGGTCGAGGCTGTCGCCACGGTGGCCGCTTGCAACATGGTATCTCGGTTTTTGGTTGCGCTGGAATCTATAGTCAGGATCCGCGACCGCCATCATCGATGCCGGTCCGGCTCATCCAGGCTCGTGGCGGCTCGCGCCGTTTAGCCCATCTGCACGATCGCCTCGATTTCCACTTCGCTTCCCAACGGCAGTGCCGCGACGCCGATGGCGGCCCTGGCGGGGTAAGGCGCAGTGAAGTAGCGTCCCATCACCTCATTGACCAGGCCAAAGCAGGAAAGATCGGTCAGGAAGATATTCACCTTGATGGTATTTTCAAGCTTTCCCCCAGCCGCTTCCACGATCGTCTTGAGGTTCTCGAAGGCCTGGACGATTTGCGCCTCGGTACCCGCTACGATTTTCATCGTGGCAGGATCCAGCGGGACCTGGCCAGAGAGAAAAAGCGTATCCCCGGCTCGAACGGCATGGGAATAGGTGCCGATGGCGGCAGGAGCATGCTGGGCGATGATATGTTGAAGAGTCACTGGATCCTCCAGGAATGTAACTAAGATTGGAGCGGCGAACCTGTCAAACCGCTGAACGCGGCACCATTCTAAAGTCGGCTGTTCCAGACATCTCTATAGATGTAGTCAAATCATGTAGATTATCGGCCAATTTTTTTTTCCGCTCTTCCACCGCGCACCGAGCTAATCAGCGCGAAACAGTAACTAGACAGCGCAACCCGCTCCGCTCGCCTCTTTCACCAACCATTCGCGGAACACGCGTACATGGGTCAAGTTGTCGTGATCCGGACGGTAGACAATGTAGTAGGCCTGTTGCAATGGCAGCTCTATGGCCCCCTCCAGTAGCGGACGGATCAGGCGCCCCGCATTGAGATCATCCTGCACCATCACGCTGCGTGCCAGGGCCAACCCTTGGCGCTCTACCGCCGCTTGCAGCACGGCGGCAGAATTGTTGATTCGTAAACCATGCTCGGCACTGACGCCATGATAGCCAGCACGGTCGAGCCAACTGCGCCAACCAGGAAACGCCGCGTCACTGGCCATCGACAGGTCATGGATCAACGTGCATTCTACCAGCGCGGCAGAACTGAGGCGGCCATTGTGTAGCAGTGGGTAATCTGGAGCGCAAACCGGAAACAGCGTTTCGCAGAGAAGCTTTTCCGAAACCAGGCCAGACCACTGGCCGCTACCGTAACGGACGCCGATATCAACGCGCTCCATGGCAAAATCGAGCGAACGTGCATCCGTGTCCAGCTGCACGTCCAGTGTTGGATGGGCGATCCTGAACCTTTCCAGCCGAGGCAGGAGCCATTTCGCTGCGAATGCGGGACTGACCGTGACGGTGAGCCCCTTGTGCACGCTCGCTTCGCGCAGGCGGGCGACCCCAAGCGCAAGACGCTCGAATCCCGCACGAATGTCGGGTAATGCATGCTGGGCGTTGGCGGTCAGTTCCAGTTGCCCGGTGCCGCGGCTTGCCCGCACGAACAAGGACGTACCTAGCCATGCCTCCAGGTTTCTGACCTGCTGGCCCACGGCGGCTGCGGTCACGTTCAACTCGCTGGCTGCCGCTGAGAAACTGCCATGTCTGGCTGAGGCTTCGAATGCGCGTAGCGCGTTCAGGTAGGCAGGAGTTGCCATGACATTTCTTCCATCTTTTGCACATCAGGGTCAAAGGGCCGAACACCAGGCCAACGGCTTGGCGAGCACATTCTTCGAAGCTCGAGCTGCCGCGGCTCAACTTGGCCCGGCCCGCCAAGTATAACGAACCGGATATTACGCCTGCCTGAGGTCATCATTAGCCGAAATAGCTGCTTGCGCTGCGTCGCATCAAGACGTCTGGAGCATGCCAAGCACCACGAAGCCGGTGAGCGCAATCGCGGCTGCGGTCAGACAATACGGCAGTTGTGTCTTGATATGGTCCATCAGGTCATTACCGGTCGCGGTGGCCGTGACGATCCCGGTGTCGCTGATGGGCGAGGTCGTATCACCAAAAATGGCACCGGAGATCGCTGCTCCGACGACCAGATAAGGGTCGGCCCCTGACGAGACGGCGAGCTGGATACCGATTGGAATCATGATGGAGAAGGTGCCCCAGGAGGTGCCCGTCGACAGCGAGATCAATGCCGCCACCAGGAACACAAACCCGGCAACCAGGCCGACGGGCATGAGCAAGCTGAAATGCTCGGACAGGAACTGTCCGATCTTCAGCTGGCTGGAAAGGTCGCCAATGAGAAACGCCAGCGTCAGCACGACAACCAAAGGCACCATCGCCTGGTAACCCTCGACCAGATGGTTGATATAGGCGCCGATGCTCATGACTCGCTTGATCCATACATAATGGATACAACCGACAACCTGGCCGAATATGACCGCCCAGAGAATCGCCGTCGAGGCCGATCCGTTTCCGAGCTCGCCGTTACCGGTGATGAACAAGCCGACAGGCACGAACATGAACAGTGCCAACAGCGGAACCAGCAGGTTCGACACACTTGCAGCGCCGATGACCCTTTGCTCACCCAGCGCCGCCAATGGAGTAGCACCCGGGCGAAGCTCGATGGCTTCGGCCGCACGAGCTTTGGCCCGGCGCATCGCAGGGAATGCAAAGGGGGTACAGATACTGATCAGCACCAGCGCAAGGCTGACCCAGGCGAACAGGTTGTAAGCGATCGAATGCGCGAGAATGTTGAACGGATTGCCCTGAATGCTCCCGTTCTCGACCTGCACCGCGATGATTCCCAGCATCATCGCACCCCAACCATTGAACATCATGGAGGACCAGGCACTAATGCCAGCGTTCTTGATCACATAGGCCACTTGCTCTCGAGCGATCCGATGCTTGCGTGTCAACTCTGCCGTTGCGGCACCAGACGTCAGCATCGCCAGATAGCTGTCTATGAACACCACGACTGCCAGGAAACCGGCCAGCAACTGGGTACTGACAGGCCCTTTGACGATCTTGAGGCGCTCGGAAATCAGGATTACCAACCCCTGCATGCCGCCGGTGAGCCGCGCCAGGTGGATCACGCCACTGATCATCACGGTGAAGATCAGGGTTCGCACGACGCCATCGGACTTGAAGACATCAATCGCGCCCTGGATGGAACTCTGCAATCCCTGGCCGATATGAAAGTTGGAGAGGACCAGAAAACCTGCCACACACCCCACCATCAGCGAAAGAATAACTTGCCGAGTAAAGATCGCCAGACAAATCGTCACGGCTGGGGATAACAACCCCCACACACCTACTTCATGCATCGCAAAGACCTCGAGTTTTGTTTTTATTCGACAAGTAATGCTGCAAAGGAACCGTCAGGCGTCCGACTGCCGGGCCGACCAGGTGAATCCGAAAAGGCCCAGCACCGGGCCGGGTACAAGAAGCCAGAGGGCGTCGACGCCTACCTGTTCGAACAACCAGGTGGTGCAGGCGATCGAGATGACGGTGATGGCGAAACCGATACTGTTCTGAATGGCCAATGCGCTGCCCACCGCCTCCCGCGGGCATGACTGGGCAGCCAAGGCAGAAAACTGCGGCGAGTCTGCCACCACGCTGGCGCCCCAGAGGCCAAGTAGCGACAGCAGAACCCAGGGTTGCATATGGCCATGGAGCGCCACGAATACCAAGCCGCACAGCCCGGAAATGCTCAGCGCCCCAAGCGCGACCCGGGCACTGCCGATTCGCTGGGAAAGCACACCGCCCATCAGCGAGCCCAGGGCGCCGACCGCCATTACGCCAAACGACAGGCCTGCGATACCGAAGGCTGGGTATGCCTGTGCCAACCCGGTACGGCTGATGATCAGCGGAACCACGGTCCAGAAAGCATACAACTCCCACATGTGTCCGAAATAGCCCATGGTCGCCGCGCGGAAACGGCTGATCCTGAAGGCTCCCAGAATGGCCCCCAGGCGTCTGACAGCCTGCGTCGCGCCAGCAACGCCGCTGCGCGCGTGCGGGCCCTCACCCAGCAGGGCAATCAATCCCGCGCCTGCCACGGCCAGCACGGAGGACGCGGTAATGATCAACTGCCACGACCAATCGGTTCCGACCAGTCGCAATGCATGTGGCAGCGCGGTACCCAAGGTCAGCATCGACACCAGCTGCGCCAAGGCCAGTCCGGTACGCTCCGGGGCCCAGCCCACGATCAGCTTCATGCCCATCGGGTAGATACCGGCCAGAGTAATGCCGACAATGAAGCGCAGTATCGCGCCGATGACCAGACCGTCTGCCAACCAGGCGAACGCTAGGTTGAAAAGCGCGCCTGTGATCGCGCAGCAGACAAACAACGAACTCGCTCGGAACCGATCTGCAGCTCCGCTCAGCGACAAGCCCAAAGTCCCGGTGATGAAACCGAGCTGAACGGCATTGGTCAACCAGCCGATGTCGGCTGCGGTCGCCTGCCATGACGCCATCAAGGATTCGGCAGCGCCATTGGCACTGAACCAGAGCGAGGTACCGAACAACTGGGCGAGAGCAATGACCGCCACAGGGCTCAAGTATTTGAGAAGCTGGGCACGAAGGCCCACAGGACGTGCGGTGAAAGTGGTGCTCATGACGCCAATTCCCTGCGCAAGGCTGCAAGCCAGCCGGCCGACCTGTTGCCGGGTCAGCCTGCTGGTATTGCGCCACGGATGATACGAAGGCTCAGCTCGCCATGGCAGCCAACCAACGGCTGTCCCGGGGCGAAGGCCGACGGTGCAGACGTTGATCGAGCAGCGCACGAGCCTTTTCCGACTCACCCGCTCGCATGAGCGAGACGAGCAATGTGTCCTGCACGATTTCACGCTGCGCACCGCTGCCACCGATACGAACCACTTCATGCGCCACAGGCTCGAGGATTCGGGCGCAATGCGCATAGCGGCCTTCGGCGAACGCCATCACGGCATGACACAGGGCCGGCACCACCGGCCCAGCTCGCAGATTGCCGTCACGCACAAGTGCCGACAGCGCCCCAGCCCGCTGCTCAAGAGACTGCTGGTCGCCCGTGGCCGCCGCAAGCATTGCCATGTGGAAGTCGGCAAAAGGGAAACCCGGCTGCTGGAAATACTTGGACGCGTACCGCGCTGCATCTTCCCACAGGTTTGCGGGAACCTCGTGTCCATAAGCCTGCATGCGCCAAAGGAAGGATGAAGTGTCGCTGATCACGTTGATCGGCAGCCCCGTAGCCACGGAGGGCGCCACATGGTCGGCGTAGATCCCCAGAGCGGTTTCCAAGTCATCGCGTTCCAGCGCAACCAATGCGCCATGCCAGGCGATATGGTTGTGCAAGGTACCGCTGCGATCGTAGCCCGGAAGCCAGTCCCTGATGACTTCGCCTGCTTCGTCATTGGCACCAGCCTCGTAGAGCACATGGGCTACCGCATGCACACCATTGACGTTGTTGCGACGCAGCTCCAGGGAACGTTGCGTCAGCGCACGGCCTAGGGCAACGTCACCGTTCTCGCCGTGGGCCCAGCCGCGATAGTTCAGGAACCACCAATCATCCTCGGGGAAATGGCGGGCATGACGCTCACACAAATCGACCCGAGCCTGATCGTGGTCGGCCATGCCAGAAAATGCAAACAGTCCAAAGGCACCCAATGGCAAGGACATGATCACGATATCCAGCGGCCAGCGGTCCAAGTGTTGCAAAGCATTGGCCAGCGCCTTGGCTGGCTCGCCATGGATGACATGGAACAGTGTCTGCACATGGCTGCGCTCGCGTTCGGTCCCTTTGATCTGTACCAGCTCGGTGGCCTTGGCGATCTTGGCCTTGGCCTCGCCTACTTCAGTACGGATGGCATGGAAACGCGCTCGCGCGGCCCAGGCCAGGGCGAATTCTGGGTCGGCGGCGATCGCCTGATCCAGCGTTTCGGCAACACCGGTCCAGAGGGAAAGCAGAAGGTCTACCCCCGCCCGGTAATGCTCCGCCGCGGCTTCGGAAGAGGTCGAGAGAGGCAGGCTATAGCGGTCGAGACAGGCCATCGTGTTGAAACTCCTCATGGGTATGCAGCGAAGAAGTACGAGGTAGCCGCTTTGATTGCCCCTGTGCGCGGTCGGGTGGGCTACCTCGTATCGCCATTAAACTCCATTCGCCTGTGACGGGCTTTCGACTATCTGCCAAATGACATAGATTAAAAGACACTAGCCGCCGCCATATGAACAGCCCTCTTCACATGTTGAAAATTACTCGCGAAGATTTCTCCCCGCGATTGCCATGCTAGACACCGGTGCCAAGCACCACATGGTGCTCCACCTCGGATTGGACGCTTTCAGCAGGGACGCTTCGGGTAGCCCTGCTGTCTGCGACCCTATCCTTGATCGGCTCGAAACTGGCCTTGTCCAGCCCCCTGCCCACGGCGCCGCAGTACAACATGGACTCGAGGGTCGCCGGCAATCGCTTGACCTGCTGGCTGATACGCGACTGGCTGATGACCGCTTGCTCAACGTGTACCGCGGCTCTGTCCTTGCGGCATCATGTCCGGGATTGACAACCGCCGTTCGGGTACGGCCCGGCTCCCGATTTTCGGCTCCCCTCCTCCACATTACAGGCCAAGCCATGAACTGGGACATCATCAACACGCCCCACGGTCTATCGCCACCCGACCCGTTGCAGGTGCGCGCGCAGTCCATTCCTGCGCGTCACAGCTTTCCCGAGCACGCCCATGAGTGGCACCAGATGGTGTATGCCATTTCCGGCGTGCTTACCGTAACCACCAAGGCCGGGGCCTTTGTCATTTCACCAGAGCAGGCCGCCTGGTTACCGACCGGACTGGACCACATGGTAGGTTCGCTGTTCGGGGCCGAGTTTCGCAGCCTCTGGATCAACCATCGCTTCGCATCGGGCCTTCCCGCCGACCAGCCCACGCTCTTCAGCGTCTCTCCTTTGCTCAAGGCATTGATCGTCGAGGCCACGAGAATTCAGGATGAACGCGAGGAAGAAGGTTATCGGGGCCGCATCACTCGGCTGATACTCGATCAGTTGCGTCGAGCCTCGCCTATCTCTACCGAGTTGCCCTGGCCTACCAGTCAACCTTTGATAGGACTGTGCGAAGCGCTGTATGCCGATCCTGCCAATGCCACTGAGATGGAAGCATGGGCCAGAACCATGGGCATGTCCGAGCGCACGTTGGCCAGGCGTTTCGTTGCCGAAACAGCCATGAGCCTGCGGACCTGGCGCAGACGCTTGCGCCTGTTTCGCGCCATAGAAATGCTCGGCGCAGGCCTGGATGTGACGCGCACGGCACTGGAACTGGGTTACGGATCGACCTCTGCCTTCATTTACGCCTTTCGCCAGGAACTGGGCAGCAGCCCGCAGGCCTACATGAGAGGCGGCGAATCCGCAAAGGGCACCGGGCGTTGAAGCCAGATAGCTTTTCTTGCGACAGCCAAACATTTTCTGCTTTGCAGGCGTCTGCACGGCATGTGGAAAATGCATGATGTGCGCTATCTTCGTTGCTATGGAAGCCCGTGATGTCCAGACCCAAAATCAATTCGAACGTGCTACGCCTGACGTTCGCCCAAGCGCTATCAGGGGCCAATTCGGTAGTGGTCTACGCCACCGGAGCGATCATCGGCAACATGCTCGCCCCAAGGCCGTCCCTGGCGACCCTGCCAATCTCCGTATTCGTCATCGGCATGGCGTTGGCAACGTTGCCGATAGGCCAGATAGGGCGCCGCTGGGGTCGCACCGTCGCGTTCATGATCGGCAATGTGTGTGGCATCGTCATGGGCGGCCTAGCCGCCTATGCCCTTGCCGTTGGTTCGTTCACGCTGTTCTGCGTCGCCATGCTCTTTGGCGGAGCTTATGCCGCGGTGGTCCTGACGTTTCGGTTCGCGGCGACCGAGTGCGTCGAGGCGCAGGACCGCCCGAAGGCCTTGTCGATCGTGCTTGCTGGCGGCATTGCCGCCGGAGTACTGGGACCACAGTTGGCCAACGCAACGATGGACATGACCAGCCAGCCCTATGTCCTGACATATGTAGCAGCCGCTGTGGTGGCGCTGCTGTCTGCCTGGGTACTGGTAGGCGTGCGCTTTGATCGACAACCCAAGCGCAGCGAGCCACGGCATACTGGCAGCATCAAGGCCATCGTCAGCCAGCCGCGGTTCCTCGTCGCCATGCTGTGCGGGGTGGTCAGCTACATGATGATGAATTTCATGATGACGTCCGCTCCACTGGCGATGGACATCTGCGGGATCGCCCGAGTGCATTCGAACACCGGCATCGAGATGCACGTGGTCGCGATGTACGCGCCCAGCTTCTTCACGGGACGACTGATCAGTCGCTTCGGCGCGCCCTTCATCGTTCAGTGCGGTCTGGTCCTGATCATCCTGGCTGCTGCAACAGGTATGGCCGGCATGAGCATCACTCATTTCTGGTTGGCGCTGATCTTGCTGGGCGTCGGTTGGAACTTTGGTTTCCTCGGCGCCTCGGCCCTGGTGTTGACCTGCCATGCTCCCGAAGACGGGCCGAGGGTACAATCCGTCAACGATTTTGTAGTCTTTGGCACCATGGTCATCGGCTCGTTCCTCTCCGGAGGTCTGCTCGATGCTTTCGGCTGGACTGTCGTCTCCGGCCTGATCCTGCCGCCCGTCGTGCTGGCCATGGTCGGCCTTGCCTGGCTTCAGCGCAAGCAGCGCACGTCGGCGGCGCAGCCCCTGGCTTGAGCTTCGCGTGGTCGTCGGGCTGAAAGCGACGACCATTTCCTTCAGAAGATCAGTACTTTCTCGGCACCGTACGTCCAATCGGCAAGTTCTCCCGGCGCAGCCCGTCTTGCCCCAGGGACCAGCTCTACGTCCCGCATGCCTCGGGCGTCCATGCCATCACCACACAGAGCCACCTCGCCCTTGCGCAATATCTTGTTCAGCACCAGCTCAAGGTTGTAATGACCGGTTGGCACGATTTGCCCGGCACGAGCGCAACTCACTGCATCCGACTGCAAATAGACCCGCACCTTTGCCTGCTTGCGAGCTGCGAGCGCCCCTGCCAGGCGTAATGCATTGTAGGCCCGCTCCGAGCCGTAGCTGGCGTCATTGATGATGAATAGAAAGGCACTCACGTGCGGCTCCTCTTTGGATGAAAAAAACGAGGAGAGGGACGAACCCACCTCCTCGAAGATGACGCAAAGCTGCGGATGTCTTCAGTGCCGCAGGATCTGACTCAAAAAAGCCTTGGAACGCTCGGACCGGGGATTGCTAAAGAAATCGCTGGGCTCGTTCTGTTCCACGATTTGGCCTTGGTCCATGAAGATGACCCTGTTGGCGACCGCCTGGGCAAAGCCCATTTCATGTGTAACGCAGAGCATGGTCATGCCTTCCTCTGCCAACTGGATCATGGTATCGAGTACTTCCTTGATCATCTCCGGATCCAGGGCCGAGGTAGGCTCGTCGAACAGCATCACCCGAGGATTCATACACAGCGCCCGGGCGATCGCCACGCGTTGTTGCTGGCCACCGGAAAGCTGCCCTGGGAACTTGTGTGCGTGATTCGGAATCCTGACCTTGGTCAGGTAGTGCATGGCAAGTTCCTCGGCCTGTTTGCGTGGCATCTGGCGAACCCAGATCGGTGCCAACGTGCAATTTTCCAGAATCGTCAGATGCGGAAACAGATTGAAATGCTGGAAAACCATGCCCACTTCCCGACGCACCTCATCGATCTTGCGCAGGTCGCTGGTCAGTTCCGTGCCATCGACGACGATGCGACCTTGCTGGAATTCCTCGAGACGATTGATGCAGCGGATCATCGTTGACTTGCCGGAGCCGGAGGGTCCGCAGATGACGATACGCTCTCCTCGGGCGACGGTAAGGTTGATATCACGCAGTGCATGATAATTGCCGTACCATTTGTTCAGGCCGTCGATCTGAATCGCGACGTCCTGTGTGCACGTCTGGCTGGCATCGAGTGCAGCGTTTTTCATTGTTTTTGCTCCTCAACGATGATCGGTCTTGAGCCTGCGCTCCAGGTGAATCGAATAACGCGACATGCCGAAGCAGAACAGGAAGAACACGCCGCCAATGAACAGAAACAGCTCCCAGTAGACGCCTTGCCACTGAGTGCTGGCGCGAATGGCCGTGGACAGCGCGATAGGATCCAGCAGGCCGATGAACACGACCAAGGTGGTATCCTTGAACAGCCCGATGAATGTACTCACGATCATCGGGATGGAGATCTTCAGAGCTTGCGGCATGATCACCAGGCGTTGTGCCTTCCAATAATCCAGGCCTAGTGCCTGGGCAGCTTCCGTTTGTCCTTGCGGCAGCGCTGCCAACCCTCCCCTGATCACCTCGGCCATGTAAGCCGTGGAAAAGAGCGTGACCATGATGATGACCCGCAGGATCAAGTCGAATGAAGTGCCTGGCGGCAGAAAGTAGTTGAGCAGCAGCGAGGCAGTGAACAACAGGGTAATCAACGGCACGCCGCGCACGAACTCGATGAAGGTCACGCTCATCAGCCGGATCAGCGGCATCGCCGAGCGGCGCCCCAGGGCGAGGAGTATGCCCAGTGGTAGGGACATGGCGATGCCGCTCACACCGACCACGAAGGACAGCAGAAAGCCTCCAAGTTCACGAGAAGTGACCGCCGTCAACGACAGCGGAGCCAAATGTTCCAGAACGGTCGACACGTAGCCCATGCCCTTGAGCCACCAGGCGACGGCCGAGGCGAGCGCGCAGATGACGGCCACACCGATCCCCAGACGCCGGGTCAGGATGAAGGTCAAGCCGCCAATCGCAAATCCAACGTAGGTGAGCACTGGCTGCCATAGCGAGCCTCCCCAGATCAGCCAGAAAGCCAGACCTGGATAGGCCATGCTGAACCACAGCACGCGACGCGGTAACCAGCTGAACAGCAACGGGCCGATGGCCGCGAACAACAGCGCGAAGGTAGTCAACGGGCGCCAATAGTCGGACTGCGGGTAGAACCCGAACAACAGTTGTGGCCACCGCTCGCGAATGACGCCCCAGCAAGCGCCGGGCTCGCCATCGAGCAGGCGACGGCATTCACCGAGAGAGTCGGCCTGCCATACCGAATTGGCTAGCCACGGCAGAACAGCATTGACCAGCGCCGCGATCGCCAGTAACGCGAAGAGTGTCAGGACAGTGCTCACCCAGCCGTCGAACAACCGGCTACGCAACCAGTGGCCGACCCCGGTCTGACCTGCAGGCGGTTCGGCCGGCGGTAGCAAGGTGTCGCGGAACCACGCAATGGAAGATTGGTTCATGTCAACGCACCTGCAGTTTCACACGGTTGTTGTAGAGATTCATCAAGCTCGAGATGAACAGGCTCATGACCAGGTAAATCAGCATCATCAAGAAGATTCCCTCCAGCTCCCTGCCCGTCTGGTTGATGGTGATTCCGCCCAAGGTCGAGCGCAGGTCCATATACCCTACCGCCAACCCAAGCGACGTCTGCTTGGTTATGTCCAGGTACTGCGACGTCAGCGGCGGCACGATCACTCGCAGCGCCTGCGGCAGGACAACCAGACGCATGCTGCGACCCGAGCGTAATCCCAAGGCGTGAGCCGCTTCGGTCTGGCCTCGGGCAATGGACTGGATGCCGCTGCGAACGATCTCGGCAATGAATGCACCGGTGTACACGCTCAAGCCAATCCACATTGCTATCAACGCGTTACCGAGCTGCAGGCCACCTTGGAAATTGAATCCGCGCAACTGTGGATAACCCAGGTGAAAGCCAAGAGCGTACAGCAAGGCTGCGACGGGCAGCACCAGTGCCAGCGAACGCTTCCACCACAGCATCGGACGTTTGCCCGTGACACTTTGTATGCGGTCGGCCTGTCGGCGAAGGCAGCGATCGGCCCAGAGGCTGAGCAGCATCACCGCGATGACCGTCAGGACATCGAGACTCACTTGCACGATGCCCAGATTCAGTGTGCCCAGCGTGTGGCGCAAGAGCGGCTCTGGCAGGTAGATGCCTCGGTTGGTCACGGCGATCGCCGTTTCTGCTACGCCGCGATAGCTGCTTGGAGCCGGCATTGACTGGGCCATCACCGCACCGACGATCAGGATGCACAAGAGCGCCGGGATATTGCGGAACATCTCGATGTACACGCCCATCAGGCGAGAGATGATCCAGTTGTTGGAAAGGCGAAGGACGCCTGCGACCACGCCGATCGCCGTTGCGGTGATGCAGGCCATGACTGCCAGAATGATGGTATTGAGCAAGCCGACCAGCGCAGCCCGGCCGTGGCTCATCTGGCTCTCGTAAGCAATCGGTTGCTGATTGATATCGTAGCCGGCGGCGCTCCACAGGAAGCTGAATGAAAAATCCTTGCCCAAGGCAGCCAGGTTGCGCACGGTGTTGTCCAGCAACCAGGCAGCCGCCAGCATCAGACACATCAACGCGATGATCTGAATGGTGTATCCGCGATAACGCTTGTCATGCAGCAGCATGCCCAACGAGAAGCCCGGCGAGCTGGCACTCTTGTCAGTCAATGTGAGGGTGGACATCGAAACACTCCCGGATAGAGGCGAACCAAGGCAGTGACAGCGCCTTGGTCAACCGTTCGCAACAATGTTCGAGCGACGCGCCGAGGGGCGCGCCGCATCAGCGAAACGGCTGGGCGTACAGCAAGCCGCCCTGGTTCCATTGGGCATTGAGGCCTCGCTCGAGACCAATGGGCGTGTTCTTGCCCAGGGAGTTGTCGAAAATCTCGCCATAGTTGCCACCGGCAGCGATGGCTCGGCTGGCCCATTTCGCGTCCAGGCCCAGCTGCTCGCCGTAATTGCCTTCACTGCCCAGCAAGCGGTTGATCTCCGGGTTCTTCGTACCCGTGGTCATGCTAGTGACGTTTTTCGAGTCCACCCCTAGCTCCTCTGCGGCCACCAGCGCATTGAGCGTCCAACGCACCACGTCCGCCCACTGATCATCGCCCTGCCGGACCATCGGACCGAGAGGCTCCTTGGAAATGAGCTCCTTGAGCACTATGTGGTCATCCGGCGCCGCGAAACTGGCCTTCGACGCTGCCAGCCCGGAGACATCGTTGGTGAAGACATCGCATGCACCGGCAAGGTATTTTTGCTCCCCTTCGGCAGTGGAGTCGATCGGGACGGGTTCGTACGAGATACCGTGATTGCGTGCGTACTCAGCCAGATTGAGTTCATGCGTCGAGCCGGTTTGAACGCAGATGGAGGCGCCGTCAAGGTCCTTGACAGACTTGGCGCCGAGGTTCTTGTGGATCAGGAACCCTTGCCCATCATAGTAGTTGATACCAGCAAAGGTCAGTTTGAGGTCGACATCCCGGGTGAACGTCCAGGAACTGTTGCGCACCAGCAAGTCCACCTCGCCCGAGGCGAGCGCGGTAAACCGGGTCTGCCCGGTCGTGGGGACGAAATTGACCTTGTTCGCGTCGCCCAGCACGGCGGCAGCGACTGCACGACACATCGAAACATCGAGGCCCTGCCAGGCACCTTTGGCATCGGGTGCCGATAGCCCGGTGTTACCTGTCGAGACGCCACAGTTGAGTTTGCCACGGGCTTGCACGTCCTTGAGCGTGGCTGCAAGGGTAGGACCGGCAACCAACGATGCAGCGAGGCATACCATCGGTACGAGAACGGACTTTCTCATCATGTTCACCTTGTTGTTGTGATGTTTATTAAGGCGGCAGTTCAAGGCACGTACAGCTAAGGCTTGCGTTCATGGCGCAAGCGCTTTTCAAGCGCTGGCTTTACGAAAAGTCGCCGAGCGGCCATCAGGCAAGGCGAAAACAGGCGAGCAAGCGGAGGTCACTGGTTGTAAATGAGCATTCCGAGCCTGTTTTCAACGTAGCCTGATCATCGCGCAGGCACTTTTCGTACAAGGCCTAGGGCCTCAAGCGTAAGGCTTCAGGCAGGTTCAGTGAGTCAACGTTGCGCAATGGCGCGGATCATACGCTGGATGGCTTCGTTCACCGTTACCCGGCTGCAGCCCAGATTGGCGCGCATGAAGCCGTGGCCCTCCAAGCCAAACTTCTGGCCTTTGTCGAGCCAAACGCGGGCCTTGGTGAGCATGAAGCGATCGAGCTCCTGTGCATCCATGCCTAGTCCGCGGCAGTCCATCCAGGCCAGGTACAGCGAGTCGGCCGGCACGATCTTGATCTGCGAGGTCGCCGCGTGGATCGCTTCGGCAAAGTGCTGATGGTTACCGCGAACGTATGCCAGCATCTGCTCGAGCCATGGTTCACCATGGGTATAGGCCGCTTCGGCGGCGACCATGCCCAGCGCGTTGACGTAGCGGTAGAGATTGCGATCGTACTGCCGAAGCAGCTCTTCGCGAACTCGCTTGTTGGGGACGAAAATGTTGGCCGTCTGCAGACCTGCCATGTTGAACGTCTTGCTGGGCGCCGTGCAGGTGATGCTGTTTTGCGCAAATGGCTCGCCCAGCGAAGCGAATGGAATGTGTTTCTTGCGGGGATTGAGGATGAAGTCCTGATGAATTTCATCAGACAGTACCAGGACGTTGTGCCGGGCACAGATTTCGCCCATCGCCCGGAGCTCCGCTTCGGACCAGACATTGCCAGTTGGATTGTGCGGATGACTGAGAATGAACAGGCGTGTGTTGGGCTGTATGGCCGCTTCGAACTTGCGCTCGCAAAACTGATAGCGCGCCCCGTCGAAATCGAGCGGCGCCAAAGCCAGGTGACGGCCATTGATGCGCGCATCATCGTGAAAATGCACGTAGACTGGCGGCTGGATCAATACCGAATCGCCTGGCGAAGTAAAGGCCTGGATGGCCGTTTTCATGATGGTGATGATGCCAGAGGCTTGCATGAGCCAGTCACGCGACACATCCCAGCCGAAGCGTTTGCCTTGCCACCCGATCACCGCATCCACATAGGATTTGCGTGCCCCACCGGCATAACCGAACACACCGAAGCCAACGGCTTCGCTCAGCGCATCGATGACCGCCTGCGGCGAGCGGAAGTCCATGTCGGCGACCCACATGGGCAAGGGATCGGCGGCACGCTCTTCGGGTGTGAGGAACAGATGGCCATAATCCCATTTCATGGAATTGGAGTGGCGACGGTCGATGACTTCATCGAACAGGCATGCTTGTGGTTCGTGGGTCATCGATGCAAGTGCTTGGTTAGTCATTTTTCTTTGAATCCAGCCTGTACAGAAAGGTTGGGGCTCAAGCGCCTTGCACTATTTGTAGCAACATCGGATCATGAACAGAAATGGTATTACTTCATCAATCCATGAGCCGGATACATGAATGATCGACGTACAACATCTCTCGATCTTGCGTGAAGTGGCACGTACCGGCAGCGTTACCGCAGCGGCCGAGCGTTTGAATGTCAGCCAGTCGGCTCTGTCTCACGCCATTGCCAAATTCGAAGAGCGCAGCGGCATCAAAGTCTGGATGAAAGACGGCCGTGGTCTGCGCTTCACCCAAGCCGGGAGCTATCTGTTGAGCCTTGCCGAGCGTCTGCTACCGCAGCTTGAGCACGCTCAACGGGTGCTGTCAGACTTTGCTGACGGGCGCCGTGGCGCGTTGCGCGCCGGCATGGAGTGCCACCCTTGCCAGAAATGGCTGATGGGAGTAACAGGCCCGTATCTGCGCCATTGGCCAGACGTAGACTTCGAGGTAGCCACGGCATTTCGCTTCGATGGAATCGCAGCACTGCTGGGCCATGAAATCGATGTGCTGATCACCCCGGACCCGATCGACCAACCCGAGTTGCTGTTCACTCCGGTATTCGATTATGAGCTCATGCTCATCCTCCACGAACATCACCCGTTAGCCAGCAAAGCCTGGGCAGACCCAAGCGATCTGGCTGGCGAAACGCTGATCACGGTGCCGGTGAGCCTGGAGCGACTGGACGTCTACAGCCGCTTCCTGGTACCGGCGAACTGCCGTCCACATCACCGCATTACCGCCGAAACGACTGAACTGATGATGCAATTGAGCGCGGCCGGCAGAGGTATCAGTGTGCTACCGGAGTGGTTGATACGTGAGGAAGGTGCAAACCTGCCCCTACGCACACTGCGCATAGGACCGCACGGGCTGCACAAGAGCATCCACCTGGGTGTGCGCAAGGCCGATGAGCGCATCGATTACATTGCAGGCTTTCTTGAGATAGCACGCGGTCATCAACCGGCCAGATGAGGGCCTGGGGGAACAGCGCAGGCCTCAATTGCGGCTATGGCTTCATCACGTCGCCATCGTAGAGCATCTGATAATGTTGCTGCCCACCTGCCCGGAAGTGATCAAAACCATTTTGCAGAAATGCCGACACGAGATTCGCCGCCACCAGCAGGACAAACAAACCGATGATCAGGTTCTGCGCAGCAGAGCGCTGGAATCGCGTTGCTGGTTCCCTCTCGGCAGGCGCGCGACGCGCGTACAACACGGCCATGATCAGGCAGAACATTATCGCGGCGGTGAACACCATGAAGGTCCAGGTATACATGTGCAGGCCCAGGATCGCCGAGCCGGTGGGCGTCGAACCTGGCAACGCCTTGGCGAACATGAACAACAAACTCAGCAGACTGCCGATCAGTGCGCCAAAGCCACTGAGCACGTAGTTCCAGGGATTGATGCCAAACACCTGATTCAGCAGCAACCCTGAGCCAAGCAGCATCAGGCATACGCGGATGAGGTTGCAGAACGCACAAGGTAACTCGCCAAGCACCAGCTGATAAAAAAAGGCATCCAGAAGTAGGAAGCAGATACCCCCGATGGCAGCCATTTCAAGCTGCCTCAATCGTTGTTCGCTCAATCGCACGTCCATTACCATGCTCCCAGCTGCTTCAAATCAGACATATGGTGGGAGCCATGCCAGGTGGTCCAGATTACCACCAGCACGGCGCAGAGGAGCCATAACGCACGGGCAAGGCCAAGATGCCTGAACGATGCCAACGTTGCGGCGAACGCCACTAGAACAGGGATAAATCCTATGAACATGCAACTGTCTCCTGGGTAGGTCTTGAAATGATGAATTGCCCAACGGGCAAAAGCTCAGGGTCTGGCCATCCTGCGGTACCAGACCAATGCCAAGGATGAAGCTGCTTCCGGTCGATGAGTTCACGCAGTTTTGGCACTACTGCATGGCATGCCTGAGTGCCACCAGAGGACTGGCGACCATGAAGCACTAAGTCATGCAGATCCGCCGTCGCCCATGGTCAGCACCATGCGAAACTGAACCGCGCCAGAGCGCACCCTCTGGTAAGCTTCCCAGGCCCGCTCCAGCGGCAGAGTTTCAATCTGTGCGCGTACACCGGCCATCACGCTGAAGTCCAAGGTTTTCTCGGATTCATACGGGGTTCCGGTAATGGCACCTTGAACGCTGCGCTCACCTCCCACCAATGTCCCTGGCATGATGCTCAGCGGTTGCCGGCCGACGCCGACGATCAGCAATGTTCCCTGTGGAGCGAGCGCTGCCATGAGCGGTGAAACGGCATCGCTGTCGGTGATGGTGCTAAGGACGACCTGCGCACCGCCCATGGCCTTCAAGCGTACTACAGGGTCTTCTACCTGGCTGTCGATGTAGAGATGCGCTCCCAGTCGCAATACCTGCTCGGTGATGTCGTCGCCACGGCCAATCGCAACGACTTTGAAACCCATTCGCTGCGCATATTGAATCGCCAGGTGTCCCAGGCCGCCTATGCCCTGGATGGCCACTAGATCCCCAGCCTGGGCACCTGACTTTCGCAATGCATTGAAGGTAGCGATACCAGCGCACAGCAGCGGTGCAGCCTCGACCGCGCCCAGTGCATCAGGAATTGCCACCAGGCCCGTGGCGCGAGCCAGCATCATTTGCGCATACCCGCCATCCTGCGAACTACCTACCACCGGCTGGTCCAGGCACAGGTTGAAATATCCACGCCGACATTGCTTGCAAGTGTTGCAATGGCCGCCCAGGCGCCCAATACCTACCCGCTGACCGACACGCCAGAGCCTTGACGTATCTTCGCCCAGGGCGACGATATGGCCCACGACTTCATGCCCGGGTACTCGTGGCAACTGCAGGCCGCCCTCGACACCTTCGATCGCGCCGGCATCGGCACCGCAAATCCCGCAAGCTTCGACCCTGACAAGCACCTCGCCAACGCCGGGCGTGGGTATTTCTCGCTCGACCATTTCCAGCTCACCCGGACGGGTGACCTGCATTGCCTTGTAGGTATTGCCTTTCATGCGCCATGTCTCCTTACCATCGATTGGAACACTTCCTGGCCAAGCTGGTGGACAAGTAATTCTGGTAGTAGCTACCCACGCCATCCAAACGAGTTTAATTAGGCCGACAGGAAAGAAAATCTTCGTCATCAGCCGAGACTGGCACGTCAATCGCTGCGCGCGCGGCACAGGCATGAGCCAAAGCTTGCCGCTGCGACAATGTTGCCCAGAAGCAGAAGTTTTTTTTGCCCGATGCCAAGTTTTCTTTTCTTGTTCCCATCCTGGCAACAGGCGCCCAATATCGTCGGCCGGGAAGTTGACTTCTCGCATTGCTTATCAGTAACGCTGTCTTCGCGGGTCATAGGATGCAAAGAAAAGTAGAAGTTCTGATTGTCGGAAGTGGTTTCGGTGGCGCCATCGCCGCGCAGCGCCTTGCCGAAGCCGGGCGTGAAGTACTGGTGCTCGAGCGTGGCCCGTGGCGCGACACGCTTCCCAACCGCTCCCTTGGCATCCAGAACCTGGTTCCCCTACCTCAAGGGAGCAAGGCTTATACCCACGCTCTGCGGTGCATCGGTTCGCATCGACTCAAGCATGATGTCGTCCTGAACAGAAAGGGCTTCATCGAGGTTTACCAGGGTGATGGCATCAACGTCATCTGCTCGTCAGGTGTCGGCGGCGGCAGCCATGTATATGCCGGTTTCATGGACCGCCCCTTGCTGCCCGAGTATTGGGATAACCGTCACCCAGACTTGTGCGCAGCCGATATGGAGCGTTATTACCAGGAGCTTCTCGCCACCTACCAGGCCCGGCCGCTCACAGCCAACGACCAGGTCCCGAACAGCATCGAACAGACAGACTATGACGGCACGCTGAAATGCCTTGGGCACCCCGCCGTAGCCTTCCTGATGCCAGAGAACCCGGGCCACCCTACCAAGCGGGTCGATCGCAACGGCGTGGAGCGTATCGAGTGCGACATGCAGAACAACAGCTTCCTGGGCTCCCCTTCGGGCGCCAAGACCACGCTGGATTTCTCGACACTCTGGCCGGCCATGCAAAAAGGCTTGAAAGTCCAGGCAATGTGTGAAGTCACGGCGATTCGTCGTCTTGGCGCTGCGACCCAGGATGGCATGCGCTACGAAGTCGCCTACCGCGACCATGACAAAGGGTCTCGAGAGATCATCCTTGCCGAGCATGTCATCCTTGCTGCTGGCGGCCTCGGCAGCGTGCGCCTGCTGCTCAAGAGTCGCGACGTGCAGCATGGGCTGCAGGGCATGCCGCGACTGGGGATGGGCTTTGGCGGCAATGGCGATTTTTTTGGCTTGTGGAAGGAGAACAGCCACAAGGATCTGTCCAGGGGCATGCCCATCGGCTCCCCCTTCCGCCTGAAGGACTCGCGCAACGATGTGCTCGTGCTTCGCGCCAGCATCCAGGGCCTGGACACCATACCCATGCCCCCGTTGCTCAAGGGCTGGCTACGTAGGCAGTCGGTAATCATCGCCTTCGGTGGTGACAACAATACTGGCACGATGGCGATGCGCAAGGGCCGCTTCCGGATCAACTACAAAACTTGCGAAAACCCAATCTACGGACAGATTCACGATGAGATCGGCAATATCGAGCGCGCCACTGGCACGAAAGTGTACGCGCCTCGCAATCCGGTAACCGTCCACCCGGTCGGGGGAGCATGTCTGGGTGCATCGATCGCCGAGGGCGTGGTGGGTGCCAACGGCGAGGTGTTCGACAATCCAGGGCTTTTCGTGGCCGATGCGGCTGCCCTGCCCGCCTCTCCTGGCGGTGCCCCCAGCCTCTCGATCGCGGCCTGGGCGGCGAACGTTGCGGATCGCCTGATCGCGGCCCTGCGTGAGCGCGATGCCAACGCCAACGCACCAGTCAGCGAGGCCGATACGACACTGGCCTGACCAGAGGAACAAGGGCATGACAACGTAGGGGCAGACGGTGGTGCTGGGCAGTGGCTTCGATGGTGCCTTCGCGGCCTGGCGCCTCGTCCAGGTCGGGTGCGAGGTGGTCATGCTGGAGACGGTCCATGGCGGGGCACGGTGTCGAACAGATCGATCGGCTCAAGGATCTGGCGCCCCTGCCCCAAGGTGTAAAGGCATTCACTCACGGACTGCGCTCGGTTCGTTGATAGCTTTTCAAAGGGCAACTGCGGCTTAATCGAAAAGGCTTCGTCGAGGCGTATCATGGCAAGGGCATCAATCTAGTCTGTCATCCCACGTTAGCGGCGGCAGCCATGTACATGCCGGCATGCTGGCCAAACCTGCCAGCCCGACCTATCGAGATGGCCATCATCCGCTGGTGAACCAAGCCGGCATGGAGCGCTATTACGCCGAAGTCATCGAGTTGCTCGGTGCACGGACCGCCACAGGACAGGATGAAGTGCCCAACCGCATCGGCGTGACGGACTACGATGGCGAACTCTTCAACGCTGGCTTGTTCAGTTCGATGCTTGGCTTCCTGCTGCGACGACGGCCCGCTGCTCCGACGCAAATAACCGACAGCCATGGCGTCGAGCGTTGGGAGAGCGACTACCGCAACGACAGCTTCTGGGGTCGCCCTCAGGTGCCAAGACTATGCCGGATTTCTCGATTGTCTGGCCGGCGGTCAAACATGGCTTGAAAGTCTGGCACCTGTGCGAGGTGACGTCCATCCGGCGTCTCCCTGATGCAGGAGAAGCCGACATGCCGTATGAAGACCATCATCAAGGCCACCGCAACGGCCAAGCCTGCCCATTGCTTCACACCGGGCCTAGTGAACCGATCAGTTCGAAGTGCTCGGCGTGAAGATGTTATCCATTGCCGAAAAAGTCAGTTGTGGCGTAGATCGATTCGCGCAACCCAAAGTCGATTGCCAGCGCCACACCGACTCCGGCCCTCACCAATGCCGAGCCACCTATGACTGCTCAGCGAATGTAGCTTCCACCGTTGACGTCCAATGTCGCACCGTTCAAAGAAGCTTGTGAAGGACGCAGCGTAAAAGCCACCAGCTCAGCGATCTCTGCCGGGCTGGCCATGCGTCCGACAGGTATGTCAGAGACAGCCGCGGCCTCGCCATGCTGAGCGACGAACTGCTCCGCCATATCCGTGCGCACCCACCCCGGCGCAATGGCCACGGCTACCACCCCCTCCCCCGCGACACTTCGAGCCAAGGACTTGGTCAGGTTGATCAGCGCCGCCTTGCTCGAACCGTAGGGCAAAGCCTCGACAGTATAACCACGCTGCGCAGCGCGACTGGCCATGTTGATAATTCGACCGCCACCCCGTGCGCGGTAGTGCCCGACCGCTTCCCGGCAGAGATCAGCAGCAGCGAAGAAATTGACCTGGAACTCGCGCCGCCAAGCCTCGCGCCAACTGGAAGATGAGGCCTCCAGCGGTATCTCGGTCCGAATGCCGGCGTTGTTGACCAAACCATGGATCCTTCCACCAGCCAAGTCCAGCGCAACCTGCCACAGCCGCTCAGGACCGGTCTCCTCGCTCAGGTCGCCCTGCACGATCCAGCCCCTTCCGCCAATTCGATCCAACAACTTCTGCGCGCCTAGCGCGTCGCGGCTGTAGTGAATCAGCGGCCGGGCCCCTTCAGCTGCCAGTTGCTCGACAATCGCGGCGCCGATGCCACCCGAGGCGCCGGTTACCAGAACATTCTGCCCAGCCAGGGGGCGTGTCAGGTCATTCATCTGTGGTCACCTTACATTGTTGTAGTCGCCAAAGGTCGCCCGCGACGTCAGCGAGCGGCCAGGTGGCGCTGATCACTTGGTCGAATTGGCGGCAGCGGATGCTTTATCAACCAGCTGTTGAATCTCGCCCGTGTCGCGTCGCTGCCGCAGATAGATATTCAGGACCTCCAGGTCTGCAGCGGAAATGTCGCGCCGAACCCCAAATGAGACGCCTTGCTTGGCCAAGGCAGGCCTAGGCAGGATCTCGCGGGTCCAATCAGGATTTGCCAGAGCGAAAAGGTGGTTGGTATCGCTGGCATCGACCAATACGTCGGCGCGCTTGGACATGACCGCCAGGCGAGCCTCGTCCATGCCCGGCAAACGCATGATCTTGCCATGGCGCACGACAGAGGAAATGGCCTTGTCCTGAGCAGTGCCCGACATGACGGCAAAAGTGACCTCTGGCTTGTCCAGCCCTGCGATCTCGTCCTTAACGTCAGCAACCTTGGGGTTGTTCTTGTTCACCAGGAGCGATACCTGATAATCGGTGGCCGGTACTGTGAACGCCACGGCCAACGCTCGCTCGGGTGTCTGATTCAACGCCATGGCCAAGTCCCATTTGTTGCTTTGCAGCCCAGCGACGAGGTTGTCCCAGTTGGTATCGACGAAATCGACCTTGACCTTCAAAACCTTTTCACCGAAATCCCGACAGAGATCGACGAAGTAACCGCTGTAATCGCCAGTCTTGGCGTCTCGCATCACATACGGCGCAGCTACTGCGGCGCCACAGCGCAAAACACCTGCCTTCTGCACCGTCTGCCACAACGAACCCTCAGCGGCCTGGACTGTTGACTGAGCCAGCAAGGCGCCACACAAACCAGCGCCAATCAGGAACCTTTTAAGCGAAGACGAGATCGAGTGAACCATTTTGAACCTCACTGATGATCATTGTTTTTGGCAGGAAGGTAAGGCACCGAAATGCATGCTATTTTGTGTGCATTCTTGCATTCACATTAAGAATGAAGCCCAGATCTGTCAACAGGGACGCAAAAGAAAAACACGCTAGGCCCCGATGCTACGAGAAACAAAAATCACGACAGAAAAAACGAATCTGTACATAAGAGAAAATGGATTTAACTCACCTGATATTCAGCCCAAGCTGTCGAGGATCATTGAGCCATGGCTGGCTTGCGGACTGTCATAAGGAGAACTCCGATGAACCTCGCAGACGAGTTGGCATTACTGGTTCGCCAAGAGGAAAAACTTCAATATTCGCGTTTTGATGAAACAACTGCCTGGCAGTTGGGTGCATACCTTTATGACCAGGCGGCAGCCGAGTCGTGGCCGCTGGCGATCGACGTGCGCAGGTTCGATCGCCCCTTGTTTTTCGCCGCCCGGCCCGGCGTCACCTCCGACAATCTTGACTGGCTCAAACGCAAGCAGCGGACCGTGCAGCGCTTTTTGCGCAGCTCCTACCGAATCCGCTATGAGCTGGCCCTTGAGAAGCAGAACATCACCCAGCGCTATCATTTGGCCGCGGCGGACTACAGCGACGTGGGTGGTGGCTTTCCCATCATCGTGAAGGGCGCGGGCGTCATCGGCAGCATTGCTGTCTCGGGTTTACCTGATCGGCAAGATCATCAGCTTATCGTCGATGCGTTGTGCGAGTTGCTCGGTCATGACCGTGGCGCATTGGCATTGCCCGAGGGCTGCCCCTTTCAGCGCTAGGATTTTCAGGAAATAACCGAGCAGCGATCCGGCAAGGCAAGGCGAAAACAGGCCAGGCGCGACGTCTACAAGGGTAGATGAACACCCCGAGCTGTTTTCAACGCAGCAGAATCGTCATGCAGGTTTTCCTCACCAAGCCTAGACGCCACGGGGTCAACTCCCAGATTCGCCTGCGCGACATGCCAGGACGCCTTGTTTCAGGGATCAGAACGTTCCAAAAACAATTAACGAGTTCTTCCATGCCCAATACATCACTTGCAGCTGGTTTGAAACAACGCCATGTCACCATGCTTTCGATTGCCGGAGTGATCGGCGCGGGGCTATTCGTCTTCTCGGGCCATGCAATAGCCAAGGCCGGTCCCGCGGCCCTAGTGGCCTACGTGTGTGCCGGCACCTTGGTGGTTCTTGTCATGCGCATGCTAGGTGAAATGGCAGTCGCTTCCCCAGACACCGGTTCGTTTTCCACCTATGCCGATCGTGCAATCGGTCGTTGGGCAGGTTTTAGCATCGGCTGGCTCTATTGGTGGTTCTGGGTGCTGGCGATTCCGCTGGAGGCGATCGCTGCAGCCAACATTCTGAACGCCTGGATTCCCGTTGTAGATACCTGGATATTCGCATCGGCGGTGATCGTGCTAGTGACTGGGTCGAATTTTTTCAGCGTTGCTCGCTACGGTGAGTTCGAATTCTGGTTCGGGCTACTCAAGATCCTTGCCATCATCGGTTTCATCGGCGTGTGCGCGGCAGCGCTGCTGGGCCTGCTGCCCGGAAGGGAAGTAAGCGGGCTGGAGCGGCTGCTGGCGCAACATGGCGGCTTCGCACCCAACGGCCTGCACGCAATCATCGGGGCGATGCTCACCACCATGTTCAGCTTCATCGGCGCTGAGGTGGTGACCATTGCCGCGGCAGAGTCGAACAATCCCACGCGGCAGATCACGCGAGCCACCAACTCGGTGGTATGGCGCATTTGCATCTTCTACCTGTTGTCGATTGTCATGATTCTGTCCATCGTGCCGTGGAATGACCCACGCTTGCCACAAGTAGGCTCGTTCCAACGCGCGCTGGAAATCATGAATATTCCCAACGCCAAGCTGCTGATGGATATCGTCGTGCTGGTGGCCGTGGCCAGCTGCATGAACTCCCAAGTGTACACCGGTTCGCGCATGCTCTACTCCCTCGCTCAACGAGGCGATGCGCCAGCATTCCTTGGCCGCACCACTGTGATGCAGGTCCCGCGTGCCGCCGTAGCCTCGACCACCGTGCTGGGTGTCGTGGCGACATTCATCAATTATTTCGCGCCGCAAAGCGTGTTCGCCTTCCTGCTGGCAACGTCCGGAGCCGTAGCTTTGCTGGTATACCTGGTCATCGCCGTGTCCCAGCTGCGCCTGCGCAAGAAATTGCTGGCCAGCGGTGAACCGCTGCAGTTGCGCATGTGGTTGTTCCCGTGGCTGACCTGGGCGGTGATCGCGTTCATCAGCGGGGCATTACTGAGCATGTTCTTCATCCCAGCCTATCGCACCGAGATCACCGCCACCGGCCTGTTGACCATCCTCATTATCTGCCTGGGCTTGTTGACTGCGAGAAAGACCCACCGCACAGCCATGGCTCGACTCAAGGGAAGTGCTACGGCCTGAATCACCCGGCGCACTTGCATGGTGCGGCGCGCCTCAATTCTGGAGATTTTCAACGTGCTTGATTATGTAGTTTCCCTCGATAAGCTCGGCGTCCATGATGTGGAGCACGTAGGGGGCAAGAACGCATCCCTGGGCGAGATGATCAGCAACCTCGCCGGAGCCGGCGTCTCGGTGCCGGGCGGCTTCGCCACTACGGCTCAGGCCTACCGCGACTTTCTCGAGCAGAGCGGCCTGAACGAGCGGATCCATGCCGCGCTCGACGCACTGGACGTCGACGACGTCAACGCCCTGGCCAAGACCGGCGCGCAGATCCGCCAGTGGGTCATGGAAGCCGAGTTCCCGGCGCGCCTGGATGCCGAAATCCGCACGGCCTTCGCCGAAATGGCCCAGGGCAACGACAACATGGCCGTGGCCGTGCGCTCCTCGGCCACCGCCGAAGACCTGCCAGACGCTTCCTTCGCCGGCCAGCAGGAGACCTTCCTCAACATCCGTGGCGTCGACAACGTGATCCACGCGGCCAAGGAGGTGTTCGCCTCGCTGTTCAACGACCGCGCCATCGCCTACCGCGTGCACCAGGGCTTCGACCACAAGCTGGTGGCCCTGTCGGCCGGCGTGCAGCGCATGGTCCGCTCGGAAACCGGCACCGCCGGGGTGATGTTCACCCTCGACACCGAGTCGGGCTTTCGCGACGTGGTGTTCATCACTGGCGCCTACGGCCTGGGCGAGACCGTGGTCCAAGGAGCGGTCAACCCTGACGAATTCTACGTGCACAAGCAGACGCTGCAGGCCGGGCGCCCGGCCATCCTGCGCCGCAACCTGGGCAGCAAGGCGATCAAGATGGTCTATGGCGAGCAAGCCAAGGCCGGTCGCTCGGTCAAGACCGTCGAGGTCGAGCGTGCCGAGCGCGCGCGCTTCTGCCTGAGCGACGCAGAAGTCACCGAACTGGCCAAGCAGGCGCTGATCATCGAGCAGCACTACCAGCGGCCGATGGACATCGAATGGGCCAAGGACGGCGACGACGGCAAGCTGTACATCGTCCAGGCTCGCCCGGAGACGGTGAAGAGCCGCGCCAGCGCCAACGTGATGGAGCGCTACCTGCTCAAGGAGAAGGGCAACGTGCTGGTGGAGGGCCGCGCCATCGGCCAGCGCATCGGCGCCGGCAAGGTGCGGGTGATCCAGGACGTCTCGCAGATGGACAAGGTCCAGCCAGGCGACGTGCTGGTCTCGGACATGACCGACCCGGACTGGGAGCCGGTGATGAAGCGCGCCAGCGCCATCGTCACCAACCGCGGCGGGCGGACCTGCCACGCGGCGATCATCGCCCGCGAGCTGGGCATCCCGGCGGTGGTCGGCTGCGGCAACGCCACCCAGGTGCTCAAGGATGGCCAGGGGGTCACCGTGTCCTGCGCCGAGGGCGATACCGGCTACATCTTCGAGGGCGAGCTGGGCTTCGACGTCAAGCAGAACTCGGTCGATGCGATGCCCGAGCTGCCGTTCAAGATCATGATGAACGTCGGCAACCCGGACCGCGCCTTCGACTTCGCCCAGCTGCCCAATGAAGGTGTCGGCCTGGCGCGCCTGGAGTTCATCATCAACCGCATGATCGGCGTGCATCCCAAGGCGCTGCTCAACTACGCCGGCCTGCCGCCCGAGCTCAAGGACAGCGTGGACAAGCGCATCGCCGGCTATGACGACCCGGTCGGCTTCTATGTCGAGAAGCTGGTCGAGGGCATCAGCACCCTGGCCGCGGCGTTCCATCCGAAGAAGGTCATCGTGCGCCTGTCGGACTTCAAGTCCAACGAGTATGCCAACCTGATCGGCGGCAAGCTGTACGAGCCGGAGGAAGAGAACCCGATGCTGGGCTTCCGCGGTGCCTCGCGCTACATCAGCGAGTCGTTCCGCGACTGCTTCGAGCTCGAGTGCCGCGCCCTCAAGCGTGTGCGCAACGAGATGGGCCTGACCAACGTCGAGATCATGGTGCCGTTCGTGCGCACCCTGGGCGAGGCCAGCCAGGTGGTCGAGCTGCTTGCCGAGAACGGCCTGGCCCGCGGCGACAACGGCCTGCGGGTGATCATGATGTGCGAGCTGCCGTCCAACGCGCTGCTGGCCGACGAGTTCCTGGAGTATTTCGACGGCTTCTCCATCGGTTCCAACGACCTGACCCAGCTGACCCTGGGCCTGGACCGCGACTCGGGCATCATCGCCCACCTGTTCGACGAGCGAAATCCTGCAGTGAAGAAGCTGCTGGCCAATGCCATCGCCGCCTGCAACCGGGCGGGCAAGTACATCGGCATCTGTGGCCAGGGCCCGTCGGACCACCCTGACCTGGCCAAGTGGCTGATGGAACAGGGCATCGAGAGCGTGTCGCTGAACCCGGACTCGGTGCTCGAGACCTGGTTCTTCCTGGCTGATGCAATGGCTGGTATCCAGCCTGCCCTGCCAAGCATGCTCGCCGTTCCAGAGCCTGCCTGACAGGCTTGTCCCCTTGCCTACCGGCCTACATCAAGAGCCGGTAGGAGCGGATTGGTACAACGCCTTACTATTGCTTGTCTACCTGACCTGGAGCAACGGTCGGTTCAGCCGGCACCAACGGTGGATTCTCCGGCGCAGGCCCACTTGCCTCCTTGACCCTGGTACGGTCCGCCTCGGCTTGATCCTTCGTGGCCTGCGCATTCTCTTGGGCAGCCTCGTTCATCTTCTCCCGCGCCTCAGCCATTTTCTCCCTGGCGTTCTCACGGTGTTCCTGGGCCTGCTCGGCCTTGTCACAACCGACCAGCGCCAAGGCTGCTACTACCGCCCACGTACATGCATGACGTATGGACATGAAAAGTCACCCTCATTGATCAAGATGTACCAATGACCCCTTGGCAAGCGTGCAAGTTTCCCGAGCACGGAAGCTTGCAATGATCGAGCTTCCAAGAAAACGCCGCCAACAGATGGCGGCGAGGACACGGCCCCGGATCATGACTGCTTCGCGCAGCCCGATCTGCCAGTGCCTTAACCCAACACAGAGCCGATCACTTCATCCAGAATGGCGATCCCTGCCTCGATTTCCTCGGCCGTGACCACGCAAGGGGGTACGACATGAATGCGGTTGTCGACTATAAATGGCAATAACCCGCTATCCAGGAGCCTGGTTTTCAATACCTGCATCTTTTCGGCTGGCAGAGGTGCGCGGCTTTCTCTGTCGCTCACCAATTCCAACGCCCAGAACACGCCTGCGCCACGCACTTCGCCGATTGCCGCATGACGTTGCTGCAGGTCGCGTAGACGAGGGCCAAGCGTATTGGCTCCAATGTCCAGAGCATTCTCTACCACCCGTTCCTCACGCATGGCGTCGATCGCGGCAACGATCGACGCCATGGCAAGCGGGTGGCCGGAATAGGTCAGGCCGCCTGGGAAGTACCGGGTATCGAAGTAGTTGGAGATCTGCTCCGAAATGACCACCCCGCCAACCGGTACGTAGCCCGAATTCACGCCCTTGGCGAAAGTGATTAGATCAGGCACAACGCCGTAATGCTCCAAGGCGAACCACTTTCCCGTCCTGCCGAAACCAGACATGACTTCGTCAAGAATCAGCAGAATTCCGAACTCATCGGCCAACCTGCGAACGCCTTGGATATAAGCTGCAGATGGCATCAGGATGCCTGCTGTGCCTGGGAGGCTTTCGAGCAGAATGGCTGCGATCGAAGCCGAACCTTCGCTTTCGATTACCCGACGCAGGTGACGCAGCGCGCGTTCGGTTTCTTCGGTCTCGTTCTGCGCGCTGAACTCGCTGCGATACAGATAGGGCGTGAAGAAATGCACATGGCCACGGGCGTATTCGTTCGGCACACGACGCGGATCACCGGTGGCGACAATTGCCGAGCCCGTGTTGCCATGGTAGGAGCGGTAGGCGGAGAGCACCTTGTCCCGCCCCGTGAAAAGCCTGGCCATGCGGATCGCATTCTCGTTCGCATCCGCCCCACCGTTGGTGAAGAATACTTTCCTGAAGCCCTTCGGTGCCTGTTCGATGATGCGCTTGGCGGCCTCGCCGCGCATCAGGTTGGCGGTAGCCGGGGCAATGGTGGTCAGTGTGGCTGCCTGCTCCTGGATTGCCACAACCACCGCGGGGTGCTGGTGCCCCAGGTTGGTGTTGACCAGCTGACTGGAAAAGTCAAGGTACCGTTTGCCTTCATGATCCCAAACGGTGCAGCCCTTGCCTCCCGCGATCACCAACGGGTTCAGCGTGCCTTGAGTGGACCAGGAGTGGAACACGTACTCACGATCAAGATCTTTAACGTATTGGTTGGTAATTGCCATGGTGCTTATGGACCTCTTCGATTAACGCTTGTGCCCTGCCGGACAAAGAAATGCCGCCAGCGTGGTGGCGGCGAGGTCTCCAGCCAGAGCCTTCGACGAATGGTGAGAAGTTACTGCCGCCTGGTCCGTCAGGCCCAGGGGGCGAGAGGCAGCGTCATTGACCTTCTCCGTCAGAACAGTCACTGACGCTGCCACTCGAACTCGACGCTCACTTAGCTGTTGCTTGGGAACGCGAACTGTGCGGCTTCGTGGCTGGTACGCTTGGGCCAGCGCTGGGTGATCGCTTTCTTACGGGTGTAGAAGCGCACACCGTCCGGACCATAGGCATGCAGGTCGCCGAACAACGAGCGTTTCCAGCCACCGAAGCTGTGATAGCTGACCGGCACCGGCAGGGGCACGTTGACGCCGACCATCCCCACTTCGATCTCGTCGCAGAACAGGCGAGCAGATTCACCATCGCGAGTGAAGATGCAGGTGCCGTTGCCATATTCGTGGTCATTGATCAGCTTGATCGCGGCCTCCAGGCTGCTTACACGAACCACACACAATACCGGGCCGAAGATCTCCTCCTTGTAGATACGCATTTCAGGCGTGACGCGGTCGAACAAGGTACCCCCGACGAAGTAGCCGTCCTCGTTGCCGGTGACCTTGAAGCCGCGGCCATCGACAACCACCTTGGCACCAGCGGCGACACCGTCATCGATATAGCCAAGCACCTTGTCGCGGGCCGCAGCAGTCACCAAAGGCCCCATGTCCAGCCCGCAAGAAGTGCCCGCACCGATCTTCAGCGCCTTGATCTGCGGCTCCAACTTGGCAATCAGCGCATCGGCCACCTGATCACCCACGCACACCGCCACGGAGATTGCCATGCAGCGCTCGCCGCACGAGCCGTAGGCAGCGCCCATCAGTGCGCTCACGGCATTGTCCAGCTCGGCATCGGGCATCAGCACGGCATGGTTCTTAGCCCCACCGAGAGCCTGGACGCGCTTTCCACGCTTGGTGCCCTCGGCATAGATGTACTCGGCGATGGGGGTCGAGCCCACGAAGCTCAGTGCCTTCACCTCAGGCGCTTCGATCAGCGCATCCACCGCCTCTTTGTCACCGTGGACCACGTTAAGCACACCTTTGGGCAGACCGGCTTCATGCAGGAGTTCAGCGATCAGCAGAGTCGAGCTTGGGTCGCGCTCGGATGGTTTGAGAATGAAGCAGTTACCACAGGCGATAGCCAGCGGGTACATCCACAGCGGTACCATCGCCGGGAAGTTGAACGGCGTGATACCGGCGACGACGCCGATCGGCTGCAGGTCGCTCCAGGCATCAATGTTCGGGCCGACGTTGCGGCTGTATTCACCCTTGAGAATTTCCGGAGCAGCAGTGGCGAACTCTACGTTTTCAATACCGCGCTTGAGCTCACCCGCTGCGTCCTCGATGGTCTTGCCGTGCTCCTGGCTGATCAGCTGGGCGATACGTTGCTCGTTCGCTTCCAGCAGCTGCTTGAAGCGGAACATCACTTGGGCGCGTTTGGCAGGCGGAGTGTTACGCCAGGCCGGGAACGCCGCCTGGGCAGAGTCGATGGCCTTCTGCACGGTTGCACGGCTCGCCAGGCCAAGTTTGTGAATCGCCTGGCCTGTGGAGGGGTTGAATACGTCAGTGGTGCGAGCGTCGTCTGCGACGTGTTCACCGTGAATCAAATGCTGGATAATGCTCATCTTCATTCCTCAAAGCTTGGTCACAAGCTGCGTGTAGACAAGAAGCGCCCCACCGGACGGGGGCAGTCGATCAGTTGACGTGTTGCAGGGCTTCGCCCACGGCGTCGAACAAGCGATCCAGCTCATGGGGCTTGGTGTTGAATGTCGGGCCGAACTGCAGCGTGTCGCCGCCGAAGCGGACGTAGAAACCAGCTTTCCATAGCGCCATGCCGGCTTCGAAGGGGCGCACGATCGCGTCGCCGTCACGTGGCGCGATTTGCAGAGCGCCTGCCAATCCGCAGTTGCGGATGTCGACGACGTGCTTCGCACCTCTGAGCGCATGAATGGTGTTCTCGAAATGGGGCGCCAGTTCAGCGGATTGCTGGACCAGATTTTCCTTCTCGAGCAGATCGAACGTCGCCAATGCCGCTGCGCAAGCTACGGGATGAGCGGAATAGGTATATCCGTGGGGGAACTCGACCGCGTACTCCGGCGCTGCCTGGTACATGAAGGTGTCATAAATCTCGCTGTTGGCAATCACCGCGCCCATCGGAATGGCACCATTGGTGACCTGCTTGGCCACGTTCATCAGATCCGGGGTTACGCCAAAGTACTCCGCCCCGGTCATGGTGCCCATCCGCCCGAACGCCGTGATTACTTCATCGAAAATCAGCAGGATGTCGTGCTGATTGCAGATCTCGCGAAGACGCTGCAGATACCCCAGCGGCGGTACGATCACCCCCGCTGACCCGGACATGGGCTCGACAATCACCGCGGCGATATTCGAGGCATCGTGGAGCTCAATCAGCTTTAGTAGCTCATTGGCCAGTGCGACCCCACCCTGCTCGGCGGCCCCCCTGGTGAAGGCCAGGTCTGGCTGCAAGGTATGGGGTAGATGATCGACGTCCAGCAGTTGACCGAACATCTTGCGATTGCCACCGATACCGCCCAAGGAGGTGCCGGCGACATTGACCCCGTGATAACCACGCGCGCGACCGATCAATTTGGTTTTCTGGGGCTGGCCTTTCAGGCGCCAGTAGGCGCGTGCCATCTTGATCGAGGTATCGGCGCACTCGGAACCGGAACCAGTGAAGAACACATGGTCGAGGTTGCCCGGCGTCAGACTGGCGATCTTTTCGGACAGCTTGAAAGCGAGCGGATGGCCGTATTGAAAAGCCGGTGAATAATCCAGTGTCGTCAATTGCCGCGCTACTGCATCGGCAATCTCCTGCCGCGAATGGCCTGCACCGCATGTCCACAGCCCGGACAGGCTATCGAATACCTGCCGTCCTTGTTCGTCGATCAAGCAGTTTCCCTTGGCTCCCACGATGAAGCGCGGGTCCTTGCGGAAGTTGCGGTTCGAGGAGAACGGCATCCAGTGGGATTCCAGCTGAAGGCAGCTAGCCAAGGGAATTGTCGTGTGCAGGGCCTGGGTCATGTCCGCAATCCTGAGCTGGGGGTGGCCTCTAGCTTGAACCGAATCGTAATGTACGTTAAATCTGTATTTTCTTTAGCTCAGTTATTGGTTTACTCACGCATGACAAGAAAAACACCCTTGCACCAGGTAAGTGATTTCGATCTGAAGTTGCTGCGGGTTTTCAAGACCGTGGCGGAATGTGGCAGTTTTTCCGGTGCAGAAAGCGTGCTGGGGATCACCCGCTCAGCCATCAGCCTGCACATGGGCGATCTGGAAAAACGTCTTGGGATGCGCCTTTGCCAGCGTGGCCGCGCCGGCTTCGCCTTGACCGATGAAGGCCGTGAGGTGCTGCGTGCCAGCGAAACCGTGCTAGTGGCAATCGAGGGCTTCCGCAGCGAAGTGAACCAGATGCACCAGCACCTGCGCGGCGACCTGAACGTCGCGATCGTGAACAACCTGGTCACTCAGCCGAAAATGCGTATCACGCATGCACTCAAGGCCGTGCGCGCCGAAGGCAGTGGCGTTCGCATCAATCTCAGCATGAGCACCCCGGGTGAAATCGAGCGCGGACTACTCGATGGCCGTTTGCACGTGGGTGCCGTGCCGTTGATCACGCCTTTGTCAGGCCTGGATTACAGCCTGCTCTATGAAGAGCGGTCCAACCTTTACTGTAGCCACGAGCATCCGCTTTTTACCCAGGCCGCCAAGGTCAGCGATGAACAATTGGCTCAGGCGGACGCTGTCATTCCGGCGTACAGGATGACCGCCGAAGCGATAGGTTTGCATCAATTGCTGAATTTCGCGGCGTCGGCAACGGACCGAGAGGGCATAGCGTTTCTGATTCTAACCGGCAGCTACATCGGGTTCCTTCCCGACCATTACGCTGCCACTTGGGTCGAGAAGGGCCTCATGGCGCCCTTGGATCCCGGACGGCTGTATTTCGACTCCAAGCTTGCTATCGCTACCCGCAAGGGGCGCCGACAAAATCTCATCCTCGATCGTTTCATAGATGCGCTCCAGCTCAGTGGCGCCCCTGCCTGACGTACAACATTACCGTCCGCGCTCAGTGCCTCCGGTCGTTTGTGCCTTGATCGGGGGCTTTTTGCTTCAAAAAATTATTTCAGGCGTGTTGACAGTCGTACGAGAATCGCAATAGCCTGAATGCATTGCTGCACACATTGTGGCACTCAATAAAAACAGTGATCGTTAGTTGCTTGCTCTTCTGTCTACAAGAACAAATTACCGGAGAGATCGAAATGGCACGGTTCCTTTCAAGCAAAATCGGCGGTGTCGCGGGCCTGGCGGCAGCGTTCATGCTGCTAATACAGCCAACCGCTCAAGCCGAGACCCAATCCTGGCACGACGTCCAGCAAGCCGGGGTACTTCGTTGCGGTGCAGCGGTAGCCGCTCCCTATGTGATGCGTGACCCGGCGACAGGCCAATACAGCGGCTTTTTCGTCGACCTCTGCCGCGACTTCGCCGAGAACGTCCTGAAGGTGAAGGCGCAGTTCGTCGACACCAGCTGGGATAACCAAGTTGCTGGCCTACAAAGCGGTAAGTGGGACATGGCGATGGCGCTCAACAAGACACCCGAGCGCGCGAAAGCCGTCGCATTTTCCGTACCGGCCACGGACTATCAGATCTCGCTGCTCATAAACAAGAAGAACCCGAAGTTTGCCGGGGCTGGCAATAGCCTCGCCGACTACGACAGGCCCGGTGTCACCATTGCCGTGATCTCTGGCACGGCTGCCGACAAGGCAGTATCCGCAGCGGTCAAGCACGCCACCCTCATGCGCCTTCCTGGCTCCGATGAAACCCGTATGGCACTGATGTCCAAGCGCGCGGACATCCTGGCTGACGCCAACGACACCAACCACCTGTTCGCCATGGCCAACGACTGGACCCACGAGGTGCTGCCGGTGCCGGCATTGGCCAAACAAGGCGTGTCCTTCGCCCTCGCCCTGCAGACGCCGCCCGAGGACCTGGCACAGCTCGACGCCTACCTGACGCAGCGCCGCGAGGCCGGCGAAATCGACAGACTGGTGGACAAGGCTTCCACCGAGATCATCGCGGGCAAAAAAGCCCAGTAACTCCTGCTGACGTGCCGAGGGCTCTGGACAAGGGCGCCCTCGTGGAGACAACCGTAATGACTACTCCTCATTTGGTGGCTTCGCAGCCACGGGCTTCGCTCATCCCAAACTCCGGCCAGGGCGGCTGTTTCATCCAGCTTCAGAACGTGCGCAAGGCCTACTCGGAGCAGTTGGTGGTCATGGATGGCATGAACCTGGACATGCGCGCCGACGACCGCCTGGTCATCATTGGCCCATCCGGGAGCGGCAAAAGTTCGCTGCTGCGCGTGCTCATGGGGCTGGAAGGCATACAAGGCGGCAGCATCGAGTTCCAGGGCAAGCCTTATATCGATGGCAGCCGCAAGATGGGCAAACCACTGGATGAAACTCTGCACAAGCAGATCGGCATGGTATTCCAGCACTACACCTTGTTCCCACACCTGTCGGTACTGGGCAACCTGATCCTGGCTCCGGTCAAGGTCCACGGCTTGAGCAGGGCCGAAGCCACCGAGAAGGCCCGCGCCTATCTCGCTCGCCTGGGTCTGGAAAGCAAGCTGCATGCTTACCCGAGCCAACTCTCCGGTGGCCAGAAACAGCGGGTGGCCATTGCTCGTGCATTGATGCTCGAGCCACGCCTGATGTTGTTCGACGAAGTCACTTCGGCCTTGGACCCTGAAATGGTCATCGAAGTGCAGAACGTGATGATGCAGTTGGCCGAGCAGAAGATGGCGATGATCATCGTCACCCACGACATGCACTTTGCCCGCCACATCGCCACGCGCGTGGTGTTCTGCGCTAATGGCAAGGTGGTCGAACAAGGCCCCCCCGAGCAGATCTTCACCCAGCCCCGAGAGACCCGTACACGCGAATTCCTCGAGAAGGTCGTGCATTTCGATTGAGGGCAAGGCCATGAATTACCAATTCGACTTCCATTTCCTGAGCGGCAGCCTGCCGGCACTGCTCGATGGTCTCAAGGTGACACTGGAGCTTGCTCTGGTTTCGAATCTGATCGGCCTGACCTGCGGCTTTCTATTGTGCCTGATGACGCTTAGCCGCTGGTTCTTCATTCGCTGGCCAGCCCAACTGTTCATCGAGTTTTTCCGCTGCACCCCAGCGCTGCTGCAGATCGTCTGGTTCTTCTACTGCGTGCCGATGCTGTTCGACGTGTTCATCGACCCGATCGTCATGGGTTTCCTGGCGCTGGGGCTGAACCTGACGGCCTTCAACGCCGAAGCCTACCGAGCAGGCGTTCAGGCGGTGCCACGCGAACACCTGGATGCATCGATCGCCCTAGGCCTGAAGAACTGGCAACGCACGCTCTACGTCATTCTCCCGCAGTCCTTGCGCAGTGCACTGCCAGTCCTGATCACCAACGGTATCGGCACGCTTCAGCAGAGCGCGCTGGTGGCCATCGTGGCCGTTGCCGACCTGATGTACGTGGGCAAGAGCCTGGCCACCGAGGCCTACCGCCCCCTGGAAACCTACACCCTGATTGCGCTGATCTACTTTGCCCTGTCGCTGCCAATCGCGCAGTTGGTGCAGTGGTTCGAGCGGCGCCAGGACCTGGCCGGCCAACGCTGAGGAGATAACCATGCCACTCGATTTCTCGGTCGTTCTGGGTTACTGGCCCGTATTGCTCAAAGGCCTTGCCCTGACCTTGGCATTCACTGGTATCTGCGCCCTGCTGGGTAGCTTGCTGGGTTTCGTGGTCAGCCTGCTGCGCCAGGTCAAACTGAAACTCGTGCGCCTTCCGCTCACCCTCTACGTGGAGTTCTTCCGTGGTACGCCATTGCTGATCCAGCTGTTCTGGGTGTTCTTCTGTTTCCCCGTGGTGTTTGGCCTGGATATCCCGCCCTACGTATCGGTACTGATCGCCCTGACGCTCTACATGGGTGCGATTACCAGCGAGACCTTCCGCGGCGCGCTGAAGTCGATTGCCAGCGAGCAACATGACGCATGCATCGCCCTGGGGCTTACTTCGAAAGTCAAGGTACTGTACGTGGTCTTCCCGCAGGCCTTGCTCCGTGCAGTTCCACCTCTGCTGTCGAACGTGGTCAGCCTGTTCAAGGAGAGCGCCTTGATCTCCTCGGTGGGCGTCGCAGACCTGATGTTCGTGGGCCAGAACATCTCCAACAGCACGGCCCGACCTGTCGAGTTCCTCTCGGCAGTCGCTGTCATCTACTTCCTTGTCGCATTCCCGCTGACCCGTCTGGTTGGCGTGGTCGAAGGGCGCCTACTGCGCCGCTTCGCCTACTGATATCACCCACCCTAGGAGAGAGCAACATGAAACTCAAAGGCATCCTGCCTGCCCTGGTCACCCCGTTCGACGCCGCTGGCAAGGTCGATCACGACACCCTGGCCTCGATCCTGGAACATCAGCTCAAGGCTGGCGTCAGCGGTTTCGTACCGCTGGGCTCGACGGGTGAATACTACGCCCTGACCAACGAAGAGCGTCGTCAAATCCTGGCCACCGTGAAGGAGGTGGTAGGTGACCGTGGCACCTTGATCGCAGGGGCCAATGGCTCGTGCACCCGTGAGGTGCTTGAGCAGATCAAGCAGACCGTCGAAGCTGGCTACACCAACTTGCTGATTGCCCCGCCCTACTATGCGCTGCCCTCACAAGAAGAGCTGTTGGCCCACTACAACACCATTCTCCAGACCTTCCCCGACATCAACGTGGTGCTTTACAACTACCCGATTCGTACCAATGTCGAAGTCGGCATGGACGTGATCGCAGCGCTGAATGACCACCCACGCGTGATCGCCATCAAGGAAAGCAGCGGTAACCTGCTGCGCGCCATCGAAATCGGCGAGAAGTACAAAGGTATCCAGCTGTCCTGCGGCTCCGATGACCAAGCGCTGGACTTCTACCTGTGGGGCGCCGACAGCTGGATCTGCGGCCCGGCCAACATCTTCCCGGAGAAGGTCGTGGCCTTCCACGAAGCTTTTACCAGCGGCGACATCCGTGGGGCCCAACAAGTCATGCGCAGCCTGTTCCCCGCCATGGCGAACCTGGAAAGCGGCAAGTTCGTGCAGAAAGTCAAATACGGTGCTGAACTGGCCGGCTTCAAAGTCGGCAACGCGCGCGCTCCGCTGCTGCCGCTGACCGACGAAGAAAAGACCGAGTTCCGCAAGGTGTTCGAAGCTTCGCAGGCGTGACCCGCTAGCTCCTCGGGTTATCTGGTAATGGGGAGGAGTCCTTCTCTTCCTCATTATCCACCCAATTTCGTCTAAACATTGTTGAGCAACGCACCATGAACAACCCGCAAACGTCATCGCAACAGGCTGTAGTCATCGGCGGCGGCATCGTCGGCGTATGCTGTGCGCTCTACCTGCAGCGCGACGGCCACCGGGTCACGCTCATCGACCCTGCGGCGCCGGGCGACAGCACTGCCAAGTGGAGCTGTGGCCAGATGGCTGTAAGCGAAGTCATTCCTCTGTCCAAGCCTGGCATCCTGATGAAGGTACCCGGTTGGCTGCTCGATCAAAAAGGACCCCTTGCGCTGCGCCCCAGCGCGCTGCCCGGAATCCTGCCATGGTTCATGCGTTTCCTCGCTTGTGCGCGACCCTCGAAGATCAATGAGATCGCACAGGACATGGCGCGCCTGACCCAGCATGTCTATGAGGACTATGCTCCCTTGCTGGAGGCGTGCCCGGACAAGAGCCTGCTAGGCGACCGGCCCGTTCTGGAAGTCTTCGACTCCCCTGCTGGCCTCGAACACGAACGCCCGCATCTTGAATTGCGCAAGCAGCTCGGATTTCGTTCGCAAGAACTCGATGGTGATGCGATTGGCGATCTGGAGCCAGCCCTGGCCGGGAAGTTCCAGCATGGCCTGATGTTCCCTGACTGGCGCGCCGTGAACGACACCGAGGGGTTCATCGCAGCGCTGACCCAGAGTTTCGTCGCTCAAGGTGGCGTACGCATCCGCCAGCGAGTGACGAAGATCGACGCGCACCACGACAAGGCAACCGGAGTGACCGTGGAAGACAGGACACGCCTGCCGGCGGACCTGTTGGTAGTCGCTGCCGGTACCGGCGCTCGCGCCTTCTTCGACTCCCTCGGTGTGAACATCCCGCTGGCCGGCATCGCTGGCTACCAGGCGGTGTTGCCGCAACCTGGAGTGGAGATCCGCCACTCGGTGATCTACGCCGACGGCGGCTTCTGCTTCGCGCCCATGACACGCGGCCTGCAAATCGGCGGTACCATCGAATTCGCCGGAGCCAATGCCGAGCCCAACTTCAAGCGCGCCGAGATCATCATGGAAAAGGCTCGCCGCGTATTACCACAGCTGAACACCCAAGGCATGGAATTCGGTGTCGGTTATCGCCCCTTCCTGCCGGACACCAAACCCGTCATCGACAGGTCGCCACGGCTGAAGAACGCCATTTTGGCCTTTGGCCATGGCCAACTGGGCCTCACCCTTGGCGCCACAACCGGCCGCCTGGTCGGCGATCTGGCTGCCCAGCGCATCCCAACCCAGAACCTTTCCGCATTCAGTGCCCGACGCTTTGCCGTCCTTGGAGGAAACGCATGAACCGCTATGACCAGTTCTACATCAACGGCCAGTGGGTCAGCCCGATCAATGGCGGTAGCTTCGACTCGTACGACCCAAGCGACGAAAGCCTGATCACCCGCGTGGCCTCTGGGTGCGAAGAGGACGTCGATGTGGCTGTCAAGGCAGCACGCGCGGCCTTTGACGAGGGCCCTTGGCCGCGCCTGAGCGGTGCCGAGCGTGGCGCTTACCTGCGCAAGATCGCTGAAGGTATTCGCGCTCGCCAGGAAGAACTGGCCGAACTGGAAGTACGCGACAATGGCAAGCCATTCCCCGAAGCCATGTGGGACATCGGCGATACCGCCGGCTGTTTCGACTTCTATGCCAACCTAGCCGAGGAACTGGATACCCACCGCGAGAAACAGGTAGTACTGGCCGACGACCGCTTCAGTTCGCTGGCACGCAAAGAGCCCATCGGTGTAGCCGGCGCCATCGTGCCTTGGAACTTTCCGATGCTGATGGCTTCCTGGAAGATCGCCCCGGCCTTGGCCGCAGGCTGCAGCATCATTCTCAAGCCCGCCGAGCAGACTTCGCTGACTGCTCTGGAATTGGCCCGTATCGCCGATGAAGCTGGCCTGCCCGCCGGCGTGCTGAACATCGTGACCGGCCCAGGTTCCAAGGTCGGTGCTGCGCTGACTGCTCATCCAGGGGTAGACAAGCTGGCCTTCACCGGGAGCGTGCCGGTGGGCAGCCGGATCATGCAGGCCGCCGCGCAGGACATCAAGAACGTAACCTTGGAGCTGGGTGGCAAATCGCCTTTCGTGATATTCGCCGATAGCGATATCGAAAAGGCGGTAGAGTGGATCATGTTCGGCATTTTCTGGAACAAGGGCGAAGTGTGCTCGGCCACCTCTCGCGTGCTTGTGGAGCGTTCAGCCTATGAGCCGCTGCTGGCTCGACTGGCCGAAGAAACCCGAAAGATCAAGATCGGAAACGGCATGGAAGAAGGCGTGCTGCTCGGCCCTCTGGTCAACCGCAAGCAGTACGACAGTACCTTGCAAGCCATCTCTCGCGGCTTGGAGGAAGGCGCGCGTCTGGTCTGCGGTGGCGAGCGCCCAGCGCACCTGGACAAAGGCTTCTATCTGCAGCCGACTGTATTCGCCGACGTCCCAGAGGAAAGCTGGATCTGGAATGAGGAGATCTTCGGCCCGGTAGTGTGCATCCGCCCATTCGATACGGAAGAGGAAGCGGTGAAATCCGCCAACAACTCCCGCTTCGGTCTTGGCGCCGCAGTGATGTCCAAGGATTTGGAGCGCTGCGAACGTGTGGCTCGCAAGTTCCGTGCTGGAATCGTCTGGATCAATTGCTCCCAGCCGACTTTCACCGAAGCCCCGTGGGGCGGCTACAAGCAGAGCGGCATCGGCCGTGAGCTAGGTGAATGGGGCCTGAACAATTACCTCGAAACCAAGCAGATCACCCGCTACGACAGCGAACAGCCCTGGGGCTGGTATATCAAGTGAGGTTACATCATGCGTTGGAAACAGACGCTTCAGTTGGCTGAAGTGCACTGCGAAGGCGAAATCGGCAAAGTCATCATTGGCGGCGTCCTGGGCATCCCAGGTGCCACGATGCTGGACAAGATGAATTACATCAACGAGGTGGACGACAGCCTACGCCGTCTGGTGACGCTGGAGCCACGCGGCTGCCTGCAAATGTCGGTCAACCTGTTGCTGCCACCGACTCGGCCCGAAGCGCACGCCGGCTTCATCGTCTTGCAAGCGGACAAGGCACATCCAATGTCGGGCAGCAACTGCATCTGCGTGGTCACGGCTCTACTGGAGCTGGGTATCGTACCGATGCAGGAGCCAGCGACCACGGTGGTACTCGATACGCCCGCAGGATTGGTCACCGCCCATGCCCAGTGTGCGGACGGCCGTTGTCTGAACGTATCGCTGGACATGGTACCGGCGTTCGTCGAGCATCTGGACCTGACCATCGAAACCGAACAGTTCGGCACTATCACCATCGATGTGGCATTTGGCGGCGTGTACTACGCACTGGTCGATGTAGAGCAGACCAGGTTGAGTATCGCGCCGGAAAATGCCCGAGCCTTGGCTGACGCCGGCGTGGCGCTGAAAGACGTGATCAATAGCCAATTGAACATTCAGCATCCGCAGCTACCTTCGGTCAACGAAGTGGCCTATGTGATGTTTCGCAACCGGCTAGACGATCGCACCTATCAGACGTGCACTACCCTGCCTCCCGGTCGAGTGGACCGTTCACCCTGCGGCACCGGCAGCTCCGCCAACCTGGCGACCCTGGCGGCACGCGGCCTGGTACAGCCTGGCGACCACCTGATTTCACAGTCAACCATTGGCGGCCAGTTCCAGGTGGCGCTGCTGGGCCTTACCGAGGTGGCCAACCGTCCCGCCGTGCTGCCGCGGGTAACCGGGCGTGCTTGGCTGTACGGCTTGCAACAGATGGGCATGGATCCAGACGACCCACTGTCTGCCGGTTTCATGCTCAGCGATACCTGGGGCGCCGGCTTGAGCCATTGATACCGCTTTCACCGTGTCTTGCCCAGGCAAGGCACGGTCAAACGGCGGCTTTCGATACCTTACGTCGCACTGCTGGATACGGGCTTTCTCAAGATGGCTCCTGATTGACTTGGCAAGTGTCTTGCTCCCATGCTGTAGGTCGTAGAGTCGGCATCGACTGCATAAATAATGAAGGCTGGCCTGTATGATGATCGCCAGCTCCACCGAGACCTGATGATGGCAAAAGATACCGACACCGAAAGCGGCCCGCGCCGCCATGGCGGACGCTACATTTACGAAGAGCTGCGAAAGCAGATCCTGACATTGAAGCTCAAGCCAGGCGTACAGCTCGATGAAGTCTCGCTGGCGGCCCAGTTCGGGCTTTCCCGCTCGCCAGTACGCGATGCTCTGGCGCGCCTGATCACCGAAGGCTTGGTAGTCATCCTGCCCAACCGCACCACGTTGGTGACGCCTTTCGAAATCGAGGAGTTTCCCAACTACGTTTCCGCGCTAGATCTGATCCAGCGCGCGGTCACTCGTCTGGCGGCGACCCAGCATCGCGCCGAAGACTTGCAAGCGATACGCGACGCCGACGAAGCCTATCTCAAGGCGGTGACTACGGGTGACTTCCAGGCGATGTCGGAGCTGAACAAGGCGTTCCACATGGCGATCGCCCATGCGGGGCGCAACCCCTACTTCATCAACTATTACGAGCGTCTTCTGGGCGAAGGACAGCGGCTGCTGCACCTGCACTTCGATCATGTCGTCAGCTCTGCCAGTGCTCATCGGCTGGGCCGAGATCATGACGAAATCATCGGGGCCATCGCGGCACGCGACGCTGATGCGGCGGAAGCTGCGGCGCATGAACATACCATGCTATTCCAGCGTCGTTTCCTTGACTATATGCAGCAGAACCTGACGGCTCGGATGTCGGTAGCCTGATCTGCACCGTATTCTGACGCTTGTCTCGGACCGGAGCCAAGTCCACCCATGAGGCGGAGATAACTGTTTCTTCGCCCTGCAAGACGTGCCTTTCTACCCTGATCACTCCTCACGGAACGACCTCGCTCCCCTGTCTGAGACGTTGGCATCGCGACGCTCGAGCATCAGGCCAGGCGATGTGGGTGAAGTTGGAGTTACAGGCAGGCTCAGGTCAACAGGAGTGGAATGAGCAGACATCGGAGACGGTATCTGGCGGCAAGGGTTCTAATTCAGTAGTGCTTGTATAGCCTCTTCGTGCTCATGCTTCGTTCGGGATTTGCAGGTTGCCGGAGTGACGCGACATTTCGCATGGACCAGTTGACAAACCGACCTCTCGTGTCTAGCTTGCGTACAATACTGCATACAAAATTCAGCGTACGAGACAACAAAAACTAACGAGGTTCAGATGAGCAGATTTACGCACAAATCCGTCATCGTTACTGGCGGAGCCGGCGGTATAGGTGCAGCGATTGCACAGCGCTTCGCTAGGGAGGGCGCCACGGTCATCGTCAGCGATGTCGACCTGGAAGCTGCCACTGTCGTAGCCGAGGCCATTGAGAAGGATGGCGGCCGAGCCCTGGCCCTCGCTGCCGACATTGCTCAGGGGGATGCCTGCCGCAGCCTGATAGACAACGCCCTGTCGAAAGTGGGACGTCTTGACGTCTTGGTCAACAATGCCGGTATCAACCGCCGCGGCAACCTGTTGGCACTGAGCGAAGAGGATTGGCACAGCAGCTTCGCGGTGAATGTGGATGCCATGTTTCACCTGTGTCGCGCTGTGCTACCCATCATGATCAAGGCTGGCGCCGGTGCTATCGTCAATACCGCTTCGCAATGGGGCCTGCACCCGGCTCCCGGCCATATAGCCTACAACGTCACCAAGGCCGCCGTCGCCTCGTTCACGCAAAACCTGGCACGCGATTATGCTCCTCACAACATCCGGGTCAACGCGGTGTGTCCCGGCGAAATCCATACTCCCATGCTCGAAGCTGGTGTTCGCCGCTCCGGACGTACCATCGCCGATCTGGACCGCATGGTGCCTTTCGGGCGGATAGGGAAACCCGAAGAAGTAGCGGCTCTGGTGGCGTTCCTGGCCTCGGACGAAGCCGCCTTCATGTGTGGTTCGCTGGTGGAAATAACCGGTGCCCAAGCCGTGGCCTGAGCTGCTCCTGCCGTCACCTCCCAAGCAGTAGATCTGCCTGGGCCGGACATCATAGCCAGTACGCTCAAAGTCGAATCGAAACCCCCTGATCATCGCTGACAGACCCACGCACGCTCATCAAGTAGCGTAACCGTCCTTGGACGCCACAGGGCGGTGAGCCAAAAGTCATTCGAAGCGATACTCGAACCCTGCACTGGCATACCAGGAGCGCCCGGGCGCCGCTTCATAGTAGCGGGAGTTGCTATCGCCGACGATGACCGAGCCCACGTACTGTCGATCCAGAATATTGTCCAGACGCACCAGCTGATGGAACGTCCAAGGCCCGAGGCGTTGTTCGAAGCGGGTTCGCCAGTTGAAGGTGGCATAGGCTGGCGCTGGTTTCGCCACGTTGCGGTCCTCCACATACACCTTGCTGCGATACTGTCCCTCGATGCCCATGCTGATGGACGCGGTCGGCTTCCAGACCAGCTCACCATACAGGTTGTCCAGCGGTACGCCGGGCAACCGATTGCCGCTTTCGATCACCTGCCCCCCTTGCGCAGAGTCGCCTGCATACCGCGCATCGGTACGGGTGTAAGCCCAGTTCGTTTGCCAATGGTCGTTCAGATCACTGTGCAGGCTCGCTTCAAAGCCACGCCGCAACGTGCGTCCGGCGTTATGATAGCTAGTGCGTCCGCCCGTCGAGCTCTCGACGACAATTTCATCGTCGGTATGAATCTCGTAGAACGCTGCGTTGAGTCGGGTGCGCTCGCTAGGCTGGTATTTGATGCCCACTTCATACTGCGTACTCACCGCAGGCTTGAGGCCGAAGTTGAAGCTTTCGGCTGAGCCCGGCGCATAGGCCATCTCGGCCTGGGTGGGACTTTCGAAGCCCTTGCCCACACTGGCGTAGCCGCGCAGAGCAGAATTGAACGCGTACATGATCGAAAGCGAGGGGGTGTTCTGCTGGTATTTCTTCGAGCCGCTGGAATCGCCGTTGGCCAGGTAGTGATCATCGACACGCATTTGCATGGTGCTGTGGCGCAGACCGAGATCCGCTGTCCACTGGCCTATCTCCCAACGCGCCTGAATATAGGGATCCAGACTTGTGGCGATGTCTTGCTCGTCACGGCGCAGCTCGCCTTTGACGCCCAGTTCGCCTGCGCTGAAATTCTGGTAGCCGCGACGATCATCCGTACTCTGGTCGTAGTCGGCGCCCGCCGTAAAGGTGAGATTACCAGGCACGCTGGCCACCGGCTGTATCCAGCGCAAGGTCGCGCCATGGAATTCACGATCGAAATCCACGACCCCTCCCCCACGCTGGCTGTTGGAAGCAACCGTCCTGGGAATGGACAAGTACTGAACCACGCTACGTTGCCCAGCATACAGATTCAGCTGCAGGGTGGCGCTACCCATATAGCGCTCATAATTCAGACCCACCTGCTGATGGTCTATGCTCTTGCGCGTATTGTAGGTTTCGGCCACTGCCGTCGTGGAGCGCGGATCGTGCTTATAGGCATCCCAGGTCTGCCCCAACGGGTCCTGGGTACTGTTCTGCTCGAGGCTACTATAGATGAGCGCCAGGCGGGAATCGTCGTCCGGCTTGAAATTGACCTTGGCAAAGGTCTGGTCACGACGAGCGGCACTGTGGTCGCGGTAACCATCGGTATCCATTCGCGAAGCATCGAGCACGAAACCAGCCGACTCGGTACCGCCTTCGGCCGAGAGATGATTCTTGCGAAAGCCGTCACTGCCGAAGGTGGTTTGCGCCCCCACTCTTGAAGGGCCTTTTCCGTCCCTACTGAACATCTGGATGACACCCCCAGCATTGCTACCGTAAATGGTCGCTGCCGGGCCGCGAAGCACTTCGAGGCGATCCGCAACGTCCAGGTTAAGCGTAGCGGCCTGTCCTTGTCCGTCCGGCGTGCTGGCCGGAATCCCATCGCTCAGCAGCTTGATGCCTCTGACGCCGAACGCTGAGCGTGCGCCATAGCCGCGGGAGGAAATCTGGAGATCCTGGGCATAGTTCTGTCGATTTTGCACCACCAGCCCCGGTACCTTGGTGAGCACTTCCGACAGGTTCACGCCCAACTGGCCGTCGGTACCGTCAGAGAGGTCCACGGTATCGATGGAAAAAGGCAGATCGAAACTCGCGGTCGGTGCGTATGACCCGGTGACTACGACGGGCTCGATGCGGACGATCTCGGCATGGCTCAACGTGCTCGCACCTCCCATCAGGAGGAGCGCAAGCCCGGTTTTAACGCTGACAGGTGAAGATGAGGAATTTCGGTACATGAAAAAAAATCGAATCGTGGAGGAAAAAAGGGCCCAGCTCGGCATCACGCCGAACCTGGGCCTCTAGTGCGTCGATCTTGCAACGTGTCTATGGCAAGGCGTAAGCGATCACGCTGTCACCGCGCTTGTCCGAGTGTGGCGAACCACCAGCAAAGATGACGACATACTGTTTGCCAGTCTTCTGCGAACGATAGGTGATCGGTCCGCTTTGGCTACCGACCGGCAAGCGGGATTTCCAGACTTCTTCACCGGTGCGGCTGTTGTAGGCGCGCAAGTAGAAGTCCTGAGTGCCGGCAAAGAACAGCAGACCCGACTTGGTCGCCAGTGATGGGCCAAGGGTTGGCATGCCCAGTGGTAATTGCAAACCGGTGGCGATGCCCAAGGGACCAGTATCCTGTACGGTGCCTACCGGTACCTGCCAGACCAGCTTGTGGGTCTTGAGGTTGATGGCTGACAGCGTACCGAACGGTGGTGCCTGACAGGGAACACCCAACGGGGACATGAAGCGTTCGCGCCAGGTACCGAAAGGCGTACCTTTCTGCACGATGATCCCCATGCCTTCGCTGCTACCGGTACCCGGTGGGATGTCCTTGGCCGCGACCATGTTGTAGTGCAAGCCCAGACGCAGATCGTTGACGAACATCAGATGGGTGGTTGGGTCAACCGAAACACCACCCCAGTTCATGCCGCCTAGAGAACCTGGATACTGGATGGCCCAGTCTTCACCCGGCGGGGTGAAGACGCCTTCGTAACGGCTAGACTTGAAGATGATGCGACATATCAACTGATCGAATGGCGTTGCGCCCCACATGTCGGACTCTTTCAGGACCTCGTTGCCGATATTCGGCATGCCTACGGAGTACGGCTGGGTTGGAGAATAGCGCTCGCCTGGCAGGTTGCCCTGCGGCACCGGACGTTCCTCGATATCGGCAAGCGGCTTGCCATTGGTGCGGTCCAGCAGGTAGATCATGCCGGTCTTGGACGTGACCGACAGCGCCTTGGAGACTGTCCCGTCGTCGTTCGGAATATCATAGATCAACGGTTGGCCAGTGACATCGAAGTCCCAGATGTCATGGTGTACGGTCTGGAAAGACCATACCGGACGGCCAGTGGCAACGTTGACCGCAACGATCGAAGACCCATACTTGTCATCCGCTTCGGTACGAAAGCCTGCCCAGAAATCAGGTGTCGCGTTACCAGTTGGCAGGTAGACCATGCCCAGTTCGGCATCGTAGGACATCCCCACCCATACATTAGGCGTACCACGGGTGTAGCCCGCAGCCGACAGCGGCTCGCGTGTCACCTCGGGGTTACCCGGATCCCAAGCCCAGACCAGTGTCCCGGTAACGGCATCGAAGGCACGCACGACTCCCGGCGGCTCGTTGGTTTCGAAGTTGTCGATCACACGACCGCCCACGATTACCAAGTTCCCGGCGACCAGCGGCGTGGACGACTGCTGGTAGTAGCCTGGTTTCACCTCACCCATGCCCACTTTCAAGTCGACGGTACCTTGATCGCCGAAGTTGGCGACCGGCTTGCCAGTGTGAGCGTCAATGGCCATCAGGCGCCCGTCCCCTGTCGGGAAGATAAGACGCTGCGGGCTGACCGAAGCATCCAGAGGCGCTTGGGCATCGGTACCGGGCACGACCGCCGACTGCTTCGCCGTGGTTGCATCAAAATAGGCCATCCCACGGCAGCGCTGGTAGGTGGAGTTGCCCTTGCCAGCGGCGAAACGCCAGTTTTCCTTTCCGGTATCGATGTCGTAGGAGATCACTGTGCTGTAGGTCGTGCAGACATACAAGCTGTCACCGACCTGCAACGGCGTGTTCTGGTCTTCCGCATCACCTGAACCAGGCACTACGGCTTCGCCAGTGTGAGCCGTCCAGGCGACCTGCAGGTCCTTCACGTTCGCTGGCGTGATATCGGCCAGACGTGAAAAGCGCGAGCCATGTGTGTCACCTGCCCAGGCTTGCCAGTCGCCAGGCTCGCCATCGACTTTTTCTATCGCGGCATCCTGCGCAGCTGCAACGGACTGAGCGTCACGAATGATGCTCTTGGGTTCGAAAGCACTGACGGCCGTAACCACGACCCCGACCGAAGCCAACGCGCCCACGGTCAACCCGGCAACACGTGCTTTACGCACACGAGTGAACAGCGGAATGGAGAACGCGACCGCGGCGCCAATGATCGCAAAAGCGAACAGGCGCGATAGGAGCGGCCAGAACTTGAGGCCTACGTCGAGGAGCGCCCATATACAGGTGTACGCTACGACCACGGCGATCAGCAATACACCAACGAAACGTCGGCGAATGATCAAGACGCCTGCGGCGATCAACAGGACACCGGCAATCAGGAAGTACCAGCTTCCTTTGAGTGACACCAGCCAGGCGCCTCCACCGACGAAATATAGACCCGCCAACAGGATTATCGTACCGAGAGTCGCGAGCCACGCGCGCCCCAGTCGGCTCGGGAACACATCATCTACCACTTCACAGCCCTTCCTAGATTACAAAGGACATATTGTCGCATGCATACATATCAGTACACAAATTTGAAGCCCAGATTGAATACAAAGATTTCAATTTATTGCAGATACCACTCCCGTTATCAGGGCGCCTGACGCTGGCGCTGGCGCTGGCGATGCGTAACGTGAGCAGTTTTCCATGCGCAGCAAAGGTGCATCGCGGCGAAGCCGCGCTGCACGTGCTTGGCGTTCAGGTTGCCAATTGGACTCAAATCAGTCGGACGATCGAAGATCGCAGAGATAGCTCATGATCACGTCGGGGGCATGTTTGAGGCGGGACGCCTTGCGCTCTGGCGAGCTCAGGTCGACGTCGAGAACGTAGGACAGAGTGTAGCGGTTGGTAATGAAATAGGCCCCGAGTCCGGATATGGAAACGTACAGGTCCACCCAGTCCGCATCCTGGCGGAAAACACCTTGGTCCTTGCCCTGCTGCAAAATCTCCGAGAGCGCCGCCCGCAACGGGTTGAACATCTGCGAAATGACCTTTGACTTGCGGATGTGCGCAGCCTTGTGCAGATTTTCGGTCGACAGCAACAGGTGAAAATCAGGTTGGTCGATGAAGTGCTGGATGCTCTTTTCAACCAGCTCGCGCATGTCGCGTACAGGATCCCCCGACAAGGTCAGCTCATTTTGCCGCTCGCGCATGGCCCCGTAAGCGCGCTCCATCACCTCGATGAACAATCCTTCCTTGCTGTCGAAGTAGTGATAGATCAGGTTCTTGCTGATCTGGCAACACAAGACGATCGCTTCGATGCTCGCACCGTCGTAGCCGTGTTCGGCGAATTCCTGCGTGGCGACCTTGAGAATGTTTTCTCGTGTTAGCGCGGCATTGCGAGTCCTTGGCTTGGCAACCGGGGCGTCATTTTTCATCACTGCTGCGATCCTTCTTCTGGCCATACCTGGTGAAGTGTATCAGCAGCAATGCTGAACACCCTGCTCCCTTTCCTGTTTGACAGGACCAGGAATTGCTCCTAGCTTAACACTTACTAACTGAACGTCCAGTTAGTTAGCGACGATGAACAACCAGCGAATGGAGCAATCATGAGCACTGCATCAACAACAAGAACCAGCAGAGGCGTACGGGTCGGATGCGATATCGGAGGCACGTTCACCGATGTCGTGCTCGCAATGCCAGACGGTCGCCTGTTCGTGAACAAGACTTCGACCACTCCCGAAGACCTTGGCAAAGCGATCGTACAAGGACTCGGGGCCCTGCTTCAGCAAGCTGGCGTAGCACCTGAAGACATCACCGAGATCGTGCACGGGACTACCACTGCCTCCAACACGATTCTGCAAAAGGTCGGCGCGAAGACCGGTGTGCTCACCACCACAGGGTTCAGGGACGTACTGGAAATCGGCCGCATCCGTACACCCACCATGTTCGATCTTTCCTGGAGCAAGCCTGAGCCCTTGGCCACTCGCCGCTGGAGGAGGGGTATTGACGAGCGCATCAGTGCCACCGGCGAGGTGGTCACACCGCTCGATGAAGCCCAGCTGCTGCGCGAGGCCAGGGAACTGGTCGAAGAAGGTGTAACCGCCATCGCCGTGGCATTCATCAACAGCTACATCAATCCTGCCCATGAGCGCCGCGCCAAACAGCTTCTGCAGCAGCATTTCCCGCAGGTACTGGTGAGTGCCTCGTATGAGGTGCTACCGGAAATCAAGGAATATGAACGTACCAGCACCACCGTCGTGAATGCCTATATCCTGCCGGCCATGCGCACTTACCTGGCCCGGCTGCGCCAGGATCTCGAAGCGATGGGCATTCGCGCCTCGTTGCAAGTCATGGCCTCCAACGGGGGCATGATGGGCATCTCCTCAGCGAGCGAGAAACCGGTGTTCGCAGTTGCCTCCGGGCCTGCCGGGGGTGTGACCGGAGCAGCTCGCATCGGCGCTTCGGCAGGCGACAGCAACCAGATCATCTTCGACATGGGTGGAACCACCGCCAAAGCCGCCTTGGTGGTCGATGGGCAACCTTCTCTGACCAATGAATACGAGTTCCGCGACGGGATCAGCGCACCTAGTCGCTTTGTCAAAGGTGGTGGCTATGTACTGAAAGTGCCTGCGATCGACATCGCCGAAGTCGGCGCTGGCGGTGGTTCTATCGCCTGGATCGATGCAGGCGGCCTACTGTGCGTAGGTCCTGAGTCGGCAGGCGCGTTCCCAGGCCCTGCGTGCTACAACAAGGGCAATCGTCAGCCTACCGTAACCGATGCCAACATGGTTCTAGGTTACCTCAACCCAGTCGCCCTGGCGGGCGGCAGCCTGCCGGTGTTCCCGCAACTTTCCGAACAGGCAATCGACCAACATGTTGCACAGCCGCTGCAACTGGATCTGTTGAAAGCGGCACATGGGATCCGTCACTTGGCCAATGTGAACATGGCTCGAGCGATCCGCGCAGTGACCGTCGAACGAGGCCTTGATCCACGTGAAATGTCCATGATGGCGTTTGGCGGCGGAGGCCCGCTGCATGCGGTGGCAGTGGCCCGCCTGCTGGGCATCCGCCGAGTTGTAGCTCCCATCATGGCAGGGGTCTTCTGCTCGGCCGGCATGCTCACCGCCGATGCCGAGCACAATTTCGTCAAGGCCATCCTGCGTTCGTTCGCCGAGTGCGACCATGACTTCCTTTCGACCGAAGCTATCGCCTTGGGCGACCAGGGTTTCACCGTCCTGGCAAGTGAAGGCTATGCAGCCGATGATGCGCAGATCGTCTATTCGGCAGACGTGCGCTACGTAGGTCAAAGCTCTGAACTGACAGTGGCTCTAAACGGTGCGCAGTTCGACGAACACGTTCTGGACCAACTGAAGAGAGATTTCAACAGTCAATATCTGCAAACGTTCGGCTACAGCAGTGAGGAACCGCTGGAGCTGGTGAACCTGCGTGTCAGCGCTCGAGGACGCAGTGCCCAGCGGCTGGACTTTGCAGATTGCAAGGTAGACGCCACTGCGCTGCAAGGTTCCCAGGGAGAGCGTCTGGTCAGTTTCGATCCGCAGGCCCCGTACCAGCCCACGCCCGTCGTTCCGCGCGCCAGCATCGGTCTCGCCCCGGTGGAAGGCCCCCTCATCATCGAGTCCTACGATACCACCATCGTCGTTCCGCCAGGCTGCAGCGCCCATGCAGACAACATCGGAAATATAACCATCGACATTCAGGAGATTCGCGCATGAGCCAGGCCATCGATCCGATCACTTTCGCTGTCGTCAAGAATGCCATGGATTCGATCGTCGACGAGGTAGCTTACACAGTGCTTCGTACCGCCAGGTCGGAAATCGTCAAGGATGTCATGGACTATTCAGCCGCCATCTGTGACCGCCACGGACAGATGATCGCCCAGGCCAAAACCATCGCCCTGCACCTAGGTGCCATTCCCGAAGCGATGGCGCAAGTCAAGCTGCGCTACGGCGATAGTCTGCAACCTGGTGATGCTGTCATCGTCAATGACCCGTACCAGGGTGGCATGCACCTGCCAGACATCTTCATGTTCGCGCCCTTCTTCTATAAGGGCGAAATTGAAGGCTACAGCGTGGTCATTTGTCATCACACCGATGTTGGAGGGCGTGTACCGGGCTCCAACGCCAGCGACTCCACTGAAATCTACCAGGAAGGATTGAGGATTCCGGTGGTCAAGCTTTATGAAGCTGGCCAAATAAACGACACCATGGAGCGCATCATTGCGCAGAACGTGCGTGTTCCAGACCGCGTACTGGGCGACCTGCGCGCCCAGTACGCAGCTTGCCAGGTTGGTAGCCGTGAACTGACCCGCCTGCTCGACCGCTATGGCCGCGATGAAGCCCGTCTCTACTTCGCTGAGCTGCTGGACTACGCAGAACGCCTGACCCGCGAAGAAATTCGCCAGTGGCCGAAAGGGACGTTCGTATTCGAGGATTTCATCGATGACGACGGGCTTTCCGAAGACCCGATCCCCTTGCGCGTGGCCGTCACGGTTCACGAGGACCGAGTCAGTGTCGACTATACCGGCAGCGCCCCTCAGGTAAGAGCAGCCATCAACTCTACCCTTTCCTACACCAAATCCTGTACCTATTTGAGTATCCGTTGCGCACTCAAAGGGGACGTTCCGAACAACGAAGGACTGTTCCGGTGCGTGGACGTATACGTTCCCGAGGGCTCGGTGCTCAATCCGCTGGAACCGGCAGCGGTCGCAGCGCGTGCGCTAACCGGCTATCGGGTGTTTGACACCATGCTCGGAGCGCTCGCGGAAATCGTCCCGGATCGTATTCCTGCTGCAGGTGAAGGCGGCAACACGGTCGTCTGCCTCTCAGGAAAGAAAGACGACGGCAGTAGCTACATCATCGTCGATATGGTCTGCGGTGCCTGGGGTGCACGTCCACATGCCGATGGCGTCGAGGCAATCACCAATGCCTCGCAGAACTTGTCCAACACGCCCGTCGAAACCCTGGAGGCGCAACATCCGGTGCGCGTGGAAGCCTATGAGCTGGTGGCTGACAGCTGCGGCGCTGGCCGCTATCGGGGCGGTCTCGGTGTGCTGCGAAGCTACCGTGTCCTCGGCGACGACGTACTGCTGCAACTACGGGCCGACCGGATGAAGTTCCGTCCTTACGGCCTGCAGGGCGGGCTGCCCGCCAGTCCGGCAATGAACGTATTGCAGTACGGCGAAGAAAAGCGCTCACTGCCGAGCAAGGTTGGCATCACCATTGCTCGCGACGATATCGTTTCGCACACGCAGCCAGGTGGTGGTGGCTTCGGCAACCCACTGGAGCGCCCGCTTGCCTCTATCGAAGAAGACGTCTGGAACCACAAGCTCACTGCAGCCTTCGTACGCGAGCATTATCTCGCCGTCGTTGATCCTCGCTCGGGCAAGCTCGACGAGTGCGCGACAGCCGAACTACGGGCAATGGCCAATTGACAGTGGGGCGCAAGCCCCACTTCCGTTCACTAGCCACGCGAGTACGACAAGATGAACAAAAATGTGCTGGACGTGCATACCTTCCTGGACGGCCGTCCGATCGGAAGACAACAGAAGACCGTGATCATCCTTGGCCTTCTGATCCTCATGCTGGACGGCTTCGACACCATGATGATGGGCTTTGTCGCCCCAGCCCTGATCCAGGATTGGGGCATCAGCCGAGGCGATCTAGGCCCGCTGATGATGAGCGGCATCGTCGGGCTTTCGTTAGGATCGCTGATTGCCGGCCCCCTGGCTGATCGCTTCGGCAGGCGCTGGGTGATCATAGCCGCTGTCAGCTCGGTAGGTGTTTTTTGCCTGGCTTGCGCTTATACCAACGATTTGCATGCGCTCACCCTAGCGCGCTTGCTCACAGGGGTCGGGCTGGGCGCGACGATGCCAAACATTACGACATTGCTAGCGGAATGCGCGCCGCTGCGCAGACGTTCACTGATCGTCACGTCAGCCTGGTGCGGCTTTGGCATGGGCGGTGCGCTATGCGGGTTGGTCAGCGAGCACCTGATCCAGCTTTATACATGGCGCTCGGTCTTTTTCACCGGTGGGCTACTGCCCCTGTTGCTGGTCATCGCACTCCTGATCTGGCTACCCGAGTCGCTTCGTTACAGGATACAGCGCAATCAACCGCACGAACGCATAGTCACGGCTGCAAACGCCTTGATTCCGGGCAGTGCCTGCGCCTCGACACAGTTCGTCAATAGCGAACTGAATACCTCGCAAGTTACGAGCCGAGGCCCGGCGGCATTGTTGCACCGTCATTACAGATTCGGCACGCTATCCATCTGGCTCGCGATGTTCATGGGCTTCTTCCATCTGTACTTCCTAAGCAACTGGCTGCCACTCACTGCCAGCGCTGCCGGCATGTCCTACTCCCAGGCCGCTGCGTTGGGAATCATCTTGCAGGTAGGGGGCGCAATCGGAAACTTCACGGTTGGCTTGAAGATGGATCGGTTCGAGCCGAATCGAATCGTGAGCCTCATGTTCGCCGGTTGCGCGACATTCACCCTGCTGATCGCTCTGTTCAGCAGTTCGTTTGCCATGCTCGCGACCCTGGTCTTCTTGTTGGGATATGTACTGATGTCCGCGAACGCGGGTTGCTTCGCGCTAGGCGCCGCCCACTACCCGACACCAATCCGGGCAACTGGAGTTAGCTGGGTCTTTGGCGTTGGCCGGGTTGGCGCAATCCTGGGAGCAGGCTCGGGTGCGATGATCATGACCTGGGGCTGGACGATCACGGATATCTTCGTTCTTCTTGCCGTCCCGGTGACGGCCGCGGCTACCGCCATCCATCTCAAACGAAGAAGGCATACAAAATCCTTAGCCACGGCGGTGCAGTAGCCTAGCCGATAGGAACCCGATTGCTGCCGAGCAATTCCCCGTCCCAATGGGCGGGGACTTCTGCGGTACCCTCCCTTCGTCTCCCAAGGCCAGCCTTGCGTATGCACGAATAGTCGTGACACCGGCTCGATCGGCGTACTCGCCGGAGCCGCATCCGACACAGCAGCACCTGGCTTGAGCCTGCCGATTACCGCGACGGGCGGTTGTCAACACCTGGCCTCTCGCTCCCGCCTCACACTCTGAACCGCACCAGAATCCTGCTCTTGCCCACCAGACGATCCACGCTGACCGCCCCACTGCCGTAACCGGAGTAGCTTTTCACCAAGCGCATGCCAAGGCCCGTGCCGCTGGGCTTGGGATAGTCGGCGGGGAAACCGTCGCCCTCGTCGGTGACGCTGATCAGTGCATGATCGGCTTCCTGCCTGACGCAGACATCGATGGTACCCTTGCCGTATTTCAGGGCATTGGTGATCAGTTCGGAAATCACCAGGCCCAGGGGGGCCATTCGCTCGGGCGGGAGGGTCAGGTCATCGGTTTCCAGATTGATCTGCCGGTCCGCCAGGGCCTTGCCGATGTCGCCCAGCAACGAGCCCAGGTAGTCCGCTACCTTGACGTCCCGGGTCTCGGCATTCTGATAGAGGCGCTCATGCACGGTGGCAATGGTGACCACACGCCCGGCCGCCGTTCTGAGCTGTAGCTTGACGGCATCGTCTTCAGCCAGGTTGGCCTGCAGCAGGAGCAAGGTATTGACCAGGTGCAGGCTGTTCTTCACTCGGTGGTGGATTTCCACCAGGTATGAATCGCTCATGCTCAGCTGGTTGCTTTGCGTATTGATCAGACCCTGCAGTTCCTGCTCATGGCGGTGGCGTTCGGTGATATCACGCGAGACCGCGATCAGGCGCTGGGCCTGCCCCTGCGTTGCGGGAATCGGCGCCAGCAATACGTCCCACCATCTGAATTCCCCCTGGGTGGTCGGACAGTAGCTTTCAAAGCGTGTCGTCTCCCCCCGTGCCGCCTTGGCCAGCGCCTCGGCGACCAGCGGGCGTGCCTCCTCTGGCCAGAGCGTCGCCCAAGGGCGCCCGAGCACGTCCTCGGCGCAGGACACTTGCATCAGGCGCAAGCCGCTGTCGTTGAAGAACTCGATCAGGCCGTCCGTGGACATCACTTCCACGCAATCGGGGCTCGCATTCAGGACGCTTTCCGAATATGACAGCGGCGTCTGCACTTCGGTCTCGGCCGATAGGCGCTCCAGCGCCATCGAGATGACATTGGCGATGCCCTCCATGAACACTAGGTCGCTCTCCATGAAGTCGTCGCCATCGCTGCTGTCGGCCTCGAGCACGCCAAAGGGCGCCGAAACGCCGCGGATCGGGACATTTATCGCGCGCTGGATACCGTATTTCTTCATGAGCGCAGGCGTTCCGAAGCGCTGCTCCTCGCCCAGATGATTCGACAGCACCGGGCGATACGTCGCGATGGCGTAGCCGGCCGGGCTGGCCTGGTCGCCACCGATACGGACGCTGCCGATATCCGCTTCGTCCCAGCCGACGCCGTGGCTGATCACCAGGTCATCACCTTCCCCCACGGGCACCAGCACCTTGGCGAAACGCGTGGCCATGCCCTGGGCGACGACAGCGCAGGCCCTGTCCAGCAGATCGTCGAGGTCATGACTCTTGAGCGAAGCCACTCCGAACTCGACGACCAGTTCGTGCTGGCGCCGGAGCCGGGCATGGGACCTCTGCAAGGCGGCGCGCAAGGTTTCATCGGGCGATCTTTGCTGCATCGGGCGTAATCCAGAGAATGTATGTCGGCGGGTGCGACTGCGCCCGTTTGCACTACAGCAAGGTGGCGAGAATCCGGGACTCCGGTAAAACTCGATGTACCCCAGACTGTAGCTGCAAATCGCAACTTGGCACAGCGCAGCGCAGAGCAGAGCAGCCAGCCGTGAACTCTGTGTAGGCGCGGCGATTCTTATGACGCGATCGCTTCCCGATGTACCCGCTTGGGCATCAGCCTGCTCCAGTGCATCGATGCCGCGCTGGGCAAAGGGCGGCTCGACAAGATCGGCAACCCGCCTCAGGCGGCCTGGTCCGCGGCGAAGTCTGCCAGCGCCTGCTGGAACAGTTTCAAGGCCGGCGACATGAACTTGTCACGGTGATGGACTGCGTACAGCTGCCGCTTGTGCGACAGGTCACCTTTGTTCAGCACGACCAGCTGCCCCTGCGCCAGCAGATCGCTCACGACCCAATAGGAAAGACAGCTGATTCCAAGGCCTGCGGCAACCATGCGCTTGATAGCCTCGGAGCTGCCGATTTCGCGAGTATTGCTCCACTCGCCCAGCCGTGGCAGCAGGAACCTCAGGACTTCCTCGGCCGTTCCGGAGCCGCTCTCGCGGATCAGCCAGGGCGCCTCCCGCAGATCATTCCACGTTACTGCGCCGTTATGCGCAAGTGGATCGGAGGCAGCCGCGATAACCAGCAATTCATCCTCGAACCATGGCTTTACGGTCAGTTCCGGCAAGTGACAGGGACCTTCGATCAAGGCCATGTCGATGGACAGCTGGGCAGCCTGCCTGGCGACATCCGCGCTGTTGCCCATCGAGACGTCGACGCGCAGGCCAGGCGTTCGCTGGCTCAAGCTCTCGGCCAGGCACGGCATGATGTAGTTCCCGATCGTGGTACTGCAACCGATCCGCAGGCGCGTCACGGTATCGGTGCTCAAGAATGTCTCCTCGATTTGCGCGGCGGCTTCCAGCAACCGAACAGCCTGGGGGAAAAGCTTGCGTCCGTTATCGTTCAGCACGAGGCGCTTGCCCACCCGATCGAACAGCCGCACGTCCAGTGCGCGCTCCAACTCATGCAGCGCCGAACTGGTCGCCGATTGAGACAATGCCAGGAAAACGCTTGCGCTGGTCGTCGAGCCGCACTGGGCAATGGCTCGGAAAATATCCAGCTGGCGAAGGGTCAACTTCATGGGGTTACCCGAAAAATAGGTATGAGGTATCAAAATTACCCGTTTCCCCCGCTAACGTCTGCTGCTTATGCTTTTTCGAACCATCGCTAGAACGTTCGGGAGACACTATGCGCAACCTGAGCTTGGCCAACATCATCCAGGCAGGCCAACCCTTTGCGGCTCTTTCGAGCCCCAAGGAAGCGATCAGGCAGTTCACGCCCAACTGGTTCGCCGTCACCATGGGTACCGGGATCCTGGCACTGGCTCTTGGCCAGCTTCCAGGACATGGCGTCGCTCTCCTGCACCTGGGGAAAGCGCTATGGCTGTTCAACGGCGTGCTTTTCATGATCTTCACGCTGATGTATGCCGCCCGCTGGATCCTGTTCTTCAATGAAGCCAGGCAGATCTTCGGTCACTCCACCGTCTCCATGTTTTTCGGCACCATTCCCATGGGGCTGGCAACCATCATCAATGGCTTGGTGCAGTACGGCTTGCCCATGTGGGGAGCGTCGGTCATCGCTTGCGCTCACGTCCTCTGGTGGCTGGATGTCGCCATGGCGCTGGCATGCGGCGTGCTGATTCCGTTCATGATGTTCACCCGACAACAGCACAGCATCGATCAGATGACGGCAGTATGGCTGCTTCCCGTCGTGGCCGCCGAAGTTGCCGCGGTGAGCGGTGGCGTCATCGCTGCGCACCTGGATGATGCCAGCGCACAGTTTCACATGCTGATCACCAGTCAGGTGCTGTGGGCGTATTCGGTTCCGGTCGCGCTCAGCATCCTGGTCATCCTGGTGCTAAGGCTGGCGCTTCACAAACTGCCCCACGAAACCATGGCGGCTTCGACCTGGCTGGCACTTGGTCCTATCGGCACGGGCGCGCTGGGCATGCTGCTCATGGGAGCCGAAGCTCCGGTGATCTTCGCCGCGCAAGGCATGGCCGGTATCGGGGAGGTAATGGCGGGCGTAGGCATGCTCGTCGGCATTGTGTTCTGGGGGCTGGGTTTGTGGTGGATGTTGCTGACGACGCTCATCACCCTGCGCTATCTGCAAAGCGGCATCCCGTTCAACCTGGGTTGGTGGGGGTTCACCTTTCCACTTGGGGTGTACGCCGTGACAACGCTCAAACTGGGTACCCTGCTCCATCTGGCCGTGTTCCAGGGGCTGGGCGTCCTGCTTGTGATGCTGCTGGGAGGGCTGTGGCTGGCGATAGCGGCCAGAACGGCGGCGGGTGCCTATCGCGGCAACCTGTTCGTATCGCCTTGTCTTGCGACTTTCGATACGAAACAGGCCCTTTGCGCTCAGGCCGAGCATGCCAGCTAAACCCGCCCGTACGATCCCGACATTCGATCCCCTGACTGCAAGGCGAGACGGCTGGTCATGGATTTTCCTCGACCCAGCGCCTGGCCTGCGCCATACCCGCCTGGCGTGCCGCTTCGATGTCCTCGTACAACTGGCTACCCAGGCGGGTCACGGGCAATCTCACTTTCCCATGCTCGACGACTTCCAGTGCCACTGCCCAGCGAGGCGCGGACAATTCGCTGCCAACCCCCAACAGATGGACGAAAAGCTCGTAAGGCGCGATTGAAAGGCTGTACTTGTGCGCAATGCGCAAGGGCGCCTCTTGGCGGGATATTTCCTCGACATCGAAATACAGCTGTTCCGGCGCGGGTGTTCGTTCAAATGTCATCATCGCTCCTTCCGGGCTTGATCTCTGCCGAACGCTGCCGTCGTGCCCGGCGCTGGGCGCTCCTTAGCGCGTCGACCAGAGCGTCGATCTGGGCATCATCGAAAACCAGCCTATGCTCGGTGCCCTCCTGCTGCTGGCGTATGCAGACCTGGAAGCCACCGGATACGAATACCTCGACACCATATTCCAGCATCGTTTGATGTGTCATGAATGCTCCTCAAGCGTAATCGCAACCAACAAGACTCGCACTGGCACGCTCGTGATCCGCAATGCCGGGGAAACCGCAACACGGCTTGGTATACCGCGCCAGAGTACCCTTCTCACCCCTCCCTCAGATGTCTTTCCCTACTCTCCTGGCGCTCCTTCGCCTCTATGCAAAGAGTCGCGGTAGGCCGAATCAGAAGGCGGCGCAAGCCTATCGGCTCCCCGGTTTCGGCACACCAGCCGTACTCGCCCTGGGCCAGGCGGTTCAAGGCACCGTCGATCTTGTCCAGAAGCTTCTTTTCACGTTCCATCAGACGCAGGTTCCACTGCCGCTGTTCCTCCGCACTGCCGGTATCGGCGGGGTCGGAACTGGGCTCGTGCTGCTTGAGTTCGGCAAAGCCGCTTTGTATGTCTTGCTGGATGGTTCGCCTCTGTTCGAGCAGCAGGGCTTTGAAAAACGCCTGCTGTTGAGCATTCATGTAAGCGTCGGCTGGCTGTCTCAACAATTCTTCTTCGGTCATCACTGCTCCTTGGGAAACTCGCTCGAACCGGCAACGGAGTCAAAAAGCCATTGCCGGCGATGTGGGCTTCTCCATCATGTTATACCATAACATTTTACAGGAGGTGCACGCATGCCTGGCCGCCTGCATCGCCAACGCCCTCGCTATGTGGACCGTCATTGCGCAGCCTCGGGCACGTAGATCAGCCGCCCATCGTTGAGCCGATAGGTCACGCCAGCCTTGGCGCCCTGCCCTTCACCGATCTCGCCACTGGACTGATATTCCTTCAACTGCTGCCCATCCTTGACCAGCATGCGCATGTTCGCCTCGCCGGGATTCTCGATGACCATCACTTTTTCGGCGGAGAACGGGTTGAGCGGATTGCGCACGATGACCACGAGCAGAATGCCGATGATCACCAGGAACAGGTCGATGAGGTTGACCATCGACAGGATCGGATCATCCGCATCGTCATGCTCGAGAAAGCGCATCAGCCGGCCTCCTGCATGCGTTCGATGACCCGCAGCTCTTGCAGCAGCCAACGGCGGCGGACGGTGAGGATGAAAAAGCTGATGCTGGCGGCGATCAGGGCCAGGATCACGGCGGAAAACGCCACGACCAGGTTGTCGGCAATGCCTTGCGCGTCGTTTTTGGTCAGGGCCAGCAAGGCCGGTCCCATGGGGATCATGGTCGCGACCAGGCCGAGCATCGGTGCGCTTCGCGAGGTGATGCGCAACCATTCCAGACGGCGCATGATCCACAGTTCCAGGTCGTCGCTGGTACCGCCATGCAGCTGCTGGTGCCGCAGCAGCGCAGGTCGATGGTGAGCCTTGCGGCGCTGTAGCGCTTCCACCACGAACGAGCCTAGCGCCACGCACGCATAGCCCAGCGCCACCAGGATCAGCAGCAGCACCGGCAACAGGAAAAGACGAGTGAGTTCGTAGAGACTGGTTTCCAATGCGTTCATATTGCGTCCTGTAGGGATCATTCGGTCAAGAAAAGTGCGCGCCCGGCACGCCACTGCGCGAGCGCGCCGAGCAAACTACAGCACACCAGGCCCAGCAGGCCCAGCCATGGCGCCCAGGCCCATGCAGGCGTTTCGGCGGCTTGCACCTCGCGCATCACCTGGCCCTGCACGGTCTGGCCTGTTTGCTGGAGGGCCGGTGCGTCGCTCGCAGTTGACGAATCGGCCAGGCCGAAGCCGGCCGCCATCTGCCGTAGATGCTCGGTGGTGATGCGTGTGCCGGCATCGGCGCCCCGCCGTTCGGTCAGTTCCGTCCAGCGCTGCGCCAGCTCACGGCGCGTCTGCTGCGACGCATCCCAGTAGCCCTTGCGGATCGCTTCGCTCATGCGCTCGATCAGCTGGGCCTGGGCGGTTGGATTGTGCTGTTCGAACCACTGGTCGAGCTGCAGGTCGCGCGTGTCCATCACATACGTGTCGTGCAGCGCCTGCCATTGCTCGGCGCGCACAGTGGACGGATCGAGCACCTGCCAGCCGAACAGGTTGTCGGTCACCCCGAGCAGCTCCAACGTCCCGGCATGGCCTTCCTGTTTCATGGCCTGGATCCATTGCGGATTCAGGTAGCGACTGCGCAATTCGCTCGACACCCGCTGCGCAGCGCCTTGGACGCGGGGTTGGGCCTTGCGCAGGTCGGAAATGTACAGCGCAGGGCTGGCGCCATCCAGGTGACGGATAGCGGCCGACAGCCCGCCGAGGAACTCGAAGGGATGATCGCTGGACAACAGTCCGTTGAGCTCGCTGGAACGCGCCATTACCGCCGCCTGCACGCCCCTGAGCTGCTCGGCGAAGAGATTGTGGCTTGCCAGCTTGGTGCCCCAGCCGGCTACACCGTAGCCATACTGCAAGCGCGCAAGAAACTGCTCGGCCAGCGCCGAGTCGCCTTCCCAGCGGGTCGAGTCCAGCGCCAGCTGCGCGACGCCGGTGCCATGGTCGCCGGCCTGGTTGCCAAATATCCGGACCCGCGAAACCTCACGCGCACGCGCGGGCGCGACACCCTCTGCCTGGAGCCGGGCCGCCACGGCCTGGCTGTTGGCAAATACCGCGTTGTGCGGCTCGTCCAGTTGCGCCAGGCGTTCGATCGCCTCGGCCAGTAGCCGCATGAACCCGTCGAACTGGTCACGATAGACACTGGTGACCTGGACCACGACATCGATGCGCGGGCGCCCGAGTTCGCGGGCTGGAATGATTTCCAGGCGGGTCAGCCGCCCGCCGGCGTCCCATGTCGGACGCAGACCGAGCGCGTGCAGTGCCTGGCTTTCCAGCACGCCCAGATGGCGCATCGCTTCGGATGACCAAAAGCTGAAAGCGAGCTTGCCGGGGTATTGCCCCGCATGCTCGGCACGGTAGGTCTCCAGCAGGCGCTGCAGGGCGATCTGACCACTGGCATAGGCCGCGCGGGTCGGCAGCTTGTCGGCTTCGAAGGCGTAGAGGTTGCGTCCGCTGGGCACCTGCGGATTGCGTATGGGATCGCCGCCAGGCCCCGGCGCCACGAAGCCTCCCGCCAGCCCGGTGAGCAAGGCTTCGGTCTCGCCAGGCGTGGCCAGCTGTCGCTCCAGTGCGCGAGCGCGCTCGAGCTGCTGGCGCAAGGTCGCGTCGCCGATCTGCGCGATCGAGGCCGGCTCATTCAGGTAGCGCTCCAAGGTGCGATAAGGCTGGCTGGCCTTGAGCGCCTCGAAGCGCTCGGCCAAGGGTTCGTGGCCAGACATGCCGAGTGCTCGCAGATAAGGCTCGCCCAGCTGTTGCAATACCGTGGCCAGGCGATGCTCCGGCAGCGCCGGCACGCCAAAGGTGTGCAGCCCCAGCGGCATGCTGGCTTCAGCCAGCTCATGCAGATGCTCATGCAGTTGTGCGAGAAATCCGGGGAAATCCTCCAGCAGGCGAGTCTCGTCCCAGCCAATGTCACGCGCCATGCCGTTAGCCGTGGCCAGGGTGCGTATGCGCTCGGCCGTCTCGTCGCGCACCGCCCCTTCGCTCAGTTGCGCATATTCGTGCAGCAGTTGATGAAGGTCGCGCAACTCGTCGTACAGGCCGGCAGGCGCGAACGGCGGGGTCTGGTGGCTGACGACGACGGCGCGGCCTCGACGCCTGGCCTGCATGGCCTCGCCGACGTTGTCTTGGATGTATGGATAGAACACCGGTATGTCGCCGACGGTGAGAAACGGGTAGTCATGGGCCGCCAACCCACGGTCCTTGCCGGGTAACCATTCCTGGGTGCCATGGGTGCCGAAATGCACCAGGGCATCGGCCTTGAAGCGCTCGCGCAGGTACAGGTAGGCGGCCAGGTAGATATGGTCGGGGGGCACCTTGGCATCGTGATAGGCCTCGCCTGGCCGACCCGCTCGGGGCGGCTGCGGCATCAGCAGCATCTTGCCCAGCGAGAGCGCCGGAATGACGAAGCAGGATTCCCCGGCGACCGTGCGCAACGCCCAGTGGCTGGAGGGCGCTCCCCAGCGCTTGCGCACTTGCTGCCCGACAGCGTCCGGCAAGCCGTCGAGCCAGGCCTGGTAGGTCGAGAGTGGCAAGCTCACGGCCAATCTGTCCTCGAGCAGGCTGTCCAGGGTGTGCGGCTGGTAGTAACCACCCAATAGTCGCCTGGCAGCCTCGATCAAATGGGCTTCGGGGGTTTCGGTCACGTCGTAGCCCGCCCGAGCCAGTTCGTGCAGCAGATGCTCCAGGCTCCGGGGCACGTTGAGGTTGGAGGCTGCGATGTTGCGCTCGCCTTGCGGGTGGTTCCAGAACATCAGCGCCAGACGCTTCTGCGCGGCGGGCCGATGACGCAGACGGGCGAGGCTGTCGACCTTGCCCAACAAGGTTTCTAGCTGATCGTCCAAGGGCGACGGCTCGCCGTCCTCCAGCGCGGCGATCACCAGCGGATCGCTCATTCCCCAGCTTTCCGGCACGCTCAGCAGCGCCGCCGCCGAGCGTGCGGAGATCCCGCTGGCGGCGCGGCGCCACTGGGCACGATCAGCCTCGCGCGACACCAGCGTGCTGATTACCGGGAGGCCCAGCTTCAGCAATTCGGCCTTGCGCGCCGGGGCATTCTGCATGTGCTGCAGGTTCACCAAGACATCGGCGCGCCAAGGCTCGAGCAGCTTTTCCAGGGCATGCGGGTCGCTGTCGTCGAACCAGAAGACCAACGGCGCCTGTGCACGCCGTTCGCTCCGCCGGGCCAGCTCGTCCAGCAGCCGCAACTGTGCATCGACGATGGCGCCACGGTGGATGGCGAAGGCTACCCGCGGCGCGTTCGCAGGCCAGCGCCCCGCGCCCCAGCGTCGATAGTCTTCCAGTCGTTCGAATACGCCAGGCGCTTGCGGATGATAGATACCCGTGGCGGGCAGCGCTTCGGGCGCCGGGACCTGCTCGGTGTCGGTGCCGGCCTGATAGGCCCGAAGGTAGGCGAACATGTGCCGCAGGTTACGCTCCCCGCCGTTGCCGTAGTAGGCCGCCAGGCGCCTGGCCACTGGCGCCGGCAGGTTGCCGAACGCCAGAGGCCCGCCGCCCACCCGCAACCAGGGCGTGGTGGTAGTGGCCAAGTCATCGCCAAGCAGCCGCTGGAGCTCGGCCAGGTCGCCCGGGCGTGGCGTGTCCAGTAGTACCAGGCGCGCATCCTTCAACCAGGCAGACGACGGTTCTGAAACATGCCGCCCCGCAAGAATCAGACCTGTTTCCCCGGCCCATTTGCGCAAGCGGTCGAACTTGCTCTGCAAGACGAAGTCGCTGGCCAGGACGCGAACATCCACGCCCGGCACGCCTGGCTCGGACGCCTGTCCCAGGCTCGAGAGCAGCATGGCCAGCAGCACGTAGACACGGCGCATCTCAGAAACTCACGCTCAAGCCGACATGGAAGGTGCGACCGGGTTCTGCGAAGGTGAAGTGGTCGTCGCCATCGCTGAAGTTCCGGTCGGTCAGGTTCTCGATGCCGCCACGCACGGTCAGGTGGTCGGTCAATGCCTGGCTCAGTTCCAGGTGCCAGAGGCTGTAGGCAGGCATCGTGTAGCGACTGCTGCCTGAATAGCTCAACTGGCTACCGACGTACTCGCCACGCAACTGAGCATCGAAGCCGGCGCGAGGTTGCCAGTGCAAGCGGGTATTGGCCAGGTGCCGGGAACGGTCGCCTAGACGCCGGCCAGCGCTGCGGTCGATCGCGTCGAGATAGCTGTAGCTGATGTCCCAGCGCAGCTCGTGCGGCAGGTCCACGCCAGCGCCGAGTTCGATTCCGCGGATGCGCGCCTTGTCGACGTTGTCGTACTCACGCAGTTCCTGGCGGCGGATACCGCAGGCCGCTACACAGCGTGTCTGGATCAGGCCGTGCACGTTGTTCTGGAACACCCCGGCACTGGCCGACCAGCCTTGCCCCTGGTAGTCGGCGCTGAATTCGTAGGTGGTGTTGATTTCCGGTCCGAGGTCGGGATTGCCATGAATCGTGAACTGCCCACCACCCCCCACGGCGGCATAGCCTGGCGAGAGCTGCTTCAGAGTTGGCGCCTTGAACCCTCGCCCTACCCCGCCCTTGAGGGTCAACGCTTCGCTGACGTGGTGCAGCAGGTAGATCCGCGGGCTCTTCTGCCAGCCGTACTCTTGATGCTTGTCGAAGCGACTGCCAAGCACCAGCGACCAGTCCGCGGCCAAGGCGATCTCGTCCTGCACGAACAGGGCGCGATGGGTGGTGCGTGCATCGCCGCCAGCGAAGCCCTCGTCCTCCAGTCGTTCCTTGCGCCATTCGGCACCTGTGGTGAGCAGATGCATGCCTGCCAGGGGCACGCTCACGCTGCCGTCGACGATGTCGTCGACCAGGTGCTGCCGAGGTGAGCTAGGCACGATACCGTTGGTGTAGCGATTGGTACGCTCCAGTTCACTGCGGTACGCCCGCAGCGAACTGCTGCCCCAGCTCCAGTCCCCGCTGTGGGCGATCGAGTAATGCGCTCGCTCGATGCGGTCCCAGGACTCGTGGTCGACCGGCCGGGCACCTGCGCTACGGGTATTGCGCCAGCGATCCTCCAGGCCGCTGCCGTAGCTCAAGTCGATGCGTTGCGCCTGGTCGGGCGTCCAGCTTAGCGTGGCGCTACCACCACGGGCATCGCGCCCCTCGAGCTCGGACTGGGTTCGATCCTGGTGCAGTGGCGTTTCTTGGCGACGACGGGTTTCGCCAGTGAGCGACAAGCCGAGTACGCCTGGAACCAGCGGCCCGGCCATGTACGCACCGAGCTGGTGGGTTTGCCCGCCACGCTCATCCTCGCGCACGCCACCGTCGATCAGTGCGCTGCCCCTCCAGCGGTCGGTGGCCTTGCGCGTGATCACATTGACGACGCCACCCAGGGCCTCGGAACCGTAGAGCGACGACATCGGACCACGCACCACCTCGATACGCTCGATCGACTCGACAGGGATCCAACCGAGGTCGAAATCCGAATGCGCGATGGCGCCGGCCGACGTGTTGATACGCTGGCCGTCGCGCAATACCAGGGTATGTTCGCTACCCATGCCGCGGATGCTGATGCCTCGCCGGGTCATGCCCACGCCGGTGAACTGCAGGCCTGGCGTACCACGCAGGGCATCTTCGAGATCCTGTACCGGGCGTTTTTCGAGCTGCTCGCGAGTGATCACCGACAGGCTGGCTGGCGCATCCCTGAGCTGGCGCTCGGTGGCGGTCGCGGTGACCACGAGCTCTTCCAGATCCACCGGGGCAGTTGCAGCGCACGCCATCAAAGGCGCCGCCGACAGCAGGGAAAGCACGCTGACTTTGCGAGGGATCAGGAGAAATCTCGAGTCCTGGATCATCTGGATATTCCTTTCTCAAAGGCAGCATCGAGCCTGGTGGATGCGGGCCGCAAATCGGACGAAAGACGGAACGGGCGCCGTCTGGACACGCAGGCCAGGTACGCCCGCAGGCTCTGATCAGTTTTAATCATAATGTTATAGTGTTTCATTTGTGGAACTTTGGCAACAGGCCATTGTCGCTTTGCCACCTGCGCCAAGTGCGGAGAGCTGGAGCGCATCGCCAAGCGCGCTTGCCTGTCCTTGCGCGTTGCCATGAACAATTCTTCATCCTCGCGGCAACGCCGGTAAGCCGTAGCCGGCAAGGGTTGGGCCGATGCGGCGGATGCCTCCTGGGCTTGAGTCATCCGCGGCTGATGCGTAGCATCGCCGGCCCTGGGGCGCCCGGCTGGCAAGCCCTAGGGTGACCTCGCCCGACGATCCCGCTGCCTATCCGGACCCCTGCCAAGCTCATGCCTCAACCGATCCCCCTCAAGGACCACGACAAGGAAAAGCATCTGGTCAACCGCCGCCTGCTGGTGTGTGCGCTGCTGGTCCTCGCCCTGGTGGCGATCCTGGTCGGCCGGCTCTATGTGCTCCAGGTGATCCAGCACGAGCGCCAGAGCGCCGTATCGGAAAACAACCGCGTGCATGTGTTGCCAATCGCCCCGGAGCGTGGGCTGATCTACGATCGCAACGGCGTGGTGCTGGCGGACAACAAGCCCAGCTTCAACTTGACCCTCACCCGTGAACGCAGCGGCAACACGGCCCAGGTGCTCGATACGCTGGCGCAGGTGCTGGGCCTCGATAGCGATGACCGCCACGCGTTCGACAAGGACCTGCGCCGTGCGCGCAAGCCGTTCGAACCGGTCACCTTGATGGTCGGCCTGAGCGAAGAACAGATCGCCCGGATCGCGGTCAACCAGTTCCGCCTGCCCGGCCTGGATGTAGAGGCGCAGTTCATTCGCGAATACCCGCTGGCCGAGCACTTCGCCCATTCGGTCGGCTATGTGGGGCGGATCAACGAACAGGAAGCCAAGCGCCTGGATGCCACCGAGTACCGGGGCACCCAGTCCATTGGCAAGACCGGTATCGAGCATTTCTACGAAACCGAGCTGCACGGCCAGGTTGGCTACGAGGAAGTCGAGACCAACGCCCAAGGCCGGGTCATGCGCGTGCTGAGCCGGCACGATCCGGTGCCTGGCAAGGACATCGTGCTGAGCCTGGACGCGCAACTGCAGATGGCCGCGGAAAAGGCCCTGGGCGATCGACGCGGCGCGGTGGTCGCGCTCGATCCGAACAATGGCGATGTCCTGGCCATGGTCAGCAACCCAGGCTTCGACCCCAACCTGTTCGTCAAGGGCATCAGCTTCAAGCAGTACGCGGCCCTGCGCGACTCGATCGACCGACCGCTGTTCAACCGTGTCTTGCGCGGGTTGTACGCGCCCGGTTCGACGGTCAAGCCGGAAGTGGCCATCGCCGGCCTGGACAGTGGCGTGATCACGCCGGGCAGCCGGGTTTTCGACCCTGGCTACTACGAGCTGCCCAACTATGACCACAAGTATCGCAACTGGAACCGCAGTGGCGACGGCTGGGTGGACATGTACACGGCCATCATGCGCTCCAACGACACCTACTTCTACGACCTGGCGCACAAGCTTGGCATCGATCGTCTGCATGACTACATGAGCGCCTTCGGGCTGGGCCAGAAAGTCTCGCTGGACATGTTCGAGGAAGCTTCGGGGCTGATGCCCTCGGCCCAGTGGAAGCGCGCCACCCGGCGCCAGCCGTGGTTCCCTGGCGAAACGCTGATCCTCGGCATCGGCCAAGGCTACATGCAAGTCACGCCCCTGCAGCTGGCCCAGGCCACCAGCCTGCTGGCCAGCCGCGGCGTCTGGCATCGTCCGCACCTGGCCAGGCGTGTGGGCGGCCAGGCGCCGCTCGACCCGCACCCGATGCCGGACATCGTGCTGCATGACAAGCACGCCTGGGACCAGGTCAGCCAGGGCATGCAGATGGTCATGCACGACCCGCGCGGCATCGCCCGCGCCGCCGCCGCCGGTGCCCAATACCGCATTGCCGGCAAGAGCGGCACCGCCCAGGTGGTGGCGATCAAGCAGGGAGAGCGCTACAACCGCGACAAGACCTTGGAGCGGCACCGCGACAACGCCTTGTTCGTCGGCTTCGCACCGGCCGAGCGTCCCGGCATCGTGGTGGCGGTGATGATCGAGAACGGCGAGGCCGGGGGCCGAGTGGCCGGTCCCGTGGTGCGCGAGGTGATGGATGCCTGGCTGCTCGACGGGCAAGGCCAGCTCAAGGAACGCTTTGCCGCAGGCAGGCAGGCATCACCAATACCGCATGCCTGAACCACGTCGGCAGTCCGTACCGGACGCGCGACTTGCGCGCTTGCGCCAGGCGCCCGGTCACTCGGCCACGTGCACGCTGTCAAGATAGGTGCGTACCGCCCAGAGGGCTTCCTGGCTGAGGAAGTCGGCCATCTTCGGCATATACACCCGGCCGTCGCGTACCGCGCCATTGCGCACCCGCTCCACATACCACTCATCGCCCGCCGCCCCTTCGTCGAGCAGCCGCAGGTCCGGCGCGATCCCTCCCGACTTGGCCTCCAGGCCATGGCAGGCCGCGCAGTTCTGGTTGTAGGCCGAAGCGCCGATCGCCAGCGCCCGATCATGGTCCTTGCTGTCACGATAAGGGTTCTCGGTGCGCCATTCGCTGCCCAACGGCTCCAGGCCATCGGTGTTGACCGCCGAAGGCGTGACGTCCCCATGGGCCTGCACCGCCGCGGCGGCGCACAGCCCGAGGATCAGCAAGCTGGTGTTCAAGGCGTTGTTCTTGATTGTCATTGTCCGGCCCTCGACTTCAGGTTTGCACGCGGCCCCTTGGCAACCGGGGCGGTCCGAGCATGCTAGAAAAGCGCTCAGGCCCGCCCCACGCTGCTTTGGTGCCCAGCGCCTGCTCCCTTGGTCGTAGGGCTGGCGAGGCAGTGCCAAATCATGTCCGCGCCGGGAAGTCGTCCCGGTTTTGCCGGGACATCGTCCGTATCCCGGCGGTCGTCGGCGTTCCAGGCTGTACAGGCCACAACTTATTGGGAACCCCGACAATGACAACAAGATCGCTACCCGTCCCGCGCCTGCCACTACCGGCTGCCGTTCACACCGTCCTCCTGCTCGGCGGCCTGGCCCTGGCCGGCGGCGCCCAGGCCAAGCCGGTGAGCTGGGAGGACATCGCCGACGACCACAAGACCACCGGCAACGTGCTGCAGTACGGCATGGGCACCAACGCCCAGCGCTGGAGCCCGCTGGCACAGGTCAACGACGGCAACGTGTTCAAGCTGACCCCGGCATGGTCGTTTTCCTTCGGCGACGAGAAGCAGCGTGGCCAGGAGTCCCAGGCCATCGTCAACGACGGGGTGATCTACGTGACCGGGTCCTATTCGCGGGTCTTCGCTCTCGACGCCAAGACCGGCAAGCGACTGTGGACCTACAATCATCGCCTGCCGGACAACATCCGCCCCTGCTGCGACGTGGTCAACCGGGGCGCCGCCATCTACGGCGACAACATCTACTTCGGCACCCTCGACGCCCGCGTGGTGGCCTTGAACAAGGACACCGGCAAGGTGGTCTGGAACAAGAAGTTCGGCGATCACGCCGCCGGCTACACCATGACCGGCGCGCCAACCCTGGTCAAGGACCAGAAGACCGGCAAGGTGCTGCTGATCCACGGCAGCTCCGGCGATGAGTTCGGCGTGGTCGGCCAGCTGTATGCGCGCGACCCGCAGACCGGCGAGGAAGTCTGGATGCGGCCCTTCGTCGAAGGCCACATGGGCCGGCTCAACGGCAAGGACAGCACCCCGACCGGAGACGTCAAGGCGCCGTCCTGGCCGGACGACCCAAGCACCGAGACCGGCAAGGTCCAAGCCTGGAGCCACGGCGGCGGCGCGCCGTGGCAGAGCGCCAGCTTCGATCCCGAGACCAACACCATCATCGTCGGTGCCGGCAACCCAGGCCCCTGGAACACCTGGGCGCGCACCGCCAAGGACGGCAACCCGCACGACTACGACAGCCTCTATACCTCCGGCCAGGTCGGCGTCGACCCCTCCACCGGCGAGGTCAAGTGGTTCTACCAGCACACCCCCAACGATGCCTGGGATTTTTCCGGCAACAACGAGCTGGTGCTGTTCGACTACAAGGACAAGAACGGCAAGCAGTACAAGGCTACCGCGCATGCCGACCGCAACGGCTTCTTCTATGTGGTCGACCGTACCAACGGCAAGCTGCAGAACGCCTTCCCCTTCACCGACAACATCACCTGGGCCAGCCATATCGACCTCAAGACCGGGCGCCCGGTGGAGAACGAAGGCCAACGCCCACCCCAGCCCGAGCCCGGCCAGAGCAAGGGCAAGCCCGTGGAAGTCTCGCCACCCTTCCTCGGCGGCAAGAACTGGAACCCCATGGCCTATAGCCAGGACACCGGTCTGTTCTACGTGCCCTCGAACCAGTGGAAGGAGGAGTACTGGACCGAGCAGGCGAACTACAAGAAGGGTTCGGCCTATCTGGGCATGGGCTTCCGTATCAAGCGCATGTACGACGACCATGTCGGCTCGCTGCGCGCCATGGACCCGAGCACCGGCAAGATGGTCTGGGAACACAAGGAGCGGCTGCCCCTCTGGGCCGGCGTCCTGGCGACCAAGGGCAACCTGGTGTTCACCGGAACCGGTGACGGCTACTTCAAGGCGTTCAACGCCAAGACCGGCGAGGAGCTGTGGAAATTCCAGACCGGCAGCGGCATCGTCTCGCCGCCGATCACTTGGGAGCAGGACGGCGAGCAGTACATCGGCGTGACCGTCGGCTACGGCGGCGCGGTGCCGCTGTGGGGCGGCGACATGGCCGAGTTGACCAGGCCGGTGGCCCAGGGCGGCTCGTTCTGGGTGTTCAAGATCCCGGCCTGGGACACCAAGACCGTCCAACGCTGATCCCTCGGCGGCCCCGACACCATGCGGGGCCGTCGTACCTACCTTCAGGAGACTGCCATGAAGTACCTCCCATTGCTGCTGGCGGCGGCCCTGTCACCTGCCCTGGCCGCAGAGCCCGACCAAGCACCGCCGACCGTCAACGGCTGCACCCTGATCGCCGAGGGCAAGTGTCCGAATGCCGATCTGCGCGGCGCCGACCTGAGCAACCAGGACCTGCGCAAGATGGACCTGTCCGGCGCCGATCTTCGCGGCGCCAACTTGCGTCACGCCCGGCTGGACCTGGCCAACCTGGAAAAAGCCGACCTACGAGGCGCCAACCTGACCCGTGCCAGCCTGCAACAAAGCAACCTGCGCCTGGCCCGCCTGCAGGGTGCCACCCTGATCGCGGTGCAAGCCTGGGGCGTGTTCGCCCAAGGCGCCAACTTCGACCAGGCCGACCTCAGCGCCGCCTACCTGGAGTTCGGTCGCCTGTCCGGCGCCAGGCTGCAGCACAGCAAGCTGCAGGCTGCCGACCTGGAAATGACCTGGCTGAGCAAGGCCGATCTCAAGGGCGCCAGCCTGGTCGATGCCAACCTGCAGGAAGCCAAGCTCGGCGAAAGCAACCTGCAAGATGCCGACCTGCGCGGCAGTCGCCAGCACTACGCCAACTTCCAGGACAGCAACATGCACGGCTGCAAGGGCTGTCCGGCATCCTGGGAATGAGCCGCAAGCTACAAGCCAAGCGGCGCGTGCCTGGCGCCCGAGGTCAAGCTTCACGCGCGCACGGTCAGCTTGAAGCTTGCAGCTTGAGGCTTGCAGCGCCCACCAGGCCCGTCTCGATCGCCAGGCGTACCAGGTCCGCCTGGCAGCCGGCGCGCAGCTTGCTCTTGACCAGGCTCAGATGGTTGGAGACGGTCTTGCGGCTGATGCACAGCCGTTGGGCAATGCCTGGCAAGGAAACGCCCTTGGCGAGCATGAGGAAGATCTCGGTTTCGCGCTGGGTCAGGCCTTGCAGGCGATCGTCCGCGCCCTGGCTCGGCTGGCAGGCCAGGGCCGTGGCGATGGCCTGTTCGATGTAGGCCTGCCCGGACAGGCAGCGGCGTACCGCCTCGACCAGCGTCGAGGCTTCGACCTGCTTGGAGAGGAAGCCGCAGGCGCCAGCTGCCAGGGCCTGGCGTACCAGGCCAAGCTCGGCATGCTCGCTGAGAAACAGCACGCGCAGCTGCGGCAGGCGCAGGCGCAGCCGGCGGGTGGTTTCCAGCCCGCTGATGCCGGGCAGGCCGAAGTCCATCAGCACCAGCCCCGGCACTTGCGCCTGAACCAGTTGCAGGGCCTGCTCGCCGCTTCCGGCTTGGCGCACCTGCAGGCCAGGCAGCGCCGTCTCCAGCGCGGTGGCCAGGCCCAGGCGCAGCAGCGGATGATCGTCGACCAATACGATGGCCATGCCTGTTCTCCCTGATCCTGGCCAATGTCCATCCTAGGGCTGCCACCAAGCGGCTCCTTTACTACTTTGGTACTGGTTCGGCTGTCGATGGTCGCATCCGCCAGGCATTGTTCCGGGCACTACTGGGACAACGCCGGGAGTACTGCTACCTTGACCACACCGCCGCCTGCGAGCCCGCGCCAGCCAAGCGCGGCCCCATGACAACAAGAGAAAAAGGTGCAAAGCCATGTACAAGATCCTCATCGCCGATGACCACCCGCTGTTTCGCGAAGCCATCCGCAGCGTGATCACCGATGGCTTCCCAGACAGCGACGTGATGGAGACCGCAGACCTGGACAGCGCCCTGGAACTGACCCGGCAGCACGAGGACCTCGATCTCATCCTGCTCGACCTGAACATGCCAGGCATGCACGGCCTGGGCGGGCTGATGAACCTGCGCAACGAGGCCCCGACCATCCCGGTGGTGATCGTCTCGGCCGAGCAGGACAAGCAGGTCGTGCTGCAGGCGATCACCTATGGCGCCGTCGGCTTCATCACCAAGTCCTCGCCGCGCTCGCAGATGACCGAGGCCATCGAGCGCATCCTCGACGGCAATGTCTATCTGCCATCGGACATCATCCGCACCCAGGCGCCTGCCCGCCGGCACGCGGCGGCCACGCCAGGCTTCGCCCCGGAGCTGCTGCAGGCACTGACGCGCAAGCAGCTGCTGGTACTCGAGCGCATGACCAAGGGTGAAGCCAACAAGCAGATCGCCTATCACCTGGACATCGCCGAGACGACGGTCAAGGCGCATGTGTCGGCGATCCTGCGCAAGCTCAACGTGCACAATCGCGTGCAAGCCATTCTCAGCGCGGGCGACATCGACTTCAGCGCCTACTTGCGTCGATGAGGCCAGGCTATCGAGATCAATAGCAACATGCCGTTGAACATTCGCGCCCGACTGGAGTAAGCTCGGGGCATTCACTGGAGAACAGCATGTCCGACAGCCTTCGCCATCACGCTTGCCGCACGGGTCGCCCACCGCGTCCGGCGCAGGCCGTTGCCGGCTGCAAGAGCATCGCCAGCTTTTATTACGGGTATTGGTTTAGCCACTGGCGCCGCTGATACTCACACCGGCGCCCACCTTCGAGGGGCCGCCGAACACGAGAATACTCAACCCCCGGTCGGCCCCCCGCCCGGGGGTTTTGCTTTTCCAGGCCCTGCACCGACCGATTCATACCGAGGATACCGAAATGACCTACACCTACCGCTACCCATACAGCAGCTATGCATGGCGATTTAGCCAATCCCGTTCGGGCCAGCCTGCCGCCTCCGTTCGGTCGATCACTGGTGGCAACACGGTCCAAGACCCCATCACGACAACCTGTCGAACACCTCGATAGGGCCGACCGCGGGCCTCGACCCGCCGTCCGCCCAAGGAACCTGCCATGCAAACCTGCTCGTTCGCCCTGCCACTGACCCAACCCCAAGCCGCCAACAGCGCCGTCAGCCGGCGCCTTCCCAGCCCACACCTGCTCAAGCAGCAGATGCCACTGTCCAGCGCCCTCGCCGACCAGGTCCAGATGCATCGCCAGACGCTGCGCGCCATTCTCGAAGGTCGCGACCCACGCCTGCTGGTCATCGTCGGCCCCTGCTCGATCCACGACCCGCGTTCGGCCCTGGAATACGCTGACCGCCTGGCAGGCCTGCAAGCGCAGGTGGACGAAAAGCTGTTCCTGGTGATGCGGGCCTACGTGGAGAAACCGCGCACCACGGTCGGCTGGAAAGGCCTGGCCTACGATCCACATCTCGATGGCAGCGACGACATGCATTCAGGCCTGTCGCTCGCGCGCGGCCTGATGCTGGGCATGCTCGAACGCGGCCTGCCAGTGGCCACCGAACTGCTGCAGCCCATGGCGGCCGGCTACTTCGAGGATCTGTTGAGCTGGGCGGCGATTGGCGCGCGTACCACCGAATCGCAGATCCACCGAGAAATGGTCAGCGGGCTGGGCATGCCGGTCGGTTTCAAGAACGGCACCGACGGTAGCGTGGCCGTTGCCTGCGACGCGATCCGCAGCGCAGCGCACCCGCACCGGCACTTCGGCATCGATGCCCAGGGCTTCCCGGCGATCATCGAGAGCCTGGGCAACCCCGATACGCACCTGGTGCTGCGCGGCGGGCACGCCGGTCCCAATCATGACGCCGCCAGTGTCGAGCGAGCTCGTCAGGGCCTGGCCAAGGCCGGACTGCCGGCCCGGATCGTGGTGGACTGCAGCCACGCCAATAGCGGCAAGGACCCGTCACGCCAGCCAGCGGTGCTGCAGGACGTCATGGCGCAACGGGCGCGCGGGGATCGTTCGCTGGTAGGGGTGATGCTCGAGAGCCATCTGTTCGACGGCTGCCAGAGCCTGGGCAAGGGCGCGTTGAAGTACGGCGTGTCGATCACCGACGGCTGCCTGGGCTGGACATCGACCGAAACGCTACTGCGCGATGTGGCGGGGCAGGCTTGACGCTCGAGCGGGTACCTGAGCGGCCACATGCCGCGCTTGGCCCGCAACGAGGTCCGATATCCGCCACCGGACAACCGCCGTCATGCGAAACCTTGACAGAACAGGCAACTGCGGTGGGACGGGGCGCTTGGTCTGGGGCGTTGCCACCTGGCTTCAGGGCCGCTGTGCGGCCCATCGCGGCCGGTCTGACAGCTCAGCCTGGGCTGCGCCAGCTTTTACAACCACTGCTGCCTCTGCCCCCGAGACACCGCCTGCCATTTGCGCTAGGCTTGCGTTTTTCCTCAAGGAGTCGCTCCCATGGCACGTGCCACTGCCCGTCATATCCTGGTCAACAGCGAAGAGAAGTGCAACGAACTCAAGGCACAGATCGAAGGCGGCGCCGATTTCGCCGAAATCGCCAAGGCCAACTCCACCTGCCCGTCCAGCCGCCAGGGCGGTGACCTGGGCTCGTTCGGGCCGGGCCAGATGGTCAAGGAATTCGATACCGTGGTGTTCAGCGCACCGCTCAATACCGTCCAGGGCCCGGTCAAGACCCAGTTCGGCTACCACTTGCTCGAAGTGACCAGCCGCCAGGACTGATCCGCCCCGCCTGGCGTCGCGCACCGCGCGCCAATCGCCTGTCGCTGCCGAGACTGCGGCGACCAGGCACTGCGGCCCGCCTCGTCCGCTCGCGGCGCCTGCCCCTCCCGCTCTTTCGCAACACCGTGATGGCCGCCTCGGCCTCACTATCCTCGCGCTCGTCAGCCTGCCCCGGCGGGCCACTCGAATGCCGCCGCCACAGATCGGTACTACGCTTTGGCAAGAGCCACCACAGGAGCAGTGCATGGATCTCAGCGGCAAGACGGCAGTGGTCACCGGTTCCACCAGCGGGATCGGCCTGGGGATCGCCCAGGCCCTGGCCCGCTGCGGGGCCAATCTCGTGCTCAACGGCTTCGGCGATGTTCAAGGCGCCATCGCCAGTGTCGCAGCCTTCGGCGGCCAGGTCTGCCATCACCCGGCCGACCTCGGCGACCTTGACCAGATAGAGGCGCTGTTCGACCAGGCCGAGCGCCGCTTCGGCACGGTCGACATTCTGGTCAACAACGCGGGAATCCAGCATGTCGCGGCGCTGGAGCAGTTCCCGGTGCAGGCGTGGGAACGCATCATCGCCTTGAACCTGTCCGCCGTGTTCCACTGTACGCGGCGGGCATTGCCCGGCATGCGCGAGCGTGACTGGGGACGGATCATCAACATCGCCTCGGTCCATGGCCTGGTGGGCTCCACCGGCAAAGCCGCCTATGTGGCTGCCAAGCACGGCGTGGTCGGCCTGACCAAGGTGGTCGGCCTGGAGACCGCCACCAGCCAGGTGACTTGCAATGCCATCTGTCCTGGCTGGGTATTGACGCCGCTGGTGCAACGGCAGATCGACGCGCGTGTCGCCGAAGGCGGCGATCCACGGCAGGCGCGTCATGACCTGCTCGCCGAGAAACAGCCGTCGCTGGCCTTCGTCACTGCGCAGCACCTGGGCGAGCTGGTGCTGTTCCTGTGCAGCGAAGCCGGCAGCCAAGTCCGCGGAGCGGCCTGGAACATCGATGGCGGCTGGCTTGCCCAATAGGCCACGGGACTCGATCGGGAACAGGCCTGGGCCAGGCCAGCCCAGACAGCGAAGGGAGCATGCGACATGAACCAGATCCTTTGGCAGCCCTCGGCGCAGCAACGGCAAGCCAGCCGCATGGAACACCTGCGCCACTACGTGAACCGGCGCCTGGGCCTGGCGCTTGCGGATTACCACGCCCTGCACCGCTGGAGCATCGAGCAGCCCGGGCCGTTCTGGCAGAGCGTGGCCGACTTCTTCGAGGTGCGCTGGCAGGCAAGGGCCGAGCGGGTACTGACCGAAGGCGCCAGCATGCTCGAGGCGCGCTGGTTCGAGGGCGCCACGCTCAACTACGCCGAGCATCTGTTGCGACGCCGCGATCAGCACCCGGCGGTGGTCAGCGTTCGCGAAGATGGTCAGTCTCGAGTACTGGGGCATGCCGAACTGGCGGCACAGGTGGCGGGACTGCAGCGGGCCCTGCGGCGGATTGGCATCCAGGCCGGCGACCGGGTGGCGGCGGTGATGCCCAACACCTGGGAAACCCTCGTCGCCATGCTCGCCTGCGCCAGCCTTGGCGCGATCTGGTCCAGTTCATCGCCGGAATTCGGCTTGCACGGAATCGTCGACCGCTTCGGCCAGATCGAGCCCAGGCTGCTGATCGCCTGCGCCGGCTACCAGTACGCCGGCAAGTCCATCGACCAGGTGGACAAGCTCAACCAGGTGATCGCGCAGCTGCCCTCCCTGGAACATGTGCTGATCGTGCCCTACGGCCGTGCCGAAACCCGCCCCGAGGAGTTCCAAGGGCTCCAGGCGAGCCTTTGGTGCGACTTCTACGAGGTGGGCGGCGAGCCGGACTTCGTCGCCCTGCCCTTCGACCATCCGCTCTACATTCTCTACTCCAGCGGCACCACCGGAGTGCCCAAGTGCATTGTCCACCGCACCGGTGGCGTGCTGCTGCAGCACCTGAAGGAACATGGCCTGCACAACGATCTCAAGACCGACGACGTGCTGTTCTACTACACCACCTGCGGCTGGATGATGTGGAACTGGCTGGTCAGCGGCCTGGCGCTCGGCGCGACCCTGGTGCTGTTCGACGGCTCGCCGCTGCATCCTGGCCCCGAACGGCTGATCGACCTGATCGACGAGCACGGCATCAATGCCTTCGGCACTAGCGCCAAGTACCTGTCCAGCCTGGAACAGCACGGGCTTCGCCCCGCCTCCACCCATGACCTGAGCAGCCTGCGCACGATCATGTCCACCGGCTCGCCACTGTCGCCACACAGCTTCGATTACGTCTACCGGCACATCAAGGCCGACCTGTGCCTGGCCTCCATGTCTGGCGGGACCGATATTGTCTCCTGCTTCGTGCTCGGCAATCCGACCCTGCCGGTACGACGCGGCCAGATCCAGTGCAAAGGACTGGGCATGGCGGTCGAGGTCTGGAGCGAACATGGCCAGCCGCTGATCGGCGAAAAGGGCGAGCTGGTGTGCACCCGCCCGTTTCCTTGCATGCCGCTGGGTTTCTGGGGCGATGACGACGGCTCGCGCTACCGCGCGGCCTATTTCGAGCAGTTTCCCGGTGTCTGGTGCCAAGGCGACTACGCCGAGGAGGCAGCTGACGGTGGGCTGCAGATCCATGGCCGCTCCGATGCGGTGCTCAACCCGGGCGGTGTGCGCATCGGTACCGCGGAAATCTATCGCCAGGTCGAGAAGATCACCGAGGTCCTGGAGAGCGTCGCCATCGGCCAGCAGTGGCACGACGATGTGCGCGTCGTACTGTTCGTTCGCCTGCGTGAGGGGCTGCGGCTCGATGACGCGTTGCGCCAGCGCATCCGCCAGGTGATCCGTCAGTACACCACACCGCGGCATGTCCCGGCGGTGATCGCACAGGTCGACGATATCCCGCGCACCATCAGCGGCAAGCTGGTCGAGCTGGCCATTCGCAACGTGGTCCACGGCCTGCCAGTCAAGAACACCGATGCGCTGGCCAACCCGCAGGCGCTGGAACAGTTCCGCGACCGCGAGGAACTGCGTGATCAGGCATAATGGCCGCTTTTTGCAGCAAGGCAGAGTCCTCGTCATGAAAGCACAAGCCCGCCACATCCTGGTCAAGACCGCCGCCGAGGCCGAGCAGATCAAGCAACGCCTGGCCAAGGGCGAGGCCTTCGACGTGCTGGCGCGCAAGTTCTCGACCTGCCCGTCCGGCAAGCGCGGCGGCGACCTGGGCGAAGTGCGCCCCGGCCAGCTGGTCGGGGCGATCGACCAGGTCATCTTCAAGAAGCCCTTGCGCGTGGTCCATGGCCCGATCAAGACGCGCTTCGGCTTTCACCTGGTCCAGGTGTTCTACCGCGACTAGGGGTTGATGGCCGGACGCCAGCCGACATTTCTGCCAGTTGCCAGCCTCCGAAACCACTCTGTACAACCCCGGCATGACCCTCGCGGCTCCAACGGCAGGTGGCGAGGCAGTGGTCGCGGCCGATGGACGGACGGAGATGGCATGATGCATAGACCAGTCTGGCGGGCACTGGGCTCACTGACCCTGGCGGCCCTGGCTTGCCCCGCGGCCCAGGCGGCCTGCGACCTCAGCCCTGGCGAGGGCAACGACAGCTACCTGTGTGACAGCGGCACGGCGCAGGGGTTGATCGACACGGCCGGTGACAACGGCCTGACCTTGCCGGCCGGCGGCACTGGCGAGATCGCCGGCAACGTGGTCTTCGGCAGTGGCACCGACACGCTCGACATGGCCTCGGGGCGCATCGCCGGGAGCGTCAACCAAGGCGGCGGCATCGACGAGTTGCGCATGAGCGGCGGACTCATCGAAGGTGGCGTGAACCAGGGCGACGGCCTGGATCGCTTCTACATGAGCGGCGGGCGGATCGTCGGCACCTTCGACAGCGGGGACTACGCCGAAATGGACGGTGGGCAGATCGGCAGCGTCAACATGCGGCTGGACGAAAACACCTTCATCATGCGTGGCGGCCTCATCGAGCGCAACTTGATCGCGGCATTCGACCGGGACCATATCGAGATCTTCGACGGTAGCATCGGCGGCAACATCAGTGTCAGCGGCGGCGATGACCAGGTGCTGGTCCACGGCGGCAGCATTGGTGGCGACGTGCTCCTGAGCGTTGGCCAGGATCGCTTCACCTGGGACGGCGGCAGCATCGCCGGCACGGTCGACCTGGGCCCGGGCGACGACACGGCCCTGCTCGGTGGCCTGGCTGGCGAAACGCTGGTGAACCCCATCGACGGTGGGTTGGGCACCGACAGCCTGACCTTCAGCGCCAGCCAGCCAACCAGCGGCGCGCTGTATCGCCAGTTCGAGCACATCGGCCTGAGCAATGCCAGCCGCCTGGAGCTGGACGATACGTTGGTCCTCGGCGATGCCGAAAGCGGCACCGGGACGCTGGACATCGATGCCAGCAGCCGCCTGCACTCGCGACAGGGCAGCCTCGCGCCGTTCGCCCCAGGCCAGCGCGCCGGGCTGGTCAATGCCGGCACCCTCGACCTGCGCGGTGGCGGCGATGCCCAGGGCCGCCTGACCGTCACCGGTGACTACACCGGCAACGGGGGCACCTTGCAGGTGAACAGCGTGCTGGCGGGCGACGATGCGCCTTCCGATCGGCTAGTGGTGAGCCAAGGCAGCATCAGCGGCACGACCAACCTGCAGGTGAGCAATCTTGCTGGTGCCGGGGCCGTCACCGTGGCCAATGGCATCCAGGTGGTCGAAGCCCGCGAAGGCACCACCAGCACCGCCAGCGCGTTCGTGCAGACCCAGGTGCTCTCGGTGGGGGCCTACGATTACCGCCTGTTCAAGGGCGGCGTCACCCCTGGCAGCGAAAACAGCTGGTACTTGCGCTCGACCCTGGTGGCCGCCCCGGTGCCGCCGGCCCCCACCGAACCGCCAGTGACGCCGCCTACTGAACCACAACCTGCTCCGGCGCCCGAACCCAGCCCCGCGCCCACGCCAGAACCTGCACCTGCACCTGCACCGGAGCCAGCCCCCACCCCGATCGCCCAGGCCCCCGTGGCCGCGCCAGCACCAGGCCAGGCAGACCTGCCCACCGCGATTTCGAGCCAAGCCGTGCCGCTGTACCGGCCCGAAGTCGCGGTCTACAGCGCGGCCCCGCGTGGCGCGGCGCTGATCGCGCGACAGACGCTGGGCAGCTTTCACCAGCGCCAGGGCGACCAGCGTCTGCTCGACGGCCAAGGCAGCCTTCCCGCCAGCTGGGGCCAGGCCTACGGCGGCAACCTGCGCCAGCAATGGAGCGGGACGGTCAGCCCCGGCATCGACGGCGAGCTGTACGGCTTCAAGGTTGGCCAGGACCTGTATGCCTTCGTCACCGGCGATTACCGCCAGCATGTCGGCCTGTATGTCGGCAACGGCCGCCTGGAAGGCGACGTGAAAGGCTTCGCCTTGGGTCGGGAAGATCGACAGGTGGGCGACCTGCGCCTGGACGGCGACAGCGCCGGGCTGTACTGGACCCTGGTCACGCCCGGCGCCGGCTACCTCGATGCCGTGCTGCAATACACCGACCTCGACGGCCACGCACGTTCGCAGCGTGGCGACCGGATCGATCTCCACGGCCACGCCTGGACCGCATCGCTGGAGGCCGGCTATCCGCTGGCGCTGTCGCAGCGCTGGACCATCGAGCCACAAGCGCAGGTCATCGCCCAGAAGCTGCAGCTCGACGGTAGCCGTGACCGCGTCTCGCGCATCGACTTCGACAGCCAGGTGGAAGCCACCGCGCGCGTCGGCGTGCGCCTGGAGGGCTTGTTCGTTCGCGACGCCGGCAGCGCCGTGCAACCCTACGCCCAGCTGGATGTGCTGCACACCGGTGGCGGTCGCGATACCGTCGAGTTCGATGGTCGCGACCGGATCCGCACCGATCATCGCAACACCGCGGCGCAGCTCGACGTTGGCGTGGTCGGGCAGGTCAGTCGCGAGCTGAGCGTACATGCTGGCATGCGCTACTCGACCAACCTGGACGGACGAGCGCAAGAGCACGGTGGCGGCCAGCTGGGCGTGCGCTGGCGGTTCTGAGGCGGTGGCGCAAGGCAGCCTGGGGCATCAGCGCCGGGCTGCCAGCAACCCCAGGCCGGCGCAGCCCAGCAATGTCGCGCTCAGGCGGTTGAACAGGCGACGCGGACGCGGTCGGGCAAACCAGCGCTGCAGGTAGGCGCCCAGGGCGGCATACAGCGCAATGGCCAACCATTCCAGCAGCAGAAACCAGGCACCGAGCCAAAGAAACTGCTCGCCGACCGGGGTGATGCTGCCCACCGACACGAACTGTGGCAGGAAAGCGGTGAAGATCAGGATTGCCTTGGGATTGCCAGCAGCCACCAGGAACTCCTGCCGTGCCAGGTAGCCCACACCTCGCGGCTGCTCGCTGGCCATGCGGTCCTGCGCCACTGGCGCGCGCCACAGTTGCCAGGCCAGGTGGAACAGGTAGGCGGCACCGAGCAGCTTGATCGCCAGGAACAGGTACTCGCTGGTATGTAGCACCACGGCCAGGCCCATGGCCGCCAGGGCGATCATCCCGGCGAAGGCCAGCAGCCGGCCGCCGCCAGCCAGGCAGGCGGTGCGCAGGCCATGACGGCTGGCATTGTGCAGCGAGAGCAGGTTGTTCGGCCCCGGCGCCATGTTCAAGGCGAAGCAGGCAGGGATGAACAGCAACAGCGTGGTCAGTTCCATGATCTTCTCCTTCCGAGCCTGCGAGTTCACCCGCCAAGCCCCTCCAGGTCAAGCACAGTCCCATGCGAATTGACCGGTACAGCACCACTGGCGGTAGACTGCGCCTTCCCGTGAGCGATTTGCGATCTCCCATGCCTCGACCACTCAGCGAATTCTGGCACGATCCCGCCCTGCCCTGGATCGAAAGCCGCCGCGCCTGCCACAGCCGGGCCTGCTATCGTCCCCATAGCCACCCGACCTTTTCCATCGGCGCGGTCGATGCCGGCTTCAGTCATTTCAGTGGTGCAGGCGCAGACGTCGAACGGCTGGCGCCAGGCACCCTGGTGATGGTGCCGGCGCAACGGCTGCACGCCTGCAACCCCGCGCCGGGGCATGCCTGGAGCTATCAGATGCTGCACCTGGACGCAGCCTGGCTCACCGAGCTTCGACTGGAAAACGGCACCCGCGCCGGCGAGCCGGGCGCGCCTGCCAGGGTCACCCGGGATATCGACCTGTACCGGCAATTCTGTCGTCTCAACGCCACCTTGTTTTCCCAGACCTCGACAAGCGGCAAGGAAGCCGCGGTCATCGAGTTCATCGGCGATCACGATTTCTCGCAGCATCCGCCTCTGCCGGGCGCGCCTGCACCGCAGCTGAGCGCCCCGGCTCTGGACAGGTTGCTCGAACAGATCGCGCTGGTCGCGGAGCAAGAGCTGCCGTTGCAACACCTGGCGCACCAGGCCGGTCTTGGCCGCTACCAGCTGATCCGGGCGTTTCGCGCGGCAACCGGGTTCACGCCCCACGCCTATGTGCTCAATATCCGGATCAACCGAGCCCGCGATCTGTTGCGCCAAGGCATGGCGCTGGCCGAGATCGCCTGCCGACTGGGGTTCGCCGACCAGAGCCATTTCCAGCGGGTATTCAAGGCGCATGTCGGGGCGACGCCGGGGCACTACCGGGCCGCCGGCGCGCAATAATCTTCAATACAGCCGGCCCAGGCAGGCGCCAGAATCGTGGCTTTGCACCTTGAGCACAGCCGCCCATGGAACAGTTCCTGATCATCGCCCTTGCCCACTTTCTTGCCTTGTTGTCGCCTGGACCGGACTTCTTCCTGGTCGCCCGCACGTCGATCACCGCCGGCTGGCAGGTTGCCAGTGGCGCTTGCCTGGGCATCGCCATGGCCAACGGCCTGTTCATCGCCGCCGCCTTCGCCGGCTTCACCGTGCTCAAGCCGGGCAGCATCGTGTTCGTCGCCTTGCAGTTGGCCGGTTGCGCCTACCTGTTGTACATAGGCGTGTCGTTCCTGCGCCATGCCGGCAAGAGCAGGCTGGCGGTCGAAGAACCACGGGCGGCGGTTGGACGTGACTGGACACGCGCCTTCGGCATGGGCCTGCTGTCTGGGTTGCTCAATCCGAAGAACGCGCTGTTCTACGTCAGCCTGGCGAGCCTGGTCAGCGGCAGCCAGTCGAGCCTTGGCTGGAAGCTGGTCTATGGCATGTGGATGTTCGCGGTAGTCCTGGGCTGGGACCTGCTGGTGGCGATGGCGATCGGCAATCGCCGCGTGCTGCGCCGGTTCGAGCTGGCGCTGCCCTGGCTCGAGCGCGGCTCAGGCGCCATGCTGCTGGCGCTGGGTGCCGGCGTGCTGGTTCATCTGGCACTCGAGATGACCGCTTGAACGCAGGCCCAGGCTGCACCCGGACAGATGACCGGTCCCTCGCGACAGTGAACCGCACGGGCCTCGCCCTGCTCTACAGTGTCGAGTTGCCGCGGTGTAGACGGCACAGAAGGTTGTCCGGAGGTCACATGCGTACTCCCCTGATGGCTGCCCTGCTGATGCTCGCAGGTGGCGCCAGTGTCGCCCAGGACCAGCCGGCCGCCCAGGTCGAGGTCCGCTTCGAGCAGCCACAAGACTATCGTGACGCTCGGCTCAGAGGCCCTGGCCCCGCACGCGGCGCCGACGCGGACGTGATCGAGGCCCTGACCAAGCATCTGCGGCAGCTGGGCCAACGCTACCTGACCCCAGGCCAGCGCCTGCGGATCGAAATCCGCGACATCGACCTGGCCGGGCGCTTCGAACCTTGGCATGGTCCGGGTTACGAGGTGCGCTTCATGCGCGACATCACCTGGCCAAGCATCGACCTCTACTACACCTTCGAGCAGCCTGGCCAAGCCTCCATCCAGGCCGCCGACCGTGTCAGCGACAAATCCTACCTGAGCAGGCCCGGGCGGCAGGCCAGCAGCGACCGGCTGTATGCTGAAAAAGCCATGCTCACCGACTGGTTCCGCCAGCGCTTCGCCAGCCCGCCTGCCTCCTGAGCAGCCGAATCGTGTCGCTCGTCGCAATACTGGCCAAAAGCCAGGCCAGCGATCGATCCCTTGTGGACAGGCACTGGTGAAGGTCCGTGGCCAGGGGTATGCTCGCCCCCTGGATCCTCCACTACCTGCCAGGGACGACTGACGATGAAGATCTGCGCCGTACAAATGGCCTCGCTCAAGGGCGACGTGCAAGGCAACCTCGAGCGTCACCTGTGGTGGCTTGAACAGGCCAAGGCCCGAGGCGCCGAACTGGTGTCGTTCCCCGAGCTTTCGCTGACCGGCTATTACCCGAGCCTGGCCAGGCAGCTCTCCGCGCCGGCCGGCACGTCGCTGCTCGATCCCTTGCAGGCTGCCTGCGATGCGGCCGGCATCGCGGTGGCCGTGGGGTTGCCAGTGTCGAGCCTGCAGGGTGTGAAGATCGGCATGGCGATCCTGCGCGCGGGCCAGCCACGCCTGGCCTATGCCAAGCGACGCTTGCACGAGGACGAGATGCACTGGTTCGTGCCTGGCGATCAGCAACTGGTCTTCCAGGCAGGACCGCAGCAGATCGCCCCGGCCATCTGCCATGAGTCGATGTTCCTCAACCACGCCCAGCAAGCTCGCGCGCTGGGCGCGACGCTCTATCTGGTCAGCGTGGCCAAGACCACCAAGGGCGTGACCCAGGGTTTCGAACATTATCCGGAAGTGGCGCGGCGGCTGGAAATGCCGGTAGTACTGGCCAACTGTGTGGGAGCTGCCGAAGATTTCACCGGCGCTGGCCATTCGGCCGCCTGGGATGGCCGCGGGCAATTGCTGGACCAGCTCGACGGCGAAAGCGAAGGCCTGGTGCTGATGGACCTGGCTACCGGGCACGCCGAGGCGCTCAGCTTGCGTGGCCCGTGGAACCGGGACCAGCGCGCGCCTCGATGAGCCGGGCTAGTCTGCGCCCAGTGCCAGCACTGCCTGCCGCCCTTCCAGGGTCAGCAGGAATGCCTTGGCCTGCAACCCGCCAGCGAAGCCGGTGAGCCCGCCCGAGGCGCCGATGACTCGGTGGCACGGTGCAATGATCGAGATCGGATTGCGCCCATTGGCAGCGCCGACGGCACGCACCGCCGTCGGGTTGCCGATCTGCCGGGCTATCTGCCCATAGCTGCGGGTTTCGCCGAACGGGATGTTCAGCAGCGCCTGCCAGACCTGACGCTGGAAAGTGGTGCCGGCGAAATCCAACGGCAGCTCGAAACGCTGCCGGGCCCCGGCGAAGTACTCGTCGAGCTGGCGTGCGGTTTCCAGCAGCAGCGGGTGCTCATCGTCGCGGTGCAAGTCGCCCAGCGCCACCCGGTTGGCCCGTTCGTGCTCCCAGAGCACCGCCGCCAGACAGTCCTGGCGCGCCACCAGGGTCAGGGTCCCGACCGGCGATGGCATGTGGGTAAACGCATTGGACATGAGACGCCTCCGGCCAGGACAAGGATCCGTTCACTCTAGCGCCGAGACGAGGCGCTGGCATCCGCTTTGTTGCGCTGAATCGGCGGGGCGGTCAGACGCCCGCCCCGCCGGACAGATCAGACCAGCACGCCCTGGCTGCGCAGGTAGTCGTCGTAGGTGCCGCTGAAGTCCACCACGCCGCTGGGGCTCAGCTCGATGATGCGGGTGGCCAGGGACGAGACGAACTCGCGGTCATGACTGACGAAGATCAGCGTGCCGGGATAGTTCTCCAGCGCCAGGTTCAGGGCTTCGATCGACTCCATGTCGAGGTGGTTGGTCGGCTCGTCCATCACCAGCACGTTGGGCTTTTGCAGGATCAGCTTGCCGAACAGCATGCGCCCCTGTTCGCCACCGGAAATGACCTTGACCGACTTGAGGATCTCGTCGTTGGAGAAAAGCATCCGTCCGAGGGTGCCACGGATCAGCTGCTCGCCCTGGGTCCACTGGCCCATCCAGTCGAACAGGCTCACATCGTCCTCGAAATCGTGGGCGTGGTCCTGCGCGTAATAGCCGACCTCGGCGCTGTCGGTCCACTTCACCGCGCCCTGGTCGGGTGCCAGCTCACCTACCAGGGTACGCAGCAAGGTGGTCTTGCCGATACCGTTGGGGCCGATGATCGCCACGCGCTCGCCCGCCTCGACGGTGAAGCCCAGGTCCTTGAACAGCACCTTGTCGTCGAAGGCCTTGGCCATCTTCTCCACGGTTACCGCCTGGCGGTGCAGCTTTTTGGTCTGTTCGAAGCGAATGAACGGGCTCACCCGGCTCGACGGCTTGACCTCGGCCAGCTGGATCTTGTCGATCTGCTTGGCGCGGGAAGTGGCCTGCTTGGCTTTCGAGGCGTTGGCCGAGAAGCGGCTGACGAACGTCTGCAGCTCGGCGATCTGCGCCTTCTTCTTGGCGTTGTCGGCCAGCAGCTGCTCACGCGCCTGGGTCGCGGCGGTCATGTACTCGTCGTAGTTGCCCGGGAACAGGCGCAGCTCGCCGTAGTCCAGGTCGGCCATGTGGGTGCAGACGCTGTTGAGGAAGTGCCGGTCGTGGGAAATGATGATCATCGTGCTGTTGCGCGCGGTCAGCACGTTTTCCAGCCAGCGGATGGTATTGATGTCCAGGTGGTTGGTCGGTTCGTCCAGAAGCAGCACGTCCGGATCGGAGAACAGCGCCTGGGCCAGCAGCACACGCAGCTTCCAGCCCGGCGCTACCTCGCTCATCGGCCCGAAATGCTGCTCCAGCGGGATACCCAGGCCCAGCAGCAGCTCGCCCGCGCGCGACTCGGCGGTGTAGCCGTCCATCTCGGCGAAATCGGTTTCCAGCTCGGCCACCGCCATGCCGTCTTCCTCGGTCATCTCCGGCAGCGAGTAGATGCGATCGCGCTCGGCCTTGACCTTCCACAGCTGCTCGTGGCCCATGATCACCGTGTCGATGACGCTGAACTCCTCATAGGCGAACTGATCCTGGCGCAGCTTGCCCAGGCGGGTGTTCGGCTCGAGCATCACCTGCCCGGCAGATGGCTCCAGGTCCCCGCCGAGGATCTTCATGAAGGTCGACTTGCCGCAACCGTTGGCGCCGATCAGGCCGTAGCGGTTGCCGTTGTTGAACTTGACCGAGACGTTTTCGAAAAGCGGCTTGGCGCCGAATTGCATGGTGATGTTGGCGGTAGAGATCAAGAGGGTGTCCTGCGGGGCTTTCAGAGGGGTGATTCGGGCCCAGCCAGAGGTTTGGGCCTATTTTGGGCCCAATTCTAACATACAAGCCCCTCATGCCCTCCCTCCTTTCGGCGTCCTGCCAACTCAATGCCCCTGCCAATTTCTAGAACAGCTGGCCCAGTGCTGATGGCTCCCAGCTGGTGATCACCAGTTCACCTGTGACCTCGGCCTTGCCGACCCGCTGGTTGGCCGTCGAGTAGCGGATGTCCAGCCGCTCCATGTGGAAGCCCTCGAACGCCTGCCGGATGTCCGGATGATCGTTGATGCTGACCATGAGCTTCCCCTTACACCGGCGCATGAAGTCGGCCATCTCCTCGTACTGCTCGAACGGGAAGGACCCCATACCCTTCCGTCTGCCAATACGGCGGGTCCATGTAGAAGAACGTGTACGCTCGATCGTAGCGCTCGGCGCAGTCGAGCCAGGACAGGCTTTCGATGCAAATACCGGCCAGACGCCGCCAAGCTGCTGAGAAGTTCTTCCCAATGTGCAGCACGTTGACCGTGGGCGCCGTGATCGGTGCTTATACTTATCGTCTGCCGCTATGGCAACTGACATTACTACCAGTAGTCATGCTCGGCATAGCGGGATAGTCTCAACATCGATGGCCGCAATTAACCATTCATTGCGCATTAGCACCTTCCAATGGAGCCGTATCGATGAACCTTAAAGAAATTCGCATTTCACTTGCAGAGATCGATGGCGATACCAGCCCTGAGGTATTGATCGAGTCCTACACCCGGGCAAGATATAGCGTTCTCCATTTCTGTCTCTTCTTCAAAAAAAGACGGTATCTACGATAAGGTCAACGGCCGCGGGGACGCTAACGCAGATGGTGAAATGGACGAAAAAGACAAAGAGATATACCGTAATTTTGCTCAAGCAGCATACGACCTCCTGAAGTGATTTTGACAAACGCATGAGCTGGAACTTGATTTTTCCCCCTCCACTCGTTTTCCATCACCAAATTCACAGATTACGTGGCGCCTATACCCGAACCGGATCGAGAAACGGCGCTGCGCAATCTGTCGATTGCCTTCGAGCATTACAACGAGCAGCATCCGCACAGCGCTTTGAAATATCGATCACGGAGAGAATTCAGGCGCTTGGCAGCAGCATCAATTTTAACGGGGAGTTGGTGTCCGGTTTGGTAGGGGCACGTCCAAGACCGAGGAGGTCAACGTCACTCTGCCGGGCTTCGTCATCCAGAAGATCGACCAATACGTGCCTGATCACAACGTAAAAGTCGATCATCGTGTCTGGCGGATGCAGCCATGGAAAAACTGGGACGCTGGAAGTGCAACCCCCGGCTCAACGGCCGGGGTTCGTCTGTGTCACGTCGCGTTGCAAGCTGGACACGCTGCTCAAGCAATGATCCAGTTCGTTGCCCAGCGCATGATGGAATTCGACGTCGAAGGGCTGTGTGGCGCCGGCTTCGATATCAAAAGCCTGACCGGCCAAACAGTTCGAAACGGCTACCGTGACCGCCTCTGGCAAACACGCGCGAGCGACGTAGACCTGAAGACCCAAGGCTGCGCCAAGGTAGCCACTTCCAGGCTTTCCGAGCCACGGCACACGGCCGAAAAGGCCATGACCAGCCAGCAAGACCATCGCCGCGTAGCGTTCTGCAGGATGGGCTCGAAGCCAGCCATGGCCAATGGCCCGCGTGGCACCCCACGCCAGGCATCGCCAGGCCAAGTTCGGCCCCAACCTTGCGCAGTTACAGCGTCCGAAGCATCTCCCAGAACGATGTCCCTACGCCCGTGATGCTTTCGCCGGCGATCAAGCCCGCTGCCGCGGTAATTGCAAAGCGCTCCGTGACGCTCGGCCAACGGCAGCTGACCAGCCAGGTCAGCACCGCGCCAAGGCCCATCATCATGGCGATCGACGCCGGCAATATGAATGCCAACCCCAGCGCGGCGGTACTTGGCAGCCAGCGGGCCGTTCGAGGCGGCAGCAGGCTGTCCAGCGCGCCCAGCAACACGCCAATGGCACTACCGGCCACTATCGCCCAGCGAATTTCTGGCGACAGCGCCCCCAGCCCCTGCGTCAGCGTCTGGGCCACCGCCTTCCAGGTCGCGACGGCCGGTGCGGGCCATTGCTCGGTGAGCAGCATGGTATGCGGATCAGGGATCAGCATCAGGTACACCAGCACGCCAACCACGCTGCCGATGAAGATACCCAGGCATTGCGCGATCAGCTGCTTGTGCGGCGTCGCGCCAATCGCCAGGCCGACCTTGAAGTCGTTCATCAGGTCGGTGGACTGCCCGGCCGCGCCACCCGCCGTATTGGCACTCATCAGGTTGACCGGCACTTGACCTGGGGCGATAAGACCGAAGCCGAGCTGCGACAGCTTGCCAATGGCGCCGATTGGCGCGATGCCAGTGGCGCCGACCACGCGCGCCGCGACCACGGCAAGGCAAATCGCCAACGGAATGCTCAACAGCGCCATCCACCAGTCGATCCCGAACAGCAGCGCCTGCAGGGTCACCACCAGCGCGATGGACAGCAGCAGGCCAGCCGCAGGCCATGCTGAAAACCGCAGCCTGGCGTGTGGTGCCCGGCTCGCGGAGAAGTTGCCGGGTCGTCGCCGTGGCACTTGGAACAGACGAACCGCCAATGAAGTCAAGGTGGCACAGACCATCAGGCTCACGCCCGGCCACAACAGCCACTCCACCAGCGTGGCGAACTGCGGTCCGCTGGCGTTCGGGGCAAGCACCACCAAGGCCCGGTCGACCAGCCACGGCGCCAGGCCGCCCCAGGCCAGCGCGGCGCCGAACAGCAGCGTCAGGCCCACGCGAATGCCGATGATGCTGCCGAAGCCGATGAGCAACAGCGAGGGCTCCAGCGTGAAGGTCAGACGCTCGAGCGCAGGCGTGGGCGCCCAGCGCGGTATCGCCCAGACGAAGCCGTCGATCCACTTCACCAGCCCTGACAACAGCGCGGCGCTGAACAGCACCTTGATCCGCGTCATGGCTTCGCGCCCATGACGGTAGATCTGCTGCAGCGTTTCCAGCGTCGCCATGCCTTCGGGGAACTTCAGGCCATGATCGTTGAGCAAGGCCGGACGCAGATACCAGGCGATCCAGATGCCCAGGAAACTCACCGAAAAGACCCAAGCCATCATCGGCACCGGATCCAGTTGCTGGCCGGTGAGCAGCGTATAGGCAGGAATAGGCGCGACCAGCCCGCCCGAGATGATCGAGGCAGCGGCCGAAGCCACGGTCTGGTTGATGTTGCTTTCGTGCAATGACCACCTGGGCCGATCCTTCTTGCGCCCCGCCAAGCCCTGCCACAGGGCGAAGCCGACCAGCAACGCGATGATCGACATGTTGAACGACCAGCCGATCTTTAGCCCCGCGTAGACATTCGATGGCGTGAGCACGATGCCCAGCACCGCGCCGGTGAGCACCGCCCGCAGGCTCAGTTCACGTTCGACGCGAACCGTGGCGTTGGCGGTGGGGGGAGCATGGCCCATGGCAAATCCTTCGTGAAGATCGCAAGCGCGGTCAGCACAACTGAACCCCGACAGCCATGAAGGTTCACTGATGCTTCTGGAGGTGATGGCTTTAGGCTTTGTACGGAAAGTCGCCGAGCGGCGATCAGGCAAGGCGAAAACAGGCGAGCAACGGCCGGGGTCGCGCTCGACTTTACTGGTTGTAAATGAGCATTCCATGCCTGTTTTCAGCGTAGCCTGATCGTCGCACAGGCATTTTTCGTAAGCAGCCGCTATCTTGCTGCGCTGCCCCGGGGCGATACTTCGACCATTGGCACCACGCACTTTGATTATCTGGCGCAAGGCAATATCCTGACCTCGACATGTGCTTGCGCGCATAGGCCACTGTCACGGAGCAGTCAACGAAATGGACAGGTTTCTCATGCTTCGGATCGTTCTCACGATCGTCGCGATACTCGGCATGGGACCGGTTACCTTGGCCTTCTCATGGTTCGTACCGTTCCTTTTGATATCGATGGCCGCTACCGGCTCCTACGGATACCAATCATTGGTCATCGGTTTCTCCACCGTGGCGCTGTGCGGATGCTGGAAGGCCTACACCCTGGCGATGGCCGTCAGGCCGACCCTGCGCCGTGAGTGGCTGGCGATAGTGGGCACGCTGGTGGCCCTGGCCTGGGGGGTCATCTGGGGCAAGCAGTTCGAGAAAGACCCAACCTGGCAGCTCGGTTTCCTGATGCCTGGCCTTACCGCCACGGTCATGCTCATGGTCACGGCCTGGCGGAGTTGGCGAGCACCAGCCGCTTGCGTAAACAGCAAAGCCGATCGATGAAGCTCGTGCGCCTCGACGGCTGCCTGGGTGACGCGGGTGCCAAGCTGGATGCCTTGGCCGCAGCGGTGCTGTCTCGGCTGCCCATGGCGCCATGACCGTCGACTCGCCGCACGGGGCGATCAGCGCATCGCCGCCAGCTTGATCCCGAACCCGAGCAGACAGCATCCAGCCAGGCGTTCCAGCACCGTGCCAACCCGCGGATTGGCCCGCATGCGTTCGGCCAGGCCGTGGGTCAATAGTACGACGAGCAACCCATAGAGAAAGGTCACCAGCGCCACGGTCGCGGCCATGAAGCCGAAGGTGAGCAACCCCTGATGACGCAGCGGATCGACGAACAATGGGAAGAAGGCCATGTAGAACATGATCGCCTTGGGGTTGAGCAAGGTGATCATCATGGTCTGGCGCAGGAAGTGACCATTGTCCATGCGACGCTTGCGCGGCGTGGCGCCGGGCTTGCCGAGCAGCATCCGCAGGCCCAGCCAGGCCAGGTAGGCAGCGCCTGCCCATTGCAGCACGTGGAACGCCGCCGGGTACGCGGCCAGCAAGGTGGCCATGCCGGCCACGGCCAGCCACAGCAGGACCTGGTCGCCGAGGATCACGCCACAGGTCGCTGCCAGGCCAGCCTTGACGCCGCCCCTGCCCGTGGCGGTCATCAGGGCAAGGTTGCCAGGGCCAGGGATGGCCAGAACGACGATGAAAGCGATGACGAAGGCGCTGTAGTCGGTCACTCCGAGCATGGGCGAGTCTCTTGAGCAGGTGTTGGTAACTGGAACGGCAGTCTATCACCGCCGCGAAGGCCGAGAGCAGCCAAGCTGGTACTCGATGCCAGCCTTGAGCGAATCGCCGCCTCCGCGCACCAGCAGGGCAAATCGTTAGCCTGCTTTCTTTTTTCCCTCCTGACCTGCATCATGTGGCCATACCACCGATTCCCGCGAACCAGCCCATGAACGCGCGCCAGCCTGCTCCCGGCCAGACCTCATCGATCACCCGACAAATCCTCGCGATCGTCTTCCACACCTTCATCGCTTTCCTGTGCATCGGCTTGCCGATCGCCGTATTGCCCAGTCATGTGCATGACCAGATGGGGTTCGGCGCGGTCACCGCCGGGATCACCATCGCCTCGCAGTACCTGGCCACCCTGCTCAGCCGCCCGGTTGCCGGGCGGGTGGTGGACACGCTTGGTGGCAAGCGGGCGATACGCTACGGGCTGTACGGCATCATTGGCTGCGGGGTGCTGACCTTGCTGTCGAGCTGGTCGTTGGGCTTTCCAGCGCTGAGCCTCGCGCTGCTACTGGGTGGACGCTTGCTGCTCGGCCTGGCTCAGGGGTTGATCGGTGTCGCGACCTTGAGCTGGGGCATTGGCCAGGTCGGTACCGACCATACCGCCCGGGTGATTTCCTGGAACGGCATCGCCTCCTACGGCGCCATCGCCATTGGCGCCCCGCTGGGGGTGCTGATGGTCGATGCGCTGGATTTTGCCCTGCTGGGGCCGGCCTTGATCGGCCTGGCTGGCGTGGCCTTGTGGGTTCTGCACCGGCAGACGGACGTGAGCGTGACGCGCGGTGAGCGCCTGCCCTTCTGGTCGGCCTTTGCCCGTGTCGCGCCATGTGGCGTCGGCTTGACCCTGGCTTCGATCGGCTACGGCACGCTGACCACCTTCGTCACCCTGTATTACCTCGAGCGCGGCTGGGTTGGCGCGGCTTGGTGCCTGACGGTCTTCGGCCTGTGCTTCATCCTGTCGCGGCTATTGTTCGTCAACGCCGTGAACCGCTTCGGCGGCTACCCGGTGGCCATGGCCTGCATGGCCACCGAAGTGGTCGGTTTCGTCCTGCTCTGGCTGGCCCCTGCCCCCGCCTGGGCGCTGCTTGGCGCCGGACTGGCTGGCTTTGGCCTGTCGCTGGTGTATCCGGCGCTCGGCGTCGAGGCCATCAAGCAGGTGCCCAGCAGCAGCCGGGGCGCTGGGCTCGGGGCCTATGCGGTGTTCTTCGATCTGGCCCTGGCCACTGCCGGTCCGGCAATGGGCGCGCTGGCCGCCCGAGCCGGCTATGCCTCGATCTTCTGCATGGCGGCGTTGCTGGCGCTGGCAGGGGTCGCCCTGGCCGCGCTGTTGGCACGACAGGCGGCGCGCTGAACTGCGATAGCCTCCGGTCAGCGACAACTTCTCGACGTGCCGCGAAAAACAACTACCCCACAACAACCCGACATCCCATTACGCGACACGCCCCACTTATATATCCATCCCCACTTCAAGAGAAACTCTAACTCAACAGAACGCTCACTCGTTTTGACGCCGGTATTCCGCCGCGACAAAAGTGTTTCATTGGCGTCAGAATACTGTAAATAAAATATTACACGATTAATGGCGCATCGCCATTTAATGAAATACAGTGTCTTCACCCAGTCGCAAATGCACCGAAGTCATGAACTATTCCACGCTCATCAAGATGATTGTGCTGCCGCTGTGCGTCGTCTCGACGGCACATGCGCAGGATACGGTCAGCCCCACGCAGAGCCTGTCCGAGCAACGCACGCTCAGCCGGACCGAGGTGGCCGGACTGGTGGTGGGGCAGACGGTCACCCTGGCGGGCCGGGCGTTCTACGACAGTTTCGCGACGGCATGGCAGGAGCTGGACGAGGCCGGGCGTTTCAGCGTCGCGATCAGCGAGCGTCCGACCGCGCGCCTGGGCAGCCAGGTGTTCGTCGACTATGGCAACCGGCGCCTGCTGCAGATGTTTCTGCCGCCCAACCGCACGCAGATCCCCGCCTTGGGCGCGGATGCCGCGGCCCAGGTATTCCAGGCCATCCTCGACTACCAGCTTGCGCAGTTCTTCGGTGACCCGGACCTGGGTCGTGACGAATTTTGAAGGGAGCATGCAGAATGTTTCGCGTATCAGCCATTTTATCGAGCCTGGCCCTGTGCACCGCGCTAGTTGGCGTGGCGCCGGCAAGCGAGCTGGTCTATGTACCGAACAATCCGTCCTTTGGCGGCAATCCGCTCAATGGCCCGGTATTGCTGAACCAGGCCAACGCGCAGAACAAGTTCACGGAAAAGTCCAATTCCGGTTCATCGGCGCAAACCGCTCTGACGCAGTTCAACAGCATGTTGCAGAGCGCCATTCTCAGTCGCGTGTCGTCGGCCGTGACCTCGAGCATCGTCGGTGCCGATGGCCGCCTGACGCCTGGCACGGTCGAAACGACCGACTTCACCATCACCATCACCAACCTTTCCGGTGGCCTGTTGCAGATCGTCACCACCGACAAGACGACAGGCCAGACTACCCAGTTTCAAATAAACCAGCCTTGAACTTCTGATGTAACGACTGCTGTAAGAAAAACCTGTTGTGCGCACTGTTGTGCAATCGGCGGGCAGGTATACCTGCGTCAAGAAATGCAATAACCCACCCTCTGGAACATAGGAAGTCATCCATGAACGCACGTAAATCGCTTCTGTCCATTGCTGTACTGGTTGCCCTGTCCGGCGCTGCCCTCGCCGATGGTGGTTCGGTCAATACCCGCCAGGCGGGCGACCACAACGTCCTGACCGTCGACCAGGCATTCGCCGCAGGTTCCAACGTCACCATCAAGCAGACCGGCAGCCAGAACGATTCGGCCGTCAACCAGACCGGTGCCCGCAACAACGCCACCGTCAGCCAGGCTTCCGCCGCTTCCCTGCCCAGCGGGGTCGACCAGGTCGCGCGCCTGAATCAGGGCGGCGAGCGCAACGATGCCAGCATCTACCAGCAAGGCACCACCGCCGGCAAGGCCAGCGCCACCATCAACCAGGCGCTGCATGGCGGCAGCCACAACAAGGCCAGCATCAGCCAGGTAGCCGGCCGCGACAACGCCACCGCGCTGATCAACCAGGCCGGCACCGCGAACAAGGGCTTCATCAATCAGGAGAAGACCATCGCCGGCGCCGCCACCATCAACCAGAACGGCATTGGCAACTACGGTGAGATCAACCAGACCGACAGCTACATCGGCGAATCGGTCAAGGTGTCCCAGACCGGCCTGGGCAACAAGGGTCTGATCAACCAGTACGACACCGACTTCAAGAACGCCAGCATCAACCAGGGTGGCCTGAGCAACTACGGCTACATCGAGCAGACCGGGGCCAACTTCGGCGGGGCCGACATTGCCCAGAACGGCAGCTTCAACCACGCCCGCGCCCTGCAGCGCTCGGGTAACAACATGAATGCCAGCATCGTCCAGACCGGCGTCGGCAACCGCGCCACCACCGACCAGGCGGGCCATGATCACACAGCGACAATCAAGCAGGACGGTGCGCACAATGGCCTGGCTTCGGTCACCCAGCGCGGCAATACCCAGACCGCCAGCGTGACCCAGGACTGGGGCAGCAACAACGTGGCCTTTGTCGATCAATCTGGCGCGCACAACGAAGAGACACTGCTGCAGAGCGGCTTCAACAACAACGCCAGCGTGACCCAGAGCGGCTTCGGCGCGGCCGGCGTCGGCTACGTCAACACCGTCAGCCTGACGCAGACTGGCAACCTGCATTCGGCCACCGTGAGCCAGTCCGGCGGTGCCGGCAACAGCGCCGTGATCGTCCAGCGTTAACCGTCGCCGTTCGGCTTTTATCGATGTCGTTCCCCGCCCACCGCGTGGCGGGGATTTCACTGGAGTACGAGCATGCGCGCCCGCACACTGTCACTGATGATTTTCGCGGCGGTCCTGGCAAGTGGTTGCGTCACCTCCAAGCCAGCTGGCACCACGTCCGCTGCGAGCATTTCCCCGCCGACCCAGAGCACACGGGACCTGATGCAACTGCCGGCACCGGCCGGCCCGATTTCCGTCGCGGTGTACGGCCTGCGCGACCAGACCGGTCAATACAAGCCCTCGCCCGACAGTTCGTTTTCCACCTCGGTCACCCAAGGCGCGGCATCGCTGTTGGTGACCGCGCTGCGCGACTCGCGCTGGTTCAAGCCGGTCGAGCGCGAAAACCTGCAGGACCTGCTCACCGAGCGCAAGATCATCCGCGCGCTGGAGCTGCCTCAGGACCAGGCCCAGGTACAGTTGCCCTCGCTGCGTCCGGCCAACCTACTGATCGGCGGCGCCATCGTCGCCTATGAAAGCAACGTGCGCACCGGTGGCCTTGGCGTGCGCTACCTGGGCATCGGTCCCTCGGAGCTGTACCGGCAGGACCAGGTAACCATCAACCTGCGCGCGGTGGATATCCGCACCGGTGACGTGATCCAGAGCGTGACCACCACCAAGACGGTGTTTTCCACCCAGATGGATTTCGGCGTGTTCAAGTACGTCTCGCTCAAGCACCTGCTGGAAGTCGAAACCGGCTTCAGCCGCAACGAGCCGGTGCAGCAGTGCGTGCGCGAAGCCATCGAAAGCGCCTTGATCCACCTGATCGCCCAAGGTGTCCGAGACGGCAGCTGGCAACTCAGGAACCCCCAAGAGCTCAAGCAACCGTTGCTGCAGGGTTATCTGCGAAGCTACGACGAGCAGACCATGACCCAGCCCATCAGCGACCCGAACCAAGCCCACTGACGATCGGAGACAAGCATGGCGTACCCCAGGCGTTACTGGCACACCGCACTGCTGACGGCCATGCTGGCCTGCACGGGCCTTGCCCAGGCCAGCGACCTGTTATCGGAAGGCCGCTACGCCGGTATCGGCGGCAGCCGGCTCGACCTGACCCAGGCCGGCAGTTCCAACCAGACCCGTATCGAGCAGGCCGGCCCGGCGCAGCGCCTGGCGCAGACCCAGACAGGCGTGGCGAACATCGCCAGGATCAACCAGGGCGGTGCCAGCAACCTGGCCGCTGCCTACCAGGTGGGCCTCGGCAATGACCTGGCGCTCACCCAGTCGGGCCAGTACAACCAGGCCGCCGTGGTCCAGGCCGGCAGCCACAACCAGGCCGCCGTGGTGCAAAGCGGCGCCTACAACCAGGCGTTCGTCGGCCAGTATGGGCAGGGCAATCAGGCCAGCGTTACCCAGAGCGGTTTCGGTGGGACGGTCTCGGTGACCCAATACGGCGACCACTCCAGCGCGACGGTGACGCAACGATGATCATGGATTATTCGCAGCTGGCGGTCGCCATCGAGGCTGAACACACGGATACGGCCGTGTTGATCCGACCGCGCATCGACAACCCGGTGCCCCTGACCTTGCGCTATCGGTTGACGGTCAGCCAGGTCAGTGGTGGGAACACCTCGAGCATCAATCAGCAAGGCCAGCTGCGCAGCGGCGAAGTGTCGTCGACCGTCCAGCTCAGCCTGCCTGAGCACGGCCATTGCCTGGCCCGACTCGAAGTGTTCGACGAGCAGGCGCTGATCAAGACGGTCGATCGAGACTGCGCACCGAACGCGCCTTGAGCATCGACCTGGCGCCAGAGCCCGCCAACCGACCGATCGCCTGCGCGCCCGCTGCCAGCGGGCGCAGCGAGGCAAACCCTCCAGCCGTTCACCCGAGCGCAGCCGGCCGGTAGCTACGTGGCCTGCCGAGGCTTGAGCGGCTAGCCAGTGGACGACGCCAGCGCTCCATCCAAAGCAGGGGCATTGACAAACCTCGACCATGGATAGACCATGCTCTTACTTGTTGGACAACCTACATCCGACAAAATAATGACCACAAGGCCCCTCTGGACTGCTTGGCTGGCAGCTCAGTCGCTGATCAGGAGATCGATCGATGCACAAGCCTTCGGCGCCCCCCAAGGATCTTGCAGCCTGCGCGCCTCCCCTGGAGACGCTTCGCAAGCCTGCCTTCACGCTGCCTGAGCATGCATGCGACACCCATGCACATGTGATTTCGGCCGACTTCGCGCGCTATCCCTTGGTCGACGACCGCAGCTACACCCCTAGCCCGGCTCCGGAACAGGCCTACCTGGCCATGCTCGACAGCCTGGGCCTGCACAGGGGAGTACTGGTGCAGCCGAGCATCTATGGCACCGACAATCGTTACATGCTCGAAGTCATGCAGCGTCATCGGCAGCGACTGCGCGGCGTGGCCGTCGTGGATGAGCATGTCGGCGACGCCGCGCTCGAACACATGCATGCCACTGGCGTAAGAGGCGTGCGCTTCAACGTGCTGTTCCGCGGCGGCGTCGACCTGAACTCCATGGAACGGCTCGCCGCGCGCATCGCACCCTTGAACTGGCACGTGCAGTTTCTGATCGACGTGCGGCATCTGGATGAACTCGACAGCCGTCTGAAGAAGCTGCCCTGCCCGATCGTCATCGACCACATGGGGCATCTGCCGGCATCACAGGGATGCCAGCAGCAGGGCTTCAAGACCTTGTGCAGGAACGTCGCCGAGCGCGGCTGGTGGGTCAAGCTGTCCGGTGCCTACCGGCTGTGCGACTCGCACCCGGACTACGCCGAAGCCGATCGGCTGGCTCGCGCGCTGATCGCCCAGTCGGTCGAACGCATGCTCTGGGGCAGCGACTGGCCGCATGTGGCCCTGCAGCGCTCGCCCGATACCACGCTGTTGCTCGAGCGCCTGACCCGCTGGGTAGCAAACGAGCAACAGCTGCGGCAGATCCTGACGGACAACCCCGCCACCCTCTACGACTTCTGAAACACCCTCGACAGCTCGATACCTGCGAACTTGCGGAGAACAAGAAAATGAGTTGGTTCAGCGAACTCAACAAAGTTGAAAAGCGTACGTTTTATTCTGCCTTTGGTGGCTGGGCGCTCGATGCGCTGGACTTCATGGTCTTCACCTTCGTCATCGCCTCCTTGATGACGCTGTGGCACATCGACAAAGGCTCGGTTGGCTTGTTGAGCACGGTGACGCTGCTGTTTTCCTCCATCGGCGGATGGGGCGCGGGGATCCTCGCCGACCGCTATGGCCGTGTCCGCCTGCTGCAAATCAGCATCCTGTGGTTTTCGACCTGCACGGTGCTGATCGGCTTTGCCCAGGACTTCGAACAGCTGTTCATCCTTCGTGCGCTTCAGGGCCTGGGGTTTGGTGGGGAATGGGCGGTCGGTTCGGTGCTGATCGGCGAAATGGTCCGTGCCCGGCACCGCGGCAAGGCGGTTGGCATCGTGCAAAGCGGCTGGGCTGTCGGCTGGGGCGCGGCGGCGCTGCTGTACACGCTCGCGTTCAGCCTGCTGCCTGAAGATATCGCCTGGCGCTCGCTGTTCTGGATCGGCGTCGTACCGGCGCTGCTGGTACTGTACATCCGCAAGTACGTACCTGAACCGGAAGTCTTCCAGCAAACCCGCGAACGCCAGCTGCAAACGGGCAACGCACTGTCCTTCTGGCATATCTTCTCGCCTTCGCTGCTGCGAGTCACCCTGCTCTCGGCCCTCCTGTGCATGGGCGTCCAGGGTGGCTACTACGCCATCACCACCTGGTTGCCAGCCTATCTGAAACTGGAGAAAGGCTTGTCGATCTTCAGTACCGGCTCGTACCTGATGGTCGTCATCCTCGGTTCTTTCCTGGGCTACATCTGCGGCGCCTACCTCTCCGACCGCCTGGGCCGGCGCCCCAACTTCATCATCTTCGCCCTGCTTTCGGCGATCAGCGTGTTCTGCTACATGCAGCTGGAGCTGAGCAATACCCAGATGCTGATCCTCGGCTTCCCCCTGGGCTTCACCGCTTCGGGCATCTACAGCGGCATGGGCGCGTTCCTCACCGAACTGTACCCTTCCGAACTGCGGGCCAATGGCCAGGCCTTCTCCTACAACTTCGGTCGCGCCGTTGGCGCTCTTTTCCCTGGACTGGTCGGCTACATCAGCGCCAAGACCAGCCTGGGCACCGCGGTCAGCCTGTTCGCCGGTGGCGCCTACTGCCTGGTGCTGGTAGTCACCTGCTTCCTGCCGGAAACCAAAGGCAAGGAGTTGCACTGACGACTGAGCGCTTTGGTAAAGTGTCGCCCACGCATCGCTTGATCCGTGGGCACCGGCATGCCCAGGAACCGAGGCAGCGTTCCATCCCTCCTGACGACTGGGCAGCATGAACATCAAAGCCATAGGTCGACGCGACCATTACTCCATTGAAATCTCCCGCTACCTGGAGAACGAAATCCGCGAGGGTCGGCTACGCCCAGGCGACCGCATCCCAACCGAAACCGCCTTGGCGCAGGCGTTCGCGGTCAGTCGCAACGTCGTCCGGGAGGCTGTGGCACGCTTGAAATCCGCTGGCCTGGTCATCAGCCGGCAAGGGCTCGGCGCCTTCGTCGCCACCGAAGCCAACCAAAGCAGTTTCCGCATTCCCCATGAAGAGCTGGCCGATACGACAAAGCTGCGCCAGCTCTACGAGCTACGCCTGGAACTGGAGGTCGCCGCCGCCGCCATGGCTGCCAGGCGCCGCTCGCGCAACCAGCTCAAGGCCATCTCGTGCGCCCTTGATGCGCTGCGTGCCGGCATCGACGATGGCGACCAGGTCATCGAGCACAGCCTGCAATTCAAGCGGGCGATCGCCGACGCTACAGGCAACGAATACTATCGCAACTTCATCATCTTCCTGTGCGGGCATGTGTTCGAAGCCGCTTCACTCGAGCGGCGCCTGGCTGGCACGGCGGGGCTCGGCGAAGCGCTGCTGGCCGAACACCAGAACATCTTCGATGCGATCAAGCTAGGCGACCCGGACCTGGCCCGACGCGCCACCTGGCAACAGATCATCAATTCGGCAGAGCGCAACGGCTTGCGAGGCTTGCAGGGCTGGGAGATCACCCGCATGAGTTCGCTCGGGGAGACCTACGCGCCGCAATGCCCCGGTCCTGATCCAAAGCCGCGCAAGCCGAGCCGTGCGCTGCCTGCCAATGCCTGCGATTGTCATTTCCATATCTTCGACGACGCCAACGGCCAGGCGTTTACCCCACACCGCTCCTACACCCCCCCGCCTGCGCGCCTTCGCGAGTTCCTCGAAGTCCAGCAAGCCCTGGGCCTGAGCCGAGGTGTCATCGTCCAGCCCAGCGTGTATGGTTCGGACAACCAGACCACCCTCAAGGCGCTGGCAGACGCTGGCAGCAGCTTCCGAGGCGTGGTGGTGATCCAGGCCGATACCAGCTTCGAGCAACTGCAAGCGATGCATGCATTGGGGGTCAGGGGCGTGCGCCTGAATCTCATCTTCAAAAGCGGTGTCGAGGTCTCGGATGTCGCCGCCCTTGCCAAGAAAGTGGCGCCTCTGGGATGGCACCTGCAGCTGCTGATCGACATCACCGAGTTCGCCGACCTGTATGACACGCTTTCAGCACTTGCAGTCGATGTGGTGATCGACCACATGGGGCACATGCCTACCAGCTGCGGGCTGCAGCACCCAGGCTTTCGCGATCTGTTGCGCCTGCTCGAGGAAGACAAGGCCTGGGTGAAACTTTCCGGCCCCTACCGCTTCACGGCCAGTCAGGATGTGCCCTACGACGATGTCACGCCTTATGCCAAGGCACTGATCAAGGCAAACCCGGCACGTGTGCTGTGGGCCAGCGATTGGCCGCATCCATGCATTCCAGTGCCCATGCCAAACGATGCGGACCTTCTGGAAGCGCTGTTCGTCTGGGCCGAAGGTGACGACCGGATCATCGAACAGATACTGGTGAGCAATCCTGAAAGGCTGTATGGCTTCTGAGGCAGGTTCACCGGGCGATACGCCTCACTCCAAGCTGCACGACGGGCCGAGACCAGGAGGAGGAAAAGACGTCTGCAATGATTTCTAGGCGGTAGCAGTATCTCTAGGACATGAACTACAAGCGATAGAGAAAATCGCAAGCGAGAAACGCTTTTTTTTCCGCAAGCCGACCCGGAAATTTCGCCGCTTGCGTAGTTGGTCGCGGTCACTCCCGAGCACCGCGCAACGCCTCGGCAGCCTCGCGCATGAAAATCTCCACCGTCTTTGGCCCGATACCTTCGAAGCTCAGCAGCCAGCGCTCGAAGTGAGCGCTGTCGTGGGCCCCGCTCGCCAGGCACTGCAAGTGCCGCTCCAGGCCGGCCTCCAGCTTTTCGCCAAGCCGCCTGAGCCGACGTGACGTGGATTCGTCGTAGCGGGCATACCCAGCCTGCCCCAGCAGTCGTACGAGCGAGGCATGCGAACAGCCGGCCAGCTTCCCGGGCGTGTCCAGCCCATGCTGATCGACCAGGACCCGGTAAGCCTGCAACGCGACGCTCGAGCGAATACGCTTGCCGACCAGGAAGCTGGCGAGCAGCCACTTGTAGAGGCCTTGCCCGCCTGCTTGCGTCAGATCGATCCCAAGGTCTGCCGGCGTGATCGGAATCAAGCCTTGCTACGCCTCGGGTCAGCCGCGCGTGGGTAGGTGCGCTCTTGCTTGATGGTGCCGTCGGCCTTGTGGATCTTCACCGAGGCAGTCTCGCCCTCGAAGAGCCCGGCGAGCGAGCCGACGAGCGCCTGCTTGGTGGCGCTTCGCTTGGAACCATATTCGGCCTTGGGCCTCGTGAGTTCCCGGCCATCGGCAACTGGACTGGCATGATCGTTATCCATGGTCGCTCCTTTGCGTGACGACAATTCGCTCGAATACAGGCCGTGCCAGGCCCAGTCACCCCTCACCGGTGGGTGATCTTGAGACCCGTCAAGCGCAAAATAAATTCATCGATAGCGCCAGGCAGATGAGCATGGAAGCAGACGACAGGTCACGGCGCACCGAGATCGAGCCGACGGCATCGGAATCAGAGCAGATGAGAGGTTGCCAGCAAGACTGCTGGCAGCGCCAAGGCCGCTATCAAGGTCTGCCCGGCGATGATGCCTGCCATCAAGGGAGCGTCTCCTCCTAGCTGCCGGGCCATGATGTATGCCGAGGAGGCCGTAGGTAGGGCCTGGAACATGACTACGGCCAAAGCGGCTTCTCCCTGCAGACCGAAGAGCCTGCAAATGAGAACCGTGGCCAGTGGCATCGCAACGAACTTTGCTATCGAACAAACCCCTATCGGATGCAACCACCTTCGCACGGCATGCAGATTCAGTGCAGCGCCAATGCAGAGCAATCCCAAAGGCAGCGAAGACTGCCCTAACGTCTTGAGCGCCGGCTCGATGCCTGGCGGAATAGCCAGCCCGCTGGCCTGCACGCTGATCCCGAGCGCACAGGCCATTATCAGCGGATTGAAGATCAGCTGCCTGAGCACGCCAGCAAATGTGGCCCGGCTGCCAGCGCCGTATCTGGCGAACACGAGCACACAAAGAATATTCACAGTCGGCACGATCGCGGCATTCGCGACAGCTGCGATGGCGATACCCTGAGCACCGAAGATGCCCGCAGCGGCTGACACGCCGACGTAATTATTGAACCGGACACTTCCTTGAAACAACGAGGTAAAGGCTGGGTCGTCCACGGAAAATAACCGACGCGCCATGACCATGATCGCCGAAACGGCGATGGTGGATGAAACCAGGACGCTAATCATCAGCCTGACCGGTAGCTCGCCCAATTCGGCAGTGGCCAGGCTATGGAAAAACAGCGCTGGAAGCAGAACGTAGTAACCTAGCCTTTCGGCATGGGGCCAGAAGTCATCACCGATGAAGCCGGTGGTGCGCAGCCAGAATCCCAGCCCAATCAGCAAAGCGATGGGAACGAGCGAGAGGGTCAATGCGGTTGCCATAGGGTCTTACCAAGCTGTCTCGTTTCGATCAACAGTGCCTGGCTCAGAGAACGGCACACGAAGATGGCCTGCCCCCGTCGTCAGACGAAGGACGTTCAGTCCAGTTGCGACATCGATGCGGATTCGGGTACCCCGTTCTTCGCACAGGGGGAGCTTCGGTGCGGTCGATGAGCAGTTTTTGACAAATGTGTATTCGCTTCGCAACGGCGACCGTGACGCCCGTCGAAGGTGGTCCAACGATAAGAGAAAGCTCGGTCGATAAAAAACGATATTAAATCACTCGAACCGCGATTATTTCTCATGGGTCGCGGCAGGGCCCGCTTGTTCTCTTATGGCGCTCACCACGGCCTGGGCTAGCCGGCCCGCCGGTCGATCTTCGCGTTCCAAAAGCACCACGAGACGTGTCTTCTGAGGCTCGCCAAAAGGGATGCGTATCAACTGTTCGGTCATTGATAACTTGTCTTCGGCGATTGGAATGACCGCAACTCCCAAGCCACTCGAAACCATTTTCACTATGGCCTCCTGGCTATCAAGTTCCATCGTCGTCCGGACTCTCAACCTCGAACGACGCAGCTCCCGTTCGATCGTCCGGCCAGCCCACGCCTTGCGATCGAATCGTATGAACGGATATTCGAGAAGGAGCTGCTGCGGATCATCGCTGGTCACACCGGCCGGCGCGATCAGCCAGAAACGTTCCCGATAAAGCGGTGTGCTGACAAGACCATGGGGGTAAGGCTTCACTGGCTCCGTGGTTACCGCGACATCGAGTTCGCCCGTCTCGAGTTTCATGGCAAGTTCTGCTGACATGCCAGAGGCCACGTTGAAGCGGATATGCGGATGCTGATAGGTCAGCGCAGCCAGTGCAGAAGGCAAGACACCTGCCAGGGCTGTTTGTATGGCGCCTATGCGCAGGCGCCCGCGCAACTCGCTTCCCTCGCCCAGATCGGCGGCGATGCTGTCATAGAGCGCGACGATTTCTCGAGCTCTTTCGACAGCGAAATGGCCGGCCTCCGTCAGGACGGGAATCCGCCGAGACCTGTCGAAAAGAGACGCGTTGAAGGCTTCTTCCAAGGCGCGAATATGAAGGCTTACGGCGGACTGAGTCAGATGCACTGCCTCTGCGGCTCGAACGAACGAGCCGTGCCTGGCTACGGCAAGTAGGGTTCGAAGCGCTCGCAACGACAAGATCGGTTCCTCAAGAGATAAGCGCAGGCCAACAGCGAAGTCAGGGCGCCACGAAGTTCGCCGAGCGGCAAGCAGGCAAGGCGAAAACAGGCGAGGAAGCAGAGTTTACTGGTTGCAAATGAGCATTCCGAGCCTGTTTTCGCCTTGCCTGATCGTCGCGCAGGCACCTTTCGTACAAAGCCTTAGCAAACTTTTCACGTCCGGCTCCTGGAGATCAGGCAAGGCAAGCTCATCCAGCGTGTGAATCGACGCTTCGTCGCACCCAGGGAAGTGGCGGATAGCCAGCTAGCGGGCTTGCCCGCTTGCTTCCTTCATGCCGGCCTCAGGGTCTGCCGGCGTGACCGGAATCAACCCTTGCTACGCCTCGGGTCAGCTGCGCGCGGGTAGGTGCGCTCTTCCTCGATGGTGCCGTCGGCCTTGTGGATCTTCACCGAGGCAGTCTTGCCTTCGAAGAACTCGGCGAGCGAGCCGACGAGCTCCTGCTTGGTGGCGCTTCGTTTGGAAGCACGCTCGGCCCCGACCTTTCTGAGTTCCCAGCCATCGGTGGCAGGGCTGACGTGATAGGTGTCCATGGCGTTTTCCTTTTCTTCATTAGTGATCGTGGTTCCGGTGCTAGGCGCGTTCGGTGGCATCGGAACGCCTTTGGACAGCGATCGGGCGAGGTACGAACTCGCCCCCCCGCCCGGCCACCTGCCACCTCACTCCGGCAATACCATGGCGCTCGGCCATCGGCCGACTGACCATCTTGATGTTCTGCTGTCCGAACCTCGGGATGATGCCAACGCCTGCATCGCAGCTCGCCCAGTGCCAGGCCACTGCGTTATCCATTTTCTCCAGGCGAATGATGAAGCTGCGATGTTTGCCGTGGAGTTCATATTCGATTACGTACAACTGCTGCCCAGCCATAGCCTTCCATCCTCTGTTCGTTCGTTATTGAGCGGTCGAAGGGCGGAAAAATTCCTTTGCAAAGCCAGGCGGCGTGAAGGTGAGGTCACGCTTCGGCACAGGACCGCCGCACGCTTGGCTGGAGGGGCATCGATGCCGCCGGATCGGGGCTGATGCAGGCAGGCAGGACAGGGCCGCATGGCGGCCCATCGCGGCCATCCCAACCACGCCTGCCCAAGGTTCAGTGATCCATCTCGTCCTTGGTGATCTGCCCGCTGTACGGATCGATCTCGAACTCGTATTTCATGCCATCGGCCTTGGTGCCCTCGCCTTCCCAATGATTGTCGTCGGCCTCGATCTTGGTCACTTGGGTGTATCCGGCGGCCTTGAGGGTTTCCCTGGCCTGGTCCATGGTGACTTTCCAGTCAGCGCCTGGCTGGTCGGCCCAGGCCGAGGTCGCGCCGAGCGCGCCGGCCAGGGCCAGGCCGGTGAACAGTCGAGTCATCATTTTCATGGCAAGCTTCCTTTTGATGTGAAGGTACGTTTTCCGACCGGCCGTCGCCGAGGTTGGTTCAGTCGCGCGCCAAGGCGTCCTCGCGGTGCATGGCCAGGTGCCCGGTCTTTTCGCTCTCGACCTCGTACTGCGGCTGCTCGGGCGAACAGTGGCGCTGACGTCCGCGAAACTCCACGTCACGGGTATGCACCTTGGTCACCTTGCCGTGGATGACGCCGGCCTCGGAATTCCAGCGCACCTGGTCGCCTACCTTGTACTTGCTGCTCATCGGTTGCTCCTTGGCCCCGAGAACTGCCGGGGCGTTGCTCGAAATGGTCACATTGCCGTGTTCAACTGAGTCCGTGCGGGGGCGAAAATTCCTTGCCGTGGAGCCCGGCGGTGCTGGCGCGCCGCGTTGCTGGAAGCGGCGCGGCAGACGTCGGCGGCGAACATCGCCCAGCGCGTGCCACGCCGACGAAAAGCGCGTTTCGCCCTTTCGATCTGGGCCAAGGGCAGGCACAATGCGGATCTTTTTTTTGGCCGGCCTGGCCGGAGGCCTCTGAATGATCAAGACCCCGTACTACCTCATCGACAAACAGAAGCTGCTGGGCAACATGCAGAAGATCGCCTATGTGCGCGAACAGTCCGGCGCCAAGGCCCTGCTGGCCCTGAAATGCTTCGCCACCTGGTCGGTGTTCGACCTGATGCAGCAGTACATGGATGGCACCACTTCCTCGTCGCTGTACGAGCTCAAGCTCGGCCGCCAGAAGTTCGCTGGCGAAACCCACGCCTACAGCGTGGCCTGGGCCGACGACGAGATCGAGGAGATGCTCGAGAACTGCGACAAGATCATCTTCAACTCGATCGGCCAGTTGCAACGTCATGCGCAGGCTTGCGAAGGCAAGGTGCGCGGCCTGCGTGTCAACCCGCAGGTGAGCAGCTCGGACTACCTGCTGGCCGACCCGGCGCGCCCGTTCAGCCGCCTGGGCGAATGGGACCCGCAGAAGATCGAGCAGGTGATCGGGCAGATCTCCGGCTTCATGTTCCACAACAACTGCGAGAACGGCGATTTCGCCCTGTTCGACCAGATGCTCTCGCACATCGAGGAACGCTTCGGCCACCTGCTGCACCAGGTGCAGTGGGTCAGCCTTGGCGGTGGCATCCACTTCACCGGCGAAGGCTATGCGCTGGATGCATTCTGCGCGCGGCTCAAGGGCTTCGCCCAAACGTATGGCGTGCAGGTCTACCTGGAGCCGGGCGAAGCGGCGATCACTCAGAGCGCCTCGCTGGAGGTCACCGTGCTCGACACGCTGTACAACGGCAAGCACCTGGCCGTGGTCGACAGCTCGATCGAAGCGCACATGCTCGACCTGCTGATCTACCGCCTCAATGCCAAGCTGGCACCCAGCGACGGCGAGCATACCTACATGGTCTGCGGCAAGTCGTGCCTGGCCGGCGATATTTTCGGCGAGTACCAATTCGATCGCCCGCTGGCCATCGGCGATCGCCTGTCGTTCATCGACGCGGCCGGCTACACCATGGTCAAGAAAAACTGGTTCAACGGTCTGAAGATGCCCGCCATCGCGGTCAGGCAGCTCGACGGCAGCGTCGAGGTGGTTCGCGAGTTCGGTTTCGAAGACTACGTATCCAGCCTGTCCTGAGACAGGCTTCATCGAGGAGCAAAGGATAAATTGAGAAAGAACGTTCTTATCATTGGTGCAGGAGGTGTCGCCAAGGTGGTGGCCCACAAGTGCGCGCAGCATAACGACGAACTCGGTCGTATCGCCATCGCGTCACGGAACATCTCCAAATGCCAGGCCATCATCGACAGCGTCAAGGCCAAGGGCAGCCTCAAGGTGCCCGCCGACATCCAGGCCTTCTCGCTCAATGCCCTGGATGTCGAGGCGACCAAGGCGCTGATCCGCGAGACCGACTCGCAGATCGTGATCAACGTCGGCTCCGCCTTCCTCAACATGTCGGTGCTGCGTGCCTGCATCGATACCGGTGCCGCCTACCTGGACACCGCGATCCATGAAGAACCCGGCAAGATCTGCGAGACGCCGCCGTGGTATGGCAACTACGAGTGGAAACACCTCGATGAGTGCCAGGACAAGAACATCACCGCGATCCTCGGCGTCGGTTTCGACCCAGGCGTGGTCAACAGCTATGCCGCGCTGGCACAGCAACAGTATTTCGACCGCATTGATTCGATCGACATCCTCGACGTCAATGCCGGCTCCCATGGCAAGTATTTCGCCACCAATTTCGACCCGGAGATCAACTTCCGCGAATTCACCGGGCAAGTCTGGAGCTGGCAGAACAGCCAGTGGACCAGCAACAGCATGTTCGAAGTCAAACGCACCGATGACCTGCCGGTCGTGGGCGCCCAGAACCTCTACCTGACCGGCCACGACGAAGTCCACTCGCTGTCGAAGAACCTCGACGTGCCGAACGTGCGCTTCTGGATGAGCTTTGGCGAGCACTACATCAACGTCTTCACCGTGCTGAAGAACCTGGGTCTGCTTTCCGAGCAGCCGGTACGCACCGCCGAAGGCCTGGAAGTGGTACCACTGAAGGTGGTCAAGGCCGTGCTGCCCGATCCGGCTTCGCTGGCGCCGGGCTACACCGGCAAGACCTGCATCGGCGACCTGGTCAAGGGCACCAAGGATGGCCAGCCGCGCGAAGTGTTCATCTACAACGTGGCCGACCATGAAGAAGCCTACGCCGAGACCGACAGCCAGGGCATCTCCTACACCGCCGGGGTGCCGCCGGTAGCCGCGGCGCTGCTGGTCGCCCGTGGCCAGTGGGATGTGCAGCGCATGGTCAACGTCGAGGAGCTGCCCGCCGAGCCGTTCCTCAAGGCGCTCGACGTGATGGGCCTGCCAACCCGCGTCAAGGACGAGCATGGCGACCGTCCATGGGATGCCCAGGCGTGATGGCCTGGCGTTGATGGACCCGAGGGGGGTGCCGGTCTGGCACCCCTTTTTCCTGCCTTACGGCAACCCGTGCCGCTCGCCCAGGCGCTGGGCCTGACGGGCCGACCTGGGTCATACTCGGCCTTTTCAAGCGCCGTCCTTGTGGCGCCGGTAAAGGACAAGACGTGAAAGATTTCGACGAACTACGCAGCTACCTCAGGCAAGAGATCGCCACCAAGGAAGACGGCAGCGTCAAGTTCAGCACCCTGCTCAACCGGGTACTGGCCAAGGAACGCTACCACTACGTGTTCTGGTTCAGGATCGCCCAGTATCTCTACCACAAGCCCCGCGGGCTGATTAACTATCGCAAGTGGGCCAAGCGCATCAATCGCAGGCTGATCCGCCAGCACAATATCGATATCGGCCTGCCCGCGCAGATCGGCCCAGGCATCTGCTTCTCGCACCGCATCGGCATCGTCATCACGCACAGGGCGATCATTGGCCGCAACCTGCGGCTGCGCCAGAACACCACCATCGGCTCGAAGGACATCAGCGGCCACGTCCGCATCGGCGACGACGTGCAGATCGGCGCCAACGCATGCATCGTCGGCGAGGTCACCATCGGCAACAACGTCACCATCGGCGCGCAAGCCTACGTCGACAAGGACATTCCCGACGACACGATCTGCTACACCGAGCATCGCCCGGTTTACAGGACCAAGCCCAAGCGCGAGGGCCAGTAGCGGCACCCTGCCCGCGAAACGGCTTCAAGCTTCAGGCAGATCGTGCACTGCAACCTGCACGATCCGCTTTTTCTTGCGCCTTGCGGCTTGCAGCCCTCGAGGCTCGCGGTCGTTTTGAACGCCCGCCTCCCCGGCCCAGTCGAACCTTGATCCGCAATGCTTGCACAACGAGGTGAGACACATGGCAACCACAGTAGGCGACTTCCTGGTCGAACGGCTGCACCAATGGGGCGTCACGCGCATCTACGGCTATCCCGGCGATGGTATCAATGGCGTCTTCGGCGCGCTGCGTCGCTCCGGCAAGATCGAGTTCGTCCAGTGTCGACATGAGGAGATGGCGGCGTTCATGGCCAGTGCCCATGCCAAGTTCACCGGCGAGCTGGGGGTGTGCATCTCGACCTCGGGGCCCGGCGCCTCGCACCTGCTCACCGGCCTGTACGACGCGCGCATGGACCATGTCCCGGTCCTGGCGATCGCCGGCCAGCAGGCACGGACCGCACTGGGCGGTCACTACCAGCAGGAGCTGGACCTGCTGTCGATGTTCAAGGATGTCGCCGGGGCTTTCGTGCAGCAGGCCTCGGCACCGTCCCAGGTGCGCCACCTGGTCGATCGGGCAGTACGCACCGCGATCGGCGAGCGCAAGGTCACCGCGCTGATCCTGCCCAACGACCTGCAGGAGCTGCCTTACGAGGAGCCGGCGCGGGCCCATGGCACCTTGCATTCGGGGGTCGGCTTCAGCCGGCCGAAGGTGGTGCCTCACGATGCCGACCTCGAGCGTGCGGCGCAGATTCTCAACAGCGGCAAGAAGGTGGCGATCCTGGTTGGCGCTGGCGCCCTGCAAGCCGGTAGGCAAGTCCAGGCGATCGCCGAGAAGCTCGGCGCCGGGGTGGCCAAGGCCCTGCTGGGCAAGGCAGTACTGCCCGACCACCTGCCGTGGGTCACTGGCAGCATCGGCTTGCTAGGCACCGAGCCGAGCCTGGAACTGATGAACGAATGCGACACCCTGCTGATGATCGGCTCGGGCTTCCCCTATGCCGAATTCCTGCCCAAGGAGGGCCAGGCACGCGGCGTGCAGATCGACCTGGCGCCAGACATGCTGAGCCTGCGCTATCCGATGGAGCTGAACCTGGTCGGTGACGCCGCCGATACCCTGGACGCCTTGCTCCCGCTGATCGAGCACAAGGCTTCGCGCAGCTGGCAGCAGAAGATCGAAGGCTGGCGCCAGGACTGGGACCGCAAGCTGGAAAAGCGCGCCTTGACCAGCGCCGAGCCGATCAACCCGCAGCGTGTGGTGCATGAGCTGTCGCCGCGCCTGCCGGATGCGGCGATCATCACCAGCGATTCGGGTTCCTGTGCCAACTGGTTCGCCCGCGACCTGAAGATCCGCGAAGGCATGATGTGCTCGTTGTCCGGCGGCCTGGCCTCCATGGGCGCGGCGGTCCCCTACGCCATCGCCGCCAAGTTCGCCCATCCCGAGCGCAGCGTGATCGCGCTGGTAGGCGACGGCGCCATGCAGATGAACAACATGGCCGAGCTGATCACGGTCGCCAAATACTGGAAGCAATGGGGCAACGGGCGCTGGATCTGCGCGGTGTTCAACAATCAGGATCTCAACCAGGTGACCTGGGAGCAGCGGGTGATGGAGGGCGATCCGAAGTTCTCCGCCTCCCAGGACCTGCCCGATGTGCCCTATCACCTGTTCGCGATTTCCATCGGCCTCAAGGGCATCTACGTCGAGCGCGAAGAGGATGTCGCCGCGGCCTGGGAACAGGCGCTGGCCAGCGAGGTGCCGGTGGTGATCGACTTCCGTACCGACCCTGACGTGCCGCCACTGCCGCCGCACATCACCCTGGAAAACGCCAAGAAGTTCAGCGCCACCCTGCTGCAGGGCGACCCCAACCAGGTCGGTATCCTCAAGCAGACGGCCAAGCAGTTGCTGAGCAACGTGCTGCCGGGGCGCAAGGACGACTGAGCTCCAGACAATGCCTGGGTGGCGATCATGCTGCGTTGAAAACAGGCCCGCCATGCTGGTTCACATGCGTGAATGAGGGCCTTCCTGCCTGTTTTCGCCCTGCCTGTTCGCTGCTCGGCGCGTTTGCGCAATACCTGAGACAGGCCCGGCCGAGTACCCTGCCAGCGGGGGCGTCGATGCGCGAGACGCAGGTCCTGGTCGAGCGGTTGCTTCCCGGTGTCGAGGCGGATGCTCGACAGCGCAGCTCTGGCCAGCCCGGTTCGATGCCAGTGTTGGGCCGCGCTGAGCGGCCCTAGTGCCAATCAGACGTGCCCGATGCTGCTGACGATCCGCAGCGACAGGGCCTCATACGGGTCCAGACTGATGGTCAGGCGGCCATCCTCGGTCAGGTCGCCCTCCACCGTCTCGTTGATCATGTCCACCACTGGCCCAGGCGTGAAGCCGGTCAGGGTCAGCTCCTCGATGATCGCTTCCTTGCCGAAGTTCAGCGCGGTGATCTGGATTCCCCGGCCGGCCGGCAACTCGTGGACCATGACCAGCAAGCCTGGATGGCTGACTTCCGGCACCAGCACCTGGCGGCTGCTGGCGATGCCGTAGGCCTGGCGCACGGCGAGCACTTTCTTGACCATGCAGGCGAAGGAATCACCTTGCTCGAGCTGCGTCTCGAGGCTGCCATACAGCGCGCGTGCCCTGGGCAGGCCCAGCACCGAGGCTTGCGCCTCGGGGGCGACGCCAGCCAGGTCGTAGCCGCCGCGGTGAATCCAGCGGGTGTCGCCATCGGTCATTCGCTCGGCGACCTGCTCGGGGGCCAGCGGCAAGGCACCGACCAGGTCCCAGCCCGACAAGGCGAACACACCCGGCTGCATGGCGTTGTACATCACCAGTAGCAGGTGGATCTTCTTGATCAGGGCGAGCTCTGCGGCACCGATTGCATCCAGATCGCGCATGCCCAGCGCGGCAGTGATGATGCTGACCGTGGTGCAGGAGACGCCATTGGTGACGAAACGCAGGTTGTACGGGGCATGCTCGCCGGAGAGCAACTCGTACATCTCTTCGCGAATATGCTCGCGCAGGATGCTGCCAGGGAAGGTCTGGCCCTTGTAGAGATACATGTCATGGGCATGCAGCGTCCAGAAATGCACCAGCTCGATGGTCAGCTCATCGTGGTTCTGCAGGGCGTGGATCAACGAAGCCGGATCGATGTTGAAACGGTGCATCTCGTGCAGCATCAGCCGCAGGAATTCGGTATTGCCGGTGAGCAAGGCATGCTGGTAGGCCGGGCGGGTGACGAAGTCATAGGACAGGTCGGCGCCGCCCTTGGACATCTGGGCGATGTCGTCCAAGGTCAGGTTCAGCTCCTGGAAGCTGAAGCCTCCGGCCTTGCGGATCATTCCGCCGAGCAACTGGTTGCCGGTGAGCGACAGAGGATGGCTCTCCGACCAGGCGGTGTCGTTGGCGCGGGTCTCGACGCCGAGGAATCCGTTGGCGTCGAGCCGCATGCCGCGCGACCCGAGGCAGTCGATCGAGTGCAGGATATCGCCGATGATCAGTTGCTGGGCGGCGAAGCTGGGGTCGAGCCAGTTGAGCGAGGGCTGGCCTTCCTTGAAGTAGTGCAGGTAGACCCAGCGTCGCGGCTTGCCGTCGATACCGACCACCACGGGTGTCGCGCTCCAGTCGGTTTCCTTGACCCCCGGCTCGAAGAAGATCACCCGCTGCAACTGGCCGACGATGTAGTGCCGCGCCTTGAGCTCGTCGCACACCGCCGGTGCGAGGTTGACGGCATCGCGGCCCTGCGGCACGTCCGGCAGCAGGCTCCAGTCCTCTTCGCGGATCTCGACCATGTGGTAGATGCCTGGATAGGCGCCATGGGCCAGTTCCGCCAGGCGGAAATCCGCGCCCTTGCCGGTGTGCGCGGGGATGGCGTCATCGATGGTGACGGCATTGTGGGCGGCGGCGACACGGCTCATCTGGATCAGCTGCTGCTCGGTGCCGTACAGCGGGTCGATATCGAAGCTGATACGGTCGAAGTTGCCATCGACACTGGGCGTGAACTCGCGACCACGGATGCCACCGGCGCGCTTGATCGGCCCGGTATGGATACCCTGCACGCCGATCTCCGACAAGCGCTTCCACAGCTCGTTGGCGCCCAGCGCATCGAGCACGCTGCAGCCTTCGGCGGCGATGATCGAGTCGGGATAGACGGTCAGCCAGACCGAGGCGATCTCGATGGCACGCCGTGGCCGGGCTTCGGCGTAGGGGTTCATCCACAGGCGCGACTGCCCGGAATACGTCCTGGCCCTGTCCTGGGCCGCCTTGAGCATGGATCGGCTTTCCAGCCACTCCACGTACGCCTTGTCCGGAACCGTCATCTATCCCCTCCTCATGCCTGCCGAATGACTTCACCCAAGACTCTAGACGGCAAGCGGCGACAAACGTTCTGGCGAACAACGCCTCGCCTGGCCGCCTTGCGCGTGCTTTTTCAGCGCGCCCCTCGTTGCCGTGCCGATTTGTCGGTATGGTGATGCATCGCAAGGATGTTTACCCGCACAGGAAACCCAGCATGCTCCAACGCCATGTCATCAATGCCTCCGTCAGCCCCAAGGGCAGCCTGGAAACCTTGTCCCAACGCGAAGTCCAGCAACTGAGCGAGATGGGTACCGGTAGCCTGTACACCCTGTTCCGCCAGTGCGCCCTGGCGATACTCAACACCGGCGCGCATGTCGACAACGCCAAGACCATCCTCGAGGCCTACCAGGACTTCGAGGTCCGCATCCACCAGCAGGACCGCGGCGTGCGCCTGGAGCTGCTGAATGCGCCAGCCGACGCCTTCGTCGACGGCGAGATGATCGCCAGCACCCGCGAGATGCTGTTCAGCGCGCTGCGCGACATCGTCTATACCGAAAGCGAACTGGCCAGCCAGCGCATCGACCTGGAAAGCTCCCAGGGCATCACCGACTATGTCTTCCATCTGCTGCGCAATGCGCGCACCCTGCGTCCGGGCGTCGAGCCCAAGCTTGTGGTCTGCTGGGGCGGACACTCCATCAGCAGCGAGGAGTACCAGTACACCAAGAAGGTCGGCCACGAACTGGGCCTGCGCAAGCTGGACATCTGCACCGGCTGCGGGCCGGGGGTGATGAAAGGCCCGATGAAGGGCGCGACCATCGCCCATGCCAAGCAGCGCATGCATGGCAGCCGCTACCTGGGCCTGACCGAACCGGGGATCATCGCCGCCGAGGCCCCCAACCCGATCGTCAACGAGCTGGTGATCCTGCCGGACATCGAGAAGCGCCTGGAAGCGTTCGTGCGCGTCGGTCACGGCATCATCATCTTCCCTGGCGGCGCCGGCACGGCCGAGGAATTCCTCTACCTGCTCGGCATCCTGATGCACCCGGACAACCATGACCTGCCGTTCCCGGTGATCCTCACCGGACCGCGCAGCGCCGAGCCGTTCCTCCAGCAGCTGCATGCCTTCGTCGGCGCCACTCTTGGCCAGGAGGCCCAGCGGCACTACCAGATCATCATCGACGACCCGGCCGAAGTGGCGCGCCACATGGTCGAGGGGCTCAAGGCGGTCAAGCAGTTCCGCCGCGAGCGCAACGACGCCTTCCATTTCAACTGGCTGCTGAAGATTCAGGAAAGCTTCCAGCGCCCATTCGACCCGACCCACGAGAACATGGCCAACCTCGCCCTGCACCGCGAACTGCCGCCCCACGAGCTGGCAGCCAACCTGCGTCGGGCGTTTTCCGGGATCGTCGCCGGCAACGTCAAGGACAAGGGCATTCGCCTGATCGAGGAGCATGGGCCTTACCAAATTCGTGGCGACAGCGCGATCCTCGATCCGCTCGGCCGTCTGCTACAGGCATTCGTCGAACAGCACCGGATGAAGCTGCCCGGCGGGGCGGCATATGTTCCTTGCTACCAGGTGACCAGCTGAAGACCGCGGCCGTTCGTGGCAATGGACTGTCTTTTGAGCCTGCCAGACCCTCAGGCCGCTGCGCGGCCTCTCGCGGCACGGTGAGCTCCCAAACCGCCCCTACCCCAGAAACAACCGATAAGCCGGATTCTCCGTTTCGTCCCAATAGCGATACCCCATCGCTTCCAGCGCCCGGGCGAATCCAGCCTGCTCATGCTCGGGCACTTGCAGCGCCGCGAGCACCCGGGCGTGGGCCGCGCCATGGTTGCGGTAGTGGAACAGGCTGATGTTCCAGTGCTCGCCCAACTGCTCCAGAAAGCCCAGCAGAGCACCGGGCCGCTCGGCGAACTCGAAGCGCAGCACGCGTTCCTCGGTGCCCGGCGCGGCGTGACCACCCACCGTATGGCGGATATGCAGTTTGGCCAGTTCATTGTCGGTCAGGTCCAGCGCCTGGTAACCCAGTGCCGCCAGAGCGCCGAGCAGACGTACACGCGGATCGGTCTGGGGGTGGGTCTGCACGCCGACGAACAGTTGCGCTTGCTTGCCGGGTTGGCAGCGGTAGTTGAACTCGGTGATCTGCCGCTTGCCCAGGGCTCGGCAGAAGGCACGGAAGCTACCAGGTCGCTCGGGAATGGTGACGGCGATCAGGGCTTCGCGCTGCTCGCCCAGTTCGGCACGTTCGGCGACATGGCGCAGGCGGTCGAAATTGATGTTGGCGCCGGAGTCGATGGCCACTAAGGTCTGTCCGCGGGCGCCCCCACGGGCCACGTAGCGCTTGATACCGGCAACCGCCAGGGCCCCGGAAGGCTCGGTGATCGAGCGGGTATCGTCATAGATGTCCTTGATCGCCGCGCACAGCTCGTCGTTGTTCACGGTGATCACTTCGTCCACGAAATGACGGCACAGCTCGAAGCAGTGCGCGCCCACCTGTGCCACCGCGACGCCATCGGCGAACACGCCGACCCGCGGCAGCACCACGCGCTCGCCAGCGGCCAAGGCAGCCTGCAGGCAGTTGGAATCCTCGGGCTCGACGCCGATCACCTTGACCTGCGGGCGCAAGTACTTGACGTAGGCGGCGATCCCGGCGATGAGCCCGCCACCGCCGACCGGGACGAAGATCGCATCCAGCGCGCCAGGCTGCTGGCGCAGGATCTCCATGGCGACGGTCCCCTGGCCGGCGATCACGTCAGGGTCGTCGAATGGCGGCACGAAGGTGGCCCCTTCGCGCTCGGCCAGGCCCAAGGCATGCGCCAGCGCCTGCGGGAAGCTTTCGCCGTGCAGCACCACGTGCCCGCCCCGCGAGCGCACCCCCTCGATCTTCAGCTGCGGTGTGGTAGTAGGCATGACGATGGTCGCCTGCAGGCCCAATCGCTTGGCGGCCAAAGCCACGCCCTGGGCATGGTTGCCGGCCGAGGCGGTGATCACTGCGCGCTTGCGCTGCGCGTCGTCGAGCCGCGACAGCCGCGTATAGGCGCCGCGGATCTTGAAGGAGAACGTTGGTTGCAGGTCTTCACGCTTGAGCAGTACCTGGTTGCCCAGGCTCGCCGACAAGGCCGGCGCCAACTGCAGCGGGGTTTCGATGGCGAGGTCGTACACGGGCGCCGCGAGAATGCGCCGGACCTGCTCCGAAAGCAGCTGTCGGGTGGGGCATTGGGTTGGAAGATGGGCGCCGAAGCTGGTCATCGATGACTCCTGGTCTTGTTGGACAGGCCCGGGAGTCAGGGTGAATGAACCCGCCTCCAGGGCGGGTTCGGTGCAAGTGCGCGCTAGCCCGCCAATCCGATGATGGCGGTAATAATGCTGGCGACGCGACACTGCGGGAATGAGTTCATGGGCCAGACGTTATCCTGCCGCCGACACCCACGTCAACAGCCAGCCTGCTCGCCCTCCTGGCGCGCCGACACCGGCACGTCGAACACCTTGTCGAAGCCCCACTGGAAGACGAAGGCGTAGACGAAGAAGAAGGCGAACAAGGCCAGGTTGGTCAACAGCGCCGTCCACAGGCCGATGTCCAGCCAGAACGCGACCAGCGGCAGCAACAGCAGCACCAGGCCACCTTCGAACCCCAAGGCATGCAGCAAGCGGCGCAGCAGCGTGCGGGCACGCTGGGGCTGCCGGGCTTCCCAGCGCTCGAACGCCCAGTTGAACGCCATGTTCCAGCTCATGGCGATACCTGACATGAGCACCGAGAGCAGCGTGGAATGGGCCATGCCGGTCTCGAACATCAGGGCCAGCGCTGGCGCCACGCAGGCTACGGCGATGGCTTCGTAGAGAATGGCCTGGACGATCTTGCGCGATGTGCCTTGCATGGGGGCTCCCTTGATAAAAGACTTGCAGGTTACCGCCCCAGGCGCGACAACAGAACCTTCATCGTCGTCTGGCACGACCAGGCGTTGTACGAAAAGCCTAGGAGGCCGGCAGGCGGATCGTGAAACGGGCTCCGCCCAGCGCCGACGATGCCACTTCCAGGCTGCCGCCCTGCCCTTCGATCGCCCGACGACTGATGGCCAGGCCCAGGCCGAACCCGCCCGTGCCGCGGTCGCGACTGCGGTCGAGTCGGTAAAACGGCTGGAAGATATTTTCCCGCTCCTCTACCGGCACACCGATGCCGTCGTCCTCGACCGTCACCAGGCTCGCTCCCGAGGCGTCCACCGCCAGGTCCACCCGCAAGCGTCGCTCGCCGTAGCGCATGGCGTTGCGCACCAGGTTCTGCACGGCGCGCGCCGTCAGCCGGGGGTCGAGCGTCACCCGTGGCAGCTCGGCTGGCACGCGCACTTCCCACTCCATCGCGCGCCCCTCGAGTTCTTCGGCGAACGCGCCCAGCACGCTGTCGACCAGTTCGAGCAGCGAGACCTCGACGCGCTCGCCTGCCTGGCCAGGGTTGTACAGGCGACTGTACTGCAGCAGCTCGAGCACCAGCTCATCCAGCTCGCGGACATGCCTGACCAGCTCCAGCAGGCGTTTGCGATTGGTGGCGGGAACCTCGTCGAACAGCAGCACCAAGCCGAAGTCCAGCCGCGTGAGCGGCGTACGCAGCTCATGGGACACCGCATCGAGCAGTTCACGCTGATGGTTGAGGTGACGTTCCAGGTCACCGGCCATGGCATCGAACACCCCGGCCAGCTCGCCAACGTCGGAACGCGCGGAAATGCCGGTGCGCTCCGACAACTGTCCTTGCCCCAGGCAGCGCGCGGTTTCCTTGAGTCGCTGCAAATCCCGCCAGTGCGGCCAGACCCACAACAGCAGGCACCCCAGCAGCGCGGCGCCGATCAATACCGTCACGCCCCAGGACAGCAGGTTGATGTCCAGCGGGTCCGGTGGCGAATGCAAGCGTACCAGCCAGCCGCCGGGCAGCGGCGAGAGGATCGTCTCGTAGAAGCCCCAGTCGCCGATGCGCACCGCATAGAGCCCGGCATCGAGCCGGGCGCGTTCGTCGCTCGACAGCTTGAGCTGCTCGCGGCGCAGCACTTGGAGTTGCAACGGCGCGAAGTCGGCGGCGAGGTCCTGCTCGATGCGCGGCCACTGCTCCAGCGGTGCCTGGCGGAACTGACGCACCACCAGCGCCTGCACGCCCTTGGCCTGGTCCAGGTTGTAGGCCATGAAACGTTCGTGGAACGCGCTGAAGATGGCATCCGGAATCAGCAGCAAGGCGCCGGCATAGGCCACGATGATCAGCAGGTACAGGCGTACCAGGATCTTCAGCATGACGCTTCAGACCTCCCACTCGATACGGCTGAACAGGTAGCCCTTGCCCCACACGGTCTTTATCTTGCGGGCCTCGTCGGCACTGTCGCCGAACTTGCGTCGCAACTTGGAAATCGCCACGTCCACCGAACGATCGGTGCCATTGAACTCGATGCCACGCAGCTGTTGGAGGATGCGGTCACGGCTGAGCACTTCGCCGGCATGGCGCGCCAGCACCACCAACAGATCGAACTCGCCCCTGGATAGCTCCACCTGCTCGGCGTTCCAGACCACGCTGCGCTCGGTCAGGTCGATGCGCAGCCCGCCGATCAGGATCACATCGCGGCCCACGCGCGGCTCGCTGGCCGTGCTGCGGCGCAGCAAGGTCCGTACCCGAGCCAGGAGCACGCGCGGCTCGCAGGGCTTGGTGACATAGTCATCGGCGCCCATCTCCAGCCCCAGCACCTGGTCATGGGTATCGTCGCGCGCCGTCAGCATGAGGATGGGCAGAGCCTGGCAAGCCTGGCGCAACTGCCGACAGACCTGCAGGCCGTCCAGCCCGGGCAGCATCAGGTCGAGGATGACCAGATCCGGCTTGTCGCGCATGAGCTGTGCCAGCACCTGGTCGCCGCGTGCAAGCACACGCACTTCGAAGCCGTTGCGTTGCAGGTAGCTGGCGATCAGCTCGGACAGGGCACTGTCGTCCTCGACCAGGAAAAGAGTGGGCATGGTTGGGCAAGGCCTGGCTATCGGAAGGGCAGGATAAAGAATCCTGCGCACGACTCAGTAAATTCTTCACACTTTTTCACACACCGCCTACAGCACTTCACAGGCTGCGATGCCCTTCGTGCCGTAGCATAGCGTTCGCCTGGGCGCCGGTGGTCGAATCCGGCCGATGGCAGACCTCTTGTCTTCCATGGTCTTTGCCGGACATGCCCGGCAAGGCTTTATCCTTTGGAAACCCACATGCACATTTCAACCGCCAACCGCCTGTGCTCGCTGACACTCGGCATCCTGGCCTGCCTGCTCCTGGCCGGTTGCGATCGCCCGCCAGAACAGGACCTGACTCCCGCGCCCGTGCAGGTGCGGATCGAGACCGTCGAACCGCGGCCACTGACCCTCAGCACCGAACTGAGCGGGCGCATCCTCGCGCCACGCACCGCCGAAGTGCGCGCGCGCGTGGCCGGCGTGGTGCTCGAGCAGGTCTATCGCGAAGGCAGCGACGTCAAGCGCGGCGACGTCCTGTTCAGGCTCGACCCGGCCCCGCTGCAGGCCGAGCACGACAGCGCGAAGGCCGCGCAGGCCAAGGCCGAGGCGGTGTGCTACCAGGCGCGCCTGCAAGACCGGCGTTACCGCGAGCTGATGGCCGTCGATGCGATCAGCCGCCAGGAACACGACAACGCACGCGCCGCCTTGCGCCAGGCCGAGGCCGCGGTAGCCGAAGCCCAGGCGGCGCTGCAACGGGCCCGGCTGAACCTGGGCTATGCCACGGTCACCGCGCCGATCGCCGGACGCATCGGCCGGGCGCGAGTCACCGAAGGCGCCCTGGTTGGCCAAGGCGAGGCGACCCTGCTGGCGACCATCCAGCAGCTCGATCCGATCCACGCCGACGTCACCCAGTCGACCCGTGAACTCGCCGCCCTGCGCCGGGCCTTGCGTGCCGGTGAGCTGCAGCGCCTTGGCACCGACCAGGCCCGCGTGACCTTGCTGCAGGATGACGGCAGCCCCTATCCGCTACCTGGCAGGCTGTTGTTCTCCGACCTGCAGGTCGACCCCAGCACCAACCAGATCACCTTGCGCAGCGAATTCCCCAATCCTGACCTGGACCTGTTGCCAGGCAGCTATGTCCGGGTGCGCCTGGAGCAGGCCACCCAGCCCCGGGGCATCAGCGTGCCGCAGCGGGCCATCCTGCGCGATAGTGCCGGCCTGGCCAAAGTGCTGGTGGTCGACGATCAGGCGCGTGTGGAACAGCGCCCGCTGCGCCTGGGCAGTGCCCAGGGCGATCGCTGGGTCGTCAACGAGGGGCTGGTGGCTGGCGAGCGGGTGATCACCGAAGGCTTGCAACACGTCAAGCCAGGCGACCGGGTCGAGGTGGAGCTGGAGGCCGCGCCGCCCCGTCCGATCGTCCAGCACAACGGCCAGTGAGGGCCTGACCCATGCCACAGTTCTTCATAGACCGGCCAGTATTCGCCTGGGTGGTCGCCTTGTTCATCCTGCTGACCGGTGCCCTGGCCCTGCCGCGCCTGCCCGTGGCGCAGTACCCGGACGTCGCGCCGCCGCAGATCGAGATCTACGCGGTCTACCCAGGGGCTTCCGCCGCGACCATCGACGACAGCGTGGTCAGCCTGATCGAGCAGGAACTCAACGGCGCCGACAACCTGTTGTACTTCTCCTCGCAGAGCAGTCTCGGCAGCGCGACCATCAAGGTCAGCTTCGCCCCGGGAACCCATCCGGACCTGGCCCAGGTGGACGTACAGAACCGTCTCAAGGTGGTGGAGTCTCGCCTGCCGCGCGCAGTGATCCAGCAGGGCCTGCAGGTCGAGAAGGTCTCGAGCGGGTTTCTGCTGCTGGTGACGCTCACCTCGGAGGATGGCAGCCTCGACGAAACCGCCCTGAGCGACTTCCTGGCTCGCAACGTGATGAACGAGATCCGCCGCCTCAAAGGCGTCGGCAAGGCACAGCTGTATGGTTCGGAGCGGGCCATGCGCATCTGGATCGACCCGCGCAAGCTGGTCGGCCTGGGTCTTGCGCCCAACGACGTAGTCCAGGCCATCGCCGCCCAGAACATCCAGGTGGCGCCCGGCAGCATCGGCGATCTGCCAGCCCGCGCCACTCAGGAGATCACCGCCAACGTGGTGGTCAAGGGCCAGCTGAGCGATCCCCGGGAGTTCGCCGCCATCGTGCTGCGGGCCAACCCCGACGGCTCCAGCGTGACCATCGGCGACGTCGCCAGGGTCGAGATCGGCGCCCAGGAGTACCAGTACGGCACGCGCCTGAACGGCAAGCCGGCCAGCGCCTTCGCGGTGCAGCTGTCGCCTGGGGCCAACGCCATGGAAACGGCCGCCCTGGTCCGTGACAAGATGCAGCAGCTGTCAGGCTATTTCCCGGCCGGCGCACGCTACGACATTCCCTATGATACCGCGCCCTTCGTCGAGGTCTCGATCAAGCAGGTGGTCACCACCCTCTTCGAAGCCATGCTGCTGGTGTTCGTGGTGATGTTCCTGTTCCTGCAGAATCTGCGTTGCACCCTGATCCCGGCCTTGGTGGTCCCGGTGGCGCTGATGGGCACCTTCGCCGTGATGCTGGCGCTGGGCTTCTCGGTCAACGTGCTGACCCTGTTCGGCATGGTGCTGGCCATCGGCATCCTGGTGGACGACGCCATCGTCGTGGTGGAGAACGTCGAGCGGATCATGGCCGAAGAAGGCCTGATGCCCAGGGAAGCGACCCGCAAGGCCATGGGCCAGATCAGTAGCGCGATCATCGGCATCACTCTGGTGCTGGTGGCGGTGTTCCTGCCGATGGCCTTCATGGAAGGCTCGGTGGGGGTGATCTACCAGCAGTTCTCGGTCTCCATGGCCGTGTCGATTCTGTTCTCGGCGTTTCTGGCCCTGAGCCTTACGCCAGCGCTGTGCGCGAGCCTGCTCAAACCGATCGGCAAGCACGCCCAGCATCAGCGCAAGGGCCTGTTCGGCGCCTTCAATCGACGCTTCGACGCCATGAGCGATGGTTATCAGCGTTGGGTCGGCAAAGCCCTGGTCCGTAGCGGTCGCTACCTGCTGGTCTATGCGCTGCTGCTAGGGGTGCTCGGCTACGGGTTCGGCCAGTTGCCCAGTGCCTTCCTGCCAACCGAAGACCAGGGCTACACCATCACCGACATCCAGCTGCCGCCCGGCGCCAGTCGCCTGCGCACCGAACAGGTGGCGGCACAAATAGAGGCGCACAATGCCCAGGAGCCCGGCGTGGACAATACCACGCTGATCCTCGGCTTCAGCTTCTCCGGTAGCGGGCAGAACGCGGCGCTGGCCTTCACCACCCTCAAGGACTGGTCCCAGCGCAGTCCCCAGGACAGCGCACAGGCCATCGCCGATCGGGCCAGCCTGGCCTTCAGCCGCTTGAAGGATGCCGTGGCGTTCTCGCTGCTGCCACCGCCAATCGACGGACTCGGCGAATCCAGCGGCTTCGAGCTGCGCCTGCAGGACCGTGGCGGCATCGGCTACCAGGCGCTGATGCAAGCACGCGACAAGCTGTTGGCCGATGCCGGCGCCAGTCCACTGTTGACCAACGTGCGCGAATCCTCGCTGGCCGAGAGCCCGCAAGTCGAACTGGAGGTGGACCGGCGCCAGGCCAACGCGCTGGGAGTGGCGTTCAGCGACATCGGCGCGCTGCTGGACATCGCGGTGGGCTCGAGCTACGTCAACGACTTTCCCAACCAGGGACGCATGCAGCGGGTCGTGGTCCAGGCCGAGGGCGACCAGCGCAGCCAGGTCGAGGACCTGTTGCGGATGCACGTACGCAACGACAGCGGCTCGCTGGTCCCGCTAGGGGCTTTCGTCCAGGCCCGCTGGGTCAGCGGACCGGTCCAGTTGACCCGTTACAACGGTTACCCGGCAGTGTCGATTTCCGGCGAACCCACCGCCGGGGTGAGCTCGGGCCAGGCAATGGCCGAGATCGAGCGACTGGTGGCGCTGTTGCCAGCGGGCGTCGGCCTGGAGTGGACCGGCCTGTCGCTGCAGGAGCGCCTGTCGGGCAGCCAGGCGCCGATGCTCATGGCCTTGTCGCTGCTGGTGGTATTCCTTTGCCTGGCAGCACTGTATGAAAGCTGGTCGATCCCGACCGCGGTGCTGCTGGTGGTGCCGCTGGGCATGTTCGGTGCCGTGCTGGCGGTGACCTTGCGCGGCATGCCCAACGATGTGTTCTTCAAGGTCGGCCTGATCACCCTGATCGGCCTGTCGGCGAAGAACGCGATCCTGATCATCGAGTTCGCCAAGGACCTGGTCGAGCAAGGTCACGATGCCGTGGACGCGGCCATGCAGGCGGCTCGCCTGCGCCTGCGACCGATCGTCATGACCTCGCTGGCCTTCATTCTCGGCGTGGTACCGCTGGCCATCGCCAGTGGCGCGAGTTCGGCCAGCCAGCAAGCCATCGGCACCGGGGTGATTGGTGGCATGCTCAGCGCGACCCTGGCGGTGGTGTTCGTACCGGTGTTCTTCGTGGTGGTGATGCGCCTGGCTGGACGTCGCCACGCCAAGCCTGACGAAGCGGCGGCGACCGCTGCGCAAGAGTGACTGGACAAGTGCGCCCGGGCATGGGAGGGTTCAGCCGTCGACCGCCCGGAGTTCTCCCATGCCTGCTGACCTTCCTGCCTGCTCCGTGCTGATCCTCGCAGGTGGCCGAGGCCAGCGCATGGGCGGACGTGACAAGGGCCTGGTGCATTGGCAGGGACAACCGCTGGTGGCCCATGTGCAGCGTGTGGCGCGCACGCTCAGCGATGATGTGGTGATCTCCTGCAACCGCAACCTGGAGCGCTATCGAGCATTCGCCGACCAGTTGGTATGCGATGCCGAGCCAGATTTCCCTGGCCCGATGGCAGGCGTGATCGCCGGTCTGCGAGTCGCCAGGCACCCCTGGGTGGTGCTGCTGGCCTGCGACGCGCCAAAAGTGGACCAGGCGTTGATCCAGGCGTTGCGGGCGCTGGCGATCACCCATCACGGCCCGGCCATGGCGCGTCAGGGCGGTTACTGGCAGCCGATGTTCAGCGTGCTTCCACGCCAGCTGCTGCCGCTGCTGGAAACTGCCTGGGCCGCGGGCGAGCGCAGCCTGCAACGCGCCCTGCTGCGCGCCCCGGTGCAGGCGCTGGCGTGCGAGGACGCAGACCCCCGTCTGAGCAATTTCAACAGCCCCCATTGGCTCGAAACCCAGCCCTAGCAAGCGGCATGCGGCACGCTGCAGTTCGTGCGTGTCTATTGAAGCTACGCCAGTCAGCTTGCGGCTTGGAGCTTGCAGCTCGCTGCCGCTAGGCCCGCTCCAGCATGTGCCGCACCTTCTCGAGCAAGTCGTCGATCTGAAACGGCTTGACCAGCATGTCCATGCCCGCGCCAAGGAAGCTCTGGCGGTCGAGCGCGGTCTGCGCGTAGCCGGTCATGAACAGCACCGGCAGGGTTGGCCGGTAGAGCCGGGCCATGTCGGCCAGTTCGCGGCCACTCATCGACGGCAGACCGACATCGGTGAGCAGCAGCTCCAGGCCAGGCTCGCTGCGCAAATGCTCCAGCGCCTGCTCGACATCCTCGGCCAGCGTGCAGCGATAGCCGGCATCACTGAGCACTTCGGCCACCGACTGGCGTACCGAGGCCATGTCTTCGACGATCAGCACCTGTTCGCCGGCGCCTCGATGACCGAGCGGTTTTCGGGGCGTCCCGACGATCGCCGGCTGGCTGCTTGCGGGCAGCATCAGGGTGACCGTGGTCCCGCGGCCGGTCATGCTGCGAATCGCCACATGCCCGCCTGACTGCCGGGCGAAGCCATAGATGGTCGACAGGCCCAGGCCGGTCCCCTGCCCGACCGGCTTGGTGGTGAAGAACGGGTCGAAGACCTTGTCCAGCAACGCCGGAGCAATGCCCACACCGTCATCTCGAACGCTGATCGTCACATAGCTGCCGTCGGCCAGGTTCGGGTCATCGTCGACGCGGATGGTCGCGGTATCGACCCAGATGTGCCCACCATTGGGCAAGGCATCGCGGGCGTTGATCACCAGGTTGAGCACCGCGCTTTCCAGTTGCACCGGGTCCACCAAGGCGATGGCCGGCTGGCTGCTCAGATGCAGGCGCAGGTCGATGCGCTCGCCGATGGTCCTGCCCAGCAGTTCTTCCAGTGACTGCACATGCTGGTTGACGTCGACCGGACGGGTATCGAGCGGCTGCTGGCGAGCGAACGCCAAGAGCCGATGAGTCAGCGAGGCGGCGCTGGTCGCCGAGTTCAAGGCAGCCTCGGCATAGACCCGGACCTTTTCGGTGCGCCCCTCGTCGATCCGCTTGCGGATCAGCTCGAGGCTGGTGATGATCCCGGTCAGCAGGTTGTTGAAATCGTGGGCGATGCCTCCGGTCAGCCGGCCCAGGCCGTCCATCTTCTGCAATTGCAGCAACTGCGCCTCGGTGCGGGCGTGCTCGGCCATCTCTCGAGCCAATTGCGTGTTGGCGTCATCGAGCAAGGCGAGATGAGAGCGCTCGCGGTGGCGATGCTCGGTGACGTCCTCGACGAACGCCAGGCATAACCCCTGTTCGCGATAGGGCGAGAGCTGCCATTCGATATCACGCGGCTGACCTTGCACCTGCATGACCAAGGTGTCTTTCCAGCGTGTTCCGGCGGCCAGGTGCTGGCGCAGTTGATCGAGCTCGGCCCGCTGGCCGACGGCGAAGCATTCGTCGAGACGGTCAGGGTTGCGGTTGTCCTGGATCAGCAAGGCAAAGGCATGGTTGCACTCATGCACCTTGAGCTGGGCATCGAGCACCGCGATGGGCGCCGAGACATGGGTGAATATCTCGCGAAATCGCGCTTCGCTCTCGCGCAAGGCGCGCTCGGTATCGCGCACCCGCAGCAGGGTGCGCAAGGTCGCCAGGAGCACGTCGGCATCCACCGGATGCACCAGGTAGGCGTCGGCGCCGGCGTCGAGGCCGGTGATGACATCGTCGCTCTGGATCGACGCCGCCGAGACGTGGATGACCGGCAGCAGGGCCGTGCGGCTGTCGGCCCGCAGCAGCCGGACGATGTCGAAACCACTCATGTCCGGCAGGTTGACATCGAGGATCAGCGCATCGATCTGCTCGTCGCGAATCTTCGCCAGGCCTTCGCTGCCGGTACCCGCCTCCAGCACCCGGTAGCCGTGCGAGTCCAGACGACGACGCAGCGCATAGCGGGTCGCGGCGTTGTCGTCGACGATGAGCAGACGTACCTCAGGCTTCATCGGGACTCTCCTGGGCCAGGGCCAGCGGGATGGTGACATGGAAGGTCGAGCCCCTGCCAGGTTCGCTCTCGAAGCCGACCGCCCCGCCCAGCAGCACGGCGAAGCGCTTGCACAGCGACAGGCCCAGGCCCGTGCCACGCAGGCGCTTCTGCAGCGGCGAGTCGACCTGGGCGAAATCTTCGAACAAGGCGCCATGCAGTTCCTTGGCGATGCCGATGCCGGTGTCGCTCACGGCGAAGCGAATCTTGTCGCTGCCTTCGAGGCGCGCCGATACCCGGACTTCGCCACGGAGGGTGAACTTCAGAGCATTGGAAATGAAGTTGCGCAGGATCTGCGTGAGTTTCTTGTCATCGGTATAGAGCCGTGGCAGCCCCACCGGCTCCTCGAAGATCAGATCGACCGTGCTGGCGTCGACGATCGGCCTGAACATGCCACGCAGCGCCGAGAACAGGTCGAGCATGTCGAACCAGGCCGGGGAGATGGTGATGCGCCCGGCTTCGATCTTGGCCAGGTCCAGCAGGTCGTCGACCATGTCGCCGAGCTCGCGCGTGGCGGTGCTGATGAAGGCGACCTGGCGGTGCTGCTCCTGGCTCAACGGCCCGTCCAGCTCATCGGCCAGCAAGCTGGTGATGCTCAGGATCGAGCCCAGCGGGGTACGGAACTCGTGGCTCATGTAGGAGAGGAATCGACTCTTGAGGTCCGAGGCCTGGCGCAACTGTTCGGCCTGGATATCCAGTTCCGCATACAGTGCCAGCACGCCCTGGTTGGTTTCGTCGAGTTCGGCGCGCAGGGCTTCGTTCTCCACCTGCAGGCGCTCTATCAGCGCCGCCTGCTCGGCCGCGCTTGCACGGGAAGGCTCAGCCATGGGCGATCTCCAGGTCGATGACGAGCACCGTCACGTCGTCCCGCCCACGGCAGAAGTCCCGGTGCAACACGGTAGCGATCACGGCCGGGTGACGATGCACCAGGCCGGGGTAGTCCTTGAGGGTCCAGCGTGACTGCAGACCATCGCTGTACATGACCAGCAACTGCCCGCCGACGTCAGCGTACTCGAACACCTGGGCCTTGCGATACTGGCTGCCGACGATGCCCGGATGGGAGGCCAGGCCTCGGCTATGCTCGGCATCGACCAGGCAGGCGCCGATGTTGCCGATACCGGCGAACTCCAGACGATCGCGCGTGCGGTCGTGGCGGGCCAGCGCGACGGCGCCTCCGCGCGTACCGTTCATGGCCTGGTGCATGGCGCCGATCAGCGCCTGTGGCTCGCCGAATGGCGCTTCGGCGAACGCCTGGGCACCGGCGAGCGCCGCGCGTTCGGCCTCTTCGCCGTGCCCGAGGCCGTCGATCAGCAAGGCCGCGAGGCGCTGGCCGGCGACCGCCAGATGCCAGGTATCGCCGCAGGCGGGATCATCGTGCAGCGAATGCTGGCTGACCCCGAAGCGCAGGTCGGGATCGACGTCGCCGCGCCGATACAGACGCGCCAGCACCACCGCGCCGCGCGGGTCGGCATGCTGGTCATGAACCTGGGCGAGCCGCGCCACGCTGCCCAAGCCGATGCCCTGGGTGCCCTGCGTGGAATAGCCGTCGGTCATGCACAGGGCCGTGTCGAACCCCGCGCCGCGGTCCACCGCGATCAGTTCGATGCCATGGCCCTCGGGCCGCGGCAGCACGCGCAAGTGCAGTTCGCCATGCCCGGCGTGCTTGAGCACGTTGCTGGCAAGCTCGGTGGCCACCAGCGCCACGCGCCCGGCATCGTTTTCGTCGAAGCCGTACCGTTCGGCCAGCTGCTGTGCGGTACGCCGGGCATGACCAACCTGGCTCTGGTCTTCCAGAGCCAGGACTTGGGTGAGCGAAGCCGAAAGGTTCATGTCCATCGCGTGATCGTCACCCGGGTGCCCTGGCCAGGCGTGGTATCCAGCTCGAACTCGTCCACCAGCCGACGCGCGCCGGTCAGGCCCAGACCAAGCCCACCGCCGGAGGTCCAGCCATCGGTCAGCGCCAGCTTGACGTCGGCGATGCCCGGCCCTTCGTCGCGAAAGCGCAGGCGCACGCCAACCCGGCCGCCATCGTCGAGCACCTGCCAGTCCATGTCGCCGCCCCCTCCGTAGACCACGGTGTTGCGCGCCAGCTCGCTGACGGCAGTCACCAGCTTGGTCAGGTCGACCAGGCGCATGCCGCACTCGCCCGCCAGCTTGCGAACCAGTTGCCGCGCCATGACCACGTCCTGTTCGATGCGCACCGGCAGCGTGCCGCTGTCGCGTGTGATCATCGCTGCGCTACCCGCTGACGCAGCAGCTGCATGCCCCTTTCGACGTTCAGTGCCGTGCTGACGCCAGGCAAGGTCAAGCCCAGCTCGACCAGAGTGATCGCCACGGCCGGCTGCATGCCCACCACCATGGTCTCGGCGTCCATGATGCGGGCAAGGCCGGAAATGCTGGCGATCATGCGGCCGATGAACGAGTCGACCATGTCCAGGGCCGAGATGTCGATCAGTACGCCGATGGCCGAGGTGCGGCTGATCCGCTCGGTCAGATCGTCCTGCAGCCGCAGGGCCAGCTGGTCGTGCATGTCCACCTGGATGGTCACCAGAAGGAATTCGCCCATTTGGAGGATCGGGATGCGCTCCATGTCTTATGCCCGCTGGCCGAGGTTGACGCCCAGGCGGGTGAGCGCGAGTTTCAGGGCATCGGCCAGGTTGGCCTTGGTGGTCAGCGAACCCAGGTCGAGCCCCAGGTGGACGATGGTCTGGGCGATCTGCGGCCGTACGCCACTGATGATCGCATCGGCGCCCATCAAGCGGATCGCGGTGACCGTCTTGAGCAGATGCTGGGCCACCAGGGTATCGACGGTCGGAACGCCAGTGATGTCGATGATGGCGATCTGCGCGCCGGTATCGACGATGCGCTGGAGCAACGATTCCATCACGGTCTGGCTGCGCTGGGAATCCAGCGTGCCGATCAGCGGTAGCGCCAGTACGCCGTCCCACAGCTTGACGACTGGGGTCGACAGCTCGAGCAGCTCTTCCTGCTGACGCTTGATCACCGCTTCACGGGACTTCTGGTAGGTCCGAATGGTATGCAGGCCAAGCGCATCGAGCAGCTCGGAGACCTTCCACAACTGCCCGGCCAGCTCTGCCGGCCGGTCATGGTATTGCGCCTGCAGCAGGTTGAACAGCGGCCCCTTGAGCGCGAAGACGAAATAGGCGGTCTGCTGCGAGTCGTGGCCTTGCTGCGCACGCGTGGCGGAAAGCCGCTCCAGGAAGCGACGGGTGTTCTCCCACTCGGGCGAACCGAGATCGGCCCCGCTACCCAGCCCTTCGATCAGCAGACTCATGAACTCGACGGTCTGCTGGCGCAGTTCATGCTCCTTGAGGTTGCGCGTGGCCCCGTTGGCCTCGAGGTCGCGGACCCATTCGCCGAGCACGCTTGCCTGGTCCTTGGTGATCGTTTGCAACGCGCTTTCGTGCAGTACTGCCATGCTGGGCTCCTGGATGAAATGATGACCGATGCCCGAGGCATGGCCAGCCTGCAAACACTGACATTCGCAGGGTTCAATAGTTGTGCGGGGTGGTGAAATAGTTGGCCTGGAACCGCCGAACCCGGTGTGCGAGAAAACGCCCCGCTTGCCTGGATGGCGAACCCGTGGCATGGATGCAGGTCCATCTTCGGACAGCCTTCCACTCCAAGGAGATCGCTCCATGAGCAAGCCTTCCTACGTCCCCCCCAAGGTCTGGACTCACCAGGCACCTTCCGGTGGCCAGTTCGCCAGTACCAACCGGCCAGTCGCCGGGCCGACCCATGACAAGACACTGCCTACGGGTCGACATCCGCTGCAGCTGTATTCGATGGGTACGCCAAACGGCGTGAAGATTACCATCATGCTCGAGGAACTGCTTGCGCTCGGACACGCCGGCGCCGAATACGATGCCTGGATGATCCGTATCGGCGAGGGCGACCAGTTCTCCAGCGGCTTCGTCGAGGTCAACCCCAACTCGAAGATCCCGGTCTTGCTCGATCGCAGCGTGGAGCCGCCGCTACGGGTCTTCGAGTCGGGCTCGATCCTGCTCTACCTGGCCGAGAAGTTCGGCGAGCTGTTGCCCACGGACCTGCCGACGCGCACGGAAACCCTGAACTGGCTGTTCTGGCAGATGGGCTCGGCGCCTTACCTGGGCGGTGGTTTCGGCCACTTCTACGTCTACGCACCGGAAAAGATCGAGTACGCGATCGATCGCTTCACCATGGAAGCCAAGCGTCAACTCGATGTGCTCGACCGGCGCCTGGCCGAGAGCCGCTACCTCGGCGGCCACCAATACAGCATCGCCGACATCGCCGTGTGGCCCTGGTACGGCCAGCTGGTGCGCGGCAATCTGTATGGCGCCGCGCAGTTCCTTTCGGTGCAGGATTACCCGAACGTGCAACGCTGGGCCGAGGACATCGCCAAGCGCCCGGCCGTCCAGCGCGGCACCCGGGTCAACCGCACCCCGACCGAAGGCGGCAACCAGGTCGAGGAACGCCACGCGGCCGCTGATCTGGACTGAACGGCCACCATGGCTGGAGCCGCCCGGCTGCGCGACTCAGCCCACCAGGTGCAGGTAGTGCATGTGGCGTTCGAAGTGATCGAGGATATCGCCGATCACTTCTTCCCTCGACCAGCCCATCACGTCATGGTCCTGGCCGCCTTCGCGCAGGTGCACTTCGGCGCGGAAATACTTGCGCTCCTCGTTGGGCGTGTCGCTCATGACGAAACTGGGCATGGCATAGGCATGCGGGCGGATCTCATAGATGAACGGATCGTCGTTCGGGCCAACCTTGAGCATCACGCTACCCTCCTCGCCGTCTTCGACGCTACATTCGTAGCCTTGACGCCGCCACTCCTCGGCCACCGACTCGCACGCCGGCTTGGCGACCTCGCTTATGAAGCGCAGCACGTGGGCACGCCGCGGGAACATGGCCAAGGTACGCAGGCGACGCTGCCAGTTGCCGGCGTTGCGCGAGGCGGTTGGCGAGATGGCCAGTGCCTGGTAACGCAGGCCGCGCTTGGTGGCATCGAGCTTGAGCGCCTTGAGCAGCCCGCGCATGCTGCACAGCAAGGCGATGGTGAACGGCAGGGCACTGGCGATGGTCGCCGTCTGCAGCGCCTTGAGGCCATCGGCCAGCAGCAGCGCGATGGCCACCAGGCCCATGCTCGACGCCCAGAAGATGCGTTGACGGATCGGCGTGTTCCCCTGGCCTCCAGAAGCGAGCATGTCCACTACCATGGCCCCGGAGTCGGCGGAGGTGACGAAGAACACCACCACCATGATGATGGCCAGGACACTGATCACGCTGGAGAACGGGAAATGCTCGAGGAACGCGAACAAGGCCAGCGAGGTGTCCTTGTCCACCGCTGCCGCCAGGTCGGTCAAGCCTTGGTCGAGGATCATGTGAATGGCCGTGTTGCCGAACACGGTCATCCACAGCAGGGTAAAACCGGTCGGCACCAGCATCACGCCGGTGACGAACTCGCGGATGGTGCGGCCTCGGGAGATGCGCGCGATGAACAGCCCGACGAAGGGCGACCAGGCCAGCCACCAGCCCCAGTAGAACAGCGTCCAACCACCGATCCAGTCGCTCGGCTGGTAGGCATAGAGGTTGAGCGTACGGCTGACGATCTCGCTCAGGTAGCCGCCGGTGTTCTGCACGAACGTTTGCAGGATCAGCACCGTCGGCCCGAGCACCACGACCATCAGCAACAGCAGCACCGCCAGACCCAGGTTCAGCTCCGACAACCGGCGAATCCCCTTGTCCAGCCCGGACACCACCGACAGCGTGGCCAGGAAGGTCGTGCCGATGATCAGCGCGATCTGGATCGGAATCGATACCGGGATACCGAACAGGGCGTTGAGCCCGGTATTGATCTGCGCGACACCGAAGCCAAGCGAAGTCGCTACCCCGAAGACCGTCCCGATGATGGCGAAGATGTCCACCGCGTGCCCGACCGGACCGTGGATACGCTCGCCGATGAGCGGGTACAGCGCTGAGCGCAATGTCAGCGGCAGGCCGTGGCGATAGCTGAAATAGCCAAGAATCAGCGCGACGATGGCGTAGATCGCCCAGGCATGCAGCCCCCAGTGGAAGAAGGTGATCCGCATCGCCTCGCCCGCGGCCTGTACCGAGCCGCCCTCGCCGTAGGGCGGCTTGACGAAATGCATCACCGGCTCGGCGACGCCGAAGAACATCAGCCCTATACCCATGCCGGCGGAGAACAGCATGGCGAACCAGGTGGTGCTACTGTAGTCGGGCGTGCTGTGGTCTGGCCCCAGCTTGATGTCGCCGTACCGACTGACGGCGAGAAACACCACGGTGCCAAGGATGATGGCGACCGCCAGGATGTAGAACCAGCTGACGTTGCCGATGATCCAGCCCTGGATCATCGCGAAGAGACTCTGGGCACTGGCCTGGAACACGCTGGCGTAGAGGACCAGAAGCAGCAGTACCACGGCCGATATCCAGAACACCGGCGGATTTATCTTGGCCGTTTCGACAGATTCGTTCTTTTTCTGCATGTATGAACAGCTCCTTGATGCGCCATTGGCGCTTGCAGAGGTCTGGTGGGTCTGTGACAGGCTCGGGTCAGCTACGTTCGCTTCCCTGGGCTGCAAGCTGCAGGCAAAGCGAGACCGATGTCGTTGGAAGCATCTTCGTACAAGCACCGGATCCAGCTTGAAGCTTGCGGCTCGAAGGTCCCGGCGACGCAATGTACTCGCCTTCGACGACCGGTAGGTGCACTCTATGACATTCCAGGTGGCCCGACCATGCAGGCAGGAAATTCGAAACAGATGGCAAGATGGTTAGAAGGCGGCGCCAACATGGCCGCGCAGATTCTTCGACACGATTGGTCCGCCACTTCCCTGGGTGCGCTTGAACACTGGCCTGACACGTTGAAGACCACCTTGGCCCTGTGCCTGAGCTCGCGCTTTCCCCAGGCCGTGCTGTGGGGACCGGAGCTGATTACCTTCCACAACGACGCCTTTGCCCGGATCCTCGGCGCCAAGCCCGCGGCGCTGGGTCGTCCGTTCAGCCAGGTGTGGGAGGAGGCCTGGACCGAGCTGCAGGAGATGACCGAGCGGGCGCTGGCCGGGCGAGCGATCTTCATCGAGGACTTCCCACTGACGATCGAGCGCGGCGGCTATCCCGAGCGCGCCTACTTCACGTTCTGCTACAGCCCTATCCGTGACCGCGACGGCAAAGTGGTGGGCCTGCTCGATACGGTCACCGAGACCACGGACACGGTCGTCGCCAATCGTCGCCTGAGCTTTCTCGACGATCTTGGCCGGGCCGTGGCCACGGCCACCGACCCGGCTCTGATCATGGCCATCACCACGCGCATGCTTGGCGAGCATCTGGGCCTGTCCAGCTGCGTGTACGGCATGATGGACGACGATGGCGACGGCGACGGCTTCACCATCCATGGCAACTGGGTCGCCCCCGGCTCGGCACCTCTGCTGGGCCATTACCACCTGACCCGCTTCGGCCGCCTGGCTACCGCCCGGCTGCATGCCGGCCAGCCCTTGGTCATCAATGACAATCTCGAGGAGCTCGAACAGACCGATGCCGCGGCGTATCAGAGCATCGGCGTCGCCGCGACGATCTGCGTGCCGCTGGTCAAGGACGGCAAGCTCTCGGCGCTGATGGCCGTCAACGACAAGGTGCCACGACGCTGGAACGCCTACGAGCAGGCCCTGATCGGCGAAGTCACCGAGCGCTGCTGGGCACATATCCAGCGAGTCCAGGCCGCCGCGCAGACGCGGGCCGCCATCGACGCCCTGGGCGCGCTCAACGCCAGGCTGGAAGAACACGTCAGCGAACGCACCGCCCAATTGCTGCATACCGAAGCGGCGTTACGCCAGGCCCAGAAGCTCGAGGCGATCGGCCAGCTGACCGGTGGCGTGGCACACGATTTCAACAACCTGCTGACCATCATGCGTTCGTCGCTGCATTTCATTCAGCGTCCCGGGCTCGACGAGACGCGCCGCGAGCGCTACCTCAAGACCATGGCCGACTCGATCGATCGCGGCGCCAAGCTCACCGGCCAACTGCTGGCCTTCGCCCGTCGGCAAGCCTTGAGCCCGGAAGTTCTGGAAGCCGGCTCGCGCCTGGAAACCATCGCCGACATGCTCGATACCGCCACCGGCGCCCGGGTCCGGATTTCCCTCGAGCTGCCGCAGCAGCCGTGCCACATCCTCGCCGATCTGGCCCAGCTCGAGACGGCCATCATCAACCTGGTGATCAACGGCCGCGATGCGATGACCAATGGCGGAATCCTGCGTCTGCGCCTGGAGTCCGACCGGGAGCTGCCCGGCGCGCGTACCCAGGTCAGCCACCAAGGCCCCTATGCGGCCATCTCGGTGATCGACACCGGGGTCGGCATCGCCCCGGAACTGCTCGATCGCATCTTCGACCCGTTCTTCACTACCAAGGCCACCGGCCAGGGCACTGGGCTTGGGCTTTCCCAAGTGTTCGGGTTCGCCAAACAGTCCGGCGGCGAGGTGCAAGTGGCGAGCCAGGTGGGGCATGGCACGATCTTCACCTTGTACCTGCCTCAGGTCGAGGCACCCGCGCGTCCGGCGCGCGAGCTTCGGCCAGAAGCGGCCTGCCAGCTGCCGAACCGGCCCAGACGCGTCCTGGTGGTCGAAGACAATCCGGACATCGGCAACTTCACCGTGCAGATGCTCGAAGAGCATGGCTACCAGATCAGTCTGGCCAGGTCGGCCGAACAAGCCATCGCGCAGCTGGAGCGAGAGCCAGCTGCCTTCGAGGCAGTGTTCAGCGACATCGTCATGCCCGGCATGAGCGGGCTGGACCTGGCGCGCCGGTTGCGCCGCAAGTTGCCGCAACTGCCGCTGATCCTGACTTCAGGGTACAGCGAGGCGATCGTCGAGGGCGGGCTCGAGGGCTGCACCTTCGTCTCCAAGCCCTATTCGGCGCAGCAGATCTGTCGCCTGCTCGACCAGCTCCTTGCCCCACCTCAGGAGTGATCGGCGGTTCCCCCAGCGCTGCCCGACGAGGCGCCTGCCTGAGCCCCTGGCAACAGACGCTGCAGGCTGTGTACCAGTTCGTCGCGGCGGAACGGCTTGCCCAGCACCTCGAAACCGAGCAGTTCATGTGGCGACAGGTTGGCATAGCCGCTGAGGATGAGCACTGGCAGCCGGGGCCGTGCCTGACGCAGCATGCGGGCCAACTGCGCCCCGGTCATGTTCGGCATGACATGGTCGGTGAGCAGGATGTCCATCTGCAACCCAGCGTCGACCAGCGCCTTGGCTTCCAGCGCGCTGGCCGCCTCGGTCACCTGATAGCCCAGATGACGCAACTGCAAGGCCGTGGCATGGCGCACGATCTGCTCGTCGTCAACCAGCAGGATCGAAGCCTGCATCGAGGCCAGGGGAGCTGGCCCGGCTCGCTCGCCTTCACCCGCGTCCCTGGTCTGGCTGACCGGCAGCCAGATGATCGCCTCGGTGCCCTGGCCAAGCGTCGAGTGGATGCTGAAGTCCCCTTGTGATTGCAAGGCCAGGCCTTGCACCATGGGCAGCCCCAGCCCGGTACCCTTGCCGACCTGCTTGGTGGAGTAGAACGGTTCGATGCAGCGCTTGAGCACTTCTTCGCTCATGCCACTGCCATCGTCGGAAACCATTAGCCAGACTCGCTCCGGCCGGCCGGGCAGCGATTGCTCGAGCCCTGCGCTGATGTTCAGGTTGCCGCCGCTGGCCATGGCATCGCGCGCATTCACCACCAGGTTGAGCAGGGCCAGTTCCAGCTGATGAGGGTCCACCACCACGGCCGGCAGGCTTTCGGGGATGTCCAGGGTGACATCGATGGTCGGGCCCAGCGAGCGCGAGATCAGTTCGCCCATTTCCTTGACCAGGGCCGCCAGTGAGATGGCCTGCGGCTTGAGTGTCTGCCGCCGGGCAAAGCTCAGCAGGCGGCCGACCAGGTTGCGGGCACGCTCGGCCGCCTGCAAGGCGCCGTCGGTCAGACGTAGGGTACGCTGGTCGTCGTGGCGCGTGCGGATCAGCTCGAGCGAGGCCACGATCGGGGTCAGCATGTTGTTGAAGTCGTGGGCGATGCCACCGGTGAGCTGGCCGATCATCTCCATCTTGCGTGCTTCATGCAGTTCGGCAAGGGTGCTCTCGCGCTCGGCCAGCGTGGCGCTGACCCGTTCCTCCAGGCTTTCGTTGAGCGCAACCAGTTCGGCCTGCGCCTCGACACCGGCAGTCACGTCGATGCACATGCACAGCATGCCTGCCAGCTGATCCTGTTCATGGAACAGCGGCGTGATCTGTAGCTGAATCCAGACCGCCCGGCCGTCAGGTCGTACATGGCGGCGGGTGATCTCGCTGACCTGGCCGCAGCAGGCCGGATCGGCGGCAGGCCCCAGGTCGTCGGGAATCTCGGGCAGACGCGCGCCCAGCAACGTCTCGCGCGTGCGCCCGACCATCTCGCAGTAGCAATCATTGACCTTGGTGACTTGCCAAGCGCTGTCGCACAGGACGATACCGGCACTGGCCTGCTCGAACATCGCCGACAATTGCGCGGAACTGGCCTTCAGCGCACGCTCGGCTCGTGCATGGATGAGAGCAGCCCAGACCTGCTTGCCGGCTTCCTCGAGCAACTGTCGCTCGCTATCGAGCACCCTGTGCTGCCCATGGAAGTGGACTATCAGCAGCCCCTCCAGCTGACTGGCCCGCATCAGCGGCACGTACAACACGCTGGTTGGCTTGTTGCCTGCGCCGCCAGGCTCTCGATCCTGACGCACGCTTTCTCCGGTACGTAATCGCTCGAGCAGCGATTCGGCGAACGTCTCGTCCGCTTGCCCGCACGCGCCCGAGCGCGACGGCAGCCAGTCATATTGTATCCGGAAGTTTCCAACGTCGTATTGCTCGAGCAGCGAGACCCGCGATGCGCCTAACTCCTCGCCCACTCGCTGGATGGCATACTCCCCAATCCGATCCGGGTCGCCGAGCAAGGGCATGACCTGGCCAAGGGCCAGGAGAAAGGCATGGCGCTGCTGGAATTGCACGCGCTCGGTCGTTTCGGTGACGATGCACAGCACCCCGGCAGTCTCGCCATCGGATCCTCGCACCGCCGAGTAGGACACGTCGAAATACGCCGTCTCGCCCAAGCCCCGACGCTCGATGTAGAACGGCCGATCGGTCGCCGAAAAGGTCATGCCGGTCTCGCGCACGCTGCGCAGCAAAGGCTCGAGGTCATCCCACAGCTCGTGCCAGTTTTCCTTGGCCGGACGGCCCAGCGCGCGCGGATGCTTGGTACCGATGGTAGGTACGTAGGCATCATTGTACAGCGCGACATAGTCGGCCCCCCAGAACAGGACGATCTGGGCGCTCGATGGCAGGATGGTTGCCAACAGCGTTTTCAGGCTGGGCGGCCAATGCAGGACATGCCCAAGCGGTGACGCCGCTTCGTCCTGATCACGAAGCAGCTGCGCCACCGTGCCGCCATTGCGCAAAAAGCCAAGCTGCGCCTGGCTGGCATTCTCCGTATGTTGGTTTGAAATCGTGGTCATCTTGTTCGAACCGGCTGTCGTCGTCGCAGGCACCAGGCTCCCGCCTGAGCATATGAGCGCGGGGCCTTGACGACGTTCAGTCCAATTGCCCGATCAGCATGGCGCCATGATCGTTCAGCGCAGCAGCGCCTTGATCTGGTCGTGCAGACTGTCAAGGTCGAACGGCTTGGCCAGGATCGGTGCCTTGCGGGCGATCGGGCTGCCGGACTCGAGGATCTCGGCAGGGTAGCCACTGATGAAGATCACCTTGAGATCCGGACGCAGCTTGACTGCGGGTTCGGCGATCTCGACCCCGGAAATGCCGCCTGGCAAGCGGAAATCGGTGACCATCAGGTCCAGGTGTGGCTTGCTCGCCAGGATGCCGAACGCCTGTTCGCCATCTTCGGCCACCAGGACGTGGTAGCCCTCGCCCGCGAGGTAGTCTCGCAGGATCATACGGATCGCCGGTTCATCCTCGACGACCAATACGACATCTTGTGCATCTTCACTCATTTCAACGCCTTGAATTTAGCAAGTTGGCCATACGACCCTGCGGTCACGCAGAGGTTGCCTGCTTGCGACCACTTTCATGCACAGCCTCGGGCATGGGCAGCAGTACGCTGAACTGCGCGCCGCGGCCCTCCTCGCTCTGTACGCGTATGTGTCCACCATGGGCCTGGACGATCTGCTCGGAAATGTACAGACCAAGCCCCAGGCCAGCCGTTCCCGCATTGCTGGTGACCCGCTCGAACTGTTGGAAGATCCGCTGCTGGTTGGCACTGCTGATACCGATGCCCTGGTCCTGGACCTCGACACAGGCCATGCCCGACGCTTCGAACACGCGGACCAGCACCGGCCGACGTTCGCCATAGCGCAACGCATTGGACAGCAGGTTGGCCAGCACCTGCTCGATGCGGAAGGCATCCCAGTGGCCGGTCAGGCACTCGCAGCGCTCGAGTTCGATGGAGGTTCCCAAGGCCGAGGCCTGGGCGGCGAAGTTCTCCACCAGTCCACGCACCAGCTGATCCAGCTCGCAGGTCTTGGGTCGGATGGACAACTTGCCGGTGCGGATGCGCGAAACATCGAGCATATCGTCGATCAGGCGGATCAGGCTGTTGATCTGCCGCTCGTCGCGCTCGTTCATCGCCTTGAGCTTGTCCAGGGTGAAGGCCTCGGCATCGCCACGGGCCAGGTGCATCTTGCGCAGCTGGGTTTCCAGCACCAGGCCGTTGAGCGGCGTGCGCAGTTCGTGGGAGACGATCGACATGAAGTCGTCACGCATGCTCACCGCATGTTCCAGTTCGGTGCGGGTGACCTGCAGCTGCTCGAGCAGCACCGCCTGCTCCTGGCGGCTGCGCTCCAGAGCCTCGAGCTGGCGCCCCAGCACCTGGCGCTGGCGATAGAGGTCCACGAACACCGAGACCTTGCTCTTGACCGCCTGGGTGTCCAGCGGCTTGTGCAGAAAATCCACCGCGCCGCTCTCGTAGCCCTTGAAGGCGTAGTTCATTTCCCGTCCGGCAGCGCTGACGAAGACGATCGGGATGTGCTTGGTCTTCTCCGTGCCACGCATCAGCTCAGCCAGCTCGAACCCATTCATGCCGGGCATCTGCACATCGAGGATGGCCAGGGCGAACTCATGCTCGAGCAGCAGCATCAGAGCCTCTTCGGCGGACAGCGCCTGATGGACCTCGCGGTCCTCCCCCTGGATCAAGGCTTCGAGCGCCAGGAGATTTTCCGGCAGGTCGTCGACGATCAGCAGTTTGGCGGTGATATTACTCAGCATGTGCTTGATTCCAGGGTCGCGAGCAATTGCCCGATACCGCTCAGGGTAAGAATATGATCTGGCCGATGCAGGGCCAGGGCGGCCTCCGGCATCAGGGCGACCTGTGCATCGCGAGGATCCTGGACCACGGTCCGGCCACCGCTTTGTTTGATGTAGGCAAGGCCGCGAGCGCCGTCCTCGTTGGCGCCGGTCAGCAGGATGCCCAGCAAGGCCGGGCCATAGGCATCGGCTGCCGATTCGAACAGGAAGTCGATGGCCGGGCGCGAGAAGTGTTCCGGCTCTTCCTGGCTCAGGGACAGGCTCAGGTCCTTTTCCACCGACAGGTGATAGCCCGGGCCGGCCACATAGATCCATCCCGGTTCGATGCTGGCCTTGTCGCAGGCCTCGCAGACCGGGCGCTGCAGCCGGCGCTGCAGCACATCCGCCAGCTGGCTCTGGCGGCCTTCCGGCAGGTGCAGCACGCACAGCACCGGGATCGAAAAACCGCGCGGCAAGGCACCGAGGACCTGGAACAGGGCCGTGACTCCGCCTGCCGAGGCACCGATGACGATCGCCCTCGTAGCGTTCATGACTTGCGGAAAATCCGTTCAGGCTTGACCAGTGGCACGAAGCGGTCGCCGTAGGACGAGAAATCCACCGATTCCTTGCTGCCCAGCACCAGAAAGCCACGGTGGCACAAGGATTCATGGAACAGGCCGAAGGCACGATCCTGCAGCTCCTTGTTGAAGTAGATCAGCACGTTGCGGCATGACACCAGCTGGGTTTCCGAGAAGACGCTGTCGGTCGCCAGGCTGTGGTCGGCGAAGGTCACGTTCTCGCGCAGGGTGCCATCCATGATGGCGTGGCCGTAGGCTGCGGTGTAGTACTCGGAGAAATCCCGGCGGCCACCGGCCAGCCGGTAGTTGTCGGCATAACGCTGCATGCTTTGCACCGAATAGATCCCCTGCTTGGCCTTTTCCAGCGAACTGGGGTTGATGTCCGTGGCATAGATGATGGTCCTATCCAGCAATCCTTCCTCGCGCAACAGGATCGCCATCGAATAGACCTCCTCACCCGTGCTGCAACCGGCTATCCAGATTTTTATCGATGGCCAGGTGCGCAGCAGCGGCACCACTTCGTTGCGCAAGGCCAGGAAGTGGCTGGGATCGCGAAACATCTCGCTGACCGGGATGGTCAGGTACTGCAGCAACTGCAGGAACATGCCCGGGTCGTGCAGCACACGCTCCTGCAATGCCGAAACCGTACGGCATTCGAACTGACGCAGCGCATGGTGAATCCGACGCTTGATCGAAGCGCCGGAATAGTCACGGAAATCATAGCTGTATTTGAGGTAGATGGCCTCGATCAGCAGCCGGATCTCGATATCGGTGTTACGTTCGTTGCTCAAATTCTCTCCAGTTGCGGCAGCCACACGCGAATCAGGGAAAACAGACGATCAAGGTCGATCGGCTTGGCCAGGTAGTCATTGGCGCCAGCCTGCAGGCAACGCTGCTGGTCGTCCTTCATGGCCTTGGCTGTGACCGCGATTATCGGCAATTTGCGCCACTGTGGCTGCTGGCGGATCAGCCGGGTCGCTTCATAACCGTCCATTTCCGGCATCATCACGTCCATCAGCACCAGGTCGATGTCATCATGCTGCTCCAGGCGTTCGATGGCTTCGCGACCGTTGCGGCCGATTTCCACTCGCGCGCCCTTCTGCTCCAGCGCACTGGTCAGGGCGAAGATGTTGCGCACATCGTCATCTACCAGCAGGATCCTGCGACCTTCGAAGACCTTGTCACGGCTGCGCGCGGTCTTGAGCATGCGCTGACGCTCGTGGGACAGCTGCGATTCGACCTTGTGCAAGAACAGGGTGACTTCGTCGAGCAGACGTTCGGGCGAGCGCGCGCCCTTGATGATGATCGAACGCGAATACTTGAGCAGCTCGGCCTCTTCGTCGCGGGTCAGGTTGCGTCCGGTATAGACGATCACCGGGGGGAAGGAGCGGATGTCCTCGGCCGTCATGCGCTTGAGCAGTTCGTTGCCCAGCATATCGGGCAGCTTCAGGTCGATGATCATGCAGTCATAGACGTGTTCACGCAGCAGCTCCAGCGCCTCGCTGGCGGTGCCGACGGCATTGATCTCGATATCCTCGTCGCCGATCAGGCGGGCAATGCTTTCGCGTTGCAACTCGTCGTCCTCGACCAGCAGGATGTGCTTGAGCTTCTGGGTCAGCTTGGCCTCGAGCCGGCCGAACACCTCCTTGAGCTGCTCGCGGCTGGCCGGCTTGACCGCATAGCCCACCGCGCCCATGTGCATGGCGGCCTCGACCCGATCCTCCACCGAAATGATATGCACCGGGATGTGCCGGGTGCTGGCCTGCTCCTTCAGCCGCTGCAGCACGGTCAGGCCCGAATGGTCGGGCAGGCGCATGTCCAGCAGGATGGCATCAGGCACATAGCTGGCGGCCAGTTCGTAGCCATCGTCGGCAGCCTGGGCGACCAGGCAGCTGTAGCCCAGCTCATGGGCCAGGTCGTACAGGATGCGGGCGAAACTCGGCTCGTCCTCGATGACCAGGATGCAGCGGTTGGCGAACGGTGCATGTTGACGGTCGTCGGCGAATGCCGGTTCCGCGCGCACCGGCGCGGCCGGTTGCGGTGCGGGTGCGACCACTGGCGGCGCCTGCCGTACCACGGCCCGCGGCTCGGCCGGTGCCTCCTGCATCTCGTAGCGCTCGGGCAGCGTCAGGCTGAAGATACTGCCCTGGCCCGGCGTGCTCTGGACGTGGATCTGCCCGCCGAGCAGGCGCGCCAGGTCACGGGAAATGGACAAGCCCAGGCCGGTGCCACCGTAACGACGGTTGCTGGTGCCATCGACCTGGTGGAAGGCACCGAAGATGGCCTGTTGCTGATCCGGCGCGATGCCGATGCCGCTGTCCTTGACCGCGAATACCAGCCCCGTGCCAGGCGTGTGGCTGATGGCCAGGCTGACCTGCCCCTGCTCGGTGAACTTGATGGCATTGGACAGCAGGTTCTTGAGGATCTGTTCCAGACGCTGGCGATCGGTGAAGATGGTGGCCGGCAGGTCCTGCGCCAAGCTCACCTCGAAATTCAGCCCCTTGTCCTTGGCCAGCGGCTCGAACATGGCTTGCAAGCCGCCGACCAGGCGCGCGAGCGGCGTGGTCTCCGGACGCATCTCGAGCTTGCCGGCCTCGACCTTGGCGATGTCGAGAATGTCGTTGATCAGATTGAGCAGGTCGTTGCCAGCCGAGTAGATCGACTCGGCGAACTTGACCTGCTCCGCGCTCAAGTTGCCCTGGACGTTCTCGGCCAGCAGCTTGGCCAGGATCAGCGAGCTGTTGAGCGGCGTGCGCAGCTCATGAGACATGTTGGCGAGGAACTCCGACTTGTACTTGCTCGAGCGCTGCAGCGCGTCGGCGCGGGCCTGCAGTTCGACCTGGGCATGATTGAGCTCGGCGTTCTTGCGATCGAGCGCATCGGTGCGCTCGGCCAGCTGCTCGTTGGTCTGCTCCAGCTCGGCCTGCTGGGTCTCGAGGAAGGCCTGGGACTCCTTGAGCACCCGTGACTGCTCTTCGAGCTCCTCGTTCGCGGTCTTGAGCTCTTCCTGCTGGACCTGCAGCTCTTCGTTTAGCTGCTGGGTCTCGGCCAAAACTTCCTGCAGACGCTGGCGATACCGGGCCGTCTCGATGGACAGGCCGAGGTTTTCCGCGACCCGCTCGAGCAGTTCGCCGTCGCGCTCGGTGAGCGGGCGCAGGAAGCCAAGCTCGAGCACTCCGTTGACCTGCCCGTCGTCGCGGGTGGGCATCAGCAGCGCCGCTCGGGGCAGGCCGGCGCCCAGGCCGGAGCTGAGCCGATAGTAGTCACCGGGCAGGTCATCCAGGCGCATCAGGCGCGCCTGGCCAACGGCTTGCGCAAGCAGCCCCTCATGGGCGCCTACCACCTGTTCGCGCGCCTGGGCCTCGGCGTCCAGGCCATAGCTGGCCACACGCACCAGCTGTCCCTGCTGGTTGCGCACATAGAAGGCACCCACCACGCTGCCCAGGTAGCTGGCGAAGAAGCGCAACGTATTGCCGCCCAGCATGGGCAGGGTCAGTTGCCCAAGGACCTGCTCGGCCAGCTGGGTCTGCCCGTTGCGCAGCCACGCCTGGTATTCGAGGCGCTCGGCCGAGCGCTGCTGGGCCTGTAGGTTATGCACATAGCTGTCCGACAACGCCAGCAGGTCACGGCGCCCGAGGTAGGCCAGCATGGCACTCAAGGCCACGATGAACACCACGAAGCCGGTGATGCCAGCCACCGTCACGGTGCTGACCTGGTCATGGCGCAGCGTGCGCAGCTGCTGCTCGGAAGCGATGAACGCATCGAACTGGCTGCGGATCTCGTCGGTCAGGCGCTTGCCACGGCCATTTCCGATGGCTGCCTGGTAGTTGCCCTGATTGCGCCGCAGGCTGATCAGCTCGCTACCGAATTCGTTCCAGGCCTGCTGCAGGGCGATCAGGCGATTGATCCGCTCGACCTGCTGCGGGTTGTCCCGGACCATCTCGCGCAGGTCTTCCAGCCCGCCGAAGATCCTGGGCTTGGCCACTTCATAGGGATCGAGGAAGCGTTCATCGCCGGTGATCAGGAAACCACGCATCCCGGTTTCCATGTCGATGGACAGCTTGACGGCCTCGGTGGCATTGCCGATGACCTGGTCGGTGTGCTCGACCCACTGCATGGCCGAAAGCAGGTAGTTGACCACCGCGACGAAGGCTACCGCGCCGAGCAGGCCCACACCAAGCGGCAGGCCTATGTTGCGGCTCAACAGTTTACGAAAGCTGCGCTGATCCATGGAGGCTGCTTGAATCATCTTGAACGCCTGAGCAAAAGGTCCATTGAAAAAGTCGGTGGTCGCGTCATGCCGGGTCGCGTCCCTCCAGGGGTCTCAACCAGCCACCTCGCCGTTCCTGGCCGTGCATGCAACCGAAATCAGAAAACCGCGCGCGCAAAACGTTCCATCGTCCTTCTCGCGACGCTATGCTGAGGGAACTTAAGCCCTCGATCGGGGCACAGAATACAGACATTTCCCACACAGGACCCAAACAATGCCCCTTCTGGTAGTCGAAGACGACGAGTTGATCCTCATGCTGGTGCTCGAAGTACTCGAAGAGCTGGGCTACACCGATGTCATCGGGGCAAGTGATGCCGCCCAAGCGCTGGCGGTCCTGAACGATCCTGAGCAGCCCCTTGCCCTGATGATGACCGACGTCGGCCTGCCCGACATGCTGGGCACCGAACTGGCCAACCTGGCGCGGCAGCAACGTCCGCAACTGCCGATCCTCTTTGCCACCGGCTACTCGGACAGCATCGCCATACCGGAAGGCATGCACTCGATTGGCAAGCCTTTTACCATCGATGCCCTCAAGCACAAGCTTGGACAGATTCTCGGCGCACCCTGAACGGCGACGTGCTCTTCGCTTCGATCCTGGCGCACCGGCAGCCCTCGCCTACTTGCCTCGCCTGAGCAGATAGGTATCCATTATCCAGCCTTTCTCGCGTCGGCCCCGTTCACGCAGTGCCATGATCCGGTCCCTTACCTGCAACAACGGGCCGCGAACGAGGAGTTCGTCGGCGCTACCCAGATAGGCGCCCCAGTAGATCCACAGCCCGGGGTCCTCCAGTTGGGCGAAGGCACAGTGCCCGTCGAGCAGGACCATCACGTTGTCGATCCGCTCCTGCGCGTGCAGTTGTCTGCCGGGCAGAATGGTCAACGGCTCGCCGACCCGATTGAGCGGAACCTGATGTCGCGCGGCCAGTGCCTGCATGCTGCTGATGCCGGGAACGACCGTCAGCTGGAAATCGATGCCCAGCGCCCTGACCTGCTCGAGAACCCGCAAGGCGCTGTCATAAAGCCCCGGCTCGCCCCAAAGCAGGAACGCGCCGGTATCGGCCGGGCCCAGTTCGTCCTGCAACAAGCGGCCATACAAGCGCGCACGCTGCCGGTGCCAGGCCTGCACCTGGCCGACATAGTCCGCGCCATGACGTATCCGCTGCGGATCCTGCACCTGCACCAGGCGATAATCGCCCAATGGCACGTAGCGCTCGACGATGGCCTTGCGCGCGTCGACCAGCTCGCGCCTGGCCGGGCCCTTGTCCAGCAGGAAGAATACCGAGGCCTGGGTCATTGCCTCGACAGCTTCGTAGGTGACCTGGCGCGGATCGCCAGGCCCGATTCCGATCAGCAGGATCCTGCGCATGGCGTGTCTCCGCAAACAGGAAAAGACAACGGTACAGACAAGCGCAAAAGTTCCCGTACACAAGCGCAAAGTTTGCAGTTTACCCGTTCTTTAAGGGCCACTACACTTGTAGCGAGTTCACTGTCGAGCATAGCGTTACTTGCTTCAAGCCGCGTATCTTGTTGCGGTTCTTATCCCACCGAATACTTGCAGGAGTGATGATAGTGTCCAGGCTCATGGAATTCCGCGCCGCCGAAAAAGCCCTTCAGGAACAGCTCGCCCAGTTGGAGGCCATGAAGAAGGACGCTGGCCTCAAGCGCGAGATCGAGTTCGAGCAGAAATTGCTCGAGTTGATGCAAAGTTACAAGAAGGGCCTGCCCGATATCGTCGACATCCTCGATCCCAAGCCGACAGCCAGGCAGGCGGCGCCTGCGCCCAAGGCGCGTCGGCCGCGCGTGGTCAAGGTCTACGAGAACCCGCATACCGGTGAACTGATCGAGACCAAGGGTGGCAATCATCGTGGCTTGAAGGCCTGGAAACAGGAATATGGCGCGCAGACCGTGGAAAGTTGGGTTCGCTGATGATTCATCGACACCCGCTTCACACTTTTTTCACAGCGGGCCTTACATCATTGAGCCAGCTAACGGACTAGCGACCCCATCACGCGCCCGCACATGCGGGCCTCTCTTCCAGCGCCCTGCACTCGTGCAGGGCGCTTTCATTTGCGCAATCGTTTCACTGGCGTATCATGGCTTGCCTGTCTCTTCGCTGGCGCCTGTCGGCCCAGCCCTGTCTCCGGAGTAAACATGAGCCTGCACGAACTCGAAACCCTGCCTGGCGTGACCGCCAAGCCGGACGCCGCCACCGCCAACTTCGTCTTCAACCACACCATGTTGCGGGTCAAGGACATCGGCAGGTCGCTGGACTTCTACACCCGCGTTCTGGGCTTCAGCCTGGTCGAAAAGCGCGATTTCGCCGAAGCGGCCTTCAGCCTCTATTTCCTGGCCCTGGTGGACAAGGCGCAGATTCCAGCCGACGACGCCCAGCGCACGCAATGGATGAAGTCGATCCCCGGCATCCTCGAACTGACCCATAACCATGGCACCGAGAACGACACGGACTTCGCCTACCATGATGGCAACAGCGATCCGCGCGGCTTCGGCCATATCTGTATCTCGGTGCCAGACGTGCATGCCGCCTGTGCGCGCTTCGAGGAGCTGGGCGTCACCTTCCAGAAGCGTCTGAGCGATGGCCGCATGAAACACCTGGCCTTCATCAAGGATCCGGACGGCTACTGGGTCGAGATCATCCAGCCTACCGAGCTCTGAGCGGCGCCCTCGCGAGGATGCGTTCGTCGGCTCGGGAACTCGGGGCCGCTGGTCGTGGTATATGGGAGAGAAGCTCTTCCAGACCACCCTCGCGAGGTAAGGACGATGCAGACCCTACAGTGTGTTCACCGCAACCACGTCATCACTGCCAGTGTGGAAACCCATCCTGGCCTGCCTACGCCATTCGCCGGCGGCTGCCTGATCACCGACCCTGAAGGGCACACCAGCCGGCGCCTGCCACTGCCGGTGAAGATGGCGTTCATGGCTGACCTGGAAAATGCCCAGCATGCTTCCCTGGCCCATGGGCGATGGCTGGTCGACCGACAGCTCGACCACAAGCATTGAGCCGTCAGGCAGGCGCTGGCGACCCGGCGCCTGCCTGGGCTCAGTCGCCACGCGCATGGGCCACTGCCGCTGCGACCTGCTCCTGGCTAGGGCGTACACCGGTATAGAGCACGAACTGTTCAAGCGCTTGCAAGGCAATGACGTCCAGGCCTGTGATTACCGGCTTGCCCAGTGCCTGTGCCTGCTTGATCAGCGGCGTATGGGCAGGCATGGCCACGACGTCGATCACCCGTTCCGCCGCGGCGATGGCCTCTTCGGCAAAGGCCAGCTGCTCACCATCTGGCCCGCCACTCATGCCGATCGGCGTCACGTTGACCAGCATCGGTGGGCACAGGTCGCCTAGCTCATGTTGCCAGCGATAACCGCACAGGTCCGCCAGGTGACGGCCTGCCTGTTCATTGCGCGCGATCACCATGCCCTGCTCGAAGCCGGCATCGCGCAAGGCACAGGCTACCGCCTTGGCCATGCCACCACTGCCACGCAAGGCGAAGGCGGTGGATGGATCGACCTGGTGAAGCTGCAGCAGCTGGCGAACCGCCAGGTAATCGGTGTTGTAGGCCTTGAGATGCCCGTCGGTGTTGACCAGGGTATTGACCGACTCGATGGCGGCGGCCGATGGATCGATCTCGTCGACCAGCGCCAGGCAGGCTTCCTTGTAGGGCATCGACACGCCACAGCCGCGTATGCCCAAGGCACGGATACCCGCTATCGCGGCGGGCAGGTCATCGGTGGTCAAGGCCTTGTAGTAGAAGTCCAAACCCAGTTGCTGATAGAGATGATTATGGAAGCGCACCCCGAACGTGCCGGGGCGCCCTGCCAACGATATGCACAGGACAGTGTCCCGGCTCGGTGGTACTGCCGCCATGGTCGACTCCTTTTGCAGAACGTGATGCCCATGCTGGCGCAAGGGCATGACCGCTGATCGGGCCTTACACAACCTTTACCAATGCCGTGTGCGCTGGCAAGGTTTTTTTCGGTCATATTGACAGCCCCGATTCGAGGGGAATCTTGCGAGGATACCTGTCATGAACCGTCTTCTTCCCGGAATCGTCCTGCTGGCCGGCGCCCTGGCCGTCAGCGGGCAGGCAACTGCCCATGGTGGCGGTGGCTGGCGCGGAGCCGGCCCGGTGATAGGCGCAGCCGTGATCGGCGCGGCAGTCGGCGCGGCGGTATACGGTGGAGGCGACCGCAGCGTTCATGTCGAGCGCCAGCCAGCCTACTATCCCCCGCCACCGATCTATGTGCAGGCGCCACCGCCACCGGTGTACTACCAGCCCTATGTGGTGGAACGCTACGTGCCGGTGCCGCCGCCTCCTCGGTACCGTCACTACGATGGGCCGCCTCGTGCCTATTATGGACCGCCGCGTTGGTGAGGCGGTCTGAACGATAACCCGGTACGCGATGGCCGGAAGGTCAGCGAGGCGCTGGCTTCGCTGAATACCGCCAAGGTCCCGGTCACTCGGCTCCAAGCCGGCCTGAAGAGTGACGGCTGGCTAGCCTCTCTCGCGCTTGCATTACCGACTCTCCATTAAGTTTCGTTCATGTGCCGTTCATGTCGCAGCAGGCGATCGACAGTGCATCGGCCATACTCCAGAATGCGAGCGCTCTTCCAGGGGAAACCCTTGCAGGCCAAAGACATACCCATTTCTTGTGAGCTTCGATGTGAAAACTTCCCTGTCCGTTCTCAGCCTGTGCCTGTTGCTCACCAGTACCGCCCTGCTGCCTTCGAGCGCATGTGCCCAACCACCTGTCCAGGCTCAGGCTCAGGCGCAGCGTGACCCTGCGAAGCTGCACCTGGCTTCCGGCAGCGCCTTGCTGATCGACCTGAACACGCGCAAGGAACTCTATGCCAGCCATGCCGACCGGGTCGCGCCTATCGCATCGGTGACCAAGCTGATGACCGCGATGGTCGTGCTCGACGCCAAGCTGCCGATGGACGAGATGCTGACCATGACCATCGCCAACAACCCGGAAATGAAAGGTGTCTACTCGCGGGTTCGCCTCGGCAGCCAGCTCGACCGCCGCGAGACCTTGCTGATCACCTTGATGTCATCGGAAAACCGTGCAGCCAATAGCCTGGCCAATCATTACCCAGGCGGCTACCCGGCGTTCATCAAGGCCATGAACGCCAAGGCGCGCAGCCTGGGCATGAGCAACACGCGCTATGTCGAGCCTACTGGCCTGTCGACCCAGAACGTTTCCACCGCGCGTGACCTGGCCAAGCTGTTGCTGGCGGCTCGCAACTATCCTCTGCTGAGCACGCTCTCCACTACCCGCGAGAAGACCGTGGCCTTTCGCAAGCCCAATTACACGCTGGGCTTTCGCAACACGGACCATCTGGTCAACAAGAGCAACTGGGACATCAAGCTGACCAAGACCGGCTTCACCAACGAGGCGGGCCACTGCCTGGTACTGTTGACGCGGATGGACAACCGTCCGGTGGCGATGGTCATTCTCGATGCCTTCGGCAAATACACCCATTTCGCCGATGCCAGCCGCATGCGCCAATGGCTCGAGACCGGCAGTGCCAAGCCGGCGCCAGCGGTGGCCCTGCAGTACAAGGCGCAACGCCATGGGCGCGGTGGCCTGGCGGCCGAGTGAGCACTTGCGTCCTGGCCGGCCCGCACCGGCCCAGGCGTCAGCCGCGCGCCCCTGACGCGGCAGCCAAGGCCAATCCTTCTACCGGGTTACAGCGCAACGAACCGGCAGCCTGACCAAGCGCGACTCGAGGACGCCTCAGCGAATCCTGCATACGCTCGTCCGAACCTGATGCGAAGCCGAGGACCGGCACTTGCCGGAAACATTTGCTTGCATTTAACTTGCAAGGAATTTCGATTCTCGTTCGTCTTTAGGTTTAAATCCCCCGAGAATCCATGCCCCTGGTTCCAACCCAGCCTCGTTCGCACGTGCGCTGGGCTGGTTCGTTACTCAGCCAAGCCAAGTTGCTGACACCATGTCGAAAAAATCCCGCTCGAAACTCTGGTTCCTGGTCCACAGCTGGCTCGCCCTGCCGATCTGGTTCTTCGTGCTGATCGTGTGCTTCACCGGGATGCTGGCGGTGGTCAGCCAGGAGATCGTCTGGCTGGCCAACCCCGACGTGCGCGCCACCAAGCCCAGCGACGATGCCGAACGCCTGAGCTACCAGCAGATACTCGATGCCCTGCACGAGGCCGAGCCGGACATGACGGTGCGCTTGCTCAACCAGCCGGATGGCTCGCATTTCGCCCTCAATGCGGCGGTCACCCTCGCCGACGGCACTTCACCGACGCTCTACGTCAATCCTTATACAGGCGCGATCCAGGGCAAGAGTCCGGACTTCAGCTTCGAACAGTTCACCCGGGCCCTGCATGGCTGGTGGCTGGTGCCTTTCACTCATGGCTACAGCTGGGGCTGGTACCTGGTTTCCCTGCTCGGCCTGCCGATGCTCGCCTCGCTGGTCACCGGCCTGGTGGTATACAAGAAGTTCTGGCGCGGCTTCTTCAAACCGGTACGCACCGGGCATGGCTCACGGATCTTCTGGGGTGACCTGCACCGCCTGGCGGGGGTCTGGTCGATCTGGTTCATCGCGGTGATTTCCATCACCGGCCTCTGGTTCCTGATCCAGGCAATCCTGGCCGACAACCACATCACCATTTCCAGCCAGCCGGTCGTACCGGTGATCTCCCGCGAGGAAGTCCCGCAAAGCCCGGACGGCACGCCGGCCCAGCGCATCGACCTGGACGAGGCCGCGCGCATCGCCAGCGAGCAGATCCCGGGGCTGGACATCAGCTTCATCACCCTCCCGGCCACGGCCTACAGCCACATCAGCATGGCTGGCCGCGGCTGGTATCCCCTGATGTTCCAGAGCGCCGAGGTCAACCCGTATACCCGCAAGGTCGACAGCCAGTTCCTGCTAGGCGATCGCTCGGCGCTGGAGTTCGTCACCGAGTCGATGCGTCCGCTGCACACTGGCGATTTCGGTGGCCTGCCAATCAAGCTGATCTGGTTCTTCTTCGGCCTGGTATTGACCTTGATGGTGCTCAGCGGCCTGTTGATCTGGACCAAGCGCACCGCCCAGGCCACGGCCGCCGCGCTCAAGCGCAGCGAGAAGTCGCCCCGCCAGCCCAGGGTCAGCCCCGAAATCGTCGTGGAGGCCCAGCCATGAGCCATGTCCAGGCACTTTCGCCCAGCCCGCTGAAGCAGTTCTGGCTGAAGTGGCGCTTCCACCTCAACATCCTGCTCATCCTCATCCCGCTGGGCTTCATGCCCAAGTACTTCGCCGATGCGCGCATGTTCCGTGGCGAAGCCGGCCTCGGCCAGCACGTCATCCACGACATTCCGGTCGGGCCGTACCACATAGACCTGGCCGAGATGCTCGACGAAGCACCGCGCGCGGATGGTCCGGCCGGCCATTTCAAACTGTTCAACGCCGCGCTGTGCAAGACCTGCACCGAAGGCGCCAAGGCGGTCTACCTGCGTATCGGCAAGCCGCGCAGCCTGCGCGCTGCCGGCACGATCTTCTTCGGCTCGCCGTATCGCATGGTGACGTCCCTGCCGGTACCGCCGCGGACTCGGCCTGACGCCCAGATCTGGATCACCATCGAAGGCTGGAACGGCAGCGTGCACCAGGCATCCGTGCCGCTGGCCAAGGCTTCGCCGGCGACGGTCGCCTGGCTGGAAAAACAAGGAGGCAAGAAATGAAACAGCTGCTACGTATCGTCCTGCTCGGCGTACTGGCGAGCACCGCCGGACCTGTGCTTGCACACAATCCCATGTGCGAATGCGAGCCGGTGGCCGGCGACCAGATCAAGTGCACCGGAGGCTTTTCCGATGGCAGCGGCGCGCCGGGCGTCACCCTCGATGTCATCAGCTATGACGAGCAGGTGCTGGTGGGCGGCAAGCTCGGCGATGACTCCAGCCTGACGTTCAAGCGCCCGGATGGCGACTTCTATGTGCTGTTCGACGCCGGCCCTGGCCATGTGGTGGAAGTGGACCATGCCGACATCGGTGAGCCATGAGCCAGACCCAGCTGGTTCGCCCGGCCGGAGCCGGTCATGAATCGCTCTACGTGCTGCTCGCGGCCCTGTTGATCATCGCCTTGGCAGGCGCGGTGGTGCTGCTGCGTGGCGAGCGCCAGGACGAGGTGCGCTTCGAGGCGCACCAGATCGATGCCCGCCGTGACCTCAACGCGGCCGAACAAGGCATATTCACCGACCTGGTGGTCGCCTTCGACGAGATCCGAATGCTGCGCGAAGAATCTGGCGTGATGCCCGACGTACGCCTGCTGGCCGAAGAAGGGCTGCCGCCTTTCGTCAGGGATGCCAGCAGCGCCAGCCGTGGCGCCCATCATTGGCAATTGCTCGACGCCGCCGCCTATCTCGGACGCAGCGAAGACGCCGAGACGGTCGGCAACTTCCTGCTGATCGTCCCCGCACCTGGCGACGCCCCGGCGCAGGTCTGGCTGCAACGCGACGCCATTGGCCATCTGCCAGACACGCTGGAACGGCAGGCGCTGGTCGCCGCGGGCTGGCGCCAGGTCACCACGCACTACGACGCCGGCGTCACGCGCCAGCAGCACCGTCACTGACCCAAGGATTCCCTCATGCTCCGTTCCGTCCTCGCTCGCCGCTTGCTCGGCCTGCTCCTGGCCTGCGCCCTGCCCGTCATGGCCATGGCCGACAGCGGCAAGCCGCTGCGCATCGGCATCACCTTGCACCCTTACTACAGCTACGTGAGCAATATCGTCGGCGACCGGGCCGAGGTGGTGCCGCTGATTCCCGCCGGCTTCAACCCGCACGCCTACGAGCCCCGCGCCGAGGACATCAAGCGCATCGGCACCCTTGACGTGGTGGTGCTCAACGGCGTGGGCCACGACGACTTCGCCGATCGCATGATCGCTGCCAGCGAGAAGCCGGATATCAGGACCATCGAGGCCAACGGCAACGTGCCGCTGCTGGCCGCGACCGGCATCGCGGCACGCGGAGCCGGCAAGGTCGTCAACCCCCACACGTTCCTGTCGATCAGCGCGACCATTGCCCAGGTCAACACCATTGCGCAGGAACTGGGCAAGCTCGACCCCGACAACGCCAGGTACTATCTGCACAACGCACGCGCCTACGCCAAGCGTCTCAGGGCACTGCGGGCCGAGGCCCTGGCCAAGGTCACCCAGGCACCGGGGGCCGATTTCCGCGTGGCCACCATCCATGCGGCCTACGATTACCTGCTACGTGATTTCGGCCTGGAAGTCACGGCCGTGGTGGAGCCGGCGCACGGCATCGAGCCCAGCCCGGCACAGCTGAAAAAGACCATCGACCAGCTCAAGGCGCTGGACGTGAAGGTGATCTTCTCCGAAATGGACTTCCCGTCCGCCTATGTCGATACCATCGAGCGCGAATCTGGCGTTCGCCTCTATCCACTGACGCATATTTCCTACGGCCAGTACACCCAGGACAAATACGAAGTGGAAATGAAGCGCAACCTCGATACCGTGGTGCGGGCCATCCAGGAGAATCGCGCATGAGCGCGATCTGCGCGCCGCGTGTCCCGTGTGGTCCACGCATCGAGTTCGAGGGGATCGACCTGACCCTCGGGCGCACGCGCATCCTGGAACAGGTCCGCTTCGCCATCGAGGCCGGCAGCGTGCATGCCATCGTCGGGCCCAATGGTGGCGGCAAGAGCTCGCTGATCAAGACCCTGCTCGGGCAGATGCCCCACCAAGGCCGGCTGACCTTGCACTGGCCGGCAGGCAGCCGAGTGATTGGCTACGTGCCCCAGGCGCTCGAGTTCGACCGTGGCTTGCCGATGACGGTCGACGACTTCATGGCTGCGATGTGCCAGCGGCGACCGGCCTTCCTTGGGCTTTCGCGGCGCGTCGCCGTGGATATCGACGCAGCCCTGGCGCGTGTCGGCATGCTCGACAAGCGCAAGCGTCGCATGGGCGCGCTGTCCGGCGGCGAGCGTCAGCGGGTGCTGCTGGCCCAGGGCCTGGTCCCGCCCCCCCAGCTGCTGGTGCTGGACGAACCGATGTCGGCGCTCGACGAGGCCGGTATCGGCGTATTCGAGCAGTTGCTGCAAGCCTGGCGCGACGCCGGCACCACGGTAGTGTGGATCGAGCACGATCTCGAGGCGGTACTGCGTCTGGCCGACCGGGTCACCGGGCTCAGCCGCCAGGTGCTGTTCGACGCGCCGCCGGCCCAGGCCCTGACGCCTGAACGGCTGCTCGGGCTGTTTTCCGTTCACCCACGCAGCGAGGCCGTCGCCTGATGAGTTACGAAGCCTTTCGCCAGACCGTTCAGGAATGGGCCAGCACCGGTTTGCTGCCCGAAGCCCTGGCCTATGGATTCGTGGTCAATGCCTTGCTGGCAGGCCTGATGATCGGCCCGGTGCTTGGCGGGCTCGGCACCCTGGTGGTGGTCAAGCGCTTTGCCTTCTTCTCCGAGGCGGTAGGCCATGCGGCGCTGACCGGCGTGGCCATCGGCATCCTGCTCGGCGAGCCGTATACAGGCCCGTATGGCAGCCTGTTCGGCTACTGCCTGCTGTTCGGCATCCTGCTCAATTACCTGCGCAACCGCACGGGGCTTTCGCCGGATACGTTGATCGGCGTGTTCCTCTCGGTCTCGCTCGCCCTCGGCGCCAGCCTGCTGCTGATGCTGGCCGGCAAGATCAACGTGCACATCCTGGAAAACGTGCTCTTCGGCTCGGTACTGACGGTCAGCGCCCAGGACCTGCTGGTGCTCGGCATCGTCGCGCTGATCGTGCTTGGCCTGGCCCTACCCTTGTACAACCGCATCATGCTGGCCAGCTTCAATCCGCAGCTGGCGGCAGTGCGCGGCGTGGCGGTGAAACGCCTGGACTACCTGTTCGTGGTCCTGGTCACGCTGGTGACCGTGGCGGCGGTCAAGGTCATCGGTGCCATCCTGGTCGGCGCGCTGCTGGTGATTCCGGCCGCCGCCGCACGCCTGCTCAGCCAGTCGCTCAAGGGCTTTTTCTGGGCCTCGGTACTGATCGCGACGTTGAGCACACTGCTCGGCATATTGCTACCGATCACCTTCGACCTGCCGATCCCCTCCGGCGCGGCGATCATCCTGGTGGCCGGGCTGTGCTTCGCTTGCGCTGCCCTGGCGCGCGCCCTCGTCCCACGCCTGCAAGGAAACCCGGCATGAACCTGAACTTCAAGCACCTCTGCCTGACCCTCGCTCTGGCCGTTTCGCCCTTGCCCGGCCTGGCTGCGTCCACTGTCGGCCAAGCCAACCCAACCGCCAGCGTGACGGTGCTCGCCAGCCTGCCGGTGACCCAGAGCCTGGCCACTGCCCTGCTGCAAGGCACCGCGGTTCGCGTGCAGCGCGCCGCACCGGCCAACCTGCCGGCCAGCCGCCAACCTTCCTACTTCGAAGGCCGTGGTGGCCCCAGCCTGCAAAAGGCCGCCGGCCAGGCTGACGCGGTGGTCGGCTTGCGCTCGATCTGGCGTGACGACCCGCTCTATCCCATGGCCAGGCGCAGCAATATCCGTATCGTCGAGATCGATGCCGCACGACCGGTCGACGGCGCCTTGCCAGGCATCGCGGTACATGGTGATGACGCCTTCGCCGGTTATCCCTGGCTGCACCCGACCAACTTCGGGCGCATGGCGGATGTGGTGGCCAATGATCTGGAGCGGCTGTCTCCAGCCGACAAGGAGAAGATTCAGGCCAACCTGGCCGAGCTCAAGCGGCAACTGCTCGAGCTGACTTCCAGCAGCCAGACGCGCCTGGCCGACGTCGATAACCTCAGCGTGCTCAGCCTGTCCGAGCGGTTGGGCTACCTGGCCGCGGGCCTCAACCTGGATGTCGTCGAACAGCCGTTGCCGGCTGATGACAAATGGGACGCGGCGTCGCTCTCGGGGCTGAGCGAAACCCTTCGTTCGCAGGATGTGGCGCTGGTGCTGCACCATCGCCAACCCGAGCCGGCAGTGGCCGAGGCGATCAAGGCAGGCGGGGCCAGGCTGCTGGTGCTGGACAGTGATGCGCAGGACACCCTGACGGGGCTCAAGACCTGCGTTGAGCAGGTGCTCCAGGCGCTTTCCCAAGATCCGTCCGCAGGCGCTGCCGCCTAGCCTTGCACGCCCAAGGCAGCGCAGCGCTGCGCGCCTTTCGCGCGAGCTCTAGCGCTTCATGCAACGACGATAGCGCTCATCCACCCGTTCGGCGAACCAGGCCGTGGTCAACTGGCGGGTGATCTTCGGGCTCTTGAGCTCGATGCCGGGCAGGATGGCACGCGGCAGCGGCCTCCCCGCCTTGGCATCGGCCAGTGCGAATACCCCTTGATACAACGCTGTATCCTCAAAGGCCAAGGCAGTGCCTTGGTCCAACTGGCTGCGAATCTGGGGATTGCGCAGCCCGAGCTTCGCTCCTAGTTTGCGAGCCGCCTTTTCCGTACTGCCTGGCATGATCGCGCCGGGCACGACGAGGTCGCCATCGAGTGCCAGGTCGATACCGGTCAAGCGACTCAAGGCAGCCTGGAAAGCGGCGTTACGGCTGGCGTACCAGCCTGCGTTGAAATCGGCGAACCGATAGAGCTGACGTTGATAACGCGCTGGGTAGCCCAGCAAATGGGCGATGCCGAAATACATTCCTCCGCGGCGAGTGAAGACTTCCTGGCGCAGGGTCCCAGCGTACGCATACGGGTAATCGCGAGCGTGGCGCTCGGCGAAATCGATGCTCACCTGCATGGGCCCACCGGTACGTACCGGATTCAGCCCGCCAAGCAGCGTCCTGCCCAACGGTAGCCCGGCGATGACTTCGTCGAACAGCGCACTGAGCTGCTTTTCGCTGCGCACCGCCTGCAGTCGTTGCTGGTAGGTCTTGCCGTTCGCCGATCGGCTACGCAGGGCGGCATCGACCAGAGCGGCGGGGATGTGCAAGCGCCGAGCACGCCGGTCGATTTCCTCGCGCGCGATACGGCCAAGCCCGGGGACCTGAGGGTCGGCGCTGAAGGTCGATTCCTGTTCGGTCACGGCCAGCACTGCGCACAGGTTGCTCTGGCTCGGCTCGAGGCGCTGGGCAGTGAACGCCGCCTGGATGTCTTCGGCCCAACCGGCCCGGTCGCCCACACTGGCAGGCAGCAGGCGCGACACTTGGCTGCGCACCCTCGATGGATCGACCTCGGGCGCCCTGGGCTGTACAGCACATCCCTGCAACAGAGCCAGCAGCACCAGCCCTGTCCATGCCAGGCGCCTCAGGGCTGGTCACCGACCAGGTAGGTCTTGCTGATGTGGCGAAACCGAGGATGGTCGGCGCTACCCAGCAGTTCGAACAGCACCATCTCGCGCGTGACGATCTGCGCGCCGGCATGACGCATGCGTGCCAGGCCCAACTGCTTGCTGGCAGCGACACGGCTGTCGCAGGCGTCCTCGACCACGAAGACCTCCTTGCCCAGCTGCAACAGCTCCAGCACGGTCTGCAGGACGCAAACGTGGGTTTCCGTGCCACAGACGATCACCTGACGGCGAGCCAGCAGCGCTTCAGGCAGACACTGGCCTGCGACGCAGGAAAAATGCCTTTTCTGTACCACCGTCGCGTTCGGGGCGGCCGCGGTGAGCGCCGCCACGGTCGGCCCAAGGCCTTGGGGATACTGCTCGGAGATCACCGTGGGCAGTTGCAGATCGGCACAGGCAGCGAGCAACCAGCGCGCCCGAGCCAGGGTAGCGGCCGGTTCGCTCATCGCCCCGATGAGCTTTTCCTGAATGTCGACGACCAGCAGCGTGGCCTGGCGTGGATCGATCAGCATGGTGCTTCCCTTGCCTGGAAAACCCTAAGCTCTCCCAGGTGGGCAAGGATGTCAATCAGGCCGGCGGGCATGGGGCTCCAGGGAGTCGGCAAGCACGTCCAGCACGCGGTCTTCCTGTTCGTGGATGAAGAAGTGGCCACCGGGGAACCTTGCCAGGAAAAAGTCGCCCAGGCTCTCTTGCCGCCAGGCCAGCAGCTGCTCTTCGCTGGCCTTGTCGGCCTCGCCGCTCAGCACATGCAATGGACACTGGAGCGGCGGACGCTGGCGGTACTGGTAGCGACCACACAAGAGGAAATCGGCGCGCAGCACTGGCAGGGTCAGGCTCATCAGCTCGGCGTTGGCCAGCACCTCTTCGGGCGTTCCCTGCAGGGCCCGCAGCTCGGCGATCAGCTCGGCATCCGACTTGGGCTGGCGCCAGTCGCGGGTATCGTAGCCCTCACGCCTGGTAGGGGCAGCCGTGCCACAGGCGAACAGCGCCACCGGCGCCGGGCAGCCTAAGGCGCGCAGCGCGTGCACCAGTTCGAACGCCACCAGCGCCCCCAGGCTGTGCCCGAGCACGGCATAGGGCGCCTGGGTCGCCCGGCGCTGCTCGTCGGCCAGTTGCCGGGCCAGACCATGCATGTCGGTTTGCAGTGGCTCGCCCAGACGCGCACCGCGTCCAGGCAATTCGACCGGCACGACCCGCAGCCACGCCGGCAGCTTGCGACGCCAGCGGCGGTAGACCATGGCGCTGGCGCCCGAGTACGGCAGGCAAAGCAGGTTCAAGACGGTCATGGCCGTTCCTTAGCGCGCCGTGGCCGTTTCGGCCATCTGGCGAAACAGGCGCAACGGGCGCAGCTTGCTCCGGACGTTGTCGATGCGGGCCAGGCCGTGCTTCTCCAAGCCCCTCCTGACCACGACGCGCCTGCCCTCGGGCATCGCCGGGAAGCCAGGCCGGATGGCGTCCGGCTTCGGATGGCCGGCCACTGGCTGGGCCGGGATTGCGGCGCAGTCGAATAGGCAAGCCATTGCCTGTCTCCTTGGTGTCGAGCAATGCGCGGCTCGTGGCCAGCGGCTACAGCTAAGAACGAACCTTGCCGAGAAGAATTTAGCCTCTGGCAGTCAGCCACCGGCCAGCAGGTCGTGGGCATCGAGCAACTTGTAGGCGACCTGCGGATTGCGCTCCAGCCCTCGCCGGATCGCGGCCGGTATCGATTGCCGGGTGCGCCGGCAGAGCCCTGGCTGGGGTTGCACCTCGATGAGAATGCCGCGCATGGTGCGCACCTCGTTCGGCCCCGGCGCGATGTGCAGGCGAATGCCGAGCTGCTCTTCCAGGCGCTGCTGCAGGCGCCGCAGGTCGTCGAGATCCTTGAGGTTTTCCAGGCGCTCGATCAGCCGACGTTCTTCCTGCCGGGTCAGCAGCAGGATGCGGCAAGCCGTCTCGGGGTGCTCCCGCAGACGCTCGCGCCCGCAGTCGCAGGCACCCGGCGGACAAGGCTGACGCACTGCAAAAGGCTTGTTCATGGCCCAAGCATAGCTGACCCCGGCTCTTCTTCCTCAACCGCCAGAGCTTTCCGGCAACAGACTGCGCTCGAAGGTGAACAGCCGGTCGGCCGGCGGCTGATGCACGTACAGCTGTTGAGGCCGGCCCAGCCTGGGCTGGTTCTTCTCGCCGGTATCATGTACCCAGCCCTGCTCCTTCATGCGCTCGAGACGCTTGCGCAAGGAGGTGCCATTGACCGGCGCCCCCAGGCAAGCCTCGGTGGCGCGCACCGCATCGAGCACCGTGAACCGCTCCGGCAGCAGGTACAGCGGCAGGCTGCTGTAGACAGTCTTGGACGCCAGGCGCTCGCGGGCCAGCCGAACCAGCAGGTTGTGGTCGAACGGCAGCAGCACCCTGCGCTCGAGCACGGAATCCAGGTCGTGGAAGGCCAGGCGCGGATCATCCATCGCCTGGTCCGGCGCCAGCAGGGCCAGGTAGTAGGTGCTCAACGACCAGCCACGCGGGTCGCGAAAGGCGTTGCCCTCGGTGCCGACCTGCTCGAGGTAGCGCGGGACGACCCGGGCCTTGTCCTGCAGGGCTCGAGCTGCCGCCGCCGCCAGGCTGTTATCGGCGATACGGCCATTGACGATCACCCCCGGCAAGGCCCATTCGTTGGCATGGGGCTCACGGTCGCGGCGATACAGCAACACTTCCAGCGCAGGCGACTCGGCAGCCATGCGCAGGGCGACGATATCCACACTGGCCAGTACTTCGGCACTGCTCAAGGCTCAGCCCTCCAAATTGCGTTGTGACATATTCCACCAGAAGGTCAAAGCCTGGCAACACCTGCGTCATATTCACCATGATGCTTGACATACTTATTTCATCAGGTGAATTATATGGGCGATCCCGAACAGGAGTACCTCACGATGAAGATCGCCAGCTTCGATGTCGATGCACAGAACGGCTTCACCTGCAACGCAGCGGATGAGCTCCCCGTGCCCGGCGGCCATCAGATCGTCCCGGCGCTCGAGGCCATGGCCCGCCGCGCCAGCCTGCGCCTGGGCAGCAAGGATGCCCACCCGCGCAACGCCGCCTGGGTGGTCAACGAGCCTGGGCAGATGCTGCAACGCCTGGACCTGGCCAATGCCGATCTGACCTGGGTCAGCCACTGCGTGCCAGGTACGCCGGGGTTCGAGCTACTGCCGGGACTGCCGGCACCAATCGAGTATGACTACTTCGTCTGGAAAGGCGTCGAGCCCGATCTTCATCCCTACGGGGCTTGCTATCACGACCTCGCCGAGCGTCGCTCCACAGGCGTGATCGAGTTTCTCAAGCAGCGAGAGGTCGACGTGGTGATCGTCGGCGGCCTGGCCCTGGACTACTGCGTGCGAACCACTGCTCGCCAGTTGCGCGAGGCCGGTTTCGACGTGTTGCTGTACCTGCCCGCCTGCCGCGCCCTGACGCCCGAAGGTGCCGAGCACGCGTGCCAGGTCCTGGCCGCGTGTGGCGTGCGGCTGTGCCCGGATGAACACACCCTCGACCAGACCCTCGCCAGCTGCCAGGAGACCAGCCAATGAGCGATTCCATGTTCGGCGAACGCATCGTCCAGAACCTGCTGGACACCGATTTCTACAAGATCACCATGATGCAGGCGGTGCTGCACAACTACCCCAATACCGAGGTGGAATGGGAGTTTCGTTGCCGCAACGAGGAAGACCTCTCGCCCTACCTGGCGGAGATTCGCTACCAGATCGAGCAGTTGGCCGAGCTGTCGGTGACCCACGACCAGCTGGCCTACCTGGAGAAGATTCCGTTCATCAAGCCGGACTTCATCCGCTTCCTCAGCCTGTTCCGCTTCAACCTGCGCTACGTGCACGTGGGCCTGGACGACATCGGCCAACTGGCCATTCGCGTGCGCGGCCCCTGGCTGCATGTGATCCTCTACGAGATTCCGCTGCTGGCGATCGTCTCGGAAGTGCGCAACCGCTATCGCTACCGTGAAGTGCGCATGGAGCAAGTCGGTGAACGCCTCTATCAGAAGCTCGACTGGCTGCGCCAGGAGGCCAGCGTCCACGAACTGGCCGGCCTGAGGCTGGCCGACTTCGGTACGCGTCGGCGTTTTTCCTATCCGGTCCAGGAAGCCGTCGTGCACATCCTCAAGCAGGACTTTCCCGGTCACTTCGTCGGCACCAGCAATGTCCACCTGGCCCGGGAATACGATCTCAAGCCGATCGGTACCATGGCCCACGAATGGTTCATGGCCCACCAGCAGCTCGGCCCACGCCTGGTCGACAGCCAGGTGGCGGCACTCGAATGCTGGGTGCGCGAGTATCGTGGCCTGCTGGGCATCGCCCTGACCGACTGCATCGGCATGGATGCGTTCATGCGCGACTTCGACCTGTATTTCGCCAAGCTGTTCGACGGTTTGCGTCACGACTCGGGCGATCCACTGGCCTGGGCGGAAAAGGCCATCGCCCACTACCAGCGACTGGGTATCGACCCGGCGAGCAAGACGCTGATCTTTTCCGATGGCCTGGATTTTGCCAAGGCCTTGCAGCTGTACCGCGCCCTGCATGAGCGCATCAACGTCAGCTTCGGCATCGGTACCCAGCTCACCTGCGACATTCCCGGCGTGAAACCGATGAACATGGTGATCAAGATGACCGCCTGCAACGGCGCACCGGTGGCAAAGATTTCGGACAGCCCGGGCAAGACCCAGTGTCGGGACGAGAACTTCGTGAGCTATCTCAAGCATGTATTCGCAGTGGCGGCGAGCTGAAGCACGCCACGCCGGTTGGGTGAGGCGACTTGGCAAGCGCAGACAGGCCCGGGCTGGTCGAGTGGCCGGCGTGCCATTCCCCGCAGCGTCATCGAAACAGTGATACAAGCCCGCCTGGCCGATGTCCCAGTCATTGGATGGGCTGGCGACTCCGCCAGTGGAGCTGCCGGTCCGTGACCCAATGGACTGCAGCGGATGGGTAAGCGAATGGTATCGTTCGATCTTCAACGCATGTTGTTGGGCGATTTGCCCTCCACGTTCCTCCTGGAGGTCGCCCTGCGGGTGCTGGCGGCTTTCGTAGCGGTGTTCCTCTTCTTGAAATTCAGCGGTCGGCGCGGGATCAAGCAGCTTTCGCGTTTCGAGCTGGTGGTGATTCTCATGCTCGGCTCCGCTGCGGGGGATGTGACCTTCTACGAGGACGTGCCGCTGCTCCCGGTGGCGCTGGTGTTCCTGACACTGCTGCTGCTCTATCGCGGTACCGTCTACATCATGACGCGCAGCAAAGCCTGCGAAGCCTGGATCGATGGACTGCCGATCACGGTGGTGAAGGATGGCATGTACGAGATTCATTCGCTGCGTAACATGAACATTTCATCCAACGAACTGTTCATGGAGCTGCGCCAACAAGGTGTCGAGCACTTGGGCCAGGTCCGGCTGGGTCTTCTGGAAACCGACGGCGAACTCAGCCTGTATTTCTACGGCCCGCAAGACACCCGTCCGGGCCTATCGGTGCTTCCGTTCGAGCATCGTCCGCAATATGCATCCCCGCCAAGTGCCGGCCTCTACTGCTGCGTGGCGTGTGGCTTTGCGCGCTACCATCGGGCGCAGGAGGCGATCGCATGTGAACGTTGCGAGCATGCCGTCTGGTCTCCAGCACTGGATACGCTTCGCAATCGTTAGCCCAGACGCTGGAGCGCCATCGCAGCACGGCCAACGATCGTCGCGTGGCATCGCGGCTATGGCAATGTCACCGGTCAAGGCCCGACAAACACAAAAGCCCCAAGGCCGCGTGCAACACGCAACCTTGGGGCTTTTCGTCCAGACCGGTCTTAGCGACGCTTGGCGCTGCGAATCTGATGCACCACGCCCATGGCTACCACCAGCGCGGCGGCGCTACCAGTGGAGATCACCAGGATCTGATAGTCAGGCATGAAGGCCATGACCACCAGGCAGACTACGATGAAGGCGATCACCAGGTAGGTCAGCCAGGGGAACAGCCACATCTTGAGCTGCACTTCCTTGCCTTCGGCGATCAGCTTGCGACGCATGCGCAGCTGCGAGAAGGCGATCACCAGGTAGACCAGCAGGGCGATCATGCCGGTGGTGTTCATCAACGTTTCCAGCACGTCCTGCGGCCGCAGGGTCTCGCTGAAGTTGATCAGGGCGCAGAACACCGCGACGGCGCACGAACCGATGATCGCGAAGACCGGAACACCGGTGCCGGCACGGGTGATCTTGAACAAAGCTGGCGCATCGCCACGCTTGGCCAGCGAGAACAGCATGCGCGAGGCAGTGTAGTGGCCGGAAATCAGACAGCTGCTCACCGAGGTCAGCACCACGAAGTTCATCAGCAGCTCGGCATACGGAATGCCCAGCAGCTCCAGGGTACGGCGATAGGCGCCATAACCCGACTCGCCCAGGTGCGGGTCGTTCCACGGGACCAGGCAGACGATCAGGAAGATCGAGCCGACATAGAACAGGCACACGCGCCAGACCACCGAGTTGGTGGCCTTGACGATCTGCTTGGCAGGGTCCTTGGATTCCGAGGCGGCGATGGTGACGATCTCGGCGCCGAGGAAGGCGAACATCACCCCAAGCAACGCTCCGACCACCGTGGTGATGCCATTGGGCATGAAGCCTTCGGCGGTCAGGTGAGTCATGCCGCGCACTTCGCCGAACTGCCAGATGTTCATCACCGCGGCGGTACAAATGACCAGGAAGCAGCAGATCGCTACCACCTTGATCAGGGCGAACCAGAATTCGAACTCGCCGTAGTGCTTGACGTTGAAGAAGTTGACCGTGATCAGCACCAAGGTAGTGGCCAGCACGAACACGTTGACGCTCACGTCCGGGAAGAACCCGTGCAGGATCTTGCCCGCCACATACGCTTCCCAGGCCATCAGGATGACCCAGTACCACCAGTACAGCCAGCCGATGGTGAAGCCGGCCCAGCGACCGATGGCTCGATCGGCATAGGTGGAGAACGAACCGGTGTCAGGCGAGGAAGTCGCCATCTCGCCGAGCATGCGCATGATCAGGACCACCAGGATGCCGCCTGCCAGGTAGGCGAGGACAGCAGCTGGGCCCGCGCTGTGGATCACGCTGCCGGAGCCGACGAACAGCGCGCCGCCGATGACCCCGGCGATCGACATCATCGTCAGGTGGCGCGGCTTGAGGGAGGCACTGAGCTTGCTCTCGTGCTCCCCCGTCGCGGTGGTGGTGGAGGTGGTTGTTGCGTCCATCAGTTGTGTACCCCGTGTTTCTTTTTATCCAAGGAAAATCCGTGAAACCCCGATGGCTATCGGTTTCACCCGTACATCAGTGCCAATGCGAGCAGGAGGCGTGCACGACGCACACGCAGGCCTTCCCTGGCGGCCTGCCTACGCGTCCGAAGGAAGACCCTCGGACGAACTGAACCATGCAACGATCGGACGGCGGCTAGACTCCAACACGTTCGATCGGGAAGAAAGGCGCGAGGTGACCCTCGGCGACGATGCGGCGATGAGCTTGTTGTTGTTCATGAAGCGTTGACGTGCTTGATGTGGCGATCTCTGACACCTAATGTAAAAATGTCGGACAGATAGAGCCATGCACAGCACAGTGAAATCCTTACTGCACTGTACAGGCCGCCCTTGCAGTACACCGCTTTACCAGCAGGTCCACACACCCTGCACACCTGAAGGCAAACTCCCAGATGCTCGAACTCCGCCCGGATTCTCCAACCCCGCTGGTCAACCAGATCATCGACGGGCTGCGGGAACTGATCGACAACCAGACTCTCAAGCCTGGCGCCAAGGTGCCATCGATCCGCGCGTTCGCCGCCACCTATTCGGTCAGCACCTTCACCGTGGTCGAAGCCTACGACCGCCTGGTGGCGCAGGGCCTGCTGGTAAGCCGGGGCAATGCCGGCTTCTTCGTCAATCGTGCCGTGACCGAGCTGCTCGACAAGCGTCCGCAGGCCGGCCTGGCACGCCCCAGCTTCAATTCCGAATGGTATCTCCAGCAGATCTTCGAGATTCGCCAGTTGCCATTCAAGCCCGGTTGCGGCTGGCTGCCCAACGACTGGATGTACGAGGACGGCCTGCGCCGCGGCCTGCGCCAGGTGGCCAGCAGCCCGCTGGAGCTGTCGGGCTATGGTGACCCGATGGGCTTGCCCGAGCTGCGCGCGCTCACCGCGCAGAACCTGCAGCAGGAGCTGAGCATCGTCGCCAACCCGGCGCAGCTGTTGCTGACGCACGGTGCCAGCCAGGCACTGGACCTGGCCGTGCGCACACTGGTGCGTCCAGGGGACGTGGTGCTGGTGGACGATCCTGGCTATCCCAACCTGATGAGCATCCTGCGCTTCCAGGGGGCGACCTTGCTAGGCGTGCCCCGCACGCCGGCCGGCTATGACCTCGACCAACTGGAGCAATTGCTGGCCAGGCATCGTCCGACCGTGTTCTTCACCCAGCCGCATCTGCATAGCCCGACCTGCTCGCGGACTCCGCTGACGCAACTGCACCGTTTGCTGCAACTGGCCTCGCGGCATGGCTTTAGGCTGGTGGAGAACAACCTGTACGCCGACATGATCGCCGAACCGCAGCCCTGCCTGGCCAGTCTCGACCACCTGCAGCAGGTGGTCTACGTGGGCAGCTACTCCAAGAGCATTTCGCCCAACGTACGGGTTGGCTACCTGCTGGCCAATCCCGAATTGATGCAACAGCTGTTGCGCCTGAAGATGCGCTCGGGCCTGACCACCTCGCAGGTCATGGAGCGGGTGGTCTACGCGGCGGTCATCGATGGGCGCTGGCGCAAGCACCTCAAGCGCTTGCGCCAGCGCCTGGCCGAGGCTCACCAGGAGGTAGGCCGCCATCTGCACCGGCTGGGCTTCGAGCTGTTCATCGAGTCGGACGAAGGCATGTACATCTGGACCCGTCATCCGGCCCTGCCAGATAGCGCCGCGTTGCTGGACGATGCCCTCGAGCAGGGGATCATGCTCGGACCGGGGCAACTGTTCATGGTCGATGCCCAGGCCACCGGCTGGATGAGGTTCAACGTGGCGTTCAGTACCGATCCGGGGATGTGGGAATTGCTGGAGAAGGTGCTGGCCAAGCATGTGCGGCGCGCGAGCCTGGCGCGGTGATCGAGGTGGCGATCTTCTGCGAGGCCAGTACCCAGAGCAGACCGGGAGAGGGCCCGCAAAGCGAGCCCAGGGTCCACGAGGCCACCACCGCTCTACCTCGTTGGCACTGTGTGCTTGCAGCACCATTGGTGAAGGTGTTGCACGGGGCCGATTAACAATCAGCCATTGCAGGAGCTGTATAAAGGGCGTGACTGGCTTGATAGAGAGCCTGCTCCAGGTTTAGAACTGAGTTTCTGGACGCCGACTAAGCGCTTTGAAAGCTGTTATCACCCTTCTTTCCACGGTCGAGGGCACCACACAGTACAAAGGCGAACTCCCCCAGCCTTTCGCGCCAGTGATGTCCCGGTCAGACGTGCGTGCCACCTTTGGTGAGCCGATGGAATCGCAAGGCCCTACAAAGCTGCCTCTGAACACGATGGTTGGCGGTTTTGATACTTACCAGCTTCACCGATTCTCAGGATTTCGGTGGGTCCGAACCACCAGCGCGGGTGGATCAGACCACTGGAACAAGGTGTCAGAATCCAGCGCCTACACCAAAGCCCATCCCAAGGACCTGGCCCAGGCCTTCTATGGCACGCCATCCAAGCCCATCTGCCAGAAATCGGCCTCCAGCCGCGAAGCCTGGGCAAAGGTAGCAGCCAGCTCGACGAAGCGTTGCTCGGTCATGCTGCGGGCCGCCAGCTCGTCCAGATGCCTGCGCGCGGCAGCGGCGACGCCCTGGTAGCCATCTCCAGCATATTCGCCGATCCATTCGCGGTAGGGGTGGATTGCCAGGTCCGCCACGCCTGCCGCAAGCCTCTGGCCGATCTCGGCATAGCCAATGACGCAGGGCGCCAGCGCCACCTGCAGGTCAAGCAAGTCGCCAGCGGCGCCGCAATCGAGAACGAAACGGGTATAGGCGACCGTTGCCTGGTGCTCGGGCGCGGATTCGATGTCGGCCTGGGACAGGCCCCAGCGGGCACACAGCCGCAGGTGCAGCTCGGTTTCGTCGAGGATGGCAGCCAGGCCGGCCTGGGCCGCGCGGATATCCGCGGGCCGGCGGCTCTTGTAGGCTGCCAGCGCCCAAGCTCGAGCGAACTGGATCAGGAACAGGTAGTCCTGCACCAGATAGGTCCGAAATGCCGGTTCGGGCAAGCTACCCTCACCCATGCGCTGGACGAAACGGTGATTTACGTAGCTGTTCCACTGCGGCGCTGCAGCATCCTTGAGGCGGTCGAAGATATCCATCGTTCATGCCTCCTGGGGATCGATCGCGTTGAGGAAGGCCAGCTCCAGCCGTACCGTGCGCTGGAAGAAATCACGGCTGGCCTGCGCCTGGGTTGGCCCCACGCGGTCGAGTTCGCCGCGCAGGAAGCCGACGAAATCGCCAAAGGCGGGATTGTCGTGCAAGGTGATCCATTCGGCATGGACGAAGCTGTCAGGCAAGGGCCGTGGCGCCCTGCTCGCCCAGTCAAGGTACAACCACTCGGCGACGGTAAGCACCGACAAGGCCACGGCATATGAGCGTGTCTCGGCGGCTTCGCGCATGATCGCCTTGAAGCCGGCGGTAGGCTCGGTGTCGTCGGGCTGCTGCCGCTGGTCGCGACTGACGCCCAGCGCCTCGAAGGCCCGCAGGAAATAGGTGTTTTCCTCGCTCGAGATCATGCCGGCGAAGCGCCCCAGGCGCAGGCGCGCCTCGAAATGGTCGGCACTGGCGATGGCGGCGCCCAATAGCGTCAGGAAACTGTCCAGAAAGCGATGGTCCTGCACCAGGTAGCGGACCATGACCGGGTCCGGCACGCTGCCGTCATACAGGGAAGTGACGAAGCGATGCCCGACGGCAGCCGACCAGGCCGGCTCGCTTTCGCGGCGCAAGATATCGGTGAAACGTTCAGTCATGAAGCTGTCCTCTTTGGCGCGACAGCGAGACCGCAGGCAAACGACATGAGCGGCCTCGCGATGAGGCCGGCAAAAAGGCAGGTCTTCGAGCCCATCCCTTCGCCGGCATGATCCGGATCAGGTTCTAGGCTTTGTACGAAAAGTGCCTGCGCGACGATCAGACTACGTCGAAAACAGGCTCGGAATGCTCATTTACAATCAGTAAACTCCGCTTGCTCACCTGTTTTTGCCTAGCCTGATCGCCGCTCGGCGACTTTTCGTACAAAGCCTAAGGGTCACCGCGCTGATCAGCGGTTTCTCAGCCCATCGCCGGGCTCCCCTTGGTTCGTCGATGTGTATACAGCAGTCGCCACTGGCGAGACAAGCCTGGCTCGGCAAGTCATCGTCAGGTGCAAGACAAGGCAACCGGCCAGCATCGCCTGGCGCCCGGGACTTGGATCCAATGAGCACACAGGGTATGCTTGAAGTAGCCAAGTGCCACCAATCCATCTTCTTTCGGCTGTTCAGGAATTCGACTTGCCTAGTCACCCCACCCGCCACACCATCGCTCGGCAGTGGGAACTGCTCAAGCTGTTGCCGCACCGCTACCCCGGCTCCACTGCCCGGCAATTGCAGCAAGCCCTGCTGGACGCGGGCCATCGGGCGTCCAAGCGCACGGTCGAACGCGACTTGCAGGAACTGTCGAGCCTGTTTCCGCTGTATTGCAACGATAAAGGCATACCCTACGGCTGGTACTGGCAGCCTGGCCAGAAGCCGGCACTGCCAGGGCTGCCCCCAGGCGACGGGTCAGGCCCGTCGGCCGTGACTGGCGACTCTTCGTCGCCGCTTCAGAGTCAGCGGCCTGAAATCGAGCTCAAGGCCTGGGTCGACCACACGCTGTGCAGGCATCTGGCCGAGACGCCATTGTCGCCGGACATGCAATTGCTGGCGCAGGAAGATGGCGGTGCGCTACTGAGCGCTACGCTGCACGACAGCAGCGAACTCCTGCATTGGTTGCTGTCGCATGCGGGCTCGATCCGCCTGCATGCCCCTTGGGCCTTGCGCCAAGCCATGCTCGCACGGTTGCAGGCTGGCGTGGCAATGCACCAGACACAAGCATGACGCTGCAGCTCAACCTGGCATAACGCCGCTTGTCCGCGGCGCCTTGCACGCCATCTTTCCGACTGAACTTCTGTGCTCCAAGCCCCGTCCCCAAGATAGCAGTACTCGAACCGGCCGCGTGCCGGGACCACTCATCGAAGGGAGATCAACATGGACAAGACCGATCGCGATCCGGCCGCTTCTTCACCGGCTGGCAGTACTCAAGATCACTTGCATACCATTGCCGACGAGGCGGGTTCTTTGCTCAACCAGGCCAAGACCCAAGGGACCGAGCAGTACGAGCAATACCGGGATACAGCTGCGCAGCAGCTGGAGTCGCTCAAGGAAGGCGCGCAATCTGCGGCCGAGGCACTGCAGGGCAAGGATACGCTGGGCCTGTCGCAATACCTTGGGCAACTGGCGGGGTACCTGGGCACGTTCGCCGACCAGGTACGTCACCAGAGCGCCGAAGAGCTGTTGCAGAAGGGCTCTCGCCTGGCCCGCGACAACCCTGGCCTGTTCATCGCCGGCAGCGTGGCGATCGGTTTCGGCCTGTCGCGTTTCCTGCGCGCCAGCGAACACCGCGATACCAGCGTGGATGGCAATCACCCACCGGCGGCGTACGGTGCCAACGAGCCCTACCAGAGCACGCTGCCCGTGCCGGACCACGGCAGCGACGTCTCGACGCACAAGCCTTATACCCCGGTCGATCCACTGGGCACCACCCATACCAGCCCAGTCACCGGCTCGACGCTGGATAACGACCCGCTCAAAGGAGGCGCATGATGAACACGGACCCGCTCAACCCTACCCCACAGAACGATGATGCGGTCGGTATCGGCGGCCTGCTGCGCCAACTGATGCGCGAGGTGCCGGAGCTGTTCACCAAGGAGCTGGCCCTGGCCAAATCCGAGCTGCAGCACAATCTCAACACGCTCAAGGCCGGAACCGCCGCGGTTGCCGCCGGCGCCATCGTGCTGCTGGCCGGTTTCATCATCCTGCTGCTGGCCGCGGTCTACGCCTTGGCCAACGTGGTAGACCCTTGGCTGGCGGCCCTGATCGTCGGGGCGATCACGGTGATCGTCGGCTTCATCATGCTGCAATCGGGCAAGAAGCAGTTCGAGCCGTCCCATCTGACGCCGGATCGCACGCTGAACGCCATGCAACAGGACAAGGAAGCGTTGAAGAGGAAAATGCCATGAGCCCATCGTTCGAGCATGAATCGCAAAAGAACCCGGATGACCTCGAGCAGGAAATCAATGCCAAGCGCGAGCACATCAGCGACCTGGTCGATGCCATCGAGCAGCGCCTGACGCCTGGCCAGCTGTTCGACCAGGTGATGTCCTACACCAAGGGCAACGGCGGCGAGTTCGTCCATAATCTTGGCCTGACCTTGAAGAACAATCCGGTCCCGACCGCCCTGACCGCTGTCGGCCTGGCCTGGCTGGCGGTGAACCAGAACCGTCCTTTCAACCCAGGGCCCGCCCACCACGGGCCAGGATTGGGCGAGAAGCTCAGCGGCGCCGTGGATACCGTCAAGGGTGCTCTCTCGCAGGCCAGCGACAAGCTCCATGATGCCAGTTCCAGCGTCAAGGCCAAGGCCTACGATCTGCGCGACAAGGCCAGCGACATGACCCAGGGCACTCGCGATTCGGCCAGCAGCACTGCCGATTCGCTGCGCCGCACGGCCCACGATACCCGTGACCAGGTGCGTTACCAGGCCGACATGGTCAAGGGTCAGTTCGATACCCTGCTGCGCGAACAGCCGCTGGTCCTGGCGGCCATCGGTATTGCGCTGGGCGCCGCGATTGGCGCTGCCCTGCCGTCGACCCGCAAGGAAGACCAGCTGCTAGGCAGCGCCAGCGACCGTCTGACCGAGACCGTCAAGGCCAAGGGCGAACAGGCGTACGTCGAGGCCAAGGAAACGGTCAAGCAGAACGTTTCCGATCAGGGATCCGGGCAGCAGGACAAATCACAGGGCCAGGGTCGCCCGGCGACCGGCACCGCGACCGATCACGATACCGACCTGTCGTCCGGCCTCGGCTTCCCGTCGGAGGATGCAAAGCCGTAAGCGAAACAGGGAAGGCGGTTCGATTGCACCTCCATTTGCGCATGCAATCGAACCGCCGCCTGTGCAACATCCTGGCGCTGCCTGGCAGCGCCCCTACCCGCAAGTCTCATATTTCCCCCTTCCCCCTACTCCATTGCCAGCACCTGCGCGTGGCCAGTGAGACCCTCTCCAGTCAGCCCTTCATGGGACTCCAGCAATCGTCAACGCCTGGCCTGCAAGCCGGCAGGAACGAGGCCAATGATCCGAAGCGTGCTTATTTCATGGAATTCTGCGGGCGTGCCCAGGGTCATCTGTACAAGCAGGAGAAGTTGGCAAAGCAAAGGAGGTATTTCATGAGCCTTGCGATGATACTTTTCAGCCTGGTCAGTGCATGGATCGCCATTGCCCTGGCGATGTTGTGGGGGGTGCTGCGTATCGCCCGGCGCCATCATGGACAGGCTTCGCTCGAACCGGGCAAGTGCGAAAAAGGCAGGAAAAGCCCTGGCACTCCCGCCCTTTCGTTACGGTAGATGCCTGCAGGTTCACTCGCCTAGACCTGGCAACCCGCATGGCTGTGAAAGGATCAGCGCTCGCGCTGATCACGACCTGGCCGCTGACAGGCGAGCAAGGCGCGATACTGCATCAGGCAGATATAGCCGCAACCCAGCAGGCAGGCACCCAATACGCCCAGCAGCATTACAAGTTCGATACCGTATTGCGCGACCTTGGCCTGGAAACCGGCAAATGCGCGATAGACCTTGATATCCGCCAAGCCCTCGGCATGCCGTATGGCGACCCCGGCTTGCCGAATCTCGCTGTAGTCCCCTTCGAAGTACACCCATATCCTGACCGCGCCACCTGGCATGATCAGCGGTACATCGATCACATTGGTCGGCACCGCCTGAATCTGATCATCACCGATCTCGTCGCGGACCTGCACCAGCCCCTTGGCAGGCAAGCGTACATGGACATCCTTGACCGCCTGGCCGCGATCGTTGTGCAAATAGATGTACAAGCCGGTGCGGTGATCCACCAATCCGGCCTCGAATGGCTTGGCGAACATCTGCCGGAACGGCGCCTGGGCCAGATCCACCAACCGGTTGGCCTGGTCCTGGTTAAGGGTACCCTGGGAAATCTCCTGCACCCGCTTGTACAGCACGTCGTACTTGAGCTGCTCACTGGCCGTGCTGATGCGCGCGCTGAACTGGCTTGGATACGTCAGGCTCTCGTAGCTGAGATAAGCCTGCAGCTTGCCATCGCCCCTGAACGCCAGGAAGCTGCCGACCAGCACGGCCAGGACCGCGAGCATTCCCATCAGGAATTTTCCGAATTTGTCCCAGCTCAACTGTGCGCTCCCTTTTCCGCGGCGTGGGCGATGCGTGACTGCCGGCAAAGCGTGCCAAGTTAAGCGCCCGCGGGCAAGCGTTGCCGTTCGATCGTGCGGTGCGCCAGGCATGCCGGCAGTGGCCATGCCCGCTTGGCCTGCAAACGGTCAGAGCGTGGTTCATGGGCTGGCGAAGGACGCCCGCCAAGGCAGCGCTGGCATCGCCATCATTCGCTTGGGCGGCAATCGCTTGGCGAGGCTGCCACGAGTGGAGATGCACAGCGCGGTATACGCCGGCAACTGGTGAAGCCTGGCAGTGCGCAGGCTCGCGGGGCAGATCAGCAGCAGGTCGCCGAAACCGAACAACTGGTAGCCACCGATCTCGACCCGCTCGCCGCTGACCTGGCGGGTTTGCCACAGCAGGGGATCGAGGTCGGCCAGCCGCACATGGTCCGGGAGCAGGTAGCGCGTGGGATACGCCTGGCGAACCTGCAGGTTCTCGGCCACGCGGTAGGTGATCGAGGACATCGTGCCACGGGCTACGGCCAGAAACAGCACCAGGAAGACCAAGGTCGCCAGGCTGCCAAACAGGATCCTTCGATAGGTATCGCCTTTTACCCAGTAGAAGAGCACGACCGGGATCAGGCTCATGGATAACGTCCACAGGCACAACCAGGCCACGAAGGTCACGGCCTGCTCGTCATCCGGCCCGACATGGTGCTCGATGATCAGCACGATCGAGAGCGCACCGGCCACCACCGTAAGCAGCAGCATCCAGACGACAGCCAGATGGAACGCCCAGCGGCCGGGCCTTGCCTTGCGCCCGACCGCCAAGCGCGTCAGCTGGCGAAACGGCCGCACTGCGTGCAACAAGCCGTAGGTCATCGCGGTTGCCGCCAAGGTGAGCCCGAGCAACCAGGCCACCCCGACCGAGCTGCCAAGCCCGAACACCACGCCGACGAATACCGCGAAACCGACCATCAGCGGCGCCAGCAGCCAGAGGGCCGCGAAGCGCATCAACCGCCTGCAACGGCTGAACATCGACACCGAGACGCCGTACAGCCACGCCGAAGCCATGAGAATGACCAACTGCAGGCCAAGCAGGAAGAGAATCACCAGCATCCACACCAGCAGCGCCGCCTTGGCGTCGAGTGCGAGCATGAACAAGTCCACCCGCCCGATAGCACTGGTGTAGACATACAGAAACATGGCCCCCAGCGCCGTACCAAGCACCAGCAGCGAGGTACTGAACGGCGCCCAATGCGCCAGCACGCGCCTGAGAGTGAGCCTAAAGACTTCGGGGAAGGTGCGTTGGGTCATGCCTGACATCTGGGCCTCCTTGAACGAGTGACACTGCCCGCCAAGTCGGCAGCGTCGAAATGAAGCCGCAGAGACTAGGTTCAGTTGCCGGAGGGACACAATGCCCATGGTGTTCACAGATCCATGGTTGGGAAAGCGACTACAGCAAAAACAGATGATGCATTCACTTTCAGAACCAAGGTGGCAGATAAACGCACCGCTGCGGAGCATGCTGCGAGCCGGTGCGTGAAGCGGTATCGCCCTGGGCCCTATCCAAACGCCCGGAATGAACGCCCTGCCCTTGCATGAATCGATAGATCAGGTCCCATTGCATAATCATCCGAGGAACGAGGATGCTTTCGAGGAATGGATTCGCCATCCGACGCTATCTGTTCGCCAGCTTCGTCCTGGTGTTCGTCCTGCTTGGCTGGTCACCGGTCGAACGCAAGACCTGGTTGCTGGAAAACGCTCTGGTCCTCATCGGAGCTGCGCTGGCCTGGACGTACCGCAGGCGGTTCAGCCTGTCGACCCGCTCCTGGGCACTGATCTTGCTGTTCCTGTGCCTGCATGAGGTAGGCACCCACTTCACCTATCCTCGCGTACCCTATGAGGCCTGGCTGAGCGAATGGCCGGGCTTGAGCCCGAACCGTCTGTTCGGCTGGGAGCGCAACCAGTACGACCGGCTGGTACACCTGGCCTATGGACTGTGCCTGGCCTTGCCACTTCGGGAAGTGCTGGTAGACAAATGCCAGCTTCAGGGCGCCTGGGCATCGCTGCTCGCCTGGTCGCTGATATTGTCTACCTCGATGCTCTACGAGCTCATGGAGTGGGTAGGGGGTGCCTGGGTAGGCGGTGGCGACTTCTCGTTCGTCGGCGCGCAAGGCGATTTCTGGGATGCGCAGAAGGACATGGCATTGGCCGCTGGCGCAAGCCTGCTGGTTCTGAGCCTTCGCGGCCAGCGTATCCGTGCCAAGGCCTCGGCGCTGGCGCAGCACGTGCAGCGCTGAATATGGCTGCGCGCCAGCAGGTCAATTCGTGTCGTGGCTTCGCAAGGTCAAGGCGGTAAGCGAGCAAGCGCTTGTCACGCGCGCCATGACCGCTCAGGCGAAGACAGTCGAGGCCAGAAAAGTCCTCGACTGGCGGGGAAGACTTGAACCGGTCTTTGATGCTTCGTCTCATCGAGGGGTGCCCAACGCGTCGTGCGCCCGGCCCACAGCGCAACAAACTTGTGCGAAATTTTCCTGAACCCTTCGCTTGCAGCGCCGGTCACAAAAAGTGCGGACCAACCCGCTAAATGGACATGATCAAGGAGCTGTCTTCCATGAACAAGAAACTTCAAGCAGGCATCTGCAGCGTACTTTTCGCCTTCGGCGCACAGGCCGCCATGGCAGCAAGCCCGTCCGAATTCGTCGACGAAGCATCTGCCAAAGGCATCGCTGAGATCGAAGCCGGCAAGTTGGCCCAGCAGAAAAGCCAGTCGGCGGACGTGAAAAGCTTTGCCGACATGATGATCAAGGACCATACCGCGGCCAACCAGGAACTGAAGACGATCGCCCAGACCAAGAAGCTTGAAGTCGCTACCGATGCCGAGCTGATGGACAAGGCCAAGAAGCTGATCCTGGATATCCGGGAGGAGTCCTTCGATCGTTCCTACGCCAACAACCAAGTCAAGGCTCACGAGCAGACCATCGAACTGTTCAAGGAAGAAGCCCAGAACGGCCAGGACGCCGAGCTCAAGGCCTTCGCCAGCAAGACCCTGCCGAAGCTCGAAGCGCACCTCAAGCAAGCCAAGGAACTGGCTGCCAAGCACGGCGGCGACGCTGCCCAGTAAGCCGCACTGGCAGGACATCGAGGCGCCGCTCCCTGGGTTCGGCGCCTTTTTCATTTCCTTGGTAGGGAAACACGCATGACAAACCAGGCCCCACACACGTTGAAACGGGTCGTCAGCCTGCCGCTGCTGGTGTTCTTCATTCTTGGCGATGTGTTGGGCGCGGGGGTCTATGCCCTGGCGGGCGCCATCGCCGAGCGCGCCGGCGGCGCCATCTGGGCGCCGCTGGGCCTGGGCCTGCTGTTCGCCCTGTTCACGGCGGCTTCCTATGCGGAGCTGGTGAGCAAGTACCCACGCGCTGGTGGCGCCGCGGTGTTCGCGCAGCGCGCCTTCGGCTCGCCGATGCTGTCGTTCCTGGTCGGTTTTGCCATGCTCGCCGCCGGTATCACCAGTGCAGCTGGCCTGGCGCTGGCCTTCGCCGGCGAATACCTGCGGGTCTTTCTCGACTGGCCCGCCGCCCTGCTCGCGCCGCTGTTCCTCGCACTGATCGCCGCGCTCAACCTGCGCGGCATCAAGGAATCGCTCGGTGCCAACCTGGTCATGACGCTGGTCGAGCTGAGCGGCCTGGTACTGGTGATGATCGCCGTGGCGGCGCTGTGCGGCCAGGGGCAGAGCGAGCCTGCCCGGCTGCTGGACTTCGGCAACCAGGCGCCGGGTGGTGCGATTCTCGCGGCCGCCCTGCTCGCTTTCTATTCCTATGTGGGCTTCGAGACCTCGGCCAATCTCGCCGAGGAAGTCAAGGATGTCCGCCGCACCTACCCCAAGGCCTTGTTCATGGCATTGCTGATCGCCGGGCTGGTATACCTCGCCGTAGGCGCCGGTGCCGCCCTGGTCATGCCGGTGGATCGACTGATCGCGGCAAAGGCGCCACTGATGGATATCGTTGGCGCTTCCGGCCTGGGCATTCCGCGCAGCTGGTTCGCGGTGATCGCGCTGGTGGCAGTGGCCAACGGCGCGTTGCTGACGATGATCATGGCCAGTCGCCTGACCCTGGGCATGGCTCGCGAAGGCTTGCTCCCGGCGGTTCTGGGTAGGGTCTTGCCGCAGCGGCGCACGCCAGCCCCGGCCATCATCGCCACCACCGCGCTAGCCGCGCTGTTGACGTTCACAGGTACGCTCGAGGTGCTGGCCGAAACCGTGGTCCTGCTCTTGCTGTTCGTGTTCCTGAGCACCAACCTGGCCGTGCTGGTGCTCAAGCGCGACAAGGTCGAGCAGGCGCATTTCAGCATCCATCCGCTCGTGCCGGTGCTGGGCATCCTGTCGTGCCTGCTGTTACTAACCCAGCAGCCAGCGGGCAATTGGCTGCGCGCCGGTCTGTTGCTGGCAGCAGGCGTTGCGCTGCACGCGCTGGCTCGCAGATACGGGCCCCGTACCGTTGCGGCTGACAACTGATGGCAGTGGCCGCCTCGACCGGTGTGAGCGGCTGGCTTGCATGCGTAATGAACGGCCCGTGACGACAGGCGTCCACATGGCCGAAGCCGCAATAGAAGGTGACAGCATTTTGAGTAGCGATCGATTGGCATGTACCGAGCAGGAAATCCGTCAGGTTCAGGCATTCAACCGGACCCTTGCCCGGCTGCCGCGTTTCCGGATCCGCAACCGTCTCGTCCCTCGGGCGCTGCAGGGGCTGCTGCGCCTGGGCCAGATCGGTGGCGACAGCAGGCTGGCCCGACAGGGACTGGCCGTCGAACGGCGCATCGTCGGCCCCGCGAGCGCACCGGTGCCGGTACGGATCATCAGCCCAGCCGGCAGGCCCAAGGGTCTGGTGCTGGATTTCCATGGTGGTGGCTGGGTGATCGGCAACGCGCAGATGAACGACACCGTCAACGCTGCGATGGTCAAGGCCTGCGAGGTGACGGTGGTCTCGGTCGATTATCGCTTGGCGCCGGCGACCCCCATCGAAGGGTTGATGGAAGACTGCCTGAATGCCGCCCGCTGGTTGCTGACGAGTGACGATACGGCGTTCGCCGGCCTGCCAGTGGTGGTCATCGGCGAGTCCGCCGGTGCGCACCTGGCCGTCGCCACCCTGCTTGGTCTCAAGGAGACTCCCGCACTGCTGCTTCGCATCAGTGGCACGGTGCTCTACTACGGTGTCTACGACCTGGGCGCAAGCGCAAGCGTACGCGCGGCGGGCCCGGACACGCTGGTGCTGGACGGCCCAGGCATGCTGGAAGCGTTCCGTGCCTTGACGCCGGGGTTGAACGAAGCCCAGCGCCGCCGTCCACCCCTTTCACCCTTGTATGGCGACTTCGCGGCTTTCCCGCCCGCGCTGATGTTCGCTGGCGAACTGGACCCGCTCAGGGATGATACCCTTGGCCTGGCCGAGCGCTGGGCACGCTCGGCTCAGGTCGAGGTCCACCTGCTGCCCGCCGCGCCCCACGGCTTCATCCACTTCCCGTTGATGCTGGCAGACAAGGTCCTGGCCCGCACCCAGCAATGGGTGACCGAGCGGATCGGCCACTGAAGATCGCCTGGAGCAGTGCGGCCTGAAATCTGCCGCGAGAGCCGCACGGCCTCCGGGGAATGGTTACTCGGCCAGCCCCACATAGACGTTCTGGACATCGTCGTGGCTGTCGATCTTCTCCAGAAACTCCTCGACCTCCGCCAGCGCCTCGGGGCTCAGGCTGGCCGCGCTGACCGGATTCTTCGGGGTATAGCCGATCTTGGCGGAGGTCACGGTGAAGCCGTGCTCCGGCAGGGCTTTCTGCACGGCATCCAGGTCGGTGGTATCGGTGATGAACAGGGTCGAGCCCTCTTCTTCGCCGGGTTCGAAGTCCTGTGCGCCGGCCTCGATGGCAGCCAGCTCCGGGTCGGCCTCGCCGGTGGCCGGGACGGCCTCGATCAGCCCGACATGGTTGAAGTCCCAGGACACCGAGCCGCTGGCGCCGAGCTGGCCCTTGCGGAAGGCCACGCGGATTTCGGCGACGGTACGGTTGACGTTGTCGGTGAGGCACTCGACGATCAGCGGCACCTGGTGTGGCGCGAAGCCCTCGTAGGTCACCGCCGAATACTGCACCGCGTCGCCATCGAGGCCCGCGCCCTTGCGAATCGCTCGTTCCAGGGTGTCGCGAGTCATCGAGGCCTTCTTGGCCTGTTCGACGGCCAGGCGCAGCCGCGGGTTCATGTCCGGATCGGCGCCGCTCTTGGCTGCGATCTGGATTTCCTTGGCCAGCTTGCCCATGATCTTGCCCTTGGCATTGGCTGCGGCTTCTTTATGCTTGGCTTTCCACTGTGCGCCCATGTCGACTCTCTAGTTTCGGCAGCCGGTTCAGGAAGCGACCGGCAAAGTGGGGCATTTTATACGGCCTTGCCCAGCGGATCGACAATAAATCGCAGCGCGGCCAGCGGGTCGACGCAACGGCAGGCCGGACGCGGGCATCCAGGCTGACGCCAACGGTCATCCGAAGGCACCGTGATGCCTCATCGAATCTGCGGCGGCGGTCTGCTGCTGGCGCACCTTGCTTTCATCCTGCTGGTCCTGGCGGGCGCGTTCGGCAAGGTGCCCTCTGATCCCGAGCGAGGCCGCCGCCCAGGTCAGCGGGTGGCGACCAGGAACAGGCGCGGGAACGGTAGCAGCACCTTGCCGTTGGCCGTGCTTGGGTAGTCCTCCCGTATCGCCTCGGCGTAGACCTGTACGAAGGCTTCCTGCTCCTGGGTATCGAGCCGGGCCAGGTAAGGCCGCAACGCCGAGCCCTTGAACCACTGCACTACCGCGTCGGCGTCAGGCAACGGATGGTGGTAGGTGGTGCGCCAGATGTCCACCTGGCTGCACAGGGGCGCCAGCAGGTCGTAATAGAAGGCTGCCCCGTGTCGCGCTGGCAGTCGGGTGTCGACGAAGCGCGCCGCCCAGGGGTTCCGGCTGGCGATCTCGCGCAAGCGCCGGTGCGCCGGCTCATCGAGATTGTCCGGGGTCTGCACTGCCAGACTGCCACCTTCGCGCAGTTGACGAACCAGCTTCGGGTAGAGCTGGGCATGCCTGGGCAGCCATTGCAGCGAAGCATTGGCCAGGATCAAGTCCTGGGGACCCTCCGGCCGCCACTGGGCGATGTCGCGCAACTCGAAGCGGGCCTGGGGCAGACGCGCGCGGGCCTTGTCGAGCATGTCGCGGTCATTGTCCACTCCGACTACCTGAGCCTCGGGGTAGCGCTGCAACAGCGCCTGGGTCGAGTTGCCCGGGCCACAGCCGAGATCCGTCGCGTGGGCGACCTGCTGGGCCGGTACGCCGGCCAACAGGTCGTGCACCGCACGGGTGCGCTCGCGCTCGAAGCGTGAATATTGGGTTGCCGACCATGTCATCCTGAATTCTCCTCTGCGCGTTCAATCATCGCGCCTGCCCTGGCCCTGCTGTTCGCTCATCAGGCGCACCAAGGCCTGGTTGTCGACCGGATGGCTGAGCAAAAAGCCCTGCACTTCGTGACATTGGTCCTGGCTGAGCAACTCGAGCTGCTCGGTGGTTTCCACCCCTTCGGCAGTGACCGTCATGCCCATGGCATTGCCGAGGTTGATGATCGCCTGCACCACGCTGCGGTCGCTGTCGCTCTTGCCGAGCGACTGGATGAAGCGCTTGTCGATCTTGATGCTGTCGAATGGATAGGTACGCAGGTAGCCCAGCGAAGAATAGCCGGTACCAAAGTCATCCATGTTCAGGCGCACCCCCAGTTCCTTGAGTGCCTGCATGGTGCGCAAGGCGCCTTCGACATCGTTGAGCATGACGTTCTCGGTGATCTCCAGCTCCAGGCGGTGAGCCGGTAGCCCGCTGGCGATCAGCGCCTGGTGGACATCGCGGACCACGTCGCTGCGGCTGAACTGGGCAGGCGACATGTTCACCGAAACCATGACTTCCAGGGGCCAGTCACGGGCTTTCTCGCAGGCCTCGCGCAGCACCCAGTTGCCCAGCAGGACGATCAGGTCGGACTCTTCGGCCAGCGGGATGAACAGGTCCGGGCGCAACAGACCGCGCCGCGGGTGTTGCCAGCGCACCAAGGCTTCGACCGACGCCACGCAAATGCCATCGACGCGGAAACGCGGCTGGAAATGCAACAGCAGCTCGCCTTTGCCGATGCCTTCGCGCAGCTCGCGCTCCAATGCGCGCTTGTCCATCAGCGACGCACTCATCTGTTCGGAGAAATACCGCCAGGTATGCTTGCCGGCCTGCTTGGCGCTGTAGAGCGCCACGTCGGCGAAGCGCAGCAGCTCGGCAGAAGCCTGACCATGCTCGCGCGACAGCGCGACCCCGAGGCTGGCGCCGACCTGCATCGCCTGGTTGTCGAAGATGATCGGCTGGCGCACGCTTTCGATGATACGGGCACAGAAGCGGTCGAGCTCGGCTCGCTGGCCTGGCCTGAGCAGGACGATGACGAATTCGTCGCCGCCGAGCCGGGCGACCAGATCACCGTCACGAGTCGCCTGGTCCAGCCGCGTCGCCACTTCGATCAGTACCGCATCGCCTGCAGGGTGACCGAAGTTGTCATTGATCGGCTTGAAATTGTCCAGGTCCAGCATCACCACCGCCAGCTCGGCATGCTCGGCCTGCAGGGCTTGCTCGAGGAAGCGGAACAGCTTGTTGCGGTTCGGCAGATTGGTCAGCGCATCATGCATCGACAGATGCTGGATCTGTGCATGAGCCGCCACTTCGTCGGTGATGTCCGTGCTGGTGCCGCGAAACCCTGCACATTGTCGATGCAGGAGAATGGCTCGCGCCGAGACCCGGCAGATGCGTTGCTGCCCGGTCCGGTCGCGGTAGCAACAGCGCAGCGTACCTGCGGCGCCGGATACCGCCAGCTCATGCAGCCAGCCTTGCAGCTGGACGGTCTCGCACTCGAGCAGTTCATCGATCGGCCGCTGCAGCCAGTCGGACAGTGTCAAGCCGGTCAGCTCGGCGAAACGCGCCGAGAGATACGTCACCTTGAGCTGTGCATCGGTTTCCCAGATCCAGTCCGAAGCTGCTTCGGCGACCGCCTTGAACCGCTCTTCGCTGGTTTCCAGCGCCGCCTTGGAGGCAGCCAGCCGCTGGTGGCTGCGGTCGATGCCAGCGCTGGTCCTGATGGCATAACGGGCCATGATGACCGTGACCAGGACGATCAGCACGATGGCCACTGCCAGAGGCGCGATGACCATGTGCACCAGCTCCGCGCCCGGTCGCGCGATGCGCCAGGTCAGGACATGCTCGCTCCCGTTCAAGGGCAACACGCCACGCCCGGCTTCGCTCGTCGCAGCGGTGGAAACGGCAAAGCCGTCCAGACCCACGGTCTGGCCCAACGCTTCGAGCATGCTCGGATCGAGCACACGGATGAACACCAGCACGACCTGTGAGGCGGGAAGATGGTGCACCGGAACGGGCGGGCGGATCACCGCAGCGCTGAACAAGGCCGGCCGCCGGTCGAACACCATGAAGCCGGAGGCCGCTTGTTCCTGTTCGGCGGCCCGTCTGGCCTGGGCGATGATGCGTGCGCTGGCGGTGCTGCGCCGTTCGAGGCCAACGTCGCTCAGTTGGCCTTCGAACATGGCATAGCGGGTACCGCTGTCATCCAGCACATAGACCCCTTCATAGCCATCGGCGCTGTACAGCGTCTCGCCGATGTTGTCCTGCTGATAGGCCCAATTCACGTCGACCGGACCGGAAAGGTGATCGTAGGCAGCCTGCCAGACGGCATGCCCGAGCAGGTAGGTGCGCTCGGCTTTCTCCAGCTGATTGAGCGCGGACTCGGCCAGGAATCGGCTGCTGGCCGCCTCTCGCTCATCCAACGAACTGGCCAGCCGGTAGAAAGACAACAACCCGACGATGAGCGCCAGCACCAGCAAGCCGGAAAAGGCCAGGATCAACTGACCGACCACATGACTGCGTGTCGACATGCCATTGTCAGAGGTAGCGTCCATTCATCATTCGCTCCGCGAGGGTTCAGGATGATTGACCCGGTGAGACGGCCGATGATCGCAACAGCTGACGATCGGACCTGATCTGCCCCCCCAATGCGCGGGTGTTCGCTTGCCAGACCAGTGTTGTTATCGTGGACATGAGGCACGCTTGCAGATTGGCCGCGCACGACCATTACCGACGACTCGCCACCCGGCCCCGACTCGCTCAAGAGGAATTTCACATGCACAGGACCGAAATGTTCGACCTCGACGGCAGGATCGCCTTCATTTCCGGTGCAAGCCGGGGAATCGGCGAAGCAATCGCTCACCTGCTGGCGCGCCAGGGCGCCCATGTGATCGTCTCCAGTCGCAAGCCGGAGGGCTGCCAACAGGTCGCCGATGCGATCGTGGCCGCTGGCGGCCAGGCCACGGCGATCGCCTGTCACATCGGCGAGCCGGAACAGATCCAGGCTACCTTCGCCAGCTTGCGCGAACGGTTCGGCCGCCTGGACATCCTGGTCAACAATGCGGCCACCAACCCCCAATTCAGCCATGTGCTGGACACCGATCCAGGCGCCTTCCAGAAAACCGTCGACGTGAACGTTCGCGGCTACTTCTTCATGTCAGTGCAAGCCGGCAAGCTCATGCGTGAGCAAGGAGGCGGCAGCATCATCAATGTGGCTTCGATCAACGGCGTGTCACCTGGCCTCTGCCAAGGCATCTATTCGATCACCAAGGCCGCGGTGATCAACATGACCAAGGTGTTCGCCAAGGAGTGCGCGCCGTTCGGCATTCGTTGCAATGCCTTGCTGCCCGGCTTGACCGATACCCGGTTCGCCTCGGCGCTGGTGAACAACCCGGGCATCCTCGATAGCGCCTTGCGGCAGATTCCGCTCAAGCGAATCGCCAAGCCGGACGAAATGGCCGGTGCCGTGCTCTACCTGGCGAGCGATGCCTCCAGCTATACGACCGGTACGGTGATCAATGTCGACGGTGGCTACCTGGCCTGAGCGCACCAGAGGCATGAGCCGGCCCGACGGCTTTGCCTGCGGCTACACCCCGAGCTTGAACGCGCCTTGCGAGGAGCTGCGTCGACATGATTCCCGGCAATCGCGCCAAGATAATATCCAATTGACATCAACTGGCGGCTTGCCCACACTGCCAGAACGTCCTTCCAGGTCTGCTGTCAATGCCTGGTTACCGTTTCCCGCTTGTCGGTCCAGACCATGGTGTTTCCAGCCACTTCCCGTTTGCTTCCAAGCATGTTCCTGGTCGGCCTGACCTTTGTCTTGACCTTGGCAGGCATCCTCGCCAGGCCTATCGAATCGCTGTCCTTGTTCTGGCCTGTCAATGCCGTGCTGGTTGGTGTGCTTCTGCGTTACCCGCGCCAGGCGACACCGCGCGGTTTCCTGCTGATCTACCTGGCCATGACGGGTGCCGATCTGGCCTGCGGTAGCGCCTGGCTGCCTGCGGTGTGGTACAACTTCTGCAATCTCGGCGCGATCTTCAGCGCCTGGCTTGTCCTGGCCAGGGCTGCTCGAGCACATCGCAAGCTGCGCACGCCGCAGGCCGTGCGCGATCTGTGCGTCGCCAGCGCCGCCGCGGCGGCAATGGCAGCCAGCCTGGCTTGCGTGGCTTCGATCGCATGGTTTGCCGAACCATTGCGGACAACCTGGCTAAGCTGGTTCAGCGAACAGTTTTCCACCGCCATCCTGGTTCTGCCAGCGCTGCTCACCGCGCCCTCTCCCGGGGCGCTGCGGCGCGCCACCGACCGGCCTGTCAGACTGGCGCCATTGCTCTTGCTGGCCGTCTCGCTGAGCCTGAGCCTGATGGTGGGCGGGCCGGGCGCCATCGCCTTCCCAATCGCCGCGCTGCTCTGGTGCGCCCTGAGTTACTCGCCCTTCCTGGTCGCCTTGCTGACCATGTTCGCTGGCAGCACCTTGATCACGGCCGTGGCCCAGGACCTGCTGCGCTTCAGCTCACCGGGTGCCGAGATAGGCATAGACGCGCTGATGTCGGCCCGCCTGGGAATCGCCATGCTGGTGCTCGGACCACTGGTGGTCGCTTGTGTCAGCCATGCCAACCGTAACCTGCTGGAGCGCCTGCAGCGCCAAGCCACGCTCGACGACCTGACCGGGGCACTCAGCCGCAGCGCATTCCACGAGCGTGCAGGAACGTTGCTGGCAAACCGTCGACGCCAGGCCTCAGGTTCACCGGTGACCTTGATGATGCTCGATATCGATCACTTCAAGACGATCAACGACCAGCATGGCCATGCCGCCGGTGACCAGGTGCTGCGTGATTTCACCAGCACCGTGAAGGACCAGTTGCGTACGGAGGATCTGTTCGCTCGCCTCGGCGGTGAAGAGTTCGCCATTGCCCTACCCGGCCTGCCTCCGGAGCAGGCTTGCTTCACCGCCGAGCGCTTGCGCCGCGCGGTACAGGAAATGCCGCTGGTCAACAGCAACCGGACCTTGCGCATCACGGTCAGCATAGGCTACTACGGCTGCGAGGCAGGTGCTCCGGCCCCGGGCCTGGAGACTTTTCTGGAGCGGGCCGACCACGCGCTGTACCGAGCCAAGGCGCTGGGACGCAATCGTGTGGAGCGAGCGCAAGGACCGGCTTGCAAGGATGACCAGGACAAGCGCGGCGCCACCGTCCTGCGTAGAGGCTAGGCTGAACGGCCAACCCCCGTCCTGATCGGCGGGCCAGGGGACTGATTAAAATCTGGCCAAATTAACAGAGCCCGCCATCGGCGCTGTCTCCAGCGCTTTATCCACAGACCTACCCACGATTTTTGTGGACAGTTTCCTCCGTACGCTCGCGACTTGTCGTACATGCCTTGAAGACGCAGCCCTTCTAGCCTCAGCACGGCCATGCGTGGCTCAACCTGGCGGTATGGTCCCCAGCAGGCCAATGACGAGTGTCAGGATCAGGAAACCTCCGAGAAACAAAGCAAGCTTGCCCATTCGAACCTCTGCGATCTGTTGCCATGGCCAACAAGGCCCAGGCCTGGCGATTCATGGCCGCACCGCTCGGACAGAGCGGCGGGCCAGGCATAGTGTCGCTCCTGGACTGATACGGTTACAGATGCAGGTAGCTGGAAAAAAAGCAGATCAGTTCGATTCGGGATCATGCTGGCCTTGTTCACGCTCAGGGAATGAACGTGCTCATCGCACCACGGCGCGGGCGCGCAGGTCCGCATGATCTGGCAGATCAGTGGTGTCCAGGCGCCCCTGGCTTGTCACCTTCGCTGCGCCCGGTCTGCTGGGCGGTGGTCTTGCCGTCGTCCGAGCGCGATGTATCGGTATGCGCGGCGTCGTTGTCCCGCTCCACCTCGCCAGGCTGGCGTCGCTGTGGTGCGGTACTACCCGTGTTCTTGTCCATGGCTATTTACCCTCTGTTTGATATACAGGCTTCGAGAGCAGCGGGCGCACTGTGGTTCAACTGCACCGGTAGGCAGGCCCGCTCCATGGCGATTCGACGCGCCCGGCCCACACCCCAGGCCAGCGCCCTGGTCATGGACTCGCCCGGACGGGTATCGTAGGCCTCCTCATGAAGCGCCATGCCAGAAGCCGCATACACGCCGATGAACATCTGCGTCGCGCCGGTACGCGATAGCCGCACCTGGACATCGATACTGGTGCCGTCGTCCAAGGTTTCCGGGTGGGTTCGATGATGCAGGGTCGGATCCGCCCACGACCAGAAAAGATCTCCGCGTATTCTCATGTCTGCGCTCCTGCGACTTTGGTCTTATTGATCTTTCGTCAGAGACACTAGCGCAAGCGAGTCGTTATTCAACTTGCCGTCACGGTTTTGTGAAGTGAATCGGATAATCGGCAAGACGTTGGCGACAGGATGAGGCCTGGCGGAAATTTCAGTTGCCGCCAGGCAGCAACCGTTCAGGCGGGGTCTTTGCCGTCTGGAAGGAACCAGTTCAGCAACAGCGCACACAGCCCCCCGGTGGCCACGCCCGATTCCAGCACATTGCGCAATGCCGATGGCATGTGCGCGAGGAACTCCGGAACCTGCGCCACGCCCAGGCCGAGCGCCAGGGAGACAGCGATGATCAGCAATGCGCGGCGATCCAGGCGGACGCTGGCCAGAATGTTGATGCCGGAGGCGGCCACGGCGCCGAACATGACCATGGCGGCCCCACCGAGCACCGGCTCTGGCACGGCCTGGATGATACCGGCCACACTGGGGAACAACCCCAGCAGCACCAGCATGACGGCGATCCAGATCCCGACATGGCGACTGGCGATGCCGGTCAGTTGGATGACACCGTTGTTCTGCGCGAAGATCGAACTGGGGAAGGTATTGAAAAGACCCGCAAGCAACGAGTTGGCACCATTGACCAACACGCCCCCCTTGATTCGCTGCATCCATATCGGGCCTTCCACGGGCTGGCGCGATACCTTGCTGGTAGCGGTCACGTCGCCGATGGCCTCCAGCGAGGTCACCAGATAGATCACCAGCATCGGAATGAACAAAGTCCAGGAAAAGCCAATGCCGAAGTGCAGCGGTGTCGGCACCTGGAACCAGGCGGCCTGGTGCATGCCAGTGAAATCCAGACGTCCCAGGTAGCCGGCCAAGGCATAACCGGCGGCCAGGGCGATCACGATGGCGCAGCTGCGCATCCACACCAGCGGCATTCGATTGAGCACGATGATGATTGCCAGCACCACACCGGACAGCAGCAGGTTTTCGCCGTTGGCGAAGGTGCCGTTACCCATCGCCGCGAAGCCCCCGCCCATGCTGATCAGACCGACCTTGATCAGCGTAAGCCCGATCATCAGCACCACGATGCCAGTCACCAACGGCGTGATCAGGCGCTTGATGAACGGCAGGATGCGTGAGACGCCCATTTCGATGAACGAGCCGGCGATCACCACGCCGAAGATGGCAGCCATCACGCCTTCGACCGGGGTGCCCTGTTGCACCATCAGCGCGCCACCGGCTATCAGCGGCCCGACGAAGTTGAAGCTGGTACCCTGGACGATCAGCAGACCCGCGCCGAACGGCCCGAAGCGCCGGCACTGCACGAATGTGGCGATACCTGAGATCACCAGTGACATCGAGACGATCAGGTTGGTGTCGTGCGCCGAAACGCCGAGAGCCTGGCAGATCAGCAATCCAGGCGTGACGATGGGTACGATGATCGCCAGCAGATGTTGCAATGCCGCCAACAGACCAATCAGCAATCGCGGCTTGTCTTCAAGGCCCAGTACCAATTCGTTGTTGCCATGGGTGGACGCGGCGGCGCTCGGCCCGTGCTCGATGGAACTCATGCAAGGTTCTGCCAGAGGAAAAAGGGGAGCGCATTCTACGAGCCGCGACGGGATTGGCAAAGAGGCGTCGGGCAGAGTTTGACGGTGATGCCCTCCATTCAGGACACGCACAGCAAAAAGCCCGCCGAAGCGGGCCTTGCCTTGAAAAACGCTGGATCAGTCGTCGCGGCCCATGATGCCGAACAGTTGCAACAGGCTGACGAACAGGTTGTAGATGGACACGTAAAGGCTGATGGTGGCCATGATGTAGTTGCGCTCGCCACCGTGGATGATGGCGCTGGTCTGGAACAGGATGCAGACCGAAGAGAACAGCACGAAGCCAGCGCTGATGGCCAGTTGCAGACCGCTGATCTGGAAGAAGAAGCTGGCGATCACCGCGCCGAGCAGAACGAAGAAGCCGGCGGTAATGAAGCCGCTGAGGAAGCTCATGTCCCTGCGGGTGATCAGTACGTAGGCCGACAGCCCACCGAAGACCAGCGCGGTCATGGCGAAGGCCGAGCTGACGACTTCCGCGCCACCGCTCATGCCAAGGTAGCGGTTGAGGATCGGACCGAGGATGAAGCCCATGAAGCCGGTCAGCGCGAAGGTCGAGACCAGACCCCAGGCCGAATCGCGCAGCTTGGCGGTGAGGAAGAACAAGCCATAGAAGCCGATCAGCACGACGAAGACGTTCGGGTAGCCGACCCGCATCTGCTGAGCGACGAAGGCCATGACGCCGCTGAAGGCCAGGGTCAGCGCCAGCAGGCTGTACGTATTGCGCAGGACGCGGCTGACCTCCTGCTGTTCGACCTGCTGGCCGTGGTTGACGGCATAATCCTGTTCGCGCATGGGGACGCTCCTGTGGTATGTGGTCCAGGTTTGAAACGTTTGGATGCAGGAAGCATAACAGAGCCTCTGCAATCAGCGACATAGAGAGTTTGACAGCTTGTTTCATTGAGGTATGATTGCCGCCGCTGTATCCGGAAGCGTGGCCGAGTGGTTTAAGGCAACGGTCTTGAAAACCGTCGATGGGCGACTATCCTAGAGTTCGAATCTCTACGCTTCCGCCATACTCAAGGCCCTGAGAAATCAGGGCCTTTTTCGTTTCTGGAGCCTTCTGGCAGGCGGCTTTCAGCGGCCTGAAAAGGCACCACTTCCAAAAGCTTTTCGGAACACTTCCGAAACTCACGCCCGAAACACGCTTCGGATGACCGGACAGCGCCTTCAGGCGCATCAGACCCTCATGCCGAGGTTGCATACCTGTCGCGCCCCACTCCGGCATTCTGCCGCTCCCCTCTTCCTAAAATGCATCCCTGGGCTTGGCTGATCGGCTTCAGGCCATACTGTGCCCAGCCCAGGTCCCGGCCGCTGCGTACTGCTCGGGCAAGATGCGAAGCCTTTCGGCCGGTTCGGCGGTTGTGTTCTCGCATGCCACGTATCGATGGGCTCGACCGATAGCTGCGATCAGCATGATCACTCTGCGCTATACCACGCAGGGACGTCCGCGCCTGGGAGCATGAGGCACGCGCCTCGTGAAAAGTGTCCTCGGACAGACAGGCGGACGACGAAACGACCGGTTGTCGCGGCTGATCTCCCGATCCGGAAAAAAACTGAATCCTCCCGGAAACGCCCCAGTCAAGAAGCATGAACGCAGTAAATCTGACGAGGTAACAGCAATGACTATCGAAGCAGAGACACTCGTGCAATTGACCGAGGCGCTTCAGGAGCGCGGCCTGACCTTGGTTTCCGACATCATCTTCACCCGAGCGCCTTACCGGCACGATCACCGCTGGATCTGCAGCGTGGAATACCCTGCCTCCCATCGTTGATCGCTGCTTGCCCGACCGATGCACCTGGCGCCGCGCCGCCAGGGTGCAGCACCGGTCGCCGCATCAGGCAGGCGGTTTCAACGAGCGAATCGCCTGGCGCCTGCCACGCAAGCCACTGCCGCAAGACTGACCAGCAGCATCGTCAGACTGACCTGCTCGCCAAGCAGCCACGCCGCCAGTCCCAGCCCCATGAAGGGTTGCAACAGCTGCAACTGCCCGACCGCGGCGATGCCGCCTTGGGCCAGGCCGCGATACCAGAACACGAACCCGACCAGCATGCTGAAGATCGCCACATAGCCCAAGCCCAGCCAGGCGGGTGCGCCAATCGTGCCGAACGAAGCGGGTGCGCTGAGCAAGGCCATCGTCAGCATCAAGGGCAGCGCCAGTACCAGTGCCCAGCTGATCACCTGCCAGCCGCCCAGGCTGCGCGACAGACGCGCGCCCTCGGCATAGCCCAGGCCGCAGACGATGACGGCCAAGGCCATCAGCAGATCCCCTGCCAGGGACACTTGCACAGCGCCGCGCATCGCGTAGCCCGCCACAAGCATGCCGCCCAGCGCGGAAAACAGCCAGAACCCAGCCCGCGGCCGCTCGCCACCGCGCAACACACCGAAGATCGCCGTGCATAACGGCAGCAAGCCAACGAAGATGATCGAGTGGGCCGAAGTGACGTATTGCAACGCCAGGGCAGTCAGCAAGGGAAAGCCGATCACCACGCCCAACGCCACCAACCCCAGGGAAGGCAGCTCGGCGAGCCTTGGCCGGGACTGGCGCAGCATCAGCAGCATGCAAAGGCCCAGCATGGCGGCAATGCTGGCTCGGGCACTGGTGAGAAACACTGGCGTGAAGTCGGTGACCGCTATACGGGTGGCCGGTAGCGAACCGGCGAAGATGACGACGCCAGCCAGCCCGTTAAGCCAGCCGTTCGTGCTCGTTTGCATGCCCTGCTCCTTTTCTGGTCGAGCTCCAGTAAAGCATCCGCGGCGTTTTCCGGTCAGATACAATCCAGCACAATTTCTCGAAACTGTTATGCTTGGAAAACCCTAACAGTGAGTGGTGCGATGAAAAGGGACGGTAGCCGCATACAGCGCGTGATCGATGATATCCAGGCACGGATCGCTGCCCGTGCCTACCTGCCGGGCGCCCGCCTGCCCTCGGTACGCGCCCAGGCGCGGGCGATGCAATGCTCGGTGTCGACGGTCCTCGAAGCCTATGATCGACTCGCGGCCGAGGGCGCCATAAGCGCCCGTCCAGGCTCGGGCTTCTACGTCGCCGGGCCGCTGGCGCCGCTGGCACTCGCCCGGCTGGGCCCCAGGCTCGACCGGGAAGTCGATCCTTCCTGGATTTCGCGCCAGGCGCTCGACTCGTCCGACACCATGCTCAGGCCCGGCTGTGGCTGGCTGCCGCCGGACTGGATGTACGAAGCGGGAATGCGTCGGGCACTGCGCAAGCTGGCCCGCAGCGATGCCTTCGGGCTGGTCGAATATGCGACGCCCCTGGGCAGCCCTGCACTTCGCCAGGTGTTGTGCCGTCGCCTGCTGGGGTTGGGCATCGAGTCATCGACCGAGCAGATCATGCTGACCGAGTCGGGGACCCAGGCCATCGACCTGATCTGCCGTTTCTTGCTCGAGCCTGGCGACTGCGTGCTGGTCGACGACCCGTGCTACTTCAATTTCCATGCACTGCTCAAGGCGCATCGGGTCAAGATCGTGGGCATTCCCTACACCCCGCTGGGGCCGGACACCGAAGCTTTCGCCCTGGCACTGCAGCACCATGCGCCCAGGCTCTACATCACCAATTCAGGCATCCACAACCCGACCGGCGCGCAGCTTTCGCCAGCGGTGGCCCACCGGCTGCTCACCCTGGCCAGCGCAAGCGACCTGGTCATCGTCGAGGACGATATCTTCGCCGATTTCGAGGTCAGCCTGACGCCCAGGCTAGCGGCGTTCGACGGCCTGTCGCGGGTGATCCAGACCGGCAGCTTCTCCAAGACCCTGTCGGCCTCGCTACGCTGCGGCTACATTGCCGCGCGAGGCGACTGGATCGACGGCCTGGTGGATCTCAAGCTGGCCACGTCCTTCGGCGGCGGGCGCCTGGCCGCCGACCTGGCACTGTCGGCACTGACCGACAGTGGCTATCGCCGACACCTGGAAAGCATAAGGCGGCGCCTGGGCCAGGAGATGGCCCGCACGCTCCAGCGCTTGCGGGCAATCGGCATCGAGCCGTGGCTGGTACCTCGCGCGGGCATGTTCGCCTGGTGTCGGCTGCCGCATGGGCAGGATGCGGCCAGCCTGGCGCGGGCCTGCCTGGAACAGGGCGTGGTGCTGGCACCGGGCAATGCCTTCAGCCAGTCCAGGGGCGCCAGCGATTTTCTGCGCTTCAACGTCGCCCAGTGCGCTGACACGCGGATTTTCCAGGTGTTGGCTCAGGCCTTGAATGGCCAAGCCAGGCCAGGCCCGGACAACCGAGCATGATGGTGACGCGTGCGTTTTGCTTTATGATGGCGGCAGTTTCCACGAAGAGTCCCCCATGAGATTCGCCATCGCGGTTTTTTCACCGGCCCATGCGCCCTCCTCGCGCCGCGCGCTGCGTTTTGCCGAAGCAGTGCTCGCCAGCGGCCATCGGATCGAACGGCTGTTCTTCTACCAGGATGGCGTACACAGCGCCTCGGCCAACGTAGTCGTGCCCCAGGACGAAGTCGACATCGCCGCCCAGTGGCAGGCTTTCATCACCGAGAAGCAGCTTGACGCCGTGGTCTGCATCGCCGCGGCGCTGCGCCGCGGCGTACTGGATGCCGCGCAAGCCAGCCGCTACCAACGCGACGCGGTCAATCTCGTTGCGCCCTGGGAGCTGTCGGGGCTCGGTCAGTTGCACGAAGCGGCCCAGCTCGCCGACCGCCTGGTCTGCTTCGGAGGAGACTGACATGCACAAGTCCTTGTTGCTCATCAGTCGCCAGGCGCCCTGGAGCGGTCCTGGGGCGCGCGAAGCCTTGGACATCGCCCTAGCGGGCGGTGCCTTCGATCTGCCGATCGCCATGCTGTTCCTGGACGATGGCGTATTCCAGCTCGTCGACCAGCAGCAACCGGCCCTGCTGGAGCAGAAGAACCTCGGCGCCAACCTGCAGGCGTTACCCATGTTCGGCGTCGAGCAACTGTTCGCCTGCACCCGGAGCCTGAGCGCCAGGGGCCTGGCGGCCAGCGCGCTGGTCCTGCCCGTGGAGCGGCTCGAGGCCGATCAGATCCGAACCCTGCTGGCCCGCTTCGATCAGGTGATCACTTTATGAGCACGACCCTGCACGTGATAGCCCATTCCCCCCATGGCGACGAGCGCCTGCGCAGCTGCCTGCGTGTCATGGGCGCCTGTGATGGCCTGCTGCTGTGTGGAGACGGCGTTCAGGCCTTGCGCCCCGGCAGCGAACCTTGCCAGACCCTCGGCGCCGCTGCCCTGCAAGGCCGGCTGTTCGTTCTCGCCGAGGATCTGCAGGCGCGAGCCATTGCCGACGAGCTGGCCGAGGTCGTCGACTATCCGGGCTTCGTCGAGCTGACCCTGCGCTACGACAAGGTCAATACCTGGCTATGAACAGACTCATCGTTGGCGCCCGGCAGATAGCCCTGGACAAGGACGGTTTTCTCGTCGAGCTGGCCGATTGGTCCCCCGAAGTGGCACAGGCCCTGGCCGAACGGGAAGGTATCGCCCTGGGCGCCGAACACTGGGAAATACTTGAACTGCTGCGCCGGTTCCATCACGAGTACCAGCTTTCCCCGGCCACCCGCCCACTGATCAAGTATGCCGCGCTGCATCTGGGCGCGGAAAAGGGCAACAGCCCGCACCTCAACCGCCTGTTCAACGGCACACCTGCCAAGCTTGCCGCCAAGCTGGCAGGCCTGCCCAAGCCGACCAACTGCATATGAACGAACCTCTCCCCCTGATCCTGCAGACACCGGCAGAACATCCATTCGCCGAATTCGTGCGCATTCTCGGCAAAGGCAAGCGCGGCGCCCGCGGACTCACCCGCGAGGAAGCCCGCAGCGCCATGGCCATGATCCTCGCCGACCAGGTCGAGCAGGCGCAGCTCGGGGCGTTCCTCATGCTGTTGCGGCACAAGGAAGAAACGCCCGAAGAACTGGCCGGCTTCACCGAAGCGCTGCGCGCATGGTTGCAGGCGCCACGCATCGCCGTGGACCTGGACTGGCCCAGCTACGCCGGAAAGAAACGCCACTTGCCCTGGTACCTGCTCGCCGCCAGGTGCCTGGCGGGCAACGGCCTGCGCATCTTCCTGCATGGAGGCGGCGCCCACACTGCCGGACGGCTGTATACCGAACAACTGCTCGAGCTGTTGCGGATCCCGCTCTGCCGCGACTGGCATGCGGTGGCAGCGGCCCTGGACGCGCATGGCCTGGCCTTCCACCCGCTCCAGGACTGGTCACCGCAATTGCAGCAGATGATCGACCTGCGCAGTGCCCTCGGGCTGCGTTCGCCCATCCATTCGCTGGCGCGAGTGCTCAACCCGCTGGGCGCGCGGTGCGCCTTGCAGAGCATCTTCCACCCGGGCTATCAGGCGGTACATCGCCAGGCCAGCTGCCTGCTCGGCGACCATGCGATCGTGATCAAGGGCGACGGCGGGGAGATCGAGATCAACCCGGATGTCACCAGTCACCTGTACGGTGCCACGTGCGGCCAGGCGTGGGACGAGCAATGGCCGGCCTTGAGCCCGCAACGCCACGTAAAGCCAGCCAGCCTGGAGCCGCAGCACCTGTTGGCGGTATGGCGCGGCGAAGCGCAGGACAGCTACGGTGAATTGGCGACGATCGCAACCATGGCGCTGGCCCTGCGCGGCTTGGGTCATGAGCGCGAACAGGCGTTGGACAGGGCTCGCGAGTACTGGGTCGCCCGTAAACCTATCGACTGACTGGATAGGATCGCGGCAGTATTTGCGCGTCTTCATCGAACGGCAGGCCCTACACTGAGCTCCAACGCCAACCAATGTGTTTTTCGAGGAGCTCGAAATGGGTCTTTTGATCGACGGCCAGTGGCATGACCAGTGGTACGAGAACGGCAAGGATGGCGCTTTCCAGCGCGAAGAAGCCCAGCGCCGTGACGCCTTGCCAGCCGCCGAAGCCGGCCGCTACCACTTGTACGTCTCGCTTGCCTGCCCCTGGGCCCATCGAACACTGATCATGCGTTCGCTCAAGGGGCTGGCCCCATTGATCGACGTGTCGGTGGTCAGCTGGCTGATGGGCGAACAAGGCTGGACCTTCGACCGCAGCCAGGGTTCCACGGGAGACCCACTGGATGGTTTCGACTACCTGCACCAACGTTACACCCGGGACGATCCGCACTACACCGGCCGCGTGACCGTGCCGGTGCTGTGGGACAAGCAGTGCCAGCGCATCGTCAACAACGAATCGGCAGAAATCGTTCGGATCTTCAACCACGCCTTCGATGCCTTGACTGGAAATACTCGGGATCTGTATCCGGCACCTTTGCGAGCGCGTATCGATGCGCTCAATGAACGCATCTATCCTGCCGTGAACAATGGTGTTTACCGAGCCGGTTTCGCCACCCGCCAGCAGGCCTATGAGCACGCTTTCGACCAGCTGTTCGCCGAACTGGACAGTCTCGAGCAGTTGCTTGGCCAACAGCGCTACCTGGCCGGCGAGTACCTGACCGAAGCCGACATCCGGCTGTTCACCACGCTGGTCCGTTTCGATGCGGTCTACCATGGCCACTTCAAATGCAACCTACGTCGGCTGGCGGACTACCCGAGCCTGTCCAACTGGCTCCGCGAGCTGTACCAATGGCCGGGTGTAGCGCAGACGGTGGACATGCAGCATATCCAGAAACACTACTACCTCAGTCACAAGAGCATCAACCCGAACGGCATCGTGCCCAAGGGGCCGGCACAGGACTTCAGCGCCCCGCACGATCGCGAACGCCTGCCGGGACGAGGGATCTGGCAGGCGTGAAAGGCGGCCGCTGGTGCCGGTGGTGCTTGCGTGCCATCGTCGGGTCCCTTCTGACAGATCCTGAGGCTGCCACGATGGCCCGCACAGCGGGCCCAAGACTCAGTCGTTCTGTGCCCCTTCGAACCAGGCCAGCTTGTCACGCAGCTTCACCACTTCCCCGACGATGACCAACGTCGGCGCATGCACCTCATGGCGCGCCACCAGCTCGGGCAGGTCCGCCAGGGTGCCGGTGAACACTCGCTGGTTGCGGGTGGTACCCTGTTGTACCAGCGCCGCTGGCGTACTGGCAGCTCGGCCATGGCGTATCAGTTCGGCGCAGATGGTCGGCAAGCCGACCAACCCCATGTAGAAGACCAGGGTCTGGGCTGGCGCCACAAGATCATGCCATGGCAGGTTGCTGGTGCCGTCCTTCAGGTGACCGGTGACGAAACGCACCGACTGCGCGTGATCCCGGTGCGTCAACGGGATACCGCCATAGGCGGAGCAGCCACTGGCTGCGGTGATGCCAGGCACGACCTGGAAGGGAATACCCTCCTCGGCCAGTTCCTCGATTTCCTCGCCACCCCGCCCGAAGATGAACGGGTCGCCCCCCTTGAGTCGCAGAACCCGCTTGCCCTGGCGGGCCAGATCGACCAGCAGGCGATTGATCTGCTCCTGCGGCACGGCATGCTCGGCGCGACGCTTGCCGACATAGATCCGCTCGGCATCACGCCGGCACATCTCGATGATCGCCGGGGCCACCAGCCGGTCGTAGAGCACCACGTCAGCCTGCTGCATCAGACGCAAGGCGCGGAAGGTCAGCAGGTCCGGGTCTCCGGGACCTGCGCCGACCAGATAGACCTCGCCACCCTGCTGTACCGGCGCCCCCTCGACCATGGCCTGCAACAGTCGCTCGGCCTCGCCCCCCTGCCCGGCCAGCTGGCGTTCGGCGATCGGCCCCTGGAACACCGTTTCCCAGAATCCGCGCCGCTGGTTGACGTCCGGATAGAGCGACTTGACCTTGTGTCTGAAGCGCGCCGCCAGTCCGGCCAGCTCGCCGTAGGCAGCGGGAATCCACGCCTCGAGCCTGGCCCGGATCAGGCGTGCCAAAACCGGCGCATCGCCGCCACTGGACACGGCGACCACCAACGGCGAGCGATCGACGATGGCTGGGAAGATCACCGTGCACAAAGCCGGTGCGTCGACCACGTTGACCGGCACGCAGCGTTGCTGGGCGTCGGCCGAAACCTGGGCGTTGAGCGCTGGGTCATCGGTCGCGGCAATGACCAGGCGACAGCCTTCCAGGTCACCGACCTGGTAGCCACGCACCTGGACATCCCCGCCCCCCTGGCCAGCCAGTTCGGCGAGCTGGCTGTCGACCTGCGGCGCGACCACGCGCAAGGCGGCGCCGGCATCGGCCAGCAATCGCGCCTTGCGCAAGGCGATCTCGCCGCCACCGACCACCAGTACCCGGCTGCCCTGCAGCTTGTGGAACAGCGGCAGGTAATCCATTTAGCGAATGACCTCGACGCCGCCCATGTAGGGCTTGAGCACTTCGGGAACACGAATCGAGCCGTCGGCCTGCTGGTAGTTCTCCAGCACGGCCACGAGGGTGCGGCCAACGGCCAAGCCCGAACCATTCAAGGTGTGCACCAGTTCCGGCTTGCCGGTTTCCGGGTTGCGCCAGCGGGCCTGCATGCGGCGCGCCTGGAAGTCGCCGCAGTTGGAGCACGAGCTGATCTCCCGGTACTTGTCCTGGCTTGGCACCCAGACTTCCAGGTCATAGGTCTTGACCGCACTGAAACCCATGTCTCCCGTGCACAGAGACAGCACGCGATACGGCAGTTCCAACGCCTGCAGCACCCGCTCGGCATTGGCGGTCAGGCTTTCGAGCGCGTCCATGGACTTCGACGGCTCCACCACCTGAACCATCTCGACCTTGTCGAACTGATGCTGGCGGATCATGCCACGCGTGTCACGGCCGGAGGCGCCCGCCTCACTCCGGAAGCAAGGGGTATGGGCGACGAACCTGATGGGCAGCTGACGAGCATCGAGGATGGCCCCGGCGACCAGATTGGTCAGGGAAACCTCGGCGGTCGGGATCAGGTAGAAGTCGGCCTCGCCGTCGCGGGAGATCTTGAACAGATCCTCCTCGAACTTGGGCAGCTGGCCAGTGCCCTGCAGGGCTGGCGCCTGGACCAGATAGGGCGTATAGGCTTCTTCGTAGCCGTGCTCGGCAGTGTGCAGGTTGATCATGAACTGCGCCAAGGCGCGGTGCAGGCGCGCGATCGGGCCACGCAGCACGGCGAAACGTGCACCGGACAGCTTGGCCGCCGCTTCGAAATCCAGGCCGCCGCTGATTTCGCCCAGGGCGACGTGATCCTTGACCGGGAAGTCGAACTGGCGCGGCGTGCCCCAGCGGCGCACCTCCACGTTGTCATCTTCGTCCTTGCCTACCGGCACGCTGGAATCGGGCAGGTTGGGGATGGTCAGCACGATCCCATCGAGCTCGGCCTGGATCTCGTCCAGCTCGACCTTGCCAGCGGCGAGTTCGGCTGCCATGCGGTCGACATCGGCCTTGAGCGGCTCGATGTCCTGGCCCTTGGCCTTGGCTTGGCCGATGGACTTGGAAATACGGTTACGGTCGGCCTGCAACTGTTCGGTACGGGTCTGCACCGACTTGCGGCGCTCTTCCAGGGATTCGATGCGCGCGACATCCAGGCTGAAGCCACGGGAGGCCAGGCGATCCGCCACTTCCTGAAGTTGGCCGCGTAACAGTTTGGAATCGAGCATTGGGTTCTCTCGTTATAGATGTGTTGTTCAGATTTTGGTCAGGCACAGGCCGGCCCAGGTCGCGAGCAGCCCGCCCAGTACACTGGCTGCAGCATAACCGAAGGCCAGCGGCGCCTGCCCGCTCTCGAGCAGGCGCACGGTGTCAAGGGAGAAGGAGGAAAAAGTGGTCAGCCCGCCGACGAAACCGACGATCAGCCCGGTCCGCAGTTCGATCGGCAGCGTCGGCCGGCTCAGGAAAACACCGTAGAGCACGCCGATGACCAGGCAACCAGCCAGGTTGACTGTCAGCGTGGCCAGGTAGAAGTGCCGAGGCCAGTGGGCGCTGACCCAGTTGCCTGCGGCAAAGCGCAGCAGCGTGCCGGCGATGCCGGCCAGGCTGACCGAGACGAGCAGGCCGATCATGGTTTCCTCCGTTGTCGGGGGCTGCCACGGTCGAGTTCGTCGAGATGGCGCAGCTTCTCGCCTATCTTGAGTTCCAGGCCACGGGGCACCGGCTGGTAGTACGGACGTGGCTGCAACGCCTCGGGGAAGTAGTCCTCGCCGGCGGCATAGCCTTCGGGCTCGTCGTGGGCATAACGGTACTCGTCGCCGTGACCGAGCTGCTTCATCAACTTGGTGGGCGCGTTGCGCAAGTGCAGCGGCACTTCCAGCGAGCCGTGCTCGGCGACGTCACGCCTGGCGGCCTTGAAGCCCATGTAGACGGCATTGCTTTTCGCAGCGCAGGCCAGGTAGGTGATGGCCTGCGCCACGGCCAGTTCGCCTTCGGGGCTGCCCAGCCGCTCTTGCACGTCCCAGGCAGCCAGGCACAGACTCAGGGCCCGCGGGTCGGCATTGCCGATGTCCTCGCTGGCCATGCGTACCACTCGCCGGGCGATGTACAGCGGGTCGCAGCCACCGTCGAGCATGCGCGCATACCAGTACAGGGCGGCGTCCGGATCGGAACCGCGCACGGACTTGTGCAATGCCGAAATCTGGTCGTAGAACGCTTCACCGCCCTTGTCGAAGCGGCGCCGGCCATCGCCCAGAAGGTTCTGCAACAGCTCGACACCAATCTGGGCACCGTCTTCGGCCAGGTCGGAGGCGTTTTCCAGCAGGTTCAGCATGCGCCGTCCATCGCCATCGGCAGCTGCCACGAGCATCTGGAACGCGTCGTCAGCGATGCGCAGCCGACGTTTTCCCAAGCCGCGCTCATCGCTCAGCGCACGCTCGACCAGCTTGCGCAGCGCCGGCTCGTCCAGGCTCTTGAGCACATACACCCTGGCGCGCGACAGCAGGGCATTGTTCAGCTCGAAGGAGGGGTTCTCGGTGGTCGCGCCGATAAACAGCAAGGTGCCATCCTCGACGAAGGGCAGGAAGGCATCCTGCTGGGACTTGTTGAAGCGATGGACCTCGTCGACGAACAGGATGGTCCGCCGTCCGTACTGGCCGGCCTGCTGCCTGGCGACTTCCACCGCATGGCGAATCTCCTTGACCCCGGCCAGCACCGCCGAGACCGTTTCGAAATGCGCATCGCAGAATCGTGCCAGCAGCCGCGCCAGGGTGGTCTTGCCGACCCCGGGCGGCCCCCAGAAGATCATCGAATGCAACGCGCCCTGCTCCAGCGCCTCGCGCAGCGGCTTGCCGCGCGCAAGCAGGTGCTCCTGGCCCACGTACTCGTCCAGGTTGGACGGGCGCAACCGGGCAGCCAGGGGCTGGGCGACAGGTTCGCTTCGAAACAGGTCCATGGCGGGCTCTCTATGGTCTTTATTCCTGGATGACGTCGGCGCCTTCCGGGATCTTGAACTGGAACTTGCCAGCGGCAATGGCGCCATTGGCCTTCACCCCGTTGAACAGGATGTTGGTGCGTTGGCCGACGCTGTCGATCAACTGCATGTCATTGATCAGGCCACGCCGGAACGACACGCGCAACGAATCGAACAGCGTGTCCCTGGCCTTGGGCTTGAGCGTGAAGTCCATGACTTCGCCCTGTTCCTTGGAGCTGATATCGAAACTCTGGCTGATCTTCGAGACATCGCCAGAGAGCAACAGGGCCGGGGTCTGGCTCAGCCGCACGTCGAGCTTCTTGACCGTCGCCTGCTCCAAGTCCGGGTCCCACAGGGTGACTTTCTGACCATCGGACACTACCACCTGCTCCTGCGGAGCGTCGGTATGCCAGTAGAACAGCCCGGGGCGCTTGACCGCCATCTGCCCGCTGGTCTCCTGCAGGCTGGTGCCACTGGCATCCAGGGTCAGCTGGGAGAACCGGGCTTCGATGGTCTGGGACTTTTCCAGCAACTGGGTCAGCCTGGCCACGTCCTTCTCGTCGGCGTGCGCCGGCAGGGTGGCCACGGCCAGGGCAGATGCCAACAGCATGCGAATCGCGCGCATGGAAATCCTCGTCGAACAGTGAATGGAACGGACGCCACGACGGCGCCCGTCAGGGTGATCATCAATCGCGTGGGCCGCCGGGTGCAATCACTTCCCGGGAACCATTGCTGTTCATCGGGGTGACCACGCCGGCCATTTCCATCGCCTCGATCATGCGCGCGGCGCGGTTGTAACCGATCTTGAGCTTGCGCTGCACGGCGGAGATCGAAGCGCGGCGGCTTTCCAGAACGAACTGCACGGCTTCATCGTACAAGGCATCGGTCTCGGAGTCTTCGCCGTCGCCGCCTCCGGCGCCACCACCGTCGAAGCCGCTGCCGGCTTCCTCGACCCCATTGAGGATGTCGTCGTTGTAGTCCGGCGCGCCGCGCAGCTTCCAGGCCTCGACCACGCGGTGAACCTCGTCGTCGGACACGAAAGCACCATGCACCCGGATCGGCAGGCTGGTGCCCGGTGGCATGTAGAGCATGTCCCCGTGACCGAGCAGCTGCTCGGCGCCGCCCTGGTCGATGATGGTCCGCGAATCGATCTTGCTCGATACCTGGAAGGCCATGCGCGTGGGAATGTTGGCCTTGATCAGGCCGGTGATCACGTCGACCGACGGCCGCTGGGTCGCCAGGATCAGGTGGATGCCGGCGGCTCGGGCCTTCTGGGCGATACGGGCGATGAGCTCCTCGACCTTCTTGCCGACGATCATCATCATGTCGGCGAACTCGTCGACCACCACCACGATGGTTGGCAGGGTCTTGAGCACCGGCGGCTCGTCATCCATGCTCTCGCGGCGATACAGCGGATCGGCGATCGTCTCGCCGGCGTCCTGGGCATCCTTGATCTTGCGGTTGAAGCCGGCCAGGTTGCGCACGCCCATGGCAGCCATCAGCTTGTAGCGCCGCTCCATCTCGGCCACGCTCCAGCGCAGCGCGTTGGCGGCATCCTTCATGTCGGTGACCACCGGGCAAAGCAGGTGGGGGATGCCTTCGTAGATCGACAGCTCGAGCATCTTCGGGTCGATCATGATCAGGCGGGCCTCCTGCGGGCTGGACTTGAACAGGATCGACAGGATCATGGCGTTCACGCCCACCGACTTGCCGGAACCGGTCGTACCGGCGACCAGCAAGTGCGGCATCTTGGCCAGGTCGGTGATGACCGGCTTGCCACCGATGTCGTGGCCCAGGGCCAGGGTGACCGGCGATTTCGCCTCGTCGTAGGGCGCCGAGGACAGCACTTCCGAGAAGCGCACCATCTGGCGATTCTCGTTGGGAATCTCGATACCTACGGTGGTCTTGCCCGGGATCACCTCGACCACCCGCACGCTGGTCACCGCCAGGGAACGGGCAAGGTCCTTGGCCAGGTTGGAAATGCGACTGACCTTGACCCCGGCGGCCGGCTGGATTTCGTAGCGGGTGATCACTGGCCCTGGATGGATCGAGTCCACGGACACCTCGACCCCGAACTCCTTGAGCTTGATTTCCAGCAACTGGCCGACGCCAGCCAGCGACTCTGGCGAATACTCGATCTTCTTCTGCTCGGCGGGATCGAGGATGGAAATCGATGGCAACGTGCCTTCTACGGCACTGTCGACGAAGACCGGAGCGGGCTTTTCCTTCTCGATGCGCTTGCTCGGCTCGGCTGTCCTGGCGGTCGGCGGCACGATGACAGGCGCGGGGGCAGGCTGTGGCTGGGGCCGGGCCGGTGGCGCGGCGACGGGCCGGGTCGAAGCCTCGTCGGGCTCGACGACACGCTCCCGCGGCCTGGGCTGCTCGCGCTTCTCTTGCGCCGACTGCATCGGCTGCATCGGCTGCACCGACGCAGGTGCCGGTGCGACAGGACGAGCCACCGGCTCGCGCCGCGGGGCCGGCTCGTCCACCTCGCGCAACTGGGCGACCAGACGCTTGCGCTCGTTGCGCGCTTCCCACCAGCGACTGGCTGCCCCACGCACCAGCTCGAACAGGTCCAGGGTGAGCTTGCCGGTCAGGTCCATCACCTTGAACCAGGACAGGTCGGTGAAGACCGTCAGGCCGAACAGGAACAAGGCGATGAACACCAGGGTACTGCCCTGCACGTTCAACAGGTTGCGCGCCAGGTCGCCCAGGCTCTCGCCCAGGGCGCCGCCTGCGGAGAACGGCAGGCCCGCCGGCGGATGGAAGTGGATGTGCGCCAGCGCGGCGCCCGAAAGCACCAGGAACACCAGGCCAATCATGCGCCAGGAAATCAGCCAGCCACTCCACTGCCATGGCTGGTGGCGTTCGCGGAAGATCTGCCAGGTCTTGACCGCCAGCAACAGTGGAAAGATATAGGCGAAATAGCCGAGCACCATGAACAGGATGTCGGCGAAGTAGGCCCCGGCCCGGCCAGCGGCGTTCTGCACCTGGTCGACGTTGCTGGTGTGGCTGAACCCTGGGTCTGCCGTGTCGTAGGTCAGCAGCGCCATCCACAGGTACAGGCACAATGCACCCACGGCAATCAGCGCACCTTCCTTGAGGCGATAATGCAGATGCTGCCGCCACTGGGGCACGGGCAGAGGGGTCGGAGAGGTGGTGGATTTCTTCAAAACGCGTCTATTCCTGCGCTCGCTGCGCGTCCAAGAGTGATCGACCCAAACGAACAGTCAATGAATCACTACTTTTAACATTACTACCCGCCAGTCGTCATGGCGCAATGCCAGCCAAGGAAGCAACCAGCGGCGGTCGGCCCATGGCTGTAATTTGAGCATGCATTTTCTTCCATGACAAAGGCTTATGCTGTGTTTTTGCACAGGTGTGACAGCAAGTCCGCCAGCAAGTTGCGCCAGCATGCCTTCGTGCCCCGCGCCTGGTGGCCACCGATGCCTGCCTGGAGATTGACCTGCGCGCACGCGCAGGCCATGCTCGCCCCACCCCTCCCCCACCGCAAAAAGACCATGCTGACCTGGCTCAATCGCGACACGTTCGACTTCCCGCCCCTGCACAAGGCCCTGCACGAGCCGAACGGCTTGCTGGCCGCTGGCGGCGATCTCAGTCCCGAGCGCCTCATCCACGCCTATCGACACGGCTGCTTCCCCTGGTTCCAGGAAGGCCAGCCGGTGCTGTGGTGGTCGCCCGATCCACGCACGGTACTGTTCCCCGACGAGCTGCACGTTTCCCGCTCGCTCGCCAAGCTGCTGCGCCAGCAGCGCTACCAGGTCAGCTTCGACACCGATTTCCCGGCCGTGATCGCCGGCTGCGCGGCGCCGCGCGACTATGCCGATGGCACCTGGATCACCGAGCAGATGCAGGCGGCGTACTGCCAGCTGCACCGCCAGGGGGTTGCTCACTCGGTCGAGGTCCGGCAACAGGGCGAACTGGTAGGCGGCCTTTACGGCCTGGCCATGGGCAGGCTGTTCTTCGGCGAATCAATGTTCAGTCGTGCCGACAACGCCTCCAAGGTCGGATTCGTGACCTTGGTCGAGCATCTCCGGCAGGCCGGGTTCGTGCTCATCGACTGTCAGATGCCGACCGACCATCTGCGCAGCCTCGGTGCCCGCTCCATCGACCGGGCGGATTTCGCCACCTACCTGGCACGCCATCTCGATCAGCCGGCCACCGTCAACTGGGCCTGCTAGGCGAGTTCTCCCAGCTGGCATACACTAGAGGGCAACGTCTTGCCGAGGGGTCGACCATGACAGAGCTGGCGCGCTTGAAGTTCTATGCCACTCAGCCCCATTCCTGCAGCTACCTGCCCGAGGAGCAAGCCACCACGCTGTTCCTCGATCCCAGCCAGCCGATGGACGTGCATGTCTATGCCGATCTGTCCGAAATGGGCTTTCGCCGCAGCGGTGACCATCTTTATCGTCCGCACTGCCAGAACTGCAACGCCTGCGTGCCGGCTCGGATCCCCGCCGCCCGCTTCATCCCCAGCCGGCAGCAGAAACGCATCCTCAAGCGCAATGCCGACCTGGTAGTGACAGCCGCGCGCCCGGCCTTCAAGGAAGAATACTTCGATCTGTACCGCCGCTATATCGAACAGCGACACTCCGATGGTGACATGTACCCTCCCAGCCGCGACCAGTTTTCGACGTTCCTGGTGCGCGACCTTCCGTTCTCCTGGTTCTACGAGTTTCGCCTGGACGGCCACCTCATGGCGGTCGCGGTATGCGATCTCCTGCCTAACGGGCTGTCGGCGGTCTACACGTTCTACGAACCGCAAGAAGAACGGCGCAGCCTGGGTCGCTTCGCCATTCTCTGGCAGATCACCGAAGCGCTGCGCCAGGACCTGGATGCCGTCTACCTGGGCTATTGGATCAAGAACTGCAAGAAGATGAACTACAAGACCCAGTACCGTCCAATCGAGCTGCTGATCAATCAGCGCTGGGTCAGCCTCAACTGAAATCCTTGGCTTGACCCGCAGTTTTCGGGCATAATCCACGCCACTTTTTTGCCTGACGCGCTGTCGTGTCGGGCGATCACTGGATTACCGAGGGCTCTACTGCATGTCGAAAGAAGACAGCTTCGAAATGGAAGGCACTGTCGTCGACACCCTGCCCAACACCATGTTCCGTGTGGAGTTGGAAAACGGGCACGTCGTAACCGCGCATATCTCCGGCAAGATGCGCAAGAACTACATTCGTATTCTGACCGGTGACAAGGTCCGGGTGGAACTGACCCCCTACGACCTCAGCAAGGGCCGCATCACCTACCGCGCCCGCTAAGTCGCTGTCAAAAAGAAGCCCGGCCAATGTGCCGGGCTTCTTTTTGGCTGCAAGACATGGACCATGCGCTACAAGCAAGAGCGGGAGTGCGGCGCCGATCCGTTTTTGCTTGCAGCTTGCCGCCAGGGGCCTGCCACTTACGCGGCTCAGGCCACCTCCGCCGTGGTCTCGAAGTCGAACACCAGCTCGCCATCGCGCAGTTCCACGTGAACGATGCCGCCATGCTCCGACAGTTCGCCGAACAGGATCTCCTCGGCCAGCGGCCGCTTGATCTTGTCCTGAATGAGACGAGCCATCGGCCTGGCGCCCATCTGCACGTCGTAACCGCTCGTGGCCAGCCAGCCACGCGCCTCGTCGCTGACTTCCAGCAGGACACGCTTGTCCTCCAATTGCGCCTGCAGTTCGATGAGGAACTTGTCGACGATGCTCTTGATGGTCTCGTGACTCAGGCGACCAAACTGGATGATGGTATCCAGGCGATTGCGGAACTCCGGCGTGAAGCTCTTGCGGATGACCTCCATCGCATCGGACGAATGATCCTGTTGGGTGAAGCCGATCGAGGCACGCGCGGCGGTTTCGGCGCCAGCATTGGTGGTCATGATCAGGATCACGTTGCGGAAATCGGCCTTGCGCCCGTTGTTGTCGGTCAGGGTACCGTGGTCCATCACCTGCAGCAGCAGGTTGAAGACTTCCGGGTGCGCCTTTTCGATCTCGTCGAGCAACAGCACGCAATGCGGCTGCTTGGTGATCGCCTCGGTCAGCAAACCGCCCTGGTCGAAACCGACATAGCCGGGCGGTGCACCGATCAGGCGCGAGACGGTATGCCGCTCCATGTATTCCGACATGTCGAAGCGCACCAGCTCGACGCCCAACGCCTTGGCCAGCTGGCGCGCAGCCTCGGTCTTGCCCACGCCGGTGGGGCCGGCAAAGAGGAACGAGCCGACCGGTTTGTCCGGCGCCTTGAGCCCGGCACGCGACAGCTTGATCGCCGTGGCCAGCGAATCGATGGCGGCATCCTGGCCGAACACGGTGAGCTTGAGGTCACGCTCGAGGTTGCGCAGCAGTTCCTTGTCGGAGCTGGTGACGTGCTTTGGCGGAATCCTGGCGATCTTCGCCACGATATCCTCGACCTGAGCGACCTCGATGCGCTTGACGCGATTGCCGGCCGGCTGCAGGCGCTGGAAGGCACCAGCCTCGTCGATCACGTCGATCGCCTTGTCGGGCATGTGACGGTCATTGATGTAGCGGGCAGCCAGCTCGGCAGCGGCGCGCAACGCCTCGTCGCTGTACTCGATGTCATGGTGCGACTCGAAACGACCCTTGAGCCCACGCAGGATACCCACGGTATCCTCGACCGAAGGCTCGGTGACGTCGACTTTCTGGAAGCGGCGGGCCAGCGCCCGATCCTTCTCGAAGATGCCCCGGAACTCCTGGAAGGTGGTCGAACCGATGCAGCGGATATCGCCCGACGAGAGCAGCGGCTTGAGCAGGTTGGAGGCATCCATCACCCCGCCGGAGGCGGCGCCGGCACCGATGATCGTGTGGATCTCGTCGATGAACAGGATCGCTTGCGGCCGCTTGCGCAACTCGCCCAGCAGGGCCTTGAAGCGCTTTTCGAAGTCGCCACGGTACTTGGTACCGGCCAGCAGCGCGCCAAGGTCGAGGGAGTAGACCACGCTCTGTGCCAGCAGGTCGGGCACCTGGCCGTCGACGATACGCTTGGCCAGCCCTTCGGCAATCGCGGTCTTGCCCACCCCCGCCTCACCAACCAGCAGCGGGTTGTTCTTGCGCCGGCGCGCCAGGATCTGCGCCACGCGCTCGACCTCCTGCTCGCGCCCGACCAAGGGATCGATACGCCCCAGGCGCGCCAGTTCGTTCAGGTTGCTGGCATAGGCATCCAGCGGATTGCCGGAGGCCGATGGCTCGCCACCCTCTTCGTCCTGCATGTCCTGGTCGCTGTCGGCATGCGCGCCATGGCCAGGCACCTTGGAAATGCCATGGGCGATGTAGTTGACCACGTCGATTCGAGCCACGCTCTGCTGCTTGAGCAGGAACACGGCCTGGCTCTCCTGCTCGCTGAAGATGGCCACCAGCACGTTGGCGCCGGTCACCTCACGCTTGCCGGAACTCTGCACATGGAACACGGCACGCTGCAGCACGCGCTGGAAACCCAGGGTCGGCTGGGTCTCGCGGTCTTCGTCATGCACCGGAATCAAGGGCGTGGTGGAATCGATGAACTCCTGCAGGTCATGCTTGAGCTTGTCGAGATTCGCGCCACAGGCGCGCAGAACGGTGGCGGCCGCCTCGTTGTCAAGGAGCGCCAGGAGCAGGTGCTCGACCGTCATGAACTCATGGCGCTTAGAACGGGCCTCCTTGAAGGCCAGATTGAGGGTGACTTCGAGCTCGCGGTTTAACATAGCTTCACCTCATACCCAAGTGGTCGGCGTTAACCGTCCTTCTCGATTTCACAGAGTAGCGGATGCTGGCTTTCCCTGGCGTACTGGTTGACCTGCATGGCCTTGGTTTCGGCGATGTCGCGGGTAAACAATCCGCACACGGCCCGTCCCTCGGTATGGACGGTCAGCATGATCTTGGTCGCCAGCTCGCGGTTCAGACTGAAGAACGTCTCGAGCACCTCGACGACGAAATCCATCGGTGTGTAGTCATCGTTAAACAATACCACCTTGTACATGGGTGGCGCCTGCAGGATCGGCTTGGATTCCTGGACTGCCAGGCCGGAACCGTCGTCCTCATGCGACTGCGGGCGATCCTGATTGAATGTTAGTCGAATCTGGCTGAATGCATGCATGGAAAGAATTTCATCACATCGACAGGTTAAGGTTGTGGGTTGACCGCAAAAGGCCGCCGACGACGCAGCTGCCACGTGACCTTGACTATCGGCTAAAGGGTGTTACAACCAATAAGAGCCCACCGTGGTCAATAAAGATCCGCGCGGTCGACCAGATTTTTCACAGGTTCGAATGCGGATGACGTCGATGATACTCCAGTGATGGAGCCTTTGCAGAGGACATAAGGATGGCAACCGGCAAAGTCAAGTGGTTCAACAATGCCAAGGGCTACGGCTTCATCAATGAAGAAGGCAAGGCCGACGAGGATTTGTTCGCTCATTATTCAGCTATCCGGATGGACGGTTACAAGACCTTGAAGGCCGGACAGCCCGTGACCTTCGACATCATCCAGGGTCCCAAGGGGCTGCATGCGGTGAACATCCAGAGCGCCTCGGCGGACATCGCCGCCCCGGCGCTGGCTCCGGCCCGCACCGCCGAAGCCTGAGACGCCTCTTCTGCATGCGCCTGTCACGACCGGCCGCCCACCAGTGGGTCGGCCGGCCTGCTCCGCCAGTTGGCATGCTGGCCTGCCATGGCCGATCCCTGCATCGCCCAACCGAAACGCCACTCGCCCGACCGCTGCCACCCCCCTACACTTTGGTCTTATAAACGAACCGATATCGTTTCGCCTTGCTGATTACGACGAAGGGTTTGGTATACTCCAGCCCTGACCGCAGGGTCACCAAGACGAGCCCGTGAAGCAGGCGGCTCGCCTTTCGGCCCTCGCCGGCCAGCAAAGCCTGGGCTGTTACCGCATCCCAGCCGTTTGACGCTCGACTGATGCATCCACCATCACCGCTTCGCTGCCTCTCGACCCGTCCATGGCCTGGCCTGGACGCAGCGCCCACCAAGCGCCTCTCGAGACCGGGCACGCTCGGCAAAACAGAGAGTTAACCCGCATATGCCCTCCCGTTCCAAGATCATCTACACCTTCACCGACGAAGCCCCAGCCCTCGCCACCTATTCACTGCTGCCTGTCATCGAGGCCTTCACCGCTTCGGCCGACATCGCCGTCGAGACCCGCGATATTTCCCTGGCCGGCCGCATCCTTGCCGCATTCCCCGAGCGACTGGGTGCCGAGAAGCAGGTAGGCGATCACCTGGCGGAACTGGGCCAGCTGGCCACCACTCCAGAAGCCAACATCATCAAGCTGCCCAACATCAGTGCCTCGGTCCCGCAGCTCAAGGCCGCGATCAAGGAACTGCAAGCCCAGGGCTACGACATCCCCGACTACGCCGACGAGCCGACCAGCGCCGAAGATAAAGAGTCGCGCGCCCGCTACGACCGCATCAAGGGCAGTGCCGTGAACCCGGTCCTGCGCGAAGGCAACTCCGACCGCCGCGCCCCGCTGTCGGTCAAGAACTACGCACGCAAGCACCCGCACAAGATGGGTGCCTGGAGCGCTGATTCGCGTTCGCACGTCGCCCACATGAACCAGGGCGATTTCTACGGCAGCGAGCAATCCGCGCTGATCGAAGCCGATGACAGCCTGCGCATCGAACTGGTCGGCACCGATGGCACCACCACCGTGCTGAAGGAAAAGACCGCGGTCAAGGCCGGCGAAGTGGTCGATTGCGCCGTCATGAGCCGCAAGGCGCTCAAGGCCTTCGTCGCCGAGCAGATCGCCGACGCCAAGGCCCACGGCGTACTGCTGTCGGTACACCTGAAAGCCACCATGATGAAAGTCTCCGACCCGATCATGTTCGGCGTGGTCGTCGAGGAATTCTACAACGACGTGCTGAGCAAGCACGCCGCCGCCCTGGCCGAAGCCGGCTTCAATGCCAACAACGGCATCGGCGACCTGTATGCCCGCATCAAGTCCCTGCCTGCCGAGCAGCAGGCGGCCATCGAAGCCGACATCCAGGCCCTGTACGCCTCTCGCCCGGCACTGGCCATGGTCAATTCCGACAAGGGCATCACCAACCTGCACGTGCCGAGCGACGTGATCGTCGACGCCTCGATGCCTGCGATGATTCGTGATTCGGGCAAGATGTGGAACGCCGCCGGCGAGCTGCAGGATGCCAAGGCGATCATTCCGGACCGCTGCTACGCCGGCATCTACCAGGCCGTGATCGAGGACTGCAAGGCCAACGGCGCCTTCGACCCGACCACCATGGGCAGCGTGCCCAACGTCGGCCTGATGGCTCAGAAGGCCGAAGAGTACGGCTCCCACGACAAGACCTTCCAGCTCGCCGCCGATGGCGTGGTCCGCGTGACCAATGGCAAAGGCGAAGTACTGCTGGAGCAGAACGTCGAGGCCGGCGACATCTTCCGCATGTGCCAGACCAAGGACGCACCGATCCAGGACTGGGTCAAGCTGGCCGTCAACCGCGCCCGCCTGAGCGATACCCCGGCCGTGTTCTGGCTGGACCCTGAGCGTGCCCACGACGCCATGATGATCCAGAAGGTCGAGAAATACCTGAAGGACCACGACACGGCAGGCCTGGATATCCGCATCCTGTCCCCCGTCGAGGCCATCAAGTTCTCCCTGGCCCGCATCCGCAAAGGCCAGGACACCATCTCGGTGACCGGCAACGTGCTGCGCGACTACCTGACCGACCTGTTCCCGATCATGGAACTGGGCACCAGCGCCAAGATGCTGTCGATCGTCCCGCTGATGAACGGTGGCGGCCTGTTCGAGACCGGTGCCGGCGGCTCGGCGCCCAAGCACGTGCAGCAACTGGTCGAGGAAAACTTCCTGCGCTGGGACTCGCTGGGTGAATTCCTGGCCCTGGCCGCTTCCCTGGAACACCTGGGCGAAGCCTATGGCAACGCCAAGGCCAAGGTCCTGGCCAAGACCCTGGACGAGGCCACCGGCAAGTTCCTGGACAACAACAAGTCCCCGGCGCGCAAGGTCGGCGGCATCGACAACCGCGGCAGCCATTTCTACCTGACCCTGTACTGGGCCCAGGCGCTGGCCGCCCAGGCCGGCGACACCGCCCTGCAGGCCCGCTTCGCAGCGCTGGCCAAGACCCTGACCGAGAACGAGTCGACCATCGTCGCCGAGCTCAACGCCGTCCAGGGCAAGCCGGCCGACATCGGCGGCTACTACGCGCCGAACCCTGAGCTGACCGCCAAGGTGATGCGTCCGAGCCAGACCTTCAACAGCGCCATCGCGGCACTGTAAGACTCGCTCGAGCAACAGCAAGGACCCCGGCCACGCACCGGGGTTCGTGCTTTCCGGGCCTCGGGTTGGCTGGCGGCAGGTCCGGATCCGGTTCGCCACAGCGCCAGGCGGCGGCAGACTCGCTTTTGCTTGCGGCTCGCAACCTGCCACCCTTAAGGAGAACGAACGAATGTCCTGGCACCCTCACATCACCGTCGCCACCGTCATCGAAGACCAGGGCCGGTTCCTCATGGTCGAGGAATTCAAGGCAGGCAAGCCTGTCTTCAACCAGCCTGCCGGGCATCTGGAGCCGGACGAAACCCTGCTCCAGGCAGCGCTGCGCGAAACCCTCGAGGAGACCGCCTGGGAAGTCGAGCTGACCGGCGTGGTGGGCATCTACCTGTACACCGCGCCGAGCAATGGCGTGACCTACCAGCGCATCTGCTTCGCCGCGCGCCCGCTGCGCCGGCAGGCCGGGCGCGCCCTGGACAGCGACATCGTGCGCGCCGTCTGGCTCAGCCGTGACGAACTGCTCGCCGAGCCTTCACGCTGGCGCAGCGAGCTGGTCCCGCGCTGTATCGACGATTACCTGGCAGGCCCGCTGCACAGCCTGGCGCTGCTGCGTGACTGACGAGGATGGCCTGGGCCTGATAGAATCGGCGCTTTTCCCAGATACACACCGGTAGCCATGACCAGCCCAGCACTCAAAGACCCCGCCAAGACCCGTGTCATCGTCGGCATGTCCGGCGGCGTGGACTCCTCCGTCTCCGCCTTGCTCCTGCTCGAGCAGGGCTACCAGGTGGAAGGCCTGTTCATGAAGAACTGGGAAGAGGACGACGGCACCGAATACTGCACTGCCCGCGAGGATCTGGCCGATGCCCAGGCCGTTTGCGATCGCATCGGTATCAAGCTGCACACGGCCAATTTCGCCGCCGAATACTGGGACAACGTGTTCGAGCACTTCCTCGAGGAATACAAGGCAGGCCGCACGCCGAACCCGGACATCCTCTGCAACCGCGAGATCAAGTTCAAGGCGTTCCTCGAGTATGCGCTGTCCCTGGGAGCCGACCTGATCGCCACGGGGCACTATGTACGCCGCCGCGACACCAGCGACCAGACCCAGCTGCTCAAGGGCCTGGACCCGAACAAGGACCAGAGCTACTTCCTGCACGCCGTCGGCGGCCAGGAAATCGCCCGTACGCTGTTCCCGGTCGGTGAACTGGAAAAGCCCCAGGTGCGCGCCATCGCCGAGAAGCACGGCCTGGCCACGGCCAAGAAGAAGGACTCGACCGGCATCTGCTTCATCGGCGAGCGACGCTTCAGCGATTTCCTCAAGCAATACCTGCCCGCGCAGCCTGGCGACATCGAAACGACCGACGGCGAGGTCATCGGCCGTCATCACGGCTTGATGTACCACACCATCGGCCAGCGCCAGGGCCTGGGCATCGGCGGGATGAAGGATGCCGGCGACGAACCCTGGTACGTGCTGGAGAAAGACCTGGCGCGCAACGTGCTGATCGTCGGCCAGGGCAATGAGCATCCGTGGCTGTTCGCCCGCGCACTGCTGGCCTCGGAAATCTTCTGGGTCAATCCGCTCGACCTGTCCGAGCCGCGCCGCCTGACCGCCAAGGTACGCTATCGCCAGGCCGACCAGGCCTGCACCCTGGAACGCACGGCCGACGGCTACCGCGCCGTGTTCGACGAGGCCCAGCGTGCCGTCACTCCCGGGCAGTCGGTGGTGTTCTATGACGGCGAGGTATGCCTGGGGGGCGGTGTGATCGAAGCCGCCGAACCTTGGAGCCCACGCGCATGAACCGGACCCAGGAGCAACTGGTCGCGCTGGGTGGAGTGTTCCAGGCCGCGGTACTGGTCGATCGCATCGCCCGCACCGGCCAGGCCAGCGAAGCCGACATCGGCTGCATGCTCGGCAGCCTGCTGGTACGCGACCCCAAGGACACCCTGGAAGTCTTCGGCGGCGACGACCTCAACCTGCGCGACGGCTACCGGGCGCTCATCGGCGCCCTCGAGCGCGACCCCAGCAGCCTGCAGCGCGAGCCGCTGCGCTACGCCCTGTCCATGCTCGGGCTCGAGCGACACCTGGCCAAGCGTGCCGACATGCTCGAAACCATCGGCAACCGGCTGCCGCAGATCCAGTCCCAGGCAGACCATTTCGGCCTGGTTCACGACAACGTCATCGCCTCCAGCGGGGCTCTCTACCAGGACACCCTGAGCACCCTGCGCCAGCGCATCCAGGTGCATGGCGACATGCGCTTCCTGCAGCAGGCCGGCAACGCCTCGAAGATTCGCGCCCTGCTGCTGGCCGGCATCCGCGCCGCGCGGCTATGGCGCCAGCTGGGCGGCCACCGCTGGCAGCTGATCTTCAGTCGTCGCAAGCTGCTCAACGAGCTGTACGGGATGATGCGGGCCTGAGGCGGGGCAGGCTGCAGGCAAAAGCGAGTTCGCCGCCGCCTGTCGTTGCGCCTACGCAAGGCTGGAACCTGCCGCCCAACCAACGCCATTGCAAATCGGCTTGAAGCTTGACGCTCAAGACAGAGGCTTGCAGCTCCTCACTCATCCCGACGCATTTTCATGTATGATATGCGCCCTTCCAAAAGCCTGACTGTCCGAGAACACGCCATGCAGCTCTCCTCGCTCACTGCGGTTTCCCCTGTAGACGGCCGCTACGCCGGCAAAACCCAGGCCCTGCGCCCCATTTTCAGCGAATACGGCCTGATTCGCTTCCGTGCTCTGGTCGAGGTGCGCTGGCTGCAGCGCCTGGCCGCCCATCCGCAGGTCGATGAGGTGCCGGCTTTCTCTGCCCAGGCCAATGCCCTGCTCGACAAGTTGGCCAGCGACTTCCAGCTCGAGCATGCCGAGCGGGTCAAGGAAATCGAGCGCACCACCAACCACGACGTCAAGGCCATCGAGTACCTGCTCAAGGAGCAGGCCGCCCAGCTGCCGGAGCTGGCCAAGGTCAGCGAGTTCATCCACTTCGCCTGCACCAGCGAGGACATCAACAACCTGTCCCACGCCCTGATGCTGCGTGCCGGGCGCGACGAAGTGCTGCTGCCGCTGATGCGCCAGATCGCCGAGGCCATCCGCGCCCTGGCCCACCAGCACGCCGAGATGCCGATGCTGTCGCGCACCCATGGCCAACCCGCTTCGCCCACTACCTTGGGCAAGGAACTGGCCAACGTGGTGTATCGCCTGGAACGCCAGATCGCCCAGGTGGCCGCCGTACCGTTGCTGGGCAAGATCAACGGCGCGGTCGGCAACTACAACGCGCACCTGTCGGCCTACTCGCAGATCGATTGGGAAGCCAACGCGCGCGCCTTCATCGAGGATGAGCTGGGCCTGGTGTTCAACCCGTACACCACGCAGATCGAGCCGCACGACTACATCGCCGAGCTGTTCGATGCCATTGCCCGCTTCAACACCATCCTGATCGACTTCGATCGCGATGTCTGGGGCTACATCTCCCTGGGCTATTTCAAGCAGAAGACCGTCGCCGGCGAGATCGGCTCCTCGACCATGCCGCACAAGGTCAATCCGATCGACTTCGAGAACTCCGAAGGCAACCTGGGCATCGCCAATGCCCTGTTCCAGCACCTGGCCAGCAAGCTGCCGATTTCCCGCTGGCAGCGCGACCTGACCGACTCCACCGTGCTGCGCAACCTGGGCGTGGGCTTCGCCCACAGCGTCATCGCCTATGAAGCCAGCCTCAAGGGTATCGGCAAGCTGGAAGTCAACACCCAGCGTATCGCCGCCGACCTGGACGCCTGCTGGGAAGTCCTGGCCGAGCCGATCCAGACGGTCATGCGCCGCTTCAACATCGACAATCCCTACGAGAAACTCAAGGAGCTCACTCGCGGCAAGGGCATCACCCCCGAGGCGTTGCTGAGCTTCATCGATGGGCTGGACATGCCAGCCGAAGCCAAGGCCGAACTCAAGCAGCTCACCCCGGCTACCTACATCGGCAATGCGGCAGCCCAGGCCAAACGCATCTGACCTGCGCCCTGCGTTCGACGCCCGGCTCAGCCGGGCGTTTTTATTCCAGCTTGAAAATCAAGTTCTTTCAATAGGTTGAACATGAATCCCGATACTCCACTTCAGCTTCTGGGTGGGCTGACCGCTCGCCAATTCCTGCGCGACTACTGGCAGAAGAAGCCCTTGCTGGTCCGCCAGGCCTTCACCGACTTCGAAAGCCCCATCGATCCAGACGAGCTGGCCGGCCTGGCGCTGGAGGAAGAAGTCGAGTCGCGCCTGGTCCTGGAGCATGGCGAGCGCCCCTGGGAGCTGCGTCGCGGCCCGTTTGCCGAAGACGCCTTCGCCGACCTGCCGGAGCGCGACTGGACGCTGCTGGTGCAGGCAGTCGACCAATTCGTGCCGGAGGTAGCCGAGCTGCTCGAACACTTCCGCTTCCTGCCCAGCTGGCGTATCGACGATGTGATGATCAGCTTCGCCGCCCCTGGCGGTAGCGTCGGGCCGCATTTCGACAACTACGATGTGTTCCTGCTGCAAGGCGTGGGCAAGCGCAACTGGAAGATCGGCCAGGTCTGCGACAGCGACAGCCCGTTGCTCGAGCATGCCGACCTGCGCATCCTGGCGGACTTCGAGCAGAGCGCCGAGTGGACCCTGGAGCCGGGCGACATGCTCTACCTGCCGCCGCGCCTGGCGCATTATGGCGTGGCCGAGGACGATTGCCTGACCTACTCGGTCGGTTTCAGGGCGCCGAGCGCGGCCGAAGTGCTGACCCATTTCACCGATTTCCTCAGCCAGTTCCTGCCGGACGAAGAGCGCTACAGCGACGCGGACGCCGAGCCGGTCCGCGACCCGCACCAGATCCAGCACGACTCGCTCGACCGCCTCAAGGCCCTGCTCGACGAGCACATGAATGACGAGCGACTGCTGCTGACCTGGTTCGGCCAGTTCATGACCGAACCTCGCTATCCGGAGCTGGTCAGCGGCGAGCCGCTGTCCGAGGAGGAGCTGATCGATACCCTGGAGCAGGGTGCGATCCTGATCCGCAACCCCAGCGCACGCCTGGCCTGGTCGGAAGTCGACGACAACCTGCTGCTGTTCGCCAGCGGCCAGAGCCGCCTGTTGCCGGGTCATCTTCGCGAGCTGCTCAAGCTGATCTGCGCGGCCGACGCTCTGCATGTGGAGAACATCGCGCAGTGGTTGGGCGACGAAGACGGCCTGACCTTGCTGTGCGAACTGGTCAAGCAAGGCAGCCTGGGATTCGCCAATGAATAAGATCAGCGTACGCCTGGCCGACTGGCAAAAGGACAATGCCGCCATCCGGCGTATTCGCGAGGCCGTGTTCGTTGCCGAGCAGCATGTGCCACCGGAGCTGGAGTGGGACGCCGAAGATCCGACCGCCGTGCATTTCCTGGCCCTGGAAGGCGACTATCCGATCGGTACCGCGCGCCTGCTCGCCGACGGCACCATCGGGCGCGTATCGGTACTCAAGGACTGGCGCGGCCTGAAGGTGGGCGACGCGCTGATGCGGGCGGCAATCCTCGAGGCACAGCAACGCGGGCTCGAGCAGCAGATGCTCAGCGCCCAGGTACATGCCACCGCCTTCTATCAAAGGCTGGGCTTTCGCGTAGTCAGCGAGGAATTCCTCGAAGCAGGCATTCCCCATGTAGACATGCTCCGCGACGACCTGGCCCTGCCGGACAGCCCAGGCGTCTGACCTGGACAACGACAGACCAGCCCGCATTGGCGCGGGCTGGTCTGCTGGCGTTGCGGCTGCGTCAGGCTCGGCCACCAGCGAAGCTGTACATGCATACAGATAAAGCTTGCCTCCTCCCCACGCATTGCGCATGCTACAGAGCCTGTACAGAAGCTTCGGAACTTCCGCGCCCATGCGTCTCTTCCTCTGTGAAAAACCCTCCCAGGCCAAGGATATCGCCAAGGTCCTCGGCGCGAGCCGCAGGGGCGACGGTTGCTGGGTGGGCGGCGACGCATGCGTGACCTGGTGCATCGGCCACCTGCTCGAAACCGCTCCACCCGACAGCTACGACGCGCGCTACAAGCGCTGGGTCCTGACCGACCTGCCGATCATCCCGCAGGACTGGAAGATGCTGGTCAAACCCAAGACCGCCAGCCAGTTCAAGGTGGTCAAGCGCCTGCTGGGCGAAGCCAGGGAGCTGGTCATCGCCACCGATGCGGACCGCGAGGGCGAAATGATCGCCCGCGAGCTGGTGGAGCACTGCCGATACCGAGGGCCGATCCAGCGCCTGTGGCTGTCGGCGCTCGACGACGCCTCGATCCGCAAGGCGCTGGCGCGGCTGCGCCCCGGCCACGAGACCCTCAGCCTGTATCATTCGGCGCTTGGTCGCTCACGCGCCGACTGGCTGATCGGCATGAACATGAGCCGGCTGTTCACCTTGCTCGGCCGCCAATCCGGCTACCAGGGCGTACTGCCGGTCGGTCGGGTGCAGACGCCGACGTTGCGCCTGGTGGTCGACCGCGACCGCAGCATCGCCAACTTCGTGCCCGTGCCCTACTGGGCCATCGAAGTGCGGCTGGAACATGCCAGCACCTCGTTCAACGCCCAGTGGCGCGCCCCTGAGCCCGTCTGCGATGACCAGGGGCGCTGCCTCGACCAGGCCGTCGCGACCAGTGCCGCGCAGGACATGCGCGCAGCCGGACAGGCCCGTGTGGTCAAGGTCGTCACCGAACGCATGCGCGAAGCCGCGCCCCTGCCCTTCGACCTGGGCACGCTGCAGCAGGTCTGCTCCAGCAAGCTGGGGCTGGGCGCCCAGGAAACGCTCGACATCGCCCAGTCGCTGTACGAGACACACAAGCTCATCACCTATCCGCGCAGCGACTGCGGCTACCTGCCCGGCAGCCAGCATGGCGAAGCGGCCGGCATCCTCGAGGCCTTGCAACGGGTCGACGCCAGCCTGGCGCCGCTGCGGCCGCACCTGGAACCAGGGCGACGTTCCCGAGCGTGGAACGATGCCAAGGTCACCGCCCACCACGGCATCATCCCCACCGCCGCGGCCAGCGACCCGGCCCGCCTGCCGGCCAGGCACCGGGCGGTCTACGCGCTGATCCGTGCTCGCTATCTGGCGCAATTTCTACCCGAGCATGCCTACGATCGCACCCAGGCGGACCTCGAGTGCGGCGGCCATGCATTGCGAGCCGTGGGCAAGCAGATCGTCGAGCCGGGCTGGCGGCGCGCCCTGCCCGAAGCGCTGACACCGGCCAAGGGCCGCGAACCCCAGCCGGCACAGGTGCTGCCGCCGCTGCAGCAAGGCCAGGACTGCGCGGTGCTCGAGGTACAGCTCAAGGACCTGTGGACTCAGCCACCAAAGCCGTTTACCGAAGGTGACCTGATCAAGGCCATGAAGAACGTGGCCAAGCTGGTCGAGGATCCCCGCCTGAAGCAGAAGCTCAAGGAAACCACCGGCATCGGCACCGAAGCCACGCGCGCCGGCATCATCCAGGGCTTGATCGATCGCGGCTACCTGCTCAAGAACGGCAAGGCACTGGCGGCCACGCCTGCCGCCTTCAGCCTGATCGACGCGGTGCCACGCGCCATCGCCGATCCCGGCACCACGGCGATATGGGAACAGGCGCTGGAGATGGTGCAGAACGGTGAAATGACCCTGGAGGCGTTCGTGGCCAGGCAGTCCGCCTGGATGGACAAGCTGGTACAACGTTGTTCGGGGCTGCGCTTGAGCATCAGCGGACCACCTACCCCGAGCGGCACCGGCGCTGCGCCCTGGAAGAACAAACGCCGCTCCGCCAGCAAGAGCGGCAAGAGCGGCAAGGCCAAGGCAACGGCCTCCAAGCCGCGCCAGCGAGTGAAGCGAGGAAGCTGAGGCGTGACGCAGTCCAGCGTGGGGCCTGCGCCACAAGCCCGAGCTGGAAACGACCGACCTGGCTTGGGTACCATGGGGCTCTTTCCACGCGGCCTCTGCCGCGCCTTCTCGAAAAGCGAACCCCATGCCCTTCGAACTCACCGTAGAACCCCTGACCTTGCTGATCCTGGCCGGTGTCGCCTTCCTTGCCGGCTTCATCGATGCCATCGCCGGTGGCGGTGGGCTGCTCACCGTACCGGCACTGCTCACGGCTGGCATGCCCCCACACCTGGTGCTGGGCACCAACAAGCTCAGTTCCACCTTCGGCTCGGCCACGGCCAGCCTTGCCTACTATCGGCGCAAGCTCTTTCATCCAGCGCAATGGCAGCTAGGATTGTGGGGCACGCTGGTGGGCGCGCTGCTGGGCGCATTGATCGCCCATTACCTGCCCGCCGAATGGCTGAACAAGATGTTGCCGGTGGTGGTCTTCGCCTGCGGCCTGTACCTGCTGTTCGGCGGCACGCCCAAGGCCCCGCTGGACGCCAACGCTGCGATCAAGCGCCGCTGGCAACTGCCACAGGGCCTGACCCTCGGCTTCTATGACGGGGTTGCCGGCCCCGGCACTGGCGCGTTCTGGACCGTCAGCACGCTGTTGCTCTACCCCATCGACCTGGTCCGGGCCAGCGGCGTGGCGCGCAGCATGAATTTCGTCAGCAATGCCGCTGCGCTGTCGGTGTTCGTCTTTTCCGGCCAAGTCGACTGGCTGGTCGGCCTGGCCATGGGCCTGTCGGTCATGGCCGGGGCCTTCTTCGGCGCGCGCACGGCCATCAGTGGCGGCAGCAAGTTCATCCGCCCCGTGTTCATCGCCGTGGTGCTGGCCTTGACCGTGCGCCTAGCTTGGCAGCACTGGTTCGGGCAGGCCTAGACGTCGCGCCACGTACAAGTCGATCAGGTAGCGGGCGATCGAGCGGCTGGCCGGCAGCGGCGGCAGGCGCCTGATGTCGAACCAGCGCGCGTCCTCGATTTCATCGGCCTGCATGACGATCTCGCCACCGGCATATTCGGCGTGGAAACCCAGCATCATCGAATGCGGGAACGGCCAGCACTGGCTGCCGATGTACTGAATGTCACGCACCTGCACGGCCACTTCTTCGCGAACCTCGCGCACCAGGCACTGCTCGGCCGATTCGCCAGGTTCGGCGAAGCCTGCCAGGGTGCTGTAGACCCCGGCGACGAAGCGGGGCGAACGCGCCAGCAGCACCTCGTCGCCGCGCGTGACCAGCACGATCATGCTCGGCGAGATGCGCGGATAGCTGCGCAGGTCGCAGGCCTGGCAGTGCATGGCGCGCTCCCAGCGGATCTGGCTCATCGGCTGGCCACAGCGGCCGCAGAAACGATGCTCGCGGGCCCAGGTAGCGATCTGCGCGGCATAGCCGAGCATCTGGTAGGTCAGCGAGTCGCCCTCCAGCATGAACGTGCGCAAGCCGCGCCAGCCGTGACCGTGCGGAGCCGCGGTGTTGCGCACTTCGAGCAGGAACACCGGCTGTTCGTCGAAATGGCCGAGACCGTGCTCGCACACCAGGTCCAGGCCTTGGGCCTTCGCCCAGTCGCGCGCGAACAGCGCTCCCTGGTCGCCACACAGGAAGCCTTCGGGGCCATGGACGATGGCCAGCCCCGCGGGCAGTTGGGGGTCGAGTACTGCGGTGCTCCAGCGTGCCGACATCTTGGTTTTCCCTCCAGGCGTGGCCGCCAGGGAAGTCAGTCGGCGAACACGGGTTTCTGTTTGCTCATGTGCGCAGCGATCGCCAGGCGCAGGTCTTGCGATTGCAACATGGCGGCGTTCCAGGTGGCAACGTAGTCCAGACCATCGTCGACCCCATGATCGCGCATGTAATGAAGCATGCGCTTGGTGCCGGCAACGGCCAGGGGCGATTTCTCGGCGATCTGCGCGGCCAGCGCCAGCACACCGTCGAGCAGTTGCGCTGGCGTCTCGTAGACGCGGTTGACCAGGCCGATGCGCTGGGCTTCCTCACCGAGCACCTCGCGCCCGGTATAGGCCAGTTCGCGCAGCATGCCGTCGCCGATGATACGTGGCAAACGTTGCAAGGTGCCGACATCGGCGGCCATGCCCATGTCGACCTCCCTGATCGAGAAGCGTGCATCACGGCTGCAATAGCGCATGTCGCAGGCCGATACCAGGTCGATGGCGCCACCGATGCAGTGCCCCTGGATGGCCGCCAGCACCGGTTTGCGGCAATCGTCGACCGCGTTGAACGACGCCTGCAGACGCAGGATGTCACGCCGCAGCAGGCGTGCGTTGCGACCGACATCGGGGCCGAGCTGTCCGGCGAGCGCGGCCAGCAGTTGCAGGTCGATGCCGGCCGAGAAATGCTTTCCGGCGCCGCTGAGCACCACCACACGCACGGCGTCGGTATCGTCGATCCAACGGAAGATCTCGACGATCTCCTCCCAGAAGGCCGCATTCATCGCGTTGGCCTTCTCGGCGCGATCGATACGCACATGTGCGACCTGCCCGTTGAGTTCGACCTGGAATGCACTGTATTGGGCCATGCGGTTGCTCCTGCGACAATGGACTGCGCCAGACTATAGCCCAGCTGCCGGGCCGCACATTGGCCAAATGCCGGACTGCAGCCGCTAGCGCGCCTGGGTCAGGTGAATGGGCACGCGCGTCTGGCGCTGCGCGGCAGGTACCGGACGGCCGAACAGGTAGCCTTGCAGATGAGTGCAACCTTCGGCGGACAAGCGTGCCATCTGCTCACCCGACTCGACCCCCTCGGCCGTGGTCTTGATCAACAGGCTGTTGCTCAGCCCGGTAATGGCGCGGATGATCGACAGCGCTTCGCGGCTTTCGCCCATCTCGTGGACGAACGACTTGTCGATCTTGATGCGATCGAAGGGAAACGAGCGCAGATAGCCGAGCGACGAGTAGCCCGTGCCGAAATCATCCAGGGAAATCGCCACGCCCAGGGTCTTGAGCGCGCGCAAGGTGCGGATGTTCTCCTCGCTGTTGTCGAGCAGCACCGACTCGGTGATTTCCAGCTCCAGGCGTGCCGGAGCCAGGCCCGAATCCAGCAGCGCCAGGGTGACGTCCTCGATCAGCTGGCCACTCTTGAACTGCTTGGGCGACAGGTTCACCGCCACGCTCCGTGCATCTTGCCAGCTGGCCGCCTCCTGACATGCCAGGTTAAGCACGCGCCGCCCCACCTCATGGATCAGCCCGGATTCCTCGGCCACCGGGATGAAGTCCATGGGCATGATCATCCCTTTGCCGGGATGCTCCCAGCGCACCAGCGCCTCGTAACCGGTGATGGCTTGGCCTTTGTGGTCGACGATCGGTTGGTAATGCAGCTGCAACTGGCCCAGGTGCAGGGCCGCGCGCAAGTCGGTCTCCACCAGGCGTCGCTTGCGGGCAGCCACGTCGAGCTCGACGTGGAATGCCTCATGGCGGTTGCGGCCGTTGCGCTTGGCCTGGTAGAGCGCCATGTCGGCATAGCCGAGCAACTGCTCGGCCTGGCGATGGTCGTCGGGCGCTATCGCCAGGCCGATGCTCAGCCCGACCGAAAACTGCTGCCCCTCGATATGGAACGCTGGGCCGACGGCCTCGATCAGCCGCCGGGCCGTGGCATGCGCCGCCTCCCGACAGTCCAGGTTGGCGAGCACGATGGCGAACTCGTCGCCGCCCAGGCGCGCCAGGGTGTCGTCGTCGCGCAGTTCGCGCCTTAGCCGACCACTCAATGCACGCAGCAGCTTGTCGCCGAACGCATGCCCCAGGGCATCGTTGATGTTCTTGAAATTGTCCAGATCCAGGCACAGCGCCGCAGTCAGCCGGCCACTCTGCTCGCCCTGCTTGAGCGCCTGACGCAGCCGTTCCTGGAACAAGGTACGGTTGGGCAGCCCGGTCAAGGCATCGTGATGGGCCATGTGATGGATCCGCGCGTGGGCCGCCAGTTCCTCGGTGACATCCTCGGCCACGAACAGCACATAGCTGTCCTGCCCCGGACTGTCCTCGCAGCGCAAGGTACGGCTGCGCAAGGTACGGCAACCCTGGCGGGTCTGTACCTGGCACTCGGCGACCTGAGCCTGGGTCCGCTCGGCGCCACGCTCGAACTGTTGCCGCAGGTAGCGCGCCACGCCCGCCGAGACGGTATGCTCGGGCAGTTGCCCGACCATGCCGGCGGCATGCTCGCAAAACAGCTGCTCGGCCTGCTGGTTGGCCAGCAGGATGCGCTGGCTGCGCACATCCTGCACCACCACGCTGGCCGGTATATGGGCGATCACCGAGTCGAGAAAGCGCGACAAGGCATGCATTTCCTGGCTATAGCGCTCGGCCAGCTCCTTGGCCGCGAGCAGTTCCAGGTCGTGCCGACGGCGCTCGCTGATATCGCGAGTGACCTTGGCGAAGCCGATCAGTTGGCCGGCTTCGTCGTGCACCGCATCGATCACCACATGGGCCCAGAAGGCCGAACCATCCTTGCGATAGCGCCAGCCCTCTTCCTCGAAACGTCCTTCCCGGCGCGCCACCTCGATGTTGCGCTGGGGAACCCCAGCCATCCGCTCCGCTTGGCCATGGAACACCGAATAGTGCTGGCCGACGATGTCTTGCGCGGTGTATCCCTTGGCCCGCTCGGCCCCGAGGTTCCAGTTGGCCACTATCCCTTCAGGCGTCAGCATGTAGATGGCATAGTCGACCACGCTCTGGACCAGCAGGCGGTACATCACATCGGAATAGGCAACAGACAGCATGGCAAGCGACCTCGAGTGCGCGACGGGCCGGGCTGCGCCAGGCGGGGCAACCCATGCAGGCTACCTTAGCACCACCCGATAATGGCATAAAGCCACGCACTCAGCGGCCCGTGGCTGCCTCGCCTACCGGCACCGCCGCTTGCCTGGCGGTTTCGCCTCTGGCCCGGTCCCTGGCCGGACACTGGGTACGGTGCAGGTTCAGTGCCGTGTTGACGATGCCGATATGACTGAACGCCTGGGGAAAATTGCCGAGCATGCGCCGGCCTGCCGGGTCGTACTGTTCGGCCAGTAGCCCGACATCGTTGCACAAGCCGGTCAGACGCTCGTAGAGCGCCAGCGCTTCTTGCTGGCGCCCCAGCAGCACATAGACGTCGGCCAGCCAGAACGAGCAGACCAGGAACGTCCCTTCGCCCGGCGACAGGCCGTCGCAACTGCTGCCGCTGTCGTAGCGATACACGAACCCGTTGTGCAGCAGCCGTTTCTCGATCTGCGCCAAGGTTTCCAGGAAGCGCGGATCCTCGGCCGGCAGAAAGCCGGTCAGGGCGATCTGCAGCAGGCTGGCATCCATTTCGTTCGAGCCATAGGACTGGACGAAATGCCGACGCTGTGGATCGAGCCCCTGTTCACAGACCTCACGATGGATCTGCTCGGCCACCTGTCGGTAGTGCAGGCTGCGCTCACGGTCTTGGTCGTTGAGCTCGGCCAGGCTGGCGGCCCGGTCGAAGGCCACCCAGGCCATGACCTTGGAATGCACGAAGTGCCGCGAGCCACCGCGCACCTCCCAGATACCTTCGTCCGGCTGCTGCCAGATGCGCTCCAGGTACGGCATGATCAGCCGGGCAAGCGCGGCACTGCGTGGGTGCGGTGGCAACCCGCCCTTGATCGCCTGGCTCATGGCATCGGCCACTTCACCATAGATGTCCAGCTGGTGCTGCTGCGCCGCGCCGTTGCCGACCCGCACCGGCCGCGAGTGTTCGAACCCGGCCAGCCAGGGCAACTCATGCTCCGGCAAGTCCCGTTCGCCGGACAGGCCATACATGATCTGCATCTGCTCGGGATTGCCGGCGATCGAGCGCAGCAGCCATTCACGCCAGGCCTGGGCTTCCTCGAAGTAGCCCAGGTTCATGAATGCCAACAAGGTCATGGTGGCGTCGCGCAGCCAGCAGTAGCGGTAATCCCAGTTGCGCTGGCCGCCGATCCATTCCGGCAGCGAGGTGGTCGCTGCCGCGACGATCCCTCCGGTGGGCGCATAGGTCAGCGCCTTGAGCGTCAGTAGCGAGCGACGAACCAGCGGCGTCCATTGGCCAACCTCCGGGCAGCGCGCGGCGAACGCGCGCCACTGCTCGACACTGTGCCGCACCGCCTGGTCGACATCGAAAGGCGGCGTCGGTGGCAGGTGCGACAGCTGGTGGGTCAGGCTGAACACATGGCGCTCGCCAGGCCGGACGCGAAAGCGACAGACACTGTGATGGTCCATGCCATGGGTCTCGACGGTACTGCGCAACAGCAGGCGGTCAGGCCCGGCCACCGCGCTGATGGTCAGCGGGTCGAGCTTTTCCACCCAGGGCACGCTGCGGCCATAATCGAAGCGCAGCACCAGGTCCATTTCGAAGCACACCTCGCCAGCCAGGCCTTCGACGATCCGCACCACGGTATTGTGTTCGCCCATGGGCATGCAGTCGCTCACCCGTGCCTGGCCATTGGCGGTCAGGTAGGTGGTCTGCAGCATCAGGGTGTCATCCAGGTAGGCCCGGCTGACGTCTTCCAGCGGTTCGCTCGGCGCGATGCGCCACCGACCGTTTTCCTCGTTGCCCAGCAAGGCAGCGAATACGGCCGGCGCATCGAAGCGCGGCAGGCACAGCCAGTCGAGCGAACCGTCGCGGCTGACCAGCGCGGCACTACGGCAGTTGCCCAGCAAGGCATAGTCTTCGATCATTGCAGGCATGTGTCCTCCAGTACCGCTCAACCCAGCGAGTGCCATTCACGCTTGTCACGAGCCAGCAGCTCATCGCCAGCCTGTGGACCATCCTCGCCGGCCGGGTATTCATGCACCTCGCCGCCACAGGCCCAGGCATCGAGGAACGGCTGCACCGCACGCCAGCCGTTCTCGATGTTGTCGGCCCGCTGGAACAAGGTCTGGTCGCCGGTCAGGCAGTCGTAGATCAGCGTCTCGTAGCCGGTGGCCGGGGTCATCTGGAAGAAGTCCTTGTAGGCGAAACCCAGTTCGACATTCTCCATGACCAGCTCCGGCCCCGGCCGCTTGGCCTGCAGGTCGAACCACATGCCTTCGTTCGGCTGGATCTGGATCTTCAGGTAGTTGGGCTTGGGTCGCTCGGCTTCCGACTCACGGAACTGCGCATAGGGCGCCGGCTTGAAACAGATGGCGATCTCGGTGTCGCGCACGCTCATGCGCTTGCCAGTACGCAGATAGAACGGCACGCCGACCCAGCGCCAGTTGTCGATCATCACCTTGAGCGCCACATAGGTTTCGGTCTGGCTGTCAGCGGCGACGTTGGGCTCTTGCCGGTAACCAGCCAGACGCTTGCGGCCCTGCTTGCCCGCCACGTACTGGCCACGCACCGAGTTCTTCAAGGCCATCTTGGTGGACCAGGGCCGGATCGCACCGATCACCTTGGCCTTCTCGCTGCGCACGGCATCGGCGGCGAAGGCCGCGGGCGGCTCCATGGCGACCATGGCCAGCAGCTGGAACAGGTGGTTGGGGACCATGTCACGCAAGGCGCCAGTGCCGTCGTAGAAACCGCCGCGGGTTTCGACACCGACCGTCTCGGCGGCCGTGATCTGCACATGATCGATGTAGTGGTTGTTCCAGAAAGACTCGAACAGGCCGTTGGAAAAACGGCTGACCAGGATGTTCTGCACGGTCTCCTTGCCCAGGTAGTGGTCGATCCGGTAGATCTGCCGCTCGCTCATCACCTTCAGCAAGCAGGCATTGAGTGCCTCGGCGCTGGCCAGGTCGGTACCGAAGGGCTTTTCCACCACCAGGCGGCGAAAGCCACCTTGGCTTTCATCGAGCAGCCCAGCCTCACCCAGACGCCGTGCCACCTCGGGAAAAAAGCGCGGCGCGGTGGCCAGGTAGAAGATCGCGTTGCCGTGACTGGTCTTGCTCACCCGCGCGGCGATCGCGGCATAGGTGGCCGGATCGAGAAAATCCCCTGTCAGGTAGTCCAGGCGTTTGGCCAGACGCGCCCAGACCTTGTCGTCGAGTTGCCGGTCGGCTCCTTCGCCGCCCTGCTCGCGCTGGCGCATGAAGGCGTGCAGGCGATCGGCGAAAGCCTGGGCGCTGGCGGCATTGTGATCGACCCCGATGATTCGCAGGTTGCGGTCGAGCAAGCCATCCCGGCTTAGATTGTACAGTGCCGGCATCAGCAGGCGCTTGACCAGGTCCCCGTTGGCACCGAACAGGAACAGCGTGCAGGGGGGCGCGGCGGGAATGGAGTTGTTCTTCATTCAGGCTTCTCGACATGACCACCGAAACCCAGGCGCATGGCCGACAGCAGCTTGTCGCCGTAGGTGCCCTGCTGCTGGCGCGAGCGGAAGCGCGCGAACAGCGCGCTGGACAACACCGGTACCGGCACGGCCTGCTCCACCGCCGCCTCGATGGTCCAGCGCCCTTCGCCGCTATCGGCGACCGAGCCACTGAAGGCCGCCAGCTGCGGGTCTGCCGCCAGGGCATCGGCAGTCAGGTCGAGCAGCCAGGACGTCACCACGCTGCCGCGCCGCCAGACTTCGGCGATCTCCCCCAGCTCCAGCTCGAAACGCTCATCGGCCGGCAGCTGCTCGCTGCCCTTGCTGCGCAGCAGGTCGAAGCCTTCGGCGTAGGCTTGCATCAAGCCATATTCGATACCGTTGTGAACCATCTTCACATAATGACCAGCGCCAGGCGGTCCGGCATGGATGTAGCCCTGCTCGGCGCGGCCCGGTTCGCCATCGCGGCCGCGCGTGCGGGCGATGCTGCCGACCCCCGGCGCCAGCGCCGCGAACAGCGGTTCGAGGCGCTGGAACACATCCTTCTGACCGCCGATCATCATGCAATAGCCGCGCTCCAGTCCCCAGACCCCGCCGGAAGTGCCTACGTCCAGGTAATGCAGGCCGTGCTCGCTCAACGCCTTGGCCCGGCGCACATCGTCCTTGTAGAAGGTATTGCCGCCATCGATGATCGCATCGCCAGGCTCGAGCAACAGGGCCAGCCGGGCGATGGTCTGCTCCGTGGGCTGTCCAGCCGGCAGCATGACCCACACCGCTCGCGGCGCTTGCAGGCCATGAACCAGCGCCTCCAGGTCGTCGGCGCCGATGGCGCCCTCGCCTGCCAAGGTTGCGATGACATCGCGATTGCGGTCATGCACCACGACCTGATGCCCGGCGCGCATCAGCCGCCTTGCGATGTTGCCGCCCATGCGGCCAAGCCCGACGATTCCCAATTGCATGTGCCGATGCTCCTTCTTGATCGGTGACGGGACGAATCCGTTTCAGGTTAGTCCAGCGCACGGTCCGAGGGTTCGGTGCAGGTGCGGTCGGCGTGCTGCGATGGGCCGCAACGCAGCCTGCCAAGCCATTGACTGAGCATGCATAACGAAAGTGACCAGCGGGTCACATTTTTATCTCCCTCTCTCCTACACTCAGGAAGCTGCCCTTGGACCACTTGGAAGAGGCGTCAAAAACAAGTCGAACTTTCCAGATCGGCGACAGGTCAGCAATTAAGCAGGCGATGATAGGCGGATTCACCCCGCCCGGCCTGCCCACCCCTAGTCAGATCACTCCCCTTGCGGCAGGAGCGCCGTGACGTGGAGTACCTGCATGCATTACCTCGGGGCATGGATCGCAATACGCAAGTACGAATTAGAGAGACCAACGCTTGAGATAACACTACGGGTGCCAGGCACCCGTCAAAGGGACGGAGAGAAGTATGATCAGTGCCGCTGTCGAGCCTCATGTAAATGCCTTCACCCAGAATGACCGCGAATCGTTCCGATCGGACTTCGCCACGACAGCCAAGATCCCGAGCGCCCAACGTCAGCAGAACCCTCGCAAGAGAAAAGTGTTGTTCGTCACGTCCGAAATCGCCGACCTGGTGAAGACCGGCGGCCTGGGTGACGTTTCCTCCGCCCTGCCAAAGGCAATGCACCAGTTGCATGATGTACGCATCCTGATTCCGGGCTATCCCCAGGTCATGGACAGCAACAACCCTATCCATATCGTCGGCGAGCTGGGCGGCCACGCGGCCTTGCCCGCCTGCAAGATCGGCCGGATGGATCTGCCTGACGGGCTGGTCATCTATGTGCTGATCTGCCCCGAGCTCTATCAGCGCGATGGCACCCCCTACGGCGGTAACGATGGACGCGACTGGCCGGACAATCATATCCGCTTCGCCCGGCTGGGCCTGGCGGCCGCCGAGATCGCCGCAGGCGAAGGCATGACCCACTGGCGTCCCGAACTGGTCCACGCCCATGACTGGCCCGCGGGCCTGGCACCGGCCTACATGCACTGGCGCGGCCTGAACACGCCGACCCTGTTCACCATCCACAACCTCGCCTACCAGGGCGTCTATAGCCGTGGCTGCTGCCCGGAGCTGGCCATTCCCGAACACGCCTTACAGCAGGAAGGCATGGAATTCTACGGCAAGCTCTCCTTCCTCAAGGCCGGGTTGGCCTATTCCAGCCACATCACCACCGTCAGCGCCACCTATGCCCGCGAGATCACTACGCCCGAGTTCGGCTGCGGCCTGGACGGCTTCCTCGCCAGCAAGGCGCAAAGCGGCTTGCTCGGCGGTATTCCCAATGGCATCGACGAAAGCTGGGACTCGGCCACCGATCGCCACCTGACCCACAATTTCAGCATCAACGATTGGGAAGGCAAGGCACGCAATGCCGATCAGGTACGCGAACTGTTCCAGCTCGAACCCTCGGACGGTCCGCTGTTCGCGGTGGTCTCGCGCCTGGTCTACCAGAAAGGCCTGGACCTGACCTTGGGCGTGGCTGACTACATCGTCGAGCAAGGCGGCCAGATTGCGATCATCGGCCGCGGCGAGCCGGAAGAAGAACAGGCCATGCGTGAACTGGCCTTGCGTCATCCTGGCCGTATCGGCGTGCGCATCGGCTTCAACGAGACCGATGCACGGCGCATGTTCGCCGGCAGCGATTTCCTGCTCATGCCGTCGCGCTACGAGCCTTGCGGGCTGAGCCAGATGTACGCGCAACGCTTCGGTTCCCTGCCGGTCGCGCGCAATACCGGGGGCCTGGCCGACACCATCGAGAACGGTGTCACAGGCTTTCTGTTCGATGAGTCGACCGTCGAGAGCTATCGCGAAGCACTGGGCCGGGCGTTCTACGTTCACCAGAAGAAGGACCTGCTCAATGCCATGCGCTGCCTGTCGATGACCCAGCCGTTCAACTGGTGCCAGGCGGTCGAACCCTACGCGCGGCTGTACGAAGACCTGGTCTGCCAGGCTCAGGCCGCCCACTACTGATCCAAGGAGCCGAAGATGCACAGGCATGGCGCACACTTTCTGGACGCCACGTCGGCGCGCTTCGCCCTTTGGGCGCCAAATGCGCGTAGCGTGAGCGTGATGCTCGAGCAGCAGCCCCCCATCGAGCTGCTGCCCGAGGACGATGGCTGGTTCACCGGTGTCGCCGCCTGCCAGGCTGGCGACCAGTATTGCTACAGGATCGTCGACAAGGATGGGCAGACGCTGGAAGTCGCCGACCCGGCTTCTCGCTATCAGCCAGACGGCGTGCATGGCCGCAGTCAGCTGGTCGATACCTCCAGCTTCGAGTGGCAGCATGACTGGAAGGGGCGCCCTTGGCGCGAAGCGGTGATCCACGAGCTGCATGTTGGCGTGCACGGTGGCTATGCCGGCGTGGCTGGCCAGTTCGAACGCCTGGCCGAACTGGGTGTGACCGCCGTCGAACTGATGCCGGTGGCGCAGTTTCCTGGCAAGCGCAACTGGGGCTATGACGGCGTCCTGCCGTTCGCGCCACAGAACAGCTATGGCAAGCCCGCCGAGCTAGGCCGGTTGATCGACCAGGCCCACGGCCAGGGCCTGATGGTGATGCTGGACGTGGTGTACAACCACTTTGGTCCGGATGGCAACTACCTGCACCAGTATGCCAGCGAGTTCTTCGACGAAAGCCGGCAGACCCCGTGGGGGGCGGCCATTGACTTCAACCGGCCGGCGGTGCGCGAATTCTTCATCCAGAACGCCCTGATGTGGATTACCGAGTACCGCTTCGACGGCCTGCGCCTGGATGCCGTGCATGCCATCGACAACCCCGATTTCCTGGTCGAACTGGCCCGCCGGGTGCGCGAGGCGGTCGAGCCTGGGCGCGAGGTCTGGCTGGTGCTGGAAAACGAGCACAATCAGGCATTCCTGCTGGAACAGGGCTTCGATGCGCAGTGGAACGACGACGGCCACAACGCCTTGCACGTACTGCTCACTGGCGAGACCGAAGGCTATTACGAAGACTACAAGGACCGGCCGATCGAGAAACTGGCCCGCTGCCTGGGCGAAGGCTTCGTCTTCCAGGGCCAGGCGAACCGTCATGGCACACCGCGCGGCGAACCTAGCGGGCACCTGCCTCCCAGCGCTTTCGTGCTGTTCCTGCAAAACCACGACCAGGTCGGCAACCGCGCCCTGGGCGAGCGTCTGACCCGTCTGTGCCCGCCGCAAGCCTTGCGCGCGGCCACCGCCTTGCTGCTGCTCACGCCGATGATCCCGCTGTTGTTCATGGGTGAAGAACAAGGCAGCCGCAGCCCATTCCTGTTCTTCACCGACCACCATGACGAACTGGCCGATGCAGTACGCGAGGGCCGCCGTGCCGAGTTCAAGGGGTTCGCCGCCTTCGCTTCGCCCGAGAAGCGCGAACAGATCCCCGACCCGAACCAGGCCAAGACCTTCGAGGATTCGCGCCCGCTCACCGACACGCCCGAAGCCGTCGAGTGGCAGGCCCTGTACCGCAGGCTGCTCGACCTGCGCAGACAACATGTCGTCCCGCATTTGCCCGCCATCCGCGCCGAGGGCGCCCGGGTCTTGTCCGACAAGGCGCTCACCGCCAGCTGGCGGCTTGCCAACGGCGAGCGCCTGCGCATCGATCTCAACCTTGCCGAGCACCCCTGCCCCCTCGACCTGCCTGGGCAGGAGCGCTGGCTGTTCGACAGTTCCGACCACCACGAGGGAGCCACGGCGTTGGCTGGCCATAGCTGTGTAGTGAGCCTGCTACCGCCCGACGAGGAAGCATGATGAGCACAACCGCCCTGCATGTGCTGGCCGAGAAAGTCGGTATCGCCCGTGACTGGACCGATGCCAACGACAAACCCCAGCAGGTGGCCGATGATGTCCTGCGCCAGGTACTGACCGGGCTCGGTCATCCGGCCGAGAATGACCAGGCCGTGCGGGACAGCCTCGAGCGCCTCGAGCAGGCAGCCACTGGCGATACGCTGGCGCCGCTGCTGACCGTGGTTCAGGACCAGGTGCTGGAACTGGATCCGCGCCTGGCCGGCTCCAGCCCTGTACGCATCACCCTGGAAGATGGCAGCTCACTGGAACGCAGGATCGATGAGCGGGGCCGGCTGCACGCGGACCTACCACTTGGCTACCATCAGGTCGACCTGGCGCAGCACAGTTTCACTCTGGCCGTAACGCCCGCGCGCTGCTACAGCCTGGACGATGCGGTTGCCGAGCCACCGGCCCGCTGCTGGGGCATCGCGGTGCAGCTGTATAGCCTGCGACGTCAGGGCGGCGGTGGTTACGGCGACAGCCTGGCGCTCGAGCAACTGGCGCGCCGGGCCGCCGAACGTGGAGCCGACGCGCTGGCCATCAGCCCGGTGCATGCCTTGTCTTCCATGGAGCGCAGCCAGTTCAGCCCCTACTCCCCGTCCAGTCGCCTGCTGCTCAACACCCTGTACGCCAGCCCCTCGGTAATCCTCGGTGAGCGCGCCATGCAGCTGGCCATCGAAGCGTCTGGCTTGCAAGCCACGCTGCGGGAGCTCGAGGCGCAGGAGCTGGTCGACTGGCCACGTGCGGCAGAAGCCCGGCACCAGTTGTTCAAGGCGCTCTACAAGGATTTCAACAGCAGCGATCAGCCATTGCGCGAGGATTTCGACAGCTTCCGCATTGCCGCGGGACAGGCCCTGGAGCTGCATTGCCGTTTTGAGGTGCTGCAAGCCCAGGCTGTCGAGAAAGGCCTTGGCGCCGACTGGCGCCAGTGGCCGGCCGACTGGCAGGATCCTGCCAGCCCGACCGTGCAGGAGCAGACCTCGAGCCACCCGAGCGAGCTGGAATTCCACGCGTTCTGCCAGTGGCTGACCGAGCGCAGCCTGCAACGCGCCCAGGAAGCGGCGCGCGGTGGTGGGATGGCCGTCGGCCTCATTGCCGACCTGGCCGTCGGTGCCGATGGCGCAGGCAGCCAGGCCTGGAGTCGCCAGGACGAGTTGCTGGCGGACCTGACGGTCGGTGCGCCACCCGACATCCTCAACCGTTGCGGACAGGACTGGGGGATCAGCGCCTTTTCGCCGGAAGGCCTCAAACGCAATGGCTACAGAGCATTCATCGAAATGCTCCGGGCCAATTTCGCCCACGCTGGCGGCTTGCGTATCGACCATGTCATGGGCCTGCGCCGTCTGTGGCTGATTCCGCGTGGCTGCAAACCCGATCAAGGCGCCTATGTCGAGCTGCCGCTGCAGGACCTGCTCAGGCTGCTGGCGCTGGAATCGGTTCGACACAAGGCAATCGTGCTCGGCGAAGACCTGGGCACGGTGCCCGACGGCCTGCGCGAGGCGCTGGCGGAAAAGGCCATCCTCGGCATGCGGGTGTTGCAGTTCGAGCAGGACTCGCCCGGGCAGTTTCTGCCCGTGGCCGACTGGCCAGACGACGCCCTGGCGACCACCGGGACCCACGACCTGCCGACGCTTGCCGGCTGGCTGGAACGACGGGACATCGATTGGCAGAAACGCCTGTGCCTGATCGACGAGGCCGCCGAAAAAGACTGGCGCAAATCGCGTGAAATCGAATGCGAAGGCTTGCAACGCAGCTTCGTGGAGACGTTCGGCCCTCTGCAGGACACGTCCACCTCCAGCCTGATCGATGCCGCCATCCGCTATGTCGGCCAGACCCGCGCGCCCCTGGTGCTGATCCCGCTGGAGGACCTGCTGGGCTGCCAGGAACAGCCGAACCTGCCGGGCACCACCGAAGGCCATCCGAACTGGCGGCGCCGCTTCGACCGTCCGGTCATCGAACTGCCTGACGATGTCGATGCCATGGCGCCGGCCGATCCGCTTGCCGATCAAGACGCGATGCCGCGTCCGGAGCTGCTCGACGACGAAGATGCCGCGCGACGTATCGAATTGCTGGCCCAGGCCCGCGAACAAGCCTGGGAACGCGATCGGGCCAAGGAGAGTGAGCGATGAAACCCTTGACGGCGACCATCCGCCTGCAACTGCACAGTGATTTCACCCTCGATGATGCCGTCCCCCTGGTGCCCTACTTCGCCCAGCTGGGCATCAGCCATGTGTATGCCTCGCCGATCCTGACGGCCCGTGCCGGCTCGCGCCACGGCTACGACGTGGTTGACCCTACCCGGGTCAACCCCGAGCTGGGCGGCGAGGCGGCCCTCGAACGACTGATCGCTGCCCTGCGCCAGCATGGCATGGGGTTCCTGCTCGATACGGTCTCCAACCATATGGCGGTCGGCGGTGGCGACAACCCCTGGTGGCTGAGCGTACTGGCCTGGGGCCGGCGCAGCCCCTATGCGCAATTCTTCGACATTCAGTGGCATTCCAGCGACCCGTTGCTCGAAGGCCAGCTGCTCTTGCCGTTTCTCGGCAGCGACTATGGCACGGCGCTGAAAAATGGTGACATTCCGTTGAAGTTCGATGCGCACCAGGGCGTGCTGCAGATCGAACACTACGAACATCGCTTCCCGATCTGCCCGCTCGACTACGGGCAAGTGCTCGAGCTGAGCGAGGATCCGCAACTGCAGGCCCTGGCCCAGCGTTTCGCCGCGCTGCGCACCTGCAGCGATCCATTGCTCGAGGCCGTGCAGCTGCATCGGCAACTGGCCCGGTTGGCCACCCAGGGCGCCAGGCTCGACGATGCCCTGGCCCTGTTCGACGGCCGTACCGAGGCAGGCTTCAAGCGCCTGCATGCGTTGCTGGAGCGCCAGACCTATCGGCTGGCCAGCTGGCGCACCGCGGCCGACGACATCAACTGGCGACGTTTCTTCGATATCAACGAGCTTGGCGGGTTGCGGGTCGAGCGCCATGCGGTATTCGAGGCAACCCATGCCAAGCTGTTCGAGCTGATCGAGCGCGGCCTGGTGGACGGCCTGCGCATCGACCATATCGACGGCCTGGCCGACCCTCGCGGCTATTGCCGCAAGCTGCGCCGCCGGGTCGAGGGGCTGCTGGCGGCACGTCCGGCGCAAGCGGCCTTGGAACACTTCCCGATCTACGTGGAGAAAATCCTCGGCAGCGGCGAGCACCTGCACAAGGACTGGCAGGTCGACGGTACCACCGGTTATGAGTTCATGAACCAGGTCTCGCTGTTGCAGCATGATCCGGCGGGCGAAGCGCCGTTGACGGAACTCTGGCAATCCCTCAGCGGGCGACCGGAGTTCGCCGAAGAGGTTGTCCAAGCGCGCCAGCTGGTGCTCAACGGCACCTTGGCCGGTGATTTCGAGTCGGTGGCCCAGGCTCTGCTCGCGGTGGCCCGCGACGACCTGATGACCCGCGACCTGACGCTTGGCGCGATTCGTCGCGCGCTGCAGGCGCTGGTTGCCCACTATCCGGTCTACCGCACCTACATCAATGCCGGGGGACGTCCGGCCGAGGACGAGCGCTTCTTCCAGCAGGCCGTGGCCGGGGCCCGGCAGATGCTGCATGAAAACGACTGGCCGCTGCTCGAACAGTTGCAGGTCTGGCTTGGTGGCCAGTCTTGGCGGAGCCTGCCGCCAGGCCGTGCGCGCAAGCGCCTGCGTCATGCCTGTGTGCGTTTCCAGCAACTGACGGCGCCGAGCGCGGCCAAGGCCGTGGAAGACACCGCCTTCTATCGCTCGGCCAGACTGCTGTCGCGCAACGACGTAGGCTTCGAGGCGGAACTGTTCAGTGCCGAGCCGCAAGCCTTCCATGACGAGGCGCTGCGCCGTCTGCGCGACTTCCCCGACAACTTGCTGGCGACCGCGACCCATGACCACAAGCGTGGCGAAGACTGCCGGGCACGACTGGCCGTGCTGAGCGAGCGTGCCGGTTGGCTGGCCAGCCAGGTGCACGCCTGGCGCGAGCTGGCAGCCCCCTTGCGTCAATCGCTGGACGATGGCGTGGCGCCCAGTCCAGGCGATGAGATGCTGCTGTTCCAGACCTTGCTCGGCAGCTGGCCACTCGACCTGTCGCTCGATGACGAAGATGCCTTGCGCAACTACGTGCAGCGCCTGCGCCAATGGCAACAGAAAGCCCTGCGCGAGGCCAAGTTGCGCAGCAGCTGGAGCGCGCCCAACGAAGCCTATGAAGGCGCCTGCGGGGCCTACATCGACAGCCTGCTGCTGGACCCACGCCACCAGGCGCTGCGTCAGTCGCTGGCCGACGCCGCTCGCTCGATCGACAGCGCCGGAGCCCTCAATGGACTGACGCAATGCCTGCTGCGCATGACGGTGCCTGGCGTACCGGACCTTTATCAGGGCAACGAGTACTGGGACCTGAGCCTGGTCGATCCGGACAACCGGCGTCCGGTCGACTACCAGGCGCGGCGCCAGTCGCTCGACGACAACGCGCCGCTGCCCGAGCTGCTCGAACACTGGCGCGACGGACGAGTCAAGCAAATGCTGATCGCACGTGTGCTCGACGTCCGTCGTAGCCACCCCGAGCTGTTCAGCCGTGGCCAATACATTCCGTTGGCCGTGCAAGGACGTCATGCCGATCGGGTCCTGGCCTTCGCCCGCGTGGGCACCGATGCGCGAGCCATCGTGATCGCGCCACGGCTGGCCAGTGCGCTGCTGGGCAACGCACCGGCACCCCTGGTGGCAGCCCAGGACTGGGGCGACACCTGCGTGATTCTGCCGTCCGAGCTGTCGGTCACTACTTGCAAGGGACTTTTTGCCGGCGACGCTGTCAGCCATTCAGGGCAACTGAAGTTGAGCAGCGTACTGGCTGAGTTCCCGGTCAACGTGTTGTTTGAACACCTTTGAGCATCAGGAGCGTCGTGATGAGTGTCAATGAGGAACGTATCCGCGTATTCGCCTACCAGATCTGGGAATCGGAGGGCAAACCCGAAGGCCAGGAAGAGCGCCACTGGGACATGGCCCGCAAGCTGGCCGAAGCCGAATCCCTGGCACCCAAGGCAACCCCCAGGAAGCCTGCGACCAGGACCAGGTCCACAGTCGACGCGAAAGCATCTGATGGCAAGGTGGCAGCACAGCCCAAGCCGGCCAGCGCTGGCAAGGCCGCGGCGCAACCCAAGCCAACCAGCAACGGCAAGGCTTCCGCTTCTGCCCAGAAGACTGCCGCCAGCCCTGCTGAAAAGCCGGTAGCGACAAAGAAGCCGCGGGCCTCGAAGAAGCCTGAGGCAGGCTGACCTGCGGGCGCCTGCAAGAGTCTTCTGGAGCGGGGCTGGCCAGCCCCGCGATTGGTCCGACAGATCGACCATGACCGCTACGGCTAGCTGACAGCCATGTGCGGCGTGTGAATGCTTCCTGCCTCTAGGGCAGGGCCGCTCGCTGTCCCCAGTCGATCGCGCAAGGAGGCGCGAGTTCATCTGCTGCATGCCTCGGCGGCCAGGACAGCATGCGTCTGGCGGAGGGTCTCGAGTGCGCGGTTCTTATTGCATATATCGGTCGAAGAGAGGACGTCATGGCTCCACGTACACCCAAGAAACACAATCGCTCCGTCGCGCCCACACGCATCCGCGAAGGCTTGCCCTTCCCGCTTGGCGCCACCTGGGACGGCCTGGGCGTGAACTTTGCCCTGTTTTCCGCCAATGCGACCAAGGTCGAGCTGTGCATTTTCGATTCCAGCGGCGAGAAGGAGCTCGAGCGCATCGAGCTGCCCGAGTATACCGACGAGATCTATCACGGCTACTTGCCCGACGCCCATCCCGGCCTGGTCTACGGCTATCGTGTCCATGGCCCCTACGAGCCGGAGAATGGCCACCGGTTCAACCCCAACAAATTGCTGATCGATCCCTATGCCAAGCAACTGGTCGGCGAGCTGAAATGGTCCGAAGCGCTGTTCGGCTACACCATCGGCCATCCGGATGGCGACCTTAGCTTCGATGAGCGCGACAGCGCCCCGTTCGTCCCCAAGTGCAAGGTGATCGATCCGGCCTTTACCTGGGGCCGCGATCGGCGCGTGCAGACCCCATGGGAGCAGACCATCATCTACGAGGCCCATGCCCGCGGCATCAGCATGCGCCATCCAGCGGTCCCGGAAAGCGAGCGTGGCACCTTCGCCGGCCTGAAGAACGATGAGTTGCTCAAGCACATCAGGGACCTGGGGGTCTCGGCCATCGAGCTGTTGCCGATTCATGCCTTCGTCAACGATCAGCACCTGCTGGAAAAAGGCCTGAACAACTACTGGGGCTACAACAGCATCGCCTTCTTCGCGCCGCACCCGCGCTACCTGGCCAGTGGCAAGATCGCCGAATTCAAGGAAATGGTCGCCCACCTGCACGATGCCGGGCTCGAACTGATCCTGGACGTGGTCTACAACCACACCGCCGAAGGCAACGAGATGGGGCCGACCCTGTCCATGCGGGGTATCGACAATGCCTCCTACTACCGCCTGATGCCGGATGAAAAGCGCTACTACATCAACGATTCGGGTACCGGCAATACCCTCGACCTGAGTCATCCCTGCGTACTGCAGCTGGTCACCGACTCGCTGCGCTACTGGGCCGGCGAAATGCACGTGGACGGCTTCCGCTTCGACCTGGCAACCATCCTCGGCCGCTATCACGATGGCTTCGACGAACGTCACAGCTTCCTCGTGGCTTGCCGCCAGGACCCGCTGCTGCGCCAGGTCAAGCTGATCGCCGAGCCTTGGGACTGTGGTCCGGGTGGCTACCAGGTCGGCAACTTCGCGCCGGGCTGGGCCGAGTGGAACGACCGCTTCCGTGACACCGTACGCGCCTTCTGGAAAGGCGACGAGGGACAACTGGCAGACTTCGCTGCCCGCGTGACCGCTTCGGGCGACCTGTTCAACAATCGCGGCCGACGCCCCTACTCCTCGGTCAACTTCGTCACTGCCCACGATGGCTTCACCCTGCGCGACCTGGTGTCGTACAACGACAAGCACAACGAGGACAACGACGAAAACAACCAGGACGGCACCAGCAACAACATTTCCTGGAACTGCGGTGCCGAGGGGCCTACCGAGGATCCGCAGATCAATGCGCTGCGCATGCGCCAGATGCGCAACTTCTTCGCCACGCTGCTGCTGTCCCAGGGAACGCCGATGATCGTCGCCGGTGACGAGTTCAGTCGCACCCAGCACGGCAACAACAACGCCTACTGCCAGGACAGCGAGATCGGCTGGATCAACTGGGAGCTGGACGAGGAAGGCAAGGAGCTGCTGGCCTTCGTCAAGCGCCTGAACCGCCTGCGCCTGAACTACCCGGTGCTGCGCCGCTCGCGCTTCCTGGTCGGCGAGTACAACGAGGCGATCGGCGTCAAGGATGTCACCTGGCTGGCGCCCGATGGCAACGAAATGACCGTCGAGCAGTGGGAAGACCCCAATGGTCGCTGCCTCGGCATGCTGATGGACGGCCGCGCGCAAGTTAGCGATATCGCCCGTCCTGGCGCGGAAGCGACCTTGCTGCTGATCGTCAACGCCCACCATGAAAGCGTGTCGTTCCTGTTGCCGTCGGTGCCCGAGGGCGACTACTGGAACTGCCTGGTCGACACCGACCGGCCCAAGCTGCGCAAGGCCCAGCGCCTGGACTTCGACAGCACTTTCGAAGCGACGGGTCGCTCGTTGGTTCTGCTGGCCTTGCAACGCGACGAAGAGTAAAGGCCAGGCAAGCCCCGTGCCAGGCCTGTCGCACGGGGCGGCTGGCGCCCAACCCAGAGGAGCGTTCGTGGACCCTGCCTCCAGCAGTACAGGTTTCGCCTCTACCGACAACGCGCCGCCCGTGCACCGGTTGCGCGTGTTGACGGTCAATACCCACAAGGGCTTCACCGTCTTCAACCGACGCTTCATCCTGCCCGAGCTGCGTGAAGCGGTGCGCAGCACCCAGGCGGACATCGTCTTTCTGCAGGAAGTGCTCGGCAGCCACGATGGACACGCCGCGCGCCATCCCGGCTGGCCACAAGCCCCTCAATACGAGTTCCTGGCCGACAGCATGTGGAGCGATTTCGCCTACGGGCGCAACGCAGTCTACCCGGACGGCCATCATGGCAACGCCTTACTGTCGAAGTATCCAATCCTCGAATACCGCAATTTCGACATTTCCATCACCGGCCCTGAACGCCGCGGCTTGTTGCACTGCGTGCTGGACGTACCTGGTACAGGCGGCGTGCATGCGATCTGCGTACACCTTTCCCTGCTCGAGAGCCATCGGCAGAAGCAGCTGCGGTTATTGGGCCGATTGCTGCAGGCGCTGCCAGCGGATGCGCCGGTGATCATCGCTGGCGACTTCAATGACTGGCAACTGCATGGCAACCGCGTCATGCGTGGCCAGTTCCGCCTGCAGGAAGTCTTCGAGCGTCACCATGGACAGCTGGCCCGCACCTATCCGGCAAAGGTGCCGCTGCTGCGCCTGGACCGGATCTACCTGCGCAACGCCGACAGCCACCAGCCAAGGATCCTTGGCCACAACCCATGGCCGCACTTGTCCGACCATCTGCCCTTGGCGGTTGAAGTGCGGCTATAAAAGGCACGGGCGCTGGCCAGCAGTGGCGCGTCAGTCTTCCAGCGGCTTGGGCGGCGCGACAGGCCTGGCAGGCTTGGCCGACTTGCTGTCCTTGGCTGCGGCACTCTCGCTGCCGCCGGCCACAGGCTCCGGCGCAGCCACTGTCTTCTCGGTAGCCGGCAGTTCATCGACGGCCTTGAAGATCACCTGCGGATCGATCGGCTGGTTCTCGCCATCGTCCTTGAGCACATGCTGTTGCCCGTCCTTGCCTACCAGGATCACCTTGGTGCCTTTGCTGGCACCGAGCTTCAGCTCGCGGATCAAGGCCATGGTGGCCTGCTGCTCGAGCTGCTTGTCCTCGCGCTTGCCCACCAGGCCAGCCACGCTGAACAGCACCAGGCTGCGTTCCTTGAAAGCCGTCTGGGTCGCCGGATCCTTCAAGGCTTCGTTCAAGCCCTTGAGCGTCGGGTCCGCGGTACTTGGCGCGATGACCACCAGGGGCCTCGACTTGCCCAGCTCCTTGGCAAGCGGTGCATCGCTGTCGGCCGCGAGCAGCGGGCCGGCGACGGCCAACAAGGTGGCGAGGGTCAGTGACCGGGCGAGCATGTGCATCTCCTTGTTTGTATCGATAAATCAAAAGACTACTGATCAAGGCGAAATATCCGACGTGCGAGCCTAAACCATTGCAGCGAAGCGGTACGTTGCTCAAAAGTAACTTAGGTTTTCCAAACATTTCCGATAAGGACTTAGGAAAAGCCCTACATTGCTCAGCATAGCAAGTGTCTTCGAAACTACTTTCCGGGGTTTGTCGCCGGGGCAGGCAGCGGTGAGTTCAAGCGTGGGCCTGCTGCGCCGGCCATGGAGCGGCACGACTCCGGCCAAGGCTAGAACAGGGGCATTTGCCGACCGACGAGGCTCGCGAAGTCATCCCCCACGAATGGCAAGATCGCATCGGCCACCGGCGCGAGCTGGCGTTCCAGGTAATGCTCGTAGTCGATCGCACGGTGACGACTCTCCAACGGCTCAGGCCCGGCAATGGTCATCACGTAGCTGATCCAGCCGCCGTTCTGGTATTGCTGGGGGCGCCCGGCGCGGACATTGAACTCATCGGCCAGGCGCGCCGCGCGGACATGGGGTGGCACATTGCGTTGGTAGTCCGAAAGCGGTCGACGCAAGCGTTTGCGATAGACCAGCAGCTCGTCCTGTTCACCTGCCAGGGTGCGCCGGACGTACTCGCGCACGTAGTCGCGGTAGTCTTGGCCACGAAAGATCCGCCCGTACAGCTCGCGCTGGAATTGTCGCGCCAGTGGCGACCAGTCGGTGCGCACCGATTCCAGGCCCTTGAAGACCACTTCCTCCTGGCCATCGGCACGCCGTACCAGCCCGGCATAGCGTTTCTTGCTGCCCTGCTCGGTGCCTCGGATGGTAGGCATCAGAAAGCGTCGAAAATGCGTTTCGAACTGCAGTTCCAGGACGCTTTCCAGCCCCAGCTCCTGGCGCAGATGCTCACGCCACCATTGGTTGATTTCGGCTACCAGCGAATGACCGATGCGTGTCGCCTGCGCTTCGTCATGCGCCTGGCGCAACCAGACGAAGGTGGAATCGGTATCACCGTAGATCACTTCCAGCCCCCGGGCTTCGATCAGCGCCCGAGTCTGGCGCATGATCTGGTGCCCGCGCAGGGTGATGGACGAGGCCAGCCGTGTGTCGAAGAAGCGACAGCCACTGGCACCCAGCACGCCGTAGAAGGCATTCATGATGATCTTCAAGGCTTGCGCCAAGGGCGAGTTGCCATCGCGCTTGGCAGCCTCGCGGTTCGCCCAGACCCGTTCGACGATAGCCGGCAGGCAATGCCGCGTGCGCGAGAACCAGGCCCCCCGGAAGCCTTCCACGGCATGCGCGGGGTCGGGCTGGCGCAGGCCCTCGGCCAATCCGACCGGATCGATCAGGAAGGTGCGGATGATCGAGGGATACAGGCTCTTGTAGTCCAGCACCAGCACCGAGTCGTACAGCCCTGGACGCGAATCCATGACGAAACCGCCTGGGCTGGCCTGTTCGGGTTGGCTGCCGACGTTCGGCGCGACGAATCCCTGGCGGTGCATCAGCGGCAGGTAGAGATGGGTGAACGCGGCGATCGAGCCGCCGCTGCGGTCCACCGGCAGCCCGGTGACGGTGGCGCGCTCGAGCAGGAACTCGAGCAGGCGGGCCTGGGTGAAGATCCGCGTGACCAGTTCGCAGTCCTTGATGTTGTAGCGCGCCAGGCCAGGCTTGTCCTCGGCGAACAGCCGGTTGATCTCGTCCATGCGGTCGTAGGGCGTGGAAATCGCCTTGCCCTCGCCAAGCAACGCGCGCGCGACGCTTTCCAGGCTGAAGGAGGGAAAGCTCCAGGTGGCCGAGCGCAGCGCCTCGACACCGTCGACCAGCAGCCGGCCGGCCGCCGAGGCGAAGGTCTGCGCGCGGCTGCCACGCTCGCGCAGGCTCATGGGGCTGGCGCCCCGACCGATGCGCAGGTCGACCTGTGCGGCATCGGCCTGAGCCTGCAGTACCCGCAGGTCGAACTGCACCACGTTCCAGCCGATGATCATGTCCGGATCATGCCGCGCCAGCCACTGGTTGAGACTTTCGATCAGCCCAGCGCGACTGTCGCGATAGATCAGTTCGCAATCGGCCGTGTCCGGCTGGCCATTGGCCGGGCCAAGCATGTACACCTGGCGTTGCCCGCATCCCTCCAGGCCAATGCAGTAGAGGTCGCCACGCGCGGTGGTCTCGATGTCCAGCGACACCAGGCGCAAGGCCGGCCGATAGTCCGGCGCCGGCTTGAGCAGCGCATCGCAGATCACCCCCTCGGCATCCGGCGTGCCGCCGAACCACACCGGGGCAGTGATGAAGCGCTCCATCAGGTAGCGATCCGGCGGCCGGATGTCCGCTTCGTGCACCTCGACCCCAGCGGCACGCAAGCGCTGCTCCAGTTGCAGCAGCTGGCGGTATTGCGGGCAATACAGGCCAAGCATCGGACGCTGCTGGAAATCACGCAGCTGCAACGGCTTGAGAGTCACGCCCGGCTCGTCGGCCAGCACCACCTGAGCCTGCGCCCGCTGCCCTGCCGGGATGAAGGCGACTGCCGTCTGCAAAGGCAGGCGCACGCAGCGCGGCCCCAGGTCGGTGGCCAACCACAAGGTCACGCAGATGCCTTGCGGCGTGTCATGCCAGTGCCGGGTCAGGATGAAACCCTGCTGCAACTCCACTGCCAGGCCTCTGATCGGTGATAGTCGATGATGTGATTGTACGTGGGACGGCTGGAGGATGCCGGCCTATTGCAAGCGGCGCGTCATCCACGCATGGCTGCCACTGCACTGGCCACAGCGCAAATGACCAGCCGCCGGTACGGGGCCATGCCTGCTCAAGACCGATGACACCAAACGAATCATCCAGCCCACCGACACTCCATATCCTTACCATCCCTGCCAGCGCTTTGGCTGGCTCAGCGACCGGAGAGGCCATGCAACTCGTCGACTGGTACTGGCCGAGCGGGCCCATTCAAAATACTGTATATGGATACAGCTATCAGAATGGAATGCCCATGAACATCGACGACACTGGCTTCGAGCTGGGAATGCCGACCCCTGTCGAAATGCTCCAGCAGCAATTACTGCTGGTACAGGCCGAATACGAGAACGCCATGGTCGCGCTTGCCAGGGCAAGACAGGACATCCGCAGCCTGGTCGACATGCATGCCCAGTGCATGCGCGACAGACAGGGCGCGCAGAGGTCGCTGGCTCAGGCTCAGCGCGAACTGCTGGACAAACGCAGCCTCATCTATCGGCTGGAGGTCAGGGTCGATGAACAGGAAACCCGGATCCGCCTGCTCGAACAGCAGCTTCATGGCGTGGTACGGCGCTGACCGGGTCGACTCGCAACCACGGAGGTGAACATGTGCGGACGCGTGACGCAGTACAACGGCATTCATGACTTCGTCGCCGCGCTTGGCGTGGAAGGTGCCTGGCGGGACAACGTCTCCGAACGCTGGCAGCCGCGCTTCAATGTGGCGCCTGCCACGGCGGTCATGGTGCTGCACCAGCAAGCGCAAGGCCTGGTCGCCGACCTGGTCAAGTGGGGCTGGAGACCACACTGGGCGGGCGATCGTGCCGCGCCGATCAATGCGCGCGCGGAGAAGGTCGCCCATGGCGCCTTCTTTCGGGCCATCTGGCCGAGTCGAGCGGTCACGCCGATAGACGGCTGGTACGAATGGGTCGATGAAGGCGGCCCGCGCAAACAGCCTTACCTGATCCGACGGCGTGACGGGCGTCCTGCCTTGTGCGCCAGCATCGGCCAGTTCCAGGGCAGCCCACATGATGGCTTCGTGATCATTACTGCCGATGCACAAGGCGGCATGCTCGACGTGCATGACCGCCGCCCTGTCGTCCTGGCAGCGGAACTTGCGCGCGAATGGCTCGAGCCTTCGACACCCAGAACGCAGGCCGAGCAGATGGTGCTGAACCTCGGCGAGCCGGCCGAAGCCTTCGAGTGGTATCGGGTCAGCCCGGCCGTGGGCAATGTACGCAACCAGGGAGCGGAACTGATCGAGCCTCTGGATCTTCCCCGCCGCTGAGCGGACAGGCGCCTGGCAACGACCCCGACGCCGCGCCTGCCCCAACGGCCCGTGCGGCGTTTGCCATCAGCCGGCGGGCCTGTTCAGCAAGCGCCCGGCGGAATACCGTGCTTGTTGAGGTCCTTCAGTCGCTCGCGCTCCTTTTCGGTCGCATGTGCCGGGGTATCGTCGTTTTCAGGCTTTTCTTTCTTTTCTTCGGTCATTGCATCGATCTCCATTGGGTACCGGTTTTGGCAATCTGCCGTGCCTGGGGTTCAGTCGGCACGACCCGCAATACGGCCTGGCCAGATGTAAAAATAAATTTCAAGGCGACCCTGTTGTCCTAATTGACAGACACAAGCCTATGGAGGAAACGATGAAATTCGCGAAGTTCTGTCAGTGGCTGTCCAACCAGTCCGGAAGTTCCAGGACCTTCCTGATCGCGCTGGCGCTGATCATCATCTGGGCCTGCACCGGTCCGTATTTCCACTACAACGACACCTGGCAGCTGATCATCAATACCGGTACCACGATCATCACCTTCCTGATGGTGTTTCTGATCCAGAACACCCAGAACCGGGACAACGATATCCTGCACGTGAAGCTGGATGAGCTGATTCGTGCTACCAAGGCGGCGGAAAATTCGGTGCTGGATCTCGAGGCGATGAGCGGTCGTGAGCTACAGCAATTGAGAAAAGCCTATCGGGCCATGGCCGAACGCAAGGCCAGCCTGGACATGAACGGGCCATTCGACAAGCAGACCGACGTGCACAAATGAGCCACCGCCGGTGCATGCCGCTGCGCTCGAGGACCTGGACGAACCCGAGCGAGGCGGCGCCTTTGCCGACCGCCTCGCTGCAAACGCGTCGAGCCTCGCTCACTCGGCAGTGGACCACTTGGCCGACTCGCTGTCGATGCGCGCGATCACGGTCGCGTTGTATTGACGCTGGCGATGCAGGTCATCACGCATGGCCGGGAAGTCCAGCGACTTGTGCTGCAACTCACGCACCACGATGTTGGAAATGACGTACTCGCCGCATTCGACGCAGGACACCTGCTGGCCTTGCTCGTCGGCTCGAACCACCTCGGCATCGGTTCCACACAAGTAGCAATTGATCACGAGATTTCTCCAATGGCTTTACCTGTGGGAGGACAGCGCGGCATCGCGGTTCAATCGATCGTACCGGTGAACACCCGTCTTCGCTGTCACTTGCCGCCCATCAGGTTACCGAGTGCCCGGTCTTCGACGAAGCGCATCCACTGCTCGAAAGCCTGTCGATGCTCGGCGGTCACGTCGTTCCACGCGACCATGTCCAGCTGACCGTACGCGACCTGCTTCATCGTTTCGGCGACCACGTCGTTCAGGTGCTTGATGAGTTGATAAGCCTCGAATTGGGCTTCCTGATCTTTCGCTGTCATAGGAAAGCTTCCGAAGAAAAACTTGTGTTACAGCCAGTTAAGCAGACGACCTGAGAAAAATTCTCAAGGTTCATCCTTTGTCCAATTTGCCGACGAAGGACGCCAAATGTTGGGAAAACATTCATTCAGGCGCCGTTTTCCGCCACCTGCTCACTGGCGCCCAACCCTGCCCTGTCCGCCTGGCGTGCTGATCATGGAAGAAACAGGTGAACCAGCGCGTGTTTGATGGTCAGCCAGGGCTTGAAAGTCGACAAGTGATCGAAGAGGTGGCTGGAACTGCCAGTCAGACTCACGACCGAGATATAGATGAACCATCGGCCAACCAGCCTCGACAGTTTTCGCTTGAGCAATCGCAACAACGGATATACCTGGCCTGATCTTGAAAATGAAAAAGTCCGACTGGATGTCGGACTTGGCGTTGCCTGTGGGGGTGCGAGGAAAAGCGCAATCGCATCGCTCGATGCGTGCGAGGCAGTCTCAAGGACGCCGGACCATGGTGCGCAATCCGGCGAGCAGCAGCAGCACGCCGGGTACCAGCAGGCCGATGGAAGTGTAGCCGAAGGCAGGCTGGCCGCTCGCACCCACGGCAGCGAAGGCTGCGCCCGTGCCTATCAAGGTGGTGCTCGCGATGATGAACGGTTTTCCGGTGTACTTGCGCATGTCGGCTCTCTTTTGCGTAGCGCCCATTCAAGCACAAATCGCTGCCGTGCGCCGCAGCGAACTTGCCGATCCGTCAAAGCCATTGCATGAAGCCATCGAAGCCGGATAAAAAGAACCCCTGGAGCGATGCAACGGTCTGGGCAGTATCGAGCTCGACCAGGTTCGTCGTCCCAGGCTGACGCTGCCAGCCTGGCCAGGTTCGACGCAATGCCGACTTTCGGGATGATCACACTTACCCTTACCTGAACGGAGTTCCCGATGCCCCAACCTGTAATGGAACCTCACCAGTTCCTGTCCGCCGAGGAACGCGCGGTGATCGCGCAGATCGAGGCGACCACCAACGTGCTTCGACTGGTTACCCGGGTCACGCAGATGCGCTTTGCCGCGATCGCGAAATTCACCGATAGCGAATGGATCACTTGCTCGGTCTACGATCCGGGTCAACTGGGTATCGATCCGGGCGAAAGCGCGCCTATCGACACGACCATCTGCAGTGAATTCAAGCGCAACCCGCAAGCCTTTCACATCCCCGACATCGACAGGCACGAGCGCTTCGCTCACAAGGCGATCGTCAGGAAGTTCGGCCTGCGGAGTTACGTAGGCGCGCCGATCCTCCTGCCCGATGGGCGCATGTACGGGGCCCTATGCGCGCTCGATTCGAAACCGTCCCCAAGCGAAGATCCGGATACAGCGGAAACGCTCGGGCTGTTCGCCCGGTTGATCGGCTGCATCTTCTACGCCGACCTGCAGGACCACGACTCGCTCGACGAGCGCAGTCACGCGCGCTCCGCCCACCCTGACAGCAAGACCGCCAGCCAAGCCCCAAGGCGCTGAACAATCATGCTTCACGCAAGCTGCTCGAGCGGTAATGCAGGTGCAAGGTCGGACTACGCGACGGGAGTTTCGTCGGGGGCCCGATGCTCAAGAAGACGAGGGAAAGGACCGCGCCCAGTGGCTGCGCAAGGTGGCAGTCGCTCCCTCGAGCGCAGCCTGCCCCCTGGCTGAGGAAAAGCTCAGCGTGGTGACTGGGCTGGCGCACTGGTGGACATATGGCGCTATTTCGCATCCCGCTCGGTTTGCGCGGTCCCATTGTCGCGCGGGGCCAGCGCATCCTGGTCGGAGCCAGGGTTGCCAGGCGGCGGCGTCCAGTCCTGCGGGTGGCTTTCGCCCTGCTTGGGCTCGGACCTGGTCTGCTCAAGCCCCGAGCCGTGGCCTTCACCGGTGTCCGTGGTCTGGTCGGCGGGGCCTGGATAGGCCGCTTCCGGTCCGTTGTCTTTCTTCACCATGAGACTCTCCTTCGCTGAAGTGAATATCTGCATCTACAGTTCTGAGGAATCGATCGGTGGCAAAGTGTCAGGCTTGCGACGAATGGTCACCCAGGCCGTTTCGAGGCGACCGATCGCTACGCCGCCCCCACACCAGGGCAGGCACGATCCGGATGTAAAGCAACTCGCCCAACAGCTCCACCAGGGTCTGGGTGATCACCGCCGCGGCCGCCAGGCCTCTTATGTCCTCGGGCAAGGCCAAGGCCAGCGGCAACACCACCAGCGAATTGCGGGTGGAACTGCTGAACAACACCGACCGGGCCTTGCCGGCTGAGAGCCCGAACCCCCTGGCGACCAGGGCGCCCGCAGCTGGTGCCAACACCAGGAAACCGACATAGACCGACAGGACCGGCAGCAAGCTATCGAGCTGCTGCCAGACGAAGGCGATCTGCGAGCCGATCACCACGACCAGGACAGCAGCCATGGCAGGCACCGGCAGCCAGGCCCAGCCACCGCTCCAGCGCGCCAGCAGGCGCGATCGCCTGGCGCCGGCGCAGGTCAGCACGGCCAGGCCCATGGGCAGGACGATCAACAGCACGAACGCCTCGATGAACGGCCCGACGGAAACGCTCATTGCCCCGCCATCTTCCAGCATCAGGGCCAGGTACAGCGGCAAGAGGATCAGCTGAAGCACGAGCAGCAAGGGGGTCGCGGCCAAGATCAGCCGTGAATCGCCCTTGCCGATATGGGTGAACACCACCACATAGTCGATGCAGGGGGTAAGCAGCACCAGCAGCGCGCCGACCAGGATCGCCGGATGATCGACCAGGCCGCGGGTAAGGCCCCAGACCAGCAACGGAACCAGGATGAAATTGGCACAGAGCAAGGCGCCCATGTAGCGTTTGTCATCCAGGCCCTGGCGCAGCTCCAGGAACGGGATCTGCAGGAACATGGCGTACATGAGCACAGCAATGGCCGGCGTCACCCAGGCGGCAAGCCCCTGGGCGGTCTGCGGCGCCAGCAGCCCGAAGGCGGCCGCGAGCATGACCGCGATTAGATAGATCGGAATCTGCCGTCGTTCCAGCTTGTCTCTGTTCACGCGAGGTCCTTGGGATGTAAGATCGTGCTGCATAGGGTAATGCATCAGACGCTGGTGCCGATCGAACGAATCGGGCAGATTTCGGCAAGCCCGTGGCAGGTCATGCATCGGGCTGGCACTGAGCGGTCGCGCCACCGTCCGAACCCTTTCCAACGAGTCGAAAGCCGTCGATGGCCTGGCCAGCTGGCAGACCCGTTGCCATGCCTACCTCGTGCCTACAGTGGCTTAGCCTACCCGCCTGCAATCGGAAACGGGCCGGCCAGGGCCGGCGCCCACCGGGCACCCTTCCCTGCGCTCGTGGACATGGCCGTCTCGGCAGTTGCCGATACGCTCGTGCTGCCTATACCGGTTACCAGCAGCACCGACATGGAACGTGCCCGTACGGCGTCTGGAACATGACCAGAGCACGTTGCCAGCCCGCTGGCCCCAGCGTCGCGCCTGCCTGGCTGACCGCTATTGACAGCTTTGCGCAGGTCCGCTGCAATGGCCGGCGTTTCACGGACGATGCAAGGAATCCGTCGATGGCCAAGACGCCATTTCCCACCCGGGGCGACCTGCCCCGCGCGCTGATTTTCATCCCCCTGGGTCTGTGCCTGCTTTGTCTCACCTTCTGGCTGGTCGAACACCGGCTGGGCTTCCTGGCCCAGGCGCAACGCGCCGAAGGGCACGTCAGCGCCCTGAACGCAGGCGGCAGTCATCCCCAGATAGACTTCACCGATGCCAAGGGCGAGACGATCAGCTATCCCGAGAGCGGGTTGATCTTCGGCTACCAGGTGGGTGATCCGGTGACGGTGTTCTATCGCGCCGAAGCCCCCGCCAGTACCGCGATCATCGAAGACCGTGGCGCGCTGTGGGGCGCCAGCCTGCTGGCAGGCCTGTTCGCCATCGTGTTCAGCGCAGGGGGTGGCTACCACCTGGTCGCATGGATTCGCCAGCGTCGGATGGCGCGGCTCGCATAAGGAGAGACAGATGCATATTCCATTGCCCGTGAGCGTCAGTGACTGGCGCTACAAGACCGCCAGCGGCGGCGGGTTGACCGTGGTGTTCGCCGCCGCTGCCGGCGGCGCGCTGACGCTGACCGACCCGCAAGGGGTCGACCAGCAGTTTCGCTACGGCTCGGTCGGGGTCGGCCTGGGCATCGGTGCGCGCCTGCCGCGCTTCGGCAAGGTCAACTTGCACGTGCGGGGCAAGAGTGTCGGAGCAGCAGGCGCCAGCGAAGACTTTCCCTCGGTTGGCCAGGTGCTGGTGGCCGACTCGATCGCTGCCCGTGGCCTGGTGCGCGAGGATTTCCAGGGCGCCTGCGTGTTCCTCGAAGGGGGCATAGGCCTGCTCGGCGGGGCCAGCGGCTCGGCCATGCTGTTCGGCCTGGATCCCAAGCTGCTGGCCATGACCGCCGCGACGCTGACCCCGGTGGGCAACCTGCTGCTGCCCCACGACAGCGCGGTGCGCCTGCTGCGCTCGGCCAAGGGCGCAATCGTCGCCGCCGGAATCAACGTGGGGCTGCAGGCCGGTGGCGGCGCGACGATTTCCCTGGGTGGGCTGTTCTGAGCATGGCTGACCAGCCTATACGCGTTCATCGACCTGGCGATCGATGAACGCGTGTATCGAGGCGTCTCGACCGAGCCTTGGCCACGCCCAGCGCGCCTGGTCCGTGCCACTTCGCGATGCCACCGGGAGCGAACCCTACGCTATTCACACACGCCTCGAACGGATACCCCATGCGCCCTCTCAAGACCTGGCTCGGCTGCCTGCTGCTTCCCCTGTTCACTGCCTGTACCGGCCAGCAGACCCAGCGCACCGTGGTCTATGAAAACACCGTCTACCACTGGCGTATCGAACATGTGGTAGTGCGCGACTTCCCGGCCAGCGCCCGCCAGTTCTATCAGGTCTACCTGCGAGGTCGGCCACTGATCCTCCCACGCAAGGCCTTCAACGACCGGCGCGACATCGACAGCTTCCTTGCCGCCGGTGGTTTCGACATTGCCGACTGGCGCAACAAGTCGATCATCGTGGCGTTCGAGAACATTCAGGAGCGCGACGGACAGACGCTGCGGCTGATCCGCTCGGTACTGGTCACGCCCGAATACACCGAGACCGAAGTGGTGTTGACGGACTTGTATACCCAGCAGGAAGTGGTGGTGGAGCGGGTGGAACCGCCTGTTCCTGCTGGAAAATAGCGAATCGAGGCGTGACCAGAGCTCTTGGGCACGCACAATGAACGAGTGGACGAAAATGCGCTCGAGCGCGCAATGATCGCCTTTCAGCGGGCAACGGATCAGCTCGAAGGCGTCATCATGGGCAAGCCACATGGCGATGCAGTCCCGGAGGCCTCGAATAATTCTGCATTCGTTGAGTTGATCGCCGATGGCAACACCGATCTGGCCAACAAGGTCCGGCAGTTTCAGTTCCGCGATATTCGACCGAAAGCAGCTTCGGAGATCGACGACATCACTCATGCCGGCAGACTGCTCGGGCACTCGAAAGAAGAGATGACCAAGCGAGTCTATCGCCGTGTGGGCGAGGTGGTCAGCCCGACCAAATAGAAGCCTGATGCGGAAACGATGTCCCAGGATGCGGAAACGATAGGGTTTCCAGCGCCCAAAGAAAAACCCCGCAGACCAAGATCTGCGGGGCTTTCGAATGGTGGAGGCCGAGGTCGGAATCGAACCGGCGTAGACGGATTTGCAATCCGGAGCATAACCACTTTGCTACTCGGCCTCAAATGCGGATCAGGCTGGCTTTCGCTTCACCATCTCCTTGAAATCGCTCGACTTGTTCGAAGTCTGCTGCGTTTCGATGGGCGCCATTATGTCTGCATTCGATTGCCCTTGCAACCCCCCTGAATCGAAAAATATCCAAAAGGTTCAAGGTGTTAGCGCAGCCGGCCAAGCCTGCTCCACAGTCCGACCAAAGCGTTCTCGACAGAACCGCTCGCCGTCAGGCCGATCCGCTCCTGCAGACTCTTGCGTTCGGCATAGTGCAAATGGAACAGACTGGCTTCGCGCGCGCGGTCGCTGAGGTATTCGTCACTGGTGCGCAGTTCGTCGACCAGTTGCTTGTTGAGCGCGGCCAGGCCCAGCCAGACTTCGCCGGTGGCCACTTCGTCGATGTGCAGCTGCGGACGGTAATGGACGACGAAGTCCTTGAACAGCTGGTGGGTGACATCCAGGTCTTGCTGGAATTTTTCGCGGCCCTTCTCGGTGTTTTCGCCAAATACGGTAAGGGTGCGCTTGTATTCGCCGGCGGTCAGCACTTCGACGTCGATGTCATGCTTCTTCAGCAGCCGATTGACGTTGGGCAACTGCGCGACCACGCCGATGGAGCCAAGCACGGCGAAGGGCGCGCTGATGATCTTCTCGCCGATGCAGGCCATCATGTAGCCGCCACTGGCGGCGACCTTGTCGATGCAGACCGTGAGCGGAATCCCGGCCTGGCGGATGCGGGCCAGTTGCGAGGCGGCCAGGCCGTAGCTGTGGACCAGGCCCCCGCCACTCTCCAGGCGCAGCACCACCTCGTCACGCGGCGTGGCGAGGGTGAGCAAGGCGGTGATCTCGTGACGCAGGCTTTCGGTAGCCGACGCCTTGATGTCGCCATCGAAATCCAGCACGAACACCCGTGTGCGCTCTTCGGACTTGTGCTTGTTCTGTTTCTTTTGCGCCTTGGCCTGCTGTTTGCGCAGCGTCTTGAGCTGCGCCTTGTCGAGCAGCCCCGCCTCGAGGCGCTCACGCAGCCCCTTGTAGAACTCGTCCAGGCGAGTCACCTGCAGTTGCCCGCCTGCCTTGCGCCGGCCCTTGCCGCGCATGCCGGCCAGAGCCGAGAGAATGATCAGAATGGCGATCACCAGGGTGGCGGTCTTGGCAAGGAAGCTTGCGTATTCGGCCAGAAAATCCACGTCGAGTCCTCGTTGAAGCAGCGCCGTCACGGCGCGAAAATGTTCCAAGCATACCGGCGCGCCTGCCTGGCTGCCAGCATCCGCAGATCCTGCAACAACGTTCAAACGACCTTTTCAAACGCTTGTATGCTTTTTCGTTGACAGGCTTTCAGACGCGCCCTACCCTCCAGCAATCCGACCACGGTCGGGTATCGACTGTCAGGCCCGAACAGATACGACAAGGAACATTCCATGACCTCCGTAGCCGATGCTGTGAAGAAGATGCAAGAGAAGTTCAATCCAAGCGCCGCTGCCGGCCTGGATCTGGTGTTCGGCTTCAACATCACCGATGAACACAAGCACTACGCCTTGATCGTCAAGGACGGTACCTGCGAGCTGCAGGAAGGCGAGAACCCGGACGCCAATTGCACCCTGGTGATGGACAGCGAGACCCTCAAGGGCATCGTCAGCGGCGAGACCGATGGCATGCAGGCTTTCATGAGCGGCAAGCTGCGGGTCGAAGGCGACATGATGCTGTCGATGAAGCTGAGCGAGCTGTTCCCCGGCTGATCGCTTCGCTACGCTCGAAAAAACCGAAGCCTGCGGCTTCGGTTTTTTTGCCAATGAAACTGCGATGGCCGGTATCAATGCATGTGCTGGCCGTGACCGCCCTCGGTCGTCAGCGCGCGCACCGGAGCCTGCACCTCGAGCGTCTGTCGCTCGCCCTGTTGATCCTCGATGGTCAGCGTCAGCGGCACCTGCGAACCTTCCCTGACCTGCTCCTTCAGGCCCATCAGCATCACGTGCAGCCCACTCGGATCGAGGCTCACCGGCTTGCCTGCCGGCAACGGCACCTCAGTGACCTGGCGCATGCCCATGACATCGCCGTTCATGGTCATCTCATGGATCTGCACGGTACCCGCCACCGGCGAGGCGACGCTCACCAGCTTGCTGTCACTGGTCGCGGTAAGCATCATGAAGGCGCCGGTGGAGGGTTGGTTCGGCACCGTGGCGCGCACCCAGGCGTCGCTGACGGTGGTCTGGGCCAGCGCCGACAGCGGCAGGCTGGCCAGTGCCAGGGCAGCGACGCGACACTTGAGCGATTGCAACGAAAAAGCCATCAGCAGATCTCCATGAGAGTGAGCAGGTCCTCGGCGCATTCCTTGGCATTGAGCGAGTGAGACAGGCTCAGGCGCAAGGTGCCGCGCGAGTCATAGACGTAGCTGGTCGAGGAATGGGAAATGGTGTAGGTATCCCCTGTCGGGACCTTTTCATAGAACACCTTGAACTCCTTCGCCACCTCGGCAATCTCCTCGGGCGTCCCGGTCAGGGCCGTGAACGAGGGATCGAAGGCCTTGACGTAGGCATCGAGCACTTCGGGGGTATCGCGCTCGGGGTCAAGGGTGATGAACACCACCTGCAGGAAACCGGCGTCGCGCCCCATCAGCTTCTTGATCTGCACCGCGCGGGCCAGGGTGGTCGGGCAGACCGCCGGGCACTGCGTGAAGCCGAAGAAGATCATCGGCATGGTGCCGTAGAAACTCGACAAGGTACGAACGTTGCCCTGGGTGTCCTTGAGCTTGAAGGAGCGCCCGAGGATCTCGTTGCTCATGTTCTTGCCGTACTTGAAATCGAGACCGCGGGCCGGGCTGCATCCGGTGAGCAGGCCAAGCCCTAGCACGCCCATCCCGGCAACAACTGCGCGCCGGGTCAACAGATCATTCATGTAACCATCCTTTATCGGGAAGGTGCCGGCCCCTGGCAGGACCGGGCGAGAAACCGGCGCATTCTTGCACGTCGTCTCGCCCCCTTCTACCCACTGATCGGCGCAAACCGCCCAAGCCCTTGAAATACGGCATGCGGCCTGTTGTCGCAGGGATTGAATCCGTAACAGTTTATTGCTAAGAGCGAGACAACAGCCCACGACATTCAGTGCGCGGGCGCCCGCTCCAAGGCCGCGCCGAGCGCCTTAGCATCGGTGTAGTCGTGTTGCGTCACTAGCGTCCGCTGGTCCAGCTGCAGCCAGGTCACCGCACCCTTTTCGCCTGGGTACCGACTGGCCACTCGCCCTTGGCGGTCGAGCAGCACGCGATAGCTGTAGTCACGCATGGCGGGAATCGCGAAGAGCGTGCTGATGACGGCAGGCATGCGCTGGATGTCGGCGACGAAGACTGCATCGCGTGCTTGCAGGTAACCTCGAGGTCGCTGCGCCAGCGCCGCCTCGACCAGCCTGGCGCCGTCCATGTCGCGAGCGACCAGCAGGATCCGAGTCTGGGCAGATAGGGTCCAAGGCTGGTCATGCTGGTCGAGCAAGGTCCAGGGGGCCAGGCGTTCGCCCGGCTGCAGCGCCTGGGCGAAGGGTGGCAGCAGGCATATCAGCAGGGCCAGGGCGTATTTCATCGTAGGGTCTCGGCAAATCGAAAGTGTCCCAGGATAGCGCAGGGCTTGGCTGTCGGCAGCCTCGCCGGCAGGCAACGCTCATGACCAGGCCGGTGCGACGTCGCAGCCAGGCAAGCGCTGCGCACGCGCGCAAGGTATACCCCAGCTGAATCCGGCGGGCCATGGCGGCAGCGCGTTGTCTTTCCCAGGGCCTGCGAGCACACTCATCCGCCAGCATCATCCTCGGAGCGCGCCGTGCCCAACATTCGTCAGTTCAGCAAGAAAGCCAGCAGCACCAACATGCTGCGCCTCAAGCCAGCCGCCGCCGATAGCTCTGTGCCTCATGCGGTTGGCTTCGTCCTGTTGGAACATTTCTCGATGGCCAGCTTCACCGTGGCCATGGATGTGCTGGTGACGGCGAACCTGCTGCGCAGCGACAGCTTCCGTTTCGCGCCGCTGTCGCTGGACGGCGATCGAGTGTTGAGCGACCTGGGCCTGGAACTGGTGGCCAGTGAGCTGGAGCCCCATGCGCTCAAGGAGCTGGACCTTCTGGTAATCTGCGGCGGCCTGCGCACGCCGCTCAAGTACCCGGAACTGGACCGTTTGCTGAGCGATTGCGCAGGGCATGGCCTGACCCTGGGCGGGCTATGGAACGGCGCCTGGTTCCTCGGCCGCGCCGGGGTGCTGGCCGACTACGGTTGCAGCGTGCACCCCGAGCAGCGCGCCAGCCTGGCCGAACGCAGCCCGCAATCGCGCATCACGCCGGCCAGCTTCACCCTTGACCGCGACCGCCTGACCGCAGCCAGCCCCAACGGCGCCATGGAGCTGATGCTTGGGCTGGTGCGGCGACTGCACGGCGACGCCCTGGCCGAAGGCGTCGAAGAAATCCTGTCGTTTTCCGGGGCTCGCTACCGCCAGGTCGGGCCGGGCGCGAAGAAGTCCATGAGTGTGCACCTGCGCACCATCGTCGAACTGATGGAGAACAATCTCGAGGAAACCCTCAGCCTGGATCAGCTTGCCGCCTACAGCGGCCGCTCGCGACGGCAGATCGACCGACTGTTCCAGGCCCAGCTGGGCACCTCGCCACGGCGCTACTACATGGAGCTGCGCATCACCAAGAGCCGCCGTCTGCTGCAATATTCCGACTTGTCGGTGATGGAGGTGGCGGTGGCCTGCGGGTTCGTCTCGGTGTCGCACTTCAGCAAGTGCTACGCGGCCTATTTCGGTTACCCGCCATCGCGCGAGCAGCGCCTGGGCGAGTGAAACGCAGACGGGCCGGCGGTGGCCGGCCCGTGCAGGACGATGGCGGGGCGGCTCAGGCCGGCTTCATGATCAGCACCCCGAGCGGGGGCAGGTTGAGGGTCAGCGACAAGGGCTGGCCGTGGCGAGGTTCAGGCTCGCTGGCGACCGTCCCGAAGTTGCCGAAATTCGATCCGGCATAGCATTCGGCGTCGGTATTGAGCACCTCCTGCCACTGTTCGCCGAACGGTACCCCGATGCGGTAGCTGTCACGGGGCACGGGCGTGAAGTTGACCACCACTAGCAATGGTTCGCCGTCCTTGCTCCAGCGCAGCCAGGCATACACGCTGTTGCGCGCATCATCGCCGATCAGCCACTGGAAGCCTTGCGGCTGGCAATCCTGTTCATGCAGCGCAGGTTCGGCCCGATACAATCCGTTGAGGTCGGCCACCAGCTTCTGCATGCCTTGGTGCTCCGACTGCTGCAGCAGGTACCAGTCGAGCTGGTGATCGTGGTTCCACTCGCGCCATTGGCCGAACTCGCACCCCATGAACAGCAGCTTCTTGCCTGGATGGGTCCACATGAACGCCAGGTAGGCACGCAGATTGGCGAACTTCTGCCAGCGGTCGCCAGGCATCTTGTCGATCAGGGAATGCTTGCCATGCACGACTTCATCGTGGGAGATCGGCAGGATGAAGCGCTCGGAGTAGGCATAGACCAGGCCGAAGCTCAGTTCGTTGTGATGATAGGCTCGGTGGACCGGGTCGTTCTGCACATAGTGCAGCGTATCGTGCATCCAGCCCATGTTCCACTTGTAGGCGAATCCCAACCCGCCCTGCTCGGTCGGCTGGCTGACGCCTGGCCAGGCCGTGGATTCCTCGGCGATGATCAGCGCGCCCGGCGTTTCATGGGCAGCGACGCCGTTGAGATGCCGAATGAAATCGATGGCCTCGAGGTTCTCGCGTCCGCCATGGCGATTGGGGACCCATTCGCCGGCCTTGCGCGAGTAGTCCCGATAGAGCATGGACGCTACCGCATCGACGCGCAGGCCATCGATGTGGAAGTGCTTGAGCCAATGCAGTGCCGAGGCCATCATGAAGCCGCGCACTTCGTTGCGGCCCAGATTGTAGATCAGGGTATTCCAATCCTGGTGGAAACCTTCCAGGGGGTTGTCGTACTCGTACAGTGCCGTGCCATCGAAGCGCGCCAGACCGTGCTCGTCGGTGGGGAAATGGGCTGGCACCCAGTCGAGGATGACGCCGATCTCGGCCTGGTGGCAGGCATCGACGAAGGCCGCGAAATCTTCCGGGGTGCCGTAGCGCGACGTGGGAGCGAACAGCGACAGCGGCTGGTAGCCCCATGAGCCACCGAAGGGGTGCTCCATGATGGGCAACAGCTCGATATGGGTGAAGCCCATCTTGCGCACATACGGCACCAGTTGCTCGGCCAGTTCACGCCAGTTGTAGAATCGCGCCACTTCGCCGGCTTCGTCGGTTTCGCAACGCCAGGAGCCGGCATGCAGCTCGTAGATCGACAGCGGTGCGCTATAGGCATGGCGCTGCGCACGCTGTTGCATCCAGGCCTGGTCCTGCCAGTCGTGGGCGAGCGCCCCGGCGACCTTGGACGCCGTGCTCGGCGGCAGCTCGGTGGCGCGCGCCAGTGGATCGGCTTTGAGCGGCAGCACCCCGGTGCTGCCGAGCACTTCGTACTTGTAGGTTTCGCCTATCCCCAAGCGTGGTATGAACAGCTCCCACACCCCGGCGCCATGACGCAGGCGCATCGGGTGTCGGCGGCCATCCCAGTTGTTGAAGTCGCCCACCACCGAGACCCGCCGTGCGTTCGGCGCCCATACCGAGAAACACACGCCATCCACCCCGTCGACCTGGGTTGGCTGGGCGCCAAAGCGCCCGGACAGGTCGCGATGGTTGCCCTCGGCGAACAAGTGCAAGTCCATGTCGCCGAGCTGCGGCCCGAAGCTGTACGGGTCTTCGGTGATCTGCTCGCCGCCTGCCCAACCGACCTGCAGCTGATAGGGCTGGGCTTCATCCAGGTGGGCGAAGAAAAGGCCGGGCAGGCTGCCCTGTTCCATCTGTGCCAGCACGTGTCCGTCATGCCGGGCCAACACCCGGGCACTCAAGGCATTGGGCAGGAAAGCGCGAACCCAGAAGCCGCCCGCATCATCAGCGTGCAGACCCAGCACTGCAAACGGGTCGGCGTGTTCGGCGCGGGCCAGGGCATCGAGGTCCTGTTGCCGAAGTGCGCCGTTATCGCGCTTGGTTGCTTTCATTCATGACTCTCCCCAGGTACTGATCAGTCCATGCAAGCCGTGCAGGGGCACGGCCAGCCAGCTTGGCCGGTTCTCGGCCTCGTAAATGATTTCGTAGGCAGCTTTTTCGAGGGTGAACAGTTCCAGCGCCGCCTGCTCGCCCTGGGCGTCTTCCCAGGCATGCGGCATCGCTGCCGTGGCCATGCCGTAGGCTTCGACGAAAGCCTGCCGGGACTGCTGCAGGTACTGCCTGGCCACCCTCTGGCGCGCCTGGCGCGCCGCATCCGACAGATCGCCCGCGGCGCTTCGCAAGATCATCGCAGCAGCATAGTCGAACGATCGCAACACGCCGCCCACGTCCTTGTACGGGCTGAGCTTGGCCCGGCGTTCTTCCAGCGGGCGCGAAGGTTCGCCTTCGAAGTCGATCAGGTAGGCATCGCCCTGCACCACTAGCACCTGGCCCAGGTGCAGGTCGCCATGCACACGAATGAGCAAGCCGCCCCGCGCCTGCGCCGCGAGCTGCTCGACATGCCGGGTCAGCCCCTGGCGTTGCTGCTGCAGGTCGTCGACCAGCGCCTGGCCGGCGGCATCCAGTGCGTCACGATGCTGGGCCAGCAAGTCGAGTGCTCGCTCGAGTTGCGCGGCGATCTGCCGTCCCCAGCGCTGGCTGTCCTGCTCGCTGCTCGGGCGTGGCTGGAAATCCTCGTCCTCGGTCGCAGCCGCCAGCAACAGGTGCATTTCGCCCAGGCGCTGGCCGAACAGGGCAGCGAAGCCGGCCAACTCGGCCAGTGCGTTGGCAGGCCCTTCGGCATCGACGCTGGCTGGCTCCAGCTCGTCGCGGATGGCGCGCTCCAGGGTGTCCTGGGTCCAGGCCCAGGCGTCGCCCTGGTTGCTCAGATAACCTTGGGCGATCATCAGCAGATGAGGCTGCTGCCGGGCATCGACTCGGCTGACCCAGGCCAGCAGCGGCGAGATGTTGGCGAAGCCGGCCGCCGTCAGGTACGCGCTCATTTCCAGCTCTGGATGAATGCCCGGATTGACCCGACGGATCAGCTTGAGCACCAGTCGCCCGCCGACGACGACCGAACTGTTGGACTGTTCGGCGCCCAGGTAGCGTACTTCGCTTTGCTCGTCGAGCCCGAGGCTGGCCAGTTGCTCGGTGCACTCGAAACGCAGTTCGCCTTCGCTGCTGGCCAGCCGGACGTTGTCCTGGCAGGCGCGCAGTACGGCACGGATGAACGGCTCGAGCACGAAGGCATCGGTGATCAGGCCGACCTGACGGCCACGCCTGACCCGTGACAACGCCAGTTGCTGGGGCAAGGCGCTGTGGATCTGCTCTTCGAGCAGCAGGCCGAACGGCAGCTGGTAATGGCTGGCCACACCGTTGCTGAGCACTTCCAGTTCGCTCAGCAGCACGGGCGTGGTCGCCGTGCCGAAGCGCACGCCATAGCGGATGCGGATTGCGTCGATCGGCCCTTCCTTGCCGGCGAACCAACGCCGCTTGGGCAGGTATTGCGGCAGGATCGAGCCTTGCAGATGGTCGCGCGAAGGCGACTCGAGGAGTTCTTCCATGCGTTTGCGCAGTACCAAGGTCATCAGCTCCGGAAGGCTTTCGGCGGGTTCGACGTGCCAGCTGGGCATGCGCTCGCGTGCTGCCAGCGCGAACCAGTAGAACCCGTAGGGCGGCAAGGTGAGCAAGAAAGGCAGTTGGCCGATGGGCGGGAAGGCGCTGCCGCCGAGCATTTCCACCGGCACCTTGTCGGCATGTTGCGACAGGTCCAGCTCGGCGGCCTGGGCGGCTCGCGAGACGTTGGCCACGCACAGGATGGTCTCGCTGTTGCCATCGGCGTCGATGTATTCGCGCAGGTAGGCCAGCACCCGGCGGTTGCTCGGCGAGAGCATCTTCAAGGTGCCCCGCCCGAATGCCTTTTGTTGCGCCCGCACGGCCAGCAAGCGGCGGTTGAAGTTGAGCAGCGAGTGCGGATCGTGGGATTGCGCCTCGACGTTGATGGTCTGGTAGCCGTACAACGGATCCATGATCGGCGGCAAGACCAGGCGCTGCGGCTCGGCTCTGGAGAAACCGCCGTTGCGGTCAGGCGACCACTGCATGGGCGTGCGCACACCGTCGCGATCCCCCAGGTAGATGTTGTCACCCATGCCCAGTTCGTCACCGTAGTACAAGGTCGGCGTGCCTGGCATCGACAACAGCAGGCTGGTCAGCAGCTCGATGCGCCTGCGATCGCGCTGCAGCAGCGGCGCCAGGCGGCGACGGATGCCCAGGTTGATCCGCGCCCGGCGATCGGCGGCGTAATGGTTCCACAGGTAGTCGCGTTCACGGTCGGTGACCATTTCCAGGGTCAGCTCGTCATGGTTGCGCAGGAAGATCGACCATTGGCAGTTGGCGGGGATCTCGGGGGTCTGGCGCAGGATGTCGGTGATCGGGAAACGGTCTTCCATGGCCAGGGCCATGTACATGCGCGGCATCAGCGGGAAATGGAACGCCATGTGGCATTCGTCGCCATCACCCTCGCCAAAGTATGGCCGGGTGTCTTCGGGCCACTGGTTGGCTTCGGCCAGCAACATCCGGTCCGGATAGTTGGCATCGATCTCGGCGCGAATGGCCTTGAGTACCTGGTGGGTCTCGGGCAGGTTCTCGTTGTTGGTGCCGTCTCGCTCGATCAGGTACGGAATGGCATCCAGGCGCAAGCCATCCACGCCCATGTCCAGCCAGAAACGCATCACCCCGATGACGGCCTTGAGCACCTTGGGGTTGTCGAAGTTCAGGTCCGGCTGGTGCGAATAGAAGCGATGCCAGAAATACTGGCCGGCGACCGGGTCCCAGGTCCAGTTGGACTTTTCCGTGTCGAGGAAGATGATGCGCGTGCCGTCGTACTTCTGGTCGGTATCCGACCAGACATAGAAGTCGCGCGCCTTGCTGCCCGGCTTGGAGTGCCGGGCACGCTGGAACCAGGGATGCTGGTCGGAGGTGTGGTTGATCACCAGCTCGGTGATCACTCGCAAGCCCCGCTTGTGCGCCTCGGCGATGAAGCGCCGGGCATCGGCCAGGGAGCCGTAGTCGGGGTGTACCGCCTTGTACTCGGAAATGTCGTAGCCATCGTCGCGCCGTGGCGAAGGATAGAACGGCAACAGCCAGAGAGTGTTCACGCCCAGCTCGGCAATGTAGTCCAGCTTGCTGATCAAGCCGGCGAAATCACCGATTCCATCGTTGTTCGAATCGAAGAAGGACTTCACGTGGACCTGATAGATCACCGCATCCTTGTACCACAAGGGGTCGTCGGTGAACGCTGCCGGGCGTGAACGCTTTGCCATGTGCGAGTCCTTGCTAGTGGGCTTTCTCGATGCGCCAGATGCCGAATGGCAGGTGCCCCGGCTCGATACGCATCCACTGGGTCTTGCCGTACCAGGTCCAGCGGTGGCCGTTCATCAAGTCCTCACCGCGCGTCGCGGCGTTGTCATCGAGTCCCAGTTCCCACAACGGCAGTTCGAAGTGCGCCTCCTGGGCGTTGTGTGGGTCAAGGCTGATGGCCACCAGGATGAAGTTGTCGCGCTCCGGCGTGCGCTTGGCGAAATACAGGATGTTGTCGTTCCAGCAATTGAAGAAGGCGATGCCTAGGTGCGTCTGCAATGCCGGGTTCTGCCGCCGGATGCGATTGAGCTGGGCGATCTCGGCGATGATGTTGCCGGGCTGGGTGAAGTCGCGTGGACGAATCTCGTACTTCTCGGAATCGAGATACTCTTCCTTGCCTGGCAAGGCGGCTGCCTCGCACAGCTCGAAGCCCGAATACATGCCCCACAGGCCCGAGCCCATGGTCGCCAGGGCAGCACGGATCAGAAAACCGGCCCGCCCCGAGTTCTGCAGGAAGAACGGGTTGATGTCCGGCGTGTTGACGAAGAAGTTCGGCCGATAGCAGTCGCGCCAAGGTGACTGGTTGAGCTCCTGGAAGTAAGTGGTCAGCTCCTGCTTGGTGTTGCGCCAGGTGAAGTAGGTATAGCTTTGCGCATATCCCACCTTGCCCAGGCGTGCCATCATCGCCGGCTTGGTGAAGGCTTCGGCGAGGAAGATCACTTCGGGATACTGGCTGCGCACATTGGCGATCAGCCACTGCCAGAATGGCAACGGCTTGGTATGCGGATTGTCGACCCGGAACGTCTTGACCCCCTCCTCGACCCAACCCACCACCACGTCGCGCAGTGCCAGCCATAGCGAAGGCACCGCATCGGGCGCGTAGAAGTCGACGTTGACGATGTCCTGGTATTTCTTCGGCGGGTTTTCCGCGTAGCGAATGGTGCCGTCTGGCCGCCAGCTGAACCAGCCGGGATGCTCGCTCAGCCAGGGGTGGTCCTGGGAGCACTGGATGGCGAAATCCAGGGCGATTTCGAGGCCGTGCTCGGCGGCGGCCGCGACCAGCCGCCGGAAATCCTCGCGTGTCCCCAACTGCGGATGAATGGCGTCATGGCCGCCATCGGCGCTGCCGATCGCATAGGGACTGCCCGGATCGCCCGGCTCGGCCTGCAGCGCGTTGTTACGGCCCTTGCGATGCCGCATGCCGATGGGGTGGATCGGCGGGAAGTACAAGACATCGAAGCCCATGTCGCGGATCATCGGCAAGCGGCGATGCACATCGTTGAAGGTGCCATGACGCTCGGGGTCGTCGGTGATCGAGCGCGGGAACAGCTCGTACCAGCTGGCGAACAGCGCCTCTTCGCGGTCCACGTCGAGCGGGAACTCCATGCTGCGAGTCAGGTAACTGCGGTGCTCGGCCTGGTTCATCAACAGGCTGGCATCGCTGCCCAGCAACAAGCTCACCTGCTGCTCCACAGGCAGGTCGGGCAGGCGTCGACGCAGCTCCTCGAGCTGCTCGCGCAGCAGCCCTTCGCTACGCTCGATGCCCTTGCCAAGCAGCAGGCGGCCCTCTTCGAGTTCGAGCGTCACGTCGACGCCGGCATGGTATTTTTTTTCCAGGTCGTGGCAGTAGGTGGCGAAGGGGTCGATCCAGGCTTCGATGCTGAACAGGTGCAAGCCGAGTTCCAGCGGGGTGAATTCGGCCAGCCACAGGTCGTTGCCCGCCGAATGCATCGGCACCCGGTGCCAGCGCCGGCTGTGCGCCTGCCGCCAGTTGAGCGTGACCGCCAGGCGATCATGACCATCGCTGTAGACCTTGCTGGATACCTGGACCGACTGGCCGCGCACGGCCTTGCTGGCGAACTGGCCAGCATCGAGTACCGGCTGGGTGTCTTCGATGACGATTCGCGGGGCCAGCAGCGCCTGGGACAGGCTGATGGCCTGGTCCGGGTGGTCGTTCGCCATGGGCACGCTTTCGAAGGGCTCATTACGTGACATCGAACCTTGCTCCGTTTGACTGGGACGGTAAGGGTTCAGAACGGTCCTACAGGCCGGGGTTCAATAAAAAACTGAGCGTTTGGCACGCCAGAAGGTCCGAGCAGACAGACCCTCAGCCCAACCATCCGCGAGGCTCCACCATGAACATCCCGACCCCGCCGGAAACGCCCGATCCGAACATCGACGACCCCGTCCTGCCTCCGCCCGTTCCCGAGGAGGACCCGGACGACCTGCCGATCAAGCCCACCACGCCACCGACGGTAGGGGATCCGCCCAACGACGAACCGCCGGTGAAAGCCTGAGCATAGCCAAGGACCTGGTCGCAGCGAGGCGCGCCGCGGCGCTTGTGACAGCGGTCGACAGGCTGCCTGCCCAGCGCGCCCCCTTCGCATGTTTCGCCTGGCGCGCCAGCGCACGGGCACCCGCCTGATGTGTCGAGACTATGTACGAAAAGTCGCCGAGCGGCGATCAGGCAAGGTGAAAACAGGCGAGGAACCGCCGGGGTCGCGCTCGACTTTACGGGTTGTAAATGAGCATTCCGAGCCTGTTTTCAACGTAGCCTGATCGTCGCGCAGGGCACTTTCCGTACAAAGCCTAACCTCACCACCGAATGGCCAACACGGGTTTGACAGCGCCACGATTCATGCTTGCGTTAACATAACGGCAGAAGCGTCAGCCTCATGTGCAGTCCCATTCCAACTACAACAGGTGGCCACATGTTCTATCCGACCCTGAATTTCGCCCTTGGCGAAACCATCGACCTTCTGCGCGACGAGGTACATGCGTTCGTGACGGCCGAGCTGAGCCCGCGGGCCGCTCGGATAGACAAGGACAATCTGTTCCCTGCCGATCTGTGGCGCAAGTTCGGCGCACTGGGCGTGCTGGGGATCACCGTGCCGCAAGAGTACGGCGGTGCCGACCTGGGCTACCTGGCCCATGTGGTGGCGATGGAAGAAATAAGCCGTGGTTCGGCCTCGGTGGCGCTTTCCTACGGCGCGCATTCGAACCTTTGCGTCAACCAGATCAACCGCAACGGTACCGACGAACAGAAACGCCGATATCTGCCCAGGCTGGTCAGCGGCGAGCACGTCGGCGCGCTGGCCATGAGCGAGCCGAATGCCGGCTCCGATGTGGTCTCGATGAAGCTGCGCGCCGAAAAACGTGGCCAGCGCTACCTGCTCAACGGCAGCAAGAGCTGGATCACCAATGGTCCCGAGGCCGATATCTATGTGATCTACGCCAAGACCGATCTGGACAAGGGCGCCCAGGGCATCACCGCCTTCATCGTCGAACGCGACTGGAAAGGCTTCAGCCGCGGGGACAAGTTCGACAAGCTCGGCATGCGTGGCTCCAACACCTGCGAGCTGTTCTTCGATGACGTCGAGGTACCCGAGGAAAACATTCTTGGCCGGCTCGATGGTGGCGTGCGGGTGCTGATGAGCGGCCTGGACTACGAGCGCGTGGTACTCGCCGCCGGGCCGACCGGCATCATGCAGGCCTGTCTGGACCTGATCCTGCCATACATCCATGATCGCAAGCAGTTTGGCCAGAGCATCGGCGAGTTCCAGCTGATCCAGGCCAAGGTCGCCGACCTGTACACCCAGCTCAATGCCAGCCGCGCTTACCTTTATGCAGTGGCCCAGGCCTGTGACCGTGGCGAAACCACTCGCAAGGACGCCGCCGGAGTGATCCTGCACACCTCCGAACGGGCAACGCTGACGGCCCTGGAGACGATCCAGATCCTCGGCGGCAACGGTTATGTCAACGAATTTCCGGCAGGTCGCCTGCTACGGGATGCCAAGTTGTACGAGATCGGTGCCGGCACCAGCGAGATACGTCGCATGCTGATCGGCCGGGAGCTGTTCAACGAAACGCGCTGAGCGACAGGTCGTCAGCAAGCCGCAAGCTAGAGCGGCGCGGTACTGAAGAGAAATGAAGCCCTGTCACGACGCCGTCCTGCTCTTGCTTGTGGCTTGTGGCTTGTGGCTTGTGGCTTGTGGCTTGCCACTCAGAAGCTGGCATGCGCGCGCACGACCACGCCGAGCACTTGTGGCGGCTGTTCGCACAGGACCGTCGGATAGGTGGGGTTGAGCGGTCGCAGGTAGCGCTGGCCGCCCTCCTCGATCAGCTGTCGGAAGATCGCTGGCCGTCCGGTCTGGCGAACGATGACCAGCTTGCCAGGCGCGGCCGGTACGCCTGGGTCGACCAGCACCAGCATGCCTTCAGGCACGCTCGGGCCGCTCGGTGCGTTCATCGCGTCGCTCTCGACCCGTAGCCAGAAGGCGCGACCGCGTGCGCAGTAGTCGGTGTGCTCATGGACGATGCTGTCTTCTGGCAGTGGCCCTTCCAGTTCGGTCCAGGCCAACACCGGATAGCGAAAGCACACGATGTACTGAAGCAGTTCCCGTACGTAGTCGGGGTCTTGCGCGTGCGGGGCATAGCTTGCGCCCTGTTCGGCCACTTCGCTGCGACTGGTGAGCTGCATCTGCACATGCAGGTGCGGCATGCCCAGCTCGACCAGTATCCGGTTCATCGTCTCGAGCTTGGGTTGGCGCTCCCGGCGCAGCCAGTGGCCCACCGCTCCTTGAGTGACCCCGATGCGCTCGGCGAGTTTTTCCTGCGTGATATCGAGCTCACGCATCTTGGCCTTGACCAAGGCAATCCAGTTTTCCATCGCAGGCACGATACGGACTGGCCGACAGCGCTCAATACACATGTTGTAGTATTTAAATCCCTCACTTTGAATACATGTCGTATTAAAGTGGACGAGTGGCATTTCCCTGCTAGGCACTCAAAGGTAACAGGATGAAACCATCGACATATTTAGAAAAGGATTTGGACAGCGAAGCGGCACGACGCGCATTGGACTTCTATCTCAATCCGCCCTCCGGCCGGGTCGATCCCGACGAATCGATCTGGATCCTGCGCAAGGACGTCACCCGTGAGCAGGCTGCGGTCCAGGCCATGAGCCTGCTGCGCTGCGCGGCCACCACGGCGTGCGAGTCGGCCAACACCCAGAGCGGCTCGTGCCGGGAGTTGCTGTTCGCGCTCATGCATATGGTGAACATGGCCAGGGCACTGCTCGAACATTCGCAGGCCCAGGAAGACATCATCAAGTAGAGGCAGATGGAGACAGGGCCAAAAGTCAATGCGTGACGGACCCAGGAAAATATTTCGCCATGCAGGCGAAAAACCATTTGACTGACAAATGATAACGATTATTATTGCACTCAGCAGGTCGCGAGACCCGCTGGATAACCTGAAAGCTCATAGGTCGGACTCTCAGATTATCTCCTCATCAGGCTAATCACGGTTTTTGACCCGGCTTTTTGCCGGGTCTTTTTTTGGCTCTTCAGGCTAATGAAGAAGGGTTACCGCTTGATGGGGCCATGGTAGCAAAACTGTGTCATTTGGTGAACGGCCAGAACCACGTTTTGCAGATCGGAAAGCGATAATCACTTGCATCGAAAGCGGACTCTCGATGCCTACGCCCGGCCACGTCCTGTCACATCGAGCAAGGAGCTCCCCATGAGCCGTGTCCTGCTGCCTCTCGAGCGAGGCCCGCATCGTATCGAAGAAACCGCCGAGGCGCGCCTGCTGCATCGGCTGCGCCGCCTGCCGCGCCGGGCCCAGCAGGTATTGTTGCTCAGCCGCCTGGACCAGCTGGGCTTCGCCTCCATCGCACAGCGTCTGGGCCTGCCGTTGTCCTGCGTCGAATACCTGATGAACCAGGCGCTGCTCAGTGCCTGCGTCGCCGACGATGCGCTGCTCAAGGAGGCCTGCCGCTGGTACGTTCGACTGCAGAGCCCGGACGTGACCGCCTGCGAACGGATCGACTTTCGCCGTTGGCTCGATGCCAGGCCCGGCCATCTGGCGGCGTTCCGCGAAACCGAGCTGCGCTGGCGCGGCCTGCTGGAGCCGGCGCGGCAGCTGGGCCATGACGGCTGGTACCGGCAAGGCCGCGCGGCGCTGTCGCTGGGCGGCTGTGCCATCGCTGTCGGCCTGGGGATTGCGGCACTGTTGACGCTCGGGTACTGGGCCTGACCGCAGCGGTGTACAGTAGCGCCACGACAACAAGCCACAGGAACCCGGCAATGAACGTGACGCAGCCCCCGGTACAGATAGACTGTGATTTCGACTCCGGCAACATCGAAGTGCATGATGCGCATGACGCCTCGGCCATTCGTCTGGCCATCCGCCCTGATACCTGCAGCGAGCATTTCCAGTGGTTCCACTTCAAGGCCAGCCAGCTGACGCCAGGCCAGCGCTACCGCTTCATTCTCGAGAATGCCAGCCAGTCTTCCTATTCCCATGCCTGGCAGGGCTACCAGGCCGTGGCTTCCCATGACCAGCGGGACTGGTTCCGGATACCCAGCGAATTCGACGGGAAGGCGCTGAGCTTCGAGCTGCTGGCTCGGGAAACCAGTGCCTGGCTCGCCTATTTCGAGCCCTACCCGCGCGCGCGCCACCATCAGCTGATCGAGCGCGCCTGCCGACTGCCCACGGTCGAGCTGCTGGCCACCGGTCGTAGCGTCGAAGGACGCGACATTCCGCTGCTGCGTGCCGGGGACGGCGCGGCGGGCAAGCGCAAGCTGTGGCTGATCGCCCAGCAGCATCCCGGCGAGCACATGGCCGAATGGTTCATGGAAGGCATCATCGATCGCCTCGAAGCCGATGACCCTACCATCCGGCACCTGCTTGCCGCCGCCGACCTGTACCTGATCCCCAACATGAACCCAGACGGTGCCTTCCATGGGCACCTGCGCACCAACATGAAAGGCAAGGACCTGAACCGGGCCTGGCAGGAGGCCAGCCTCGAAGACAGCCCCGAGGTGTTCTTCGCGCGCGCGCAAATGCAATTGCATGGCGTCGATGCCTTCATCGACGTGCATGGCGACGAGGAGATCCCCCATGTGTTTACCGCGGCCTGCGAAGGCAATCCAGGCTACACCGCCCGCATCGCCAGCCTGGAAACACGCTTTCGCCAGACGCTGAGCCGGCACACGGTGGACTTCCAGACCGTGCATGGCTATCCCCGGGACCAGCCCGGCCAAGCCAACCTGACCCTGGCCTGCAATGCCGTGGGCCAGGCGTATGATTGCCTGTCGTTGACCCTGGAAATGCCGTTCAAGGACCATGACGATGCGCCTGACCCTGTCGCCGGCTGGTCCGGGTCGCGTGCCAGGACACTGGCCGGCGCGGTGCTGGATACCTTGGACGAACTGGTCGAGACGTTACGCTGAGCCCCGCCAGGCGTTCAGCCTTCGAGACGCTCGAGGCCGTCCCAGGCCAAGACCGGAGCCTGGTCGAGCAGAAAGTCGCGCAGCCGGCCCATCACGCCGGCCTTGGGGCTGGTCTTGAGCCAGCTCAGGTAGTAGCCATCGCCCGACGCCACCGCTTGCCGGAACGGCAGGACCAGTCGTCCAGCCTGCAGCTGGGCAGCGACCAGCGTCAGGTCGACCACGGCAATGCCCAGCCCTTGCTCGGCAGCGGAAATGCCCTGGTCGAGCGTGTCGAATACCTGCCCCCGCTCGATGCCCTCTCGCCGCCTGCCGGTCCTGGCCAGCCATCGTCGCCAGTCGCGCCGGTCCGGTGATGGATGCAACAGCTGGCACTGCTGCAACAGCGCCGACGTCGCTTCCCGGCCGGCCAGGTAGCCTGGGCTGCATACCGGCACCAGCCATTCGTCGAACAGCCTGGCGCTCGCGATATCGGCCGAGGCCGGGTCTCTGCCCAGCAGGATGGCGCAGTCATAAGGCTCGCGAAAGAAATCCACAGTGTCGATGTCCATCCAGACACTGGTCAGTTGCACGGGCACAGGCTCGCCTTGCTGCCTGAACGCATCCAGGGTACGCAACAGCCAGCGCACGCTCAGGGTCGACGGTGCCTTCAGTCGAACCGCCTGGCGATCCTGGCGCAGCAGCGAGCATGCCTGCTCGATGAGCTTGAACCCCGGTGTGAGTTCGCGTGCCAGCAAACGGCCGTGCGCGGTGAGCTCGAGCCTGGAGCCGTGGCGCTCGAACAAGGCGCAGCCGAACAGGTTCTCCAGTGTCTTGACGTGCTGGCTCACCGCCCCTTGGGTCATGGCCAGGCGCTGTGCCGCCAGGGTGAAGGAGCCATGCCGGGCGGCCACTTCGAATGCGCGCAGGGCTGGCAGCGCTTGTATACGTTCCGACACCTCGTCACCTCTCATTAGCGGAGCTAATAGTGATACACAGTGATGGTGGTTTTACAATGTCCGGCCCGTTACCGAGAATGCCCAGCCATCACATCTCGCCGCTTCCAGGCCTCGAGGCGCTTGCGGTCGCGGCGAGCCCGCCCGTCACGCTCGTCTGGATCCTGTACGAAACCCATGAACGCCATTCTTCTGCTCAGCTATGTCTTCACCGTCCTGTTGCTGATAGCCACACCAGGGCCGGTGGTGGCGCTGGTGGCCGGCACCGCCGCGACCCAGGGAACGCGCCAGGCGGTATTGGCTGCGGCCGGCAGCAACGTGGCGTCATGGGTACTGCTTGGGGTTTGCGCCTGGATTCTGATCAGCGGAACAGCCCTGGACAGCACCTGGCTGGCCGGGCTGAACCTGCTCGGCTGCCTGTTCATCGGCTACCTGGCCTTGGTCAGCCTGCGCTCCAGCCGTTCGCCGCGACAGGCCCAACCCACGCCGCAACCTGTCTGCTCCCATGCATCGGGTGGCAGCTGGCGACAGGGGTTCATGGTCGGGATTTCCAATCCCAAGGACATCATCTTCTTCATGTCCCTGTTTCCGCAGTTCCTCGGCATCACCTCTTCGTTCGGCACGAGTCTGCTCTTGCTATCGCTGCTGTGGATCAGCATCGACCTGGCGATCCTGGGCCTGTACATCTTCGCCATCGGCAAAATGGCTTCGCCCCGTACCGGCCGCTGGATCAGCCAGCTTTCCGGGCTGGCGTTGCTGGCGATCGCCTGCCTGGGCGCGCTCTACAACATCGACGAACTGCTCGAATCGCGTCCGAGGGCGTGACGACCCTTCGATCGTTACGCCCCTGGCAGGAGCCGCCTTGCCAGGCCCGTGAGACCCCAGGGGCACCTGCCCTACAGCCCTCGTCCAGGCATACATGGCGCACGAGGCCTTGGCAATCCTCTGGCGGCAATGGCAGGCTCGTCCGAATTACGGCCCGCATGACTTCCGGCGCGCGGCAGAGCGTGGCTAGAATAAGCGCCTGTAACCTTGATTTGCCCGAGGCGTAACGACATTGCCATGAACACCGAACTCGCCCCGCTCCATCCGGTCCTGTCAGTGCGCATCCTCCTGGCCGGGGCCAGCCTGTGACAGTGGCCAGGCGCATGCCCGTTCTCCTGGCAGCCTTGTTGCCGTTCACGGCATGGGGCATCGAGGTCCGCATCGATGCCCATGCCGACCTGCTGTACAGACAGGCTCTGCCCCTGTTGGAGGAAGCCGATGGTGGGGTGCAGGACAGCATATTGCGAACCGCCGACAGCGATCCCGAGCTGAGCCGCCAGGGCCAGGCGATGGCTCGAACCTTGCCGACGGCCGTGGCCCTGCTCAAGAAGTCGGTCAGTCTTGGTCATCCGGTCGCGCAATACCGCCTGGCCCTGTACTACATGACCTATCTGCCGGCCAGCCAGATACCGGATGCCGCCTGTCCGCTGCTGGAGGCCAGCCTCAAGCAGGGTTTCGCACCGCCGGCACCAGCCATCGCTACCTGGTGCCCACCCTTCAACGCCACGACGGCCTACCGGGACGCGATGGCAGCGATCGCCAGCATGGCCACGCTGTATGCCCCCTACTATCCACAGCCCGCCGTGCGCCTGGCGTGCAGCCGCACGCGTCCTCAGGGGCTGGAGATGCAATGGGGCCGGCAACGAGACTATCAGGCCGAAGTCTATCGGCTGCTGGGCGACCTTGATCCGACGCAGCGCCAGGCCTTGCTGCTCAAGGCAGTGGAGATCAACGGCTGCGCGGCCGCGCAGCAGCAGTTGCTGAGCAATCACTGAGCTGGCTTGAGCAAAATCGTTCAAGCCAGCCTGGCGCTGCTCTGGCATGCTGGCCCTTCCCTGCCGCTACCCTGTGACCGCCATGCTCCAGCCTGATCCAGCCCGCCGCGCCTTTGCCCGAGGCATGTTCGCTGTCCTGCCGCTTTCGCTGACCGTCGCGCCGTGGGGATTGCTGGCCGGCTCGATGGCCATCGAGGCTGGGCTGATTCCAGGGCAGGGCCAGGGACGCTCTGCCATCCCATCGAGCCGGGCAGGCGCTGCTACACTGTCAGGGCCAGCGGAGGAACCTGCCATGTCCAGCCATGAACTCACCACTGTCCTGAAGCTGATGAACCAGCGCCAGACGCACCTGGCCACTGCCTGTCGCGAGATTGCCGACTGGATCGACAAGCAGGGCGACGTGCCCGCTGCCGGCAGGATCCGCGAAAGCCTCAAGGTGCTGGAGGCCGAGGACGAACGCCTGCGCAAGACCCTCACGTCGCTGAGCGTCGATCGCCCGCTGCCACGTTTTCGCTAGGTTTTGTACGCAAGTCGCCGAGCGGTGAGCAAGCAAGGCGAAACCGGCGAGCAAACGCAATCGACAAGTCCGGATGAGTACTGCAAGCCTGTTCCGACCTCGACCCGTGGTCGCGCAGACACTGCCAGTGCCAAGCCCAGCTACCCCTACAGACAGGTCGCTGCCGCCGCCCGGCGACGCAAGGCGGCGGCGGCGTCGTGCCTGGCGAAGAAATCGACGCGGCTGCCACCCGCCACCGGATGCACATCGACGAACGCTTCGGCATCGCGGGTGTACACGGTGAACTCGCCGCCTTGCTGCGCTTGCAGATAACCGCTGGCATCCACGCCGAATACTGCCTCTTCCTGCCAGCTGTACTGGATGCACTGGGCCACCTCCCGTGCCGGCTTCTGCGATTGCAGACGGGCATCCGGCGCCTGCTGGCGCGCCTGGTCCATGACCGATGACGCACAACCGGCCAGCAGCAGTGCCGCAGCCATCGCCAGAATTGCTCGCATGTCCCGCTCCTCGGAAAAAGCCGACTCTAGCATCGCCGCACACGCGAGTGAATTGTTGGCGCCCTGCCGCTGTCCCAACTAACGCATGCCATGTCAGAAAAGGAGAATCGCATGAACCATCGTCGTCTGTTGTCCGCCCTGCTGCTGACTGGCACCTTTGCCTGCCTGCCCATGGCCATCAACACCGCCCAGGCAGCCGATGAAACGGTCCAGGGCAATGACACCCGCAATCGCGAGCTGAAAGTGGGCGACAAGGCGCCTGACCAGTACAAGCGTGACGAGATCGCCATCAAGGACTGGAAAGCCAAGGGCCTGAAGGAGCCGCAAAAGGAGAGCCATTGGGTGGAAATGGCCGACCGCTATGTCCTGGTCCAGACTACCAACGGCGTGATCCTGGAAATCAGCGACAAGACAGCCCACTAGCCCTGCGGCACTCCGGCGGGGTCGCGCATCGGCCCGGCCGGCGCGATGCCGCCGTTGAGGCTCGTATACGGCGCCAGCCACGCTGAACCAAACGCATGCTTGCAGGTCTTACGGCGCTCCGTAACAACCCGATGTGGAACAAGGACCGCTAGATGAAGACTTTCGCATGCCTGTCACTGCTTGCCGCCGCCGTCGCCCTGAGCGGCTGCCATGGTCATCGCGCCCATGATCGTGACGATGGCTGGCGCGACCGCGACCACCATGCCCATCAACAGCGTCATGGCCATCGTCACGACGGCCGTCGCGACTATCGCTGACCCCCTGCGCCGGCCCCGCTCGCCTCTGAGAACGCCCAGCGGGCTTCGGGCGGGCTTGCCGCCAAGCCTAAGCGCGCTTGCCTCGTTGCATCCAGGCAGCGCCCAGGCCGCTCAGGCAGATGATACCGATCCCGACCAGGCTGACGTTGTCCGGAACCTGGCCAAAGAGCAACAGGCCCAGCAACCCGGCGAACACGATCTGACAGTAGCTGAACGGGGCCAGCAAGGCCGGAGCGGCCAGGCGGAAAGCCTGGGTCAGCAACAGGTGTGCCGTCATGCCGAAGCTTCCGAGCGCGACCATCAGCAGGGCGTGCCGCCAATCCGGCGTCACCCAGAAGAACGGCACCAGCGTGCTCATGAGCAGTGTGTTGCACAGGCCGGCATAGAAGTTGCTGGTGGTCGGACTGTCGACCGAGGCAAGAACCCGGGTAAGCAACTGGTAGAAGCAGAACCCCAACGCCGAGCCGAACGGCAACACGATGGCCGGTGTGAAAAGCGTCCCACCTGGGTGGACCACCACCAGCACGCCGACGAAGCCCGAGGCGACCGCCAGCCATTGACCAGGTGTCACCCGTTCCCTGAGCAACGGTACCGACAACGCAGTCACCAGTACCGGGGCGAGGAAGTTCACCGAAGTGGCTTCTGCCAGTGGCAGGTACTGCAGCCCGGCGGTGAACAGCAGGCTGGTGCTGAGCAGGCTCAAGGCGCGTAGCGTCTGCAGCCATGGACGTCGCGTGCGTAATACGCGCAAGCCGGCCCGAGGCAGGAAGATGCCGGCCATCAGCACGGTATGCACCAGGTACCTCGCCCATACCACCATGACGATCGGATAAAGGCCACCGAGGAACTTGGACAAGGCATCGTGGCTGGCGAACAGGAAGGTCGCCATGACCACCAGGGCCAGGCCCTTGAATGGCTGGTTGATGCCTGACAGTGGTGTGCTGACACTCATGCTGGTCTCGAAGGAAGGTACGGCCCGCCACTACCTCACCGTTGACCGATCGCCGATAACCGGGGACGCGAGGCTCGATTGCCGGCCAGGGTGGCATAGCGCCGGCACCTGGATCGACCGCTTCGATAGTAGCGGATCGACGACCAGGATGGCAGGCCTTTAACGCAACGCCTGAACCCTGGCTTCTTCAAGCCCGTTACCGAAGCGAACCGGTCCGCTCTTCCCGAAACCGGCAAAGTCGCTATATAGTCAGCAATATAACGATACTGCCTTCAAAGGACCTGCTTCATGCACATCCGCCCTTCCCATCTGAGCGTCGGCCTGCTCGCCAGCCTGCTTTCGGTTTCTTCTGCCTGGGCCGAGGAAGTTCAGGTCGCCGTGGCTGCGAACTTCACGGCGCCGATCCAGGCCATTGCCAAGGCCTTCGAAAAGGACACCGGACACAAGCTGGTCGCCGCCTACGGGGCCACTGGACAGTTCTACGCGCAGATCAGCAATGGCGCGCCGTTCGAAGTGTTCCTCGCGGCCGACGAGCGCACGCCAGCCAAGCTGGAGCAGGAACGAGCCATCGTCCCAGGCTCGCGCTTCACCTACGCGATCGGGACCTTGGCGCTCTGGTCGGCCAAGCCGGACTATGTGGACGCGCACGGCGAGGTGCTCAAGCGCAGCGACTACCGCCACCTGTCCATCGCCAACCCCAGGACCGCGCCGTATGGGCTGGCTGCCACCCAGGTGCTGGACAAGCTTGGCCTCGCCGCCCAGGTCAAGGGCCGGATCGTCGAAGGCCAGAACATCACCCAGGCTTTCCAGTTCGTCTCCACTGGCAATGCCGAGCTGGGCTTCGTCGCGCTTTCGCAGATCTACAAGGACGGCAAGCTCCAGGGCGGTTCGGCCTGGCTCGTGCCGGCCGACTTGCACGAGCCGATTCGCCAGGATGCCGTGATGCTCGCCAAGGGCAAGGACAACCCGGCCGCCAAGGCCCTGGTGGACTACCTCAAGGGGCCGAAAGCCGCCGAGATCATTCGATCCTACGGTTATCAAATCTGATGCCGCTCGACGCCAGTGATCTGGGCGCCATCTGGCTGACCGCCAAGCTCGCCAGCCTTACCACGGTGATCCTGCTGCTGGTCGGCACACCGCTGGCCTGGTGGCTGGCGCGTACCCGCTCCTGGCTGCGCGGCCCGGTGGGCGCGATCGTCGCGCTACCGCTGGTACTGCCGCCGACGGTGATCGGCTTCTATCTGCTGATCGCCCTCGGCCCGCACGGCTGGGTCGGCCAGGCCACCGCGGCGCTCGGCCTGGGCAGCGTGGTCTTCACCTTCACCGGACTGGTGGTCGGCTCGGTGGTGTATTCGCTGCCGTTCGTGGTCCAGCCCCTGCACAATGCGTTCGCGGCCATCGGCGAGCGCCCGTTGGAAGTGGCCGCGACTTTGCGCGCCGGCCCCTGGGACTCCTTCATCCATGTGGTCGTGCCGCTTGCGCGGCCAGGCTTCGTCACCGCCAGCGTCCTGGGCTTCGCCCATACGGTGGGTGAGTTCGGCGTGGTGCTGATGATCGGTGGCAACATTCCCGACAAGACCCGCGTGGTCTCGGTACAGATCTTCGATCACGTCGAATCCATGGCCTATGCCCAGGCGCACTGGCTGGCCGCGGCCATGCTGGTGTTCTCTTTCCTGGTGTTGCTGGTGCTGTACGCCGGGCGCCGGCAGCGTACAGACTGGAGCTGACATGAGCCGATCGATCAAGGCACGCTTGCTGCTGGCCCGAGATGACTTCACCCTGGACGTCGACCTGCACTTGCCCGGCCGCGGGATCAGCGCGCTGTTCGGCCATTCCGGTTCAGGCAAGACCTCCTGCCTACGTTGCCTGGCCGGGCTGGAGCGTGCCAGCACGGCGTATATCGAGGTCAATGGCCAGACCTGGCAAGACACTAGCCAGGGCACGTTCCTCGCCCCGCACCTGCGCCCGCTAGGCTACGTGTTCCAGGAAGCCAGCCTGTTCAGCCACCTGAGCGTGCGTGGCAACCTGGAGTTCGGCTGGCGACGGACCCCTGCGCGGCAGCGCAAGGTCGGTTTCGACCAGGCGTGCGAACTGCTCGGCATTGGCCATCTGCTCCAGCGCCGCCCTGCCACGCTCTCCGGCGGTGAAGCCCAACGTGTCGGGATCGCCAGGGCGCTGCTCGGCAGCCCCAAGCTGCTGTTGCTGGACGAGCCTCTGGCGGCGCTGGATGCGGCGCGCAAGCGCGAGATCCTGCCCTACCTGGAACGACTGCACGACGAGCTGGACATCCCGCTGGTCTATGTCAGCCATTCGCAGGACGAGGTGGCGCGCCTGGCCGACCACCTGGTGCTGCTGGAGCATGGACGGGCCACGGCCAGTGGCCCGGTCGGGCAGACGCTGGCTCGCCTGGACCTGTCGCTGGCGCAAGCCGAAGACGCCGGCGTGGTGCTGCAAGGCCAGGTCCAGCGGCACGATCCCTATTATCAACTGCTCGACCTGCGCCTGCCGGGCGGTGCGCTGTTGCGTATCACCCACGCACCGAAAACGCCGGGCAGCACCCTGCGAGTCAAGGTGCAGGCCCGCGATGTCAGCCTCAGCCTGAGCGCAGACCACGCCTCGAGCATTCTCAACCGCCTGCCTGTGCAGGTACTGGCGTGTCGAGCGGCTGACAACCCGGCCCATGTGCTGGTCAGCCTGGATGCCAGTGGAAGCGCATTGCTGGCCCGCGTGACACGCTATTCGGCGGACCAGCTCGGACTGCATCCAGGCCAGGCGCTCTGGGCGCAGATCAAGTCGGTGGCCCTGCTCGGCTGACCGGCGGCACCCAAGCCGCCGGGCATTGTCCACAGATCAGGATCTCTGACCACGGACCTTGCCATGCCCGACTGCCCATTGCCGCCCACGCTGCATTATGTCGACGATACCCACCCTGGCCTGACCCGCCGCCGCTGGCGCGACCGCTTCATCTACCTGGACGCCGAGGGCCAGCGCGTGCGTGACGCCGAGACCCTGGCGCGGATCGCGGCGCTGGCCATCCCCCCGGCCTATACCGACGTATGGATCTGCCAGGACCCGCAAGGCCACCTGCAAGCCACGGGCCGCGACGCCAGGGGTCGCAAACAGTATCGCTATCACGCGCAGTGGCGCGAGTTGCGCGATGCCCACAAGTATGGCCGCATGCTGGCTTTCGCCCAGGTGTTGCCGAAGCTGCGTCACCAGATCGACCAGCATCTGGCGCGCCCAGGGCTGGATCGGGAGAAGGTCATGGCCTTGGTGGTGAGCCTGCTCGACAGCACCTTGATTCGCATCGGCAACCATCGCTACGTGCGTGACAACAAGTCCTACGGGCTGACCACCTTGCGCAATCGTCATGTGCAGGTGAAAGGCAGCACGATCCGCTTTCATTTCCGGGGCAAGAGCGGGATCGAGCATAACGTCACCTTGCGTGACCGACGCCTGGCATCGGTCCTCAAGCGCTGCATGGAGCTACCGGGCCAGGCCTTGTTCCAGTACCTCGACGAACACGGCGAACGCCACACGGTCGGCTCGAGCGACATCAACCAGTTCCTCCAGCAACTCACAGGTGCCGATTTCACGGCCAAGGACTACCGGACCTGGGCAGGAAGCACCTTGGCGCTGCACTTGTTACGCCCGTTGCCCTGGGAGCCCGAAACCCATGCCAAGCAGCACATCACCGCGATCGTCAAGCAAGTCGCGCAACGCCTGGGCAATACGCCAGCGGTGTGCCGGCGCTGTTATATCCACCCCGCCGTGCTGGAACATTTCAGCCTCGGGCGCCTGGCGCAGCTTCCGCGCAGTCGCTCGCGCAAGGGTCTGGAGCCCGAGGAGGTCGCCCTGCTGAAGTTCCTCCAGGCGCTCGAGACCGTCGAAGCGGTGGAGGCCGTCGAGCAGATAACGGGACTGGGGGCCGCCGAAGCGATCGAAGTGGTCGAGGCGATCGAACAGGTCATCGATTGACTGAGCCTATGCCGGTGATGACACAGAGAAATTTCCCATCCAGACGCAAGCCCCCTATCCTTGCCACCAGAGCACCTCGCCGACAGTTTTTCTGAACGAGACCGTCGGCTCCTGCGCCTAAAGACAGGCAACAGATTTTGCCTGCGGGGGAATTACTCTGCGCCTAGAGCGTCTTTAATAATAAGGAAAGAGGGACAAGGCCATGGGGCCCCGCTCCCCAGTCGCCGCGAGAACGATTCGCGCGACATGTTCATCACCAAGGAGAACTAAATGCTGATACTCACCCGTAAGGTTGGCGAAACCATCGTCATCGACGAGCACACCAAGGTCACCGTGCTAGGGGTAAAAGGAATGCAAGTGAGGATCGGCATCGAGGCGCCGAAAGATGTCCAGGTTCACCGTGAGGAGATCTTCAAGCGCATCGAGGCAGGCAAGGCCGCGCCTGGAAAACTGGAAAAATAGCGCCAAGCCTGCCATCGCATGGGTGCGCCTGCCGGCCGGGCGGCACCCTTGGTACCTTGCAATGCCTGCGTCTTGTCGATCATCTGGTCTTTTCCAGGCGCCTCGAGATCTGTGACGGGATCGAGGCCCGAGGACTGGGTAGCGTGCGCGACATCTCCAGGCCTGATTTGCCAATAGGGATCTCAGGGACAGCAGACCTGGTTTGAGCGACGAGCGTGCCCAGCGGCGCTGACTACGGCTGCCGGGTAGCCTCTTCGCGTTCGGCGCTGCAGGCAGGCAGGTACAAGCTCATGCATGTGCCCTCGCCTGGCACGCTGTCGACAACGATGGTGCCGCTGCTCTGCTTGGCAAAACCATAGACCTGGCTCAAGCCCAGGCCGGTGCCCTTGCCAAACGCCTTGGTGGTGAAGAACGGCTCGAAGATCCGTGGCAGCACGTCAGGCGTGATACCGCTGCCGGTGTCGCGCACTGCGAAGCGCACGTAGCGACCCTTGAGCCCATCCGGCTTGCCATCGAGTTCGAGGCTGTCGACCGAGAGGGTGATATGCCCTTGCTGCTCGATGGCATCGCGTGCATTGAACACCAGGTTGAGCAGTACCATCTGCAACTGCCCGACATCGACCTCGATCAGCGGCAGGTCCGGCTGGCGCCGCTCTTCGAGCCGGATATGTCTGGGCAGCACGTGGCTGGTGAGGCCACGCGTCGAATCGATCAGCTCGCCCGGCGCGATGCGCGTCAGATCCAGTTGCCTGTGACGGGCAAAGCTGAGCAACTGATGGGTCAGCTCGGTACCGCGCTGGCCGGCCTCGACGATATGCTCGAGCAGGCGCGACACGCGCTGAGGGTCCTGGCTGTTCAAGGCCAGGCGCGCCGACCCGAGGATGATCGTCAGCAGGTTGTTGAAGTCGTGGGCCAAGCCACCGGTGAGCTGCCCCAGCGCCTCGAGCTTCTGCGCCTGGAACAGCTGCGCACGCATGGCGTCGAGTTGCAAGGCGGACTCGCGGCGATCCGTGATGTCGCGGGTCACCTTGGCCAGCCCGATGATCTGCCCCTGTTCGTCGCGAATGACGTCCAGGGCGGCCAAGGCCCAGAACCGAGTGCCGTCCTTGCGGACCCGCCAGCCTTCATCCTGCGCCACGCCTTGCTCGAGGGCCTGGCGCAGCAGCCAGGCTGGGCGTTGCTCGGCACAGTCCTGCTCGGTGAAGAACAGCGAAAAATGCTGCCCGATCACTTCGTCGGCGTCGTAGCCCTTGATGCGCTGGGCGCCCGGATTCCAGGAAACCACACGGCCCGTGGGGTCGAGCATGTAGATGGCATAGTCGACCACCGACTGGACCAGCTGTTCGTAGCGATTGGACGGCATGACTTGTGGATCGGGGCGGTCGGACGAAACCATGAGGACTCCGCGGGCATCCGCAAGAAAGGATTGGTTCGAAACCGGCAAGGTTACATGAGCCGGCACGCCAACGATACCTTGCCGTGGCTGCGTGACCGCCGCACCCGGCGCCGTGACAGCCGAGCCACGCGGGCCTATAGTGAGCCCAGCGAAACCACGCCACCTCTTCGCAAGGAACGAGCATGTCCGTCAGCCAGCGCACACAAGCCTTGCAGCAAGACCTCAGGAGCACCGCCAGCGAACTGGAGCAGATATCCCGCGCCCTGCAAGGACATGCCGCCTACCTGGCGCATTCGGTGCACCAGGGCGACGCCGAACTGGTCCGCGGCCAGATCCACGAGCTTCAGGCCACCATCGACCAACTGCGGGAAATCGCTCGGAGCATGACGCCCTGAGCGTTCGCGCAGCGCTCGGGCAAGACTATAAGATATTGATTTGCGCGGTCTTTCCGTGTCTAATGACTCGCTTCGCATCGTGCCCCGATGGTGAAATTGGTAGACACATCGCACTTAAAATGCGCCGCCGCAAGGTGTGCCGGTTCGAGTCCGGCTCGGGGCACCATTCGCGCTCTTCCCAGCGATATCCGTCCCAACGCGCACCCGCGCATCGCCACTAGCGTGTCCATTCCCACCCTCCCTTCATGACGGTCCAGGCATCGACTCAATCGTCGCATTCGTCGAACCAGGCTGGATGGTCGCGCTCGTCTTCCTCCTCGAACCAATGCCCGGGGTCTTCATGATCATCGGCACGCTCGGCCACTCCATCGAATGCGTCGGCGTGTTCAGCGTCCAGGTCGTCCAGAAAGTCCTGGTCTAGTAGATGATCGTGCTCAGGTTCATGGATATCGTCATCTGGATCGTGCATGGCATGGCTCCTGTCGAGGCCGCCTGTATAGGCGGTTCAGGCAGACGGGTCAAGCGCGCCGCCCACAGGCGGCATCAGATGCGCCGGCCAGGCACGCGTCGACGAACCGTCGACACCTCTTTCACGATTTTCTGACACCGACCGAGGCACACTGACCTGGCTTCGATACGTTCCTTGACCCGCTGCCCTGGCGGGTTTTTCTTTTTCTGGCCTGCGCGACCATTGCTGCCAGCCCGTGGATCAGCGTTCGGCGCGTTCTCGGGCGTACGCGATGCGCTTGCCTTCTTGCTGCCCGACTTCCAGCGCCTGCCCGTCGCGTTGCTTGCCTTGCCGCGCCTGCCCGACCAGCCCTGGAATGAGAGCGCCCTCGGGCAGATGCCGCCAGAAGCGACCCGGCATGTGCATGCGCAGCGCCTGCGGATTGACCCGGGCCGGATTGAAGATGTGCCGATAGTAGACTTTCCACAGTTCTGCGCCCGGATCATCGGCATGCCGCGCCCATTGCTGCCATTGCTCAGGGCAACGACGGCGATAGTCCTGCGCCTGGCCGTCGAAACGGATACCGTCTCGCGGCGTGGCGATCAGCCAGCGTTGCCGACCGAGCCTGTCGGCGAAATGACCGCTGGCGCTCTCCAGGATGTCATGGGCTGGCTCGTGATAGGCCACCAGGTCCAGTTGCAGCCGCTCGGCCAGTGTCGGCGGCAATGGCACGAAACGCAGGAAGGCATGCAGGTGATGGGCTTCGCGGCTGACCTGCTTGATGCGTCGATGCAGCTCGCTGCCCAGGCGATCGCCAGCCAGCATGGCGGCACGGTCGCCATGCGCCACACGCCAAAGCACCTCGTACAGCAGGTTCCAGCGCTGTTCGCCCCGGTAGCGTGACGCCTGTTCAAGTTGCCCGAGCAAGGCAGCCGGCACGCTGGCCCGAAATGGGCCTGGCCCTGGCGGCAGCGACGCAGGTACCGCCAGCAGGTCCTCCACCGGCCCTTGCGCCCAGTTCACCATCGCCGGTGCGATGCCATGTCCGAGCAAGCGCCGCGCCTGGTTGCGCCAGGTGCCGAAATGTTCGTCGCAATCGAGCGCGATCACCCCCACAACCCCATCTGCACCGGAGCCTGCGGCTCGCGCAGGCGGGCGCGCAACAGGCTGCTGCGCATGTCGCCCTGGGGTGGCCGGTAGTCACTGGTGATGATGAACGGCCGCGCCTTGTCCAGCACGCAGCGCAGCTGGATCAGGTCGTCATAGCGGATCCGCCGCTCCCGGCGCAGTTCCACCAGCCGCTGGACACTGCGCAGGCCGATGCCGGGTATCCGCGCCAGCACGGCCGGCTCGGCACGGTTGAGGTCCACCGGGAACACCTCCCGGTTGGACAGCGCCCAAGCCAGCTTGGGGTCGATGTCCAGGTCCAGGTTGCCGGCCTTGCCCAGCAGTTCGCCGGCCTTGTAGCCATAGCCACGCATGAGAAAGTCGGCCTGGTACAGACGGTGCTCGCGCAGCAAGGGGGGCGCAGCCAGCGGGACACTGCCGGGGCTGTCGGGGATCGGGCTGAACGCCGAGTAATACACGCGTTTAAGCCCGTAGCCCTGATACAGCGACTCGGCATTGCGCAAGATGGTGCGATCATCGGTGCTATCGGCGCCGACGATCATCTGCGTGCTTTGCCCGGACGGCGCGAAACGTGGCGCGCGCGCCTCGCCTTCCACCGCCTGGCGGCCACGCTGGATGGTCCCCATGGCCTGGCGAATGCTGGTGGCCTGCTTCTCCGGGGCCAGGCGCTTGAGGCTGGCCTCGGTGGGCAGCTCGATGTTCACGCTCAGGCGATCGGCCAGCCGCCCGGCCTCCTCGATGAGCAGGGGGTCGGCGTCGGGGATGGTCTTGAGATGGATGTAGCCACGAAACTGGTGCTCTTCACGCAGCAGACGCGCGACCTGCACCAGCTGCTCCATGGTGTAGTCGGCCGAGCGAATGATCCCCGAGCTGAGAAACAACCCGCTGATGCAGTTGCGACGGTAGAAATCCAGCGTCAGGCGCACCACTTCCTCGGGGCTGAAGCGGGCGCGCGGCACGTTGCTGGAGCGGCGATTGACGCAGTACTGGCAGTCATACAGGCAGAAGTTGGTGAGCAGTACCTTGAGCAGCGACACGCAACGCCCATCCGGGGTGAAACTGTGACAGATGCCCATCCCGTCGGTCGCGCCCAGCCCCTCGCGCCCCCGCGAGCTGCGCTTGGGCGCGCCGCTGCTGGCGCAGGAAGCATCGTACTTGGCAGCGTCGGCAAGGATGCCGAGCTTGGCGATCAACTGCATGGCCACCTTCTCTTGACTGAATATCCATACAGTATTTGCAGCGATGGCCTTATGCAAGTGCTGCTGGTCGCCTGGTCCCTCGCCAGCGGGCCGGCCAATCGCGCGCGTGGAATCTTGTGCCCGTTCGCGTTGCCTATGTAGGAAGGCCGATGCGCCATCGGCGAACGAAACGCCCAGGTGCCTGGTCCTGATCAAGGGCCAGGCACCTTGGGCTCCAGGACATTTTTCCGCGCAGCGGCCTCTCATTCACAGTCGTCCCGATGAACAAATACGCGCCTCGCCAATGGCTGCCCCACGAAAAACCCGTTCTGCCGGGGTCGCCGTCCACGCCTCTGCACGCCCCGGCCAAGCGCCTGGCCTTCGGGATAGTGGGGCTGCTGGTGGCCATCACCGGGGGGCTGGGCAACGCCCTGGTCACGGCCAACCTGATGTTCCTGCAAGGCGCCCTTGGCGCGACCACCGCCGAGATGGCCTGGCTTCCGGCCGCCTACGTGATGACCAACGTGTCGATGAACCTGCTGCTGGTCAAGTTTCGCCAGCAGTTCGGCCTGCGCACCTTCACCGAGGGGTTCCTGGTGCTCTACGCGCTGGTCACCTTCGCCCACCTGTTCGTCAACGATCTCAACTCGGCGATCGCCGTGCGCGCGGCCCATGGCATGGTCGGCGCCGCACTCACTTCGCTGGGCCTCTACTACATGATCCAGGCGTTCCCGGCCAAATGGCGGCTCAAGGCGATGGTGCTGGGCCTGGGGGCCTCGCAACTGGCCCTGCCGTTGGCGCGGATCTTTTCCGAGGACCTGCTGCAGATCGCCGAATGGCGTGGCCTGTACCTGTTCGAGCTGGGCCTGGCACTGACCGCGCTGGGTGGCGTGCTGCTGCTCAAGCTGCCGCCAGGAGACCGTTTCAAGACCTTCGAACCACTGGACTTCCTCACCTTCAGCCTGATGGCCGGCGGCACCGCGCTGCTGTGCGCGGCGCTGTCGCTGGGCAGGATCGACTGGTGGCTGGAAGCGCCCTGGATCGGTGTCGCCCTGGCTGGCTCCATCGCCTTGATCCTGGCCGGGCTGGCCATCGAGCACAACCGCAGCAACCCCCTGCTGATGACCCGCTGGCTGGGCAGTGGGCCGATCATCCGCCTGGCCTTGTGCGTGGTGCTGATCCGCATGGTCACCTCGGAGCAATCCACCGGCGCGGTGGGTTTCCTGCAGTTCCTCAACATGGGTAGCGAGCAGATGAGCACGCTGTACTGGATCATGCTGCTCGGCGCGGTGACGGGCCTGGGCACCAGCGCCCTGACCATCAGCCCCAACCACCTGGTCGCGCCACTGCTGATCTCGCTGCTGGCCATGGCCAGCGGCGCCTTCATCGACAGCGGCTCGAACAACCTGACCCGACCGGCGCAGATGTACCTGAGCCAATTCCTGCTGGCCTTCGGCAGCACCTTCTTCCTTGGCCCGTCGATGGCCCTGGGGATCGGCCACGTGCGCGCCAACCCGCGCAACCTGGTCAGTTTCTCGGTGCTGTTCGGCATCTGCAACAACCTCGGCGGCCTGCTCGGCGCGGCGCTGCTGGGTACCTTCCAGATCTGGCGGGAGAAATTCCACTCCAGCCACCTGATGGACCGCCTGAGCTATCTCGACCCACTGGTCAACGCCCGTGTGCAAAGTGGCGGCGCCGGTTACGGTGGGACCATCGCCGACCCGGCGCTGCGCAGCGAGGTTGGCATGCGCCTGTTGGCCAGCGCCGCGAACCGCGAAGCGAACGTGCTGGCCTTTAACGATGTCTTCATGCTGATCGGCGTCATCGCCGTCTTGACCATGATCTGGATCGTCATTCGCAGTGCCTGGCTCCGTCATGCGGCAGCCCGGGCCTCTTCTTCCGACTCCACCAGCGGCGCCGCCACCCGATGACCGACGAAACCCGCACGACCACCACCACTGCCCTGGCCGAGACACCGGAAGGCAGCACGCCACCCAGCGAGCCGACCAGCCCTGCCCGTACGCGGCGAGTACGCCTGCTCTCGGCCATCAGCTTCGCCAGCGTGGCTCTGGCGGGCATCCTCCTGGTGCTGTACGCCTGGCGCCTGCCGCCGTTCGGCAGCGCCATCGAAAGCACCGAGAACGCCTTGGTGCACGGCCAGGTGACCATCATCGGCCCGCAGCTTGGCGGCTACATCGTCGACGTCCCGGTGCACGACTTCCAGTTCGTCAAGGCCGGCGACCTGCTGGTGCAGCTGGACGATCGCATCTACCGGCAACGCCTGGCCCAGGCCCGCGCCCAGCTGCAACAGCAGCAGGCCGCGCTGGCCAACAACCTGCAGCAACGCAAGAGTGCCGAGGCCACCATCGCCCAGCGCCAGGCCGCCATCGGCAATGCCTCGGCCCAGGCCGACAAGGCCAAGGCCGACCTGGCCCGTAACCAGGCCCTGGTCACCGATGGATCGGTGTCGCGGCGCGAGCTGGACCTGAGCCGAGCCAACCACGCCGCCGCGGTCGCGAGCCTGGCCGAGGCGAAGGCGGCATTGGAGATCGCTCGCCAGGACCGCGAGACGGTGATCGTCAATCGCGCTGCCCTGCAAGCCGCGGTGGAAAACGCCAAGGCCACGGTGGAGCTGGCCCGTATCGACCTGGACAACACCCGCGTGACCGCCCCGCGCGATGGCCAGCTGGGCCAGATCGGCACCCGCCTGGGCGCCTACGTCAACCCCGGCGCGCAACTGATGGCGCTGGTGCCCGATACCCTCTGGGTGGTCGCCAACATGAAGGAAACCCAGATGGCCGACGTGCGCATCGGCCAGCCGGTGAGCTTTACCGTCGATGCCCTCGACCACCTGAAGCTGCGCGGGCGGGTGCAGCAGATCTCGCCGGCCACCGGTTCGGAGTTCGCGCTGCTGCAGGCGGACAACGCAACCGGCAACTTCGTCAAGATCGCCCAGCGGATTGCCGTGAAGATCACCGTGGACGCCGACCAGCCGGAGATGAAGCGATTGAGGCCGGGGATGTCGGTGGTGGTGGGTATCGATACGCGGCAATGAACGCTTGCGGCACGGTTTCGATTGGGCGAGTGGGACTGGAAAAGCGCCAGCCTCGTTGAATACATTTGCGCAACAGCATGCGCCGATGAATACATAAATGCCGATCAGATAAGGATGACCTCACGAAGCTACTCAAGCCGCCCCCTTTTTTGCAAATACCGATTGACCTTACTCAAGGACTACACCTTTCGGGCAGAGCGCAGAGGCACATTGACAAATAATGATCTCGACCTGATCCATATATAGCTCGATATCGCTGCTCCTTCGGCAAAAGCGCACAGGTTCAGTACCGGATAAATCACAGCGGATATCTTTTCAGACTTGCTCGCTGTCGGTTGCTGGACGATTGGTGCTTGCAACGGTGGCGGCACCGTTGCCCTCGCCCGTCAAAACTCACGGATGCTCCGCGTGATGGCCAGGAACTTGGGGATCACCTCTTCGGGGGGTGGGGTCAGGGTTTTCAGCCCATCGGTGCCCTGCGGGAAGGTGTGCATGTGGACCGCCATCAACGACCTGAACAGACCGCCCACATGGGCAACGGCGAACCAGGCTCGCTCCTGCTCACCGGAACCGGGACGCGGGTCGAGGCGCCAGCCTTCGAGAAGCGTGGTGCGTTTGCCGAACTGGAGTTTTTCCAGGATCTTCGACTTCCTCCACTTTTCCCGGTCGTAGCCGGGGTAGTAGTGCGTGTTGTAGAGGCCACGGGTGGGCTTGGTCGGATCATCGGGCGAGGCATGGATCATGCTCATGATCACGTTCGGCGTGCTGGCCAGGCGCAGGCTGTTCTTGACGCTGAACCCGGTCTTGCCGTCATCGTGAATGAAACCGTAGGGGAAGCAGACACCGGGGCCTTTGGGCACCTGGTACAGCTCGCGGGGCTCGAAACGGGCGATCAGGTCCTTGATGCGCTCGGTGGAGTTCTTAGCGGGCTGAGTCATGGAAAAGTAGTAGACACGGCTGTTGCGCCAGAGAAAGAACTTGTAGGGCGTAGTCTTGCTGCCCAGAATATGGGCATCGGGAATGCCCAGGTCGTGCTCGTAGACTCCCACGGTCGCCAGGTCTTCTTTTGCCCGCTCGACCCGGGCTTGCTGGGTAGCCATGTCTTCGGTGGAATAACGCCCGCGCATACTCTCCAGAATGCGCTTGTGGCTCTCCAGTTTCTCCTTCAGGTTGATCTTGGCCTCTTCGACATCGCCAAAGATGGCGCCACGGGCCAACTCGAAGGCTCGCCGCGTGGTGACGTTGCTGACCTTGATGATCAGACCGTCATAGGCATAGCTGCCATATTCGAACGCTGTGCCAATCTTTTTCGAAAAGACATGTCCGCCCGGCTTGTCGATTCTCGCTCTGTCAATATTGTAGGTAGCCCATTCGAAGTGCTCGGGCGCAGTAAACTTGAAACGGCCCAGGCACTCGGTGCGTGCGCCTTCGGCAAAGGCGGTCAGGGGACCCAGGCCCAGTACTAGATACATTACAAACAGATATCTCATCAGACTTGCTCGCTGTCGGTGGCGGGACGATCGGTGCTTGCAACGGTGGCGGCACCGTTGCCCCCGCCCGTCAAAACTCACGGATGCTCCGCGTGATGGCCTGGAACTTGGGGATCACCTCTTCGGGCGGTGGGGTCAGGGTTTTCAGCCCATCGGTGCCCTGCGGGAAGGTGTGCATGTGGACCGCCATCAACGACCTGAACAGACCGCCCACATGGGCGACGGCGAACCAGGCTCGCTCCTGCTCACCGGAACCGGGACGCGGGTCGAGGCGCCAGCCTTCGAGAAGCGTGGTGCGTTTGCCGAACTGGAGTTTTTCCAGGATCTTCGACTTCCTCCACTTTTCCCGGTCGTAGCCGGGGTAGTAGTGCGTGTTGTAGAGGCCCACGGTGGGCTTGGTCGGATCATCGGGCGAGGCGTGGATCATGCTCATGATCACGTTCGGCGTGCTGGCCAGGCGCAGGCTGTTCTTGACGCTGAACCCGGTCTTGCCGTCATCGTGAATGAAACCGTAGGGGAAGCAGACACCGGGGCCCTTGGGCACCTGGTACAGCTCGCGGGGCTCGAAACGGGCGATCAGGTCCTTGATGCGCTCGGTGGAGTTCTTGGCGGGCTGAGTCATGGAAAAGTAGTAGACACGGCTGTTGCGCCAGAGAAAGAACTTGTAGGGCGTAGTCTTGCTGCCCAGAATATGGGCATCGGGAATGCCCAAGTCGTGCTCGTAGATTCCCACGGTCGCCAGGTGTTCTTTTGCCCGCTCGACCCGGGCTTGCTGGGTAGCCATGGCTTCGGCGGGATAACGCCCGCGCATGTCGTCCTGAATACTTTTTGCGATCTCCAGTTTCTTCTTCAGGTTGATCTTGGCCTCTTCGACATCGCCAAAGATGGCGCCACGGGCCAACTCGAAGGCTCGCCGCGTGGTGACGTTGCTGACCTTGATGATTAGATGATCATAGGCATAGCTGCCATATTCAAACGCTGTGCCAATCTTTTTCGAAAAGACATGTCCGCCCGGCTTGTCGATTCTCGCTCTGTCAATATTGTAGGTAGCCCATTCGAAGTGCTCGGGCGCAGTAAACTTGAAACGGCCCAGGCACTCGGTGCGCGCGCCTTCGGCAAAGGCGGTCAGGGGACCCAGGCCCAGTACTAGATACATCACAAACAGATATCTCATCAGACTTGCTCGCTGTCGGTGGCGGGACGATCGGTGCTTGCAACGGTGGCGGCACCGTTGCCCTCCTCGGTGCCGGCCAGAATGGTCAGGTTCAAGCCCGAGTCGTTGCCCTCGCCCGTCAAAACTCACGGATGCTCCGCGTGATGGCCTGGAACTTGGGGATCACCTCTTCGGGCGGTGGGGTCAGGGTTTTCAGCCCATCGGTGCCCTGCGGGAAGGTGCGCATGTGGACCGCCATCAACGACCTGAACAGACCGCCCACATGGGCAACGGCGAACCAGGCTCGCTCCTGCTCGCCGGAGTCAGGACGCGGGTCGAGGCGCCAGCCTTCGAGAAGCGTGGTGCGTTTGCCGAACTGGAGTTTTTCCGAGATCCCCGACCTATTCCACTTCCTCCAGTCGTAGCTGGGCTCGTAGTGCGTGTCGTAGAGGCCACGGGTGGGCTTGGTCGGGGTCGAGCTCTCCGGTGAAGCGTGGACCATGCTCATGATCACGTTCGGCGTGCTGGCCAGACGCAGGCTGTTCTTGACGCTGAACCCGGTCTTGCCGTCATCATGAATGAAACCATAGGGGAAGCAGACACCGGGGCCTTTGGGCACCTGATACAGCTCGCGGGGCTCGAAACGGGCGATCAGGTCCTTGATGCGCTCGATGGAGTTCTTGGCGGGTTTCTTCATGGAAAAGTAGTAGACGCGGCTGTTGCGCCACAGAAAGAACTCGAAGGGCTTAGTCTCGCTACCCAGGATATGGGCATCGGGAATGCCCAGGTCGTGCTCGTAGACTTCTGCGGTCGCCAGCTCTTCTTTCGCCCGCTCGACCCGTGCTTGCTGGTCAGCCATGTCTTCGGCGGAGTGACGCCCGCGCATGTCGTTCTGAATACTTTTTTCGATCTCCAGCTTCTTCTTCAGATTTATCTTGGCCCGTTCAATATCGCCAAAGATGGCGCCACGGGCCAACTCGAAGGCTCGCCGCGTGGTGACGTCACTGACCTTGATGATCAGACCATCACCATCATAGGCATAGTCGGCATATTCGGACTCTGCGCCAATCTTTTCCGAAAAGGTATGTCCGCCCGAGTTGTCGATTCTCGTTCTGTCAATACTGTAGGTAGCCCATTCGAAGTGCTCAGGTGCAGTAAACTTGAAACGGCCCAGGCACTCGGTGCGCGCGCCTTCGGCAAAGGCGGTCAGGGGACCCAGGCCCAGTACTAGATACATTACAAACAGATATCTCATCAGACTTGCTCGCTGTCGGTGGCGGGACGATCGGTGCTTGCAACGGTGGCGGCACCGTTGCCCTCCTCGGTGCCGGCCAGAATGGTCAGGTTCAAGCCCAAGTCGTTGTTCTCGCCCGTCAAAACTCACGGATGCTCCGCGTGATGGCCTGGAACTTGGGGATCACCTCTTCGGGCGGTGGGGTCAGGGTTTTCAGCCCATCGGTGCCCTGCGGGAAGGTGTGCATGTGGACCGCCATCAACGACCTGAACAGACCGCCCACATGGGCGACGGCGAACCAGGCTCGCTCCTGCTCACCGGAACCGGGACGCGGGTCGAGGCGCCAGCCTTCGAGAAGCGTGGTGCGTTTGCCGAACTGGAGTTTTTCCAGGATCTTCGACTTCCTCCACTTTTCCCGGTCGTAGCCGGGGTAGTAGTGCGTGTTGTAGAGGCCACGGGTGGGCTTGGTCGGATCATCGGGCGAGGCGTGGATCATGCTCATGATCACGTTCGGCGTGCTGGCCAGACGCAGGCTGTTCTTGATGCTGAACCCGGTCTTGCCGTCATCGTGAATGAAACCGTAGGGGAAGCAGACACCGGGGCCTTTGGGCACCTGATACAGCTCGCGGGGCTCGAAACGGGCGATCAGGTCCTTGATGCGCTCGGTGGAGTTCTTGGCGGGTTTGTCCATGAAAAAGTAGTAGACGCGGTTGTTGCGCCACAGAAAGAACTCGAAGGGCGTAGTCTCGCTGCCCAGGAAATGGGCATCGGGGATGCCCAAGTCGTGCTCGTAGATTCCCACGGTCGCCAGGTCTTCTTTTGCCCGCTCGACCCGGGCTTGCTGGGTAGCCATGTCTTCGGCGGAATAACGCCCGCGCATACTCTCCAGAATGCGCTTGTGGCTCTCCAGTTTCTCCTTCAGGTTGATCTTGGCCTGTTCGATATCGCCAAAGATGGCGCGGCGAGTCGACTCGAAGGCTCGCCGCGTGGTGATATCGCTGACCCTGACGGTTAGATGATCATAGGCATAGCTGCCATATTCAAACCCTGCGCCAATCTCTTCCGAAAAGGCATGTCCACCCGGCTTGTCGATCCTCTTCCTGCCGATATTGTAGGTAGCCCATTCGAAGTGCTCGGGCGCAGTAAACTTGAAACGGCCCAGGCACTCGGTGCGCGCGCCTTCGGCAAAGGCGGTCAGGGGACCCAGGCCCAGTACTAGATACATCACAAACAGATATCTCATCAGACTTGCTCGCTGTCGGTGGCGGGACGATCGGTGCTTGCAACGGTGGCGGCACCGTTGCCCTCCTCGGTGCCGGCCAGAATGGTCAGGTTCAAGCCGGAGTCGTTGTTCTCGCCCTTCGTCCAGCCCGTGGGCAGGGCGGTGATGAAACCTTGTATGCCCTGAGGCGGAAGATGGAACTTGACGCCTGCCCGGGTTCGGCTGACCCAGAACTCTTCCTTGCACGCAGGTGGCTCTTCCAGCTGGCCTCCCAGATTCAAATCTTCAACTGTTTTGTAGGTCCAGGTCGGCCAGATTGATGCGGGAAAACCCTCCCGATACTTCTTGCGCATGGACTCCTCGATTACCTGGAACTGGCTGAAGTTCTGCGGAATGAAGTTGAAGACCGCCTCATAGGCTTTACTGTTATCTCTCGCCCGCTGCTGGATCGCCCGCCAGACGGCCTCCGAGGCCGGCTGCTCGAGAAAGTCCTCGTCGACCTCGAAGGGCGCCACCCCAGCGACCCGGGTCTGGCTCATGCCGAAGTGCTTTTTCCACAGGTCCTTGCGCAACTGGTGGACCAGCCGGCCGACCGGGTGCAGGTGCTGGCCATCGAGTCGCACCTCGACCGACTCGCTGTCGCGCACGATCACCGCCAGCTCCGAGTCGCGCATACCGCGCAGGCTGCGGTCGTTGATGTTGGCGCTGCCAAGGATCGCCACCCGGTCGTCGGCGATCAGCAGCTTGCTGTGCACGTAGATCTGCTCGGTCACCACCCGTTCGCGCAGGGTGGTCCAGGTGCGCAGGTTCAGCAGGGTCAGGTATCGGGTCCAGTCCTGATGGGCATAGGCCGGCTGTTCATTGCCATCCACCCGCTCGATGATCGCCAGCGCCTCCTCGCGTGACGCCCCGCGCGCCATCACCGCCTTGAGCGCCATGCGCCGCTGAATCCGCCTGACCAGGCTGTGCTGGCCGAACACCAGGCTCTGCTGGGTCAGGTGCACCTGGTGCATCACGTTCAGCGTATCCAGGGTGCCTTCCGGGTGCACCGGCAACACCAGGTACACATGGAACGGCAGGTCTTCGTCGATGGCCCGGCCGATGCGGTCGGCCAGGGCCTGGCCGATGGTGTTGCCCAGCGGCTCCTGACGTCCCAGTTTCTGGGTCAACCAGCCTTGCGCATTGGTCTGCCAGATGCGCCGCAAGTCCCCGAGAAACTTGTACGCCTCCTTGTCGGGCGTCTTGCCAATGGCCTTGACCTCCTTCCAGTCGATCAGGGCGAAGTCCTGCCGTTCGAGCGCCTCGCGCAGGTTGATCCGTTCCACGAAGTCCTGACGCAGGGTCAAGGGGTCGCGCAGGCTGGCCATGGGACCGGACAGGTCCTGCTTGTCGTTCAGTTCACCGTCCTTACCGAAGTCGCTCTGAAAGAACTGGTTCTCGATGTAGAGGAAATGCTGGGCGCTGGAGATGGCCTGCAGCATGGCGTGGTAGCAGTCGGCCTGTACCCCGCCGGCATTGGTCCCTGGCGGCTGCGGCAGTTCCACCTGGGCCTTTGCGCGGCCCTTGGCTTCCTGGGCGAGCATCCTGGCCGACGCGCTGCGCAGCACCTGGACGCTGACCTTGCCGGGCACCGTCGTCGGGGGTCGTGGCAAGTCCTGCGGCTGGTCGATCCAGACCGGCCGCGGCTTGGGCATCTCCAGGCGGATGCGATCGTCCAGGCCCAGGTGGTGCGGCAGCCCGGCGTCGCGGGCCAGTCGGTTCAACCACTCCATGAACGCCACCACCACCGCGGTCTTCCCCAGCGGCTGGATGTCGGCGATGTAGGCCTGCTGGCCGTTCCAGCGGTCGATGAAGTTGCGCGCCAGGTCGTACACTGCCGGCCCTTCGATGCGGCTGTGGACGTCCTGCCAGGGCATGCGCGGCTGGTCCTTGGCCAGGGTACTGTAGTCGGCGGAGGCCAGCGGCTGGTGCTCGTGCTCGAGGTAGCGGAAAGGCGCCTGGCGGTTTTCCAGACGGCTTTGCAGCAGCGCATAGAAATGCCCGAGCAGCGCGATGGCGACCTCTTCGAGACCGGCGAGCCAGCCCAGCTTGTCGGCCGGCATCGCGTCGTAGCCCTTGTCGCAGAACATCGCCACCAGGCGCCCGAGGTCCGAATCGTTCATCCACTGGCTGATCAGCACCTGGCTTTTCAAGCGCAGGTCGACGTGCAGGGCACCCTGGAACTGGTCGACCTCGGCGATCCAGCCCTCGACCTGGCCTTTGAGCGGCTCGGCCAACGGCAGGCGCCGCCAGTTGTCCTTGATCAGCGCGGTGATGCTGCGGATGACCAGGTCGGTCAGGTATTGCCTGGGCGCTGCTAGCGGGTCGAATGCGGCGAACTGCTCCTTGAGGCTGCGGCCGCCCTTGACCATCCATTCGAGCACCGGGTGGCGGGGGCTGGCGAAGAAGTCGCGGACCCAGGTGGCGGCGTTGAGCACGCCGGTCGTGCCGGTCCCGGAGAGGTCGAACAAGGTTGCCAGCAACAGGCCCGCGCGACTGACGTGCTCGTGCATCGGCATCCAGCCCAGGTGCGGGATGCACGGGTTGTAGGCATCGTTGCCGCGACGGTCGCTGGCGTCGAGGCTGAAGTCGTTGTCATCGCGCCGGCCATAGGCCAGATCGATGCCGCCTACATAACCGATGTGGTTGTCGATCACCACGGCTTTCTGATGATGGGAGAAGGTCGAGCCCAGCCCTTTCATGTCGCTTTGCTGGATGGCTGGCGTACAGAAGGCCCGAGGCTCCTTCAGGCCAGCGTTGAGGTGGAAGATCGCCAGCATCGTCTCGAAGTCGTGCGTGCCGACACTTGCGGCGGGGCTCAACCAGGGCATGACGAACACCTTGAGCTGGCTGCTGCGCATCAGCGCCGTGCGCAGGCACTGCCAGAGACTCTGCTTGCCGTCGAGGGTCACGTCGTAGTTGACCTGCCAGCCGGTGATGAAGATCGACGTGCGCGCCTGGCCGATGGCCTGCGCCAGGTCCAGGTAGTAGTCCTTGCCGGTGGTGAAGAAGCGCACGTCGTGGCCGCTGCGCTTCGGGGCGAAGGCGTTGGGGTCGCGCACGAAGAAGTCCGGTGCGCTCACCGCCCGCATGGCCTTGCCGTCAGCGGTATTGACCTGGGTGAGCTCTTTGTGGCGAACACCGTTGTAAGGGGCCGAGGAGGCAGCCTCGGCCTGGTGGCCACGGGCGGTCGCGACATTGTCGAGCGGGCGTTGCCGGGGGCTGTCGTGGAAGTCCTGTGCTGCCTGGCTCAGGCGTTCCGTTTGCGCCTGCGCCTGTGTGGTGGCCGCCGCTGGCGCCTCATGTACCGCTATCGGCACCCGCTGCCCCGCGTAGCACAGCCATAGCGGCTCGCCCCGGGCGCAGGCGGCGGACAGCTCCAGGCGCTGGGGCTCGTCGATCTGGACCCGGCCGTCCTGGTCGGTCACGCCTTCGAGCAGTGGGGGTTGGCCGGTCTCCTGGACGATCTGCCAGGCGGTCTGCCGCAGCGGAAAACCCTCGTCACCGGGTACGTCGGCAAGGGCGATGTCGAAGAAACGCTCCTTCGACGGACGCTCTTCGCTGGGCGACCTGACGTTGGCCTGGGCCGGCGCGGGCGGCGCGCCGGTATCGGCCGAGGGCGGCGCCACCGGCAGCGTCGGCGTCTGCAGCGCGAGCCCGCTCACCACTCCCGGCGAGCCGCCACTATTGAACAGGATCTGCTCGCCCACCACCGTCACCCCGCCAGGGTCGAGCTTGATGAAGCTGCCGCCGACGCTGAGCGTCAGCTCCAGGTCGGCTTCGATCAGCAGCCGCTCGCCGGCCTTGATGTGGATCTCCCGGCCAGCCTCCACCCGCTGCGAACCGCCAACCTTCACGTGCTGGTTGCCGTCCACGATCAGGTGGTCGCTGGCCTGCAGCGCGGTCTTGCGATCGCCTACGGTGGTGCGGTGTTCTTCGCCCTGACACAGGCTGTAGCTGTTGTCGTGCACCGTGTCATGGCGCTGGTGCCCGACGTGCAGCTTCTGGTCGTGACCGATGTGCGCGTCCCAGTCGCGCTGGGCGTGCACGTAGATCTGCTCCGCGCCGCGCCTGTCCTCGATGCGCAGCTCGTTGCAGCCCTGGCCGCCGGGGCTGCTGGCGCTCTTGAACACACTGCGGGTCTTGTGCTCGGGCAGCTCGTAGGGCACCCGGTTCTCGGCGTGGTACAGGCAGCCGCTGACCAGCGGCTGGTCGGGGTCGCCCTCGAAGAAGCTCACCAGCACCTCCATGCCCACCCGCGGCACGGCCAGCCCGCCGTAGCGCACACCAGCCCAGCTCGAGGCCACGCGCAGCCAGCAGCTGCTGGTCTCGTCGCCCGCGCCCTCGCGATCCCAGAAGAACTGCACCTTGACCCGGCCGTACTTGTCGCAGTAGATCTCCTCGCCGGGCGGGCCGGTGACCACCGCGCTCTGGCTGCCGAGCACCTGCGGCTTGGGATGGCGCAGCGGCGGACGGTAGAACACGTTCCAGGGCGTGGCCAGGAAACGGTTGCGGTAGCCCTGGCGCGGCGCTTCGTCGGCGGTCTGGTCGAGCTGGCCGGTGGCGCCCGGCATCGCCTCCTCCAGCACCTGCGGCTGGTAGCCTTCGTGTTGCACCTCGGTGAGCAGCCAGAGGTCGTTCCACTCGACGCGCGGGTGCCCGGCCAGCTCGAAGAAGTGCCCGCTGGCCAGCTGCGGCGCGTCGCTGCGGCCGCTGGCCAAGTGCTGGTCGGCGCGGTGGCGCTCGAGGGCGCGGCGGCTGAGCAGGCGGCCCCGGCGGCGGTCGCCGAAGCGGCCCGGGTAGGCGTAGTCCTCCAGGTCCGGCTCCGGGTAGCAGAGTACCTCCTCGGGCGGCGGGTCGGGCTGGCAGCTCGCCTCGAGCGTCAGGCGCGGGCGCTCGAAATCGTGGTCGCGGCGGCTGACGCGGCGGGTGCGGGTCTGCAGGCGCACGCCGAAGTGACGGATCGCCGGCGTGTCGGCGGCCAGGCCGGTGTCCTGCACATAGGCCAGCGATCGGCCGAGCCGGGGAAAGAACACCTGGTCGTCGCCGAACACCAGCAGGTGGCCGTCGCGGCTGTGCTCGAAGTGGTAGTGCAGGCCCTCTTCCTCGCACAGGCGCTGGACGAAGTGCAGGTCGCTCTCGCGGTACTGCACGCAGTATTCGCGCACCGGGCAGGGCGTGCCGAGGGCGAAGCGGAAGGCGTCGGCCTGGATGCCGTGCTCCTGGAGGATGCGGGTGATGATCTGCGGCACGCTCTGCTGCTGGAAGATGCGCAGGTTATGGCGGTGCGCCAGGTAGGCCAGGCGCGGCACCAGGACTAGCTGGTAGCGGTGCAGGCGCCGGCCGGGGTCGCCCTGGGCGGCTTGCTGGACCTGGCCGTGCAGGCCATGCCCGGCCGGGTCGAACGCGAGGAACGCGGTGCGGTGCAGCAGGCTGTGCAGGTCCAGGTCGGGGCGCTCGCTGACCAGCTCCAGCTCGAAGCGATAAGGTTGGCTGATGGCCTCGCGGCCCTTGAACGACAGGACCTGGAAGTCGGCCTCGGGGTGGTCCAGGGTCAGGCTGAAGTGGGTGTGGTTGCTGGGGTTGAACATTTAGCTTATTCCTGTCTGAAGATTTGCTTGGCCCTGGCCGAGCCATCGACGCCACGCCGGAGCACCGGCTGTCGCCACGACTTCGTGCAGTTCGCCGGCACTGATTCGCCGCTGCGCGGGCTCCAGAGCGAGCGCCTGGAGCAGCGCGCCCCAGGCTCTGGCGGGCAGGTGCGCCGGCCGTTGCAGGCGCTGATTGGCGGGCGCTTCGCGGAGCAGTCGCGCATCGGCGCCGAATGGCCGCTGGCCGCTGACCAGTTCGTAGATCAGGCAGGCGGCAGCGAAGACGTCTGTGGCGGGCGACAAGGCCGCGCCATCACGCAGCTCCGGAGCGGCGTAGGCTGGGGTCCAGGCATGGATCCGGTCGCGGCTCAGCCGAGCCAGGCCACTGAGCGCTCCGCCCAGCGCCTGGCCCAGGCCGAAGTCGAACAGCTGCGGGCCATGTTCGGTGAGCATCAGGTTGCTGGGCTTGATATCGCCATGGAGTACGCCGCGGTCATGGGCAAACGCCAGCGCCTCGAGCAGCGGCAGCACGATACCGCGCAGCTCGTCCCATGCCAGACCCTGGGGCCGTTCGCAGAGCACGCGATCAAGAGGCTTGCCGCGTAACAGCTGCATGCTGAAGAACGCTCGCTGGCAACCGCCATCGACCTCGAAGCCATGCACCCTGACGACATTGGGGTGCGGCAAATGAGAGGCCAGGGCGAATTCGCTGTACAACAGTGCGCTTGCACCTGGGCACTCGGCTACGTCATCGCGCAGCAGCTTGATCGCGCAATAAGGATCAGGTTCACCGAACCGCTCGCTGAGCAGGTCACGTGCGCGGTAGACCAGCCCCATGCCTCCCGCGCCGAGCAACCCCTCGAGCTTGTAGCGATCATTGAGAATCGGCGGCAGCACGCCGGGCAGTCGCGCCCCGGTGATCGTCAGAGCGACGTCCCCGCGCTCGACGTCCGGGGCAGACCCGTTCGCTGAGGCATTGTCACTGTGCAACATGGACCGGGGCGCGTTCACTGGCGAATCACCACGCCGGTGAGGTTGTCGGGCGCCTTGCCCAGTAGCGTCCTGCCAAACAGATAGTCCAGCGCTCGGCTTGGCTGCGCCTGGTCCAGCGCCTTGCCGAACGTCTCGTCGCTCTGGTCATGGTATAGACCGTCACTGCACAGCAGAAAGGTGTCGCTGGGCATCACTCGGAATTCGAGCACGTCCAGGCGCAGCACCTGGGGGCTGCCCAAGGCGCGCGTCAGCGCATGCCCCCCAGGCCGCTGCCGAGCCTGTTCGGTGGCGAACTTGCGTTCATCGATCCAGCGCTGGCGCAGCGAGTGATCGCGGGTCAGCTGGAACAGACGTCTGTCGCGCCAGAGGTAACAGCGGCTATCGCCGGCCCAGATACAGGCCGCGCGTCGCTCATGGATCAATAAAGCGACCACGGTGCTGCCCATGATCGGGGCAGCACGGCCGCTAACGACCGTCAGGGCATCGCCCAAGCGCCGATCGACCCAGTGCAGGCACTGACGCACCTCGCGCACCTGCTCGTCGAAGCCACCTGCCAAACTCAATCCAGCCAACGCCTCGACCACCATCAGGCTGGCCAGGTCGCCGGCCTGATGGCCACCCATGCCGTCGGCTACCGCCCACAAGCCACGCTCGGGACGTTCGAGGTAGGCGTCTTCGTTGCGCGTACGCACCTTGCCCAAGGCAGTGCGTCCGGCGCTTCGCCAATGACTGTCGGCCACCATCACAGCGACACCGGCATGCGCAGGTTGCGTACCGCGGCGAGGTCGAACGGATTCGGCGAACGTTGGGTCAGCACCAGATAGTTGGCTCGCATGCCGCCGACGTTGCCCTTGATCATCAGGACATCGCGACCGCTCTGGTACTCGGTCTGCATCAGGTCGAACAGGCGGAACAGCGACCATGGCCCCTCGTTCTTCTCCAGCGCCATCGTCTTGCCTCCGAGCGTCTCCAGCGACAGGCTGGCTCGGTCATCGTCAGCCTCGGTCGGCCACTTGAAGGCCATTGGCACGATCGGCCCATGACGGTAGACCATGTGTTGCTTGCCCAGGCGGAACTCGGCGCGGCCTACCGTCGAATCGAGGGTGTGGGGCTCGAGCCTGAACTGCACCTGCGGCGTGCTGGGGTCGTCGACGAAGAAGCCACGCTGGATGGTCCGCACGTGCCGCATCTGTTCGAGAAAGCCCTGGGACACCGGCAAGCTGCGGCCGTCGACGGTACGCAGACGGTAATTGCCCGGCTCGCCGATGACGAACGGCTTGAGGTAGGTTTCGAAGAAGCGGTCCACCAGCCCTTGGGCCTTGAAGAACTCACGGAAGTCGCTCAGCGCCACTTCGCTGCTGCTGTGAGCGTGGAATGGGTAACGCTCGCCGATGGCCTTGACATAGAAGCTGTAGAGCTGGGTCTCGTAGTGCTGGTTGATGTACTCGTAACTGTTGTCCAGCAGCAACATCCAGCTGTCATCGGCCAAGGTCGAGAACCAGCCGCCGACAGGGCGTGGCAGACGCATGGCTGCGTCGCGCAGGTTGCTCAACGGATCGCGCCGGTTACCTGCCATGCGCCCCTTGGCCAGTTCATAGGCCGCGTGCTGGGGTTGGCTGGAGCGCGCCAGGTCGGTCAGTTGCGCCTGCAAGTCGTCGAGCGTCTGGAACATCGCGGCAAGATCAGCGCCTGGACCGTTGTCGTCATCGAGCAGTCGGTGCAGCGGCTCGAAGCGCCGTTCCAAGGCCTTGCGCGCAGTATCGGCACCACGTCTGGCCAGGGTCCGCCCGGCGGCGCTGGCGACCGCGGCGGCCTTGCCCGGCTCGCCACCCTGCTCCTCGATGGACGCCGTGGCACGGCTGTCGCCTGCCAACGCGGCGAAACGAGTGTTCTCGCGAATCTGCGCAAGCATGGCCAGCAACGGCGAGTTGGTCGCGCCAAGGCTGGCCAACTGGCGGGCGCCTTGCTGGGCATTGGTGAAGGGATCCAGCGCCACCTGGCCGACCGCCTCGCCCCAGTAGCTGATGTAGTCGTTGAAATATAGCTGTTCGAGTTCGACGAGCAATCGGCGCATGTCCATGGCACTCAGGCTGCTGCCCTCTCCCAGCACCCAGTTGTCACGCAGGATGTCCCGCACCAGCCCTGCGCCTTGCACCATGAAATAGCGTTGGTAGCCGCGCTGGGTATAGAAGCCGGGGATGGTGTAGTCGGTACCGACGAACACCCCACCCTGGGGCCCCAGATGCTGGCTCAGGCGGTACTCTGGCAGGCTGCGGGCTTTGTCGCGGAGCACTCGATAGACCACCGTGGCCAGCGATTCCCGACGCAGCACCTGGCGCGCCTGGGCCACCAGTGCGTCGTCGAGTGAATAAGCGAAGCGCAAGTCGAGCAGACGTTGGAGATGACCGGTCAGGTCGTTTTGCAATTGGGCATTGCCTGGGTAACGCTGCGCCCATTGCTCGGCCATCCATTGCTCGAGCAACTGCCGGTCACGCCGCTCGGGCATGTTCAGCATCAGATAGGTGCGCAAGCTGGCTAGCAGGCGTTCGCGGCTGCCCATGTCGCTTCGGATCTGTGCTTCCAGGGCCTGGGCCACGCGTGGCAGCAGCAAATCGACGAGTTCGCGCTGATAAGCCTGGAGCAGCACCGGATTGCTTGCCGTCCCCTGGTATAGTCCGCCGCGCTCGACGTAGCGTGCCTGCGCCGTTGGTGCAAACACCTGGGTGGCAGCGTAACGGCTGTCCAGTGCAGGCAGGATTGCCCTGGCATCGTCACGGGCAGTCAGTGCGGCACGTTCTACGGCTTGCCGGTCTGCCAGTTCCTTGAGGGTCTCCAGGTTTCGGTCATTGGCTGCGAAGCTGCCGGCCCAGACCAGGCCGAACAGGCCGAGGCAGCCCAAGGCCCCAATGCAAAGCGCTCGCTGGGCCCAGCTGATGCGCCTGGCCTCGCGCCGGTCGAGACTGGCCAATACTGCTTCGGGGAAGATGACCTTGCTCATCAGGTCGTGGATGAAGCGCGCGCGGCCACGGTGAGCCAATGGCAGCGATAGGTCCCGACCAGAGGCCGTGGCATCCGCGTCGGTATGCGGCGCGCTGGTGAAGTAGAAGCCACGCAGGATGCTGGCACGCTGGTAGCGATTACCGGTGAACGCAGCCTCCACCAGGATGCCAAGGTTGTTGCCCAGCAGGCCCAGTTGCACTGGAAAGTCGAGAATCAGGCCGCGACGTTGTGCGTCGCGCTCCTGGTGCATGCGCATGATCACCTGGCCGCTCAGCTGCGACAGCAACGCTTCGAACTCACTGGTGAATACGTTCACGTCGGTGCCGTTCTGCTCCTTGGAGAAGCTGGCTCCGAGAACCTGCTCGCTTTCCTCGCGAGAGAGCTGATCGAAGAACGCCTCGAACCCCACTACCTTGTCGCTCTTGGTCACGACGAGGTAGACCGGGACGTCGACACGCAGTTGCTGGCGGATCTCCTGCAGGCGGTTGCGCAGAAGGCGTCCCAACGCCATCATCGCTTCGCGATCGCCGTCGAGCAGCTGCGTCGCCGGGACGGTGACCAGCACGCCATTGAGCGGGCGGGCGCGACGGCGAGCACGCAGCAACCGCAGCAATGTGACCCAGCCAGCACCGTCGACGGATGCATCCTCCTGGGTCAGGAAGCGCCCGCTGGTGTCGACAAGCACGCCACTCTCGGCGAAATACCAATCGCAATGTTCGGTGCTGCGGGTATCGCGGCTGAGCTTGCGTTCGACCTGGTTGAGCGGGAACTCCAGACCTGAGAAGTCCAGCAGGCTGGTCTTGCCCGCACCTTGTGGGCCGATGACCAGGTACCAGGGCAAGTCGCTGCGCCAACGTTCATTACGTCCGTGGTACAGGCTCGAGCGCCCGAGAACCCGCATGGCATCCTTGAAGCGGTTGCGTAGCGTGCGCTCGGCGGCCTCGATGGCGACACGGCGTGCCAGCTCGGGCTGCTCGGCGTCGCCGTTTTCCACTCGACGCTGCTGCGTATTGGCGCGCCAGTTGGCATACACGACGAACAGCCCCCAGAGCAGGCATAGCAGGCTGATTGTCAGCAGCCGGTGGCTGGCAGCTTCCCAGATCTTGTGGTCGGCGATCGCCAGCAGCGGGCCGACGAACCACACCGACAGGGCGACGATCAGCACCAGCAGCAAGGTCCAGACCCAGGTCTTGGAGAGCAAACCCCGAGCCTTGCGAAAAAGTTCTTTCATTGCACGTTCCTGAAATTACGACGTGGTCTCGAGCACCACGGCAGGGTCGGGCTGGTAACGCTTGAGCACCGCTTCTCGTTTTTCCCCCAGCACATAGGCGAAACCGGAGAACATCACCAACAGGCAGATGCCGGTGAATGTCGCTATCAGCCACCAGGGCACCGTGCGCAGCACGCCCTGGCGGAAATCACCCAGGCCGGCCCAGCGTGGCGAAAGTTCGCGCGAGACATCGCCGCGCAACTGGCGGATCTGGCGATACAAGCCGTCACGGATAGCGTCCAGCTCGATGTGGCCGCGTGCTTGCACGCGAAACTTGCCTTCGAAACCCAGTGACAGGCAGATGTACATCAGCTCCAGCATCGGCAAATGCTTCATCGGGTTGCGCCCCATGTTTTCCAGGAGCTGGAAGAACTTCTCGCCACCGAAGGTCTCGTTGTGCAGGCTGCTTAGCAGGCTGATGGTCGACCACTCGCTTTCGTTGCCCCACGCCGTGGTCACTACCGCTTCGTCGGCCACCGTGCAAAGGACGTAGCGCGCGGCCATGACCTGGCCGTTATCCACGCCCACCTCCAGCGAACGGGCTTCGAAGTGGCGCAGGTGCTCCACCAGCCGGGTCTTGAGCACGCTGAGGCTGCGCTGCTCGGCACTCGACTTGATATCGACGATCGCCGAGAGCAAGGGCGCAGCAGCCGAGACCAGCGGATTGATGCCAATGTCGAAGGTGTCTGGCGCACTGGAGGCATGGATCATTCGCGCCTCCAGGTCTTCATAGCGCGGCGGGCGGGCAAAGTCCGTCAGCGGTTCCTGGACAGGACGCTCGCCGTGCTGGTTGACCAGGACGGTCCGGTCGTCCTGGCTATGGGAGCATGAGAAAATCGCCGACCTCGGCGCCACCGACCTTGCCATTGGCGCGAATGCGCTCAGCCAGGATTTCGCCGCGATTGTCCAGCAGGCTGATCACTTCCTTCAGGCACGACAGCAGGTAGGTTGATCGATGACTGTCGACGAAGCTCGGTACGAAGTCGCTGTCGAGCGTGATCGCGCTGTCGGGAGAACTGGTGCCGATCAGGCACACCTTCAGCTTGACGTACGTCTGGTCATTCTGCTGCTCGCCCAACAGCAGGTGGAAGTCGGGGCGCGCGCAACTGACCTGGCTGCTGAAGTCTTCGCCGGCATTGGAGTCGGATATCTCCATGTCGTACGCCGTATACCGGGCCAGCACGTCCTGCTGATCGAAGCGCCGGGCTTCGACATGCCCCCCGGTGACCAGAGGCAAGGCCAGGTAAACCGGCGTTGCGGTGATGTTCGGCGGCACGTCCACGGCCAAGGGTTCACCTGTGCTCTCGAGATTGAACAAGGTGCCATCGGGCAGCACGCCGGATGCGCGACTGACCACAAGCTTGCCCATGGCCAGAAACTGCAGATCGATATCCAGGTCGAGGAACCCCCAGGTATAGCGGCCCAGCAAGCGGGTGCGTGATTTCATCTGGTGATCGTAGTACCGATCGTTCTGCTGGAAATGTTGCGGGCGCAGCAGCATCCCTTCCTTCCAGATGACCTTGTGCATGTTCATGGACGGTCGGTCTCCCGGGGCAGGGAATCGGCAGCATCATCGATACCCGTCTCGTCCAGGGTCAGCGCGACGCGGGTCAGCTCCTGCGCGCGGACGCCGATCACGTAGCGCCACCGGGTATCGGAAAGATCGCGATAGGCGGCCAGCAAGCCAACGTAGCGACTGTCGGGGCCAACCGTGAGCTTCAGTTCTAGGTTCTGTCCGGGACGCAACTCCAGCTCCTCGCTGTTGACCAGGTCCGGGCCAAGCACCTCCTTGCCCCGTTCATAGAGACTGAAGAAATCGGTGCTCTCGAACGCTGCCGGGTGCTTGAGTTCATACAGCCGCAGTACCAGTGGCGAGGCCCGGCCGTTGATGTCGAGGTTGAGGTACTCGCTGCTCTGCAGGGTCAGCTGCAGCTTGGTCTGGCTCGAGTAGGGCGAAAGCGTTGAGCAGCCAACCAGCAACAACGCTCCCAACGCACCGATCGAGGTCTTGATGCATCTCATGCGGGTCATCCTTCTTGTTCGCAATGCAAGGTCGCTATCAGCCGCGCCTGCTCGTCATAAGCCTGGGCGAAGGCGCTGGCCAGGAGGCTTTCGGCGAACACATCGTCCTGGCACAGGCGCTGGTGATACCGCTGGAAAGCGCGCCAGCGACTACCGGGAGTCGCCAGTAGCGGTTTGTCGCAGTCCTGTTCGAAACGCAGTGCCAGCTTGGCGGGCGTGAAATGTTCAAGGGCAGCGCGCGCCATCGCCCGGCTACCTGCAAGCATTGCCACCTGGTGTGTCTGCAGGTCACGGTAGCCACAGGCCAAGGCCTGCTCGGCGGAAACTGCACGGGCGCCGTCCGGCCGCAACAGCAAGCGCAGTGTTTGCGCAGCGTCGCCGGTCCGCCTGAGCGGATCCTGGCCGGCAGGTTGGGTATCGGTGCAAGCCAGGCGCAGCTCACTCCTCACCTCGCTGCGCGTGTGCAGGCCCTGCAGCAAGCCGCCAATACTCTGCCTGAGCAAAACGGCGACCTCGACCGCCAGTGCCTCGCGTGCCGAAACGTCGAGTGCCTGCAGGTCGAACCCCAAGGCCTGACCGAAGCGCGTCCAGAACCGCGCCGAAACTTCATCGTGCGCCGAAGCCGGGGCCGCCACCGCCATGGGCGGATCAGCCGGTTCGGGTACCAGCTCGGGGACAATCAGATTCTCGGTGTCGATTCGTGCGTAATCACAGTGCTGCACCGGCTCGGGCCAGACAGTGGCCGGAAGGCACGATGCCTTGGTCGCCGGAGGTTCGGCCACGGCACGCAACGGATCGAGTTCCAGGAAAGCGTCATCAGGTATGAAGGCGCCGCCTGCCTGTGGCTTGCCGACCTGCGCCTCGGAACGTGTCGGCTCATGGATCAGGCGCGCATGGATTTCGAAATCGCAGAACCGAAAAACGCTTTCATGCTCGATGCGAAACGGCTCGCTCCTGGGCAGTTGCGCTCCACAACCGGTGAAAATGCCGTTGCGGCTCAGGTCGGTCAGGTAGAACGTTCCCCGATGGCTGGTGACTCTGGCGTGATATCCGGACAGATGCTTCTTGATGTCCGGGATCGTCCAGTCACAATCGACGGCCCGTCCGATGGTGCCGCCGGCCACACCGAATCGGCAGACCCGCGCATGGGGCGGGATCATTTGCCGGGTGTTCTTAATCTCGAGCACGAGTTCCATGTATAGATGCGCTCCTTACGGTCATCTGCCGCGGTTGATCGCCTGGGGTTCGCCCAAAGGCCGGAATTGGTCATCGCTGAATTTGTAGTTGCCGCTGCAGCCACCCAGGCCAAGCGACAGGGCCAGCAGCCAGGCCGCGGCCTGCCATGGACGTGTTGTCATCGGAAGGTCTCCATCGAGGGTCAGCAAATCGGGGTCATGCCTTGAACTCGCTCAAGTCGACGTTCAGACGGCCTAGCCGGTAGAGGAAGGTGCGTCGGGGCAGGCCGAGCTGGCGCGCAGTGGCCGTTTGGTTGCCCTTGTTTCCGCGCAGGCAGGCAAGCGTGTAGGCGCGCTCGGCTCGCTGGAGATAGTCACGCAAGGGCAGGCAGGGCCTCTCCTCTCCCGTCTCGGCCTGCGTGCCGAAGTGCTCTACTTGCAACTCGTCGCCTTCGCACATCAGCACGGCGCGTTCGACCATGCCCTTGAGTTCGCGCACGTTACCGGGAAAGACATGACCTGACAGATGCGCCAAGGCCATTTCGGACCAGCGCAGTGGCGGGCGCTCGAGGCGCGCGCATGCCTGGGTGGCGAAATGGCTAGCCAGCAATTGCACATCGTCACCGCGATCGCGCAGCGGCGGCAGCACGATGGGAAATTGCGCCAGGCGGTAGTAAAGGTCTTCCCGGAACGACCCTTGGGCGATCATCGATGGCAGGTCACGGTGCGTCGCGGCAATGATGCGAACGTCGACTTCAAGCGTGTCGTTACTGCCCAGAGGACGAACCTGACCGTCTTGCAACACACGCAGCAACTTGGCCTGGAGTCTTAATGGCATATCGCCTATTTCGTCGAGCAGCAAGGTTCCGCCATGGGCAGCCTGGAACAGCCCCTGGCGGTCGCGGTCGGCGCCAGTGAAAGCGCCCTTGCGATGACCGAACAGTTCGCTCTCGAGCAGGTCCTCGGGAAACGCCGCGCAGTTCTGCACCACGAACTTCTTCGAGCGACGTGGCCCGCACTCGTGCAGAGCACGAGCGACGACTTCCTTCCCGGTGCCGGTCTCGCCCTTGAGCAGTACCGTGTAGGTGGTATGCAGGACCTTGTCGATCAGTCGGCAGGCGCTGCGCATGGCTTCGCTGTTGCCGATCAGGCCATGATCGTTGGCACGGGATTCGATCTGTTTCGGTACCGCCCGCATCGTGGCGGCACCCTGCGCATGAAGCAACAAGCCCATCTGGCCAAGCACGAAGCGCCCGAGCTGTGCGAGCGAATCGGCGAACGGCCGCAGCGCCAGTGACCGCGGACTGGCACACACCAGCAGACCGCTCACCCTGCCTGCCGCTGTGCTCAACGGCACGCAGAGCAAGCTGCGCCAATCGCTGTCGAACGCGGGCAGAAAGCTGGTCGAATGGATGCCATCGGCCAGCGCATCCAGGTACAGCACACGGTCCTGGCACAAGCAGAACTGCAGCAGCTGATCGCCATGATAGTCGACCGCCATCGCGGCGGCCTCGCGCGCTTGCATGCTTCCATCCAGACACTCGGCACTCAGCTCCAGAGCAGTGTGCCCCAGGTCGAGCAGGTATACCTGTGCCAACTCACAGCCCGTCAACTCACACGCCTGGCGAGCGAACGCTTCTGTCAGCCTGCCCTGCTCCGACACTTGGGCCAGCGTGCCGAATGCCGCCAGCAACCGCTCGGCGTAGCGGATCGGTCGTGGCACCTGGGCCAGCATGCCGTGCGGGTCAGGCGAACTCACAGGCCACCCCGTCATCACCAGCCAGGGTCACGTGTACCTGGCGCAGTTGCTCCCCACTGGCCAGCGCGTCAAGCAATCGATCGGCGATGGTTGGCAGCAGCTCGGCATCGATCAGCCGATCGATCAGACGTGCCCCGCTCTCGTCATGGATGCATCGCTCGGCCAGGTGGACCACCAGCGTCGGGCAATGACTGAAGCCCAGCTGGCGACGCTGCAGACGCTCACCAAGGCGCAGCAGTTTTATCTGCACCACTTCCCGCAGTACCGGGCCAGCCACCGGGTAGTACGGCACCACACACATGCGTGCCAGCAATGCTGGCTTGAAATGTTCGCTCAGGGACGGGCGAATGGCCTCGCGCAGCGCGTCCACCGCAGGCTGCCGGCCGTCCCGGCAGAGGTCTGCGATGAGTTCGCTGGCCAGATTCGAGGTCATCAGGATCACGGTATTGCGAAAATCGATCTCGCGTCCTTCGCCATCATTGACCACGCCCTTGTCGAAGATCTGATAGAAGAGATTGAGCACGTCCCGGTCAGCTTTCTCCACCTCGTCGAGCAACACCACCGAGTAGGGCTTCTGGCGCACAGCCTCGGTAAGCATGCCGCCTTCGCCATAGCCGACATAACCGGGCGGTGCGCCAATCAGGCGCGACACCGTATGTCTCTCCTGGAATTCGGACATGTTGAGGGTAGTCAGGAAACGCTCGCCGCCATACAGCAGGTCGGCCAACGCCAAGGCAGTCTCGGTCTTGCCTACGCCACTCGGGCCGACCAGCAGCAACACCCCGACCGGCGCGTCGGGCCTGTTCAGCCCTGTCGCGGCGGCGCGCATGCACCGGTCGAGGGCGCGGACTGCCGGCTCCTGGCCGCGGATGCGCAGACGCAAGTCGTCGGCGAAAGCCACGACCCTGGTGTTGTGCTCGCGGGCCAGCTGGCTCAACGGCACACCGGTCCAGGCACTGATGACTTCGCAAACCAGCCGCGGGCAGACTTCGAAACTGACCAGCCGCTCGTGCTGCTGGGCCTTGGCCAAGGCGCTACAGGTTTCATGCAGTTCGTCTTGCCACTGCGCCAGCCTGTCGTCTGCCACGTTGCTGCCAGACAGGTGCTGACGCAGTTCGAGCAACCGTTGGGCAAGAGTCCGCTGCTCCTGCCATAACGCCTCGAGTGCCTGCTGCTCCCGTGCTGCCTGCTCCAGGCGGGCCTCGAGCGCGTGCAGCGCATCGACATCGACGGCCAGTCCTGCTTCGGCATCACGGCGCAGAGCCTGGACTTGACGTTCGCCTTCGGCACGCTCGCCGCGCAGGCGTTCGACGGTTCCGGGCGCCGTGGCCAAGCTGATGCGCACACGGGCACACGCGGTATCGAGCACATCCACAGCCTTGTCCGGCAGCTGCCGGCCTGCCAGGTAACGTGCCGACAGCTGAGCGGCGGCGACCACGGCGTCGTCGCGCAGATAGATGCCGTGGCTTTTCTCGTAGAGCGGTGCCAGGCCGCGCAGGATGGTCACCGCCTCGCTCACGGTAGGCTCGTGCACCTGTACGGGCTGAAAACGTCGAGCCAGGGCTGGGTCTTTTTCGAAATACTTCTTGTATTCGCTCCAGGTGGTAGCGGCGATGGTACGCAGTTCACCACGGGCCAGCGCTGGCTTGAGCAGGTTCGCCGCATCTGCGCCACCGGCCTGTGCTCCAGCGCCGATCAGGGTGTGGGCTTCGTCAATGAACATGATGATCGGACGAGGTGCGGCCCTGACCTCATCGATCAACCCTTTGAGGCGTCGCTCGAACTCGCCCTTGACGCTGGCGCCTGCCTGCAGCAGCCCCATGTCCAGCGCCACTACTTCGACGCCTGCAAGCGCCTCGGGCACTTCACCGGCAGCGATGCGCAAGGCCAGTCCTTCGACGATAGCGGTCTTGCCGACCCCAGGCTCGCCCACCACGATCGGATTGTTCTTGCGCCGTCGGGCCAGGATGTCGATCATCTGACGAATCGTGCCATCACGGCAGAGCACTGGATCCAGCTTGCCAGCACGGGCCTGCTCGGTCAGGTTGTGGGTGAAGCTGGCCAGCAGCGAGTCGCCGTTATTCGACGACGGGTGCGCCGCGTCGTGCGCATGGGACAGCGCATGGTCGTGTATACGTTGGCTGTCTAGCCTGGCCAGCAGCGGCTGGTAACGGCTGCCAGCGTAGCGCCACGGATTACCCAGCAAGGCGAGGATCAGAGCGGCCTGGTCGATCTGCTTGCGACCCAGTTCGAGGTTGGCGACCAGCAAGGCATCTTGCAGCCACTGAATAAGCTCCGCGGCGAACACCGGATTGCGCGAGCCACCCTGCCCGGGCACGGGCCGCAGCGCGGCGGTCAACTCACCGGCACACACCTTTGCGTCCCGCAGTGCCTTGCCCAGCAGGCCTTCGGGGCGCTCCAGCAATGCCAGCAACAAGTCTTCTACCAGAATCTTGCTGCCACCTCGGCTGACGCAACGCTGCGCGCAGTTTTCCAGGTCGCGACGGGTTTCGCAGTCAAGCGTCTTGATCAGTTGCTGCAGGTCTAGGTTGAGCATTTCATCGTTCCTCAATGAATCCGGCTGCCGAGGGTGACGACTCCGTCAGCGCGCTCGCGCCCGAGCCAACTGGTCCATCCCAGGCGGCAAGCGTTCTGTTCGCCAATACGCAGTTCGCGAATCTCCTCGCGCTCGAGCACCAACCGCAGGTCATGGTCATGAGGGGCACGCAAGGTAAAGCGCACCAGCGCACACAGCGGCTGGTAACCCGCCCCGATCGGCAGGAACTCGTGGAAGCGCTCCCAGCTCAGTTGCCGTACATGGATACGGAACTTGCCGCCACGATCGCGTACGCGCTGGCCAAGCATGGCACTTTCGCCCAGGACCGTATTGGCGCGCCCGAGACGGTTGCGCTGCTCGTCGAGAATCGCGACACGCCGCTCCACGCACTGTTCGATCACCAGGTCCTCGTGCTTGAAGTAGTAACGCAGGACTGATTCGATGAGCGCAGCCGAATGCGCACGCAGGCTCAGCAAGCCCAGGTACGGCAGCAGACGTCGCCAGTTGAGTTCGCCAGCGCGGCGAATCGCCTCTCCGCCAAGACCGATCAGTGCGAACAGCTGTGCCGAGAACGTATCCAGCGCTCCGCTTTCGAAGCGGGCGTGATAACGGTACTTGCGCCAGATGGGCAGCATCAGCCGATGCAGGCGATGGTGAAACAGGTCGAGGAACTGTCGGGTCGGGTTATCGCCGTCGCCGATCGCCTGTTCACCGTAGAACACCGGCAGCGGCGAAGTGGCACCGACCAGGCCGCCCAGGTTCAGGCGCAATCGGGCACGCAGTTCGCCATGTTCGTGGAAGAACTCCACCCGATCGATATCGCTGCCTGGAAAGCCCAGGCTCGGGTTGGCTTCGAACTCGATCCGCTCGTAGAGCTCCTCGGACCGCAGCCAGGGGCTATCCTCGCGCAGGCGATCGAGCACCAGCAGCACCGCCTGGTACAGCGAGTATTCGCGAATCGAGTGAGTCAGCCCGCTCAAAGCAGCGGTTGCAGGCCCATGCGTGGCGTCCATTGATAAACTTCTCCTTGGGTGCTCTTCACTCTCAGCTCATGGAAGGAATTGAGGCTGGCGTAAAGGGCAAAGAACTCGTTGAGTACCGAGGCGAAGACGAACAGATCGCCCTCCCCCAGGTAGCCTTCGGGGTCGATGGTCAGTTCGGTGCGCAGACCTCGCAGCGGCAGGCCTTTGTGCAACCGATCGATAGGCTCGTGGCGTATCGCCTTGAGCCCACCGAGCAGCCGCTTGCTGACCTTCTCGGCATGCTGGTCGTAATAACGCGGCAAGTCGTAGGTCTCGAGAATCACCTTGAGCGCCTCGACGTTGGCCAACGAAAGGTAGTTGAGCGACATGTTGCTGATCAGTCGCCAGAGGAAGTCGCGACCGATCGGTGGGGCGAAGCTCGGCGTGGCAACGGTGATGTTGCGAAAGCGCAGGAATTCTGGCGTTTCTTCCGCAAGCAGGCAGATATCGCCCTCACGCAAGCGCAACGGCAGATTCTGGTTCGTGCAGGTCAGCTCTACCGATACTGTCTCGCTCGCCTGGGCCTGGCGAATACCGAAGCTCAGATAGGTATCCAGACCGTCGTGCAGGAGCGAGCTTCGCTGGCGAACACTGTAGTGAGGGCTGGCCTCAGGCACATCGAAGCTCGGGTCATGTTCGAACGATTCGAAGGGCACGTAATCCCGATAGCCCACCCCCCCGGGCAGCCAACCGGTCACGGCCTCCACCGCGAATACCCCACAGTTGTGCACGTCGTATTCGGCCGGCAACAGCAGGTACTCGTCCTGCTTGCCATCAAGGCAGATCGGCAGCGCATCGTGGCGGAACAGGTTGACGATCGGTGTGCAGTGCAGCTTGACGTTTTCCAGTTCGGGCCGCAGGCGCTGGATGCCGTTCTTGCGGATGTCGAAGCGTATGGCCAGGCCCCGTACCTGCTCCCTCAGCTCTGCCGGGAACGCGGACAGCACTTGCAGCCCCTGCAGCTCGACGAACAGGAATTTATCCTGGAACGAGAAGTATTCCTGCAGGACGCGATAGCCACGGAAGGTATTGAGCGGATACGGGATCAGCGCATGCTCTTCGCCGAAGCCTAACGGCAGCACCTGGTCCCCGGCTAGGCGATAACTGATATCCGGCTCGCCTTCGCGAGAAAAAGGCTTGCCATGAGCATCCAGTGGCACCAGTTCCACGCTGTGCAGGTTGCGCAACAGACACAGGTAGAGCATCTGGCTGATATAGCGCTCCCCAGCCAGGTGCAGGCGCAGCCGCTGGAGTTCCAGCTGTGCGAGAAAACCGTTGCAGCTGAGCTGGGTGCGTAATGTGAGCATCGCCCCATCACCTTTTACCGCATAATCGATACCAGCAAGCTCCAGGGCCTGCACCTCGGTGTCGTAGCAGGTACGAAAGCGACAGCGCACACCGTCGACCGGCCTGCTTTCCACCGGCGTTTCGCGTGGCACCCTTTGAGCAGGGCCGGCCTGCGGCAGCGGCTCGAACTGCAACATGCTGAACGATGGCAGGGCGCGCATGTAGTTGGGCCAAAGCAGGTGCATCAGCGAATGAGTAAGTTCCGGAAGCTCGTCGTCGAGCTTCTGACGCAAACGCCCTGTGAGGAAGGCGAAGCCTTCGAGCAGGCGCTCGACATCTGGATCGCGCCCATTCTGGCCGAGGAACGGCGCCAAGGCAGGGTTGCGCTCGGCAAAACGCCGACCCAGCCGGCGCAAGGCAGTGAGTTCGCTCTGGTAGTAATGATTAAAAGACACGTGCGCGGCACCTCGGGTGTCCGGTGACAGGATGCAGGCAAGCGAGGCCGTCGGTGGCAGTGACCAGGAACCGGCCTGGCAGCTCCGTTTCAGCGCATTCCATCGTCGCGCCCCCAGCGAACCGTGACATTGCCGCTGCCATCGAGCTGGGCAACGAACGAACTCTGGCGTTGGACGCCACCGGCCTCCAGCAACCCTTCGATGGCGAACGTCAGCTTCAGCGGATCGTTGGCCTGGGGAAGGGAAAACACCTCGACCCGCGACAGACGCGGTTCATAGGCCTGGATGAACCGCCCAATCGTCGTGCGTGCCTGGCTGAGCGCATCATGCAGGCTCAAGCGCATGTCGTTGAGATCCGGCAGGCCATAGTCGGGCAGCGTTTGCACGCTGCCCGCACGGGTGCCGAGCATTTTCTCGAGATGACTGGCCACCGAAGCCATCATGCTGGCCTCACGGTCATGCGCGCTGCGTGCGGTGGTTTGCCCACCCAGGCGCTCGAACAGAGTGCCGTACCCGTTTTCCGCGCGCATGCTCAGGCCTTGTCCAGCTTGCCGACCAGCGACAGGGTGAAGTCGGCACCCATGTACTTGAAGTGCGGGCGAACGTTGAGACTCACGCGATACCAGCCCGGCTCGCCCTCGACGTCGGTGACAGCGATGGTCGCAGCGCGCAGCGGACGGCGACCGCGTACTTCGGCGCTCGGGTTTTCCTGGTCGGCGACGTACTGGCGGATCCACTTGTTCAACTGGTCTTCAAGATCGGTGCGCTCTTTCCACGAGCCGAGCTGCTCGCGCTGCAGCACCTTCAGGTAATGGGCCAACCGGTTGACGATCATCATGTAAGGCAGCTGGGTGCCGAGCCTGTAGTTGAGCTCCGCGGCCTTGTCTTCTTCGCTGCCACCGAACAGCTTGGGCTTCTGGACCGAGTTGGCGGAAAAGAAGGCGGCGTTATCGCTGCCTTTGCGCATGGTGAGGGAAATGAAACCTTCCTCGGCCAGCTCGTACTCCCGACGATCCGACACCAGCACCTCGGTGGGAATCTTGGTCTCGATTTCACCCATGCTCTGGAAATGATGCAACGGCAAGTCCTCGACCGTGCCACCGCTTTGCGGGCCAACGATGTTTGGACACCAGCGGAACTTGGCGAAGCTGTCGGTCAGGCGCGTGGCGAAAGCATAGGCGGTGTTGCCCCACAGGTAGTGCTCATGACAATTGGCCACGTTTTCCTTGTAGGCAAAGGTCTTGACTGGGTTGTCTTCCGGATCGTAGGGGGTACGAAGCAGGAAGCGCGGCAGGGTCAGAGCCATGTAACGCGAATCTTCGGAACGACGGAAACTCTGCCACTTGGCGAACTGCGGGCCCTCGAAATGATCTCTGATGTCCTTGAGGTCCGGCAGGCCGGTGAAGGAATCCAGGCCGAAGAATTTCGGACCGGCGGCGGCGACGAAGGGTGCATGTGCCATGCACGAGACGCTGGAGACGTACTGCATCAGCTTGATGTCCGCGGCGCTTGGGGACATGTAGTAGTTGGCAATCACCGCACCGACCGGCTGGCCACCGAACTGGCCGTACTCGGCGGTATAGACATGCTTGTAAAGGCCGGCCTGTATGACATCCGGCGAGTCTTCGAAATCGTCGAGCAGGTCCTGCTTGGAAGCGTTGAGCAATTCGATCTTGACGTTCTCGCGAAAGTCGGTCCGGTCGACCAGCAGCTTCAAGCCGCGCCAGGCAGCTTCCAGCGACTGGAACCGTGGGTTGTGCAGGATCTCGTCCATCTGCAAGCTGAGCTTGGTGTCTATTTCGCAGATCATTCGATCGACCAGCGCCTTCTTTACCGGCTCCCCCTGGTTTTGCGGCTTGAGCAGTTCCTCGATGAAGGCTGATACGCCACGCTTGGCAATGCCATAGGCTTCGTCGTCCGGAGTAAGGCTGGTCTGGGCGATGATCTGGTCCAGGATGCCGAATGCGGCCAGGTCCTGGGTTTCGGGCTGTGCTGCGGTACTCATGGGTAAGCGTCCTCGAAAGTTCCGGATTCAAGCGTCCTGTTGGGGCTTGGCGTTCATGCCCAGCTCGGCAAGGACACGGTGGCGTGCCTCATCGTCAGCCAGGACGCCCTCGATGGCCTTGCGAAAAGCCGGAGCGTTGCCCAACGGCCCCTTCAACGCGACCAGTGCCTCCCTTAGCTCCATGAGTTTTCGCAGCTCGGGAATCTGCCCGACCAGGTTGGCTGGATTGAAGTCCTGCATCGCACCTACCTTGATCTTCAGTGCCAGCTCCTGGTCGGCAGCGTCCTCCTGCAGGCGGTTGGGGACCTGGATGGTCAGGTCGAGCCCCTGCTTGGCGAGTACGTCATCGAAGTTGTTCTTGTCGATGCTGATCGGCTTGCGATCCTCGATCTTGCGACTGTCCTCGCGCTGGGTGAAATCCCCGAGCACCACCAGCTTGAGTGGCAGCTCGACATCTTCCCGGCTATCGCCCAGAGCCGGCTTGAAAGTGACATTGATACGTTCCCTGGGTGCTACCGAGCCTTCTTTAGCCATCGGTGTTCTCCTGATCGGTTGAGGCCATCGGGCCTAGTCGAGTGCCACCTCGAGGTCGAGATGGCACAATCTGCGGTAAACCTCGTCCTTGCGCTCGCGCACCTCATGGTTCTGGGGCAGCGCCTCGCAGCAGCCGTGCAGCAGTTGCAACACGTTCAGCACCAGTTCGGGCTCCCAGGCATCCAGGCCCGAGTCGTGTAACTGGCGGTCGAGGAACTCGAGCTGGGTACGCGCCAGCTCATGCTTGCGAGCGTGGTGGCAGAGCTTTGCCAAGGTGAATTGCCAGAAGAAGCGCTCACGGCCGCCCCGGGCTTGTTGCATGGCCATCTTGAGTTGTCCGACCGCTGCCTTCAGGCCGTCCTTGGCCAGTACCGGCAGGCTGTCCTCCAAGGCTTGATCCCACGCGGTGAGGCTGTGCTGCGCCACGGTCTCGACATGCCGTGCAGCGGTTTCGGCCTGGACATGGGGCATCACGGTCGTGCCGATCCAGGCCTGGGTTTGCGGCCCGGCGAATGGCTGGCCATCGTGGAAGCGCAGCGTGGTGATTCCTGGCAGACGCTGCAGGAACAGAGCGAAAAGAATCTCCACCTCACGCATGGCCATGTCCGCACCAAGTGCCTGCAGGCATGCCCAGGCCAGGTGCTGACCATCGAACCAGAACGGAGACCGAGCCAGACTGGCCTCGAGGTCGACGAGCAGGTCAGCGTGCTTGCCAGCCTCGAAACGCTGGCGATACTCATTGAGCTTGTCTGGTGGCAAACCACGTAGTGCGGTGATCTGTTCGGCATTGCGGTCCGGCATGCCCTCGATCGGCAGCCATGCCAGGATCCGGTTAAGGCGCAAGGCGCGGACATCGCTGGCCTTCTGTCGCAACCACCAGATGGCCAGGGGGCGGCCAGCGTCCTGCACGACCCGCATGGCCCTGTGCGCGTCCTTCTCGCTGTCTATCGCTACGCCTGGCGCGAGCAGTTGCGTGGCCGCTTGCTTGACCTGGGCCACTACCGCGCCCACGCTGCCGCGCTCAGGCTGATATTCGCCGGCACGCTGGATCATCTGGGCCAAGCGCCGGTGCATGGGCAGGATCAAGGGCGCGTCATCGCCCAACTGGCTGGTGAGCACGCGATCCAGCCGCTCGAGATGATCAGCCATGGCCTGAAACAGTGGCAGCTGGTTCTTTACCGGTACGTCATCGACCAACGCCTGTTCCAGACGTGCGACCAGCCAGGCGAAGGCACCAAGACGCGTGCGCGGCTTGCGCGGATGCACCTGGTCCCAATGACGCTCACACAGATGACGCAGCATGCCGAGCCCGGCCAGCAGTCCGGCGAAGGACTCGCGCTCGAACAGCGCCCAGACCAGCCATATGCAGACGCGCAGATCCTTGGTCTGCGTGCGCAGCAGCAACTCGCATCCTTCAGCGACCTTGGCCCAGTCGGTCCGCCCGGTCGCATGCAGCGAGACGCTTTTGCCAAGTTCTTCTTCCAGCGCTTCGAATTCAGTGGAAAAGCGCACGTCTTCACCCGCATAGGCAGTTCCAGGAACGGCCACTTCCACGAGCTTCAAATAGCGCGAACATAAATTGCCTGAATAAGCCATCTGTAACTCTGATAAAAAATGGACGGCACCGCCCAGCGATCGACTTGCAAGACGCGCCCATGCCGCGCTTATCCAGACGAACCTGACAGCGAAACTAATAGTTCTTTCGATGCCTCCAAGCCTAAAGGGCCAAGCGAGGTAATTGCAAGCAAGCCGCCATCATGGCGCCGTACCACTTTTCGAGCCTGGCCGCTGCCATTTCGATATTCGACAAGCGCTGTAGCATCTAAAAAATCTGAGCTACAACTAGCTGATTTCAAAGAAATAATCAGGAATCCTCGGGTCAGGAATTCCCTGCCTGGCAAACATTCCAGACGCCCCGCACGCCCCTCTCTCCGACATCTCCAAGCACCGTCTTACAACAAATATAGAAATTTCCCACAGTAACTTTGCAAGTTTCTTTATGAGGCGTTCATTGTCGACGAGGCGGGTCAGCGCGTGCTCGCAAATATTTCCATAAATGGCAACTGCGCAAGAAGTTGCGCAGCAGTTTCCCTGAAACATCTCTGTTGCCTACTGCGTACCCTTGAGCAACAAAGCCCGCAAAGGGTTGCGCAGAAACTTGCACATCAGCGCGCAACGTGTTGCACGATTTTTTGCGGCTTTTAGAACAACAAGGGCCTTCATCTGCGACAGCAGAACTTTAACCTGTTGATTTGAAAGGTATTGCCAAATCATGGCACACAAGTTGATAGAAGCTTCACGCCGCATGGTCACACCTCGGCACTTTCACTCCGTCATTTCTCGCAAGGAGAGCTGTAATGCCAACACCCGCCTACCTGACCCTCCACGGTACCAAGCAAGGCCTGATCACCGCCGGGACCTTCACCGAAGATTCGGTCGGCAACATCTTTCAGGAAGGTCATGAAGACGAGATCCTGGTCCAGGCCTTCGATCATCAGGTGATCATTCCTCGCGATCCGCAGTCCGGCCAACCCACGGGCCAACGTGTACACAAGCCGCTGAAGATCACCAAGGTCTTCGACAAGTCCTCGCCCTTGATCTTCACTGCCCTGACCACCGGCGAGCGACTGACCGAATGCACGCTGAAGTGGTATCGCACCTCAGCCTCCGGCACTCAGCAGCACTACTACACGATCAAGCTGGAGGACGCGATCATCGTCGACGTGCAGTCCAACATGGCCAACTGCCAAGACCCGAACATGGCGCATTTCACCCATCTGGAAGACGTTTACTTCACCTACCGCAAGATCACTTGGACCCACGAGGTGTCTGGCACCTCTGGCTCCGATGACTGGCGTGCCCCAGTGGCTGCGTGAGCACGTCGGAGCACGACGGCGGCCCTCGGGCCGTCGTTGCCTGCGGCTCGGTTGGAAAGCTGACCACCCAGCTGACCCAGGCTCTGTACGAAAAGTCGCCGAGCGGCGATTCCGGCCGCTTGGCGGGCAAGCGGCCTTTCTCTCACAACTGATGCCTCTGGTGCGCCTCCCGCGTCTCACAGCACGCGATGGCGCGGCACCCTGCCCTCGAGCACCGCCGCCAGCTCGGCCGCCGCCGTGCGCGCCATCAACGCGCGCGCCTCGACGGTGGCCGAACCGATGTGCGGCAACGCCACCACTTGAGGCAGCGCCAGCAACGGCGAGTCCGCCGGCAGCGGTTCACGCTCGAACACATCCAGCCCGGCCGCTCGAATTCGCCCCTCGGTCAGCGCCTGCACCAGCGCCGCCTCATCGACCACCGCGCCACGGGCAATGTTGACGAACACTGCCTCGGGGCGCATGGCCGCGAATTGCTCGCGGCCGAACAGGTGATGCGTGGCCGGACTCAGCGGCACGCAAACGCAGGTGAAATCCGCCTCGCCCAGCAGTTGCGCCAGCGGCAGACGCCGCGCGCCGAACTCGGCTTCATACTCCGGCTTGGCGCTGTTGCCGCTGTACAGCACTTGCATGCCAAAGCCGAAGTGCCCGCGTCGGGCCACCGCCGCGCCGATGCGGCCGAGCCCGACGATGCCCAGGGTCTTGCCATGCACGTCGAGGCCGAAGCACGAGGCGTCGATGGCACTCGTCCAGCCGCCGTCGCGCACCACTTGCGCCAGCTCGCAGGCCCGCCTCGCGGCCATCATCAACAGCATGAAACCCGTGTCGGCGGTGGTTTCGGTCACCGCATCCGGCGTGTTGGTCAGAGCGATACCGCGTTGGCTAAGGTAGCCCAGGTCGTAGTTGTCGAAGCCGGCGGATACGCTGGCGATGACCTTGAGCCCAGGCGCCTGACCGAGCAGCTCGGGGCCCAGGGGCAAGGTGCTGCCAATCAGCCCGTCAGCCGTGGACAAGGCTGCGAGAAAGCGCTCGCGGTCGGCCATGGGCTGGTCGAAACGCTGGAAGTGGTAACGCCGGCCCAGATCGTCCAGTACCTCGGCACTGGCGATAGGACCAAAGGAAACGACACGTTGCATGGAACCTCCTCAGTCGATGCGCGATGGCGCGTGAGCCGCGTAAAGGCGGCGTGGTACGCCCCAGATGATCAGCACCACCGCCAGCAGGCTGACCGCCGTCAGCAGCCACAGGGCCGGGCTCGGCGAGCCGCCGACATCGCGCACCTTGCCCACCAGGTAAGGGCCGACGATGCCACCGAGCTGGCCGATGGAGTTGATCAGCGCGATGCCGGCCGCCGCGGCCAAGCCGGTCAGGTATTTGGGTGGCAATGTCCAGAAGATCGGCATCCAGGCGATGATCCCGGTCATGATCAGGCTCATGCCCAGCATCAACAGCCACAGTTGCCCGGTGAAGGCCGCGCACAGGGCATAGCCGATGCTGGTCATCGCCGCACAGCTCGCCATGTGCCAGCGACGCTCGCCGCGCAGGTCGGAGTTGCGCCCGATCAGCAGGTTGCCGAGCACTGCCACCAAGTACGGGATCATGCTCAGCAGGCCGATGTCCATGGCGTCCGCCACACCGGCATTGCGGATCAGCTGCGGCATCCAGAACAGCAGGCCGGTCAGCGCCATCACCAGGCACAGGTAGATCGCCGACAATGCGACCGAGGCCGGCTCGCGCAGGATCGCCTTGATCGAACCACCACCACTGGGCTTGGGCTCGGCGTCCAAGCGCTGGCGCAAGTAGCGCTTTTCTTCGCCGTCGAGCCAGCGGGCATCCTCGATCCGGTCGCTGACCAGCCACAGCACAAGCAGGCCGAGCAGTACCGATGGCAGGCCCTCGAGCAGGAACAGCCATTGCCATCCGGCCAGGCCATTGATGCCGTCGAAATGGCTGAGGATGAACCCCGCCAGCGGGCCGCCGACGATGCCACACAGGCAGATCGAACTCTTGAAATAGGCGTTGATGCGCGCACGACGGTCGCTGGGGTACCACTGGGTGAAGAAGTACAGCACCCCGGGCACGAAGCCGGCCTCCATGACTCCGATGAGAAAACGCAGCACGTAGAACCAGGTCTCGCTGGTGACGAACATCATGGCCGCCGAGGCCAGGCCCCAACTGATCATGATGCGGGCGATCCAGATGCGGGCGCCAATGCGGTGCAGCAACACGTTGCTCGGCACCTCGAACAGGAAGTAGCCGACGAAGAACAGGCTGGCGCCCAGGCCGTAGACGGCGTCGCTGAAACCCAGCGCGCTCTGCATCTGCAGCTTGGCGAAGCTGATGTTGACGCGGTCGAGGTAGGCGAACAGGAAACACACGATGAACAACGGCACGATGCGCCAGTTGATCTTGCGGAACAGGCGGTTATCCAACGATTCCCGCTCGACCAGGTCGGCGGGCACGGAACGACTGGACATGGCTGCAACCTCTTGTTGTTGTTCTTGGGCATTCGTGGAAAGCCCGCCGGGCAAGGCCGGACGGGCGTGCAGCGGTCTATCTGGATGCCTGGGGCGTCAGCTCAGGGCCTCGCGGCTGTGCTGGCCGTCGACCAGGCGTTGCAGGCCCAGCGGGTTGGCGTCCTTGAGCGCATCGGGCAGCAGCGCGTCCGGGAAGTCCTGATAGCAGACCGGGCGCAGGAAGCGGTCTATCGCCAGGGTGCCGACCGACGTGCCACGGGCATCGGAGGTGGCCGGGTACGGCCCGCCGTGCACCATCGCGTCGCATACCTCGACGCCGGTCGGGTAACCATTGACCAGCAGGCGCCCGGCCTTGCGCTGGAGTACCGGCACCAGCGCGGCGAAGCGCTGGAAGTCCTCTGGTTCGGCGATCAGCGTGGCGCTCAGTTGTCCATGCAAGGCTTCCAGCGCGCGGCGCAGCTCGGCTTCGTCGGCCACTTCGACGATCACGGTGGTGGGGCCGAAGACTTCTTCCTGAAGCACTGCGTCGCCATCGAGCAGCAGGCTCACATCAGCCTGGAACAGCTGCGCCTGGGCCTGGTCGCCGACCTGTTCGGCCCCGGCCAGGTGACGCACGCCCGGGTGCTGGTGCAAGCGCTGCACGCCACTGGCGTAGCTGCGCAAGGTACCGGCATTGAGCATGGTCTGGCCGGCCTGGTCGGTTAGCTGCGCGCGCAAGGCCGCGACGAAGGCGCCGAACGCTTCGCCGGCGATGCCGATGACCAGGCCAGGGTTGGTGCAGAACTGTCCGCAACCCAACATCACCGAGCCGGCCAGCTCACGGGCCACTTGCTCGCCCCGGGCTCGCAATGCGCCTGGTAACACCAGCACCGGATTGATGCTGCTCATTTCAGCGAATACCGGGATCGGCTGCGGGCGCGCCGCGGCCAGGTCGCACAGCGCGCGGCCGCCCTTGAGCGAACCGGTGAAGCCCACGGCCTGGATTGCCGGGTGGCGGACCAGCGCTTCGCCGACGCCGGCGCCGTAGATCATGTTGAACACACCGGCGGGCATGCCGCTGGCCTTGGCCGCGCGCTCGATGGCCTCGGCCACCTGCTCGGCAGTGGCCATGTGACCACTGTGCGCTTTTACCACCACCGGGCAACCGGCGGCCAAGGCGGCGGCGGTATCACCACCAGCAGTGGAAAACGCCAGCGGGAAGTTGCTGGCGCCGAACACCGCTACCGGGCCGATGCCGGTACGGTACTGGCGCAGGTCCGGACGAGGCTGCGGTTGACGGCTTGGCTGCGCGCGGTCGATGCGCGCGCCCAGGTAGTCGCCACGGCGCAGTACCTGGGCGAACAGGCGCATCTGGTTGCTGGTACGGCCACGCTCACCCTGGATCCGCGCGGCAGGCAGCGCGGTCTCGCGGCACACGGTGGCAACGAAGCTATCGTCCAGCGCATCCAGCTGCTCGGCAATGGCCTCGAGGAACGCTGCGCGGCGCTCCGGCGCCAGGCCGTTGTACTCGGCGAACGCGGCGTCGGCAGCCGCGGCCGCGGCCGCCACCTCCTGCGGGGTGGCCTGAGCGAACGTCACGGGCAGCGGCTGCCCGGTAAACGCGTCGAGGCTCTGCAGGCGCTCGTTGCCGATAGCGCTGCGCTGGCCGCCAATGAAGTTGCTTCCAGACATGATGGACTCCTGTGACAAGAAAGAAGACTCAGAGGCTTTTCACGAGGCCAGGGCGGACTCGCTTGGGCGCAGCGGCGATGCCGTTGCGTAGCGGCTGGCCAAAGGCCTCGAGGCTGACCTCGAAGGTGTCGCCCGGCCGCGCCTGGATGCCATCGGCAAACGACAGCGTGGCGGTGCCGAAGTAATGCACATGGATATCGCCAGGGCGCAGGAACTGGTCGTACTTGAAATGATGGAACTCGAGATTCTCGAAGCTGTGGCACATGTTCTGCTCGCCGCTGAGGAACGGCTTGCTCCACAGTTCCCGACCATCGCGCAGGATGCGGCTGGTGCCTTCCAGGTGGGTCGGCAGCGCGCCCAGGCGCAGTTCCGGGCCGAAACTGCAGGCCCGCAGCTTGGAATGGGCCAGGTACAGGTAGTTGCGCCGCTCCATGACATGGTCGGAAAACTCGTTGCCCAGCGCGTAGCCGAGGCGGTATGGCGTCCCTTGCGCATCGATCAGGTACAGCCCGACCAGCTCCGGTTCTTCGCCGGCGTCCTCGGCGAAGGCCGGCAGCGGCAGGTCGGCGCCGGGGCGCACGACTATGCCGCCGTCACCCTTGTAGAACCACTCCGGCTGCGCGCCCTCTTCGCCCGCGGGCGGTCGACCGCCTTCCAGGCCCCACTGGAACATGCGCATGCTGTCGGTCACGGTGCCCTCAGCCTGCTGCTGGTGCATCTTGTCGCGCGTGGCGGCGCTGCCCAGGTGGGTCAGGCCGGTTCCGGTGACCAGGCAGTGCGCCGGGTCCGGATGGTCCAGCGGAGGCAGGACGCGGCCTTCGGCCAGCAGGGTCAGGTAGTCGTGGCCCTGGCCCAGCCCGGCAGCCAGCACTTCGCTGGCCAGGTCACGGCCAGCGGCGATGGCCTGCAGGGCCAGTTCGCGGGTGCTGCTGGCATCACGCACTTCCAGGGCGCGCTCGCCCTCCACCACACCTACGCGGCGCTCGCCGGTGGCGGTTTCGAATTGGATCAATCGCATGCTTGTGCTCGCTTTTCGGTTGCAAGGATTAGCGGGGGGTTTCGGCCACCCGTGTGGGGGCCAGGCAGTGGCGGCGCTCCAGGCGGTTGTAGACCACACCGGTGAGCAACAGCCCGAACAGCATCACCAACGCCAGGAAATACAGGCCCGACGACAGCTGCCCGGTATATTCCTTGAGCGCACCGATGCCGAACGGGCCGAGGTAGCCGCCGAGGTTGCCGATCGAGTTGATCAAGGCGATGCCGGCAGCCGCGCTGGCGCCGGAGAAGAACCGGCCTGGCAGGGTCCAGAAGATCGCCGTGCAGGAGAACAGCGCGAACGCCACCAGGCACAGCGCCGCCAGCTGCATCGCCGGCATGCTCAGCCAGGCGCTGAGGAACAGGCCAAGGGCACCCAGTGCATAGAGCAGACCCAGGTGACCATAGCGGTCATTCAGGCGATCGGAACTGCGTGGGACGATCAGCAGGCCGATGATGCCGAACAGGTACGGCACCGCCGAGACGAACCCGGTGACCAGGTCGCTGCCGCCAAACTGGTGGATCAGCGTCGGCAACCACAGCCCCAGGCCATAGATGCTCAAGGTGACCGGCAGGTAGAACAGGGCCAGCAGCAATACCCGGACATCCTTCAGGGCATGCAGGGGATTGCCGTGGCGGGTCTGGCCGAACTCGCGCAAGTCGTTGGCCAGTTGCTCCTGCAGCCAGCTGCGTTGCTCGTCGCTGAGCCAGCGCACCTTGGCCGGGCCATCCGGTAGCAGGCGCAGGGTCGGCCAGGCCAGCAGCATCGCCGGGGTGCCGATGCAGATGAACAGCCATTGCCAGCCATGCAGGCCATGGCTGCCATCGAGCCCAAGCAGCGCGCCCGAGAGCGGCCCGGTGACCAGCATCGCCAGCGGCTGCGACAGGATGAAGAAACCGAGGATCTTGCCGCGATGACGTACCGGGTACCACTGGGTGATGTAGTACAGCACGCCGGGGAAGAAACCTGCCTCGGCCACCCCTAGCAGAAAGCGCATCACATAGAAGCCGTTGGGCCCGGTGACCAATGCCATGCCGACGGTGATTGCGCCCCAGGTCAGCAGGATACGGGCGAACCAGCGACGCGCGCCGAAGCGGTCGAGCAACAGGTTGCTCGGCACCTCGAAGAGGAAATAGCCAATGAAGAACAGCCCGGCGCCAAGGCCATAGGCTGCATCACCCAGACCGATATCGGCCCCCATGTGCAGCTTGGCAAAGCCCACCGCCGAACGATCGACATAGGCCACCAGGTAAAGCAGAACCAGAAAAGGGATGAGTTTCAGCGTGATCAGGCGGACGAGCCGCTGCTCCTGAATCATGGCGATGTCTCCAATTGTTCTTGTAATGGGTACAGCGCTTGGCCGGGGCTTTCTTGGCAGACCTCTGACCGGGCCAAATCGATCTTATAGTATTACTATTTAATACGACAAGCCTTCACACAGATCAATTTAGGCGCTAGAGTCAGCTTTATAACGACAAATAGTAATACTAATAAGGTTTACCCATATGTCTGAACACAAACGCCCCCTGCGCTCCGCCCAATGGTTCGGCACAGCCGACAAGAATGGCTTCATGTACCGCAGCTGGATGAAGAACCAGGGCATCCCCGACCATGAATTCCAAGGCAAGCCGATCATCGGCATCTGCAATACCTGGTCGGAGCTCACCCCATGCAACGCTCACTTTCGCAAGATCGCCGAACACGTGAAAAAGGGGGTGCTGGAGGCCGGCGGCTTTCCGGTAGAGTTCCCGGTGTTCTCCAGTGGCGAGTCCAACCTGCGCCCGACCGCGATGCTCACCCGCAACCTGGCCAGCATGGATGTGGAAGAAGCGATCCGTGGCAATCCGGTGGACGCGGTAGTGCTGCTGACCGGCTGCGACAAGACCACCCCGGCCTTGCTGATGGGCGCCGCCAGTTGCGACGTGCCGGCGATCGTGGTCACCGGCGGGCCGATGCTCAACGGCAAGCACAAGGGCAAGGACATCGGCGCCGGGACCATCGTCTGGCAGATGCACGAGGCCTACAAGGCCGGTCAGATCGGCCTTGACGAGTTCCTCTCGGCCGAAGCCGGCATGTCGCGCTCGGCAGGGACCTGCAACACCATGGGCACGGCTTCGACCATGGCCTGCATGGCCGAGGCGCTGGGCACCTCGCTGCCGCACAACGCCGCCATCCCGGCGGTCGATGCGCGCCGCTACGTGCTTGCGCACCTGTCGGGCATGCGTATCGTCGACATGGTCCATGAAGACTTGCGCCTGTCGAAGATCCTCACCCGCGAAGCGTTCGAGAACGCCATCCGCGTCAATGCCGCCATCGGTGGCTCGACCAATGCGGTGATCCACCTCAAGGCGATCGCGGGGCGCATCGGTGTCGACCTGTGCCTGGAAGACTGGACCCGCATTGGCCGCGGCACACCGACCGTGGTCGACCTGCAACCGTCGGGGCGCTTCCTCATGGAAGAGTTCTATTATGCTGGCGGCCTGCCCGCCGTGATCCGTCGCCTCGGCGAGCACGGCCTGCTGCCCAACCCCGCCGCGCTCACTGCCAATGGCAAGAGCTTGTGGGACAACTGCCAGGCCGCCCCGCTGTACGATGAAGACGTCATCCGGCCGATCGAGCGGCCACTGGTGGCCGATGGAGGTATCTGCATCCTGCGCGGCAACCTGGCGCCCAAGGGCGCGGTGCTCAAGCCCTCGGCGGCGACCCCGGCGCTGATGCAGCATCGGGGCCGAGCGGTGGTGTTCGAGCATTTCGAGGACTACAAGGCTCGCATCAATGATCCCGAGCTGGATGTCGACGCCAACTCGGTGCTGGTGATGAAGCATTGCGGTCCCAAGGGCTACCCGGGCATGGCCGAAGTGGGCAACATGGGTCTGCCGGCCAAGCTGTTGGCACAGGGCGTGACCGACATGGTGCGTATCTCCGATGCGCGCATGAGTGGCACCGCCTACGGCACCGTGGTGCTGCACGTGGCCCCGGAAGCGGCCGCGGGCGGGCCTTTGGCGGCGGTACGCGAAGGCGACTGGATCGAGCTGGACTGCCAGGCAGGCCGCCTGCACCTGGATATTTCAGATGAGGAACTGGCCGGCCGCCTGGCCGACCTGCAACTCCCGCCACAACTGATCACTGGCGGCTATGCGAAACTGTACCTGGACCATGTGATGCAGGCCGACGAAGGTTGCGACTTCGACTTCCTGGTCGGTTGCCGTGGCGCGGCAGTGCCTAGGCATTCGCATTGAATCGGCTGCGGCCCCGTCGTCGACCAGCCGGCGACGGGGCCGATACGGTCGCAGAAGTGCTATGATGCCCAGCCCCGCTCCAAGGCCGCTGTTGCCCCACATGAACTACCGACAACCCAGCACGCGCAAAAGCATGCACGCCACCCTGGTCCAGGACCTCGGCTTGCAGATCGTATCCGGCGAACTCGCCCCTGGGCAGAAGCTGCCCTCCGAGACCAACCTGTGCGAGACCTACCAGATCAGCCGGCCGGTATTCCGCGAGGCCATGCGTGCCCTCACCGCCAAGGGCCTGGTCGAAGCCCGCCCCCGGGTCGGCACCCTGGTGCGTCCGCGCCATGACTGGCACATGCTCGACCCTGATGTGCTGCATTGGTTGATGCAGGCCACCCCGCAGCAGGAGTTCTTCAATACCTTGTCCAGCGTACGCTGGGTCATCGAACCTGCTGCCGCTGCGCTGGCCGCCAGCAACGCCACCCCCGAGGACATCGAGGCGATCAGCGAGGCCTACCAGCGCATGGAGGCCGCGCGTAGCCATGAAGAGCGCCTGCAACCCGACCTGGACTTCCACGGCCGTATCGCCGATGCCACACATAACGACCTGCTCGCCTACCTCTGCAACATGCTGTCGCTGGCCTTGCGAGAGTCGATGCGTTGCTCGAACCAGCGGCCCAATTTCGATGAGCTGGCCCTGCCTCGGCATAAAGCGATCCTCACCGCCATCCGCAACGGCGATGCGCTGGGCGCGCGGCATGCCACGCTCGTGCAGCTCGAAGACGCTCGGGTGGCATTGAACAAAGTGTTGGGGAAAGATCCGGTCAGCTGAAGGCAGCCTGCCCAGGCCCAGCTTCGCCGCCCCCGGCAGATCGGGTCTTTCCAGCAGAAACGGGATGCCATTGGCCCCCGGCAGCAGGCGCGCGGGGGTGCGGCACAGGCTTGCTGGTGCTGCCAGCCGGCCAATATGACCATCGCCGTAGGCTGTGCGAGCTGCCGTAACGACCTGGCCAGGCGGCGATGTCCCTTCAGCTCCTCCGTTTGGCAGGCGATCCTATCGTCGCCCCGATGTATGTTGCAGCGCCACTGGCGGCACCGATAGCGGCGCCAACGGAGCCGAAGGCCCCGGACACCAGCTCCATATCTCGTATTGACAGTTCACGCATTTTACTTCCCCTTTTTTGGTTGCCACGATTATTTATCGTAAAATCAATGATTTCGTTATGTTCCCGATTATTAATGCAAGCGGAAGCAAGATCAGAATAGGCGTTGCACGCTTTCTGTCATAGCGCCGCCCCTTTGCATGCAATAGCGCCACATAAGCCCCAAATAAAACCACATAGACTAGCAGGCTAGGAATTAGAATCAAAAAAAAGTCTGAAATTGGCCCCAATGTAAATTTAGCCCCAAGAAAATCAATAGACCATACACCACCAACTTCCACCCTTCACCTCCAAGAAACCAAGAACAATCAAATCTTGATCCGCGCAAACTCATTTACGCCTCAATGTCAGTTAACCCATTTCCCCGTAACGGAATAAATAGGCTCAAGAGCCCACTCATAAAGCCTGCGCTTATCCTGGATAATATCTGCCTCCAACAACATGCCGACCTGCAGACGTTGCGGCGCCCCATAGACCGTTAAACTTTGGGATTCAAGTCCAAGAGTTACACGGTAAAACAACTCACTGACATCGGCAGGGTCCTGTAGCACACTTGCAATGTGCGCAGGAAGTTCCTGAACTGCATAGGGGCTTTTCGCCACATCCAGCACCCGTGCCCGTGCTGACCCGAATTTCTGGTAGGGATAGGCGGCATAGCGCATCAGTGCAGTCTGGCCAGGCTCAATAAACCCAGCCTGTCGCGGGGAAACATAAACATGGGCCGTTAGTTCCGCCTCGTGCGGGATCAGGCTCGCCAGCAGCGTCCCGGCCATAACCTGTTGACCAGGCTGGATATTCACGCCAGTAACATACCCACGAAAAGGAGCCGAGATGATCTGTCCAACGCGCACATCGTTTTCGGCCCGTTCTTGCCTGACGAGCGCAATGGCATTGTCAATGTCGGAAACATCAGCCTGAAATCGGAGCTCAGTTTCCTCGCGCTGAGCCAGGAGATCGATTCTCTCCCGGTCCAAACTCGCCTGGGCGCGGCGCAACGTCTGTTGCTGCCCGCGCAAGGTCAACAATTCCGCTTCGGCCTGCTGTAGTTGTGCAATTGAAATGAGTTCTCTGATACCAACTCCTCCTGGCGCTTCAGGTGCGTCTGAGCCAATGCCACGCGACGCCCCTGCAACTGAATTTCTTCATCCAGACGAGTCAGTTCTTCATCGATAGCGCGCAGCCGATTGTCGAGCATCCGACGTTGCGCAACGGCTCGGTTGTCGGCCAGCACTCGATTGCTCTCCAACAAGCGCAAGCGCTGCTCCAACTGCTCTGAGATCAGTTTTTGCGTGCCGCCCGCCGCACTGAGTCGTTCACCAGAAACGACAAAGAGGACATCTCCCTGCTCAACAGCTTGCCCTTCCATTACCCGGACTTCGGAGATGAAACCCACAGCACTTGAGGAAAGGCGCAGCATACCGCGCTCCGGCATCAGCAAGCTCGTGACCGTTGCCTTCCGTGTGTAGGTACCGAAATATGAAAAAACCCCTACGGTAGCGACCAGGATAATCGCCATGAGGGCAGCCACTGCATAGCCTACAGGCTGGTGAATGAGCACACGGCCCTGATGCCCCGATTGACTCCCCGCACTGGCTTCGGGGCGAAAGAGGGGTGCTCAGTTGAATCACTTACTGCTCCATGCAAAACCTGTTGCTCCGTCAAGGTCACGTCTCAAGGCCGTAAAACCTAACGAAAACAGCAAGATAAGTTCAAGGGACAAATTATTGCCAAATTTCCTGGAGCACCGTCGCGATGGCGAGCCCCAACCACACCAGTCGCCATTCGGCTCGAATCACGTAGATCAGATTGGCGACTGCTGGCAAGGTAAAGGCCAGCAGTGCCATGCGCTCCCCCATACAACGCGCGATCTGCTGCATCAGTGCGGTCGGCAGATGCGCTGATGAAGGCATTCCGGGCGTGAGCTGGAGTTCGGCCAAACCGGTACGCTGCACGGCCACGAGCCGCTCTGCCGGCTTGAGCACTGCCAGTGGCAGATGCAGTCAGCATGGCGGCGAAGAAACGCCACCATCGCGCGCCTCCGACCAGATGAAGGGCCAACCCAGCAGAGCGAGCGCGCCTCCAAAGAAAATCAGGTAGGTCAGCCACCGACCGCGTGTTCCGTAGAATTGCCGCACCGTCTGGCATGACGGCCCTAGGAAGGCCGCCAGCAGATCGCGGCCCGTTGTACGGGTCGCAGAGTTCCTCCGGCTTGCCTGGTCTGCGCTTCTCGCGACCGACGAGGGCTGCTGTTGGACGAGGCGCAGCAGTTGCAAGGGTGAGCTGCCCAGTTCCACGCCGAACGGCGCCATCTGATAGGCCAGGACGCATAGGCGACTACCAACAGCAGCCACCATCCGGCCGCGACCAGCGCGGCGCCCTGCAGGTACATCAGCGGAACACCGCTATCGGGGATGTGCCCCCATGAACGCCAGCAGTCCGAGCGCGGCCAGAAGCGGCTTCTGCAAGTGCCTGTCCGCAAGGATGAAGCCACCCCAGGCGCGCCAGGCCCATTTGGGCGCCGCCCTGCAACAGTGGGCCACGTTTCTCACTGAGCCATCCGGCGTCGGCCCATCCGCCGCAGCGTCCTGCTGCCTGTCTGTTCCACTCCCGCTGTCGTCACCAGTCAGGGATTTCATTTATCCAACCCACAGGAGGTTTGTCCATGCACTACACACGATGAGATGCAGCCCGATCTTCCCACAGGTAGCAAGGTGGACGTCTCATGCCGAGGCAAGGGGTGTGCTGAGCACCCAGCCCTTCGCCCTTCGGGGATCTTGGGTCAGCGAGTTGGCAACAACACTAACCGATGCCCCTCTCAGCAAGACGCCACACCTCTACACAGGAGACCGATGTGGATGATTTGACCTGGACGCTGAAACAGCTGTGCCGACGCAACCTTGACGGCAGCTTTGCCACGCAGGCTGACCGGCAGCGCTCCCTGACGCTGATGGCCCGTCAGCTGCGCGACGCGGGGTTCAACCAGTAGCAGGCACAGGGACTGCCGACCGGCACCCTCAAAAACCGCCTGAGTCACCTGCGCTGGTGGGCAGAGAAAATCGGCAAGGCCGGCCTGCTACCTGCCGACAACCGCCAGCTCGGCATTCCCGAGCGCAAGTACAGCAGCAACCAGAGCACCTCGCTGGCTCAGCAACCGTATCGCTGGCCTATGCTGCCTCCGCTCTCAAAGGGAAATGGCAAAGGGCCTCAAAGGTTGCGACAAGGGAAGGGGCTCAAGGGTCAAAGGCCCTATCCGAAAAGGCCAAAAGGCTCAAAAGCCGCTCTCCCAGCAGGTGCGCTCCCGCACCTGGCCGGCGTTTCCCGGCTTTCAATAGTGATAACGGCAGGCGGCAATCAGCAGCGCTTCATCCGTCACCGAATACACAAACCGATGCTCGGCAGTGATCCGCCTCGACCAGAACCCCGCCAGGTTGTGGCGCAGCGGCTCCGGCTTGCCCTTGCCCTCGAAAGGGGTGCGGCGGGTCTCCTTGATCAGCTCGTTGATCTTCTGGACCATCCGCTTATCCGTATCCTGCCAGTACAGATAATCTTCCCAGGCTTGTTCAGACCAGATCAGCTTCACTCGGCGATATCCCGCTCGGCACCCTGACCTCGCTTGAGGCTGTCAATCGAATCCATCAGTCGGCGCGCGTTAGCCGGAGAGCGCAGCAGGTAAGCCGTTTCCTCCAACGCGTTGTATTCCTCCAAGGACATCAACACACACGCCTCGCCGTTCTGGCGGGTAATCAGGGTCGGTGCGCGATCCTCGACGGTCTGCACCATGGTGGCCGACAGATTCTGCCGGGCTTCGGTATAGCTGATAGTGCGCATGGCAACCTCTCTTTCATACATGTACAGCTCATTGTACATAAGAAGAAATCGTATTACCAGATTCCCGCATCACTAGCGCTCATGGATGGGACAGTTACCGCGCAGGTGATCGAATACGTCATGGGCGCAATGTTTTTGGTACTACCGATGTTTTTTCTCGGCGCGATGAGCTGGGCGGGTTACAACGTTGGCAGCAACGTTCAAAGCTTGCTAACTCAAGGCGCAGAAAGCGCCAAACTCCAAGCAGGAAAAGGATCGTCCCAAATCGTTGGAGGCGCCCAAAAGCTCAAGTAATGAAAACTAACGAAGTGATCCGTGATCATCGTACATTTCAGGATACTTGAAACGATGACGAGGATGGCCTACCTCAAAGACATCGGGCTCATTGTCGGGTGCAGAAATAGGCAGTGCCGCTATGGTCCACAAAGCAACCATTCCGATTGCTATGACCAACGCAAATGACGCAACAGCGAGCAATAGGAGCAGCTTGAAAAGCTGCAAAGCGATTTGCCGATATTTGAACGGCACTGAAGCCAATATGTTGGAGTGCAACACTGACAATTCGAGGCGGCGCACCATCCGACCAGCACCAACCGCAGCACTGATGAGATGCCTGCCGATGCCGGTCCGGCCAGAAGTCGAAGATGCTGAAGTCGACATTTGATTGCCTCCGATACCCGTCACTGCGATTGCGGCCAAGCCGCTACCGCCAATTTGGATCCAAGCTCTAGCTTACTCCTCCGTCGCTAAATTCCATGACCGTTGATCACTTGGACTACGCGGATTATCGCCGGTGGCGCTCATTGGACATGCAACATTGCCTCCACCGAAAAGCGCCATTGACGCTACATCGGTTCGCTTGGTAAACCAATTATGCAATCGCTGGTTTTCCAGCCCCAGGTAGCCAATAACCTTTGAGGCTACGTCACGATGTGATGGTTACCCTAAAATGCGATTCGCGTTCGGCAGCTCGCATGGTCACCGTTCCCCGGTGATGGACGCTTTCTAATCCGCTGGGTTCGCTGACCGTGCGTCTTCGTTGCACCCTACTCACATCCATTCCAGTGCTGGGAACTCTCCCACACGGGGTGGCGTTCCTCCGCACCCTCTGGAGGATCTCATCATGCTGCGTTTCACAGGCACTGAACTTCACGCCGTGTTGGCCTAGGCCGGTATCAATGGTTGCAGATTGATATTGATGAAGGACCATGGTGTCTACCTCATGTCCGAGATCGGCGAAAGCAAACCGGATGGCGGTGGCCGCAAACGCGTGGCCTATGCCACCGGCTGCAACCCCAACGTCGACGACTTCGACACCTGCTGGAATCGCGCCCGCGATGAATTCGGCGGCGATGATTTTGCCGAGTACTTCGACATCGACGACCCTGTCCTTGCCAGCCTTCGCGGCACCACAGGATCGCTGGTGGTAGAGGCCACTTCCACCCACCTGTACCTGGCCGCCGAGGTTGATCCGGTAGGCAAGTCTTGAACGCAGAAGCGAGCTCTATGCGTACCCAGAGCGGCACCTTAACCGGGCCTCTCTGGGCGCCTCTCGCATCCATCATCAGTCGGTTGAGGATCGCCGTTTGTCAGGAGTCCAAGGACGGAAGTCTTCGCTGGAACTCTCTGGATAGAGCCCTCCATATGAGGTAGGGGATCGGAGATTGACCTCACGTCCAAGCGCGGTTTAATACATGGACGCACCCTGCTCAACGCCTTGCTCGGATTGAGCAGATCCATGCACAAACCTCACATCAGGTGTCGCGGGATCAGCTACGCGGAGGTCCAATGTCCAGGATGAAGCGCTTTTCCGATGCGGTGGTGCTGAGCCCAGGCGTTTGGCAGCAGTTCATTGAACCTGCCGCAGGCGAGGAACCGATTGGACAGTCAGGCCTGCGCTTGGCAGACCTGCTCAACAGCGTGCTGACTTCGGCACCGCGTGCTTCACACTGTCCCATCGAGCTGCAACTCGACCGCTTGCGGCACAACGGCACTTCAGTATCTGCTCACCTGCCGCAGCTTCAGCTGGCTCGCATCACGCCACACAGGGGCCCGTCTTATCTGCTTATCCGGCTACCCGGCGAGATCGTAGTGGATATCGCCGCCCTCTAACCCCGCAGCACCGCTACTGCCTGACCACCCCACCGGGAACCCTTCCCGGCTGGGCAGCGTTCCCCCTACACGCCCGGAGAACGCCATGTCAGATGTCTATCTGGATGTCACCAACAAGATCATCAGCGCCTTGAGCCAAGGCGTGATCCCCTGGATCAAACCTTGGACCACCACCGGTTCAAATGCTGACTCCCCTTTTCCAATCAACGCCATCACCAGACGCCCCTACGCCGGAATCAACATTCCACTGCTGTGGGCCGAGGCACGCCTGCGAGGTTTCACCCAGGAGCGCTGGCTGACCTTCAACCAGGCACGCAAAGCTGGTGGCCATGTACGCAAGGGCGAGCATTCCACCCTCGCGGTGCGGTACAAACCTATGAGCAAGGAGGCGCACGACGAGGATGGTCAGGTCGTTCGCGATGACCAAGGCAATATCAAGATGGTGCAGTTCGCCCTCTTGCGCACGCACTGCCTGTTCAACATCGAGCAGACCGAAGGCTTGCCTGACGAGGAGCCAGCCCCTGCGGAGCTCACCGAGCCGCCCGCCTTCATCGACCATGCCCCGGCCGAGCAGTTGCTGCTAGCCACCGGCGCGCAGATCGAGCATTGCTACGGCGATAGCGCGTTCTATCAGCCGCTGCGCGATCGCATCCAACTGCCCACCAAGGCCCAATTCGAGGACGTCGGTAGCTACTACGCGACGGCCCTGCATGAGCTGACTCATTGGTCGGGCCATCGATCGCGCCTGAATCGCGATGGCATCACCGGCGGGCACGCGTTCGGTTCCGCAGCCTATGCTTTCGAGGAGTTGGTCGCGGAAATGGGTGCAGCGTTTCTCTGCGCACTGACCGGCACCCAGGGAGAATTGCGCCACGAGGAGTACCTGGACTCCTGGCTGAAGATCCTCAAGGAAGACAAGCGTGCGATTTTCCGCGCCAGTGGCCAGGCCCGTGAGGCCTCGGAGTTCCTGCTAGCACTGCAGGCCGACCGCACCACAGAAGCGTCGGAGCGACTCACGGCGTGATTTCCCTCAACCAGCAAAAAGGCTCCGATTCGGGGCCTTTGTTTTTTCTGCAGGGTCAGCATTGACCGCTAGTGCGGAATCGATTACTCCAGCCAGCTCTCGACGACGTCCGAGCCGTGTTCCTGCTTCCATTGCTTCAGTATCTTGTGATTGCCACCCTTGGTTTCCACGACCTCGCCACTGTGCGGGTTCTTGTAGCGCTTGACCTCGCGCGGCTTGCGCTGAGCGCCGCTCGACACGCTTGCGGCACTCACGCTCACGCCCTTCGACGGGTCCAGAATGGTAATCACCTGGCGCAGGCTCATGCCGTACTCTTCCAGCAAGGCTTTCAGCTTCTGTTCAAACTCGATCTCCTGCTTCAGGCCGGAATCGTTTTTCATCGCATCCAGCTGTTGAAGTTGCGTGGCCAGCTGCGCTTCCAGTGCTTTGAATTCGGCAAGTTTGGACATGAAAAATCTTTCCTAGGTATGAGACACGTGAAGGAATACTAACTGAGACACACTCAATATCCGAATATTAATTCCCAATCTAAGAGTCATTTCATGCTCATTAATTGCAAAACTCTGTGACCGATCAGTCAGCCAAGCTCTGACAGAGATGCGCCACCACTTCGCGAGGCGCCGCACTGCTGCCAATCTTGAACAAGATGTCGCGCTGGCTGCGCGGCATCTTTTTCGCACAGCGTTTGGCGGCAGACCGAATGGCAGCATCTGTGCCATGAATTCGGTCCGCCAGCAGCACGGTCAATACAGCATCACTCAGCGTCATCAGCGCCCCAGCTCAGAAATATGATGCCGGGCAGTCTACCCCCACTCCAAAGGGTCGGCTATGCCGATCGGTCGGCTAATTCGACGCGCCAGACTTCGGATTATCGCAATCGCGAAAAAGGCCAAGTCGGTAAACGGTAATGGTGTCAATGGAAGGGGGCTCAAGGGTAAGAGGCTTACCCGAAAAGGCAAAAGGACCTTTTAAACGCAAGGCAGGTACTGCAATGAAACGCTGGTGGTTCAAATCTCAAAAAGGCCTTCCCGAAGAGATCACCCCCGCCGCCGTGGGCTTTCATCAACCACTGTCGGCGGAGTTACTGCTCGCTGTCAGCCACCGGAAAAAGCTGCTCGAGCGCATCTGGCAATACACGGCCCTCTCCCCGCTACAGTTCGAACAACTCTACCTCGAACCGATTCGTCGCTACGCCACCTATGTACAGCAACTACCGGCCAGTGAGAGCCATCACCATGCCTATCCAGGTGGCATGCTCGACCACGGCTTGGAGCTGGTGGCATGCAGCCTGAAGTTGCGTCAGTCCTACTTACTCCCCAGTGGTGCCGCACCAGAAGACCAAGCCGCGCAGGCTGATGCCTGGAGCGCCGCCATTGCCTACGGCGCCCTGCTCCATGACGTTGGTAAAATTGCCGTCGATCTCCAAGTGGAGTATCAGGATGGTGAACGCTGGCACCCCTGGCACGGCCCTTTGGACCAGCCCTACCGCTTTCGCTACGTGGTCGGTCGCGACTACAAGCTGCACGGCGCCGCTACGGGGCTGCTGTACACACAGATTTTGTCCCCCCTCCAACTGGACTGGCTCAGCAACCATCCGGTCTTGTGGAGCCACCTACTCTTCCTGCTGGCCAACCACTACGAGCACGCCGGCACCCTCGGAGAGCTGGTGCTGCAAGCTGACCGGCTATCCACTGCGCAGAACATCGGTGCCAACCCCACCAAGGCCCTGCAGGCACCCAAACACTCACTGCAGCATCATCTGCTCACGGGCCTGCGCCACCTGGTCAAAAATGAGTTCAAACTGAACCAGCCCGGGGCGGCCGGCTGGCTCACTCAGGACCATCTCTGGCTGGTCAGCAAGACTGCCACCGACAAATTGCGTGCCTACCTGATCGCTCAGGCCATGGATGGCATCCCCTCCTCCAACATCGCCTTGTTCGATGAGTTGCAGTCACATGGGTTGGTGGATACGACACCCGAAGGCAAAGCGGTATGGAGCGCGACCGTAGCAGACGATAACTGGCAACATCGCTTTACCTTTCTTCGTCTGCAGCCAAGCCTTATCTGGGCCGATGAGCCTCGGCCACATTGCTTTAGTGGCACTGTTGAACCGATGATGGACCATTCCCTACCAACCAGTGAACCCAGCGAATCGAGCACTGATGCGCCGCAGACTGCTGCGGATGAAAAGCAGCCGACCACAGCGCACTTGGATGAGGATTTCCACTACCTTGACGACTTGTTGGATATGTTGGAGGAGCCGGGTCAGCTTGAAACTGAATCGAGTACTGGAAACGTGCAGTCCGCAACTGCGCCCCCCAGGATGCCATCGGGTTGGATTTTCTAGAGTGGCTGCGCGACGGTGTTCGCAGTCATCGATTGGTGATTAACGACAGCAACGCCAAGGTCCACACCGTGGAGGATACCTTTTTCCTGGTCACGCCGGGCATTTTCCAACGCTACGCCGCGGAGCATCCAGTGCAGGCGGAAAGGGACGGCAAGATCGCACCTTGGCGTCACTTCCAGCGTCACTTTGAGAGGCTGGGTATTGATTAGAAACGAGCAAATGGACAGAACATATGGGCCTGCGCGGTAAGAGGCCCTCGCAAAAAAAGCATCCTGAATGGCTACCTTATTCTCGACGCAGCACGCATTGCCGACGTCACTCCAACTTCAGATCCATTCCTCTCACTGCAGCCCTGACGATTGGTACGTAAAACTGCGATAGAAGCTGGTTGCGCTCGTATTCACCTTAATCGTAATCATTCACGCCAAGGCGCTTCCGATGGCCTAACTTCCTGTGCTCTCGCTGCTGAAACACAAAAAAAGTGTGGTTCGACATATCTAAAATGGTCTTGAAAATGGCTTTGCTAAGTCACGTCGATAATTGTAAGACGATGGAAACCTTTCTGCGCCTAGACCAGCGAGGGGCACCGTGAATTCAAGACCGAGAGCATCACCCCCGAATGCAATGAAGGCACAGCCGGACCGCCATCAAAGGGAGGCCCGTCTTCGACCATGGCTAAAGCACCGGTTCGGCAACGGCTTGCACCGTTCCATCCCATATTGGTAACTGAATATTTGCCAGATGTTCATCGTCGACCACGAACGCAAGACTGTATCGCGCGCGAGTGATAGCCACATACAGTTTGTTTCTGGACTCCTCCGTTTTGTCCTTGTCAAACACCCTGTGATCTCCCGCTAGGTACTTGAGATGCTTCTCCGGTGAGACAATCAACACCCGGTCGAAACCAAGCCCCTTGCTTGACCCAAAGGTGTGACAGGACAGGCCTGGCGGCAGGTAGCCCTTCCCCATCGATGATGACCACCGCAATACCTGAGGCTTGAACGTAGCGAGATAATCGCTCACCTGCGATGGCTTGATGACGAAGACGCCGTAGTGATGCGAGACCTCATCAGGAACTCTCTCCACCTCTGATTTCGTTTTCTCATAGAAGCCAGGGTGGATGGTATCGGATAGGTCGCAGATTTCCTGAATGCATCGGCGATTCTTCGGCAGCGAGCGGTGCTCAAACTTCAAGCTTTGAAAATACTCAATCTTCTCCAGCGGCGCCTCAGGTGCCTTATGGCCGAAAGTAGTCGTGTAAATGGTTTGACGAAAATCGCCAACACAGCAAATCGAGTCAGGCATCACCTTACTCAGCGATTTGATGACGTCGTAATCCCACCCCACTAAATCCTGCACTTCGTCAAAAAAGACACGCTGATAAATGTCTTTCAACCGTTTGGCAGGGGCATTCTTAGTCTTCGTCGCAACCCTTGTGGCTAATTTTGCCAACAGCCCTGTATAGGCTTTCGTTTTGCAAGCCGTGAGAAAATGCAAAGGGTTCAGATCATTGCCAATTTTTTCTCCCCGGTTGGGTAACCACTTCGTCGTACCAGGCCTCAGGTGAGGGTTATGCTCCGTGAATGCGACGGCAGTGATGCGCTCAGAGAACACAACATTCTGGTAAGGCCTCACCAAATCTTCCAGATAAAAGGTGAATAGGCCTTTAACGACAAAATCTTCACTGCTACTGCCATACACCTCCACAAAGCGAGAACGCAGCTCGGCTTGGTTACTCGTCGTGTAAGTAACGACCAAGACGCGCCCACCCGCCTCGATCACCTCAATAGCGTCTTTGATGATTTTATGGGTTTTGCCTGACCCGGCTCCGGCGATCCAGAATTCATTAGCCAAAGTCGAACACCTCATCCAGGAATGCCGGATACTTGAAGTCCAGGCTCCCATCGAACAATTTTATTGCCGAATCGACCTTGCGCGCGCCCTTGCCATTACCCTTGACGCTTCGGAACCACTTGATCAGAAAATCACGCCGTTTATCCAAGCTAGCCTCTTCCATGTAGAGCTTGTTGGTCTGCGTGGATAATACCTCCTTAGCGAAGGCGTCCAGCGTTTTCAGGTCGGTAGAGTTCGCATGGATCATTGCGGGCTCAAGCGAAAATTCCTCATCCTTAGCCGAAGATATGAGTTTGATGTTTGCAAAGGCCGCATAGTCTTCACGAGCCTTCACGACGTTGTTCTGGTAGTCGCCATCGTTATCCCTGAGGACGTTGATCCGTGTGCCGATCTCTTTACCAACAGAGATGAAGGTATCGAACCCGACTCCGCGTACCACAATGATATCGATGCCATCCTGCTCCGGCAGACGGTCATGCTTACGGTAGTAAATCTTTTTGAGCACCAACTCGTCGGATGGACCTTCTACCAGAATGACTTTGCGCGAAAGCGCCACCCGCAACGTGTCATAGCCTGGCAACCGTTTGAGCGTCTTGACGACATCGGGATCCAGCTTGTGAAGACGCTGGTAGCCCGATTGCACAAGGCAGATTTTATCAATGCTCAGCTTGTTAAGAACGTACGAGCTGTGGGTAGTGAGGAACAGTTGCTTGGCACCCCGCTGCTTCTCAATGTAGTGCACCAGCTTGTTGAGATTGGTGTGCGAGAGGTGGTTTTCCGGCTCCTCCATCATCACCAAGTCGATGTCCTTCGACTTGTTCTGAATGGCGAGCTTGATTTGCACATTGCTCTGCTCACCTTTCCCGATGAACTGGAATGGCACGTCATCCACCTCAAGCTGCAGACCCGTCTGGATCGAACCAGCGGGCAAAGTGCTCGCGGCGATGGAGAGCTTTTTGTCTGTGATCAGGTGATCTGCATCCAGGCCCGCGTTGACCGCTTTGACCTCACCCGAATCATTGAACACCTGCTGATTTTCGCGGTAGTTGAGGGTCAGCTTGACTAGCTCTTCCTTGTCCAATGCGGTGTTCAAGATCGTCGAAATGTACTGATTTTTGCCCAGCGTGGGATGGATACGGGTCGGATCGATGTACAGCGCCCTGAATTTCTTGGCCACAGCCTTGATGGGGTTCCATCCGAAATCCAGCCACTCCAATTTGTAGAACTCGATTGGAATGCTCGTGATGTTTGGATTCGTTTTCAGGTAGTCGGCATAGACGTCCTCAAGCGTGACATCGAAGCATGCTTGCACCGTGACGCCTTGGGTATCAAGCTTCTGGAAGTTGTTCGCCCCTCGATAGTCAGGCACACCATCGATGAATGCCTCAATCACAAGATTAGGCAGGTGCTTGGCTGATTTGTCAGATGCCAAGAACTGCTGGACAGCGTCCTTGTTGAAGATGTCTGGTGTGAACTCGGTGTTAAAGGGACGACCACGATAGTTATTATTGAGTACGATTTCCAAAGCCTCCAAAATCGTACTCTTACCGGCATTATTATCGCCTACGAAGATGTTAACGTCATCATTGAACTCAAGGTGATCATCTTTGAATTTCTTAAAATTGGTCAGCTTAATCGATTTAACGCGCACTCTAATTCCCTCTAGAAACCTCAAATAATAGCCTAACGCCACCCTCCCAGAGACATTACAGCGCCCCTCCGACACTGTCTATCGGCGAACCAATGGACTTGATTGCGATATGTGGCCATGACAAGCGCACGAAATCCCGCCTCTCGCCATACCTACTGGCCTCGAACAGCGGCGCGCAGTATGCTCAGCAACACCATAGCCATTTGCCATACTGATAAGGGATGATCGTATGCTCGATTCCCGCCGCACTCTGCCCGCCGTTCTGGATCGTCACATCGAAACGGAAGACCAAGACGCCTTTGGCCATCGGCATTATGCGCAAGCATTGCGCTGTTTGATCGAAGAGGAAGGCCACAAGCCGCCATTCAGCATCGGCTTGCTGGGCGGCTGGGGGACCGGCAAGAGCTCCGTCAAAGAACTCTATACGCGCGCGCTCGCGGATGACACATCAGCGACCGGCGGGCGCCGACCAAGAAGTCAGCGCTACAGAAGCATTACCTTCAACGCCTGGCGCTACGGGGGAAAGGAGCAAGATATCAAGCGGGCGCTGCTTCGACATGTCTTCCTTGAGCTAGGCGGAGATGAGGGGAAGCTGCAGGACGATCTGTATCGGAACGTCACCCACACGACGATCATACGCAAAACGACCTTGCAGCTTATCGGTGAGCACCTTACGAGTTGGGCGGCTCCACTCCCTGCATTTCTGATCGCATTTTCGGGTTACATTGTGTTGGGCGTACTCGGCCTCATGTATTTGCCATTGAGTGACGGCAATGCTCAAGGACTGTTCACTCTCGCGTTCAGTGGCCTGTATGGCTATCTCATGAAGTTAATGAAACCTGTCCCCGTCAATCCGTTCAACACGGTCACCCGGGTACATCTGCCGAGTGCCAGCGCAGAGCAATATGAAGACCTGCTGCTTCAGCAGCTTCGGACAGTCAAGCCCACCAAGGGCAACGCGATGCCCTTCGAGCGCCTGGTCATCTTCGTAGATGATCTTGATCGCCTCTCCGCAGAGGAAATGGTCTTGGGCCTGGACGCGGTCAGAACCTTCATGGAAATTCCGAGTGACAGGCTCCCAGAAAATCTGGGGCTGGTTTTTGTCATCTCCTGCGATGAAGGCAAAGTGGCAGACGCCCTCTCCCGCCGACGCGGCAACCCCGAACAGCCTGGTTCAATTTTCAACCCCACCGATGCAAGGCGCTATCTGGATCGAATCTTCCAATTCCGCCTGGAGATTCCACCGCCGCCGCGCAATGACATGCGTCAGTTTGCGCTCGCCAAGCTGAAGGGATTCCCCGAGTTGGCCAAGGAAGTTGCCGATAAAGGTGCCTCTGTTGAACAGGTGGTGGATCGCATGATTCACATCAACGTCACCGATCCACGCAATGCCCTGCAAATCGTCAACGCCTTCACTCAAACGTGGTGGCTGGCCAAAGCCCGTGAGCTGGATGCCGTCGGTAGCGAGCGCCCAGGTGGCTTACATGAAGGTGCAGTGACGAAGCACCCCATTGCCCTGGGGGCCCTGAGTGCTGCACGCGTAAGCTTCCCCGGCTTCTATCGTGACTTGCAGGATGACCCTCAGCTGCTTCACCGCCTAACAAACCTCATGGTCAGGCAGACCTTGCTTAGGGATGAGCCGGTAGAGGCTCAGCACACACTCAAGCAATACGTCAGAGAAGGCGAGGACGGGAAGACGATCTTGGTTGAGGGCTGTCGAGATTTGCGCCAATTCCTGGCTAGCCTCGTCGGCATCCCTTGGCCCGAGTCGCTCCAGAGCCTGCTACTCCTGTCCGAGGACTCAGTCACTCGGCGCTATGGCGGCAAGGCATCTCGGATCTATAGCCACCTTGTATCCGGTGACACACAGGGCTTCCTCGAAGCACTCTCTCCGCGTGCCAACGACTTCCTGAGCGACCAGGAAATGCAGCTGCTACACACCATGCTGAGCGAGCTACACCGCACTGAGCAATCGCTCAAATACAATGCCATGCGCGTAGTCGCTGACATCATTGATCGCCTGCCACCGCGAACGCGGGACTTGGTACTCGGCATCCTCAGCAACGATATCGTCACCTCAGCCGAGCTCAGGTCGCTCCTGGGCGTCGAAAAAATCGGCCGGATTGTCGCGGTGGCCAACGCGGTCGACCAGCAACAGATCGCCTCCGTCCTCATCGAAGAACTGCTCACCACTGGCAAGACCATCGCAATGCGCTTGCCTTCAGGCCAAACACCCAATATCGACGAAGCCACCAACATGGCCAAAGGTGCTGCCGACATCGCACTGTCTGTACTGACCGCACACGGCATTCCCGCTCAAGCTAAAGAGCAGTTGCTTACCTGGCTCAGTGAGCGAAATGTCACTGCGCCTGCCGGCAATTACTCGCTTCGATTCATCGAACTGCAGCACTGGATGGACAGCTACGAGCAGTCACTGCTGCCGGAGATCGGGGCAACCTATGTGCAGCAGCTGACGCATGCACTGTTCGAAGTTGAAGAGAAAACCAGTGACGATCAGGAGCAATTAGCCTCTCTAGACATGTCCGTCATTGCCCATCGGATCGATACCGTTTGGGAGCTCATGGCGAGCGAGGGAGAGGAAAGCCGTAATCGGCTCTGGGAACAGGTCAAATCGCTTGCCTTGATTCAATCGGCGCCGGTAACCGAATGCGTCATGCGAGCATTCGAACGCCACCTTGCGCATGGCCATGTGGAGCAAATCGTCGAATGCCTGGCTCGCTTTGCGCGACGACTCACCGACTTCCAAAAACTGCCGCTAGACTACACGCGTGCATTCCGGCTGATTGTCGACCTAGGCGCTGAGCGTCTGGAACAATTCGATAACCAACAGCATGAGGCGTATGCCGATCTCGCCGCACTTCTGAGCACCATCGAGGGCCACGAGAACGACGCTTTAGAAGTGTTCCATACTTTCGTCGTCCACAATGAGCGAGCGCTTAACAACGTTGCGCAGCGTTGGATTTACGAGCCGTTTGAGAAGGTGCCCAGCATTTGTCGAGTCGAGTTGTTCAAGCTCTATGGAAACTTGATCGAATCCGACCAGGAAGAGCTCGCTGATCACCTCACTGAGCTGACAGAGCGCTCAGAGCTCGGCGATGAATACGAGTCTTTGTACACCGACGCTACGACCCACATCCCGGCGAAACACTGGAAAGAGCAATTCCTTCGTGCGCATCTGGATAAGCTTCTCCCCACGCTCGCAGGCAAGGTCGACGAATGGGAAAGCTACCTCCAGTACCTGATGCCAGGACTTTCCAAGGTCTTCATTCATACAAGCCCTGCCGTGCTGGGCCCAGCGCTACAGAAGCTTTTCAGCACAGCCAAGTCGTACGGGGATGCTTTCGACCCGCTGCACAGCTACTTCGTCGATCGCTGGCCTTCCCAAGAGCAACTGCCAGCGGGGTATGCGCCACAGGCGCTGTTCGCAGAAGCCAGGCAGACCGCCATTGCTTCTCCCAATTTCGTCGGTCGACACACTCTCGCCTCGATGAACAGTATGCTGGAGTACGGCATTGTTCCCGAGTCTCTCTCGTCAAATCTGGACGAAACGGCACTTGTGGTATGGCAACAGCAACCAGCGGAGGCTGTCGACTTCCTCAGCTCAGGAAGAGAGGATCTATCGGTTGCGCAGATCACGAATCTGTTGGATACGGTCAACCTCAAGAAGGACGAGGAAGCCCGCATGCTGGAGCGCGTGTGGGCGTCATTCACGCCCAATCTGTCCATCGATGAAGACCTGGAGGCCACCAAAGCCGTCTTGCTCAAGGGCAAGAAAGGAAACACTTCAGATCCTGATTTGGCCATGTCTCTCTGGTGCCGAGCGCTCGCAGGTGAAGCACACCCGAACCTCAAGAAACTGATGTTCGCAGAAGACATCACCGATGAGCAGCGTGCTCGTCTGCTTCATCAGATCGTCCGTGCCGAAGGCGGCCAGAACGAAAAGGAATTCAAGGAATTGCCTCAGCTCGCAATCCAGTTGCTCAAAATGCCTGACAGCCCCATCACTTGGGCAGCCGTAAACACTCTGCGCTCCGACCTCAATAAACGCTTTGTGACTCAGGAGGATCGACTTTCTTTCGCTCGGAAGCTCTTAGCTGAATTGCCGGGTGGTGGATCGGATACCGCCAAAGGTCACATGGCAACTTGGGCCAAGAGCCTAGGTACCGAAGCTGTATTGAGAGAAGTGAAGCCCGTAGGCATGGTCGAGGACGATCTTAGCATCATCCAGAACATCTTCGGCTCGAACGCGGTCGTAAGGGGTTTCCTTACTCGGTGGAAGAACCGCAACAAGTCATGACCTGCTAACGGACATATCCAGATGCTGCTTTTCGATTTGCTCAAGCAAAGGGGCCGGCCTTCAAGCCCGCTCACAGCAAGGTTCACTTGGCTCGTCATAACGGAAAGGATTGCCCTCTCGACGTGTTCCTCGAAGGACGCTTTGATGAATGGCAGTCCTCGAATCCAGGCGAAATTTCGAGAGAGAATATATAGTGTCCCTGATCCAGGCCGGGCGCCTTACCCGTTGGCTTATCCGAAACCATTCAAAGCCCAGGTCGTTCAGGAATGCCTGCAACCTGGCGCATCCATTTCCAGTGTCGCCATCAGCCACGGCATCAATGCCAACGTCATCCCAAATGGATGCCGCTCTACCGAGATCAGCCCGCAGCGACTAATCACTCGCCAGACATGAACGCCCCTGCCGGTTCAGCTCACACAAAGCCCTCCACCGATCCCACCTCACAGATAGTGACCAGCGCAAAAATCCTCGGTGGGGCAAAAAGTGGGGCAAAAATCGGAAGCCCTTAAAACCACCGGGCATAAAAAAATCCAGTCACCGCTAAGTGACTGGATTTTTTGGTGTTTTTTGTCGGGACGGAGTGATTCGAACACTCGCCCCTTGCACCATGGCGAGAACTCTACGATAAATCAGGCTTTCAGCGGCTCTGATGGAATTTCAAAGGTTTTCATACAGAACCTAAGGCGGGTAAGAGCCTAATTCGATCTCACATTGGCATATCGGAAAATGATCATGCTACATGTTGCAGCACTGGACTGAGTTCGAGTGGGGAGTTCATTACCCCGCTTACCTCGAAGCCATGAAATCATAACATGAAATAGTTCAAGCTCTTGGTCGCTATGGATCGAGCGAAAGCCACAATGAACGTACCCGTCGATAAGTTCCCGAAATAAACTCAGGCGGAGTGCGTAGCTACGCACCATATCAACTAGAAGCTTTCTTGACTCAATGGAAATCCGGGAGCTGCAAAACCTGCACTTCCGGAATTCTTCAAACCAATGGCACGTGGCTTAAAGCAAAGCTAGCTTATCACCTGCTTCGCTTAGCCTGACGCCAAACATTGGAGCCACATTTACTCTTGTACAGAGCATCCTTGCCCGGTGTTTTATACAGCCATCAAATCAATAGCATTAGAGTTCCAAGCGCATGGTACCCTCAAGCACTCCTGCTTGAGTTAAGTTTCCCAAAGCTCTTAGGAGTTACAACGAACAGTACAGCGCCAAGGAAGGCACACAGCGCAACGACGTACAGAGAGACGTCAGTGCTATGGGTCATGTCGACCATCCAACCCACGAAGAACGGGCTGATGAAACCTGCCAGATTTCCAACGGAGTTGATAAAAGCTACACCCGCAGCAGCGCTCGCCCCGAGAAGGGCTGTCGGAGCAGTCCAAAATATGGGGAACGACGCCATTACACCACACGTTGCAAGGGTGAGACCTACCATAGCCAAAAGACCGTGGTGAGAGAAATGAGCGGCCATGATCAAGCCCAGCATCCCAATAAGTAGTGGAATAGCCAAGTGCCACTTACGCTCATTTCGCAGGTCTGCCGAGCGCCCCACATAGATCATTGTTGCTGCTGCGAAAATATAAGGGATAGCTGCAAGCATACCCACGGATTTTAGATCACTGAACCCTGAGTTCTTAATGATCGTCGGCATCCAGAAGCCCAACGCATACTCCCCCATCTCAATCAGGAAGTAGACCAAACTGAAGTACCATACGACTGGGGAAGTCAAAAACTTCAAAATAGAAGAGTGCGAACTGGAGCCTTTGTTGAGCTTCGAATCCCGACTCAGCTCGCTACGAACAAGCTCCTTTTCCGACTCACTCAGGAAGGTAGCGCTTTCAAAACTATCAGGCAGGAACCTAGTCACCAGAAGCCCTACGAGCATAGTAGGAATTCCGTAACAAAGGAAAAGCCACTGCCAATTGGAAACACCCATTGGCGCGTGTTGCAATGCTGCCATAATCCATCCCGACAGGGGGCCGCCTACGATTCCAGACAATGGAATCGCGGCCATGAAGAGCGCAATAACTCGTCCTCTGCGCTCGCTTGGGAACCAGCGAGTGAAGTAGTAAATGATCCCGGGGAAGAAACCAGCCTCTGCGACTCCAATCAAGAAGCGGAGGATATAATATGTGTTAACGCTTTCAATCAACATCATCAAAGAAGTAAGACCGCCCCACGCGACCATCAGGAAGCATATCCAACGCTTAGCCCCCACTCTCTCCAGAATAATGTTGCTAGGCACTGCGAACACCATATAACCCAGGAAGAATATCCCTGCTCCAAGGCCATATGCAGTTTCTGAGATTTTTAGATCTGCGAGCATATCCAATTTCGCAAAGCTGACATTAATCCTTGCAAGGTACGCCAGGACGTAGCAGACGAAGAGAAATGGAATAAGGCGAAGCGACATTTTTTTATAAACGGAATCGAGGTGCGCGGATTGCTCACCTTCAGCTTGTGAGCTCGTGAGTGTGTTCATTCTTTCACCTTGGTGCTTATTTATTTTTTTGGCAGCGATGAAGGGCGTACATCGTTTTGTTCTTGTGATTTGCCCGACCTAAGGGCCGGCCCGAAAAAGCTACCTGGTTGAATGTCGATTGTCAAACAATCTACAGGATGACTGTCAGTGCTTCGTCGACCAAGCGTTTCCTGGCGCGTCCCTCCTCCCCGTCGGAGAAATGCAGACGGACGTGTTCTGCCGATGCCGTAGAACCCGTTCAAATCGAGCGTCTCGCGCCTGAAGGCACAGGGAGGGATCGATCTCGATTGCCAATCAGTACACCAATGCGTTCACCGTCCGTCGCCGGATGCCACCTGTCGATTCTTGACCGCCGATACGGGCAGGGACAGACCGCCCTTCCCATACCCGGGATGCTTCTGAATGCAGTTCATTTCGGGTAAGGGCATCGTGCTCGACATGGCCTAGGCCCGTTCACTAGAGCAATCACCGGGCGACTGTCGATTGCAGATTGTTTGACAATCTAAAACTACCCTTGCTATAACAGTCTTCATGAACACGATCATCAACATTCCCAAAGTCCAGAAGCGAAGCACGGAGGTGAAAGCCGCCGACTTGCTGAGAGACGCAATCATTTCCGGGGCTATCCCGCTGGGCACGCGCCTGACGGAGATCAGTTCTTCCGAGCAGTTAGGCGTATCGAGGGGGACGATCCGAGCGGCTTTTCACCAGCTGGTACAGGAAGGCCTGCTGATCCAAACGCCCTACACTGGGTGGTCGGTGATGGATCTCAGCCCGGAGGATGCTTGGGAGCTTTACACGCTTCGTGGAAGCCTTGAGGCACTAGCCTCTAAACTCGTGACATTGCGTATTCAGCAAGAGGGTGTTTCTGGGTTTACTTTTGCTTCCATCAGTAAATCCTTCGAAGCGCTCAAATTCGCGTGCCTGGAAGGTGACAGCCGTGCAATTGCCAGTGCTGATATGGCGCTGCATAAGACGATCATCGATCTAACAAATCACTCTCGACTGATCGACCAGTACACTCGCATCCATCCCCAGATTTCGATTTACATTCGATCGAGTGACGCGCTGGTATCAGAAGGCGCGGAAATCATCTCTCAGCATTTGCCTTTGATGGAGGCAATTAAAGCCAAGGATGCACAGGCTGCCATGAACGCAGCGATGCAACACAATGAGACCGAAGGGGCCATTCTGGTTGAGCATTTAAAGGCCATTTGCCATTCGCTCTCTTAGATGATCGAGGAGCCATTACTGGGCGGCGAACTGTTCTACGAACCGGTCGCTGAAATCGCGGGCACGATGGCAGGACTGAAAATGTCCTCGCCTTCTGCCCAAAAAATTTGCCTAACCTCATTGTTGGACAATCAACAATAAGGTTATGGTTATGGGATGCGATGACGGGTAAGGATGCTCTCAGGGATTAACAAAAAAATTTGCCCGAAATGATTGTTAGACAATCAACAATAAAGGGTAAACCCATAAAAACCAGCACTACTCACGCAGGAATTGAAATGAAAAAAATCCGAAACTCCGTGGACTTGCTCGAGTGCGGAGACATCAACTCTCGCCAGATCGTGCTTGAAATTGCTGATAAGACGCTCACCCGGCTGGACAGCTACGAGCGTATTCGGAGCATCATGCACCTCGATGGTGATGTGCTGCATGTGGGTACGAAGAGCTGGGATCTCAGCCAAAAGCGGAATATTTATCTGTTCGGGGCCGGCAAAGCCTGCAACCACATGGCAATGGCCGTTGACCATGTGCTTGGGGATCGGCTCACGCGTGGCATCGCCATCGTGAAAATTCACGAGGCCTCCGACCGCTTCAACAAAACCGAGGTTTATGTAGGCGGTCACCCTCTCCCTAACGAAGAGGGCTATCGCGCCTCCCAGGAAATCATCCGGATCGTCGAGCAGGCGAACCAAGACGACCTATTTATCGCGGTGATCAGCGGCGGTAGCTCCGCGCTGATGTCGTGTCCTCGTGAAGGGATCAGCCTGCAGGATGAGATCGACGCCACCGACGTGATGCTCAAGTCGGGGGCCGGTATCTATGAGATCAACGCGGTACGCCGGCATATCTCCGCGCTGAACGGCGGCATGCTTGCCAAGCGTATCCAGGATATCGGCGCCGAACTGATCGGCATCGGTATCAGCGACGCGGTCGGCACCCCGGCCACCGGCGATATTGCCCAGCCCTACAAGGCCTATAAGAGCACGCCGATCGGCCCGGATGCCACCACCCTAGACGACGCCCGGGCGACCATTGCCAACTTCAACCTGGCCGACAAGATGCCCAAGAGCATCGTCCATTACCTGAACACCGTCGGTCCGGAGGGCGAGACCCCGAAGGCATTCCCGGACAACACCTACTACCTGCTCAACACCTTGCCGGACTCTTGCATCTACGCCAAGGAAGCGTGTGAGGCGATGGGTATCCCTGCGCTGATCGTTTCCTCTTTCCTCGAAGGTGAGAGTCGTGACGCCGGCACCTTCATGGCGTCGATGGCTCGCGAGATCCAGGCCTATGGCAACCCTATCAAGCCGCCGTGCGTGCTTCTGAGCTCGGGTGAAGTCACCACCAAAATCCTGGACAACTCGATCATCAAAGGCCATGGCGGGCCTGGCCAAGAAATGGCAGTCGGCTTTGCCATTGCTGCAGCCAAGGTCCCCGGCGCCTGCCTTCTCTCGATCGACAGCGAGGGCACGGATGGTACGACCAAAGTCGCCGGAGGCATCACCGACTCGCAAAGCCTTAAAGCGGCCACTGCACAGGGGATCAGCCTCTACCAGGCCCTGCGCGAGCACAGCACGTTCGAGGCTTTGGAGGCCATCAACTCGGCCATCTTCACCGGCAATACCGGCACCAACCTGTGCGACCTCAACATCGTTTATGTACCAGCCGTAGGGAGTAATTGAGATGGGCGATAAGATCGTCTCCGTGAATGCCCAGCAGATCATCGACTGCAAATGCCGACCTGCTGTAGAAGTCGAAATCCGCACTGAAAGCGGTGCCACTGGACGCGGTGCTGCGCCGACCGGGACATCGGTGGGCATGCATGAAGCATTCGTCCTGCGCGATGGCGACCTCTCATCCTATGGTGGTCTGACCGTCCATAAAGCCGTCGACGCAGTGGTCAATGTGATCGGCCCGGCAATCATTGGCCTGGACGTGAATGATCAGCGCTTGATCGACCAGGTGATGATCAACCTGGACGGCACTTCGGATAAGCACGTCTTGGGCGGGAATGCGATCTACTCCACCTCGATCGCCGCTTTCCGAGCAGCAGCAGATGCCAAGCGTATTCCGCTTTACAACCACATCGCCGGTGGCGCCATCGAGACAATCCCAGTCCCATGCTTCAACGTGGTGAATGGTGGGAAGTACAGCGGCTTCACGCAGTCCTTCAATGAGTTCCTGATCGTCCCGTATGGCACTGACAGCGTCGACCATGCCATTGAAATGGCCGTTGCGGTTTTCCAGAACCTAAACGATGTGCTGACCGAGTACCTGGGTCACAAGCCTGGGGTAGCCAGTTCCTACGGATATGCAGCGCCCAGCGATGATCCGGAGATCGTCCTGGATCTCATGCAGAAAGCGATCAACCGTTCTGACTACGGCGATTCGATTGCTTTCGCCCTCGATTGCGCCTCGAGCGAGTTCTACGACTCGAAGACCAAAACCTACATGTTGAAAGGTAAGCGTGTCTCCTCGGACGAGCTGATCGCCTACACGAAGCAATTGACCCAAAAATTCAATTTCGTCTTCATTGAAGACTTGCTGGATGAGAACGACTGGGACGGCTACCAGAAAGCCAAACAAGAGCTCCCACGCACTCTGATTCTTGGCGATGACCTCACTGTCACGAAGACCGAGTTCCTGCAGAAAGCCTTCGATATGAAAGCCATCGATGGGTTTGTGCTCAAGCCCAATCAGGTCGGCACCATCACCGAGTCCCTCGATGCTTATCGCTTCGCGGCTGACCGCGGAATGATCGCCGTGCCTTCAGGTCGCTCGGGCGGTGTGGTCGATGACGTCGTGATGGATCTCTCCGTCGGCCTGCAAGTCCCCTTCCAGAAAAACGGCGCTCCGCGTTCTGGCGAGCGTATCGAAAAACTGAATTTCCTGATGCGTGCGAACGCTCGAAATAAAGGCTGCCGCCTGTTTGATATCAAACCGCTGCTGCGTTTCTAACCGCTGGCCCCTCTAACAAGAACGAGATAATCCTAATGAGCACGAAAATCGATTTCACCTATCTCTCCGAAGCCGACATGATCGCCGCTGGTGTGCTGGATGCCGAACGTTGCGTAGACATCTGCGAAGAAACGTTCGGCCTGCTGGGCAAGGGCGATTACCTGATGGGCGGGGCCAACCACAACAGCCACGGCATGAACATCGTTTTCCCGAAGGAAACGAACTTCCCAAACATGCCAATTGCTGGGCCTGACCGTCGCTTCGCAGCGATGCCAGGCTACCTGGGTGGACGCTTCGATGTTTGCGGCAACAAATGGTACGGTTCCAACCATGCCAACATGGACAAAGGCCTGCCTCGTTCCATCCTGACTATGATGCTGAACGACAAAGATACCGGCGCCCCGCTCGCCTTGATGTCGGCCAACTTGCTGAGCGCTGCTCGCACCGGTGCGGTACCAGGTGTCGGTGCCAAGCACCTGGCCAACCCCAACAGCAAGAAAATGTCTGTAGTGGGATGTGGCCCGATCAACAAGGCTTGCTTCTCGGCGATCATCACGCAACTGAAGTCCATCGAAGAGGTCGTTTGCTTCGACCTGTTCCGCGACAAGGCGAATGAGTTGGCCGCCTGGATCACCCAGACCTATGACATCAAAGCTCGGGGTACCGATGACACTGAAGAAGGCTTCCGTGACGCCGACGTGATCACTGTTGCTGCCTCCCGTCTGAAGCCGTTGTTCTTCAAGGACGAATGGATCAAGGCTGGTGCAACCATGCTGGTATCGGGGCCGGTCAACACCGATGAATCCTTCCTGACCAGCGCGCGTATTGTCTATGACCACACCAAGCTGCACGAAGCCTACGTGGAAGACGCCATCGGCTCGGGCAACAAGGAAGGCTACTACAGCGGCGTCATCGGTGGCCCCCTGTATCGCCTCATCGACGCCGGCAAGCTGCCTGCATTGACCGACTCCACTGGCCTGGGCGACGTGGTCAACGGCGAGAAAGCGGGCCGTATCAGTGAGTCGGATCGAGTCATCTTCATTGCCTGTGGCATGTCCGTCTTTGACATCAGCTGGGGTTACGAGGTGCTGCTGAATGCCCAAGCCAAAGGCGTTGGCACCAAGCTGAATCTCTGGGACGTTCCTCACCAAGGCTAAAGCAAACGCCGCAGTTAACGCTGCGGCGTTTTTTTCAAGTTTCAAACCCTCTTCACAATATTTTGCTGCTTCAGCCACAAGTATTACCTGCGACTCTATTGCGGGCAGATTTGGGCAGCGCCATCGAAACTTACAAATTCACATGTAACTGCACGGGCGCTGGAACTGTGGTGGCAATCTTCAACAAAATTTGAGGTTCCGCAATGCATCGTAAGACAAAAATTGTCGCTACTATCGGGCCCGCGTCAGCATCGCCCGAAGTACTCTCAAAAATGTTGCATGCAGGCCTTGATGTGGCTCGCTTGAATTTCTCGCATGGCACGGCTGATGATCATCGCCGCAATGCAATTACGATTCGTGAGATTTCCGCCAGTACGGGCCGCGAGGTCGCTATCATGGCCGACCTCCAAGGGCCGAAAATTCGCGTTGGCAAGTTCGCTGAAGGTCGCGTGACGCTTAATTCAGGTGACCACTTCGTTCTGTGCGCATACCCGGTTGTTGGCAGCGTCGAACGGGTATCCCTGGACTATCCGGAGCTGGCGGATGAAGTGGCGTGTGGAGACGTTCTGGTTTTGAACGATGGTGCAATCGTTCTGGATGTCCGGTCTGTAGCAGACAAGGAAATCCACACGACAGTACGTATCGGCGGCGAGTTGTCCAATAACAAGGGCATCAACCGGCAAGGTGGCGGACTTTCCGCGCCTGCGCTTACACCGAAAGACATCAGCGATCTGGAAGTGGCCATTGAGCTGGGTGCGGATCTCGTTGCGGTCTCCTTCCCTAAATCTGCGGCGGACATGGAGCAGGCGCGAGCCCTGGTTGAAAAGTTTTGCCAGAGCCCCGCTGCCCGCCCCAAACTGATCGCCAAAATCGAACGCGCGGAAGCCATTCCGGCGCTCCAGGAGATCATCGAAGCGTCTGATGGGATCATGGTGGCACGAGGCGATCTGGGCGTCGAAGTCGGAATCGCAGCCGTACCCGCGTTGCAGAAAATGATGATCAAGATGGCAAGGGCCTCCAACCGTCTGACCATTACTGCAACGCAGATGATGGAGTCGATGATCACTCATTCGATTCCCACACGAGCGGAAGTCTCCGACGTGGCCAACGCGGTGTTGGACGGTACTGATGCAGTCATGCTGTCCGCTGAAAGCGCCACGGGTCGATACCCAGTGCAGACCATTGAAGCTATGGCCAGCATTTGCGAAGAGGCCATCAAGCTGCGGATCAGCCTGCCCGACACCGAGCTCCTGATGCGGGATGTGCAGAAGATTGATGAGGCGACGGCAGTGAGCGCCGTCTTTGCTGCCTATCGTCTACACGCGTCGGCAATCATTGCGCTCACGGAGTCTGGCGCCGCCCCACTGTGGATGAGCCGACACACGTCCTCTATCCCAATTTATGGCCTGACCCGATCAGTCTCTACGGCTCGATGGATGACGTTGTTCCAGAACGTCGAACCCATCGTCGCAGACTCCTGGACTGACCATGAGGAAGTGATTGCAGGTGTTGAAGATCTCCTCACTAGCCGAGGTGTCGTCAAGCCTGGAGATTTAATCATCGTTACTTTTGGCAAACCTATGGCCGCACCTGGTGGCACCAACGCGATGAGGATTGTCAGGGTCGGCGAGAAAAGCCCTGTTGCCTCATACCATCGGTAATTCTGCTCGAACGAGCACATTCCAAGTCAGCGACTGCTACCTGGGAAAACCATTTCCAACAACTGACTCATTGAGATTTTCACTGGGTGCATTGAGTGAGGAGTAAGCCACTACCCTCACTTCCCTTGCGAAATTAAAGGACCGTCCCAACCCGTCTGAAGAGCAAGTTTGTTCTGCCGTCTTATGCGACTGTTGGTTGGCAACGCCATAAGCAATGCCGAGTTGGGTACGTGCGCTTTTTACTGATTCCCCACCTTGTATGGCGAGCCCGCTCGCGACACGCGACTGCTGAAGTATTTGCAGCCCCTTACAAGCCCTAATTTGGAGCAATAACAATGGCGTTCTTCACCGCGGTCGATATGGCCGACTTTCAGCATCAACTACAAGCGGCCCTTGCGCAGCATGTAAACGAACGCGAGCTACACCAAGTAGCCCTGTTTGCTGAACAGTTTTTTGGCATCGTTGCCTTGGATGAACTGGCTCAGAGGCGACTGTCCGATCTGGTGGGTAGCACACTCTCGGCGTGGCGGCTGCTGGCGAACTTCGAAAACGCGAAGCCTCAGGTGTGCGTTTTCAACCCTGATTACGAAAAGCATGGTTGGCAGAGCAGTCACACAGCGATCAAGGTGCTGCACAAGGATATCCCCTTCTTAGTCGACTCGGTACGCATCGAGCTGAAGCGTCGGGGCTACAACATCCATACCCTACAGAACAGCGTGCTCAGCGTACGCCGCGATGGTAAGGGAAACTTAACTGATCTATTGCCCAAGGCCAGCACCGGCGAAAATATCCAGCACGAATCGCTGATATTCATCGAGGTCGACCGCTGCTCGACTCCTGATGAGATCAATTCGTTGTGCGCCGCTTTGCTTGAGGTGCTTGGGGATGTTCGCCTGAGCGTGGCGGACTTCCTCCCCATGAAAGCAAAAGCTGGTGATCTGCTGACCAAGCTGGACGAGGCGGGAGCCGGCTATGGTACAAGCGACGCCATCGAGGTCGAAGAGATCAAGGCGTTCCTTCAATGGCTGCAGAACGACCACTTTACGTTCCTTGGGTATGAGGAATTTACCGTTCATGAGAACAGTGGGGGCGGATGTATTCACTACGACGAGTCCACCGTGTTGGGACTGTCGAAAAATCTTCGTGTCGGCCTAGGCCAAGACGAGCTCCACATCGAGCCACAGGCCCTGTCCTACCTGCGTGAGCCAACCCTGCTGTCCTTCGCCAAGTCTGCGCAAGTAAGCCGGGTGCACCGGTCTGCGTATCCGGATCTGATTTCAATTCGTGAGATCGGCGCCGATGGTAAGGTGATCAAGGAGTGCCGCTTCCTGGGCATTTTCACCTCAACCGCTTACAGCGATAGCGTGCGGGAAATCCCTTATATCCGCCGCAAGGTTGCAGAAATTGAACATCGCACTGCGTTCGTGCCCCAGGGTCACCTAAGCAAAGAGCTCGTGAAGGTACTGGAGGTGTTGCCTCGTGACGATCTGTTCCAGACGCCAGTCGGTGAGCTCGCAAGTACCGTCCTGTCGATCGTGCAGATCCAGGAGCGCAACAAGGTGCGCTTGTTCCTGCGCTTCGATCCGTATGGCCGGTTCGCCTACGTCTTGGCCTATGTGCCGCGCGACATCTACTCCACGGAAGTTCGGCTGCGTATCCAGCAAGTACTGGTTGAGCGCTTACACGCCAGCGATTGCGACTTCTGGACTTACTTCTCGGAGTCGGTACTCGCCCGAGTGCAGTTCATCATCAAGGTCGATCCTAAGGCCAAGCTGGATATCGATCCGAAGCAACTCGAACGTGAGGTGGTTCATGCTTGCCGTTCCTGGACAGACGATTACGCAGCTCTGCTGTTGGAGACCTTCGGCGAAGCTCTAGGTACCCGTGTACTGGCTGATTTCCCAAAGTCCTTCCCCGCTGGTTATCGGGAACGCTTTGCCGCGCACCAGGCTGTTGTCGACATGCAGCACCTGCGCAGCCTTTCAATTGAGCGCCCTCTGGTGTTGAGTTTCTACCAGCCAATGGGGTTGGGTGATCGCCAGCTGTTCTGCAAGCTGTACCACGCCGATACGCCGCTGGCTCTCTCCGACGTATTGCCAATCCTGGAGAACCTTGGCCTGAGGGTGCTTGGGGAATTCCCATACCGCCTGAAACATCAGAGCGGTCGTGAGTTCTGGATTCATGATTTCGCGTTCACGTACCCTGAAGGCCTTACGCTGGATATCCAGCAACTCAACGAAACCTTGCAGGACGCCTTCGTGCACATCGTGTGCGGCGATGCAGAGAACGATTCCTTCAACCGTTTGGTTCTCTCCGCTGGCCTACCTTGGCGGGATGTGGCACTGCTGCGAGCCTATGCGCGGTACCTGAAGCAAATTCGCCTGGGCTTCGACTTGGGCTATATCGCCACGACACTGCTCAACCACGCCAGCATCGCTCGCGAGTTGGTGCGCCTGTTCAAAACCCGCTTCTACCTGGCGCGCAAGCTCAGCAACGACGATCTTGATGACAAGCAGCAGAAGCTCGAACACGCTATCCTCGCCTCGCTTGACGATGTCGCTGTGCTCAATGAAGACCGTATCCTGCGCCGCTACCTGGATCTGATAAAAGCGACCTTGCGTACCAACTTCTACCAGCCCGATCAGGATGGTGCCGCACGCAGTTATTTCAGCTTCAAGTTTGATCCGAGTGCAATCCCTGAGCTGCCACGACCGGTGCCCAAATATGAGATCTTCGTATACTCCCCACGAGTTGAAGGCGTGCACCTACGATTCGGCAGCGTCGCTCGCGGAGGCCTGCGCTGGTCGGATCGTGAAGAGGATTTCCGTACGGAAGTGCTCGGTCTGGTCAAAGCTCAGCAGGTAAAAAACGCTGTAATCGTCCCCGGCGGTGCCAAAGGTGGCTTCGTCCCTCGCCGTCTGCCACTGGGTGGTAATCGAGACGACATCCAGTCAGAGGCCATCGCCTGCTACCGTATCTTCATCAGCGGCCTACTGGATATCACCGACAACCTCAAAGATGGCAACGTCGTGCCACCTGCAAACGTGGTTCGCCACGATGCGGATGATCCCTACCTGGTGGTGGCGGCTGACAAAGGCACCGCAACCTTCTCGGACATCGCGAACGGCATCGCCGAGGACTACGGTTTTTGGCTGGGTGATGCCTTCGCCTCTGGCGGCTCCGCTGGTTACGATCATAAGGGTATGGGCATCACCGCTAAAGGCGGCTGGGTTTCGGTGCAGCGTCATTTCCGCGAACGTGGCGTTGACGTACAAAAAGATCTGACCACTGTAGTCGGGATCGGCGACATGGCTGGAGACGTGTTCGGAAACGGCCTGCTGCTTTCCGAGTCGCTGCAACTGGTCGCGGCGTTCAACCACCTGCACATCTTCATCGACCCAAACCCGGATGCAGCGCTCAGCTTCGTTGAACGCAAAAGGCTCTTCGACCTGCCAAGGTCAAGCTGGGCCGACTACAACAGCGGGCTGATTTCCAAGGGCGGTGGCATCTTCCTGCGCAGCGCCAAGAGCATTCCAATCAGCCAGGAAATGAAAGCACGCTTCGATATCCATGCCGACAAGCTGCCACCGACCGAACTGCTCAGCGCACTGCTCAGGGCGCCCGTGGATCTGATCTGGAACGGCGGCATTGGAACCTATGTGAAATCCAGCCGTGAGACCCATGCGGATGTTGGGGACAAGGCCAACGACTTGCTGCGTATCGACGGGCGCGAACTGCGAGCCAAAGTCGTGGGTGAAGGCGGAAACCTCGGCATGACCCAACTCGGTCGAGTGGAGTTCGGCCTCAACGGTGGTGCCAGCAATACTGACTTCATCGACAACGCGGGTGGCGTGGACTGCTCCGACCACGAAGTGAACATCAAGATCTTGCTCAATGAGATCGTGACGGCTGGAGACATGACAGGTAAACAGCGGAACACCCTGCTCTCCGAGATGACCGAGGACGTTGGCAATCTGGTACTGGGCAACAACTACAAGCAAACCCAGGCACTATCCCTGGCAGAGCGTGGTGCACGTGAGCGTCTGAGCGAATACAAACGCCTGATGGCAGCACTTGAAGCGTCTGGCAAACTGGATCGTGCGTTGGAATTCCTCCCCACCGATGACGAGCTCAACGATCGCGCCGTCAAGGGCCAAGGACTCACTCGCCCAGAACTATCAGTGCTCATTTCGTACTGCAAAATCGACCTGCAGGAGGCATTGATCAAGTCCGATCTGTCGAGTGACGAATACCTCGCCCAAGACATGAAGACCGCCTTCCCTTCTCGCCTGTCGCAGCAGTTTGGCGAGGCGATGGGCCGTCACCGGCTCAAGCGGGAGATCGTCAGCACCCAGATCGCCAACGACCTGGTCAACCACATGGGCATAACCTTCGTTCAGCAGTTGAAGGAGTCCACTGGCGTGGGCTCAGCGCAAATTGCCGCTGCCTATGTGGTGGTGCGCGATGTGTTCAATCTGCCTCATTGGTGGAGTCAGATTGAGGCGCTGGACAATCAGCTATCGGCTGATGTGCAACTGGGCATGATGGAAGAGCTGATGCGACTGGGCAGGCGCGCTACCCGCTGGTACTTGCGCAGCCGTCGTAATGACATGGATGCAGCCCGTGACGTCGCCCACTTGGCCCCTAGGGTCAAGGCCCTCGCGCTCAGTCTGGATGAATTGCTTGAGGGCCCTGCCCGCGAACAATGGACGGCACGCTATCAATCCTACGTCGAGGCCGGCGTACCGGAGCTCCTGTCCCGGGTAATCGCAGGTACCAACCACCTGTACACCTTGTTGCCAATCATCGAGTCAGCAGACTTGACCGGATGCGAGCCGACTGATGTGGCTGCTACCCACTTTGCCGTGGCTGATGCATTGGATTTGTCCTGGTATCAGCAGCGGATCAGCGAATTGAAGGTGGAAAGCAACTGGCAGGCCCTCGCCCGCGAGGCGTTCCGCGACGACCTGGATGCTCAGCAAAGGGCAATCACCATTTCGGTGCTGCAGATGGTCGGCGGATCGGAAAACATCGGGGAGCGAGTTCAAGCTTGGCTGGAAAGCAACCGTCGTATGGTGGAGCGTTGGAAAGGCATGCTGGCCGAACTGCGAAACGCCTCCAATAGCGATTACGCGATGTATGCCGTGGCGAATCGGGAGCAGGGAGATCTGGCCCGCAGTCGAGCATAGATGATGCCAAGCTAACAATCTGATCATCTGGGTTAGCCAACCAGAACGCCCCGAACAATTCGGGGCGTTTATCCTCACGGATGATGCTTGGCGCTAATGGATTCAACGATGGCCAGCGCACCGCGCGCAAAGGAAGGAACATGATCTTGGAACTTGATCAAAAAAGCGCTCGCAGAGCCAGTAAGTCGCGCTTCCAGACTTCATGCCCGGGGCAGGATGGAAACGCTGGGTGAAGAACAGCTTCAATTACCGGCTGCTGAACCAACCAGCCGGTAACCTCAAGCGTGCTGTTCTCGAGATGAGTGAGTCGAACGCCGGTGCGATCAGCGACTTGACGCCGGACGGAGCAAGCTGCTGAGGTTGAACGAGCCGAGTACGCCAATGCATGATAATTACCTTCAGTAATAACCACGGGTAGTGATAATTTATTGCGTATGGTGTGAGATGTGCCAGCGTGCGGAGTACATGTTTGCTGGCGAAACAGGGGAGTTTGAAGCCCGCTTTTGCGACCGCAGCTGAACTGGACACCCTCCACTCGAGCGTCTCCGGAGCCTACCGGCGCGACAGGCTTGTCTGAAGCGATCGCCAATAGCGGCCCTGCTTTCGCGATTGCGCAGACCGCCAAAGGCTCAGACTATCAACTAGACTCTTCACACTGCGGAACCAGCAACCCCAGAACATCCTCAAAATTTTCAGGTGTAACCGTATCGACTGGAGCTCTACCTAGCAGCCTTCCATGCGGCTTACTTACTAAATGATAAATATCCCAGCTCTCTAGATCGGGTGAAGCTTTAAACACCTCAAGAAGCAGCTTGTGCTTCATCGGGTCCAACTGCCAGTCTGGAATACGCTGACCTCGATTCCCCAGGCTAAGTGACAGCAACCTGCGTGCCTTGATGTCTCGATTGATCTGATCACGGGACTTACCCGCGAGACGCGCGAAAGCAGGAAGCGGAAGGTTAGTTGGAGCTTCATAGATTGCGAGCATCTGTGCACGCTGTTTTTGGATATCAGACACTTCATGGTTCCGCTCTTGCGCGGACACCTCGAGTGCTGGATGCCATTGCGCTTGACCACCTTTCCGCCCCCGTCGCAGATTGGTTTGCACAGGGATATTGTGCAGCGGAACAGCAGCGCGTAGAACATCGGCCTGCATTGGTTGGGAAGCCGTCCCCTCCAAACGTATGGTCAAGGGTGCACCAGCTGCCTGAGCATGTCCTTGCGCCCAGAGGTCCAACCGATTCGCCCAATCCTGCATCATGGCCCGCCGCTGCTCAACATACTCAGCATGGTTATACGACGCACTGACCTTATCGGGGTCGGCGTGCGAAAGCTGCGCATCAATCCAGACTTTCGGATAACCGATCTCGTTGAGTGCAGTCGAGATGGTAGCTCGCATACCGTAGCCGGTGAGCCGATCAGCGAACCCCATGCGCCGCAGCGCACCGTTCAAAGTATTCTCGCTGATGCGCTTGCTCAAATCACTTCGATGGGCAAGCAAGTGCTGCTGGGCGGGCACGACGCGATCAAGCAACAGACTCACCACTTCGGCCGCCTGGACTGACAGCGGCACGATGTAAGGTGGCACCTTGGAGGTATGGCTGCGGGCCTTGCGTATCTTGAGCTGCAGTTGCTTGACCACTTCAGCAGGGATGATCCAAAGCCGACGTTCCAGGTCGAACTGGCCCGGCGTAGCCAAGCGCAGTTCACCGGTACGAACACCGGTTAGCAACAGGAGCCAGATCCCCAACAGGGTCTGCTGACCGCCATGATAAGCGCGCAACTTACTCAACAGCTGAGGCAACTCATCCATGCGCAGGAACGGATTGTGCTCCACAGGTGGCTTGGGCATCGCTACAACGTCGAGGTCTGCGGCAGGGTTGTGCTCAAGCCCCGCCACGCGCACCAGCGCGTAGCGAAACAATTGATTGAGCCAGGTCCGGCACTTTTCCGCAGTGGTGAAGGCATTGCGAGACTCAATGCGATCCAGCACACCCATGAGCACATGACGTGTGATGTCATAGATGGAGCGATCGCCGATGTAGGGCTGAATGTCTTTGGCAAAGATGCGCAGGATCTGCGACAGCGTGCTCTGCCGGCCCTCTTTCAGACTAAACCTGCGGAAAGCGATCCACTGATTGAACACGGCATCGAAGGTTTGCTCAGTGGAAAGACGCACCGCGAGTCGCTGCTGCTTGCGCTGCTCACTGGGATTGGTGCCCTGAGCAATCAGCGCTCGTGCTTCGTCACGCCGCGTCCGCGCGTCACGCAAACCCACTTGGGGGTAGCTGCCGAAGGACATGCGTTTTTGCTTGCCTTCCCAATAGAAGCGAAAATGCCAGAGCTTGGCGCCCTGGGCGGTGACGTGCAGTATCAGCCCATCATTGTCGGCGAGGGTGTAGTCCTTGCCGGTGACTCGGGCATGCCGAATCGCCATTTCCGAAAGAGCCATGGTGACCTCCTGAACCTGCCGGAAGCCAAATGCTCATCTCGTCACCAATCCTGCTCCATCGAAAAACCGAATTGGGGCCTATCCCATTCTGGCCTCATATCTGGCCTTAAAATGGCCGGATACTGCCGGTTTTCGGTGGTTTCCGCTGGAACGAAAAAAGGGCCTTTCGGCCCTTTTTTCAACGACTTACAGACTTCCATGGAACTCTGTAGATCTATAACTGGAGCGGGAAACGAGACTCGAACTCGCGACCCCGACCTTGGCAAGGTCGTGCTCTACCAACTGAGCTATTCCCGCGTCTTGGTGGGGCCATTCTAACCGTCTGCCGGCCGAGGTCAACCCCTTGATTCGAAAAAACTTTATTTCTGCTCCGAGCCTTCGCGCAGATGCGGCCAGGCGGCATGCAGGTAGTTGGCCATCGACCACAGGGTCAGGCCGGCGGCAATGACCAGCAGAAGATAACCGATGATGACCCAGAAGCCGAGCACGGGCGGGTTGGCCAGCAGGATGACCAGCGCCAGCATCTGCGCCGCGGTCTTCCATTTGCCGAGGTTGGAAACCGCCACCTGGGCCCGAGCGCCGAGCTCGGCCATCCATTCGCGCAACGCCGAGACCACGATCTCACGACCGATGATCACTGCTGCCGGCAGGGTCAGCCAGAGGTTGGCATGCACCTGCACCAGCAACACCAGGGCGACGGCGACCATGAGCTTGTCGGCCACCGGGTCGAGGAACGCGCCGAACGGCGTGCTCTGCTGCAACCGACGGGCCAGGTAGCCGTCGAGCCAGTCGGTGGCCGCGGCAATCGCGAACACGCTGCTGGCGGCCAGGTAGCTCCAGTGATAGGGCACGTAGAACAGCAGGATGAAAATCGGAATGAGCAGGACGCGTAGAACGGTGAGCAAGTTTGGAATATTCATCGATACGACTGGCCGCGGGTGGAGTCCGGCATTCTACTCGCTATGCAGGTTGGCATAAATCGACTCGGCGAGCTTTTTGCTGATGCCCGGCGCCTTGGCGATTTCATCGATGCTGGCGCGACTGAGTTCCTGCAGCCCACCGAAGTGCTTGAGCAGCTCGCGCCGACGCTTGGGCCCCACCCCGGCCACGTCTTCCAGGCTCGAGGTGCGGCGGGCCTTGCCGCGCCTGGCGCGGTGACCACTGATGGCGAAACGGTGAGCCTCGTCGCGAATCTGCTGGATCAGGTGCAAGGCAGGCGAGTCGCCCTTGAGCGTGAACTCATGGGCGACATCGTTGAGGTACAAGGTCTCGAAGCCGGCCTTACGCGTCACCCCCTTGGCCACGCCGAGCAAGGTCAGGTCGCTCAGGCCCAGCTCCTGCATGACGTCCCGAGCCATGTTCAACTGCCCCTTGCCGCCATCGACCAGCAAGACATCTGGCAGCTTGCCCTCCCCGCCCTTGATTCGGCTGAACCGGCGCATCAGCGCCTGGTGCATGGCCGCATAGTCGTCGCCCGCCGTCACGCCCTCGATGTTGAAGCGGCGATAGTCCGACTTGAGCGGGCCTTCCGGGCCGAACACCACGCACGAAGCCACCGTCGCCTCGCCGCTGGAGTGGCTGATGTCGTAGCACTCGAGCCGTTGCGGAACTTCATCGAGGCCCAGCACCTGCGCCAGCGCCTCGAAACGCGCCGCCATGTGCTGACGATTGGCCAGCCGGGCACCCAGCGCCTGCTCGGCGTTGGTGACTGCCAGCTGCTGCCAGCGCGCGCGCGTGCCACGGACCCGGTGGCTGATGTCCAGTTGGCGGCCGCGCAAGGTGTGCAAGGCCTCGATGAGCGTGGCGAAGTCCTCGTGCACGACGTTGACGATCAGCTCGCCGGGCAGTTCGCGCTCGGCATTGCCCAGGTAGTACTGGGACAGGAACGCTGCCATGACTTCGGCGGTGTCCTCTTCGATGCCCACCTGCGGGAAGAAGTTCTTACTCCCCAGCACGCGACCACCGCGTACGCTGATCAGGTGCACGCAGGCCCCACCTGGGTTGACGAACGCCGCTATCACGTCGACATCGCCCGAGCCGCCTTCCATGTGCTGCTGATCCTGCACGCGCCGCAACAGGCCGATCTGGTCGCGCAGCTGGGCAGCCTTCTCGAAGTCGAGAGCCATGGCGGCCTTTTCCATTTCAGCGTTGAGCTCGTTGTGCAACTGCTGGCTGCGTCCTTCGAGAAACATCACCGAATGACGCACGTCCCCGGCATATTCCCCGGTCTCGACCAGGCCGACACAGGGCCCCTTGCAGCGCTTGATCTGGTACTGCAGGCAGGGTCGGGTGCGATTGCTGAAATAGCTGTCCTCGCACTGGCGAACCATGAAGGTTTTCTGCAGCAGGCTCAGGCTCTCGCGAATCGCCCCGGCGCTGGGGTAAGGGCCGAAATACCGCCCCTTGGCTCGCTTCGCGCCACGATGGATGCCCAGCCGCGGATACTGCCCGTCGGAAAGAAAGACATACGGGTAGGACTTGTCGTCGCGCAGCAGGATGTTGTACGGCGGGCGCCATTCCTTGATCAGGGTCTGCTCGAGCAGCAGCGCCTCGGTCTCGTTGGCCGTGATGGTAGTCTCGACCTGGGCGATACGCGCGACCAGCGCGGCCGTCTTGGGTGCCAGGCCGGTCTTGCGAAAGTAACTGGCCAGACGCTTCTTGAGGTTCTTGGCCTTGCCTACGTACAGCAGCCGTGCCTCGGCATCGAACATTCTGTACACGCCTGGACGACCGCTACAGGTCGCCAGGAACGCGCTGGCATCAAAGGTTTGCGACATGAGTACCTGGGAAATTCGCCATTAGAAACTGGCGTCGACCATACCGTGACGGACCGCCAGCAACGTCAGTTCGACATCGCTGGTGACCGAGAGTTTTTCGAAGATTCGATAGCGATAAGTATTGACGGTCTTGGGTGACAAGCACAACTTGTCGGAGATGGCTTGCACCTTCTGGCAACCGACGATCATCAGCGCGATCTGGATCTCCCGCTCCGACAGCGCATCGAACGGCGAGCCCTGCGGCTGGAACGACTTGAGCGCCAGCTGCTGGGCGATCTGCGGGCTGATGTAGCGCTGGCCGGCAAAAGCAAGGCGAATGGCCTGGACCATCTCGTCGAGCCCGGCGCCCTTGGTCAGGTAGCCGGCCGCGCCGGCCTGCAGCAGGCGCGTGGGGAACGGGTCTTCTTCGCAGACAGTGACGGCCACCACCTTGATGTCCGGATGGCTGCGCAACAGCTTGCGCGTGGCCTCCAGCCCACCGATCCCTGGCATCTTGACGTCCATCAGGACCACGTCCGGCTTGAGCTCGCGGGCAGCCTTGAGAGCCGACTCCCCGCAATCCGCCTCGCCCACCACTTGCAGGCCGTCGATATCGGTCAGCATTCGCGAAATCCCGGTACGCACCAGATCGTGATCGTCGACCACAAGGACCCTAATCAAGCAGACACCTCATCACGGGCGATTGGATCCCGCCACCTTAACAAAATTTTACCGAACGGACCTAGTGCATCACGTCATTCAGGGACACTTGCGCGCCAGTCGATCTGGCGTTGCATGCGCAGGAAACAGAGGTCCGTCCCGACTTCGACGAAGCCATGTCGCGCGTACACCCTGCGCGCCGGATTGCTGCGAAACACCATCAGACGCAGCAGGGGCAGATGGCGTTGCGCCGCCCAACCTGCCAGGCACTCCAGCACCCAGCTGCCAACGCCACGGCCGCGCTCTTCGGGCAACAGGTGCAACTCGCGAATGAACAGGGCCTGACGGTCCTGGCTGAGGCTGCAGAAACCCAGCCGCCGGCCTTGCCGAGCTATCAGCCATTGCTCACGCCAGCTCCAGGCCTGGTCGAAGGCTTCGTCGACCCAAAGCAGGTCGAATTCACGGTAATAAGGCAACATGGCCCGACGCGTCAGCTCGCGCGCGAAGGGCAAGTCGACGTCGGTCGCGGGCACGAGCCGCAGGCCCTGGTCGACCGCGGGCAAGACCTCAGGCGAGTCGGTCGGCATAGCACACCGGCGAGCTTCCAGGCCCGCGCCGCTCGATTTCGTCCTCGAGAAAATCAGCCAACACCAGGGCGTTGTTGTGCTGGCGATCGCGGCTGGCGTACAGCAGCGTCACCGGCCCCTTGGCGGCCAGGTCGAGGATGAAGTACCAGCGCGCAGGCTGAGCCGCCAGCTCCTGCCGGTAGCGGGCGGCAAAGGTCGGGAAATCCAGCTCGCCCTGATGAAGCGCCTTGCGCAAGGCATCGGATGGCGCGACTTGCGCGACCCATTGCCCATGCAGCTGGTCCTTGCGCCAATGCCGTGGCCATAGGCGATCGACCAGCAGACGCTGGCCGTCACCCGGCTCGACCGGCTCGTATACCCGCTTGCAATGGATCATCCAGCCTCCCGTCCAGATCGCGGATCAAGCCACCCTCCATGCTGGCCCGAGCGCCGCTGACGGCGGCTCGCTCAGGCGCTCTTGCCGACGGCCGTGGCATCTCGCGAAGCGACTGCGCCACGCCTGCGGCTCAGCGAAAGCGCCAGGATGGCGCAAGCGACACCAGCGGTCATCAAGGTCTCGTAGCGATAGGCGTCGCTGAACAGCATGTATCCCAGCACCAGGACTATCACGCCGATGACCAGCCAGGTCAACCACGGGAACAGCCACATCTTCAGCTCCAGCGCCCTGCCTTCGCATTCGGCCCTGGCGCGCATGCGCAACTGCGACACGGCGATCACCAGGTAGACCAGCAGCGCGATGGCCCCGGTGGTGGACAGCAGGAAGCCGAACACCTTGCCGGGGAACACGTAATTGACCAGGCAGCCGGCGAACCCGGCCAGGGTCGACAGCAGCACGGCCACGGTCGGCACGCCGCTGCCGGAGATGCGCCGCGTCTGCGCCGGCGCCTCGCCGCGCGCACCCAGCGAATACAGCATCCGCGAAGCGGTATACAGCCCCGAATTCATGCAACTGGTCACGGCGACCAGCACCACCAGGTCGACCAGCAGCTTGGCACCGGGCACGTTCAGTACCTCCAGCGCGCGCTGGAACGAACCCACTGCCTTGAGCCCTGGATCGTTCCAGGCCACCAGGGAAACCACCAGGAAGATCGATGCCAGGTAGAAGATCGCGATGCGGTATACCACCAGGTTGGTGGCGCGGCGAATCTTGTCACGTGGATTGGCCGTCTCGTCGGCGGCGATGGTGACGATCTCGGCGCCGAAGAAGGAGAAGATGGTGATCAGCACGCCGCCTAGCACGGTACCGAAGCCGTTGGGCATGAAGCCGCCGTTGGCCCACAGCTGGCTGACGCCGGAAACCTGGGCAAGCGGCCAGAAACCGCTCACCGCGAGCGTGCAGACGACGATGAAGGCCAGAATAGCGATGACCTTGACCAAGGCGAACCAGTACTCGAATTCGCCAAAGTTCTTCACGCTCACCAGATTGGTACACGACAGCACGATCATGATCAGAAAGGCGAACAGCCAGGAAGGCACCGCGGGAAACCAGGCATGCAGGATATCGGCACCGGCAATGGCTTCGACCGGGATGATCAGCACCCAGAACCACCAGTACAGCCAGCCGATGGTAAAGCCCGCCCAGGGCCCGATCGCCTCGCTGGCGTAGGTCGAGAACGAGCCGCTGTCAGGATTGGCGACAGCCATCTCGCCAAGCATGCGCATCACCAGCAGCACCAGCAGACCGGTAATGGCATAGGACAGCAGGATCGCCGGACCCGCGGTGGCGATGGCATTGGAGGAGCCGATGAACAGGCCGGCACCGATGATGCCGGCGATGGAAATCATCGATACCTGGCGAGACGTCAGGCCATGTTGAAGGGAGCGCTGTTTCTTTTGTTGTAGCGATGCCATGGGGAACCCTCGAGTGGGCGGGCCGCAGCGACGCGGCTGAAAAGTCGAAGCAGAATGAGTGCAAGTACTGGTGCGCTGTTCTTGTCGTGGGCGAGCGCACTCGCCGTGTGTCAGGCTGGTCGTCGCAGGCTCGATCAGGGGCGATTGGCTGGGTGACGAACGAGCGAAACGTGGAAGCCGCCAGGGGTCCTGGCGGCGGGCTGGGCAGGCTGGAAGCTGCGCCCGGACCTATCAACAATCATGTTCTTGTACTCCTGCATCGGGGCGGGTCGTTATCGTTGATCCAGATCAGTATCGAGCTGCGCGGGAGGCTCAACAAACGAACTTTTCGACGCACGTGATTCCTTTTTGGAATGAATTTCGGGCTTTGCAGGAGCGCTCGGGCGAGTCCGGGCAGTCGATCTGAAGCGAGGCTTGGCTGAAAGGGCCGCGAGATGCAGGCCATCGCGGAGGGTTCCGTAGGCGCCGCACCGGTTGCGATAGAGCCGCGTAGGAGCAGCTGATGCCCGGCTTTGCTTCCCCTGTACACGCGGCCCGTCAGCTGCCCCTCTGATGACCTTGCACCCAGGTTCAGGAATCCACGGAATGAACGCAATCGAATAATTCGTTTGCGCGCGTCCAGCGCGGCACGCTTGTATACCGGCAAAACTCGAACAAGGTCCGACTGTCCATGCACCAGGAAAACATCAGCCCGTCGATCGCCATCGTGCACCCCATCACGCTGTCCCATGGCCGCAACGCTGAAGTCTGGGACACCGCTGGCAGACGCTACATCGACTTCGTCGGCGGTATCGGCGTACTCAACCTGGGGCATTGCAACCCGGCGGTGGTCGAGGCGATCCAGGCGCAGGCGACGCGCCTGACCCACTACGCGTTCAATGCCGCGCCCCACGCAGCCTACCTGGAACTGATGGAGCGGCTTGCGAGCTTCGTGCCGGTGGCCTACCCATTGTCCGGCATGCTGACCAACAGCGGTGCCGAAGCGGCGGAAAACGCCTTGAAGATCGCCCGCGCCGCCACTGGCAAGCGCGCGGTCATCGCCTTCGATGGTGGCTTCCATGGCCGCACGCTCGCCACGCTCAACCTCAACGGCAAAGTGTCGCCCTACAAGCAGCGGGTCGGCGAGCTGCCGGGGCCGGTCTATCACCTGCCCTACCCTAGCCAGGATACCGGCGTGACCTGCGCCCAGGCGCTCGCGGCCATGGACCGCCTGTTCAGCGTGGAGCTGGCGGTGGAAGACGTGGCGGCCTTCATCTTCGAGCCGGTCCAGGGCGAAGGCGGCTTCCTGGCCCTGGACGCCGAATTCGCCCAGGCCCTGCGCCGCTTCTGCGATGCCCATGGCATCGTGCTGATCATCGACGAGATCCAGTCCGGTTTCGGCCGTACCGGCCAGCGTTTCGCGTTCCCGCGCCTGGGCGTCGAGCCGGACCTGCTGCTGCTGGCCAAGAGCATTGCCGGCGGCTTGCCGCTGGGAGCCGTGGTCGGGCGCCAGCCGCTGCTGGGCGCCCTGCCCAAGGGCGGTCTCGGCGGTACCTATTCGGGCAACCCGATCGCTTGCGCCGCGGCAATGGCCAGCCTTGCCCAGATGACCGACCAGAACCTGTCTACCTGGGGCGAACGCCAGGAGCAGGCTATCGTCGCCCGCTACCAGCGCTGGCAATCATCCGGGCTGACCACTGCGCTGGGGCGCTTGACGGGCGTGGGCGCCATGCGTGGCCTGGAACTGGTCGATGGCCAAGGCCAGCCTGCCCCGGCGCAACTGGCCAAGGTCCTCGTTTCGGCGCGTGACAAGGGCCTGCTGCTGATGCCCAGCGGCAAGGCGCGCCACATCATTCGCCTGCTGGCGCCACTGACCATCGAGCCGCATGTGCTCGAGGAGGGCCTGGACATCCTGGAACGGTGCCTGGCCGAGCTGGGGTGAACTACAGGCCCAGCTCTTGCGGCGTGAGCATGTCGGACTCGAACGCGATCCAGCCACCTTCGAGTTCGGCATGGCCGTTGACGATCGGACCGTAATAGGTCAGGCCGTTCTCCAGCGTGACGCAGATATGGGTGGCGGCGTCCGGCGCGGCCAGGGTGCCGATGAAATGCACCTTCTTCAGAGTCTCGGTCACCGCCTCCAGGCCGATGCGCACGGCTGCGTTCTCGACGGCTTCGGCTTCGCCACCGCGCGATTCGGCGCTGACAGTGATGGTGGCGGTGTACTGGAACTGGCTCAAGCGGTGTACCTCATCGAATGGTTGGGCACCCAGGGTGCCCGGGGACGCCTAGGGTAAGGTACCTGGAGACGATAGGCGAGCGAACGATGCAGCCCCGGCCCGAGCCCGTTCACGCGTGGCCGATCACGTCTCGATCTGCTAGGGTGCGCGCCGATGCCCGCCTACCATACGAGGATTTCCAGTGAGCGCCGAGCAACCCCTGATCGCCGACCTGTTCGAAGTGGACAAGCGCCTGGCCCTCAAGCCTGTCGCCGACTTCAACGGTTTTCTGCGCAACGTATTTGGCGACGGCCCGTGCCGCTGCCACCGCTGCCTGGAAAACGGCGGCGACGAAAGCGGCTACAGCCACCGGCATACGTTCATCCTGCAGGGCCTGCAGCTCCATCGCCGCTTCGCCGCCAGCGCTGGCAGCGACGTATTGCAGGTGCTCAAGAAGGCCTGGCTGTCCTACACCCGGAACGAACTCAAGCCCACTGGCGAACTCGACATGGCGACGCTCATGGGCTTCACCGACCCGGCGCTGCACGAACGCCTGCTGGCGCTGCTGCCGGCCAGTGGCCTGGCTCGTGAAGTCGAGGGCCGCTGGCATTTGCAGGCGCCACTCGATTGACCAACCGTGTCCGCGCTGGCGCCAGCGCCCGGACGGGCCACTTCGAGCTCGCCCAGGTCGCGCTCGCTAGCTGTGCTCGCCGGAGCGCTTGAGCAGCTTCTTGCAACGCTCCGACAGATGAACCACGCGCAGGTGCTTGCCAGCCTTGGCATAGCGCTCGCGCAAGGTCTTCAGCGCAGCTATCGCCGAATAATCGACGAAACTCAGGTGCTGACAATCCAGGGTTACCCTGGCCGGGTCGCCGGCAGGGTCGAACTGATCGAGAAACGGCGTGGTCGAGGCGAAGAATAAGGTGCCGTGCACCTGGTAGACCTTGCCGCCCTCGTCATCGACACGGCTGTCGGCATACAGCTCACGGGCATGCTGCCAGGCGAAGTTGATCGCCGCGATGACGATGCCGAACAGCACCGCGGTGGCCAGGTCGGTGAACACCGTGACCACGGTCACGGCAATGATCGCCAGCACATCGCTAACTGGCACCTTGTGCAGTACGCGCAGCGACGCCCAGGCGAAGGTCTGCTGGGCCACCACGAACATCACGCCCACCAGCGCGGCGAGCGGAATGCGCTCGATCAGCGGTGAGAGCAGCAGGATGAACAGCAGGATCATCCCCCCGGCCACCACGCCCGACAGCCGCCCACGACCATTGGAACTCAGATTGATCACGGTCTGACCGATCATGGCGCAGCCACCCATGCCACCGCACAGACCCGAGACCATGTTGGCGGCGCCCAGAGCCACGCATTCTCGATCAGGGTAGCCCCGGCTTTCGGTGATTTCGTCGGTGAGATTGAGGGTGAGCAGGGTCTCGAGCAGACCGACCATGGCCATCAGCACTGCATAGGGCGCGATGATTCCCAGGGTTTCGAGGTTCCATGGCACCTGGGGCAAGGCCAGCCGCGGAAGACCACCGGCGATGTGCGCCATGTCGCCCAGCGTGCGGGTCGGCAGGTCCAGCAGATAGACCAGCAGGCCGACACCCAGGATGGCGACCAGCGCTGGCGGTACTGCCCGAGTCAGCCTGGGCAGCAGGTAGACCACCAGCATGGTCAGCGCCACCAGCCCGATCATCAGGTACAGGGGCGTGCCGGCCAGCCAGTGCTCGCCTTGCTTGAAGTGTTCGAGCTGGGCCAGGGCGATGACGATCGCCAGGCCATTGACGAAGCCAAGCATCACTGGATACGGCACCAGCCGCACCAGCTTGCCCAGGCGCAGCGCACCGAACGCGATCATCACCACGCCGCCGAGCATCACCGTCGCCAGCAGGTACTGCGCGCCATGCTGGACCACCAAGGCAACGATCACCACCGCCATGGAGCCCGCCGCGCCCGAGATCATGCCGGGACGACCGCCGAACAGGGCCGTCAGGGTGCAGATGATGACAGCGCCATACAGGCCCATCAGCGGGTTGAGATGGGCGACCAGGGCGAAGGCGATGCACTCTGGAACCAGGGCGAACGAGGTGGTAAGGCCGGCCAGAAGGTCGGCACGGATACGGGCGGGTTTCATGGAGTTCCTGTCGTTTCTGGTCTACTGCGGACTGGTGAGGCCCGTTGTTCAGGCAAGCCTGTCGCGACAGGCCGAGCGTTGCGCTTGTGCATGCAAGCGCCATGGCCTGTCGAGCGAGCGGCAATGTTACGGAATTTGTCCAGCTCCAGCCACCACAGGCACGTTCAGCGCACCCGCGTGCGGCTTTGCATGGCCAGCTCGAGCGCCTTGCGCATGTCCAGGCGCGCCGAACGACCAAGATCGGGATGGTCGAACTGGCCTTCGCGCTCGGAGGGCAGGATCGGCGCGGTCAGGTCGTCGGCATCGGCAGCCTCGAAATCCTGCCTGGGCCCCATGCTCAATGCGCTGCGCCGCAGGAGCATGCGTACCTGCGCGGGTGAAAGCTGCGGATTGATCGCCAGCATGACGGCCACGGTGGCGCTCACCAGCGGCGTGGCGTACGACGTGCCACAATGAATCTCGGCGCCACCGTGGGGCTTGAGGCAAGCCGCGGCGCTGATGTCGACGCGCCGATCGACGTTGGAGCTCTTGCGCTTGGTGACGTGCCGGGGGTGCTCGAGTGGAACCGCTTCGTCGCTGCGCTGGTGCCCGCCCACCACCAGCAATTGATCGGTGAGCAGCGACGACGGCAGGCGGTAGTCATCGGCGCTGGTCCAGGAAGCGCCGTTACCCGCGGAATTGACCACCACTACATCCGGATGCTCGCGCTGCAGCCAGAGGAAGAACTCTTCCAGCAGTTCCTCGTAGCCATTGATGGCCAGACCGGAACGCACCAGCGAATCGACCTCCTCGTCACGTACATCGCGCGCGCCGATCCGATGCACGCCCCAGCTCCAGTTGAGCACCCGGACGCCGTCTTCCACCAGGTTGACCGACGCGGCGATGTTGGCCGTGATACCCGCGTCACTGTTGCGCTCGACGATGATCTCGAACCTGGGACCGGCCTTGCCCAGACCGCTGAGAAAACCACTCTGGCCAGCCTCACCGCTCGCGGCGACCACACCTGCCACATGCTCGCCATGTCCGCCAGATCGCCGCGCATCCCGAGCGTAGAGGCAGCCGCCAGCGGTGCAAGGCCCGAGATAGCCTGCGAATGCCGGCTGGTCGAAGTCGACGTCCCGCTCGATGATGCCCATGCGCACGGTCGCCAAGGGGATAGGCGAGGCGCTCATGCGCCGTTGGTAGAAGTACTGCGCGTCCATGAACCGGTTGGCCGCCCATTCCACCGCCTGTTCGAGCGACGCGCTCGAGTCACCGGACGCCTCGCTGTCACCTTCCGGCGCCGATTCCTCGATGATCACTGCGTCCACGCTGGTTTCGCTGCCCATGCGCAGGACCATGGCATCGCGCTGCAGCAGGTCATCCACCGGCAGTTTCAGCTGGTAGACATTCAGCGGGGGGATGCCGCCGACGACTTCTGCGCCGTATTTGCGGGCGATCCGCTTGGCGGTCTCCCGGCCATCGTGGCGCTCTTCGATGAGCAGGCTGACCAGATCGACATAGGTATCCAGGCCATCCATGTTCTTGGCCACGGCATCGGCGCCAGCCGCTCGCACATGGCTGCGCTGGCGCGTCAACCAGACCGGATTGCTGCGCTGGTCGCCCTGTTCGAGCCAGAGCGCGGCGCTCGTTGCCGATGCGCCATCGAGCGAGAACTCGATTCGATCGCCATGGCGTTGCGCTGCCTTTTGGGGCACCCGTCGCTCGCCTAGCCAGAGCGTCGGCTGGCCTGGACCCAGGCCCTCTGCACGCAGGCACCAGTGCAGCCTGTCATCGGCCAGCAGGTCGCCGCAACGCTGCAAGTCGACGATACGCAGGCCAGGTGAAGTGGCCAGCGCCGTGGTCGAAAGCAGGCACAGCACCATTGCCAGGCAAGTCTTCATGCGCGCCTCACGCTCCGTTGCTCATGTCTGGCAATCGGACCAGGGCCAGCCGGCAAAGGTTCGTCGCTTCGTGCGCCTCGCTCCACCCCTGTCAAGCTGTGAGGACCTTGCCTGGAGAAGCGTCAGCGCCGGCCAGGAGAACTTGCCATCATGGGCACCTAGGCTTTGTACAAAAGGTGCCTGCGCGACGATCAGGCTACGTTGAAAACAGGCTCGGAATGCTCATTTACAACCAGTAAACTCCGCCTGCTCGCCTGTTTTCGCCTTGCCTGATCGCCGCTCGGCGACTTTTCGTACAAAGCCTAACGTGCGGAGACCACGACAATGCTGCCACGCTCGCTTATCGCCACCTTGATGATCGTCACCCACCTCGGCCTGGCCGAAGCCGCCACCGAAGTCCTGCCGTTGCAGCACCGCGACAGCGCCGAGCTGCTGCCGACCGTCCAGGCCTTGCTCGGCCAGCAGGGCAGTGTCAGCGCCTTCGAAAACAAGCTGGTGGTCGATGCCAGCCCTGAACGCATCGCCGAACTGCACGCCCTGCTTGGCCAGCTCGATACCGAGCCCAGGCGCCTGCTGATCAGCGTCGATACCCGCGACAGCAACTTTCAGGACACCCGTGGCGGGGCCCGGCTCATTCGCCATGGCACCGACAACCGCGAGGGCGGCCTGCTCCAGGTCCAGGCCACCGAGGGCCGAGCGGCGCTGGTACAGCTTGGCCACAGCGTGCCCCTCATCCAGGTCGGCACCGATGCCTATGGCCGGATGCTGAGCGATACCGAATACCGCAATGTCACGCAAGGCTTTTATGTGGTCCCACGCCTCAGCGGCAACACGGTTCATCTGCAAATAACCACGAACAATGATCGAATGAGCCGCGAACGTCAGGATGTAGTGAGCATTCAGAGCAGCGACACGACAGTCTCGGGCAAGCTCGACGAATGGATCACCGTGGCGGGATTCAACGGTCGGAGCCGGGCTGGGCAGCCATCGAACAGGCAGACCTATGGCACCGAGCGCCAGGAAGACATGACGCTGCGCGTGAAAGTGCAATTGATCGAGTGAATCACAGCTGAGCGGGTTGACCAAAGGCTCTCGAACTGACTGACGAGTCGCATTAGACGAAAGATGTAGTGCCGTTAAATTTCCACTACAAAACGTTTGACAGGCCGTTTTTCGCACAGGCATGATGGCCTCGCTCCCGCTGATCCAGGCCCTGGCAAGGGTCCGCGAGACGCGCTCCTTTACCCTGGAGCGCCTCGTGTCCATACGGCCCACAAGGCGGTTCGATCGAGCTGTGACTGCAAACGAGGACGTTGTCCCAACGGACGGAAGAACATCAGGGCAGTAGACGGCAATCGATTCATACAGCCGCGGGCGTGGCCAGCCAACCCGCACGGTTTCCGGTTGCCTGCACGCCCGGCATTGTCCCCCGCCGTCACCTCCTCTCACCGTCGCGGTTCGCCGGGCCGAACACTGCCAGGCATTCGCTGCGCCGAGCACCGGCATACAACTCCAAGACTGATGCGACGAGGTTGATTCCATGGCACTGACACGCGAACAGCAAATTGCAGCCCTCGAGAAAGACTGGGCGGAAAACCCGCGCTGGAAAGGCGTGACCCGTACCTATACCGCCGCCGATGTCGTCCGCCTGCGCGGCTCGCTGCAACTGGAACACACCTTGGCCCGCCAAGGTGCGCAAAAGCTCTGGAAGTTGGTCACCGAAGGTGCCCATCCGCACTTCCGCCCCGAGAAAGACTTCGTCAACTGCATGGGCGCCCTGACGGGCGGCCAGGCCGTGCAGCAGGTCAAGGCCGGCATCCAGGCCATCTACCTGTCCGGTTGGCAGGTCGCGGCCGACAACAACTCGGCCGAATCCATGTACCCCGACCAGTCGCTGTATCCGGTCGATTCGGTACCGACCGTAGTCAAGCGAATCAACAATGCCTTCCGCCGTGCCGACCAGATCCAGTGGAAGGCCGGCAAGAACCCTGGCGATGACGGCTACATCGACTACTTCGCGCCGATCGTCGCCGACGCCGAAGCCGGTTTCGGTGGCGTGCTCAACGCCTACGAACTGATGAAGAACATGATCGAGGCCGGAGCTGCCGGCGTGCATTTCGAAGATCAGTTAGCCTCGGTGAAGAAATGCGGACACATGGGTGGCAAGGTGCTGGTACCGACCCAGGAAGCGGTGCAGAAACTGGTCGCCGCCCGCCTGGCCGCGGACGTCGCCGGCGTGCCGACCATCATCCTGGCGCGTACCGACGCCAACGCTGCCGACCTGCTGACCAGCGACTGCGATCCCTACGACCAGCCGTTCGTGGTTGGCGAGCGTACCCGTGAAGGCTTCTACAAGGTGCGTGCCGGCCTGGACCAGGCCATCGCCCGCGGGCTGGCCTATGCGCCTTACGCCGACCTGATCTGGTGCGAGACCGCCAAGCCGGATCTGGACGAGGCTCGCCGCTTCGCCGAGGCGATCAAGAAGGAATACCCCGACCAACTGCTGTCATACAACTGCTCGCCGTCCTTCAACTGGAAGAAGAACCTCGACGACGCGACCATCGCCAAGTTCCAGCGCGAGCTTTCGGCCATGGGCTACAAGCACCAGTTCATCACCTTGGCCGGCATCCACAACATGTGGCACGGCATGTTCAACCTGGCGCATGACTACGCCCGCAACGACATGACCGCCTATGTCAAGCTGCAGGAGCAGGAATTCGCCGATGCCAGCAAGGGCTATACCTTCGTCGCGCACCAGCAGGAAGTCGGCACCGGCTACTTCGACGACATGACCACCGTGATCCAGGGTGGCGCCTCGTCGGTGACGGCACTGACCGGCTCGACCGAGGAAGAGCAGTTCCACTGATCGACCCATTCGCTGCGCAGGCCCGGGCGATCCTGAGGGACACCGGGCCTTTTGCGCAAGCCTTGCCCAGGAGCGCTCAGGCAATCGACACAGCACCTCGCTGCCCGCCAAGCTCCATGTGGTTGCGGCCAAGCCAACCCCTCGGCGTCGTACCGGCCTGGAACCCGGCAGACCTGCCAATGACTGGCTATGCTCTGGATGGAACGCACGCGGTCGTATCCGCATCCAACGAAACATTGATCCAGGCCAGCACGCGGTCCAGGGGAACCTGCTAGAACGCGTCCCAGCTGCACTTGCAAGCAGTGAGGTCGAGCAATGAACTTTCAGGCGTGCCTGACAATAAAAGCCGGAACGGCTTCATCAAATGATATCAATTATCATTACAGCGAGAGCCGATCGTTACGCCGCAGAAGAAACATTATCAACCGAACTGGCTGCAATGCCCGGTTTTACTGGCCTGCAGCAGGTCAAGAAGATTTTTTGTTCCTAATCTTACGAATAAATTTGTCTTCGCAAATTTACTTGCGGGGGCTTTAGCCATAAAATCCGCGCCATTGATTCCGCTGCGACATTTCGTCACTGCTTTTGCGACACTTTGTCGCCGCGCAACTTATTTCAGACTACGGAGCCTGGTCTCTGTATAAGGATTACAGCATGTCCGATTCGGCAGGACTGATCGCCCACAACTGGGGCTTCGCCATCTTCCTCCTCGGTGTCGTCGGCCTGTGCGCCTTCATGCTCGGCCTGTCCAGCCTGCTCGGCAGCAAGGCCTGGGGCCGGGCCAAGAACGAACCGTTCGAATCCGGCATGCTGCCCGTCGGTAGCGCCCGACTGCGCCTGTCGGCCAAATTCTACCTGGTCGCGATGCTATTCGTGATCTTCGATATCGAAGCCCTCTTCCTCTTTGCATGGTCCGTGTCGGTACGCGAAAGCGGCTGGACCGGATTCGTCGAAGCACTCGTTTTCATAGCAATTCTGTTGGCAGGTCTTGTCTACCTTTGGCGGGTCGGGGCGCTCGATTGGGCGCCCGTGGGTCGTCGCAGACGGCAAGCGAAGCTGAAACAATGAGGCTTTGGCATGCAATACAATCTAACCAGAATCGATCCGGATGCGCCCAACGAGCAATATCCCGTCGGTGACCGCGGCACCGTCACCGACCAGATGCTCGAGGACCAGGTCCACAAGAACATCTTCATGGGCAAGCTCGAGGATGTGCTCAGCGGCGCGGTCAACTGGGGCCGCAAGAATTCCCTGTGGCCCTACAACTTTGGTCTGTCCTGCTGCTACGTGGAAATGACCACGGCCTTCACGGCACCCCACGACATCGCCCGCTTCGGCGCCGAAGTCATCCGGGCATCGCCGCGCCAGGCCGACTTCATGGTCATTGCCGGCACGCCCTTCCTCAAGATGGCACCGATCATCCAGCGCCTGTACGAGCAGATGCTCGAACCCAAGTGGGTGATCTCCATGGGGGCCTGTGCCAACTCCGGTGGCATGTATGACATCTACTCGGTCGTCCAGGGGGTCGACAAGTTCCTCCCCGTGGACGTGTACGTGCCTGGCTGCCCGCCTCGCCCCGAAGCCTTCCTGCAGGGCCTGATGCTCCTGCAGGAGTCGATCGGCCAGGAGCGACGCCCGCTTTCCTGGGTCGTTGGAGATCAAGGCATCTACCGTGCCGAGATGCCGGCCCAGAAGGATGTGCGTCGTGAGCAGCGTATCCAGGTCACCAACCTGCGCAGCCCCGACGAAGTCTGATCCAGCGACCTGCCGCCCGCTCCCTGGAGCCGGCGGCCTGGCTTCATTCTCTACGTTGACCGAAAGCGACCGAGACCATGACAGCGGACACCGCTATTTATATTCCGCCTTACAAGGCTGACGACCAGGATGTGGTCGTCGAACTGCACAACCGATTCGGCGCCGAAGTCTTCGTCGCCCAGGAAACCCGCACCGGCATGCCGGTCCTGTGGGTCGACCGTGCCCGGCTCAAGGAGGTCCTCGCCTTCCTGCGCAACGTACCCAAGCCCTACAGCATGCTGTTCGACCTGCACGGCATGGACGAACGCCTGCGGACCCAGCGTCGCGGCCTGCCATCGGCCGACTTCACCGTGTTCTACCACCTGCTTTCGATCGAGCGTAACAGCGACGTGATGATCAAGGTCGCGCTGCAGGAGCACGACCTGAACCTGCCGTCGGTGACCGGTATATGGCCCAATGCCAACTGGTACGAACGCGAAGTCTGGGACATGTTCGGCATCGATTTCTCGGGGCACCCTCACCTGTCGCGCATCCTGATGCCGCCGACCTGGGAAGGACACCCGCTGCGCAAGGACTTCCCGGCCCGCGCCACCGAGTTCGACCCGTTCACCCTGAACCTGGCCAAGCAGCAGCTCGAGGAAGAGTCAGCGCGCTTCAACCCCGAAGCCTGGGGCATGAAGCGCCAGGGTGCCAACGAGGACTACATGTTCCTCAACCTTGGCCCCAACCACCCTTCGGCCCACGGTGCCTTCCGTATCGTGCTGCAGCTCGACGGCGAGGAAATCGTCGACTGCGTCCCGGACATCGGCTACCACCATCGCGGTGCCGAGAAGATGGCAGAGCGCCAGTCCTGGCACAGCTACATTCCCTACACCGACCGCATCGACTACCTCGGCGGGGTGATGAACAACCTGCCCTACGTGCTCGCGGTCGAGAAGCTGGCCGGCATCAAGGTGCCGGAGAAGGTCGACACCATCCGCATCATGATGGCCGAGTTCTTCCGCATCACCAGCCACCTGCTGTTCCTGGGCACCTATATCCAGGACGTCGGCGCCATGACGCCGGTGTTCTTCACCTTCACCGACCGCCAGCGTGCCTATACGGTGATCGAGGCGATCACCGGGTTCCGCCTGCACCCGGCCTGGTACCGCATCGGCGGCGTGGCCCACGACCTCCCCCGCGGCTGGGAAAAGCTGGTGAAGGATTTCGTCGAGTGGATGCCCAAGCGTCTGGACGAGTACACCAAGGCGGCCCTGAAGAACAGCATCCTCAAGGGCCGGACCATGGGCGTGGCCGCCTACAATACCCGCGAGGCGCTCGACTGGGGCGTCACTGGCCCGAGCCTGCGCGCGACCGGCCTGGACTTCGACCTGCGCAAGGCTCGCCCGTACTCCGGCTACGAGAACTTCGAGTTCGAGGTGCCGCTGGCCCACAGTGGCGATGCCTACGACCGCTGCCTGGTGCGCGTGGAAGAAATGCGCCAGAGCCTGCGCATCATCGAACAGTGCATGCGCAACATGCCCGAAGGCCCGTACAAGGCCGACCATCCGCTGACCACGCCGCCTCCGAAGGAGCGCACGCTGCAGCACATCGAGACCTTGATCACCCACTTCCTGCAAGTCTCGTGGGGTCCGGTGATGCCGGCCAACGAGTCGTTCCAGATGATCGAGGCGACCAAGGGCATCAACAGTTACTACCTGACGAGCGATGGCGGCACCATGAGCTACCGCACCCGGATCCGTACCCCGAGCTATCCGCACCTACAGCAGATCCCTTCGGTGATCAAGGGCAGCATGGTCGCCGACCTGATCGCGTACCTGGGCAGTATCGACTTCGTTATGGCTGACGTGGACCGCTAAGCATGAACAGCACGCTTATCCAAACCGACCGTTTCGCCCTGAGCGAGACCGAGCGCTCGGCCATCGAGCACGAGATGCACCACTACGAGGATCCGCGCGCGGCGTCCATCGAGGCGCTGAAGATCGTCCAGAAGCATCGCGGCTGGGTGCCGGATGGCGCGATCCCGGCGATCGGCGAGATCCTTGGCATCCCGGCCAGCGACGTCGAAGGCGTGGCCACCTTCTACAGCCAGATCTTCCGCCAGCCGGTCGGTCGTCACATCATCCGTGTCTGCGACAGCATGGTCTGCTACATCGGCGGTCACGAGTCGGTGGTCAGCCAGATCCAGAACGAACTGGGCATCGGCCTCGGCCAGACCACCCCGGACGGCCGCTTCACCCTGCTGCCGGTATGCTGCCTGGGTAACTGCGACAAGGCCCCGGCGCTGATGATCGACGACGATACCTTTGGCGACGTCCAGCCTGCCGGCGTCGCCAAGCTGCTGGAGGGCTACGCATGACCATCACTTCCTTCGGCCCGGCCAACCGCATCGCCCGCGCGGCCGAAACCCATCCGCTGACCTGGCGCCTGCGCGACGACGGCGAGCCGATCTGGCTCGACGAGTACCAGGCCAAGGACGGCTATGCCGCCGCCCGCAAGGCGCTGGCGCAGATGTCCCAGGACGACATCGTCCAGACCGTCAAGGACTCCGGCCTCAAGGGCCGCGGCGGTGCGGGCTTCCCCACCGGCGTGAAATGGGGTCTGATGCCCAAGGACGAGTCGTTGAACATCCGCTACCTGCTGTGCAACGCGGACGAGATGGAGCCCAACACCTGGAAGGACCGCATGCTGATGGAGCAACAGCCCCATCTGCTGGTCGAAGGCATGCTGATCAGTGCGCGCGCGCTGAAAGCATACCGTGGCTACATCTTCCTGCGCGGCGAGTACACCACCGCCGCGAAGAACCTCAACCGGGCCATCGACGAAGCCAAGGCCGCCGGCCTGCTGGGCAAGAACATCCTCGGTTCGGGCTTCGACTTCGAGCTGTTCGTCCATACCGGTGCCGGACGCTACATCTGCGGCGAGGAAACCGCCCTTATCAACTCGCTGGAAGGCCGCCGGGCCAACCCGCGCTCCAAGCCACCCTTCCCTGCCGCCGTCGGCGTCTGGGGCAAGCCGACCTGCGTCAACAACGTCGAGACCCTGTGCAACGTGCCGGCCATCGTCGGCAATGGTGTCGACTGGTACAAGTCGCTGGCTCGCCCAGGCAGCGAGGACCACGGCACCAAGCTGATGGGCTTCTCCGGCAAGGTGAAGAACCCCGGCTTGTGGGAACTGCCGTTCGGCATCACCGCGCGCGAGCTGTTCGAAGACTATGCCGGCGGCATGCGCGATGGCTATACGCTCAAGTGCTGGCAGCCAGGCGGCGCCGGCACCGGCTTCCTGCTGCCCGAGCACCTCGAGGCGCAGATGTACGCCGGCGGTATCGCCAAGGTCGGCACGCGAATGGGCACGGGCCTGGCCATGGCCGTGGACGACAGCATCAACATGGTGTCGTTGCTGCGCAACATGGAGGAGTTCTTCGCCCGCGAATCCTGCGGCTGGTGCACCCCATGCCGCGACGGCCTGCCCTGGAGCGTGAAGATGCTGCGCGCCCTGGAAAAGGGCCAGGGCAAGCCCGAGGACATCGAGACCCTGCTCGGCCTGGTCAACTTCCTCGGCCCTGGCCGTACCTTCTGCGCCCATGCTCCGGGTGCGGTGGAACCGCTGGGCAGTGCCATCAAGTATTTCCGGTCGGAGTTCGAGGCCGGCGTCGCTGCCCCTGGCGGCGAGGCCCTGCGCCCGGACCTGGCCCGGCCGATCGTGGTCGGCGCATGACAAGATGACCCGCGGATGGTCCGTGCCATCCGCCGGCCGCGCAGGCTCGCCCGATGAACAGGCGAGCCGCGGGCCCACCGATTTCCATTAGCCACGCCCGCTCGCGCGGGCCAACGAAGAACTTTGAACCATGGCCACTATCCACGTAGACGGCAAAGCGCTCGAAGTCAACGGTGCGGACAACCTGTTACAGGCCTGTCTGTCGCTCGGCCTCGACATCCCCTATTTCTGCTGGCACCCGGCGCTCGGTAGCGTCGGTGCCTGCCGGCAATGCGCGGTCAAGCAGTACACCGACGAGAACGACACCCGCGGTCGCATCGTCATGTCGTGCATGACCCCCGCCTCCGACGGCACCTGGATCTCCATCGACGATGAAGAGTCCAAGGCGTTCCGCGCCAGCGTCGTCGAATGGCTGATGACCAACCATCCGCACGACTGCCCGGTCTGCGAGGAAGGCGGTCACTGCCACCTGCAGGACATGACGGTGATGACCGGCCACAACGAGCGCCGCTACCGTTTCACCAAGCGTACCCATCAGAACCAGGACCTCGGCCCGTTCATCGCCCACGAGATGAACCGCTGCATCGCCTGCTACCGCTGCGTTCGCTACTACAAGGACTATGCCGGTGGCACCGACCTGGGCGTCTATGGCGCCCATGACAACGTGTACTTCGGCCGGGTCGAGGACGGCGTGCTGGAAAGCGAGTTTTCCGGCAACCTGACCGAGGTCTGCCCGACCGGCGTGTTCACCGACAAGACCCACTCCGAGCGCTACAATCGCAAGTGGGACATGCAGTTCGCGCCCAGCATCTGTCATGGCTGCTCCAGTGGCTGCAACATCAGCCCGGGCGAGCGCTATGGCGAACTGCGTCGTGTCGAGAACCGCTTCAACGGCTCGGTCAACCAGTATTTCCTGTGCGACCGCGGCCGCTTCGGCTACGGCTACGTCAATCGCAAGGACCGTCCGCGCCAGCCACTGCTGGCCGATGGCACTCGGCTGAGCCTCGACGCCGCCCTCGACAAGGCCGCCGAGCTGCTGCGCGGCCGCACCATCGTCGGCATCGGTTCTCCGCGCGCCAGCCTCGAGAGCAACTACGGGCTGCGCGAGCTGGTCGGCGCGGACCACTTCCATTCGGGCATGGAGGCCGGTGAGCTGGCCCGCGTGCGCCTGGTCCTGGACGTGCTGAACAACAGCCCGCTGCCGGTACCGACCCTGCGCGACATCGAGGACCATGACGCGGTCTTCGTGCTCGGCGAGGACCTGACCCAGACCGCCGCCCGGGTTGCCCTGGCCGTACGCCAGGCCACCAAGGGCAAGGCCCAGGCCATGGCCGAAGCGATGAAGGTCCAGCCCTGGCTCGACGCTGCGGTGCGCAACATCGGCCAGCATGCGCTGTACCCGCTGTTCATCGCCAGCCTGGCCGAGACCAAGCTCGACGACGTCGCCGAGCAATGCGTGCATGCCGCCCCGGCCGACCTCGCCCGTCTTGGCTTCGCCGTGGCCCACGCCATTGACCCGAGCGCCCCGGCGGTGGCCGGCCTGGATGACGACGCCCGGGCCCTGGCCGAACGCATCGCCGAGGCGCTGCTCGCGGCCAAGCGGCCCTTGGTGGTCGCCGGCACTTCGCTGGCCGAGCCCGCGCTGATCGAAGCCGCGGCGAACATCGCCAAGGCCCTGGCCCTGCGCGCGAAGGACGGCTCGCTGAGCCTGGTGGTGCCAGAAGCCAACAGCCTGGGCCTGGCCATGCTCGGTGGCGAATCGGTGGACGCGGCGCTGGACGCGGTGATCAGCGGCAAGGCCGACGCCATCGTGGTGCTGGAAAACGACCTGTACGCCCGTGTACCGGCCCCCAAGGTCGACGCGGCGCTGGCTGCCGCCAAGGTGGTGATCGTCGCGGACCATTCGCGTACCGCCACGACCGAGCGTGCGCACCTGGTCCTGCCCGCGGCGTCCTTCGCCGAAGGGGACGGCACCCTGGTCAGCCAGGAAGGCCGTGCCCAACGCTTCTTCCAGGTATTCGACCCGACGTTCCTCGACAGCAGCATCCTGATCCACGAAGGCTGGCGCTGGATGCATGCGCTGCGCGCCACCCTGCTCGAGCGTCCGGTCGACTGGACCCAGCTCGACCACGTCACCAGCGCCTGCGCCGAAGCCGCGCCACAACTGGCCGGCATCGTCGACGCCGCGCCCAGCGCCGCGTTCCGCATCAAGGGTCTGAAGCTGGCGCGCGAACCGCTGCGCTATTCCGGCCGCACGGCCATGCGTGCCAACATCAGCGTCCACGAACCTCGGATCCCGCAGGACAAGGACACTGCCTTCGCCTTCTCGATGGAAGGCTATTCGGGCTCGGCCGAGCCGCGCCAGCAGGTGCCGTTCGCCTGGTCGCCGGGGTGGAACTCGCCACAGGCGTGGAACAAGTTCCAGGACGAGGTCGGGGGTCATCTGCGCGCAGGCGATCCGGGCGTACGCCTGATCGAGTCGCAAGGCGATCGCCTGAGCTGGTTCAGCACCGTTCCGGGCGCGTTCAACCCGGCGCGTGGCAGCTGGATGGCGGTACCCTTCTTCCACCTGTTCGGCAGCGAGGAGAATTCCTCTCGCGCCGCCCCGGTGCAGGAGCGCATTCCAGCGGCCTATGTAGCCCTGGCCAAGTCGGAAGCCGACCGCCTCGGTGTCAACGAGGGCACGCTGCTCAGTTTCGACGTGGCCGGCATCACCCTGCGCCTGCCGCTGCGCATCAACGAGCAGCTGGGCGCAGGCCTGGTCGCCTTGCCGAAGGGTCTGGACGGCATCCCGCCCGCCATCTTCGGTGCATCCGTCGAAGGTCTGCAGGAGGCAGCACAATGAGCAGCTGGTTCACCCCCGAAGTGATCGATGTGATCCTCACTGTCGTGCGGGCCATCGTGGTGCTGCTGGCCGTGGTGGTCTGCGGTGCGCTGCTCAGCTTCGTCGAGCGGCGCCTGCTGGGCTGGTGGCAGGACCGCTACGGTCCGAACCGTGTCGGTCCGTTCGGCATGTTCCAGATCGCCGCCGACATGCTGAAGATGTTCTTCAAGGAAGACTGGAACCCGCCCTTCGTCGATCGCATGATCTTCACCCTGGCACCAGTGGTGGCCATGAGCGCCTTGCTGATCGCCTTCGTGGTGATCCCGATCACCCCGGTTTGGGGCGTGGCGGACCTGAACATCGGCCTACTGTTCTTCTTCGCCATGGCCGGTCTTTCGGTCTATGCGGTGCTGTTCGCCGGCTGGTCGTCGAACAACAAGTACGCCCTGCTCGGCAGCCTGCGGGCCTCGGCGCAGACCGTTTCGTACGAAGTGTTCCTGGGCCTGGCGCTGATGGGCGTGGTGGTGCAGGCCGGCTCGTTCAACATGCGCGACATCGTCGAGTACCAGGCCCAGAACCTGTGGTTCATCATTCCGCAGTTCTTCGGCTTCTGTACCTTCTTCATCGCCGGTGTGGCCGTCACCCACCGCCATCCGTTCGACCAGCCGGAAGCCGAGCAGGAACTGGCCGACGGCTACCACATCGAATATGCCGGCATGAAATGGGGCATGTTCTTCGTCGGCGAGTACATCGGCATCATCCTGATCTCGGCGCTGCTGGTGACCCTGTTCTTCGGTGGCTGGCACGGTCCATTCGACCTGCTGCCGCAGGTGCCGTTCCTGTGGTTCGCCCTCAAGACCGCCTTCTTCATCATGCTGTTCATCCTCCTGCGAGCGTCGATCCCGCGTCCACGCTACGACCAGGTGATGGACTTCAGCTGGAAGTTCTGCCTCCCGCTGACCCTGATCAATTTGCTGGTGACCGCTGCGATCGTGCTCTACAACACGCCAGCCGTCGCGGCCCAGTGAGGATTCGACCATGTTCAAGTATATCGGCGACATCGTCAAAGGCACCGGCACCCAGCTGCGCAGCCTGGCCATGGTGTTTTCCCACGGGTTCCGCAAACGCGATACCCTGCAGTACCCAGAAGAGCCCGTGTACCTGCCGCCGCGCTATCGCGGCCGCATCGTCCTGACCCGCGATCCCGATGGCGAGGAGCGCTGCGTGGCCTGCAACCTGTGTGCGGTGGCCTGCCCGGTTGGCTGCATCTCCCTGCAGAAGGCCGAGACCGAGGATGGCCGCTGGTACCCGGAGTTCTTCCGCATCAACTTCTCGCGCTGCATTTTCTGCGGCATGTGCGAAGAGGCGTGCCCGACCACCGCGATCCAGCTTACGCCCGACTTCGAGATGGCCGAGTTCAAGCGCCAGGACCTGGTGTACGAAAAGGAAGACCTGCTGATTTCCGGTCCCGGCAAGAACCCCGACTACAACTTCTACCGTGTTGCGGGCATGGCGATCGCCGGCAAGCCGAAAGGCGCCGCACAGGACGAGGCCGAGCCGATCAACGTGAAGAGCTTGCTCCCATAAGGACAGAAAGATGGAATTCGCTTTCTACTTCGCATCCGGGATCGCCGTGGTTTCCACCCTCAGGGTGGTGACTGGCACCAACCCCGTGCACGCCCTGCTCTATCTGATCATTTCGCTGATCTCCGTGGCGATGATCTTCTTCGCCCTCGGCGCGCCATTTGCCGGCGCCCTGGAAGTGATCGCCTACGCTGGCGCCATCATGGTGCTGTTCGTCTTCGTGGTGATGATGCTCAACCTCGGGCCGGCCTCGGTGGCCCAGGAACGTGGCTGGCTACGACCTGGCATATGGGCCGGTCCCGTGCTGCTGGCGAGTCTGCTGTTGCTGGAGCTGCTCTACGTGCTGTTCGCCAGCCCCAGCGGCGCTGCCATCAGCGGCACCACGGTCGAGGCCAAGGCGGTCGGCGTCAGCCTGTTCGGCCCTTACCTGCTGGTGGTCGAACTGGCCTCGATGCTGCTGCTCGCCGCGGCGGTCACGGCCTTCCATCTCGGTCGCAACGAGGCGAAGGAGTAAATCATGCCTGCAATCCCCCTCGAGCATGGCCTGGCAGTCGCCGGCATCCTGTTCTGTCTCGGTCTGGCCGGCCTGATGGTCCGCCGCAACATTCTTTTCGTGCTCATGAGCCTGGAAGTGATGATGAACGCCTCGGCCCTGGCTTTTATCGTCGCTGGCAGCCGCTGGGTGCAGCCCGATGGCCAGGTGATGTTCATTCTGGTGATCAGCCTGGCTGCCGCCGAGGCCAGTATCGGCCTGGCGATCCTGCTGCAGCTGTATCGCCGCTTCCATACTCTCGACATCGATGCTGCCAGTGAGATGCGCGGATGAACCTACTGTTCCTGACTTTCGTCTTCCCCCTGATCGGCTTCGTGCTGCTGTCGTTCTCTCGCGGACGGTTCTCGGAGAACCTCTCGGCACTGATCGGCGTCGGCTCGGTCGGCCTGTCGGCCGCGGTCGCCGCCTATGTGATCTGGCAGTTCAACGTCGCGCCACCTGAAGGGGGCGCGTACAGCCAGCTGCTGTGGCAGTGGATGTCGGTCGACGGCTTCGCGCCGAACTTCACCCTTTACCTCGATGGCCTTTCGCTGACCATGCTGGGCGTGGTCACCGGCGTGGGCTTCCTGATCCACCTGTTCGCCTCGTGGTACATGCGTGGCGAGGCGGGCTACTCGCGCTTCTTCTCGTACACCAACCTGTTCATCGCCAGCATGCTGTTCCTGATCCTGGGGGACAACCTGCTGTTCATCTACTTCGGTTGGGAAGGCGTGGGCCTGTGCTCGTACCTGTTGATCGGTTTCTACTACAGCAATCGCAACAACGGCAACGCGGCGCTCAAGGCTTTCATCGTCACTCGGATCGGCGACGTGTTCATGGCCATCGGCCTGTTCATCCTGTTCGCCCAGCTTGGCACGCTGGAAGTGCAGCAGCTGCTGGTGCTGGCCCCGCAGAAATTCCAGGAAGGTGATACCTGGATGGTGCTGGCCACGTTGATGCTGCTCGGTGGCGCCGTCGGCAAGTCGGCGCAGCTGCCGCTGCAGACCTGGCTGGCCGACGCCATGGCCGGCCCGACCCCAGTCTCGGCGCTGATCCACGCGGCGACCATGGTCACCGCTGGTGTCTACCTGATCGCCCGGACCCACGGTCTGTTCGCCCTGGCACCGGACATCCTGCATCTGGTCGGCATCGTCGGCGGCGTGACCCTGGTACTGGCCGGCTTCGCCGCACTGGTGCAGACCGACATCAAGCGCATCCTCGCCTACTCGACCATGAGCCAGATCGGCTACATGTTCCTGGCCCTGGGCGTCGGCGCCTGGGAGGGCGCGATCTTCCACCTGATGACCCACGCCTTCTTCAAGGCCCTGCTGTTCCTTGCCTCCGGCGCGGTGATCGTGGCCTGCCACCACGAGCAGAACATCTTCAAGATGGGCGGCTTGTGGAAAAAGCTGCCGCTGGCCTACGCCAGCTTCGTGGTGGGCGGCGCCGCGCTGGCCGCCCTGCCGATCCTGACCGCAGGCTTCTATTCCAAGGACGAAATCCTCTGGGAAGCCTTCGCCAGCGGTCACAGCGGCTTGCTGTACGCCGGCCTGGTCGGTGCATTCATGACTTCGCTATACACCTTCCGCCTGATCTTCATCGCCTTCCATGGCGAAGCGAAGACCCAAGCCCATGCCGGCCACGGAATTTCCCACTGGTTGCCGCTGGGCGTGCTGATCGTGCTGTCGACCTTCGTTGGCGCCTGGATCCATCCACCGCTGGCTGGCGTTTTGCCACAGAGCGTCGGACATGCCGGTGGCGAGGCCAAGCATTCGCTGGAAATTGCCTCGGGCGCCATCGCCATCGCCGGTATCCTGCTCGCTGCCGTGCTGTTCCTGGGCAAGCGTCGCCTGGTCGGCGCGGTCGCCAACAGTGGCATCGGCCGGCTCCTGTCGGCCTGGTGGTTCGCTGCTTGGGGCTTCGACTGGATCTACGACAAGCTGTTCGTCAAACCGTACCTGCTGATCAGCCACCTCCTGCGCAAGGATCCGGTTGACCGCGGTATCGGCCTGATTCCTCGGTTGACGCGCGGCGGCCATGTCGCCATGAGCAAGACCGAGACGGGCCAGCTGCGCTGGTACACCGCTTCGATCGCCGTAGGCGCCGTGCTGGTGCTCGGTGCCGTGCTGGCGGCGGCGGTATGACCATGAACCTTGCGACTCTGCGAAAGGAAACGACCCTGTCATGATTCTGCCTTGGCTGATCCTGATTCCCTTCATCGGCGGCTTCCTGTGCTGGCTGGGTGAGCGCTTCGGCACCACCCTGCCGCGCTGGATCGCGCTGCTGACCATGTCCCTGCTGCTTGGCATCGGCCTGTGGCTGTGGGGCACCGGCGACTACACACTGGCCCCGGCGCCTGGCACCGAACCGGCCTGGACCCTCGAATACAAGGTCGAGTGGATCAAGCGCTTCGGCATCAGCATCCACCTGGCTCTCGACGGCCTGTCGTTGCTGATGATCCTGCTGACCGGCCTGCTCGGCGTGCTGTCGGTCCTGTGTTCGTGGAAAGAGATCCAGCGCCACGTCGGCTTCTTCCACCTCAACCTGATGTGGATTCTCGGCGGCGTGGTCGGGGTATTCCTGGCCCTGGACCTGTTCCTGTTCTTCTTCTTCTGGGAAATGATGCTGGTGCCGATGTACTTCCTCATCGCGCTCTGGGGTCACAGCTCGGCCGATGGCAAGAAGACCCGGATCTACGCCGCGACCAAGTTCTTCATCTTCACCCAGGCCAGCGGCCTGATCATGCTGGTGGCGATCCTCGGCCTGGTCCTGGTCAACTACGACGCCACTGGCGTGATCACCTTCAACTACAGCGACCTGCTCAAGACCGAACTGCCAGCGGGTACCGAGTATCTGCTGATGCTGGGCTTCTTCATCGCCTTCGCGGTGAAGCTGCCGGTGGTGCCGTTCCACTCCTGGTTGCCGGACGCACATGCCCAGGCCCCGACCGCCGGCTCCGTGGACCTGGCCGGCATCCTGCTCAAGACCGCGGCTTATGGCCTGCTGCGCTTCGCCTTGCCGCTGTTCCCCAACGCTTCGGCGGAATTCGCCCCAGTGGCGATGACCCTCGGCCTGATCGGTATCTTCTACGGCGCCTTCCTGGCGTTCGCGCAGACCGATATCAAGCGCCTGATCGCGTTTTCCAGTGTTTCGCACATGGGCTTCGTGCTGATCGGCATCTACTCCGGCAGCCAGCAGGCCCTGCAAGGCGCCGTGATCCAGATGCTCGCCCATGGCTTGTCGGCCGCCGCGCTGTTCATCCTCAGCGGCCAGCTGTACGAACGCCTGCATACGCGTGACATGCGCGAGATGGGTGGCTTGTGGCACCGCATCGCCTACCTGCCGGCGATCAGCCTGTTCTTCGCCGCGGCCTCGCTTGGCTTGCCGGGTACCGGCAACTTCGTCGGCGAATTCCTGATCCTGATCGGCAGCTTCGCCAGCGTGCCGTGGATCACCGTGGTTGCCACCACCGGCCTGGTGTTCGGCTCGGTCTACTCGCTGATCATGATCCACCGGGCCTATTTCGGCCCGGCCAGGAGCGAAACCGTGCTAGCCGGCATGGATGGCCGCGAAATGATCATGGTGCTGGGCCTGGCCGTGCTGCTGATCGTGCTGGGCGTCTACCCGCAGCCGTTCCTCGACACTTCTGCCGCCACCATGAGCGGTGTGCAGCAGTGGCTCGGTTCCGCTTTCACTCAACTCGCTTCGGCCCGGTAAGAGCGCTATGGAATTCACCACTCAACACTTCATCGCATTGGCGCCGATGCTGATCACCACCATCACCACGGTGGTGGTGATGCTGGCGATCGCCTGGAAGCGCAACCACTCGCAGACCTTCCTGCTCTCCACGGTAGGCTTGAACCTGGCGCTGCTGTCGATCCTGCCAGCCCTGAAGGTCGCGCCGCTGGCAGTTACGCCACTGCTGACCATCGACAAGTTCGCCTGCCTGTACATGGCGCTGGTGCTGGTGGCCACGCTGGCCTGCGTCACCCTCGCTCATGCCTATCTTGGCGAAGGCGCATCGGGCTATCCGGGCAACCGCGAAGAGCTGTACCTGTTGTTGCTGATGTCCGCACTCGGCGGCCTGGTGCTGGTTGGCGCCAATCACCTGGCAGGGCTGTTCATCGGTCTGGAACTGCTGTCCGTGCCGGTCTATGGGCTGGTGGCGTATGCCTTCTTCAACAAGCGCTCGCTGGAAGCCGGCATCAAGTACATGGTCCTGTCGGCCGCCGGTTCGGCATTCCTGCTGTTCGGCATGGCCCTGCTGTACGCCGATGCGGGCAGCCTGAGCTTCGACGGCATCGGCAAGGCCCTGGCCAGCACCGGCATGCCGAGCCTGCTGGCCCAGCTGGGCCTGGGCATGATGCTGGTCGGGCTGGCCTTCAAGCTGTCGCTGGTCCCTTTCCACCTGTGGACTCCGGACGTCTACGAGGGCGCGCCGGCACCGGTCGCGGCGTTCCTCGCCACGGCCAGCAAAGTGGCTGTATTCGCCGTGGTGGTGCGCCTGTTCATGCTCTCGCCAGCCGCCAGCAGCGGCGTGTTGAGCACGGTCCTGGCAGTGATCGCGGTAGCTTCGATCTTGGTGGGCAACCTGCTGGCGCTGGTGCAGAGCAACCTCAAGCGCCTGCTGGGCTATTCATCGATCGCCCACTTCGGCTACCTGCTGATCGCACTGGTGGCGAGCAAGGGTCTGGCGACCGAAGCCATTGGCGTGTACCTGGTCACCTACGTCATCACCAGCCTTGGCGCCTTCGGCGTGATCACCCTGATGTCCTCGCCTTACAACGGCCGCGACGCCGATGCGCTCTATGAGTACCGCGGCCTGTTCTGGCGTCGCCCATACCTGACCGCGGTTCTCACCGTGATGATGCTGTCGCTGGCCGGCATCCCGCTGACCGCGGGCTTCATCGGCAAGTTCTACATCATCGCCACCGGCGTCGAGTCGCAGCTGTGGTGGCTGGTCGGTGCCCTGGTGCTCGGCAGCGCGATCGGCCTGTACTACTATCTGCGGGTCATGGTCACCCTGTATCTGGTGGAACCGAACCTGCGCCGTCACGATGCACCATTGAAATGGGAGCAGCGAACCGGTGGTGTCATGCTGCTGGCGGTGGCTATCTTGGCCTTCGTCCTTGGCGTCTATCCGCAACCGCTGCTGGAGCTGGTGCAGCAGGCCGGCTTGCAGTTGATCGGCTGATCGCCGAACAAGACCAGACACCCCGCTTCGGCGGGGTGTCTCGTTTCTGGGGGTTCAGTTGGTGCCAGGGAGCCCGCCCGTGCCGGATTCCGCCCTTGGCTGTTCGCACGGCATCACCGCTCGACGCAGCTCACCGGAGGCCTGAGGCAGACGTACTTCCGGATTCGGCATGCCGCTGGGCGAAAGCTCGTGGGTCATTTCGAACTCGGCTCGCACTGACCAGCCACACGCCTCGTTGGTACACTGCAAGTAGGCTATACGCAGAAAAATGTGCCGCCCCTCGCTGGTCCGTATGCGCATGCGACTATGGCAATGAGGGCATACCAGCTTGTAAGTGCTCATGGCCACCTCCCCAGACGCTCCCCGTCTTCGCCATTGCGCCAACTATACATGTCGCTGATTTTCAATAATCCTTTTAACCTTTTGCTGTAGGATTTTATCCACTCTCTTGCAATGCTTTTCTTCATAATCTTCCAGTCGGACATCTGCGAAACGATACTGAAACTATATTCGTTATGAGTATTTTACGCTGTACAAATGTATCAAAACCAGTCATGGAAATTTGAAATGAGTAATAACGGTCTGATCGCGGTCTTGGCGCGCTTGAAACAAGTCACTGCATCCGACACGGACGCCGCGCTATCCCGAGCACTCGGTATCAGCCCTCAGACCCTGAGCAGCTGGAAGGTCCGCAACAGCATTCCATACTCGCTCTGCGTCGACCTTGCAGAACGCAGCGGCATCTCGCTCGATTGGCTATTGCTGGGCAAGGGCCCGTGCCGCTTGCCCATGGCTCAAGCCACGCCTGCCGAGCCTGGCAGCGAAGCAGAAAGCCAACTCATCGAGAAGCTGCGCCACTTGCAGCCGACAGACCTTCAGTTCGTGATGCTGTGCATCGAAGAAAAAATGCGCCTGCGCCATCTCGAGCAGCGCCTGGACGAGTTGGGCCCCCGCTCCTGAAGTCACCTGCCTCGCCAACGTTGCACGATCTCCTTCAAATCCGCCGTATCCAGCCAAACCATCACCTTGATACTGATCGGGATCACCACCACCGCAGCGATGAAGGCCCCTACCCCACTGGATAACGAAGGCGCGAGCGACAACATCAGTGGCGTGAACAAATAGCCTACACCTGCCGAAAGCAGTAGCGAACCAGCTCTTTGCCATGCCTTCAGGCGTCTTTTCCTGCTCGCCAGCATCCAGGCGTCGAGCTTGCGTCGCGAGCTGCTGACCAGCCAGGCGCCGAGCATGGCCCCGAACAACGCGTGCCCATCGATACCTATATTGGCGATCAGTTCCCAGGCTGAATGTGTCAGCCAACCCTGTACCTCTGCGTGCTGGGTCATGGCTGCCGTCCTCGGGTTGGCCGCGGTGCGAAGATGACGACCGACGCTTGCCGGAGCGCCGCGCGCTGCGCTGGTGCATTGGGGTGGCGCATGAGGTTCGCCTCCGAGCCTTACTGATCTTTGAGCATGCCGTAACGCATGGCCTTGATGACCGCGGCGACCCGGGAAGTGACCGAGAATTTGCGCAAGATGTTGCCGATATGGAAGTTCACCGTGGACTCCTGGCAATCCAGGATCCGGCCGATTTCCCATGAGGTCTTGCCATAGGCACACCACAGCAGGACCTGCTGTTCACGGGCGGTCAACTTGACAGGGGCCTCTGCCTGGTCTTGGCAGGAGCAAGGGTGTGCGTTGGGTTGCGTGTTCATCTATAGGCTCCGCTTACAATGAGCCGGACCCGAAGGGCCGACTCGAAATGAGTATGCGGTCAGCATAAGCAACGACAATTCCCACACTCCACCGAGACGCTTTGTAGGATGTGTCGCAACAAGGCGCGTTCCATAGGTTGTTCAACCACGTGTTCTGCGCGCCGGATCGCGCGTCTGAGTTCAACCGCCGTTTTCTGGAGTCTCACGATGCGCCCGCTTCGCCCCTTTTCAACTGCCCTTGGCCTGCTGGGGCTGATGAATGCCAGCAGCCTTGCATGGGCTGCAGCTCCATTGGAGCTGGGTCAGATAGTGATCGATGACCAACGCCTTGGCGAAGTGGAGCAGGCAGCCGAGCGGCTGCGGCAGGTACCTGGCGGCACCAATCTGATCGACCTGCGGCCCGTCGCGCAGGGGCGCATGGCCAGCAACCAGGATGTTCTGGCTTATCAACCGGGCGTATTCGCCCAGTCGGCCGGCAACGACGGTATCAAGCTGTCAGTCCGAGGCTCAGGCATCAACCGAGCTCCAGGAGCCCATGGCTCGGGGGTCTACACCCTGTTCGACGGGCTACCGCTGACTGGCCCGGGGGGTACGCCCTACGAGTTGTTCGAGCCGCTTTGGCTCAGCCACGCCGAGGTTTTGCGCGGCGCCAACGGGTTCAATCTGGGCAGCCTCGCGCTCGGCGGTGCGATCAACTACGTGACGCCTACCGGGTACGATGCCGCTGCGCTGTCCCTGCGCTATGAGGTCGGCAGTCGCGGCTACGCCCGTCGCCATGTCAGCTCTGGACAAGTAATCGGTGACCTGGACTACTACGTCGCGCTCACCGATAGCGAATACGATGGCTACCAGAGACACAGCAGCGGCAGCGCCAAGGGTGTCGTCGCCAACCTTGGCTATCGTTTCAACGCCAATCTCGAGACGCGCTTCTACCTGCGCTACCGCGAGACCGAAAACGACCTGGCTGGGCGAATCACCAAATCGCAGATCAAGCATGACCCGCGTGCCGCCAATCCTGTGTACCTGCGGCGCGATGCCAGCCGCCCCCAGCCTGGCAGCACCTGGCTGGCGAACAAGACCACGTTCTACCTGCAGGACGACTCGCGACTGGAAGCCGGCCTGGTCTACCATGATTACCCGATGGACCTGCGCGAAGGCGCGAACCGCTTGAAAGTGGCCTACACCGATGTCAGCGGCTCGCTCAACTACCAACGGCGTGACACCTGGCTCGATCGCCAGAGCAAGACCACCGTAGGCTGGCGCAGCACCAAGCACCTACCCAACAGCGGCGCCTCGGAATTCGTTCGCGTTCCCGAGACGGGCAATGGCTTCAGGCCGATCGGCAGCCGCACTCGCGACTTCAGCTACCAAGGCTCGGACACGGTGCTGCATGTGGGCAACGAGCTGGAGCTTATCCCCGATCTGTGGCTGACCACTGGCCTGGCGATGATCTATACGCGGCGTGAAAGCGCCGTGAGCTATCCGGTCACCGGCGGCAAGGTGTCACAGCACGACTGGGATTACGCACCGCATCTTGGCCTGCGCTATGACATCACCCCGGACCTGCAGGTGTACGGCAACCTTAGCCGCTCGGTGGAACCCCCCCATCCTTGGTCGCTGATCTGGAGTTCCCCAGCAGTGGCGGGTGGGCAGATCCAGCCTATCGAAATGCAGAACCAGACCGCCACCACGCTCGAACTGGGTGCCCGTGGCGAGTCCTGGTTCGGGCGCTGGGACCTGGCCTGGTATCGTTCGCAGGTACGCCACGAGCTGTTGGCCGTGGAAATCGTGCCGGGCGTTACAGCTTCGGAGTTCAATGCCAGCGCCACCGTGCATCAAGGTGTCGAAGCCGGACTCGATAGCCTGCTCTGGCAACGCGCCGGCGTCGGCAAGCTGTCCTTGCGCCAGGCCTATACCTTCAGCGATTTCCACTATCGGGACGACGATCGCTTTGGTGACAATCGTCTACCAGGCTTGCCGATGCACTATTACCAGGCCGAGTTGCGCTTCGACCTGCCTGGCGGGCTGTATGCCGGACTCAACACGCAGATGGCTTCCAAGGTACAGGTCGACTATGCCAACAGCTATCACGCCGACGCCTACGCCTTGCTTGGCGCCCGCCTGGGCTACGACGCCCCGAGCCAAAACTGGCAGACCTGGCTCGACTTGCGCAACCTGACCAACAAGCGTTACGCAGCGACGGTCACGCCCGGCTTCGACGACGCCGGCCAGGATATTGCCCGCTCGACACCTGGCGAGGGCTTTGCCATCTACGCTGGGGTAGCCTACAGCTTCCGCTAGCGGGGTATGTGCAACGCCGCGCTCGTCGAAGCTCACGACGGCAACTGCACCTGAGGCTTGTGGGCGGCGAAGATCGCCCAGCTGGAGATGAACAGCGCAGCGATCAAGGGGCCGATCACGAAGCCGTTGAGACCGAAGACCGCAAGGCCACCCAGCGTGGAGACGAGGATCAGGTAGTCAGGCATCTTGGTGTCCTTGCCGACCAGCAGTGGCCGCAACAGATTGTCCACAAGCCCGATGACCAGCACACCGAAGGCGGTGAGCACGATGCCCTGCCAGATCGCTCCGGTCATCAGGAAATAGACGGCCACCGGTGCCCAGACGATGCCGGCCCCTACCGCTGGCAGCAGTGACAGGAAGGCCATGAGCACGGCCCAGACCAGGGAACTGGGGATGCCCAGCACCCAGAAGATGAATCCGCCAAGCGCCCCCTGGGTGATGGCCACCACCAGATTGCCCTTGACCGTGGCCCGCACCACTCGACTGAACTTGAGTTGCAGGCGGCGCTTCTGCTGTTCGGGCAGTGGTACCGCCAGCCGGACCTTGCGTGCCAGCTCAGGGCCTTCGCGCAGGAAGAAGAACAACAAGTAGACCATGATGCCGAAACTGACCAGAAAGTCGAAGGTGCCCTGGCCGAAGCTGAATACCTGGCTGGCGAAGTACTGGCTGCCTTGCATCGCCCATTTCGAGATCTTGTCGCGCAACCCTTCGAGATCGCCCATGCCCATGCGGTCGAGACCGTTCTGGGCGAAGGCCGGAAGCATGTCCTTGGCACGATCCAGATAGCCAGGCAGATCCAGTTGCCCGCTTTCGATACGCTGGTAGAGCATCGCGCCTTCCTGGACCAGCAGGGCACTGATCACGATCACCGGCAGGACCGCGATCAACAGGCAGATCGTCAAGGTAGTGCCCGCGGCCAGATTGCGACGGCGGCCGAAACGCACCAGCAGGTTGCGTTGCATCGGAGCGAAAAGGATCCCCAGGATCACCGCCCAGAACACGGCGCCATAGTAAGGCAGCAGGATCCAGACAAAGGCGATCGTGACCATTGCCAGCAGTACGGCAAGGGCTTTGTTTTGCAGCGCGGTTTCGTTCATGAAGGTTCCTCGTGGGCTCAAGACATTAGTGCTCGGGCCAGCAGCAAAGTGCCATGCCTGAGTTGACGCAGATCAATGCCGAGCAGGTGCTCTGCCGGTAGCATCCGCGCCTTTCGCCGGAGCATTCCCATGAGCAACTTCGCCAAGCCCGAATTGCTGGCGCCTGCCGGCACCCTCAAGACGTTGCGTTATGCCTTCGCCTACGGCGCCGACGCAGTCTATGCCGGACAACCTCGCTACAGTCTGCGGGTGCGTAACAACGAATTCGACCATGCCAACCTGGCCCTCGGGATCCAGGAGGCACATGCCCTGGGCAAGCGTTTCTACGTGGTGGTCAACATCGCCCCGCACAATGCCAAGCTCAAGACCTTCCTCGCCGACCTGGCTCCGGTGATCGACATGCGACCAGACGCGCTGATCATGTCCGATCCTGGACTGATCATGCTGACGCGCATGCATTTCCCACACATGCCCATTCATCTGTCCGTGCAGGCCAACACGGTGAACTGGGCCAGTGTCGAGTTCTGGCGCACGCAGGGGCTGCAGCGGGTCATCCTGTCTCGCGAACTGTCGCTGGAGGAAATCGAACAGATCCGCGAGCGCGTCCCGCAGATGGAACTGGAGGTCTTCGTCCACGGCGCCTTGTGCATGGCTTATTCCGGACGCTGCCTGCTCTCGGGGTATCTCAACCGTCGGGATGCCAACCAGGGGACCTGCACCAATGCCTGTCGCTGGAAATACCAGGCGGTGCCTGCGAGCGAGACCGTCACTGGCGAGATCGTCCAGCACATCGAACCTACCTTGGGCATCGGCGCACCGACCACGCAAGCCTTCCTGCTCCAGGAAAGCGGCCGGCCCGACGAGCAGATGCCGGCCTTCGAGGACGAGCACGGCACCTACATCATGAATGCCAAGGATCTGCGCGCCATCCAGCATGTCGAGCGGCTGACACGCATGGGGGTGCACTCGCTGAAGATCGAAGGCCGTACCAAATCGCACTTCTATTGCGCGCGCGCCGTCCAGGCCTACCGCAAGGCAATCGATGACGCCGTGGCGGGGCAGCCTTTCGACCGCAGCCTGATGAACGATCTCGAGTCACTGGCCCAGCGCGGCTACACCGAAGGCTTTCTTCGTCGTCACGTGCATGACGAGTACCAGAACTACCTGCGCGGCAATTCCGTATCGCAACGCCAGCAATTCGTCGGCGAACTCACTGGCAGGCGGGTCGATGGCCTGGCCGAGGTGAAGGTCAAGAACCGTTTCGCGGTAGGGCATCACCTGGAGTTGATGACGCCACGCGGCAATTTCCACTTCGATCTGCATCGACTGCAAGACGTTCGTCACGAACCCATCCAGGTGGCGCCAGGCGATGGCCACGTGGTCTATCTACCGATCCCCGAGCAGGTGTCGCTTGACCACGGGCTGCTTCTGCGCGACCTGGAACACTAGCAGGCACTGCCTTCACGGCTCGCTGCAAGGTTGACGGCAGCCGCGCCAGGCCGCAGGCTCGGCCGTGAGCGCAGCGGCTTGCCGCATTCGAGGATGTTCTGCTGGAGAACCGCAACATGACCTATTCACGCTGGACCGCCCTTTGCCTGCTGGGACTTGCCGGCCTGGCCCAGGCCAACGACACCATCGATGTCTATCGTGACCCCAACTGCGGGTGCTGCAAGCAATGGATCAGCCATCTTCGCGGCAACGGCTTCCAGGTCAACGATCATGTGGAACCGAACATGAGCGCCCTCAAGCAACGCCTGGGTGTCGCACCACGCTTGGCTTCGTGCCACACCGGCGTGATCGACGGCAAGTTCGTCGAAGGCCACGTGCCGGCGGCGCAGGTCCGCCTGCTGGCCAGCCGCTCCGACCTCAAGGGTATCGCCGTACCGGGCATGCCTATCGGATCGCCTGGGATGGAAGTGGGCAATCGCAAAGACCCGTACCAGGTCGTCGGGCTTACCCATGACGGCCAGGACGAAGTGGTCGCGCACTACCCCTGAGCGCTGGTCACGACCAGACACGGGCAGATGCAAAGCGGCTGTCTGATTAATGGCTGGTAACACCTTTCTGTATAGAGGATGTCTTTCGACTGCTAAACTCGCATTTCCTACAAGCCTCTACATGGAGTTGCCATGCTGCGCGCCACTGTCCTGGCCCTGACCTGCCTTGTCGGCAGCCAGGCGTCCGCTGCCGACGCACCTGTCTACGGTGAGCATCTCGAAGGCTTCGACTACCCCTATCGGCTCGAGCACTTCGATTTCCGCTCCCAGGGCCAGGCCCTGCGCATGGGTTACATGGATGTGCCGGCCAAAGGCCCCGCCAATGGGCGCAGCGTGCTGCTGATGCATGGCAAGAACTTCTGCGCCGCCACCTGGGAATCGAGCATCGAGGCCTTGAGCCAGGCAGGCTATCGGGTCATCGCCGTGGATCAGGTCGGCTTCTGCACATCCAGCAAGCCGAAACATTATCAGTACAGCTTCCAGCAACTGGCGAGCAATACCCACGCCTTGCTGGAGCGACTTGGCGTCGGACAGGTCATCGTGCTGGGCCACTCCACCGGTGGCATGCTCGCCACCCGTTATGCGCTGATGTATCCGCAGCAGGTCGAACGCCTGGCCATGGTCAACCCCATCGGCCTGGAGGACTGGAAGGCGCTGGGAGTGCCCTACCGGAGCGTGGACCAGTGGTATGAGCGCGAATTGGCCCTCGATGCCGATAGCGTGCGCGAATACGAACGCAAGACCTACTATGCCGGCCGCTGGAAGCCGGCGTACGAGCGCTGGGTCCAGATGCTGGCAGGCTTGAACAAAGGTCCCGGTCATCAAGCCGTGGCCTGGAACTCGGCGCTGATCTACGACATGATCTTCACGCAGCCGGTCTACTACGAATTCAAGCATCTGAGCATGCCCACCCTGCTACTGATCGGCGATCAGGACAGCACGGCGATCGGCAGCGACATCGCCCCTCCCGCGCTCAAGGCGCAGCTGGGCAAGTACAGCGTGCTCGGGCCACAGGTCGCCAAGCTGATTCCCAAGGCAGACCTGGTAATGTTCGAAGGCCTTGGCCATGCACCCCAGATCGAGCAGCCCCAACGCTTTCACACGGCCTTGCTGGACTGGCTGCAAGACCGGCAGCCTTGACGCCGTGGCAAGTTGCCCGGCCAGCGATACTCAGGCGAAGCGTTGCAACTGCATTTCTCGCAAACGGCTCAAGGTCCGCCGAAACGCGAACGTCAGGTAACCTTCGCCGTACAGCGCCTCGAGCTCGACCTCGGCCTCCAGGTAGAGCGGAACGCGCCGGTCATAGCACTCGTCGACCAAGGCAATGAACCTGCGCACACTGTCGTCCCTGGCCGACAAGGCCGGCAATTCACGCTCGCCGGCCTCGACACGGCAGGCTCCGTCTTCCGTGCCCCTGGCAATGCGTCCGGCGCGCTGTGCGGCCCCTAGCGCGGGCACCCCGTCGACCAGAATCGCCTGGAACGTATCACACAATGCCATGAATTCGCTGGTGGCCAGCGGCTGTTCGCAGAGTTCGGCGAACCGGCACCAGATCACGCGCGAGTTCCGTCGCACGACGTTGATGGTCCGAGCACCGAGCTGCAGCGGCTGTGTGGTGCCTGGCTCACCCCCGCCAAGCCTGTCGAAGACCGGGGCGAGTTGCGTCGCCGAGCCCGGCCTGGCAAGCCAGTAGCGCTGGCACTCGATTCCAGGCTGCTGACGATGGTCTGTCTGCCCGGCCATGCAGAGTACCTGCATGTTGGCCTGCATGGCAGCGATGGCGGGCAGGAAACGTTCACGATTGAAGCCGTCCTGATAGAGCTGGTCGGGCGGCTGGTTGGAGGTAGCCACCAGCATCACGCCGCGATCGAACAACGTCTGGAACAAGCGCCCCAGGATGATCGCGTCGCCGATGTCGCTGACGAACAGCTCGTCGAAGCACAGGACCCGGATTTCCTGCGACAGCTCGAAGGCCAGCGCCCGTAGCGGATCGGCAGTACCGTTGAGCTGGAATAGCCGCCTGTGTACCCAGGCCATGAAATGGTGGAAATGTTGACGTCGCCCGGACACCGGGAGGCTGGCATGGAACAGATCCATCAGCCAGGTCTTGCCGCGACCGACCGCGCCCCACAGATAGACACCTTTGGTGTCCGTGCCCTGGCGCAGTGCCTCGTGACACGCCTGCAGGGCAGCTACCGCGGCCGCTTGCGCAGGATCGGGATGGAACCCCTGCTGGTCCATGGCAAGACGATAACGGGTGTTCGGGTCGAGCGACATGGCAGGTGCATCTTGAGCGGAAAGCACCATGGTACGTCATCCTGGCCGGTCGAGGTGGCGCACGCAGCCTTGGAGGCGCCACGCATGCGCTCGCCCAATCTGCGCAGCACCTGTCAATCAGCTCAATCCTGGCTCAGTCCAACCCTGAGCAGGGCGCCATCCTTGGCGTCCGTCAACAGATAGAGATAGCCATCCGGCCCGACTCGGACGTCTCGGATACGCGCCTTGAGCTCACCTAGCATGCGCTCCTCATGGGTAATCCGATCACCGTCGAGCTGCAGGCGGATCAATTCCTCGGTAGCCAGGGCGCCGATGAACAGATTGTGATCCCACGCCTTGAAGGTCGAGCTGTCATAGAAGGCCATGCCGCTGATACCCGGTGACTTCTCCCAGACATGATGAGGATCTTCCATGCCATCGACATGCTTGCCCTTGGCCTCGGGGATCGGCAGCATCGAATAGTTGATGCCATGAGTGGCGATCGGCCAGCCGTAGTTCTTGCCCGCCTGCGGAATGTTGATTTCGTCGCCACCCCGAGGGCCATGCTCGTGAGTCCAGAGCTTACCGGTCCATGGATTGAGCGCCGCACCCTGCTGGTTGCGATGGCCGAACGACCAGATTTCCGGACGAACATCGGTCTTGCCGACGAAAGGATTGTCCTTGGGTACTTCGCCATCGGGCAGGATACGCACGACCTTGCCCTGCAGCTTGTCCAGATCCTGTGCCGTCGCGCGCTGGTTGTTTTCGCCCAACGCTATGAACAGGTAGCCATCCCGGTCGAAAACCAGCTTCGAACCAAAGTGGTTGCCCTCCGACAGTTTGGGCTTCTGACGGAATATCACCGTGAAGTGCTCGAGCCTGGTCAGGTCCTGGGAAAGCTGGCCGCGCCCTACCGCAGTGCCAGCCTTGCCATCCTCGCCGGCCTCGGAGTAGGAAAGGTAGACCGTACGATCCTTGGAGAACTCGGGAGACAACACGACATCCAGGAGCCCGCCTTGGCCCTGCGCCCAGACCTGGGGCAGACCACTCAAGGGCGGCCCGACTCGACCTTCGGCAGAGACGATGCGCAGATCGCCAGGCCGTTCGGTCACCAGGATACCTTTTCCATCGGGAAGGAAGGCCAAAGCCCAAGGGTTGCGCAAGCCCTTGGCCAAGGTACTGACAGTCACCTGGCCTTCTTCGCTTGGAAACTGCTGCTCGGGCGCGGCATGGGTCAATAAAGGCCAGAACGTCACGGCAGCCAGGGTAGTCAACCAGGTACGACGAAGCATGTGTGGTTCCTTCCAGGAAATGACCAAAAGGTCGGTCTAGATCGTCATTGCGCGCTTACGGCACACGTTGCGTATCACGGGGCGGTCGAGCGGGCTCCAGCCGAGGAGTCTGTTGCTCTCGCCGCAGGTTCTCGCCGTTACCGATGCCGCGGTTGTCGAGCGTGGGCGGACGCGGATTGGGCTCGGTCGAAGGCCCGCGCAGCGGCGGCGCTGCCGGGGCGGTCCCCTGGCGACTGTTGGGGTTGGCACGCTGGACCGGGCTGTTGTAGGGGTTGCTGTCGGCGCCTGCCAGTACTCTAGGAGTGGCTGGTGCCGCCTGGACCTGCCAGCACGTGAACAAACCGATGGCAAGGCTAACGATTGTACGATTCATGCCCGAACTCTCGTAGGAAAAGTTACCAGGATTTTGGATAGCCTAAGGGGAGAGAGGTTTCGGGCGAAACCCTGTTTTTCCACATAGGTGATTCGCGATGTTTCAACCTTTCGTTCGCTGGCAACGCTTTCAACGTCGCCTGGTATTTGCCAAACTCAGGCCCTGCCCTTTTCGAGGCGTATTCATGATCTCGCTCTTGCGCCGCACTGTTCGGAGCTGCCTGGTTCTCATACTGGCTGCAGGCCCTGGCGCCTGTGCGCTTTTCCAGGATCGTGATCCGCTCACCGTCAACGTCATCGGTATCGAACCTTTACCCGGACAAGAACTGGAACTGCGAATGGCGGTGAAGATCCGCGTGCAGAATCCTAACGAGCAGCCTGTGGACTTCGATGGGCTGGCAGTGGAGCTCAAGATCAATGGCGAGCCGCTGGCCGCTGGGGTCAGCGGGCAACATGGCCATATTGGCCGATATGATGATCAGGTGATCGTGGTGCCAGTCAGCGTCACTGCCTTTTCCATCCTGCGTCAAGCGTACGGGCTTGAGCGGTTGCAAGGCTCGCGTGGCGTGCCCTATGAGCTCAAAGGCAAGATGGCAGGCGGCGCGCAGGGGACGCTGCGCTTTTCCGATAGCGGGGTTCTTGAGCTGCCAGGCCTGACGACGCTACCTGGCAACGGCCTGCGCTGAGACATGGCTGCGCGCGCTGTTCACCTTTGGCGCCCTTCAGCGGTTCGAACTGGCTGCCATCATCTTGTTGACCTCGCTGCGTACCATGCTGGCGTATTCGGGCGGTGTCATGCTGTCCAGTTCGGCACGAACCCATTCAGCCCATTTACCCTTGCGGCGAGGCTTTTCGGCAATCAGCCTGGCCGCATCGCCCTTGGCCTTGCCAAGATTGGTCTGCCATAGTTCGAACAGACGCGCCTTGTGGGACTCGATTTCCGCTCGCTCCGCGAAGCTCTTGTTGGCCAGATTGAAACTCATGGTAGGTCCTGCTGGTGAAAACAGGCGCTATCTTACACCGTGGTGACATGGGATCGATATGCCGCTGCAACTTTCCTGGCGTGACGGCATCCACAGGTCATCCTGTCAAGAAAAGGAAATATCCATGCCACGCAAAGCTACCATGCAATCCGACACCGACCAGATCAAGGACCAGGTCTTCAGCGAGCTGCAGTCGCTGATCACCGAGTCGGAAAAGCTGCTCAACCAGAGCGCATCGCTGGTTGGCGAAGAAGCGGAAACACTTCGCGCACAGATTAGCCAGAAACTGCAACAAGCGCGTGAAGCGGTAGGTAACGTAGGCAGCAAGGCCCAACCTGTCGTGGAGGCTACCCAGGCCTATATCGGTGGCCATCCCTGGCAGACCGTGGCCGTGTCGGCCGGCTTCGGCCTGGTGGTAGGCTTGTTGCTTGGACGCCGCGACTAGTCGAGCACTTCGACAGCAGCGCTTCGGTCATCTGCCGGAACCCCACTGTGGAAGCGAAGCTCGGTATCTACCGAAGAGATGAGCTCCGCTTCTACGGCCCGTACCTGCTCTACCACCTTGACGATATCGGTTTGCTCTGCGTATTGATGAGCCAACCTCAGGTAGCCCTGGTAGTGCCGCGCTTCGCTTTTTAGCAAGCCATGGTAGAACTTTCCTAGTTCCTCATCCAAATGCGGCACCAGCGCAGCGAATCGTTCACAACTGCGTGCTTCGATAAAAGCACCAACGACCAACGTGTCGACCAGCTTCGCCGGCTCGTGGGCACGCACGTGGCGTCGTAATCCAGAGGCGTAACGCCCTGCCGAGACCGGGCGAAGCGCGATCTTGCGACGCTTCATCATCCTCAGGACCTGTTCGTGGTGCACTAGCTCTTCACGGGCCAGGCGCGACATCATGTTGATCAGATCGATGTGTCCGTTGTATTTGGCTATCAGGCTCAGGGCTGTGCTAGCTGCCTTAAACTCGCAGTTCTTATGATCGATCAGCAAGGTTTCCTGATCCGCAAGGGCAGCCTCGATCCAGGCATCAGGGGTGCGACAACCAAGAAAAGCATCGATTTCTGGAATCAGGTTCATCAGCTCACAAGCTCTCGGTGTTTCCAAGGGTCGGCAATTATACCGATCGAGTCATATGCTGCCAGCCGCAACGGACCAAGGCGCTGGCCCAGGCGTTCGAAGCCTTCCAGGCCAGCGCCGGATGCCCCGAGGCCACGCCCGGCTTGCCGCCTGAACCCCAGAAAGGACAAAACCCCTGGCTGCGGTCGCAGTCAGGGGTTTTGCGGAATGAATCTTGGCGATGACCTACTCTCACATGGGGAAACCCCACACTACCATCGGCGATGCATCGTTTCACTGCTGAGTTCGGGATGGGATCAGGTGGTGCCAATGCTCTATGGTCGCCAAGAAAAACGGTGCCGATCCGTCCAGGGGACGTGTCGGCCAACTCGGATGTGTGATGCAAGGTGCGAATTTTCGGTGCTGCGTCTTCACTCACCGCAACCTGCGCTGCAGATTGCTTGGGTGTTATATGGTCAAGCCTCACGGGCCATTAGTATCGGTTAGCTCAACGCCTCACAGCGCTTACACACCCGACCTATCAACGTCGTAGTCTTCGACGGCCCTTCAGGGAGCTCGAGGCTCCAGTGAGATCTCATCTTGAGGCAAGTTTCCCGCTTAGATGCTTTCAGCGGTTATCTCTTCCGAACATAGCTACCCGGCAATGCCACTGGCGTGACAACCGGAACACCAGAGGTTCGTCCACTCCGGTCCTCTCGTACTAGGAGCAGCCCCTCTCAAATCTCAAACGTCCACGGCAGATAGGGACCGAACTGTCTCACGACGTTCTAAACCCAGCTCGCGTACCACTTTAAATGGCGAACAGCCATACCCTTGGGACCGGCTTCAGCCCCAGGATGTGATGAGCCGACATCGAGGTGCCAAACACCGCCGTCGATATGAACTCTTGGGCGGTATCAGCCTGTTATCCCCGGAGTACCTTTTATCCGTTGAGCGATGGCCCTTCCATACAGAACCACCGGATCACTAAGACCTACTTTCGTACCTGCTCGACGTGTGGGTCTCGCAGTCAAGCGCGCTTTTGCCTTTATACTCTGCGACCGATTTCCGACCGGTCTGAGCGCACCTTCGTACTCCTCCGTTACTCTTTGGGAGGAGACCGCCCCAGTCAAACTACCCACCATACACTGTCCTCGATCCGGATGACGGACCTGAGTTAGAACCTCAAAGTTGCCAGGGTGGTATTTCAAGGATGGCTCCACGCAGACTGGCGTCCACGCTTCATAGCCTCCCACCTATCCTACACAAGCAAGTTCAAAGTCCAGTGCAAAGCTATAGTAAAGGTTCACGGGGTCTTTCCGTCTAGCCGCGGATACACTGCATCTTCACAGCGATTTCAATTTCACTGAGTCTCGGGTGGAGACAGCGCCGCCATCGTTACGCCATTCGTGCAGGTCGGAACTTACCCGACAAGGAATTTCGCTACCTTAGGACCGTTATAGTTACGGCCGCCGTTTACCGGGGCTTCGATCAAGAGCTTCGCTTGCGCTAACCCCATCAATTAACCTTCCGGCACCGGGCAGGCGTCACACCCTATACGTCCACTTTCGTGTTTGCAGAGTGCTGTGTTTTTAATAAACAGTCGCAGCGGCCTGGTATCTTCGACCGGCATGGGCTTACGGAGCAAGTCCTTGACCCTCGCCGGCGCACCTTCTCCCGAAGTTACGGTGCCATTTTGCCTAGTTCCTTCACCCGAGTTCTCTCAAGCGCCTTGGTATTCTCTACCTAACCACCTGTGTCGGTTTGGGGTACGGTTCCCGATTATCTGAAGCTTAGGAGCTTTTCCTGGAAGCCTGGCATCAACCACTTCGTCGCCTAGTGGCAACTCGTCATCAGCTCTCGGCCTAGGGATCCCGGATTTGCCTAAGATCCCAGCCTACCACCTTAAACTTGGACAACCAACGCCAAGCTGGCCTAGCCTTCTCCGTCCCTCCATCGCAATAACCGGAAGTACAGGAATATTAACCTGTTTTCCATCGACTACGCTCTTCAGCCTCGCCTTAGGGACCGACTAACCCTGCGTCGATTAACGTTGCGCAGGAAACCTTGGTCTTTCGGCGTGCGAGTTTTTCACTCGCATTGTCGTTACTCATGTCAGCATTCGCACTTCTGATACCTCCAGCCAGCCTCTCGACTGACCTTCACAGGCTTACAGAACGCTCCTCTACCGCGTCACCTGGTGGTGACACCCGTAGCTTCGGTGCATGGTTTGAGCCCCGTTACATCTTCCGCGCAGGCCGACTCGACTAGTGAGCTATTACGCTTTCTTTAAAGGATGGCTGCTTCTAAGCCAACCTCCTAGCTGTCTAAGCCTTCCCACATCGTTTCCCACTTAACCATGACTTTGGGACCTTAGCTGACGGTCTGGGTTGTTTCCCTTTTCACGACGGACGTTAGCACCCGCCGTGTGTCTCCCATGCTCGGCACTTGCTGGTATTCGGAGTTTGCATCGGTTTGGTAAGTCGGGATGACCCCCTAGCCGAAACAGTGCTCTACCCCCAGCAGTGATACATGAGGCGCTACCTAAATAGCTTTCGAGGAGAACCAGCTATCTCCGAGCTTGATTAGCCTTTCACTCCGATCCACAGGTCATCCGCTAACTTTTCAACGGTAGTCGGTTCGGTCCTCCAGTCAGTGTTACCTAACCTTCAACCTGCCCATGGATAGATCGCCCGGTTTCGGGTCTATACCCAGCGACTTGACGCCCTATTAAGACTCGCTTTCGCTACGCCTCCCCTATACGGTTAAGCTTGCCACTGAATATAAGTCGCTGACCCATTATACAAAAGGTACGCAGTCACAGCACGAAGCTGCTCCCACTGCTTGTACGCATACGGTTTCAGGTTCTATTTCACTCCCCTCTCCGGGGTTCTTTTCGCCTTTCCCTCACGGTACTGGTTCACTATCGGTCAGTCAGTAGTATTTAGCCTTGGAGGATGGTCCCCCCATGTTCAGACAAAGTTTCTCGTGCTCCGTCCTACTCGATTTCACCGGCAAGAGATTTTCGTGTACGGGGCTATCACCCACTATGGCCGCACTTTCCAGAGCGTTCCACTAATCTCAAACCGGCTTAAGGGCTGGTCCCCGTTCGCTCGCCACTACTAAGGGAATCTCGGTTGATTTCTATTCCTCAGGGTACTTAGATGTTTCAGTTCCCCTGGTTCGCCTCTTGCACCTATGTATTCAGTGCAAGATAACCAGCTTGTGCTGGCTGGGTTCCCCCATTCAGAGATCTCTGGATCACAGTCTGTTTGCCGACTCCCCAAAGCTTATCGCAGGCTACCACGTCTTTCATCGCCTCTGACTGCCAAGGCATCCACCGTATGCGCTTCTTCACTTGACCATATAACCCCAAGCAATCTGGTTATACTGTGAAGACGACATTCGCCGAAAATTCGCATGGCTCGCATGAGCCACTTACAAATTTTACCTTAGCCTGATCACCCCCAGTGAAAGGGATCATCAGTCTATATCTATCACACATCCGAATTTTTAAAGAACGATCTGACAAAAGCCAGACATCAATCTTCACGAGGAAGACTCATGTCTAGGTTCTGACGACAGGCAAGGTGGTGGAGCCAAGCGGGATCGAACCGCTGACCTCCTGCGTGCAAGGCAGGCGCTCTCCCAGCTGAGCTATGGCCCCAGAAACTGGTAGGTCTGGGCAGATTTGAACTGCCGACCTCACCCTTATCAGGGGTGCGCTCTAACCAACTGAGCTACAGACCTATATGCAGGGTCTTGATCGTCTTCTACAAGGAATCAAGCAATTCGTGTGGGGGCTCATCAGCTGGCTGATGTCGTCGATTAAGGAGGTGATCCAGCCGCAGGTTCCCCTACGGCTACCTTGTTACGACTTCACCCCAGTCATGAATCACACCGTGGTAACCGTCCTCCCGAAGGTTAGACTAGCTACTTCTGGTGCAACCCACTCCCATGGTGTGACGGGCGGTGTGTACAAGGCCCGGGAACGTATTCACCGCGACGTTCTGATTCGCGATTACTAGCGATTCCGACTTCACGCAGTCGAGTTGCAGACTGCGATCCGGACTACGATCGGTTTTGTGAGATTGGCTCCACCTCGCGGCTTGGCAACCCTCTGTACCGACCATTGTAGCACGTGTGTAGCCCAGGCCGTAAGGGCCATGATGACTTGACGTCATCCCCACCTTCCTCCGGTTTGTCACCGGCAGTCTCCTTAGAGTGCCCACCCGAGGTGCTGGTAACTAAGGACAAGGGTTGCGCTCGTTACGGGACTTAACCCAACATCTCACGACACGAGCTGACGACAGCCATGCAGCACCTGTGTCAGAGTTCCCGAAGGCACCGCTCCATCTCTGGGGCGTTCTCTGCATGTCAAGGCCTGGTAAGGTTCTTCGCGTTGCTTCGAATTAAACCACATGCTCCACCGCTTGTGCGGGCCCCCGTCAATTCATTTGAGTTTTAACCTTGCGGCCGTACTCCCCAGGCGGTCAACTTAATGCGTTAGCTGCGCCACTAAGATCTCAAGGATCCCAACGGCTAGTTGACATCGTTTACGGCGTGGACTACCAGGGTATCTAATCCTGTTTGCTCCCCACGCTTTCGCACCTCAGTGTCAGTATCAGTCCAGGTGGTCGCCTTCGCCACTGGTGTTCCTTCCTATATCTACGCATTTCACCGCTACACAGGAAATTCCACCACCCTCTACCGTACTCTAGCCGACCAGTTTTGGATGCAGTTCCCAGGTTGAGCCCGGGGCTTTCACATCCAACTTGATCAACCACCTACGCGCGCTTTACGCCCAGTAATTCCGATTAACGCTTGCACCCTCTGTATTACCGCGGCTGCTGGCACAGAGTTAGCCGGTGCTTATTCTGCCGGTAACGTCAAAACTGCAGGATATTAGCCTACAGCCCTTCCTCCCGGCTTAAAGTGCTTTACAATCCGAAGACCTTCTTCACACACGCGGCATGGCTGGATCAGGCTTTCGCCCATTGTCCAATATTCCCCACTGCTGCCTCCCGTAGGAGTCTGGACCGTGTCTCAGTTCCAGTGTGACTGATCATCCTCTCAGACCAGTTACGGATCGTCGCCTTGGTGAGCCGTTACCTCACCAACCAGCTAATCCGACCTAGGCTCATCTGATAGCGCAAGGCCCGAAGGTCCCCTGCTTTCTCCCGTAGGACGTATGCGGTATTAGCGTTCCTTTCGAAACGTTGTCCCCCACTACCAGGCAGATTCCTAGGCATTACTCACCCGTCCGCCGCTGAATCCGGGAGCAAGCTCCCGTCATCCGCTCGACTTGCATGTGTTAGGCCTGCCGCCAGCGTTCAATCTGAGCCATGATCAAACTCTTCAGTTCAATACTGCTTGGGTTTTTAAGAAACCCTAAACTTGGCTCAGCAATCTCAAATGACTACTATGATTGCTCATGTGTCACTTGTGATGCTGATAATCTTGGTGACTATCAGTCCAAACTCACAAGCACCCACACGAATTGCTTGATTCGATTTGTTAAAGAGCGTTTGGCCAAGAGCGTTTCGTCTCAACCGAGGCCGCGCATTCTACGCTGTCCTCATCGTCTGTCAAGCGTTTATTTCGAAGTATTTGCCGAGAATCTCGTTCAACTTCAACCACTTGACTCGCTGGCGATTGCTCGTAGCGGGAGGCGAATCATACAGCGTTGAAACCCGCTGTCAACCACCTTGTTCACCGCTGCCGATCAGTCGACCGAAGCCCTCCCGAGCCTGCCTGATTCGTCCAACTCTTTGATTCTCAAGGAGTTTTCCGTTTCGACTGCGTCGGAAGTGGTGCGCATTATAAGGGGATTCGAAAGGCCGTCAAGCTTTTATTTAAACTTCAGGCACATGTCCTTTCATGGATTTCTGACAATGGTTGCTGGGGGTCTGACTTGCGCACTATATTGCACCTTCCTTCATTTCAGGACTCCGTCTCCATGGACAACCGCCCACGCGGCCTGATCACTGCATTGTTTCCGATCGGCCTGCTTCTGATCGCGATGACCTCGATCCAGTCCGGCGCCTCGCTGGCAAAGTCCATGTTCCCAGTCGTGGGCGCGCAAGGCACCACGACGCTGCGCCTGTTCTTCGCGAGCATCATCATGCTCTTGCTGCTGCGACCATGGCGTGTACGCATGACGAAAAGCACCTTGCGCAGCGTGGTCGTCTATGGCTTGGCACTGGGTGGCATGAACTTGCTTTTCTATATGGCGGTGCGCAGTGTACCGCTAGGTATCGCGGTCGCGCTCGAGTTCACCGGTCCACTGGCGGTAGCCATCCTCGCCTCGCGTCGTCTCATCGACTTCCTGTGGATCGCCCTCGCCGTTGCCGGATTGTTCCTGTTGATTCCCCTTGGCGCCAGTGACAGCGCCATCGACCCGCTTGGTGCAGCCTACGCACTCGGTGCTGGAGTCTGCTGGGCACTGTATATCCTGTTCGGCCAGCGCGCCGGTGCCGAGCATGGCGTGCAGACGGCAGCGCTGGGTGTCGTGATTGCCGCCTTCTTCGTTGCCCCCATAGGCATCGTCCATGCCGGTAGTGCCTTGCTCACGCCAGGCTTGATTCCTGTCGCCGTGGGCGTGGCCGTGTTGTCCACCGCGCTACCGTACAGCCTGGAAATGGTTGCCCTGACACGCATGCCCGCGCGCACCTTCGGCACCCTGATGAGTGTCGAGCCGGTAGTCGCCGCGGTCTCAGGCCTGGTTTTTCTGGGCGAGGTGCTCAGCCCGCTGCAATGGCTGGCGATCGCTGCAATCATCACGGCTTCGATCGGCGCTACGCTGAGCATGAAGAGCCAGCCCGCGCCACCTGTCGCGGTCGACTGATATGAGAAAGGTTGTCATTTGGTGGAGGCTGAGTCATTGTGCCACGAACCTGGTCTGACTAATCTGTCACAAAACCATAATCTGCTGACGATCTACTGAAGCACAAGGAAGCAGGCACCGTTCAGGACGACGCGACAATGACGAGACCCGAGCTACTGGTCGGGCTGTATAAGGACAGGAATGAAACGTATTTTGATCATCCTGGCCATCCTGGCTATCGCCGGGTGTGCCGCCACTGCGAAGACCGAAGTCAAGCGAGGAAAGAAAGGACTGCATGTCAACTGCTCGGGCCTGTCCTCTTCCTGGGACAGGTGCTACGAACGAGCAGCGGCATCCTGCGGCAAACGAGGCTATCGGGTCGTGGCCCGCTCCGGGGACGCCGACGAGGAGCCAGGCGACTATCTTTTCGGCATCAACCCCGCCGGTTACACGAGCCGTAGCATGATCGTGCTGTGCAAGTGAGTTGTCGGACGAACGCAACAGCCACCTGCGTTCGTCCGCACGCGGTGATCAGATCGGCGCCGTGCGCGCTTCCAGCCATCGAAGCGCCTCGCCTTCGACCAACGGCGCCAGTCGCGCCCGAACCTCCCGATGATAGTCATTCAACCACTGGCGCTCCTCCAGGGTCAGCAACTCTAGGAGCAGGCAGCGTGTATCGATCGGACACAAGGTCAGGGTCTCGAAGGCCAGGAAACGCCCAAAGTCCCCTTCGCCTGCTTGACGATTGACAACCAGGTTCTCGATTCGCACGCCCCATTGTCCAGGCCGATAGGTACCCGGCTCGATCGAGGTGATCATGCCCGGCAGCATCGCTGTCTGGGGCATCGGCGAAGCCTGGTAGGCAATGACTTGCGGGCCTTCGTGGACGTTCAGGAAGTACCCGACGCCGTGGCCGGTCCCATGTCCATAGTCGACGTGCTCGGCCCAGAGCGGCGCGCGCGCGATCGCATCGAGCAACGGTGCGAGAATTCCCTGTGGGAACTTGGCGCGCGACAAGGCAATCATGCCTTTGAGTACGCGCGTGCAATCATGCTTCTGCGCCTGACTCGGCTCACCGACCGGCACCATGCGGGTGATATCGGTCGTTCCGCCAAGGTACTGCCCTCCCGAATCGATGAGCAGCAAGCCATCATCGACGATAACGGCATGTTCTTGCTCGGTCGCTCGATAATGCGGCATGGCGCCATTGGCGTTGAATGCAGCGATGGTGGCGAAGCTGGGCGAAACGAAGCCTGGACGTCTGGCGCGTGCCGCGGTCAGCTGCTGGTCCACGGTCAGTTCGGTGACGCCGCCGGCTCGCTGCGCCGACTCGAACCAGGCGAAGAACTCGCACAGTGCAGCGCCATCTTCTTCCATGGCCCGGCGGATATGAACAAGCTCCGTCTCGGTCTTGCAAGCTTTCGCCAATATGGTCGGATTAGGTCCCTCCAGCAAGCGCACCTGGGCTGGCACGTTGTCCAGCAGACCACACGTCACGCGAGCCGGGTCGACCAGCAGGCTGCTGCCTGGGGCGAGCGAAGCCAGTGCAGGGCCCACACGGGTGTAGTCCTGCAGCTCTACCCCGTCGGCTACCAGCCGCTCGCGCAGCGCCTGGGCGACCTTGCCTGGCGCGATGAACAGCACGGCTCGGTCCTGCCCGACCAGTGCGAACGAGACGAACACCGGGTTATAGGAAACATCTCGGCCGCGCAAATTGAAAAGCCAGGCGATGTCGTCCAGCGTTGCCAGAAAGTGCCAATCGGCTCCCTTGTCCTGCAAAGCGCGTCGCAACTGAGCCAGTTTCTGCGTGCGAGAGCTGCCTGGATACGGCGGCAGGTGCTCGTGGATCCGATGCCCCGGCAGGGCCGGGCGCTCCTCCCAGACGGCGCTGAGCAAGTCCCGCGTGGTGACCAGGCGGGCCTGCCGAACGGCCAGTCGCTCTTGCAACTGCCGGGCAATGCTCAGCGAGAGCACCGCCCCATCCACAGCCACCGTGGAGTGTGGCCCAGCTTGCTCGACAAGCCAGTCGAAGGCATTGGGTAGCCCGGGCGCCAGCTTCATCAGCGCGATCGCAGTGCCTGCCAGGTCCTTGCCGGCCTGCTCCCAATACCGACTGTCGACCCAGAGCCCGGCGAAATCCGCCGTCACCACCAGGGTGCCGACCGAACCGTGGAAACCGGACAGCCATTGCCGTCCCTGCCAGTGGCCAGGCAGGTACTCGGAAAGGTGTGGATCCGACGATGGTACCAACAGGGCCTGGACACCCTCCGCGCTCATCACCTCGCGCAGGCGCGCCAGGCGGACGGATACTACCTGTGGCCTACTGTTCTGATCGTTCATGCACACTCCTGCGGACACATCCAAGATTGTTCAGGCTCCGATGATGGAACAGCCGCGAGCCACTCGCAATCGGCATGGGTTGGTCTCTGTCAGGGTTTACTCCAACCGCTAGCCGAGCGCGAACAGCTGCTCGGCCCTGTTCGCCACGATGACGCAGCAAAAGGCTAGATGACGATCGACCGAACGCTCGACCTGTCGCAAGGTCGCGGCGTGGATGCGCAGCCGACCTTCGACCTGCAGATGCTCTAGCAAGGTGGCGCCTTGGGGGCGAACGATGACGATGGCTCTCCCACCAGGGCCGCAGGTGTCGTACGAACTGACGGCGCTGGGTATCGCTGACCTGGCTCCAGAGGCTGGGTACATGGGCGCGTACGGTGTCAAGCGGAGCCTGCCAGTCGATGCCCCGTACCATTGCAAGCCGGCACTCGGCGCGCAATGCGCGACTCAATTGCAGGGGAGTAGCCACTACCATCGATCACGCCAGAAAATCCTCCCAGGGCGGTGACTGGCGCCGCGGAGGTGGCAGCAGTTCATCCGTGCCGCATTGGCATTGAGGGTTTGCTCAGGCTCGCTGGCGCTATAGGCCTCGCCACGTCCCAACTGCGCGCGTGGCTCGACGATCGTCAGACGGCGCTTGCCAGGCTGACGCAACAAATGCGCGGCCAGGAGACTGCCACTCACCCCACCGCCAATGATGAGCGCATCGCATGGATCGTTGAGCGACTCGCTCATGGTTCTGCTTCATCGTTTTCACGGATCATAAGCCAGGGCATCGCAAGCCGAAGCTGGCCGATACCAAAGTACGAACGGCGCAAGCAGTCGTTCAGATCACCACATTGCGCACGAAACGGGTGAGCACGGTACCGTCGTTGCGATAGGCATATTGGCAGTCGCTGGGAAAAACGAAGAACTCGCCTGCCCGCAGGCATCGCTCCTGCCCTGCCACGGTCAATGTCAGACAGCCTTCGCAGACATAGATCTGCTCGCTCCAACCCTCGGCGTCGGCCTCGCTCGCATAGTGCTCCCCCGGGGCCAGGCGCCACTCCTATAATTCCACTTCGCGCCGCGCCATGCTACTTGCCAGCAGGACGGCCCGACTTTGCGGATGCTTGCCGACCCAGGCAAGTTCGTCGATGCGTGCCAGATCACTACGCTCAGGTGCCTGGACCAGCCTGCTGAACGCGACTCCCAAGGCCTCGGCGATCAGGTCGAGCGTGGTCAGGCTGACATTGCTCTCGCCGGCCTCGATGGCGACCAGCATGCGTCGGCTCACGCCGGAACGCGCCGCCAGCGCGCTCTGGCTCAGGTCCGCGGCATGCCGCAGCTGCCGCACGTTCAAGCCCACATGCTGCAAGACCGGAGCGCGATGAAGGGATGGCTTATGCACGGGAGTGCCTACACGGAAAGAGGTTGCGCATCATACTGCCCACTTGCACTGGAGTGTGCGGTACGCTCGGCGGGCGCGCAAGGACGAGGCCCTTCAGGTGCCTGGCGACAGGCGCGCGGCGATGAAGTGAACCTTACCAGGCTTGGCCAGGTCAGCAGTCATAGTCGATGCCGAACCATGCACCAGGCGGCCCCGATCCGTGAAGTCCAACGGATCACCCTTCGCTTGAAATCAAATGTTATAAAAAATCAGGTATTCAGTACCTGTTTGCATGGCTCCGGGACAGCTTGCGTGTTGGTGATCATCCGCGCCACACGTATGATCTTTGGCAAACTCCAGCAGATAGAACGCTATGTCATTGATAGTGCTATTGCTTCTGCCCTTCGTGGGCAGTTGCCTGGCGGCTGTCCTGCCGCACAACGCGCGCAATACCGAATCCCTGCTGGCCGGGCTCGTGGCCTTGGCCGCGACGGTGCATGTCGCGCTTCTCTATCCTCAGGTCGTGCACGGCGGGGTGATTCGCGAGGAGATCCTCTGGTTGCCCAGCCTGGGTTTGAACCTGGTGCTGCGCATGGACGGGTTCGCCTGGCTGTTCTCCCTGCTGGTACTGGGCATCGGTGCGCTGGTCTCGCTCTATGCCCGCTACTACATGTCGCCGCAGGACCCGGTGCCGCGCTTCTTCGCCTTCTTCCTGGCCTTCATGGGCGCGATGCTCGGCGTGGTGGTTTCCGGGAACCTGGTGCAAATGGTGTTCTTCTGGGAGCTGACCAGCCTGTTCTCGTTCCTGCTGATCGGCTACTGGCATCACCGTAGCGATGCCCGCAGGGGCGCCTACATGGCCTTGATGGTGACCGGAGCCGGCGGCCTGTGCCTGCTCGTGGGGGTCCTGCTGCTGGGGCACGTGGTCGGCAGCTACGACCTGGACAAGGTACTGGTCGCTGGCGAACGGATCCGCGACCATGCGCTCTATCCCGTCCTGCTGCCGTTGATACTGCTTGGCGCGCTGACCAAGAGCGCACAGTTTCCCTTCCAGTTCTGGCTACCCCATGCCATGGCCGCGCCGACGCCCGTTTCGGCCTACCTGCATTCGGCGACCATGGTCAAGGCCGGCGTGTTCCTGATGGCGCGCTTGTGGCCAGCGCTCTCGGGTACCGAAGAATGGTTCTGGATCGTCGGTGGCGCGGGCGCATGCACCCTGTTGCTAGGCGCCTTCGCGGCGATGTTCCAGAACGACCTGAAGGGGCTGCTGGCCTACTCCACCATCAGTCACCTGGGGCTGATCACGCTGCTGTTGGGCTTGAACAGCCCGCTGGCCGCCGTCGCCGCGGTCTTCCACATCCTCAACCATGCCACCTTCAAGGCCTCGCTGTTCATGGCGGCAGGCATCATCGACCATGAAAGCGGCACGCGTGACATCCGCCGCCTCAGCGGCCTGTTCCGCCTGCTGCCGTTCACGGCGACGCTGGCCATGGTCGCCAGCGCCTCGATGGCTGGGGTCCCGCTGATGAACGGCTTCCTGTCCAAGGAGATGTTCTTTGCCGAGACCGTATTCATCAGCGCCAGCGCCTGGATCGAAATCATGTTGCCCGTGATCGCCACGCTCGCCGGTCTGTTCAGCGTGGCCTATGCGCTGCGCTTCACGGTGGACGTGTTCTTCGGGCCACCCCCCCAGGACTTGCCGCACCAGCCCCATGAGCCACCGCGCTGGATGCGTGCCCCCGTCGAGCTGCTGGTGCTGACCTGCCTGGTAGTCGGCATCTTTCCCGCGCAGTCGGTAGGCGCACTGCTGGCCGCAGCAGCGCTGCCGGTGGTGGGCGGCACCCTGCCGGAATACAGCCTGGCCATCTGGCACGGCTGGAACGCACCAATGGTCATGAGCCTGATCGCCATGAGCGGCGGACTGGTGCTTTACCTGGTGTTGCGCAAGCAGATGCGCCGTGGTCGCTTCACCTATCCGCCACTGATCGAGCGCTTCAACGGCAAGCGGTTGTTCGAACGCGGCCAGGTGCACCTGATGCTGCTGGCCAGGCATTTCGAGAGCCGCTTGAGCACGCGTCGCCTGCAGATGCAGTTGTTCATGCTGGTGCTGGTCGCGTTCCTGGCCGGCTTGCTGCCCCTGCTGCAAGGCGGCCTGAGCTGGGGGGATCGACCGAAGATCCCAGGCTCGGCAGTCTTCGTCACCCTCTGGCTGATAGCCATTGCCTGTGCGATCGGCGCAGCCTGGCAGGCCAAGTACCACCGACTGGCCGCGTTGATCATGGTCAGTGTCTGCGGCCTGATGACCTGCATCACCTTCGTCTGGTTCTCGGCACCGGATCTGGCCCTGACCCAGCTGGTCGTCGAAGTGGTGACCACGGTGCTGATCCTGCTTGGCCTGCGCTGGCTGCCGCGACGCCTGGAAGCTGTCGCTCCGTCGCCGCCCCGCGCGCTCGACCGAGCCAGGCTGCGACGCCTGCGCGACTTGCTGCTGGCGATCCTGGTAGGCGGCGGCATGGCCTTGATGTCATATGCCATGCTGACTCGTCCCACGCCAAACGACATCTCCTCGTTCTACCTCAGCCGTGCCTTGCCGCAAGGCGGCGGTACCAACGTGGTCAACGTGATGCTGGTGGATTTCCGCGGTTTCGATACCCTTGGCGAGATTACCGTGCTGGTGGCTGTAGCCCTGACCGTGTTCGCGCTGCTGCGTCGCTTCCGTCCGCCGAAGGAAAGCATGCAGTTGCCAGCGCAGCAGCGACGCCTGGCACCGGACGTGGTCACCGACCTGATCAACCCGCGCCATGCGACCGATACGGCGTTGGGCTTCATGATGGTACCGGCGGCATTGGTACGCCTGTTGCTGCCCATTGCCCTGCTGGTGTCGATGTACCTGTTCATGCGCGGGCACAACCAGCCGGGCGGCGGCTTCGTCGCCGGCCTGGTGATGTCGGTGGCCTTCATCCTGCAGTACATGGTCGCCGGCACCCAATGGGTCGAGGCGCAGATGAGCCTGCGCCCGCTACGCTGGATGGGGACCGGGCTGCTCTGCGCGGTGCTCACCGGAATCGGCGCGATGTGCCTGGGCTATCCCTTCCTGACCACTCATACCGCGCACCTGCAACTGCCTGTGCTTGGCGACCTGCACGTAGCCAGCGCGCTGTTGTTCGATGTCGGCGTGTATACGGTGGTGGTCGGCTCGACCCTACTCATCCTGACCGCGCTTGCGCACCAGTCGGTGCGCGCCTACCGTCCCGGCAATCCCTCCAGAACCAGTCAAGCAGGAGCGAGCTGATGGAAGAAGTGATCGCAGTCGCCATCGGAGTGCTGGCCGCCTCAGGCGTCTGGCTCGTCCTGCGCCCCCGGACCTATCAGGTCATCATGGGCTTGTGTCTGCTCACCTACGGGGTGAACTTGTTCATCTTCAGCATGGGCAGCCTGTTCATTGGCAAGGAGCCGATCATCAAGGAGGGCGTTCCCCAGGACTTGCTGCACTACACCGATCCGCTGCCACAGGCGCTGGTACTGACGGCCATCGTCATCAGCTTCGCCATGACGGCGCTGTTCCTGGTGGTCCTGCTCGCTTCCCGGGGCCTGACCGGCACTGACCACGTCGACGGCCGGGAGCGTGAAGAGTGAGCCTGGTGAACCAGTTGATCATCGTACCCATCCTGCTGCCCCTGCTGACGGCGGCGCTGTTGCTGCTGCTTGGCGAGAAGCGTCGACCGCTCAAGGCAAGGATCAACCTGCTGTCGACCTTGCTCGGGCTGGCAGTGGCCATGACCCTGTTGTTCTGGGTACGCAGCCACGGCCAGGCCGAGTCGATCGGCGTCTACTTGCCCGGCAACTGGCCCGCGCCGTTCGGCATCGTGCTGGTGGTAGACCATCTCAGTGCCATGATGCTGACACTGACCAGCGTGATGGGTGCCTGCGCCCTGGTCTTCGCACGGGCCCGCTGGGATGCCGCCGGGGCCAGTTTTCACGCCTTGTTCCAAATTCAGCTGATGGGCTTGTACGGCGCCTTCCTGACCGCGGACCTGTTCAACCTGTTCGTGTTCTTCGAAGTGCTTCTGGCAGCCTCCTACGGCCTGCTGCTGCATGGCTCGGGTCGCGCCCGGGTAAAGGCGGGGCTGCACTACATCGCGATCAACCTGTTCGCTTCTTCGCTGTTTCTGGTGGGCGCGGCGATGCTCTACGGCGTCACCGGAACCCTGAACATGGCCGACCTGTCGCTGAAGATCCCCCTGGTTCCCGAAGCGGACCGTGGCCTGCTGCACGCAGGTGCGGCAATCCTGGCCACCGCGTTCCTGGTGAAGGCCGGCATCTGGCCGCTGAATTTCTGGCTCGTGCCTGCCTATGCCTCGGCCAGCGCCCCCGTGGCGGCGCTGTTCGCCATCATGACCAAGGTCGGCCTGTACGCCATCCTGCGACTCTGGACATTGCTGTTCTCTGGCCAAGCTGGCGCCTCGGCCTTGTTTGGCGGCCATTGGCTGGTCTATGGCGGACTGGCCACGCTCGCCGTGGCGGCCGTGTCGATCCTGGCCGCCCAGCGCCTGGAGCGCATGGCCGCGTTGAGCATCCTGGTGACGGCCGGGACCATCCTGGCCTCGATCGGGTTCGGTCAAGCGGTATTGACCGGAAGTGCCCTGTTCTACTTGGTCAGCTCGACGCTCGCCTGCTGCGCGCTCTTCCTGCTGGCAGAACTGATCGAGCGCTCGCGCTCGGCCAACGAGTTGCCGCTCGACGAAGAGGAAGAGGAAGAGGCGATCCCGCCGCCACTCGAATCGCTGCATCCCCCCAAGGGAATCAATCTCGACGACGAACAGAAGGCCGTGATTGGCCAGATCATCCCCTGGACCATGGCCTTCCTGGGCTTGAGCTTCATCGCGTGCGCCCTGCTGATCATCGGCATGCCGCCGCTTTCAGGCTTTCTCGGCAAGCTTGGCCTGATCAGCGCATTGTTCAATCCTTCAGGACTGGGCGCCGGCTCGCAGCAGCCACTCGCCGCGCCTGGCTGGGGCCTGGTGATCCTGCTGGTGCTGTCCGGCATGGCCTCGCTGATCGCCTTTGGTCGAGTGGGCATCCAGCGGTTCTGGAAACCCGAGGAGACCCCGTCCCCTGCACTGCGTCGCTATGAGTGCCTACCAATCGTGGTCCTGCTTGGCCTGAGCGTGCTCGTCAGTGTCAAGGCCGAGCCGCTGTTGCGCTATACGCAGGACACCGCGGCCGAACTGCAGGCACCGGAAAACTATGTGAGGGCCGTCATGTCGACGCGCCCCGTGCCCGGTCCTACCTCGTTCGATGTGCAGGTACAGCCATGAAGCGCCTCTTCCCTGCCCCATTGCTCTCGATCGCCCTGCTCGGCGTATGGCTGCTGCTCAACCTTTCGCTCAGCCCGGGACAGATCCTGCTTGGCTCGGCCCTGGCGGTGCTGGGCCCGCTGCTGCTGGCCCCGCTGCGACCGCAACAAGCCAAGGTGAAGCGCCCGCTGGTGATTCTGCGACTGCTCGGCCGGGTCGGCATCGACGTGGTGATGTCCAACCTGCAGGTCGCCCGAGGCGTGTTGCGGGCGCGACGACGGCCACCGCGCTCGGCGTTCGTGCACATCCCCTTGTGTCTACGCGATGCGCATGGGCTTGCGGCGCTCTCGATGATCACCACCGTGGTACCTGGCACCGTCTGGTCGGAACTGGCCCTGGACCGCAGCGTGCTGCTGTTGCACATTTTCGACCTGACCGACGAAGAGGCTTTCATCGATCACTTCAAGCGTACCTACGAACGCCCGCTCATGGAGATATTCGAATGACCGGCCTGTTAGTCAACGCCGTCCTCGCCAGCCTGTTCATCCTGGCCATCGCCATGGCCCTGGCGCTGGTCAGGCTGTTTCGCGGCCCCTCCGCACAGGACCGGGTACTGGCCCTGGACTACCTGTACATCCTGGCCATGCTGATGATGCTGGTCCTGGGCATCCGCTATGCCAGCGACACCTACTTCGAGGGCGCCTTGCTGATCGCCCTGTTCGGATTCGTCGGCTCCTTCGCGCTGGCCAAGTTCCTCCTGCGCGGTGAGGTGATCGAATGAACGAAACGGTCATCCTGCCATTCTGGCTGGAGCTGGTGGCGGCCATGCTCCTGCTCGTGGGCAGCGTGTTCGCCTTCATCGGGGCGCTGGGGCTCGTTCGGCTGAAGGATTATTTCCAGCGCATGCATCCGCCCGCACTGGCCTCGACCATTGGTGCCTGGTGCATAGCGCTGGCATCGATCTTCTACTTTTCCGGACTCAAGCATGGGCCTGTGCTGCACGCCTGGCTGATACCCGTCCTGCTCTCGATGACGGTGCCGGTCACGACCTTGCTGCTGGCTCGGGCAGCCCTGTTCCGCAAGCGCGCCGCAGGCGAGGACGTCCCAGAGGAAGTCAGCGACGGGAATGACAGCGGCAATTGAAGCCCCGCCACCGCAGGCTCATGTCAGGGCCAGGCGCTGCAACTCGCGTCTGACCATGGCGGCATACTCGGCCCGCTCCAGACAGTAGAGCTGCCCGGCTACCCAACCGAGCCAGGCGCCCTGCATGACCTCGCGTTCGGCCAGAAGCTTCTTGGCCAAGTCGGTGGCCCGGGCCAGGTGCGCGGCATGGAACCTGGCCCGGTCATGGGTTCTTCCCGTCGACGCAGGGCGCACCCTCACTCGCTGGCCTTGAAGGTGGTCAGTTCGCCCTTGCGCCATTTGGCCACCTTGCCGGTCACCGCCTTGAGCGTCTTGCCCAGCCCTTCGCGCAACTGCTCGTGGGCAGCGAAGACCAGCATCGCGGCATTGCCTTCGCGGAACACTATACCGTCTCCCTCGGGCACGGAAACGAAGGCGTAGTCACCCAGACCATAAATACTGAACTTGATGTCACGAAAACGGATTTCGAGCTTGCCACCTTCACGGCTGGGCAACACTGCCGCACGGAAATGGTCACCGACCTTCAGCTCGAGCCGTTGCTTGTCGTCAACGACCAGCGCGCTTTCGGTGTCGATCTCCGCCATGTACAGCCCATCAGGGCTCTGCTCGGTGACATAGACATACCGCCCTTGAAACTGCTTGACCAACTTGGCCCGCAAGTCACCCAGGGCGAACAATGCGTGGGTATCCAGAGTACTGACTGCCAATGAACAATTCCTCAAATCGATTACATCCCGCTACCACGCCGGCCGCCGGTCGTACGAAGGCAACGGTACTTCATGTCGAAGACTAATGAGCTGATATACAAGACGTCTGTGCAGCAGGGCAATGACATGCGCATGAAACGTTGCTCATGCTTGTAGGCCCGAACGCCAGCCAGGCGTTTGACAGACTTCTTCGAGGGAAGTCGCCAGTTTCAACATAAAAATGCTTGGGCCGGTGCGGCGAAACGGACCGGCCTCGACCTGAAACGAAACCACCATATCCGTGCCCGTGCCACAGCGAGTGGAATATGCACGAAAACAGTGAAAGCCGTCGAGCGATAAGACGCGCTCACCGAGGGATACGGGCCGGCGTCTGCCCTAGAATCCGATCCCCGGGATGCCGGGTCTCGATAAGGCACAAGCCCCGCGGATCGCTCCGCGGGGCTTGTGCCTGTCCATCAGATTTGCCGCTGATGGCGATCGAGTTGCTCGTGACGCTCTTGAGCCTCGATGCAGTACTTGGTGATCGGGCTGATCAACAGGCGTTGCAGTCCAATCGGCTCGCCGCTGTCATCGCACCAGCCAAAGCTTTCGTCGGCGATGCGCCCAAGCGCCATCTCCAGCTGGGGCAACAGCCGCTGATCGCGCTCGATGGCATTGACCAGCCAATGGCGCTCCTCTTCGACCGAAGCCACATCCGCCGGATCCGAGGGCGTGTCCAGGCTCTCGATGGTGCTGCGACTCTGCTCGATGCGCTCCTGGGTTTCGACTTTCATCGACTGCAGCAACTCGGTGAAGAACGCGAGCTGCTCTGCGTTCATGTAGTCATCGGCCGGCATGGCCAGCAACTGTTCCTTGGTCATCGATTTCTCTATGAAAATACGTGCATTTAGGCATTTCGGATGCCGCCGGGGGCCTTGCCCCGCCAGCAGAATTCGTCGAGCACCGCTCGGTACTCTTTACAGGGGGCGGCAGTCTAAGATGCCGCGTCGTGCTGGGCAACAGAAATGACGGTGGTTCGGCTGAAACAGCCGGATTGCATCGACCACCCCGATCGGGCGGCGGGATCTGCATTTCTCATACGGTCGCTTCCTACTATGCCGGATCATTCCCGGCCTGTCAGCCCAGCAGCTGGCTCAAGACCGCGCGCAGCTTGCCAGGCTTGACTGGTTTGTTGAGCAGAGGTGTCTTCAAGCGCTGCATGGCCCGCCGCCCTTGCTCGCTGCGGTCGGCCGTGATCATCACGGCAGGAATGGCGCAGGCGAAATGGGCGCGCAGGTCACGTAACACGTCGCATCCAGTCGTGCCATGATCCAGATGGAAATCTGCCAGCACCAGCTCCGGCGCATGGCCCGCGAGCACGTGTAGCGACTCGGCGAAGTCCGAGGCCGTGAGCACTTCGCATCCCCATTGTGCCAAGAGCGCTGCCATGCTCTGACGGATGCTCAGCTCGTTATCCAGCACCAGCAGACGCCGGCCTGGCAGCGGATCGCCGATGCTGACCTGCGGCACTGGACTGGCAGCCACCGGCAGTTCTGGGCAAAGCGGCACATCGATGCTGAACACCGAGCCGCGGCCCGGCCAGGAGCGCACTCGCACCTGGCACTGCAGAATGCGCGCGATGCGCTCGACTATCGCCAGACCGAGGCCGACCCCCTTGCGATCGGCGGCCCTGCCGACATCCAGCTGGTTGAATTCCAGGAATATCGACTCCAGGCGATCGGCAGCGATACCGCGCCCACTGTCCCACACTTCGATACGCAGTTGCTCGCCACGCTGTCGCCAACCCAGCAGCACGCTACCGCGCTCGGTGTAGCGACAGGCATTGCTGAGGAAATTGCGCAGGATGCGCGTGAGCAGTCGCAGGTCGGTGCGCACCACTCGCTGGCCGCCGCGTACGCGCAGGCCGAGCCCGGCCTCTTCGGCCACTGGCTGGAACTCGGACTCGAGCGGACGCAAGATGTCATCCAGACGATAGGCATCGAGATCCGGCCTGATACTGGCTTGGTCCAGGCGAGAAATGTCGAGCAGGTCGGTGAGCAGGTCCTCGGCGCCCTCCAGCGCCTTGTGGGCACGCTCGACCAGCAATTGCTCGGCCTCGCCCAGCATTCGTTCGCGCAGGGTCGAGATCAGCAGGCGCGCTGCGTTGAGTGGCTGCAGAAGGTCATGACTCGCCGCTGCCAGGTACTTGTCCTTGCTGCGATTGGCGGATTCGGCGGCGTCGCGCGCCTCGATGAGCTCGTTGGTGCGCTCGGCAACCCTACGCTCCAGCTCGTCATTGAGCTGCTGCAAACGCGCCTGGGTCTGCTTGCGCTCGGTGATGTCCGCCACGAAACCCTCGACCACCCCGTCCTCGTCCGGGCGCAGCAGCAGGTTCATCAGCACATCGATGCTGCTGCCGTCACGTCTGCGCAGTCGCGTCTCGTAGCCGAGCAAGGCATGCTTGCGCTGCAACACTTCGACGATCGCCGACAACTCCTCGGCGCCACCTTCGAACAGTTCACTGGCCAGCCTCTGCGTGGAGAACATCACCGCTTGCGGATCGGCATGCCCCAGCATGCGCGCCAGGGCCGGGTTGGCCGCGCGCATGCCGTTTTCCAGGCTGGCCTGGAAGATGCCATGCACGGCATGTTCGAACAACCACTTGTATCGGTTGCGTTCGGCCTCGAGTTCTTCCAGGCGGGCAGCCAGTTCAGGATAGTGGCTCTTGCGCACCGTGTGGTTGGACAGCCCGAGCAGACCGGCCAGCGCATCGGCTCCAGACTCAGAGAGCCTCGCCATAGACCACCTCGACATCTCGCTGGCAGGAGTTGCGCGGATTGGTGAGGATGCAAGGATCGTTCATGGCATGTCGCGAGAGGAACGGGATGTCGCTGCTGCCGATACCGTGCAGGGCCAAGGTCTCGCGGAAGCCCACGGCATGCTTGAGGGCAATCAGATGCTCGACCAGGCGCCGGCGAACCTGCTCATGACCCAGACCGCGACAGTCGATGCCCAGAGTCTGGGCGATGACTTTGAAGCGCTCGGGCGCGGCACTGTAGTTGAAGGCGACCACATGCTCTATCAGTACCGCGTTGCACAGGCCGTGCGGAAGATCGAGGAACCCGCCCAAGCTGTGCGACATGGCGTGTACCGCCCCGAGTATCGCATTGGAAAACGCCAGCCCCGCCTGCATGCTGCCAAGCATGATCTTTTCACGTACGGCGATATCCTGCGGGTTGGCGATCATTTCCACCAGATGACCATTGATCAGGCGCATGGCTTCCAGGGCGTGCGGATCGGTCAGTGGGCCGTGACCGGTAGAGACAAACGCCTCGATCGCATGCACCAGCGCATCGATGCCGGTACAGGCTGAAAGGAACGGGTCCATGCTTAGCGTGGTTTCCGGGTCGATCAGCGACACGTCAGGCACGACAGCCTTGCTGACGATGGAGAATTTCATGCGCTCGCGCTGGTTGGACAGAATGACGAACTGCGAGACGTCCGCCGAGGTGCCGGCCGTGGTCGGAATGAGGATCAATGGCGGGCTGGGCACCCGGATAGTATCGACGCCTTCGAATTCCAGAATGTGCCGGCCATGGGCGGCGACTATGCCGATACCCTTGGCGCAGTCCATCGGGCTGCCGCCCCCCACCGCGACTATCACATCGCATTGCTCGCTGCGATAGCGCTCGGCACCGACCATGACCTCCTCGACACGCGGATTCGGTGATACTGCGGTATGCAGGCAGTAGTCGATACCCTGCGCCTGCAGGCTGGACTCGATGTCGCCGACCCAGCCGGCGGCCACGACACCAGGGTCGCTGACCAGCAGCACCTTGCGGGCACCGAAGGTACGGGCATAGTTGGCGACGTGGTGCCGGCAACCGGCACCGAAGATGATTTCAGGCGAGACGAACTTGCGCAATTGGCTCATGGCGGACTCGTGCAACACTGTTGTTCTTGTAGTGAGTCCAGCCTAAATCATCCTGAAGGCTTTGCAATGCGACGATGGCAAGGAGGACAACGTCGACCGCGTGAAAGGCCGACGTTGGCGCATTCAGCGGTTGGCGAAGTACAAGGTGACTTCGAAACCGATACGCAGGTCAGTGAACGCGGGTTTCTTCCACATGGCGCTTGCTCCTGTAGACCGCAGGATCGCGGCGTACCCATTGTTACACCTTGTCGATCGCCACTTCACTGCTACTTGAGTACCGGTTCCCTGGCATGCCCTTGCGCCGCGTCAAGGCGCGGCGCAAGGGTCGACGGGACGGAGTTCAACGGTTGCCAAAGCGGGCTTCGCGCTTGGCCACGAAGGCGGCCATGCCTTCCTTCTGGTCTTCGGTGGCGAACGCTGCATGGAATACCCGCCGCTCGAAGCGCACCCCTTCGCTGAGGGAAACCTCGAAGGCACGGTTGACGCTTTCCTTGATCATCATGCTCACCGGCAGCGACTTGCCGGCGATCACCTTGGCTGTTTCGAGCGCCTGCTCGAGCAGTTGGGCCTGCGGTATCACGCGCGCCACCAAGCCAGCCCGCTCGGCTTCTTCGGCATCCATGAGCCGCCCGGTGAGGCACAGTTCCATGGCCTTGGCCTTGCCTACCGCGCGGGTCAGGCGCTGGGTACCGCCCATTCCCGGCAGTACCCCGAGGTTGATCTCCGGCTGGCCGAACCTGGCATTGTCGGCAGCCAGAATGAAATCGCACATCATCGCCAGTTCGCAGCCACCGCCCAAGGCAAAACCGGCAACCGCAGCGATGATCGGCTTGCGCCGGCCGGCCACCCGGTCAGCATCGCTGAACAGATCGTCGAGGTAGATCTGCGGATACTCCAGCTCGGCCATTTCCTTGATATCGGCGCCTGCGGCGAACGCCTTCGGCGAACCGGTGAGCACCACGCAGCCGATCTGCGGATCGCGCTCGAGCTGGTCGAGCGCCTGGTTGAGCTCGGCCACGACTTGGGCGTTCAAGGCATTAAGCGCCGCCGGCCGGTTGAGGGTGATGAGACCGACCTTGTCATGGATGTCCAAGAGGATGGTTTCGAAAGCCATGCAGATTGCTCCTTCACAGATTGCGCGCAATGACCATGCGCTGGATATCGCTGGTGCCTTCGTAGATCTGGCAGACCCGCACGTCCCGATAGATCCGCGCCAGCGGGAAATCCTCGAGATAGCCATAGCCGCCAAGCGTCTGCAAGGCATCGGAGCACACTTTCTCGGCCATTTCCGAAGCGAACAGCTTGGCCATCGAGGCCTCGACCAGGGCCGGGCGCCCGGCATCGCGCAAGGCTGCGGCATGCAGCACCATCTGCCGGGCGACGGCGATGCGGGTCGCCATGTCGGCCAGACGGAAGGCGACTGCCTGGTGTTCCAGCAGCGGCTTGCCGAAGCTCTGTCGATCGCGCGCATAGTCGCGTGCCGCCTCGAAGGCGGCGCGCGCCATGCCGACGGCTTGCGCCGCGATGCCGATACGCCCGCCCTCCAGGTTGGCCAAGGCGATCCGATAGCCCTCGCCCTCCTCGCCCAGGCGATTGGCCAGCGGCACACGCACGCCATCGAAGATCAAGTGGCAGGTGTCCGAGGCATGCTGTCCCAGTTTTTCTTCCACCCGGGCCACCTGATAACCCGGCGTGTCGGTGGGCACGATGAAAGCGGAGATGCCGCGCTTGCCGGCGCTTGCATCGGTCACCGCGAACACGATCACCACCCCGGCGTTCTGTCCCGAGGTGATGAACTGCTTGCTGCCCTCGAGCACATAATGATCGCCTTCACGCCGCGCCCGGGTCTTCAGGCTGCTGGCATCGGAGCCGGCATGCGGCTCGGTCAAGGCGAAGGCGCCGATCATCGCGCCGCTGGCCAGCGGTACCAGGAACGCCTGTTTCTGTTCCTGCGAGCCATACTTGAGGATCGGCACGCAGCCGACCGAGTTGTGGACGCTCATGATGGTCGAGCAGGCGCCGTCGCCAGCCGCCACTTCCTCCACCGCCATGGCATAGGCCACGTAACCGGTGTCGCTGCCGCCCCACTGCTCCGGGACCAGCATGCCGAACAGGCCCAGCGCGGCCATCTCGTCGATGGCTTCGCGTGGAAACCGATGCGCGCGATCCCAGCCTTCGGCGAAGGGCTTTAGACGTTCCTGGGCAAATGCCCGCACGGCGTCGACGATCTGTTGTTGTTCTTCGGTCAGCAACATGGGCATCCCCTCAATGAAGGCATTCGATTGCCATGGCCGTGGCTTCGCCGCCCCCGATGCAGATGGCAGCCACGCCACGGCGCAGGTTGTTCTGGCGCAAGGCCGACAGCAGGGTCACCAGGATCCGCGCGCCCGAGGCGCCGATCGGGTGCCCCAGCGCGCAGGCGCCACCGTGGATATTGACCTTCTCGGCCGGCAGGCCCAGGCGTTTCATGGCGACCAGGGCGACCACCGCGAAGGCTTCGTTGATTTCGAACAGGTCCACCTGGTCGAGCTGCCAGCCGGTACGCTCGAGCAACCTGCCGATGGCACCGACCGGGGCTGTGGGAAACAGCGCCGGTGCGTCGGCGAAGCTGGCGTGACCGTGGATGATCGCCAGCGGACGCAGGCCCAAGTGCTCGGCATGCGAACGGCGCATCAGCATCAGTGCCGCGGCCCCGTCGGAGATTGAGCTGGCATTGGCAGCTGTCACCGTGCCCCCTTCGCGGAAGGCTGGGCGCAGGTGCGCGATCTTGTCCAGCCGAGCCTTGGGCGGTTGCTCGTCGTCGCGCACCAGCCGCTTGTGCTTGCCGTCGCTGACCTCCAGCGGCACGATTTCCGTAGCGAAGCTGCCCTTGGCGATCGCGGCCTGGGCCCGGGTCAGCGACGCGATGGCGAATGCGTCCTGCTGCTGGCGATCGATACCGTTGGCCTGGGCACAGTCCTCGGCGAAGGTACCCATCAAGCGGCCCTTGTCGTAGGCATCCTCGAGGCCGTCGAGGAACATGTGGTCGATGAGGCGCCCATGCCCCATGCGATAGCCGCCACGCGCCTTCTCCAGCAGGTACGGGGCATTGCTCATGCTTTCCATGCCACCGGCCACCACCACCTCGGCGCTGCCGGCCAGCAGCAGGTCATGGCCGAGCATCGCCGCCTGCATTCCCGAACCGCACATCTTGTTCAGCGTGGTGCAGCTGACATGCACATCCAGCCCTGCTCCCAGCGCTGCCTGTCGAGCCGGCGCCTGGCCCTGTCCGGCCGGGAGCACGCAACCGAGCAGTACCTGCTCGACGCGGTTGGCATCCAGGCCCGCGCGCTCGACCACGGCCCGGATGGCAGCGGCGCCCAGTTCGGGTGCCGCCAGGCTTGCAAGATCGCCCTGAAGGCCACCCATGGGCGTGCGCGCCATGCTGACGATGACGATCGGATCGCTGTTCTGGCTCATGTACATTCGTCCTCCGGTTAGCGGGCGGTCATGCGCAAGGCGCCGTCGAGACGGATCACTTCGCCGTTGAGCATGCTGTTCTCGATGATGTGCCGAACCAGCGCGGCATATTCATCCGGGCGGCCCAGGCGCGGGGGGAAAGGTACGTCGGCGGCCAGGGAATCGCGCACGTCCTGCGCCATGCCGGCCATCATCGGCGTCTCGAATACCCCCGGCGCGATGGTCATGACTCGTATGCCATGGCGTGCCAGCTCCCGAGCGGCGGGCAGGGTGAGACTGGCGATGGCGCCCTTGGACGCGGCATAGGCGGCCTGACCGACCTGGCCGTCGTAGGCGGCGATCGAGGCGGTATTGATGATCACGCCGCGCTCTGCGTCCTGCCCCGGCGACCCTTCGGCCATGGCTCGGGCGGCCAGGCGCAGCATGTTGAAGCTGCCAATCAGGTTCACCCCGATGACCCGGCTGAAGCTGTCCAGCCGGTGGGGCCCTTGCTTGCCGAGGATCTTCTGCGCGGTGACGATGCCGGCACAGTTGACCAGGCCCTGAAGGCTGCCGAACGCCGTCATGGCCGCATCGACGGCCGCCGACGCGGCGTGCTCGTCACAGATATCGGCGACCGCGAAACATGCCTGCTCGCCAAGCTCGCCGGCCTTGCGCGCCACCGCTTCGGCATCCAGATCGACCAGCATGACCTTGGCGCCCGCATCCACCAGCATTCGGGCGGTGGCGGCCCCTAGCCCGGAAGCGGCGCCGCTTATGATGAAGTGACGGTGTTGGATGTGCATGCAACAGGCTCCGGCGGCTGACACGATGCCTGATGTTCGCGCCAGCCTCGCCGGGAAACAATGGCCAAATCCGTCAATCCGCGTGACCGGTTTGGCCTGCCTGCATGCCTTCAGGCCGGATCGTCTCGCATCAATGCCTCCTCGGTGATCTGCTGGAACAAGGCATCGAGCGTCACGTCGCGCTCGCGTACCAGCAGTTGCCAACGTTCCTGGTATTGCTCGCTGGTCAAGCTATCGGCGAGTTCTTCGAGCTGCGAGCCACGCTCGGCGAACTCCGCGCGGATTGCGTTGAAAGTCGCCGTGTAGCGCTCTTCGACGTAGCGCCTCCAGAAATCGCGCTGACTCAGGTTTCGTGCCAGCTCTGGGCTGTTCTCGGCAGCCCGGACCGTGGCCAGGGCATTTTGCAACTGCGCTTCGCTGACTTGGGCGATCTGTTCGAACAGCATGTTGGCCGGCTGTCCTGGCAGCTCCAGCTGCTGGGTCAGACGAATGCGATAGGCCAGGCTCACCTCGATTTCGTCGACGCCACGCCCGGCCCGGACCCGCTCGGCGATATCGGCACGCGCGAACTGCTCAAGCCGATCGAGGCGGAACAGTCGCCGTCCCAATGCCAGCAGTTCGCGCTCGCGTTGCGGGCCCTGCGCGCGTTGCGCCTCGAAGACCATGACCTGGATGCGCAGCTGGCTGAACCTGTCGGCGACACAGTCGGCACAGGTGCGTGGCTCGTTGGCCCGCTCGAAGAGATCCTCGCGGATCTGCGCATTGGCATCGAGCGTTTCGAGCATTTGCCACACCTGGGCCTGCAAGGTCTCGCGGGCACGCTGATAGTCCGCCGAATTGCCCAGTTCACCGAGCAGCGCGAAAAAGCCCTCGCTATTGGGCAAGGCGCTCAGGCGTTCCCACAGCGCTGTCCGTTGGAGCCGCTGCGCGTCTGGCAGTATGTCGGTCCACAGTGCTCGCGTGGCGGTCACATCGGCGACCTGGCTCCACTCCGGCAGCTCGGCCTCGGGATCAGGCGCGGCCAGACGCTGCATGCTCCGGCTGGACAAGGGATTGCCATCGAGCGTGAAGATGCCTCGATAGACCCAGGGCATCTGGAACAACGTCGCAGGCACGGAGGAAATCTGGTTGTGACGCAGGTCCACGCGCTCGAGTTCGGTACACGGTTCCAGCCCCGTCGGCCACTCGCGCAACAGGCACTGGTTGAGCAGCACCACGCGCAGCCGCGTGCGGGCGGTGAACGGTAGGCTCAACGTCACCAGCGGGTTGAAGCCCAGATCCAGATGCTGCATCTCAAGCAGGGCAGCCAGCACGTCCGCGCCATCCCTGGAAACACGGATGAGGTTGTCAGCCAGGCGCAGCACTCGCAGGTTTCGAACATGGATCAGGCCGAACGGTACGTCCTGCAAACGGTTGCCCGTCAGATCCAGTCACGCAGGCCGGTGAAGCAGCGAAGAAACGCCTCAGGCACCTGTTCCAGGTTCGAGCCGGAGAGCACCAGATGGCTGACATGAGAGAAATCACTGTGCGGCGGCAGCAGCGGCAGGTTATTGACCGGACAATCGCTCAGGTCCAGAAGCATGCCTTCGACCTGGCCATCTTCAGCGAAAACCGTAGGCCCTTGCAGGCGCCAGGAGCGACGAAGCTCGGTGGCGACGCGATAGCGAAGGGATCGTCGCGCCAGGTGGCGCTCGCTACGAACCCATTGGGTCAAGGTTCGATCCAGGCGGAAGTAATTCTGCTCCTGGTCGAGCAGGATGTCGAAAGCCGAGCCAGGCGCCCGAAGTAGAATCTCCAGGTAATCGTTGACCTGCTGGTCGCTGAACCCCCAATAGAGATGGCGCACGCGCTCGCGCAATATCTGCCGGGCCAGCCGGCGTCCACTGCCACGCCCGCTAAGTGGGTAACCGACGCGACCATCGGGCAGGCGTTGCCCCGGATTGAACCAGCGCTGCTGCTCCAGCCGCCAGCCCAGAAGACGCAGGACATCGTCGACTTCGCCCGGGAGGACACCGATGAGCAGTTGGCGCAACGAACCGGCCGGCTCTTTGATGTCACAACCCAGTGCTACCTGCTCCTGTGGCGTGAGCAAGGCGACGAGCGCCTGGAAAATCGTCCCTGGCGCCTCGACATCCTGCTCCAGTTCTCGCCCGAGATGATCGTAGAGACGGAAACCGTCGGGCTTGTACACCATTACCGTCCTGCCGTCTTCGACGCCCTGGGGATCGAGGATGGTCAGCAGGCGGCCGCTTTCCGAACCTTGGCGAAGTTCCAGGTTGATATGCCGGGGCCAGCGCGGCAACCGACGCAGCAAGGCAATCACCAATTCGCCCGCCTCATCGCTGTAGGCATTGCTCAGGTAAAGTCCTTCCAATGCCCGATTGTAACGTGCCAGCTGCAACAGCGAGCGGGCCCTTATGGACCAGGTCAACGGCAAGCGGGCCTCGTTGCGCGCGGTCAGCCGTTCGGCAGCGGTGGCGTTTTCCAGTACAGTTTCGGCATATGCATCCGGCAGACCCGGGAAGTCCCGCCTGACCAGCGCAAGCAAGGGGTCGGCGCCTGGCTGCGAACGCGTCAGGTACTGGAACAGGCGCGGGCGTACCCAGGACATCTGGTCGAGCAAAGCGACTCGTAAGGGCTCGCCCTGCAAAGCAGCCAGCTCTGGTTGCTGCCGGCACCAGCCGATCACGTCCTCGTCGCCGACTTCTAGCCCGGCAGCCAGGTCACGGTACAGCCGATCGATCCGCTCGTCCGCGGCAAAGTGTTCCAGCGTGGCCTTCAAGTTGAACGGCACGGGCCGGTGCTCGACCAGCAAGCCCCGTAGCTCGAAGTGGTCCATGCGCGCGCTGCGCAGGATCTGCTCGACCCTGGCCGACTCCAGAGGCGGATCCTGCGGCCATAGCGTGTCGAGCATGCGCGCGCTGTCGTCCCACTCTAATGGTCGCTGGCTGCGCAAGCGCCAGGAACGCTCGCCATTGAACTCGACAAGTGGCTCATGCGCACCGTTGCCCTGCGGATGCCTCAGGCGCCAGGGCTCATCGGAGCGGGGCTGGTGGATCTGGTAAAACTGCCCGTCGATGCGCAGCCAGTGCCGCTGCCCGTCACTGAAGCGACCGTCGGGCTGCAGCGTCGCTTGCGCAGGATCGCTCCTGAATGCCGTCAGGTCGGCATGCGACAACAGGCGCCGGTCATCCTCCGTCACGACCGGCTCCAGCGCATCGACGAACGCGCTTCGGGCGAAGCCCCGGGCAACCAGGGTGATGCCTCCTGCGACGGCGGCTGTCACCGCCAGGGTCTCGGCGACCCCGAGCAGGTGCTCCAACGCTTCGTGCTGGTGCCCGCGGTGCCAGTGCGCGACTCCCTGGCAGGTCTCGGAAAGTACCTGGACCGCCAGGTGCCCCAGCAATAGCGCGCCAATTGCCGGAACGAACAGCCCGGCAAGATTGACCAGCCCCAGGCCAAGCGACTGCCAGCGCTCCAGCCTGGCCTGTGCGGCCGCCTTGTCGGCATTGGCAGTAGTGACCAGCAGCAAGGCGGCATCCTGCTTGGCACCTTGTATCTGTCGGGCAGCCATGAGCGCAAAGATGTCACCGTGCACCGTGGCGCCATCGAGCTCCAGGTCTACCTCGGGATCCTGCAGCCGATCACCCAGCAAGCCGAGAAACCCGGCGCGCTCCTCGAGGCTGACCAACTGGCTGAAGCGCCCGCGGTATTCATGGATCTTCAACTTTTCGGCCAGGGCCAAGCTCATCGCCTTCCAGCTCGCATGCCGGTGCAGCGCCTGGTGGGTATCGCTCGGCAGATACAGCACCACGCCCCGATCCAGGCCCTGCCCGTCGCGCAGCTGAATCACCAGTGCATCGGCAATGGTGCTGCCAAGCATCTTGAACAGCCCCGGATAGCCGACCAGCGGTTGCGTTGGCGTTGCTCGTGAAACATCGGTAATGGCCTGTATCGCCTGGTTGGCCTCGACATCAAGCTCGCCTTTTAGCGTGGCCAGCTCGGCACAAAGGCTCAGGCCAGCGCGCTTGTCCTGGGCGAGCAGGTCCTGCTTGCCGGCAGAGAAGAACCGTTCCAGCATGACCTGGTAACGCTGCCCCAGATCGAGCTCTCGGCAGCGCTCGACCAGACGGTCGACATTGCCGGAGAACACGACGTCCGAACCCTTGCGCACCAGACCGGTGCCTTCATAGTAGGTCGCGCCTGCATGAAAGTTCTGCATCAGGCGCAGCAGCCCGGGCTGACGCACCAGGTTCACCTCGTCCGTGGGCAGGCCGATTCCCGGGGACACGTTGAAGCGTCGACGAACTTCCAGCCATTCCAGTTCATTTACGCGAGTGTCGCCAGGCAGCAGGTCGGCCAGGGCCTTGGCGAACTCCTGTTCGGCGAACCGATCCAGCGGTACAAGCCCGGCCATGGCCTGCTCGAGCCGGTCATGTGCCTGCCGATGGGCGGCGAAGCAATCACGGACGCGGTTGATCTGGTCTGGCGCGGCCTGGCGCAACCATTCGGGCAAGTGCGCGCCGATGAACTCGTCGGTAGCGTGATCGATCCTGACCTGGGTGTCAGGCTTGTCTGAGGCGGTTTGGATAGGCATTGCGAAGCTCTCTGGAAGCAATGGAGCTGCCACCATCGACGAGCCAGCATGCTTCTGGCAGAGGGAAATCTCTCAGCCCAGCGGCTTCGCACTGTCGCAATGGATGAGTGTCCGATACTGCCCCGGATTGCAGCCGAACCACTTGCGAAATGCCTTGTAGAACGAGCTGGCGTCCGCGAATCCGAGCCGCTCGGCCAGCTCTGCCATACCTGCTGGCGCCTCGCTGAGCCAGGCGACCGCCAGCTGACGCCGAACGCTGTCCTTGAGGCCTTGGTAGGACGTGCCCTCCTCGGCCAGCCGGCGTCGCAACGTGGAGACGGAAAGACAGAACCTGTCCGCCAGCTGCCGTGCATCGGGCCAGTCGCCAGGCTCCAGGGACGCCAGGTGCTTGCGGATGCGCCTGCCAAAGCTGGTCGGGTCGCGGTACTTGACCAGGATGTTCCCGGGTGCGCGCGCCAGGAACGCCTGCAGTTCCGGCAAGGTACGGCGGATACCGGCCTGCAGGCCATCACCGGGAATGATCATCCTGGTGGATGGACGTCCAAAATGCAGGTTTTCGGAAAACATCACCCGGTAATCTTCGCAATACACAGGCTCGGCACAGCGCAACTCGACCGCCAGGATGGGAATTCGTCGTCCGGCCAGCCAGCAGATCACGCCATGGATGATCATCCACAGCGTAAAATAGGCGAAGGCCCGCCTGGGCTCCTGGCAAGGCTCGTCGATGACGATTTCGGCCAGGCCCTGGCGGCGAACCAGGCCAGGCCGCAAGTCCTGAAGCATCAGCGAGAGGAAGGCCAGCGCCGTCTCGATCCCCGCCCCCAGGGTCGGCTGCGCCATGCTCGCTCGGCACAGAAACGCCAGGCTGCCGCTGCGCAAGCCGCGCGGATCCATGGCGAAGAACTCATCATCGCAACGCTGCGCCAACAGGCGCCACAATCTTGCATAGGACTCGGCCGCCACGCGTGCCTGCGGCCGGTCAAGCTGGGCCGGATCGATGCCGATGCCCTCCAGCAGCCCGGCTTCGAGCTGTCCCGAAGGGCAGGTCTGCAGCAAGGCTTCCCGAACCAGATGCATCGAGATGGTGTCTTTTTCGCTCATTCACGCCTACTGAAGAGGGTCGGACAGCCATGGCCCGACACGAACCCGGTGCAACTATGCGGGTTTGTTCAACGTTACCCAATCGGCAAACTTGTCGATGAAGGTCTGCAGGAACGGGCGAGTCTTGTCGTTGAGCTTGCCCGCCTCGTCGAACAGCGTGGCGGCGCCGCCAATGTAGGCCTCGGGCATTTGCATGCAGGGCACGTCAAGAAACACCAAGGTCTGACGCACATTATGGTTGGCGCCGAAGCCGCCGATGGCGCCTGGCGAGACACTGACCACCGCGCCCGGCTTGCCGTTCCAGGCGCTCTGGCCGTACGGTCGGGAACCTACGTCGATCGCGTTCTTCAGCGCGCCCGGCATGGTGCGGTTGTACTCGGGCGTGACGAACAGTACCGCGTCGCTGGCCTTGAGCTCGTTGCGAAATCGATTCCAGGCATCCGGTGGCGTGGCTTCGATGTCCTCGTTGTAGAGCTGCAGATCACCGATCTCGACAATCTTCAATTCCAGGCTGTCTGGCGCCAGCTCGGCAAGGGCGTGAGCGACCTTGCGATTGTAGGATTCCTTGCGCAAGCTGCCGACAATGACTGCGACCGAATGGACCTGGCTCATGATGTTTTCAACCTTCGCTGGCTTGAGGGAACGAGATAGTTATAGATGACCGCTGGCAAGGCTCGGAGTTTTTTTCCCGCGGGAGAAAACTTCCCGCGCAGCATGATGGTCTACCGCTTCGGAAATTCATCATTCTTTTCAGAGGTTGTACGCTAAATGGCAGCAGTACTGGTCGGCCAGTTTCACGCACGAGACGCCGAAGGCCGCATCTATCCGGTCCATGAATTCCAGGAGGCCACCCTCCAGGAGGATGGCAGCGCACCGTCTGCGCCCGTCACCACCTATCGCCTGGCCATTGGCGACCGTGTCAACCATCTGGGTGACGACCGCTTCGAACTTGCCCATAGCGGCATAGAGATCATTCGTATCCCTTGAGGACACGCAACCGTCGCTGACAGATCAACCCAGGGCACCAGCCTAGGCAGCCGCCTTGCCTGCCTCGCTCATGTTCAACCGACGGTCTGCCAGACAGCGGGGGCACCTGCGGCCTTGGCGATCGCCTCGAGCCGGGCAGCGTGGGCCTCGAGCTCCTCGGCATTGGCCATGATGACCTTCCCGGCCAGACGAGTGGCTGGCAGGCGACGGATTTCGCTGGCCTCGGTCTGCTGCCCGGCTTGCTCCCCCTCGTTCCCATGGCCGGCAAGCGACAGGCTGGTCTGCCCGCCAGTCATCGCCAGGTAGACGTCGGCCAGCAGCTCCGAGTCGAGCAATGCGCCGTGCAGTTCACGACCAGAGTTGTCGATGCCATAGCGCTTGCACAAGGCATCGAGGCTGTTGCGCTGCCCCGGATGGCGCGAGCGGGCCATCATCAGGGTATCGAGAATGCTGCAGTGACGCGAGATGTCGGCCCGGTCCTGCTGCCCGAGCAGGGCGAATTCGTTGTTGATGAAGCCAACGTCGAACGCCGCGTTGTGGATGATCAGCTGCGCGCCCTGGATGAACTCGAAGAACTCCTCGGCCACGTCGGCGAACCGCGGCTTGTCTATCAGGAACGCATCGGTGATACCGTGAACGCCGATGGCGCCTTCATCGCTTTCACGATCAGGTTGCAGGTAGACATGGAAATGCCGCCCGGTCAGGCGCCGGCCGATGATCTCCACGCAACCGATCTCGATGATCCTATGCCCATCGCTGACCGGCATACCGGTGGTTTCGGTATCGAGCACCACCGACCTGTTCAACTGCTGCTCCACCTGGTAGGTCTCCGTCGACTGCAAGGGACGGCATTATAGACCAGCGCGAAGCTGGGCGCGTACTTCATCGACGCCGCGATTGGCCAGCTGGTCGGCGCGCTCGTTGCCGGCATGGCCAATGTGTCCGCGCACCCATTTCCAGGTCACCTTGTGGCGCGCCACCTGCTCGTCGAGCAAGCGCCACAGGTCGGCATTCTTCACCGGTTCCTTGGAAGCGGTCTTCCAGCCGCGCTTCTTCCAGTTGGCCATCCATTCGTTGATGCCTTTCATCACGTACTGCGAATCCGTCACCAGCAGCACCTCGCATTCGCGCTTGAGCGCCAGCAGCCCCTGGATGGCGGCCATCAGCTCCATGCGATTGTTGGTGGTCACGGCTTCGCCGCCCCACAGCTCCTTCTCGACGCCCTTGTAGATCATCAGCACGCCCCAGCCACCAGGGCCGGGATTGCCCTTGCAGGCGCCATCGGTGTAGATCTCGATGCTATCGCTCATGTACCGCTCGTTCTCCTGGATCAGACGCTTGCGGTGGTCATGGCTCGCTCGGTCGACGGTTCACCTTGGCCAGTGGCAACGGCAGCAACTTGCCCATCGGTTCGCGGCGCTGCTGACGCAAGGGCCGCAGGCCGACCACCATCTTGCGCGCCACCAGCAGGTAGACCCCGCCGCCAGCACATTGCCAGCCACCGGCCATACGCTCCCAGCCAGCCAGACGCTGCTGCCAGGCCGGCGAGGCAAGCGGCGGACGATAACACCCGAAGCGGCGTTTCTCCAGCGCGAACCCCAGCAGGTTGAGCCAGTCGCTCACCTTGGAGGGGGCAATGCAGCGCGCCTGGCGCAAGGCGCCATGGCTGAACAGGTGGCGAGCGCCCCAGGCGCTGAACGGGTTGATGCCGATGATCAGCAAGTGCCCGCCGGGACGTACCGCACTGGCGGCTTCGCGCAGCAGGCCATGGGGCGACAGACTGAAATCCAGGCCATGCTGCAGCACCACCACGTCGGCGGCATGCTCGCCCAGCGGCCAGGCCTGCTCCTCGCAAACGATCTCCACCCCTGGCAGCGGTGCCCCCAGGCGCACGTTGCGCTGGACCTGCTCAGCGTCGGGAGGCGCTTCGGCACAAGGCCCGTAATGAACCAGAAAGCCACCGAAGTAGCGCCCCAGCTCCTGCTCGAGCAGCGCATGCTCCTCGCGTAGCATGAGCTGCCCCAGCGGCCCGGCGAACCAGTCACGGGCCAGCGAGATGAGTTCGATCCAGTCCGGATCGGCCTGGGCAAAAGCCTTGTCGGTCATTGCGCTCTCCCTTAAGCGTTTATCTGCCGGTGTCATCACGGCTAAGATGCCTGCATGTCCCGCCTGGCGAAACGGATCGACACCATGATACAGATCGAAGCATTACCCGCTTTCTCGGACAATTACATCTGGTTGTTACAAGATACCGCCAACAACCGCTGCGCGGTGGTGGATCCAGGCGACGCCGGGCCGGTGCTCGACTGGCTGGCCGCTCACCCTGGCTGGCGCCTGGAAGATATCCTGGTGACCCACCACCACCATGACCATGTCGGCGGCGTCGAGGCGCTCAAGCGCGCCACCGGTGCGCGGGTCAGCGGCCCTACCGACGAGCATGTCCCCGGCTGCGACCGCCCGCTCGGAGACGGCGCCACGATCAGCGTGCTAGGCCTGACCTTCACCGTCATGGCAACGCCAGGCCATACCCTGGGGCACATCGTCTTCCATGCCGCCCTGGCGCCTACGCCACTGCTGTTCACTGGCGACACGCTGTTCGCCGGTGGCTGCGGACGGCTTTTCGAAGGCACGCCGCAACAGATGCATCACTCGCTCCAACGGCTGGCCGCCCTGCCAGACGAGACCGAGGTCTATTGCGCCCATGAATACACCTTGAGCAACCTGCGTTTCGCGCAGGCCGTGGAACCGGCAAGCGAAGCCGTCAATCGACGTCTCGAACAAGTGACGCGACTGCGCCAGGCCAATCGTATCAGCTTGCCTACCAATATCGGGCTGGAACGGCTGACCAACCCTTTCCTGCGCACGGCTGAAACATCCGTTAAACAAAAAATAGACGAACGGATCGCAAGCGCGCAGGGCGGCCCGGTCGCTGTATTTGCTGCCCTGCGGCAATGGAAAGACAACTTTTGATAGCCATGTGACATATAAGGACATCTGGTCAAAGGTTGACCATGCGGGGGTCGATTTCTAGAATCGCCGAAATTTTTTGCCCGGAAACTTGTCCCCGCCAATGTCTTCCCGTAGCCGCAACACCGTTCAGTCCATCGCCCTGACACGCCTGGCGCAAGCCAGCGCACTGGCTCTGGCCGCCACCCTGGTAGGCTGCCAAAGCACCCATCAGATCGATGAATCCGACAGCGTCCGCGCGCACAGCCATCAGGTCAGGGTCAAGCACAAGCCAGTGGTGGTGCTACCCAAGCCCGCCGAGCAGGTGGCCCCCCAGGATGTCTGGGAGCGCATGCGTCAGGGCTTCGCGCTGCAAGACGCCATCGGCGTCAATCCACGCATCGAGCAACAGCGCCTCTGGTTCGCCAGCAACCCTTCGTTCGTCGAAACCGCAGGCGAGCGTGGCAGCCTCTACATGCACTATATCGTCGAGCGGCTCGAAGAACGCAACATGCCGCTGGAGCTTGCCCTGCTACCGGCCATCGAAAGTGCCTACAACCCGATGGCCTATTCCCGGGCCCATGCCGTCGGGCTCTGGCAGTTCATTCCTTCCACGGGTCGCCATTTCAACCTGCGCCAGACCACCTTCTACGATGGGCGTCGCGATATCACCGCTTCGACCAACGCCGCGCTGGACTACCTGACGCGCCTGCATGACATGTTCAATGGGGACTGGCTGCTGGCCCTGGCAGCCTACAACGCCGGCGAAGGAACGGTGAGCCGGGCCATCGAGCGCAACGAAAAGCTTGGGTTGCCCACCGACTACTGGAACTTGCCGCTGCCGCAGGAAACCCGTAACTACGTGCCCAAGCTGCTCGCCCTGTCCCAGGTGGTGATGACGCCGGAGGCCTACGGCGTGAACTTGAGCCCGATCGCCAACGAGCCCTATTTCGAGGCCGTGGCCATCAACGAGCGGCTGGACCTGACCCGTGTCGCGGCCTTCGCCGACATCGACGAGGACGAACTGATCCAGCTCAACCCGGCATTCAAGAAGCGCATGACGGTGGACGGTCCCAAGCGCCTGCTTGTTCCCACCGCCAAGGCCCAGCTGCTGAGCGCCAGCCTGTCCAACCTCAAGCCCGAGCAGTTGCTGACCTTGCAACCGAGACAGGCCGTCTTCGAAGCCGCGCTTGCCGAAGCTTCGGCACCAGCGGCAGGAGCTCGCAGCTACCGGGTCAAGCGCGGCGACAACCTCGGCAGCATCGCGCGCGCCCATCGCGTGTCGGTGAAGGACCTGCAACGCTGGAACCGCCTTTCCGGCAGCCGCCTGAAGACTGGCCAGGTGCTGGCATTACGGGGCGGCAGCACGGCGGCCGGAGCCGGCAAGCGTATCGCCGCAACCAAGCAACGCTCGACGCAGTACAAGGTGCGCAAGGGCGACTCGCTGTATCTGGTAGCCAAGCGCTTCAACGTGGAGATGAAGCATCTCAAGCGCTGGAATCCGCGCAGCGGCCATGCCCTCAAGCCGGGACAGACCCTGACGGTCTATGTCGGCCACTGACCGATCGCGGCCGCTGCGCCCAGCCAGTGGCTGACCAGAGAATAAAGCGGTGAGGCTTGGCGGATCCTGAGCCCACGTGGCGGGCGATCACGATAACCGGGTCGCCCGCCGGTCCGGACCGTGTCGAGGGTCCGTAAAGCATCCGCCCGGCTTCGCCGGTGGGCTCTTTTTCCCTTCGGAACAAGCTGTTACTGTAGCCCGCACGAAGCCCAAGCTGCCTGGATCGGATCCCTGACTTGATACGTTCGCTCCTGCTGTCAATCAGCCTGGCATTGAGCTTTCCCGCAGTCGCGACAGTGAGCGAAAGCCACGGCTACGCGCAGTTCGGCACGCTCAGGTACCCGGCGACCTTCACCCATTTCGATTGGGCCAACCCTTGGGCGCCCAAGGGTGGCACCTTGCGTGCCATGGCGTTCGGCACCTTCGATACGCTCAACCCCTATACCTTCAAAGGCAGCAGCCCGGTCAGCACGCCGAACTTCCTGCAATATGGTGTCAACGAGCTGAACGAGCCGTTGATGGTCGGCACCGGCCAGTACGATCCTTCCGGGGACGAACCAGCGTCCAGCTATGGCTTGATCGCCAAGTCCGTGGAGTACAGCGAAGATCGCAGCTGGGTGGTCTTCAACCTGCGCCCCGAAGCGCGTTTCCATGATGGGCGGCGCATCACTGCGGCAGACGTCGCCTTTTCCTACCGCACATTGCTCAAGGAAGGCCATCCGCTCTATCGCACCAACCTGCAGGAAGTGCAACGGGTCGACATCCTTTCGCCATCGCGGATTCGCTTCGTCTTCAAGCGCTCGGGCAATCCCTTGCTGATCCTGCGCATGGGCGAACTGCCCGTACTGCCCAAGCACTACTGGCAAGGACGTGATTTCAAGGCGACCACCTTCGAACCACCATTGGGCAGCGGCCCCTATCGCATCAGCGAGATTCGTCCAGGCCGACGCCTGGTCTTCGAACGGGTGAAGGATTACTGGGGCAAGGACCTGCCCGTCAACCGCGGCAAGTACAATTTCGACCGGGTGGAATTCGAGTTCTATCGTGACGCGACGGTTGCCTTCGAAGCCTTCAAGGCCGGCGAATTCGACCTCTACATCGAGCATCAGGCCAAGAACTGGGCCAACGGCTATGACTTCGCGGCCGTACGCCGGGGCGAGGTCATCAAGGCCCAGATTCCCCACAAGATCCCGACCCAGACGCAAGGGTTGTTCATGAACAGCCGCCGCTCGGCGCTGGCCGACCCTCGTGTGCGCAAGGCCCTGGGGCTGATGTTCGATTTCGAATGGACCAACCGCGCCCTGTTCAGCGGCGCCTATCGGCGCTCCACCAGCTATTATCCGAACAGCGAGTTCGCCGCTACCGGCCTTCCAACGGGCAAGGAATGGTTGTTGCTCGCGCCGTTGCGCGACCAACTGCCCGCGCAACTGTTCACCGAACCCTACCGCGTGAGTCATACCGAGGGTCGCGGGATCGACCGTGGCACCCTGCGCGAGGCGATCGGGCTGCTCCAGCAGGCAGGCTGGACGCTGCAGGGCCAACGCCTGCGCGATGCCAAGGGCCATCCCTTCGCCCTGGAACTGTTGCTGGTCAATCCCAACCTCGAGCGAATCCTTCAGCCCTATGTGGAGAACCTGGCCAGCATCGGCGTCCAGGCGCGGCTGCGCACCGTCGACCGTGCTCAATACAAGCAGCGCTTGGACCACTTCGACTTCGACATGATCCTGATGACGTTGCCACAGACCTTGAGCCCGGGCCTGGAACAGTGGCAGTACTTCCACTCCAGCCAGGCCTCGGTCAACGGCAGCAAGAACTACGCCGGGATCCGCGATCCGATCGTCGACCATTTGCTCGACGCCCTGCTCGCCGCACGCAGCCGCGACCAGCAGGTGGCGGCCGCGCGCGCTCTGGATCGCGTGCTGTCCTGGCACGACTACATGATTCCAAACTGGTATCTGGACAACCATCGCCTGGCCTACCGCAACCGGTTCGCCTTCGTCACCACGCCGCCTTACACCCTGGGTCTGAACAGCTGGTGGCTCAAGCCATCGGAGAACGCCAAATGACGCCGATTCATCACCTGCGCCAGCTCGCTGGCGGCCTGCTGCTCGCCTGCCTGGCCGTGCCGGCGCTGGCCGCGCCACAGCACGCGCTGACCTTGTATGACGAGCCGCCGAAGTATCCGGCGGACTTCAAGCATTTCGACTACGTCAACCCCGATGCACCCAAGGGCGGCCTGTTCCGACAGGCCGCCTCTGGCGGTTTCGACAGCCTCAACCCGTTCATCACCAAGGGCGTGCCGGCGGAACGGGTCGACCTGATCTATGACACCTTGATGCGCCAGAGCCTGGACGAGCCGTTCACCGAATATGGCCTGCTTGCCGGCCAGATCGAGAAAGCGCCGGATAACAGCTGGGTACGCTTCTACCTGCGGCCCGAGGCGCGCTTCCACGACGGCCACCCGGTACGCGCCGAGGACGTGGCCTTCACCTTCGAGACCCTGGTCAGGCATGGCGCGCCGCTGTACCGCATGTACTACGCGGACGTGGCCGAGGTGGTGGTGGAAGATCCATTGCGCGTGCTGTTCCGCTTCAAGCATCGCAACAACCGGGAACTGCCGCTGATCCTGGGACAGCTTCCGGTCCTGCCCAAGCACTTCTGGCAAAACCGCGAGTTCGACCGCGGCTCCCTGGACATTCCCCTGGGCAGCGGCCCCTACCGGATCGCCGCGGTCAAGCCCGGGCGCTCGATCCGCTTCGAACGCGTCGAAGACTACTGGGGCAAGGACCTGCCGATCAATCGCGGCTCGTTCAACTTCGAACAGATGACCTTCGATTACTACCGGGACAACACGGTCGCCCTGGAGGCGCTGAAGGCCGGGCAATTCGACTACTGGCTGGAGGTCAGCGCGAAGAACTGGGCGACGGCCTACGATGTGCCGGCAGTGCGTGATGGGCGGCTGATCCGCGAGGAACTGCGCAATGGCAACCCTACCGGCATGCAGGGCTTCGTCTTCAACCTGCGTCGGCCGCTGTTCCAGGATGTCCGGGTACGCCAGGCGCTCAGCCTGCTGCTGGACTACGAATGGACCAACAAGCAGCTGTTCAACGGTGCCTATACCCGCACCGGCAGCTATTTCGAGAACTCCGAGATGGCAGCCAGCGGCCCGCCCGGCCCGCAGGAACTGAAGATCCTCGAACCGCTGCGTGGCCAGATTCCCGAACAGGTGTTCGGCGGCCCGTTCCAGAACCCGGTGAGTGACGCCAGCGGGATGATCCGCGAGCGGCAGCGCCAGGCCTACAAGCTGCTGCTCGAGGCAGGCTGGAAGATCGCCGACGACAAGATGGTCGACGCCCAGGGCAAGCCGGTGTCGATCGAGTTCCTGCTGGTCCAGACCGAGTTCGAGCGGGTCCTGCTGCCATTCAAGCGTAACCTTGCCGACCTCGGCATCGAGTTGAGCATTCGTCGCGTCGATGTCTCGCAATACATCAATCGGGTGCGCTCGCGCGATTTCGATATGATGGTCGGCAGCTTCCCGCAATCGAGCTCTCCTGGCAATGAACAGCGCGAGTACTGGTCAAGCAGCAGTGCCGACAACCCAGGCAGCCGCAACCTGATCGGCCTGCGTGACCCGGCCATCGACCGGCTGGTCGAAGGCCTGATCAACGCCGAGTCGCGCCAGGCGCTGATCGCCCATACCCGCGCCCTGGACCGCGTCCTGCTATGGGGCTACTACGTGATCCCCAACTGGCACATCAAGACCTGGCGCGTCGCCTACTGGAACCATATCGGTCATCCCGAGCGTTCACCGCTCTACGACGTAGGCCTGGACACCTGGTGGATCAAGCCCCAAGCCAGGCCGACCGCCCCGCGAGCAGCGACCGCGGCCGACACCCTCGGCCCGGCCAGGGAGCACTGACATGCTGGCCTATATCCTGCGTCGCCTGCTGCTGATCGTGCCCACCTTGCTGGGCATCCTGGTCATCAACTTCATCATCGTCCAGGCCGCCCCGGGCGGTCCCGTGGAGCAGATGATCGCTAAGCTCGAAGGATTCGAGGGGGCCACCAGTCGCATTGCCGGAGGCGGCGCCGAGGTGGCCGTCGCCGGTTCCAGCTACCGTGGCGCGCAAGGGCTCGATCCGGCCCTGATTGCCGAGATCGAACGGATGTACGGCTTCGACAAGTCGCCGCCCGAGCGGCTGTGGATCATGATCAAGAACTACGCGCGGCTGGACTTCGGCGAGAGCTTCTTCCGCGACGCCAAGGTAATCGACCTGATCGCCGAGAAACTACCGGTCTCCATATCCCTAGGCTTGTGGAGCACGCTGATCATGTACCTGGTCTCGATTCCGCTGGGAATCGCCAAGGCCGTGCGCCATGGCAGCCACTTCGACGTCTGGACCAGCTCTGCCATCGTGGTCGGCTATGCCATTCCGGCCTTCCTGTTCGGGATCCTGCTGATCGTGCTGTTCGCCGGTGGCAGCTACCTCGACTGGTTTCCGCTGCGCGGGCTGACGTCGAACAACTTCGACGAGCTATCGACCATGGGCAAGATCCTCGATTACTTCTGGCACCTGGTGCTGCCAATCACCGCCCTGGTCATCGGCAATTTCGCCACCATGACCTTGCTCACCAAGAACAGTTTCCTCGACGAGATCAACAAGCAGTACGTGGTTACCGCCAAGGCCAAGGGTCTGAGCCGGTCGAGAGTGCTGTACGGGCATGTGTTCCGCAACTCCATGCTGCTGGTGATCGCAGGTTTTCCATCGGCCTTCATCGGCATCTTCTTCACCGGCTCGCTGCTGATCGAAGTGATCTTCTCCCTCGACGGGCTGGGGTTGATGAGCTTCGAAGCAGCGATCAATCGGGATTACCCGGTGGTCTTTGGCACCCTGTTCATCTTCACCCTGCTAGGGCTGTTGGTGAAACTGATCGGCGACCTGACCTATACCCTGGTCGATCCACGCATCGACTTCGAAAGCCGGGAGCACTGACATGGCCCTTTCTCCTTTGAACCGCCGACGCTTCGAGCGCTTCAAGGCCAATCGTCGTGGCTGGTGGTCGCTCTGGCTGTTCCTGGTCCTGTTCGGCTTGAGCCTGGGCGCCGAGCTGATCGCCAACGACAAGCCGATCGCCATCCACTACGACGGGCAGTGGTACTTTCCGGCCTTCAAGCGCTACCCGGAAACGACCTTCGGCGGCGAATTCCCCCTGGAACCGAACTACAAGAGCCCTTACATGCGTCAATTGCTGGCAAGCCAGGACAGCTGGGTGCTGTGGGCGCCGATCCCGTTCAGTTACCAGAGCATCAACTACGACTTGCAAGTGCCGGCGCCAGCACCGCCGTCGGCGGCCAACCTGCTGGGAACCGACGACCAGGGCCGGGATGTGCTGGCCCGAGTCATCTATGGCTTCCGCATCTCCGTGCTGTTCGCCCTGACCTTGACCGTCCTGAGCTCGATCGTCGGCGTCATCGCCGGCGCCCTGCAAGGCTTTCATGGCGGCTGGGTAGACCTGGCCGGCCAGCGTTTTCTGGAGGTCTGGTCGGGCCTGCCGGTGCTTTACCTGCTGATCATCCTGGCCAGCTTCGTGCAGCCCAACTTCTGGTGGCTGCTGGGCATCATGCTGCTGTTTTCCTGGATGAGCCTGGTGGATGTCGTGCGCGCCGAGTTCCTGCGCGGCCGCAACCTGGAATACGTGCGCGCCGCGCGGGCGCTGGGCATGCGCAACGCTGCGATCATGTACCGGCACATCCTGCCCAACGCCATGATTTCCACCATGACCTACCTGCCCTTCATCCTCACCGGTGCCATCGGCACCCTGACGGCCCTGGACTTCCTCGGGTTCGGCCTGCCGCCAGGCGCTCCATCTCTGGGCGAGCTGGTCGCCCAGGGCAAGTCCAACCTGCAGGCTCCCTGGCTAGGCATCAGCGCATTCGCGGTACTGGCACTGATGCTGAGTTTGCTGGTGTTCATCGGCGAGTCCGCTCGTGACGCCTTCGACCCGAGGAAATGAAATGCACCAGAGCAACCTGATCGAAGTCCGCGACCTGGCGGTCGAGTTCGTTACCGGCGAACAGGTCCAACGCGTGGTCGAAGGGATCAGTTTCGATGTTCGCAAGGGCGAGACCCTGGCCCTGGTCGGCGAAAGCGGCTCGGGCAAGTCGGTCACCGCCCACTCGATCCTGCGCCTGTTGCCCTACCCTCAGGCCCGACACCCCAGCGGCTGCATCCTGCATGCCGGGCAAGACCTGCTGACGCTGAGCGAACGATCCATGCAGCGGATTCGCGGCAATCGCATCGCGATGATCTTTCAGGAACCGATGACCTCGCTCAATCCGCTGCACAGCGTCGAAAAGCAGATCAACGAAATCCTGCTGTTGCACAAGGGCCTTACCGGCCGCGCGGCTACCGCGCGGACGCTCGAGCTGCTCGAGCTGGTAGGCATCCCGGAGCCACGCAAGCGCCTCAAGGCCCTGCCCCATGAGCTTTCCGGCGGGCAACGCCAGCGCGTGATGATCGCCATGGCGCTGGCCAACGAGCCAGAGCTGTTGATCGCCGACGAGCCGACCACGGCGCTCGATGTCACCGTCCAGCTGAAGATCCTCGAGCTGCTCCAGAGCCTGCAGGCACGCCTGGGCATGGCCTTGCTGCTGATAAGCCACGACCTCAACCTGGTCCGGCGCATCGCCCATAGGGTTTGCGTCATGCAACAGGGGCGCATCATCGAGCAGGCCGAATGCAAGGTGCTGTTCCAAGCGCCACGCCATCCTTACACACGGATGCTGATCGACGCCGAACCCAGCGGCCAACCCACCGCCAACCCTGCCGGCGCCGCCCTGCTCGAGGTCCGTGACCTACGCGTGTGGTTTCCCATCCGCAAGGGTTTCTTCAGGCGTACCGTGGACCACGTCAAGGCGGTGGACGGGATCAATTTCAGCTTGCCGCGGGGCCAGACCCTGGGCATCGTCGGCGAAAGTGGATCGGGCAAGTCGACGCTCGGGCTGGCAATACTGCGTCTGATCGCCAGCCAAGGGGCCATTTGCTTCCAGGGAGAAGGCCTGGAAACCATGGACCAGAACCAGATACGTCCCCTGCGCCGGCAGATGCAAGTAGTCTTCCAGGACCCCTTCGGCAGCCTCAGTCCGCGCATGAGCGTGGCCGAGATCGTCGCCGAAGGCCTGCGCATCCACCGTATCGGTACACCCACGGAACAGGAGGCCGCGGTCATCGCGGCGCTCGAGGAGGTCGGTCTGGATCCGGATACCCGCCACAGGTACCCGCACGAGTTTTCCGGCGGCCAGCGCCAGCGCATCGCCATCGCCCGCGCGCTGGTGCTCAAGCCGGCGCTGATCCTGCTCGACGAGCCGACCTCGGCCCTGGACCGCACCGTGCAGCGTCAGGTCGTCGAGCTGCTGCGCTCGCTGCAGGGCAAGTATGGCCTGACCTATCTGTTCATCAGCCACGACCTGGCCGTGGTCAAGGCCTTGAGTCATCAGCTGATGGTGATCAGGCACGGCAAGGTGGTGGAGCAAGGCCAAGCCCAGGCGATCTTCCAGGATCCGCGCCATCCCTATACGCGACAACTGCTGGAGGCTGCCTTCCTGGCGCCAGAGCCATCCGATGCAGGCGAAACCATCAGTGCCGAGGCGTATCAGGATCATCGCCCCGACTCCAGTCCAGCAGCAGGCTGTACGCCACTGCCAGGAGAGTAGGTCCGATGAACAGGCCGATGAAGCCAAAGGCGATCAGCCCGCCGAATACGCCGAGCAGCACGATGACCAGTGGCAGGTTTCCGCCACGGCTGATCAGGTACGGCTTGAGTACGTTGTCGACACCACTGATGACGAAGGTGCCCCAGATGGCCAGAAATACCGCCATGCCGTAGTGCTCCTGCCACACCAGCCAGGCGGTGGCAGGGATCCAGGCCAGCGGCGGCCCCATTGGAATCAGGCTGAGCATGAAGGTCACGATGCCCAGCACCAGCGCGCCAGGCACGCCGGCGATCAGGAAGCCGATCAGTGCCAGCAGGCCTTGGGCCGCTGCCGTGCCGATCACGCCGTTGACGACCCGCTGCACCGTGCCGGCCACCAGCTCCAGGTAGTAGCCGGCGCGCTCGCCAATCAGGCGATGCAGCAGGCGCAGCACGAAGGCCGCCAGGCGTGGCCCGTCGCGATAGAAGAAGAACACGAACACCAGGCTCAAGGTCAGCTCGAGGATGCCGCTGCCGATCTGCGCGCTGCGTGCCAGCAGCCAGTTGCCGACCTGTCCAAGGTAAGGCTTGATCGAGGCGAGCAGCGCCGCGCCCTGTTCGTCCACGGTATCCCACATCAACACCAGCCGCGTGCCGAACAACGGCACGTTGCCCAGCCAGGCCGGCGCATCGGGCAGCCCCTCGACCCGGACGTCACGAATGAACACCGTGGCATCGCGGACATGGTCGGCCAGGTTGAAGCCCAGCCACACCAGCGGCAACGCCACCAGCAGGATCCAGAGGCCGGTCAGCAGGCCGGCCGCCAGGGTTTCACGCCCACCGAGCGCTCGCGTCAGCAGACGCATCAGCGGCCAGCTGGCAAAGGCCAGGATGGCGCCCCAGAGCAGCGCCGAGATGAACGGCGCCATGACCCAGAGCCCGGCCCCCAACAGAGCCAGCAGAAGGATCTGGACCAGCAGTCGGTCATTGTCGAGCATGTCGGACTCGTTTAGCGGATCAGTTCCAGGTGCAGGCCGCCATCGGACGGCGCCTCGTCGGCTTCCAGCCGCGCCGCGCGTACCCCGGCGGCGACCAGCTGCTCGCGCCAGGCCCCTGCCTCGCTGCCACCGAGGCTGACCCGCAGGGTACTGTCGAGGTTCAGGCTGCGGGCCAGCAAGGCGACCCAGGCCGCTTGCGGCGCCTGCAGGTCAGGGTAGTCCAGCTTGCCAGTATCACGCAGTTCGCGCAGGACCGTACCGGGGGTCGGTAGCAGCTCGCCCAGCGGCCGCTCGGCGACGAACGCCTCGACATGCAGGTAGGCACGCCTGTTGCCACGCGTCACGCTGTACAGGGCCACCAGGGTATTGGCCTGCTGCGCCGAACGCCGCAGCAGGATGAACGCTTGTTGCTCGTCGCCTCCATTGAGCCGGGCGTTACCGAAGACTTCGTTGGCCCACAGGCTGGCTTCGCCACAGTCACGCCCCTGGCACCAGAACAACGGGTAGTCGCCGGCCTGCTGGAGGGCTTCGCGCGCCTCGGTGAATGCCTCGCGGGCGGTACGCTCCTGGGGCAGTTCATAGGTGATGGAGCTGACCTGCCCGCGACTCTCGACCTTGTCGTCCATCCGCAGGCGCCCGCTGATCTTGCGCAACGGCCCCATGGGATAGACTCGCTCCTGGGTCGTCGCCGGACGCTCGTCGACGACCCGGGCATCGACCGGCGCAGGCAGGTCGGCAGCCCAGGCCAGGGTACTGGTCAGACAAGAAGCCGCGCATACGAAGGGCAGCAGTGAACCGCGCAGGCTCATCGGACGCCCGTTTCGCACAAGGCGCCGATGGTGTGGTACTGGATGTCTGGCATGAATGGTTGTCTCCCTGTTCAACCTGCCAAGCCTCGACACTTGTCTGGAGCAAGTCAAGAAAAGCCCATGAAGCGATTGAAACAGTCTGCGACAAGATCTGCGCCCTGCTCGTCGTCCAGGTGCAGGTGATGGCCACCAGGCAACTTCACATGATCGACAGGTAGTCGCTCCAGCAGGGCATCGCTGTGCGCCAGCAGCCCGTCCTGAGCGACCACCAGGCGTGTCGGGCAGACGATCCGATGGACGAAGGAAAGCGCCTGCGCCTCGCTGAGCCTGAGCGGCGAAGGCAGCGTCAGGCGCCGGTCACTGCGCCAGCAGTAACCGCCTGGCACCTGCATCACCCCACGCTCTGCCAACAGGCGCGCGGCCTCCTCGCTGACGGCGAGGGCCCCTCCCATGCGTGCAGCCACCGCATCTTCGAAGCAGGAATAACGTGTCTTGTCCCGACCCGGCCGGCGCAACCGTGCCTGTAGCGCCAGGCCCAGGCGCTCGGCGGCATCCTGCGCGGCAGCGGTTGGCGGCAGGAGCCCATCGATCAGCGCCAGGTGGCTGACACGTTCGGGCAGAGCGCCTGCCAGCTGCACGGCGATCACTGCCCCAAGCGAATGCCCAAGCAGCGCGAAACGTTGCCAGCCCAGTCGCTGAGCAACCTGCAGCACATCGTGCGCATAATCGGCCAAGGCATAGCTGGCACCTGGCGGCCGATGCCCGGAGTGGCCGTGCCCGGCCAGGTCCAGGGCGACGATACGCAGGCCGCTAAGACGAGGTGCCAGGCGCGCGAAGCTGTTGGCGTTATCGAGCCAGCCATGCAGCGCCAGCACCGGCAGCCCCTCCTCGGGCCCATGCACGCGCGCAGCCAGGACGATGTGGCCCAAGTCCAGGCGGATATCCTCGTCCACTGCGCTCATGCCTGGCCCCAGCGATCAAGCAAGCCCTTGAGCAGGCTGGCCGTATCGACTGGTCGCTCGAGCGGGAACATGTGTCCGCCAGGCACGCTATGGTATTCGCCCCGAGGCAATGCACGCACGGCCAGGGCGTGCTGGCGACCGACCACGCGGCTCTGGCGCCCGCCGATCACCGCAACGGGAACCTGCAGCAGCCGCGCCGGAATCGGAGCGACATGCGGCACGCTTCGGTAGATGCTGATCTCGGTGGCCGGGTCGAAACGCAGGCGCAGGCCTTGCTGCGCGTTCTGCAGCCCATGTTCGAGGTAGGCCTCCAGGCAGTCCGGGTCGAAGTTGCGAAACAGCGCCCTGCCGGCAAAATACGCACGCGCGCTGTCGCGGTCGGCGAATACTTCGCGCCGCCCGAGCGTGCGCCCAGCCGGCGTTATTCGATCGATCAGGCCCAAATGCTTGGCGGCGCGGATCAGCCACTGCTCGACGCGCGTCAGCAGTGGCGAGTCGAGCATGACCACGCCGCGATACAGCTGCGGGCAGCGCATGGCGGCATGCAGGTGCAGCACGCCGCCCAAGGAGTGGCCTACCCCCCAGGCCGGCTCGGGCAGGCCTTGCATGTGATGCAGCAGTTCGTCGACCAGGTTGCGCCAGTTGTCATCGACCGGGAACGATGGATCATGTGCGTGCTGGGGCAAGTGCCGGACCTGGTAGTCCGGAGCGAGCGCGGCGAACAGCTTGCCGTAGGTCCCGGATGGAAAGCCGTTGGCATGGGCGAAGAAGACCTGTTGCGACATGGCCGCTCGATCCGCTGGCAAGAAGGAAAGCCATTTTCCTCGAGCCCGCCGATCTCGACAATGTTCGAACAGGTCATCGCCAAGGGCGTTCAGGTCATCGTGAACGCTCGAAACCTGCCATCGAGCGATGCAGGCAAGCCTGTAGATAGGCGATCTGGTAATCGAGCGCCTCTCGTACCGTTTGGCGGTCGGGTTCGCTCAAGTTGAGTCGGCGCAGCGCCAGGCAGGCGACCTGGAGCCGATGTGCCATGCGTTCCCCAGCCTGGCACAACGCTTCCAGCTCTTGCAGCCCGGCCGGGCCGCCAAGCCTGCGGACCAGCCGGTCGAGCCGGGCCTGGACACAGTCGTGCAGCAGTCGATACTCGGCGAAGTCCAATGGCGCCTTGTCTTGCAGCTTGGCCAGGGTCTGCCGCATGTCCAGCGAATGGACCAGTTCCAGATTGCGCTCTTGCATGTTTCCTCCTGACGATGCTTGCAGGCGCACCGTAGCAAGACGAAAAAAGCCGCGACAACTGGCAGAACTGACAGAGGCACCGGGTCAGCCAGGATGGTAGGCACGCAACGTCATGAGGCCGGCCAGGATGAAGTCTCCCTCCAGTTCGACGAGGCTGGCGGTGGACATGCCCAGCGGCTGCTGGACGTGCCCGTGCTCGAGCAGGCTGGCCAGCAGCCCCACCAGCGGCTGATGGCTGACCAGCAGGACATGTTCGATCCCCAGTAGCGCCAGCTCCTCGAGCACCCTGCGCACATCCTGTTCGGGGGTCAGCCAGGACGCGGTACGCACGCTGTCGTCGCGCTCGAGCGCCTGGTGCACCAGCGCCGCCGTCTGTTGCGCGCGTACATAAGGGCTGGCGATGATTGCCTGCAAGGGCTGCCCCAGCAGTGGCGCGGCAGCGCGCAGCGCCTGCTCCCGACCGTGGCGTGTCAGCCGCCGCTCGGCATCGCTGCCGGCATGCGGCTCGGCCTCGCCGTGGCGCATGATCCAGACTTTCACAGCTTCGGCTCTTGGTCTTGCGCCGTGTGCGACGCCGGCGCGACCTGGTGCGGCGCCTCGCCTTCCGGGGCGCGGGGCGTGGGCCAGTCGGCGAACGGCCATGGCTTGCTGTCGGTATGGAAGGTGCCGAACCGGCCAATCTGCGCCAGGAACTGGCTCAGGCTGTCACCGAAGTTCATCAGGCTGGCGCTCGGCGCACCATATACCAGGCGATAGACGAGCTGGACCAGTACCAGGCCACCGAGCAGCAACTCGGCCAGCTGCCAGACCAGGAAGAACAGCAGCATCCACAGGACCCGCAGGATGATCGACTCGTGTCGTGCAAGATTGGGCGCTTGATTCATGATGGTCGCGGTCCTCAGTTGAATTCGCTGGTGGAAATGAAATCGACATCGGTCTTCGGCTCCGCCCGCATCAGCAGTTCGATCACCTGCTCGAGCGTACGGCCTTCGAACAGGATGGCATGCAAACCAGCCACCAGGGGCATGTACACCTGCTGTTCCTGAGCCTTGGCCTTGAGCACCTTGAGGGTATTGACCCCTTCGGCCACCTCGCCCAGGCGGTTGACCGCCTCGTCCAGAGTGAGCCCCTGGCCCAGCGCATGGCCGACCTGGTAGTTGCGGCTCTTGGACGAGGAACAAGTGACGATCAGGTCGCCGACACCGGCCAGGCCCAGGAACGTCATCGGGTTGGCGCCCTGGCTGACGGCGAACCGCGTCATCTCGGCCAGCGCCCGCGTGATGAGCATGCTCTTGGTGTTCTCGCCCATGCCCAGCGCCACCGCCATGCCGGCGATGATCGCGTAGACGTTCTTCAATGCCCCGCCCAGCTCGACCCCGTAGCGATCGTTGCTGGCATACACCCGGAACGTACTGCCATGCAGCACTGCCTGCACCTGCTGGCACAAGGCGTCGTCCTCGCTGGCGATGACCGTGGCGGTCAACGCGTGCTCGGCGATCTCACGTGCCAGGTTCGGCCCGGAAAGCACGCCGATCCGCGCCTGCGGGGCGATTTCCTCGAGGATCTGGCTCATCAGCTTGAAACTCCGGGCCTCGATACCCTTGGTCAGGCTCACCAGCGAGCGTCCCCCCAGCAGCGCGGCATGAGGCGCCAGGACACTGCGCAGGGCGCTCGACGGCAAGGCGACGAAGATCAGTTCGCAGGCCTGCAGGGCCGCCAGCAGGTCACTGACCGGCTCGACACCCGCATGCAGCCTTATGCCCTTGAGGTAGCGTGGGTTCTCACGGTTGACGCGCATGGCCTCGGCCTGTGCCGGGTCGCGCATCCATTGCAGGACGCGGACTCCATTGCCGGCCAGCAGGTTCGCCACGGCGGTACCGAAACTCCCGCCTCCCAGAACTGCAACAGCTTGCTGTCCAGTCATATGCAATCCATCAAAACCATTATCCAGTGGCGATGCGGGCATTATACGGAGCCTGGACCACACAGCCAGCGGCAATCGATACGGGCGGTCGCTGGCAAAACCGACGGCGTCGGTTAACATGCCCGTTTCATTCCTGGATCAAGGCCGTATCGTGCTCCCTGGCCCTTATTCTCCTCCACGCCTGTTGTTGCTGGCAGCCCTGGCGGGCGGCCCGTTGCTGGCCAATGCCGATGACCTGTTCACCGACAGCCAGGCCTTGCCGCAGGTGCTGACCGCCACGCGCCTGAAGCAGTCGCCGGCTGCGGTGCCTGGCAGCATGACCGTGCTCGACAGCGCGCTGATCCGTGCCAGTGGCGCACGCGACATCCCCGAACTGCTGCGCCTGGTGCCAGGGATGATGATCGCCTATGGCGCCGGCAACCAGCCGACGGTCAACTATCATGGCAGCAATGCCAGCGACGCGCGCCGCATGCAGGTACTGATCGACGGGCGTTCGGTGTACCGCGCCGGCCTGGCGACAGTGGACTGGACGGATATTCCGGTCGACCTGCAGGACATCGAGCGCATCGAAGTCTTTCGCGGTCCGAACACGGTCAGCTATGGCGCCAATGCCCTGATGGCCGTGGTCAACATCATGACCCGCAACCCTGCCGACAGTCATGGCACGCGGCTAAAGATCACCCGTGGCCAGGACGGTATCGCCGACTGGCACGCCAGCCATGGCATGGGCTGGGACGGCGGCGATCTGCGGTTGTCGCTTTCGGGCATGGCCGACGATGGTTTCGATCACGACCAGTTCGGGCGTGACTACCGTGACAGCCGCCGACTCAGCCGCTTCAACCTCAGCGCAAGCCATGCGCTGGCGCCGGACCAGACCCTGGAATGGCAACTGGCCGCCAAGGAAGGCAGCAACCAGCGGCCGTACACCTACCAGCCGGTGTTCCCGCATGTTTCGGCCGCCGGCGACAACGCCGATGTGAGCGCCAAGGACTACGCCGGGTCGCTGCGCTGGAACATCGACTTCAGTTCGCGGCACAGCCTGCACATCCAGGGTTCGGCCCAGCATTTCGAGCGCCAGCAGATATGGCGCGCCTGCGATGCCGCCTTGTCCTTCAGCCCGGAGCTGACCCGCCTCTGGCAGCTGGATCCGGACTTCGCCGAGCAGGTGGCGCGCCGCATCGATGCGCCGCCCAGCAGCGCCGACCCGCTGCGCCAGGCCCTGCGTGACCAGGTCAAGGACCAATGGGACAACCAAGGTGGCAGCCAGGTCGTCTGCGGCGACGTCGACCAGAGTACCCGCGAGACACGCTATGACCTGGAAATCCAGGATACCTTGAGCCTGACCGACAACCTGCGCCTGCTCAGCGGGGTGAACTACCGTTACGACCGGGCCGATTCGCGTACCTATTTCGATGGCAGCCTGGACGACCAGACCTGGCGGCTTTTCGGCCAGCTGGAATGGCGTGCCGACGAACACTGGGTCGTGCAAGGCGGCGCCATGCTCGAGGACAGCCGCCTGTCCGGCAGCTCGCTGACCCCGCGCATGGCAGTCAACTACCTGATCACGCCCCGGCACGGGCTGCGCGCGGTCTATTCGGAAGCCGTACGCTCGCCAGACATGTTCGAGAACAACGTCAACTGGAGCTACCGCGTCAACAACCTTACCCCCTCCGCCTTTGGCCAACGACACGGCGAATACTTCGTCAAGACCCGGGGCCCGGGCGATCTCGACCAGGAGCGCATGCGTTCGCGCGAGCTAGGTTACAACGGCTATTTCAGCGCCCTCGACCTGAGCCTGGACATCAAGTTGTTCAACGACGAAATCACCGGCATGATCAGCGAGCCGTTGCGCAACAACCAGTACATCGCCAGCAACGCCAGCAAGGCACGTTTCAGCGGGAGCGAAGCGCAACTCGACTGGCACGCCACGGTTTCGGATCGCCTGCGCCTGACCTATGCCTACGTGGATGCCTGGGCCAGCAATCCTGCCGACAGCCACCTTACCGCGCGCAACAGCGGTTCGGCGGCCTGGTTGCGCGACTGGGGTGGCGACTGGTCCAGCGGCTTGCTCTATTACGGCGCCGATGCGCTCAACGGCCATCGCTACCAGCGTCTCGATCTGCGCCTGGCCAAGCGCTTGCGCTGGCAGGGCACCAGCCTGGAACTGGCCGCGCTGTGGCAGCAGCGGCTGGATGACGAGCCGACCACCATCGAACAGAATCGCTACGACAGCCGACACCGCTTGAGCGTCAGCGCGGAGCTGGAGTTCTGATGCCGCACCTGCTGCGCTGGCTGGTCATCCTGTGCCTGTGGCCGCTGGGTTCGTTGTCGGCCCATGAGGTGCTGCTGGTCGGTGCGCAGGACGAACCGGGCATTCGCAGCTTCGTCAGCGCCCTCCAGGCCCACCGGCCTGGCGACCAGGTGCGGTTCATGGCGGTGGCGCAGTTGCCGCCACCTGCCCAGATCCAGGCCGCTACCCGCCTGGTGCTGCTCGACAATGCCGCCCTGGAATGGCGCCTGCAAGATAGCGCTGGCCCTAGCGCGCTGGCGCTTCGAGTCACCCGGGTGCAGGCTCGGCAGCGCCTGGGCCAGACGCGCCCGGCCTTCCTGAGCTTGTTGTGGAGCGACCCACCGGTAGACCGTCAGCTACGCCTGACGCGCTACCTGCTGCCCCAGGCGCGACGCATCGGCGTGCTCTACGACGAGCAGAGTCGCTTCCTGCTCGAGGAGCTGCAGCTGGCAGCCGCGCCGCTTGGGCTGGAAATCGTCGCCCAGAACTGGCCCGAAGTGCATGACAGTCGTCCGTTGCAGCGGTTGCTGGCCAACAGCGACGTATTGCTCGGGCTGGATGATCCGGGCCTGTACAACCCCAAGACGGCCAAGAACCTCCTGCTCAGCAGCTATGCCCGGCAGATGGCGCTGATCGGACCGACCGCCGGCTTCGTGCGTGCCGGGGCCCTGGCCACCACCTACAGCGACCAGCAAGACTGGCTGGCAGTGCTGGACCACCTGCTCGACCAGCCTCCGGCACGCTGGCCGCGCAGCGAATATCCGCGCCACTTCGGGGTCAGCGGCAACCAGCAGGTGGCACGCGCCCTGGGCCTCGAACCGATCGACCAGCAAGCCGCCGCCGTGGCCGTGGCCGAAGGGGAGTCGATGCCATGAGCATGCGTCCGAGCTGGGACATTCATACCCGCACCCAGATCATCAGTCTGGGCCCGGCTCTGTTGCTCACCTTGCTGTTGATCAGCTTCTTCACCTTCGTGCGCATCCAGGATCTGCGCCAAGAGTTGAACCACACCGGCCAGCTGATCGCGAACCAGCTGGCGCCAGCTTCGGAGTACGGGGTGATCTCCGGCAACGACGAGGTGCTCGAAAGCCTGATGCGAGCGACCTTGAGCATTCCCCATGTGCGCTTTCTGGAAGTCCAGGACAGCCGTAACCACATCCTTGTCTATGTCGAGCAGCCAGACGAGAGCGACAACCGGGCACAGCGGGTGGAAGTGTTCCAGGCACCGATCCGCCTGCAGCAGATCCGCCTGGACAACGATTTCCTGCAGCCAGGCGGGACGCCAGCGCCGAGCGTCGCCGACGATTACCTGGGTCGGGTGATCGTCGGCATGTCCGACGACGCTTTCAGCCAGCGCCAGCAGGAAATCGTGATCAAGGCCGGAATCCTGGCGCTGTCCGCCTTGCTGTTCACGTTCCTGCTGGCGCGGCGACTGGCCACGAGCCTGGCCAAGCCGATCAGCGACATGGGGCATGCGGTCAAGGCCATTCAGCAGGGCGACTTCGACGCACCCTTGCCCGTGGTGGATGACAGCGAGCTGGGCCACCTGGCCAGTCATATCAACAACCTGGCCAGCGCGCTGGACCAGGCCAGCCGCGAGCAACAACAGGCCATGGCCCAGCTGGTCCAGGCTCGCGAAGAGGCCGAGCAGGCCAACAGAGCCAAGTCGGACTTCCTGGCAATGATGAGCCACGAGCTTCGGACACCGCTCAACGGGGTCCTGGGCATGCTGCAGCTGCTGGAAACCACGCCTTTGAACATCGAGCAGGCCGAATATGCCGCAGTGGCCAGCGAATCGACTGGGCACCTGCTCAAGGTCATCAACGATATCCTCGACTTCTCGCGGATCGAGCGTACCGCGCTGGAACTCGAATACATCGACTTCAACCTGGGCGAACTGATCGCCAGCAGCGTCCAGTCCTTCCAGCATACCGCCCAACAGCGCGGTCTGGCCCTGCACCTGCGGCTGGCACCGGGCACCGACCGCCTGCAGGTCACCGGCGATCCGACACGGATCCGCCAGATCCTGCTGAACCTGATCGGCAATGCGCTGAAATTCACCGAGCGCGGTCAAGTCGAAGTCTGCGCCCATTGGCAGGCGCTCGACCGTCGGCAAATCCACCTGACCTGCAGCGTTCGGGATACGGGCATCGGCATCGACAGCTCGCGCCTGGAAACCATGTTCGTGGCCTTCCAGCAAGCCGACAGCTCGATCTCGCGGCGCTATGGTGGAACCGGGCTGGGCCTGGCCATTGCCCGCACGCTGGCCGAGCGCATGGAAGGTCGCTTGCAGGGCGAGAGCGCCAAGGGCCTGGGTTCGACCTTCACCCTGGAAATTCCCTTGGCCCTGGCCCAAGCGCCCACCGCGCTCGCCGGCTCCGACCGGCCGTCCCCGGATACGCCCGGCAACGGCCGGCATATCCTGCTGGTGGAAGACAATCCGGTGAACCAGACGGTGATCGTGGCCATGCTACGCAGCCTGGGTTTCCAGGCCAGTGTCGCCGGGGATGGCGCCCAGGCCGTGGAACAGGTGGCGCGCCAGCCGTTCGCGGCCGTGCTCATGGACTGCCGCCTGCCCAAGGTCGATGGCTATGAAGCCACGCGGCAGATCCGCAGGATGCCCCAGGGCAGGCACCTGCCGATCATCGCCTTGACCGCCAACGCCTTGCAGGGCGATCGTGAGCGCTGCCTGGAGGCGGGCATGAACGATTACCTGAGCAAACCGTTCAAGCGCAACGATCTGCAGCGTATCCTGCAGCGCTGGCTGCCTGTCCGAACGCTCCCGCTGGGAGACAAATGCTGAAACGGTGCTGTGCGGGGGGCTGGACAGGAAGAGCGTGCGACCTGAAAATACCTTTTTTCAGTGCACACCTGTACCTGGCCGCCAGACGGTGTGACTTTCACTACAACGCAATAGTCTACCTGTAGGCTGCCGTCCCGAAGCTCAGGCACTCGGGCCGGCCGGGAAGATTGACCCCCTGCCCCACGGGGATTATTGAGGAGCTCGCATGACCAAACAAAACGCCTTTACCCGGGAAGACCTGCTGCGCTGCAGTCGCGGTGAGCTGTTCGGCCCAGGTAATGCGCAACTGCCCGCCCCGAACATGCTGATGGTAGACCGTATCACCGACATCCGCGCGGAAGGCGGCAAGTACGGCAAGGGTGAGTTGGTCGCCGAGCTGGACATCAATCCCGACCTGTGGTTCTTCGCCTGCCATTTCGAAGGCGATCCGGTCATGCCGGGCTGCCTGGGCCTGGATGCCATGTGGCAGCTGGTGGGCTTCTTCCTTGGCTGGCAAGGCCTGCCCGGCCGCGGACGCGCCCTGGGCTCGGGAGAAGTGAAGTTCTTCGGCCAGGTCCTGCCGACGGCGAAAAAAGTCACCTACAACATTCATATCAAACGCGTTCTCAAGGGCAAGCTGAACATGGCGATCGCCGATGGTTCGGTCAGCGTTGACGGCCGCGAGATTTACACCGCCGAAGGCCTGCGGGTCGGCGTGTTCACCTCCACTGACAATTTCTAAGGGTTATTCGCATGCGCCGCGTCGTTATCACTGGTCTGGGCATCGTTTCGTGCCTGGGCAATGACAAAGCTACCGTCACCGAAAACCTGCGCAACAGCCGTCCGGGCATTCGCTTCAACCCGGAATACAAGGAGATGGGGCTGCGTAGCCAGGTTTCCGGCTCGATCGACCTCAACCTCGAAGAACTGATCGACCGCAAGGTCTTCCGTTTCGTTGGCCATGCCGCCGCCTATGCCTACCTGGCCATGGCTGACGCGATCAAGGACTCGGGCCTGACCGAAGAGCAGGTTTCGAACCCGCGCACCGGCCTGATTGCCGGCTCTGGTGGCGCATCGACCCTGAACCAGATGGAAGCGCTGGATATCCTGCGCGACAAGGGCGTCAAGCGCGTCGGCCCCTACCGCGTCACCCGCACCATGAGCAGCACCGTGTCGGCGTGCCTGGCCACCCCCTTCAAGATCAAGGGGCTGAACTACTCCATCGCGTCCGCCTGCGCCACCAGCGCGCACTGCATCGGCACCGCCATGGAACAGATCCAGATGGGCAAGCAGGACATCGTCTTCGCCGGCGGCGGCGAGGAAGAGCACTGGAGCCAGTCGTTCCTGTTCGATGCCATGGGCGCGCTGTCGAGCAAGCGCAACGACACGCCGGAACTCGCCTCCCGTGCCTATGACGCCGACCGCGATGGCTTCGTGATCGCCGGCGGCGGCGGCATGGTGGTGGTCGAGGAGCTCGAGCATGCGCTGGCCCGCGGTGCCAAGATCTACGCGGAGATCGTTGGCTACGGCGCCACCTCCGATGGCTATGACATGGTGGCTCCGAGCGGCGAAGGCGCCGTGCGCTGCATGCAGATGGCACTGTCCACCGTGGACGCTCCGATCGACTACCTGAACACCCACGGCACCTCGACGCCGGTTGGCGATATCGCGGAAATCAAGGGCGTGCGCGAAGTGTTTGGCGACAAGGCGCCGGCCATCAGCTCCACCAAGAGCCTGTCGGGCCACTCGCTGGGCGCCGCTGGCGTGCATGAGGCGATCTACTGCCTGCTGATGATGGAGAACAACTTCATTGCCGGCTCCGCGAACATCGACGAGCTCGATCCTGCCGTCGCCGACCTGCCGATCGTGCGCCAGACCCAGGAAAATGCCCAGATCGATACGGTCATGAGCAACAGCTTCGGCTTTGGCGGCACCAATGCCACGCTGATCCTCAAGCGCTGGGCAGGCAAGTAAGCGCTACCGCAGGCACGAAGACGCCCCGACCGGTTCGGGGCGTTTTCTTTTGCGCGGCAGGCATCCAGGCGAGCGGTGCCGGATGGTCATGGCCGTTCGGAGCACGACCTGGGATCGCGCTAGCGACGCGGCTCGTCGCCGTTACTCGCGCTGGGCAGGATAGCCAGGAAATTGTCCCTGGCGACCTTTTGCGCCACGTCTGGCGGCAAGGCGTCCAGGAACGGCACGAAGCCATGCATCTGCTCGCCCAGGCTGCCGAAGCGCCCCACCACATCGGAACCCAGCATGAATCGGTCGGGGAAGCGCTCGACCAGCTCGACCCAGTCCTTGCGCGGCTTGCCGGTCTCATCCAGCAAATAAGGCTCGCGCATGCTCCATGAAAGGTCGATAAAGAGGTTGGGGTATTTTTCCAACAGGCGCGTGACCACGGGCAGCAGAAACCTCATCTGCGTCTGGTGCCGGTGTATCTCCATGCTCGCTCCCGCATGAGCCCAGATGAACCGTGTGCTCGGGTGCTTGGCAAGCGGCTGTTCGATTTCCGCCAGGTACAGGGGGTTGCGCTCGCGCTTGGAGGTGATGTTCGAATGAACCAGCACGGGCAAGTCATGCCGCGCAGCCAGCTCGTAGACCAGCGCCAGGGCCTCGTTGTTGGCCCTCGGCGTATCGCCACTGGTCAGCGCGGTCAGGTCGTCGTGACGTGTGAAGATCTCGCCTATCCCTTGCCAGAATCCAGGATGAAGTTCCAGCATCGCTTCGATCTGCCTGGCGGCATTCTTGTCGACAGGGTTGAACCCTGACAGGAACGGATGGAAACGCCGACGCTGCTCGGGCGCAAGCGCTTGCAGCGCGGCGACCACATGGACGTCGGTCGCGCTGTACCAATACGCGGCTGCGTCATCACCGGCGTAGTAGCGCGGTCGCTTGGGCTCATCCTCGTGCCATTTCTTGGCCACTGGAATGCCCGAAATCATCGAATGCTCGACCCCAGCCTGATCCATGGCCTCGACCAGCGCCGGCATGCCTTCGCTTTCCTGGAAGAAATCGACGTAGTGCAGGTGCGCATCGCTGAAGCGATAATCCCGCGCAGCCAACGGCTGGCACAGCATCGCCGAAAGCATCATCACCACCAGGCCCCTGGCATTCATTGCACGACTCCTCTCGATCTACCGCACGGGTAGACCGAGGCGAGCGATAAACAGTTCAGCCAAGCGCCCAGCAATGCTGCAGCGCGCGCTTCAGTCGATCAGCTGCGCCTGTCTCAGCGCCCCCAAGGCCTGCAACCAGCGAGGCTGTTCACGATAGTCGGTGCGCGCAAAACCCTGACCGCGCATGCGCGCGATGCGTGCGGACGGCCGCACCTTGAGGCGTTGTGCGCGGGCCAAGGCGAGTTCGGCCGCAGCCCGGTCGTTGCACACGAGCCCCATGTCGCAGCCAGCCTCCAGGGCTGCCTCGATACGATTGGCCGCGTCACCGACCACATGGGCACCGGCCATGGACAGGTCATCACTGAAGACCACCCCATCGAAACCCAGCTCGCCACGCAGGATCTGCTGCAGCCAACGGCGGGAGAAGCCTGCCGGCCGATCGTCGACCTGCGGATAGATCACATGCGCCGGCATGACCGCCGCCAGTTGGGCGCCTAGCCTGGCGAATGGCAGCAAGTCGCTCTTGCGCAGCTCTTCGAGGCTTCGCTCGTCGGTCGGGATTGCCACGTGCGAATCGGCTTCGGCCCAGCCGTGCCCGGGAAAATGCTTGCCACAGGCCGCCATGCCGGCGGCGTTCATGCCACGAATGAACGCGCCGGCCAGTTGCACCACGCGCTGCGGATCACCCTCGAAGGCTCGCCGGCCGACCACCGCACTGCGCCGATGATCGAGATCGAGCACCGGCGCAAAGCTCAGGTCGAGACCGACCGCCAGCACTTCGGTAGCCATCAGCCAGCCGCATTGCTCGGCGAGTCGCGACGCGTCGGGTTTGTCGGCCAGCTCACGCATCGCCGGCAGCCGCACGAAGCCTTGGCGCAGCCGCTGCACGCGACCGCCCTCCTGGTCGACCGCCAGGATCAGTTCAGGACGGATCGCCCGGATCGAAGCGCAGAGCTCCCGGACCTGACGGGGGCTTTGGATATTCCGGGCGAAGATGATCAGGCCGGCGACTTCGGGCTGACGCAGGAGCTGGCGGTCCTCGGAGGTCAGCCAGGTACCGGCGATATCCACCATCAGGGAGCCTTGCAGGCTGGCGGTCATGTTGAATCCTTGTTCAAGAAGCGGGGAAAGACAGGCTGCCGCGACCGGCACGTGCAATGCCGGACTCGCCAGGCCGCAAGCTTAGCCGAAGCGGTCCGCCGAACCCAATCCTCAGGCCTTGGCCGGTATCGTCGTGCTACCTGCCTTGCGCGTGCGCAGTTGCGCCGTGGCCATGGCCTGGTCGGTGACGCCGCTGTCGGCGCGCATGCCGGCTGCCAGGAACGGCACCATCAGACGCATGACCTGTTCGATCGAGGTATCGAGCCCGAAATCGTTCTCGGAGATGGCCCGCAGGGCCTTGATGCCCGACATGCTGAATGCCGCGGCACCCAGCATGAAGTGCACCCGCCAGAACAGCTCCAGGGGCGGGATGCGCGGTGCTGCCTCGCTGACCAGCGACATGTAGCGCCGAAACACCTTGCCGTACATGTCCTCGAGATAGCGACGCAGGTGTCCCTGGCTCTCACTGAAGGCCAGCCCCAGCAGGCGCATGAAGATGGACAGGTCGTTGTTGCTGCGCGGCTGCACGGCCAACGCTTGCTCGACCAGCATTTCCAGCAGCTCCTCGAGGCTGGGACGCTGGTCCGCACGCGCCTGCCGCCGCTCCAGCTCACGCTCGAGCGTCGCGCAGAACGGACCGAGAAAGCGTGAAAAGACCGCCTGTATCAGCGCTTTCTTCGAGCCGAAATGGTAATTTACCGCGGCCAGGTTGACGCTGGCCTTGCTGGTGATCAGGCGCAACGAGGTTTCCGCGAACCCCCTCTCAGCGAACAGCTGCTCGGCAGCATCGAGAATGCGTTCAACGGTTTCCGATTGGGCCATGACAATTCCGCCAGACAAACAGTTGTTTGAAACATACGTTTCACGTTGTGTCCTGTCAAGGTTTGGTGACCCGTTGGTCGCATCCGGGGCAGTCCGTGCCACAAGCCCCCAGCCGCAAGCTACTGGCGGTACTGGTCGAAGCGCAGAGCGTCTGCCCCCCGAGCGATGACGACCAATCATCACGGACAGCTTGCCGCCCGGAGCTTGCCGCTCGACCCTGGGCGCTTGCAGCCAGGCCAATACTGTATATAATCCCAGTCACTGTACAAAAAGCCAGAGCCAACGCCATGCTGAAACTGACGCCACGCCAAGCCGAAATCCTGGCCTTCATCAAGCGCTGCCTAGAGGACAACGGTTTCCCGCCGACCCGCGCGGAAATCGCCCAGGAACTAGGCTTCAAGTCCCCCAACGCCGCCGAAGAACATCTCAAGGCCCTGGCACGCAAGGGCGCCATCGAAATGACGCCCGGCGCGTCGCGGGGAATCCGCATTCCAGGAGTCGATACCAAGGACGACAGCGGCCTGCCGGTCGTGGGTCGTGTCGCAGCCGGTGCGCCCATTCTCGCCCAGCAGCACATCGAGGAATCCTGCAACATCAATCCGGCATTCTTCCACCCCAGGGCCGACTACCTGCTGCGCGTGCACGGCATGAGCATGAAGGACGTCGGTATCTACGACGGCGACCTGCTGGCCGTGCACACCTGCCGCGAAGCTCGCAACGGCCAGATCGTCGTTGCCCGCCTGGGCGACGAAGTGACCGTCAAGCGCTTCAAGCGCGACGGCGACAAGGTCTGGCTGATTGCCGAGAATCCCGATTTTGCGCCTATCGAAGTGGACCTGCACGAACAGGACCTGACCATCGAAGGCTTGAGCGTCGGCGTCATTCGTCGCTGACCAGGAGGCGTCATGCAGCAATCCCCCCAGCTTTGCGACTCGGTACAGCTGCCGCTGTTCGAGGCCTTTCTCGCCCAGCCGGCACTTTCCGGCCTCAAGGCGCGAGAGCCGGCCTCGCCCGAGTACCAGACCGAGTACTTCAGCGAGATGGCGCTGCGTGGCGCGCAAATCCATTGCCAGAACCTGCTTGCCCCAGTCTTGCGCGAACTGAGCGAAGAAAAGGACGCGCGCTGGCTGACGCTCATCGCCCCGCCAGGCAGCATAACCCATGCCTGGCTGCGTGATGCCGGCCTCAACCGCGAGCGCATCCTGTTGCTGCAGCCACGCGGCACCCAGAGTGCCCTGCAGCTGGCGAAAGAGGCCCTGCGTCTCGGACGCAGCCATACGGTCGTCAGCTGGCTCGGCAACATCAGCACCAACATGCGGCTGCAGCTGATCCAGGCAGCGACCGTCGGCAACGCCCAGAGCTTGAACATCCGCTTCGGCTAATGCCGGAGCCGGCACGGACTCCAGCTCATTTCGCCGGGCCATCGCGCTCCATCAATCATGCCAGCGAACTGGCCCGGCACGAAGCTGCGACACCTCGCGCAATGAACAGCCTCGGAATGTTCACTGCGCACGCTCATCAGTGCAGGACCCGCGGTTCCTCATCACGCTCGAGTTCACCCTCGGCAAGACGACCCGCCATCTGCACGCCCACGCTCAACATGGCCTTGGCCACCTCGACGTGCTGACCCTGCAGGAAGGCCTTGGCATCTTCGGAAAAATCCAGGATCACCAAGGACCCTTCGTCCTCGGCTCGGCGCAATTCGATGCGACCATCAGGCAGCTCGACGATTTCCAGAAACGATGTTGACATAACAGGCAGTTCTCCACTCAAGGCTGGCATTGTACCAGCCGATGCCCCTGTCAGCACTCACTCAAAGCGTCGCGAAAGCGTCGTACAAGACTCTTGAGGTTGCCGCGCCATTCTTCCAGCACCTCATGCGAGAGCGGCGGTACCGCCGGCTCGAGATTGACGGCCTGGATCAACGGTACGGCGACGTCCCCCTTGGCTGTCCGCTCCGGCTGCGGCGGCAGGAACAGTCCACGGTAGGCCTGCAGCAAATGCGCAAGCCATGTCTCGCGCTGCCCGGCGAGCTCCATCAGTTCCGCCATCTCCGGTATGGCCACGCCTTGCAGGCCCTGCTCGTCAAGAAAGGCTTCGACCCGCGGCGCGCTCGCTTGGGCAAGGCGATAGAACCCGGCAATCTCATGACACAGGCCAAGCAACGCTCCGTATAGATGAAAGAGCGCCGCCTCGCGCTCGGCCTGGACCAGGCCCTGGGCGTTCATGGCCGTGCTCAGGGAGGCCTTGGCCATCGAGTCGAGGGCCAGCCCGGCAAAGAAAAGTTTCTGGTTGGTGCGGGTATAGCGTTCCTGAGCCATGACGAAGCCCTCTGTTGTGCGCACTGCGCGACGATGATGCAGTTTCAGCCAGGGAATGGCGCCCTAGCAAGCTCGGAGACACCATTCGAACTCCGTCGAATGGGCCTCCTGCCCGCTTTCGCTCACCGACACGCCTTGGGCTCATACGAAAGTGCCTGCGCGACGATCATGCCGGGTTGCAACAGGCTCGCCGCTCATTGGCGGCCGGTAAAACCTTGCCTGCTCGCCGCTCGACGACTTTCATGCAACCCTAGCGCTTGTCCTCGACCTTCCAGGTCTTGCCGTCGTAGAAGGCTTTCCAGCCGGTCGGCTTGCCATCGACTTCCGACTGCACGTATTGCTCCTTGGTCTTGCGACTGTAGCGGATCACGGCAGGGCGTCCATCGGGGTCATGCTGCGGCGCCTCGCACAGGAAGTGATACTTGGAGTCGATCTCGTTCTTGTGTGGAACGATTTCCTTGACCAATGGCGCACGCGTCTCGCGATTCTTGGGAAACTGGCTGGCCGCCAGAAACAGCCCGGAAGCCCCATCACGCAAGACATAGGTATCATCGACCTTCTCACACTTGAGCTCGGGCATCTTCACGGCGTCCATCTTCGGCGGCGCCGCTTCGCCATTCTTGAGCAGCTTGCGGGTATTCTTGCAGGCCGGATTGGTGCATCCGAAGAACTTGCCGAAACGCCCAGTCTTGAGCTGCATTTCGCTGCCGCACTTGTCACATTCCAGGCTTGGTCCTTCATAGCCCTTGATCCGGTAACTGCCTTGCTCGATCTCGTAGCCCGGACAGTCCGGATTGTTCCCGCAGATATGCAGCTTGTGCTTTTCGTCGAGCAGATAGGCATCCATGGCCGTGGCACAGATCGGGCAGCGATGCTTGCTGCGCAATACGCGCGATTCGGACTCACCCTCGTCATCGGCCGCGATTTCGTCGCCGGGGACCAGATTGATGGTCGCCTTGCAACGCTCCTTCGGCGGCAGGCTATAGCCGGAACAGCCAAGAAACACGCCGGTCGAGGCGGTACGGATCATCATCGGACGACCGCATTCCTTGCACGGGATATTGGTCAAGGTCGGCTGGTTGGCGCGCATTCCGCCTTCGCTGGATTCGGCGTGCTGCAACTTGCGGCTGAAATCGCCATAGAACTCATCCAGCACGTTCTTCCAATCCCGTTCACCCTGCGCCACGTCGTCGAGGTTCTCCTCCATGTCGGCGGTGAATCCGTAGTCCATGAGGTTGGAAAAGCTCTCGGACAGGCGCTCGGTCACGATATCGCCCATCTTTTCCGAATAGAATCGCCGGTTGTGCAGCGTCACGTAGCCGCGATCCTGGATGGTGGAAATGATCGCCGCATAGGTGGACGGTCGGCCGATACCGCGCTTTTCCATCTCCTTGACCAGGCTCGCCTCGGTGAAGCGCGCCGGAGGCTTGGTGAAATGCTGGCTCGGGTCGAGCCGGATAAGCTCGAGCGCTTCGCCCTTGGTCATCTCCGGCAAGACATCGTCTTCTCCGGGCCGGCTCTGCTGGGGCAGAACGCGGGTATAGCCGTCGAACTTGAGAATACGGCCCTTGGCGCGCAGCTCGAATTCGGCGGCCGCCACGGTCACGCTGGTCGAAAGATACTGGGCAGGCGGCATCTGGCAGGCCAGGAACTGACGCCAGATCAGCTCATAGAGGCGCTCGGCGTCACGCTCCATGCCGCTCAGCTTGCTCGGATGCATCTGCACGTCGGAGGGCCGGATCGCCTCGTGCGCCTCCTGGGCGCCTTCCTTGCTGCCGTAGACCACGGGCGCATCGGGCAAGTATTGCTTGCCGAACTCCCGTTCGATGTAGTGCCTGGCCATTTCCAGCGCATCGGCCGAAAGGTTGGTCGAGTCGGTTCGCATGTAGGTGATGTAGCCTGCCTCATACAAGCGCTGGGCCATCATCATGGTCTTCTTGACCCCGAAGCCGAGGCGATTGCTGGCCGCCTGTTGCAGTGTCGAGGTGATGAACGGCGCGGATGGCTTGCTGCTAGTCGGTCGGTCTTCGCGCTTGATGACGCTGTAGCTTGCCGTCTTCAGCTTTTCCAGGGCAGCCATGGCCTGGGCTTGGTTCAGTGGCTTGAAGGCTTCGCCATTTTCCCGAGCCACCTCGAACCGGACTTGCGCATCGCGGGCAGTGCCGAGGTCGGCATGCACTTCCCAGTATTCTTCCGGGATGAAGGCACGGATTTCCCGCTCTCGCTCCACGACCAGCTTGACCGCCACCGACTGCACACGACCCGCTGAAAGGCCACGAGCGATCTTCGACCACAGCAGCGGCGATACCATGTAGCCCACTACCCGATCGAGGAAACGCCGTGCCTGCTGCGCATTGACCCGATCGATGTCCAGCTCGCCCGGCTGGGCGAATGCGTCCTGAATGGCCTTCTTGGTGATCTCGTTGAACACCACGCGCTTGTAGCGGCTATCGTCGCCACCGATCGCTTCGCGCAGATGCCAGGCGATGGCTTCCCCTTCACGGTCAAGGTCGGTCGCGAGATAGATGGTATCGGCGTCCTTGGCCAGGCGACGGAGCTCGTCGATGACCTTTTCCTTGCCAGGCAGGATCTCGTACTTGGCTTTCCAGCCATGCTCCGGATCGACCCCCATGCGCGCTACCAGCTGGCGCCGGGCCTTTTCCTTCGGCGACAGGGCTGGTGCTTCGCCCGCTGCCTTGCCGCGCTTGGCTGCCGGTTCCTTGGAGGCACTGGCCGAACCGCTGGTGGGAAGGTCGCGGATATGGCCGATACTCGACTTCACCACGTACTGGTTGCCCAAGTACTTGTTGATGGTCTTGGCCTTGGCCGGGGATTCCACAATGACCAGCGATTTGCCCATGGATCGGAGTATTCCTGAAATCTGAAGATAAAAACGCATCAGGTGCCTGATGCGGCACCGCTATATATAGTGGCAACAGAGTGAGGTCAAGCGCAGTAGTTCAACGGCCCATGGTGCCCAGTGGTTCGAACGGTCCCGTTTCGGCCTCGACCAAAGCAAAGCGCGGCACTCGCTCGCCGTCAACCTCGACCGACTCCTGGAACATCGCCAAGGGCCGGACCCAGAGCCCGAAATCACCGTACAACGCCTGATAGAACACCATCCACTCTTCGGTTTCAGAGTGGCGTGCCGTTGCGAATACGCGGTACTCGGGACCTTTGTAGTGACGATAAACTCCTGGCTGCAGTTGCATGCCTGTCTCCTCTGGCTGTTGCAAAAAAAAACCGGGGCACCCGGCCCCGGTCGTCATCGGCGATCCATTCAGACCCGCTCGAAGACCGTGCTGATGCCCTGGCCAAGACCGATGCACATGGTGGCTACGCCCAACGCCCCTCCATTCTGTTTCATGACATTGAGCAGCGTGCCGGAAATCCGCGCGCCAGAACAGCCGAAAGGATGGCCCAGGGCGATGGCTCCCCCATGCAGGTTAACCTTCTCATCCATCTTGTCGAGCACTTTCAGGTCCTTGAGCACCGGCAAGGCCTGCGCGGCAAAGGCTTCGTTGAGCTCGAAGAAGTCGATGTCGGCGATGCTCAGGCCGGCACGCTTGAGCGCTTTCTGCGTCGCTGGCACCGGACCGTAACCCATGATCGCCGGGTCCACCCCGGCAACCGCCATCGAGCGAATCACCGCCATCGGCTCGATGCCCAGGTCCTTGGCACGCTGCGCCGACATCACGATCATGCACGAGGCGCCATCGGTGATCTGCGAGGAGGTGCCCGCCGTCACGGTGCCGCCTTTGGGGTTGAAGGCTGGCTTGAGCGCGGCGAGACCTTCGAGGGTGGTTTCCGGCCGGATCGTCTCGTCGTAGTCGTAGACCTTGAGAAAACCGTTCTCATCATGCCCTTGCATGGGGATGATTTCGTCCCTGAACTTGCCCTCGACCGTCGCCTTGTGGGCCAGCTGGTGCGAGCGCAGGCCGAACAGATCCTGCTGTTCGCGGCTGATGCCATGCATCTTGCCAAGCATTTCGGCGGTCAGCCCCATCATCCCCGAGGCCTTGGCGGCGTAGAGCGACAGGTGCGGATTGGGGTCGACCCCATGCATCATGCTGACATGCCCCATGTGCTCGACACCCCCGACCACGAACACGTCGCCGTTGCCGGTCATGATTGCCTGGGCAGCGGTATGCAGCGCGCTCATGGATGATCCGCAAAGGCGGCTTACCGTCTGCGCCGCGCTGGTATGCGGAATCGGCGTCATCAGCGAAGCCATGCGGGCGATGTTCCAGCCCTGCTCGAGGGTCTGGTTGACGCAGCCCCAGATCACATCCTCGACTTCCTTCGGATCGACCTTGCCGTTGCGCTCCAGCAGCTTGGTGATCAGGTGCGCCGACATGTCTTCGGCACGGGTATTGCGGTGCATGCCACCTTTGGAGCGGCCCATGGGGGTACGACCGAAGTCGACGATCACCACGTCTCTAGGATTCAGGCTCATATCTGTTCTCTCGCTCAGTCTCGGTGGGTCGCTCAACCAAAGAAACGCTGGCCGTCACGGGCCATTGCGCGCAGCTTCTCGGTAGGTTGGTACAACGGCCCAAGATCGGCATAACGGTCGGCCAGCTCGACGAACTCGGCGACCCCGATCGAATCGATGTAGCGCAACGCGCCGCCACGGAAGGGAGGGAAGCCGATGCCGTAGACCAGGCCCATGTCCGCCTCGGCGGCCGTCTCGACGATACCGTCTTCCAGGCAGCGCACGGTTTCCAGGCACAGCGGGATCATCATCCAGTTGATGATGTCCTCGTCGCTCAGCTCGCGATGCTCATGGATGATCGGCCGCAGCACGTCGAGCACGGCGGGATCGGCGACTTTCTTCGGCTTGCCTCGCTTGTCGGTCTCGTAGGCATAGAACCCCTTGCCATTCTTCTGGCCCAGGCGATCGGCCTCGTAGAGCGCATCGATGGCGGTGCGCCGGTCATCCTTCATGCGATCGGGGAACCCTTCGGCCATCACGTCGCGGCCATGATGACCGGTATCGATGCCCACCACATCCATCAGGTAGGCCGGGCCCATCGGCCAGCCGAACTTCTCCATCACCTTGTCGATGCGTACGAAATCGACGCCGGCCCCGACCAGACGGGCGAAGCCGCCAAAGTAGGGGAACAGCACCCGGTTCACCAGAAAGCCGGGGCAGTCGTTGACCACGATCGGGTTCTTGCCCATCTTGCGGGCGTAGGCCACCGTGGTGGCCACCGCCTCGTCGCTGGATCGTTCACCACGAATCACTTCGACCAGTGGCATCATGTGCACCGGATTGAAGAAGTGCATGCCGACGAAGTTTTCCGGTCGCTCAAGCGCCTTGGCCAGCAGGTTGATGGAGATGGTCGAGGTATTGGAGGCGAGGATCGTCTGCTCGCCGACCTTGGCCTCGACCTCGGCCAGCACCGCTTGCTTGACCTTGGGGTTCTCGACCACTGCCTCGACGACGATGTCGACATGGCCGAAGTCCCCATAGGACAGGGTCGGCCGGATGGCATTGAGCGCCTCGGCCATCTTTTCCGGGGTCAGGCGGCCTTTTTCGACCCGCTTGCCCAGCAGCTTGGCCGCCTCCCCCAGGCCCAGCTGGATAGCCTCCTCGCGGATGTCCTTCATCAGGATCGGCGTGCCCTTGAGCGCCGACTGGTAGGCGATACCGCCGCCCATGATACCGGCCCCCAGTACCGCCGCCTGACTGACTTCGCGGGCGAGCTGGTCGTGCACCTTGGCCTTGCGCTTGAGCTCCTGGTCATTGAGGAACAGCCCGACCAGGCTTTGCGCGACCGAAGTCTTGGCCAGCTTGGCGAAGCCGGCCGCCTCGATCTCCAAGGCCTTGTCGCGACCGAAATTGGCAGCTTTCTGGATGGTCTTGATCGCTTCCACCGGGGCCGGGTAGTTTGGCCCTGCCTGGCCGGCGACGAAGCCCTTGGCCGTCTCGAAAGCCATCATCTGCTCGATGGCATTGAGCTTGAGCTTCTCCAGCTTGGGCTGGCGCTTGGCCTTGTAGTCGAGTTCGCCAGTGATCGCGCGACGGACCAGGTCAAGCGCCGCTGCCTGCAGCATTTGCGGCTTCACCACCGCATCCACGACGCCGACCTTGAGGGCTTCTTCGGCACCGTTCTCCTTGCCCGCGGCAATCCACTCGACGGCGTTGTCCGGACCGATCAGCCGCGGCAGGCGCACCGTACCGCCAAAACCGGGGTAGATGCCAAGCTTGACTTCCGGCAGGCCGATCCTGGCACTGTCGGCCATCACCCGGTAATCGGCGGCCAGGCACATTTCCAGGCCTCCGCCGAGCGCGATGCCGTTGATGGCCGCTACCGTCGGCACCTGCAGATCCTCGAAGTCGCTGAAGATCCGGTTGGCCTGCAGGCCACCGGCGACCAGGTCGGCCTCGGGCAGCTTGAAGTTCTCGACGAATTCGGTGATATCGGCACCGACAATGAATACGTCCTTGCCACTGCTGACGATCACGCCCTTGACGGAGGTATCGGCCTTGATGGCGTCGACCGCCTGGCGCAACTCGTCCAGGGTAAGCCTGTTGAATTTGTTGACGGATTCACCCTTGAGGTCGAAGCGCAGTTCGACGATGCCGCTTTCAAGAGCCTTAACCGTGATGGCTTTACCTTCGTAAATCATCAACTGATCTCCACGATATGGAAGCTGAACTGTACGCGCCGATCGCTGTAGCCAGGCGGCTGGCCAGCAGCCTGCGCCTGCCATGACCCCAGGCACCCCGGTCGCCGCGCTGATCGGGCCGAGACAGAGCGCTGCTTCATGCAAACGCTCAATTCATACGCCCGTTTGACTTGGGTGCGCACACATTCTCCGAAATGCGGGGCATTGTCAAATGCCCCGAGGCACCGGCGAGACGCGACTTTTCGGTCACTTTCCGCCCGCCCATTCACAGCCTCGTGACGGACACGACCAGACCTGTGGTATAGACCACGACGAACGAAAAAACTCTGGGGAAGAGAGAACCAAGACCAACCGCGACGCACGTGCAGCTTGAAGCTTGCAGCTCAGCCCCTCAAGCCAACTGCTCCAGCACCGCGGCAATATCCACCAATACAGACTCCTCGCCGCGCTCGCCCCAATACAGGGAAAGCATGCGCGAGTCGGCTTCGACCTTGTGGACGCTCTCGGGCAGGCGTGAGAACGCCTCGACCAGGCGCGGCTCGGCGCAGGGTTCACGCCATTGGTCAAGCCATACCCCGGGCGCTGCCTGCCAGTAGCACCAGCTGTCCGCGCGCCCTCTGCGCCGGGCCCGGTAGTACTGCGGACACGGGTCCGGCAGATCCTTGTGCAACCAGTACGGCCATTGCTGGGGGGCCAGCTGCATGGCCAGGCCCATCCTGCGCCCTGTCATGCGCAGGCTCATCTGCTCGCTCTGCCTGCGCGAAGGTCGCAGCCAGGCCAGTGGGCTGAGCACCAGTGCAAGGATTGACACAACCAGCCATATCGTCATATCTGTAGCCCCTACAATGCGTTGCAAATGAGCTGGTTAGCCGTGACTCGCACGCTCAGCCGGAAAACGACCATACTTGAACCATTGCGATTGTCAGGAGTGCCACTCATGTCCTACGAACACCTCTTGGTCGCTGTCGACCTGACCGAAGAATGCGACCCGGTCATCAAGCGTGCCATGAAGCTCGCCGAGCCCACTGGCGCCAAGGTCTCGCTGGTGCATATCGTCGAGCCGATGGCCATGGCCTTTGGCGGCGACGTGCCGATGGACCTCTCGCAACTGCAACAGCAGCAGTTCGATCAGGCCAAGGAGCGAATGGACCGCCTGTTCAACAAGTATCCAGGCATCCAGCGCGGTGATTCGCATCTGAAATACGGCCAGCCGCGCCAGGAAATCCATGCCCTGGCCACCGAACAGCAATGCGACCTGATCGTCGTCGGCAGTCACGGTCGCCATGGCCTGGCCCTGTTGCTTGGCTCGACGGCCAACGATGTGCTGCATGGTGCCCCTTGCGACGTATTGGCGGTGCGCCTGCAGAAGAAGGACTGAGCGCCGCGGCCTGGCCATTCTCGCTGGCCAGGCCGCAACGTCTTCAGTCTTCCAGCTCGGCCCAGCGTTCGACCAGCACGTCCAGTTCTGCCTGAAGCTGCTCCAGGCGCGCCAGTACCGGCGATGTTTCGCCAATCGGTCGCTGGTAGAAACCTGGGGAGGCGATTTGCGCCTGAACCGCAGCCATCTGCTGCTCGAGCGCGTCGATCTGTCCAGGCAGGGCCTCCAGTTCGCGCTGGAGCTTGTAGCTGAGCTTCTTCTTGGCCGGCTCGGCCGGTGCCGAGGGGGCAGGCGCTGGCGCGGCTTTCGGCGCCTGCACCACTGCGCTGTTGAGCTCGGACTTGCCAGACCTGCTTTCGCTCACGCCCAGCAGCTTCGGCGAGCCACCCTGGCGAATCCAGTCCTCGTAGCCCCCGACATACTCACGTACCCGCCCCTGCCCTTCGAAGACCAGTGTGCTGGTCACCACGTTGTCGAGGAAGGCACGGTCGTGGCTGACCATCAGCACCGTTCCCTTGTAGTTCGACAGCACTTCCTCGAGCAGCTCGAGGGTTTCCACATCCAGATCGTTGGTGGGCTCGTCCAGCACCAGCAGGTTGGCCGGCTTGCTGAACAGCTTGGCCAGCAGCAGGCGCGCGCGCTCGCCACCTGACAGCGCCTTGACCGGCGTGCGGGCACGCTGCGGGCTGAACAGGAAGTCGCCCAGGTAGCTGAGCACGTGCCGACTCTGGCCATCGATCTCGATGAAGTCCCGTCCTTCGGCAAGGTTGTCGATGACGGTCTTTTCCAGATCCAGTTGATGCCGCATCTGGTCGAAATAGGCCACTTCGAGACGGGTTCCACGCTCGATTCGTCCGCTCCCGGGCTCCAGGTCGCCCAGCATGAGCTTGAGCAAGGTGGTCTTGCCGGTACCATTGGCTCCCAGCAGACCGATGCGGTCCTCACGCTGCAGGACCATGGAAAAATCCCTGACCAGCCACGGGCCGTCGGGATGGGCGAAGCTGACGTCTTCCAGGAGCATGACCTGCTTGCCCGACTTGTCGGCCGACTCGATCTGGATATTGGCCTTGCCCTGGCGCTCGCGGCGCTGACCGCGCTCGACCCGCAGCGCCTTGAGCGCCCGTACGCGGCCTTCGTTGCGCGTGCGACGGGCCTTGATGCCCTGGCGGATCCAGACTTCCTCCTGGGCCAACCGCTTGTCGAACAGCGCGTTGGCCGTTTCCTCGGCGGCCAGCATCGCCTCCTTGTGCACCAGGAAGCTGGCATAGTCGCCGTTCCAGTCGATCAACCCGCCACGGTCGAGTTCCAGGATACGAGTGGCCAGGTTCTGCAGGAACGAACGGTCGTGGGTGATGAACAGCACGGCGCCGTTGAATCCGCTCAGGGCTTCCTCGAGCCAGGCGATGGCACCGATGTCCAGATGGTTGGTCGGCTCGTCGAGCAGCAGCAGGTCGGGCTCGGATACCAGTGCCTGAGCCAGCAGGACCCGACGGCGCCAACCGCCGGACAGTTCGGCCAAGGTCTTGTCGGCGGGCAGCTGCAAGCGACTGAGCGTGCTTTCGACCAGCTGCTGCAAGCGCCAGCCGTCGCGCGCCTCGAGCTCGTTCTGCACATGCATGAGCTTGTCCAGATCGTCGTCGCCGCCGATATTCTGGCTCAGATGATGGAACTCTGCCAGCAAGGCACCCACGCCATCGAGACCTTCGGCGACCACGTCGAACACGCTGCGGCTATCGGCGACAGGCAGCTCCTGGGGCAGCTCACCGATCTTCAGGCCAGGGGCTCGCCAGATCTCGCCGTCATCGGGCTTCTGCTCACCCTTGACCAGGCGCAGCATGCTCGACTTGCCCGTACCGTTGCGGCCGATGATGCACACCCGCTCGCCACGGGCGATCTGCCAGGACACCTTGTCCAGCAGCGGCATCGCGCCGAAGGCCAGGGACACATCGCTGAATTTGAGCAGGGTCATGATTCTCTCCAGAAACCGGGCGCGCATTCTACCCGACTTGGCCGCCCAAGGCATTATGCGCCCAGGCCTGCCATCGGCCGACCCGTCGGCGATCGGATGTCGCACAACGCTTTGTTCGCCTATCGGCAAACAGCTAAGCTAAGGTCGTACGACTCAACCTGTGCTGGCGAAGCCGTCACTTTCCATGCTTTCAACTGCCCGGACGTATCATGCGCAGCTGCCTGTTCTCCCTCGTCTCCTGCCTGTTTCTCACCGCCACCACCAGCGCCATGACCCAGGCCGGCGACCTGGTGTTGCAACGCCAGTACTACGACGAGGCCAAGCGTGCGCTGGCCAAGGGCGACAAAGGCCCTTATCTGCGCTACGCACAGGCCCTGAGCGACTATCCTCTGACGCCCTACCTGGCCTATGACGAACTGACCGCCCGCCTCAAAAGTGCCAGCAATGAGGAAATCGAACGTTTCCTGGCCGCCCACGGCGACCTGCCCCAGGCCAACTGGATGAAGCTGCGCTGGCTGCGCTGGCTCGCCGAACGTGGCGACTGGGCCACTTTCGCCCGCTACTACGACCCGAAACTCAACTTCACCGAGCTCGACTGCCTCAATGGCCAGTACCAGCTCATCCACGGGCAGCGCGCCGAAGGCCTGGCCACGGCGGAAAAGCTGTGGAACGTGGGCAAGTCCCAGCCGACCGCCTGCGACACGCTGTTCGGCATGTGGGCCGCCGAAGGCCAGCTGACCGAGGCCCGTCGCTGGCACAGGCTCAGGCTGGCCGCGCAAGCGCGCAACTATGCCCTGGCCAACAGCCTGGTCAACACGTTGCCCACCCTGGGCCGCCAGGGTCGCCTGCTGATCGAGGTGGCACAGAAGCCCGAACTGCTGGACCAGCCGACACGCTTCGAGCCGGTCGACGAGGCGATGTCCGATGCGGTCGGTCTTGGCCTGCGCCGCCTGGCCCGCCAGGATCCACAGCGAGCCATGGCGCTGCTCGACGGCTATGCTTCGCGCATGCATTTCTCCAAGGACGAGAAGGTCGCCATCGCCCGCGAGATCGGCCTGACCTTGGCGCGCCGCTACGATCCTCGCGCGCTGGAACTGATGACCCGCTACGATCCTGAGCTGCGCGACGACACGGTCACCGAATGGCGTCTGCGCCTGCTGTTGCGCCTTGGTCGCTGGCAGGACGCCTACGAGCTGACCCGACGCCTGCCGCCGGAGCTGGCGGCCAGCAACCGCTGGCGCTATTGGCAGGCACGCAGCCTGGAACTGGCGCAACCGGACAACCCGCAGGTCATGGCACTGTACAAGGTCGTCTCGCGAGAACGGGATTTCTACGGCTTCCTCGCCGCCGATCGGGCGCGCACCCCCTACCAGCTCAACAGCAAGCCGCTGGTGCTGAGCAAGCAGCTGCTGGCCAAGGTAAAAGCCACGCCCGGCGTCCAGCGCGCGCTGGAGTTCCACGCCCGCGGCCAGATCGTCGACGGCCGCCGCGAGTGGTACCACGTCAGCCGTCACTTCGATCGCGACGAGATGGTCGCGCAGGCGCGCCTGGCCTATGACATGCGCTGGTATTTCCCGGCCATCCGCACCATCAGCCTGGCGAAGTACTGGGACGATCTGGAAATCCGCTTCCCCATGGCCTACCGCGATACGCTGGTACGCGAGGCCAAGGTCCGAGGCCTGCACTCGAGCTGGGTGTTCGCGATCACCCGCCAGGAAAGCGCCTTCATGGAAGACGCGCGCTCCGGCGTCGGCGCCAGCGGCCTGATGCAGTTGATGCCGGCTACCGCCAAGGAGACCGCGCGCAAGTACGACATACCGCTGGCCTCGCCGGCCCAAGTGCTCAATCCCGAGAAGAACATTCAGCTGGGCGCGGCCTACCTGACCCAGGTACATGGGCAGTTCAACGGCAACCGGGTACTTGCTTCGGCCGCTTACAATGCCGGGCCGGGCCGGGTACGACAGTGGCTCAAGGGCGCCAGGCACCTGAGCTTCGATGTCTGGGTCGAATCCATTCCGTTCGACGAAACGCGTCAGTACGTGCAGAACGTGCTGTCGTATTCGGTCATCTACGGCCAGAAACTCAATTCGCCTCAGCCGCTGGTCGATTGGCACGAGCGTTATTTCGACGACATGTGACACATGCCGGCAGCCGCCTGCCCGAGCCTCCCGTAGTGCTCGACCAGCTCGCTGCCGGCAGCCGCCTCAGGTTTCGGCAGGTTGGCGCTGCAGGCACTCGCGAACGATATCCACCAAGCGATCCGGCTGGAACTTGGAAAGGAAGCTGTCGCAACCGACCTTCCTGACCATCGACTCGTTGAAGCTGCCCGACAGCGAGGTATGCAGCACCACGAACAGATTGCGCAGGCGCGGATCGTTGCGGATCTCGGTGGTCAGGCGGTAACCGTCCATCTCCGGCATCTCCGCGTCGGTGAAGATCATCAGCAGCTTTTCACCGACATTTTCCCCCGCATCCGCCCAACCCTTGAGCAGCCGCAAGGCCTTGAGCCCATCGCTGGCCACATGCAGTTTCACGCCCAGCTGGCTCAGCGTTTCACGCAACTGCGCCAAGGCCACGCTGGAGTCATCCACCAGCAGCACTTCTCGGCCGCGGGCGCGCGCCAGCAGCGGGTCCTCGAGCTTGTCGCGCGAAACCTTGGCGTTGTAGGGCACGATTTCGGCGAGCACCTTTTCCACGTCGATCACCTCCACCAGTTGCTCGTCGACCTTGGTGATGGCGGTCAGGTAGTGCTGGCGACCGGCGCTGGAAGGCGGCGGCATGATCGCTTCCCAGTTCATGTTGACGATTCTGTCCACGCTGCCGACCAGGAATGCCTGAACCGAACGGTTGTATTCGGTGACGATGATGGTGCTGTTCGGCCCAGGTTGCAGCGCACGCATGCCGATGGCCTGGGACAGGTCGATGACCGGTAGCGTCTGCCCACGCAGGTTGACCACGCCGCAGACGAAGGCATGGCGTTGCGGCATCAAGGTAAGGCGCGGCAATTGCAGGACTTCCTGAACCTTGAACACATTGATGGCGAACAGTTGTCGACCAGCGAGCCGGAACATGAGAATTTCCAGGCGATTTTCGCCCACCAGCTGCGTTCGTTGGTCTACCGTGTCAAGAATGCCAGCCATTGAGCCCCCTGGATTGCAACAAATGTTTAAGACAACGTGGTGATGCTGTATCGGCTGTTCGACGACCAGCTTTACCCATTCGACGAACGGGGCCGGCAAAATTGATGTCATTTCAGTATCATTTTTTCAGGACCACACCCACTCACTACCGCACATTGGCTGTTTTCCTCGCCCTGCTCAGGGATTTCCCTAGCTCCCGTAAGGTTGAAACCGATTTGCGGAGCTGGCTTCAACCTTTAATGTTGCGCCCCTCTCGAACCTGCGGACAGCGACAGGCTTTGCCAGCCCTGGCCTCGCCGTGGCGGCAGGTTTCCTAGCTTCGATGGTTGGAAACGTCATGACTGAACGTGCGTCATTGCCCGTCGGCCTGCTGCCGGCCTTCATGGAGGATGCGCAAAGGTTGCTGGAGCGGGCCCAGGATTGCCTGTTGCATCTGGTGGTGATCGACAACGATCCGGATGCCTGCCTGCACCTCACCGAAACCCTGGACGAACTTTCGCGCCGCGCCGCGGCTGCCGGCCTGGCCGAAGTGGCCAGCTTCGCCAAGACGCTGGGCCAGCAGTTGCAGCCGGCCTGCTTGCGCCTCGCCTTGCGGCCGCGTGCCCTGCCAGTCATAGAAGCATGTCTGACGCACCTGGCCTGGCAGCTCGAACTGCTCGATCCCCATACCGGTCTGCTCAATCTGGATACTGCCGAACAGGTGGTCCTGCTCGAGGATCTGGCGGACAGCCTGGGCCAACGCGAGGTGCTCGCTGGCCCGGCTGCCGGCTAGCGTGGTGCTCACAAGCAACTTTCAGTGGTACTGCTCAAACCCTCAACCAGGAAGATCCGGATCGACCGCGGCAATCCACCGCTGCCGGTTGGTCAGGGACCTGTCCGGCTCGAAGTGCTAACATGGTGCAGGCAGGTCCTCTGCCAGGCTGCATCCTCCGGCCTGCCTCCCGCTTGCGAGCCTGCGACCGAACCGGACGACCCATGACCTGTAGACTGCTGCTGGTGGACGACCATTCTCTGATCCGTGCTGGCGTGCGCGCACTGGTCGCGGATATCCCAGGCTTCTCGGTCATCGGCGAAACCGCCGACGGCAGCCGGCTGCTCGACCTGGTTGCCGAGTTGTCGCCGGACATCGTCCTGCTCGACGCGTCCATGCACTCTACCGGCGGCCTGGATGCGCTGACCAGGCTGCGTGAATGCGGCGCGACCTGCCGCGTGCTGATCCTGTCGATGCATCGCGACCCGGAGTTGGTGATGCGCGCCCTGGAACACGGCGCCCATGGCTACCTGCTCAAGAACACCACCGCTGTCGAACTGCAACTGGCCTTGACTGCCTTGTGCAACAACGGCCGTTACCTCAGCCCGGCCATCGCCCAGACCGTGATCGACCAGGCCTTGCTCCACCTGGAGGGCAAGCGCCAGGCTGCCGCGCAGCGGTACAACCTCACGGCCCGGCAGATGGAAATCCTGCGCCTGATCGTCAGGGGCAAGACCACGCGCGAGATAGCCAACGGGCTGGGCCTGTCGGTCAAGACCGTGGAAACCCACCGCTCACAGGTCATGAAACGCTTGCAGATCCATGACGTGGCCGGCCTGGTATTGTTCGCGGTACGCGAGAAGATCATCAGCCTGGATGACTGAGCAAGGGCGAACCCGCCGGCAGGTGCAGACGCAGCGCCTTGGCGCGCGCCTCGAAGCGCAGCCGTTGCGCCTGCAACGGTTCCCCATCGAGGTTGATGTCGATGCCCTGGACACTGCGCACCTCCACCCAGGGTAGTCGGGCACGGATGTACAGCCCCTCGCCCACCAGCAGCTCGCGCAAGGCGCCGACCACTTCCTGTGGGGCCGGCAGGATGCTGATGTCCAGCAAGCCATCATCGATCACCGCGTCGGGGCACAGCTCATGCCCGCCGCCAGCTTGCCGACCATTGCCAATACCCAGCGCGAGCAGTGGGCCTTGCCACTGGAAGTCCGGGCCGTGGATCTCCACCGATGCCGCCTGCAGCTCGCTGAAGCGACTGATCCCGGTGATCATGTAGGCGGCCGCGCCCAAGGCTTTCTTCAAGTCCTCCGAGGTGTTGGCGGTGACCTGGCTGCCGAAGCCACCCGTGGCCATGTTCAGGAATGCCTTGTCACCTGCCCGCCCCAGATCCACCGGCGTGGCTGGACGTTCCAGCAACAGCAGCGCCGCGCCAGGCTCCAGGGGCACGTTGGCGGCATGGGCGAAGTCATTGGCCGTGCCCAGGGGCAACAAGGCCAGGCTCGCCTGGGCGCCCTCCATGGCTTGCGCCACATCGCGCAGCGTACCGTCGCCGCCGCCGGCCACGACATGGGCATAGCCGGCCTCCAGCGCTTCCTTGACCAGCCGCTGCGCATCACCGGCTTCCCAGGTCAAGCGTACATCGAACGTCCAGCCACGCTCGCGCATCTGCTTGACGGCGTCCCGTACTTCTTCGTTCATTGCCTGCTTGCCATGCAGGACCAGCATCGCCCGTCGAGTGTCCATAGCGCTTCTCCTCCGCAGAGCCACCGCAATCTCGACCGCGCCGATGGCCGATATACTCCCTGAGCGCGGGAAAACCTCCGGCTTTCAGCCAAGCAGTTCGCTGAACGGAATGAAAGGCACGCTTTGCCCCACCTCCAGCGTCAGGCCTTCGCGTACCTCGACGAGCCCTTCGGCCCACACCGCACTGCGCAGCACGCCTGAGCTCTGATTGCCATACAGGCAGGCCCGACCGTTCTCCAGGCGCGCCCGCAGGTACTCGCGCCGTCCGCCGGCCTTGGGCCAGTCGAACCCCGCCGGCACATCGAAACGCAGTGCGGCCACCTCGGCCACGCCCTGGCGGCGCAACAGGTAAGGACGGGCCAGCAAGCCGAAGGTCACCAGGGTCGAAGCCGGGTTGCCAGGCAGACCGATGACGGGGATGCCCTGGTAATGCCCAACGGTCAGTGGCTTGCCCGGCTTGATCGCCAGCTTCCAGAAAGCCAGCTCACCCGCTTCGCGCAAGGCGATGCCCAGGTAATCCGCCTCACCGACCGAAACTCCACCGGTGGAGAGGATCAGGTCCACATCCTGCAGGCTGGCCAGGCAAGCCCGGGTCTGCGCCAGATCATCGGCCAGAATGCCCCCATCGACGACCTCGCAGCCCAGCCTTTGCAGCCAGCCGAGCAGCAGGCGACGATTGCTGTTGTAGATCTGTCCCGGTCCCAGCGGGGAACCAGGCTCCACCAGTTCGTCGCCAGTGGACAACACCGCCACCCGTAGGCGACGCACGACCGGCAGCAGCGCGGCGCCGAGGCTGGCCGCCAGGCCGAGTTCGATCGGCCCCAGGCGGGTACCGGCCGGCATGACCGGCTCGCCGACACGGGTTTCCTGGCCCTGCGGGCGAATGTTCTGCTGCAGGGCGAGCGGGGCCAGCAGGCGAACCCGACCGTCCTCGAGCACCTCGACGTTTTCCTGCATCTCGACGCAGTCGGCGCCCTCGGGTACCGGTGCGCCGGTGAAGATCCGCGCGCAAGTGCCCGGCTCGAGCGGCGCCGCGGCCTGACCGGCGAAGATCCGCTGGCTGACTGGCAAAGGCTCGCCCTGCCAGTCGCTCATGCGCAGAGCATAGCCATCCATGGCACTGTTCGCCCACGGCGGCAGGTCCAGGCTGGCCACCAGGGCATGCGCCAGCACGCGCCCATCGGCAGCGGCCAGCGGCACCTGTTCGGTAGCGCCGATCGGTGCCGCCTCGGCCAGTGCCAGAAGCCGCTCCAGTGCCTGCTCCACCGGCATCAGGGAGCGCTTCGTAGCCGGCTCACCCACGGCTTTCACAGGGCGCTGCCTGCTTCAGGTGAGGGACGAAGTTGCATGGCCGGTGCCGCGCATCGAGCTGTTCGCCGATGATCTTGTCCCAGCCGGTTCGCACCGCATTGGTTGAGCCGGGCAGGCAGCAGACCAGGGTGCCGTTGGCCAGGCCGGCCAAGGCACGCGACTGCACCGTGGAGGTTCCGATATCCGCGAGCGAAACCTGCCGGAACAGCTCGCCGAAGCCTTCGACCTGCTTGTCCAGCAGGCAGCTGACGGCTTCCGGCGTGCTATCCCTGCCGGTGAACCCGGTCCCGCCGGTGATCAGCACCACCTGCACCACCTCGTCGGCGATCCAGGCCGCGACCTGCGCACGGATCTTGTACAGATCGTCCTTGAGCAGTACGCGGGCGGCCAGCAGGTGGCCGGCCTCGGTGAGCCGATCGACGAACAGCTGTCCGGAAGTGTCGGTTTCGAAGGTACGCGTATCGCTCACGGTGAGCACCGCGATATTCAGTGGTACGAAGGGAGTGTCTGCCTTGGCTTTCATCTGGAAACCTGGAATCCGCTGACGGGAAGGATGAATGCCGATGGTTATACCACAGGCCATGCGTCGTCGCCGCAGCCGTACCGGCCTCGGTGGCCTGCTCCGGTTCGTACGGGCGCTATGCTGCAGGGGCAAGGAACTTGTGCGGCGACCCTGCGTCTCACTGTCATCCCACCACTTCGTATCGGAGAAAGACGATGTTCCAACGTACCCTTTCCGCTTTTGCACTTGCACTGGGTCTGGCCACGCTCGCCGGTTGCGCATCGCCGACCGTGATCACCCTCAATGACGGTCGTGAGCTCCAGGCCGTGGATACGCCTTCCTATGATGAAGAATCCGGCTTCTACGAGTTCGAACAGCTCGACGGCAAGCACACCCGTATCAACAAGGACCAGGTGCGCACCGTCAAGGAGCTGTGAACGAGGATTTCCTGCGACATCAGGGGCTTGCATGGCCCCGGAGGGATCGGATAAGATCATTCCCATCGGAGTGTAGCGCAGCCAGGTAGCGCGTCTCGTTCGGGACGAGAAGGCCGCAGGTTCGAATCCTGTCTCTCCGACCAAATCCAGGTGCCAGGCTGGTCCTATCGGTCCTGGCACCTCCCGAAAGCCCGCCTCGTGCGGGCTTTTTCGTTCCTGCCCGTCCTCTACCCGCCCCACCCGGCCATCCGCCATCCCATGCCGCGGACGACCAGGCTTCCTTCGCCGCCCAAGCGCGAGACCGTTCGACATCATGCTTGTCATATGGCGAGGTTTTGCTATGCCTAATACTTCGGTCCGTCAAGGAATACGACAATGGCAACGCCCAGGAAAATGAGCGTCGTTCAACTGACCTTGCTGACAGCGGTCAACATGCTTGGGTCAGGCATCATCCTGCTGCCGGCGAAACTTGCCGAAGTAGGCGCGATCTCGGTCCTGTCCTGGCTGGTCACGGCCACGGGCTCCCTGGCACTGGCCTATGCCTTCGCCCGCTGCGGCATGCTCAGCCGAAAGACCGGTGGCATGGGCGGCTATGCCGAGTATGCCTTCGGCAAGGGCGGCAACTACATCACCAACTACACCTATGGGTTGTCGCTGCTGATCGCCAACGTCGCGATCAGCATCACGGCCGTCGGGTACATCCAGGTCCTGTTCGACCTGCGACTCGATTCGCTCCAGGTCGCCCTGGCGACCATAGCGCTTCTGTGGATCACCACATTCGCCAATTTCGGCGGTGCCAGCGTCACCGGAAAGATCGGAGCCGTCACGGTCTGGGGCGTGATCGCCCCGGTCGTGCTGGTCTCGACCATCGGCTGGTTCTGGTTCGACAGCAGCATCTATGCCGCCGGCTGGAACCCGCACGACAAGAGCTGGTTCGAGGCAGCGGGCGCGTCGGTGGCGATCACGCTCTGGGCCTTCCTGGGCCTGGAGTCGGCCTGCGCCAATACCGACGCCGTGGAAAACCCCGAACGCAACGTGCCGATCGCGGTACTCGGCGGCACCTTGGGTGCAGCGGTGATCTATATCCTCTCCACCAACGTCATCGCCGGCATCGTCGACAACCCCGAACTGGCTGCATCCACCGCGCCGTTCGGGCTGGCCTTCGCCAAGATGTTCAATCCCGCGGTCGGCAATGCCGTGATGGCGCTGATGGTGCTTGCCTGCGTCGGCTCGCTGCTGGGCTGGCAATTCACCATCGCCCAGGTGTTCAAGAGTTCGGCCGACACCGGCTACTTCCTGCCGGTCTTCGCCAAGGCCAACAGGGCCGGCACCCCGATCATCGGCATGCTGATCCTGCTGGCCGGCCAGACGGCCCTGGGCCTGTTGACCATCAGTCCGGACCTGAGCAAGCAGTTCGACACCCTGGTGAACCTGGCGGTGGTCACCAACCTGGTGCCCTACATCCTGTCCATGGCCGCCCTCATGACCTTGCAGAAGGCCTCGCAGGTACCGCCGGGCAAGGCCCTGGTCACCAACCTCATCGCCTGGGTAGCGACCGCCTACAGCTACCTGGCCCTGTACAACTCGGGTGAGCAGGCGCTGATGATGGGCGGGCTGGCCACCATCTTCGGCTACACCTTGTTCGGCTTCGTCAACAATCGTCTGATTCGCCTCGAAGCGCTCAACCGCAGCGTGCCAGTGCAGACTGTCGGCGCCCAGCACCTGAGCCAGCCGCCCATACCCGTCAACGAGCTTGCATCCACCGCGGAGACCCGCCCATGACCGACCAACGCAGACTGCTTGGCATGCTGGCGCTGCTGATCGCCAGCACGCCTGACAAACGCACGGTGTTCGGCCGTGCCCTGGACCAGCTGATCAGCGACGTGGAGGAGCGCGCCATCAGCGTGCTGGTTTCCGAGTCCCTGGACGATGCCACGGCCATCCTGCAGTCCGACCCGGCCATCCAGTGCGTGCTGCTGAGTTGGGAGCTGGACCGCAGCGAGGGGCACGCAGCCTGCATCGAGCTGCTTGCGACCTTGCGCCGACGCAATACCCGAGTGCCGGTATTCCTGCTCAGCGATCGCAGCACGGCCTCCAACATTCCCTTGCTGGTGATGCAGCACGCCGACGACTTCATCTGGCTGCCCGAAGACAGCAGTCGCTTCCTCAGCGGGCGCATCCTCGCCGCGATCGAGCGCTACCGCCAGAACGTTCTGCCGCCGATGTTCGCAGCCATGCTGAAATTCGCGCGATCCTACGAGTATTCATGGCACACGCCAGGTCACACGGGCGGCACGGCCTTCCTGAAAAGCACGGCTGGCCGGGCGTTCTACGAATTCTTCGGCGAGAACCTGCTACGTTCGGACCTGTCGATCTCGGTCAGCGAACTCGGCTCGCTGCTCGACCACAGCGGCCCCATTGGCCAGGGCGAACGCTATGCAGCCAAGGTATTCGGCGCCCATCGCACCTACTACGTGACCAATGGCTCGTCCACCTCCAACCGGGTGATTCTCATGGCCAGCGTGACCCGCGGCCAGGTCGCGCTGTGCGATCGAAACTGCCACAAGTCGGTCGAACATGCGATGACCCTGTCGGGGGCGATCCCGACCTACCTGCTGCCCACGCGCAACCGTTACGGCATCATCGGGCCGATTCCACCCCAGCGCTTGAGTGCAGAGGCGATACGCACCGCCATCGCCAGCAATCCTCTGGCAGGCCCCGACATCGACCCCACTCCGGTCCACGCGATCATCACCAACTCCACCTACGACGGGCTCACCTACAATGTGACCCGGGTCGAGCAATTGCTGGGCCAGAGCGTTGACCGACTGCACTTCGACGAAGCCTGGTACGGCTATGCCCGCTTCAATCCGCTCTACAAGAACCGTTTCGCCATGCATGGCAGGCCCCAGGACCACGATCGCGGCGGGCCTACCGTATTCGCCACCCAATCGACCCACAAGTTGCTGGCCGCGCTCTCCCAAGCGTCGATGATCCATGTCCGCGACGGGCGCAACCCCATTGCCCACGAACGCTTCAACGAGTCGTTCATGATGCATGCCTCCACCTCGCCCAACTACGCCATCATGGCTTCGTGCGACGTGAGCTCGGCCATGATGGAGGCGCCCAGCGGAGAGATCCTGACCAACGAATCCATCGAGGAAGCCATCGCCTTCCGCCAGGTCATCTCGCGCATGCACAACGAGATGTCGACCCAGGGCGAGTGGTTCTTCTCCTGCTGGCAGCCGCCGCAAGTCCATCTGGACGGCGCCCCGGTGGCATTCCACGACGCCCCTGCCGCAACCTTGAAGAGCGATCCGCGCTGCTGGGTGCTACGCCCCGGCGAGCCATGGCACGGTTTCGGCGATATCGAGGACGGCTACTGCATGCTTGACCCGATCAAGGTCTCGGTGCTCACCCCAGGCATGGGCGAGGATGGCCAGCTCATGGACACCGGCATCCCGGCCTGCGTGCTCAGCGCCTATCTGGGCTACCAGGGTATCGTCGTGGAGAAAACCACGGATTTCACCATCCTGTTCCTTTTCTCCATCGGCATCACCCGAGGCAAATGGGGAACATTGGTCAATGCGTTGCTGGACTTCAAGCGAGACCATGACAGCAACCTGGAACTCGAGCTCTGCCTGCCCGGGCTGGTCGCCGCCAACCAGCAGCGCTACACCGGCATGGGCTTGCGCGACCTGGCCGAGGAGATCTTCGCGGCCATGAAAGCACATCGCACCACATCGACCATGGCCCAGGCATTCGCCATGCTGCCCGAGGCCAAGCTGAGCCCGGTGCAAGCCTATGAGAAGCTGGTACGCAACGAAGTGGAACGGGTCAGCCTGGCACAGGTGGCGGGTCGGACCGTCGCCACGGGGATCGTGCCTTACCCGCCCGGCATCCCGTTGCTGATGCCGGGGGAGAACGCTGGCCCGGCAGACGGGCCGGTGCTGGCCTACCTGACCGCGCTCGAGCGTTTCGACAGTGCCTTCCCAGGCTTCACCCATGACACCCATGGCATCGAGAGCGAAGCAGGAACCTACAAGCTGCTGGTACTCAAGTAAAGGCAACCAGGTACTGCTCGCCCCGAGGCAGCCCACGCAGCCTACACGGCTCGAAGGCTGCCTCGGCAGGCTGGCGCTTTCTAGAAGTCGTCCTCCACTTCGCCATCCTTGACGCGAAACTCGCGATTCTGCAGGTAGGCATTGCGGATGAAGACGTATTTGTCACCGCTGATGAGCTTTTCCGCCGACAGCAGGTCGGCGCGGGTATCGATGATGTCCAGCGCGAAGATGGAATTGCGGGTCGGCACATGGTCCAGGTAACGGTACGGCCGCGTATAGGTATCGGGATACCTGGACACTGCATCGCGCACGGTACTTGGGCCGAGGAACGGGATGACCACGTACGGGCCGCTGCCAACGCCCCAGTAACCGAGGGTCTGGCCGAAATCCTCGTCGTTGCGCTGCAACCCCATGCGAGTGCCGACGTCGAAGAACCCGCCCAGCCCGAAGGTGGTATTGACGATCAGGCGCGCGGTATCCACCCCCGCCGCATGGGGCTTGAGCTGAAGAACGTCATTGGCCAGGTTGCCGACATCGCCCAGGTTCCTGAACACGTTGTGGATGCCCTCTTCCAGGAACTGTGGAGTCACCGCCTGGTAGCCTTTGGCCAACGGCTTGAGGGCATAGGTATCAAGCACGTCATTGAACTTGAAGATCGGGCGATTGACGGCCTCCCAAGGATCTTCCTCGGTGGCCGCCTGACTCGCTGCCAGGGGCATCAACGTTAGGCTGGCACAGAAGAAGGCCTGGGTGATTCGTTCGATCACACCGGCGCCGATCGCGCGCATAGATAACTCTCCATCGAATCTCAGGGTGATATGCGCCAAGGCGCACTGCGGATTGGGCGTCAGTATAAAGACTGCGGTTGCGATAAACAGTTTTACCTGTTTGCCAGCAAGCTGTCCTGCGCGGTATCTGTCATCCAACGGTAACGATCACCGGCTAGCCTCCAGATTATTTCAGGGACGTTTCCATGCCGGATGCGACCAACCTCACCGCGGTGCTGTTCGGCCTGCGCGGCTGCCTGGTCCGGCCCCACGACGGCGAACCCTCGCTCGCCCCCGGTGCATTGGACAGCCTTGGCGCGCTTCACCGCCAGCAGGTGCCGTGCATCTGGATCGACGAACTGGACAGCGCCGAGGCCGCGCGGCTGGCCGCCATGCTTCCGGACTGGTTGCCCGGACAAGCCTTGCAGGCGCCTTCCTGGCCTGCCCCCGATGCCTGCTGGCAGGCGCTGATGAGCCTAGGCAGCCCGCGCCTGGAGGGCTGCGTGCTGGTCAGCGGCGAGCCACGCCAGCTGCTGTCGGGGCTCAACGCGGGGCTCTGGACGGTCGGCCTGGCCACTTGCAGTCCCGCCTGCGACCTTGCCAGCCTGGGCTGGCAGTCGATGAGCCAGCAGGACCGTGACTTGCTGCGCAGCAAGGCCACCCTGGCACTGTTCGACCTTGGCGTGCATTCGGTCATCGACCACCTGGAAGACCTCGACACCTGCCTGGCTGACATCAGCCGACGCCGCCAAAAAGGCGAAAAGCCCTGAAACAGTCATGCCGATTGCGCTCGGGCAGAGCCACGCAGGGTGAATTACGCTTTCAAGGCAGGCGAGAACCTTTGCCGCTCGGCCGAGGTCCATGCCTGTGCCTATTCACTGAGGGAGAACACCCATGCCTGCCCGCGAACTTCAAGAGCAACTCGATAGCCTGCGCGAGCAACTGGAGAAGAACCCACCGCTTTCGCTGGAGGAACGCGACCACCTGCATGCCCTCATGCAGCAGATCGAGGCCCAGCTGAAACTGGAGGAGGCCACCCAGGACAACAACCTCGCCGATGGGGTCAACCTGGCGGTCGAGCGCTTCGAGGCCGCCCATCCGGACCTTACCGCCACCCTGCGCAATATCGCCACCCATCTCCATAGCATGGGCATCTGAAGCCAGCGCCTGGCCGATGCCGGGCGCTGTGCCATGTCGCCACGAACAGCACGGTCAGCCGAGCCTGACCAACCGTCCGTGCCAGCTGTCAGGCAGCGCGGGCCCGCCTGCGCTCACTGGCGAACCAGGCGCACGTTGCCCAGCGCGATCGGCCCGGTGCTGCGATACGGATTGATGTCCAGCCCGCCACGACGCACGTACCGGGCGTACACGGTAAGGTGCTGCGGGTCCAGCAATCGCTGGAGATCGAGGAAGATGCGTTCCACGCATTGTTCATGGAAGTCCGCATGCTGGCGGAAGCTGACCAGGTAGGCCAGCAGGCTGGCCGGCTCCAGGGCGCTGCCTCGATACTCGACCACCACGCTTCCCCAGTCCGGCTGGCCGGTCACTGGGCAATTGGACTTGAGCAAGTGGCTGTGCCAGGTCTCTGCCACCTGACGCGCCGGGTCGCAACGCAACAGTTCGGGACGCGGCCGGGCATAATCGCTGACACTGATCTCCAGGTCGTCGATGCACCGACCCGGCAGGCCGGTCACGCCCTGGGCCTCGACCTGCTCCAGGCTGCGCACCTGCACGGCCACCGGCTTGCCGGCGACGGCCGACAGGTCTCGCTCCAGACAGGCCCGCACCGCATCGGTGGATTCGAATACGGTCTGGTTCAGCGAATTGAGGTACAACTTGAACGACTTCGACTCGATGATGTTCGGCGAATCCGCTGCGATGGCGAACTCACCGATGGCCACGACCGGCTTGCCCGATGGCAACAGCCAGGACAGCTCGAAGCAGTTCCAGTAGTCCACGCCCTGCCATGGCAAGGCCTCGGCGCTGACCCCGAGCTCGGCCCACTTGGCCGCGCGCGGAATGGGAAACAACAGGGAAGGCGTATAGGTAGCGACGTATTCGCTGGTCTTGCCAAGCGGCGAATCTTCTACAGCGCGATGCATGGAGTCTGTTCCGTGAAACGTGAAATGACGTCATTCTACCGACTTTGCCTGTCCGCTTGGGGGCGACATTACTCGATGGTCAACGGACCGACCATGCCGGCCTGGTAGTGCCCTGGCACGTTGCAGGCGAATTCGATCGGCGCCCCAGCCTTGAATGTCCAGGCGAGCTCTGCGCGCTGGCCGGGCATGACCAGCACGCTGTTGGGGTGGTCATGGACATGCGCGGCATGCTGATGCTCGCCGTGCCCCGTGGCGCCACCCTGAACCGACATGGGCATGGCCAGCATCTGTTTCTGATGCTCGGCATGCATGGCCTTGTCCCCCAGGTTGAATTCATGGGGCAGGCGGCCCTGGTTGATCACCACGAAGCGCACCGTCTCGCCCGCCTTGACGCGCAGGCTTTTCGGCTCGAAGGCAATGTCCTCGAGCACGACCTGGACGGTACGGTCGGCCTTCGCCGCATCGGCTGGCTCACCGAAGGCGAAGGCCTGCGTGGCGCCAGCCTGAGACGACAAAGTGCTCAACGCCAGCAGGGCAACGATCGAAAGGTGCTTCATGTAGGACGGCTCCAATGGACGCGTGGATTGGAGCAACAGCCTAGCCACCTGGGCCTGCCAGTACGCTGACGGCTGGATTACATCTTTGTCAGCTTGGGTCTGCCGGGGCGCCCTGGCGTATGATGACGCGGCCCATTCCCGGATATCGTGTAGAACCATGAAGCTGCTGATCGTCGAAGACCAGGCCAGAACCGGCCAGTACCTGCGCCAAGGACTGAGCGAAGCAGGCTTCGCCAGCGAGCTTGTCGACGACGGGCACGCTGGCCTGCAACGGGCCCTGAGCGGCGAACACGACCTGCTGATTCTGGATGTCATGCTGCCCGGTCGCGATGGCTGGCAGATCCTCCAGGCCGTGCGCCAGGCGGGCCTGCCCATGCCGGTTCTGTTCCTGACCGCGCGTGATGCCATCGAGGACCGTGTGCGAGGCCTGGAACTGGGCGCCGATGATTACCTGGTCAAGCCATTCGCCTTCGCCGAGTTGCTGGCACGCGTGCGGACCTTGCTCAGGCGCGGCAGCCAACCGTCCCAGGAAACCAGCCTCGGCCTGCGCGACCTGCGCCTTGACCTGGTGCGTCGGCGTGCCGAGCGCGCCGGCCAGCGTATCGACCTGACTGCCAGGGAATTCGCCTTGCTCGAGCTGCTGCTGCGACGTCAGGGCGAGGTACTGCCCAAGTCGCTGATCGCCTCGCAGGTCTGGGACATGAACTTCGACAGCGATACCAACATCATCGAAGTGGCGATCCGCCGCCTGCGGGCGAAGATCGACGACCCCCATCCCGACAAGCTGATCCACACGGTACGTGGCATGGGCTACGTGCTCGAAGAGCGCCAGGCCTGATGCACCGCGTCTCGCTCGGCACGCGTCTGGCCATGCTGTTCGCCGCTTGCAGCGCCGTGGTATCGCTGCTGGCAGGCATCCTGTTCAGCAGCGCCAGTGAACGGCACTTCATCGAACTGGACCAGCAGTTGCTTCAGCCCCGCCTGGCATCGCTGCGCAACCTGCTCGCCATGCTCGACACCGAAGACGATCTGGCCCAGCACCTGGCGAGCCTGCGCGAAGCGCTTGGCCATCAGGCCGAGCTTGCCCTGCGCATACGTGCAGCCAATGGCAGCATATGGTTCGACAGCCGGGACGGCTTGCCAGGCGCCCTGGAGCCGCTGGGGCTGACCAGCGTGCATGCCGACGGCGTCGACTACCGAGTCCTGGCTGCCCGCCTGCGCGATGACCAGCCTCGCTCACCGCAGCTGGCGCTGTTCCTCGACATCACCCATCACCAGCATTTTCTGCAACACATGCAGCGGTTGATCTGGTTGACGGTCGGCCTGTCGGCGCTGGCCACCGCCCTGCTCGGGGCCTGGGCCGTACGCCGCGGCCTGCGACCGCTGCGCCAGATGAGTCGAATCACCGCGAACGTTTCGGCCCGCTCGCTGACCACGCGCCTGCCGGTGACACAAATGCCCGAGGAGCTGGCCCACCTGGGCGAAACGCTCAATGCCATGCTCGAACGCCTGGAGGAAGCCTTCCAGCGTCTTTCGGCCTTTTCCGCCGATATCGCCCACGAGCTGCGCACACCGCTGTCGAACCTGCTTACCCACACTCAGGTCACGCTCACGCGCACACGCAACCTGGAAGAGTACCGGGAAGCGTTGCACGACAACCTCGAGGAGCTCCAGTGGATGGCCCAGCTGGTGAACGACATGCTTTACCTGGCCAAGGCCGATCACGGCTTGCTGACCCCGAGCCGCCAGAAATTGACGCTGCATGACGAGCTCGATGCGCTGCTGGAATACCATGCCTTGCTCGCCGAAGACAGAGGCATCACCTTGGCACGAAACGGTCAGGCCTGGTTGCACGGTGACCGGCACATGCTGCGCCGGGCCTTTTCCAATTTGCTGGACAATGCCTTGCGCTTCACCCCGCCCGCCGGAACGGTCCGGGTCAGTTGCGATACCAGTGCGCAGCGCGTGCGCATCGTCATTGCCAATACCGGACCTGCCATCGAACCCAGCCTGCTGCCCCGCCTGTTCGACCGTTTCTTGCGCGCCGACCCGGCACGCCGGGAAGGTCGAAGCGAGCACGCCGGCCTGGGCCTTGCGATCACTCGCTCGATCATCCAGGCCCACGCTGGAACCATCACCGCCGAATGTGACGCAGGCTGGACCTGCTTCGTGATCGAGTTGCCGGTGCCCTGAGCCGGAGCACCACGAGGCGCCCCGGCTGCCGGGACAGGGTTCACTCGTAGCGCAAGGCGTAGGCCGGCTCTACCTGCGAGGCGCGATAGGCCGGGTAGATCGTCGCCAGGAAGCTCATCACCAGCCCGGCCGTGCAGATCAGGCCGACATCGCCCCATTGCAGCTCCGATGGCAGGCTGCTGATGAAATACACGTCGGAGGTGAAGATATGCTGGCCGCTGATGCGCTCCAGCCAGCCGACGATCTGGCTGACATTGAGCGCGGCGATCACGCCCAGCACGCCACCGAGCAACGTGCCCACCACGCCGATCAGGCTGCCCTGGACCATGAAGGTGCCCATGATCTGCGCCGGGGTGGCGCCGATGGTACGCAGGATGGCGATATCGGCGCCCTTGTCGTTCACCACCATCACCAGGGTAGCGATGATGTTGAAGGCCGCGACGGCGATGATCATCAGCAGCAACAGCCCGATCATGGTCTTCTCCATCTTCATCGCGCTGAACAGGCTGCCCTGGGTGTGCGACCAGTCATCGGCGCGATAGCCGTCGCCGAGCGCGGCGGCGATGGCCTTGGAGACCTGCGGCGCGGCATACAGGTCATGCAGCTTCAGCCGTACGCCCTGCACCTGGCCCGGCGCCCAGCGCTGCATCTGGCCGGCATCGGCGACATGCACATAGGCTTGCGAACCGTCCAGCTCGGCCCCGACCTTGAAGATCCCGACCACCGTGAGCCGCTGCATGCGCGGGGTGATGCCGCCGGGGGCACTGCTGATCTCGGGCACGATCAAGGTCAGCTTGTCGCCACTGTCGAGGCCAAAGCGCTTGGCGGTCAGCTCGCCCAGCACCACGCCGTATTCCCCTGGCCGCAGCGCCTGCAGGTCACCCCGGACGATGTGCTGGCCGACGATGGACACCTTGCCCTCCTGCGCCGGGTCGATGCCGCTGACCTGGATCGGCTGCATGCCACCCTTGTAGGAAAGCATGCCCTCCATTTCGGTCAGCGGCGCGGCGGCCACGACCGCCGGGTTGCGCATGGCGGCCTCGGCGACGCCGCGCCAGTCATCCAGAGGCTGCACGCCCAGGATGCTGGCGTGCGGCACGAGGCCAAGGATGCGTGAACTCATCTCGCGCTGGAAGCCGTTCATCACCGACAACACCACGATCATCGCCAGCACGCCCAGGGACAGGCCGATCATCGAAGTCATCGAGATGAACGAGATGAAGTGATTGCGGCGCTTGGCACGGGTGTAGCGAGCACCGATGAACAAGGGCAAGGGTCTGAACATGTGAGGGAACATCCAATGGAAAATAGGAACGGGGCAGCACGCCTGCCCCGTGCGATCGATTCAGATCGGCACCAGCTGGCCATCTTCCAGGCGCAGCACACGGTCCATCTGGCGCGCCAGGCTCAAGTCGTGGGTCACCACCAGGAACGCCGTGCGCGAAGCGCCCGAGAGCTCGCGCATCAGCTCCTGGATACCTTGCGCCGTATGATGGTCGAGGTTGCCGGTGGGCTCGTCGAGCATCACCAGGCCAGGCCGGTTGACCAGGGCGCGCGCGATGGCCACGCGCTGGCGTTCGCCACCTGACAGCTCGGCCGGCTTGTGGTTGAGCCGGTGCCCCAGCCCGACCCGCTCGAGCAAGGCGCAGGCCCGCTCGCGAGCCTCGGGAATCGCCGTGCGGCCGATCAGCAACGGCATGCACACGTTCTCCAGGGCGGTGAACTCCGGCAGCAAGTGGTGGAACTGGTAGACGAAGCCCAGCGCCCGGTTGCGCAACAGCCCCCGGGCCCGCTCGCCAAGGGCCGACAGCTCTTCGCCGGCGAGCCAGACGCTGCCCTCGGTCGGGGTGTCCAGCCCCCCCAGCAGGTTGAGCAAGGTACTCTTGCCCGATCCGGAGCTACCGACGATCGCGACCCGTTCTCCAGGGTGCAGCTCCAATTGCAGGCCCGACAGCACCTGCACCGATTCCGGCCCCTCCTCGTAGGACTTGCCCAGGTTGCGGCAGCTCAGTACGGCTTTTTCACTCATGCGCGACTCACTCATAACGTAGCGCCTCCGCCGGCTGGGTGCGCGCCGCGCGCCAGGCCGGATACAAGGTGGCGAGGAAACTCAGGACCAATGCCGCGCCGCAGACCATCCATACGTCTCGGGCGAGGATCTGCGAAGGCAGGTAGTCGATGAAATACACGTCGGCATTGAGGAACTTGTGCCCGATCAGCTTCTCCAGCCCGGCGATGGCGGCACTCACGTTGAGCGCCGCGAGAATGCCGAGCGCGGCCCCGGCCAAGGTTCCAAGCACCCCGATGACCGTGCCCTGGACCATGAAGATGGCCATGATCTGCCGCGGCGTGGCGCCAAGGGTGCGCAAGATCGCGATATCGCCTTTCTTGTCGTTGACCACCATGACCAGGGTCGAAATGATGTTGAAGGCCGCCACGGCCACGATCAGCAGCAACAGCAGCCCGATCATCGCCTTCTCCATGCGGATGGCCTGGTACAGGTTGCCATGGGTACGGGTCCAGTCGCGGGCATAGAATTCCTGTTCGCCCAGGCGCTGGGCGATGTCCCAGGCCACGCGTGGCGCCTGGAACAGGTCGTCGAACTTCAGGCGCAAGCCCTGCACCTGGTCGGCTTTCCAGCGATGCAGGCGCGACAGGTCCGACAGGTTGGTCAGCCCCAGGTAGCCATCGATCTCGCCGGCACCGACATGGAAGATGCCGACCACCGTGAAACGCTTCATGCGCGGGAACATCCCGGCCGGAGTGATACTGACCTCCGGCGCCACGAAGGTGAGCTTGTCGCCGACCCCCACGCCCAGCTTGGCCGCGGCCTTGTCACCGATCATGATGCCCCAGCTGCCAGGTGCCAGCTGGTCCAGGCGCCCCTGGCGGACGAAGTCGTCGATGATCGACACCTCGCGCTCGCGGGCCGGCTCGATGCCATTGAGCAGAACCTTCTGCACCTTGCCGTCATGGGTCAGCAGGCCCTGCATCTGGGTAAACGGCGCAACCGCCTGCACCTGGGGATTGCGCCTGGCTTTCTCGGCCAGGGCGGGCCAGTCATCGATCGGCTGGCCAGTTTCCAGGGTGGCGTGAGGCACCATGCCCAGCACGCGGGTGCGCATCTCGTGATCGAAGCCGTTCATGACCGAGAGCACCACGATCATCACCACCACGCCCAGGGCGAGGCCGATCATCGAAGTCAGGGAAATGAACGAGACGAAATGGTTGCGACGCTTGGCACGGGTGTAGCGCGTACCGATGAATACGAAAAGAGGTCTGAACATGTCGGGGCTTGTTCGGATGAAAGGGAACGTCCTTGTGGCGAGGCGCCTGCGGCGGCTTTACACTCGGACCACCGCCGCCAGCATGGGTTCGCCATGACGACTACAGACGAAGAAGATCGCCGCGAATACTACCGTATCGAGGACTCGATCGCACTGCAAATCAGTCCCCTGGCCGACCAGGATGCCGATGCTTGCGCGAGCGCTCGGGGCGCCTGGCCGCTGTTCGATCTGCTGGGCGAAGTGCATGTGGCCGAATTCGAGTCACAGCACCTGCTGCGCCAGCTTGGCGACAGGGATCGGACCCTGGCTGCCTTGCTGCGGGCGCAGAACAGGCGCATCGATCTGCTCGGCGCCGTGGTCGCCCGGACCTTGTTCGGCGAGATTGGCGAGCCGCAGCGCGTCACGCTGTCCGAAGGCGGCATCGAGTTCGTGCAGGACGCTCCCCTCGAACCTGGCACTGGCGTGGCGACCAGGATGATGCTCATGCCCCAGGGCCTTGGGCTATTGTTGCGCGGCCGGGTGGCAGGCTGCCGGCCACGGGCCCGGGGCGGCCACGACATCGCTGTCGAGTTCGTCGAAATCACCGATGCCCAGCGCCAGCTACTGGCCCGGCATGTACTGCAGCGCCAGCAGCAGCAACGACGCCAGGCCTTGCAAAGGCATTCTCCTGACGCTGGCCAAGCTCCCTTTTCTTGACCTTAAGGAACGAACGTGACCTTGATCTATGGCCACCGCGGCGCCAAGGGCGAAGCCCCCGAAAACACCCTCAACAGCTTCCGGCAATGCCTGTCCCACGGCGTGACCCGCTGCGAGCTGGACCTGCACCTGTCCGCCGACAACGAGCTGATGGTGATCCACGACCCGACGCTCAAGCGCACCACGGGTCGGCGTGGCAAGGTGGCCGAGCACAGCGCCGCCGAACTGGCCACCTACGACGCGCGCCGCGGCGGTCCCCAATGGCTGCAGCCCTGCCCCATCCCGCGCCTCGAGGAACTGTTCGAACAATGCCCCTTCGAGCACTGGCAGCTGGAGGTCAAGAGCGCATCGCGCACACGCGCCGCCAGTACCGTGCTGGCGATTCGCGAACTGGCCGCGCGCCATGGCTTGCTCGACAAGGTGACCATCACCTCCAGTTCCCGCGAGGTGCTGGGCGCGGCGCTGGAACTGGTGCCTGACGTCGCCCGCGGCCTGGTCGCCGAATATGCCTGGCTCGACCCGCTGAAGGTCGCGCAGAACTATCGCTGCGAGCTGCTGGCGCTGAACTGGACGCTATGCACGCCCGAGCGCCTGCTCAAGGCGCAGGGGCTGGGGCTGCATGTATCGGTGTGGACGGTCAACGAGCCGGCGCTGATGCGCCGGCTCGCCGACTTTGGCGTGGACAGCCTGATCACAGACTTTCCCGGTTTGGCCAGGACCACCCTTGGAAAAGACTGAAACCATTGCCTCCGACCGGCTCAGGCCGCCGGTCGGAGCCGCTCAAAAAAGCCGGTTCAGCCCGTCGTAGGCAGCCACCCGGTAGGCTTCGGCCATGGTCGGGTAGTTGAAGGTGGTGTTGACGAAGTACTTGAGCGTATTGCGCTCGCCAGGCTGGTCCATGATCGCCTGGCCGATGTGCACGATCTCCGAAGCCTGGTAGCCGAAGCAGTGGACACCGAGGATCTGCAGCGTCTCGCGATGGAACAGGATCTTCAGCATGCCTTGCGGCTCGCCGGCGATCTGGGCACGCGCCATGCTCTTGAAGAAGGCTTTGCCCACCTCGTACGGCACCTTGGCCTGGGTCAGCTCCTGCTCGTTCTTGCCGATCGAGCTGATCTCCGGAATGGTATAGATACCGGTCGGCACGTCATCGACGAAACGCCAGCTACCGTTGTCGACGATGCTGCCGGCTGCCGACCGTCCCTGGTCATGGGCGGCGCTCGCCAGGCTTGGCCAGCCGATCACGTCGCCGGCGCCGTAGACGTTCGGCACGACCGTGCGGTAGTTCTCGTCGACCTCGATCTGGCCACGGCTGTTGACCTTGATGCCGATGTTCTCCAGCCCCAGCTTGTCGGTATTGCCGGTCCGGCCGTTGCACCACAGCAGCGCGTCGGCCTTGATCTTCTTGCCCGACTTCAGGTGCAGGATGACGCCATTGTCCAGGCCCTCGACCCGCTCGTACTCCTCGTTGTGGCGCACGGTGATGTTGTTGTTGCTGAAATGGTAGCTCAGCGCTTGGGAGATCTCCGAGTCGAGGAAGCTCAGCAGCTGGCTGCGGTTGTCCACCAGCTCGATCAACACGCCAAGACCGCTGAAGATCGAGGCATATTCGCAACCGATGACTCCGGCACCGTAGACGATCAGCTTGCGCGGCGTGTGGCCGAGGCTGAGGATGGTGTCGCTGTCATAGATGCGCGGATGGTTGAAGTCGATATCGGCCGGACGGTAGGGGCGCGAGCCGGTGGCGATGATGATGTGCTTGGCCACCAGCTTCTCGACCACGCCGTTGGGGCAGACGACTTCGACGGTCTGCTCGTCGGCGAAGCTGCCGGTGCCGAAGAAGACGTCGACGCGATTGCGCGCATAGTAGCTGGTGCGCGAGGCGACCTGCTTGGCGATCACCGTCTCGGCGCTCTTGAGCACGTCCGGGAAAGAGAACCAGCGAGGCTCGCCGATGGCCCGGAACATCGGGTTGGTGTTGAACTGCATGATCTGCCGTACCGAGTGACGCAGCGCCTTGGACGGGATGGTGCCCAGGTGGGTGCAGTTGCCCCCGACCTGACGGCGACTGTCGACCATCGCGACCTTGCGCCCTGCCTTGGCGGCATTCATCGCCGCGCCTTCACCGGCCGGGCCGGACCCTAGCACCACCACGTCGTAGTTGTAGACAGCCATGCGTACTCCTTCAGAACTGGCCCGCGGGCCACGACGGCCGCGGGACGCGATCACGGCGCCAGGCGCCATGAAAAAATTTCGGGTGCAGTCTAATCAAGACTGGACGCCGCGCACATTAACCCTTGGTCGCGTCGTAGGCTATTTCTGCCTGCACTACATGATATTGCCGAGCCAGCAGCTGGTGGCCGGGCAAAGGCTGAAGGCCGCGCGGTCTTGGCAGGGTGATTGTGCCAGCGCTTTGGAGCGGCCTCGGGCTTGGGCAAGCGACAAGCGCCCAGGCCGCACGAGATACGAACCAGGCAACCCGCGCCGGCAGAAATCACCTGCCGCACAAACAGGACGGGAGCCCATCGGCTCCCGTCCTTCGCTCAGTCAGCACTCAGCGTGGGAACGCCGGCGGGTTGACCCCGGCCATGTCTTCCATCACTCGCACGACCTGGCAGCTGTAGCCGAACTCGTTGTCGTACCAGACATACAGCACGACGCGGTTGTCGTTGCAGATGGTGGCTTCGGCATCGACCACGCCAGCATAGCGCGAGCCGACGAAGTCGGTGGAGACGACTTCCTGGGAGCTGACATAGTCGATCTGCTTGTGCAGTTCCGAGTGCATGGCCGTCTGGCGCAGGTACTCGTTGATCTCCTCGCGGCTGGTGGCTTTCTCCAGGTTGAGGTTGAGAATGGCCATGGAGACGTTCGGCGTCGGCACGCGGATCGCGTTGCCGGTCAGCTTGCCCTTGAGCACCGGCAGCGCCTTGGCGGCGGCGGTGGCGGCGCCGGTCTCGGTGATGACCATGTTCAACGGCGCGGCGCGACCGCGACGGCTGCCCTTGTGGAAGTTGTCGATCAGGTTCTGGTCGTTGGTGAACGAGTGAACGGTCTCGACGTGGCCATTGACGATGCCGTACTGATCGTTGACGGCCTTGAGCACCGGCACGATGGCGTTGGTGGTGCAGGAGGCGGCAGAGACGATCTTGTCGTCGGCGGTGATCTCGCCGTGGTTGATGCCATGCACGATGTTCTTCAGCGCTCCCTTGCCAGGCGCGGTGAGGATCACGCGGGCGACACCCGGGCACTTGAGGTGCTGGCCCAGGCCCTCGGCATCACGCCACTTGCCGGTGTTGTCCACCAGCAGGGCGTTCTCGATGCCGTACTGGGTGTAGTCCACCGTGGACGGATCGTTGGAATAGATCACCTGGATCAGGTTGCCATTGGCGGTGATGGTGTTGTTGGCTTCGTCGACGACGATGGTGCCATCGAACGGACCATGCACCGAGTCGCGACGCAGCAGGCTGGCACGCTTGGCCAGGTCGTTGTCGGCGCCTTTACGCACGACGATGGCGCGCAGGCGCAGGCCGTCGCCACCACCGGTCTTCTCGATCAAGATGCGCGCCAGCAGGCGACCGATACGGCCGAAGCCGTACAGCACCACGTCGGTGCCCTTGCTCGCGCCAGCATTCTGCTGCCCGACGATTTCGGCCAGCTCTTCCCGCACGAACTGCTCGGCGCTGCGGCCATTGCCCTGCTGCTTGAACTTGTTGGCCAGCTTGCCCAGGTCGACCGAAGCGGCGCCCAGCTTCAGCTCGCTCATGGCCTTGAGCAATGGGAATGTCTCGTGCACCGACAACTCGGCCTCGTCGCTCTGGCGGTGACGGGCAAAACGGTGGGCCTTGAGGATCGAGATCACCGAGCGGTTGATCAGGCTGCGGCCATAGATCGAGCTCACCACATTGTTATTGCGGTAGAGCTGACCGATTAGCGGGATCATCGCTTCAGCCAGGGCTTCACGATCGATCCATTCACCAAGACACTGGTCGGGCTTCTGAGTCACGGGAACCTTCCACATGTAGGGACAGAAAAAAGGGGCTACATTATGACGCTCCGCGCTGCCTTGGGCAATCCGTGCCTTTTCAGCCTTCCGACCGGCATCTGACGGTGCTGCGAGTATCAGTGTCGCAGTGGACCTCTGCCCCTATGGCGTGCTGCACTTCATGCAGACACTCATCGAGGGCGCTGCAAGCCCGGCCAACGCCCACCGCGTGGGCGTGGCCGCCGCCGGGCCTGCAAATCTCCACCGGCGGTGCTGGAAGGGCGGTATCGGGACGCCTGCCCCGCCTGACAGCAGGCCGTAGGCCCGTTACAATCGACCTCTTTGCCGAATGCTTGGAGCCCGATAGCCCGTGTCAGTTCTGCGCCTACCGCATCTGTCGGCCACGGCCGGCAAACAAACCTGGGGCAACCTGCCCGGAGCCGCCCTGAGCCTGGCCATCGCCGAGGCCGCCAGCAGTGCCGGGCGCTTCACCCTGCTGCTGACTGCCGACAGCCAGGGCGCCGACCGTCTCGAGCAGGAGCTGCGTTTCTTCGCGCCAGAGTTGCCGGTGCTGCCGTTCCCGGATTGGGAAACCCTGCCCTACGACCTCTTCTCGCCGCACCAGGACATCATTTCCCAACGTATCGCCAGTCTCTACCGCCTGCCAGAACTGCAACACGGGATCCTGGTGGTGCCGATCACCACGGCCTTGCACCGACTGGCGCCGACCCGCTTCCTGCTGGGCAGCAGCCTGGCGCTGGATATCGGCCAGAAGATCGATGTGGAGCAGATGCGCACGCGCCTGGAGGCCAGCGGCTATCGCTGCGTGGACACGGTCTACGAGCATGGCGAGTTCGCCGTGCGCGGCGCGCTGATCGACCTGTTCCCGATGGGCAGCAAGCTGCCATACCGGATCGACCTGTTCGATGACGAGATCGAGACGCTGCGCACCTTCGACCCGGAAACCCAGCGCTCGATCGACAAGGTCGATTCGGTACGGCTGCTGCCGGCCCGCGAATTCCCGTTGCAGAAAGAAGCGGTGACACGCTTCAAGGCACGCTTTCGCGAGCGCTTCGACGTGGATTTCCGCCGCAGCGCGATCTTCCAGGACCTCGCCAGCGGCATCATTCCGGCCGGCATCGAGTACTACCTGCCGTTGTTCTTCGAGGAAACCTCGACCCTCTTCGACTACCTGCCGAGCGATACCCAGGTGTTCTCGCTGCCGGGCGTCGAGCAGGCAGCCGAACATTTCTGGAACGATGTACGCGGGCGCTACGAGGACCGTCGTGGCGACCTGACCCGCCCGCTGCTGCCACCGGCCGAGCTGTTCCTGCCGGTCGAGGACTGCTTCGCGCGCCTCAAGCAGTGGCCAAGGGTGGTGGTCGGCTCCGACGATATCGAAGCCGGTGGCGGGCGCGAGCGTTTCCCTGCCCGAGCCTTGCCGAACCTGGCCATCGAGGCCAAGGCCAATCAGCCGCTGGCCGAGCTTTCCGGCTTCCTCGACCGGTTCCCTGGCCGGGTCCTGTTCACCGCCGAATCGGCGGGGCGGCGCGAAGTGCTGCTGGAGTTGCTCGAACGGCTCAAGCTGCGACCGCAAACGGTCGAAGGCTGGGTCGACTTCGTCACCGGAAACGAGCGCCTGGCGATCACCATCGCGCCGCTGGACGACGGCTTGCTGCTGGACGATCCGGCCATCGCCCTGATAGCCGAAAGCCCGCTGTTCGGCCAGCGCGTGATGCAGCGCCGACGTCGCGAAAAACGCGGCGAAGCGGCCAACGACGCGGTGATCAAGAACCTGACCGAGTTGCGCGAAGGCGCGCCGGTGGTGCACATCGACCATGGCGTCGGGCGCTACCTGGGGCTGGCCACCCTGGAGATCGACAACCAGGCGGCCGAATTCCTTACCCTGGAGTATGCCGAAGGGGCCAAGCTCTACGTACCCGTGGCCAACCTGCACCTGATCGCCCGCTATACCGGCAGCGACGATGCCTTGGCACCGCTGCACCGGCTCGGTTCCGAGGCCTGGCAGAAGGCCAAGCGCAAGGCCGCCGAACAGGTTCGCGACGTGGCAGCCGAGCTGCTCGACATCTATGCCCGTCGGGCGGCGCGCAAAGGTCATGCCTTCGCCGACCCGGCCGCCGACTATGCCACCTTCAGCGCCGGCTTCCCGTTCGAGGAAACCCCCGATCAGCAGAGCGCCATCGAGGCGGTGCGCCAGGACATGCTGGCCGGCAAGCCCATGGACCGCCTGGTCTGCGGCGACGTCGGCTTCGGCAAGACCGAAGTGGCCATGCGCGCGGCGTTCATCGCCGTGCACAGCGGCCGCCAGGTCGCCGTCCTGGTGCCTACCACCCTGCTCGCCCAGCAGCACTACAACAGCTTCCGCGACCGCTTCGCCGACTGGCCGGTGACCGTCGAGGTCATGAGCCGCTTCAAGTCCGCCAAGGAAGTCTCCGCCGCAGCGGCCAGCCTGGCCGAGGGCAAGATCGACATCCTCATCGGAACCCACAAGCTGTTGCAGGAAGACGTCAAGTTCAAGGACCTGGGCCTGGTCATCATCGACGAGGAGCATCGCTTCGGCGTACGCCAGAAGGAGCAGCTCAAGGCCCTGCGCAGCGAGGTGGACATCCTCACCCTGACCGCCACGCCGATTCCGCGCACACTGAACATGGCCGTGTCCGGCATGCGCGACCTGTCGATCATCGCCACGCCACCGGCGCGGCGCCTGTCGGTGCGCACCTTCGTCATGGAGCAGAACAAGAGCACGGTCAAGGAAGCGCTGTTGCGCGAGCTGTTGCGCGGGGGCCAGGTGTACTACCTGCACAACGATGTGAAGAGCATCGAGAAGTGCGCCGCCGAGCTGGCCGAACTGGTCCCTGAGGCCCGTATCGGCATTGGCCATGGCCAGATGCGCGAACGCGAGCTGGAACAGGTCATGAGCGACTTCTACCACAAGCGCTTCAACGTGCTGGTGGCCTCGACCATCATCGAGACCGGCATCGACGTGCCCAGTGCCAACACCATCGTCATCGAACGCGCAGACAAGTTCGGCCTCGCCCAGCTGCACCAGCTGCGTGGCCGAGTAGGACGCAGCCACCACCAGGCCTACGCCTACCTGCTCACCCCACCGCGCCGGCAGATCAGCAGCGATGCGGAAAAGCGCCTGGAGGCGATCGCCAACACTCAGGACCTGGGCGCCGGCTTCGTCCTGGCCACCAACGACCTGGAAATCCGCGGCGCGGGCGAGCTGCTCGGCGAAGGCCAGAGCGGGCAGATCCAGGCCGTGGGCTTCACCTTGTACATGGAAATGCTCGAACGCGCCGTCAAGGCCATACGCAAGGGCACCCAGCCGAACCTCGAACAGCCGCTGGGCGGTGGTCCGGAAATCAACCTGCGCCTGGCCGCGCTGATTCCCGAAGACTACCTGCCCGACGTGCATGCCCGGCTGATCCTCTACAAGCGCATCGCCTCGGCGGCCGATGAGGAAGGGCTCAAGGATCTGCAGGTGGAAATGATCGACCGCTTCGGCCTGCTGCCGGAACCGACCAAGAACCTGATCCGCCTGACATTGCTCAAGCTGCAGGCCGAGAAGCTTGGCATCAGGAAGGTCGATGCCGGGCCCAATGGCGGCAAGATCGAATTCGAAGCCGAGACGCCAGTAGACCCGCTCACGCTCATCAAGCTGATCCAGGGCCAGCCCAAGCGCTACAAGTTCGAGGGTGCCACGCAGTTCCGCTTCATGGTCCCCATGGAGCGTCCGGAAGAGCGCTTCAATACCCTCGAAGCGCTGTTCGAGCGCTTGACTCCACAGCCTGCCTGAAGGAACGGCCATGCGTACCCTGCGAAACCTGATCCCGCTGTTGGCGTTGTACATGCCTGCCGCCCTCGCCGAGGGCCTGTACAAGGTAGAAATGATCCTGCTGCACCAGAATAGCGTGCCAGCCGTCACCACCCGCATCGCTGCGGAAAACTGGAGTGATGGTGCACGGCGCCTGGCCGAGGCTGACCTGCTGCCGACCACGCTCGACGACCAGGCCGAGCGCCTGCGGGCCGCTTCCGACTACACCGTGCTGCTGCACCAGGCCTGGCAGCAGCCAGCCGGCAGCGAACCGGTCGCCGTCGCCCTGGTCGCTGGCGAGCAACAGTTCGGCCGCTTCCCGATCGAAGGCACCCTAGCCCTGTCCAGACAGCGATTCATCGCCGTGCAGGCCAGTTTTCGCGTCAACCAGCTCGACGGCAATGGCGGCGTGCTGCAAAGCGAGGCCTACCGTCAGCAAAACAGCACGATCAAGGCCAACCAGCTGACCTTCCTCGACGGCGGCCACCTGGCGCTGCTGCTCAAGATAGCCCCGGTCGGCACGCGTACGACGTCCATGCCGTCGCCGGTCCTGCTGGAGCAATGACGTGAACCATAGCGGTGCAGCGTTCTTCATACGGGAATTCGACGACTGGTTCCGCTGCTTCGACCGGCGCAGCCTCGAGCGTGGCAAGGCTTATGCCGCGGCAGGCAAGGCCAGGATCCTCGGGCTCGATGACACGCTCGTCGAAGGGGAATGCACAGGCTCGCAAGGCCAGCGATACAAGCAGTCGATCAGCGTGTTCCTCAACAAGGACGCCATGGAGATCGAGGGCACCTGCAGCTGCCCGGTCGGGCTCGACTGCAAGCACTGCGCCGCCGTCCTGTTCCACCTTCGTGCCAGCGAGACTCAGCTGCCCGAACCGGGAACCGCCTCGCCCCATCTTTCCCCGGAGCTGACCCAGTGGGTGGCGGCCCTGGAGAACCCGGTCGTCGAAACCACCGTTCAGACCAAGCGGGAGGGGCGCGGCCTGTTCTACCGAGTGGGCATCGAGGACGGCCATTGCTACCTGCGGGTCTACAAGGGCACCCGCTCGGGCAATGGCGATCTTGAGCTCGACCGCCCGAGTTCGCTGCTCGACCTGATTTACTACCCGCCGCGCTACGTCACCGAGACCGACAAGCGCGTGTTGCGCCTGATTCAAGCCCATGCCGGCAATCACGACCTGTCCGGCAGCGTGCTGCTCGAAGGCAGCGGCGGCGCCCAGCTGCTCGAACACGTGCTGGGCTGCGGGCGCCTGCTATCGGACCGCGATGATGTCGAGCTCGAGCCGGGGCCGGAACGCCAGGCCGAGTTTCGCTGGGTGCGTCAGGACGATGGCAGCTATCGCGGTGCCTGGTATGCCCAAGAGCATCCCATCGACCAGGTACTGCCGCTGGCACCGCTGTACTACGTCGATACTGCGCGCCACATGTTAGGCAAGCTGCGCCATGAACTTGATCCGTTCATCGCCAGCCAGCTCGCCAAGGCACCCCAGGTCCCCGAACACCTCATCGTGCCACTGAGCCTGCGCCTGAGCGCGCTGAACCGGCAGGTACCGACGCCGACCACGGTACGCACCGAGCAGCTCGACCAGTTGATGCCCCGGCCGCGCCTGACCTTGGGTAGCGTGGAGTTCAGTGCCTACTCGCCAAAGGTCGGACGCATGCAACGACAACTGCAGCATCGTGCCGCGCTTTCGTTCGACTACGACGGCATGCGCGCCGTCGGCACCGACGACAAGCCCTTGTCACGCTTCAAGGGCGAGATCAGCCAGCAGATCAAGCGCCAGCCAGCCGCCGAACAGGCGTTTCGCAAGGCTCTCAAGAGCCTTGGCTTCAAGGCCGCGACCCGGCAGAGCAAGGCATTGCCTGACGGGGCCGGAGAGATGCTGCAACTGCCCGACGACGCGGCCTGGCTGCACTTCGTCAGGGAGGGACTGCCCGAGTTGCGCCATGCCGGCTGGAACATCGAAGTGCAGCGCGACTTCGCCTTCGACCTGCACGAGGTGCAGGACTGGTATGCGGCAGTCGACGAAGCGCAGGGCCGGGAATGGTTCGACCTGGAGCTGGGCATCGTGGTCGAGGGCCAGCGTCACAGCCTGTTACCCATCTTGCTGCACCTGCTGCGTAGCGATTCGGAACTGCTGCGTCCCAGCGAACTGGCACGCCGCGCCGACGATGAGCATTTGCTGATCGACCTCAATGGCGCGCGGCACGACAACAGCCCGGCCCTGCGCGTAGCCCTGCCCTATGGGCGTGTCAAGGCGGTCCTGGGCACGCTCGCCGGTCTCTATTTCGACGACGCCATGCAAGGCCCGGCGCTGCGCCTGGACCGCGCCGACGCCAGCAGGCTCGACCCGATCGACGACCTGCCGTTGCAATGGCAAGGCGGCGAGCAGGTGCGCTCGCTGGCCAGGCGCCTGCGCGACGCCCGCGAACGGGTGGTCCAGCCGCCAGCAGGCCTGCGCGCTCAGCTGCGTCCGTACCAGCTCGAGGGCCTGAGCTGGCTGCAGACGCTGCGCGAACTGGAGGTAGGCGGCATCCTCGGTGACGACATGGGCCTGGGCAAGACCCTGCAGACCTTGGCGCACCTGCTATGCGAAAAGGAAGCCGGACGACTGGAACATCCGGCGCTGGTGGTCATGCCAACCAGCCTGGTACCGAACTGGCTCGACGAAGCCCAACGCTTCACCCCCCAGTTGCGCGTCGTCGCCCTACAGGGAGCCGGTCGTCTCAAGTACTTCGACAGCCTGCACGACTACGACCTGGTTCTGACCACCTATGCTCTGCTATCCCGTGACCTGGAGCGCTACCACACACGTACCTGGCACGTGCTGGTCCTCGACGAAGCGCAGAACATCAAGAACCCTCGCAGCAAGACCGCCCTCGCCGTACGCCAGCTGCAGGCCCGCCAACGCCTGTGCCTGACCGGCACGCCCATGGAAAACAACCTTGGCGAACTCTGGGCGATCTTCCATTTCCTGATGCCTGGCTGGCTGGGTGACAGCAAGCGCTTCAACCAGGACTACCGCACGCCGATCGAGCGGCATGGGGACACCACTCGCCTGGCCCACCTGGTCGCGCGGATCCGCCCGTTCCTGCTACGCCGGACCAAGGAACAGGTGGCCCGCGAGCTACCGCCCAAGACCGAGATCGTGCATTGGGTGGACTTGAGCGACGCGCAGCGCGACACCTATGAAACCGTGCGCGTGGCCATGGACAGGAAGGTCCGGGACGAGGTCGCCCGCAAAGGCACGGCGCGCAGCCAGATCATCATTCTCGAAGCCTTGCTCAAGCTGCGCCAGGTCTGCTGCGACCTGCGCCTGGTCAAAGGGCTCGAGGAGCACCCCGGGCAGACCGACAAGGGCAAGCTTGGCAGCCTGCTGGAGATGCTCGACGAGTTGCTCAGCGAAGACCGCCGCGTGCTGCTGTTTTCCCAGTTCACCTCGATGCTTGCGTTGATCGCGGTCGAGCTGGACAAGCGCAAGGTCCGCTATAGCCTGCTGACCGGCGACACGCGCGACCGGCGGACGCCGGTGCAAGCGTTCCAGGAAGGCGACAGCCAGGTGTTCCTGATCAGCCTGAAGGCCGGTGGCACGGGCCTGAACCTCACGGCGGCCGATACGGTGATCCATTTCGATCCATGGTGGAACCCGGCCAGCGAAAACCAGGCTACCGACCGTGCCTATCGCATCGGCCAGGACAAGCCTGTGTTCGTCTACAAGTTGATTACCCGCGGCACGGTGGAAGAAAAGATCCAGCAGCTGCAGCAGGAAAAGGCGGCGCTTGCCGCCGGTTTGCTGGAAGGTGGCGAGGCCGGCCAATGGCGGCTGGGCGACGAGGAAATCGACGCCCTGTTCGCGCCGCTGCCTGGCAAGCAGGCCGGACGCTGAGGGGCTCGTCTCGTTCGCGCGAGGACTGACCTGGCCCGCATGGGATCAGGTCAGTTCACGCCTCGGGGCGTCAGCCGGCGAACACCTCATCCAGCAGGTTGTACATCGAGCGGAATGCACGTTGCGAGGTGCGCCGGTCATACTGGGTCTTGCCCGGAACGTTGGCTGCCGGATCGGTGAACGAATGCACCGCGCCACCGTAGCTGAGCAGCTGCCAGTCGACCTTCGCAGCGCTCATCTCCTGCTCGAAGGCTGGCAGCTGCTCCTTCGGCACCAGCGGGTCGGCCGCACCATGCAGTACCAGCACCGATCCCTTGATCTTGCGTGCGTCGGTGGGGTCAGGCGTATCCAGGGTACCGTGGAAGGACACTGCTGCCTTGAGGTCGGCACCAGAGCGCGCCAGTTCCAGCGCACAGCAGCCACCGAAGCAGAAACCGAATGCGGCGACCTTGCCTGGCGCCAGCAATGCCTTCGACTGGCCTAGCAGCTGGGCCAAGGCCGCCTCCATGCGCTTGCGCAGTTCGGCACGATCGTTTTTCAACGGCATCATCGCCGCCCCGGCTTCGTCGGCATTGGCTGGACGCACCGATTTGCCGTAGAGGTCGGCGATCAGCACCACGTAGCCCTGGTCGGCCACTTCCCGGGCAATGCGCTCGGCGCCTTCGCCAATGCCCATCCAGTTCGGCGCCATGACCAGCGCGGGCTTGGGCTGCGCGCCTGGCGCATGCACCAGGCGACTTTCATAAGCCTTGCCCGCAATGTGGTAATGCAACGACTCGACGATTACCTTGCTCATCAGTTCCTCCCGCAGACATGAAAAAGCCTGCCCGGGCGGCATGCTGCTCGCCGCCCGGGCAGGCTCCTGGTTCACTCACTCAAGCAGACAGTTCGACCAGCAACTTGTTCAGGCGACGCACGTAGGCGGCCGGATCCTTCAGGCTGTCGCCAGCGGCCAGGGCAGCCTGATCGAAAAGGATATGCGACAGTTCGGCAAAACGGTCCTCGCTCTGCTCGTTGTCGAGCTTTTCGATCAGCGGATGAGTCGGGTTGAATTCGAAGATCGGCTTGGACTCGGGAACCTTCTGTCCACTGGCTTCCAGAATCTGCCGCATCTGCAGGCCAAGGTCCTGCTCGCCAATGGCCAGGATCGCCGGCGAGTCGGTCAGACGGTGCGAGACGCGCACTTCGGCCACGCTGTCACCCAACGCGGTCTTGAGGCGCTCGACCAGCCCTTCCTTGTCCTTGGCGATTTCTTCCTGAGCCTTCTTGTCTTCCTCGGAGTCCAGCTGACCCAGGTCCAGGTCACCACGGGCGATGTCGACGAACGACTTGCCTTCGAACTCGGTCAGGTAGCTCATCAGCCACTCGTCGATACGATCGGTCAGCAGCAGGACCTCGATGCCTTTCTTGCGGAAGACCTCCAGGTGCGGGCTGTTCTTGACCTGCGCGAAGGACTCGCCGGTGAGGTAGTAGATCTTGTCCTGGCCTTCCTTGGCACGCGCCAGGTAGTCGGCCAGGGCGACGGTCTGCTCGCCGCTGTCGTCCTGGGTCGAGGCAAAGCGCAACAGCCCGGCGATCTTTTCCTTGTTGGCGAAGTCTTCCGCCGGGCCTTCCTTGAGAACCTGGCCAAAATGCTTCCAGAAGCCCTTGTATTTCTCCGGGTCGTTCTTGGCCAGCTTCTCCAGCATGTCCAGCACGCGCTTGGTCAGTGCCGACTTCATCGAATCGATGATCGGATCCTTCTGCAGGATCTCGCGCGAGACGTTCAGCGACAGGTCGTTGGAGTCGACCACGCCCTTGATGAAACGCAGGTACAGCGGCAGGAAGGACTCGGCCTGGTCCATGATGAAGACACGCTGAACGTACAGCTTCAGGCCACGTGGCGCTTCACGCTGGTAGAGGTCGAACGGTGCGCGAGCCGGCACGTAGAGCAGCGAGTTGTACTCCAGCTTGCCCTCGACCTTGTTGTGGCTCCAGGCCAGCGGATTTTCGAAGTCGTGACCGATGTGCTTGTAGAACTCCTGGTATTCCTCGTCCTTGATTTCGGTACGCGGACGGGTCCACAGGGCACTGGCGCGGTTGACGGTTTCCCATTCCTGGGCCGGCTGCTCCTCGCCTTCGGCAGCTGCGGCCTGCTCCTTGGGCAGCTCGATCGGCAAGGCGATGTGATCGGAGTACTTCTTGATGACGTTGCGCAGGCGCCAGCCGTCGGCGAACTCTTCCTCGCCTTTCTTCAAGTGCAGCACGATACGGGTGCCGCGCTCCGGCTTGTCGAGGTTGGCGATCTCGAACTCGCCCTCGCCTCTGGACGACCAATGCACGCCTTCGGCAGCCGGCAAGCCAGCGCGGCGGCTGTAGACATCGACCTTGTCGGCGACGATGAAGGCCGAATAGAAGCCCACGCCGAACTGGCCGATCAGGTGCGAGTCCTTCTTCTGGTCACCGGTGAGGTTCTTCATGAAGTCGGCGGTGCCGGACTTGGCGATGGTGCCCAGGTGCTTGATGATCTCTTCGCGGCTCATGCCGATGCCATTGTCATCGAGCGTGACGGTACCGGCCTGCTTGTCGAAGCTCACACGAATGCGCAGCTCGGTATCGCCTTCGAGCAGCTCAGGCTTGGCGAGCGCTTCGAAGCGCAGCTTGTCCGCAGCGTCGGAGGCGTTGGAAATCAGTTCACGCAGGAAGATTTCCTTGTTCGAGTACAAGGAATGGATCATGAGGTGCAGCAGCTGCTTTACCTCGGTCTGGAAGCCCAGGGTTTCTTTTTGAGTATCCACACTCATGGTCTTCAAACTCCGATCAATGGCAGTTGGCGCCGCAAGCCCGGCCGTACCCTGGCCTGCTTCAGTGGCGGGATGACTTGCAGATGGGGGCAGGCGCTTGCTTTTCAAGTGCTTGCGCACACTACCGAGGTGGAAAAGCGCCAAGTGGCTGCCCGGCCTGCCGCGTTCGGCTACGCCCTGGCAGTCCGACTCGCGAGCCTGACCGGGCGCACCGTAGCCACGATGCATGCAGTGGGTGCATGGAACATCGACAGGCGCATATCGAACGTTGCAAAACCGGGAAAAAGTTCAAGTGCAATTGGCAGTTGTCTATCTGCATCCATTGTGGAACTAATTTCGCGAGCCTGAACTCGAAGGAACAACTCACTTATTCCACAAGGAGAAACACCCATGCGTAAACCTTTTGCTTTTGCTCTGATGCTGGCTGCTGCCATGGGCCTGGCTGCTTGCGATAAAGCGAGCGAAGACAAGGCGCAAGATGCACAGGAACACCGCGAACAAGCCCAGGAGAACATGAACGACGCGCAGGACAAGGTGAACGACGCCGCCGAGGAAAACGCCGAAGCCGCCAAGGATCAGGCCGAAGCCAACCGCGAGGCCGCCAAGGAAGCCGCTCCCAACAGCACCGCGCCGGTTACCGCTCCCGAGCCTGCTCGCCAGTAACGTCACTGCGCGCTGGGAAAAACCCGACATCGTCGGGTTTTTTTATGCCTGGATTACCAACTAAACCGATTCAGTCGAAGACGGCGCAAGGGTCTTTGGTTGTTCCAGCACAGTATTATCGGTCGGCGTATAGACCATTACGGCCAGTACATCCGAATGAAACTCACGGCGATAAAGAATCAGCACGACCGCCATGCTCATGAGCATGAACAGCCAGGGTGTGATGAACCAGCTCAACATGACCATGCCGAAATAATAGGAGCGCAGCCCGAAATTGAACTGGTTGGCCGCCATCGACAGTACACGTGCCGCCCGCGCGGCGAACGCCTTGCGCTCCGGCTCGTTGACCTGCCGCTCGCCGATCATCGGCGCCGAGCCCACCAGGACAGCGGCGAAATTGTACTGACGCATGCACCAGCTGAAGGTGAAGAACGCATAGACGAACACCGTGGCCAGGCACAGCAGCTTGATTTCCGACATGCCCTGTGTCGCGGGCTGGACCAGTGGCAGGTCCGCCAGCAGGGACAAGGCGCGGTCCGAGGCGCCGAGCACGGTGAGGATGCCGGCCAGGATGATCAAGGTGCTGGAAGCGAAGAACGATGCATTGCGCTCGAGGTTACCGATGACGCTGGCATCGGCGATGCGGTTGTCACGCAGCAGCATGCGTCGCATCCAGTCTTCCCGGTACAGGTGCATCACGCTGGCCAGGCACGCCGTGTCACGTGCCCTCCAGCTGGCATAGCGGGTGTATCCGGCCCAACAGATGACGAACCAGATGGCCGCCAGCAGATCGCTCAGGTTATGGTGCAGGTAATCCATGCGGTTTTCCATACGTCAGCTATAGAACGATATAGACCGGCATTCGATGCAAGCGGCTCGCAAAAGACACGCACTGCCACAAAAAACCCCGCGGCCAATGGCAGCGGGGTTGGATCAGGACCAGGCGCCCGGGCCTCGTTGGCTTGTGGCCGGCACCGGGCAAGGGCCTGGAGCGGTCAGGCCAGCGCTTCGCGCGGCTTGCCCAGCATGCGGTCGAAGCCCACCGCGATCGCCAGCGCGATCACGCAAGGTACCAGCCATGCCAGACCCTGGTGGCTCAGCGGCAGGTGGGTCAGCACGTCCGGCAACGCCGTGGCCAGGCTGCTGCCCTTGATCGCATCGACGATGCCGAACAGCAGCGAGACCAGCATGACCGGACCCAGGATGCGCGCCGGAGAATTCCACAGATCATTGCAGAAGCTCAAGGCGACCAGGACGATGCACGGCGGGTAGATGGCTGTCAGGACCGGGACCGAGAACATGATCAGCTTGGTCAGGCCCAGGTTCGACACCAGCAGCGAAAAGCCCGCCAGGATCACCACCAGGGCACGGTACGACAACGGCAGGATCTGACTGAAGTATTCGGCGCAGGCACAGGTCAGGCCGACTGCGGTGACCAGGCAGGCCAAGGCAATCAGCACGGCCAGGAAGCCGCTACCCAGCGAGCCGAAGGTGTGCTGGACATAGGCATGCAGCACGGCCGCGCCGTTGGCAGCTCCCGCGGCGATCTCATGGCTGCCGGAACCGAGGCGGAACAGGCTGACGTAGACCAGTGCAAGCCCCACGCCGGCGATCAGGCCAGCGATGATGGCATAACGGGTGATCAGCTTTGGCGACTCGACCCCGCGCGAACGAATGGCATTGACGATGACGATGCCGAACACCAGCGCACCAAGGGTATCCATGGTCAGGTAGCCATCGCTGAAGCCCTTGGAGAACGGCGCCGCGACGTAAGCCGATTGCGCCTCGCCGATTCCACCGGCCGGGAGCATGAAGGCAGCGATGCCCAGCACGGCCAGCGCGACGATCTTCAACGGCGCCAGGAAACGGCCGACCGTATCGAGCAGCTTGCCTGGGTACATGGACACGGCCAGTACCACGATGAAATAGACCAGGCTGTAGATGAACAGCGCCAGCGGGCTCTCGCCGGTAAGCGGAGCGACCCCGACCTCGAACGATACGGTCGCGGTACGGGGCGTGGCGAACAGCGGCCCGACCGAGAGATAGCACACGGCTGCCAGCAAGCCACCGAAGAACTTGCCGATCGGACTGCTCAAGGCATCCATGCCACCGCCGACCTTGGCCAGCGCGACCACGGTGATCACCGGCAGGCCCACCGCGGTCACCAGGAAGCCCAGCGCAGCCAGCCACACATTCGGCCCGGACTGCAGGCCAACGATGGGCGGAAAGATGATATTGCCCGCACCGACGAAGAGCGCGAACGTCATGAAGCCAAGCGCCAGGATATCCTGGCCTTTTAACACTTTCATTTAAGGAAGTACCACACTGCTGAAATCGGGGTTCAAGGAGGGGATTTCCCGTGGATGAAGGAAATGCTGCCCGGCTTGGTTGAGCCAGACCCGTTTAGCGTGTCGTTCCCTTTTGGGGGACGGGCACAGAGTGAGCGCGTAGGTTACTCAATTTGCCGGACAAACGCACTGGCACAGTGACAGTTGTCCGATGTGCGTACCCTTTCGCCTCCATGCCGATGACAATGGCTGGCATTGTCTCAGGCCCAGCGAAAATGTCTGTCGGAAAATTCCTATCATGACGATAGGCACAAGCGGCAAGCCGATGGTGCAGGCTGAAGCACAACCGTCAACCTGCACCAGCAGTTTTTTCTTGCAGCTTGCAGCTCAAAAAAAGGCCACCCGTAGGTGGCCTTGTACTGCGCGGGGGGGGTATTGCGAAGTTACTTCTTGATTTTCCAGCCAGTCAGCTCGGCCAGAGCCTTGCCGATGTCCGCCAGGGAACGGACGGTCTTCACGCCCGCGTCCTGCAGCGCGGCGAATTTCTCGTCCGCGGTGCCCTTGCCGCCGGAAATGATCGCGCCAGCATGACCCATGCGCTTGCCAGCCGGTGCGGTGACACCAGCGATGTAGGAAACCACGGGCTTGGTGACGTTGGCCTTGATGAAGGCGGCAGCTTCTTCCTCGGCCGAACCGCCGATTTCACCGATCATTACGATCGCTTCGGTCTGCGGGTCTTCCTGGAACAGCTTGAGGATGTCGATGAAGTTGGAACCTGGGATCGGGTCGCCGCCGATACCTACGCAGGTCGACTGGCCGAAGCCGGCGTCGGTGGTCTGCTTGACCGCTTCATAGGTCAGGGTGCCGGAACGGGAGACGATGCCGACCTTGCCTGGCAGGTGGATATGGCCTGGCATGATGCCGATCTTGCATTCGCCCGGGGTGATGACGCCTGGGCAGTTCGGGCCGATCAGAGTAACGCCCAGTTCGTCGCACTTGACCTTGGCATCGAGCATGTCCAGGGTAGGAATGCCTTCGGTGATGCAGACGATCAGCTTGATGCCACCGAAAGCCGCCTCGAGGATCGAGTCCTTGCAGAACGGAGCCGGTACATAGATGACCGAAGCCTCGGCGCCGGTAGCCTCGACCGCTTCCTTCACGGTGTTGAACACCGGCAGGCCCAGGTGAGTGGTGCCGCCCTTGCCCGGCGTCACGCCACCAACCATCTTGGTGCCGTAGGCGATGGCCTGCTCGGAGTGGAAGGTACCTTGCGAGCCAGTGAAGCCCTGGCAGATGACCTTGGTGTCTTTATTGATCAGGACGCTCATTACTTGCCCTCCGCAGCTTTGACAACTTGTTGAGCAGCGTCGGTCAGGCTGGTTGCAGCAATGATGTTCAAACCGCTTTCTGCCAATACTTTAGCGCCCAGTTCGGCGTTGTTGCCTTCCAGACGGACGACAACCGGCACCTTCACGCCGACTTCCTTCACAGCGCCAATGATGCCTTCGGCGATCATGTCGCAACGAACGATGCCGCCGAAGATGTTGACCAGCACCGCGGCGACATTGCTGTCGGACAGGATGATCTTGAACGCTTCGGTAACGCGTTCCTTGGTCGCACCGCCACCTACGTCGAGGAAGTTGGCCGGCTTGCCGCCGTGCAGGTTGACGATGTCCATGGTACCCATGGCAAGACCGGCACCGTTGACCATGCAGCCGATGTTGCCTTCCAGGGCCACGTAGTTCAGCTCGAACTTGGCGGCATGGGCTTCACGGGCATCGTCCTGCGATGGGTCGTGGAAGGTCTTCAGCTTGGGCTGACGGTACATGGCGTTGGCGTCGATGTTGATCTTGGCATCGAGGCAGTGCAGGTCGCCATCGGCCTTGATCACCAGCGGGTTCACTTCCAGCAGGGCCAGGTCGTGGTCCTTGAACAGCTTGGCCAGGCCCACGAAGATCTTGGCGAACTGGGTGACCTGCTTGCCTTCCAGGCCCAGCTGGAACGCCAGCTCGCGACCCTGGAACGGCTGCGCGCCGACCAGCGGATCGATGGTGGCCTTGAGGATCTTCTCGGGCGTGTCGTGAGCGACCTTCTCGATGTCCACGCCACCTTCGGTGGACGCCATGAACACGATGCGACGGCTCGAGCGATCCACTACCGCGCCCAGGTACAGTTCCTTGGCGATGTCGGTGCAGGATTCGACCAGGATCTTGGAAACTGGCTGACCGTTGGCATCGGTCTGGTAGGTCACCAGATTCTTGCCCAACCACTGCGCGGCGAACGCCTTGGCGTCCTCCTTGCTCTTGACCAGCTTGACGCCGCCCGCCTTGCCGCGACCACCGGCGTGGACCTGGGCCTTGACGACCCACTCGGAACCACCGATCTTGTCGCAGGCTTCCGCAGCCGCCTCAGGGGTATCGACAGCGAAACCCTTGGAAACTGGCAGGCCGTATTCAGCGAACAGCTGCTTGCCCTGATACTCGTGAAGATTCATGCTTTTTACCGTCTTCGTTAGTACTGCGCTTCGGCGCTGCGCCATCAATGGCACCGCGCCACCTGTGACCGTTTGCCCCCGGACAGCGCCGGGGGCCCGATCCGACGAGCATTCCGCGGTGAGTCATGCACGCAAGACTCACGACGGGCAACCCGCCGTGGTTTCTTATAGTTAACGCTTCTTACGGTTGGCCACGTGAATGGCGCCGCCATTCACGGCCAGCGCGGCTTCATGCAGCGCTTCGGACAGGGTCGGATGGGAGAAGACCATCATGCCCAGGTCTTCGGCGCTGGTGCCGAATTCCATAGCGATCGCACCCTGCTGTACCAGCTCGGCAGCGGATGGGCCGATCACGTGAACGCCCAGCACGCGGTCGGTCTTGGCGTCGGCGATGACCTTGACGAAGCCGCCGGTGTCGTTGGCCGCCATCGCACGGCCACTGGCCGCGAACGGGAAGGTGCCCACGTTAACCTCTACACCTTCGGCCTTCAAGGTCTGCTCGGTCTTGCCGACCCAGGCGATTTCCGGATGGGTGTAAATGACCGAAGGGATCAGGTCGTAGTTCATCTGGGCCTTGTGGCCCTTGATGCGCTCGACGACCATGATGCCCTCTTCGGAGGCCTTGTGTGCCAGCATCAGGCCGCGCACCACGTCACCGATGGCATAGACGCCCGGAACGCTGGTGGCGCAGTAGTCATCGACATAGATGTAGCCACGCTCGTCGATGTCCACGCCACTGTCGGCGGCCAGCAGGTCGGTGGTCACCGGACGACGGCCGACCGCGACGATCAGCCGGTCGAAGGTGATCTTCTGCTCGCCGTTGGCGTCGGTGTAGGTCACTTCGACCTCTTCGCCGTTGACCTGCGAGCCGGTCACCCGGGCGCCCAGCTTGATGTCCAGGCCCTGCTTGGTCAGGACCTTGTAGGCTTCCTTGGAAACTGCCGAGTCGGCGGCCATCAAGAACGTATCGAGCGCCTCGAGCACGGTTACCTGGGCACCCAGGCGCGACCATACCGAACCCAGTTCCAGACCGATGACGCCGGCGCCGATCACGCCGAGGCGCTGAGGCACGGACTGGAATTCCAGGGCGCCGGTGGAGTCGACGATGACCTTCTGGTCGACCGGTGCCGGCGGAATGTCGATCGGACGCGAGCCGGAGGCCAGGATCACGTTGTCGGCCTCGATGGTCTCGGTGCTGCCGTCAGGCTTGGTCACTTCGACTTTCTTGCCGGCCAGCAGCTTGCCGTGGCCCTGGATCGAGGTGACCCCATTGGCCTTGAACAGCGTGGCGACGCCACCGGTCAGGTTCTTGACGATGCCTGCCTTGCGACCGACCATCGCCGCGACGTCCATCTTCACCTCACCGGTGGAGATGCCGTGCACGTTGAAGCTTTCCTTGGCTTCCTTGTATTTCCAGGAGCTGTCGAGCAATGCCTTGGAAGGAATGCAACCCACGTTCAGGCACGTACCGCCCAGGGCCAGCTTGCCCTCGGCGTCGGTGTACTTCTCGATACAGGCAGTCTTCAGACCGAGCTGTGCAGCCTTGATGGCGGCGACGTAGCCGCCAGGACCTGCACCAATCACTACCACATCGAATTTCTGGGTCATAAGGGATTCCTTTTCAGCTACAAGCTACAGGCTGCAAGCTGCAAGACGATCGGCTTCGGCCTGAAGCTTGGCGCTTGCAACTTGCGGCTATGCGATTAGATGTCCAGCAGCAGGCGGGACGGATCTTCCAGCAGGTTCTTGATGGTCACCAGGAAGGTCACGGCCTCTTTGCCATCGATCAGGCGGTGGTCGTAGGACAGCGCCAGGTACATCATCGGACGGATGACCACCTGGCCGTTGACTGCCATCGGGCGCTGGATGATGTTGTGCATGCCCAGGATCGCGGCCTGCGGCGGGTTAACGATCGGGGTGGACATCATCGAACCGAATGTACCACCGTTGGTGATGGTGAAGGTACCACCGGTCATTTCCTCGATCGCCAGCTTGCCGTCGCGGGCCTTCTTGCCGAAGGTGGCGATGCCGTTCTCGATTTCCGCCAGGCTCATCTGCTCGGCATTGCGCAGGACCGGGACCACCAGGCCACGATCGCTGGATACCGCGACGCCAATGTCGGCATAGCCGTGGTAGACGATGTCGTTGCCGTCGATCGAGGCGTTGACCGCCGGGAAGCGCTTGAGCGCTTCGGTGGCCGCCTTGACGAAGAACGACATGAAGCCCAGGCGCACGCCGTTGTGGGTCTTCTCGAACAGTTCCTTGTACTTCGAACGCAGCGCCATGACTTCGGTCATGTCGACTTCGTTGAAGGTGGTCAGCATGGCCATGCTCGACTGCGCCTCGACCAGGCGCTCGGCGATCTTGGCACGCAGGCGGGTCATCGGCACGCGCTTCTCGGTACGATCGCCACCGCTGGTGACCACAGGCGCCGCAGCGGCGGCGGCCGGTTTGGTGGCCGGGGCGGCAGCCGGGGCCGACTTCTTGTTGGCGATTGCCGCGACCACGTCTTCCTTGGTCACGCGACCGCCCTTGCCGGTGCCGGCGACCGAGCCCAGGTCGATGCCGTTCTCTTCGGCCAGCTTGCGTGCGGCGGGCGCCGCGATCGGATCATCCTCGCCGGCATCGGCGGCGGCCGGTGCGGCGGAAGGAGCGGCGGCCGGCGCAGCGGCCGGAGCGGCAGCTGCGGCGCCACCTTCAACGATCGAGCCTAGGACCTCGTCGGACAGGACGGTATCGCCCTCGCCCTTGACGATGTCGCCCAGCACGCCATCGGCGGTGGCCAGGACTTCCAGGACAACCTTGTCGGTCTCGATGTCGACGATCAGCTCATCGCGCTTGACTGCTTCGCCAGGCTGCTTGTGCCAGGTGGCGACGGTGCCATCGGCGACCGATTCCGGGAAGGTTGGGGCTTTGATCTCGATAGCCATTATCAGGGTTTCCTTAAATACGGTTTCTTGTGCGAAGCGTCAGACGGTGAATGCGGCTTGCAGGAGGCGTTCCTGCTGCTCGGCGTGCATCGATGCGTAGCCACAGGCCGGGGCCGCGGAAGCTTCGCGACCGGCGTACTCCAGAACCAGCGACGAATCGAGACGGTTCAGGATACGGCGCATATGGTGCTGGCTGCTGTACCAGGCGCCCTGGTTCATCGGCTCTTCCTGACACCAGACCGCATGCTTGAGGTTGGTGTAGGGGGCCAGGATCTCGACCAGGTCGTCCTCGGGGAACGGGTACAGCTGCTCGATGCGCACGATGACGATGTCCTCGCGAGCTTCGGCACGACGTTTTTCCAGCAGGTCGTAGTAGACCTTGCCGCTGCACAGCACCAGACGCTCGACCTTGGCCGGATCGATGCTGTCGACTTCCGGGATCACCGTCTGGAACGAGCCTTCGGCGAGATCTTCCAGGGTCGAGACCGCCAGCTTGTGGCGCAGCAGCGACTTGGGCGTCAGCACGACCAGGGGCTTGCGCAGCGGCCGGATGACCTGACGACGCAGCAGGTGGTAGATCTGCGCCGGCGTGGTCGGTACGCAGACCTGGATGTTGTGTTCGGCGCACAGCTGCAGATAGCGCTCCAGGCGCGCCGAGGAGTGCTCCGGCCCCTGACCTTCGTAGCCGTGCGGCAACAGCATGGTCAGGCCGCAGAGACGACCCCACTTGTGCTCGCCACTGGTGATGAACTGGTCGATCACTACCTGGGCACCGTTGGCGAAGTCACCGAACTGGGCCTCCCAGATCACCAGCGCGTTCGGCGTGGTGGTGGAGTAGCCGTATTCGAACGCCAGCACGGCTTCCTCGGAGAGGAAGGAGTCGTACAGCTCGAACTTGGGCTGGCCATCGAACAGGTGCTGCAGCGGCAGATAGGTGCTGGCATCCTTCTGATTGTGCAACGCGGCATGGCGGTGCGAGAAGGTACCGCGCCCGACGTCCTGGCCGGTGATACGCACCGGGTGGCCTTCGAACAGCAAGGTGGCGTAAGCCATGGTTTCGGCGAAGCCCCAGTTGATCGGCAGACCGCCGGCCTGCATCTTCTGGCGATCCTCGTAGATCTTCGAGACCTGGCGCTGGACCAGGAAGCCTTCGGGCAGCTCGAGCAGCTTGCCGGACAGGTCCTGCAGGGTCTTGAGGTCGAAGCGGGTATCGTGACGCGCGGTCCAGGCGTGGCCCAGGTATGGACGCCAGTCCACGAACAGCTCGCGGTTCGGCTCCTTGACCAGGCTCTTGACCACGTGCAGGCCGTTGTCCAGTGCATTGCGGTATTCGTCGATCTTGGCCTGGGCGCGCTCGGCATCGATGCGACCGGCCTGGATCAGCGACTCGGCATACAGCTCGCGAGTAGTGCGCTGCTTGCTGATCTGCTGGTACATCAGCGGCTGGGTGCCGTTGGGCTCGTCGGCCTCGTTGTGGCCGCGGCGACGGTAGCAGACCAGGTCGATGACCACGTCACGCTTGAACTGCATGCGGTAGTCGATGGCCAGCTGGGTGACGAACAGCACGGCTTCCGGGTCGTCGCCGTTGACGTGCAGGATCGGCGCCTGGATCATCTTGGCGACGTCGGTGCAGTACTCGGTGGATCGCGAATCCAGCGGGTTGCTGATGGTGAAACCGACCTGGTTGTTGATCACGATGCGCACGGTGCCGCCGGTCTTGAAACCGCGGGTCTGCGACATCTGGAAGGTCTCCATGACCACGCCCTGGCCAGCCACGGCGGCATCGCCATGGATGGTGATCGGCAGGACCTTGTCGCCGAGACGATCATTGCGGCGATCCTGGCGGGCGCGTACCGAACCTTCGACGACCGGCGAGACGATTTCCAGGTGCGACGGGTTGAAGGCCATGGCCAGGTGGACTTCGCCACCGGTGGTCATCACGTTGGAGGAGAAGCCCTGGTGATACTTCACGTCACCGGAGCCGAGCTCGTTCTTCTTCTTGCCTTCGAACTCGTCGAACAGCTCGCGCGGGTTCTTGCCGAAGGTGTTGACCAGCACGTTCAGGCGGCCACGGTGGGCCATGCCGATGACGACTTCCTTGACACCATAGGAGCCGGAGCGCTGGATCATCTCGTCCAGCATCGGGATCAGGCTCTCGCCGCCTTCCAGGCCGAAGCGCTTGGTGCCGGGGTACTTGGTGCCCAGGTACTTCTCCAGGCCTTCGGCGGCGGTGACGCGCTCGAGCAGGTGCACCTGCGCCTCGGCGGAGTAGTCAGGGCGCCCACGCACGCTCTCCAGGCGCTGCTGGAACCAGCTACGCTGCTCGGAGTCGACGATGTGGGTGAACTCGGCGCCAATGGTGCGACAATATGTCTTCTCCAGCGCGTCGATGATTTCGCGTAGGCTCGCTTCCTCTTTGCCGATGTACAGGTCGCCGGCACGGAAGGTCGTATCAAGATCGGCATTGGTCAAGCCGTAATGATTGATCGACAGGTCTACCGGCGCGGGTCGCTGCCACAAGCCCAGGGGGTCGAGCTTGGCAGCCTGATGCCCGCGCATGCGGTAGGCCTGGATCAGACGCAGAACTTCAACCTGCTTCTTCTCGTGTTCACTGCTCACGCTCCCGGCGGACACCGGTTGGGCGCGGCGCTGGTTCTTCGCCAGCAGTACGAAATGGTCGCGGATTGCAGAGTGCGATACATCGGTAGCGGTGCTGCCTTCGGCGGGCAACTTCTGGAAGTAAGTGCGCCACTCTTCTGGCACGGCGTTAGGGTCGTGCAGGTAAAGCTCGTAGAGCTCTTCCACATATGCAGCGTTACCACCTGAAAGGTGGGCGCTTTCCCACATGCGCTGCATCACGCTTTCTTGCATGCTTGGTCACCCTCGGTTAGGGGACGGATCGGCAAGAGCCAAAGCAAGCCTGGAAAAGCCCGAGAACGCGACTGAACCACGCCACCGAGGATCCTGCAGATTTCCGGGTACCAGCCCGGAAGCCCCTGCTGGTCTCATATCTTCATGGGTAATGAGCGGGGGCCTTGTGGGCCCAGGCTCGGGTTGCACCTCGGTGCGGGCTCACCACCCGCACGTCGGCGTATTGCGGTTACAACAATTGCAGATCAGGTGCCGCTCTGCAGCAGCATGTTGCGTACGTGGCCGATCGCCTTGGTCGGGTTCAGGCCCTTGGGGCATACGTTCACGCAGTTCATGATGCCACGGCAGCGGAAGACGCTGAACGGATCGTCCATGGATGCCAGGCGCTCCTGGGTCTTGGTGTCGCGGCTGTCGGCCAGGAAGCGGTAGGCTTGCAGCAGCGCGGCCGGACCGAGGAACTTGTCCGGATTCCACCAGAACGAAGGGCAGGACGTCGAGCAACAGGCGCACAGGATGCACTCGTACAGCCCGTCCAGCTTGTCGCGGTCTTCCGGCGACTGCAGGCGCTCGATGGCCGGCGCCGGCGTGTCGTTCTGCAGGAACGGCTTCACCTTCTCGTACTGCTTGTAGAAGATGCTCATGTCCACGACCAGGTCGCGAATCACCGGCAGGCCCGGCAGCGGGCGCAGCACCAGCTTGTCGTTCTTGACCACGGCCGACAGCGGCGTGATGCACGCCAGACCGTTCTTGCCGTTGATGTTCATGCCATCGGAACCGCAGACGCCTTCCCGGCAGGAGCGACGATAGGAGAACCCCTCGTCCTGCTCCTTGATCAGTGCCAGCACGTCCAGCACCATCAGGTCCTTGCCGCCGGTATCGACCTCGAAGACCTGGGTCTTCGGCGCGGAGTCGGTATCCGGGTTGTAACGATACACTTCGACTTTAAGCATGGTAGCCACCCTCAATAAGTCCGGACTTTAGGTTCGAACGCCGGTACGGTCTTCGGCGCGAAGTTGACCGCGCGCTTGGCGACCCGCTTCTCTCCCGGGAAGTACAGGGTGTGGCACAGCCAGTTCTCGTCGTCACGGTCTTCGTAGTCTTCGCGGGCATGGGCGCCACGGGACTCCTTACGGGTTTCGGCCGCGATGGCGGTTGCTTCTGCGACTTCCAGAAGATTCTGCAGTTCCAACGCTTCGATACGCGCGGTATTGAACGCCTGGGACTTGTCGTTGATCTTGACGTTGGCGATGCGCTCGCGCAGGCCTTCGAGCTGGGCGATACCCTTCTGCATGTATTCGCCGGTACGGAACACACCGAAGTAGTTCTGCATGCAGCTCTGCAGCTCGCGCTTGAGGCTGGCCACGTCTTCGCCGCTGGTGCGCTCGTTGAGCTTGGCCAGGCGGTTGATTGCCACGTCGACGTCGGTATCGCTGGCGTCGCGGTACTCGATGCCTTCGCTCAGTGCCTTTTCCAGGTGCAGGCCGGCCGCGCGACCGAATACCACCAGGTCGAGCAGCGAGTTGCCGCCCAGGCGGTTGGCACCGTGCACCGACACGCAAGCCACCTCGCCGACCGCGAACAGGCCCGGAACGATGTGGTCCACGCCATTGGCGTCCATGGTGATGGCCTGGCCATGGATGTTGGTGGCGACGCCACCCATCATGTAGTGGCAGGTCGGAACCACCGGCACCGGCGCGACCACCGGGTCGACGTGGGCGAAGGTCTTGGACAGCTCGCAGATGCCTGGCAGGCGGCTGTGCAGCACTTCTTCGCCGAGGTGGTCGAGCTTGAGCATCACGTGGTCGCCGTTCGGCCCACAGCCGTTGCCGGCGATGATTTCCTTGACCATGGAACGGGCCACGACGTCGCGACCGGCGAGGTCCTTGGCATTGGGCGCGTAACGCTCCATGAAGCGCTCGCCGTGCTTGTTGATCAGGTAGCCGCCTTCACCACGGCAACCCTCGGTGACCAGGACACCGGCGCCGGCGATGCCGGTCGGGTGGAACTGCCACATTTCGATGTCCTGCACCGGTACGCCGGCACGCAGGGCCATGCCCACGCCGTCGCCGGTGTTGATCAGGGCGTTGGTGGTCGAGGCGTAGATACGGCCGGCGCCGCCAGTCGCCAGCACGGTGGCCTTGGACTTGATGTAGACGGTCTCGCCGGTCTCGATGCAGATCGCGATCACGCCAACGAAGGCGCCATCCTGGTTCTTCACCAGGTCGACGGCATACCACTCGTTGAGGAAGGTGGTGCCATGCTTGACGTTGTTCTGGTACAGGGTGTGCAGCAGGGCATGCCCTGTACGGTCGGATGCCGCGCAGGTACGCGCTGCCTGGCCGCCCTTGCCGTAGTCCTTGGACTGACCGCCGAACGGACGCTGGTAGATGCGGCCGGTCTCGGTGCGCGAGAAAGGCAAGCCCATGTGATCCAGCTCGAAGACCGCGGCAGGACCTTCCTGGCACATGTATTCGATGGCGTCCTGGTCGCCGATGTAGTCGGAACCCTTGACGGTGTCGTACATGTGCCAGCGCCAATCGTCGTTCGGGTCGGCCGAGGCGATGGCGCAGGTGATGCCGCCCTGGGCGGAAACGGTATGCGAACGGGTCGGGAAGACCTTGGTGATCACGGCGGTCTTGTGCCCGCCCTGGGCCAGCTGCAGCGCAGCGCGCATGCCGGCACCGCCGCCACCGATGATGATGGCGTCGAAGGAAATGGTTGGAATGCTAGCCATGGATCAGATACCCCAGAGAATCTGCACACCCCAGACGAAGTACGCGAACATCGCGACACCGCAAACCGCCTGGAACAGGAAACGTACCGCAGTCGCCGACTTGCCGAAGGACATCGGCGTCAGGTAGTCGGTGGCAATGGTCCACATGCCGACCCAGGCGTGGGCGCCCAGGGCAACGAGGGCCAGCAGACTGAAGATACGCATCGCGTTGTTGGAGAACAGGGCGTGCCACTGGACATAGTCGATGCCAGGGTGCACCACCAGGTAGCCGATCAGGAAAATGAAATAAGCCGCGAGAACGACCGCCGAGACGCGCTGCGCCATCCAGTCGTAGAGGCCCGAACGCGACAGGTTCGTGACATTGGTTACCATACCCAAACTCCCGCCAGAACGATCAACACCACGGAGATGACGATCACGATTTTCGAGCCCAGCTTGCCGCCCTCGAGCGTCTCGCCGATACCCATGTCCATGATCAGGTGGCGCACGCCAGCCACCAGGTGATACAGCAGGGCGGACAGCAGGCCCCAGATCACGAGTTTCGCCAGCGGGCTGGTCAGCCCCGCTTTCACCTCGGCGAAACCTTCCTCGGAACCCAGCGACTTGCCCAGCGCATACAGTGCGATGGCAATGCCGAGAAACAGGATGACGCCGGAAATACGGTGAAGAATGGACGTGTACGCGGTGATCGGAAGTTTGATGGTCCTTAGGTCTAGGTTTACAGGTCGTTGGCTTTTCACGGCTTTTTTCACACTGAAGAGCCCCTAGCGAACAGGGCAAAGTTGTTGGTAAGTGTACTGGTCAGGTACCCACCACCCAGGGAGCGACGACCCCCAGCGGAACGGGCTTGCAAGCCCCTGGCGGTCGGCTGCCGAGTATAGACAGTTAGGCTACTAATGACAACGTGACGGGCTAGCCCGAATAGCGCATTGCCTTTGTTGCGCAAAAGGCGTAAACGGGCGTCAATTTCGCGAAAAAGGACCGTCGCAGAGGCCTTTCAACCAGCCTTTAGGCAAATTGACATTCGAATTTATCCCTCTATAGTGATGCGGGCCCTGCGTGGGGGGCTGTCTGATGATTTCAAGCATTGATAGGAGGCCACATGGCTGACAAAAAAGCGCAGCTGGTCATCGAGGGCGCTGCCCCCGTAGAGCTGCCCATTTTAACCGGCACCGTTGGTCCTGATGTAATCGACGTCCGCGGGTTGGGGGCCACCGGTCATTTCACCTTCGACCCGGGCTTCATGGCCACGGCGTCCTGCGAATCGAAGATCACCTACATCGATGGCGACAAGGGCGTGCTGCTGCACCGCGGCTACCCGATCGAGCAGCTCGCCGAGAAATCCGACTACCTCGAGACCTGCTACCTGCTGCTCAATGGCGAACTGCCCAATGCCGAGCAGAAGGCCCAGTTCGTCAGCACCGTCAAGAACCACACCATGGTGCACGAGCAGCTCAAGACGTTCTTCAACGGTTTCCGCCGGGACGCCCACCCGATGGCGGTGATGTGCGGCGTGGTCGGCGCCCTGTCGGCGTTCTACCACGACTCGCTGGACATCAATAACCCGCAGCACCGCGAGATCTCGGCGGTTCGCCTGGTCGCCAAGATGCCGACCCTGGCCGCGATGGTCTACAAGTACTCCATGGGCCAGCCCATGATGTATCCGCGCAACGACCTCTCGTACGCGGAAAACTTCCTGCACATGATGTTCAACACGCCTTGCGAGATCAAGCCGATCAGCCCGGTGCTGGCCAAGGCGATGGACCGGATCTTCATCCTCCACGCCGACCACGAGCAGAACGCCTCCACCTCCACCGTGCGTCTGGCCGGCTCGTCCGGCGCCAACCCGTTCGCCTGCATCGCCGCGGGCATCGCCGCCCTGTGGGGTCCGGCGCACGGCGGTGCCAACGAAGCGGTACTGACCATGCTCGATGAGATCGGCGATGTCTCGAACATCGACACCTTCATCGCCAAGGCCAAGGACAAGAACGATCCATTCAAGCTGATGGGCTTCGGCCACCGGGTCTACAAGAACCGCGACCCGCGCGCCACCGTGATGAAGCAGACCTGCGACGAAGTCCTGGGCGAGCTGGGCATCAAGAACGACCCACAGCTCGAGCTGGCCATGCGCCTGGAAGAGATCGCCCTGACCGACCCCTACTTCATCGAACGCTCGCTGTACCCGAACGTGGACTTCTACTCGGGCATCATCCTCAAGGCGATCGGCATTCCGACCAGCATGTTCACCGTGATCTTCGCCCTGGCACGCACCGTCGGCTGGATCTCGCACTGGAAGGAAATGCTTTCGAGCCCCTACAAGATCGGCCGTCCGCGCCAGTTGTACACCGGCCAGGCGCAGCGCGACATCGTCGAACTGAAGGATCGCTGATCGGTCCGTCGCCCGACATCGCGGGCGTGAAGAGAAGGCTGCCCTCGGGCAGCCTTTCTCGTTTCAGAGCAGGCCGCTCAGGGCTTTTCCGCCCGCTCCCGCAACCCCTTGAGCGTATTGAACGGCGCTTCCACCACGAACTTGTTCGCCAGCCATGAAGGCACGCTGCCTCCCGGCTCGGTATGCACCTGGTAGATCACTTCGGTGCTGTCGCCTCGAGGGACCAGCTTCCAGAACCCCTTCACCTCGCTCACCCGGACATAGCCCGGCTCGGGCGGCAGGTAGTTCGGCTGGCTTTCCAGCGTCCGGGTCAGGCTCCCATCGGCTCCCTGGGTGGTAGTGACATGCAGGATCGAGTCGCGTGGCGTCACCGGCCACGGCGTATTGAAACGCGTGTAGGTCCAGCTCTGCTCGCCCTGGTGCTTGAGCAGCTTCTGCGAGTCGCATTCGTGGATCCAGGCGCAAGCGCCAACGGCATCCTCCTGAAGCGCACGGACCTTGGCCAACGGCGCCTTGATCAGCGTCACGCCACGGTAGGCCTTGTATCTGGAATTGGGCACATCGCTCAGGGAAACCTGAATGCCTGCTTCGTCCTTGGCCACTTTCCAGTCCTCGGCCCAGGCACCAGGCATTACCGCCAACCCCAGGCCACCGAGCAACACGATTCGCTTCAAAGATCTCATCATCGTTTTCCTTGTTGTCGAAGATCCACGCTTCACGCAGCCGTCATCTGCTCCAGCCAGCCGATGATCCTGAGCGCCTCGTCGCGATCGCTGCCACACACCTGCGGCTCGGCCTTGAACCCGCCACAGACGGCCGGCCGCTCCGGACGACCGAACAGTGCGCACAGGTTCTGCGGCGAAAGATGCAGGCAACGCTCGCCGGCCGGCTTGCCTTGCGGCATGCCCGGAATCGGCGAGCTGATGGATGGGGCGATGCAGCAAGCGCCGCAGCCTTCACGGCAGTTCATGGCAGAGGCTCCTGGAACAGGACGGATGAGCCACGATGATAACCACTGAAACGACCGTTTGAAAATGGGGAGCAGGTGGCTTGCCGCTCACTGCCGGAACTGGAACTCGATGGCCGCACCCTCGACTTCTCGCTGGCTGTCATTGCGCAACTGCAGCTGCATTTCGTTGCTGATCAGCCGGCCATTGAGCTGAAACGAGCTGTCGGCACCGGGTTCCTGCGAGAACATCGAAGGCAACAGGTTCTTGCGCCGTGGCGCGTTGTCGCCAACCTCGGGCTCGAGCTCATCCACCAGCTCGACCGGCAGGCTCAGGTCGAGCCTGGGCTTGGGTACAGGGGTGGCAACGGCCTTGCTTTTCACCGCCTTGGCCTGATGCCGTATCGGCCTGGCAACCTTCTTGACGGGCTTTTCATGAGCGTGAGTCGCCGGCCTTGCGCCTTCGGCGCCCTGCGCCTGGTCAGCCAGGGTCAAGCCTGGAAAAACGAGTCCCGAGCCGAGACACAACAGCAAACCAAGCACACGAAAGCGTTTCATGAGCACCGCAAGCATTTGCCTAAAATGGCTATGCTGGCTGTTCGCCGCGCCGCTGGCAAGCCCAGGTTCTGCATGGAAAGCGCCTGCGCGGCGATTTCGTACCCACCTAGAACGGCAAACTCGTCGCTTCCCGACACAGCTGATGGGCCAGCATGCCCAGCGTCAGCAGCGCGCGCTCTGACTCGCGATTCCAGGGGATACCGCAGTTGAGGCGAATACAGTGGTTGAACTGTTCGGTATTGCTGAAGATCAACCCTGGCGCGATGCTGATGCCCTGCTCCAGCGCACGCACGTGCAACTCCTGGGTATTGACCCGTCCTGGCAGGCTGATCCAGAGGATGAACCCGCCGGTAGGCCGGGTCATCTGGGTGCCTTCGGGAAAATGCTGCTGCACGGCCAGCTGGTAGGCGCTGAGGTTGCGCCGGTATTCCTGGCGGATATAGCGCAGGTGACGGTCGTAGCCGCCGTTCTCCAGGTAGGCGGCAACCCCCATCTGCGTGACGCTGCAAGCCGAGTGGGTGGTGAAGGTCTGCAGCCGCTGGACTTCCTCGCGATAGCGACCCGGAATCATCCAGCCCACTCGCACGCCCGGCGACAAGGTCTTGGAAAAGCTCGAACAGTAAATGACTCGATCCAGACGATCATGCGCCTTCACGGCCTTGCTACGCCCTTGCTCGAACATCAGCTCGCCATAGATGTCGTCTTCGACGATCTGGATGTCGAAGTCCGAGGCCAGGCGCAGCAACTGTTTTTGCCGTTCTTCAGGCATGGTCCCGCCCAGCGGATTGCTCAACCTGGCCGTCAGCACCAGCGCCTTGATCGACCACTGGTTGGCTGCCAGTTGCAAGGCTTCCAGACTGATACCGGTGGACGGGTCGCTGGGAATCTCGATCACCTTCAGCCCCAGCAGGTCAGCCAGTTGCAGCAACCCGTAGTAGGTCGGTGATTCCGCGGCGATCAGGTCGCCAGGACGGGTCAGCACCCTCAGCGACATCTGCAGCGCATCGACACAGCCGTGGGTCACCACGATCTCGCGCGGATCCACCAGCACGCCGGCATCGCGCATGCGAATCGCGATCTGCCTGCGCAGCGGCTCGTAGCCTGGGCTGAACATGTAGCTGAAGGCACGCGGGCTGTGGAAGCGAGTCACCTTGGACAATTGCTGGTGCAGGGCCCGAACCGGCAGGTAGTCGACGTGCGGGACCGCCGCACCGAAGGGAAACACGCCGTCCCGGCGCGCCTCGACCAGGACCTGCTGGATGATGCTGGCCCGCGTCACCAGGCCGGGCCGCTCGACCTTGGCGATGTCCGGGGTCTGCGCCGTCAACGCTGGCGTCTGGTGTACGTAATAGCCCGACTGCGGTCGCGCCCTGATCAGCCCCTGATCCTCGAGGTTGGCGTAGGCTTGCAGGACCGTCGCATGACTAACGTTGAGCTGGGCGCTCATCTTGCGCACCGAAGGGACGCGCTCTCCAGGCTGATAGACGCCGCGACGAATATCGTCGGCCAATTGCTGGGCGATGCGCTGGTACAGCAGCAGGTTGGTCATGGCGGAGTCTCGGGGCGCGGGCTTCATTGTTGTTCTGGAACTCCGTGGAGGAGCTGGACTACCGTAACAGTCATCAAGTGTACCGGCACAGATTGCAGGTTAGTCAACCTGCGCCCGTATCCATGACATCCTGTCGACCGGCACGATCACCCGCGCCGTGCTGGCCACCCGGCAATGCCCAGGCACAGGCCGGCATCAACGTTCGGCGGCCAGCCTGCCCTTCTCGTCGGAGAACACCACCTCAACGCGTCGATTCTGCGCCCTGCCCCGCTCCGAGGCATTGGCTTCGACCGGATACTGGTCGCCATAACCGACCACCTGGATACGCTTCTCATCGACGCCCAGGTCGACCAGCATGTCCGCGACCGACTGTGCCCGCGCACGCGACAGTTCGAGATTGTCTTGCGCAGTGCCCGTGCTGTCGGTGTAGCCTTCGACACGAATCACCCGACGAGGATTGAGCTGGAGGAACTGCACCAGCTTGAGCAGCGTGCGGCTGGCCGAATTTCTCAGCTCCGCGCGACCGGTGTCGAACAGTGCATCGCCCAGCGTCAGGACCTGGCCACGATCGCTTTCCTGCGATGCCAGCGCGGCGATTTCGGCCTCCAGCCACTTGCCCTGCTGCTGCACCGTGGCCAGCTTGGCTTCGCGCAGGGCCAGTTGCAGGCGCTGGCGCTGCAGGTCCAGCTGGACCAGGCGCTCCTGGTTGAGCGCGAGCCGGGCATGCTCGCGGGCGATCTCGCTGTAGCGCTGGCTAAGGTAGGCGTAATGGCGCACGTCACTGCCGCTGCCGATGTAGCTGGACAGGCGCTCGGCGCGCCCCAGCGACTCCCCGGCACGAATCACGTCACGCGGCGCGCTGCGCAGCACATCGGAGTCATCCTTGACCTGCTCGAAGGCGGCGCTGGCCTGCTCCAGCGCCGACTCGCTGCGCTGGCTGGCGCAGCCCTGCAAGCCCAGCGCACCCAGCGCGACCAGCAGCAATACGGACTGGCGATGGTTCATGGCTGGGCCTCCAGTTGCTTGCGCAGGCGCTTGATACGCGCCTCCAGGATCTTGATCTGCTCCTGACTCTTCTCGGTAAGCACCTGCGCCTCGGCCAGGCGCGCATCCAACTCGGCCTGCTCGGCACGCATGCGGGCCTCCCGGCACTGGCCGCTAGCCATATCAGCCTGGGCCCGTGCCAGCTTGTCCTCGGCAAGCTTCAGCGCCTGTAGCTGCTCGGTGGCCCCGACCGCCTTGGCTTGCTCGAGAGCCTGGCCGGAAAGCCGCAGCTGCTCGTGCGGCGCCGGATCGCTGGCGCAGCCGGCCAGGCCGGACAAGGCCAGGACCAGGCCGAGGGCGCGGGTGTGGCCAGGCAGTCTTGCCTTGGCCAAGGTCGAATCCGATCTGTTCAAACTGCTTCAGCTCCTGACGAATACGCGATCTGCGGCGCGGTTGACTATCGCGCTGTGCGCCGCGGCGGCAATAGTAACCTGCTTTCCACCGCCACGACCAAGTCGAGCGGACGCTGGAAAACCAGGCGGCGCTCAGTTGTCGCTCGCCGCGCCCTGAGCCTGCATGCGCGCCTGGCGCATCCAGCGCGCCAGGTTGCGCTGCAATGCGGCATCGGCCGCCGTCCCGCCTGCCAGCTCAGCGACCCGCCGCGCCAGCTGTCCACGCAACCAGGCATCATTGCACGCCGAGTTGTGCGAGACCGCCAGGAACAGGCCGGGCCGATCCACGGGCAAGCCGTTGGCGATCACTTCGTCGCTCAGGCCCAGGCCTTGCACCATGGCCATCCCGGCATAGCGACCCGCCAGTACATAGTCGACCTGCCCCAGCACCAGTTTCTGGTACGCCTGGGTCAGGCTCTGGGCCGTTTCCAGCGTGGGCCAGGCCTGAAGGGTGGCCTGGAAGCCCGCCGTCAGCCGCGCATTTCCCGGCAGGCTGCCACGGTAGCGCTGCAGCTCGGCCGGACTGTCATGAACCAGCGGCGCATCATGCCGGGTCCAGACCAGGTAGTCGTCATGTTGCAACGGTGGATGGACGTAATCGAGCGCCGTCAGCCGCGAAGAGGCCATGGGCGAGTCGAGCAGCAGGTCCATGCGCCCGCTGCGAACCTCTTCGAAGGCCTGGCCGCGCTTGCCGGCGTGCAACACTTCGACGCTCACGCCGATTTCGCCAGCGACCTGGCGCAGCAGATCGACGCTGGCTCCGACCAGATGCCGTGGATCCTGCGGATCCTGCCAAGAGTAAGGCGGCGCGTCCGGACTGCCAGTGGCCACCAGACGTTCGCATTTGCCCACTGCCCATGTCGCCGGCGACGCCAGCACGGCCAGGCAGGCCGTGATCGCTGCGGTTCGGCCAAGCCTTGCCATGCCTTGATCTCCAGGTCCGAAATGAAGAAAGCCCGACCTTCCACGGGAAGGCCGGGCTTTCTTATAAGTGAAGCAGCGGGATCAGACCAGCTTTTCCAGCTCCGGAACCGCTTCGAACAGGTCGGCGACCAGGCCGTAGTCGGCGACCTGGAAGATCGGCGCCTCTTCGTCCTTGTTGATCGCCACGATCACCTTGGAGTCCTTCATGCCGGCCAGGTGCTGGATGGCACCGGAGATACCCACGGCGATGTACAGTTGCGGCGCGACGATCTTGCCGGTCTGGCCGACCTGCATGTCGTTCGGCACGAAGCCTGCGTCGACCGCGGCGCGCGAGGCACCGACGGCGGCACCGAGCTTGTCGGCCAGGCTGTACAGGTGCTTGAAGTTGTCACCGTTGCCCATCCCGCGGCCACCGGACACCACCACCTTGGCGGCAGTCAGCTCGGGACGGTCGGACTTGGCCAGCTCCTCGCCGACGAAAGCCGACTTGCCGGCGTCGATGGCGGTATCGAGGGCTTCGACGGCAGCCGAGCCGCCTTCGGCCGCGACGGCGTCGAAGCCGGTGGCACGCACGGTGATGACCTTGACCGCGGCGTTCGACTGCACCGTGGCGATGGCGTTGCCGGCATAGATCGGACGCTTGAAGGTGTCGGCGGACTCGACCGAGATGATCTCGGAGATCTGGTCGACGTCCAGCAGCGCGGCGACCCGCGGCAGGATGTTCTTGCCATTGGTGGTAGCAGGCGCCAGCACATGGCTGTAGCCCTTGGCCAGCTCGACGATCAGCGGCGCGGCGTTTTCCGGCAGCAGGTGGGCATAGGCGGCATTGTCCGCGACCAGCACCTTGGCGACGCCGGCGATCTTCGCCGCAGCTTCGGCGATGGCCGATACGCCCTGGCCTGCGACCAGCACATGGATATCGCCACCGATCTTGGCGGCAGCGGCGACGGTGTTCAGGGTGGACGGGGCAATGGCACCGTTCTCGTATTCAGCGACAACCAGGATAGTCATTTAGATTACCTTCGCTTCGTTCTTCAGCTTCTCGACCAGTTCGGCCACCGACTTGACCTTGATACCGGCACCACGGGCAGCCGGGGCCTCGACCTTCAAGGTCTTGCTGGTAGAGGCGATGGATACGCCCAGCGCTTCTGGCGTGACGGTCTCCAGCGGCTTCTTCTTGGCCTTCATGATGTTCGGCAGCGAGGCATAGCGCGGCTCGTTCAGGCGCAGATCGGTGGTGACGATCGCCGGCAGGTTCAGCGCGACGGTCTGCAGGCCGCCATCGATCTCGCGAGTCACGTTCAGCTTGTCGCCAGCGACTTCGACCTTCGAGGCGAAGGTGCCCTGGGCATAGCCAGTCAGCGCGGCGAGCATCTGGCCGGTCTGGTTGTTGTCGCTGTCGATGGCCTGCTTGCCGAGGATCACCAGTTGTGGCTGCTCCTTGTCCACCACCGCCTTGAGCAGCTTGGCCACGGCCAGCGAGCCGAGCTCATCGCCGGCCTCGACCAGGATGGCGCGATCGGCGCCCAGCGCCAGGGAGGTGCGCAGCTGCTCCTGAGCCGCGGTCGGGCCGATGCTGACGGCGACGATCTCGGTGGCGACGCCTTTTTCCTTCAGACGCACGGCTTCTTCCACGGCGATCTCGCAGAAGGGGTTCATGGACATCTTGACATTGGCGAGGTCGACGCCGGAGTTGTCCGCCTTGACGCGAACCTTGACGTTGTAGTCGACCACTCGTTTGACAGCTACAAGAACCTTCATGGATTCCTCGTTACTCTCCGGTGATTAGAAGTCGCCTGGGGCATGCCCGGCGATTTGCGCGTAGGACCAGGGCACCTCTGGAAACATAGGACGGCGGACCGATCTAGCATGCCTCGACCGCCCTGCCCACGCCTGGGCAAAACCCACGGGTCATTTCCTGTCGTGACGTGTAAACTGCACTACATGGCGGGTTCTGGCGGGAATCCCCTGCACTTCGCCTGGTCTTCAGGGACGCTCTTGCGTCCGACGGTCAGCCTACGGCGAGCGTAAAACCGCTGGTATCTTGACTGCATCCCCCCGGTCGGTCAATACGGCAAATCGGCCATCGTCCAGGCGCCCTTCGGTGATTTTACTGGGGTCCGGGCAATTCAAACAAACGTTTGTATTGGACCCGTCCCGTGGTGTGGATATAATGCGCGCCACGACAAAGCGGTGTAGTGCGGCGCGGAGAAAGCTACAGCCAGGCAGCTGTGCGCCCACGCATTCCACCCACCAGACAAGCAACAGAGACAAAGCCTCGAGTAGGAGAGACCTGTGGAACGCGAATACATGGAATTCGACGTGGTCATTGTCGGCGCAGGCCCCTCAGGTCTGTCCGCTGCATGCCGCCTGAAGCAGAAGGCCGCCGAGACCGGCAGCGAGATCAGCGTCTGCGTGGTCGAGAAAGGCTCGGAGGTCGGCGCCCACATTCTGTCCGGCGCGGTGTTCGAATCGCGTGCCCTCGACGAACTGTTCCCCGACTGGAAGGCGCTCGGCGCGCCGCTGCTGACCGAAGTCAAGCGCGACGACATCTATGTGCTCAAGGACCAGGCCAGCTCGGTCAAGGTCCCCGACCTGTTCGTGCCGCGCACCATGCACAACCAGGGCAACTACATCATTTCCTTGGGCAACCTGTGCCGCTGGCTGGCGCAGCAGGCCGAGAACCTTGGCGTGGAAATCTATCCCGGCTTCGCCGCGCAGCAAGCCCTGATCGACGAGGCCGGCGTGGTGCGCGGCATCGTCACCGGCGACCTGGGCGTCGACCGCGAGGGCCAACCCAAGGATGGCCTGTACACCCCTGGCATGGAACTGCGTGCCAAGTACACCCTGTTCGCCGAAGGCTGCCGCGGGCATATCGGCAAGCAGCTGATCCGCCACTTCAATCTCGATGGCGAGGCCGACCCGCAGCACTACGGCATCGGCATCAAGGAAATCTGGGAGGTCGAGCCGAGCCGTCACGAGCAAGGCCTGGTGGTGCATACCGCCGGCTGGCCACTGGACGTGGTCAACGCCGACAACACCGGCGGCTCGTTCCTCTATCACCTGGAGAACAACCAGGTGGTGGTCGGTCTGATCGTCGACCTGGCCTACGCCAACCCGTACCTGTCGCCGTTCGACGAATTCCAGCGACTCAAGCACCACCCGGTGATCAGCCAGTACCTCGAAGGCGGCAAGCGGATCAGCTACGGTGCCCGCGCCATCGCCAAGGGCGGCCTGAACTCGCTGCCCAAGATGGTCTTCGAGGGCGGTGCGCTGATCGGCTGCGACCTGGGCACGCTGAACTTTGCCAAGATCAAGGGCAGCCATACCGCCATGAAGTCCGGCATGCTCGCCGCCGAGGCAGTGGCCGAGGCCCTGGCCGCCGGTCGCGAGGGCGGCGACCGGCTCGATGGCTATGCCAGCGCCTTCAAGGCCAGCTGGGTGTACGAAGAGCTGCACGCCAGCCGCAACTTCGGCCCGGCCATGCACAAGTTCGGCCCGCTGTTCGGCGCCGCCTTCAACTACATCGACCAGAACTGGTTCAAGGGCAAGCTGCCGTTCACCTTGCGCAACACCAAGCCGGACTACGCCTGCCTCAAGCTGGCGGCCGAGTCGCGGAAAATCGACTACCCCAAACCCGACGGCAAGCTCAGCTTCGACAAGCTCAGCTCGGTATTCCTCTCCAGCACCAACCATGAAGAGGAACAACCTTGCCATCTCAAGCTGACCGACCCGAGCGTTCCCATCGCCAGCAACCTGCCGTTGTACGACGAACCGGCGCAACGCTACTGCCCGGCAGGCGTGTACGAGGTGGTCAGCCAGGACGACGGCAGCAAGCGTTTCCAGATCAACGCGCAGAACTGCGTGCACTGCAAGACCTGTGATATCAAGGATCCAGCACAGAACATCACCTGGGTCGCGCCGGAGGGCGCTGGCGGGCCGAACTACCCCAACATGTAGGCCCTGCCCTTGATGCGAAAGCCCCAGGCCGCCAGGCCCGGGGCTTTTTCGTAGATGCACGTCACCAAGCCTTGCCGGGCAACCGGCGGGGCATGTCTGCGCTGACCGGCGATCGCTGCTCACTCGCCGCGACAGAAGGCTGCGGTGTCGGCCTCGGACCCAAGCGGTTCACGCTGTTCGAAATACAGTGCGGTAAGCATGCCGACCAAGCCCATGATCGCGCAGAAGCCCACGCATGCCCACGGGCTCCAGGGCATCAGCGCGATCAGCGCCAATGGCGTGATGCTGGCCCACAATGCATAGGCGACGTTGTAGGTGAAGGAAATTCCCGAAACGCGGATCTCGACCGGGAACAGCCCGACCATTATCGACGGCACCACGCCGACCACGCCGCAGGACAACCCGGCCACGGCGTAGGCCAGGCCAGGCCAGGCCCACTGCCCTACCAGGCTGGCATACAGCAGGCCGATCCCCAGCGGCAGCAGCAGGCTGTAGATCATCAGGGCGCGCCAGGCACCGAGGCGATCGACCAGCAGGCCGGCCAGCACGCAGCCAATGTTGAGAAAGACGATACCCAGGCTGCTCAGGGCGAAGGTGTGTCCGGCCGTCATGGCGAAACGCTGTTGCATCACCGTCGGGGTGATCACCACCAGCACCACCACCGCCGAGGTCAGCACGCAGGTCAGCAGCGCAGCCGGCACCAGTGCCTGGCGATGCTCGCCCAGGACCCTGCGCAGCGGAAAGGCCACCGGCTGTTCGCGACGTTCGCGCAGGGCCAGGAACACTGGTGTCTCGCTCAGCCAGCGACGTAGCCAGATGCCGACGATGCCGAACACCCCGCCAAGCAGGAACGGGTAGCGCCAGGCCTGGGCGAGGATTTCCTCGGGCGTGAACACCTGGGCCAGGGCCGTGGCGGTCAACGCTCCGAGCAGGTAGCCGAAGGTCAGCCCGGCCTGGAGGAAGCCCAAGGCATAGCCACGCCGACCAGGCGGCGTGTGCTCGGCGACGAAGGTCCAGGCGCTTGGCACCTCGCCGCCGACGGCGGCACCCTGGAGGATGCGCAGGGCCAGCAACAGCAGCGGTGCTGCATAGCCGATGTCGGCATAGGTCGGCATCACCCCGATCAACAGGCATGGCAGCGTCATCATCAGGATGCTCAGGCTGAAGACCCGCTTGCGTCCCAGGTGGTCGGCGAAATGCGCCATGAGGATACCGCCCAGCGGGCGCGCCAGGTAACCGGTGACGAAGATGCCGAAGCTTTGCAGCAGGCGCAGCCACTCGGGCATCTGCGGCGGGAAGAACAGCTGGCTCAAGGTCAGGGCGAAGAACACGAAGATGATGAAGTCGTAGATCTCCAGTGCCCCGCCGAGCGCCGCCAGGCTCAAGGTCCGGTGATCGGCACGACCCAGCTGGCCGGTGGTATCGAAGGCAGTCATGGCAGGTTCCGCAGCGCGACAAGGCGCAAGAGGATAGCAAATGCGCAAAGCCGCCGCAGGCGGCAAGCGGCAAGCGGCAAGCGGATCGTGCAGCCGATGCGACCCGCTTCTGCTTGTGGCTTGTGGCTGGCTGTCAGGCGCGAAGCTTGGCGGTGACCTCGCCCAGCTGGCCCGACAGGCCATGCAAGCGCTGCCCCGCCTGCTCGGTATGTTGCACCGCTTGCTGGTTGGCCGTGGCGATGCGAGTGATCTCGATCAGGTTGCGCGAGATGTCCTCGGCCACGCTGGTCTGCTCCTCGGCGGCGGTGGCGATCTGCCGGTTCATGTCGCGGATCGCTTCCACCGAGGTGGTGATGCGTTCGAGCATGCGCCCGGCCTGGACCACCTGCTCGGCGCCTTCCTCGCTGCGCTGCTGGCCACTTTCGATGGCCTTGACCGCTTCCACCGCGCCGGATTGGACCGCCTCGATGATCTGCTGGATCTCGGCGATCGAGGCGGCGGTGCGCTGGGCCAGGCTGCGCACTTCGTCGGCGACCACGGCGAAGCCGCGTCCGGCCTCGCCGGCACGGGCCGCCTCGATCGCTGCGTTGAGCGCCAGCAGGTTGGTCTGCTCGGCGATGCCGCGAATGACTTCCAGGACCTTGCCGATCCGGGTGCTGTGGTTTTCCAGATGGCGAACCACTACGGCGGTGCCGGCAATCTCCTGGTTGACCCGCTCGATCAGCTCGATGGTGGCCTGCATCACCTGGCCGCCGGCCTGGGCGTTCTGGTCGGCATCGTCGGCCGCCCGGGCGGCGTCGGCAGCATGTCGGGCGACTTCCTGAGCGGTGGCCGACATTTCGTGCATGGCGGTGGCAACCTGATCGGTGCGCTGGAACTGGTCCCGGGTGCCGCGAGCCATGTCGCCGGCAATGCTGCGCAACTGGCCGCTGGCGCCTTCCAGCTCCAAGGTGTTGTCCTTCAAGCGGCCGATGGTCTCGGCGAGAAAGTCACGCAAGGTGTTGGCGGCCAGGGCCAGGCGCCCCAGCTCATCCTGACGTTGGGCGACCACCCGCTGGCCGAACTGGCCCTGGCTCAACTGCGCGACATAATCGATCAGACTACGGATCGGCTCGATCAGGCTGCGATTGACCAGCCACAGGCTCAGCAGCCCGACCAGCACGGCCGAAGCCAGCATCACCAGCACGCCCAGCCACACGGTACGCTCGGCACCGGTACTGATTGCTCCGGCACGCTGGCGAGCCTCGCCACGCAGTTGCTCGACCAGCGCGCTCATCTGCTCGCTGGCCGCCCGGTCCACGCCCTTGACCGCCAGGTCCCCGGCCACCGGGTCGCCCCCGGCGTCCAGGAAGGACTGGCGGCCCTGGGCATAGGCCTGGCCCAGTTGCCGGTGACTGTCTTGCAACTGCACGAGCGCGGCGCGCAAGGTGCCGTCACTGCCTTCGATCAACTGGCCCAGCAGTTGCTGGACCTGCTGCTCGCGCGCCTGAAACTGCCGCCAGTACTTGTCCAGCTCGTCCGGCTGGCGGCCACGCAGCAGCACGTTCTTCCATTCCTGGACCTGGATCTTGAACTGCAGATTGGCTTCGTCGATCAGCTGGGACTCGCGAAGCGGTCCGTCGACCAGCGTGGCATAGCCGCGCACGCTGGCAGACAGGAACTGGAAGCACACCAGCGCGATCAGCAGCATGGCCGCCAGGCTGCCACCGAGCAGGGTGAGGAGTTGCATGCGAAGGGATTTGCGCAACATGTCGATCTCGAAACAAGGAGAGGGGGATAACAGCGCCACGCTTGGGCGCGTCATGCAGGACAGCCCTGTCCTGGTTCACTGGCGCCGGGGCCAGGCCGAAAAAAAGGCTGCCATCGGACGATGGCAGCCACTTCGAGCACTGCGCGACAGCTGCAGCAAATGGTCTCAAGCAATTGCTACAAAATTGTTACAAAAGCACTACTCAGGACGCACCGAGGCGGCTGCCTTGCCGAACTGCAGTGCCGCCAGACGTGCATACAGCGGGCTGTGCTCGATCAGTTGACGGTGCGTGCCCACAGCCACCAACCGACCTTTGTCCATCACCGCGATGCGATCGGCATGTTGTACCGTCGCCAGACGGTGGGCGATGACCAGCGTGGTTCGACCGGCCATGAGCTTGGGCAGGGCCTGCTGGATCAGGTGCTCGCTTTGGGCGTCGAGGGCACTGGTGGCCTCGTCGAGCAGCAGGATGGGAGCATCGACCAGCAGCGCCCGGGCGATTGCCAGACGTTGCCGCTGGCCGCCGGACAGGCCTGCCCCACCCTCGCCCAACGGCGTCTGGTAGCCTTGCGGCAGTTGCATGATGAAGTCATGGGCATGGGCGATTCGTGCCGCCGCCTCGACCTCGGCCGACGTGGCCTCGGCACGGCCGTAGCGCAGGTTGGCCTCGACGCTGCCGCGAAACAGCGCTGGCTGCTGGGCGACCAGGGCGAACTGGCGACGCACGTCGCAGAGCGCCAACTCGGCGATCGGCTGGCGGTCGAGCAGAATCCGGCCGTGCTGTGGATCGTGGAAGCGCAGCAGCAGGTCGAACACCGTTGACTTGCCGGCGCCCGAGGGCCCGACAAGAGCCACGGTCTGGCCAGGCTCGATGACCAGACTCAGGCCATCGAGCGCCGCCAGCGTTGGCCGCGACGGGTAGGCGAAGCGCACTTCCTGCAGCTCGATGCGGCCCCTGGCCCGGCCGGCCGGCAACACCTTGGGCGCTGCCGGCGACAGTATCGCGCTGCGCGCTCCGAGCAGCTCGGCGATGCGTTCGGCAGCGCCAGCGGCACGTTGGAGTTCACCGATCACCTCGCTGAGCGTGCCGAAGGCACTGCCGACGATCAGGCTGTAGAAGACGAAGGCGGCCAGCTCGCCACTGGAAATCCGGCCGGCGATGACATCCATGCCACCGACCCAGAGCATCAGCCCGACCGCGCCGAGCACCAGCACGATCACCAGGGTGATCAGCCAGGCGCGCTGCGCGATGCGCCGGCGTGCCACGGCGAAGGCGGCCTCCACGGTATCGGCGAAGCGCTGGCGATCTTGCGGCTCGTGGTTGTAGGCCTGCACCGTCCTGATCTGCCCGAGCGTCTCGGCCACGTAGCTGCCAACGTCGGCGACGCGGTCCTGGCTTTGCCGGGACAGTGCACGCACGCTGCGACCGAACAGCAGGATCGGCGCCAGAACCAGCGGCAACGCCGCGACGACGATGCTGGTGAGCTTGGGGTTGGTCACGAACAGCAGGATGATGCCTCCGACCACCATCAGCAGGTTGCGCAGGAACATCGACAGCGACGAGCCGATCACCGCTTGCAGCAAGGTGGTGTCGGCGGTCAGTCGCGACTGGATCTCGGAGCTGCGGTTGTCTTCGAAAAAGCCCGGATGCAGGCCCAACAGGTGGTCGTACACGGCGCGGCGCACGTCGGCCACACAGCGCTCGCCGATCCATGAGACCAGGTAGAAACGGCTGAAGGTGCCGATCGCCAAGGCCAGCACCAGCGCCAGGAACAGGGCGATGGTCTGGTTGAGCAACTGCGGCGAACGGGTCATGAAACCCTGGTCCACCAGCAGGCGAATGCCCTGGCCCATCGACAAGGTGATGGCGGCGGTCAGCACCAGCGCCAGCAAGGCCAGCCAGACCCGGCCGTGATACGGTCGAATGAACCGCCAGGCCAAGTGCATGGCGCGCCGTTGCCGGGAAGAGAACGCCTGGAACATGTTACAAACCTTTCTGCGGACAGTGGCCGCGGACCAGCACCGCGACGACCGGATGGAACCCTGGCAGCTGGCCGACGTCGGACATCACGGACGCAGCATGCATGACATTGAAATGACAGCAAGCGTTATAGCCCTTCGTTCTAAAAGGACTCTGGAGCTTTGCGCCAGTTTCTGGTGGACTGGTGTCCGCCGTGACGCCATGGAGCTGTCATGCATCGGTCACGGCCTGCGTCTACCCTGAGCGGAAACCTGATGAGGAGACAGGACATGAGCTTGCAGCATAGCAGCGAAACACAGACCACCCAGCACCACCAGCAACCTCAGGCCTGCGGCTCGATCATCGATCACCAGGGGCGTGAAGTGCCGATCACCGAGCAGATGATCCAGCAAGCCTGCCAGGACCTGGAAAAGAGCCGGATCGACCTGTCCTGCCCGTCCTGAGCTGAAGTCTCCGGCCTGGCCAAGCCAGGCCGATCGAGCCGTCTTCGGCCGGTTGCATGCCAGGGACCGCTCGCGGTCCCTGGCGCTGGCTTCACCCCACGACAGCTCCCAGCGCCTCGATCATCCGCACAAGCCCAGGCGCCTCGCCCCGAATCCCGACTCGCAACCCTTCGATCTCCCGCCGTGGTGGATACTGCTTGCGCAAGCGGTCGAATCCGGCCCGTTGCTCGGCGCTGTCTTCGCTGAGGCTACGACGCAAATCGGCATCGTCACGGCGCGGGTCGTAGACCGCGCGGCACAGGGTAGCCAGGACCCAGGACGGCTCGGCCGTGGCATCGAACTCGAGCCGCGCCAGGCTGGCTGGGGGCAGCAACTCGGCCAGGCGCACCTGCTCCGGCTGGCCGAGCCAACGACACAAAGCCTGGTACACCTGTGCGGTACCGCGCTGACGGCCATCGAGGCTGTAGCCGGCGATATGCGGGGTGGCCAGAGTGCAGAGGTCGGCCAGTGCCAGGTCGACCTGGGGTTCGCCTTCCCAGACATCCAGCACGGCATGCACGTCGTCGCGCGCTTGCAACAGTTCACGCAGCGCCCGGTTGTCCACCACCGCCCCACGACTGGCATTGACCAGCCAGGCGCCAGGGCGCAGCCGAGCCAGTCGCGCCTCGTCCAGCAAGTGCCAGGTCGCCTGCTCGCCGCCGCGCACCAGCGGGGTATGCAGGCTGATCACGTCGCACCGTTCGAGCAAGGTATCCAGCTCAACGAAGTCGCCGCCCTCGCGAGCCTGGCGCGGCGGATCACAGACCAGCACCTTCCAGCCCAGGCCTTGCAGGACCTTGACCAGGCGCGCGCCGACTTCCCCGGCCCCGACCACGCCGTAGGTCCGCTCGGCCAGCGCGACGCCGTCCAGCTCGGCCAGGGTCAGCAGGCTGCCGAGCACATAGTCCACCACGCCCCGGGCGTTGCAGCCGGGCGCGCTGGTCCAATGGATGCCCGCCTCGGCCAGGTGCTCCAGGTCCAGGTGATCGGTGCCGATGGTACAGGTGCCGACGAACCTGACCTTGCTACCTTCGAGCAACGCCCGGTCGACCCGAGTCACCGAACGCACCAGCAACACGTCGGCCTCCCTGACGCAGGCAGCGTCGATGCCGCGGCCGGAGTAGCGACGGATTTCGCCGAAACCGGCGAAGAAGGCATCGAGCAGCGGGATATTCTCATCGGCAACGATCAGCATGGTGCTCTCCTGGCGGGGGATGGCAGTGTAGGCGCTCTGGACCGAGGGTTCCAGCGGCGATCAGCTGGCCTTCTTGCGAATCCAGTACAGGTAGGTACCGGCCTGTTCCTGCTGGCCTACCAGTTCGTGGCCAAGGAATACGCAGAACTTGGGAATGTCGCGACGGGTCGAGGGATCGGTGGCGATCACCTTGAGCAGGCCGCCGGCGGCCAGGGCGCGCACGTGCTGGTGCAACATCATCACCGGCTCCGGGCAGTTCAGGCCGGTGGCGTCGAGGATGGCATCTGGGGTGTGGTCGGTCATGGGCTACTCCGCGAATGAGCGCCTATTGTCGCTCATGCGCCAGCCAAGGGCCAACCCAGGCTGCTGCGCGGCCGCCGAGCGCATCGGGCGCAGCTCATTCCTTTGCAGGAGCCGCGTGTCGCAATGGCCGCGCAGCGGGCCCGGATCTTTCAGGCGACCACCGTTCTCACTTCGTTGGGACGGCCCGCGTGGAGCCGTCGTCAAGGCGCCGGACCGGCAGTTGCAGGTACACCCGCAAGCCGTCCGCGCGGCTGTCGAACGACAGCCGGCCTGCGCAACGCTGGACGATGGCCTCGACGATCGCCAGGCCCAGACCGCAGCCGCCGCTCTGCCCATGTCGCCAGAACCGCTCGGTCAAGTGCGCCAGGTCCTCGTCGGCGATACCTGGGCCATGATCGCGAACCCGGAAACATGCCTGCTCTCGTTCGATCTTCACTTCCAATTCCACCGGCGTTTCATTCCCGGCATGGCGCAGGGCGTTGTCCAGCAGGTTGCGCAGTGCGGTCACGGCCAATGGCGCCGGCATGTCCAGATCAGCCCTGGCCGCGTCCTCGCACAAACACAGGCGGACACGCTCGCCCTCGCCATCGCCGGCATCCTGCATCGCCTGACGGGCAACCTGTTCGGCAGTGCACGGGACACCGTCGTCGAAACCCAGCCTGCCCTCGACCCGTGCCAGCATCAGCAGCTGTTCCAAGGTGCGGTGCAGGCGATCGGCGCCCTGCTCGGCATGCTCCAGGGCCTGTTCGCGAGCGCTGCCGTCAGTCAACCGAGCGACTTGCAGGTGGGTCTTGATCACGGTAAGCGGGCTGCGCAGCTCATGCGCCGCGTCATCGGTCAGGCGTCGTTCACGCTCGAGGGTCTGGGCGATGCGCAGGAACAGCTGGTTCTGGGTTGCCAGCAGCGGCTGCAGCTCGCTCGGCAGACCGGCCACCTGCAATGGCTCGACGCTGTCGGCGCGACGCCGGCGCAACGCATCGCGCATGCGATTGAGCGGCTCAAGACCCTTGCCCAGGCCGATCCATAGCAGGCCGAGGCTGCCGAAAAGGGCCATCAACACCGGTGCCGAGGCGGCCAGCAGGACCGAGCGGTTGAGTGCTTCACGCTCCTCATGCCGGTCGGCGGTGGTAATCCGCACCTCTCCATGGGCGTAGGTGAAGGTACGCCAGGAGGCGCCGTCGATGAGCTGGTCGGAAAAGCCGCTGCGCTGCGCGTCCATCGCGCCGTCGTGCTTGTGATTGCTGGCCAGGATCTCGCCGCGCAGGGAACTCACCTGGCAGGCCATGCCATCCGGAATGCTGAGCTGGTCGGCGGCGAAGCGGGCATCGCTGTCCCTGGCCGCCAATGGCGGCAGCTGGTCGACCAGCCCGGCGACCATGCGCGCCGAGGCGACCAGCCGCTGGTCCAGGGAAAACATCATCTGCTGGCGCAGGTCACGTAGCATCCAGGCGGCAGCCAGGGCCCAGATGACGATGAAGGCGCTGCCCAGGATCAGGCTCAGACGTACTCGCAGGCTCATGGCGAGGGCTGCTGCGGGACTTGCGCCGAGCCGAGTCGATAGCCGAGCCCGCGAACGGTCTCGACGATGCCGTTGCCCAGCTTGCGTCGCAGATGATGGATATGCACGTTCAGCGCGTTGCTCTCGACCTCGTCGCCGAAGCCGTATACGCAGTCCTTGAGCTGTTCGCTGGACAGTATCCGGCCAGGGTTGTGCAGCAGGGCCTGCAGCAGTGCCTGTTCACGACGCGACAGATCGACCGGCTGGCCAGCCAGGCTGGCCTGGCAACTGCTCGGATCGTAGCGCAACGGACCATGCTCGATGACGTTGACCGCCCGCCCTGCCGCACGGCGCAACAGGGTATGCAGGCGCGCCGCCAACTCGCGCAGGTCGAAGGGCTTGAGCAGATAGTCATCGGCCCCGGCCTGCAGGCCGTCGACCCGATCGCTCACCGCGTCGCGCGCGGTCAGCACCAGCACAGGCAGCAGTTCGCCTTGCTGGCGAAGCCGGCGCAGCAGCTTCAGGCCGTCCTCGTCAGGCAGGCCAAGATCCAGAACCATCACATCGAAGCGCGCCGCCTGCAGCATCGCCTGCGCCGCCGAAGCACTGGCCACCCGGTCGACGACCAGCCCCAGGGCCGACAGCCCGGCGCAGATGCCGCTGGCGATCAGGTCGTCGTCCTCGCAGAGCAGTACATGCATTGATGGGTCTCCGGTGGATGCAGGCAGGCATTGCACAGTGTCTCGATTAAGCGAGGATTATCCCATGCGGCGCCACGATGTCGAAGGTCAAGGCAAGCGCTTGCCGACCCTGGCGAACGGGTTAATCCCTGGTTAATCGAGCCTGACCAGCATGGGCGTCCTTCGTGTACTGCCAAGGCGTCGACATGCGTATCCTGCTCCTTCTGTTGACTTTGCTGCTCGCCGGCCCGCTCCAGGCCAATCCGTTCGCCAGCAAGCCGGACTTCCTGCCGGTCGACCAGGCGTTCGTGCTCAGCCATGACCGCTTGCCCGATGGCCAGGTGCGCCTGCACTTTCTGATCCGGGAAGGCTACTACCTTTACCAGAACCGCTTGAAGTTCGACGGTTTGCCACAGGCGCAACGACCGCAGTTGCCTGAGGCGCTGAGCCATCGCGACGAGTTCTTCGGCGAATCGGCCATCTACCGTGGCCAGCTCGAACTGCGTCTGCCCGCCACGGCCAGCGGCCAGCTGCGCCTGGGCTGGCAAGGCTGCGCCGACGCTGGCTTGTGCTATCCGCCCCAGACCACCGTCATCGAGCTGGGCGGCACGGCTGCGGCGACCAGCGCGCTGGCCACCGACCAGGCCCTGGCCAGCGATCTGGGTCGCACCAGCCTGGCCTGGAACCTGCTGGCGTTCTTTGGCCTGGGCCTGTTGCTGGCCTTCACGCCGTGTTCGCTGCCGATGTTGCCGATCCTCGCCGCGCTGGTGCTTGGCAACGCCGCCAGCGCGCGGCGAGGCTGGGCGCTGGCCGGCGTCTATGTGACCAGCATGGCTCTGGTCTATGCCGGCCTCGGTGTGCTGGCGGCGCTGCTGGGGGCCGGCTTGCAGGCATGGCTGCAACAACCCTGGCTGCTGGGCAGCCTGGCGGCGCTGTTCGTGCTGCTGGCACTGCCGATGTTCGGCGCCTTCGAGCTGCAGCTGCCGGCGGCGCTGCGTGACCGACTCGACCGCGTCGGGCAAGCCACCCAAGGTGGCAGCCTGTATGGCGCGGCAGCACTCGGCGCGCTTTCCGGACTGCTGCTGGGCCCATGCATGACCGCGCCACTGGCCGGCGCGCTGCTGTACATCGCGCAAAGCGGCGATGTAGCGCAGGGCGGCCTGGTGCTGTTCGGCCTGGGCCTGGGCATGGGCGTGCCGTTGCTGCTGCTGGTGACCTTGGGCAACCGTTACCTGCCGCGTCCAGGCGCCTGGATGAATCGCATCAAGGGCCTGTTCGGCTTCGTCTTCCTGGGCATGGCGCTGTACACCATGCGCAGTCTGCTGCCGGCGCCGTTACTGCTGGCCCTGCTCGGGGCCTGGCTGGTTGCCCTGGGCTGGGCCGCCTGGCCTGCCCTGCAGCGGATGCCAGCGCTGCGCGCCCTTCCCTTGCTCGGCGGGCTGTGGGGCAGCCTGTTACTGATCGGCGCGGCTGCTGGCGGCGACGATCCCTGGCAGCCACTTCGCCCCTTGGCTGGCCAGCCCCATGCAGAGAACGCCACACGCCGGCCCGAGGCCTTCGTCACGCTGGCGACGCCGGAGGCGCTCGACCGCGAACTCGCTACCGCGCGCCAAGCCGGACAGTGGGTAATGCTGGACTACTCGGCCCAATGGTGCGCCGCCTGCAAGGTCATGGAAAGGCAAGTGTTCTCGCGCCCAGCGGTCCTGGACGCGCTGGCCGGGGTGCGCCTGTTGCGCCTGGACGTCACCGCCGACAGCCCGGCCAGTCGCGAACTGCTGCAGCGTTACCAGGTCCCCGGCCCGCCCAGCCTGATCTGGATCGGACCGGAGGGCGAGGAGCGTCGCCCTCGGCGCATCACTGGCCAGGTCGATGCCGAAGGCTTGCTACGTCACTGGAACCAGACCCGGAGCCAAGGCTGATGCTGACCTTGAACCTCGGGCCGCTGACCCTGGCACTCGAGCATCTGTTGTTGCTGGCCGCCCTGGGCATCGCCAGCCTGGTTGGCTGGTGGACCGCGCGGCGCGGCGGCGAGAACCCTGAAACTGCGCTTTTCCACCTGTTCCTGCTCGGCCTGCTGTGCGCACGCCTGGGGTTCGTCATCCGCTATTGGCCCATGTACCGGGATGACCTGTCGCAGGTGATCGACATTCGAGACGGTGGCTTGCTCTTCGCCACTGGCCTGGCAGGCTTGCTCCTGGGTGCCGGATGGCAAGGCTGGCGCCGTCCTGGTCTGCGCAGGCCGCTGGGCTGGGCCCTGGCCAGTGGCGCGCTGTTCTGGCTCCTGGGCAGCCTGGCTGGCCACCTGTACAACCAAGGCACGCGCCTGCCGCACGAGCTGGTCCTGCGTGACAGCCAGGAACGCCCCGTGGCGCTGCAGACCTACCGCGGCCGCCCGCTGGTGGTCAATCTGTGGGCCACCTGGTGCCCGCCGTGTCGACGCGAGATGCCCGTGCTGCAGCAAGCCCAGCAAGAATACCCGAACGTGACCTTCGTGTTCGTCAACCAGGGCGAGACGCCGGAGACGGTCGGCAACTTCCTCGCCGCAACTGGCCTGGACCTGACCCACGTGCTGTTCGACGGCACAGGCCAGCTGGCTCGGCGCGTAGGCTCCATGGCCCTGCCCACGACCCTGTTCTACGACGCCGAAGGCCACCTGATCGACAGCCACCTGGGCGAGCTCTCGCGCGCCAGCTTGCGCCATGCACTGGCGCCGATCGACCGAGCCGCCGCGTCGAACCCTGCCCTACAAGGAAACCAATGATGCGATCTTCCCTGCTCCTGCCGCTTGCCTTCGCCATGCTCGGCGCTCCCGTACTGCATGCCCAGACCCTGCCCGAACCGATTCGCCAGCTGCAAGACAAGGGCGCGGTGATCAAGGGCCGCTTCGATGCCCCGGCAGGCCTGCGTGGCTACGCCGCCGAATACCAGGGCAACGGCATTGCGCTGTACCTGACCGCGGACGGCCAGCACGCGCTGGTCGGCAGCCTGTTCGACGCGAAAGGCCAGGACCTGAGCGCCGAACCCCTGCAAAGGCTGGTCCATGGCCCGCTGGACGAAGCCGCCCTGGCCAGCCTGGAAAAGTCCGCCTGGATCGCCGACGGTCAGGCCGACGCGCCTCGTATCGTCTATGTGTTCAGCGACCCCAACTGCCCCTACTGCAACATGTTCTGGCACCAGGCCCGGCCCTGGGTCGAATCCGGCAAGGTGCAACTGCGTCACGTCATGGTCGGCATCATTCGTCAGGACAGCCTGGGCAAGTCCGCGGCGCTCCTGGCGGCGAAGGACCCGGTCAAGGCCCTGGCCGAGCATGAACAGGCGGGCAAGGGCAGCACGCTCGAGCCGCTGGCAAGCGTTGCGCAAGCCATACAGGAAAAACTCGAGAACAACCTGGCACTGATGCAGTCTCTGGGCGTGTCCGCCACGCCCGCGATCTTCTACCGGGACGACCAGGGCCGCCTGCAACGCCAGCAGGGCGCGCCCAGCACGCAAGCACTCACCGCGATCCTCGGCAGGCGCTGAGCGGAAGCCGGGCGGCTTGCAGCGTCCCGGCGCGGCGGCTTGCGAACTACCGCTTGAGGTCCAGGCGCCGCAGGTAGCAGGTGACCTCCTCGCGATCATGGTACAGCTGCTTGCAGGCGATCGAGACCTTGACCTTGCGCGCCTTGAACCCCGCCTCCATGCGCTCGAGCAGACGGCGCACCTCGGCATGGCGCTGCTTCATCGGCAGCTTGAGGTTGACGATCGCTTCGCGGCACAGCCCCTCGCCCAGCCAGGTCTCGATCAGCGCCGCGGTCCGTGCGGGCTTCTCGACGATGTCGCAGACCATCCAGTCGACCGTATGCTTCGGCTGCCAGGTGAAGCCATCAGCCATCAAGTGCTGGACCAGGCCGGTATCCATCAGGCTCTCGGCCATCGGGCCATTGTCGATGGCGGTCACCAGCATGCCGCGACGCACCAGTTGGTAAGTCCAGCCACCGGGCGAGGCGCCCAGGTCGACGCCGGTCATGTCATCGGACAGGCGCAGGTCCCACTGCGCACGGGGAATGAACTGGTGCCACGCTTCCTCGAGCTTGAGGGTCGAGCGGCTGGGCGCCTCGCGGGGAAACTTCAGGCGCGGGATGCCCATCGGCCAATGTGCCGAGTTGCCCGGCTCGGCCAGGCCAAGGAACACCCGCCGGCCGCTGATGAACGTCAGCAGCAGACGCGGTGCCTGTGCGTCTTCGACCAGAAGGCCAGCCTTGGTCAGCGCCTTGCGCAAGGGCACTTCGAACTTGCGGCAGAACGTCGACAGTTCCTTGCCCTCGTTGGTATCGAGCACTTCGAGCCAGAGGCTGCCGCAGGCTGGGTGCTCGGCCAGCGTCTCGAGCAGCACGCCTACGCGGTCCTGCTCGGGCAGGTCGACGAAGCGTCCACGGGCCCACTGGCGAACGAAGATCAGCTGGTCGAAGCGCAGCCCCCGCACCAGCCGTTCGGCCCCGCCCGGTTCCAGGCAGATGAATTCGGCGCAGGCGCTGTGCGGCTTGCTTCGCGCATAGCCGGGCACCCCCAGGCGGGCGGCATGTTCGCTGATTTCGGCGCAGACTTCGCCCTCGAAACCGGGCCGGCAATGCATGAACAGGGTATCCATCTTCACTCCACGATGACGGCGCGCCTGGCGTGCGCCCTGATGACCCGCAGGAGATGCGGCGACAAAGGCGGCGAATGATAAAGGAAGTCTGAACCGCCGACACGTCCTGCCGGTCCAGTATTGAGTCAGGCCGGGCAATGCCGCCCGGCCCTCGAGCCCGGTCCGTGCCGTGCGGGCCCTCATAGAGCGGTGACACCGGCACCCTTCTGGATGTGCCGGGCGCCGGTGCAGAAAGGAGTTGGCAATGCCCTCGCTCGATAGCCTGAAGACACTCGATACCTTGCACGTGGGCGACCGCGTCTACCATTACTACAGCCTGCCCGCAGCCGCACGCCAACTGGGTGACCTGCAGCGCCTGCCCATGTCGCTCAAGGTGTTGCTGGAGAACCTGCTGCGCTGGGAAGACGGCGAGACCGTCAGGCGCGACGATCTGGTCGCCCTGGCCAGCTGGCTACAGGACAAGCGTTCCGACCGCGAGATCCAGTACCGCCCTGCGCGCGTCCTGATGCAGGATTTCACCGGCGTGCCGGCGGTGGTCGACCTGGCCGCGATGCGCGCCGCGATGGCCAAGGCCGGCGGTGATCCGCAACGCATCAACCCGCTGTCGCCGGTCGACCTGGTGATCGACCACTCGGTGATGGTCGACAAGTACGCCAGCGACGAGGCGTTCGCCGAGAACGTCGAGATCGAGATGCAGCGCAACGGCGAGCGCTACGCCTTCCTGCGCTGGGGCCAGGACGCGTTTGACAATTTTCGGGTAGTGCCGCCCGGCACCGGCATCTGCCACCAGGTCAACCTGGAATACCTGGGCCGCACGGTCTGGACACGCGAGCAAGACGGCCGCACCTTCGCCTTCCCCGACACCCTGGTCGGAACCGATTCGCATACCACCATGATCAACGGCCTCGGTGTGCTGGGCTGGGGCGTAGGCGGGATCGAGGCGGAAGCGGCCATGCTCGGCCAGCCGGTCTCGATGCTGATTCCCGAGGTCATCGGCTTCAAGCTCACCGGCAAACTGCGTGAAGGCATCACTGCCACCGACCTGGTGCTGACCGTGACACAGATGCTGCGCAAGAAGGGCGTGGTCGGCAAGTTCGTCGAGTTCTATGGTGACGGACTGGCGCAGCTGCCCCTGGCCGACCGTGCCACCATCGCCAACATGGCCCCTGAATACGGCGCTACCTGCGGCTTCTTCCCGGTCGACGAAGTCACCCTCGACTATTTGCGCCTTTCCGGCCGGCCGGCAGAGACGGTGCAACTGGTCGAAGCCTACTGCAAGGCCCAGGGCCTCTGGCGCCTGCCGGGCCAGGAACCGGTCTTCAGCGACGCTCTGTCGCTGGACATGAACGAGGTGGAGGCCAGCCTGGCCGGCCCCAAGCGGCCCCAGGACCGTGTCGCCCTGTCGCGCGTCGCCTCGGCCTTCCAGGGCTTCCTCGACCTGCAGCCCAAGTCGCTGGCCAAGGACATCGGCCGGCTGGAAAGCGAAGGTGGCGGTGGCGTGGCCGTGGGCAACGCCGAACAGACTGGCGCCGACCTGCATGAAGATGACCTGCAGCTGCGCGATGGCGCGGTGGTCATCGCGGCGATCACCTCGTGCACCAACACGTCCAACCCCAGCGTGATGATGGCCGCCGGCCTGGTCGCCAGGAAGGCCGTGGAAAAAGGCTTGCAGCGCAAGCCGTGGGTCAAGAGCTCACTGGCGCCCGGCTCCAAGGTGGTCACCGACTACTACCAGGCCGCCGGCCTGACGCAGTACCTCGACGAGCTGGGCTTCGACCTGGTCGGCTACGGCTGCACCACCTGCATCGGCAACTCCGGCCCGCTCGACGAAGCAGTCGAGCAAGCCATCACCGACAACGACCTCACCGTCGCCTCGGTGCTGTCAGGCAACCGGAACTTCGAAGGGCGGGTACACCCGCTGGTCAAGACCAACTGGCTGGCCTCTCCCCCCCTGGTGGTGGCCTATGCCCTGGCCGGCAGCGTACGCCTGGACCTGGAAAGCGACCCGCTGGGAACCGGCAAGGACGGCCAGCCGGTCTACCTGCGCGACATCTGGCCGAGCCAGCAGGAGATCGCCGAGGCCGTGGCCAAGGTCGACACCGCGATGTTCCACAAGGAATACGCCGAAGTCTTCGCCGGCGACGCCCAATGGCAAGCCATCGAGGTTCCCCAGGCTGCCACCTACGTCTGGCAGCAAGATTCCACCTACATCCAGCATCCACCCTTCTTCGAAGACATCGCAGGCGCCCCCCCTGTCATCGAGGATATCCAAGGCGCGCATATCCTGGCCTTGCTCGGCGACTCGGTGACCACCGACCACATCTCGCCGGCTGGCAACATCAAGGCCGACAGTCCGGCTGGGCGCTACCTGCGCGACAAGGGCGTACAGCCGCGCGATTTCAACTCCTATGGCTCGCGACGTGGCAACCACGAAGTGATGATGCGCGGCACCTTCGCCAACATCCGCATCCGCAACGAAATGCTCGGTGGCGAGGAAGGCGGCAACACCTTGCATGTGCCCAGCGGCGAAAAGCTGGCGATCTACGACGCAGCCATGCGCTACCAGGCCGAGAACGTCCCGCTGGTGGTGATCGCTGGTCAGGAGTACGGCACCGGCTCGAGCCGTGACTGGGCGGCCAAGGGCACCAACCTGCTAGGGGTCAAGGCCGTGCTGGCGGAGAGCTTCGAGCGCATCCACCGCTCCAACCTGGTGGGCATGGGCGTACTGCCGCTGCAATTCAGGGCCGGGCAGGACCGCAAGCAGCTCGGTCTGACCGGCAAGGAGCGCATCGACGTACGTGGCCTTGGTGGCGCGACCCTGCGTCCGGGCATGAGCCTGCCCCTGCGGATCACTCGCGAGGATGGGCGGATCGAGGACATCGAGGTGCTGTGCCGCATCGACACCTTGAACGAGGTGGAGTACTTCAAGGCAGGCGGCATCCTGCACTATGTGCTGCGCCAGCTGATCGCTGCCTGATCGTAGCCAGGCCCCGGTGGTCTCCGGGGCCTGACGCCATCGCGGTTCGCTGAGGCCTTGCACCCACCGGACGTGTGCCGCTTGCCGGCAAGCCTGGCGCGGCTGCGGTACGCCTGCAAATAAACCCTCAACTAAGCTCGCGACGTGCCGATAGCTGTGGAAAGCCTTGCGGATTGAACAGCAGATGCGTAACAACCAGCCGATCACCCAGAGAGAACGGACCTTCCCTGCCCACCAGCGGTTGATCTCGACCACCAATGCCAAGGGTGTCATCACCTACTGCAATGAAGACTTCATCGAGATCAGCGGGTTTTCCCGCGAGGAGCTCGTGGGCGCGGCGCACAACCTGGTACGCCATCCCGACGTGCCGCCTGCCGTCTTCGCCCACATGTGGCAGACGCTCAAGCAAGGCCTGCCCTGGATGGGCATCGTCAAGAACCGCTGCAAGTCCGGCGACCACTACTGGGTCAACGCCTACGTCACGCCGATCTTCGACAACGACCAGGTGGTCGGTTTCGAGTCGGTGCGGGTCAAGCCGACCGCCGAGCAAATCCGCCGGGCCGAGGCGTTGTACCAGCGGCTGACCCAGGGCAAGCCGGCGGTGCCGCGGCGCGACAAGTGGCTGCCCGTGCTGCAGGACTGGCTGCCGTTCATCCTGGTCAGCCAGGTCGGTTTCCTGATCGGCAGCTGGGTCGGCCACTGGTGGGGCTTCGCCCTGGCCGCCGGGCTCAGCGTGCCGCTCGGCCTGCTGGGCCTGGGCTGGCAGCAGCGTGGCATCAAGCGCCTGCTGCGCCTGGCCGAGCAGACCACGTCGGATCCGCTGATCGCCCAGATGTATACCGACAGCCGCGGTGTCCAGGCACGTCTGGAAATGGCCATGCTCAGCCAGGATGCACGGATGAAGACCTGCCTGACGCGCCTGCAGGACAGCGCCGAGCACCTCAGCGACCAGGCCCGACAGTCCGACGAGCTGGCGCACAAGAGTTCCACCGGTCTGGAGCGCCAGCGTGTCGAGACCGAGCAGGTCGCCGCCGCGGTGAACCAGATGGCCGCCACGACCCAGGAAGTGGCCAACCATGTCCAGCGCACCGCCGATGCCACCCAGCAAGCCAACCGCCTGACTAGTGAGGGCCGGCAGATCGCCGGCGAGACCCGCGAGGCCATCGAGCGTCTGTCCACGGCCGTGGGCGAGACCGGCCAGACCGTCACCCAGCTGGCCAAGGACAGCGACGAGATCGGCGGCGTGGTGGATGTGATCAAGGGCATCGCCGACCAGACCAACCTGCTGGCGCTCAACGCTGCCATCGAGGCCGCGCGCGCTGGCGAGATGGGTCGTGGCTTCGCGGTGGTCGCCGACGAAGTACGTCAGCTGGCCCAGCGCACGGCCGAATCCACCGGGCAGATCCACACGTTGATCGCCAAGCTGCAACAAACCGCCAACAATGCCGTGCTGACCATGGAGAACGGCCATCGCCAGGCCGAGGAAGGCGTAGCTCGAGTCATGCAGGCCGACCAGGCTTTGCTGGGCATCAGCGACGCGGTGGCCAACATCACCGACATGGCGACGCAGATCGCCGCGGCAACCGAGGAGCAGACAGCGGTGGCCGACGAGATCAGCCGCAATATCAGCACCATCGCCGAGCTGGCCGACCAGACCTCCGAACAGGCCCAGCATTCGGCGTTGTTGAGCGAGGAGCTGACCCGTACGGCGAACGGGCAGTACTCGCTGGTGGAGCGGTTCAACCGGTAGCGGGCAGACGACGAAGAGGTGCCTGGGCCCTGTCCGGACCCGGTAGCTGGTTCAGGCGCTCGCTACCAGTCCAGCGCCAGTTCGCTTTCGAAGCGTCGGGGGCGCCCAGTCAGCGGATCGTCGAAACTCAGGGTCTTGGCCAGCAACTTGAGCGGACGTCGATGATCGTCCTGCTCCTGGCGCAGTCGCGGATAGAACGGATCATTGCAGATGGCAGCCCCAAGGGCGGCCATGTGCACGCGCAGCTGATGGGTCTTGCCGGTGACTGGGGAAAGACCGTAGCGCCATAACTCGCCATTGCGCTCGAGCACCTGGGCGATGGTTTCAGTGTTGGCTGCCCCCGGCACTTCGCGCATGCGGAAAAACGGCTCGCCATGCTCCAGCCGGCTCCGGTGCACCCGCGGAAAGTCCAGGCCGGGCAAGGCGGGAGCGATCGCCTGGTAGTGCTTGACGATGCGGCGCTGCGGAAACAACCCCTGGTAGGCACCCCGGCTCTCGGGATCGGCCGAAAACAGCACCAGCCCCGCGGTATGTCGATCGATGCGGTGCAGAGGCACCAGGTGGGGATTGTCCAGTCGGCGGATCAGGCGCCGCAGCAAGGTCTGCTCGACATATTCGCCGGTCGGCGTGACCGGAAGGAAATGCGGCTTGTCGGCGACCACCAGGTGCTGGTCCATGTACAAGATGGTTTCACGCACCGGGATCGGCTTTTCGTTCGGCACTTCGCGAAAGTAATGCAGGCGCATGCCGCGCTTGTAGGGCAGGTTGGCGTGCACGGGCTGGCCGGCGCCATCGAGCACGCGTCCCCGGGCGAACCGGTCGAGCCAGCATTCGCGGCTGATCGCCTTGAAATGATCGCACAGACAGTCGAGCACGGTGTTCCAGGCCCCGGCGGGGAGACAGACGGTACTGGCTTGCTGGCGTGCCGGATCGAAAGGCGCGGTCATGTGAAGGCTCGGCGGCTGGACGGCCGGGCATTATCCCCCATGCCCGCCCGATCAACCAGCCTCGACGGTTTCGCACTGCGCCTTCAGCCAGCGCAGGACCTGTACCGGCTCCCAGCGGCTCGGATCGTAGAGCGCGTACATCTGGCCCTGGTAGCCCACCACATCGAGGGGGCGATGATAGCCGGCACGCTGGAACAGTGCCTCGACCTCGGCGAAACAGGTATTGAAATGCACCTTGCCGAACGGCGTGCGCGCATCGCTTACCAGCCCGTCGAGGCGCAGCTCCAGGGCCGCCTCCAGCACCAGGTCGGGAGACATGTGGTTGATGCTGTACTTGAGTTGCTCGACATTGACCATCGGCCGTTCCCTACCGCCATAACTGTATATACATACAGCTTAGCGGCGAGCGATGTCTTGCGTCAAATGCCGCGACGGTAGCTCACGCCCGAGCTGACCCGGCTCATCGCAGGAAGGTCGCCAGCTGTTCGGCCGCGAAGGGCCAGTCGAGCTCCGCCCCGCTGTCGCAGCGACGCAATACCGGGATGCGCAACCCGTAGCGATCGAAGAGGCCCTGCTGCTCGGCTATATCGACCAGTTCGACCAGCAGTCCATTCTCGACGAACGGCATCAGCACGGCTTCGGCGACTTCGCAAAGATGGCACCCCGGGGTGCTGAACAGTTGACATTCGGGGAGCATCGCCAGGTCCCTCCAGGCTGAGGATGGACGGTAATTCTAGGCTCGCTGGCGGTTCCAGGCCACCAGCCGCGAGCTCGAGGCTTCAAGCTGATCGTCTGCAACTGCCAGAAAAGCGCACGGCCGCAAGAGCAGCGCGCATCTGCTTGTGGCTTGCGGCTCATCGCTCGAGGCTCGCTGAACCTTCCGCCTGTCCGGACACTCGAACCCAGCACACACACTTGCAGGGAGAGACCTAATGGCCAGCCAATCGGCAAAGAATGCTCAGGAAATCTTGATGGCTGACTTCCAGGCCTTGGTGCGCGATACCGAGAAACTGTTGGCCGATACCGCGGACCTGGCGGGTGACCAGGCCGACCAGTTGCGTGGGCAGATCAAGGAGCGCCTGCTGAGCGCCCGCCAGAGCCTGGAACTGACCCAGGACTCGGTCTGCCAGCGCAGCCAGGAAACGCTGGGCGCGGCCGAGGAATATGTACGGGAAAAACCCTGGCAGGCCGTTGGCATTGCCGCTGGCGTCGGCTTGCTGATCGGTCTGCTGGCCAATCGCGGTTGAGGTCTGGCCATGGATAACGAAACCCCAGACACAGGCAGCGCAGCAACGGCCAGACGCCTCGGCGCCGCCGTGCTCGGCCTGGCGCACGGTCATATCGAACTGTTCGGCATCGAGCTGCAGGAGCAGAAGACTCGTACCTTGAGCCTGTTGCTGTTCGCTGGGCTGGGCCTGGTCTTCGCGCTGCTGCTGCTCAGCGCGCTGTCCGGCCTGTTGCTGGTACTGCTGTGGGACAGCTATCGACTGGCTGGCATCATCGGCCTGTGCGTATTCTATGCGCTCGCCGCGCTGTTCTGCGGCCTGCGCCTGAAGGCGGCGGTGTCCGATCATTCCTCGCCCTTCGGCGCCACCCTCGAAGAACTTGCCAAGGACCGGGAGCGCCTGTTGCCATGAGCCTGCCTGAGACCCCCGTCACGCGAAACCCCCGTGAGCTGCGCAAGGCGCTCTTGCGCCTGCGCATGGAAATGCATCGCCAGGAAATCCGCCAGGAATCGGCCCACCTGCTGTCACCGCTCGAGCGCCTACGCAACATGGGCAACACCTTGCAAGGCGGCATGGGCCTGAGCCATGCACCGCTGTGGGGGCTCGGCGCGGTCACGGCCCTGGGCTTTCTCACTGGCAAGGGCGTTCGCAGCCGCAGCCTGCCGCGCATGCTGCGGCTGGCCGCGACGGTCGGACCGCTGCTGCGAATATTTCTGAAAAGTCGTCGTTCCCGACATTGAGCGCCCTGTGCATGCACGGGCGCCTCGCGGGGAGCTAGGCTTGTACGAAAGCCGCCCCAGCGGCGACCAGGCACGGCGAAACGGGCAAGCAGGCATGGTCACGGGTGCAAATGAGCATTCCGAGCCTGTTCTCAACGTAGCATGACGGTCGCGCGAGTACTTTCGTACCAAGCCTCGGCCACCAACCCACCGGAGAAGATACCTTGGACTGGGACACCCTGCTGACCCGCGAACGCCTGGGCAAGGCCTTGTACAGCCCCGAGGAACTCGGTCGCAGTCCGTTCCACAAGGACCATGACCGGGTCATCTTCTCCGGGGCCTTTCGCCGCCTGGGCCGCAAGACCCAGGTGCATCCGGTCACCAGCAACGACCACATCCATACCCGCCTGACCCACTCGCTGGAAGTCAGCTGTGTCGGCCGCTCGCTGGGCATGCGGGTTGGCGAGATGCTGCGTGGCGCCTTGCCTGACTGGTGCGCCCCGAGCGACCTGGGCATGATCGTGCAGTCGGCCTGCCTGGCGCACGACATCGGCAACCCACCGTTCGGCCACTCCGGCGAAGACGCCATCCGCCACTGGTTCCAGCAGGCGGCCGGACGCGGCTGGCTGGACGACATGAGCGACGACGAGCGCGGCGATTTTCTCCATTTCGAAGGCAACGCCCAGGGTTTTCGCGTGCTCACGCAACTGGAGTACCACCAGTTCGAAGGAGGCATGCGCCTGACCTACGCCACCCTTGGCACCTACCTCAAGTATCCCTGGAGTGCCCGGCATGCCGATGCGCTGGGCTACAAGAAGCACAAGTTCGGCTGTTACCAGAGCGAGCTGCCCCTGCTCGAGCAGATCGCCGCCAGGCTGGGCCTGCCGCAGGTGGCGCCACAGCGCTGGGCGCGCCATCCCCTGGTCTACCTGATGGAGGCGGCCGACGACATCTGCTACGCCCTGATCGACCTGGAAGATGGCTTGGAAATGGAGCTGCTGCGCTACAGCGAGGTCGAGTCGCTGCTGCTGAGCCTGGTCGGCGACGACTTGCCCGAAACCTATCGCCAGCTCGGCCCAGGTGACTCGCGTCGCCGTCGGCTGGCCATCTTGCGCGGCAAGGCCATCGAACACCTGACCAATGCGGCAGCGCGGGCCTTCGTGGAACAACAGCCGGCGCTGCTCGCCGGGACCCTGTCCGCTGACCTGGTCGAACACATGCATGGCCCGGCCAAGCGCTGCGTGCTCCAAGCCAAGGACATCGCACGCCGGAAGATCTTCCAGGACAAGCGCAAGACCCTGCATGAAATTGGCGCCTACACGACCCTCGAGATCTTGCTCAACGCTTTCTGCGGCGCAGCCCTGGAGCAACACGGCGGGCGCACGCCGTCATTCAAGAGCCAGCGTATCCTCGACCTGCTGGGCAACAACGCGCCTGATCCGCATGGCAGCCTGCATGCCGCATTCCTGCGCATGATCGATTTCATCGCCGGCATGACCGACAGCTATGCCAGCGACATGGCCCACGAAATGACCGGGCGTACGAGCCTGCGCTGACCCCCTGGCTTGCAGCTCGTGGGTCAGACATCCTGGTGAAGGGGTGATTTTTGCACGATATTTCCCACATCCGTTCCGTGCGCCAAACAATTCGTTTGGCGCTTGCTTCATTGAAGCCCGCATCAGTTGTTCCAACAGCATGGCCTGTCGCTAGTCGTAGTACAGGAGAGTTTTTTCTGTAAGCCTTTTCCTAGAAGCAAACTATCCAGCCAACTATCGTGTCCGCCGACTTGCAACTGAGCTAAGGTGCCATCTGCCTCTGACACCTCCATGGAAAGTTGCTATGCATTCTGTCTTTATTGTCGACGACCATCCTGTCATCCGCTTGGCCGTTCGCATGTTGCTGGAAAACCAGAATTACAAGGTGGTCGGTGAATCTGACAACGGCGTGGATGCGGTGCAGATGATACGCGAGAGCCGGCCCGACCTGGTGATTCTCGACATCAGCATTCCCAAGCTCGACGGGCTGGAGGTGCTGGCTCGCTTCCAGGCCATGGCGCTGCCGCTGAAGGTACTGGTACTGACCGCGCAGTCGCCTTCGCTTTTCGCGATACGCTGCATGCATTCGGGGGCGGCGGGATATGTCTGCAAGCAGGAAGACTTGAGTGAACTGCTCAGCGCAATCAAGGCAGTATTGTCTGGCTACAATTATTTTCCCAGTGAGGCCATCAATCCTGCCCCGGAAAATGAAACAAATAATGACTTGGAACTGTTCCGCCTGGTCAATGATCGCGAACTGATGGTCCTGCAACTTTTCGCCCAGGGAAGAAGCAACAAGGAGATCGCCTTGGGCATGTTCCTGAGCAACAAGACCGTCAGTACCTACAAGAAGCGCCTCATGCAGAAACTGCGTGTCGGCTCGCTGGTCGAGCTCATCGATATGGCCAAGCGCAACGCACTGGTCTGATGCCGGCCATGCGCACGCGACTGGCAACGGCGCTTCTCGCAGCGCTGCTGCTCGCAATCGTTCTGCCGGCCCGCGCCGCAAGCAGCGAACCTGCGCAGCTGACGTTGCTGGCGCGCGGGCATGCCTCGCCCGTCCAACTGACGCCGACCGCCGAACAGCGGCGCTGGATACAGGCTCGCCAGGTGCTGCGGCTCGGCACTTCCGCTCCGGACTACCCACCTTTCGACATCAGCTCCGGTGGTCGCGACTATCAGGGGCTGACCGCGGACTACGCCGGGCTGGTGGCCTCGAGCCTCGGTCTGCCGGTCGTGGTCATGCGCTTCGCCAATCGCCAGGCTGCCGTACAGGCCCTGAAACAAGGGCGGATCGACCTGCTCGGCAGCGCCAATGGCTTCGAGGCTGTCGCCAGCGACCTGGTACTGTCGATGCCCTATGCCATCGACCAACCCGTACTGGTCACGCGCGAGGACGAGACACGGCCGCTCGATACCGGCCTCAATGGCCTGCGCCTGAGCATGCTCTACCACTACCTGCCGCTCGAGGAAGTCCACGCCAGCTACCCTGGCGCCGCGCTGCGAACGTTTCCTTCCTCGGCCCACGCGCTCAATGCGGTCGCCTTCGAACAGGCCGATGTGTTCATCGGCGATACCATCTCCACCCATTACCAGATCAACCAGGGCCATCTGCCCAACCTGAAGATGGCCAACTTCGGCAAGCACGAACCGGTTGGGTTCGGCTTCGCCCTGCGCCGCAGCGACACGCCCCTGCTCGAGCTGGTCAACGCCGTCCTCATGGGTGCCTCCGGCGCTGTGCGCAAGGACATCTTCGACCGCTGGACCGCGGGCAGCGACAAACTGCTGAGCGATCGCAAGCTGCAACTATCCCCTGGCGAGCAGCGCTGGCTGGAAGACAACCCGGTGATGCGGGTCGTCGTCAACGAGACGGCCGCGCCGCTGACGTTCTTCGACAACAATGGCAATTTCCGGGGTATCGCCGCCGACCTGCTCGAACTGATCCGGGTCCGTACCGGCCTGCGCTTCGAGGTACGCAGGGCTTCGGGCATCCGCGACATGGTCAGCCAGGTTCGCGAAGGCAAGGCCGATGTCATCGCGGCGATCTCCTCCGGCGAACAGTACGGCGACCTACTCACCATCAGTCGCCCCTACCTGGAGAACTCCTACGTGCTGGTCGGTCGCAGCGGCGACAACAGGCCGAGCTCGCTCGAGCAGCTGGCCGACGGCCGCGTGGCCATGACCTACGACAGCACCCTGGCAGGCCTGCTGACCAGGCGCTATCCGAGAATCCGACGCATCGATACCGATAGCACCCTGCAGGCCGTGACGCTATTGACCAGCGGCCAGGTCGACGCCGTCATCACTTCGCTGGTCGATGCCAACCATGCGGTGGCTTCGCACCCCGGCCTGACGATACGCAGCACGGTCGGCACCCAGCCCGCGACCTTCTCCATGGCCACGCCCCGCCAGTCCCGGGCACTGGCCACGATCATCGACAAGGCGCTGTTGAGCATCACGCCCGAGGAACTGGGGGTGATCAACAGTCGCTGGCGCGGCTACAGCAGCCACGACGATGCCTACTGGCAGAGCTACCAGCGAATTGCCCTGCAGGTGGTCGTCGGGACCGGGTCGCTGCTGTTGCTGTCACTGGTCTGGAACGCTCGCCTGCGCCGGCAAATCCGCCAGCGCCGGCAAGCGGAGCGCGCCCTGAGTGACCAGATGGCGTTCATGCGTGCGTTGCTCGACGGCACGCCCCACCCCATGTACGTACGCGACCGCGACGGGCGCATGCAAAGCTGCAACCAGAGCTACCTGGACACGGTCCAGGCCGATGCCGAGCAGGTCCTGGGCAAGCGTCTGGACGAAGGTGTCCTGAGCGACTGCGACTATACCCGGCAGATCCAGGCGGACTATTTCAAGGTGATGGCCGAAGGCAAGCCGCTGATCACCGATCGCCCCTTGCGCCTGCAAGACCGGGAGCTGACGATCTACCACTGGATACTGCCCTACCGGGACTCGCTGGGCACGATACAAGGCATCATCGGGGGCTGGATCGACATCAGCGAGCGGCGGGAGCTGGTCCAGGACCTGCGCCTGGCCAAGCAGCAGGCCGAGGACGCCAACCGTGCCAAGAGCACTTTCCTGGCCACCATGAGCCACGAAATCCGTACGCCCATGAACGCCATCATTGGCATGCTGGAACTCGCGCTCCGGCATCTGGACCAGGGCAAGCTCGACCGCTCCACCATTGCCGTCGCCTACCAGTCCGCCAACGACCTGCTGGGCCTGATCGGCGACATCCTCGATTTCGCCCGGATCGAGTCCGGGCATCTGACCTTGAGCCCGGAGCCCGTGGCGATCGCCGAGCTGGTGGAATCGGTGCGCCGGATGTTCGACGGCCTGGCCCGGCAGAAGGGCCTGGCTTTGCAAGCCGCCATCACTGCGGCCGCCGATTGCCACGCACTGCTCGATCCACTGCGCTTCAAGCAAGTCCTGTGCAACCTGGTGGGCAATGCCATCAAGTTCACCGAGCATGGCCAGGTCCGCATCAGCGTGGACGTGCAGGAGCAGGACGAACCGCCTCGCGCCCGGCTCGCCCTCGAGGTGCGCGACAGCGGCATAGGCATCCACGAGGCGGATCTCAAGCGCTTGTTCAATCCGTTCGTCCAGGCCGCGCCCAACAGCGATGCGGCGCGTGCCGGCACTGGGCTTGGGCTGGTGATCAGCAAGGCGATCTGCGACATGATGGGTGCCACCCTGCACATGGATAGCCTGCCGGGCGTGGGCACGCGGGTCAGGCTGTCGATGCCGCTGCAACGGGTCCGTGTGCTGCCCGCGCCACCTTGCGCGGTCTCGGTCGCTGCGCCTGATGCTCGCCTGAACGTCCTGGTGGTGGATGATCATCCGGCCAACCTGATGCTGGTGGCCCAGCAGCTGGATTTCCTTGGCCTGCGCCATGAAGGCGCCAAGGATGGCGACGAGGGCCTGCGACTCTGGCGCAAGGGCGATTTCGATGTGCTGATCGTCGACTGCAACATGCCCAGCATGAACGGCTACCAGCTGGCCCGCCAGATCCGCCGCGAGGAGACTGGCCGGAATCGGCGCTGCACCATCCTGGGCTACACTGCCAACGCCCAGCCCGAGGTACGCCAGCGCTGCCTCGACGCCGGGATGGATGATTGCCTGCTCAAGCCTATCGACCTGCAGGCGCTTGGCCGACGCCTGGCCGGAATCGTCGCCGGTGGCGAGCCTGCCAGGCGCGGCCGGCCCCGGCCTTTCGAGCTCGAAGGTCTGGCAGCCATCGTTGGCGATGACCAGACGGCGCGCACGCGCCTGCTCCAGACATTGCACGCCTCGCTCAGGCAGGACTTGCTGGCGCTTATGGCGCTGGACCCGGACCGCCACAGGCAGGCGCTGGCGGAGCAGGCGCACAAGATACTCGGCGCGGCCCGCATGCTCGAAGCCAAGGCCCTGATGCGCGCCTGCGAGGCGCTGGTTCACCTTCCTGCCGACATGCCAGGCAGACAGGTCAGGCTTCTGCGCCAAGCGCTGGCCCGTCACATGCGCAGGGCCGAGCATGCGCTGGAGAAAGAAATTCCGCCCATGGAGGATTTGCCTGGCGACGCGGCCTCGCCCTGACGGCCAATCCTGGCGCTGCCTGGCGAAGACGGCTCCGGCGCCAGCAACCATGGGCATCGGCAGAGCGCAAGCAGGCGCCGACACGCTTTAGCTGGTAGACTGCGCCGCGATATCACCTAAGAGGATTGTTTCATGGCCACTAACCGCTCCCGTCGTCTGCGCAAGAAGCTGTGTGTCGACGAGTTCCAGGAACTGGGCTTCGAGCTGAACCTGGAGTTCAAGGAAGACCTGGATGACCAGGCGATCGACGCATTCCTCGATGCTTTCCTCGACGAAGCCATGGATGCCAACGGCCTGGACTATGTCGGCGGCGACGATTTCGGCCTGGTTTGCCTGGCCAAGCGCGGCTCGGTCAGCGAAGAGCAGCGCAGCGCTGTCGAAGCCTGGCTCAAGACGCGTCCGGAACTGACCAAGATCGAGCTCAGCCCGTTGCTCGATGCCTGGTATCCGGACAAGCCGATCAATTCGGCATCCTGATACCTGGCCGGGCCGGCCGGGACCTGCGTCGAGGTCCCGGCCGGCCCGTTCCGTCGTTACGGCCCGTGGCTTGCCGCCCGGACGTCGTAGCGGTTTTCCGTCGAACGTGACGCAAGGCACCCGCGCTTGGGGCATAATGCGCACTTGTCTCATGGGGCAACCATCCTTACAGCCCCGTTTTCTTCCCTCGTCCGCAGGGTCCAAGCGCTCATGATCAAATTGCTCCGCCCATTGTTGCTCGCCGGCCTGCTTCTGCCACTGGCGCTCCCCTCTCACGCCGCCCCCGTCAACACCACTCTGCCGCCCAAGGTGCAACAGGCCCTCAAGGCCAACAAGCTGCAGGATTCGGCCCTGTCGCTGGTGATGCTGCCGCTCGACGGCCCGGGCACGCCCACGGTGTTCAATGCCGATGTGTCGGTCAACCCGGCGTCGACCATGAAACTGGTCACCACCTACGCGGCCCTGGAGCTGCTGGGTCCGACCTTCCAGTGGAAGACCGAATTCTTCACCGATGGCCAATTGAGCAACGGCGTGTTGGCCGGCAACCTCTACCTCAAGGGTGGTGGCGATCCGAAGCTGAACATGGAAAAGCTCTGGCTACTGATGCGAGACCTGCGCGCCAATGGCGTACGAACGATTAGCGGCGACCTGGTGCTCGATCGCAGTCATTTCGTGCAGCCCAACCTGCCGCAGTTCGTTGACGATGGCGGCGACCTCAACAAGCCGTTCCTGGTCAAGCCCGACTCGCTGCTGGTCAATCTCAAGGCCTTGCGCTTCGTGGCGCGCAACGATGGCGGCAAGGTCCTGGTGTCGGTCGAGCCTCCGATCGCCAACATTCGCATCGACAACCAGGTCAAGGCGATCGCCTCCCGGCAATGCTCGGGCGAAGTACGCTACAACCCGGTGACCGAGGCCAATGGGGTCAGCGTGGTGGTCACTGGCCAGCTCGGCGAAGGCTGCAATTCGCAGACCTACCTGTCGCTGCTGGATCATCCAACCTATGCTGCCGGCGCGGTGCGGGCGATCTGGAGCGAACTGGGGGGCACCATCCAGGGCCGCGATCGCGTCGAGAACGTGCCCAAGGATGCGCGCCTGCTGGCCCGCGCCTTTTCTCCCGACCTGGTCGAAGTGATCCGCGACATCAACAAATACAGCAACAACACCATGGCCCAGCAATTGTTCCTCAGCCTGGGCGCGCAGTTTCGCACCGATGCCGATGGCGACGATGCCAGGGCCGCGCAGCGGGTGATCCGGCAATGGCTGGCGCGCAAGGGCATCACGGCGCCTCATCTGGTGATGGAGAACGGCTCGGGCCTGTCGCGCGCCGAACGGGTCAGCACACGCGAGATGGCGGCCTTGTTGCAGGCGGCCTGGAAGAGCCCCTATGCGGCCGAATTCATCAGCTCCATGCCCCTGGTAGGCATGGACGGCACCATGCGCAAGCGCCTCAAGCGCACCGCGGTGACTGGCGAAGGCCATATCAAGACCGGCACGCTCAATACCGTGCGTGCCATCGCGGGCTTCAGTCGGGACAACAATGGCCATACCTGGGCAGTGGCCGCGATCCTCAACGACCCCAAACCCTGGGGCGCTGCGGCGGTACTCGATCAGGTGCTGCTGGACTTGCACCGCCAGCCCGGCCTTGGCTCCAGCACGGTGAGCAACAAGCCCTGACCGGCCCTGGCACGTCCCGCTGCCGGCATGCTGCGCGCCGGGACGGGCAACGGTTCAGGCGGGTTCGACCTCGACCCGGTCGCGCCCGGCCTGCTTGGCGGCATAGACCAGCGCATCGGCCCTGAGCAGTAGAGAGTCGATCCCTTCGCCAAGCCGCCAGCCAACCACGCCGAAGCTGGCCGTGACCTGCCCTACGCCCTCCACCGCGGCGCCGCGCACGCCCTGCCACAGTTGCAGCGCCAGACAGCGCGCCTGTTCTGCGCTACTGCCGGGGCACAGGACGATGAATTCCTCGCCACCCAGGCGGCAGAAAACATCGCTGCGTCGCAGGCGCGCACCGATGCTCTGACACAGGCTGAGCAGCACCTGGTCGCCAGCGGCATGGCCGAATCGATCGTTGATGCGCTTGAAATGGTCGACATCCAACATGATCACCGCCAGGTCCAGCCCATCTCGCCTGGCTCGTTCCAGCTCGTGCTCGATCCGCTGCTCAAAGTAGCGCCGGTTGTACACGCCGGTCAGCGCGTCGGTGATGGACAGGGTCCGCAGCTCCTCTTCGACGCGCTTGAGATCGGAAATGTCGCTTAGGTAGCCATGCCATAGCGTACCGCCGCCCTCGACGCGCTCTGGGGTCGCCTCGCCCCTGACCCAGCGCGTCCCGGACTCGGGCAGCAGCACCCGATACTCCTCTCGCCATGGCGCAAGGTCCCGGGCGGACTGGACGATGGAAGCCGCTACCCGCGCCTGGTCGTCAGGATGGATACGCTCGAACACGGCCGAGCCATCCTCGCGCAACAACCTGGGCTCGATTTCGTAGATGTCGCGCAAGCCTTCGCTGGCATAGCTGAAACAGCAACTGCCATCAGGGAAACGGCGGAACTGGTAGATCCCCCCTGGCACCTGGGCGCTGAGCTTCTCCAGCAAGCGGTCACGCTCGGCCAACGCCTCATGACTGCGCCGGCGCTCGGTGACATCGATGCAAATGGCCAGGTGTCCCGACCAGAGGCCCTGCTCATCGAATACCGCCGTCACCAGCATGTTCGCCAGCAACCGGGAGCCGTCCTTGCGTACCAGCGTCCATTCGCCTGGCTCCCCTCCGGCGCGCTGCGCGGTTTCGGCGAACATCGCCTGGCCAGGCGCGATCTGTCGTCCATAGCGCAGGCTCAGTATCCGCGCGCGACGCTCCAGCTCCTGCGGCTCGACCAGGTCGCCGAGCGTCAGACACCCGACCGCCTCGCCCGCCGAATACCCCAGCATGCGTTCGGCACCGGCATTGAAGGTGCTGACCACGCCCTTGAGCGTCGTGGCGATGATCGCCACCTGGGTGGCCGCGTCGAGCACGCTGCGCAATCGATGATCCGCGTCGCGCAAGGCCTGTTCACTGAGCTGGAGTTCGGCGGTACGTTGCGCGATCACGCCCAAGGCTCGTTGGCGCTGGCTGAGCAGGCGGTACAGCAAGCCCCCCGCGAGCAGGCTCAACAGACCACCCAGCACACTGGTGATCGCGACCAGCGCCGAGCGATTGTGCCGGAGGAAGACCAGGCTGGGCCGGATGACCAGTTCATACTGCCGGTTCGCGACGGGCAAAAGGCGTCTGCTGCTCAGGTCCAGGGTGGCAGGCGTATTGGGCGAGACATACAGTGCCTGACCCACCGCGCCATTGGAGACATCGTACAGACGCAGCGCCAAATCCTCGTCCGCCCCGCCTGGAAACCGGTTGCCCATCAGTTCGGCAAGATTCGCCAGCGCAAACACGTAGCCGGCGGGAGGTGCCGCGCCTGACGTGGCAGGCATCACCGGCGCGAGCAGCATCAGCGTGGCGCCCTGTTCGGCACCCGTGAAAGTCAAGGGTGCCGCAACGGCCGGGCCTGCTGTCGCCTCGGCCTGGCCAAGCGCCGTCGCTACGGTTTCGATCCCACGAAGATCGCGACCGACCAGCGATGCCTGCGCACCGGCTGGCTCGACATACTGCACCGGATAGTGACGACTGCGTGCTGGCGCAGGCACCTCGAGCCGCTGCGCCGACTCGACACGCGGCGCCCATCCATAGGCGAAACCCGTGTGCAGCGAGCCACGGACAAAGCCTGCGAACGTGTCAAGATCGCCTACATCCAAATAGCTCAGGAACCCCCGCAAGCTGTCCAGACTAACGGCTTGCCTGGCCAGGCGCTCGGCAACCTGGCTGTGTCGCTCGTTCGCCAGCAGGTCGAAACGCTGATGCAGCTGCTGCTGGGACAACCTATGGGCAGTCATGGCCACTGCTGCGGTCAACAGCCCGCCAGCCACCGCCGCGCCCAATGCAGCCATCCAGGGCGAAAGCGACTCGCTGGCGAAGCCGAGCATCTTCGAACGTGCGCCATACCTGGGCATAAAGCTTTCTCGACGGGTCAGCGCCCTGTACCTCCATGGTTCCCGCGGCCTTTATAACCACTGGCTACCACCGCTGCAACAGCTGGCGCCTCAGCGCAGCCGCAGGCTCCAGGCACGATGGATCTTCGGGTTGCGCGCAAAGTCCGGGTCGAGCGTGTGGCGGCTGATTTCTTCCACGGCATAGCGTTCGGCCAGATGCGGATCGAGTTCGAAGCGACGGAAGTTGTTGGAAAAATAAAGCACGCCGCCAGGCGCCAGGCGCGCCATGGCCAGGTCGAGCAGTTGCACATGATCGCGCTGCACATCGAACACCCCTTCCATGCGCTTGGAATTGGAAAAGGTCGGTGGATCGATGAAGATCAGGTCGTAGCTGTCCCGGCAGGCTTGCAGCCAGGCCATCACGTCGCCTTGTTCCAGGCGGTGGCGATCGGAGAAGCCGTTGAGCGAAAGATTGCGACGCGCCCAGTCCAGGTAGGTGCGGGACAGGTCGACGCTGGTGGTTTCCCGTGCCCCGCCCTTGGCCGCGTGCACCGTTGCCGTGGCGGTGTAGCAGAACAGGTTGAGGAATCGCTTGCCGGCGGCCTCGCGCTGGATACGCATGCGCATCGGCCGATGGTCAAGGAACAGGCCGGTATCGAGGTAGTCGGTCAGGTTGACCAGCAGCTTGGCACCACCTTCGTCGACCTCCATGAACTGCCCCTGGCTCGCCTGGCGCTGATACTGGCGAGTACCGGTCTGCCGCTCGCGACGCTTGAGCACCACCCGCCCCGCAGGCACGCCCAGCGCCTGCGGAATCGCCGCCAGGGCATCGAGCAGACGAGCCTGGGCCTTGTCCGGGTCGACCGAGCGCGGCGCAGCGTATTCCTGCACATGCACCCAGTCCTGGTACAGATCGACCGCCAGGGCATATTCAGGCATGTCGGCATCGTAGAGACGATAACAGCCTACCTGCTCGCGCCGGGCCCACTTGCCCAGTTGCCTGGCATTCTTCTGCAGGCGGTTGGCGAACATCTGCGCGCCTTCGCTCAGGCGTGCCGGCTCGCTAGCGGTCGATGCCTGGACAGGCTCGTGCCCAGGCGTCGGGGCCGACCGCTGGCGCTCACCCGTCACGAACTGGTCAGGCTGAACCTTGATCAGGAGCAGCTTGCAAGGCAGTGCGCCGTTCCAGAAGGCGTACTGCTTGTGGCTGCGCAGGCCCATGCGCTTGCCCAGCTCCGGAGCGCCGGTGAAGACGGCCGCCTCCCAGCCCATGCATGCCTGGCGCAGACGCTCGCCAAGGTTCTGGTAGAGATACAGCAAGCTGGCCTCGTCGCCCAGCCGCTCGCCGTAGGGCGGGTTGCAGATCACCAGGCCTTTCTGGTTCTGGTCCGGGCGTGGTTCGAAGGTGCCGACTTCACCCTGGTAGATCTTGACCCAGTCGCCCAGGCCGGCGCGATCGACGTTGTTGCGTCCAGGCTGGATCAGGCGCGGATCGGCTTCGTAGCCACGAATCCACGACGCCGGTCGGGCCTTGCCGGCTTCGGCGCGGGCCTGCGCCTGGTCATGCACCTTGCGCCACAGCGCCGGCACGTGGCCAAGCCAGCCGCTGAAGCCCCAGCGTTCGCGCTTGAGGTTGGGAGCGATATCGGCTGCCATCATGGCGGCCTCGACCAGGAACGTCCCGACGCCACACATCGGGTCGGCCAGTGCGCCACCGGCGGCGGCGATCCGTGGCCAACCGGCCCGGATCAGCACCGCCGCGGCAAGGTTTTCCTTGAGCGGCGCGGCGCCCTGCTGCAGGCGGTAACCACGTTGATGCAAGCTGTGCCCGGACAGATCCAACGACAGGATCGCCTCGCCCCGCTCCAAACGCAGATGGACCCGCACGTCAGGGTCGAGCTTGTCCACCGAAGGCCGTCGGCCGTCACGGTCGCGAAGCTTGTCGACGATGGCGTCCTTGACCTTGAGCGCGCCGAAATGAGTGTTGTCGATGCCCGAGCCATGGCCGCTGAACTCTACCGCCAGCGTCCCATCGGCGGCCAGGTGGTCCTGCCAGTCGACGTCATGCACGCCTTGATACAAGTCATCGGCGTTGCTCATGGTGAAGCGCTCGAGCACCAGCAGCACGCGGTTGGCCAGGCGCGACCAGAGACATAGCCGATAGGCCGTCTCCATGTCGCCCGCACCACGGATCGCCGAGGTATGTTCACGCACATCGAGCAGGCCGAGGCCGCGGGCTTCTTCCGCGAGCAAGCCTTCGAGGCCCTTGGGGCAGGTTAGGTAGAGTTCGTAGCGATCCGACATGACAAATCCAGGCCTTTGGTGGCTGTAGGGGACCAGGCGCGCACGCCTGGCCGATGTTTGCCCGGTTGCCTTTCCAGGGACATCCGGGTGGCGTCCCGAAGCCGGGAGCGCCAGTGCCAGGGGCACAAGGGGCCGAGCCCCTTGGATCGCCCAGCGAGAAAAAAATTTCCGCAAGCAGGGCCAAAGCGACCCTTCGTCGTATTACCCGATGCTGGCTACTCTTCCAAAGCAATGATAGCTATATGCCTTGATCCGCGCTCAAACCCAGCACCTAGAGGGATATCATCGCAATAGAGTTGCGACTCATTTACTTACTTATCCTTTCATCCACTGAAAGGTTACGTCCTTATGACAAATCGATCATTCACACCGCAGGATGCATTGGTTAGAACTGACCCAGGTCGTCTTGCAACAGGGCGACACCATGCTCGCCACGCCGGCAGCGAGCATACACCGGCAGAACGATTCTGCCCGGCCTCGCAGAGGCCGACGGGACATTACAGTCAACAAGTGAGGGCAATACCCTATGAGAAGACTTAAGCGTGATCCGTTGGAAAGAGCATATTCACGTGGCTACCAGTATGGGGTCACCGGCAAATCCCGCGAGCTGTGCCCCTTCAGCCTGCCGTCCGTACGCCAGGCATGGATCAACGGTTGGCGCGAAGGCCGCGGGGACAACTGGGACGGCATGACCGGCACGGCTGGCATCCACAGACTCAACGAAAATCACGCCGTTGGCTGAGCGAGGTTCTGACATTCATCCACCATGCACGCCCTGATTGGGCGGCGGGCTGATGCCCAGGGCCCCTCCATGGGGCCCTTTCGCTCCACTTCTCAGCGCCGAATGGCCGCGATGGCATCCACCGATTCGCGGATCAACGCCGGCCCCTTGTAGATGAACCCTGAATAGATCTGCACCAGGCTGGCCCCCGCCGTGATCTTTTCGGCGGCATGCCTGCCCTCGGTGATGCCGCCAGCGGCGATGATCGGCATTCTCCCAGCCAGTTCACCCGCCAGGATCCTCACCGTGTGGGTGCTCCTCTCAAGTACCGGTGCGCCGGACAGCCCGCCTGCCTCATCGCTGAACGGCAAGCCTTCGACACCTTCGCGTGCGAGAGTGGTATTGGTGGCTATTACCGCGTCCATGCCCGAGTCAAGCAAGGCAGCGGCCACCAGTGCCGTTTCTTCATCCGTCATGTCAGGTGCGATCTTGATCGCCAACGGCACTCGCCGGCCGTGCACGAGCGCCAGCTGTTCGCGCCGGACCGCCAGGGCATCGAGAAGCTGCTTGAGCGAATCGCCGAACTGCAACGTACGCAGCCCCGGCGTGTTCGGCGAGCTGACGTTGACCGTCACGTAGCTGGCTTCGGCGTAGACCTTGTCCAGGCAGACCAGGTAGTCGTCCACCGCGCGATCGACCGGCGTGTCGAAGTTCTTGCCGATGTTGATGCCCAGGACACCGTCATGACGTGAAGCCCGTACCCGTGACAGCAGGTGGTCGACACCCAGGTTGTTGAAGCCCATGCGGTTGATGATCGCCGTCGCCTGCGGCAGGCGGAACAGCCGCGGCCTGGGATTGCCTGGTTGCGGACGCGGCGTGACGGTGCCGATCTCGAGGAAACCGAAACCGAGCTGGGCGAAGCCGTCGATGGCCGTGCCATTCTTGTCCAGGCCCGCGGCCAACCCGACCGGATTGGCAAACTCGAGCCCCATGACCGTGACCGGCAGGGCCGAGGGCTGCTTGCACAGCAGGCCGTTGAGCCCGAGCCGGCCACCGGCACCGATCAGGTCCAGCGACAGGTCGTGGGAGGTTTCCGGAGAAAGCTTGAACAGTAGCTGGCGGGCCAGGTTATACATGGGCATAGGGGATTCGAGGTGAATGAAGGGGCGATTATAGCCAGCACGTGGCGCCGACGACAGGGTCGCTTGGCATAGGGTGGCCATGCAGCACATGCGCTTGGCCAGCGGGGCGCACTCCAGTGGCCAGGTTACGGTCTGCCAGGCGGCGCTGGCGCAGGCTCTGGCATCTGAAAAAGAAGAACCCGGCCGAGGCCGGGTTCTTTTCAAGCATCAAACCAATTACTTGGCCTGGGCTTCGACCTGAGCTTCAACGCGACGGTTGATGGCACGGCCTTCCTCGGTAGCGTTGTCGGCAACCGGACGGCTCTCACCGTAGCCAACCGAGTCGATACGGCTGGACTCTACGCCGTACTGCTGGGTCAGCACTTGCTTGACAGCGTTGGCGCGACGCTCGGACAGCTTCTGGTTGTAAGCATCCGGGCCGACGGAGTCAGTGTGACCTTCGACGGTGGTGGTGGTTTGCGGGTACTGCTTCATGAAGTCAGCCAGGTTCTTGATGTCACCGTAGCTGTTCGGCTTGACGACCGACTTGTCGAAGTCGAACTTGACGTCCAGCTCGACACGTACGACTTCGGCTACAGCCGGGCAGCCGTCGGCGTCAACGGTAACGTTGGCCGGGGTGTCAGGGCACTTGTCGACGTTGTCGCAAACACCGTCGTTGTCGCTGTCGGAGCAGACTTCGGCGACCGGAGCCGGAGCCACTGGAGCAGGCTCGGCGGTCTTCGGGCTGCCGCCGAAGTTCAGGCCGACGCCAACGCTCGGTGCCCACTCGGTGTCACCCTGGTCGATATTGTACTGGGCTTCGACGCCGGCACGGGCGTAGAACATGTCGGTGATGTACCACTTGGCACCGGCGCCCAGGTTGGCGAAGGTGGAGTGGTCACGACCGCCACGGCCAGTCTGGCCCAGGCTCTGGTGCGAGAAACCGGCGGAAACGTACGGACGGATGGCGTCGTACGGGTTGTTGAAGTGGTAAACGGCGTCGAGGGCGGTGTTGGAGCCCTTGATGTTCTTGCCGTCGTCGCCACGCGCGTTGTGCACTTCGTCGTAGCCGAGGCGCAGCTCGACATCGTCGGTCAGGAAGTAACCGATCGAGCCGCCGAACAGGTTGCCGTCATTCTTGAAGTCGCGCTGGCTGTCGAAGAACTCCTTCTTGTAGAAGATCTCGGTCTCGACGGCGCCTTGACCTTGTGCCAGAGCGCCAATCGAAGTGGCGGCTACAAGCGAACCAATGGCCAAGCCCAAGGTGTTTTTCAGTTTCATCCGTTAAATCCCCATCTGGTGATAGTTAAGCGGTCCCACCAACATCAGGGGGACAACTCGACGGCAAGTCTAGCAGACTCGCCGATCGGTTAGAGAGATTTACAAGCCACTAAGTTTCAGCCAGACCTGCAAATTTCTCTCGCAATTTGTCGAGCGCACGCTTGTACCGCATCTTTGTCGCGCTCAGACCCATGTGCATGATGTCGGCGATCTCCTGAAATTCCAGCTCCGCGACGAATCGCAGCACCAGGATCTCGCGGTCGATCGGGTTCACATGCACGAGCCACCTGTCCAGTCCGCCTTTTTCTTCGGCCTTGGGTGCCTTGTCCTCGGATGCCTCTTCAACAGGATCGAGACTCAATGCATCCATCAACCGCCGCTTGCGGCGCTCCTTGCGATACTGGGTGATGCACTCGTTGTAGGTGATGCTATAGAGCCACGTCTTGAACTTCGACTTGCCTTCGAAGTTCTTCAGCCCGTACAGCACCTTCAGCATCACTTCCTGACAGACATCGTCGGCATCCCGGTCGTTCCCCAGATAACGCGCGCAGACGTTGAAAAGGGTTCGCTGGTAGCGCCGCATGAGTTCCTCATAGGCGCGGGTGACATGAAACAGCTCCTCATGCGAACGCGCCACCAACTCTTCGTCGGAGAGTTCGCGGGGGTCGTAGCGCACGGGCAGCGGGTGGACTTTATTCAAAACGGATCTGGCCGACAGTCAGGACAATGTCGCCGCGCGGCCCAGGGGGCCGATTTTCGCGGCGGCATACATTAACAGCTTTTGTGCGGTTAGCGACTATTGACACGTTGCTCGAGCAGTTCACGGTTGGACAGCGAAAGCAGCTCGCCATCGTCGGTGAGCAAGGTGGTCTTGACCGTGCCGATCTCCTCGATCTGCCCTTCCACCTCGCCAATGCGCACCTGCTGGCCGACCTGGAACAGTTCACGAACGTAGATCCCGGCCAGGATCTGCCCAGCGATTTCGCGGCTGCCCAACCCCATCGCCAGCGCAATTGCCAGACCAACGGTAATCAGCCCAATGACGATCACATGATTCAGCAGGTCGGTCTTGACCTCCAGCTGGCTGATGGCCACCGAGATGCTGATCAGAATGACCAGCCCCTGGGCGATGCGACCGACACCGGCGGCATATTCCAGGCCGATGCCCTCGGCCGCGCCACGAACCAGACCGTTGACCAGCTGCGCCAGCAGCACGCCGACCAGCAGCACGAGCGCGGCGCCGAAGACCTTGGGCAGGTACAAGGCAAGCATGTCGAGGGTGGCCGAGACTCGCTCCAGGCCCAGCGACTCTGCCGCCGAAACCAGGAAGATGAGCAACACGAACCAGTAGACGATCTTGCCGATCAGGGTCGATATCGGCACCTGGATGCCGACGCGCCCGAGCATCTTGGTGAGGCCGGTACCGCTCATCAGGCGGTCCAGGCCAAGCTTGGCGAGCAGCTTGGACAACAGCGTGTCGAGCAGCTTGGCCACCACGAAGCCGAGCAGCACCACGACCAGGGCGCCGAACAGGTTGGGAATGAAATTCGCCACCTTGGTCCATAGGGCGGTCATGGCGGTGACCAGGCTCTGAGTCCAGAGATCAAGTTCCATATTCAATCGGCCTTATCAGCGTTGCCAGCGGCAGGTTTGCGGCGCACCGGCGCGACATGCGCCGAGCCATTGTTGACGGCGATCATCAGCGCCTGGCTCCAGCGGCCAAGCAGGGTGAACAGATCACCTGCGCCGACCTGGCGGTTGGCGGTTTTCAAGACGCGACCCAGACAGGCGGCATCGTCACGGTCGTGGCCGGACGGCGAAGCCTTCAACAGGTCGCGCAGGGATTCTTCAAACGGATCGTGCATCAGGCACCTCGCGCAATGTCAGTCAAAGACGAGGCCGCCTTGGGTCGGGTCACAAGTTCCCTTCGCGCCGGTTGCGGCCCAAGGCCGATCGACAGCCGAAGGTGGCCAGGTCGCCTCCTCACACCCAGCGCAACCGACGCAGCAGCCACCATTGTCCCAGGGCCAGCGCCAGTACCAGCAGGCCGGCATAGAGAAAGCCATGGGGGTTGTCTGCGCCCGGGATGCCACCCACGTTGATGCCGAGCAGGCCGGTGACGAAGCTCATGGGCAGGAAGATGCAGGTGATGACACCGAAGCGATACATGGTCAGGTTCATGCGCTCGCTGCGTCGGCGATCCTCGGTTTCCAGCACCAGCGCGGCGCGCTCGCGGGTCAGCTCCAGCTCCTCGAGCTGGCGAACCAGGCTGTTGTTCAACTCGTTCCAGTAGTCGACGTCCTCATCGGCGAACCAGCTCCACTTGTGCCGCGCCAACTGGGCATAGATGTCGCGCTGAGGGGCCAGGAAGCGCCGCAGCGCAGCGGCACGCCGACGGATCTGTTGCAACGTGCCCTGAGCCGGCGTGTAGCGCGCATCGGCCTCGACCCGCTCCTCTTCATCGTCGACCAGCTCGCCAAGGTCGGCGACCAGCGCCTGGACCTTGTCGGTCAACAGTTCGCCCATGACCAGTAGCAGTTCCGAGGCAGTCTTCGGGCCACGCCCCTCGGCCAGTTGCTGCAACAACTCGTCGCTGGCGCGCAGCGGGCGCAGGCGCAACGAGATGACCCGCTGCGCCTCGGCGCAGATACGCACCGACACCATGTCTTCGGGCTCGGCGCCCGGATTGAGGTTGACTCCGCGAAGAAACAGCAACATCCGCTCCTCGGCCTGGGGCAGCAGGCGCGGACGGGTGTTCTCTTCCAACAGCAGGTCGGTGGCGAACTCGCTCAAGCCACTTTCGCGCAGCAGCCAGCTGCGCGTCTGCGGGTGACTGCGGTCCCAGTGCAGCCAGAGACTCTGTCCTGGCTGTAGCTGCAATTGCGCAAGCTCGGCCCGGGCAACCGGACGAGCCCCGCCCTTGCCGTCGAGCACCAGGGCGTGCACCAGCCCCCACTGCGCGTTCTGTTCCTCGAACATACTGCTCCAACAGCGCCCGTGGCGCGTTACTTCGGCATTTCCAGCGGGGTGGTGGAAACGATCACGCCATTGTTGTCGGCGTACAGGTACTCGCCTGGGCGGAAGGTCACCCCGGCGAAGGTGACCGGCACGTCGACTTCGCCGATGCCACGCTTGTCGCTCTTCAGTGGATGACTGGCCAGGGCCTGCACCCCGACGTCGGTCTGCGCGAGCACGTCCACGTCACGCACGCAGCCGTAGATCAGCAAGCCTTCCCAACCATTCTTGGCCGCCTTGTCGGCCAGCATGTCGCCCAGCAACGCCCGACGCAGCGAGCCTCCGCCATCGACCACCAGGACCTTGCCAGCACCAGGCTGCTCGACCAGTTCCCGGACCTTGGAATTGTCCTCGAAGCACTTGAGGGTCACGATCTGGCCACCGAACGAGTCACGGCCACCGAAATTGCTGAACATCGGCTCCAGTACCCGGATCAGGTCCGGGTACGCATCACACAGGTCGGGCGTCAGGTAATGCTGCATGGTCATCTCCTGTCAGTCACAACGAAATGTCGGATCTTGCAGTGTTCGGCGTCGGCGCGCGCCTGGCGATCATCCTCCAGGCGCGCGTCCGTGGTCAATCCGCCTTCAACGCGGCAGCGACGCGAGCGAAGGCGCCTCGCCTTCGAGCAATACTTGCCGCGGATCGCTCAACCAGCGCTGCACCAAGGGCCAGACCTGGACTTGCGCGGCCTTGCTGACGAGCATGTCGACATGGCCGAAGGCTTCGAAACCCTGCTCCGGGCCCAGCCGGACGAACTGCTTGCAATCGCTGCCAACCTGCTCGTAAAGCCTGCGACAAGCCCACACCGGATCCTGAAAGTCCCCGGCGCCGGCCACGGCCAGCAGCGGCACCGTGACCTGCCCCAGCCCTGCCCACCAGTCGTCCTGCCCATCGCCGAAGCGCCCGAACAGGCCACGCCAGCGCAATGCTTCGAGCCCCAGCCCGATCGGCTCATCTTCCGGCCCTCGCTTCAGCCGCGGCCCGGATATCTGCGCGAACCGCTTGAGCAGCAGGCGCGCGCTCCAGGCCAGTGGCGGGAGCTTCAATGGCCAAGGCGTGCGGCTGACCTGGGTGCCGAACAGTGCCGCGCTGGCGACCTGCCGTGGCGGCAGGTAACCGCCAGCAAGGGCCGCGGCCAAGGTGATGCCGCCCAGCGAATGGCCGATCCAGTGTGCTGCCTGGCCCGTCTGTTCCTGGACGAAGGCGCCGATGACCGGCAGATCGTGACGGGCATAGTCGGCTACCCGATTGTCGCGCCAGTTGCGGTTGCGTGGCGAGAGGCCATGGCCACGCATTTCCGGGATCCATACATCGAAGCCCGCCCGGGCAAGGAAGGCGCCCAGGCCAATGCCCTTGGGCGAGTACCAGAATCGACGGTTGGAGAAGCTGCCGTGCAGGAGGACCACCGGCACGCCCTGAGGGCTCGACTGGCTGGCCAGTCCCAGACGAGTCACCGCCAGTTCGACGCTGGGATCGGGACTGTTGCCGGCCTTGATCCGGTAGACATCCTCGCTCAGGTCACCGCGACGCTCGGCGCTGAGCAAGGCGACGGGGAAAAGGGTACTGCTGCTTTGCATAGGGTGCTTGCACGAAAAAGGGCGGGATCCATCGCTGGAACTCGCCCTGGAAGAAAACAGGCGCGGGCGCGCCAGGCACGCCCGCGCATCGTCACATCAGGCCGCGCCCTGGTTCTCCGCGAGGAAGAACCAGGTCTCGAGCACCGAGTCCGGGTTCAGCGACACGCTCTCGATGCCCTGTTCCATCAGCCACTTGGCCAGGTCAGGGTGGTCCGACGGGCCCTGGCCACAGATGCCGATGTACTTGCCCGCCCGGTTGCAGGCGGCGATGGCATTGGCCAGCAGCTTCTTCACTGCAGGATTTCGCTCGTCGAACAGGTGGGCGATGATGCCCGAGTCGCGGTCCAGGCCCAGGGTCAGCTGGGTCAGGTCGTTGGAACCGATGGAGAAGCCGTCGAAATACTCCAGGAACTCGTCGGCCAGCAGCGCGTTGGACGGCAGCTCGCACATCATGATCACCCGCAGGCCGTTGTCGCCGCGGGCCAGGCCGTTCTCGGCAAGCAGCTCGACCACCTGGCTGGCCTCGCCCAGGGTGCGCACGAACGGCACCATGATCTCGACGTTGGTCAGGCCCATCTCGTTGCGCACACGCTTGAGGGCGCGGCACTCGAGCTCGAAGCAGTCGCGGAACGACTCGCTGATGTAGCGCGAGGCACCGCGGAAGCCCAGCATCGGGTTCTCTTCCTCCGGCTCGTACAGCTTGCCGCCGATCAGGTTGGCATACTCGTTGGACTTGAAGTCCGACAGGCGCACGATGACCTTCTTCGGATGGAACGCCGCGGCCAGGGTGCTGATGCCCTCGACCAGCTTCTCGACATAGAAGCCGACCGGGTCGTCATAGCCGGCGATGCGCTTGTCCACGCTGTCCTTGAGCTCGGGCGGCAGGCCGGCGTAGTTGAGCAGCGCCTTGGGATGCACGCCGATCATGCGGTTGATGATGAACTCCAGGCGCGCCAGGCCGACACCTTCATTGGGCAGCTGGGCGAAGTCGAAGGCGCGGTCCGGGTTGCCGACGTTCATCATGATCTTGAACGGCAGCTCGGGCATCGCATCGACCGAGTTCTGCTTGACGTCGAAGCCCAGCTCGCCCTCGAAGATGTAGCCGGTATCGCCCTCGGCGCAGGACACGGTGACCCCCTGGCCATCCTTGAGCACCTGGGTGGCGTTGCCGCAGCCGACCACCGCCGGGATGCCCAGCTCGCGGGCGATGATCGCCGCGTGGCAGGTCCGCCCGCCGCGGTTGGTGACGATGGCGCTGGCGCGCTTCATCACCGGCTCCCAGTCCGGGTCGGTCATGTCCGAGACCAGCACGTCGCCTGGCTGGACCTTGTCCATCTGCGAGACGTCCTGGATCACCCGCACCTTGCCGGCGCCGATGCGCTGGCCGATGGCGCGGCCCTCCACCAGCACGTTGCCCTTCTCCTTGAGCAGGTAGCGCTCCATCACGTTGGCGCTGGCGCGGCTCTTCACCGTCTCCGGGCGAGCCTGGACGATGTACAGCTTGCCGTCGTCGCCGTCCTTGGCCCATTCGATGTCCATCGGCCGCTGGTAGTGCTGCTCGATGATCAGCGCCTGCTTGGCCAGTTCGGTGACTTCTGCGTCGCTCAGGCAGAAGCGCGCGCGCTCGGCACGCTCGACCTCGACGGTCTTGACCGAGCGACCGGCCTTGGCTTGCTCGCCATAGACCATCTTGATCGCCTTGCTGCCCAGGTTGCGGCGCAGGATGGCCGGGCGCCCGGCCTGCAGCGTCTGCTTGTGCACGTAGAATTCGTCAGGGTTGACCGCTCCTTGGACCACGGTCTCGCCCAGGCCGTAGGCGCCAGTGATGAACACCACGTCGCGAAAGCCCGACTCGGTGTCGAGGGTGAACATCACCCCGGCGGTGCCGGTTTCCGAGCGGACCATGCGCTGCACGCCGGCCGACAGGGCCACCAGCTTGTGGTCGAAGCCCTGGTGCACGCGGTAGGCGATGGCGCGGTCGTTGAACAGCGAGGCGAACACCTCCTTGGCCGCGTGGATCACGTTGTCGACGCCACGGATGTTGAGGAAGGTCTCCTGCTGGCCGGCGAAGGAAGCGTCTGGCAGGTCTTCGGCGGTGGCCGAGGAGCGCACGGCCACGGCCATGTTGTCGTTGCCCTGGGCCATTTCGGCGAAGGCCGTGCGGATTTCGGCATCCAGGCGCGCCGGGAACTCGGCTTCCATGACCCACTGGCGGATCTGCGCGCCGGTCTTGGCCAGGGCGTTGACGTCGTCGACGTCCAGTGCGTCGAGCGCGGCATGGATCCGCTCGTTCAGGCCGCTCTGCTCGAGAAAGTCGCGGTAGGCCTGAGCCGTAGTGGCGAAGCCGCCCGGCACCGAGACGCCGGCTCCGGCGAGGTTGCTGATCATCTCGCCCAGGGATGCGTTCTTGCCCCCTACGTGCTCCACATCATGGACGCCGAGCTTATCGAGGGAAACTACGTACTCTACCAAGGTGTTCTCTCCACTGACTGTATGGGAAAAGCTCGAAGTTGCCCGCCTGCCTGCTCGGGGCCAGCCGGGCGCGTGTAGTCCGGACCTGGAAAATAAGTGAGAATGCCGCCAGCTGCATGCGACAGACCGAACTTATCATATCCAAGAAACGTCATCAGCCATAAGGTCCAGGGTGCAAATGAAAAGAACCGCGTTCTTCATCTCCGACGGTACCGGCATCACCGCCGAGACCCTGGGGCAAAGCCTGCTGGCGCAGTTCGACAGCATCCCGTTCAACAAATTTACCCGCCCCTACATCGATACCCTCGACAAGGCCCGCGCCATGGTCCAGCAGATCAACGCGGCGGCCGAGCGGGACGGCATGCGTCCGATCATCTTCGACACCATCGTCAACCAGGACATCCGCGAAGTACTGGCCACGTCCAATGGCTTCATGATCGACATCTTCTCGACCTTCCTGTCCCCGCTCGAACAGGAACTGTCCGCCCACTCGTCCTATTCGGTCGGCAAGTCCCATTCGATCGGCGGCAACTCCAATTACATGGAGCGCATCGAAGCCGTCAACTTCGCCCTGGACAACGACGATGGCGCGCGCACCCACTACTACGACAAGGCCGACCTGATCCTGGTCGGCGTGTCACGTTGCGGCAAGACTCCCACCTGCCTGTACATGGCGATGCAGTTCGGCATCCGCGCCGCCAACTACCCGCTGACCGAGGAAGACATGGAACGTCTGCAACTGCCACCGGTGCTGAAGAAATACCAGCACAAGCTGTTCGGCCTGACCATCGATCCCGACCGCCTGACCGCCATCCGCCATGAACGCAAGCCCAACAGCCGCTACTCGAGCTTTGCCCAGTGCGAGTTCGAGGTGCGCGAGGTGGAAAACCTGTTCCGCCGGGAAAACATAGCCCATATCAATTCGACGCACTTCTCCGTGGAAGAAATTTCCGCGAAGATCCTGGTCGAGAAAGGCGTGGAACGTCGGTTCAAATAGAGGGCAGCTGCGAGCCGCAAGCTGATCGAGGTTGAGCCAGGCCCGATGCAAGATACTTGCGCCTGGGTCTGCAAGTCGATGAGGCCCGCTCGGGCGCCTCGATCGACTTGCAGCTTGTAGCCTGGAGCTGGCGGCTTGCCGCTCACCCCTTGGCAGCCAGGGTTCAGCTCATTGCCAGGTCCACCAGCTCGCGGTTGGCCACGGCATACATGGCATAGTCGGTGCCGGTGGCGTTACGCAGGTCCTCGAGCATGGCGCGCCAGCGGTCGACCATGACCCGGCGCTGCTCGCACCACAGCGCCACCCGCGCATCCATGTCCTGCGGCGCATCGGCCATCTGCAGCACGGAGATGGTGATTGCCCGCTGCTGCAGGTCGATGTCGTCACGGAACGCCTCGCGCGCCAGCGCCTGCCAGTTGTTTTCCACTGGCAGGTTGCCGATTTCCTGCAGGTACCAGGTCAGGTCCAACGCACTGCCCACCGCGAAGAACGCCCTGGCCACCTGCGCCGGTTCGTGGCCGGTCACGTCGGCGGCCTCGATGATCGGCAGCAGGGTATAGAGGTGGGTGGTGCCGGCGACCATGCGCGCCAGCAACTCTGGCACGCCAGCCTTGACGAAGCCTTGGTAGCGTACCTGCCAGCGGGCGCGGGTCGGCCCTTCGAGCAGTTCGTCGAGCTTGAGCCCGAGCTGGGCGATCTTCGGCCCGAAGTGGGCCACATCGCGCCCGGCATCCTGCTCGTTGCGCCTGCTGCGCAGGAACCAGCGGGTGGCGCGGCGACCCAGGCGCATCAGCTCGTCCATCAAGGTCAGCTGGATCTCGGCCGGTACCTGGTAGTCGAGTGCCTCGATCTGGCGGAACCAGTGCGGCAGGTGGAAGACGTCGCGCACCGTGACATAGGCACCAGCCACGTTGGCCGCGCTCATGCCGGTGGACTCCTTCAGGCGCTGGACGAAAGTGATCCCCATGTTGTTGACCAGGTCATTGGCGATCTGCGTGCTGACGATCTCGCGCTTGAGGCGGTGCTGACGCATGGCCTGGGCGTACTTGCTGACCAGCGACGGCGGGAAGGCCGTTTCCATGTCGCGGGTCAGGTAGTCGTCATCGGGCACCTGCGACTTGAGCAACTGCTCCTTGAGATCGATCTTGCTGTAGGAAATCAGCACCGAAAGTTCGGCGCGTGTCAGACCCTGCCCGGCGGCCAGCCGCTCCGACAGTTGCTCTTCGGAGGGGAGGAACTCGATCGCCCGGTCGAGCTTGCCGCGCCCTTCCAGGTCGGCCATCAGGCGCTTGTACTCGGCGATGCGCTCGCGTGCACGGCGTGCCGCCAGTGACAGCGCCTGAGTCTGCTTGTAGTTGTTGCCAAGCACCAGCGCGCCGACTTCGTCGGTCATGCTGCCCAGCAGCTGGTTGCGCTGCTTCTCGGTCATGTCGCCGGCCTGCACCAGCTCGTTGAGCAGGATCTTGATGTTGACTTCGTGGTCGGAGCAGTCGACCCCGCCGGCATTGTCGATGAAATCGGTATTGGTCGCCCCGCCGTGCAGGCCGAACTCGACGCGGCCAAGCTGGGTCATGCCCAGGTTGCCGCCCTCGCCCACCACCTTGCAGCGCAACTCGTCGCCATTGACGCGCAGCGCGTCGTTGGCCTTGTCGCCGACATCGGCATGGCTCTCGCTGCTGGCCTTGACATAGGTGCCGATGCCACCGTTCCACAACAGGTCCACCGGCGCCTTGAGCAGCGCATGAAGCAGCTCGGTGGGGGTCATCCGGTCGGCGCTGATGGCAAAGCGCTCTTTCATCTGCGCGCTGATGGCGATGCTCTTGGCGCTGCGCGGGAAGATGCCGCCGCCTTCGGAGATCAGGCTCTTGTCATAGTCGCTCCAGGCCGAGCGCGGCAGCTCGAACAGACGCTTGCGTTCGGCGAAGCTGCTCGCCGGGTCCGGGTTCGGGTCGATGAAGATGTGCAGGTGGTTGAACGCGGCGACCAGCTTGAGCTTGTCGGACATCAGCAGGCCATTGCCGAACACGTCGCCAGCCATGTCGCCGATGCCGATCACCGTGATCGGATCCTGCTGGACGTTGATCCCGCGCTCGCGGAAGTGCCTTTGCACGCCGACCCAGGCGCCACGGGCGGTGATGCCCATCTTCTTGTGATCGTAGCCCGCCGAGCCACCCGAGGCGAAGGCATCGCCGAGCCAGAAGCCGTAGTCCAGGGCAATGCCATTGGCGATGTCGGAGAAGGTCGCGGTGCCCTTGTCCGCCGCTACCACCAGGTACGGATCGTCGCCGTCATGGCGCACCACGTTGGCAGGCGGCACCACGCCACCTTCCTTGAGGTTGTCGGTGATGTCGAGCAGACCCGAGATGAAGATCCGGTAGCAGGCGATGCCTTCGGCCTGGATCTCGTCGCGCGTGCCGCCTGCCGGCAGGCGCCGCGGCAGGAAGCCGCCCTTGGCGCCGACCGGGACGATCACCGAGTTCTTCACCTGCTGAGCCTTGACCAGGCCAAGCACTTCGGTCCGGAAGTCTTCCTCGCGGTCCGACCAGCGCAGGCCGCCGCGGGCGACGTTGCCAAAGCGCAGATGCACGCCCTCGACCCGTGGTGAATAGACGAAGATCTCGAACTTGGGCACCGGCTTGGGCAGTTCGGGAATCGACCGCGGGTTGAACTTGAAGCTGAAGTACGGCTTGGCCTGGCCGTTGGCATCGGTCTGGTAGAAGTTGGTTCGCAAGGTGGCCTTGATCAGGTCCAGGTAGCGACGCAGGATGCGGTCTTCATTGAGTACCTGGACATCGTCCAGCGCGGTGACGATCGCCTGTTCCAGTCGCTGCTGCTTGTCTTCCAGGTCTTCCTGGGTGAGCTTGCGGGCGAGGTAGAAGCGGGTCTTGAACAACCTGGTCAGTTCGCGGGCGATCTCGGTGTGGTTGTTCAGGGTGCTGGCAATGTAGCCCAGGTCGAAGCCCAGGCGAATCTGCTTGAGGTAGCGGGCGTAGGCGCGTAGCAGCGCCACGTCGCGCCAGGGCAGGCCTGCGGTCAGTACCAGGCGGTTGAAGGCGTCGTTCTCGGCCTCGCCGCGAACGATATGAATGAAGGCATCCTGCAAGGTATCGTTGAGCTGCTGCAGGTCCAGACTCAAGCCTTCGCTGTAGGTGAAGGCGAAGTCATGGATCCAGAACTCCCGGCCGCTGGCATGGCGCAACCGATAGGGGAACTCGCCCAGCACGCGCAAGCCCAGGTTCTCCAGGATCGGCAGGACATCGGACAGCGCCAGCGGCGTATCGGCGTGATACAGCTTGCAGTGCAGCTGGCGTTCGCCCACCTGCGTCAGCGGCTGGTAGAAACTCATGGCCAGGGGCTTGGCTTCGGACAGCGCGACCACGTGCTGCAGGTCGACCACCGCCGAATGGGCGGCGAAACGCTCGCGATACCCGGCCGGGAAGCCCTTGGGGAAGTTGGCCAGGATGTTGGTGCCCTGCCCTTCGCCGAAGCTTTCGATGACCAGTGCCGAATAGTCGTCCTGCCATGAGCGACAGGCCTGGACCACCTCGCTTTCCAACTGCTGCGGATCGATGTCGATGCGGTTCCTGGGGTCCACGCGCAGGATCAACTGCACCCGCGCCAGCACCGATTCGGAGAAGAAGGTCCAGAATTCGCAGTCGCTGGCCTTGAGGCGCTCCATCAGCACCTGCTGGATCTTCTGTCGCACTTCCGTGGAATAGATTTCCCGTGGCACGTAGGCCAGGCAGTAGCAGAAGCGACCATAGGGATCCTTGCGCAGGAATACCCGGATCTTGTTGCGTTCCTGGATCTGCACGATCGCCATGACCGTGCTGAACAGCTCGTCGACCGGCGTCTGGAACAGATCATCGCGCGGCAGCACCTCCAGCACCTGAGCCAGCTCCTTGCCCAGGTGTGCCTTTGGATCGAACTGCGAGCGGCGCTCGACCTCGGCCACCTTATCGCGGATATAGGGAATCGTACGCACGCTCTCGCCGTAGACCGTGGAGGTGTACAGGCCCATGAAGCGGCATTCCCTGATGACCTTGCCATCGGCGTCGAGCTCGCGGATCGACACATAGTCGGGATAACCCGGACGGTGCACGCGGCTTGGCTGCGAAGCCTTGGCGAACGACAGCAGACGAGGCTCGCGCAGGTAGGCGACGGCGTAGTCCTCGATGCGCAGGTCGTCGGCACCCAGGCCGGCGCGCAGCAAACGCGTCAGGCCCAGGAAGGACCGTTCATCGTAGACCAGATGCCCGCCTTCGGCATCGTCCTGCACGGTGAACTCCTCGTAGCCGAGGAAGGTGAAATGGTTGTCCAGCAGCCAGGACAGGAAACCCTGGACTGCGGTCTTTTCGGCCTGCGCCGGTGCGTAGGCGCTACGCTCGACGAGCGACAGCAGGTCGCGGATCTTGGCTTTCATCGGCTCGAAGTCGGCGACGGCGACTCGTACCTCGGCCAGCACCTTCTCGATCTCGCGGGCCAGGACATTGAGGTCGGAGGCATTGGCGCAGCGATCGATCTCCAGGTACATCAGCGATTCGTGGCCGACATCCTCGCCCTGGGTGCCCTTGGGCAGCAGCTCCAGCAGCTCGCCGCCTGGCCCGCGGCGGACACTGAGCACGGTGGTCTGCAGGGTATGGATGCTGTAGCCGCGCCGGTTGAGCTCGGTGCGCACCGAATCGACGAGAAACGGCAGGTCATGGTGCAGTACCTCGACCACGGTATGCGTGGACTGCCAGCCGTGCCGTTCGTAATCAGGGTTGTAGACCCGCACCTGGGGTCGCTCGGGGTCGAAACGTTCGATGATGCGCCAGGCCGAGAGGGTCGAGCCGATCAGGTCCGAAAGCCTGCGCTGAGTGAGTTCGTCCAGGGAAATGATGCCGAAGAACTGCTCGGCGAACAGTGCCACCTGCGGCAGGAACTGCTCGCCGATGTGCTGCGCCAGGGCCGCTTGCAGTTGATGCTGGAAGTCGGCCTTGCTGGCTGCGGTGAAGAACGCCATCTGTGGTACTCCGCTTGTGCTTTTTCATGAAGGAAGCGTCGCGTGGATCCGTCTTTCGAGAAACAACCATAGCCAAGTCCTGCGCGAAGACGGTGGTACCAGGCTTCAGACGGAAGCTGGCAGCCATCCGTTCCATGGCGCGGCTGCAAACGCCCGGTTGCACGCATGTTCGCCCGTGCAACGCTGCCGACCAAGCGTGACCTGGCGGGTGATTCTCGTCCGCCAGCTTAACGACTGGCCAGCCGCCTCGGCTTGCGAGGCTGCGACATATTCGGACAGTGCACGGCAGGCGGCTGTTTATGCCTGGGCGGCAGGCTGGCAGAATTGCCCCTCACCCCAACTGATCGAGCCGCCCATGCAATTGAAGACCGCCCTGTTGTTCGCTACCCCTTGTGACGAAGAGGAGGAGAACATGGCTACGCTGTGCTGCTCGTGCGATGGCGGGCACATGTTCCTGATGACCCGCTATCCCGACGAGGATTCGATCGATCTGACCTTGGGCGAGGAATTCTCCACCCTTGGCACACTGAAGATCACCCTCGGTCCACGCCGCCTGCTGGTGGAAGTCGCTGCCAGCGACCGCGATGCGCTCAAGGGCCACGCCACCCTGGAGATCCTGCACCAGACACCGGAAGGCGATCTGCGTGGCGAGGTGGAGCTGGCCTTGCGCAAGATCGTCGACGGCATCGGCACGCTGGTGATCGAAGCGTGACGCTGGGCACTGCAGCGGTCGGACGACGGCCTGGCTCTGCCCTGCCCGGCGCCTTGACGGCACCCGCTCCGGTCTCAGCTACTCCACTACCCTGCGCCCGCCTTCGGCTGGACGATCGACATAGAGTGCATCCAGCTCGCTATTGCGCAAGCCCTTGAGCGGATTCCAGTGCGCCGAAGCATGGATGTAGCGTGCCCGGAGCATGCTTTTCTGCGCCTCGTCCAGCCCGATCTCGTCGCGCTCGCCGAGCGCGAACCCATGCAGTTTGCGACTCACCGACTCGAGCTCCTCGGGCAGGCGGTAGCGTTCATGAGCTTCGTCCAGCGCGGCGAACGGCACGTCGGCCCGCAGCGCCAGCTCGCGCATGATGCGCAGGTAGATGCGCGAGAGATGCCCAAGCACCTCCCGTTCGCGCTGCAACGCGACATAGACCCGCTTCTGCGGCAGGTCATGCTTGTCGCGCTGGGAGGGCAGCGGCACTTCCCAAGTGACGATCCGCGCCTGTGCCAGGTCGTCCGCGCCGGACTGCTGCAGCGCGAGCACCGCACGATAGGCCGCGCTTTGCTGGACCGGCAGGCTCGCCGGGACCTGCGTCGACCTGGGCTTGCACAGGAGGACTCTTTCGGTCATGCGCTCATGGTAGCCACCGCCGATATCCGAATGCGCACCGGGCATGACGATGTCGTGCGCGGTGCGCACCAGCGGGAAGTTGTGCCGATGCTCGTCAGCCGCCACCAGTTGCACCGTTCGTCGTGCGAGGCCGTCGGCCAGGCCAAGCTGCAGTCGATGCGAAGTGCCGAGTCTGCCGGTAATCGGTGCCACCACGGCCTCCACCGTATCGAACAGACCGATGAAGTTGATCGATGCTCGGCCAGCCAATCGAATTGCCGCCTGGCCATGCCCCGCCAGGTTGGCCAGGGCCTTGGTCAGCAACGAGTCTTCGCCCTTGTCCAGCTCGTTGGCGAAGTGCCTGGCCGCCGCGGCTCCGCGGCTGAAGCCGAACAGGTCGAATTCCAGGCGCGCCAGCGGCAGCTCGGCGTGCCCTGCCTGCCAGGCGTGCACCTGCCGCGCCGTGGCCTGGCAGGCTTGCCGTACACGCCCGGCGATGCCCGTGCGCCCACGCCCGGTGGCCTGGGCGAGCATCGAGTCAGGCTGGCCTTCGAGGGTGCCGACCCCCTCGACATAGATCGCCAGGCAAGCACGGCCAGGCACCGCGCAAGGCTGGCGCCTGGAATCGGCATACAGCTCGTGGAGCAGGGCGATGTTGGTCAAGGCATTGCCGTAGCTGCCTGGCGCCGACGCATTCGCTCCGGCCTGGCTGTTGCCGCGATGGTTGCCGGTTCCGTCGAAGAATATGCCGATCCGCAAGGTGTTCTGGCCGGCAAGGTGATGATGGGAGTGTGATCGAATCATGGCAGCGCCCTCGTGCTCGAAAGCGCCCATCGAACAGTGTTGCCTGAAAGCGGATGAATCAGCGCTTTCCGACTTCGCCGGCGGCGAATCGGACAGCGCGACGGTATCGGCCAGCAGCTTTTTTGCGTGCCCGGATTGGTCGGCACGGCCCCGGATGCATTAAAGTAGCAACCCTTGCCGAGCAGTGTTCAGCCCACCCACCTCGGCGCACCCCAGGAATCGTCGACGATGGAACACCGTGAAGCGCTGATCGCGCTGCGCACTTTTCTTTCCACCCAGATCCTTGGCCAGGAAAAGCTGGTCGAGCGTCTGCTGATCGTGCTCCTGGCCGATGGCCACATGCTCGTCGAAGGCGCTCCGGGCCTGGCCAAGACCAAGGCCATCAAGGAACTGGCCGACGGCATCGAGGCCCAGTTCCACCGTATTCAGTTCACCCCTGACCTGTTGCCGGCCGACATCACCGGCACCGAGATCTACCGCCCCGAAACCGGTAGCTTCGTGTTCCAGCAGGGTCCGATCTTCCACAACCTGGTGCTCGCCGACGAGATCAACCGGGCCCCGGCCAAGGTCCAGTCGGCCCTGCTCGAGGCGATGGCCGAGCGCCAGGTCAGCGTCGGCCGCAGCACCTACGAGCTGTCTCCGCTGTTTCTGGTGATGGCCACGCAGAACCCGATCGAGCAGGAAGGGACCTATCCCTTGCCGGAGGCCCAGCTCGACCGTTTCCTGATGCATGTGAAGATCGGCTTTCCGGATGCGGCGGTCGAGCGACGCATTCTGCAGCAGGCTCGCGGCGAAGCGCTCAACGGCGAGACCAAGCCGGAGCGCCGGGTCAGCCAGCAGGCGATCTTCGCCGCGCGCAAGGACATCCTTGGCCTGTACATGGCCGATGCCGTCGAGGAATACCTGGTCCAGCTGGTCATGGCCACGCGCACGCCGGCCAAGTTCGATGCCGAGCTGGCCGACTGGATCGCCTACGGCGCCAGCCCACGGGGATCGATCGCCCTCGACCGCTGCGCGCGCGCCCACGCCTGGCTGGCCGGCCGCGATTTCGTCAGCCCCGAGGACATCCAGGCCGTGCTGTTCGACGTGCTGCGCCACCGGATCATCCTGTCGTTCGAAGCCGAAGCGGCCGGCATCGACCAGGATCGCGTGGTCCAGCGCATCCTCGACGTCGTGGCCGTCGCCTGAGCCGATGCCCACGAGCCGAACGCCAGAGCCTGGCATCCGTATCGGGCTCACGGAACTCATCGAGATGCGCCACCGCGTGCGCGAAGTGCAGCTGTTCTCGCGTCCCGGCCAGCGCAGCCCGCTGGTCGGCCTGCACCATTCGCGCCTGCGCGGTCGCGGCGTGGACTTCGACCAGGTGCGGGTCTACCAGGCCGGCGACGATGTGCGCAATATCGACTGGAGGGTCACCGCGCGCACCCAGGAGCCGCACACCAAGCTGTTCCATGAAGAGCGCGAGCGCCCGATCTTCATCCTGGTCGAGCAGAGCCAGCGGCTGTTCTTCAGTTCCGGGGTGAGCTTCAAGTCGGTGCTGGCGGCCGAGGCTGCGGCGCTGTTCGGCTGGGCGGCGCTCGACCACAACGATCGGATCGGCGGGCTGGTGTTCGGCGACAACCAGCATTACGAGGTCAAGCCAAGGCGCAGCAAGCAGAGCCTGCTGCAATTGCTCGACCGCCTGGCCCGGGCCAACCAGTCGCTGCATGCCGAGGCGCAATTGCAGCCCGACAGCCTTGGCCTGGCCTTGCGCCGCGCCCGCGAAGTGCTGCGTCCGGGCAGCCTGGCCATCGTGATCTGTGACGAACGGGCATTGGGACCATCGGTAGAGCAGCAATTGAGCCTGCTGTCACGGCATTGCGACCTGCTGCTGATGCCGGTGTCCGATCCGCTGGACCACGCCCTGCCGGCTGCCGGCCTGCTGCGCTTCGGCCAGCGTGGCGCGCAGCTGGAACTCGACACCCTGGATGCCAGCCTGCGCCAGCGCTACCGCCAGCAAGCCGAAGCGCGTGTCGAACGCTGGGAAACGCTGGCGCAGAAACTGCGCGTGGTACTGATGCCGCTGAGCACCCAGAGCGAGATGATCGAACAGCTGCGCGAGTACCTCAATGCCCAGCGTCCCGGGAGCCGTCGGTGAATCCTCTGGACCAGTTGCAGGCCCTGATCGCGCCCGCGCCGGTCAGCCCCTGGCCACCGGCACCTGGCTGGTGGGTCTTGCTGGTGATCGTGCCGCTGCTGGGCTGGGGCTTGTGGCACCTGCGCCATTGGCGGCCGGCCAAGCGCCAGGCGACGAGCGTCGAGCAGCCACTGGACGCGGTACGCGTCGAGGCGCTGGCCGAACTGGCCAGGTTGCCTCGCCCCTATGACGGCGCGCCCGCGGGTGCCTGGCTGCAACAGATCAATGCCCTGCTCAAGCGCCTGTGCCGCAACCATTACCCTGGGGCTAACAGCCATACGCTCAATGGCCGGCAATGGCTGGCCTTTCTCGACAACCGCTGCCCGGCCGCCGGCCTGACGCGCTGGATGATTCTGGTCGAAGGCGCTTACAAGCCCGAGTGCAAGCTAGACGACAAGGCCATCGCCGGTCTCAACGCCGCCGTCGAAACCTGGATTCGCAAACATGTTTGAACTGGCCTGGCCCTGGATGCTGTTGCTGTTGCCGTTGCCGTGGCTGGCGCGCCTGGCCCTGCCTGCGGCCGACAGTGGCGAACCGGTGCTCAAGGTGGGGTTTCTCGGCGAGCTGGAAAGCCTGGCTGGCCGGCGGGCGCGGCTGAACCTGCCGACCTGGCGTCAGCAGGCACCGTTCCTGCTCATCTGGCTGTTGCTGCTGCTGGCCGTCGCGCGCCCCCAATGGCTGGGCGAGCCAGTCCCGGTGGCAGCCAGCGGTCGCGACCTGCTGGTGGCCGTCGATGTCTCCGGCTCGATGGATTTTCCGGACATGCAGTGGCAAGGCGACGACATCAGCCGCCTGGACCTGGTCAAGGCGCTGCTTGGCGACTTCCTTCAGGAGCGCCAGGGGGATCGAGTGGGCCTGATCCTGTTCGGCAGCCAAGCCTACCTGCAAGCGCCGCTGACCTTCGACCGGCGCACGGTCAGGACTTTCCTGGATGAAGCGCAGATCGGCATCGCCGGCAAGAATACTGCCATCGGCGATGCCATTGGCCTGGCCGTCAAGCGCCTGCGCGAACGACCGGCGCAGAGCCGGGTGCTTATCCTGATCACCGACGGAGCCAATAACGGCGGGCAGATTCATCCAGTGACCGCCGCCCGCCTGGCAGCCCAGGAAAACGTGCGCATCTATGCCATCGGCATTGGGGCAGACCCGCAGGCGACCGGCACCCCTGGCCTGCTCGGGCTCAACCCCAGCCTGGACCTGGACGAAGCTTCGCTCAAGGAAATCGCCGAAATCACCCAGGGTGCGTACTTCCGCGCCCATGACGGCGCCGAACTGAATGCGATCGGCGACACCCTTGATCGCCTCGAGCCGGTTGCCCAGCAGCCGACCCGCACCCGTACCGCTCGCCAGCTCTATGCCTGGCCTGTGGCTGCGGCACTGCTGCTGAGCATGCTGCTGGTGGCCGCCAACCTGTGGCCGGACAATCCGCTGCGGCGCCTGCGCCTGCGCTCCAGGCTGCAGGTTTCCCATCCGCAATGGCGCGAGCGTCTCGAGCGCCTGCGCCCAAGGAGGCGTCGATGAGCGAACTCTGGCCACAATGGTTGCGCCCGCTCTGGCTAGCGATGTTGCCGCTGCTCGTCTGGCTGCTGCTCAAGCTCTGGCACCGACGCAAGCGCGCCGGGCGCTGGGAGCTGATCCTGCCACCACAGTTCCATGCCGCCCTGCTTGGCGGTGGCAATGGCACCACCAGCAAGTTGCCATGGATCGTCCTCGGGCTGGGCTGGCTGCTGGCGGTGCTGGCCTTGCTTGGTCCCAGCTGGCAACGCCTGGAAGAAACACGCCAGCGTCCGGCCGACCCGCTGGTGATTCTGCTCGAACTGACCCCGGCCATGCTCGCCGAGGACGCTTCGCCCAATCGCCTGCAGCAAGCGCGGCGCAAGATCCTCGATCTGCTGGAACACCGCCGTGACAGCCAGACGGCCCTGATCGTCTATGCCGGCAGCGCCCACGTACTGGTACCGCTTTCCGACGACCTGGCCACCACCCGCAACCTGCTCGAGGCTGCCGAGCCGTCGATCATGCCCCAGCCAGGCCAACGGGCCGACCTGGCAGTACGCAAAGGGCTGGCCCTGCTGGCGCAGAGCGGCCTGGGCCAGGGTCGCCTGCTGCTGATCGGCTCCTCGCTCGATCCGGGAGAACGCGACGGCATCCTGCAAGCCCTGGGCCGGCAGGGCCCCGGTCTGCTGATGCTGGGCATCGGTAGCAGCGCCGGTGCGCCGGTACGCCAGGCCAATGGCGAGTACCTCAAGGACGATCAGGGCAGCATTCTGCTGCCGCGGCTGGACGGTCCGAGCCTCAGGGCCTTCATCAACGGCACCGGCGGTCGTTATCGCCATGCGCGGATCGACGACCTGGACCTGCGCGCCCTGGGGCTGTTCGATGATCCGCAGGCGTTGCGCAGCGATGGCCAGGCCCTGCAGCTCGATGAGTGGGCCGACCAGGGCTACTGGCTGCTGCTGCCGTTGCTGTTGCTGGCCGCCTGTGCCGGTCGCCGCGGCTGGCTGTTCTGCCTGCCGCTCTTGCTGGCCGTGCCGCAACCGGGGCATGCCTTCGAATTCGAAAACCTGTGGCTGCGACCGGACCAGCAGGGTCAGCGCCTGCTCGAAGCCGGACAGGCGGCCGAAGCCGCGCGCCGGTTCGAGGATCCACGCTGGCAGGGCATGGCCTTGTACCGGGCCGGCGACTTCGCTGGCGCCGCTCGCGCCTTCGCCAGGGACGATAGCGCCCAGGGTCATTACAATCGAGGCAATGCGCTGGCCCGCAGCGGCGACCTGGAGGCAGCGCTGGACGCCTATGACCAGGCCCTGGCGCTGCAGCCGGACCTGCAGCCAGCCTTGGCCAACCAGGCCCTGGTCAATCAGGCGCTGCAACAGCGCCAGGCACGCGCCGAGGCGCAACCGGCAAGCCCAGGCGAGGCCGCGGCCACGCCTGGGCCGGACAACGATGGCAACAGCAGCTCGGCCACCGCCGAGGATCCGCATCCGTCTGCCCACGACGAGCAGGCCGGCCAGGCTGGCAACACTGCCGACAGCGATGGCCAGGGGCAGGCAGCCGGGGGCCAGGGTAGCGACGCCGATACGCTCGAGCCGCCCCGGCGCCCGTCTACCGCCACGCTGGATGCCGAGCAGCGCCAGGCCCTGGAACAATGGCTGCGAGAAATTCCCGACAACCCGGCGGAGCTGCTTCGACGCAAGTTCTGGTACGAGCAGCAACTGCATCAGGAAGACCCACGATGAGACGCCTCGGCGCCCTTCTTCTGAGCCTGGCCATCGCCTTGCCAGTGCTGGCTCAGCCTGCGTTCCAGGCCAGCGTCGACCGTACTCGCGTCGAGGCTGGCGAAACCCTGGAGCTGACCCTGGAAAGCCAGGACGTCACCCAGTTCGGCAAGCCCGACCTGAGCGTGCTCGAGCCGGACTTCGAAGTAGGTAGCACCCGCCAGCTCAACAGTCTGCACACGCTCGATGGCGAGACCCGGGCGAGCACGCGCTGGATCATCACCCTGTTGCCGCGGCGCAGCGGCAGCCTGCGCATTCCCGAGCTGCAACTTGGCCAGTCACGTAGCCAGCCGATCGAACTCCAGGTGCAGCAGGCCGACGCCAGCCAGCCGTCCAGCGCGGCCCAGGTCTTCGTCGAGGCCACCCTGGACAGCAGCGAGGTCTATGTCCAGGCCCAGGCCGTGCTGACCGTGCGCATCTACCATTCGGTATCGTTGTACGACGACAGCAACCTGAGCCCCATTGCACTGCAGGACGCCAAGGTCGAACCCCTGGGCGAATCACGCACCTACGAGAAGCAGATCAATGGCCTGCGCCATGGCGTGATCGAAACGCGCTACGCCATTTTCCCGCAGCACAGCGGCAGCCTCGCCATTGCCCCCCTGACCTTCACCGCCACCGCCGCGGGCAGTGGCGGGCAGACGGCCGACAGCCCGCGCGGCGCGCGCCAGATCCAGGCCAGCTCGCTGCCGTTGCGCCTGCAGGTGCGGCCGATCCCGGCAAACTATCCGGCCGGCCAGCCCTGGCTGCCGGCGCGTCGATTGAGCCTGGAGGAGCATTGGAGCCCTGATCCGGCCAGCCAGCCGACGCAGGTGGGCGATTCCCTGACCCGGAGCATCAGCGTGCGCGCCGAAGGCCTGTCCAGCGCCCAGCTGGCAGCGGTTCCGGCAACCGAAGTGGTTGGCCTGCGCCGTTATCCCGACCAACCTCTGTTACGCAACGAAGTCGGGGAGCGCGGCATGATCGCCAATCGCGAGGAACGCGAGGCGCTGGTCCCCACCCGTGCCGGGGAGCTGGCCCTGCCTGCCCAGGAAATCACGTGGTGGAACACGCTCGAGGATCATCTGGAACATACCAGCCTACCGGCGCGGACCCTGACCGTTGTGGATAACCCGGCGCTCTCCAGCGACGCCCCAGGCATTGCGCGCGGCAGTGCCGCTCGAATGGGGCCCTGGCAACTGGCCACTTTGCTGCTGGCGCTGTCCAACCTGGTGGCCTATGCGCTATGGTGGCGTGCACGCTCGCAGCCGGCCGTGCCACGCAGCGCACAGAGCGGACCGAGCCCGCGCAGCCTGCTCGACGATCTCAAGCGCGCCTGCCAGGCCAACGACCCCCAGGCCACGCGCCAGGCGCTCGATGCCTGGGCCCGCCAGCAGCCGGAGACCCTTGCCGAGATGGCCGCGCGTTTCGTGCCGCTGTCCGATGCGCTCGATGGCCTCAATGGCGCCCTGTACAGCGAGGCTGGCCAGTTCTGGCAGGGCGAGGACCTGTGGCGCGCGATCGGTACCATCCCAGCGGCCGAGCACCTGCTGCCAGCCGCCGGCGAGGCTGGCAGCCTGCCGCCGCTGTACCCCAGATAATGCACCGGCGTGGCGCCAGCCGCCGCGCCGGCACGACGTGGAACCTCTCTTTCGATGCGTCTGTTTCATACTTCCGACTGGCACCTGGGGCAGACCCTGCACGGCCAGGAACGTGACTTCGAACATGCCTGCTTTCTCGACTGGCTGCTCGGCCAGCTCAAGCTGCGCCAGCCGGATGCCCTGCTGATCGCGGGCGACATCTTCGATACGGTCAATCCTCCGGTCAAGGCACAAGAACGGCTCTACGACTTCATCGTCCAGGCCCATGAACAGCAGCCCAGGCTGGATATCGTGATGATCGCCGGCAACCACGACTCGGGCTCGCGCATCGAACTGCCCGCCGTTCTGATGCGGCGCCTGCGCGCTCACGCCCTGGGCCGGGTGCATTGGCTCGACGACGGCCAGCTCGATGCCGAGCGCCTGCTGATACCGCTGACCAATGCGCGTGGCAAGGTCTGTGCCTGGTGCCTGGCCCTACCGTTCATGCGTCCGGCGGAAGTGACCGGAGCGCATCTGGGCGACGACTTCCTGGAAGGCGTGACGCAGGTGCACCAGCAACTGATCGCCGCGGCCCAGGCCAAGCGCAGAAAGGACCAGGCCCTGGTCGCCATCGGCCATGCGCACATGGCCGGTGGCGCGGTATCCGAGGATTCCGAGCGTAGCTTGATCATCGGCAACGCCGAAGCCCTGCCGGCGCGACTGTTCGACAAGTGCGTCAGCTACGTAGCGCTCGGCCACTTGCACAAGCCGCAGCGGGTCAATCGGGAAGAACGGATCCGCTACAGCGGCTCGCCGATCCCACTGTCGTTCGCCGAGATCGGCTACCCGCACCAGATCCTCGAAGTGGAGCTCGACGGCGCCGAACTGGTCAGCGTCGAAGCGCGCCTGGTGCCCCGTGCGGTTGCCTTGAAGCGTTTCGGTCCAGCGCCCCTGGACGAGCTGCTCGAAGCGCTTGCGGCCCTGCCGGCGGTCGACTTGCTGGAAGATCCGCAGCACCAGCCATGGCTGGAAGTCAAGGTGCGGCTGGACGAACCACGACCGGACCTGCGCCAGCAGATCGAAGCCGCGCTCGCTGGCAAGGCGGTGCGCCTGGTACGCATCAGCGCCGAATACGCAGGTCCCGGCCTGGATGAACAAGTTGACCAGGCCCTGATCGAACTGGGCGAGATCACCCCCCAGGATTTGTTCGCCCGGGCCTGGCTCCAGGCTTACGGGCAGCCCGCCGACAAGCAGCTGCTCGACGATTTCGCCCTGTTGCTGCAGGACGTCCAGCTGGAAGAGCACAAATCATGAAGATCCTCGCCATTCGCCTGAAGAATCTGGCCTCGCTCGCCGGCCCGGTGGACATCGACTTCACCGCCGAGCCGTTGGCCAGCGCCGGGCTGTTCGCCATCACCGGTGCGACCGGCGCCGGCAAGAGCACCTTGCTCGATGCCTTGTGCCTGGCCCTGTTCGGCAACGTGCCACGTCTGGGCGATGTCTCGCGCGAAGCCAAGGTGCCGGACGCCGACGGCGACCTGGCCACCTGGGACCCGCGCACGCTGCTGCGACGCGGCACTGGTAGCGGCTACGCCGAGGTCGACTTCGTCGGCACCGATGGCCACCGCTATCGCGCCCGCTGGGAGGCCAACCGCGCCCGCGACAAGGCCGCGGGCAAGCTGCAGCATAGTCGCCAGAGCCTGCATGATCTGGATACCGGGCAACTGCTGAGCAACCAGAGCAAGAGCGAGTACAAGCAGCTGCTCGAGGCGCGCCTGGGCCTGAACTTCGAGCAGTTCACCCGTGCCGTCATGCTCGCCCAGAGCGAGTTCAGCGCCTTTCTCAAGGCTGACGACAAGGAACGCAGCGAGCTGCTGGAAAAGCTCACCAACACGTCCATCTACACGCGGCTGGGCCAACGCGCCTTCGGCAAGGCCAAGCAGGCCGGTGAGCTCCACCGGGACCTGCAGGCCCGCGCCGTGCACCTGATGCCGCTGGCCGAGCAGGCCCGTGCCGAGCTCGAGCAGCGCCTGGAGCAGGCGCTGGGCGAATACCGCGACAGCCAGACAAGCCTGCGTCAGCTGGAGCTGCAACGTGCCTGGCTGCGCGAGCAAGCCCAGTTGCAGGCGCAGCTGGCAGCCGCGCAGCAGGCCCTGCAAACGGCCCAGCACGAGGCGGCTCGGCTGAGCGCCCAGCGCCGCGACGTACAGCTGTTGCAGCGCCTGGCGCCGCAGCGGCACCAGTTCCAGCGCCAGCGCCTGGTGGCCGCCCAGCTGGCGCCGCTGGCCGCCGCACTGGAGCTGCGACGACACAGCCAGGTCGAGTTGCAAGCGTGCATCAGCCAACAGCAACAGACGCTCGAAGCGGCTCGCCTGACCTGCGCCCAGGCCCAGGCGCAACAGGCGCAAAGCGCAGCTTCGCTGCGCCAGGCCTACGCCAGCCAGGATCATCTGGCACGCCTGGCGCTGGAACGAAGCGGGCTGACTGAAGCCATCGCCCAGGCCGACCAGGCGCTGGCCAGCGTGCAGGCGCAACTTCACGAGGGGCAGGCACGCCAGCGGCAGGACCAGGAGCAGTTGGCCGCGATCGAGGCGGCGCTGGCCGAAAGTGCCGCGCTGGAGAGGCTTGGCAATGCCTGGCAGGCGTACCGCGGCCAGTTGCAGCAGCTGTTGCAGGTCGGCGATCGGCTGGCCCAGGGCCGCCGGGAGTTGCCCGCCCTGCAGGAGCAGGCCAGCCAGGCCGAGGCGCAGCTGCTGGAACACCAACAGGCCTGTGCCCTGCTGTTCCAGGAAGCCGAGGTCGAACCGCAGGCGCTGCCCGAACAACTCGACTTGCTGGGCAACCTGTTGCAGCAGAACCGCAAGCAGCAACGCGCTGTCGAGGCGCTTGCACGTCTGCATGACCATCAGCGGGAACTCGAGCAGAGCGATCAGGCCGTGCGCGAGCGCCAGCAGCACGCCTTGCAGGAGCGCCAGCGCCATATCGTCGAGGGCCAGGCCGTCAAGGCCGAGCTGGAGGCGGCCGAACAGGCCTTGAACATCACCCAGCAATTGCTCGAACGTCAGCGCCTGGCGCGCAGCGCCAGCGTCGAGCAGCTGCGCGCCCAGCTACAACCAGGCGAACCCTGCCCGGTCTGTGGCAGCGCGGAGCATCCGTATCGTGCATCCGAGCCGTTGCTCGAACGCCTCGACCAGCATGACCAGGCCGAGCAGGCACGCGCCAAGGCCACGGTCGATACGCTCAAGGCGCGCCTGGAGGAATTGCGCACCCTGGTGGGCGTGCTCAATGGGCAGATCAAGGAATACCAGCGCCAGCAACGACAACTGGCCGAGCAACTGCAACCACTGGCCGAACAGCTTGCCGCTCACTCGTTGTGGCCGGCATTGCTGGACCTGGATGGGCCGGCCCGTGGCACCTGGCTAAAAGCCCAGCAACGCCGGCTCGACGACGAGATCAGTCGTGACGAGCGACGCCAGGCGCAGTTGCTCGATGTGCAAAAGCAGGCGGCTCGTTTCAACCAGCAACTGCAGTCGGCCAGCCAGACGCAGCAACAGACCCGACAACGCCTGGACCAGCAGCAGCAGGCACTGGCAGCCGACACGCAGAACCTCGAGCAGGCCTTGGCGGCCTTCTCCGAGCTGCTCCCCGAAGCGCGCCTGCAAGGCTTGCGCGAGCAGCCGGCGCAAGCCTTCCTGGAACTCGACCAACAGGTCACCCTGCGCCTGCGACAACAGGCGCAACAGCAAGAGCACCAGCAGCAACGACAGCAGCGCCAGCAGCATCTGGCAAGCCTGGACAACGAGCTGCAGGCATGCCGGCAGCATCAGCTGGAGCTTGCCCGCCAGCTGGACGACCTGGATGCGCAGCGCCGGCAGCTCGACCAGCGCCTGGCCGACCTGCTCAACGGGCACGCCAGCGCCGATGACTGGCAGCGTCAGTTGCAGCAGCAGTTGCAGCAGGCCCGCGACGACGAGGCCGCGGCCGTCCAGCAACTGCAGCAGGCCCGCGAACAGCTGATAACGCTCAGCGGCGAGCTCAAGGCCGAACAGGCGCGTCACGCCGCCTTGCAGGAGGAAGATCGGCAGCTGCAGCACGCTATCGCCGGCTGGCGAGCCAACCATGCCGAGCTCGACGACGCTGCGCTCGAGCGCTTGCTGGTCATGGACGACGCGCACCTGGAGCAGATAAGCCAGGCCGTGCAAGCAGCCGACAAGGCTGTCGAACAGGCACGAGTGCTGCTCGAGGAACGCGATGCACGCCTGCGCCAGCATGCCACGCTGGTACAAGCCCCGCCGTCGGCCGAAAACCTGGAACACTTCCTGGCGCAGTTGCAGGAGCGCCTGGCCGGCCAGGAACAGCGCTGCGCCGAGCTGCGTGCCGAGCAGGCCGAAGACCAGCGCCGACGGCTGGCCTACCAGGCCCTGGCCGCAGAGATCGAGGCGGCCCATGGCCAGTGGCAGCGCTGGGCACGCCTGAGCGCGCTGATCGGTTCGGCGTCCGGCGACACCTTCCGCAAGCTCGCCCAAGGCTACAACCTGGACCTGCTGCTGCACCATGCCAACGGCCAGCTGCGCCAGCTGGCCCGACGCTATCGGCTCAAGCGCGGCGGCAGTTCGCTGGGGCTGCTGGTACTCGATACCGAGATGGGCGACGAGCTGCGTTCGGTGCACTCGCTGTCAGGCGGCGAGACCTTCCTCGTGTCCCTGGCCCTGGCGCTTGGCCTGGCCTCGATGGCCTCGAGCACCTTGCGCATCGAGTCGCTGTTCATCGACGAAGGTTTCGGCAGTCTCGATCCGGAATCGTTGCAGTTGGCCATGGATGCGCTGGACGGCTTGCAGGCCCAGGGGCGCAAGGTTGCCGTCATCTCTCATGTACAGGAGATGCACGAAAGGATCCCGGTGCAGATCCAGGTTCGCCGACGTGGCAATGGCTTGAGCGATGTGCAGGTGGTCGGCTAGCGGGCCGGCCGGAGCCGCAGGCGTCACGCCTTGGCCCGGCCGGGTGCTCAGTCGAGGAACTCGAAGTCCGATGGCGCGCCGTGCGCCAGGGCCTGCACGGTGTCGCCCAGCTCGCCGCTGAGCGGGTCGCGTCGCATCACCACGATGCGATCGCTTTTCTGGTTGGCCACCAGCAGATAATGGCCGCTCGGATCGATGGCGAACTCGCGTGGCTCCCGGCCTTCGGACGAACGCCTTTGTATCAGGGTTAGGCGGCCGTTCTCGCTGTCCACGGCATAGACCACGACCTGATTGGCCGTGCCGCGATTGCTCACGTAAAGGAAGCGACCATCGCTGGACAGGTGCAGGCCACCGCCGGCCTTGGCCTGGGGGTCGTCGCGCTCGGTCAATGGCAGGCGCTGACGCTCGAGCAAGGCGCCATCCTCGACATCGAACATCACCACCTCCCCGCTCATTTCCAAGGTCAGGTAGGCATGCTCGCCTTGGGCATCGAACAGCAGGTGCCGAGGACCGCTGCCTGGCGGCAGGCTCACCGCTGCCGGTTGCGCCGGGCTCAGTGGCTGCGTGGGGCTGGCAGCGTCGTAGCGGTAGATGAAGACCTTGTCGGCGCCCAGGTCGCTGGCATACAGATACAGGCCATCGGGGGAGAAAACCGCCGAGTGCACGTGAGGCCCGGATTGACGCTCCGGGTCCACGCCACTGGGCGCGTGACGCTGCTGCTGGATCGCCTGCGCAAGCCGTCCATCCTTGTCCACCGGCAAGACTGCCAGGCTGCCACCGGGTACCGGTTCGCCGGAATAATTGGCTACCATCAGGTAGCGCCGGTCCTGGCTGAGGCTGGCATGGGTCGGCTCGTCACCTTGGCTGGAGACCTGCGAAAGCGGCTCGATCAGACCCTCGGCACTTACCGAGAAGCTGCTGACCCGGCCTTTGCCCTGCCCCACTTCGTTGACCGCGAACAGCAGGCGCTGGTCCTCCGACAGCACCAGCCAGGAGGGGTTGTCGCTCTTGACCAGCTGGCGCGCCTGGGCGTCGATCAGCCCTGTGCGCGTGTCGAACTGGTAGCGATAGATGCCCTCGCCTTGGCCTTGGGTATAACCACCGACCAGCAGGCCGGCAGCATGGGCTTGGATCGTCAGGCTCATCAGGCTAGCCCCCAGTATCTTCTCGAGTGTCGTCATCTTCATCCTCTTCCGGAGCGCGCAGAGCGTCCATGCAGACCAGTCGATGCTCGCCCTGCGAATCGCTCAGGCGCCATTGCTCGCCCTCTGCCGTCGCGGCTGCAACCTGCTCGAGCGAGAAGCGCCAGCGCCGATGCTCACGGCCATCGATGCATTCGATCGAAAGACCCTCGGCATCGAAGGTGAAGTCGAAGGCATGCAGGCCATCGATCAGCAGCATGTCACAGGATTGCAGGGCTTCGGACAGAGCAGTCATCAGGTTCTACCGTCAAGAAAAGCACGCATTATAGGCAGACCGGGGATGACCGGCGGCGTTCAAAGCGATGACGCTCAGCCTCGTTCGGCGGGTGCCGCGCCAGCTTCGAACGGGCTGCTGCCACGACGCTGGTTACGGTCCTCGCGCGGTGTCGCGCCAAAGAAGTTGCGGTAGGCGCTGGAGAAGTGCGGCCCGGAGGAAAAGCCGCAGGACAAGCCGATCTGGATGATCGACTTGCTGGTCTGCAGCAGCATCTGGCGCGCCTTGTTCAGGCGCAGCTCCAGGTAGTACTGACTCGGTACCCGGTTGAGGTACTGCTTGAAGATACGCTCCAGCTGGCGACGCGAAACGCAGACATGCTGGGCTATTTCGTCGGTGGTCAACGGCTCCTCGATATTGGCCTCCATCAAGACCACCGCCTGGGTTAGCTTGGGGTGGCTGGAGCCCAGGCGGTTCTGCAGCGGAATGCGTTGGCGCTCGCCGCCTTCGCGGATACGCTCCACCACCAGCTCCTCGGAAACCGCCCCGGCCAGCTCGGCGCCATGGTCGCGCGCCAGCACCGCGAGCATCAGGTCTGCCACCGACATGCCGCCGCAGGCGGTCAGCCGGTCACGGTCCCAGTCGAACAGATGGCTGGTGGCGATCACCTTGGGGAAGCGCTCGGCGAAATCGTCCTGCCAGCGCCAATGGACGGCCGCGCGATAACCCTCGAGCAGGCCCAGCAAGGCCAGCGGATAGACCCCGGCGGACAAGCCGCCGATCATGCAGCCACTCCTGGCCAGCTGGCGCAGCGCCCCGGCAAGCGCCGGAGCGACGGCCAACGGTGGCTCGTCAGCCAGCAGGAACAAGGTATCCAGACCCTCCAGACGGCCGGCCCAGGCAGTGCCAGGCAGACGCCAGTCGCCCTCCAGCGGTGCCTCGGCCTGCAGAAAGACCAGCTCGTACGCCGCATCCGCCTGCAGCCGTCGGGCCACCTGCAGCACATCCTCGGCCAAGGCCAAGGTCAGCGCCCTGGTACTGGGCCAGATGAGAAAACCGATTCGCTGGGAGGTCATAGAAGGGTCCGAAACCTGAAGTCGATCGAGTCGATGGCGCCAGGGCTTGCAACGCCAGGGGCGTAGCATGCCCTATTTCGGTGCAAGTCGGCAGTGCCTACTTCAGGCTGCCGGAAAGAAACTGCTTCAGGCGCTCCGACTGGGGATTGGCCAGTACCTGGCGTGGATCGCCGCTTTCCTCGACCTTGCCTTGGTGCAGAAACACCAGCTGGTTGGACACTTCGCGGGCAAAGCCCATTTCGTGAGTGACCACGACCATGGTCCGGCCTTCCTGGGCCAGCGACTGCATGACCTTGAGCACGTCGCCTACCAGCTCCGGGTCGAGCGCCGAGGTCGGTTCATCGAACAGCATCACCTCAGGCTCCATGGCCAAGGCGCGGGCAATGGCCACCCGTTGCTGCTCGCCCCCGGACATGTGTCCCGGATAGGCATCCTTGCGATGGGCCACTCCGACCTTGGCCAGGTAGTGCTCGGCCTTCTCCAGCGCCTGCTTGCGATCGATGCCCAGCACGTGCACCGGCGCCTCGATGACGTTCTGCAAGGCAGTCATGTGCGCCCACAGATTGAAATGCTGGAACACCATCGACAAGCGTGCGCGCATGCGCTGCAGCTGCTTTGGCTCGGCGGCCCGGAGCGCGCCGTCCTTGCCCGCCACCAGCTTGAGTTCCTCGTTGTTGAGCAGGATCCTGCCGGCGTGTGGCTGCTCGAGCAGGTTGATGCAGCGCAGGAAGGTCGACTTGCCCGATCCGCTGGAGCCGATGATGCTGGTCACGTCGCCTGCCTTGGCAGACAGCGAGACGCCCTTGAGCACCTCATGGCTGCCGTAGCGCTTGTGCAGGCCCTGGACTTGTAGTTTGTACATGCTGTCGGTTCTCACGATGCGATCAGTGCTTGCGTGGCGCCAGGTAGCCGAGCCAGCGGCGTTCGGCCAGCTTGAACAGGCGCACCAGGATGAAGGTCAGGCACAGGTAGAACACGCCTGCCGTGATGTAGGCCTCGAAAGGCAGATAATACTGGGCATTGACCGTACGCGCCGCACCGGTGATGTCGATGAGCGTGACGATGGAAGCCAGGCTGGTGGTCTGCAACATCATGATCACCTCGTTGCTGTACTGCGGCAGCGCCCGGCGCAGGGCCGACGGCAGCAGGATGCGTCGATACATCTTCAACGGCGCCATGCCCATCGCCCTGGCGGCCTCGATCTCGCCATGCGGGGTGGCCTTGAGGCTGCCAGCGATGATCTCGGCGGTATAGGCGCTGGTATTGATGGCGAACGCCAGGCAGGCGCAGAACGTGGCGCTCGACAGCCATGGCCAGAAGATGCTCTGGCGTACGGCTTCGAACTGGGCCAGGCCGTAGTAGATCAGGAACAGTTGCACCAGCATCGGGGTGCCCCGGATGACGTAGGTGTACAGCCAGGCGACGAAGTTGACCACGGGCTGGCGCGACACCCGCATCATGGCCAGTGGAATGGCCGCCAGCAAACCGAAGAACAACGAGATCGCCAGCAGCTTGAGGGTCACCAGCATGCCTGCGAAATACAGCGGCAGCGCGTCCCACACCACGTTGTAGTCGAAAATCATAGCTCGGCCGCCTTGATGCCCACGGAATAACGTTTCTCCAGTCGCTTGAGTGCCAGCAGCGAGACACTGGTGATGACCAGGTACAACGCCGCCACCGCCAGGAAGAAGGTGAACGGCTCGCGGGTGGCGTCGGCCGCCTGCTTGGCCTTGAACATCATGTCCTGCAAGCCGACCACGGAAATCAGCGCGGTGGCCTTGGTCAGCACCAGCCAGTTGTTGGTGAAGCCGGGGATGGCCAGGCGGATCATCTGCGGCACCATGATCCGGAAGAACACCTGACGCTCATTCATGCCATAGGCCCGTCCTGCCTCGGCCTGGCCCTTGGGGATGCCGAGGAACGCGCCCCGGAAGGTCTCCGAGAGATAGGCGCCGAAGATGAAGCCCAGCGTGCAGATACCGGCGACCAGCGGATTGAGATCGATATAGTCGTCATGGCCGAGCAGCGGCGCGACCCGATTGATCACATCCTGGCCGCCGTAGAAGATCAGCAGGATCAGGACCAGGTCCGGGATGCCGCGTATCACCGTGGAGTACACGTCGCCCAGCCAGGCCAGCCAGCGCACCGGCGACAGACGCAGGGCGACGCCGATCAGGCCGAGCACGACGGCCAGGGCCATGGAAGACAGGGCAAGCTGCAGTGTCAGCCATGCCCCGTCGAGGATGACTGCCCCGTAGCCTTTCAACATGATGAGGTCCTCGACCTGGAAAATGAAAATGGTGCAAACCACAGGATCTCTGCTGTTTGCACCATTGGACAGGTGTGAATGTATGGATTATTGCGCAGCCTGGGCCTGGTCATCGGCGCCATAGATATCGAAGTTGAAGTACTTGGCTTCGATCTGCTTGTACTTGCCGTTGGCGCGGATGGCATCGATGGCCGCATTGATGCGCTCGCGGTTGGCGTCGTCGCCCTTGCGGACCGCGATGCCAATGCCGTCGCCGAAGTACTTGGCGTCGGTGAAGGAAGGACCGACGAAGGCGAAGCCCTTGCCGGCGTCGGTCTTGAGGAAACCGTCCTCGAGCAGGGTGGCATCGGCGACCGTACCGTCGAGCCGGCCAGCGGCGACATCCAGGTAGATCTCGTTCTGGGTACCGTATGGCACCACGGTGACGCCCTTGGGCGCGAAGACTTCCTTGGCGAAGCGATCATGGATCGAACCGCGCTGGACACCGATCTTCTTGCCGGCCAGCTCGTGCAGGTCCGCGCTGACCGCGCTGCCTTCCTTCATCACCAGGCGTGCCGGGGTCAGGTAGTAGCGATTGGTGAAGTCGACCGACTTCTTGCGATCCTCGGTAATCGACATCGACGACAGGATCGCATCGATCTTGCGTACCTTGAGCGCCGGGATCAGACCGTCGAACTCTTGCTCGACCCAGGTGCACTTGGCCTTCATCTCTTCGCACAGGGCATTGCCGATATCGTAGTCGAAGCCGGCCAGGCTACCGTCGGGCTGCTTGAAGGCGAAGGGTGGATAGGCTGCCTCGATGCCGATCTTCAGCGGCTTCGAGTCGGCCAGCGATGCCAGGGAAAACACGGACAGCGCCAGGGCGCCAAGCAGTGCGAGTTTCTTCATCTGGTAGCTCCATCGGGTACAGGCAATAAAAGGCAGGATCGATACTGCCCGCTATGCGAAGGGGGACAAGGCCAGCCGCCGATCACGCGGCCATGAGCGCGCGATTGCATTCTAGCGGCAGGCGACTGGTCGATATTTCTTCAAAGCGACAACTACTTATAGAAGCGCCAGAAATCGCGTCCGGCGATATTGACAGCTCAGCCATGATATGCAAGAGCAAAAAGGATCCAACCAGAGAGTCAAGCAATTAGCGGGCCTATTATTCGCAAACCCTTTGGCTACGGCAAGTCTGACATGAAATCTTGCGGGGAAAGCCATGCGTCTGGAAGCAACTGGGCAGCACGGTAACAGGTACCAGCGGCCGCCGCCGGAGCGCCGGACCGGCCGCGATGGGTCGCCGTGGAGGGAGGAGCCCGTCGGATGACAGGCTCAAAGTGAGTGCGAAAGACCATTGCTCCGACGCCCGGCCTTGCAAAACCTCGGACAGCGCCGTCAGCACGCCCCGTGTTGCAGGGCTGCGATCACGCCGCCTTCATGGTCTTGTGCGTATCGATCAGATGCTGCACCACGCCTGGGTCGGCGAGGGTCGAGATGTCGCCCAGGGCATCGTATTCGCCGGTGGCGATCTTGCGCAGGATACGTCGCATGATCTTGCCCGAGCGGGTCTTGGGCAGCCCTGGCGCCCACTGGATCACATCCGGCGAGGCGATCGGACCGATTTCCTTGCGCACCCAGTTCTTCAGCTCCTGGCGCAAGGCCTCGCTCGGCTCTTCACCGGCATTGAGCGTGACGTACACATAGATGCCCTGCCCTTTTATGTCATGCGGCACGCCGACCACCGCTGCCTCGGCGACCTTGGCGTGAGCGACCATGGCGCTCTCGATCTCCGCGGTGCCCATGCGGTGACCGGACACGTTGAGCACATCATCCACGCGTCCGGTGATCCAGTAGTAGCCATCTTCGTCGCGACGCGCACCGTCACCGGTGAAGTACATGCCACGGAAGGTCTTGAAGTAGGTGTCGACGAAGCGGTCATGGTCGCCGTACAGCGAGCGCGACTGCCCTGGCCAGGAGTCGAGGATCACCAGGTTGCCCTCGGCCGCGCCCTCGATCAGGTTGCCAAGATTGTCGACCAGCGCAGGCACCACGCCGAAGAACGGGCGAGTCGCCGAGCCCGGCTTGAGCCCGGTGGCGCCAGGCAACGGGCTGATCAGGATGCCACCGGTCTCGGTTTGCCACCAGGTGTCGACGATCGGGCAGCGCTCCTTGCCGACGGTGGTGTAGTACCAGTTCCACGCTTCCGGGTTGATCGGTTCGCCAACCGAGCCGAGCAGGCGCAGGCTCGAGCCGTCCGCGCCGTCGACCGCTGCCCGGCCCTCAGCCATCATGGCGCGGATGGCCGTCGGTGCCGTGTAGAGGATGTTGACCTTGTGCTTGTCGATGATCTTCGACACGCGTGTGATGTCCGGATAATTGGGCACGCCCTCGAACAGCAAGGTCGTGGCCCCGTTGGCCAGCGGCCCGTAGACGATGTAGCTATGGCCAGTGACCCAGCCGACGTCTGCGGTGCACCAGTAGACCTCGCCCGGACGGTAGTCGAAGACCCGCTCGTGGGTCAGCGAAGCGTAGAGCAGGTAGCCGCCGGTGGTATGCAGCACGCCCTTGGGCTTGCCCGTGGAGCCGGAGGTATAAAGGATGAACAAGGCTTCCTCGGCCCCCATTTCCTTCGGCGCACAGTGGCTGGAGGCGACCTTCATCAGGTCTTCGTACCAGATGTCGCGGTGCTGGTGCCAGGCGATGTCGCCGCCAGTGCGCTTGCATACGATGATCTTTTGTACGCTGCTGGTCTCGGGGTTGGTCAGGGCCAGGTCGACGTTGGCCTTGAGCGCGGTGCGGCGGCCGCCACGCACGCCCTCGTCGGCGGTGATCACCACCTTGGAGCGGCAGTCGATGATACGCCCGGCCAACGCCTCGGGGGAGAAGCCGCCGAAGACCACCGAGTGGATCGCGCCGATACGCGCGCAAGCCAGCATCGCGACCACCGCCTCGGGGATCATCGGCATGTAGATGGTCACCACGTCGCCACGATGGACGTCCTGGCCGCGCAAGGCATTGGCGAACTTGCAGACCTGCTCGTGCAGTTCGCGATAGGTGATGTTGCGATGCTCGGAAGGATCGTCGCCCTCCCAGATGATCGCCAGCTGGTCGCCACGTTCCTCGAGATGACGGTCGAGGCAGTTGGAAGAAACGTTCAGAGTGCCGTCGGCGAACCACTTGATGTCCACATGATGGTCATCGAAGGAAGTCTGCTTGACCTTGGTGAACGGCTTGATCCAGTCCAGCCGCTGGGCCTGCTCGCGCCAGAAGCCGTCCGGGTTGATCACCGATTGCTGGTACATGGCCTTGTAGGTGGCCTCGTCGGTCAGCGTGCTGGCCGCGACCTCGGGACGAACGGGATACAGTGGAGCCGCACTCATCTTGATACCTCGGTGTAATAGTTGTTTTTGTATGAGACCGTTTGTAGCTGCATGAAGAGGCTCGCGGCCATTCGACATTGGTAGTAATCAACCTGCCGCCTGGCATGCCCTGCGCCCGGGGCTGGCCGTCCACCCGCAGCTACTTGGCGCCAGGATTATTACAGGTTTTGTCAAAACTTAGAAAAATCTTATCAGAACTTGATCTGTTTCCATTTCATCGCGCCCCTTAGAATGATCCCCGCCACAACGGCATGACACAGACTTCGAATCCGATCGCGGATCTTTTATTCCGACCCCCACGCCGGGCAACTTGATCCGCCATTCACTCGATGCCTTTGACCTGATATTCACGCGGCTTTCACAGCCGCGCGCTTCCCCACGACTTCGAACAGGTAAAACCCCCATGAAAGCGTTACTGGTATTGGTACTCGCTGGTCTCTGCGGCACAGCCATGGCTGAAGACGCAACGGCCACTGCCGAGACACCGGTGGAACAGTACAGCTATGATCAGACCCTGGACATCGCCCGTGTGTTGTCCGTGAGCCCGGTCCCCAATGTCTGCGCGGTGGTGCCGGCGCGCATGACCTACGAAGATTCCGCAGGTCACCGGCATATCCTGGAATACCGGGTCATGGGCAACGGTTGCTCCAACGGTTGAGCGCCTGCCGCCCGCGCCGGACGAGCCCGCAGTCGCATAGCGCCTCATTCGCGGGACAACGACCCAGGCCGCCTGGGTCGCCTCGCGGGCGTCGCGATCGATGCAAGCCTGACGCCACATGATCGGTCATTTGCAAAGACACGATCACGATATCGATGTTCGAAGATGAACGATTGTTAACTTGCCTTCTTCGTCATTGAAGTTCAGTAACTCGACTCCTATTCACTGAACTTTCCCAGTGCATGTTCACGCAACTTGTTGGCGATCGTGGTATGTGAAACACCCAGACGCTTACCCAGCGCCCGGGTGCCTGGATAGTCCTGCAGCAAAGTTTCCAGCACCGTCCTTTCGAATCGGCCGACGATAGTAGCCAGCGAGCCTTCCAGAGAAAAACCGTTCAGAGGATGACGCCCGCCATGATCCGGCAGGCGGATATGCGCGCTGCCGACCACACCGTCCTCGCATACTGAAACTGCCTGGAACAACACGTTTTCCAATTGACGGACATTGCCTGGCCAGGCATATCGGCCCAGCTTTTCCAGCGCCGCCGGAGCCAGGCGCGGCACGGGACAGCCGATTTGCCGGCTGGCCTGGTCGAGGAAATGCTCGGCCAGGCCAGCCAGGCCGTCCATGCACTCGCGCAGCGGAGGGATGTGTAACGACAGCACGCTGAGGCGATGGTAAAGATCCTGGCGGAATTCGCCGCGCGCGCACCGTTCGGACAGGTCGAGCTGGGTCGCGCAGACGATCCGCACATCCAGGTAGACGTCCTCGTCGCTACCCACCCGACGGAAACTGCCTTCCTGCAAGAAGTGCAACAGCTTGCCCTGCAGACGTGGGCTCATCTCGTCGACACCATCGACAAACAACGTGCCGCCCGAAGTCAGCTCGAGCAACCCCAGCTTGCCTTCTGCGCGGGCTCCCTCGAAGGCGCCTGGCCCATAGCCGAACAGTTCGGTCTCGGCCATCGATTCCGACAGACCGGCGCAGTTGAGTGCAAGCATGGGCGACTGACGGCGTGGGCTCGCCAGGTGACAGGCACGGGCCAGCAGCTCCTTGCCAGTGCCGGTCTCGCCCTCGATCAGCAACGGCGCATCCAGCGGCGCCATGCGTCTGGCTTCTCGGACCACCGCCGCCATCCTTCGCGAACTCTGGAAGATGCTGTCGAAGCCGCGCAGCTCCTGCTTGCGCACATGATAGATCTGCTCACCGATGCGATCTGCGCGGTGCAAGGTCAGCACGGCGCCTGCCAGGGCCTCGGTATCATCGAGCTGCGATTGCAGTGGCGCGACGTCGGCCAGGAATATGTCACCATGCACCTTCAGCCGTAGCCCGTTGATCCGCGAACGACCGGTTCGCATCAGCTCCGGCAGATCGAAGTCCTCGATGTGGCGCGCCAGCGACAGGCCCGGTACCTCGTCGACCCGCACACCGAGCAATTGCGCAGCCGCCCGGTTGCCAGCGACGACACCGCCGCTCATGTCGACCGACAGTACCGGGAACTCCAGGGCACCGAGCAAGGCATTGAGTTCCATGTGCCTTCGCTCACTGGGCATCAGTCCGACCCGCTTGACCCCGAAGACGCCATCGATCGCCTCGAATTTCGGACGCAGCGACTGGAACTGCAGGTTGATCAGGTTCGGGCAGTTCAGATAGATGGCGTTGCCGTGCTCGCCGCCCACCTCTCCACGCGCCACGTTGATGCCGTACGACACCAGCAACTCGAGGATGTCACGCAGCATGCCGATGCGGTTCTGACAATGGACCTTGATACGCATGACGGCCTCCCTTGAACTAACAATCGACCGCCGGCGAAAAACGTGTCAGGTTTTCTTGCCAGATTGGCCTGAAAGATCGGTTTGAAACGCTTGATTCTGGGGCGCACCCTGCCATTCGTAAACTTTTCTTTACGAGCGTCAGGTTTTCTAGGGCGGCGTTCAGGGACCGCAGCACTGGAAAAGCCTATTCGACCCTGGCTTTACTGGGCGCAAGTCAGCCGGCAAGAACAAGAACCGTCCTGGAGAGCTTCCATGAAACAGACCCACTATGTGGCACGCGAACCGGATCCACAGGGCTTCATCGACTATTCGCCGCAAGACCATCAGGTCTGGCATACCTTGATCGAGCGACAGCTGAAGGTGGTCGAAGGACGCGCCTGCCAGGAATACCTGGACGGTGTCGAGCAGCTTCGGCTGCCACGCGAGCGGATCCCTCAGCTTGGCGAGATAAACAAGGTGCTCGCTGCCAGCACCGGCTGGCAGGTGGCACGGGTACCAGCGCTGATCCCGTTCCAGACCTTCTTCGAACTACTGGCCAGCAAGCGTTTTCCGGTGGCGACCTTCATCCGCACCCCGCAAGAGCTGGACTACCTGCAGGAACCGGATATCTTCCATGAGATTTTCGGTCATTGCCCGCTGCTGACCAACCCCTGGTTCGCCGAATTCACCCATACCTACGGCAAGCTGGGGCTGGCCGCGAGCAAGCAGGAGCGTGTGTACCTGGCGCGGCTGTACTGGATGACCATCGAGTTCGGCCTGATCGAGACCGCCCAGGGCCGCAGGATCTATGGCGGTGGTATTCTTTCGTCGCCCAAGGAAACCCTCTACAGCCTGTCCGAGACACCGGAACACCAGCCCTTCGATCCACTCGAGGCCATGCGCACGCCCTACCGCATCGACATCCTACAGCCGGTCTACTTCGTCTTGCCGAACCTCAGGCGCTTGTTCGACCTGGCCCATGAAGACATCATGGCGCTCGTCCAGCGTGCCATGCAGCTAGGGTTGCACGCGCCCAAGTTCCCGCCCCGGGCGGCCTGAGCGTCTTGGTGCCACCACCCGAACATCCATCGACCGGAGCCCATTGATGACCGCCTTGAACCAAGCCCACTGCGAAGCCTGTCGCGCCGATGCCCCACAGGTCACCGAACAGGAACTGGCAGCACTGATTCGCGAGATCCCCGACTGGAACATCGAAGTTCGCGACGGGATCATGCAGCTGGAAAGAGTATTCGCATTCAGAAACTTCAAGCATGCCCTGGCCTTCACCAACGCGGTTGGCCAGATCGCCGAGGCCGAAGGGCATCATCCGGGGTTGCTGACGGAATGGGGCAAGGTCACCGTCACTTGGTGGAGCCATTCGATCAAGGGCCTGCACCGCAACGACTTCGTCATGGCCGCAAGGACCGACCAGGTCGCCCAGTCGGCCGAGGGCCGCAAAGTCTGACAAACGGCCCACCCGCGCCTGCCTTGAAGCGCGATGGATCGCGCATGATGGCAGGCGCTGGAACGCAAGGACTTCTAAGTGTCATCGAGGCTGCTGTATCCTGCCCCCGCTTTGCGAACCCCTGCGCCTGGCGCAGCCCCTTCGATGACACTAGCGAGGACGACGAGATGCACGAGATCCCGAATCTTCCCTTCCCAAGCCTGAACCCTGAAGAGCACTCCGTTGCCCCCCATGCCGAGCCTGCAGCAACTGCCCAGCAGGACGGCGAAGACGCCTCCAGCGCCGACCAAGACTAGGCTTTGTACGAAAAGTGCCTGGCCGACCCTGGGCCCGCTTTGCGGACCATCCCGCCACGGCGGCCTCCTACAGGTGGCCGCTGAGGCGTTTGCATCCCACGGCAGGAGCGACCGCCGCCCAGCCGGTCATGGCCGCACGTGCTGCAGTACCACTTCCAGCGGATGGCGCAGCTTGCGGTCGGCAAGGCGCTTGACCTGGCTGCGGCAGGAATAGCCGGTCGCCAGGGCCTCGCCTTCCTTGTCCAGCTTGCTTGCCCAAGACTGTTCGAAAATGGTTCGCGAGGTCTCCTGGTTGCGCGCCTCATGCCCATAGGTGCCAGACATCCCGCAGCAGCCGGTCGCCTCGGTGGTCAGCTTCAGCCCCAACCTGGCGAAGACCTGTTCCCACTGCCGGACACTGGCCGGAACATTGGTCTTTTCCGTGCAATGCGCCATCAGACGGAAATGCTCAACGGTGGCGCTGGGCTGACTGGGCAGCACGTCGATCAACCACTCCTGCGGCAGCAGCACCTTCGGACACCCCTCGAGCCCCGGTACTTTCTGGTATTCCTGGCGATAGACCAGGGTCATGGCCGGATCCAGCCCGACCAGCGGCACGCCGCAATCGGCCAAGGCCTTGAGCTGGCTGCCGTTGCGAATGGCCGCCTTGGCGAATGCGCCCAGGAAGCCTTGTACGTGCAATGGCTTGCCATTGGCGCTGTAGGGCGCCAGGAACACGCGATGCCCCAAACGATGGGCCAGATCGATGAACGCCGCGAGCAAGGGGGTTTCGAAATAGCGGGTGAAGGCGTCCTGGACCAGCACGATGCTGCGCTCGCGCTGGGCCGGCGTCAGCTCGCTCAAGGCCGGGACGGTCGCCACGCCGACCCGGCAGCGGGTCAGGGTCGATTGCAGGTTGAAGCGGCTGATCAAGGGGCTGTCGACCATGCCGACCTGCTCGGCCAGCAGCTTGTTCACCCACCTGGAGCCCATCACTGCGTTGTACAGCCCGGGCGCGTAAGCCAGATAGGGAATGCTGAATTCCAGCGAGCCGATCAGGTAGTCGCGCAGCGGACGCTGGTAGCGGCCGTGGTACAGCTCGAGAAAGCGCGAACGGAAGTCCGGCACGTTGACCTTGACTGGGCACTGCCCGGCGCATGACTTGCAAGCCAGGCAGCCAGCCATGGCATCGTACACCTCGTGGGAGAAATCCTCCTGGCCCTGCCGGCGCGCACGCTCGTTGCGCAGGCGTGCCGGCAGCCCCTTGAGCCAGCCGCTCGGCTGGCGCGCAGCGGCAAGCACATCGACGTCGGACGCGCCCTGCAGCCGCAGCCACTCGCGAATCAGCGAGGCGCGCCCCTTGGGCGAATGGCGGCGTTCGCGCGTGGCTTTCCAGGACGGGCACATCGCGTCGTTCGGATCGTAGTTGTAGCAGGCGCCGTTGCCATTGCAATGCACGGCACTGCCGAAGCTCTGCCAGACACGTTCGTCGATGCTGCGATCGAGTTCGCCGCGCAGCGGTGCCTCGTCCACCTTGATCAACCCTTCGGCGCTGTCGGGCGGCGTGCAGATCTTTCCCGGGTTGAGCTGGTTGTGCGGATCGAAGGCGCCCTTGAGACGCTGCAGCGCCGGGTACAGCTCGCCGAAGTATTCCGGCACGTATTCCGAACGCAAGCCCTTGCCGTGTTCGCCCCACAACAGGCCACCGTAACGCCGCGTCAAGGCCGCCACGGCATCGGAAATCGGCTTGACCAGCGCGGCCTGGGCCGGATCCTTCATGTCCAGCGCCGGACGCACGTGCAGCACGCCGGCATCGACATGGCCGAACATGCCGTACGCCAGACCGTGACCGTCGAGCAGCGCACGAAATTCGGCGATGTAGTCGGCCAGTTGCTCCGGAGGGACCGCGGTATCCTCCACGAACGGCTGCGGACGCACTTCGCCTTCGACGTTGCCGAGCAGCCCCACCGAGCGCTTGCGCATCGCGTATACCCGCGTGACCGCCTCGGCGCCCTCGGCCAGGGTGTGCCCCAGGCGCTCGACGCTGGTGTCGGCCTGCAGATGCTCGACGAAGGCACGGACTCTGGCGTGGACCTCGTCAGGCTGGTCGCCACAGAACTCGACCAGATTGATGCCCAAGGTTGGGCGCTGCGCATCGGCGGGGAAGTATTCGGCGACACTGTCCCAGACGATGTCCTTCATCGCCAGCATCAGTACCTTGGAATCCACCGTCTCGATCGAAAGCGGCTTGAGCGCCATCAGTGCATTGGCGTCGCGCAGCGCATCCATGAAACTGGCATAGCGCACGTTGACCAGCACCGCATAGCGGGGAATCGGCAGTACGTTAAGCTTGGCCTCGACGACGTAGCCTAGCGATCCTTCGGCACCACACAGGACACTGTTGAGGTTGAAACGACCCTGTTCGTCACGCAGGTGGGCCAGGTCGTAGCCGGTCAGGCAGCGATTGAGCTTGGGGAAGGTGTGCTCGATCAGTTCAGCCTGGGTTCGCTGGATGTCGCGCGCCGTGCGGTAGACCTCCCCCACCCGCCCGGAAGCCGCGCAAGCCAGTTCTAGCGTCTGGTCGTCGATCGGCAGGCTGTGCAGGCGTTCGCCACCGAGCAGCACGCTGTGCAGCTCGAGCACATGGTCGCGAGTCTTGCCATAGGTGCAGCTGCCCTGGCCGCTGGCATCGGTATTGATCATGCCGCCGATGGTCGCCCGGTTGGACGTCGACAGCTCCGGCGCGAAGAACAGCCCGTGCGGCTTGAGCGCGGCATTGAGCTGGTCCTTGACCACCCCGGCCTGAACCCTCACCCAGCGCTCCTGCACGTTGATCTCGAGGATCTCGTTCATGTGCCGGGACAGATCGACGACGATGCCATCGGTCAGCGACTGGCCATTGGTTCCGGTCCCTCCGCCGCGAGGCGTCAGCTTGACCTGGCGAAAGCGTGCTTCGCCCATCAGCCTGGCGACGCGCGCCACATCGTCGGCATCGACCGGAAAGACGGCAGCCTGGGGCAGGCGCTGGTAGATGGAGTTGTCGGTGGCCAGTACCGTGCGCGTGCCGTAGTCGGCACTGATCTGGCCACGGAAGCCGCTGGCGCGCAACGCTTCGAGAAACTCGGGATAGTTGGCGGCAGGCGCCTGGGGGTGCAGTTGGGCGATCATCGAAGGACGGCCTCTTTATCGGCTGGTTCACGGTGGTGGGCAATCGGCGCATGGCCTGGTTGCCTGTCGTAACGGCATGAATCGATCCAGGCCGAATGACGAATAGGGCAATGTTCCTGTACTTTCGAAGCAAGGGCAAACGGATAATCCTGCCGCTATCGATGACTTCAATGAATGAATTACCGCCACCTGACACCGTCCATGTCGCTCCTGCTGGCCTTCGAGGCGGCAGCCCGGCACGAAAGCTACACGCGAGCCGCGGTGGAGCTTTCCCTGACCCAGAGTGCCGTCAGCCGCCAGGTCCAGGCGCTCGAAAAGCAACTGGGCCTGACCCTGTTCAGGCGTGAAGGGCGCCAGGTCCAACTGACCGATGTCGGGCGCCTTTACCAGCGCCAGTTGAGCGAAGCGCTCGGACGGATCCGTAGCGCCACCTTGCAGGCCCTGGCCTACCAGTCCGGGGTCGGCACGCTTCGCCTGGCCACCTTGCCGACGTTCGGCTCCAAATGGTTGCTGCCGCGCCTGCATGCCTTCTATACCGCCCATCCGGGCATGCTGGTGCATATCCATTCGCGGATCGAGGCGATCGACTTCGAAACCAGCGAAATCGATGCCGCCATCGGCGTGGCCAGCCACGACCTGCCAGGCTTGGTCTGCCACAGGTTGCATGCCGAAGAGCTGGTGGTGGTGTTGCCGCCGTCGGCGGCGCAGCAGGCCGAGGCATGGACCGCGGCCAGGATCAGCGAACAGTTGCTGCTCACCGTGGCCAACAATCCGCACGCCTGGGGCGAATGGTTCTCTCACCACGCCCTGCCCCATCGCGGCATGCGCCTGGGCCCGAGCTTCGAGCTGACGTCGCACCTGATCCAGGCCGTCAGGGCCGGCATCGGCATCGGCCTGGTGCCCAGGATCCTCGTGCAGGAGGAACTGGCCAATGGCGAGCTGTTCAGCCCGGCAGCGGCCTTCGCCAGCCAGCGCAGCTATTACCTGATCTACCCGCCGCGCAACGAAGCGCTGCCTTCGCTGCGGGCTTTCCGCGGCTGGCTGCTGGAGCAGATCTGAGACCGGTGAGCCGCTGCCCGGCGGCAGCGACTCGCCGGCGCGTCGTCAGTCGCTCGAGGCGCCTGGCGCAACGCCGGCCCGGAGCTTGCGCGCATGGCTGACCCGGTAGCACAGGTACATGACCACCAGCCATACCGGAATCGCATAGACCGAGACCTGGATGCCCGGGATCTGCAGCATGATGCCGAGGATGAGCACCACGAAGGCCAGGCACAGGTAATTGCCCAGCGGGTACCACAGCGCCTTGAACAATGGCTGGCGCCCGGTACGTTCGAGATGCTGGCGGAACTTGAGGTGCGAATAGCTGATCATCGCCCAGTTGATGACCAGCGCCGCGACCACCAGCGACATCAGCAGCTCCAGGGCATCGTGCGGCATCAGGTAGTTCAGCAGTACCGCCACCACCGTCACCGCGGCAGACACCAGGATCGCGCGCACCGGAACGCCACGCCGATCGACCCTGGCCAGGCCGGCCGGCGCATCGCCCTGCTCAGCCATGCCGTAGAGCATCCGTGCATTGCAGTAGGTGCCGCTGTTGTATACCGATAGCGCGGCGGTGAGCACGACGAAGTTGAGCAGGTGGGCAGCCACGTCGCTGCCAAGCAGCGAGAAGACCTGCACGAACGGACTGCTGGCATAGCTGCCTCCCGCCGCGTCGATGCTCTTGACCAGGCTGTCCCAGGGCGTCAGCGACAGCAGTACCACCAGCGCACCGATATAGAAGATCAGAATGCGGTAGATGACCTGGTTGATGGCCTTGGGAATCACCGTCCTTGGCTGGTCGGCCTCGGCCGCGGTGAAGCCGAGCATCTCCAGGCCGCCGAAGGAGAACATGATGATCGCCAGCGCCATGACCAACCCACCGAAGCCGTTCGGGAAGAAGCCGCCATGTTCCCAGAGGTTGCTCACCGAGGCTTCGCTGCCGCCGCGTCCGCTGACCAGCAGGTAGCTTCCCAGGGCGATCATGCCGATGATGGCCAGGACCTTGATGATCGCGAACCAGAACTCCGCCTCGCCGAAGACCTTGACGTTGGCCAGGTTGACGGCATTGATCAGCACGAAGAACACCGCGGCGGTCACCCAGTTCGGTATTTCCGGCCACCAGTAGTGAATGTACTTGCCGACCGCGGAAAGCTCCGACATCCCGACCAGGATGTACAGCACCCAGCAGTTCCAGCCGGACAGGAAGCCTGCGAAGCCGCCCCAGTAGCGATGCGCGAAATGGCTGAAGGAGCCGGCCACCGGCTCCTCGACGATCATCTCGCCCAGCTGGCGCATGATCATGAAGGCAATGAAGCCACAGATGGCATAGCCGAGGATCATCGACGGCCCGGCGGACTTCATGACCCCGGCCGAACCGAGGAACAGGCCGGTGCCGATGGCACCGCCCAAGGCAATCAGCTGAATGTGGCGGTTCTTCAAGCCGCGCTTGAGTTCGCCGGAAGGCGTGTTTTGTCCATTCATGAACGGAGTCACCCTGCTTCTAGCTGTGACAGAATCGGACCCACCGCGCCTGGCGCGGCGGAATGAGCAAGGTGGGCTACCTTGGGTTTCCCGCGGCGACTCGACCGGAGGCCGGCGGGAATGTGCGATATGCGATGAGGCTCACAGGTAAAACGCGGCGCACTGTATACCCCTGCCCAGGCGCGGGCGTCAACGCGTTGCGTATTTTCCCGGTCGAAATCGGATTGTTCCGGTGCCGACCAGGTTGCCTGGCCGACGCTATCCAGGCCAGCCAGGCAACTGCCCGGCTGGCGCTGCCTCGATCAGTCGCGCGGCTTGTTGCGCCCGCCACCGGCAGGCTTGCCACCGTCTGGACGACCGCCGGAGGGCCGGCCACCCTCGGGGCGCGCCGGACGCTTGCGCATGTCGCCTGGTCGCTCGGCCACGGTGCTGCTTCGCCCCCCCTTGCGCGGCGCCTCTTCCCGCGCCTGGCGCGCCGGCCGCTCGGCTGCGGCCTCCTGCGCCGGACGCAAGGTCCGCGCACGCTCGTTGCGCCCCAAGGGACGGGTCGACTTGCGCTGCAGGCGTTCGAGCTTGTCCTTGGTCTTGAGGTTCATCGCCGGCAAGGCGACTGGCTGCAAGCCGACCTCGGCAGAAAGAATGTCGATTTCACCCTGGCTCATTTCCCGCCAGCGGCCCATCGGCAGGTCGGCATTGAGGAACACCGGCCCGAAACGCACCCGCTTGAGGCGGCTGACCACCACGCCCTGGGACTCCCAGAGGCGACGCACCTCGCGGTTGCGGCCTTCCATCACCACGCAGTGGTACCAGTGGTTGAAGCCTTCGCCACCGGGCGCTTTCTGGATGTCGGTGAACTTGGCCGGGCCGTCCTCGAGCATGACGCCGTCGGTCAGGCGCTTGAGCATGTCGTCGTCGACCTCGCCCCGCACCCGTACCGCGTATTCGCGGTCCATCTCGTAGGAAGGATGCATCAGACGGTTGGCCAGCTCGCCATCGGTGGTGAACAGCAGCAGCCCGGTGGTGTTGATGTCCAGGCGACCGATATTGATCCAGCGGCCTTCCTTGGGACGTGGCAGGCGATCGAACACGGTCGGACGCCCCTCAGGGTCGTCGCGCGTGCAGATTTCGCCGTCGGGCTTGTTGTACATGATCACCCGGCGCACGGACTCGGCCGCTTCCTCGCGCTTGATCAGCTTGCCATCCACGGCAATGGCGTCATGCAGGTCGACACGCTGGCCCAGCGTGGCCTCGACACCGTTGACCTTGATCCGACCCTGGCTGATCCAGGCCTCGACATCGCGACGCGAGCCGACGCCGATACGCGCCAGGACCTTCTGCAGCTTTTCGCCGGCAGGTCGAATAGGTTGGTTTTCTTGCAGGTCGTTGTCACTCATCTGGGCACCTCCCGGTGTAAGGATCAAGACGTTGGCGACGACGAACGCGTCGCAGGGGCGCGCATCATACGCCGTTCGCGGGCCGAGCGCACCGCGACCTCGGGTTTTTTCCGGACAGGCGGCGCTTGCCGGCAAGCCAGCTTCAGTCGCGCGGCAATGACGACTCCACTTCGTCCTCCAGCAGGGCTTGCTCCGATTGCGCTGCACTATCCAGGGGTTCCTGGCGCAGGTCGTCGAAATCGACCTTCAAGCCCTCTTCCATGGCATCGAGCTCCACCAGCAAGGTGCGGAAACTGGTTTCCTCACGCCCCTCGGGCAGTGCCTCCTGGTCCTCGGCCAGGCTGGCGTCGGCCAGGGCCTGCAAACGCTCCGGAACCGGCGCGTCCTCTTGCTCGAGCAGCGGCTCGGGCTCCAGCTCGCGAAGCTCGGCCAGCGCCGGCAGCTCGTCCAGGCTCTTGAGATTGAAGTGGTCGAGAAACGCCTTGGTGGTGGCGAACATGGCCGGACGCCCGGGCACTTCGCGGTAGCCCACCACGCGGATCCACTCGCGTTCGAGCAAGGTCCGGGTGATGTTGCTGTTGACCGCGACGCCACGCACCTCTTCGATCTCGCCGCGGGTCACCGGCTGGCGATAGGCGATCAGCGCCAGGGTCTCGAGCAAGGCTCGCGAATAACGCTGCGGACGTTCCTCCCACAGACGTCCGACCCAGGGCGCATAGACCTCGCGAATCTGCAGGCGGTAGCCGGTCGCCACCTCCTTGAGTTCGAAGGCTCGCCCGCTGCACGACTTGGCCAGCAGCTCCAGGGCCTTGCGGAATACGTTCGGGGCCGGCCGTTCGGCCTCCTCTAACAGCTCGTACAAGCGCTCGAGCGATTGCGGCTTGCCCGAGGCCAGCAGGAAAGCTTCGATCAGCGACGCCAGGTCGCGCGGTTCGTTCAGGTTCATGATTGCCAGACTGCTCGTTGCGTCACTCGGTGCGGGCCCGGACATGGATGGGCGCGAAAGGCTCATTCTGCACCAGTTCGACGAGCGATTCCTTCACCAGTTCGAGAATCGCCATGAAGGTGACCACTACCCCGAGCTTGCCTTCGTCCGCCGTGAACAGCTGGCCGAACGGTACGAAGCCGTTGCCCTCGAGGCGCTCGAGCACATCGCTCATGCGCTCGCGGGTCGACAAGGTCTCGCGGGTGATCTGGTGGCTTTCGAACAGGTCGTTGCGACGCATCACCTCGGCCATGGACAGCAGCACTTCTTCCAGGCTGACCTGCGGCAACAGCTTGCGCACCTTGGCCTGGGGCGCCTCCAGACGCGGCACGATGATCTCGCGGCCGACCCGGGCGAGACCGTCGAGGTCCTCGGCCGCCGCCTTGAAGCGCTCATACTCCTGCAGCCGACGAATCAGTTCGGCGCGCGGATCGCCCTCGTCCTCCTCGGCAGTGGCGACACGCGGCAGGAGCATGCGTGACTTGATCTCGGCCAGCATGGCGGCCATGACCAGGTACTCGGCGGCCAGCTCCAGGCGCACGCTCTTCATCAGCTCGACATAGCCCATGTACTGACGGGTGATTTCCGCCACCGGAATGTCGAGGATGTCGATGTTCTGCTTGCGGATCAGGTACAGCAACAGGTCCAGCGGACCTTCGAAGGCTTCCAGGAAGACTTCCAGCGCATCCGGCGGGATGTACAAGTCGACCGGCAACTCGGTGAGCGCCTGGCCATAGACCAGGGCCAACTGCAGTTGCGCCGGCTCAGCCTGGCTGGCCAGGGCCTCAATGCCCTGCGCCTCGCTCATGCGGGCGCCAGGAACGGCGCGGGGTCGCCACAGCCGACGCGAATCACCTCTGGCCGCTCGTCGGCCAGGTTGATCACCGTGGACGCCTTCAGGTCGCCAAAGCCGCCGTCGATGACCAGGTCGACCTGGTGCTCGAGCCGCTCGCGGATCTCGTAAGGATCGGTCATCGGCTCCTCGTCTCCCGGCAGGATCAGGCTGACGCTCATCAACGGCTCGCCCAGTTCGGCCAGCAGCGCCAGGGTGATGGCATGATCCGGCACGCGCAGGCCGATGGTCCGGCGCTTCTCGTGCAGCAGCAGGCGCGGCACCTCGCGGGTGCCGTTGAGAATGAAGGTGTAGGGCCCCGGCACATGGGCCTTGAGCAGGCGGAACGTCCCCGTGTCGACCTTGGCGTACAAGCCCAGCTGTGACATGTCGCAGCACATCAGCGTGAAGTTGTGGTTCTTGTCCAGCTGGCGCAGGCGCCGAACCCGTTCCACGGCGCTCTTGTCGCCGATCTGGCAACCCAAGGCATAGGCCGAATCGGTGGGGTAGACCACCACGCCGCCCTTGCGAATGATGTCCACGGCCTGGCGGATCAGCCGTGGCTGCGGGTTCTCCGGATGGATCTGGAAGAATTGGCTCACATGCTCGTCCTGTTCATGGCGTAATTGACTGGTCATGGCTGAATCGGCGCCAGAGCGGCGGCAGATCCTCGGGCAAAGGTCGGTAGGCACCGATCTCGCCCCAGGTGCCGGGACCATGGAAGTCACTACCGGCACTTGCCAGCAGACCGAACTCGCGGGCGAGGATGGACAGCGTGCCTACCTGCTCGGCCGGCATCATCCCGTTGACCACTTCCAATGCCTGTCCGCCGGCCTGGATGTAGTCGGCGACCAGGCGTCGACGCTTGCTGCGCGTCAGCTCATAGTGCATGGGATGCGCCAGGCTCACCCAGGCATTTGACCGACGCAGCACCGCAACGGTTTCCTCGAGCGTGGGCCAGTGCAGCTTGACATCGCCCAGCTTGCCGGCGCCCAGCCATTTGCGAAACGCTTCGGCGCGATCCTTGACGTGGCCGGCACGCACCAGGAATTCGGCGAAATGCGGGCGCGCCGGCGCGTTGCCACTGTCTCCCAGCGCCTGCTGGATGCTTCGGGCGCCCTCCAGCGCACCGGGCATGCCCTTGGCCGCCAGGCGCCGATCGATTTCCTCGGCGCGCAGCCAGCGGCCGCGATGCAGCTTTTCGACGGCTTCGAGCAGGGGCGGGGCGTCGAGCGCGAAGTCGTAGCCCAGCACATGGATGGTAGCGCCACCCCAGGTACAGGACAGCTCGACCCCGCTGACCCAGTGCAAGCCCAGCGCAGTGCAGGCCTGGCGGACCTCGACGAGGCCATCGAGGGTATCGTGGTCGGTCAGCGCCAGCATGCGCACCCCGTGCTCGTGGGCCCTGGCGGCCAGCGCGGTAGGTGTCAGCGCGCCATCGGAGGCCGTGCTGTGACAGTGCAGATCAAGATTCATGGGGGGGAGCGCTTTCGCCTGGATCGATGTTTGTTATTATGCCGCCACATCCTGCTTCTGGCTGCCACTGTGAAACAATTCATCGATTTCATCCCGCTGCTGCTGTTCTTCATCGTCTACAAGCTCGATCCACGCCTGGTGGAGCTTGCCGGCCACGATTTCGAGCTCGGCGGCATCTACAGCGCCACCAAGGTGCTGATCGGCAGCTCGCTGATCGTCTACGGCGCGCTGTTCCTGCGCCAGCGCAAGCTGGAGAAAGGTCAGTGGCTGACCTTGGTCGCCTGCCTGGTGTTCGGCGGCCTGACCCTCGCGTTCCACAGCGAAACCTTCCTCAAGTGGAAGGCTCCGGTGGTCAACTGGCTGTTCGCCCTGGGCTTCGGGGCCAGCCACTTCATTGGCGATCGGGTGCTGATCAAGCGCATCATGGGCCATGCCTTGACGCTTCCCGAACCGGTCTGGCTGCGCCTGAACGTGGCGTGGATCCTGTTCTTCCTGTTCTGTGGCGCGGCGAACCTGTTCGTGGCCTTCACCTTCGAGCGCTTCTGGGTCGATTTCAAGGTCTTCGGCAGCCTGGGCATGACCGTGCTGTTCCTGGTCGCGCAGGGCGTCTACCTGTCGCGCCACCTGCATGACGCTACCTCTACCCCGCCGTCCACCCCAAAGCACGAGGACTGACATGCTCTACGCCATCATCGCCAGCGACGTCGAAGGCTCGCTGGAAAAACGCCTGGCCGCTCGCCCGGCCCATATCGAGCGCCTGCAGCAACTCAAGAGCGAGGGTCGGGTGGTCCTGGCTGGCCCGCATCCGGCCATCGACAGCAACGATCCCGGCGAGGCGGGGTTCAGCGGCAGCCTGATCGTCGCCGAATTCGAATCATTGGCCGCGGCCCGTGCCTGGGCCGAGGCCGACCCTTACGTCGCCGCGGGCGTCTACGACCAGGTCGTGGTCAAGCCGTTCAAGCAGGTCCTGCCCTGAGCTTTCCGGCGGCGCCCGCCCCCGCGCCGCCCATGTCGTCCCGAGTGAGTCATGAGCGACCTGTTACTGATTGATGATGACCAGGAACTGTGCGAGCTGCTGGGCAGCTGGCTGACCCAGGAAGGGTTCTGCGTGACGGCCTGCCACGACGGCCAGGGCGCACGCCAGGCATTGGCCAGCCAGGCGCCTGCCGCCGTGGTGCTGGACGTCATGCTTCCGGATGGCAGCGGCCTGGAGTTGCTCAAGCAACTGCGCAGCGAGCATGCCGACCTGCCGGTGCTGATGCTTTCGGCGCGCGGCGAGCCACTGGACCGCATCCTCGGCCTGGAGCTGGGGGCCGACGACTACCTGGCCAAGCCCTGCGATCCGCGCGAACTGACCGCGCGCCTGCGGGCAGTGCTGCGCCGCAGCCACCCGGTGACCACGCCCAGCCAGCTCGAAGCAGGCGACCTGGCCTTCAGCCCGGCCCGCGGCGTGGTAGCCATCGAGGGCCGCGAAATGACCCTCACGCTTTCGGAAAGCCGCATCCTCGAAGCCCTGCTGCGCCAGCCCGGCGAACCGCTGGACAAGCAGGCGCTGGCCCAACTTGCCCTGGGCCGCAAGCTGACCCTGTACGACCGCAGTCTGGACATGCATGTGAGCAACCTGCGCAGGAAGATCGGCCCGCACCCTGACGGTCGCCCGCGGATAGTCGCATTGCGCAGCCGCGGCTACTACTACAGTCCCTGAGCCACACGCAGGAGCGTATCGGCACCGCGTTCAGCTGGAAGCTTGCAACTTGCAGCTCTTTACCAAGGCTTTACCTAGCGCTGACCGCCCTTGACCTTGGTTTCCCTAGACTGGGCTCATCCGGTGGACGCCGGCCCATGAAAGGAGAAACATCATGCGCAAGACCCTTACCGCCCTGCTGTTCGCCGCCGCCCTGCCAACCGTGGCCATGGCCATGCCTGAAGGTGGTCCACGCCACGAAGGCCCCCATCACCGTGGTGCCGCGCCGTTCGCCCAACTGGACCTGAGCCCCGAGCAGCGCCAGCAGGTCGGCAAGCTGATGGGCGAGCAGATGAAAGCACGCCGCGACATCACCGAGCGTTACCTGGACAAGCTGCCAGCAGGCGAGAAAAAGGCCATGAAGGACGAAATCAAAGCCAGCCGCGACAAGACCCAGGCTGACATTCGTGCCTTGCTCAAGCCTGAGCAGCAAAAGAAGTTCGACCAGCTGGAAAAGGAGCGCGCCGCGCGCAAGGCCGAGTGGCAGGAGTTCCAGGCCTGGAAGGCTGAAAAAGCCCGCAAGGCCCAGTAAGCTATCTGCCCCGCGCCCGACCCGCCTCCTGGCGGGTCGGGCTGTTTCCGTTCGTTGGAGGTGCATGCCTTGCGTTCATTGTTCTGGCGCATCCTGGCCAGCTTCTGGCTGGCCATCGCCCTGGTCGCCGGCCTGTCGATCCTGCTTGGCCACATGCTGAACCAGGATGCCTGGATTCTCAGTCGCCACCCTGGCCTGAACACCCTGGCCAGCCGCTGGACCCAGCACTACGAACAGGAAGGCCTGGCCTCGGCGCAACGCTTCCTGGAACGACGCAAGCATCGCTACAAGATCGATGTTCAGGTACTCGACGACAGCGGCAAGGCCGTGGTGCCAGGCACCTTCCCACATCGGGCGGCAGCGTTCGAGGCGCGCCAGCACAATGACCAGCGGCGCCTGCCCTGGCGCCGCCTGACCGAGGAATACACCAGCCCCTACAGTGGCGAGAACTACCTGCTGATCTACCGCATCCCCCACCCGGAACTGGATGCCTGGCATCGCGACAGCCTGATCTGGCCATTGAGCGCGTTGGGTATCGCGCTGGTCGTGCTGACCCTGTTCAGCCTGCTGGTGACCTTGTCGATTACCCGCCCGCTCAGTCGTCTGCGCAGCGCCGTGCATGACCTGGGCCAGACCAGCTACCAGCAGACTAGCCTGGCCCGCCTGGCCGACCGACGCGACGAATTCGGCGTACTGGCCACCGACTTCAACAAGATGGGTGCCCGGCTGCAAAGCCTGATCGGCAGCCAACGCCAGCTGCTGCGTGACGTTTCCCACGAGCTTCGTTCGCCCCTGGCGCGGCTGCGCATAGCCTTGGCCCTGGCCGAGCGCGCCGAGCCCGAACAGCGTCAGGCGCTCTGGCCGCGCCTGACACGCGAATGCGACCGTCTCGAAGACCTGATCAGCGAAATCCTCGAACTGGCTCGGGTAGACGCCGAACAGGCCCACGCCGAACCGATCGACGTCAATGCCCTGCTCGGCAGCGTGCGCAAGGACGCTCAGCTCAGCGCACCAGACCAGGACATCCGCCTGGAAGCCGAGCCTGGCCTGGTGCTGCAAGGCTGGCCGACGCTGCTCGAGCGCGCCATCGATAACCTGGTGCGCAATGCCTTGCGCTTCAACCCGCCGGGGCAGCCGATCGAAATCGGTGCACATCGTGAAGAGCAACGGATCGTGCTGAGCGTGCGCGACCATGGCCCTGGCGTGGCAATCGAGCACTTGTCACAGCTGGGCGAACCTTTCTTCCGCGCACCCGGACAGACGGCAACCGGCCACGGCCTGGGGCTGGCCATCGCCCGCAAGGCAGCGGAGCGACACGGGGGTAGCCTGGCGTTGAACAACCATCGCCAAGGAGGTTTTCTGGCGCGGCTGGAGTTGCCTGTGGCGGGAGGTTCTGCAGGACAGTGAGGTGTCTGCGCTGACTCTTGTCCGGCAGATCGCGGCCCACCAGGCCGCCAACGCTCTACCCTCGATGGCACGGCTGTGGGAGTGGCCGCAGGGCCGCAATGGGGCGCAAAGCGCCCCGCACTACCAACGAGGAAAAGAGTATTGTCTGCCAGATCCTGAGGCCGCCGCGCGGTCCATCGCGGCAGGTCCAGGCCGCGGCGGTGGCCGCTCCGATCGTTCAGCCGTGGCCCTGCTCGCCCCACGCCTTCACATAATCTCCGGTCGCCAGCACTGGCGCCTTGCGCGGCTCGGTGGCTGGGGTGCCGAGATACAGATAGCCGATCAGCTCTTCGTTGTCCTGCAAGCCCAGCCCGCTCGCCACGTGTGCGTCGTATGCCATGTCGCCGGTACGCCATACCGCGCCGATGCCCTGTGCATGCGCCGCGATGAGAATGCCGTGGGCTGCGCATCCAGCCGCCAGGCGCTGCTCGGACAGCGGCACTTTGAAATGCGCCTGCGGGCGAGCAATCACCACGATCAGCAGCGGTGCGCGCAAGGGCATGGCACGCGCCTTGTCCAGCGCAGCCTGGCTGGCCTCGCCCTTCTGGCGCAGGGCCTCGGCGAACAGCTCACCGAGCCTGTCACGCCCGGCTCCTTCGATGGTGAGGAAGCGCCAAGGACGCAACTGGCCATGATCCGGAGCGCGCAACGCCGCCTGGAACAGTGCCTCGCGCTGCGCGGCATTCGGCGCCGGATCAGTCAGGCGTGGAACGGAAACGCGGTTGAGCAGTGCATCGAGAGCCTCCACGGGCTACCCTCCTGGCATATGGATGTGCGGCCATTCTCAAGGCGTGAGCTTCGAGCTGCAAGCAAGAGCAAGAGCGGATCGACGCTGGGACTCCACTTGCGGCTCGCGGCTCGAAGCCTGCGGCTTGCAGCCGCCGATCCCGAGAGTAGAATGGCGCCCTTCCCCGTTGCGAGTCAGAGCAGTTCACATGGCGTTGCCGACCATCAGGATCATCGCGTTCATCATCGGCATCTTCCTGATCACCCTGGCAGTGAGCATGGTCGTGCCCATGGCGACCTTGCTGGTCTTCGAGCGCACCGGCGACCTGCCCTCGTTCCTCTGGTCGAGCCTGCTCACCTTCGTCGCAGGGCTGGCCATGGTCGCCCAGGGTCGGCCCCAACATGTGCACCTGCGCCCTCGCGACATGTACCTGCTGACGGTCTGCAGCTGGCTGGTGGTCTGCGTGTTCGCCGCCCTGCCGTTCCTGTTCACCCAGCACATCAGCTACACCAACGCCTTCTTCGAAAGCATGTCCGGCATCACCGCCACAGGCTCGACCGTGCTCAGCGGGTTGGACAACCTGTCCCCCGGCATCCTGATGTGGCGTTCGATGCTGCACTGGCTCGGCGGCATCGGCTTCATCGGCATGGCCGTGGCGATCCTGCCGCTGCTGCGCATCGGTGGCATGCGCCTGTTCCAGACCGAATCCTCCGATCGCTCGGAAAAGGTCATGCCGCGTTCGCACATGGTCGCCAAGTCGATCGTGCTGGTGTACGTCGGCATCACCATCGTCGGTAGCCTGGCCTTCTGGTGGGCGGGCATGTCGCCGTTCGACGCCATCAATCACGCCATGTCGGCGATTTCCACCGGTGGCTTTTCCACCTCCGACCTGTCCCTGGCCAAGTGGGACATTCCCGCCGTGCACTGGGTCGCCGTGGTGGTGATGATTCTCGGCAGCCTGCCGTTCACCCTGTACGTGGCCACCTTGCGCGGCAATCGCTGGGCGCTATGGCGCGACCAGCAGGTGCAGGGGCTGCTCGGGCTACTGGTGGCGACCTGGGTGGTACTGGGCAGCTGGTACTGGCTGACCACCGACCTGCCTTGGCTCGATGCCCTGCGTCATGTCGCGCTTAACGTGACCTCGGTGGTCACCACCACCGGCTTCGCCCTCGGCGACTACAGCCTGTGGGGCAATTTCTCGCTGATGTTCTTCTTCTACCTGGGCTTCATCGGCGGCTGCTCGGGCTCGACCGCGGGCGGTATCAAGATCTTCCGTTTCCAGGTGGCCTACATCCTGCTCAAAGCCAACCTCAACCAGCTCATCCATCCACGCGCGGTGATCAAGCAGAAATACAACGGTCACCGCCTGGACGAAGAAATCGTACGTTCCATCCTCACCTTTTCCTTCTTCTTCGCCATCACCATTTGCCTGATCGCCTTGCTGCTGTCATTGCTGGGCGTCGACTGGATGACCGCGCTGACCGGCGCGGCCAGTACCGTGTCCGGGGTCGGACCAGGGCTGGGCGAGGTGATCGGGCCGGCGGGCAACTTCTCGACTCTGCCAGATGCGGCCAAGTGGATACTGGCCGGCGGCATGCTGCTAGGCCGCCTGGAAATCATCACCGTGCTGGTGTTGTGCATGCCGGCGTTCTGGCGTCACTGAACACGGCGGGAAGGCCTGCCAGGCGCGCCCGATATTCGCTGGGCGTGGCATCGAACCAGCGGCGGAACGCCCGGTAGAAGTTGCTCGGGTCGGCGAAGCCGAGCAGGTAGGCGGTCTGCAGCAGGGTCATGCCAGGTTGCGCAAGATACTGTTCTGCCAGCTCGCGTCGGGTATCGTCGAGCAACGCCTGAAAACTGGTGCCCTCCTCCTGGAGCCGTCGTTGCAAGGTGCGCTGCGACATGTGCAGGGCCTGGGCCACCAGTTCCCGCTTGGGCTCGCCCTGAGGCAGCACACGACACAGCACCTGGCGGGCACGGTGGGTCACCCGGCTACCGGAAAACCGCGCCAGGTATTCACCGGCGAAGCGATCATGCAGCGTGGCCATGGCTTCGTTGGCCGTCGGCAACGGCGCCTCCATGTCCTGCGGATCGAAGATCAGCGCGTCGTGGGCAGCGCCAAAGACCAGTGGCGCACGGAAAACCGCGCGGTAGGGTTCGACATCGCGTGGCTGCGCGCCCCGGATGAAGACCTTGCGTGGCGCCATTGCACGTCCACTGAGCCAGCGGCACAGTGACAGCGCGCAAGCCAGCGAAGCCTCGGCGCTGTGTCGGGTGGGTGGCAGGTGGTCGCCGTAGACGCTGAGCACCAGCGCATAACCTTCCGGCTCCAGGCCGAAGGTCAGGTCGGAGCTTTCCGCAATGATGCGCTGGTAACGCACCAGGCGCCTGAACCCCTCGGCCAAGGTCCGGCTGGACATCAGCGCATAACCGACCACATGAAATGACGCCGGGCGCACCAACCGAGCCATGTTCAGGCCGATGGCCTGGTTGCCCGACAGTTCTTCGGCGAGCATCCACAGGCGCGTCAGGGAGTCCTGCGTGAAGCGGGCGTCAGGATCGTCCAGGGCGGAGAAGTCCAGGCCCAGCCTGCGGAACATGGCTTGGCAGTCGAGCCCTTCGAGCTCCAACGCCTTGACGATACCGGAAGCCCAGCTGGCTGACGTGGTTCTTTCGCTCATGACCGGTTTCCGCGCTGGCCGCTAGGGTGGTTGCCTGCAAAGGATACTCAATTGGCGCCTATTGTCACTGTCGATGCGCCTTCGTCATCCTAGAATCCGAATGCAAGCAAGCTATTCATCTTTCTCAGGCAACCGCAGGCGGACAATCCAGATGAGCCGCGCCACTCCTTTTCGCAGCTTTGCCGATTTCTATCCCTACTACCTTGGCGAACACAACGATCCGGTCTGTCGGCGCCTGCATTTCATTGGTACCAGCCTGGTCATCGCGCTGCTCGCCTACGTGATCGCCAGCGGCAGTTGGTGGCTACTGTCGCTGGTTCCGCTCGTCGGCTACGGCTTCGCCTGGATCGGCCACTTCTTCTTCGAGAAGAACCGCCCAGCGACCTTCACCCACCCGTGGTATAGCCTGCTCGGGGATTTCGCGATGTTCCGCGACGTCTTGCTCGGCAAGGTCGGGCTCTAGCCGTGCCCTGTGCCTCAGGCCGGCTCGCGCGCCAGGGCCACCGGCCCGAGCGGTCGCGCCTGGGCATCGGTCAGGCGATACAGCTCGATGCTGCCATCCCAATGTTCTATCAGTGCCGTGCAGGACTCGACCCAGTCGCCGCAGTTGAAATACTCGACCCCACCAAGCTGACGGATCTCGGCATGATGGATGTGTCCGCAGACTACCCCCTGAAAGCCTCTGCGCAGGCATTCGTGGGCGATGGCATGTTCGAAATCGCTGATGAAGCTCACCGCGCCCTTGACCTTGTGCTTGAGATAGGCTGAAAGCGACCAGTAGCCGTGACCATGCCGTGCGCGCCAGTGGTTGAGCCAGCGGTTGAGCGTCAGGCTGAGGGTGTAGGCTCGATCGCCAAGCCAAGCCAGCCAGCGGTGATAGCGCGTGATGACATCGAACTGGTCACCATGAATCACCAGCAGCCTGCGACCGTCGGCGGTGAGGTGCTCGGCTTCATCGACCAGCCGCAGGTTGCCAAGCATCAGCCTGGAATAGCGGCGCAGAAACTCGTCATGGTTGCCAGTCACGTAGATGACTTCGGTGCCGCGCTTGCTCATGTTCAACAGGCGGCGGATGACATTGGTATGACTCTGCGGCCAGTAGATCCCGCCACGCAGTTTCCAGCCGTCGATGATGTCGCCGACCAGGTAGAGGCGATCGGCCTGGTAGCGTCGCAGAAAGCCTGACAGATGTTCGGCCTGACAGCCACGTGTACCGAGGTGGACATCGGAGATCCACAGCGTCCGCACCCTTTGCCTGCGGGACGGACGAGAACATTCGGCATGGGTCATGTCGTGGCCTCCGGCGCTGTTTGCTGGAGACTGACAGGCCAACCTGACAGCTTGGTGACAGTCGGCAGGAGATGCCTGCAGAGGCTGCGGGGCGAGCCGAGGCTACCCCGCGGCCTGTTCAGCAGTCGGTCAGCTCGAGGAAGATCCTGGCCAGCTGCTCCAGCCCTTGCTGGTCCTGAACGGTGAAGCGGCCCAGGCGAGGGCTGTCCAGGTCGACCACGCCGATCAGGCGACCTTCCTTGACCAGCGGAATCACCAGCTCGCTGTTCGAAGCGCTGTCGCAGGCGATATGCCCTGGGAAGGCATGCACGTCCTCGACCCGCTGGGTCTGGCCGGTGGCGGCCGCGGTGCCACAGACGCCCTTGCCGAACGGGATGCGCACGCACGCGACCTGCCCCTGGAACGGGCCCAGCACCAGCTGCCCGTCACGATTGAGGTAGAAACCGGCCCAATTGAGGTCCTCCACCTGGTGGTAGAGGAAAGCCGAAAACTGTGCGGCATTGGCAATGAAGTCACGTTCGTCGGCGAACAGGGCCTGCACCTGCGCCGCCAGCATCGCGTAGCCGTCCAACCCCTTGCCCGTGGCAGTCAGATCGATCATGCCTTGTGTTCCAGCAACTGCAGCCCGACCCAATAGCGGGCGAACTGATAGGCGCAACGGCCGTTGCGGTTGCCGCGCCCGGTGGCCCAGCGCACGGCAAGCTTCTCCAGCGCCTCGTCGCGCTGCCAGGCCAGGCCGGCGGAGCTGGCGAGCTGGCCGATCCAGTGCTCGACCACGTCGAGGAAATGTTCCTGGCTGAACGGATAGAACGACAGCCACAGGCCGAAACGGTCGGACAGGGCAATCTTGTCCTCCACCGCCTCGTTCGGATGCAGCTCGCCGTCGACCATCTTCCAGTTTTCGTTGTCGCTCTGCTTTTCCGGTACCAGATGACGACGATTGGAGGTCGCATAGAGCAGGACGTTGTCGGGCGCCTGTTCCAGGGAACCGTCGAGCACGCTCTTGAGCACGCGATAGTCGCCTTCGCCGGCCTCGAACGACAGGTCGTCACAGAACAGGATGAAGCGTTGCGGCAGCTTCTGCAGCTGCTCGACGACGCGAGGCAGGTCGGCCAGGTGGTCGCGCTCGATCTCGATCAGACGCAACCCGGCCGGCGCATGTTCGGCCAGCAACGCCCGCACCAGCGAAGACTTGCCGGTGCCACGCGAGCCCCAGAGCAGGGCATGGTTGGCCGGCATGCCGTCGATGAACTGCCGGGTATTGCGGCCCAGCTGCTCACGCTGCTGGTCGACGCCGATCAGGTCGCTCAGACGAATGTCCAGGCTGACCTCCAGGGGCAGCAGATAGCCGCTGCGTCCGTCGCGCTGCCAGCGCGCGGCCAGGCACTGTTGCCAGTCGATCTCGGGACGGGGAGCAGGCAGCAAGGGTTCGAGGCGGGCGAGCACCGATTCGGCTCGCTCCAGGAAAACGGTAAGGCGGGGGTCCATGACCACTCCTCGGGACGGGTTAAAACAAACGGATGGACCAAATGGCAGGTTCGCCAGCTGCCGGGGGATGGTTCGGCCATGCTGGACAGCGCACGCAGCGCAAAACTGGCTCGGGACTCACGGATATCGAGTCGCTGATCGCCTGTCCTGCAAGCAAGCCTGTCCGACCATCCTGATAGGTGTCAGGCTCGGGCCTTGCTCGTGTCATCCAGATCAGCATCGATTATGCCAGCGAAGACGCTTGCATCAACCGGCAAATGCAGTTGCGGCCACAAATCGCCCATCCTGCTCTAATGGCGGCCGAACATGGCCAGGCGCCAGCCTGCCGCCTCAGCGACCGAGCAGTGCCTCGATCTCCGACTCCAGCGCCTGGGGCTTGGTGAACGGCGCATGGCGCGTGACCCGGCCAGTGGCGGGGTCGACCAGGAACTTGGTGAAATTCCACTTGATCCGTTCACTGCCGAGAAAGCCCGGAGCGCGGCGCTTGAGCTCGACGAACAACGGGTGCGCGCCTGGGCCGTTGACTTCGATCTTGCGGAACATCGGGAAACTCACCTCGAAGTTGCGCTTGCAGAACTGCGCGATGGTTCGCGCGTCGCCTGGCTCCTGCTGACCGAACTGGTTGCAGGGGAATCCCAGCACGACCAGGCCGCGAGCACGATAAGCCTGCCACAGCTGCTCCAGCCCCTTGTATTGAGGCGTGAAGCCGCACTGGCTGGCAGTATTGACCACCAGTAGCGCCTTGCCTGGAAAATCGCCGAGCTTCCTGTGCTCGCCCCCGAGGGTCACGCAAGCGATGTCCTGCAGATCGACGCCGTGAACCGCTTTGTCTTCACGCACGAGACTTGAGCTCCAGGCAGACCGAGTTGATGCAGTAGCGCAGGCCGGTCGGCGGCGGGCCATCCGGAAACACGTGCCCCAGGTGCGCGTCGCAGCGGGCACAGGTGACCTCGGTGCGAATCATGCCATGGGACGTATCGCGCACCTCGATCATGGCATTGTCTTGCAGCGGCTCATAGAAGCTCGGCCAGCCGCAACCGGAGTCGAACTTGGCCTTGGCGTCGAACAGCGGCGCATCGCAGCAGATGCAGTGATAGATACCGTCGCGTCGCTCGCCGTTGTACTTGCCACTGAATGGCCGCTCGGTGCCCTTGAGACGGCACACCTGGTATTGCGCGGGATCGAGCATCTCGCGCCATTGTTCCAATGTCTTTTCGATCTTCTGCATGGCTGGACCTCGGCAGGCTTGAATTTGCACCGCGCCGTCTTTTCGAGGGCGCGGGGAGCACGTATATTAGTGCGCTTTCCTCGTCTGACATCAGTCTGGCACCCACGCTCCGCCTTTTTCAAACCTTTCGACGGCGCAGCGCTGCGACCTCTCCAATCGGGATTTCATCATGCAGTTCAGCAAATCGAACAAGCTCGCCAATGTCTGCTACGACATTCGCGGCCCGGTGCTCAAGCACGCCAAACGCCTCGAGGAGGAAGGTCATCGCATCCTCAAGCTGAACATCGGCAATCCGGCGCCGTTTGGCTTCGAGGCGCCCGACGAAATCCTCCAGGACGTGATCCGCAACCTGCCGACCGCCCAGGGCTACAGCGACTCGAAGGGCCTGTTCAGCGCGCGCAAGGCGGTGATGCAATACTGCCAGCAGAAGCAGATCGAAGGCGTCGGCATCGAGGACATCTACCTGGGCAATGGCGTCTCCGAACTGATCGTGATGTCCATGCAGGCCTTGCTCGACAACGGCGACGAAGTCCTGATCCCGGCACCGGACTACCCGCTGTGGACGGCCGCGGTCAGCCTGGCCGGTGGCAGGCCGGTTCATTACCTGTGCGATGAAAAGGCCGACTGGTTCCCGGATCTCGACGACATCAAGGCCAAGATCACGCCCAACACCAAGGCAATGGTGATCATCAACCCGAACAATCCGACCGGCGCGGTGTATTCGCGCGAACTGCTGCTGGGCATGCTGGAACTGGCGCGTCAGCACGACCTGGTGGTGTTCTCCGACGAGATCTACGACAAGATCCTCTACGACGAGGCCGTGCACGTCAGCACCGCTTCGCTGGCCCCGGACCTGCTCTGCCTGACCTTCAACGGCCTGTCGAAGTCCTACCGCGTGGCGGGCTTTCGCTCCGGCTGGCTGATCATTTCCGGGCCCAAGCACCGCGCGCAGAGCTACATCGAGGGCATCGACATGCTGGCCAACATGCGCCTATGCGCCAACGTACCGGCCCAGCACGCCATCCAGACCGCCCTGGGCGGCTACCAGAGCATCAATGACCTGGTCCTGCCGCCCGGCCGTCTGCTCGAACAGCGCAACCGCGCCTGGGAGCTGCTCAACGACATCCCCGGCGTCAGCTGCGTCAAGCCAATGGGCGCGCTGTACGCCTTCCCACGGATCGACCCGAAGGTCTGCCCCATCCACAACGACGAGAAATTCGTGCTCGACCTGCTGCTGTCGGAGCGGCTGCTGATCGTCCAGGGCACCGCTTTCAACTGGCCGTGGCCGGATCATTTCCGCGTGGTGACCTTGCCACGCGTGGATGACCTGGAACAGGCCATCGGCCGCATCGGCAATTTCCTGCGGACCTACAGCCAGTAAGGCCGCGCGCCGTGGGCTTGAGCGGCCGCCCTGCCGTGCTGGGCGGCAGGGCGGCCCTGTGCCGCCTCTGCAAACGCCCACCGGTCGTGCTGGTAGCACGGCCATCGAGGCATTGGGGCCTCTGCAACGAGGCGGCCAGTCCATTTCATAACCGCCTCTCGGATTCTTCTTACATTCTGCAACGCTGTATCCCACAGAGCTTCTCGCATCCTCTGTCATACTACGTCCTACACAGTTTGAAATAGTCCCCCGGTTGAATCGGCGCCCCCTCCCCCTTATATACCCCCGCAGTACGCAACATTTCATCCGTCAGGAGAACGTGACAACCATGATGCGCATCTTGTTGTTTGTGGCCACCAACCTCGCGGTGGTGCTGGTTGCAAGCATTACCCTGAGCCTGTTCGGCTTCAACGGGTTCATGGCAGCCAATGGGGTCGACCTCGACCTGAGCCAGCTGCTGGTCTTCTGCGCCGTGTTCGGTTTCGCCGGCTCCATCGTTTCGTTGCTCATCTCCAAATGGATGGCGAAGATGAGCACCGGTACCCAGATCATCACCCAGCCGCGCACTCGCCATGAGCAGTGGCTGCTGCAAACGGTAGAGGAACTGTCTCGCGAAGCCGGGATCAAGATGCCCGAGGTGGGTATCTTCCCGGCCTACGAAGCGAACGCCTTCGCTACCGGCTGGAACCGCAACGACGCCCTGGTGGCGGTCAGCCAGGGCCTGCTCGAACGCTTCTCGCCCGACGAGGTGCGCGCCGTGCTCGCCCACGAGATCGGTCACGTGGCCAACGGCGACATGGTGACGCTGGCGCTGGTGCAAGGCGTGGTCAACACGTTCGTGATGTTCTTCGCACGCATCATTGGCAACTTCGTCGACAAGGTGATCTTCAAGAACGAGGAAGGCCAGGGTATTGCTTATTACGTCGCCACCATCGTGGCCGAGCTGGTCCTGGGCATTCTGGCCAGCATCATCGTCATGTGGTTCTCGCGACGTCGCGAGTACCGCGCCGACGACGCCGGCGCCCGGCTGGCCGGGACAGGCGCGATGATCAACGCCCTGCAGCGCCTGCGTGCCGAACAGGGCATGCCGGTGCAGATGCCTGACTCGCTGCACGCCTTCGGCATCAACGGCGGCCTCAAGCAGGGCCTGGCCGGGCTGCTGATGAGCCATCCGCCCTTGGAAGACCGTATCGAGGCCCTGCGCCGTCGCGGCTGATTCATTCGGCCAGCCATGAAAAAGGGCGACTTCGGTCGCCCTTTTTCATGCACCGCGGCCGTTATCGCTGCAAGCGGTAGACACGTTCGCGAAGCCTGGTTACGCCAGCCTGGAGAAATCGCGGGCTCTGCTCGATGATATCCCCTTCCTCCAGCCTCTCGACTCGCTGCCAGGCGGCCAATCCCCGCAGCACTTCGTCGTTCGACACGGCGAAGGGTGGCCCTTCGACCAGGGATTGCGGGTAATCGAGCGTGACCAGCAACCCCTGGCAAGCTGGCGGCAGCAGCCTGGCCAGATGCGCCATGTAGAGCTGGCGCATCGGCGCCGGGAAAGCGATCAGCGCGGCCCGGTCGTAGAGACCCGCGCAGGCGACCAGATCCTCTGCACGCAAGGCGAAGAAGTCACCGCACCAGAGCTGCACCGTCCCGCTGCGCCAGACCTCGAACTCGCCATGCCGCTCGATCGTCGGCTGCAGCCCCTGCTCGGTGAAAAATGCCTGTACCGCCTGGCGCGACAGCTCCACGCCGAGCACCTCATGACCCCGCTCGGCAAGCCAGGCCAGATCCAGACTCTTGCCACACAACGGCACCAGGACCTGCGAACCTTCTGGCAGCTGGAGGTCGGGCCAATGACGTTGCAAGTAAGGGTTGACCTGGCGCTGGTGGAAACCGATTCGATTTTCGGCCCAGCGCTGATGCCAGAATGCCGCTTCCATGATCACTCCTGGTCTGATGGAGAAGTTCGCCTGAGTACCAGGCCACCCGCTCAGGATAGCCAGCCTGCCCAACCTGCGGCAATCGCGCGTGCCTGCTCGCCGCTTCGGCCGATCATTCGAATGACGCGCAAAAAAATCCCCGAACGAGTCGGGGATTCTTCAAGCGTGCATCAGTCTTCGCGGTAACGGCGCAGCTTCAGCTGCTTGCCAGCAACGCGCGTGTCCTTGAGCTTGGACAGCAGCTTCTCGAGACCCTCTTCCGGCAACTCGACCAGACTGAAGCTGTCACGCACCTGGATCCGGCCGATGGCATCACGGGCCAGGCCACCCTCGTTGAGAATCGCGCCGAGCAGGTTCTTGGCGGCGATCCCATCGCGGGCGCCCAAGGCGGTACGGCAGCGTACGCGCCCTTCGGCCAGCGGCAGGGGTGCGCGACGCTCGCGCTCGCCACGCTCGCCACGCTCGCCACGCTCGCCACGCTCACCGCTGCGCTCACGCGGAGTGTAGGTCGGCACCAGCGGTTGGTCACGTTCGACACTGGCCAGATCCAGCGCCTGGCCATTGGTGGCCTTGCGCAGCAGTGCGGCAGCCAAGGCACGCGGGCTGCAGCCCAGGTCGGCCGTGAGGCGGTCGAGCAGGTCGCCGTGGCTGGCTTCCGAATCGGCGACCAGAGGGGCCAGGCTGGAAGTCAGCTTCTTGATGCGCGCATCCAACACGGCCTGGGCGTTCGGCAGGCGCGCTTCGGCGACCTTCTGCCCGGTCACGCGCTCGATGACCTGGAGCATGCGGCGCTCACGCGGCGTGACCAGCAGCAAGGCACGACCTTCGCGACCAGCACGGCCAGTACGACCGATGCGGTGGACATAGGATTCCGGATCGTACGGCATGTCCACGTTGAACACATGGGTGATGCGCGGTACGTCCAGACCACGAGCGGCCACGTCGGTGGCGACGACGATGTCCAGGCGGCCATCCTTGAGCGAGTCGATGACACGCTCGCGCTGGTTCTGGGCGATGTCGCCGTTCAGCGCAGCGGCCTTGTAGCCCTTGGCTTCCAGGGCGCTGGCCAGGTCCAGGGTGGCCTGCTTGGTACGCACGAAGGCGATCAGCGCATCGAACTCCTCCACTTCCAGCAGGCGCAGCACGGCCGGGATCTTCTGGTCGGCATGCACCATCAGGTGGGCCTGGTCGATCGCGGTGACGGTCTGGGTCTTGCTCTGGATCTTGACGTGCTTCGGCTCGCGCAGGTGACGCTCGGCGATCGAACGGATCGAGGACGGCAAAGTGGCGGAGAACAGCACGGTCTGACGGCTTTCCGGAAGCGCGTCGAAGATGACTTCCAGGTCATCCATGAAACCAAGCTTGAGCATCTCGTCGGCTTCGTCGAGCACCAGGTGCTTGACCGTGGACAGGACTTTCTCGTCGCGACGCAGGTGGTCGCAGAGGCGACCAGGCGTGGCGACGACGATCTGGGCACCATTGCGAATGGCGCGCAACTGCGGGCCCATCGGGGCACCACCGTACACGGCGACCACGTTCACGCCCGGCATCTGCTTGGCGTAGGTTTCGAAGGCCGTGGCTACTTGCAGCGCCAACTCACGGGTTGGCGCCAGGATCAGGGCTTGCGGTTCGCGCTTGCTCGTGTCGATACGGTTCAGGATCGGCAGGGCGAAGGCAGCGGTCTTGCCGGTGCCGGTCTGCGCCTGGCCGATCATGTCGTGACCGGCGAGAATGATCGGGATCGACTGTTGCTGGATGGCCGATGGCTCTTCGTAGCCGGTAGCCAGCACTGCAGCAACAATGTTCGGATTGAGATCGAGAGCGGCGAATCCGCCGGTTTCCTGGGTCATGGGTCTGCCTCTAGGTGCATCCGCAAAGACCCATGCTCCAGAGCTGCACATGCCTTGAAAGACCCGGAGGTCACCCAGGCAGCTCTGGCGGCGGGGATTTGCGAAAACGATTGAAAAGGGAACATCTTGGGAAAGTCCGACGAGCGGACGCGCAGCCGAAGCTGATATACGGGGGATTTGCACCACCTGCAACGGGGGTCCGCTGAAAGACCGGCGCGTACTATACCCGAATACGAGCCAGCCGTGAGATTTTTTTCGAGCCCGTGCGCCAGCCGGGAAGCCGCGAAGCGGGCCGCTGAAACGTTTGCGCGCCTGGCCTTCAGCTGGCCGGGCGCAGTTGGGCGATCAACGCATCGAGGCTGTAGCCCAGGCGCGGCGCGAGCATCTCGGCCCGCTCGCGCAAGCCTTGCATGTCCAGGGTCTGGTCGAGCCCGGCCGGCACGAGCAGGATCACGTTGCCCTCGCTCACCGGCAATTCCCAGTAGTGCCGATGATACAGGCCGCGCAACAAGGCCGCGCCGAGCGGCTTTCCATCCTCGCCAGCCCACTGGTTGATCACCAGCCAGCCTTCGGGATTGAGCTGGCGCTGGCAGCGCTCGAGAAAACTCCAGGCCAGGTGGCCAACGCCCGGCCCATGGTCGGTATAGAGGTCGACGAACAGCAGGTCGGCCTTTTCGGCGCTCGGCAGCAGCTCCAGGGCGTCGCCGACACGGATGTACAGGCGCGGATCGTCATCCAGCCCCAGATACTCCATGGCCAGGCGCGGCACGTCCGCGCGCAGCTCGATCGCCTCGACATCATCGAGCGACAGAAACTTCAGACATGCCTGGGTCAGGGTGCCCGCGCCGAGCCCAAGGAAGAGCGCGCTTTCGGGACTCGCGTGACAAAGCGCGCCCACCAGCATGGCGCGGGTGTAGTCGTATTCCAGCCAGCTCGGATCGGCCGTGAAGACGCAGCTCTGCTCGATGGCATCGCCGAACTCGAGGAAGCGGTAGTCGTCCACCTCGAACACACTGATGACCCCGAACGCATCCTCCACCCGGGCCAGCAGGCGCTCATCGCGCTCCTTGGTCATCTCTTCCATCCGCAAAACCGCCATTGTCCGCCAATGCACCTCATGCAACAAGCGAGCGTGCAACTGTTAACATGCCTGCCTGACCACCAAGCATCGAGCTCGACATGAACAGATCCTGGAGTCCCGACAGCTGGCGCGCCTTGCCGATCCAGCAGCAGCCCAACTACCCCGATGCCGCTCACCTGCTGCGCGTCGAGCAGACGCTGGCCAGCTATCCGCCACTGGTGTTCGCCGGCGAGGCGCGCGAACTGCGCCGGCAGTTCGCCGAGGTCACCCAGGGGCGGGCGTTCCTCTTGCAGGGCGGCGACTGCGCGGAAAGCTTCGCGGAGTTCTCCGCGGCGAAGATCCGCGACACCTTCAAGGTGCTGTTGCAGATGGCCATCGTCATGACGTTCGCCGCTGGCTGCCCGGTAGTGAAGGTCGGACGCATGGCCGGCCAGTTCGCCAAGCCGCGCTCGGCCGACGACGAGACCATCGCCGGCGTGACCCTGCCCGCCTATCGGGGCGACATCGTCAACGGCATCGGCTTCGACACCGCCAACCGGGTTCCCGACCCTGAACGGCTACTGCAGGCCTACCACCAGGCCACCGCCAGCCTCAACCTGCTGCGCGCCTTTGCCCAGGGCGGCTTCGCCGACCTGCATCAGGTCCATCGCTGGAACCTGGATTTCATCGCCAACTCGGCCCTTGCCGAGAAATATCACCAACTGGCCGATCGCATCGACGAAACCCTGGCCTTCATGCGCGCCTGCGGCCTGGATGGCGCTCCGCAGCTGCGCGAGACCAGTTTCTTCACCGCCCACGAGGCATTGCTGCTGAACTACGAGCAGGCCTTCGTTCGTCGTGACAGCCTGACCGGCGATCACTACGACTGTTCGGCGCACATGCTGTGGATCGGCGATCGCACACGGCAGCTCGATGGCGCGCACGTGGAGTTCCTGCGTGGGGTACACAATCCGATCGGCGTCAAGGTCGGCCCGAGCATGGACCCACAGGAGCTGATCCGCCTGATCGACATCCTCAATCCGCGGAACGATCCCGGCAGGCTCAACCTGATCGTGCGCATGGGCGCCAGCAAGGTGGGCGAGCACCTGCCCCGGCTGATCCGCGCCGTCGAACAGGAAGGGCGCCAGGTCCTGTGGAGCAGCGACCCGATGCATGGCAATACCATCAAGGCCAGCAGCGGCTACAAGACCCGGGACTTCGCCCAGATCCTCGCCGAGGTCCGCCAGTTCTTCGAGGTCCACCAGGCCGAAGGCAGCCATGCCGGTGGCATCCACATCGAGATGACCGGCCAGAACGTCACCGAATGCATTGGAGGGGCGCGGCCGATCACCGAGGATGGCTTGTCGGACCGCTACCATACCCACTGCGACCCGCGCCTGAACGCCGACCAGTCGCTGGAGCTGGCCTTCATGATCGCCGAGACGCTCAAACAGGCGCGCCTCTAGAGCTGCAAGCTGCAAGCAATAGCGTTGCGCGCCGCGGACAAAGGCGCGGACTACAATCGCCGCCACCACGCCGTACTGCTGTTGCTTGTAGCTAGGGCTGGCGCTTGCGGCTGGACTCAAACCTCGAGGGCCAGCATCACCGCGCACACGACCAGAAAGCCGCAGAACATTGCGCGCAGGATCTTTTCCGGCAAGGCATGGGCAAGCTTCACGCCCCAACTGATGCTGAGCAGGCCACCGACGGCCAAGGGAATGCCAATCGCCCAGTTCACGCTATGGTGCACACCATAGGTCACCAGGGTCACCGTGGTGCTGGGCACGGCCAGGGCCAGCGACAGGCCTTGCGCGACGACTTGCGTGGTACCGAATACGCTGGTCAGCACAGGCGTGGCGACCACGGCGCCGCCTACGCCGAACAATCCTCCCATGCTGCCGGCGAAACACCCCAGCACGCCCAGCCATGGCCACGGATGACGCAGCTCGGCGCTGGGTGGCGCCACCGGCAGGAACATGCGCGCCAAGTTCCAGACCGCCAGTGCGACCAGGAACCCTACGAAGCCCAGGCGCATGACATGGGCATCGAGACCGACCGCCCAGATCGAGCCGAGCCAGGCGAAGACGAAGCTGCACAGCGACAGCGGCAAGGCATGACGCAATTCGATGCGATTGCGCTGGTGATAGCGCCACAATGCCAGCATCACGTTGGGCACGACCATGACCAGAGCGGTGCCTTGGGCCAGCTGCTGATCGAGCCCGAACAACACGGCCAATGCCGGAATGGCGATCAAACCGCCGCCGATGCCGAACAACCCGCCTACCGTGCCCAACCCGGCGCCCAGCACCGCGTACATCAACCACTCGATCATCACTGCCTCGCCTGTCGGATCAATTGCAAGCATGCTACCGATTTTGCCGGCTTCCAGAAACGTGAATCGGCCCGCGAGCAGTTCGGCGTGGCTGTCACAAGATGAAACGAACTCTCCTGCCAGATTACCGCTCGAACTTCTCAGGAGGTGCTTCAGCCCAGCAATGACGAAGGGTCTGGCCTTGCGCCATGAGCCGCACCGGCAATGAACCTACCCGTTGCCCGGCTGCCAGATTGTCATCCACTCAGCATTCAAGGATTTGCATGAACGCCGACATTCGAACTCCCAGCGATGAGCTGTTGCTGGACAGCCAGGTCTGTTTCGCCCTGCATTCCACCTCGCTGCTGATGACCAAGGTCTACAAGCCGCTGCTGCAAGCGCTTGGCCTGACCTATCCGCAATACCTGGCGATGCTGGTCCTGTGGGAGCACGACAACATGACCGTGGGGGAAATCAGCCAGCGCCTGCTGACCGACCCTGGCTCGCTCACGCCCTTGCTCAAGCGCCTGGAAAGCGAAGGCCTGCTCGAGCGCAACCGCAGCCGGGAAGACGAACGCGTGGTCCAGGTGCAACTGACCGACAAGGGCCGCCAACTGGAGCAGGCGGCCCGCGACATACCCGGACAGATCCTGACCGCCAGCGGCCGCAGCCAGGAGCGCCTGCGACAGCTGCAGGAAGACCTGCTGGAACTGCGGGCCAGCTTGCAGAAAAGCCTTTGAGGGCTGCCTGGGCGGTCGCCTAGCGCTTCTTCTGGTACAGCTTCGGCGCCCCTGGCGGACGCGACTTGAAACGACGGTGGGCCCACAGATACTGCTCGGGGCATGCGCGCAGCACCTGTTCGATCCATTGGTTGATCCGCAGGCAGTCCGCCTCCTCGCTTTCCCCGGGGAAGTCGACGAGCGGCGGATGGATGACCAGGCGATAACCACTGCCATCTTCGAGGCGACGCTGGGTGAAGGGAATGACCCGCGCCCGGCCCAGGCGGGCGAACTTGCTGGTGGCCGTGACGGTGGCCGCCGCAATGCCGAACAGCGGCACGAACAGGCTCTGCTTGGTGCCATAGTCCTGATCCGGCGCGTACCAGATGGCGCGCCCGCCACGCAGCAGCTTGAGCATGCCGCGTACGTCCTCGCGCTCGACGGCCAGCGCATCGAGGTTATGCCGTTCCCGGCCGCGCCGCTGGATGTAGTCGAACAGCAGGTTGTCGTGCTCGCGGTACATGCCATCGATGGTGTGCGCCTGCCCGAGCAGCGCGGCACCGATTTCCAGGGTGGTGAAATGCACGGCCATGAGGATCGCCCCCTGCCCGTCTCGCTGGGCGGCCTGCAGATGCTCCAGCCCTTCTATATGGGCCAGGCGGGCCAGCCTGGCTCGCGGCCACCACCAGCTCATGGCCATCTCGAAGAACGCGATGCCGGTGGAAGCGAAGTTTTCCTCGAGCAGCCGTTGCCGCTGGTCGTGCGACAGCTCCGGAAAGCACAGCTCCAGGTTGCGCGCGGCGATGCGCCGACGCTCGCCGGCGACACGGTACATCAGCGCGCCAAGCAGGCGCCCCAGTCGCAGCAGGACCTTGTAGGGCAGCTGAACCACCAGCCACAGCACGGCCAGGCCAAGCCAGAGCCCCCAGAAACGAGGATGGAAGAACAGGGGACGAAAACGCGGGCGTTCCATTGAAGCATCCGGAAAGACAAGGGCCGGGCATTCTACAACGGATCGCCCGTGGTTGCGGCTAAGTGACGTTATCGCTATAAGTCAGGGCACTTTTTTCGCAACAAGCCGTCTATGCAGACCATGAGCCTCAATCAGACACCTGACACCATACCCGTGTTCCAGCTCAAGGGCAGCATGCTCGCCATCACCGTGCTGGAACTGGCCCACAACGACCTCGACGCGCTCGACCGGCAACTGGCGGCGAAAGTGGCCCAGGCACCGAACTTTTTCAGCAACACCCCCCTGGTGCTGGCGCTGGACAAGCTGCCGGCCACAAGCGGCGCCGTCGACCTGGCCGGGCTGATGCGGGTGTGTCGGCACCATGGCCTGCGGACTCTGGCGATTCGCGCCAACCGCATCGAGGACATTGCCGCGGCGATCGCCATCGACCTTCCCGTGCTGCCTCCTTCAGGTGCCCGCGAGCGCCCGCTCGAGCCCGAGCCAGAGGTCAGGAAGCCCGAGCCAGCGCCGCCACCGCCGAGCGAGCCCGAAGTGCGGCCGACACGGATCGTCACCGCGCCGGTTCGCGGGGGCCAGCAGATCTATGCCCAGGGCGGCGACCTGATCGTCACCTCGTCGGTAAGTCCGGGCGCGGAACTTCTCGCCGACGGCAACATCCATGTGTACGGCGCCATGCGAGGGCGGGCCCTGGCGGGCGTGAAGGGCAATGTCCGGGCCCGGATCTTCTGCCAGCAGATGACCGCCGAACTGGTCTCGATCGCCGGCCAGTACAAGGTCTGCGAAGAGCTTCGACGCGACCCGCTGTGGGGGGCCGCGGTGCAGGTCAGCCTGTCCGGGGATGTGTTGAACATCACCCGCCTTTAACGGATACTGCCGTCATTTTTAGTGCAACTGTTCACTCGTTGCCGTTTCGTGTATTTGCTGGGACGCCTGTCCCGTTCATCTAGGGGTGAAACACCTTGGCCAAGATTCTCGTCGTTACCTCCGGCAAGGGGGGCGTGGGCAAGACCACGACCAGCGCCGCCATCGGCACCGGCCTCGCGCTGCGCGGCTACAAGACTGTCATCGTCGACTTCGACGTCGGCCTGCGCAACCTTGACCTGATCATGGGCTGCGAACGCCGCGTGGTGTACGACTTCGTCAACGTGGTCAACGGCGAGGCCAACCTGCAACAGGCGCTGATCAAGGACAAGCGCCTGGAGAACCTGTTCGTGCTGGCGGCCAGCCAGACCCGCGACAAGGACGCGCTCACCCAGGAAGGCGTCGAGAAGGTGCTCATGGAGCTCAAGGAAACCTTCGACTACGTGGTCTGCGACTCGCCGGCCGGTATCGAGAAAGGCGCGCACCTGGCCATGTACTTCGCCGACGAGGCGATCGTGGTGACCAACCCCGAGGTCTCGTCGGTGCGCGACTCCGACCGCATGCTGGGCATCCTGTCGAGCAAGTCGCGCCGCGCCGAGAACGGCGGCGAGCCGATTAAGGAACACCTGCTCATCACCCGCTACCACCCCGAGCGCGTCGTCAAGGGCGAAATGCTCAGCGTCGCCGACGTCGAGGAAATCCTGGCCATCAAGCTCAAGGGCGTGATCCCCGAGTCGCAGGCCGTGCTCAAGGCCTCCAACCAGGGCATCCCGGTCATCCTGGACGAGCAGAGCGATGCCGGCCAGGCCTACAGCGACACGGTCGATCGCCTGCTGGGCAAAGAAAAAGAACTGCGGTTCGTCGATGTACAGAAGAAGGGATTCTTCGAGCGCCTTTTCGGGAGCAAATAAACCATGAACCTTTTTGACTTCTTTCGTGGCAGACAGAAACAGTCCAGCGCGTCGGTAGCGAAAGAGCGTCTACAGATCATCGTGGCGCACGAGCGCGGGCAGCGCAGCACCCCGGACTACCTCCCCGCCCTGCAGAAGGAGCTGGTCGAGGTGATCCGCAAGTACGTGAACATCGGCAGCGACGATGTGCATGTCGCCTTGGAAGACCAGGGCAACTGCTCCATCCTCGAGCTCAACGTCACCCTTCCCGAACGCTGAACACCACGCTTCGGGTCACCTGCCCGGCGACGGACAGACCGGCAGCGATGCTGCCGGGCCTGCCGTCGCCGCTGTTTTTTGCAGAGAGCATGCAATGCCGCTGTCCAGCATCCAGATCCTCCATGAAGACGCCGCCATCCTGGTGGTCAACAAACCTACCCTGCTGCTTTCGGTGCCAGGCCGGGCCGACGACAACAAGGACTGCCTGATCACCCGCCTGCAGCACAATGGCTACCCGGACGCGCTGATCGTCCATCGCCTCGACTGGGAAACCTCGGGCATCATCCTGCTGGCCCGCGACGCCGCCAGTCACCGCGAGCTATCCCGGCAGTTCCATGATCGCGAAACCGAAAAAGCCTATACCGCACTGTGCTGGGGCCAGCCGGAACGCGACAGCGGCAGTATCGACCTGCCGTTGCGCTATGACCCACCAACCAAGCCGCGGCATGTGGTCGACCATGAACATGGCAAGCATGCGCTGACCTTTTGGCGCGTCCTCGAGCGTCACGACGGGCATTGCCGCGTCGAGCTGACCCCCATCACCGGCCGTTCGCACCAGTTGCGCGTGCATATGCTGTCGATCGGTCATCCGCTGCTCGGCGACCGGCTCTACGCCAACCCCGAGGCGCTGGCTGCCCATGATCGGTTGTGCCTGCATGCCAGCATGCTGACCTTCACCCACCCGATCTGCGGCCAACGCTTGCGTTTCACCTGTCCCGTGCCTTTCTGAGCTGCAAGCTGCAAGCCAAGAGCGGGTGGTGAGCATGCAGCCATGCAAGATCGCCCAACATGGCTTCATGCTTGCAGCGACGCGGCTTGCGGCTTGCGGCTTGCGGCTTGAAGCTTCAAGCTTGCAGGTCAAAGCTTGAAGCTCGTCTGGAGTAACTTATGCGCGATGCCCTGAATCGAGGCTTGATCGATTTCCTCAAGGCTTCCCCTACCCCGTTCCATGCCACCGCCTCCATCGTCAGGCGCCTGGAGGCGGCCGGCTATCAGCGTCTCGACGAGCGCGACAGCTGGACCACGGCACCGGCCGGTCGCTACTACGTGACCCGCAACGATTCTTCGATCATCGCCATCCAGCTGGGCAAGCAGTCGCCATTGCTCGGCGGCCTGCGCATCGTCGGCGCGCATACCGATAGCCCTTGCCTGCGGGTCAAGCCGCAACCTGAGCTGCAGCGCCATGGCTTCCTGCAACTGGGGGTCGAAGTCTATGGTGGTGCCCTGCTCGCGCCCTGGTTCGATCGCGACCTGTCGCTGGCGGGCCGTGTCACCTTCCGCCGCGACGGCAAGGTGGAAAGCCAGCTGATCGACTTCAAGCTGCCGATCGCCATCGTGCCCAACCTGGCCATCCACCTCAATCGCGGTGCCAACGAGGGCTGGCCGATCAATCCGCAGAACGAGCTGCCACCGATCCTGGCCCAGGTGGCCGGTGACGAACGGGTCGACTTCCGTGCCGTGCTGACCGAACAACTGGCCCGCGAGCATGACCTCAACGCCGACGTGGTGCTCGACTACGAGCTGAGTTTCTACGATACCCAGGACGCCGCGCAGATCGGCCTGCATGGCGAATTCGTCGCGGGCGCGCGCCTGGACAACCTGCTGTCGTGCTTCGCTGGCCTGCAGGCGTTGCTGGCCGCCGATAGCGATGAAACCTGCGTGCTGGTCTGTACCGATCATGAGGAGGTGGGCTCCTGCTCGGCCTGCGGTGCCGACGGGCCAATGCTCGAGCAGACGCTCCAGCGCCTGCTGCCGGACCATGCCGACTATGTGCGAAGCATCCAGCGCTCGTTGCTGATCTCGGCCGACAATGCCCATGGAGTGCATCCCAACTATGCCGACAAGCATGATGGCAACCATGGCCCCAAGCTCAACGCCGGCCCGGTGATCAAGGTCAACAGCAACCAGCGCTATGCCACCAACAGCGAAACCGCAGGCTTCTTCCGTCATCTGTGCATGGCCGAGGAGGTCCCGGTACAGAGTTTCGTGGTACGCAGCGACATGGGCTGCGGCTCGACCATCGGGCCGATCACCGCCGGACACCTGGGCGTGCGCACAGTGGACATCGGCCTGCCGACCTTCGCCATGCATTCGATCCGCGAACTGTGCGGCAGTCATGACCTGGCTCACCTGGTCAAGGTACTGACGGCGTTCTACCGCAGCCGGGACTTGCCTTGACGGGAGCCGGGTTCGAGCCTGATCGTCTGGCGGCGGCCGCTCGGCGGTCGTGCACTCCACCGCTGGGTAGCTGGCCGTGCTTGCAGCACCATCGGTGGGGTTTGCATACGCTCGGAACCTGGCCATGTCATCCATTTTCACGCCAATGCCGTCAACCCGGTTCCGGCCTACACTGTTGATATCGGCCTAGCCGCCAGCAGAAGGAACCTGCCATGTCCGCCTTTCATTCCATGTTGATCCCGGTCGTCGCCGGGTTGTCCTTGCTGACCCTTGGCTTCAGCCTGCGCGAGCGGGATGTCGGGGTATTGATGATGTGGCTGGGCACGCTCGGCATGTTCGGCATCATGTGCTGGAAGATCCTCGAGAAACTGGCCTGAGAAATCCTCTACACTCGGGCGATCGTACGACCTGAGGTAGATTTCCCGGTGCCTGTTCTTCTGCGTTGCCTTCATCTGCTGTGCCTGCTGCTGTTCGTCACGTCCGCCCAGGGAGCCGGCCTGCCGGGCCTGCTCGGCTCGAGCAGCGCGCCCCAGGCGCAATCCTCCGAGCCCCTGGGCAAGTCGCTCGACGAAGTGATCACCACCTTGGAAAACGACCAGCAGCGCGGCAAGCTGCTGGCCGACCTGAAAAAGTTGCGCGACAGCACCCGCCAGGCCCAGCCGACCCCGGAGCAAGGTGTGCTGGGCCTGATCGGCGGCACCCTGCACGATCTGGAAAAACAGTTCAGCGGGGATGCCAGCCCGTTCTTGCGCTGGTCGCGGGAACTCGATCAGGCACGCCAGGAGCTGGCTGCTTTGGTGGTGCCTATCGAGCAATGGCCGATGATCCTATTCGGCTTCGCCGCGGTCATCGCGGTGTGGAGCCTGCTGGCCCTGGCCTTCAACTGGATAGGCCATCGCGTCCGGGTACGCTTCGGCCTGACCGAGGAACTGCCGCAACATCCGCGTCCCTGGGACCTGGTGCGCTTCGCCCTGCGCAAGCTCGGGCCCTGGTTGGTCGCGCTGGTCTTCACGGTGTACCTGAGCTTCGCCCTGCCCCCCTCGCTGGGCAAGTCGATGGCGATGGTTCTGGCGTATGCCCTGGTGGTCGGGACCTGCTTCTCGGCCATCTGCGTGATCGCCTTTTCCCTGCTCGATGGCCCGCATCGCCATCGAGCCCTGCACATCCTGCGCCACCGCGCCTTCAATCCACTGTGGCTGATAGGCAGCTTCGCCGCCTTTGGCGAGGCGATGAACGACCCCCGCCTGACCGACGCCCTGGGCATCCATCTGGCCCATGCCCTGGCCACCGTGGCCAACGTGCTTGCCGCCCTGTGCAGCGGGCTGTTCATCGTGCGCTTCCGTCGCCCGATCGCGCATCTGATCCGCAACCAGCCGCTGCCCCGGCGTCTGAACAGGCGCACCTTGAGCGATACCATCGAAGTGCTCGGCAGTTTCTGGTACGTGCCTGCGCTGGTGCTGGTGGCGATCTCGCTGTTCGCCACCTTCGTTTCCGCCGGGGACACCAGCACGGCCCTGCGCCAGTCGCTGATGTGCACGGTGCTGCTGGTGGTCTGCATGGTGCTCAATGGCCTGGTGCGCCGCCACGCCACCAGCCCCCGGCGGGTCAACCGCCGCCAGCAGGTCTATGCCGAGCGCCTGAAGAACTTCGGTTACGCCCTGGTGCACCTGTTCATCTGGCTGGTATTTCTGGAAATCGGCCTGCGTGTCTGGGGGCTTTCGATGATCCGCTTCGCCGACGGCGACGGGCACGAGGCGAGCATGCGTCTCATGGGCCTGGCCGGCACGCTGATCGTCGCCTGGCTGGTATGGATCCTGGCCGACAGCGCCGTGCATCACGCCCTGGTGCGCTCACGCCGCGGCCTGGCCAACGCCAGGGCGCAGACCATGATGCCGCTGATCCGCAACGTGCTGTTCGTGACCATTTTCATCATCGCGCTGATCGTCGCGCTGGCGAACATGGGCATGAACGTCACGCCGTTGCTCGCCGGTGCCGGCGTCATCGGCCTGGCCATCGGCTTCGGTGCCCAGTCGCTGGTCGCCGATCTGATCACGGGCCTGTTCATCATCATCGAGGACTCGCTGGCCATCGACGACTACGTCGAGGTCGGCGGCCACCTGGGTACCGTGGAGGGGCTGACCATCCGTACCGTGCGCCTGCGCGACATCGATGGCATCGTTCATACCATCCCGTTCAGCGAGATCAAGAGCATCAAGAACTATTCGCGGGAGTTCGGCTACGCGATCTTCCGTGTGGCCATCCCGCACAACATGCCGATAGACCAGGCCATCGCCCTGGTGCGCGAAGTGGCGCAGAAGCTGCGCGCCGACCCGTTGATGCGCCGCAACATCTGGTCGCCCCTGGAGCTGCAAGGCGTGGAGGGTTTCGAGTCGGGCTCGGCCGTCCTGCGCGCCCGCTTCAAGACCGCGCCCATCAAGCAGTGGGAAGTCTCGCGGGCCTTCAACCTGGCACTCAAGCGTCAGCTCGACGAAGCGGGCCTGGACCTGGCCACGCCGCGCCTTTCGGTGCAAGTGGTCACGGCAGGTGGCGGTGGCATGGGCGAAGCGGGCGGCGACCTGGCCGGTTGAGTCCGCGCTCGACGCCAGCCCCCACGGGCGCCACTGCCTCCGCAATGGCGTCAGGCACGCAGCAGCGCCCTTGCAGCAGACGGAACTGGTCTACGCTGTAGTGTCAGCAAGCCATCCCGGTTCGGGCTACATCAAGCTGTCATGCCCGTGGTCCAGGCTGGCCAGAACGCTGGCTGGCCTAGGGTTCGTAGGAAAACTGCCCACGCAACGTTCCGTACGAACCCAAGCGCCGCAGAGCCAGGTTCGCTGCACGTTCTCGATTGCCATAGCTTCCAGGGAGTTCCGGATGAAAACGTTCTTCATGGCGTCACTGCTGGGCTCGGCCCTCGCATTGTCCCTCTCGGCCATCGCTGCCGACACCGATATCAAGGCATTGGAAGACGCTGCCCGCAAGGAGGGCGCGATCAACAGCGTCGGCATGCCCGACGCCTGGGCCAACTGGAAGGCGACCTGGGACGACCTGAGCCGCCAGTACGGACTCAAGCACAGCGATACCGACATGAGTTCGGCGCAGGAGATCGCCAAGTTCGAGGCCGAGAAGGACAATGCCAGCGCCGACATCGGCGACGTTGGCGCGGCCTTCGGCCCGGTTGCCGTCGCCCGGGGCGTCACCCAGCCCTACAAGCCCACCACCTGGCAGCAGATTCCCGAGTGGGCCAAGGACGAGGATGGGCACTGGGCGCTGGCCTACACTGGCACCATCGCCTTCATCATCAACAAGGACTTGGTCAAGCAAGCCGATCGCCCCAAGACCTGGCATGACCTCGAACGTGGCACGTACAAGGTCGCCATCGGCGATGTGGGCACGGCGGCCCAAGCCGCCAATGGCGTGCTCGCCGCGGCAATCGCCTACCAGGGTAGCGAAGCCAATGTCGAGCCGGGACTGCAGCTGTTCACCAAGCTGGCCCAGGACGGGCGTCTGTCACTGGCCAACCCGACCATCCAGACCCTGGAGAAAGGCGAGGTCGAAGTAGGCGTGGTCTGGGACTTCAACGGCCTGAGCTACCGCCAGCAGATCGATCCCGAACGTTTTGAAGTGCTGATTCCAGCCGATGGCTCGGTGATTTCCGGCTATACCACTATCATCAATAAATATGCCAGGCACCCGAACGCGGCCAAGCTTGCTCGGGAATACATCTTCAGCGATGCCGGCCAGACCAACCTGGCCATCGGCCACGCCCGGCCGATCCGTGCCGAGCATCTGAAGCTGCCGGCCGAGGTCCAGGCCAGGCTGCTGCCCAACGAGCAGTACGCCGCCGCCCAGCCGATAAAGGATGCCACGGTCTGGGAAACGACCTCGAAGAAACTGCCGCAGATGTGGCAGGAACAGGTCATCATGGAAATGGAATGAGGCAGGCTGGGCGTCGGTGAGCGCAGGACCACCCGCCATGACCGACGCGGTTCCCGCCCCCCTGGGATCGGGCTCGCCTTCGCCAATGCCTGAACTGCCGTCATCCAGCCATCAACCTGAGCGAAGCGCCATGTCACACAATGTCATCCTGGTCCTGCTCGACGGCCTCAATCATCAGGTGGCCTATCATGCGATGGGGCACCTGCATGCCTACGTCGAGGCCGACCGCGCCGCGCTGTATCGCCTGGAATGCGAGCTGCCGGCGCTGTCACGGCCGTTGTACGAATGCATCCTTACCGGGGTCGCGCCGATCGACAGCGGCATCGTGCACAACCAGATCCACCGGCTATCGAGCCAGCGCAGCGTCTTCCACTATGCCCGGGAAGCTGGCCTTGGCACCGCGGCTGCTGCCTTCCACTGGATCAGCGAGCTGTACAACCGCAGCCCATTCGACGCCCTGCGCGATCGCCATACCCATGCGCCGAAGCTGCCGATCCAGCATGGGCTGTTCTACTGGGCAGACGACTACCCCGATTCGCACCTGCTGGCCGATGCCGAGTACCTGCGCCGCCGTCATGCCCCGAACTTTCTGCTGGTTCATCCGATGAGCGTGGACGATGCCGGGCATCGTCATGGCCTGGACAGCAGCCACTACCGCAATGCCGCGCGCAGGGTCGATATCCTGCTGGCCGACTACCTGCCGCGCTGGCTCGAAGAAGGCTACCAGGTGATGATCACGGCCGATCACGGCATGAACAACGACCGTTCGCACAATGGCCTGCTGGTCGAGGAGCGTGAGGTGCCGCTGTTCGTGTTCGGCCAGGCATTCAGCCTCGACCCTGCCGCCAAGCCCTTGCAGACCGACCTGTGCGGCACCCTGTGCACCTTGCTCGGCGCAGCGCACGACAAGACCGTCTGCCGGGAACTGCTGGCGTGAAGTCCAGCCGACGCGCCCGCGCGATGGCCCTGCTCTGCCTGCTCCCGTTCGCCTCGTTCTTCATCGTGTTCCAGGTCGCGCCGCTGGCCTGGGTCGCGCTGCACAGCCTGCAGGACGACGCAGGCTGGAGCCTGGACAACTTCACGCGGATCTTCACCTCGAAGTTCCAGCGCCAGGCGATCCGCCATAGCCTGGAAATCAGCTTCTGGTCGAGCCTGATCGGCATCCTCGTCGCCGGGCTGGGCGCCTATTCGCTACGGCAGGTCGATTCGCGACTGCGCGACTTCGTCGCCGCCTTCGCCAACATGACCAGCAACTTCAGCGGGGTGCCGCTGGCGTTCGCCTTCATCATCCTGCTCGGCTTCAATGGCGCGCTGACCCTGCTGCTCAGACAGGCCGGACTGATCGAGGGCTTCAACCTGTATTCGAAAAGCGGGCTGATCCTGGTGTACAGCTATTTCCAGATCCCTCTCGGCGTGCTGCTGCTCTACCCGGCCTTCGAGGCGCTGCGCGAGGACTGGCGCGAAGCCGCCGCGCTGCTTGGGGCTGGTCGCTGGCAATACTGGCGGCACGTCGGCCTGCCGGTTCTGGCACCGGCATTGATCGGCACCTTCGTGATCCTGCTGGCCAATGCCCTGGGCGCCTACGCCACGGTCTATGCCTTGACCACCGGCAACTTCAACGTGCTACCGATCCGTATCGCGGCGCTGGTGGCCGGCGACATCACGCTCGATCCCAACCTGGCCAGCGCCCTGGCCATGGTGCTGGTCGGCCTGATGACCTTGGTCACGCTCGTGCATCAATGGCTGCTGAGGAGAACCTACCATGCCCGGTGAACGCCCAGCCGGCCGCGGCAACCTGTACCACCGCCTGGTGGTCTGGCTGCTGTTTCTCATCCTCCTGCTGCCGCTGGCCGGCACCCTGCTCTATTCGCTTGCCACCAGTTGGTCGGCGAGCCTGCTGCCCAGCGGCCTGACGCTCAAGTGGTACGTGGCCTTGTGGAGCGAGCCGCGCTTCCTTGCCGCCTTCGCCCATTCGCTGCTGGTCTGTTTCGCGGCGCTGCTGCTGTCGGTGGTACTGATCCTGCCGTTGCTGTTCGTGGTGCATTACCACTTCCCGCGGCTCGATGCGCTGATGAACATCCTGATCCTGCTGCCCTTCGCGGTGCCGCCGGTGGTGTCCTCGGTCGGCCTGCTACAGCTTTATGGCAGCGGCCCGCTGGCCATGGTCGGCACGCCATGGATCCTGATCGGCTGCTACTTCACCATCGCCCTGCCCTTCATGTACCGTGCGATCACCAACAACCTGCAGGCGATCAACCTGCGTGAGCTGATGGATGCGGCGCAACTGCTGGGAGCCAATACCTGGCAGGCCGCGTTCCTGATCGTGCTGCCCAACCTGCGCAAGGGTCTGCTGGTGGCCCTGCTGCTGTCGTTCTCGTTCCTGTTCGGCGAGTTCGTCTTCGCCAACCTGCTGGTCGGCACCCGCTACGAGACCTTGCAGGTGTACTTGAACAACATGCGCAACAGCAGCGGGCATTTCAACAGTGCGCTGGTGATCTCGTACTTCGCCTTCGTGCTGCTGCTGACCTGGTTCGCCAATCGCCTGAACGAGGACAAGTCTTGAGATGAGCTTCCTGAGCGTGCAAAACCTGCGCAAGAGCTATGCCGGGGCCATGGTGTTCCAGGATATCGACTGCCAGGTCGAGCGCGGCGAGTTCGTGACCCTGCTGGGGCCTTCCGGGTGCGGCAAGTCGACCCTGCTGCGCTGTATCGCCGGGCTGACGCCCGTGGACAGCGGCAGGATACTGCTCGATGGCCATGACCTGGTACCGCTGAGCCCGCAGAAGCGCGGGATCGGCATGGTGTTCCAGAGCTATGCGCTGTTCCCCAACATGACCGTGGAGCAAAACGTCGCCTTCGGCCTGCGCATGCAGAAGATCGCGCCACATGAGCGGCTGGCCCGCGTGCATGACATCCTGCAGCTGGTCGAGCTGAAAGCGTTTGCCGCACGTTACCCACACCAGCTGTCCGGCGGCCAGTGCCAACGGGTCGCCCTGGCCCGCTCGCTGGTGACCCGGCCGCGGCTGCTGTTGCTCGACGAACCGCTATCAGCGCTCGATGCACGCATTCGCAAGCACTTGCGCGAGCAGATCCGAGCGATCCAGCGCGAGCTCGGGCTGACCACGCTGTTCGTCACCCATGACCAGGAAGAAGCACTGGTGCTTTCCGATCGTATCGTGCTGATGAACCAAGGTCGCATCGTCCAGAGCGGTGACGCCGAGACACTCTACACCGCGCCCGTGGACCTGTTCGCGGCGGGCTTCATCGGCAACTACAACCTGCTCGATGCCGACAGTGCCAGCCGACTGCTGCGACGTCCGATCGACAAGCGCCTGGCGATTCGCCCAGAAGCCATCAGCCTTGCGCTGGACGGCGACCTGGACGGCCGGGTGCTTGGCCACAGTTTGCTGGGCAACGTGATTCGCTACCGGGTCGAGGTTCGCCAGGTGCAGCTGGTGGTCGACGTGCTCAACCGCTCGGCTGCCGACCTGCATGCCGCTGGCCAGCCCGTTTCCCTGTCCATCGACCCAGCGGCACTCAGAGAACTGCCCTGAACGCCCCATGCCCGCCGATCAGGCGTATACTCCGCCTCCGTTTCAGCCAACCGAGGACTTTTCCATGGCCAATCCGCATCTGGAATACCACCTGCAGCTGCTGCAGCACCTGCGCACCATCCTGGTGGCGCTGGGCGAGGCGGAGCAGGTCCCGGAAGAAAGCCACGCCCTGTTCCTCGAACGCTTCGACGAACTGCTGGTCGAGTTGCCGCGCGACCCTCTGCAGAGCCAGTACCTGGGTCAGGACCTGATGTGCCAGGTCATCCAGCGCTACCCACAGATCGCCCATCTGGTACCCCGCGACCTGCTATGGTTCTTCGGTGGCGATTGCCTGCACTTCATGCCGGACGAAGAGCTCGATCTCTATCAGCGGCTGGAAGAGCGCAGGTACGAGGCCGAACAGAGCGATGAGCCGTTCGACTGGCATCAGGAGAAGCAGCTGCTGGGCGCAGCCCCCCAGGGAAGCTGGCACTGAGTCTGGAGGTCTCCGGCGCCAGGCATGTCCGAGCAGATGCTCAGTCCTCTTGCAGACGCACGACTTCGCTGGCAGTGAAGAAGGGCATTGGCACGATGGTCAAGGCAAAGCGCCACTCGGACATGTCGCGCAGATCTTCGGCCATGACGATGGTGACCTGGCTCGGATTGCGCTGCGCCGGGGTAAACACACCTGTATCCGACACGGTCCCGTTGCCGGCAACGACATGCCATTTGATCTCGGCATACGAGACCTGTCGCTCTTCTTGCCAGCGATCGATGTAGCAAAGTTTCATCTGCAGCCTCGCCCCATTGATAACGAAACGAATGAAATGGGTGGGCGCGACGAAAAAGGTCACGAAGGTGGCCGATGCGCTTGCCGAGCCATCGTTGGCCTGCACCTGCTGGGCGACTATGGGCAAGTCAGCCATGCTGGCCCGGTAGGCTGCAGGAATCAGCGTCTCGCCCGCTGTATTGTAGACCGCCGCGGGAGAGAGCTGGCGTGGGGGTACGTAGTAGTGATCCTCGCCTCGTCTTTCAAGACGCCCTTCGGCTTCCCCCGTCACGCTCCATGTCGCATCGAGCATTGGCCAGCCAACGAACTGTAGTTTCTCGCTCTGCGCTCCTGCCCGAACGATCTGTGCCAGCGGAGCGATTCGATAGATGGACTGTGCGGCAGCGGGCAACTCGCTGGCCAGTGCCGTCGAGTAGGAATTCAGCCAGCCAGAGCCGTTGTCTTCACGTGCTCCGCCAGACACTACCAACCTTCCCGGTGGGGCGAAGAGCTGAGCGACCCAGGCGGAGTCCGCCGGCGCTTTGCCTGCGGCAGCTTCGGGAAAGACGGAGGCAGGAAACAGGGCTTGCATGTAGGTGACAGCCAGCGGCCCCTGCATCGCTCGCGATGGCAAGGCGAGCATCGGGCTTCGATAGGTACTGGGTTGCCTGAAGGCCTGCAGCAAGACTGTCTCGGCCTCCAGATGGCCATGGATCCACAACTCTCGAAGGGAACTCGCCTGGGGCGGGGTCAGCGCGACAATATCGATACGCTTGCGCCTGTTATAAAAATCCCTGTACGCCTGGGGCGCATCAAAGATCCCCAACCTGTAAGCCGGCGTTCCCGTCCACTCGAAACTGAGCTTCTTATCCTGGGATGCACTGTACCGGAGAAAGCTGCTCTTCAGCTCGACGAATACCGCAAAGTCCCCACCTGCCAATTCGTCATCCAGGCGCACGATTTGTTTCGCGCCGACATTGCTCCGCTTGGACACTCGCACGGTAGTCACCCGAGACCTTGCCATCCGCAACTGCCATTTGGAGTCGAGCATGCCCAACCTTGCCGGCGCAAAGTTGACTACCATGGCTTGCCATACACCCGCTGCCATCGGTGCGACGCTGATCAGCGTCTCAGGCCCGATCTCTTCCTCGGGCCCTCGCCACACTGAGGTGTAGAGCAAGGCGTTTCCCCACAGGGAGACGACAAACGCGTCCTCATTCGGGGTTTCGCCCCCCTTCAATTGTCCAATATCCATCAATCGCTCCCCGCAGGATTTTCCGATACTCCATCATCTTGCCGGGGTGAAGAAAACTGATATTTTTGCCAGTGGACGATATGTCGAATCGCGATCTTAATTAGTGCAACACGGCTATATATTGTTTGCAAACGCTCTGTCTGCCCTGAGTGTCTTGGAGAGTCCAGCACGTCCGCGAAAACTGTGCGCGGTGGCACGCCCTTTCTAAATATCGCACCCGTGATAGTTTCGGAAAATTCACTAATCCATCACTCAGTTTAATCCCCCCTGCTTGTCAGACTTACCCTACAGAAAGATGGAAAAGACATGAGTAGTGTTTCATCCGCTGCCCACCAAATCAGACGAGCACCGTCCGGACACAGCTTGATTCCGCGTAGACGAGCTGCCCGCCCACAGTCATTGGAGATCACATGAAAAAAATCACCTTCGCCCTTGCCCTGAGCATAGCCAGCAGCGCAGCCCTGGCCAATTCCGGCTCGATCAACTTCCATGGCCAGGTCCACGCCGGCACCTGCCCGATCCAGATCATCGATCCATCCACCGGCCTGCCGATGAGCCGCATCAACATGGGCAACGTCAGCGTCGCCAACTTCACCGCAGTGGGCAGCGAAGCAGCTTCCCGCCCGTTCAGCATGCGCGTGACGCCTGGCAGTGGCTGCGTTGTCAACAATGGCACAGGATCGGTCACCTTCACCGGCGCCTACGGGGGAGTAGGCAGCAACAGCTCGCTATATGCGCTGCAGCCAGGTGGCGCCACCGGCCTGGCCCTGATCATCAAGGATGACACCGGTGCCGCGGTAGCCAACGGAGCCGCTTCCAAGAACTACGCACTGGACGACACGAAGCCCACCGACATGCTGTTCTCCGCTGCGTATCAGTCCATTGCCGCCAGCGTCACGGCAGGTCAGGCCAATACCGATGTGCAGTTCCTGGTCACCATTCCCTAAGGGTTTGCACGAAAAGCCGTCGAGCGGCGATCAGGCAAGGCGAAAACCGGCGAGCAGCCGCAGATTACGGGTTGTAACCGAGCCTTCCGAACCCGTTTCAACGCAGCATGATCGCCGCTCAGGCATTTTTCGTACAAAGCCCAAGCATGATGTCAGACGTAGCGAATATGTCTGGCGTCGACTTCCCTCTTTTCGAAGGTCGTGCCCAGATGCTCAGTCACCTGCGTCATCTTGCCCTCGGCACCTGCCTGATGGCATTCCTGCCGTCGGTGCAGGCTGCCTTGACCGTCAACACCACCCGTATCGTCTTCGCCAGTGAAAAGCGCAGCACGTCGGTCGTGATCGCCAATCCCAGCCCGCATCCCTATGCCGTTCAGAGCTGGGTCAATACGGCCAAGGACGATACCGACACGCCTGTGCCTCTGGCCGTCTCGCCTGGACTCTTCCGCCTGGACCCAGGCAAGGAGCAGATGCTCCAGATAAACCGGCTGCCCAACGACCTGCCCCAAGACCGTGAGTCGCTCTTCTATCTCAATGTGCAGGAAATACCTCAGGTCGACCCAAGCGAGGAGAACGTACTCAATATCGCACTGCGTACCCGGCTCAAGCTCTTCTACCGTCCTGGCCAGCTCAAGGACATTCCGGCCAGTCGCCTCGACCAGCTCAAGTGGTCGCTGCGCCAGGAAGCCGGATCTGTTCAGTTGATCGTCGACAACCCCACGCCCTACCACTATACCTTCGGTCGCTTGGAGGTGAGCGGCGCGGGCAAGACCGAGGCGATCCAGGCAATGGACATGGCGCCGCCGTTCGGGCAGCAAGCTTATGATCTCAAGACCATCAAGCCAGTCAGCGGGTTACAGGTGACTTTCACCACGATCAATGATTACGGGGTCGCCACGCCGGTCATGCAGCGGGCCTTGTCGGGCAGGCGTTGAAGATGCTCGAGTGGCAGCCTTTCGTCAAAGATCCTGGCAGCCAATCACTCCATTTTTCTCCACTAGCCAGCTACCCCGCTTCATGGAATGCAACCCGCCTTCCATAATCCGGGAATGACGGAGCACATCATGAAGAACATCGCCCTCGCCTTGAGCTTCGGCCTGGCCAGCAGCTCATCCCTGGCCAACACCGGCTCGATCAGCTTCCACGGCCAGATCGATGCCGGGACCTGCGCGATCGAGATCATCGATCCGGATACCGGCCTGCCATTGAGCCGGGTCTACATGGGCAGCGTCAACACGGCCCAGTTCACCCAGGTGGACCAGGAGGCGGTCGTGCGCGCCTTCGCCATGCGCCTGACACCTGAGGCAGGCTGTCTCCTGGTACCTGGAGCCAATGCTTCCGTGACATTCACCGGCAGTTACGGCGGCGCCGGCGCCAGGGGCACACTGTACGCGCTGGAGCCGGGTGGGAGCACTGGGCTAGCGCTGAGCATCAAGGACGATAGCGGCGTACCGGTCGCCCATGGGGTGCCTTCCAAGCTGTATCCCCTGGATGACTCCAGGCCAACCCGGATGCTGTTTTCCGCAGCCTACAAGGCCATCGCTCTTCCGGTCACCGCCGGCCAGGCCAATACCGACATCCGTTTCCTGGTCGATATTCCCTGAGGCTTGTCCGATGCAGATGTGCCTGAAATTCGTTTCCGGCAGCTCGGGCCTTGCGGCCCGAGCTGCCGTGCATCTCAACTTTCCTGGCTTGCCAAGCGGTCCAGCGGATCATAGTCATAGCGGGCACCGCCGCCATCGGACAGTTCCACACTCATCAGGCGCCCCAGGGCATCATAGCTCAACGTCCTGCCTTGCTCGTCCTGTACCAGATTGCCATCGCCGTCATAGAGCAGTTCGATTTTTGCCGGATAGTCAGGATGGGTGTTCTCGATACCACTCAACTGCGCGGGATCTTCATTCTCGAACAGGTAGGTGGCCTCGTTGTCCTCCAGCTTGCCGTCAGCCCCGTCGAACGCCGTGAAGACCCAGACGATGTTATCCAACCGGTCGAAGTCGAACTGCTGTTCGCGTATGGTCTTGCCATAGGGGTCCAAGGGGGCCAAGGGGCCGTCACAGGTATAGGACACCAGGCGGCCACGCAAGTCGTAGTCATAGGTTTCATCGCGCAGGAGCTTGCCTTGCTCGGTGAGCGTCTTGCGGGTGAGCTGGTCGATGGCGTTGTACGTCTGGGCAAGTTCCTGCGTCGTGTCCGAATGGATGAAACGACGCAGTGTTTCCCGGCCCAGCTCATCGTACTCGAGTTCGGTGGTCAGCTTCTGCTCGCCGTCCTGTGTCTCGATGCGCTCGAGGTTGCCTAGGGCGTCATAGCTGAAGTCGCTTCGGGTAGACCCCAGTGTGGTGTTCTCGAGGCGGCCAGCCTGGTCATAGGTGTAGCTCTGCTCCTGCCCAAGAACGTCGACATACGACAATATCCGCCCTTGCAGGCTGTAGTCGTACTGCATGTTCCAGCTTTCTTCACCTATTCTGCGGGTTTCCAACCTGAGCTCACCGGTACTGAAGTAGTCGCGGCTGATTTCCTGATGCTGTTCCTTGCTGGAAGTAAGCCGGGCGTTCTTGGCATCGTAGACATAGTTGGCCTGCTTGCCAGGTATCCCTCGCTGCAAAGGGGCTTCGCTCAATTGCGGCAGGTACTGGTACTCGATTTCCTGGCCGGTGGCGGTCATGACTTTCCTGGGCTGGCGCTGTCCGGGGTCGTAGAACATGACACGCTTGCGCCCACCGGTGGTGGAAGAGACCATGCGGTCGATCCCGTCGAAAGCCTGCTCTCCCAACACGATGATGTTCTGCCTCTCCTGTATCTGGATCCTGGTCGGCAGATCTTGCGAACTGTGAACCGCATAATCCCGGTGCACGACGGTGTTGTCCGGCAGCGTCTGGTCGACGAGGCGGTCGAAGGCATCGTATGCATGGCGGGTCACCGCACGTCGCCCATCGATTTCCCTGACGGTACGTCCCAATCCGTCGTAGAAATATTCGTGCTTGCTGACGGCTTTCTCCGCCAGGTCGAAACGCTGCATCTGGGCAGGCTGTTGGAATGGGTTGATCCAGGTCACTGTCTTGCCCAGACGTTTCTTTCCATCGGCAGACTCGCTCCAGACGGTCTGAATCGGCAGATCTCCCGACTCGGCAGTGCCAATAGGGTCGTTGTGCTGGAAGTGCTTGACCAGGTCCGGGCCGGTTTCGCAGCACTGCTGTCCCCACTCATCGTACTCATATAGGGTGCGAAGGGGGACCTGCTCGTTCCCTAGCCAATCGTGCTGGACTTCCTCGATCAACTGGCCGAGCCCGTCGTACGCCGCCTGGTAGCGAAGGCGGAATTCCTCGCGCAACACACTGTTCTGTGCATCGGCATCGTGACGCAGCTCGCTTACCGTTCGATTGAGTCCATCGACCAGCGAACGGGTAATCACACCCTTGACGTCCGTCATGCTCTGCCAGGCCTGCTGTCCCGCATCGCTCACCAAGTAGTAGGCATATTCCCGCGAAGCCCTGTAGACGTCATCGTTGGGCGCCACCGTCTCCCGGACGACCCGGCGCAACGCATCATATTCATAGGCGATCTCGACATCGTTGTCGTCACGATTGAGTAAGGGTTCGCCGATCAGGATCGAGTGCTCGAGCGTGATCTTCTTGCAGGCATGGCGCGGCAGGCCATCTTCCCCGGGACGACCATGGTCGAAACCAGTCAGTGTCTGTTCGGTGATCAACACCGGATGCCCGTCACGCACTTCCTTGCGATAAGCGTATTCGGTCGTGGTGTCTTGTCCTCCCATGCTCAAGGTCTGCGACAGGGCTCGACCATGACGCAGCACATCGCCGACATTGTCGATGGCTTGGAAGGAGGTGGCCTGCAAGGCAGGCCGCTCGACCGTGTCGATCACCTCGCACAAGGTCTGCTGGCACGGCAGCAGCCAAGTTGAAGCGGAGGTTGCGAAACCGCCCGCGCCGCCAGCGAGAGCGGCAAGCGCCTGGTAGCGGTAACTGGTGCGCAGCACAGGCGCCGGAGCATCACCACCTGGCGCAGGGTGCACCGTTTCACTCTTTAGGTTGCGCACGAACCCCTCCGGATCGGGCGGACACCCTTGATCACCCTGGGCAGGATAGTACTCGATGACCGTGCGTACCCCGGTAGGCTGGATCTCCTCGATCAGGTTGCCATGCAGATCATAATGGGTTTCGACCGTCTCGCTACGACGTCTGGCAGCATCCTGATCGAGCCGCCAGGTCTGGGTGCTGGTTCGTGGCAGCTGGAAATTGTTCGGCTGGTTGTCGAACGCCTCGGTGACTTTCCCGTGATAGGTCGTCTCGCTGACCTGTACATGACCGGCCTGCCGGGTGATCTCGCTCTCGAGCAGGTGGAAGCGGTTGTATCGCCGCTCGACCGTGCGCGCTTCCACTTCCTTGTCATCGACGGTCAGCCAATGATGAGCCGTGGTGCTGTACTTATAGCTTGCCTGGGCGCGATACAGGTTGTCCTGGCCATCGTCGCGCCAGGTGATACCGCTGTTGTTGCCCAGGAAGTTGTTCTGCGCCTGCTGGCCGGTGTCTGGATCGCGGTAGGTATAGGTGTAGGTGGTCTTGAGCGGTGGTTGGCCTGACCCGGGATCGATCAGGTGGGTGGTGACCCGGGGCAGCGCCACGCGTGAACCACCACCCGGCAGCAGGTGGCCGTCATCCTCGTAGGCGATGTCCTCCACCGCGCCGACCGGGGTCCAGATCTTCTTCAGGCACGTCAGCTCGCGCACGCGGGCATACTCGAAACGCCAGCTCGCCTTGTCCTCGGTCGGCAAGATGACCTTGCGCAACTGACGGTTGCTCAGCTCCAGCGTGTAGCGCGCGAACGGCGCGCCATTGGCACCGGCGCCGGGATGCAGGTCGAGGGTCACCTGGCCGAGGGCGTAGTCGAGCTGCAGCAGCTGCAGGCCATTGCCATCGACGATGCGTTCCAGGCAATGCTGGCCCTGAAACAGGGTGTAGGTCAGTTCCAGGTGGTGGCCAGAGGGCGCCTGCACGCGGGTCGGCAAGGCGACGGGCTGCTGGTCGCCGAATGGGGTGAGCATTTCCACCAGCCCGGATTTGTGCACGATCCGGTAGCGCTGGTCGCTGGAGGTGCTGTCGTCATGGAAGTGGAAGCTGTCGATCTTCTTCTCGCGGATCGCCGGCTGCGGGCCGCTACCGGTGACCTTGTAGCTTTCCCCGGTGTGCAGCGAGAGCATGTGGGTAGCGAGCACGTACTGGCTCAGGGCAAGGTTCCAGCCCTGGCCAAAGCCTGAATCCTGGTCGTTGAACGGGTTGAACGACAGGCGCAGGGGCAGTTGCGGGCCGATCAGGTCGTTGCCGACCAGGGCTGGCAGCTCGATGGCCAGGGTGTACTGGCCGGTGCGCGGGTCGACGCTGTTCTGCACGAAGCTGAGGAAGTTGAATGCATTGGAATGAACTACGGATTTGATCGTCATGACTGTATTCCAGTAAGGGAGCTGGGCCCCTGCCTTACCGGCAGAGGCACTCGTTTAGCGAAGAGACAGCTGCAGCTTGTCGCGCACGGTAAGTCCGTTCCTGCCATCCGCTTCGTCGATACCAAAGCTCAAGCGCAACCTGTGCAGGTTGCCTTCCTGGTCGATCAGTTCCAGTTCCAACGGCCGTTCCAGGCTGGCACGGTAAGGTTCGCCGGTCTGAATATCGTCCCAGAACTTGAAGCCCGAGCGCCGGTGCAGGCTGATCAGCAACTCGCCGGGTGCGACGTTTTCTCCCTCAAGGCTTGGCAGGCTGTGCTCACGATGGCTTGCCATGCGAAAGAGAAGCCCGTCGAAGAGCAGTCCCTCATCCGCTTCTTTGCCGTCGGCACGGCTGAATGCGAAGCCGGTGTAGCTGCAGTAGTGATCCTCGTACTGCTGCGAAGCCCATCGGATCGTCGACTTGTTCGCCTGCGAAGCAATGCGCAGGCGAACGAACTTGACGACGGCCCCACCGCGCACGACATGCGCCAGACGCCAATGGTCCGTGGTGTTGTCCACATAGACGAATTCGTCCCCCTCGACAGGCGAAACATCGCCTGAAACGCGCTTGCGCTCGAAAGAATAGGAAGGACGGGCAAAGCTGGGCACCGTAAGGCCGGTCAACTCGACCCGCCCTTTCTCGCCACTGTCTTTCGAATAGAACCACTGGTAGGTCTGGCTATTCTGTATGGCCGCATAGACCTCGATGGTCGTGGCCTGCCGGGTATGTACGAAAAGTCGGCGGCGCCTGATCTGCGCAAGACTGGTCGCAGGATCTTGCTCGGCGATCACTCCAGCGGGAGGATCGACCCTATTCTTGCTGGTACTGACTGCCCAGGTCAGGTCACTCCCTGGATCGATGCCTTCCTCGTCCGGCTTGAGGAACGGAATTTCATTCGAGCTGCCCTGCTCCATCAGCTTCAAGCTGGCCAGGTCGGCATCGGAGATTTCCAGAGGCTGTCCATCGGGGCCGTCCTGGGCCGCGACGCTGACTTCGATTTCCAGTTGCTGCCAACCGTTGGCGAAACACCGAGGTACGCCTATCACCTTCACTTCAAAAGTGCTCAGTCTGGTCCAGGACATCACTGCCGACGAAACGACTCGGTCCTGGGCGACCTCCACCAAGGCATAGCCTGTGCGTTCGTCACCGTCATCCGCCATGATCACGCTTACCGGCAAGGTCGGCTTCTGCGCAGGGGTATAGCGTCCATCGGCATCGATTTCGCCGTCGCCAAATACATGCCAGGTCACTTTCCGATTGCTGTTGGCCAGGCTGAACGTGACCGTCTGGGCAGACTCCAGCTGCGGCACATGATAAGGCTCGACGGCCAGGCTGGCTGGCCAGGCGATGATTACCACCGCACATTCTGCGCTCTGCCCGCTCTGCCTGTCGGTCACCTTGATCTGCTGGATGCGAATTTCCGGCACGAACGAGCTCGGGTTCGCGGGGGTGAAGCGCGCCCGCCCTGCGCCTAGGTCTTCGAGCACGCCAAGTGGCTCTTCGATGTAGGCCTGCCCGTTGGCTCGGGAGCCGTGGCGTTGCGCCCCCCCCGCCAGCTGATGGCTGCCCGCCAGGGTCCAGCTGAGGGTGCCGCCCTCGCTGGTGGCAGCGCGCAGCTCGATCGGCGCATTGCCAGCGACCCAGCTCGCCACCCGCGGGCTAACCTGGACGGAGCGCGCACGCTCCGAAACCAGGGCATGCCGGCGGCCTTCGGGGTAGGTAGCGCTGACCACCACCAGTTGCCGATCCTGGGCGAAATCGGCTACACCGCGCGAGTTGTACGTCGAGCCTTGGAAGCTGCCCGAGGCCAAGGGTCGCAGCAAGTTGCTCGCTGACCACTGTACTGCCGATGGTGCGCCGTGCAAGGTGAATGGCTGGTGCTGCCCGGCAGCGACGGTAGCGAAGGCAGGCTCGATACGCACGGTCTGCGCGCTGGCCTGCCATTGGCCAAACAAGACCCAGTCGCAGGGGGTATGGCGGTCAGTATCGGCAAAGGCCAAGCCATTGGTCATGCGCAATGGCCTGAGCGCCTCCAAGGCATCGCCTGCACCTAGACCGTCTATGGTCGGGTCGAGAATCAGCGTACCGGCAAGGCCGCTCGCTTCTTCGGGAATCGGATAGGGGAAATCGAAGCCCGGATCAGGAGCGCCACCTGGTCGTGCATCGACACCCAGCTGCATGAACACCAACACGGCGCCGTCGCCATAACGTGGATCGGGCTCCGATTGCCCCCATGGCGCAGCCATGGTGCGCACCTCGATCCGGCTCGGACTCAGCGGATGATAGTCTTCCAGATCGAACCGGCCGAGCGTGTAGCTGCGACGGTAGGCTGGCTGGTAGCCGATGTACTCCTGCAGACGTCGGCCGAGCATCCGGTTGGCGTATTCGGTGGGCGCAAGGTTCGTGGAGACGTCATGCATTTGCGCCAGGTCGAGCACCACGGAAGCATAAGCGCTGCTGTCACCTGACTCGGTGCCAAGCGCAAGCCGAGCCTCGACTCGATAACCAAGTTCCTCGCCGATGGAGAAGCTCTCCACCACCCGCCTGGGTTGACCGACAGGCGCGACTTCGCGTACGCATTCGCCGGCGATGATGCTCAGCCGTAGGGTCAGCTCGGCCTTGGCAAACGTCGCCTGTTCGAAGGACACCTCGGGCGCGCCGAAAACCAGGCCACGGAACGATATGGTCACCTGGCCACCTTCGTCCAGATCGGCTTGCAGATCGATCGGCTCGACGAAGCTCAGGCCACCCAGCGCTTCGAGAAACTGCTCGCGCAGCGTCAGGTTCAGGACCTTCTGGTCAAGAGCCAGGACACCACCCCAGCCATGGCGAACGGAAGCCTGACTCAGGCGTTCGAGAAGTTGCTGCTTGGAATGTCCGCTCATGTCATACCTCCGAGACTGGAGTGCTGAGTAGTTGGATGAAATGCCGGGTCGAAACGAAAGGCACAGGCACGATCATGTAGGCGTACCGGTCACTGCTTTCGCCGTCATCGTAGAAAGCCAGGACGATCGCGTATTGCTCGGCGGAGTCGACGGCTGGGGTATAGACGCCGTTGCTCAACGTGCCATCGCCCTTGAACAGGTGCCAATGGGTATCCGCCGCGGGCACCTCATCCTTCGGTGATGATCGGGTAGCTCTGTAGAACGTCAGCTTCACTGCGTTGGCGCCTTGCGCGCTCGCTTCGAGCCAGTAGGAGCCGCTCTGGTTGCCGGCAATCAGCACATCGATGGTACGTGGCGTGCCGCCCGCCTTGGGCGTCACGGTCACCTGGTCGAGTCGCGATGCGAAATAGGCAAGCGGATCGCCAGGCTTGGGTTCAGGCAAGCGATTGGGCGCGGTGTACCGGCGGCCATCCTGCATTTCAGGATCCTTGTTCGGGTCGTCGCCGAGCGAGCCCAAGCCGTCCGCACCCAGCGACCATTCCAGGGCGGCGCCATCGGCAGTACCCGCCACCAGCGAATGGCTCGACCCCAGGCCGACGACAACTACCGAGGGGTATACGGACACTTCGTTTTCGACCAGGCTGACTAGCGCCTTGCTGATCATTGCGCCGCGGGTGGCCTTGACCACTACCCGACGGAAGCCATCGGCACGCAAAGAGGCAGCGGAAGGCGCCTGGTATGCCCCGTTGGCGTCGATCGTGCCGGTATCGCCTGACTCTCCGGGGATGTTCTCGACCGACCACTGCACGCTGCCGGCGGGCTCTACCTTGAAGTGCTGGGTACGGCCGCCCGATACCACCACTTCGGCTGGACTGATCTCTAGGCTGGTACGATCAGGTGCCAGGTCGCCCAGTATGGTCAGGTCGGTTGGCCAATGCAGTGCCTGAGGAACAACGGTGTTTTCTCCGCGAAACAGCAAGTTGTTCAAGCGGAAGGCGTCCAGCGTTGCGCTGACCGCCTTGAGCGGGTCGAGCAGCGAATCAGTGAAATAGCGAAAACGCGCCTGGGCAGTGTCCAAGATACTGCGGGCCATCTCCAGTTTGGTGCCATGGATTCGCTTATCCCACGACGTGAGCGTGAGCGAGGAGTCCATCTTGGCCTCGCTCAGTTCGAAGCGAATACGGTGCTGTTCTTCCACCCGCTCGATCTTGAACGAAAACCTGCAGAGCACATCTTGCAGGACATCGACTTGCGCCTTGGTTCTAATTAGATTTGGCGGATTGTAGTCAGTATTCAGATAATTGATATCGATCTCATACGACTTCGGCTGAGTCTTCCAGCGAAAGATCAAGTGATCATTTTCAACATAAAAACTCAAAGGCTCTTCGGAAACGAAATCCATCGACATGGCAGGCAGCGCCACGGTCAAGATGCCCAATGTATGCTCCCAGGCCTCGTAGGTATGGATCCCAGCTGTTGCGACCAACTGGTCACGTGGGGTCCCTGGTTGCGCTCGCAACTCGAGTTTTGCGCCGGGTATCCAGTTCACGTCGTCCAAGGCCGGCAGCACGACCTTTTCCAGGATGAACTTGCTTCCCAACACCAGGTTGCTGGAATAAGTCCGAGGGCCGGAGGGTAACATGTATACCATGTCCTCGTTCGCGGCAGGATAGCTTCCGTTTTGGCTGCCCTTCATGGCCACGAACAGCACCACGGCACCCTCGCCGTAGGCAGGGCCATCTAATACATTGCCACCCGGCGCCAAATGGGTACGTATGCCGAAGTTTCCCGGCTCCAGCAGCGACTGTTCACTTTTCTTCAGCTCACTAAGTTCGAATTGGGTAAGATCGTCCTGCCAATGCTCCAGGATGCCCTTGAGATGCACCCCGACCTTCTCCCGTTCGTACTCGGTCTCGACGCCGGTGAAGTAGTAGTCATAGCCTTGGGCCAGATCCAGCATCACCTTGCCGGCCGAGTCGACACTGCCCGGTACCGCCAGAAGATTGATGTTCATCAGCAGTGAAGGACCGACGACTGCATTGAGCGTCGACAGCCGGGTCGGTGTCTTGACCGGCTTGCCGTCGCGCAGCGCCTCGGTGAGCTGCATCTGCTTGCCGCCGACCATGCGCAGGGTCAGCCTGGCCCTGGAGTCGGAGATATTGGCGTTCTCGAACGACAGCCGTGGCTTGTCCAGCACCAGCCCTATCAGCGCGTGCTTGATGCCTTCGGCGATGTCGATCTCGCTAGGTTCGATCGGGGGAAAATAGGCATCGGCGTCGAAACGGTCGATGTACTCCTGCATCAACAGCATATTGGTCTTTTGACGATCAAAGACAAGAATGGCGTCCCAGCCGAATGTCCAAGGCTTTTCGGACATCTTTGCCAGAAATTCCTCGAGCGAAAGGGTTGCCGTGGAGGGAAGGGTCATGATTCATTGCTCCTGAATTTCGTGAAATCTGCGTGGCTGCCCAGTCAGAGGCTTTTACGGGGAGTGAGGCGCAGCAGCGGGGTGGCGTGCCAACTGTCGCCCTGGTCGAAGCTGACCTGGCCGCGTACGGTATGCTGCACCCCATCAGCCATGCGGCCGTACACCGTCCGGCTCAACCATTGCTCGACCCTCGCTCCACTGACTTCTCCGACAGTGATCGGCTTGGCATCACGCAGCACACCACCCTCGACGTCGTCGATGCTGATCGTGAGCAACTGCCCTTCGGCGGCGAATGGCCATAAACCGGCACCGGTAATCAACAGCAGCGCGCCATTGGCAGTAAGCCTGGAGTTGCGCAGCTCGCCGTTGCTGTCCGCCTCCCGGCAGGCAATGGTCGGGTTGGGCGCCAACGGGGCGATACGCAAGTCCACCGAGGGCGAGTCCTGCAGCGGCGTGCCATCTTCCCCGACGATGCGGTAGAACACCTGGAAGCGCCTGCCTTCAGGGTCACGTGGCTGATGCATGTTGGCCGCGACCACCGCTGGGTCGATCCGGTAGCGACGGGTATCGGGCGATTCCGGTATGGCGGTGACCTGCTGGCCTCCGTTGCGGTAGCCTTGCCAATGAACTTCGATCTTCTCGCCAGGCCGCAACTCGAAGTCCGGCACGCTCACATAGGCACCGGTAATCGCCTTGGCCGCCTCCAGCATCTGCCTGCCAGGACCGTCCTCCAGCGCCTGTTCGATACGCGGCGCTACGAGCATGCGCGGGGCCTCGACTTGGAGAACCATTACCTTGGAGCTTAGGGCTGCACCAGCGCGGGCAAATTGATAGGACACTCGGTGCTCGCCGGCTTCCAGCAGCTGCGCTTCGATTCCGAAGGTAATGTCCTCGACCTGCAGACTGCTCACGTCCATGCGTGCGGTCCGCACCTGCGGCTCGAAGCTGGTCGGTCCTTCCCAATACAGCAGCAGCTGGTCACCCACCTGCATGTCCGGATAGGCCGGAACACGCACGGTCAGCCCATCTGGAAACCTGCCAGGATCGATCGGATCACCGGCATGGCCATCGATCCTGACCTCGGGCAGGTAGTCTGTCGGGCTCGGCGCGCGAGCGACCTGCACACTCTGCACTGGCGACAGCAGGACATCGAGACGTCCCGTCAGCGCAACTTCATAGTGAATGTCCGCATGACCCTCGCGAATGGGCGTGAACGAGGCCTTTCGGACCTGCCAGCGCAGCGGCTGACCAATATCGGATGCGCTGATGTCATAGCGTTCAGTCACTGGAGAACGCTCTGTGCCAGTGGCATCGAAGCGCCGGATGACCAGTTCCACACTGTCGCCAACTTGCATGGCCTGGTACGGCGGCGCCATGAACAGTACGCCTTCGGTTTCCAGTTCGTCCCACACGATCACCCGATCATGGGACTCCCGGGCCTGGACAACCGATAGCCCTTCGGAGACGCCACGATCACGCCGCCCCAGGTAGCAGAACACGCGCCTCGAATCGGGGGTCGCATCGTCGAAACCATTGAGCTTGTAGGAATAGAAAGCCCATCCCCCCTTCGCCGATACCAGGAAACGGTTGGCGATCGGCACGCTCAGGCCAATATCCGGATCATAGCCCGGCGCTACATCGTAGGCAGAGCCGAGTACATCGAAGGGCATGCCGGCTGGATCGAGTGCGCGCCATATCGGATAAACGGTATCGCCCGGATTGATATGATCGCCTTTGATAAAAGTTTGCAGGTCTTGCCCCGCCAGGGCATCGATATCGATTTCGTCATATTCATTCTTCAAGGGGATTTCAGGCGGGGGTAAGAATGTGCGCCTGTTTCCATCCTTTTCAACTTTAGAGGCCATGAGCCAACTCCTTGCATCGCGGTATGGCCATAGTTTTACGATGCGTACGTCTGCTTTCCTACTGGCAGAAATGTCAGGCCACCCCGCAAACACACAGCCGCCCGCGCCTTAGCAGCCGACACTCGACTCCGGCGTCGCGCCTTTGGCTGTCATTTCTGTCAGGTGTCAGGCCAGGGCTGCTGCAATAGGCTGTGAACAGCGAACAGGAAGTTAGACCCTCTTCAGGACAACGTGTCGACGGATAACTTCTTCTTTCCTTCACTACTCATCAGCGGAAACTTGACGATGAAATGTTCACACTGCAACTTCCCAGCAACGCCTGGGCTTGCGCGCGCATTCTTGATCTTCGGCGCGCTGGTCATCGGCAGCGCAACATCCTGTGCCGTTGTCGCAAACGAACCGCCGGGCGTTCTCACGCTGTACCAGACCATCGATGGCCAGGAGCAGAGCTGCTCGTTTGACGTTCCTGGCCCTGGCAGCGGTACCGTGGTCAAACTCTTGCCCAAGCGCGCTGACGGTCCTTGTCCGGAAGGCGACAATGACGACAGCAAAGACGATTCCTTCAAGCCCCATGCGATCCGTATCCGGCAGGCGCCCGCCGCGGCGAAGTTCCTCCTGACCAACAACGAGCGTTGCGAGAAGAACGATAGCGCCTGGATCGAACTCGAGACGACCCGACCAGTAGCTGCGCTGGAAAAAATCGGCCTGGACAAGATCACCGATTATCGCGGCTATATCACCAATTCCGGTACGGATTCCGGCGCCCGGAGCCTGGGCTTCAAGCTATTGGCGTCCGAGGGTCGGATCGACCAAGGCAAGCTGTCCTGCATCAGGATCACGACCTCCTCCGGTCCCTCTGCGGGGAGTAAATGAGCATGGCCAACGTCATTCATTCCAGTGCCGCGAACTTCCTCAGCTTCGTGCAGAACAGCGTCGACCCGCGCACCGGCCAGTACACCCTGGCCATCGAGCTGCCGGCCCTGGTCGGCAACGACCTGATCGGCCCGCAACTGCCCCTGCGCCTGTCGTTCAACCCGTTCAACGACCAGGATTCAGGCTTTGGCCAGGGCTGGAACCTTGCCCTGAGCCAGTACGTGCCCGCTACCCACATGCTCTCGCTGCACACCGGGGAAAGCTACAAGGTCACCGGTAGCGGCCCGCAGCCGGCGATCCGCGAGAAGAAGATCGACAGCTTCCACTTCCATGACGACAGCACCTCCAGCGACCAGCGCTACCGGATCGTGCACAAATCCGGGCTGGTGGAAATGCTCACCCCATTCGGCGACCAGCAGCCCGTCGCCTTGCCGACCCGCGTGCAGGCGCCCTCTGGCCACCACCTGGAACTGACCTACACCCTGTTTCAGGGCCAGCATTGCCTGGAACGCATCGTCGATGGCAATGGCCTGCAGCTGCTGCAGCTCGACTACGCCCTCGGCCAGGTGACCCTCGACCTGCATCCCGGCGCCGGTGCCAATGGCGCGCCGTTCGCGCGCTACACGCTGGAGCTGAGCAACCGTCAGTTGCGCAAGGTCATCTTGCCGACCGAGGACAAGGCGAGCTGGCGTTTCGAGTATGCCCGCGTGCGCGAGCTGACGTGCCTGAAGAAGATCTGGACCCCGGTCGGCGCGGTGGAGGACATCGCCTACGAGGATGACGGCCACCTGCTGCCGGGTGGTGGTTCACGCGTGGCGCTGCCCCGGGTCACCACCCACCTGATCGATCCCGGGTCAGGCCAACCACCGCTCAAGACCACCTACACCTATACCTACCGCGATCCAGACACCGGCCAGCAGGCGCAGAACAACTTCCTGGGCAACAACAGCGGTATCACCTGGCGCGACGATGGCCAGGACAACCTGTATCGCGCCCAGGCAAGCTACCGCTACAGCGTCACCTCCCATCACTGGCAGGATGACAAGATAGTGCGCAAGCAAACCCGGACCTACAATCGGTTCCATCTGATGACGCTGCAGACCGTCGAGCAGGACGGCCACATCGAAGAGACCGAAACCCGCTTCCATGAACGGCCTGACGCCGACTTCGAAGGGCAACCTGCCAATTTCCAGCTACCCCATACAGTGACCAAACGCTGGAAACTGCGCGATGACGCCAGCCAAGTGCGTATCGAGCAAGCGACCACCCGGTACGATGAGCACGGCAATCTGGTCGAGGAAGTCCAGCCCACCGGCATTCGTACCGTCTACGAGTACTACCCCAAAGGAGGCGAACGATCCCAGGACTGGCAGTGCCCGGCCGATCCGCAAGGTTTCGTCCGTCACCTCAAGTGCATGACTGTCTACCCTGCTCCCGGTCAGGATGCCGCCGCGCCGGTCACTCGCACTCGTCTCAGCTATGCGGCCTATCCTCCCCTGACCAGTGCCGTCGAGCCTGCGCCCTGGCTCGCCGTCATCCAGGAGTCATTGCTCCAAGTGACAGAGCAGGAGCGCAAAGGCGAATCGGAGCAGCTGTTGCAACTGATCGAGCGAGGCTACCTGGAAACACCCGCCGACGCCTACCTGCATGGCCGTGTGGATTATCAGAAAACGACGCGCTACGGATCGGATCTCACCGACCCGCTGCGCAAGGCCATGGAAAGCCGCACGACCCGCACCGACTGGCACTACAGCAAGGCCTCGCACCCCGAGCTTGGGCCTGAGCATTGGATCGACGAGACAGTCACCGGTTTCGACCTGGTACAGAAACGCAAGACCCAGGCGTTGTCCCTTCTGCATGGCCAGCCCACCTACTTGCAGGATGACCTGGGCAACGCCACCCGTTTGCGCTACGACAAGCTCACCAGACTGGTGGAGGAAATCGTTGCGCCAGACAGCGAAGACGAAACCCGTACGCGCCTCGACTACACGTTAGTCACCGAAGCGGGTGGCCAGGCTGTACAAGCAGTCACCGAAAGCAGTGGCGTGGTCACTTACCTGACCCTCGACGGCTGCAATAGGCTGGTCAAGCAAGAGCGCGAAACGGAAGCACCCGAGGGGGACGAACGCCCCCGCTGGAGGAAACTGATCGCGCAGACGAATCACGACGGCTTGGGCCAGGTGATCGAGCAAACCACGTTCGACTACTGCAATGATCAGGTAGTGTCGTTGAAGTCCACCTTCGAATATGACGCCTGGGGGAATCTGTGCAAGACCCAACTGCCTACCGGTGCTACCTTGCACATCCAGCATTCGCCGTTTGGCGAGCACGGTGACACGATCACGCGCTGGATGGAAACACCTGATAGACCCGGTATACGGCAGCAGCAATCGATCATCGAAACCAACCGCTTCGACAAGCCGGCCTGGCAGTGCAGAGTTGACGAAACAGGCAAGCAGGTCGGGCGGCGGGACTTCACCTACGATGGGTTGGGCCAATGCACCAGCGAGGCATCGAGTTTCCAGACGAAGGCCAGGCGGCCAACACTTCGCACGACCGGCTATCGTTACGATCCTCTTGGGCGAATCACCCAGACCGTGCGTGCGGACGCTTCGACCGTGAGTCGCGAGTTCGCAACGCACAGCAGCAATGAACTGACCGAGCGCCTGAGCGTCAAGCGACGCGGGACCACCGATTCGATTCTTGCCTGGGACCGCACGTTCGATGGGATCGAGCGCCTCAAGACCCTCAGTGTTGGCCTGCGAAAGGAAACCTATCGCTATCAGGGCGATACCTCGCTGATTGCAACGCGCACGACCGCGGCCAAGCGCACCTTCAGCTACAGCTATCGTCCAAGCCTGTCTGCCCAGCCCAAGCTCATAGAAGTCGCGGCGAGCAAGGCCGAGTTCGATTACGACTGGCGCAGTGCCGCGATCAAGAGCGCCCGCAACGTACAAGGCTCGCATACCTATGCCTATACCGAGCAAGGCTACCTGCGCGAGGCCCAGTGGAAGGACGCAGCTGGAGATGAATATACGTGCCAGTACACCAGTTCCTTCCAGGGGCTGCCATTGGGCTATACCGACAGCGACGGCGTGACGGTGGCGCATACCTACGATGAGCTGGGTCGACTGATCAAGACTTGCCAAGGCCAGCTTGAAGCCACCATCACCTACGATTCGGCCGGCCGCCTGCACACCACGCAGACCAAGGACCTGGCAAACGCCCAAACCCTGTCGTGCGAACAAGGCTACGACGATCTGGGGCGGGAGATTTTGCGTACACTGACGTTGAGCAAGCGCGACGGGACTGTCCTGTGCCAGACCGTCGAACAGCAGTGGCGCGAGGATGATCAGTTGCGCAGCCGCACGTTGAGCTGCGACGGGGAGCAGCTGCTTGAGGAAACGTTCGAGTACGACATGCTCGATCGGCTCGAGAATCACGCTTGTAGCGGCTCGCGCCTGCCACGCAACGCCCATGGTCGGGAAATCGTCAACCAGTTCTTCGTCTATGACGAGCTGGATAATCTCGTCGAATGTTACACGGATTTCGCCGATGGCAAGAGCGACGAAGCCACTTTTACCTACGAAGGTTTCCTTCTGCGCAAGGTCGAACACAGCCTTCAGCCAGACTATCCTGCCAGCCAGGCGTTCGAGCATGACGCCGACGGCAATTTGCTGAACGATGAACGAGGCAACCGGCTGGTCTACGACGAAGCGGGGCGCCTCGTCGAGGTGCGCAGCGCCGACGACGCACGGACCCTGTACCGTTATCGCTTCGATGGTCATGACCACCTGCTTGGCGTGAGTCAGGGCCAAGGCCCCGAAGTAGTGCGCCGCTATCAAGGGTATCGGGTCAGCGCCACGCTGGAGAATGGCCTGCTTACCCAGTACCTCTATGCCGCAGACCGTCCGCTGGGACTGCAACGCTCGACCGACGAAGCACAGGCACGCCTGTTCCTGACCGACCCCGGCAACAGTGTGGTCGGGGAAAGCACTGCCACCGCATTGCATCGCACCTCTTACAGCGCCTACGGCGAAGCGCCCGACGACAGCGAGCTGCTGGGTCTGCTTGGCTTCAACGGCGAAGCCCGCGAACGTGCCTTGGGTTGGTATCTGCTGGGCCGCGGCTACCGGGCCTACAACCCTGCGCTGATGCGATTCCACAGCCCTGACGTGCTGGCTCCGGAAGACGCCGGAATCAATCCTTATGCCTATTGCGGCGGCGACCCGGTGAACTGGCGTGACCCAAGCGGTCATCTGGGCGAACGTTACAGCCAGGAACTGCCATATGTCCCGTTGAGGCCGGCACCCAAGCCTAAGGCTGACTGGCGGTCCTGGCTTGGCGTGGCGGTGGGCGCGGTATTCGCCGTGGTGAGTTTTGCACTGTTGCCGCCGGTCGGTGCGACATTCGCCTTTGCCCTGGGCGCTTCCAGCCTGGCGCTCGACGTAGCCAGCACCGCCGCATCTGCGGCGGCCTTGGTGACAGGCAACCAAGCGGCCCTCGATGCCTCGTTCTGGCTTGGCATAGGCAGTGCGGTGAGCACCCTGGGGGTCATCGGCTACAGCAGGTTCGCTGGTCGCAGTGCCGCGCAGGGAGCCAGGCAAGGCCTGAGCCAGGGCACGCAGACTGCCTCGCGGGCGGTTAGCACAGGTGTCGGCGGAACGCCACGCGGGTCGATCCTGAGCCGTGCAGCCAGTTCAGCCAGTGCCACGCCAGCCGGGTCGGTAGCTGGTCGTTCGGCGAGTGTCTCCCGAAGCAGCATGAATAGTGTCGTCGGCTCAGTGAGGCCAGCATCTGCCTCCAATCCCGAACTGGATTGGAATGTCCTGCCGGGAACAGAGGATCTTGAAAAAGTCAACCCCTTGTTCGTGCCCAACGACGTTTCACATGACTTCACTCCTGTTCGCCTAGGTTCTAGCCGCGAAACCAATGGAGGCGTGAGTTCTATAACGCCTCCGGCAGCGCCAGCGCAGGGCCAAGCCGGATTCAAGTGGAAAGTCGACCCTATCTATTTCGTCGAAGGACGATATCGATTAGCCCCGAGCGCTGAATGATCCGTGGCGGTGGTCCTTGCAAGGATCGCCGCCTGCTAACCCTGCCTTGTCGTTGTTGAATTCCCCATATAAAGACTCGGAATTCTCCTACATCTGAAGCCCCGCAGCCTCTCTATCTTCTGCTTCAAACGCCGCGCCGTAGTTCCACAATCGGCGCCAAACAACGGTATCTTCCAATGCTCAAGCCAATTCGGCGTCGGCAACTGCCGACACGCCCTCGTCTCGCTCTATTCCTGACGACTGCCGGTTGCAGCATGCTTCTGGTCTTTACCCCCACGCTGGCTCAAGGGCGCCAACTGCAATTCAATCCCAACTTCATGCGCCAGACACCTGGCCAGTCGGTCGAAGCCAGCGCAGCGGCCTTGAGCAACTTGGCCATGCAAACGCCCCTGGCGCCTGGACGTTATCGGGTCGAAGTGCTGGTCAACCTGGCCCCGGCCGGACAATACGAGATAGAGTTTCGCCAACGCAGCGACGGCCAGGGCCTGGAACCATGCCTTGGCGCAGGCTTGCTGCGCGAGCTCGGCCTGCGCGAGAAGAGCCTGGCCGAACCGCTGCCAGAAGAAGACCGCTGCGTCGATCTTCGCGCGCTGGCTCCCGACGCGGTGGTCGCGCTGGATACGGCCAAGCTCCAGCTGGCGCTGTCGATTCCCCAGGCTTTCCTGCGTCGCGATGTGGCCGGTAGCGTCGCGCCAGAGCGCTGGGATGACGGGATCGATACTGCCTTCGTCAGCTATCAGGCATCCGCGCAGCATTGGAGCGGTGCCAACGGCGTCTCGCGCAGCAGCCAGGACCTGTATCTCAACAGCGGCGTGAACTTCGCCGGCTGGCGCCTGCGCAGCAGCCAGAGCTGGCGCGACAACGGCAACCGCCAGCGGCGCTGGACACGGGCCAACACCTATGCCCAGCGTGACCTGCCCGGCACCTGGGGCACCCTCACCTTGGGCGAAACCTTCAGCAACGGCGATGTCTTTCGCAGCCTGCCGTTCAAGGGAGTGCAACTGGCGACCGACATGAACATGCTGCCGGACGTGATGCAGGGCTATGCTCCGGTGATACGCGGCGTGGCCCAGACCCGCGCCAAACTGGAAGTCCTGCAGAACGACTACCCGATCTACTCCACCTACGTGGCGCCCGGCCCCTACGAAATCGATGACCTGGGTATCGGCGGCAGCAGTGGCGACCTGGAAATCGTCCTCACCGAAGCCGACGGCCAGGTGCGCCGGTTCATTCAACCGTACTCTACCTTGGGCAACCTGCTACGCGAAGGCGTATGGCGCTACAACATCGCCGTGGGCCGCTACAACGGTGCCGAGGATCTGGACGCTCCGTTGCTGGGTCAAGCGACTCTTGCGCGTGGAGGCAGCTGGAATACGACCTTGTATGGCGGCCTGCTCGGCAGTGAGTATTACCGCGCCGCCAACCTGGGCGTGGCACGTGATTTCGGCTCGCTCGGCGCCCTTTCCTTCGACGTCACCCAGGCTCAAAGCGACCTCGGCGAACAAGGGCAAGTACAAGGGCAAAGCTATGCCACCCGCTACGGCAAATCGTTCCAGACCGGGACCAGCCTGCGCTTCGCCGGGTATCGCTATTCCACCGAAGGCTACCGGGAGTTCGACGAGGCCGTGCAGCAACGCAATGCCTCCAGTCGCTATCTGGGCAACCGCCGTAGCCGCCTGGAGACCTCGATCTACCAGAATATCGGCACCCGCAGCTCGCTCAGCTTGACCCTGTCGCAGGATGACTACTGGCACCGCGATTTGCAAAGGCGCCAGTATCAGTTCCAGTTCACCACGCTCTACCGCCGGGCCAGTGTCAATCTTTACGCCTCGCAGTCGCTGAGCGACAGTCAGCGCCATGACCGCAACGATCGCATCATCGGCCTGGGCGTCACCGTCCCGCTGGACTTCGGCTCATCCAGCAGTGCCAGTTTCGATATCCAGCAAAGCAATGGCCGCACCAGCGAGCGCGCCAGCCTCAGTGGCGGCGCGCTGGACAACCGTCTGAGCTATCTCGCCTCGCTGGCCAACGATGAACGACAGCGCAAGACCGCTTCGGTCGCCCTCGGCTACCAGACCCAGCAAGGCAGCCTGGGTGCCGGATATACCGAAGCGCATGGCTATCGCAGCGTATCGGTAAACGCCAGCGGTACGGTGCTGGCCCATTCCGACGGGATCGTGCTTGGCCAGTACCTGGGTGAAACCACGGCTCTGGTCCATGTACCCGATGTCGCCGGTGTCGGCGTCGATAACGCTCCAGGTGCCAAGACCAATGAAAGCGGTTATCTGCTGGCGCCGCACCTGCGTCCCTATCGGGTCAACCAGATCGCTCTGCAGACCGACCAGCTCGGCCCCGACGTGGAGATCGAGAACGGCGCCACGCAAGTCGTTCCGCGCCGCGGCGCGGTGGTCAAGGCGGCATTCAAGGCGCGCCAGGTAAGCCGGCTGATACTGACCTTGCAACATGCCGACGGTCGTGCGCTGCCATTCGGTACGCAACTGAGCGATCAGCAGGGCGAGCACCTCGCGGTGGTCGGCCAGGCTGGCCAGGCTCTGGTGGCCACCGAAGCCACGGCGCAGATCCTGGAAGCCCGCTGGGGAGACCGACCGGACCAGCGCTGCCAACTGGCCATCGACCCTTCGTCCATGCAGGAAGACCAGGGCTATCGCATGCAAACCTTGCGCTGCCCTGCCCCATGACCTTGCCCATGCGGCCCACTCGCATGCCCGACAGGATGCTGACAATGCCTTCCATTCCACGTCTGAAATTTCTTGCCGTCGCCATCGTCACCGCTGCGGCGACGATGGCGCTACCGGAGCAGGCCCTGGCCATCGCGCGGTGTGAATGGAGCATGGGGACCGGTCCGCTGCTCTATACGGCTGACCTGGGCACGTTCTGGGTGCCCCGCGATGCCGCAATCGGAACAAAGATAGCCTCGCTCAATCGCCTTCCCATCCTCCAGCAGCCAGGTGTCCAGCTCATATGCGACAACGATGGCAGCAGACTGCTTACCGCTACCGTGAACACGCCACGGCCCATAGAGCCAGGCACGCTGCCCCCGGTGGACGGCAAGGACGTGACAGGCAAGGTCTTGCGCACCAGCATTCCAGGGGTCGGTTTGTACGTGGAGCTCGGCATACCCTTTAACGGCCATGCGAACAATCACTTCAAGCCCACCGACGGCAAAGGCGCCGTGCCGTTTGTCAGCGAGCACCAGGAGCACATGAGGCCCAGCTACCTGATCGTGAATCATATGGTGGTCAACTACGTCGCCCTGATCAAGACCGGTACGATCGCGCCTGGACTGCAAGCCTTCAACGACGAGGTCGCCAGAGCTACGATGAGCGATGTGGGCGATGCCGCCAGACTGACCCTGCGAGGCCAGGTCCAGCAGGCGCAGTGCACCTTGAAGGCAGACGCGGTCAGCGCCAACCCGGTGCAGCTCGGTACGCAGGACATCGCCCAGTTCCGTGGCGTCGGCACCACCACCGCCCCGGTCGATTTCCATATCACGCTCAGCGACTGCGAGGATGATCCAAATGGCAGCGTGGCCCGCGCCTTCATGCGCCTGGACGGCGTGAACGGCTCGGCCGCGCTGGATCGTGATCGCGGCCTGTTCAGCCTGACCAGCGACTCGACCGCCACCGGGCTTGGCATTCAGGTACTGCGCAGCGACAACACGCCTGTGAAGCTGGAAGAGTTCGTCGACATGGCTGCGCTGACGCCTGGCAACGTGCGTCTCGATCTTCGCGCCCAGTATTACCAGACGAACAACCGGGTCACCCCGGGCCTGGCCAAGGGCGCCTTGAACTTCACCATCAATTACCGTTGACGAGCACGGCCTCGGCGGCAGCGAAGTCATGCCTGGGCAGATGAGGCGAAAGTGCGAATGCTTGTTCGCTGCGTAAGCCCTCCAGCCATTCCCCAAGAAATCCGTCCTGGGGTTCCAACAATGATATATACCCCCGCCTGCATAGCAGATATTCCTGCCGGGCCGGTGAGACCACCCACAATGACCCCCGTGACTGTGCTTCCAAGCGGCACAGCCACGCTTCCCTCACCCGATCCTATCGTCGCCCCGATGTATGTGCAGCGCCACTGGCGGCACCAATAGCGACACCAACGGGGCCGAAGGCCCCGGACACCAGCTCCATATCTCGCATTGGCAGTTCAGGCATTTTACTTCTCCTTTTTTGGTTGCCACGGTTGTCGATATCGAAGATGGAGAACTTGCCCAGCCAGGGCAGCACGTCCTGGGCAAAAATGCGGTCGATCTGCGACAGAGTGCTGGCGGCCGGTTTTCAGGTTCAGCGCCTTGAAGTCGCGCCAGGCCTTGAAGACGCAAGCAAAGGTGTTCAGGGGTGCGGCCAGCTCTGCCGCCTTGAAATGCAGACGGTGAACACGCGGATCGACATCATGAGCCACCTGCGCGCGCATCCTTGAGGGACATTTTCGGGTAGCTGCCAACGGCAACGCGCTGCTGCTTGCCCATCCAGGTGAAGCGGAAGTGCCACTTCTTGGCCGCTCGGGCGGTGACGAACAGCACCAGGCCGTCAGTATCGTCGAGGGTGTAGTCTTTGCCGGTGGTCTTGGCCTGCCGGACAACGGCATCGGTTAACGCCATGGGTACGCCTCCTTCTCAGGTTGAGGAGAGGTGTACCGTGCTCAGGGGCGGTGACTCAGCAAACAATCCGCACCAGCAACCGCCCGGATTTCATGTACTGTTTCGTGTACTGGTAGGGCATGGTTGAGAGTGGAATCGAGTAGCTTTCGCTAGACATTCTCCAGGGCTAAAACCCTTTTGAATCAGGAACCTATAGACTTGGGTAATCGTCTATGGATGAAGAATTGGAGCGGGAAACGAGACTCGAACTCGCGACCCCGACCTTGGCAAGGTCGTGCTCTACCAACTGAGCTATTCCCGCTTTTTTGAGCTTTACCACTGTCGGCGTGAAGCGCCTTTGAGACCTTCACCACCACTGCACCGCACAGACGCCACAGTTTGCAAACTGGAGCGGGAAACGAGACTCGAACTCGCGACCCCGACCTTGGCAAGGTCGTGCTCTACCAACTGAGCTATTCCCGCAAATGGCGTCCCCTAGGGGACTCGAACCCCTGTTACCGCCGTGAAAGGGCGGTGTCCTAGGCCACTAGACGAAGGGGACACACGACACTTTTCAGTGCACCAGCACGTGAACCTCACGATTCAGCCTGGATTTCCTTTTCCTGCCCCGCCATAAGGCGTTGCCGGAGAAACTGGAGCGGGAAACGAGACTCGAACTCGCGACCCCGACCTTGGCAAGGTCGTGCTCTACCAACTGAGCTATTCCCGCAATGGCGTCCCCTAGGGGACTCGAACCCCTGTTACCGCCGTGAAAGGGCGGTGTCCTAGGCCACTAGACGAAGGGGACACGCTACAACATTCACTGCCTGCCGCGCTTCGCGTTGTGCTTTGCGCTGCAAGTGGCGCGCATTCTATGGAGGCATTGGAAAGCCGTCAACACTTTTCTATAAATTTATTCAAATCAATGACTTCCGGACGACCAAGGCGCCGCGTGACGGGGCGTTGGCCCAGCGGGTCGAACAGTGCGGTGGGCATTCGGACGGCAGGCCAGCCAATCCATCGATCGAGCTGTTCGCAGGGCGGCGAACTCACTACACTCGGCAAAAACAGCATCCTGACAGAGGCTCTACCGGTGACCCCATTCCTGATCACCTTGCTCGTCATCGCCGGCATCACCCTGCTGATCGTCATCGGTTACTTCAACAACATGGTGGAAAACGCCAAGCTCGAACGGACACGGGCAAAAATCGAACTCAACGAACGCCTACGTCGTTGCGGCCAGATCACCGAAACCTTCCCTGGTCAATTGATGACGCCAGCGCTCAAGCTGCTGCTGGCCCGGCTGGAACTCAACCTCAACCGGCGCCTGCTGCTGCTGGACAAACAGAACACCGAGCTGAAGGCCCGCGTGGCCGAACTCGAAGGTCTGATCGCGCTGGGGCAGCAGATCCCGGTCAGCAACCCGCCCGGCCCGATCCTCACCGAAGCCAAGGCCAAGGACGTGCGCTTTTTGCTCGAGGCGCTCCATCAACAGGTCGTGAGGGCTGTCCACGAAGGCTTCCTGAGCAAGGAAGAAGGCAAGCAGTGGGTCAAGGAAATACGTCATATCGTGGTCTTGCTGCATCTGGAGCTGTTCAACAACCTCGGACAGCAGGCGCTAGCCCAGGAACAACCCGGCCAGGCGCGCCTGGCTTTCGAGCGCGGCCTGCAGTACCTGCGCAAGCAGCCGGACCAGGTCTTCTACAAGGAGCAGGTCGCCTACCTGGAAAAACTGCTGGCCCGGGCCGATGCGCTGACCTTGGACCAGCTCGAGCCTGCCGAGACCGACGAGAACGAGCTGACCGAGGGACTCAAGACCGACGAGAACGAAAACTGGCGCAAGAAGACCCTTTATGACTGATGGCCAGGTTGCGGCATGAGTGTCCAGGCCATTCTTTCCGTACGCCACTACCAGCAAAGCCTGGTCGCCCATAGCCACGAGCATACGCAACTGGTCTTCGGCCTGCGCGGCCGCCTGGATTTCGAGCTCCAGGGCCGGGGCGGACAAATCGACCGCGAGCGGATGATCGTGGTGCCGGCTGGGACCCACCACGTCTGCGCCAGCCAGACCGGCAGCGATTGCCTGGTGCTCGATGTTCCCGGGGAATGCTGGCTGGCCGAGCAATTGGGCGAGCAAGCAGACGCCAGCCGCCGCCTGCTCGGGCGCCCCGCTGCCCTGCGCCTCGACAGCCACCAGCAGCGTCTGGTCGACTGGCTTGCCGCAAGCCCGGTCGAGGATGCCCTGATCGCTCGCCAAGGGGCGGCGCTGCTGCTGGCGAGCCTGAATGCCCAGGGCCCAGCGTGCCGCGAACCTGCCCGGCTGCCTTATGCCGAGTTCGATGCCTACATCGATCGACATGCCGCCCATGCGTTGCAGGTAGCCGACCTGGCGCGTCTGGCCAGACTTTCCAACGCCAGGCTTCATGCCCGTTTCGCCAGCGAAGTCGGGCTGACGCCGATGCAATACATCCGTCGGCGCCGGCTTCAGCATGCCCTGCATCTGCTGCGCACCACCGGGCTTGCCATCGGCGAAGTCGCCGCCCTGGTCGGCTATGGCTCGCAAAGCGCGTTCAGCGCGGCCATGCAACGCGCCTTCGGTCACTCGCCCCTGGCCCTGCGCCGCGAGCCTGGCGATAACTGACGAGAGCCTGGCGACAGATTTCGTGCCAGGCTCAGGTTAGGCTGAACAGCAAACGGCACTCCCATTTTCGTGACACGTAGCGCAGCAGCCTGGTACGACACAAGGATTTTCATGAACCACCGCACCGCCCTCGGCGCCTTGCACATAGGCGCCCTGTTCTTTGGCCTCACCGGCGTGTTCGGCAAGCTGGCCGGCAGCGCCAGCGCGACGATCATCGTCCTGGGCCGAGCGGCCTTCGCCGTGCTCGCCCTAGCCGTGTTCATGAGCATGGCGCGCCAGCGCTGGCAGGCGTTGGCCGGCCAGGATGCGCGACGACTGTTCTGCGCGGGCTTGCTACTGGCCGGACACTGGGTCAGTTTCTTCATCGCCGTCAAGGTCGGGGGCGTGGCCATCGCCACCCTGGGCTTCGCCAGCTTTCCGGCTTTCACGGTGATTCTGGAAGGCATGCTGTGGCGCGAACGGGTGCGTGGCCACGAGGCCTGGCTGGTGTTGCTGGTCAGCGTCGGCCTGGTACTGGTCACGCCGGCGTTCGACCTGGCCAGCGCAGCCACCGGCGGGCTGCTGTGGGCATTGCTGTCTGGACTGCTGTTCGCCCTGCTTTCACTGACCAACCGTGCCGGTTCGGGCCGGGTGCCAGCTGTCCAGGCAGCGCTCTGTCAGAACCTGGTGGTCGCCATGTGCCTGCTGCCGTTCGCCACCCCGGGGTTGGCCCAGGTAAGGCCGATGGACTGGCTGTGGATCGCCTTGCTCGGCATCTTCTGCACGGGAGTGGCGCACAGTCTGTTCGTCGCCAGCCTGGCAGTGGTCAAGGCGCGCACTGCCGCCGTGGTGTTCGCCATGGAGCCCGTCTACGGCATCGCCCTGGCCTGGGTGATATTCGCCGAGACACCCACCCTGCGCATGCTGGCTGGAGGCTCGCTGATCATCCTGGCGATCGTCCTGTCCAGCCGGATGGCAACTGGCAACCCTGGCAAAGCGACTCCAGCGAGCGAAGGCAACTGATCAGCGATCGTTGTGGCCAAGGTCGCGCTGCGGGTCGATCTGGTCGCGCACTCGCTGCTTGAGTGCCTTGGCCTCGGGAAAACCGCCGTCGGCCTTGCGCTCCCAGATCTGCACTTCGTCACAGGTGATGCGAAACACCCCGCCATGTCCCGGCTCCAGAGCAACCCGTCGCAGATCCTCGGCGAAGGTACTCAGCAGCTCCTGGGCCAGCCAGGCAGCACGCAGCAACCATTGGCACTGGGTGCAATAGGTGATGACGATTTCGGGTTTCGGGTGGCTCATGCCGGAGCGTCCTGATGAAGGGTGGATGGGTTGGTGTGCGGCCCCTTGCGTCGCACTGCCACTGCAAGCGCCCTGTGCATGAGTAGTGGCGTCGCAGCCGGCCACCCATCGACGGCGCTGCAAGAACGGCCACAAACCCATCGACGACGCTGGCTCGCCCTTGCCGAGCGGCAGCCGGGGCGCAGCCGAGGCCTCAGGACTTCTCCAGGTTGTCGAGGATCCGGGCATGCACGCGCATGCAGGTCTCCAGGTCCGCCTCGCTGATGCCACTGAACAGCTCGGCGCGCAGTTGGTTGGCGATGGTCTCGATTTGCTCGATCAACGGCCTGGCCGGCGGACATAGCTGGATCTTCTTGGCCCGCCGATCTTCCAGCACTGCCTGGCGCTGCACCAGCCCCTGGGTTTCCAAGCTGTCGAGCAGACGCGCCAGGGTAGGCCCCTCCACACCGACGCTCTGGGCCAGCTCGCGCTGGGTCGGGGCTTCTTCGAAACGGGCCAGGTGCAACAGCACCAGCCAGCGGGCCTGGGACAGGTTCAGTCCGGCGAGGCGGCGATCCAGTTCGGCGCGCCAGCCACGGGACATCTGTGCCAGCTGCATGCCGAAACGATGTTGGTGGTCGGTCAGGGGCATAAGGTAACTCGACTTACAGGACTAATCATTAGTTAGCTAACCATGCCCCAGCCTTCCAGGCAAGAATCGGCTGGTCGAGGATGCTCGATAATCGTGAAAAAGCGTGACACGGCCCGACCTGAGTCAATGCTTACAGCTCGAACTCTGCCGCCAAGGCTGCGCGGACGCAGTGCAACACGCCTTCCGGTACCTGGCTGCCCAGTTGCGCCGCCACGGCCGAGACCGGCGGCAACTCGCCCTCGCCATCGAGGAAAGCGTCCTGGATCTCGCTCAGCAAGTCTTCCGGCAGGTCCAGGGCCTGCTCCAGGCTCAGTTCCTGGCGCCCGAGCGCCTCGGCCAGCAGACCATAGACATTCTTCTCGCTGCACTTGAGCTGGCCGGCGATCTGCGCCGGAGTCATGCCGGCGCGGGCCAGCACGACCAGCTCGTGACGCAGGTCGAGGACCACCTTGGGCGCTTGCTCGCCGCCGTTGAGCACTTCGAGGAACGCCTGGCCATAACGTTCCAGCTTGCGCGCACCGACACCGCTGACCCGGCCCATCTCGGCGAGGCTGCCAGGCTGACTGCGCAGCATCTCCAGGAGCGTCGAATCGGGGAAAATGACGTAGGGCGGCACGCTGTGCTCCTCGGCAAGCTTGCGCCGCAAGGCACGCAGGGCCTCCCAGCGCTCACGCTCTTCGCCACGTACCAGTTGGCTGGCCGGACTGCCGCCGCTGCTCCTGGCGACGGTCTGCGGCTTGAGGTCGCGGCGCAGTTGCAGGCTGACTTCGCCACGCAGCAGCGGCCGGCAGCTGTCGGACAGACGCAGGCCACCGTAGCCTTCCAGGTCGATGTCGACCAGGCCACGTGCCACCAGCTGGCGGAACAGCGAGCGCCATTCGCTCTCCGAGGTCGCCTTGCCAACGCCGAACACCGAGAGCTTTTCATGGCCGAAATTGCGCACTTTTTCGGTCTGCTTGCCCATCAGCACGTCGACCAGATGACCGACGCCATAGCGCTGGCCGGTGCGATAGACCGTCGACAGGGCCTGCCGCGCCGGCTCGGTGGCGTCCCAGGTCTGCACCTGGTCGACGCAATTGTCGCAATGCCCACAGGGTTGCTCGAGCCGCTCGTCGAAGTAGGCCAGCAGCGCCTGCCGGCGGCAGCGTGTCTCTTCGCACAGCGCGAGCATGGCATCGAGCTTGTGCTGCTCGATGCGCTTGTGTCGCTCATCGCCTTCGGAGTTCTGCAGCATCTGCTTGAGCATCACCATGTCCTGCAGCCCATAGGCCATCCAGGCGTCGGCGGGCAAGCCGTCACGACCGGCGCGGCCGGTTTCCTGGTAGTAAGCCTCGAGCGACTTGGGCAAGTCCAGGTGGGCGACGAAACGCACGTTGGGCTTGTCGATGCCCATGCCGAAGGCGATCGTCGCTACCATCACCAGGCCCTCCTCGTTGAGGAAACGGTGCTGGTTGGCCGCGCGGGTCTCGGCCGCCAGGCCGGCGTGATAGGGCAAGGCCGGAATGCCCTGGTCGCAGAGGAAGGCGGCGGTTTCGTCGACCTTCTTGCGCGACAGGCAATAGACGATGCCGGCGTTACCGCGACGCTCGCCGAGAAACGCCAGCAACTGCTTGCGCGGCTGCTCCTTGGGCACGATGCGGTAGAAGATGTTCGGCCGGTCGAAGCTCGACAGGAAGCGCTCGGCGCCTTGCAGGTGCAGGCGCTGGACGATTTCCTCGCGTGTGCGCATGTCGGCCGTGGCGGTCAGGGCGATGCGCGGCACGTGCGGGAACAGCTCGGCCAGTTGGCCCAGCTGCAGGTATTCGGGACGGAAATCATGCCCCCATTGCGACACGCAATGCGCTTCGTCGATGGCGAACAGAGCGATGTCCAGCGTGCGCAGGAACTCCAGCATGCGCGGCTGGACCAGCCGTTCGGGGGCCAGGTAGAGCATCTTGATCTCGCCGCGTCGCAGGCGGGCGGCCAGCTCGCGCTGCTGGTCGCTGCTGAGGGTGGAGTTGAGCGCCGCGGCAGCCACCCCCAGTTCGTCGAGCGTCGCCACCTGGTCGTCCATCAGCGCGATCAGCGGCGAGACCACCACCGCAAGGCCAGGGCGCAACAAGGCAGGCACCTGGAAACACAGCGACTTGCCGCCCCCGGTGGGCATCAGTACCAAGGCATCGCCGCCACTGGCCACGCATTCGATGATCGCTGCCTGGCGCCCGCGGAAACTGTCGTAGCCGAAGACGTCCTTGAGGACGCGCTGAGCCTGTTCAAGCATTTGGAACTCCACGAATCGTCTTGCCATCCTGGCGACAGGCTGAACGATGGATCCGCCTGGCACACCTGCGAATGCGTAAGCGGCTGTTGCCGATGACGAAAAAAGCCGTCCCGGCCGAAAATCGCCGAGTATACCCCAGCGCCCCGCCTGGCAGGGCGCTGCGTGACGGACGTTCCCTTTGTACCGTTGTCGCTGCAAGGTGCTAGAATTCGGTATCGTTTATTCCCAAGGTAGCCCTGTAATGTCCTTCGCCGAGCAACTGACCCGCCTGCAAGCCTTCCTCGACGCCGACGAGCTGCACGAAGAAGCGCTGGACTACGTCGCCGCCCACGGCTACCTGACCGCGCTGTCGATCTGCGCCGAGGACGTTCCCGAGCGCGAATGGATCGACGCGCTGTTCGCCGAGGAACCCCACTACGACAGCGAGGCCCAGCGCGTGGAGATCGAAGCCACCTTGGTCGCGCTCAAGGCTCACATCGGCCGGCAGCTGGCCAGCGATGACGAATTCGAGCTGCCTTGCGACCTGGACCTGGGCGACGACCCGGACGATTCCGACCTGCGCGGCTGGTGCATCGGTTTCATGGAGGGCGTCTTCCTGCGCGAGGAAGCCTGGTTCGAGAACGCCGAGGAGGAAGTCAGCGAGATGCTCCTGCCGATCATGGTCGGCTCCGGCCTGTTCGACGAGCAGCCGGAATTCGCCGACATCGCCGCGAACCAGCATCTGCAGGAGGACATGGTCGTGCAGATTCCCGAGGCACTGACCGCGCTGTTCCTGCTGCTGCACGCGCCCGACGAGAAGCCTGCCTTGCTCAAGCCGCGCCACCATTGACCGGTGGTGCGCTACCTGCTGCTGGCCATCGGCTGGCTCAGCGTCGCGCTGGGGGTGCTGGGGATCTTCCTGCCAGTGTTGCCCACCACCCCTTTCCTGCTGCTGGCAGCGGCCTGCTTCGCTCGAAGCTCGCCACGCTTTCACGCCTGGCTGATCCATCATCCCAGGCTCGGCCCATGGATACGTGGGTATCTCGATGGCGAGGGCATTCCACTCAAGGCAAAGGCCTATACCATCGGCCTGATGTGGGCGAGCATCCTGTTTTCGTGCTGGCTGGTGCCCCTATTCTGGGCACGGCTGCTGATGATCGTCAGCGCCATGCTGGTCTCCCTCTACATACTCCGGCAGAAGACGCGCCACTAAAGCGGACGGCAGGAAAGGCGGATGATTGAGGTCATCCTGGCATTGCGCCAGATTGGCGCTAGACTTGCCTTCTTTCAACCGCCCGTCCTATATAACCGATTGTTCTAAAACTCTCGCTCCGCACCTTGGTCATTTCCTAAGTGCCCTGTTTTTGGGCATCTTCCCCAACGGAAAAACCGGTAAGGACCTATGTGCGGATTAGCAGGAGAGTTGCGCTTCACCCCGATCGATCAAGCCTCGCGCCCGGCGGACCTCGCCGCGGTAGAGCGGATCACCCATCATCTGGCGCCCCGGGGCCCGGATGCGTGGGGCTTCCATAGCCAAGGGCCGATCGCCCTGGGGCATCGACGGCTGAAGATCATGGACCTGTCCGATGGATCGGCGCAGCCGATGATCGACAGTCCGCTGGGCCTGGCGCTGGCCTTCAATGGCGCCATCTACAATTTCCCCGAGCTGCGCCAGGAGCTGCAAGACCTGGGCTACACCTTCTACTCCGATGGCGATACCGAGGTGCTGCTCAAGGGCTATCACGCCTGGGGCGAAGCCATGCTGCCCAAGCTCAACGGCATGTTCGCCCTGGCCATCTGGGAACGTGACAGCCAGCGCCTGTTCCTCGCCCGCGACCGGCTGGGCGTCAAGCCACTGTACCTGTCGCGCAATGGCGAGCGCCTGCGCTTCGCCTCGAGCTTGCCGGCATTGCTCAAGGGTGGCGACATCGACCCGATGCTCGACCCGGTCGCGCTCAACCATTACCTGAACTTCCATGCCGTGGTGCCAGCGCCGCGCACCTTGCTGGCCAACGTGCAGAAACTCGAGCCGGGTACCTGGATGCGCGTCGACCGTCATGGTCAGGTCGAACAACGGACCTGGTGGGAGCTGCAATACGGCCCTCGCTCAGATGAACAGGGGCTTGGCCTGGAAGACTGGACCACCCGCGTGCTGGACGCCACCCGTGAAGCCGTGGGCATCCGCCAGCGTGCCGCGGTGGATGTCGGCGTGCTGCTCTCCGGCGGTGTCGATTCGAGCATGCTGGTCGGCCTGCTGCGCGAAGTCGGCGTCGACGACCTGTCGACCTTCTCCATCGGTTTCGAGGATGCCGGCGGCGAACGCGGCGACGAGTTCCAGTATTCCGATCTGATCGCACGCCACTATGGCACCCGACATCACCAGCTGCGCATCGCCGAACACGAGATCATCGACCAGTTGCCCGCGGCCTTCCGCGCCATGAGCGAACCGATGGTCAGCCATGACTGCATCGCCTTCTACCTGCTGTCGCGAGAAGTCGCCAAGCATTGCAAGGGCGTGCAGAGTGGCCAGGGCGCCGACGAACTGTTCGCCGGCTATCACTGGTATCCACAGGTCGATGGCGCCCAGGATGCCTTCGCCGCCTACCGGGCAGCGTTCTTCGACCGCAGCTACGACGAATACCGCGAAACGGTCCAGGCGCCCTGGGCGCTGGACTACGATGCCGCCGGCGATTTCGTCCGCGAGCACTTCGCCCGTCCGGGCGCGTCGGCGGCGGTCGACAAGGCGCTGCGCCTGGACAGCACGGTGATGCTGGTCGAAGACCCGGTCAAGCGTGTGGACAACATGACCATGGCCTGGGGCCTGGAAGCCCGCACCCCGTTCCTCGACTACCGCCTGGTGGAGCTGTCGGCGCGTATCCCGGCCCGCTTCAAGTTGCCCGACGGTGGCAAGCAGGTGCTCAAGGAAGCCGCGCGGCGAGTGATTCCCCACGAGGTGATCGACCGCAAGAAAGGCTATTTCCCGGTGCCGGGCCTCAAGCATCTGGAAGGCGCCACGCTGGGCTGGGTACGCGAACTGCTGACCGACTCCAGCCAGGATCGCGGGCTGTTCAACCCGGCCATGCTCGACAAGCTGCTGAGCAACCCGCACGGCCAGCTCACCCCGCTGCACGGCTCGAAGCTGTGGCAACTGGCCGCGCTGAACCTCTGGCTCAGCGAACAAGGAATCTGATCGATGAAAGCCCATCAGAATGCCTATGGCCAGCGACTGCTGCGTGGCCAGGCTCCATCCTACGAACGGCTCCAGGCACGTCTGGCCGGCGACGGCAGCGAGCCCCACGATCAACCGCGCGCCATTCATTGCGGTTGGGGAAGGCTGCTGATCGGCCATACCTACCCGAAGCCGGCTACGCTGGCCGAGGCGCTGCTCGAGGAACGACCTGGCGAACGCGACATCGCGCTCTACGTGTGCGCGCCCCAGCAAGTGCTGGCCTATGCCCCGCAACAGTTGTTCCTCGACCCTTCCGATACCTTGCGCCTGTGGTTCACCGACTACCGGCCGGCGCAGCGCGTGTTTCGCGGCTTCAACATCCGCCGCGCGCAATCGGAAGCCGACTGGCAGGCCATCAATACCTTGTACCAGGCGCGAGGCATGCTGCCGATCAACCCGCAGCTGCTCACCCCACGCCATCAGGGCGGGCCGGTGTACTGGCTGGCCGAAGACGAGGATACCGGCGCCATCATCGGCAGTGTCATGGGCCTGAATCACAGCAAGGCCTTCGACGATCCGGAACACGGCTGCAGCTTGTGGTGCCTGGCCGTCGCCCCGCAATGCAGCCGCCCCGGCGTTGGCGAGGTGCTGGTGAGGCACCTGATCGAGCACTTCATGAGCCGCGGCCTGGCCTATCTGGACCTTTCGGTGCTGCACGACAACCGCCAGGCCAAGCGCCTGTATGCCAAGCTGGGCTTTCGCAACCTGCCGACCTTCGCCGTCAAACGCAAGAACGGCATCAACCAGCCCCTGTTTCTCGGTCCTGGCCCCGAGGCCGGGCTCAATCCGTACGCGCGCATCATCGTCGACGAGGCCTTGCGTCGAGGCATCGAGGTGCAGGTCGACGATGCCGTCGGTGGGCTGTTCACTCTGACCTTGGGCGGACGCCGGATTCGTTGCCGGGAATCGCTGAGCGACCTGACCAGCGCGGTGAGCATGACGCTCTGTCAGGACAAGCGCCTGACCCGCAAGGTGCTGCATCAGGCAGACCTGCGCGTCCCGGCGCAGCAACTGGCCGGCGAGGCCGACGAAGACCTGGCCTTCCTCGAAGAACACGGCGCGGTGGTGGTCAAGCCGGTCGATGGCGAACAGGGCCAGGGCGTGGCGGTGAACATCACCGAGCTGGACGAGCTGCTGCATGCCATCGAGCAGGCTCGCCGTTTCGACAGCCGGGTACTGCTCGAGAGCTTCCATCCCGGACTTGACTTGCGCATCCTGGTGATCGGCCAGGAAGTGGTGGCCGCGGCCATCCGTCATCCGGCCCAGGTGATCGGCGATGGCAGCCACAGCATCAAGGCGCTGATCGAGGCGCAAAGTCGTCGTCGCCAGGCCGCCACTGGTGGCGAGAGTCGCATCCCGATGGATGATGAAACCGAACGCACCCTGCGCGCTGCCGGGTTCGACTACGACAGCGTACTGCCGGCTGGCCAGCGCCTGGACGTGCGCCGCACCGCCAACCTGCACACTGGTGGCGTCCTTGAGGATGTCACCGAGCGGCTGCACCCGGTCCTGGCCGAAGCTGCCATCCGCGCGGCGCGCGCTCTGGACATCCCGGTGGTCGGTCTTGACTTCATGGTACAGGCCGCCGACCAGCCGCAGTACGTCATCATCGAAGCCAACGAACGCGCCGGACTGGCCAACCATGAGCCGCAACCGACCGCCGAACGCTTCATCGACCTGCTGTTCCCGCACAGTCGTTCCATCGCCTGAACCGAAGGAGTGCGCATGACTGAACAACCCCTCGAACCGGACCTGGAGTACCTGCAACGGGTACTCCTGGAAATGCTCGCCATCCCCAGCCCCACCGGTTTCACCGACACCATCGTGCGCTATGTCGCCGAGCGCCTGGAAGAGCTGGGCATACCCTTCGAACTGACCCGGCGCGGCACCATCCGCGCCACGCTCAAAGGTCGGCAGAGTTCACCTGACCGCGCCGTATCGGCACACCTGGACACCATCGGCGCCAGCGTGCGCCAGCTGCTCGACAACGGTCGCCTGGCCTTGGCACCGGTGGGCTGCTGGTCGAGCCGCTTTGCCGAAGGCAGCCGGGTCAGCGTGTTCACCGACACCGGCGTCTACCGTGGCAGCGTGTTGCCGCTGATGGCCAGCGGTCATGCGTTCAACACCGCGATCGACCAGATGCCGATCAGCTGGGACCATGTGGAGGTTCGCCTGGACGCGTACTGCGCCACGCGTGCCGACTGCGAGGCGCTGGGGATCGGCATCGGCGACTTCGTGGCCTTCGACCCGTTGCCCGAGTTCACCGAAAGCGGGCACATCAGCGCCCGGCACCTCGACGACAAGGCCGGCGTGGCGGCCTTGCTGGCGGCGCTCAAGGCGGTAGTGGAAAGCGACCGCCAGCCGCTGATCGACTGTCATCCGCTGTTCACCATCACCGAGGAAACCGGCTCCGGTGCGGCCGGTGCCCTGCCCTGGGATGTCAGCGAATTCGTCGGCATCGACATCGCGCCGGTGGCCCCTGGACAGGCTTCGAGCGAGCATGCGGTGAGTGTGGCCATGCAGGATTCTTCCGGCCCCTACGACTATCACCTGTCCCGCCACCTGCTCAAGCTGGCGGGCGAACACGACCTGCCGGTGCGCCGCGATCTGTTCCGCTACTACTTCAGCGACGCCCACTCGGCAGTGACCGCCGGGCACGACATCCGCACGGCGCTGGTCGCCTTCGGCTGCGACGCGACGCATGGCTACGAGCGCACCCACATCGACAGTCTCGCGGCCCTTAGCCGCCTGCTCAGCGCCTACCTGCTCAGCCCGCCGGTCTTCGCCAGCGACTCGCATCCCGCCAACGCCTCTCTGGAGCGCTTTAGCCACCAGCTCGAGCATGACACCCAGATGGAAAGCGAAACCCGCGTGCCGGCGGTCGACAGCCTGCTGAAACATCACGACTGATCACCTGGCCCGATAACCCCGGCACCAACGTCCCCCGGCGACGTGCGCAAGCGGCCGCAGTCGGGGACGCCGGACCGGCCGTCCCTACGCCGTTGCGTCGGGACGGCGATCAATCGAAGCCGCTTGCCCTGATCATTTTTTGGCGTAGCATCAGGTAACAATCGACTGGATAGCCTCATCATGCTCATTCCCCATGACCAACTGGAAGCCGAAACCCTCACGCGTCTGATCGAGGATTTCGTGACCCGGGACGGCACCGACAATGGTGACGAGACGCCATTGCAGACGCGTGTGTTGCGGGTCCGGCACGCCCTGGCCAAGGGCCAGGCCTTCATCCTGTTCGATCCGGAAAGCCAGCAGTGCCAGCTGCTCGCACGCCACGACGTGCCGCCCGAGCTGCTCGACTGACCAGCCGCCTTACCTGAACGGTGCCTTGGCCCGCTGCCGGGCTTTCATCCGCTCATGCACCTCCAGGCGATTCACCGTGACCGAACGCGGCGCGATGATCCCCAAACGCACGTCCCCTCCGCTAACGCCCACGATCTTGATGCGAACCTTGTCGCCGATGACGAAGAACTCGCCGACCTCACGTCCGAATACCAACATGGTCCATCTCCTGCCCTGTGAAAACACCAGCGTGGAGAGCGCGTGGCGCATGCTCAAGCGGTCGGCATGAAAATAGACGCAGCCTACCCAGCCCAACGAATCGACCTACAGAAAAATCCCGGATCCTCAAGTAACGCTTCGCTTGGAAATGAATTTTTACGCCAGCGCGCCGGTCCCAATATCGAGCGGCCCGCAGTGAGGCGGCCGCCATCTTCCCTATCACACAAGGGTTTCGACATGACCACGATCCTCATCATCATCCTGATCCTGCTGTTGATTGGTGGCTTACCGGTGTTTCCTCATTCGCGCAGCTGGGGCTACGGCCCGTCCGGCATCATCGGCGTGGTGTTGGTCGTGTTGCTGGTGCTGTTGTTGCTTGGGCGGATATGACTGGGCGGGGCGAGCGCTGGCGGCCGTCTTGCCCCGTAACATCCACCCGTGGCGCTGGGCATGACGTTCCATGGCCGCTCGGAGCCATGCCCTTCACCCAGACGCCCCTGGACACCGTTCACGGCGCAACCGACGCAGCAACTCTTCACGTTCCAGGGGCGGTGCCAGATAGTTGCCTTGGGCACTTTCGCAACCTAGGGCCAGCAGGGCCAGGTGCTGTTCCGCGCTGTCCACGCCTGGCACGGTCAACGGATGATGCAGCTCGGCCGCCAGCGCCAGGCCGTTCTTCACCACGGCCTGGCACCTGGGCTCTGTCGGCAAGCCCTTGACGAATTGCTCATCGAGCTTGATGCGGCTGAACGGGAGCTGGCACAGCAGTTCGCTGCCGCCTTGCTCGCTGCCGAATCTGGCCAGGCCAAGATCACAGCCCAGCATGCGCAGGCGCAGCAGGTTTTCCTGTTCGATGACGGTCAGGCGGTGCAGGCCATGATCAGCCAGCTCCAGGCACAAATGGCGGGCCTGGCAACGAAAGCGCCGCAGCAACGCGCGGATCCTCTGGCAGGTCTGGCGGTCCGACAACTGCCTGGCCTGCAGCCGCAACGAAAGGCGCAGCGGTCGCTGCTCGGCGGCCAGCTGACGCTGCAGGGCCAGGCCCTGCTCAAGTAGCGTCTGCCATAGCATTTCCTGCAGGTTGCAGCGTTCTACGACTGGCAGGAACAGCTCCGGCGCCAGGATACCGAGCAAGGGATGATTCCAGCGCGCGACCAGCTCTACCGCCTCGATGCGGCCAGTGGCCAGCTCGAAGCTGGGCACGAACCAGGCCACGAACTGGCCTTCACGCAGGGCCTCGCGCACTTGCGCCTCGTCCGGCCAGTAGCGCACTGGCATGGCACTCACGGGCAACAGCGGCACCGGCGCGCGCAACGACTCCTGTACAGGCTCGAGCGACAGGGGTGGATCCACGACCCCGATCAAGTGCATGCCCAGCTCGCCGATCATGCGCTGCAAGGCTGCGCGCAGGGTCGGCGTCAGGCTGCCGCAGACCAGCACACCCTCGGCCAGCTTGTCGCGACCGACCCGGTGGATGAACTCCAGGCTATCCATGTGCCGGTCATCCACGTCACGCAGGTTGCAGGCGATCAGGTCGACGCCTCCGGCGTCTTGCAGCAAGGTCAGGGCCTGGGCTGCGCTGGCCGCCTGGTACACCTGCTCGCAGTCCAGGCACTGGAAGATCCGGACCGCGACGGCCCGCTGGAAAACATGGGGTTCGAGCACCAGTACCCGCGGTTTCTGGCCCACCATCACTCATCCTCCGGGCTGGATGTCCACTCCGGTATTGGCTTCGCGCCTGTTGCGCGACCCAGCTGTGGATCGCGCCGCAGGGTCTGTGCGCAGTTCTCGCTCCAGGGCCTGCATGGCCAGACGCACGGCATCGACCTGATCCTGCAGCCGAGTCAATGGAACCTGCTGCCCGGCGCAGCTGCGCTCGACCTGCTCGCAAGCTTCGATCAGCCTGGTGGCACGGATCAGTCGAGCACCGCCCTTGATACGATGAGCCAGTTCGGCCAAGCGGGCCAGGTCGTTGCCATCAGTATGGCGCGCCAGTTGCTCGAGGTCCTGGCGGTTGCTTTGCAGCAGATCGTGCAGCAAGGCCGAAAACGCCTGGGGCTCGCCTGCGGCAAGCCGTTGCAAGTTGCTCAGGTCGGCTACGCTGCCATGGGCCGTGACTGCCGGATCGCCAAGCCCAGGCCGACCGGCCACCTGGTCGAGCACGCCGGCCAGGGTCTTGAGGCTCAAGGGCTTGAACAGGCAGTCATCCATGCCCGCGGCCAGGCAGCGGCGGCGTTCGTCGACCATCGCATTGGCGGTGATGCCCAGGACCGTGCAAGGCCTCAAGTGGTGACGGCGTTCATGCAGACGGATCGCCCGGCACAGCGCATGGCCGTCCATCCCTGGCATGCTGCAATCGCTGATGACCACGTCGAAACCTTCCTGCAACCACAGACGCAGCGCCTGCATGCCCTCCTCGGCCATGCTGGCCTGATGGCCAAGATAGGCCAGCTGGTTGCCCAGCAGCAGCCGATTGGCCGGGTAATCGTCGACGACCAGCACCCGCAGGCCGGTGCGCGTGCAGCTTTCGACCGGGGCGGGCATCTGACTGTCGGCTAGTGGGGCCGGCGCACGAGCCATGCCATCGACGGGGAGGTGAATCTCGATGCGAGTGCCCACGCCCAAGGTGCTCTGCAGGAGCATGTTGCCGCCCATCAGGTCGCACAGCGTACGGCTGATCGACAAGCCCAGCCCGGCGCCCCGCCGAGCCGACTGCTGGTGGTTGCAGGCCTGCCAGAATGGCTCGCCCAGGCGTGGCAGGTCCGCTTCGGGGATGCCGATGCCGGTGTCTTCCACCACCAGTCCGAGCATCTGGCGCGCCCCGCAAGGCGCCAGGCTAACGCGCACCTGCACGCAACCTTCGTGGGTGAACTTGATGGCATTGCTCAACAGGTTCGCCAGTACCTGTTTGAAACGCAGCGGATCGAGCATGACCTGCGACTCCACCTCACCTTCGAAGTGCAGCTCGAGCTGCAAGCCCTTGACATGTGCCTGCTGCTGGAACAGCTGCACCACGCTGCGGACATGGTCGGCCAGTTGCACCGGCTCCAGCTTAAGCTCGAGGTGGCCGGACTCGATGCGGGTGACGTCGAGGATATCGCCGATCAGGGCCAGTAGCCCTCGCGCGGCTTCCGAGGCCACCTCGATGGACAGTCGATCGAAGATGCCCTGCTCGGCCTTGCGCACGGCCAGCTCCAGCATGCCGAGCACGGCATTGAGCGGGGTACGGATCTCATGGCTCATGGCCGCCAGGAAATCGGTCTTGGCCTGGTTGGCCTGTTCCGCTTCCTCCTTGGCCCGCTGCAGCGCAGCCTGTAGCTGGTGGCGCTCGGTCACATCGATCCAGCCGGCAATCACGCTGGCACCGGCATGTCCGCCACGGCAAGGCAGCATCCAGTGATAGAAGGTTCGCTCGCGCCCATCGGCCAGCACCACTCGGCGATCCTCGACCTGGACCTTGCCGCTGCACAGCACCTCGCGCCAGCCACGCTGCCAGGCCAGGTGCGGCAGGCAACCGAGCGGCCGACCGACCACTTCGTCGCGGCAGACGCCGAGCGTCTCCAGATAACTGCTGTTGCAGGTGAGCAAGCGACCGTTGCGGTCGCAGACGTACAGTGGATGAGGCGTACCGTCGATCATCACGCGCATGAATTCCAGCTGGTCGGCCAGCGCTTGCTCGGCCTGCTCGCGCACCCTGACCAGGCGCCGCAGGTAACGCACCCAGGCCAGCGACAGCAGCAGCATGATGGCAATCGCGGCGAACCCCTGCAGGACCTGTTGGCGATGGCGATGCCAGAAGTTGTCCTCCATGATCACCTCGCCCTGCCAGCGCCGCGCCATGGCGTCGAGCTCCTGGGGCGACAGGCTGGCAAGCGCCTTGTTGAGAATCGACAGCAGCTCAGGCTCGCCTTTCGGCACGGCCAGCGCGAAATAGGCCGGAGGCAGCGGCAGGCTGGCGCTGATCCTGAAACTGCCCGACGGCAGCCTGGCGCTCAGCGAGCGCACAGATGCCAGCGGCAGGATGGCGGCGTCGGCGCGCCCGTTGGCCACCTTCAGAGCGGCATCCAGCGTGCCTTGGCTTTCCACCAGGGTCGCGGCCGGGTAATGCTCGCGCATGTAGGCTTCCGGGATGCCGTTGGGCAATACCGCTACTCGTCGCCCTTGCAGCTCCTCCAGCTCGGACAAGGGTCGCTCCTTGGCGGTGGTGATCAGCACACGAGCCGATGTCAGATAGGCACGAGTGAACGACAGCAATTGCTCGCGCCTGCTACTGGGGGTCAGCGCGCCGATGATCTCGGCTCGCCCCTGGCGCGCCTGGCGAATCATCTGCTCGACGCTGCCACCGGCGACGAATTCGAAGCGCAGGCCGGTCATGCGCGAGACACGCTGCAGCACATCGACGCTCAGGCCCTTGAAGCGCCCGTCGCTGTCGCGATAGCTCAGCGGCAGGAGCTGTTCATCGAGCATGACCCGCAGCACCGGATGACGACGCAGCCAGCCTTGCTCCGCGTCCGTCAGCCGCAACGGAGCATGCTCGACCAGGTGATCGACGAAAGGCACCCAGCGTTTACGGATCGCCTCCTGCTCGGCTTGCGGCACGCTCGCCAGCAAGGTGTCGAGCAGCGCGCCCAGCGTGGTATCGCCCGGATTGATGGCGAACCCCACAGGTTGCGCCGGCCAGCCGGGGCAGCGGCGCAGGCGCAGATTGCTGACCTGTCCGCGCCCGATCAGGTAATGACTTTCCAGCGCGCCGCCGATGAACAGGTCGGCCTGGCCGAAGGCCACCGCGCCCAGCGCCTGGCGCGTGGACGAATAGACCCGCAGCTGGGCCTTCGGGTAACGCGCGCGCACTTGCTCGAGGCTTCGGTATCCTTCATTGATGGCCACTCGCAGCGGTTCGTCGGCTTCGCAGCCGATTCCACCCTCGTCGCGCACCACCACGCGTGGCTGGTCCTGGGCGTAGCCGCGGGACAGGCGCAACCCGGCCTGTTCGGCTTGCAGCGCGGTGATGCCACCGAGCAGGTCGAGCCTGCCGTCACGCAGCGCTGCGATCGCCTCGGCCAGAGAATCGAAGGCATGCACCCGCACCGGTAGCTGCAGGTACTCGGCCAGCAGACCGGCATAGTCGGCAGTGATGCCCTCGTATTCATGGCTGGGCCCGACCAGGTTGAACGGTGGGCTGTCCGGCGGGACCACGCCCAGGTCGAGCTTGCGCCGCGCCCACAGCCAGCGCAGCTGCCTGTCGTCCGGCAGAGCCAGCGACCGCCCCAGGCTCGAACGGCCTTGCAACTGCAAGGCAGGCTCGTCCGCCTGCAAGGGGGGCGGCAGCAGGGCAAGGAGTGCCAGCAGGGCCCACGACAGGCGCCTGGACCAGGCAATCACACCAGGCCATTGCGCCTGGCCAGGTCGGCCAGGTCGATCAGCGAGGTCACGCCGAGTTTCTCGATCAGGCGCGTCTTGTAGGTGCTGACCGTCTTGTTGCTCAGCAGCATCATCTCGCCGATGGCCTTGTTGCTCATGCCGCGGGCCAGGTACTGCAGGATCACCAGCTCGCGATCGCTGAGGCTGGCCAGGCAACGGCTTTCGCTGGTGGCCATGTCCTGGCGACGCACCGAGCTGAGCAGCACCTCGGGGAAGTAGGTATAGCCGGAGCGGATCGCCAGGACTGCCTTGCTCAGCTCGGCCAGGTCGTCGGTCTTGCAGATGAATCCGGCGGCACCGGCCTTCATGCAGCGCAGAGAATAGGCATCGGGCAGTTGCGAGGTAAGCATCAGCACCTTGGGTCGTCGCTCCAGAGCATTGAGCCGTTGCAGCACCTGCATGCCATCCAGGCCTGGCAAGGCGATGTCGAGAATGACCACGTTGGGCGTGCGCTCCTTGGCCAGGCGCAGGGCCTCCACGCCGTTGTCGGTTTCGCCGACCACCTGCACATTGTCACGTTGCAACTGCAGGCAAACGCTGGAGCGGATGAAAGGATGGTCATCGACCACCAGCGCCTTGTACTTTTCCATTGCTCCGTTCCTCCGATCGATCCACGATCAGCCGTTGATTGTCATGTCCTGGCGTTTGTCGCCCTCGCGCAGCTCGAATTGATAGACACGGCCGGGCTGGCCAGGAAAGTCACGCTCGCGGCCCGGCAGCAGGTGATGCTTGGTGGCCGTGGCGCAGGCCTGGCCGTCCGGGTCGCAGTGCCGGAAGTGATCGAGCACCACCGTGGCGTTGCCCTTGTTGCGTATATGCAGGCGTCCGTTTTCCATGCCTGCCGAGGTGTCATAGCGCACCTGCGAGGGCCGCACGAACAGCAATGTGCCATAGCCGGCCAGCAGCTGGACGCCTGCCTTGAGGCTGTCGCCATAGGCCTTGGCCTCCTGTTCGCTGAGGGCGAAGCCATCGCCCTGCTCGGGCAGCACCGGCATGAAGCGCAGGCGGAAATAGCGTTCGCGGTCGCGCTCGCCGCGGTACAGGATACGCATCGTCTGCATGCCGCGCGCCGGCACGATCAGGCGTGACGGGCTCACCACCAGGCCCCGCCGCTCCATGGGAACCCCCTCCAGATCGACCTCTTGCGGCTTGCCTTGCTGGTCGTACACCAGTTCGGCCACGCTGACCTTGACGAAGGCCGTGTTGTCACCGCCGTTGCGCACTCGCTTGAGCAAGGTACTGGTGTTAGGCTCCAGATAGTCGTACAGCGCACCGACATTGAGTTCGGGAGCGGCATGCACCAGGCTGGGCAACAACAGCGCAGCAAGGAGCATCTTGTACCTGCGAACAATCATGATGAATCTCCAGACAATGGCCGATTGATAGCACAGCGCTATTATCAATGCTGAGCAGGAAGTGAACTGTGGGAGTCTTCCTAAAAGAACAGAGAAATTTCTGATAGACACCTACATCTCCGAGTTGAACACCACAGTGACCACCCCCGTATAGGTCGTACCGGCCTCACGAACCATCGCCTGAACACCCGCCTTGTCGATTCGGAAGTGCAGCTGTCCGGGTCGATTGGCCAACGACGTAGCCTGGCTCAATTCCAAGGGCGCGAGCAGGCCCGTGGGCACATTTACCCTGCGCACCGGCGCATTGTTGTAGGTCACGCCAGGGGGCATGCTCACAGCCACCTCGACGGGGACTTCCTGATTGCGCTGGTTGCGCAGGGTGCAGCGTCCGGCGACCAAGTGGCCGCACGTCTTGTAAACGCTGAAAGGCCCAGTCGACCAAATGTCGAACGGCAGGTCGCGCTCCAGGTAGGGCGGCTCGCCTCGCCCACTCAACCATGCCTGCCAGCCACCTGGCGGCTCCAACACCGCACGCTCGCTACCGGGTGGGAAACGCAGGTCGAAGGCGTGCTGCACATCCACGCTGAAATGAATGTTCAGCACGTCGCTGCTCAGCCCCGTCACGCCATTGCCCAGGTCGAACTCTGCGCCCTGTCCCACACGAAAGGTAGCCGTTCCGTGGTAGAGCCCTTGCCGCATATTGTGCGGGTTGGGCATCAGTAGCCGATAACCGATCGATACGTCGGAGACCGTCGAAACACTACGGTCACCCGGCTTACCCGCGTGATAGTCCGAATAGCAACCCTGCGGGTTCCGGGGGTTCTTTACCAGCCAGGCGTAGTAAGACTCCGGTTGCTGCTCGCCTCCAGGCCCAGGGTCTTCGATCTCGCCAGACAAGAAGCTGCAACCGCCTTGCGGTTCGCCGGTTGCGGAAGGTGAACCGAAGCCGTTGTGCGACCTGACGCGTTGACCAATGGCCGTAAACATCAGCGTCAGTTCGTAGTGCTCGCCCCGCGCATTCTGCACACTGACCTTGCGAGCCCCAGGCAAGCGTATGTAGAACCGATCGCGCACGTCGCTGGCGCTGTGCTCGGCTACCTTTTCGTAGGTGAGCGGCGTGGCGATGGTCTCGAAGCCGTTACAAAACTCGGGGTTTTCGTGACAGAACCCTGAAGGGGTGGTCGTGTTACGAAATTCGCGATCGATACTGCCATCGTAGACGGCCGTGATGTACATATCCGATGCCTTGGCCGTATCCATGGCGGCCCAGGCCAGCAAGCACAAGGCCAGCCTGGGCAGGCAGCGTCTCCAGAACTGCTGCTTGTTGTTCATTTCACACATCCTTCCGCAGCCCGAGCCAGTACGCCGAACGGCGGTCGTTCGAGGGAAGATTCGCCGACCATGCTCAGCTGTCGCCAGCCCGCGTCGCGGGCGCATTGGTGGCCAGTTCGTTACGCACGCAGTGCAAATCGCCGGTCAGCAGTACATCCTGTTCCTGGGTGAAGCGCTCGAGGTCCAGCACGAGGTTGCACAGCGTATTGCCCCCACGACGTACCTCCAGGGACGGCGATGAGGCGCTCATCTGCACCGAGAAATACCCGTCTGCCTCGCTGACGCTGCGACTGGCATGGTTGATGACCGAGACACCGCCCAGGCTCCGCCCCTGCCCGTCCACCAGGCGCCCCAATACCGTGACGGTGCGCAGTACCCGTACCGTATGGTGCTCGACCGCGCCACGATTGAGGTGATAGTCGAAACTGCTGGGCTGAATCACGGCGGCAGGGTCGTGGTTGCCGGCGAAATCGAACTGCACATGGCTTGCCTGATAGGCGGCGACTGGCACGACGTTGCGGCCAGGCCGCAGGCGGACACTTGTGCCTTGCGCCTCGTAGGCCTGCAGCTCCAGGGCGTCAAGGTCGGTCTCTACGTCCACGATAAGCCCGGCCTCGGGCGGCATGAACTGCCCACTCATCGCCAGTTCGCCCTTGCCCACGGCGACGAGGCTATGCAGGTTGAGCCCCCCACTGAGGTCGGCATTGTAGGAGGAGCGTTGCAAGAAGGCATCGCCGTACAGGTACTGGTTATTGAACTGTGCGTTGCCTGACAGGCCCGTGCCGTAGCGATCGAACGTCGCCGTGCCGGAGAGCATGCGCAGCGGCCCTAACTCCATGTCCTGCCGATAGGTCAGCGAGGCGTTCTGGTCACGCCGGCCGTCGCGCGAGGTGCGGCTACCAAGAGTGGCGCCAATACGCTTGCCTGGCTGCCCCAGGCTCATGCTCAAGCCCAGATTGATGCCACGGTTACGTGCTTGCCCGGTGCTGAGCGAACCAGGACGGTCGAATACCGATAGCCGCCAGTTGGCGTCAGAACCCAATACCTTGCCGTAGAACGCCCAACCCAGGTCGATGCCCAGGCCGCTGGCGGCACCCGAAGCATGCGAAAGCCTTACGGTTGCGGTGTTGCGATTGCCGATGCGATGGTTCAGCGACAACGACGTCTCTCGAACGTCACCTGCGTCGGCCAGGGCATCGCGCACGGTCCGCGAGGGCAGCACACGACTGCGACTGTGGCTCAACACCCAGGAGCCAAGCGCATGTGTGCCGATCCACTGCATGTCGTACCCATTGCCCTTCCCATCGGTCTGATAAGCATTGGCGTAGAGCTTGAGGCGGTCGTTGATGTCCCAGTCCAACGAGGTGCTGTATTGAAAGGTTCGGTCGACGTGCTGTGCCGACAGGCCCAGCACGGCGCCTGGGCGCAGCAGGTAATTAGTCAGCACGCCAGCGTTGAGCCCGTCAGAGTTGTCGTCGTCCCAGTTGCTCAGCAACGCGGTTTGCTGACCTACATACGCGTTGTAGCGCCAACGGCTGTCCATGTTGCTCCAGTTGGACGGCTTGTAGATGAACGCTTGGGTACGCGTGCTTTCTTGGCCGTCTTCGACCAGCCGGACTTCGACCTCATAGATACCAGCGGGCAGCACCCGGGTGTCGATCGTTTGCAACCCAGGCTCCACCGCCTGGCTATTGATCAGGACACCGTTACGATAGATCTCCACTATGCCGGGACGGTTGGGCGTTACGTAGATCGGCGTCGCGCTGGGCTGCCCATTGTCGATCAACAGGCTGTCGCTACTGCCGAACATCAGGCCGAGCGTCGAATTTGGCGTGGCGCCGTAGAACCGTGGCTCACGCGTCAAGCCTTGGGCACCTGGTGTGAAGTATCCCAGGCGGTAGAAGTGATCGTCCACGATCCGCTCGCCATACAACTGGTCGAGCCGATGACGGGTGCGCTGCTGCTGATCGCTGTTTCGAACCACCTGCGCATCGGCCAACGTCGTCCAGTTGCCGATGCTGCCCTGACCCTGCAAGGCATAACGGCCTGTGGTGCTCTGCCCGCCTCCTACCAGATTGAGCTGGTTGCGCAGCAGTAGTCCATAGCTACCTTCTTCGGGCAAGCTGTAGTAGCGCGGTGCGTCACCTTGTTGTTCGGCCTGGTTGGTGAGCAGCGACAGCTGGGAATTGACCAGGCTGTAATGGATCGTCTTCAAGCCTTCCGGGCAATCCCGTTGACACTCTCCCAGCGAGCGGCCTTCGGCTAGGCGCTCTTGCCAGCGTCGACGAACGGCGGCCGGCTCCTGGCTCTGCTGCACATCGGTAAATTCGAGTAATTGGACCTGCTCATCGCGGGACAATACCACGAGTGCATCGCCCAGATAGCGCCCGTCGAGGTCGACCCGCACCGCGAGCGGTACGTCAAAGAAATGCGCCTCGAACTCGCTGGGCAAGCCTTTGGCGATGTCGCCCAGCACAGCGCCCGAGACCATACCGGGGCTGCCGAACAGACCAAGGCACAGTCCAGTAACGGCCCAGCGACGCCAGCGAAATGATAATCGGGATATGACCATGACACGTTCCGCAGGCAATACCCACCCTCCCCCTCGCGAATGAGCGCGAGAGGCGAGAGTCGGCAATGACGGATAAAGAGAGAATCGAGCGCCGCAGATCAGGGGGCGGCGGTTTCGAAGACCATGCTGACCAAGCCCTGGTAGTTGCCTGGGACAAAACTGCCGGTGCCGGGCGCCTTGGCTGCAATCTGGAAGCCGACCACGCTGCCGGCATTGGCATCGGCGGCATTGACGACCTCAGCCGACGCCGTACCCAGCGACTTCCCGGCAACCTTCACGTCCAGGCCGATGGAATTGGCGCCATCGGAGATGACTGCGGGCGACATGAGGTACGCCGCGATCGCTCCGACGGTGCTCTTGACCTGCAGCTGCTTGTTGATAGTGCCGAACGCGGACTGGAACGAGTTCCACGGAAGTTCTTGCGGGTCGTTCATCCAGCCGCCGCCCACCGGTTCCACGTAGAAGGTGGCGGTCGGTACGGTGGCAATGACCTGCACCTGCTTCTCGATCGGGTCGGCAGCCAGGGCGCAGGTTGCGCCCAGAAGGGCAAGTGGAAGGGCCAGAAGGATGCGTTTCACGATTTTCGATCTCCTTGAAAGGCCTGCGAACAGGCCGCAGACGAGCTGTCAGCCCGGCGACATGCCGCTGACAAGGGGATTATTTGGAAAAGCATGTGAATCTGGATCCAGACGGTTCCCAAAATGGTGTGGAAATTTCCCACGCGCGCTTTTTCAAAACGCCAGCATTGGAAAGAGTTACGAATTGACACAGGTCATGATCCATGCCATGGCGAGCAACCTCGCGAAGGGGCCAATTGCTGGCCCCCCGGAAATCGATGCGATAGCCCAGGCCAGGCTATCGCGCGCGGTTTCAGTGCGAAACCGCCCCACTGGCTCCCAGGCCAGTCTGCGAGCGCACGAACTGCGGGAAGAACAACGCCCGCTCCTTCTCCGCCGCCGCCGACTTGTCGGTGACCGAGAAGAACCAGATACCGGCGAAGGCGATCAGCATCGAGAACAGCGCCGGGTATTCGTACGGGTAGATCGGCGTGGCATGGCCAAGGATCTGCACCCAGATGGTCGGGCCGAGGATCATCAGCGTCACCGCGCTGACCAGGCCGAGCCAGCCGCCGATCATCGCGCCACGAGTGGTCAGGCGCTTCCAGTACATCGAAAGCAGCAGCACCGGGAAGTTGCAGCTGGCAGCGATGGAGAATGCCAGGCCGACCATGAAGGCGATGTTCTGGCTTTCGAAAAGGATCCCCAGGCCGATCGCCAGGATGCCCAGGGCGATGGTGGTGATCTTCGACACGCGGATCTCATCCCTGTCGTTGGCCTTGCCCTTGCGCCAGACACTGGCGTACAGGTCGTGGGACACCGCCGAGGCGCCGGCCAGGGTCAGGCCGGCGACCACTGCCAGGATGGTGGCGAAGGCTACCGCCGAGATGAAGCCGAGGAAGACACTGCCGCCGACCGCATCGGCCAGGTGCACCGCCGCCATGTTGTTGCCGCCGATCAGGGCACCGGCCGCGTCCTTGAACGCCGGGTTGGTGCTGACCAGCAGAATCGCGCCGAAGCCGATGATGAAGGTCAGGATGTAGAAGTAGCCGATGAAACCGGTGGCATAAAGCACGCTCTTGCGCGCTTCCTTGGCGTCGCTGACGGTGAAGAAGCGCATCAGGATGTGCGGCAGGCCGGCGGTACCGAACATCAGCGCCAGGCCCAGGGAGAATGCCGAGATCGGATCCTTGACCAGGCCGCCCGGGCTCATGATCGCCTCGCCCTTGGGATGCACGTCGATCGCCTGCGAGAACAGTGCGTTGAAGTCGAAGTTGACGTGCTTCATGACCATCAGCGCCATGAAGCTGGCACCGGAGAGCAGCAGCACCGCCTTGATGATCTGCACCCAGGTGGTCGCCAGCATGCCGCCGAACAGCACGTACAGGCACATGAGGATGCCGACCAGGATGACCGCGACATGGTAGTCCAGACCGAACAGCAACTGGATCAGCTTGCCGGCACCGACCATCTGCGCGATCAGGTAGAAGGCCACCACCACCAGCGAGCCGGAAGCCGACAAGGTGCGGATCTGCTTCTGGCCCAGGCGATAGGACGCCACATCGGCGAAGGTGTACTTGCCCAGGTTGCGCAGCCGCTCGGCGATCAGGAAGAGGATGATCGGCCAGCCGACCAGGAAGCCGATCGAGTAGATCAGGCCATCGTAGCCAGAGGTGAACACCAGTGCCGAGATGCCCAGGAACGAGGCGGCCGACATGTAGTCGCCGGCGATCGCCAGGCCGTTCTGGAAACCGGTGATGCGTCCTCCGGCAGCGTAGTAGTCGGAGGCCGACTTGTTGCGCTTGGAGGCCCAGTAGGTGATACCCAGGGTAAAGCAGACGAAGGCCAGGAACATGACGATCGCCGAGACGTTCAAGGGCTGTTTCTCGACGGCGCCGGTCAGGGCGTCTGCCGCCCAGGCGCCGGGCAGGAACACGCCGGCGGCGAAGCCGGCCAGGGCTTTGGCTGGACCTTTCATTGCTGCGCCTCCTTGAGGATTTCCTTGTTCAGCTCATCGAACTCGCCGTTGGCACGACGCACGTAGATGGCGGTCAGGATGAAGGCCGAGACGATCAGCCCCACGCCCAGCGGTATGCCCCAGGTGATCGACGAGTCGGGCGACAGCCGCGTCCCGAGCACCTGCGGCCCGTAGGCGATCAGCAGGATGAAAGCGCAGTAGAGCCCGAGCATGATGATCGAGAGGATCCAGGCGAAGCGTTCGCGTTTTCTGACCAGCTCCTTGAAGCGCGGGCTGTTTTGAATCGAAAGATAAATGCTGTCGTTCATTGTTTTTGTCCTAGCAGCACGGATTGGATAGCACCCACCTTCACTTTATGCTGCCGTTGGACGTCAACCAGACGACCTTAGTCTTAGATGCAAGGGTGTATTGCAGAGGTAGTAACAATAGGACCGGCCGTTGGCCCTGGCCGATCCCACGCAGTGGTGTGGTAGCCCGGTCCTGCAGAAGCGGCCTCAGTGCCGCGATGGGCCGCACAGCGGCCCCAAGATCTGCCAGGCACCCACGGTTGAATCATCCGGCCATGCTGGACCCGATGCTCATCCTGTCATTGCCCGGTCCACTCCTTGACCCGTTCCGGATGCTTGGCCACCCAGTCCTTGGCCGCCGCCTCCGGCTTGGCGCCTTCCTGGATCGCCAACATCACCTCGCCGATCTCGTCCTTGGACTGCCAGGAGAAGTTCCTGAGAAACTGCGCCACCTCCGGTGCCTTGCTTTCCAGCTGCTGGCTGCCGATGCTGTTGACCGTCTCCGCGGCGCCATACACCTGCTTGGGGTCGTCGAGGAACTTGAGCTTCCACTTGGCGAACATCCAATGCGGCACCCATCCGGTCACCGCGATCGACTGCTGCTTGGCGTAGGCACGGCCCAGTTCGGAGGTCATCGCCGCGCCGGAGCTGGCCTGCAACTTGTAGCCGCTCAGGTCGTAGTCCTTGATTGCCTGGTCGGTCTTGAGCATCACCCCAGCGCCTGCATCGATGCCGACGATCTTGCGTTTGAAGCTGTCATCGCCCTTGAGGTCGGCGATGCTGCTGGCCTTGACGTATTCCGGGACGATCAGGCCGATCCGCGCGTCCTTGAAGTTGGGGCCATAGTCGACCACCTTGTCCTTGTTCTTGGCCCAGTATTCACCATGGGTCACTGGCAGCCAGGCCGACAGCATGGCATCGAGCTTGCCGGTGGCCACGCCTTGCCACATGATGCCGGTGGCGATCGGCTTGAGGTCGACATCGTAGCCAAGCTTCTGCTTGATCACCTCGGCGGCCACGTGGGTCGTCGCCACGCTGTCGGACCAGCCATCCACGTAGCCAATGCTCACCTGCTTGGCCATGGCCTGCGCGGCACCCATGGCCAGCACCAGGGCAGCACCCACCCCCAGGAAACGTCGCATCTTCATCAAGGCATCCTCGTAGGTCTTGGAAATCGCATCATCGGCCTCCCCTGACCCGCCACCTGCTCCAACAACGACCTCCAGCCAGCGATGCGCGACATGCGCTGCAAGCAGGAGCAGGCGTTCGCTGCACGAATCGCGACACCATCAGCTTGCCGCTTGCCGCTTCCAGCTTGTAGCTTCACAGCTCCGAGCCCCGACGATGGACCGCCTCGATGCCCGCCTCCGCCCGCCACGCCTGGACCCTCTACCTGCTCACCAGCCTGGCCGTGGTGCTTGGTCTGGGGGCCTTCTGGCATTGGCTCGGCAAGCCCGTGCAACTGCCCGACGCCGCAGGACCGGCACACAAGCTGCAATGTGCCTCCTATACACCGTTCGACAAGGACCAGTCGCCCTTCGACCAACCCTTGCAGCTGCGCCCGGCTCGGATGGATGCCGACCTGGCCTTGCTGGCCAGGCGTTTCCAATGCATACGGACCTATTCGATGACGGGCCTGCAAGCCATTCCGGCCCTGGCGCGCAAGCACGGTCTGAAGGTGATGCTGGGCGCCTGGGTCAATGCCAACCCGATCGACACCGCGCAGGAAATCGAGGCGCTGATCGCGGCGGCCAATGCCAACCCGGACGTGGTCACGGCGGTGATCGTCGGCAACGAAGCGCTGTTGCGCAAGGAGGTCACCGGCGAGCATCTGGCGAGCCTGATCGACCAGGTCAGGCGCCAGGTCAAGGTTCCGGTCACCTATGCCGACGTCTGGGAGTTCTGGTTGCGACATCCACAGATCGCGCCGGCAGTGGATTTCCTGACCATCCACCTGTTGCCGTACTGGGAGGACGATCCCCGAGGCATCGACGAGGCCCTGGCCCATGTGGCCGAGGTTCGCCGGGCATTCGGCGAGCGCTTCGCGCCCAAGCAGATCCTGATCGGCGAGACCGGTTGGCCCAGCGAAGGCCGCCAACGCGAAACCGCCTTGCCCAGCCGGGTGAACGAAGCCCGGTTCATTCGCGGCTTCGTCGCCCAGGCCGAGGCCGAGGGTTGGCGCTACAACCTGATCGAAGCCTTCGACCAGCCATGGAAGCGCGCCAATGAAGGCGCGGTGGGCGGATACTGGGGCTTGTACGATGCCGATCGCCAGGACAAGGGCGTGCTGGCGGGGCCGGTCAGCAATCTGCCGCTGTGGCGTCAGTGGTGGCTGCTCGGAGTGGTCGTGCTGGCTGGCGTGTCGTGCCTGGCCGGTCGCCCGCAGGATCGTCGCGCGGCCATGCTGCTGCCATTGCTCGCCGGCGTCGCGGGGATCAGCCTCGGGCTATGGGGGGAACTGATGCGCAGCCACGCGCGCTTTGCCTTCGAGTGGCTATGGGCTATTGCGCTGGCGGCCTTGAACCTGCTGGTGCTGGCCCATGCGACTATCGGCCTGGCCAGGCACGCGGGATGGCGCCAACGGACGTTCGCCTGGCTGCAGGCTCGCTCGGGCTGGCTGCTGCTGGCCGCAGGCTTCGTCGCGGCGGTCAGCATGCTAGCGCTGGTCTTCGATCCACGCTACCGCAGCTTCCCCAGCGCGGCGCTGCTGGTGCCGGCACTGGTGTACCTGACCAGGCCAGTCGCGGCGCCCAGGGCGCAGCTCGCCTTGCTCGGCGGGGTCGTCGCCGCCGGGATAGTGCCGCAGCTGTATCAGGAAGGCTTGCTCAACCAGCAGGCCTGGGGCTGGGCCCTGGTGAGCGGGTTGATGGCCGGAGCCCTGTGCAGGAGCGCTCGTCGCCGGAACGCCGAACCGGCCACGATGGGCCGCCAAGCGGCCCCAGGATCTTGCACCACTCATGACCGTCCAAGGTAACGGCCACGGACACCGTGGGCCGGCTGCCGCCAGGACGCCAACAGTGCCGGCGCCCTCGATGCGGCCGCGCTACCTGATCCAAACATCCGCCCGGACGCCTGCCTGCGACCGTCCACGCCCGTGTTCCGACTCGGGATCACCGCACATCCCCGCGCACGAGCCGCAATCCGGCCAGCACGACCGCGAACGATGCGATGCTCGCCGTATACAACACCAATGCCGGTATCCCCAGCAGCAATCCGGCCAACGCCAGGCCTTGGCCTCTGCCTCCACGCATCGCTTGCGCCAGCAACGCCAGGCCCAGCGCGGCCCAGGCAATCACCTGGTAATGAATCGCCAAGCCCAGCAGCGAGCGAGCCTGGCACTGCCACGCCCCGCCGGGCTGCAAGCAACGACCGACCCAGCGTGCATCCTCCATCAACCCAAGACGCACGCCATGGCTGGCCGCCAGGCACGACCCCAGGGCCAGGAGCAACACCACCAATGGTATCCAGCGACTCATCTGTCTTCCCTCATGACGGCCTGCTGCCTGGGCCAATCATCGCCCTCCTCGCCGAGCAAGACAATCGAGACGGGGCCGAGCCACTGTCCGGCAGGCTTGCCGCGCAGACCGCGGGCGCGGCAACATCACGACGAACAAATGCAGGCCAGACCGGCAACTTTGCCAGGGGTCGGGCAGTCTGAGCCTGCATATCGCATCACTGCTGTCCTCCTGGGGGAATCCATGCTTCGATCCTTGCGCCTCGCTGCCCTGCTTGGCGGCCTGTTCCTGAGTGCGGCCGCCACGGCGCGAGACATAGACGCCGCCAGCTATGGCTACCCCCTGACCAATCCGTTCGAGGCGACCATCGCCACCACGCCCCCGGAACAGCGTCCAACCCTGCCCAAGGATGAAGACATCGACCAGGACGACTACAGCCTGAACTTGCGCCCGGAACGGGCCTTCACCCTGCCGGACAATTTCTGGCCGGTGAAGAAACTCAAGTACCGTCTTGCTCGCCAGGACCACGAGGCCCCCCTGATCTTCCTCATCGCCGGCACCGGGGCGCCTTATTCGAGCAGCATCAACGAGTACCTCAAGAAGCTTTTCTACCAGGCCGGCTACCATGTGGTGCAGCTGTCCTCGCCGACCAGCTGGGACTTCATCAGCGCCGCCTCGCGCTTCGCCACGCCCGGCATCAGCCAGGAAGATGCCGAAGACATGTATCGGGTGATGCAGGCGGTACGTGCCCAGCATGCACGCCTGCCGGTGAGCGAGTTCTACCTGACCGGCTACAGCCTCGGCGCGCTCGACGCGGCGTTCGTCAGCCGCCTGGACGAAACCCGACGCAGCTTCAACTTCAAGCGCGTGCTGCTGCTCAATCCGCCCGTGAACCTGCATACCTCGATCTCGAACCTGGACAAGCTGGTTCAGACTCGGGTCAAGGGCATCGACAACGGCACGACCTTCTATGAGCTGATGCTGCACAAGCTGACCTTGTACTTCCGCCAGAAAGGCTACGTCGACCTCAACGAAGCCCTGCTGTACGACTTCCAGCAGTCGCGCCAGCACCTGTCCAACGAGCAGATGGCGATGCTGATCGGCACCTCGTTCCGCTTTTCGTCGGCGGATATCGCCTTCACTTCCGACCTGATCAACCGGCGCGGCCTGATCACGCCGCCCAAGTACCCGATCAGCGAAGGCAGCAGCCTGACCCCATTCTTCAAGCGCGCCCTGCAATGCGACTTCGACTGCTACCTCACCGAGCAGGTGATCCCCATGTGGCGCGCGCGCAGCGACGGCGGCAGCCTGTTGCAGCTGATCGACCAGGTGAGCCTGTACGCGCTCGAGGACTACCTGGCGAGCAGCCCGAAGATCGCCGTGATGCACAATGCCGACGACGTCATTCTCGGCCCCGGCGATATCGGTTTCTTGCGCAAGGTCTTCGGTGATCGACTGACCCTCTACCCTCATGGCGGTCATTGCGGCAACCTCAACTACCGCGTCAACAGCGACGCCATGCTGGAGTTCTTCCGTGGTTAACAGACTTCTGCTCGTCACTGCATTCCTGGCCTGCGGCAATGTCCTGGCAGCCGAGACCGCGCCTCGGACCAGCATCATCGAGTCCGATGCCCTCGATACCCACAGCATCCAGAGTGACGGCTTCACCAACCCGCTGCGGGAACTGAAGTTCAACCCAGGCCTGGACCAGCGCGAATTCGAGCGTTCGACCTTCGATGCGCTGAACGTTCCGGACCCGTTCGAATCGTTCAACCGGCGCGTCTACCACTTCAACTACCGCTTCGACCAATGGGTGTTCCTGCCGGTCGTGGACGGCTACAAGCGCATCACTCCAGGTTTCGTGCGCACCGGCGTGAGCAACTTCTTCAACAACCTGGGCGACGTCCCGAACCTGTTCAACAGCGTGCTGCAGCTCAAGGGCGAGCGTGCCGCGCAAATCACCGCGCGCCTGATGTTCAACACCCTCATCGGTGTGGGCGGGCTATGGGATCCGGCGACCCACATGGGCCTGCCGCGCCAGAGCGAGGACTTCGGGCAGACACTGGGGTTCTATGGCGTGCCGGAAGGACCTTACCTGATGCTGCCGATCCTCGGCCCCTCCAACCTGCGTGACACCACGGGCCTGGTAGTGGACTACGCCGGGGAGCGCTCGGCCGACTACCTGGGGATGGCCAAGGCCAGCACCGACCACCCCGAATTCTTTGCCCTGCGGGCCGTGGACAGGCGCTACACCACCAGCTTCCGCTACGGGCAGCTCAACTCGCCGTTCGAATACGAGAAGATCCGCTACGTCTATACTCAGGCGCGCAAGCTTCAGATCGCCGAATAGGCCAGTCCGGGGGGCGCTCGTTCGCCGAACAGGCTGTCCCCGGCCTCGCCCCCCACGAACCCCTCACTCCAGCGAGGCTGCCCGATGTCCCGGACCAATCGCCGTTTCCTGCTTGCCAAACGCCCCGTCGGTGCCGTGCGCCGCGAGGATTTAGACTTCGAGCGAGTCACCGTCGCCGAGCCGAGCGAAGGCCAGGTGCTGGTGAAGAACCTCTACCTGTCCCTGGACCCAGCCATGCGCGGCTGGATGAACGAAGGCAGGTCCTACGTGCCGCCGGTCGCCCTGGGCGAAGTCATGCGCGCGCTGGGCGTGGGCGAGGTGATCGCCTCCCGGCATCCCGATTTCAAGCCAGGCGACCACGTCGGCGGTACGCTGGGCGTGCAGGATTTCTTTCTCGGCCAAGCCAAGGAGCTGCAGCCTATCGACCCTTCGCTCGCGCCCCTGCCACGCTACCTGTCGGCGCTGGGCATGACCGGCATGACCGCCTATTTCGCCCTGCTCGAAGTCGGCCAGCCCAAGGCCGGTGACACCGTGGTGATCTCCGGTGCGGCCGGCGCGGTCGGCAGCATGGTCGGGCAGATCGCCAGGCTCAAGGGCTGCCAGGTGGTCGGCATCGCTGGCGGCGAGCGCAAGTGCCGATACCTGAAGGAGGAGCTCGGCTTCGACGCGGTCATCGACTACAAGGCCGAAGCAGTACCGGCGGCGTTGCGGCGCGAATGCGTCAAGGGTATTGACGTGTATTTCGACAACGTCGGCGGCGACATCCTGGACGCCGCCCTCGCCTGCCTGAATTTCAAGGCCCGGGTGGTGATCTGTGGCGCCATCAGCCAGTACAACAGCACAGAGCCGGTCAAGGGCCCGGCCAACTACCTGTCGCTACTGGTCAACCGGGCGCGGATGGAAGGCTTCATCGTCACCGATCACGCCGCCGGTTATGCCCAGGCCGCCAAGGAAATCGCCGGCTGGCTGGCCAGCGGACAGCTCAAGAGCAAAGAACATGTGGTCGAAGGCCTGGAAACCTTCCCGCATACCCTGCTCAAGCTGTTCAGCGGCGAAAACTTCGGCAAGCTGGTGCTGAAGGTCTAGCCCGACAAGCTGCAAGCAGACCGCGTCGTCAGGCGAACGCCTGTCACGACGGCCACCGCCGCAAGCGAGCACAGCGCTATCGGCGCTTGCTTGTAGCTTGCCACTCATTTTCTGAACTTTTCCATGCAGGGTGTATTCGAACAGCCGCGTCTGTCATTGCATTCATGTCATGGAGATATCACGAATGTCCTCACGCAAACTGCTGCGCCATACCTGCCTCCTGGCCCTGCTGGGCACCCCTCTGGCGGCCATGGCGGCCCCAAGCACCGATCCGCTGTTCACCTTCGGCCTGCTGGGCAGCTACGACAAGTTCAAGTTCGAAGACGGTAGCGAATCGGACACCGATCACCTGGGCCAGGGCGGCGTATTCGCCAACTTCGGCAACAAGATGACTGCCGAATCGGGCTTCGTCTACCAGATCGGTGCGTTGGCCAAATACGGTGAGAAGAATGACAACAAGCTCAAGGAAGCCCAGGTCGACCTGGACCTTGGCTGGCGTGCCGCGCTGGATGCGCGCAACTTCGTCGATGTGATCGTGGGCGGTGGCTACGGCTGGTCGCGCTACGAACCGGAGATCAACCGCCTGGATGTCGAGCTGACCAACAAGTCGCCATTCGCCAAGGCCGCGCTGGGTTACAACCATCAGTTCGACACCGCGACCCTGCGCGTCGAGCTCGGTGCCCGGCATACCATCGACGGACGCGCCAAGCTCAAGGTCGAGGATTTCGGCAGTGACAGCGTGGACCTGAAGGACCGTACCAATCCGTATGCGGAAGTCACCTTGCTGATGAACCAGAACGGCGACCTGCCGGTACAGGCCGGCGTGTACTATGCCCGCACCGAATACAAGCTGGACGATGACTCCCCGGTCGCCGATAACACCAAGCTCAAGCGTGACGAATTCGGCGTGAAGGTCGGCCTGGCTTTCTGATCCGCACCGCTCCCTCGTTTGCCCGGGCCCGCAAGCGCCCGGCGATGGCGCCGCAGGGCCGGCTGTCTCTCGAGCGTGCCCGAGGCTGTGTTGATTCTGGGGCTGCCGCGCAGCCCCAGAACCTCGCAGGCAACCTGAGACAACCGTCCTTGGCTTTGTACGAAAAGTGCCTGCGCGACGATCAGGCTACGTTGGAACCAGGCTCGGAATGCTCATTTTACAACCAGTAAGGTCGAGCGCGACCCCGGCCGCTGCTCGCCTGTTTTCGCCGTGCCTGATCGCTGCTCGGCGACTTTTCGTACAAGGCCTCGCCCTGCCGAGCCCGTTCCTTGCGCCCGTCTTCTCCAGACTGTCTCGCGCCGGAGTCAGCGTGATTGACCAGGACTTTTGCCAACCCATTGATTTGCGCCCTAAAAAGTCCCGAGACAATCTTTACGACCTTTGGTCCCGGAGTTGAAGATCGATGGATCGTCTCGTTCCTGAGTCACTCAGAGTAAGTGCACAGAATGTCCTGTGCTCAACATGAGGTGAAAGATCATGGCGAACAATCAAGGTAAAACCGGTAACACCAATCCAGGCAACTTTGCCAACGATCGCGAGAAGGCGTCCGAAGCTGGGCGCAAGGGCGGTCAGAATTCTGGTGGCAACTTCGCCAACGACCGTGAAAAAGCCTCCGAAGCAGGTCGTGTAGGTGGCCAGCACAGCCACGGCGGCGGCCGCAGCAGCGACAATAGCCGCTCGCGTTAAGCGTCACCCGGCAGCCAGGGCTTCTCCCCCCTGGCTGTCGTTTCCGAACGGGTCATCCCGCTTTTCCCCCCGCCTCCTGCTCGATGATCGAGATCTTGCCGTTGCGCTCGACGATGGCGTACTTGATCTGGGCAACCTGCTCCAGCCCCTGGTTGGCCCTTGCCGATTCGAGTATGTCGTCCTCCGTCAGCCGGCAGCGACGCATGCGTCCATGCAGAAAGCGCCCATCCTCGACCACCACCGTGGCATGCCCATCGAGAAAACGCGCGACCCGCACCGAATTGAGCTTGAGCAGCGACAAGCCGACATCCAGCACGATCAAGGTGATGATCACCAGCACCGCGTTGGTGAACGAAAAGTCGTCTCCCAGCAGTGCCTGCTGCGTGGCTTCGCCAATGATCAGCAGCAGCACGAAGTCGAACGTGGTCAGGTCGGCTAGCGAACGACGCCCAGCGACGCGAAACAACACCATCAGTGCCACGTACATGGCACCGGCGCGAAGAACCGAATCCATTGCCAATCCTCAGGGATAGATGAACGTGGAGAAGTTCACGACACTGTCCGGGCCCACCCGGGCCTTGCCGTCGAACGGGCCGACGCCATCGTTGCGCAAGCCCAGGTACAAGGTGGCGATCCCCTCGGCATCGGTGCCCAGATGCAGCAGCAGTGCCCGTCCCTGGCTCACCGACTGCAATGGCTGGGGCTGCAGGGTCTCGACAGGCAGCGCGCGGAACATCGAGCCGTCGAGCAGCAGCTTCACCTCGGCGTCGGGTTTGCCTTGGACGCGAATGCTCAGCTGCTGCGAGGCGCCATTGCGGACGAATCGTGCATACTCCACCTGGATCCGCCCATCGCTGCTGGTGACGCTGCGCTGGCTGAGCGGGCCATTGCCGAACAGCCCGGCCAGGCTCACCAGCACGATCAGCAGCAGCACGTACCAACCAATGCGCTCGAAGCGCCAGACACGTCGTTGCCTGTCCAGATCCTCCTCGATCGGGTAGCGTCCTGGTGCTGGTTGTTGCTCGATCTCCATGATCGCGTCTCCGACAGGTGTTGATCAGGCGCGCTCGCCATGTAGCCAGCGTTGATGAAAGTGCATCAGACGCAGCAGACCGTGCAGGGAAGATTGCCGCAGCACCGCCTGGCGATCGCCGAAGAAGCGCTCGGTGCGGCTGAAGACCGCCGGAGTCGACTGGCCGGCGAAGGCCCAGGCAAAGCACACCGTGCCAGGCGGGGTGTCGCCAGCAGGCCCAGGCCCCGCCACTCCGGTAGTGGCGATGGCCACGTTGGCCGTGCTGTCGAGCAATGCGCCCTGGGCCATCTCGCGAGCCACTTCCTCGCTGGTCAGGCCGCAGCGCTCGATGGTCTGCGGGCGCACCCCGAGCAGACGTTGCTTGGCTTGCGGGGAATACACCACGTAACCGCTTTCCAGCACGCTGCCGATGCCTTCCTTTTCCGAGAGCAAGGCGACCATCCGCCCTGCCGTGCAGGACTCGGCAGTGGTGAGCACCAGGTCGTGGCGCTTGAGGTAATCCAAAAGCTCGTCGAGCGGATCGTTTTTCATCGAAAATCCCTTCCCATGTCAGTTGCTCGATAGACGTCGCGGGCATTTCATTGGTTCAGGGGGGCTCGCCGGTACCGGCCCGCGGTACCCTGGCGAGACGTTCGCGCGCAAGCACCACGCCAAGCACGCCTAGATGCGTTGCTGCCAACGCCAGGCATCGGTCAGCATGCATTCCAGGCTGCGCCGGGCGGTCCAGCCGAGTTCGCGCGCCGCCTTGCTGGGATCGGCCCAGCATTGCGCGATGTCGCCCAACCGACGCGGCTCGAAGCTCAGCGGCACGCAGATGCCGGTGGCCTGCTCGAACGCCCCCACGACTTCCAGCACCGAGTGGCCCTGGCCGGTGCCGAAATTCCAGACATGCACACCGGCATGGGCCTGGAGGAAGCGCAGCGCGCGCAGGTGCCCTTCGGCCAGGTCCACGACATGGACATAGTCGCGGATACCCGTGCCGTCAGGCGTCGGGTAGTCCCTGCCGAACACGTGTAGCCTGTCGCGCTCGCGCCTGGCCACTTGCAGCAGGTAGGGCAACAGGTTGTTGGGCGTGTCGTTGCACTGTTCTCCCAGCAGCCCCGAGGCATGGGCGCCGATAGGGTTGAAATAGCGCAGCAGGCCGATCGACCAGCGCGGATCCGCGGCAGCCGTGAAGTTCATCACATGCTCGGCCATGAGCTTGGATTCGCCGTACGGGTTGGTGGGCTGCCCGGTGGGGCAGCTTTCGTCGATCGGCATTCGCGGGCAATCGCCATAGACCGTGGCCGAAGAGCTGAATACCAGCTTGAAGACGCCCGCCGCGGCCATCGCCTGACACAGGGCCACGCTGCCTCCGACGTTGTTCTCGAAGTACCGCAACGGCTCGCGCACGCTTTCACCGACGGCCTTGAGGCCAGCGCAGTGGATCACCGCCTCGATCGGATAATCGGCGAATATGTTGCCCAATGTCTGTGCGTCCCTGACGTCGGCCAGGATGAAACCCGGTTGCCGTCCGGCAATCTCGGCTATTCTGCCCACACTCTGTTTGCAACTGTTGCAGAGGTTGTCCAGGAGCAGCACATCGTCGCCGGCAGCCATCACTTCGACCGCCACGTGCGCGCCGATGTAGCCGGCACCGCCTGTAATCAGGATCATCGCATCGTCTCCATGGTTCGCCTGAAGGCCCCGCGGTCATCGATACGGCAGATGGTGACAGGGAGTATTGCATGCAGTGACGGAGGCCGCCCGCAAGGTGCCTCCTGTAGCTCAGGGCGCGAATCGACGCCATGGTTCAGTGAAAGTGATCGCCGGGACGCGCATTTCATCGGTTTGGCTGAACGCCGATCATCTACGCTTCTTCCAAGTTTCATCCGAGCCAATGCGCAGCCATCCCGGCCTGCGAAGCAGTCATCGGTTCCTGCATGTCCGCAAAGGAGTGACTCGATGAATCAGGCAGAACGTTCCATCATTGGCAGCCCGGTATCCACCCAGCAGCAAGCTGATCCCAAAACCCATCTGCGACCTACCTTGCTGTGCCTTTCGCACTTGCGCTGGGGTTTCGTCTACCAGCGGCCGCAACATGTCATGAGCCGTCTTGCCCAGGGCTATGACGTGCTGTTCTTCGAAGAGCCGGTGCATCAGCCGATCGCCGCGCCGCGCCTGGATGTCGAGCGCCCCGCGCCCGGTGTGACCTTGCTGGTACCCGTGCTTCCCGAGGGGCTCGATGAAACCGAGGCCTGCGCAGCTCAGCGCCAGCTGCTGGACCAGTGGCTCGACACGCATCCGGCCAACTCGCTGCTGCTGTGGTACCTGACGCCGATGAGCCTGGCATTTACCGATCACCTGCAGGCCGAGGTGGTGATCTTCGATTGCATGGACGAACTGTCGGCGTTCAAGTACGCCCCGCCCGCGCTGGTGGAAATGGAGCGCAAGCTGATGGAACGCGCCGATGTGGTCTTCACCGGTGGCTACAGCCTCTGGGAAGCCAAGCGCCAGCAGCATGCCAACGTCCATTCCATGCCCAGCAGCGTCGACATCGCGCATTTCGCGGCGGCACGCCAGTCCCTGCCTGAACCTGCCGACCAGGCCGGAATCGCCCATCCGCGGCTGGGCTTCTTCGGCGTCATCGACGAGCGCTTCGACATCGCGCTGGTGCAGGCCATGGCGCAGCAGCGTCCAGACTGGCAGATCGTGCTGGTAGGACCGGTGGTCAAGATCGATCCGGCTACCCTGCCGCGCATGCCCAATATCCATTACCTGGGCGGCAAGCGTTACGAAGAGCTGCCCAGCTACCTGTCGGGCTGGGACGTCGCGCTCATGCCCTTCGCCCTCAACGAATCGACCCGCTACATCAGCCCGACCAAGACGCCGGAATACCTCGCCGGTGGACGCCCAGTGGTATCGACACCGATCCGCGACGTCATCGATGGCTATGGCCTGAGCGGCGTGGTGAGCATCGCCGGATCGCCCGGCGCATTCATCGAGGCGGTCGAGGGCGCGCTGGCCCTGCGCCGCGACCCCGAACGGCTGCTAGCCCTGGCCGACCAGGCCCTGGAAGGCAAGTCCTGGGACCGCACCTGCGCCGACATGAAGGAGCACATCGAATGCCTAAGGTAACCTTGCAGCAGGTGGCGGCCGAGCGGTACGACTACCTGATCGTCGGCGCCGGCTTCGCCGGCAGCGTGCTGGCCGAACGCCTGGCCGCCGGGCTGGGCAAGCGGATCCTGCTGATCGACCGCCGCGACCATGTCGGCGGCAATGCCTTCGATGAACACGACGCCGCGGGCGTGCTGGTCCATCGCTATGGTCCGCATATCTTCCATACCAATGCGCAGCGCATCGTCGACTACCTGTCCAACTTCACCGACTGGCGCCCCTACGAGCATCGGGTGCTGGCTCATGTCCGGGAGCGCCTGGTGCCGGTGCCGATCAACCTGACCACGCTCAACCTGCTGTTCGACCTCGACCTGGACGAAGAGCAGGCCCAGGCATTGCTGGCCAGGCGCGCAGAGCCCGTGGCCAGCATCCGCACCTCCGAGGACGTGGTGGTCAACCAGATCGGCCGCGAACTCTACGAGCTGTTCTTTCGCGGCTATACCCGCAAGCAATGGGGCCTGGACCCGTCGCAGCTGGACAAGTCGGTCACTTCACGGGTGCCTACCCGCACCAACCGCGATGATCGCTACTTCACCGACAAATACCAGATCATGCCAAAGGACGGCTATACCCGAATGTTCGAGCGCATGCTCGACCACCCGTCGATCGATGTGCTGCTTGGTGTCGATTTCAAGGCGCTGGGGCAACAGGTCAAGCATGACCAGCTGGTGTATTGCGGCCCGATCGACGAGTATTTCGGCCACTGTTTCGGGCCGTTGCCCTACCGCTCCCTGCGCTTTCGCCACGAGACCTTGCAGCAGGCGCAGTTCCAGCCGGTCGCGGTGGTCAACTACCCTGACCAGGACGTGCCTCATACCCGGATCACCGAATACAAGCACCTGACCGGCCAGCAGCATGCCTGTACCAGCATCAGCTACGAATATCCCTGCGCCGAGGGTGACCCCTATTATCCGGTGCCGCGTCCGGAGAACGCCGAGCTGTACAAGCGTTACCAGGCCCTGGCTCAGGAGCTGGACAACGTGACCTTCCTCGGCAGGCTGGGGACCTACAAGTACTACAACATGGACCAGGTGGTCGGCCAGGCGCTGGCGCTCTACCAGCGCATCGCCCGGGAAGCGGGCGTCGAAGTGGAAAGCCACGAACAAGAACCTGGCTGATCCCAGAGGGCCGCTGCGCATGGCAGTGCCTGTGCAGCAGCGGCCCGCCTAGCCGGCCCGCCACGCGCCCTGGAACCCAACCGGGCCTTCACCACCGCATCACCCATTCGAACTTCTCACGAGAACCACGAAATGCGCAGAGGGATCTTCGACAGCTTCGTGATGGCCGGATACGAGTGTTCTTCCCAGCGCCGCGCCGACGGCCGCCGACTCGACCTGCTGGACTCCACCGGCCACGCGCGCTGGTGCATGCGCGACTACGCGGCACTGGCGCCGATGGGCATCCGCTGCGCTCGCGATGGCGTGCGCTGGCACCTGATCGAACAGGCGCCGCATGTCTACGACTGGAGCAGTGCGCTGCCGATGTTGCAGGCGGCGCACGACAGCGGCGTGCAGGTCATCTGGGACCTCTGTCACTACGGCTATCCCGACGACCTGGACATCTGGCGCCCGGCCTTCGTCGAACGTTTCGCCCGCTTCGCCGGCGCGGTCGCCAGCCTGCTGCGCGAACTGGGCAACGACACACCACTGTTCTGCCCGATCAACGAGATCTCCTTCTGGAGCTGGGCCGGCGGTGAAGTCGGCTACTTCCATCCCACCCAGCACCGTCGCGGCCAGGAACTCAAGCACCAGCTGGTACGCGCGAGCATCGCGGCGATCGAGGCGATCCGCGAAATCAGCCCGCAGGCGCGCTTCGTCCAGAGCGAGCCGCTGATCAACGTGCGCAGCCAGTCCCGGAGAACCCGGGATGTGGCCGATGCCGAGGCCTATCGCCAGGCACAGTTCGAAGCCTGGGACCTGCTGGCCGGCCGATGCTGGCCAGGGCTGGGCGGACGCGAGGACTACCTGGATATCCTCGGCGCGAACTTCTACCCACAGAACCAGTGGTTCCTCAACGGCCCGAAGATCGCGCCAAGCGACCCGGACTATCGCCCCCTGCAAGGCATGCTGGCCGAGCTTCACCAGCGTTACCAGCGGCCGATCCTGCTGTCGGAAACCGGCGCCGAAGGCAGCATGCGTCTGCCATGGCTGCGGCATGTCGCCGAGCAGGTGGCGCACGCCATGCGCCGTGGCGTCCCGATCCAGGGGCTGTGCTGGTATCCCTTCCTCGACTATCCGGGCTGGGACGATGACCGTTATTGCCCGTCCGGCGCCTTCGGCTACCCCGATGCCCAAGGCAGCCGCCTGGCCTGCGACCCGCTGCTGGCCGAGCTGGCCGCGGTGCAAGCCAGGTTCGCCGGGCCGCTCAGCGACTGAGCGAGGCCACGCTGGGCCTGCGACCCCGTGCATCGGCGTGGGTTTGTCCGCTATCGTGTGCAGTCTTGTCACCGCGATGCCGACCATGAGGCCGTTCCTGCATGCCGATCGACGAAGAGCTCACCCTGAAGAAGCTCGACACTTTCCTGGCCTTCATGCGCAGCGGCAACCTCGCCCGCGCCGCCAGCGCGCTGTCGACCAGCACGGTCAGCGTGCATCGGGCGATCCATTCCCTGGAGAACGCCCTGCGCTGCCCGCTGTTCAAGCATGAAGGGCGGCACCTGATCCCGCTGGAAAGCGCCTACGTGCTGGAAAAGAAGGCTCGCCAGCTGCTCCAGGATGCCGAACAGATGGTTCGCCAGACGCGCGAAGCGGCAGGTTTCTATGCCGAACGCTTCAAGCTCGGCGCGCTCTACTCGCTGACGGTCAGGACCGTACCGAAGCTGGTCATGGGCCTGAAACTGCGGCGCAGCGCGCTGAACATCGACCTGAACCTCGGTTCGAACCTCGACTTGATGCATCGGCTGAAAAGCCACGAACTCGATGCCATCCTCGTTTCGCTGGATGAAAGCGTGCGCGATCCGGCGTGCGAGCAGCTACCGCTGTTTTCCGATGACATATTCCTGGCCGTGCCGACCGACTCGCCATTCGCCGAACAGGCCGAGGTCGACCTGGCCGACCTGGCCGATTCGACTTTCATCACCTTGAGCCGAGGGTTCGCCACCCACCGTGACGGCGCCCAGGTCTTCCAGCAGGCCGGCTTCGAGCCGCAGGTCGCCATGCAAGTCAACGATATCTTCACCCTGCTCAGCATGGTCAGTTCCGGGGTCGGCTACGCCCTCTTGCCAGGGCGCATCGCCGCGGTCTACGAAAACCGCATCCGCCTGATCGCACTGCAACCGCGCTACCGTCTGCAACAGCACATCGGCGTGGTCTTCCTCAAGGCCCGGGAGCGCGAGCCGAACCTGCTGGCCCTGCTGGCCGAATGCAGGATGTATCGGCGCGAGCAGGATGCCTGAACCGCGACGGGCTCACCCCACCAGGGCACGTACGCAGAAGTAGAGAATGGACGGCCCCATCAGGCAGCCAAGTCCGGTGTGGAAAGTTGCGGTCAGCGCACCGTACGGCACCAGCCTGCGATCGGTCGCCGCCAAGCCTGCCGTGACCCCTGAGACGGTGCCGGCCAGGCCGCCGAAGACCATCGCCGAGCGGGGGTTGTCGAGCGCCAGCAGGCGCGCCGATACCGGCGTGAGGACCATGACCAGGATCGCCTTGATCAGGCCGGTGGCGATCGACAGGGCCATGACATCGGAGCTGGCGCCCAGCGCAGCGCCAGTGACCGGGCCGACGATATAGGTCACCGCGCCCGCCCCGATGGTGGTCATGCTGACCGCATCGCGATAGCCGAAGGCCCAGGCCACCGCGGCACCGACGATGAACGGCAGCACCGTACCGAGCAGCAGCGCCAGCGCGCCAATCATGCCGGCCTTGCGCGCCTCGGTGGCCTGGACCTCGAAGGCCGTGGCGACGATCGCGAAATCACGCAGCATCGCGCCCCCCATCAGCCCGATGCCGGAGAACAAGGCCAGGTCCGCCAGGCCCTTCTGCCCCCCGGTAAGGGTACCGCCCACCCAGGCGAGCACCAGGCCGATGACGATGGCGATGGCCGAGCCATGGACCCGCCCGAACGTCAGGTGCCGGGATAGCAGCACCGACAGCCACATGATCGCGCCGACCACGGCGAAGGCCGTGACCAGGCCGTTGTGCTCCAGCGCCTTGTCGATGATCTCGAGCATGTCAGCGACCTCCCGCCGGCACGGCCTGCGTCGCGGCAGCGGTGCTCGGCTCCAGCGCAGGCAGCGGCTCGCCACGGTGGGTCCGGCTGATCAGCGCGATGGTAGCGCCGCAGACCAGTACCGCGCCAACGGCCGCGATCAGCGCCACCGGCCCTCCGTGCAAGGCCGTTACCACGTTCTGCTGGGCCGCCATCGCTACTACCACGGGGATGTACAGTGCGCCCCAGAAGCCGACGCCGAATTCGCACTCCTTGCTCATGCCACCGTGCCGATGCATGTACAGCCGTGCGCAGATCAGCAGGATCATGGCGATGCCGACCCCGCCCACATTGGATTTCACGCCGAGCAGCACGCCCAGCAGATCGCCGACGATGACGCCGGCAAGCGTGCATACCGCCAATAGAGCCACACCATAAATGATCATTGTCGTTGTCCTCGGTCTCGTGTCGAAGTGGCTTGTTATTGTCCTTCGAGAAACAGGCTCATCGCTGGCGGGCCACCTCCTGGCGCAACAGCGCGTCGAGGGTATCGGCACGGGTATCTTCGACCGCCACCACCCGTCCCTGTTCGAACACGGGCCGAGCCAGGCCGCTGAGCACGCTGCCCGGCGGCAGTTCGACGTGCAGGCGCGCGCCACGCTCGTAGGCGCTGCGCAACGTGGCACGCCAGTCGACCACCCGGGCCATGTTGCCGGCCAGGTCGTCGGCCAGGCGCAGCGGGTCGAACAGCGGACGCGCCGTGCTGCCACTGAGGTAGGTGATCCGGGGTCGGCGCAGGCTGACCTCGGCGAAGGCCGCGGCGAGCTCCCGGGCAGGCGCATCGAGCAATGCGCAGTGTGACGGAACGCTCACCGCCAGCCGACGGGCCATGCCGCGGCCGATGCCACGGGCCCTGGCCGCGACTTCGGCCATGGCCGTATTGCTACCGGCGATCACGATCTGCGAATCACTGTTGAGGTTGGCAAGGTAGACCGGGCCGCCGACATCCTCGAGCAGGCGTTCGACGCTGGGCAGGTCCAGGCCGCTGAGCGCGGTCATGCCGTAGCCGGCAGGATAGGCGCGCTGCATCAGCTCGCCGCGCAAGGCCACCAGGCGCACGGCATCGGCCAGTTCCAGCGCATCGGCGCTCACCGCCGCGGCGTAGGCACCGATGGACAGGCCGGCGACCAGGTCCGGGGCCGGGCTGCGGCGCATCAGCCAGCGTGCCCAGGCGACCCCGGCCAGCAACAGGCACAGCTGTACGGCGCGCGTCGCCTGCAAGGCTTCGGGGCTGTCGAGCGCCAGGACCTGCTCGCCCAGCACATCGCTGGCCTGCTCGAGCACGCCGCCAGCGTCGTCAGGCAGGCGGTGCAGCATGCCGGGCTGCTGGGCGCCCTGTCCGGGGAACACGAACAGGCTGCTCATGCTGCCCGCTCCTGCTCCGGTCGTGCCCGCGCCGCCCATGGATCGCTGACCAGGCGCGCGCCGTCGATGGCCTTGAGCAGCACGCGTGGCGAGGCGCCAGCCCACTCGCGCAGGGCAATGGCACCGGCTGGCGTCTCCAGTTGCAGGTCGACACGGCACGCCAGCCGATCCAGCCTGGCAAGCCACGCTCGCGCCTGCTCGCGAGCGATCGGCAGCGGTGCGTGCAGCACCAGGTCAAGGTCGCTGCGGGCATGCAGCACTGGCTGGCCGGTCGCCAGCTGGTAGCCCACGCTGCCGGTAGGTCCCCATGCACAACCGCAGGCATCGAGCCAGGGTTCGACCTGGGCAAGCGCGCGCAATGCCGGCCAGTCGTCCCGGCCACGCCAGCGGAGCATTTGCGGCGTTGTCCTGGCGCTGACCCAGGCCCGCCTCATGAAACAGGCCAGACGTTCGTCCCGGCGTTCGCCGCGCAGACCTACCGCGACCATGTGCGGCTCTGCCAGGGCTCGCCGCACCACCACCGGATGCCCTGCCGCCACCACCTGCCATGCCCATGCCGGCGCGTCGGCGGGCAAGGCGTCCGGCGTCAGGCCCCAGAGCAGGTCGTGTGGGCGCAGCTTCACCTCAGGCCTCCCGCCATTCGGCGCGCAGGCGCCGGCGAACCTCGCGGGAAGCCTGGCGATGTTCGCCGTGCAGGCGTGAAGCAAGGTCGGTCGATTCGCCGATGTCCTGCAGGGCCTCGACCAGACAGGCGTTTACCTTGGCCAGGTCGTCGGCGCCTGGCGCCTGCGCATCGGCGACCGCCAGGCGGCGCCAGAGCAGGCCCAGCGACGCGTAGCTGGCCAGGTCGTAGGCCATCGGCGGCACTTCGGCGGCCAGGCGTTCCAGCTCATCCACGCTGCGCAAGGTGATGCGCGCCGCCGCGGCCTTGCCCATGGCATGCACCATGACCCCATCGTCGTCCAGCGCGATCAGCCGCTGGGCCTGGTAGCCATGGGCGAGAAAAGCGCCGGACATGGCCTTGCCCACCAGCAGCCCGATCAGTGGATGCCCGGCCAGGCGGGCCCGGGCATAGGCGTCGACGGCACCGGCCAGGGCCTGGTGGATACCCAGGGCTTCTTCGCGCCGGCCGTAGGCTTGGCTGGGGACGTCGATGATCGCTACCAGCGCGCGCGGCTGGCCGCCCCGGTCCGCCTCGATGGCTTGATCCACGGCCTTGGCCAGCCCCCAACCCTCGAGCAGGCCGACTTCGCCGGCGCGCGCGCGAGGGAACGGATTGTCCGGGTCAGGCACCACGGCGATGAAGCGCACCGGGCGATTGCCCAGCTCGCCGTCGACGACCTGCACGGAGGCAGGGAAACCTGGGCGTGACGGGCCGTCAGCCAGTCCGCTCAGCCAGTTCCAGGCACGGCTCATGAGCTTGCTCCTTGATAGAGGGTGCGAACGGCGGCGGCATCCAGCTGCGGACAAGCGGTGCCTGCTGCCTGCAGCGTCCGCAGGCGCTCGAGGAACCAGGCGTGTCGCTGGCTGCGCCGAGCCGACGGACGATCGAGCAGCGCCAGCAGCCGTTCGCGGACCGCCTCGACCTCATCGGCCACGAAGGCGTCCGCCAAGCCGCTGGCATGGCGCTGTTCGCCACCGGTCAGACTCCAGATCAACGGTCGATCCTTGGCATCGTATTCAGCGATGCCGGCCTCCTGTTCGATGACCTGAGGCCCGTTGAGCCCCAGCCGCGCCTCGCGGGTGACCAGCAGATGGCTGCACAGCCCGGCGGCGATCGACATCCCGCCAAAACAGCCAACCGCTCCTGCGATCAGGCCGATCACCGGCTGGTAATCGCGCAGCTCGACGATGGCCGACTGGATCTCGGCGATCGCCGCCAGGCCCAGGTTGGCTTCCTGCAAACGCACACCACCGGTTTCCAGCAACAGCACCGCACAGGTCGGCGTGCCATTGCGGCTGTCCTCGATGGCCAGTTCCAGGGCCCCGGCGATCTTGGCGGCACCGACCTCGCCCATGCTGCCGCCCTGGAAAGCCCCTTCGATGGCCGCGACCACGGCGTTGCGGCCATCGAGCGTGCCTTTGGCGATGACCACCCCGTCGTCGGCCTGGGGCACGATGCCCTGGCGTGGCAGCCAGGGCGACATCAGACGCTCGAAGGGCCCCAGCAGTTCGCGAAAGGAGCCAGGGTCGAGCAGCGCCTGGGCACGTTGGCGGGCGGCGAGCTCGACGAAGCTGCGGCCTTGCAGCAGACGCGTCGTGTCAGTCATGGGCGATCTCCTCCAGGCCCTGCTCCAGGCGCAGGCGCACCACGCCAGGCGTGGCGCCGAAATCATGGATGTCGATGCGCACGGCTGGCAGGGCGCGGCCATCGAACAGACGCTCGAACACCTGCGCCCAGCGCGCCGCGCTGCCATTGACCGACGTCAGCACCTGGATGTCCAGCTGGCCAGCGACACCTGGTTCGATCAGCACTTCCAGGTCTCCGGAGCTGACACAGCCGACCAGGGCCCGCCCACGCCCGACGAGCGCGGCGGGAAATTGAAAGTTGAGGGTTTCCATCAGTGACTCCCGGCTTTGTCGAGAAACAGGCTGGCGGCCAGCAGATCGGCCGCCCCACCCGGCGAAGCATTCAAGCTGAGCATCTGGCGATCGAGCGCGCGCAGTGCGCGACGGCCAGCCAGGCTGCCGGCACCGCCCGCGGCGAGGACCAACAGCGCGCCCTGCTGTACCGCCCTGAGCCCTTGCGGCCCGGCGCGCCAGAGCACGCAGGTATCGTCCAGACCGGCCATGATCGCCAGCAGCGCATCCAGCCGCGCATGGCTTTCGCAAGCCCCGGCTGCCCGGCTGCGCGCCAGCTGTGGCAGGCCAGCGGCGATCACCGCAGGAAAGCCCAGTTGAGCCTGCTCACGGGCGCCACCGCTGCCATGTCGACGGCGTACCCAGGCGCCGTGGGTATTGGCCACGGTGCCGGCTGGATCATCGATCAGCGCAATGCGTCCGGCGCGTGAGGCCAGGCTGGCCGGTTCCAGGGGCTCGGCGCGCAGCGCTCGCGCCGCCACCAGCAGACCCAAGGCCCAGATCGCGCCACGGTGGGTGTTGACCCCACCCGTGGCCTCGAGCATGGCCGCTTCGCCTTCACGGCCGATACGGCCCAGCGCGCTGCGTAGCGGCACGCCGATCTCGCCCAGGGACTGGGCCGCGCACGCCATCCGCCAGAAGCATGGCCACAGCGCCAACGCCGAGGCCTGCATCAAGGCCAGGCTCATGTCACCGTGCGCGCCACTGCCGCGGCGATCCACCAACCCTGGCTTGGGCGACAGGTCGGCTTCGTCGATCAGCGCCTCGACGGCCAGGTCGGCCAGCCGGTCCGGCAACGGAAGAGCCTCAATGCCATGATCGAGCGCGTTCATCACCAGCTCCTGAAGCGCGCGGGCGGCTCGTACAGCCCGCCCGACCATTGCACCAGATCGGCGATGCTGCGGGCGGCCAGCAGCTCGCGGCTGGCATCGGTGCGGCGAATGCCCAGGTCTTCGGGCAAGGCCACCAGCCCTTCCTGGCGCAGGCGCAGGGTAGCCCTGGGATCATGACGCAGACCGATCGCGGTGACCCCGGCGACCGCGGCGATCATCTGCCGACGCTCCTCCAGGCTACGCGCCTTGTACAGGTAGGCGATGCCTTCCTCGGTCAGCAGGTGGGTGACGTCATCGCCATAGATCATTATCGGTGCCAGCGGCATGCCGGTCTTGCGCGCCACGTCGACGGCGTCGAGCGACTCGACGAAGGTCGGCTTGCCGCCCTCCTGGTAGGTCTCGACCATCTGCACCACCAGCTTGCGGCCACGCTCGAGCAGCGTCTCGGGCACGGTCATGTCCAGCCAGGCTGGCGTGGCATGCCGGCGCCCACGCGGATCATGGCCCATGTTCGGCGCGCCACCGAAGCCGGCCAGCCGGCCTCGAGTGACGGTCGAGGAGTGACCATCGCCGTCCACCTGCAAGGTCGCGCCGATGAACAGGTCCACGGCATACTGGCCGGCCAGCTGACACATCATGCGATTGGAGCGCAGGGAGCCGTCGCGACCGGTGAAGAACACATCCGGGCGCTGAGCGATATAGTTCTCCATGCCCAGTTCGGTGCCGAAGCAGTGCACGCTCTGCACCCAGCCGGTCTCGATGGCCGGGATCAGCGTCGGATGCGGATTGAGCGTCCAGTTGCGGCAGATCCGCCCCTTGAGCCCCAGCGACTGGCCGTAGGTCGGCAGGATCAGCTCGATGGCCGCGGTATTGAAACCGATCCCATGATTGAGCGATTGCACCTGGTGGCGCTCGTAGATGCCACGGATGGCCATCATCGCCATCAACACGTGGACCGGCTTGATATGCCGTGGATCGCGCGTGAACAGCGGCTCGATGTAGAAGGGCTGGTCAGCCACCACCACGAAATCGACCCAGCTGGCGGGTATGTCCACCCGAGGCAGGTCGTCGCAACGCTCCACCAGCTGGTTGACCTGGGCGATGACGATACCGTCGCTGAACGCCGCGGGCTCCACCAGCGCCGGGGTATCCTCGGTGCTCGGCCCGGTGTAGAGATTGCCGTCGCGGTCGGCCATGAAACCGGCCACCAGGGTGACGTTGGGGATCAGGTCCACCAACAGGCGCGAATAGAGCTCGATATAGGTGTGGATGGCCCCGACTTCCAGCAGCCCATCCTCGAGCAGTTGCCCGATACGCAGGCTCTGAGGGCCGGCAAAGGAGAAATCGAGCTTGCGCGCGATGCCACGCTCGAACAGGTCCAGGTGCTCGCTGCGGCTGACGCTGGGCATGATCATGTGCAGGTCATGCAGCACGCCCGCGTCGACCTTGGCCAGCGCGCGTGAGAGGAAGTCCGCCTGCTTCTGGTTGTTGCCTTCGAGCACCACCCGGTCGCCTGGCGCGATGAGCAGTTCCAGGGCTTCGACGATCCGCTCGGTAGGCAGCACCGCGCCATCGGCGAGGTGGCGAACCCGGTCGAGACGGCGCTGCTTCTCGGCGCGCCGCCGTGACCACTGCGGCGGTGGGGAGGTCAATGCGGTCATTCGGTGACTCCACGTTCGGGCTGTCGTGGACTCACCTTAGGTCCGTGCTGCAAGGTCATCAATCAAGCAGCCTGCTCCATCGTTACGCTCAGGGTAATGAAGCGGCAAGCGGCATGCTGAACGTGTCGGTCTTGCCAACGATGACCGCCTTGAAGCTGGAGTCGCTTGCACAGGCGACTCGGTGCGCTTTCGCTTGCGGCTCGAGACGATGGGTAACGCTGCGAAAATCCGCTGCGAAGGCATACAATCAGCACTCTTTCCCCATGCTCCCACAGGCCAGGCCGTCATGGCGCTCGATCCACCCACGATGTTGATGATGACGGTCGCCCTGGCCGCCGCGGCGGCCCTGTACCTGGCGATCGAATGGGGCACCGTGCGCGAACGCTCGCTGCTGTACTGGAGCGCCGGTTTCGCCACCATCACGGTGGGCTGCATCCTGTCGCTGCTGCGCGGCAGCGGTTGGCTGCTGGTCGGCATCTGGTTCGCCAACGGCCTGCTGGTGACGGCCCACTGGCTGTTCCTGCTGGGCGTGGCGCGCTTTACCGAGGCGCGCCTGTCACGGGCCTGGTACTTGGTCTTCGTCGCCTGGCTGCTGATGTTGCTGCTGCCGAACGAGCAGCACTGGTCGAAGATCATGCTGCTGGTCAACTCGCTGCTGGTCGCCCTGCTTTCGCTGCGGGCCAGCTTCCTGCTCCGACCCCATGGCCGATCGCTGAGCATCGGAGCGGTACAGTTGCGCTACGTGCTGCTATTGCATGGCTGTTTCTACCTGGCCAAGGCTGCTATCGCCGTCACGCCTGGCAGCCTGATCGACCTGGCGGCGTTTCGCGGCGCGATCATCCAGGTTTCACTGGTCGAGGGGGTCATGGCCATCATGCTCATCGCCCTGTCGATGACCGGAACCGAACGTTACCGGCGGGAAAAGCACATTGCCCGGCTGGCCGCGCGCGATCCACTGACGGCGCTCTACAACCGTCGCGCGCTGGAAATGCGGGCGCCGCGCCTGCTCGAGGACGTCTCGCCCGCGCGACCGGGAGCGCTGCTGCTGATCGACATCGACAACTTCAAGCTGGTCAACGACCTGCATGGCCATACGGCCGGCGATCGGCTGCTGGTGGCGCTCAGCGAGATGATCCGCTCGCTGGTCCCGCAGGGCGCGCTGCCGGCCCGACTGGGCGGCGACGAATTCGTCATCCTGCTGGCCGACGCCTCGGGCGAGCGAGTCATGGCTTTGGGCAGCCTGCTGCGCACGCGCTTCCAGGACACCGCTTCGCGGGCCTTCGACACGCCGGAGCCGGTGACACTGAGCATCGGCGCGACCCTCTTCGACCGCCCGCCAGCAAGCCTGACTGCCTTGATCGAGCAAGGCGACATCGCGCTCTATCAGTCCAAGCGCAGCGGCCGGAACAGTATCCGCCTGATCGATCGCACCTGGCGGGCAGGTGCCCTGCCCACCTGAAGGCTCGCCTCGGCCAGCAGGCGACAAACAGTTCGAACCTTTCTTGGCAGCCAAGCTCGTAATTTTTAGATACAACTCGAGGGGAGCACGGTTCGATGCGGCTGATCCATCCACATGCGCGTTTTCGTCCGTACACGTCCGCCTCGGGCGGCTGGGGGTCGGCCCATTCGGTCATGCGCGTGCTCTGGCACGAACAGGCGCTGCGCAAGGGCCCGGCCGCCCTGCTCAAGCAGAACAAGCCCAAGGGGTTCGCCTGTGTCAGCTGTGCCTGGGCCAAGCCAGGCAATCCGCATGCGCTTGAGTTCTGCGAGAATGGCGCCAAGGCCACCGCATGGGAGCTGACCGCGGCACGGACCGGGCCGGAGTTCTTCGAGCGCCATACCTTGAGCGAACTGCGGTCGTGGAGCGACTACGCGCTCGAGCAGCACGGGCGCCTGACCCATCCGCTGCGCTACGACCCGGCCAGCGATCGCTATCGCCCGGTGTCATGGGAGCAGGCTTTCGCCGGCATCGGCGCCCGCTTGCGCGCGCTCGCGCCTGACCAGGTAGTCTTCTACGCCTCTGGCCGCGCCTCGCTGGAAGCCTCGTTCATGTACCAGCTGCTGGCACGCGCCTACGGCACCAACAACCTGCCCGACAGTTCCAACATGTGCCATGAAAGCACCTCGGTGGGCCTGCAGGAGAGCATCGGCGTGCCGGTGGGGACCGTGACCCTGGAAGACTTCGAGCACACCGATTGCATCTTTTTCTTCGGCCAGAACGTTGGCAGCAACAGCCCACGCATGCTGCATCCACTCCAGGAGGCACGCAAGCGCAAGGTGCCGATCATCACCTTCAACCCGTTGCGTGAACGCGGCCTGGAGCGCTTCGTCAACCCACAGTCGCCGAGCGAAATGCTTGGGCCTGGCTCCACGGTCATCAGCACCCAGTATCATCAGGTGGCCATTGGCGGCGATACCGCCGCGGTAATGGGCATCGCCAAGGCGTTGCTGGCAATGGATCGTCAGGCCAGTGTCCAAGGCCAGGCGCCGGTTCTGGACCATGCCTTCATCGCCGAGCACACCGAAGGCTTCGGGGCCTTCGCCACGGCGGTCGAAAGCCGCTCCTGGGCGCAGCTGGAAAGCCGCTCCGGCCTGAGCCGCAGCGCCTTGGAGGCCGCCGCGACGGTCTACGCCCGCAGCCAGCGGGTAATGGTCATCTATGGCATGGGCATGACCCAGCATCGCCATGGCGTGGAAAACGTGCAGATGCTGGTCAACCTGTTGCTCATGCGCGGCAACATCGGCAATCGTGGCGCCGGCATCTGTCCGGTCCGGGGACACTCCAATGTCCAGGGCCAGCGCACGGTCGGCATCACCGAGGACCCGGGCAAGGTGCCCAAGGACCGGATCGAGCGACTGTTCGGCTTCAAGGTTCCGGAACACAAGGGCATGAGCACTGTCGATGCCTGCCAGGGCATCGTCGAAGGCCGGGTAAAAGGTTTCGTCGGCCTGGGAGGCAACTTCCTGCGCGCCGTGCCGGACACCGCTCGCATGGAGCCGGCCTGGTCCGGCCTGCAGCTGAACGTGCAGGTGGCCACCAAGCTCAACCGCACTCACCTGGTGCCTGGCCGGGAGGGCTGGCTGCTGCCATGCCTGGGACGGATCGAGATCGACCGCCAGGATGGGCAGCAGCAGACCCATACCACCGAAGACAGCACCGGCTGCATCCGCGCCTGGCAGGGCACGGCCGAGCCGGCCAGCGAGCACCTGCTGTCGGAACCGGCGATCATCGCCGGGCTGGCGCAGGCGGCGCTCGATCCACCGATCGGCGTGCCATGGCAGGCCTGGCGACGCGACTATGCCCTGATCCGCAAGGCCATCGCCGAGGTGTACCCGCACATCTTCCATGACATGGAGACGCGCATGTGGGAACCGGGCGGGTTCCATCGCCCGCTCGGCGCTGCCCGGCGCCAATGGGCGACCGACTCGGGCAGGGCGCAGTTCTGCTCGCCGAGCGATCTCGACGAGGACGACGATGTCTCGCCCGAGCGTGGGCGGCGCGACGTCCTGCAGCTGATGACGCTACGCAGCAACGACCAGTTCAACACCACGGTGTATGGTTATGACGATCGCTTCCGGGGCGTGCACGGCACCCGCAGCGTGGTATTGCTCAATCGCAACGACATTGTCCGGCTGGGCTTCACGCCTGGGGACTGGGTGACCTTGCGCACGGCGATCGAGCCCGAGGTGCGCCGCGAAGCGGGGCCGTTCCAGATCATCGCCTACGATATTCCCGAAGGCTGCGCGGCCTCCTACTACCCGGAGTGCAACCCGCTGATTCCGCTCTGGCACCACGCAGAGCGCAGCAAGGTGCCAGCAGCGAAGTCGGTGCCGATCAACCTGCTGCGCGCGGCGCCCGGCCAGGCGGACCTGGAGCATGCGCTCCCTGAGCAAGATCAGGTCACCTGAGCGCAGCCAAGCGCGCGTTGGCGGTTCGCTCAGGCCTGGCGTCGGGCGCTGGCGATCATCGCCAGGACCAGCAGCACCGCCAGCAAGGCGATCCCGGTCGCCAGCAGGCCAAGCACTTCCAGCCCCCACTGGCGTATGCCCAGCCCACCGATGATCGCTCCCAGCCCGATCCCGGCGTTGGCCGCTGAAATGTTCAGCGAGGCGGCCAACGCCTGGGCACTGGCACCTGCCTGCATGACCCTGACCTGGCAGATCGGAAACAGCGCGGTATAGGCCACGCCCCAGGCGACCAGGGCGACGATGAACCCGCTCCGGCTCGCGACCAGTGGCACCGCCATCAGCATGCCCACGGCGAGGATCAGCAGGAACAGCAGCATCGCGCCCAGTGCGCTGCGATCGACCAGCATGCCGCCCAGCTGGTTGCCGAGCATGCCCACGGCGCCGAAGCCCATCAGCCACCAGCCCACCTGCCCGGCCGGCACGCCCGCCAGGCGTTCCAGGGTGTCGGCCAGGTAGGTGTAGGCAGTGAACATCGCGGTGAAGGTCAGCACCGAGAGCAGCACATGGCCAAGAAAGCGCGGCTGGCGTAGGATCGCCGTCTGTCGCTCGCCTGCGGCCCGATCGGGCGATCCGGGCAGTTGCGGCATGACGCGGTGCATCAGCCAGGCGATCGCCAGCGAGACGCCCGCCAGGATCCAGAAGCTGCCACGCCAACCCACTCCGTCCGCGGCCACGGTACCCAAAGGAACGCCGAAGACCAGCGCGGCGGAAATCCCCAGATAGACCTTCGACACGGCCTTGCCGGCGTTGCCCGGGCCCGCCAGGCGCCCCGCCGTCTCGCTGGCCGTGCCCCAGAACACCGGCAACCCCAGCGCGGGAACGAAGCGCGCCACGGCCAGCACCCAGATGTTGGTGGACACCGCTGCCAGCACATTGGACGCGGCGAATACCAGCAGGATCAGCGTGAATAGGGTCTTGCGCTCCACATGCGCCAGCCGCGCCGTGAGCAACGGGCCGAAGAGCATGACGGTGAAGGCGAACAGCGTGACGGTCTGCCCGGCCAGCGAGATGGAAATGTCCAGGTCCCTGGCCAAGGCCGGTAGCAGGCCAAGAATCAGAAATTCCGTGGTAACGATGATGAAAGCCGCCACGGCCATGATGAGGATCTGCAAACCCGAAGCGGGTCGATCGGCAGGGGCCAGGGTGACATCTGCCGGGGTTGAAGCCTGCATGACACTTAACTCCAAAAGACTTTTGCCATAGCCTATTGAAGAATTGGATGCTTATCTGGGGAATAAATGACGCAATGCCGGGAATCCACCTCAACAATCGGAAGGCTCGATGCATAGCTCGGAACGTCTGAAAGGGCTGGATGTGTTCGTGACCGTCGCTGACCTGGGCAGCTTCACCGCCGCGGCGCAGCGACTGAACCTTACCCGTTCGGCCGTGAGCAAGAGCATCGCGCGCCTGGAACGGCGGTTGGACGCCCGGTTGTTCCAGCGCACCACCCGGCGCTTGTCTCTGAGCGAAGCCGGTACGCGGTTCTATCGCACCTGCGTGGCGGTACTGGCTGACCTGGAAGAAGCTGAGCTGGCCATCATCAGCGAAAGCCATGATCCGCGCGGACGGGTGCGCATCGATCTGCCAGCATCCTACGGTCGCCTGCATGTCCTGCCCCTGATCCTGGACTTCGTCCGTCGACACCCTTTCCTGCAACCACATGTGTCCTTCTCCGATCGTTTCGTCGATCCAGTGCACGAGGGCATCGATATCGTCATGCGCATCGGCGGGCCGGATGCGTGGCCGGCCGCGCTCGGCCACCAGTATTTCGGCGCCCAGCGCCTGGTCTTCTGTGCAGCGCCTGCCTACCTGGCTCTGCATGGCATTCCCTCCACACCGGCAGAGCTGGACCAGCACCAGTGCGTGGGCTACGCCCTACGCGACGGCCTGGTCAGCCCCTGGTTCTTCAAGGGCCGGCAGCCAGGCGAGATGGAGCGTCGCGTCGTGCACACCCGAATCGCGGTCGGTGACGGCGAAGGCGAAGTAGCGGCGGTGCTGGCCGGCCATGGAATCGGCCAACTGCCGACCTGGCTGGTCCAGCGCCATCTCGACGCCGGATCGCTGGTCGAAGTGCTGCCACACCTGGCGACCGATGGCTTGCCGATGAACCTGGTGTGGGTCAGGAGCCGGGAGAACCTGCCGAAGATCCGCGCCCTGCTCGACCACCTGCTCGAGCGATTGGCTCCGCATGGGGTGAACGAGCGGGCCAGCGCTGGCTGACGTGCACCATCGTTCGCCAGGGCATCATACGCCCGCGACCACACGGCCGGCGCCACGACACCCTAGCGGGTAGCCATCGCCTCCTGGCGCGGCGTGCCTTGTGCCTCGACCGTCACCGGCATCTCCGGCAGGCGATTGTTCATGACACGAACGTTGCGTACCGGGAAGGCAAAGCGGATATCCAGGTCGCGCAGCCCCTGCAGCAACTGCAGGTTGATCTCCTGCTGGATGTCCATGTAGCGGTTGTAGTCGGGGCTCTGGACGATATAGACCACCTCGAACAGCAGCCGGCTTTCGTCGAAGGACAAGAAATGCGCGCGGTCGAAGCGGGTCGCCGAGACTCCTTCGATGATCTTCCTGACCAACGGGGCGACTTCGCGAACCTTCTGTGCCGGGGTGTCGTAGCTGATACCGAAGCTGAAGACGATGCGCCGGGTATCCATGCGCTTGTAGTTGTGCAAGGTCTGCTTGAGCAGGTCGGTATTGGAGCAGACGATCTGCTCGCCGCTGAGGCTACGGATCCGGGTGGTCTTCAGGCCGATGTGCTCGATGGTGCCGGCCACGTCGCCGAACACCACGAAGTCCCCGATCTCGAAGGGTTTGTCGAAGCCGATCGACAGCGAGGCGAAGATGTCGCTGAGCACGGTCTGGACCGCCAGGGCCACGGCGATGCCGCCCACCCCCAGGCTGGCGACCAGCGCGGTGATGTCGACCCCCAGGTTGGCCAGGATCGACAGCAGCATGATCGCCCAGACCACGATCAGGCCCAGTACCGAAACGATGGTGGTCATGACCGGGTTGAAGCGTCCCTTGTCCTTGTGAAATAGCAGCCCGCGCCCCCAGAGCCGGACGCAGGCATCCAGCCATAGCGCCACCTGCAGGGCCAGTACCACAAACCAGCCATGGGACAGGCCGGAATCCCAGTTGCTCGGCAGGTCGATCAGCTTCAGGGCCAGCAGCAGGGAAAACGCGAACAGCAGCACGCCGCTGGTGCGAGTGATGATCGCCCTTGCCCAGACCCGACCATTGCCCTCCCCGGCCGCCACCCGCCGGCGCAGCAGCGACACCAGGCTGCGCAGGATCAGGTGAATGACCACTGTCGCCGTGGCGACGATGCCGATGTTCAACCATAGGGTACGGTCCAGCCAGTCCTGCCACTGCATGCTACCTCCTCGAAATTTGCCTGCTCGCAGTCCTTTTTCGGGAACATCGGGCTGGATAAGTTCCGCCCGATGTCGCCGGGCGGCGTCTCACCCCTTGGCCGTCGTCGATACGCGGCTGCCTTCGCGACCGATTTTCCAGGGGCAACGCGCAGCTGGTGCCGCGGCTGACCGGGACACCGTTCGTCAGTGGCGAGAAACCATGGCCATGCCTGTTTTCCCTAAACCAGAACAACCCCTCAAGCCTGGAGAGGAACGATGGCTGACAAAGATCGGACACTGACGACACGCCAAGGACACCCGGTAAGCGACAACCAGAGCCTGCGCAGCGTAGGCGAGCGTGGGCCGGGAACCTTGGAGAACTATCAATTCATCGAGAAGATCACCCATTTCGATCGTGAGCGTATTCCGGAGCGTGTGGTGCATGCCCGTGGCACCGCGGCGCACGGTTACTTCGAACCCTATGGCACGATCGGCGACGAGCCGGCGAGCAAGTACACCCGTGCCAAGGTGCTGACCAGCAAGGGCCGCAGGACCCCTATCTTCCTGCGCTTTTCCACCGTGATCGGTGCCAAGGAATCCCCTGAGACCGCACGCGACCCGCGCGGCTTCGCCATCAAGTTCTATACCGAAGATGGCAACTGGGATCTGGTCGGCAACAACCTGAAGGTGTTCTTCATCCGCGACGCGATCAAGTTCCCGGACATGATCCACGCGTTCAAGCCCGACCCCGTCACCAATCGCCAGGAGCCTTGGCGCTTCTACGACTTCGTGCAGCATCATCCCGAAGCCTTGCACATGGTGACCTGGGTCAAGAGCCCCTGGGGCATTCCGGCCAGCTACCGGGAGATGCAGGGCTCGAGCGTCAACACCTACAAGCTGGTCAACCAGGACGGCGTGGCCGTGCTGTGCAAGTTCTCCTTCGAGCCCAAGCAGGGCGTGCGCAACCTGACCAGCGAACAGGCTGCCGAGATCCAGAAGCAGGACGTCGGGCACGCCACCAAGGACCTGTACGAGGCCATCGAACGCGGCGACTACCCCGAATGGGAAATGTGCGTGCAGATCATGTCGGACGAGGCACATGACGAATTGCCCTTCGATCCGCTCGACGATACCAAGCGCTGGCCGGAAGACCAGTTCCCGCTGCTGCCGGTGGGGCGCATCGTGCTCGATCGCAACCCGAGCAACGTGTTCGCCGAGACCGAGCAGTCGGCCTTCGGTACTGGCGTGCTGGTGGACGGCATCGATTTCTCGGACGACAAAATGCTGCAGGGACGTACCCTGTCCTACTCCGACACCCAGCGCTACCGGGTCGGTCCCAACTACCTGCAGTTGCCGATCAACGCCCCCAAGTGTCCCTATGCCACCAACCAGCGCGATGGGCAGATGACCTACCAGGTCGACAACGGTGGCCGTAACCCGCACGTCAACTACGAGCCCAGCTCCGAGGGCGGGCTGCACGAGGCACCACGCAGCGGGCCGGACTACAAGCAGTGGGTAGAGGGACATGTCGGACGCTACCAGACCAGCAAGACCGCCGCGGACTACCAGCAGACAGGCGAGCGCTACCGGTCTTTCGAAGACTGGGAACGCGACGACCTGATCGCCAACATCAGCGCCGACCTGCGGCAATGCCCGGAGAACATCCAGCTACGGATGATCTGGCACTTCTGGCACTGCGACGAGGACTACGGCCGGCGACTGGCCGAATGCGCTGGCGTGGACCTGGAGAAGGCCAAGGCCCTGCCTCCCCTGCAAGGCCGACCCGCGCCCGGCCAGGACCGCCCCGGCCCGACCTATGTGAGTGGCCAGGCCGAGCCGTCCGACAAGCAGACACCTACTCAGCCGAGCGTGAAGTCGACGGGGTGAGCGGCCGCGCCAACGGCGATGGGTAAAGTCTGACGCCGCGCAGTGTCCAAGCAGGGCTCGGGATTGCATGCCAGATGAGGGCCGGGCCGGCGTTCCGGCCACGGTCGCTCTCACAGGTCGTCCCGGCCCTCCTGAATCAGCGATACCGCTCCAACCAGTGGGCATAAGGTGCCGGCAAGGTCCAGGAAGCCTTGTCGACGCCCAGCTGCTTGGCCGCGGCATAGGCCCAGTGCGGATCGGCCAGATGCGCGCGACCGACCGAGACCAGGTCGAGCTGGCCAGCCTTCACCGCCTCTTCGGCCAGCTGTGGGGTACCGAAGCCCCAAGCCGACGTGACCGGCAGCTCGGCCTCGCGACGCACACGCTCGGCGATCGGCCCGAGGAATGCCGGCCCCCAGGGTATGTTGGTATCGGCAATGGTGAAGCCGACGCTGACGCTCAGCAAGTCCAACCCTCCGGCCTTGAAGCGGCGTGCCAGCTCGATGGACTCGGCCAGGGTCTGCTCGTCACGACCGTCATACTCGATCACGCCGAAACGCGCGGTCAGCGGCAGGTTTTCCGGCCAGACTTCACGCACGGCCGCCAGGGTCTCGAGCAGGAAGCGGCTGCGGTTGTCGAAACTGCCGCCATAGGCGTCGGTACGCTGGTTGGAATGCTCGGAGAAGAAGCTCTGCCCCAGGTAGCCATGGGCGAAGTGCAGCTCGATCCATTCGAAACCGGCATCACGCGCGCGTCGTGCAGCGGCAACGAAATCCTGCTGCACGCGGGCGATGTCTTCGAGCGACATGGCACGCGGGACTTTCGGCAAGTGTCCACCGAACGCGATGGCCGACGGGGCGATGGTTTCCCAGCCACGCGGATCGTCGCTGGCGATGTGGTCGTCGCCTTCCCACGGGCGGTTGGCGCTGGCCTTGCGGCCGGCATGGGCGATCTGGATGCCCGGCACGCAGCCGGCAGCCTTGATGGCCTTGACCACCGGGACGAACGCCTGGGCCTGTTCATCGGTCCAGATACCGGCACAGCCGGGGGTTATGCGGCCTTCCGGAGACACGGCGGTGGCTTCCACTACTAGCAGGCCGGCGCCACCACGGGCGAGCCCGGCCAGGTGGACATGATGCCAGTCGTTGATCAGGCCATCCTCGGCACTGTACTGACACATCGGTGGGATCGCGATGCGATTGCGCAGCGTGACGTCCTTGAGGGAATAAGGTTGGAACAGCGCGGACATGCAAGACTCCTGAATACCATGATTTCGATATTTCGATCATAATCGAACTATGGCATTTTGTGAAACCCCGTTATGATGAGCGCCATGCGAACCTACACACATCCCGATCCCAAGGACTTCGTTCTCGAACGCGTGCTGCACGCCCTGAGCGATCCTGTTCGCCTGGAGATCGTCCAGTGCCTGGCCGGGGTGGCGGAAGCCTCCTGCGGCGAACTGGACGGTGGCCGGCCGAAATCCAGCATGTCCCATCATTTTCGGGTGTTGCGCGATGCCGGGCTGGTACAGACCCGCAACGTCGGCACCACGCACATGAACTCCCTGCGTCGCCAAGCGCTGGACAGTCGCTTCCCGGGCCTGCTGGACTGCATCCTGGCACAGCGATGACGGCCGCTGTCGATTCAGCGTCGACTGTCTTCATGGCGAGGCGCACGCCGCCTCGCCGCCTGCCTGCCATCGCGTGGCATCGTCGCTGACGGCCTGCGCCCGCTGCAACTCGGCCAGGTCGTGGCTGCAAAATATCTCCATCGCGCCCTGTTGATCCCTTGCCAGATCCCTCAGTCGACGCTGGTTGTAGAAGCGCAGCGGACGCTGTGTGTCCATCAGGCGCTGGTACAGCCGTTTTCCTGGCGGACACCAGCGCTCGGCTGCGTGCACCTCGTCATGGTGGAAATAGGCGTCGCCCGCATGCAGCTTCCAGCCCTCGGCGGTACGCACGGCAATGCCCGCGTGTCCTTCGGTGTGGCCTGGCAGCGGTACCAGCAACACGTCTTCCTGTTCGGCACCGATCACCGCGCGCACCGAATCGAAGCCGAACCACTTGTCGCCCTGGGGCAAATACAGTTGCCAGTTCTGCACGTCGCGCCATTGCGGTGCAGAGAACCTGCGCCGGTCGAGCCAACCCGGCGCGCCTTCGGCCTGGTGGCGTTCGGCTGCCATTACATGCACCCGCGCCCTGGGAAAGTCGCTCAGGCCACCGGCATGGTCGAAATCCAGATGGGTCAGCAGGATATGCCGCACATCCTCGGGATCTAGCCCCAGGCGGCGAATCTGGTCCACAGCCGTGAACCGATGCTCCAGGCGGATGTTGTTCATCACCCTGAACATTCGGCTCAGCCGCTGCGGATGCTGTACGTCCTGCTGGCCGAAGCCGGTATCGACCAGCATCAGCCCGCTGCGCTCGGTTTCGATCAACAGGCAGTGGCATGGCAGCGAAGCGGTGAGGCCGCGGCTGTAGCCATCGAACCAGGCACCGCCCAAGGGGCACATGCAACCGCAGTTCAGGTGATGCACGCGCATCTGGCAACTCCTTCGCGCAACCGCGCGGGTAGTGAACGCTTGATCAGGCGACCTTTCAGGCAGCGTATGAATTCTGCAGGCGCGACAGCTGGCCGGCGCGCCACTAGCACAGCTGCGGCAGCACCGAATGGCCGAACGCTTCGATGAAGGCCTGCTGGCGACGGTTGACGTTGTGCAGGTAGAGGCGATCGAAGCCTTGTTCCAGGTCAGCCTGCAGCCACGCGGCGTGCTGCGCCAGATCGGCGCTGATGCGCACCTGCCCGGCCAAGTCCTGGGGTCTTATCAGACCGCCCGCGGCCTCGAAATCGGCGATGTGGCGCAGTTCCTGGTCCAGCTTGCCGGGCAGCACGTTGGCCCGCCACTGCGCATGGGCCTCTTCCAGCGCTCGCTGATGGTCTGGCGCATACGACAGCTTCACCTGCAGCAGCACCGGCTTGCCCTCGCCGCCCCCTTCGCGAAACGCATCGAGCATGCGCTGCTGCTGCTCGCGCGCGGCGCTCACGGTGATCAGGCCATCGGCCCAGCCGCCAGCCCAGCGCGCCGTCTGTTCGGTAAGCGCAGCGGCATAGACTGCCGGAGGCGTCGGCGGCAGGCTGTACAGCCGCGCATGTTCGACCGTGACCAGACCGTGGTGATCAACCTCTTCGCCGGCCCACAGGGCTCGTATCACTTGCACCGCTTCTGCCAGCCGCGCGTTCCGTTCGGCCTTGCACGGCCAGCGCTCGCCGGTGATGGTCTCGTTGATGGCCTCGCCACTGCCGACCGCCAGCCAGAACCGTCCGGGATACATCTGCGCCAGCGTCGCGCCGGCCTGGGCAATGGTCGTGGGGTGATAGCGCGGGGACGGCGCGTTGACCACGCCCAGGTCCAGCGAAGTGGCCTGCAATGCCGCGCCCAGCCAGGACCAGGCGAAACCGCTGTGGCCCTGGTCACGGGTCCAGGGGTGGAAATGGTCCGAGCACATGCCACTGGCGAAACCGGCCGTCTGGGCCTGGATCAACAGCCGCAGCAGCTCATCGGGGGGAAATTGCTCATGGGACGCATGGTAACCGATCACTGCCATCACTCGCTCCGGTCGCGCTCAGGCCAATGCCTGCATACCTCAGAGGAACACCGTGGCGGCCCGAGGTTCCACCCGGTGGATGACAGGACAGGCCGTGGCCAGGGGAGCCACGGGCGAGCCTGGTACTGCTGCCACATGCGCTTACAAACCGCTGGTCCCACGCGCCTGAATCTTTCGCCAGCCGATTTCTCCCAACTCATGAGTCTTGCCTCAACTGCCCACCGATGCGGCCTTCGGATCGCCTCAATGCATGAATCTCAGGAGTTTCCATGGACGCACCTCGCCGGACGACCTACAGCCTGTTCGACCCCATCGAGAACCCGCTGCGCAGCGGCATGCTCGCGGTGGATGACCTGCATGCGCTCTATTGGGAGGAAAGCGGCAACCCGCAAGGCATCCCGGTGGTCTACCTGCATGGTGGGCCCGGCGAAGGGGCACCACCGTCAAGACGGCAGTTCTGGGATCCGCAAGCCTACCGCATCATTCTCTTCGACCAGCGCGGCGCCCTGCGCTCCACGCCCCTGGCCGAGACACGCAACAACACCACCCAGCACCTGGTGGCAGATATCGAGGCATTGCGTCAGCACCTTGGCGTGGAACGCTGGCTGGTCACCGGCGGGTCCTGGGGAACCACGCTGGCGCTGGCTTACGGCCAGGCCCACCCTGAAGCCTGCCTCGGCTTCCTGCTGCGCGGCGTGCTGCTCGGTACCGATGATGAAATCGACTGGTTCATGCATGGCATGCGCAGGTTCTTCCCGCGCGCGCACGAGGATTTCATCGGCTTGATCCCGGCACAGGAGCAGGACGACCTGATCGAGGCCTACCTGGCTCGGATGCTGTCGCCGGATGAAGCATTGCGGATGGAAGCGATCCGCGCCTGGGTACGCTATTCGGCCAGTTGCTCGCTGCTCAGGCACGATCCCAAGGGCGTCGAGGAGCAGGCTTCGGACGATCAGACCAGCATTGGCATGGGTTGCCTGGACGCCTGGTATTTCAAGCACCGTTTCTTCCTCGAACCCGACCAGCTGCTGCGCGACATCGACAGGGTCAGCCACCTGCCGTGCAGCATCATCCAAGGCGGCCATGACATGATCACCACGCCCAATTCCGCCTATCGCCTGCACAAGGCCTGGCCAGGCTCCCGGCTGGCGATGATCGACGACGCTGGCCATGCCCCTTCGGAACCAGGCATCGTCAGCGCGTTGATCGAAGCGACCGAGCGGTTCAAGGTCAACAGGAGCTTTGCTTGAGCAGGGCCCTTGGCAAGATCCATGCGACACAGGTCGATATCATCCAGGAGCGAGGGCCCAGGGCGCCAACCCGTGCTGAGCAGCAGTGCCCATCATGCCGTTGCCGCCTGGCATTACCGTAGCCACGGTGGGGTGGGTTCGCCGGCCTTCGCCTGGTCGTGCTCGGTTTCGCTCCTGGCGGCGCGGCGGCGAGCGTCTTCGACCTTCGCCGCTTCGATCTCGCGCAGCACGGCGTCTACGTCGGCGTCCTGCGCGTGCTGCTCGAACCGCCCGGTCAGCGGTGTTTCTGGCAGCAGTTTTCCGACCTCGTAGAGCGCCCACATTTCCTGGGCGTAGCGCGTGCTGGCAAGCGCTGGATCGAAGCGTGCGAAATAGCTGGTCATGTTCGCCACGTCGCGTTCGAGCATGCTGTAGGCGTGGTTGTTGCCAGCCGCATCCACGGCCTGGGGCAGGTCGATGATCACTGGCCCGTCAGGCCCCAGCAGCACGTTGAATTCCGACAGGTCGCCGTGGACCAGCCCGGCACACAGCATCAGCACGATCTGGCGCATGATGAAACCGTGATACTCGCGCGCCTGCTCGGCCTCGAGCACCACGTCGTTGAGACGCGGGGCGGCATCTCCGTCGGCGTCCATGACCAGTTCCATCAGCAGCACGCCATCGAGGAAGTCGTACGGCTTGGGCACCCGCACGCCCGCCCCGGCAAGCCGGAACAGGGCCGTGACCTCGGCGTTCTGCCAGGCCTGCTCGGCTTCCTTGCGACCATACTTCGAACCCTTGGCCATGGCCCTGGCCTGGCGCGAGTTGCGCACCTTGCGACCCTCCTGGTATTCGGCGGCCTGCCGGAAACTCCGCTTGCTGGCTTCCTTGTAGACCTTCGCGCAGCGCAGCTGACCGGCGCAACGCACCACATAGACGGCTGCCTCCTTGCCACTCATCAGCGGCCGTACCACCTCGTCGACCAGACCGTCCTCGATCAGCGGTTCAATCCGTTTTGGAGTCTTCATCGGTTGTTTTCTGGGATCCGTATGACCAAAGACAGGTGCGTCATACTCTCACAGGCTGGGCGAGGTTGCTTGGCTCGGGAGGGAGTGATGGCGCTCCGGGTAGCCGGGGCCGTGAAACGCAAACGACCAATACTGGCGCTGGCACCGTGCAAGAGCAGCCGCGGCCAGGGCTGCCGAACCGGCCGCGATCGAGCCTGCCGGCCCGATAGAATCAGCATCCTGCCTTGACAGACCAACCGCATAGCCTGGTTTCACGGGCGCTGCGCGCCATCGGTGGCGCCTTGCAAGGCCAGGTGCAGCGGTCGCGATCGACCCCGCAGGATCGTGCCACGCCTCCCCTGGCCTTGCTCAGGCCCTACTGGTCGCGTGTCACTCGCCAGATCGTATTGGCCAGGTCGTCGGCGATGATCAGCGCACCGCGCGGGTCGACCGTCACGCCGACCGGGCGCCCGCGAGTCTTGCCATCGTCACCGCGAAAACCGGTGGCGAAATCGATCGGCTCGCCCGACGGCTTGCCATTGCTGAAAGGCACGAAGATCACCTTGTAGCCCACGGGGTTGTCGCGGTTCCAGCTGCCGTGTTCGCCGACGAACGCACCGTCGGCGAATCGCTCGCCCATGGCCGGGCTGGAAAAGTCCACGCCCAATGCCGCGACGTGGGAGCCGAGGCTGTAGTCCGGCTTGATGGCCGCGGCCACTTTCTCCGGATCCTGCGGCTGGGCCCGCGGATCGACGTTCTGACCCCAATAGCTGTAGGGCCAGCCATAGAACTGGCCTTCGCGCACGGAAGTCAGGTAGTCCGGAACCAGGTCAGGACCAAGCTCGTCGCGCTCGTTGACCACCGCCCACAGCTGGCCGGTTCCCGGCTGGATGGTCAATGCGGTGGGGTTGCGTATCCCGGTGGCGTAGGGCTTGTGGGCGCCGCTGCTCGCATCGATCTGCCAGACCATGGCACGGTCGATCTCGACTTCCATGCCGCGCTCGGTCACGTTGCTGTTGGAGCCAATGCCCACGTAGAGGAAACGTCCGTCTTCGCTCGCCGCCAGCGACTTGGTCCAGTGATGATTGATCTGCGACGGCAAGTCGGTGAGCTTGACGGGTGCGCCACTGGCCTTGGTCTGCCCTTCGGTGTAATCGAAGCTCACCAGCGCGTCCTGGTTGGCCACGTACAGCTTGCCATTGGCCAAGGCCAGTCCATAAGGCGCATTGAGGTTCTCGGCGAACACCGTATTGAGCTCGTAGGTGCCGTCGCCGTCGGCGTCACGCAGCAGGGTCAGGCGGTTACCGCCCTTGACCTGGGTGTTGCCCTTGGCCTTGATGTAGCCGGCGATGACGTCCTTGGGCTTGAGCTTGGCAGCGTTGCCGCCCCGTCCTTCGGCCACCAGGATGTCGCCGTTGGGCAATACCAGGGTCTGGCGGGGAATCTTCAAGTCGGTGGCGATGGCCGTCACGCTGTAGCCCTCGGGCACGGTCGGCTTGCGCTCGCCCCATTCGGCTGGTTCGGCGATCTTCATGCTCGGCAGCAGGCCGCGCTGCGGCTCGGGCAGTTTCGGATCGGGGCCGCGGGCCTGGGTGCTGTCCGCTTCGCCACCACAGGCGCTCAACAGCACGGCCATGCTCAACAGGGTCAAGCCGCTGAGGTAGTTCATTGTGCACCTCCCGAACGCCGGTCGCTCAGACCGATCCAGGCCGAGACCAGAGACAGCACGGTCACGATCACCGACAGCACCAGCCCGGAGGGCATCACCGCCCAGGCATCCTTGGCGTGCTCGAAGGCATTGGCCAGCCCCAGCACCCAGGTGACCAGCAGCAGCAGGAAGTACAGCACCGGACGGCCGGTCTTGTGCCGGGCACGCACCAGGTTGACCAGCGCGAACAGCAGCGCCAGGCCACAGAACACCAGCCCTCCGGCGATCAGCCAGGACGCGAAGTTGCTCCACTGGATCTGGTAGCTTTTCGAATAGGCCACATCGCTGAGCAAGGCGCCGAGGAACAACGGCACGGCACCGGCCAGCAGGATCGCATGCAGTGGACTGGGTGTGCATCGATGAACGGGATGGATAGTAGCGGTCACGAACAGTCTCCTCATGGTTCAGCGACCCTGCACAGACGCCCGATGCAGATGCACTGGACCATCAGGTTCGCGCTGCCTTTGCACAGAAACTGATCCCATCGCGCGGGAGTAAGTTCACCGCTTGGCAAGGCTGAAACATATTGCAAGGCTGGCAGCGGCCCCGCAGGCTGGATCCCTCACCGTTTCCATCCCCATGCTTGCCCCCGGCTCGTGCCTGGCTCTTGACCAACAGCATTTCCACGGCAGATGGCGATCAATGCATTGCGACACCGATCTCAAGCAGCGACTGGACGTCATCAGGTAGAGGATGTGGTGATCATCGGCGCGATGGGCCATATGTGCGTCGATGCCGCGGTACGTGCCGCGGCCGACCAGGGCTACTCGGTGAAGGTGCTGCATGACGCCTGCGCCACGCTGGACCTGGAGTTCCAGAGTGTGACCACGCCGGCCGAGCAGGTCCATGCAGCCATGATGGTGGCGTTCGCTTTCGGCTACGCCCAAGTGCAATTCACCCAGGACTACCTGTCCGGCCAAACCGGCGCCTGAGGCACAGCCTATCGGTCAGGCTCGATGGTGCCGCCAGTCGAGATTGACCGGTAGGTCACGGCGGCCTCCAAGACGTGAAACAAGATGTGAAAAAATTGTGAGAGAATTGATATCATGTGTGTCTACTTCTCATTTGCGACTGCGCCTAGCGTCGTATTCACATAAGCCCTGTCAGGAAACCCGATCTTGAAACCCCGTCTTTGCACTACCTTGCTGCTGGCCGGCGCTTGCGGTGCCGTGCCTGTCGCCCATGCCGGCGAAGAACTGGTCTTGCCGAACATCGAAATCCAGAGCAACAGCGAGCGAACCAGCAGCCTTGGCCAGGGCTACCAGGGAAAGACCGCGACCAGTACCACTCGCCTGGGACTGTCGACCAGGGAGACCCCACAGGCAGTGACCATCATCACGCGCGACCAGATCGACGACTTCAAGCTCGATGATGTGCGCGATGCCTTGCGTGCGGCGCCTTCGGTAACTGTCGAGCAGATCGAGACCGACCGCACGGAGTTCACCTCGCGCGGCTTCACCATCGACACCTTCGAATACGACGGCATGGGCATGCCGTTCGCCGCCACGACCCTGATCGGTGCGCAAGACCTGGCCGAATACGAGCAGATCGACGTGTTGCATGGCGCCAACGGCTTGATGAGCGGCACGGGCAACCCATCGGCCACGGTCAACTTCGTGCGCAAACGTCCGACCGCCAGCGCCCAGGCCAAGGTCGGCGTCAGCGTAGGGTCCTGGGACAACCGCAGGATCGAAGCGGATGTTTCCGGACCGCTGAGCGAAAGTAGCAAGGTGCGTGGACGCTTCATCTATGCCCACGACAAGGGCAACGCCCATCTCGATCGCTACAGCCATGAGATCAACGTCGCGGCGGGCCTGCTGGCGTTCGATCTGTCCGAGGCGGACACCCTGACCGTCGGTTTTTCCCAGCATGACAGCGATTCCAATGGCAGCAGCTGGGGCAACCTGCCGTTGGTGGACAGCGCCGGCAACCGCATCCACTACAGCAGCCGCAGCTCGAGCATCGGCCAGCCATGGACCTATTGGAACCTGCATACCCAGCGGGCATTCGCCGAACTCGACCATGACTTCGGTAACGGTTGGAACGGCAAGCTCACCGTGACCGGTGTCTCGCAGAAGCAGGACACCAATATGTTCTACATCTACAACATCGGTGGGGTCGGCGACAATGCCTATGCCAGCGATACCACCAGCAAGGAACACCAGCTGATCGGCGAAGCACAGCTGTCCGGGCCGTTCACCTTGTTCGGACGCGAACATCAACTGACGCTCGGGGCCAACTATGGACGCACTCATCACAAGGAACTGGCGTACAACATCGATGAAAACGGCTACTTCACCACGTCCTTGGCCGAGGCGCTGGCAGGCAACGTAATACGGCCGGCCTTGACCTTCACCAACGACGCCAACATGCAGAACTTCATCGATCGGCAGAAGAGCGTGTACGCCGGTACGCGCCTGAGTGTGGTGGACGGCCTGCACTGGATTCTCGGCGCGCGCATGCTCAGCGCCGATGGCGAAGGCGACAGCTATGGCAGCGCGCATGACACGCGCGAGCACGGCAAGATCACGCCCTACACCGGGCTGGTGTACGACCTGAACGACCAGTGGAGCGTATATGGCAGCTGGACTCGAATCTTCAGCCCGCAGTATGTACTAGGGACCGATGGCGCTCTGCTCGATCCGCTCGAGGGAACCAGCGCTGAAATCGGTATCAAGGCCAGCTTGCTGGACGAGCGTCTGGACCTGACCGCCGCGCTGTTCAAGACCCGGCAAGAGAACGTATCGAAGTATGCCGGCATGCTCGGCAACCAATATGTCTATGACGGGGTGGACTACAAGAGCCATGGCGTGGAGCTCGAAGCTCGCGGAGAAATCCTGCCGGGCCTGGAACTGCTTGCCGGCTATACCTACGTGCGCATCGACGATCCAGACGGCAACGAGGCGCGCCGCTACGTTCCCACCCATACCTTGCGCAGCATGGCGACCTACCGCCTGCCGACCCTGCCGAAGGTCAAGCTGGGCGGCCGTCTGAGCTGGCAGAGCAGCAGCCAAAGCGATGACTACCGTACGCTGCGCCAGGATGCCTTCGCCCTGGTGGATCTGCTGGCTACCTACGACATCGACTCGCACTGGAGCACCTCGCTGAACCTGAACAACGTCACCGACCGCAAGTACCTGTCTTCGCTCAAGACCGGTAGCAGCGCCAACTACGGCGCTCCACGCAACCTGACGGCCTCGGTCACCTGGAAGTACTGACCGTCGGGCCAGCTCCTGCAAAGCCTGGCCGAGTACGGCAGAGCCTTGTTAACGGCTCTTGCAGCGGGCCAAGGTCACCTTGCAGGTCTGCGGCGTGCCGCCGGACCTGGCGGCATAGCGGACGCAGTTGCTCAGTGATTTTTTGCTCGCCACGCCTGCCGTCGGCCCCCAGGCCAGGCCGCCCTCACCGACGGTGGGTACGGCCTTGGCATAACAGTTGGCGCCGACTTGGCGAACCTTGCCGGCCTGGTTCGAGCAGGCCGCGATCGTCGTCAAGACAGCGATCAGCAGAAGCTGGCGACTTGGCCCACGGCCTCGGTCTGGTTTTGCACGCATCTCATCTCCTGGACCAGGCTTGGACAGATCGGTGCACCTCATTGATGGCGGGCGGCGGGACATGCGGACAGTCTCCGGTTCACTGGCGCCTCTTGTCTCGATGCCTCCTGGCGGAGCTCATGCAGCACCGCTATGAGGGCAGTAGCCAATCGTTCTCAACAGCTGGCGAAAACGCTTGTACGGGACCAGAGACCGAGTTTAGCTAGGCTTTGTACGAAAAGTCGCCGAGCGGCGATCAGGCAAGGCGAAAAACAGGCGAGCAAGCGCAGTTCACTGGTTGTAAATGAGCATTCCGAGCCTGTTTCAACGTAGCCTGATCGTCGCGCAGGCACTTTTCGTACAAAGCCTAACTGCAGGCCGGGACGTCAGTCGAGCGTGCTGTCTTGCCCGGTGGCGATGGCGCGCCTGCGCCTGCCTCGCTACCCCGGTCGGAACCATCGTTCGAACCACAGGCGCGACGACCGCCCGAAGGACGGCGATCGCCTGGACCATTCAGGGTGCAATGCCATGAACACATCCTTGGATCTGAAAGCACTCAAGGCCCGTCAGCAAGCCGCGTGGGCCAGCGGCGACTATGCAGTGATCGGCACGACCTTGCAAATGGTCGGCGAGTCCCTGGCCGAAGCCTGCGACCTGCGCTGGGACGAGCGCGTGCTGGATGTGGCCGCCGGTAACGGCAACGTCACCCTGGCCGCCGCGCGACGCGGTTGCCGGGTGCTATCGACCGACTATGTGCCCGAACTGCTCGAGCGCGGGCGAGAAAGGGCGCAAGCCGAGCGCCTGGACGTGCAGTTCCAGGTGGCTGATGCCGAAGCGCTACCGTTCGAGGACGGAGCCTTCGACGCCGTGGTCTCGACATTCGGCGTGATGTTCGCCCCTGGCCAGGCACAGGCAGCCAGCGAGCTGCGTCGCGTCTGTCGTCCGGGCGGCAGGATGGGCCTAGCCAACTGGACGCCCGAAGGCTTCGTCGGCCAGATGTTCAAGACACTCGGACGGCATGTGCCACCGCCGCCCGGCGCCCAGCCACCTTCTCGCTGGGGCGATGAGCGACAGTTGCGACAACTGTTCGGCGAGGACCTGGACGAGTTCCACGTCAAGCGTCAGCAGTTCAACTTCCGCTATCGCTCGCCCGCTCACTTCATCGAGGTCTTCAGAACCTGGTACGGCCCGGTGCACAAGGCTTTCGCGGCGCTGGACAGCGAAGCCGCGCAAGACCTGGAGCAGGACCTCTCGCGCCTGCTGGAAGAACACAACGTCGCCGGCCCGTCTTCGCTGGTGGTGCCCAGTGAATACCTGGAGGTGGTGATCGATCGACGCTGACAGCCAGGCCATGGCCGTCGGCTGAATCTTCGACGGCCATGGCTGGCAACCACCCAGGCAGGATCAGATACCTTGCTCGGCCAGGTCCATGGCGAAATAGGTCAGGATCAGGTCGGCACCGGCTCGCTTGATGGCGCCAATGCTTTCGCGCATCACCCGCGCTTCATCGATCGCGCCCGCCAGGCCAGCGAACTTGATCATCGCGTACTCGCCGCTGACCTGATAGGCCGCCAGCGGCAGGCGGGACGCGGCACGGATATCGGCGATCACGTCCAGGTAGGCGCCAGCGGGCTTGACCATCAGCACATCGGCCCCTTCCTGCTCGTCGAGCAACGACTCGCGAACGGCTTCGCGCCGGTTCATTGGGTTCATCTGGTAGCTCTTGCGATCGCCCTTGAGCGCAGTGCCGCCCGCTTCACGGAACGGGCCATAGAGCGACGAGGCGAACTTGGTCGAATAGGCCATCACGGCGGTATCGTGGAAGCCGGCCGCATCCAGCGCGCCACGGATGGCCTGGACCTGGCCGTCCATCGCCGCCGATGGCGCGATGAAGTCGGCGCCGGCCGAGGCGGCGACCACCGCCTGCCTGCCCAGGTTGGCCAAAGTGGCGTCATTGTCCACGCCATGCTCGTGCAGCACCCCGCAGTGGCCGTGGCTGGTGTACTCGCAGAAACAGGTATCGGACATCACCAGCATTTCCGGAACGCTGTCCTTGCAGATCCGCGCCATGCGCGCGACCAGGCCGTTCTCGTTCCAGGTGTCGCTGCCGATTTCGTCCAGATGGTGAGAAACCCCGAACGTCATCACCGATTTGATACCGGCGCGGGCATAACGCTCGATTTCCTGGGCGAGCTTCTTCTCCGGGATGCGATTGACCCCCGGCATGCTGGTAATGGGGACGAAATCATCGATGCCTTCTTCGACGAAGATCGGCAGGATCAAGTCGTCTAGGCGAAATTCGGTCTCCTGGAACACGCTGCGCAAGGACTCGCTGCGGCGCAGGCGACGTGGGCGGACGACAGGGAACAGGTTGGACATTTCGACTCCAGAGGTTTTTGCAGCCCCTACCTTAGTCGCAAGCGTCCCGTGGAAAAAGAGGCAAGGCCAATAATCACCTTTGCCGGACCCGCAACAAAGCTCGCCGGGGGCGAAGCGGGCCTGCTCAGCCTCCTTCGGTCGCCAGGCCTACCTGGCTTTCTTGGCCGCCTTCAGGCGTGCCTTGGCCTTGTGCACGACCTCGATGCGCTCGCTTTTCTTCAGGCGTTTCCACTTGCGTATTTCTTCCTTGCTGCGCCCGCACCCCTGGCAGATGCCATCGCGGATCTTGCAGTTCGAGGTACAGGGGTTCTCGGCATCTTTGGCCAAAGCGATCGATCCTCAGGGTCGGGCGAAAGTCTTGCGAAACCTAGAAAAATCTGCGCTGGGCCTTGAAAGTGACCATGCCTTCGCAGTAAGCGTTCATGCCGGCGTAGGCGTCGCAGCCGCTGCCGTCGAGATCCGAGCCGCTGTAGATCAGGTCCAGGTCGATGCCCAGCCAGGGACGCGACAGCTTCAGCGACCAGTCGTTGAAGGCGCTCACCTCGCTGCCGTCGCCGATGGTGAAGGGCGTGCCCAGTCGATGATGGGCCAGCTTGACGGTGATCGCGACGTCCAGCAAGGGCAGTTGGCCCAGATCGGCGAAGAGCGTGCCGGTGCGGTTGTCAGGGTTGTCGTCGAGCGCTGCGCCCAGGCGGCTGCCGAACATCGACAAGCCACCGTACAGGGCGTGGCTGTCGGTGCCCGAGAGCTTCGGATAACTGTAGTGGATCATGCCCACCTCATAGCCCAGGCTGCCGTCGAAACGTTGCTTGTAGCCCATGTAGCTGTCCAGGCGAAGGGTCGAGGCAGGCGAAAGGCCCATGCTCGGCGCGTACTGACCAACGTACCAGCCATCGGCATGGCTGACGTCGAGGCCGCCATGGAAGGCGCCCGCGGCGCTCGGTGAAATCAGCCCCTGGGCCATGGTTCGCGATGCCGTGGTGCCCAGCTTGAAGTCGAAGTCGCCCCACTGGCGCTGGATCTGCTGCGCCAGCGATGCAGGGCTGATGATCACCGCCGCGCCCAGCAGGGTGATGGAAATGGACCGGAGCAGGCTCAGGCGGGCCCGGGCAGGCATGGCCCTGTGACGGCCCTGGCTGCGGCAAGGACTCATGGCGGGAAGACCTCCTTAAGGCTTGCAAGAGTAACGGATCATCTTGGCCAGCGCGACAGCCAGCCTGAAGCTGGCGGGCTACGTATCGGCCCACAAGGCCCAGATGGAAATCAACGGTCCGGTCATCAAGGTCCCCTCCCCCCAGATACAGGCCGAGCTCAACGGCCTGCTCGGCGAACTCGACGAACATGCCAGGGATGTCCAGCAGGCGCAGGCTCGCCTGCAATCGGTAATGCTCGATCGTTGCTCCGCGCCCTTGTCGGGCGCTCGCCGCCCCTCGACGAGCGCCCGACAAGGGCAATCCTGGCCAGACGTTGTGCCAGGTCGTGCTAAAGTCCTCGCGTTCAAGCCCCACGCAGGATTCAGCCCATGTCCCAGACCTCTTCCGACCCCAAGCTGCCCTCCTGGAGCGAGGTCGACGATCGCCACCCGTGCGCAGCCCTGCTGCTGGGAAATGGCGCCAGCCGGGCCCTATGGAAGCCGTTCGGCTATTTCTCCCTGTTCGAACAGGCCCAGCGGGTACGTCACAAGGCGCTGGGGGTCAGCGACCAGGCGCTGTTCAAGGCCTTGGGCACCGAGCTGTTCGAACCGGTGCTCAGCACCTTGAACGCCACGGTGCGTGCCAACGCCGCCCTGGCGATCAATTCGACCGCACCGCTCAACCGTTACTACTCGATCAAAGAAGCGCTGATCCATGCCGTGCGCGCAGTGCATGTACCGTACGCGCTGCTGCCGACCGCCACGCTGGAGCGCCTGAATGCCGAGTTGCAACGCTACCAGCGGGTGTACACCAGCAACTATGACCTGGTCTTGCCTTGGGCCATCCGCCATGCGCCAGCGGGGTTCGCCAGCAGCTTCGACGACCAGGGCTTGTTCGACCTGCGCCGGCCCGCTACGCCTGGCACCCGGGTGTTCTACCTGCACGGGGGATTGCACTTGCTCAAGCACGCCGATGGCAGCACCCGACAGCGCAACGCCGAAGGCAGCGAGCTGCTCGATGGTTTTGCGGTGAACAATCCAGGGGAAGTGCCGTTGTTCGTCAACGAAGCCACGAGCGCGGAAAAGCTCGGCGCCTTGCGTCATAGCGACTACCTGGCATGGTGCCTGGCCGCGCTGGCGGGCGAGCGTGACGGACTATGCCTGCTCGGCCAGCACCTGGACAGCGCCGACCAGCATCTGCTCGAAGCCATCCGCCAGGCGCGTCCCCAGCACCTGGCCATCGGCATCCGTGCGCTTGGCGAGGCGGCGATCGCCAACCAGAAGCGTCATTACCAGGAGCGCTTCCCTGCCGAAGCCGGTGTGCCGCTGCACTTCTTCGATGCCAGCAGCCATCCCCTGGCCGCGAACCACCTGGCCATAGCGGTGCCGGCGACGCGCGCCCGGCGCTGACGCTGGGCTGCAGCTGCAAGCAGGAACCAGGAGCCAGGAGCAGATCGGGTGCAGATCCGCTTTTGCGTGTAGCTTGCGGCTTGCAGCTGCCCCCTGACCGCCGCCGCTGATAAACACACCGTTCTCCAACTACCGCAACTTTCAAGACTCTTCCTACAGCAACCTCCTTTATTAAGCCAGGCTCTACTTATTTCGCCCGAGCGAGATTGACAATGCTGTTCCACGCGGCAAATCTCAGCCGTTCAAAAGTTCACAAGAACCTTCGACCGCATGAGCAAGCACAGACGCTCCGTGGCCTGCATCGTCGATTGCCACGGCCCTGCCCTTTCGTTCGCGCGCCTTCTGAAACATCAAGGATGGCGAGTACTTCATCTCCGTTGCGCCACCACGCCCGAACAGCCAACGCCGGCCTGCACCGAAACTTTCTGCGACACGATCTGGCAACTTCCGCAGCTCCCCTACTGCTCACTGGTCGAACACCTACGTCTGCGCAACACCCACTTCGTGATCGCGGGCGCTCCTGGCGGCGTGGGCCTGGCCGACCAGTTGGCCGCCTCGCTGCGATTGCCAGGCAACCCGCCACGCAGCAGCCAGCGACGGGGCGACCGCCTGGCAATGGCGCAGGCACTTGCCCGGCTGGGCTTGGACACGCCACGACAGAAGCGGGTCGATAGCGAGGCGGCACTACTCGATGGGCTCCAGACGCTGGCGTCACCGGTCGTGGTCAAGCCCGTCGAACCGAGCGGCGAGCGCCGCGCCCGGGTCTGCCACGCCCCGGAGCAGGCGCTCGCGGCTTGGCTTGCCATCGCGAACCGCCACCACGGCCCTGCGCCGGTGTTGCTGCAGGAATTCATCCAGGGACCGCAGTTCCTGATCAAGGTCGTCAGCCTGCATGGCCGGCACCGGGTCACCGAGATCTGGCATGAACAGTGGCGCTGCTCGCCAGGGCGCGCACCCGAACTGGATCATCGGACCCTGGTGCATGGCCACGGTGCGCTGCAGAAGACCCTGATCGACTACCTGTGTAAGGCTCTCGACGCACTGGAAGTGCTCGAAGGTCCCAGCCAGTCCAGGCTGGCACTCACCAGGCGAGGCCCACTGCTGCTCGATACCAGGACCTGCCTGGACCAGCCGAGCCCCATGTCCCTGGTGATCGAAGCGCTTGGCTGCCACCATCTGGCCGTGATGCTCGAACGCTATCTCGATCCACGAGGATTCGCGACCAGCGCCTGCGCCGGCTATGCCTTGACGAGGATCTTGCGCATCGTGAATCTCGGCACGAGCCAGGCCGGGAGCAAGCAGGCGCAGGACGACGACGCACGGCGCCTGCTGGCTAGTCTGCCTTCTTTCCGCCTGCTGCTGCCGGCCGGCGGAAATGCTCCTGGGCCTGCCACCTGGCAGGTCTGCCTGCTGCACGACAGCTTCGCGCAGGTCGAGCAGGACTATCGGCAGATCCGCGCCTGGGAAGACGCCGGCCAGCTGCCGGGCCTGGTGCCAGGGGAATAGCGGACGGCCAGTCCAGGGACCGGCGCCTGGCTAGCGCGGCAGCAGCCCATCGGCCTGCAGCAGCGTCTCCAGGCAATGTTCGCGCACCCCATAGAACTGCTTGAGGGCGGCGATCCGCTCCAGCAGCGCCGGGTCAGCTTCATGGTGGCGCCGCTTGACCGCCAGGATCATCTTGTTCTTGTTGGTATGCTCGAGAGAAATGAATTCGAATACCTTGGTCTGGTAGCCGCAGGCTTCGAGATACAAGGCGCGCAGGCTATCGGTGAGCATCTCGGCCTGCTGGCCAAGATGCAGGCCGTACTGCAGCATCGGCTGGAGCAGGCCGGGGCTGTGCAGTTGCCCACGGATCTGCTTGTGGCAGCATGGCGAGCACATGATGATCGCTGCGTCGCAGCGGATACCGGTATGGATGGCATAGTCGGTGGCGACATCACAGGCATGCAGCGCGATCATGACATCGATGGCCGCCGGTACCACGCTGCGCACGTCGCCGCACTGAAATTGCAGCCCTGGATGCTCCAGGCGTCCAGCGGCAGCATTGCACAGCTCGACCATGTCCTGGCGCAGTTCCACGCCGGTGACCTGCGCTGGGCGGCCGAGGCGATCGCTCAGGTAGTCATGCATGGCGAAGGTCAGGTAGCCCTTGCCCGAGCCGAAATCGGCGACCTTCAGGGTCTGTCCGGAGGCGAGCGGGGCGCTGGCCAACGCATGGTCGAAAACTTCGATGAACTTGTTGATCTGCTTCCACTTGCGCGACATGGACGGGATCAGTGCGCCTTGGGCATCGGTGACACCCAGGTCGCGCAGGAACGGCCGGGAAAGATCCAGGTAGCGCTTCTTCTCGCGGTCATGCGCGGCAGGCGCGGCGTCACGCGCGGGCTGGGCGGCATGGCGCTGGAACATGGCCTTGCCCTTCTTGCTGAAACCCAGCTGGACTTCGCCGTCCATGGTGAACAGATGGGCGTTGCGAAAACTGTCTGGCAGCAGCCCGGCCACATGCTCGCAGGCCTGCGCTAGCGGCAGATTGCGGGTAATATCGCGGGTCTGGTGCCGGTAGGTCAGCGACAGGCAGGCTTGTCCCTTGACCTGCAGCGGCTTGGCGATGATACGTTGCAAGCTCTGGTCGTCGCCGACATGACGCGCCAGTACCAGCTTGACCAGGGTATCGCCCTGCAAGGCTTCGGTCAGCAGGTTCAGAAACTGGGCGCGGGCATCCGGCGCGATGGGGACGGAAGAAGTTGCGGACATGGGAGCTTGGGTGCCTCGAACGACGAAAGCGCGCCAGTGGCGCAGTGTCGGGCATTCTACGTCGATGCAGGACTTGCGCGAAGGGCTTGTCGACAGATGCTGCCCGGTCGAGGCCGTGCATCGTCCTGCACCACCCTTCATCCAGACTGGAAGGAACCGATGTCGCAAAGTGCGTTTGAACTGGTCCTGCTCGCGGCGGCCTTGCATGCTTCATGGAATGCGATCGTCAAGGCAGGCCAGGACAAGTCCCTGACCACGGTACTGGTGACCGGCTCGGCCGCGCTCTGGTCGGCGCTGCTGCTGCCCTTCTTTTCCGCGCCCGCTGCGCCAAGCTGGCCATCGATCGTCGTATCCGCCGCGCTCCAGGTCATCTATTACATGCTGGTCGCACGTATCTATCGCGTCGCCGACATGAGCCAGACCTATCCGCTGATGCGCGGGGTGGCGCCCTTGCTGGTGGCACTGGCCGGGGCGGTGCTGCTGGGCGAGGTGCCTTCGCCCGGCGCGTGGCTCGGCATCGCTGTCATCTGCCTCGGCATCCTGGCCATGCTCGCCGGTGCCCGGCGGCAGAGCCGGGCCGGGTTGCGGCTGGCGTTGCTCAACGCGATGCTGATCGGCACCTATACGCTGGTCGATGGAGTGGGCGTGCGGCTATCGGCGGCGCCGGTGGCCTATACGCTCTGGATATTCCTGCTCAGCGGCGCGGCCATCGCCCTGTGGGCCGGGTCGAGTCGCTGGCAGCAGACCCGCGGCTACCTGCGTGACAACTGGCATCTGGGCATGGTGGGCGGATTCGGCACCCTCGCCTCCTACGGGCTGGCGTTGTATGCCATGACCCTTGCGCCGGTGGCGGTGGTGGCGGCACTGCGCGAAAGCTCGATTCTCTTCGCCACCGGCATTGCCTGGCTGGTGCTCAAGGAGCCGGTGGGACGACTCCGGGCGCTGTCGGTGGGAGTGATCGTGGCCGGGGTGGTGATCTTGCGGCTGGCTTAGGCTTTGTACGAAAAGTGCCTGCGGTGCACGCCGTGGGAGCGGTTCAGCCCAGCACCACCAGCCGGTTCGGCAGTTCATCGCGCGGCTGGGTCAGTGGTACATGCACTTCCAGCAAGGCACCGCATGACTCGATGCATTCGACGAACCCGTCCAGGGTGCGCCCCTGTCGAACCTGCTCGGTAAACCGTGCGACGATGCCGGACCAGGCGTCGTTGTCCAGCTTGCGCGCGATGCCCTGGTCGACCAGTATTTCCACGTAGCGCTCGGCCTCGCTGACGAAGATCAGCACGCCCGTGGCCCCAACCGTGTGATGCAGGTTCAGCTCCAGGAACTGACGACGGGCCAGGTTGGACGCGCGCCAATGCCGCACGCCACGGGGAATCAGCCGGGTCGTCAGGAACGGGATGCGAAACACCAGGCACAGCACCACGAAGGTCAGCCATTGACTCAGCAGCAGCACGTCGACATTCGCCCAGCCCAACAGGTAGTGCAGCATGCCCGGCAGGACCAGCGCCACCAGGCCAGCCCAGAGCAGCGGTATGTACGTGTAGTCGTCGGCCCGCCTGGCCAGCACGGTAACCAGCTCGGCATCGGTACGCTGCTCGACCCGGTCGATCGCTTCGGCCACCTGGCGTTGTTCGTATTCGCTCAGCAATGTCATGCCATCGTCGTCCCGTTGATCCAGTCCTTACCAGCCACCTGAAGAGCCTCCGCCACCGAAGCTGCCGCCACCGCCGCCGAAGCCACCACCACCGCCACCGCCGAAACCACCCGAGCCGCCGAAGCCACCGAAGCCGCCCCCGAAACCGCCACCGCCACCGCCCCGGCGCCGGCCGCTGAAGCCCAGGCCCTGCAGGACGAACACGACGATGACCAGCAGCACCAGAAAGCCAAAGGCCGCCGGTAACGGATGGCGATCGTCTTGCTGACCGGCCAATGCCTGGGACTGGTCCAGGGGTTCGCCCCCGAGTACCTGCAGCATCGCGCTGACTCCGGCCACGATGCCGTCGGCGAACGCTCCCCGGCGAAACGCCGGGGTGATCACGCTGTTGATGATCACCGAGGACTGGGCGTCGGTCAGACGATCCTCCAGGCCATAGCCCACTTCGATGCGCAGGCGCCGCTCCTGGGGCGCGACGAGCAGCAGGGCGCCATTGTCCTTGTCTTTCTGGCCGATCCCCCAATGACGCCCGAGCTGGTAGCCGAACTGCTCGATGCTCTGGCCCTGCAGGTCAGGCAAGGTAACCACGACCACCTGGTCGCCAGTGGCCTTCTCGTGTGCGGCCAGCAGGCCTTCGAGCTGCTGCCTGCGCGCATCGTCGAGCAGGTGGGCGTTGTCCACCACGCGCCCGGTCAGTGCCGGAAATTCCGGGGCGGCGTGCAGGCCTGTGCTGGCCAGCACGGCCAGCCAGACGATGGCGATCAACCGGCGCATCAGAATTTCACTTCAGGCGCCCGGTCGGCGTTCTCGCTGGTAGCCTCGAAGCTCTCGCGGACCTTCAGGTCGCTGTACATCACGCTATGCCAGAGCCGCCCGGGGAAGGTACGGATCTCGGTGTTGTACTGCTGGACGGCGGCGATGAAGTCGCGACGCGCCACGGCGATACGGTTCTCGGTGCCTTCGAGCTGCGATTGCAGGGCCAGGAAGTTCTGGTTGGACTTGAGGTCCGGATAGCGTTCGGACACCACCATCAGCCGGTTCAGGGCGCCGGTGAGCTGGTTCTGGGCCTGCTGGAACTGCTGCAGCTTCCGTGCGTCATCCAGCGTGCTGGCGTCCACCTGGATCGAAGTGGCCTTGGCCCGCGCCTCGATCACCGCGGTCAGGGTTTCCTGCTCCTGGCGAGCATAGCCCTTGACGGTTTCCACCAGGTTCGGAATCAGGTCGGCGCGTCGCTGGTACTGGTTCTGCACCTGGCCCCAGGCTGCCTTGACCTGTTCATCGTACTGCGGGATGTTGTTGATGCCGCAACCTGACAGAAAGCTGCCCAGCAACAACAACAACCACACCTGCGCGGCCCTCGCTCGAATCCCCTGCATGTCCTGCACGCTCCTGAATCACTCTCGATTGATGGTAGATGGGGCATAATCGGTGCCCGACGCTGGATCGGCCGGGTACTATCGGCTAAAAAGACCCCCTGCGAAACTCTACAACAATAGCCGCTTCGCTTGCGAAGGCTCGCGCCCCTTCCGATACGGACCGCGCCTCAGAGAAAATAATTCATGAACAAGCTGTGTTTGCTGGGCCTGCTCGTCGGCCTGGCCAGTCAGTCGGCCGTCGCCGCGACCCCGCCGCTACAGGACAAGGATGCATTCATCGAGCACCTGATCGGGCAGATGACCGTCGAGGAGAAGATCGGCCAGCTGCGCCTGATCAGCATCGGCCCGCAGATGCCACGTGAACGGATTCGCGAGGAAATCGCGGCGGGACGTATCGGCGGCACCTTCAATTCGATCACCCGCGACGAGAACCGTCCCATGCAGGACGCAGCACTGCGCAGCCGCCTGAAGATCCCGATGTTCTTCGCCTATGACGTGGTCCACGGTCACCGTACCCTGTTCCCGATCAGCCTGGGCCTGGCGTCGACCTGGGACCTGGACGCCATCGCCAAGGTCGGGCGCACCTCCGCCATCGAGGCGGCCAGCGACGGCATCGACATGACCTTCGCGCCAATGGTCGACATCGCCCGCGATCCGCGCTGGGGCCGTACCAGCGAAGGGTTCGGCGAGGACACCTACCTGACCTCGCGGATTTCCCAGGTCATGGTCGAAGCGTTCCAGGGCAGCAGCCCGGCCAAGGCCGACAGCGTCCTGGCAGTCGTCAAGCACTTCGCCCTGTACGGCGCGGTGGAAGGGGGGCGCGACTACAACACGGTCGACATGAGCCTGCCGAAGATGTACAACGACTACCTTCCGCCCTACCGCGCCGGCATCGACGCCGGGGCTGGCGGGGTGATGGTGGCGCTCAACTCCATCAATGGCGTGCCGGCCACCTCGAACACCTGGCTGATGCACGACCTGCTGCGCCAGCAGTGGGGCTTCAAGGGCGTGACCATCAGCGACCATGGCGCCATCGAGGAGCTCATCCGCCATGGCGTGGCCCGCGATGGACGCGACGCGGCCAGGCTGGCGCTCAAGGCCGGCATCGACATGAGCATGAACGACTCGCTGTATGGCCAGGAACTGCCGGGGCTGCTCGCCTCGGGCCAGGTCAGCCAGGCCGAGCTGGACCAGGCGGTGCGCGAGGTGTTGGGCGCCAAGTACGAGATGGGCTTGTTCAAGGATCCCTACGTGCGCATCGGCCAGGCCAAGGACGATCCCCAGGACGTCTACGCCGAGCAGCGCCTGCACCGGGACGTGGCCCGGGACGTGGCCCGCCGCAGCCTGGTGCTGCTGGAGAATCGCGCCCAGACCCTGCCGCTGGGGAGGGATCGTGCCATCGCCTTGGTCGGCCCGTTGGCCGATGCACCGATCGACATGATGGGCAGTTGGGCCGCCGCAGGGCGAGCGCGACACTCGGTGACCGTGCGCCAGGGCCTGGAGCGCGCCCTGCAAGGCAAGGGCAAGCTGCTCTACGCCCGGGGCTCGAACGTGACGGGCGACAAGGCGATCATCGACTACTTGAACTTCTTCAATGCCGATGCCCCGGAAGTCATCGACGATCCGCGACCGCCTGCGGTGCTGATCGACGAAGCGGTCAAGGCCGCCCGGCAGGCCGATGTAGTCGTGGCCGTGGTCGGCGAGTCGCGCGGCATGTCCCATGAATCCTCGAGTCGTACCAGCCTGGAGATCCCGGCGACCCAGCGCGAACTGATCAAGGCGCTCAAGGCCACCGGCAAGCCGCTGGTACTGGTGCTGATGAACGGTCGGCCCTTGTCGCTGGCCTGGGAGCGCGAGCAGGCCGATGCGGTCCTCGAGACCTGGTTCAGTGGCACCGAGGGCGGCAATGCGATCGCCGATGTGCTGCTGGGTGACTACAACCCCTCGGGCAAGCTGGCGATCACCTTCCCGCGTTCGGTCGGGCAGATCCCGGTGTACTACAACCACACGAGCATCGGTCGGCCCTTCACGCCAGGCAAGCCAGGCAACTACACCTCGCAGTACTTCGACGAACCCAACGGCCCGCTCTACCCGTTCGGCTACGGCTTGAGCTACAGCCACTTCGAGCTTTCCGAGCTGGCCGTGTCTTCCAGCCAGATCAGCCAAGGCCAGGCGCTCGAGGCCAAGATCACGGTACGCAACGCCAGCCAGCGCGACGGCGAAACCGTGGTGCAGCTGTACCTGCAGGACGTCACGGCGTCCCTGAGCCGCCCGGTGAAGGAGCTCAAGCAGTTCCAGAAGGTGCTGCTCAAGGCGGGCGAGTCGCGGGAGCTGACGTTCAGGATCGACGAGAACGACCTGAAGTTCTACAACGGCCAGTTGCAGCAGGTGGCCGAGCCAGGACGCTTCAACCTGCAGGTCGGCCTGGATTCGCAGCAGGTGCGTCAGGCCGCCTTCGAACTGCTCTAGACACGATGACGCGCTCGACCGGACGCAAGGGCATGAAGTGCCTGGCCGGGACGAGCGTCAGCGCGTGACCTGGTGCCCCGTCACTGTCTCTACCCTGTCAGGTTCGTCCCGATGCCCTTTTCCGCCCGCAGTCTGCGCCTGGCCCTGACCACCTTGCTGATACTGCTCGGCACTGCGCTCTGCGCCGGCTGGGCAATGCGCCAGGCCGAGCGGCAGGCGCTGGAAGCCGATGCACGGCGCGCCGGCGAGCAACTCAAGCTGTACGCCAATGGCCTGCATACCCTGATCGAACGCTATCGGGCCCTGCCGGCAGTGCTGGCCCTGGACCCCGAGCTCATCGCGGCGCTGCGCGGACCGGTGCAAGGCCAGGCGCAAGAGGCGCTCAACCGCAAGCTCGAGCGCATCAACGGCGCGGCGCAATCATCGACCCTGGAACTGCTCGATCGCGACGGCCTGGCCGTGGCCGCCAGCAACTGGCGCCTGCCCACCAGCTACGTCGGTTCCAACTACGGGTTCCGCCCGTATTTCAAGCAGACCCGCAGCCACGGCAGCGGGCGCTTCTATGCCGTGGGCGTGACCAGCGGCGTGCCAGGCTACTTTCTCTCCAGCGCGGTGGTCGACGAGCATGGCGTGTTCCTCGGCGCCATGGTGGTCAAGCTCGAGTTCCCCGAACTGGAGCGCGAATGGCGCCAAGGCCGCGATATCCTGTTGGTCAGTGATGCCCGCGGCATCCTCTTCATCGCCAACCAGGAAGGCTGGCGCTATCGCGAGCTGCGACCGTTGTCGGCTGCCGACCGCGCCGAACTGGCCGCTACCCGCCAGTACGACAGGCAACCCCTGGTGCCGCTGCGACACCGGTTGCTCACGCGCTTGCCGGACAATGCCCGCCTGAGCCGGGTGGAAGGCCCTGGCGGGCCGGCCACCTACTTGTGGCAGAGCCTGCCGCTGGCCGACGAAGGCTGGACGTTGCACCTGCTGCGCGAGCCGCAGGCCGGCGACGATGGCCGCAGTGCCGCCCTGGCTGGCGCGGCAGCCTGGCTGACGCTGGTATTCGCCGGGCTGTTCGTCAGCCAGCGGCTGCGCCTGGCGCGCCTGCGCCAACGCAATCGCGAGTCGCTGGAGCGCCAGGTCCAGGAGCGGACCCAGCAACTGCGCACCGCCCAGGAAGGCCTGGTGCAGTCGGCCAAGCTGGCGGCGCTGGGGCAGATGTCGGCGGCGCTCGCCCATGAACTCAACCAGCCCCTGACCACCCAGCGCATGCAGCTGGAAACCGTGCGCCTGCTGCTCGATCAAGGCCGCCACGAACAGGCCCGCCAGGCCCTGGACCCGCTGGAGCAGATGCTTGCGCGCATGGCGGCGCTGACCGGTCATTTGAAGACCTTCGCCCGCAACAGCCCTGGCGGCCTGCGCGAGCGATTGGACCTGGCCGGCGTGGTGGAGCAGGCCTTGCACCTGCTCGACGGGCGCATTCGCGCCGAAGGGGTCGAGCTGGCACTGTACCTGGCGCGACCGGCCTGGGTACGCGGCGACGCGATCCGGCTGGAGCAGGTCATGGTCAACCTGTTGCACAATAGCCTCGATGCGATGGCTGACAAGCGCTACAGACGTCTGGAGATCCGTATCGAAGCCCAACATGGCGACTGGCATCTGAGCGTGCTGGACACCGGAGGTGGCATCCCTGAAGCGGACCTGGCCAAAGTGTTCGATCCTTTCTTCACCACCAAGCCGGTCGGTGCCGGGCTAGGTCTGGGCCTGGCCATATCCTATGGCATCGTCGCCGAAGCCGGCGGCCGGCTGGAGGCAGCGAACCTGCCCGGTGGCGCCTGCTTGAGCGTGATTCTGCCGCGTGACCTGGAGCCTGCATGTTGAACTCGGTGATCGTCGTCGATGATGAAGCCAGCATCCGCACAGCGGTCGAGCAGTGGCTGAGCCTTTCCGGCTTCCAGGTACGGTTGTTCGCCCGCGCCGAGGACTGCCTCTCGGCCCTGCCAGAGCATTACCCGGGGGTGGTCATCAGCGATGTGCGCATGCCTGGCATGGACGGCCTGCAGCTGCTCGAGCGCCTGCACGCCAGCGATCCGGACTTGCCAGTGATCCTGCTGACCGGACACGGCGATGTGCCGATGGCGGTGGAAGCCATGCGCAGCGGTGCGTACGACTTTCTGGAAAAACCCTTCAGCCCGCAAAGCCTGCTAGGCAGCCTGCGGCGCGCCCTGGACAAGCGCCGCCTGGTGCTGGAGAACCGCCAGCTGCATCTGCAGGCCGACCTCAAGGCACGCCTGGAGGGCACCTTGCTCGGCATGTCGCGCGGCATGCAGCAACTGCGCCGCCAGGTGCTCGACCTTGCCGGCCTGCCGGTCAACGTACTGGTGCGTGGCGATACCGGCAGCGGCAAGGAACTGGTCGCGCGCTGTCTGCACGACTTCGGCCCGCGGGCTGGCAAGCCGTTCGTCGCGCTGAACTGCGCGGCGATCCCCGAAACGCTGTTCGAGGCCGAACTGTTCGGCCACGAAAGCGGCGCATTCACCGGTGCCCAGGGCAAGCGCATCGGCAAGCTCGAGTACGCCGATGGCGGAACGGTATTCCTCGATGAGATCGAAAGCATGCCACTGGCCCAGCAGGCCAAGCTGCTGCGGGTGATCCAGGAGCAGAAGCTGGAAAGGCTCGGCGCCAACCGCAGCATTGGCGTGGACTTGCGGATCATCGCGGCGACCAAGCCGGACTTGCTCGAAGAAGCCCGCGCCGGCCGCTTTCGCGAAGACCTCGCCTACCGGCTGAACGTCGCGGAGCTGCGCCTGGCACCACTGCGCGAGCGGCGCGAAGACATCCCCTTGCTGTTCGAGCATTTTCTCCAGGAAGCGGCCCAGCGCCTGGGCCGGCAGGCGCCCGCACCGAGCGGCGAACAGCTGGCCCGCCTGCTGGCCCATGACTGGCCTGGCAATGTGCGCGAACTGGCCAACGCGGCGCAGCGGCAGGCGCTGGGCTTGGACCCGCCCCACTGGCAAACCGAGTCCGGCACGCGCTCGCTGGCCGAGCAGATGGAAGCGTTCGAGGCGCAATGCCTGCAGGCTGCCTTGCGCCAGCACAAGGGCGAGATCCGCAAGGTGATGGCAAGCCTGGGGCTGCCACGACGCACGCTGAACGAAAAGATGCAGCGCCACGGGCTGGTCAGGGAACGGTTTCTCGACCGGCAGTAGGCGGATTCTTGCCGATGAACCGGTGAATTTGAGCAAGGATCCGCTCATTTGCAGCGAAACTTCGGACACTGGTCAGCCCGACCGCCGCGATCATGACCCCCAGCCAACCCAGTGCTCAGGGCGCCAGGGGAAACCCACCGAGTTCAGTTCAGCCGGCTGGCACAGCTCCTGCAATAACCCCGCCCAGCCGCCTCCCTGGCGCGCCCTAGAAAAACAACGAAAAGGTCATTGCTGATGGACAACACCACCTCCCTGCCCACCGGGGCGGCGGGCGCCACGCCCGTCACCGAAAAGACTACCGCCTCACGGCTCAAATCGATCTTCAGCGGTTCGATCGGCAACATGGTCGAATGGTACGACTGGTACGTCTACGCTGCATTCTCCCTGTACTTCGCCAAGGCCTTCTTCCCGGCCGGCGATACCACGGCCCAGTTGCTCAACACCGCCGCGATCTTCGCCGTGGGCTTTTTGATGCGCCCGATCGGCGGCTGGCTGATGGGCCTGTACGCCGACCGCAAGGGACGCAAGGCCGCGCTGATGGCCTCGGTGCTGTTGATGTGTGCCGGTTCGCTGGTCATCGCGCTCACGCCGGGCTACGAGACCATTGGCGTGGCGGCTCCGATCCTGCTGGTGCTGGCGCGCCTGATGCAGGGCCTGTCGGTCGGCGGCGAGTACGGTACTTCGGCCACCTACCTGAGCGAGATGGCGAGCAAGGACCGTCGCGGCTTCTTCTCCAGCTTCCAGTACGTGACGCTGATTTCCGGCCAGTTGATCGCCCTGGCCGTGCTGATCATCCTGCAGCAGACCCTGACCACCGAACAGCTGTACGCCTGGGGCTGGCGCGTGCCCTTCGTGATCGGCGCCTTGTGCGCGGTGGTGGCGCTGTACCTGCGCCGTGGCATGGAAGAAACCAGCTCCTTCACCAGGAAGAAGAAGTCCGAAGAAAGCCTGATGCGCACCCTGCTGCGTCACCCCAAGGAACTGCTCACCGTGGTCGGCCTGACCATGGGCGGCACCCTGGCCTTCTATACCTATACCACCTACATGCAGAAGTACCTGGTCAACACGGTTGGCATGAGCATCAGCGACTCGACCACCATCTCGGCGGCTACCCTGTTCCTGTTCATGTGCCTGCAGCCGGTGATCGGCGGGTTGTCCGACCGCATCGGCCGACGGCCGATCCTGATCGCCTTCGGCGTGCTCGGGACCCTGTTCACCGTGCCGATCCTCAGTACCTTGCACACCATCCAGACCTGGTGGGGCGCATTCTTCCTGATCATGGCGGCGCTGATCATCGTCAGCGGCTATACCTCGATCAACGCGGTGGTCAAAGCCGAACTGTTCCCGACCGAGATCCGCGCCCTGGGCGTCGGCCTGCCCTATGCGCTGACGGTATCGATCTTCGGCGGCACGGCCGAGTACGTGGCGCTGTGGTTCAAGAGCGTGGGCCTGGAAAGTGGCTTCTACTGGTATGTGACAGGCGGCATCGCCTGTTCCCTGCTGGTGTACGCCACCATGAAGGACACCCGCACCCATTCGCGCATCACCAGCGAGTGAAACGGCGCCTGGCAGGCAGCGGGACATTCCGCTGCCTGCCAGGCGACTGGCCATTTGCACGGCGTCGAACGCTTGGCACACTACGGGCTCGTTCACCTAGAGGAAGGGCCGCGGCCCAGCGCAGATGTACTACTACGAAACCGCCAAAGGCCACGGCCTGCCCCACGATCCGTTCAACGCCATCGTCGGCCCTCGGCCGATTGGCTGGATCGCCTCCCAGGACCGGGACGGCTGCCTGAACCTGGCGCCCTACAGTTTTTTCAACGCCTTCAACTACGTCCCGCCGATCATCGGCTTCTGTAGCGTCGGCCGCAAGGACAGCCTGAACAACATCGAGCAGACCGGAGAGTTCGTCTGGAACCTGGCGACCAGGCCGTTGGCCGAGGCGATGAACCAGAGCTGCACGGCGGTACCGGCAGAGGTGGACGAGTTCGCCATCAGTGGCCTGACCCCGGTGGCTTCGCGCCTGGTCAGCGTGCCGAGGGTAGGCGAAAGCCCCGTGGCGTTCGAATGCAAGGTCAGCCAAATCATCCAGCTCAAGCGCGCCGACCAGGCCCTGGTGCCCAGTTGGCTGGTCCTGGGCGAGGTGGTGGCGGTGCACATTGCCCAACACCTGCTCAAAGACGGTATCTACGACACCGCGGCGGCCGAACCGATCCTGCGCGGCGGCGGCCCCGCCGACTACTTCGAGCTGGGCGCCTTGTTCAAGATGGCCCGGCCGAAGACTCCGGACTGATGTCGCACGGCCGACGCCGGGGCTGCCTTGCAGCCTGGCGTCACGCCTGAAGTCTTTCAGGACGCCTGGGCATCGAGAATCAACCCACCCTCCTCGTCTATCCCCAGCAACCGTTGCAGCTCGACGCTTGCCGCTTCGTCGGCAGCACTTGCGCTGCTGAATACCTGGCCCGGCAGCACCTTGTGGAAGCGAGGCGCGCCCGGTGCGTGCAAACGCTTCACCGCGATCGCGGCATGGTAACCGCCTTCGACCGGAACCATTGCCGAAACCGCCTCGAAGCGGGAAAACGTTCTACGTGCCATCGTGTTCATCCAGACCGGGCAAAGAACGTCATTCTAAGCCATGCCTCAACCCTGGTCGAAGGTATGCAGGTCGAGACTGCTGACGACCTGGATTTGCAGAAGCTCGCTGAAGATCTGCAGGGTCGGCGAAGCGAAATAGCCGCTCATGGCCTGCTGGTCGCGCCGGCTGCCACTGACCAGCCACAGGTCGGGGTCGGCTTGTGAGCGCTGCACCTCGAAGCCCAGGCAGCCTGGCGCAGCCAGCGCTGTACATCATGGTCGAAGGCAACTCGCTGTTGCTTGGCGAGGAACGCTACACCTACGACTCGCTGCACTACATGGTGGTATCGGTGACCTTGCCGCTGAGTGGCGTCAGGCTCGATGCCAGCCCGCGGAAGCCGAGCTTCGGCTTGCGCCTGGAGATCGATCCGGCGCAGCTTGGGCAATGGCTGGCAGAAAGCGCGCCGCTGCCGGTCCCCAGCCTACCCTCCGGGAGAGACCTGTTCGTCGAGCGCACCGATCCATCGTTGCTCGATGCGCTGCTCAGACGCCTGTATGGCGCGCCACCGATTCGCGACATGGCGCGACTGCGTGGCACCTAGCCGGACGACCGGCAGCGGTCACTCCTCGACGCTCATGTATTGCTTGGCCCAGCGGATGTAGTCCTCGGGCTGGGTGTAGGTGTGCGAGAGCTCGGTGGCACTGAGGTTTTCCGAGCGGCTCTGGCGACCGCGCTGCTGGCGCAGGCAATCGTAGGTGGCCTTGATCGCGGCGAAGTAGGCGGCATGGCCGTCGACCACGATGCGTACGCCCAGGTCGGCCAGACGCTTGTCGTCGTTGAGGCTGGGATTGCCATAGGTCACCAGCATCAGTGGCACGCTCAGGCGCTCGGCGATCTTTTCCAGATGATCGAAGTCCTTCACACCGACCATGCAGATCCCGTCGGCCCCGGCACGCTGATAGTCCAGGGTGCGAGCGACCACCTCTTCGAGCGACAGGACCCCGGCATTGGTCCGGGCGATGATCGACATGGCCGAATCGACCCGAGCCTCCAGCGCCGCGCGAATCTTGCCGACACCTTCCTCGATCGAGATCAGGTCGGTGGACTTGCGTCCGAACTGAGCCGGCAGCAAGGTATCCTCGAGGGTGAGGGCAGCCACCCCGGCACGCTCGAGCTCGATCACCGTGCGCATGACATTCAGCGCATTGCCGTAGCCATGATCGGCATCGGCCAGGAACGGCAACTGCGCCACACGACCGATCCGGGTCGCCTGTTCGACGAATTCGCTGAGGGTGATCAGGGCGAAGTCAGGCGCGGCCAGCACCTGCAACGAGGCGACCGAGCCACCGAGGATACCGACCTCGAAGCCCAGGTCCGCGGCGATGCGGGCCGACATTGGATCGAATACCGAGGCGGTGTGATAGCACGAATCCGAGCAAAGGAGTTCGCGAAAGGCGATACGCAAATCGTGATGGGAAGCCTTGGGCATGGTCACTCCGCATTAACAGTGAATTTGAACGGGCTGACTACCGACCCTGGGAGGGCCTACCTGACCTGTTCCAACCGACGCCATCAGGCGGTCATGCTCGACATGCTGGCAGGGGAATAGAAGGTGTGGATTTACAGCGTCTGAACATCTCCGGCGAAAACCTGCGCCATTGTGGTGCAGGCCCCGGAATTCGGCCTTTCAGGCATGGCCACATTACCATGTTGGTTGGCATACCAGAATGAAACCCTTCATGCCGATCCGGCATAGGGAATGCCGCTATTACATAGTTAGCTATCAAACCAGGTAGGATGACCGGGCTTCATGAACAGCGACACGCAAGGCCAGCGACACGTTCGGCCCTGCTCCATCATCGACTTTTTCATTGTCAGGAATCCCGAGTGACTACCGGCCTCGCACCCGACGCACTGCGCAAAGTACTCCTTGCCCTGATGACGGCGATCTTCCTCGGCGCATTGGACCAGACCATCGTCGCCGTGTCGTTGCCTGCCATCTCGACGCAATTGGGCGATGTCGGCCTGCTGGCCTGGGTCGTTTCCGGATACATGGTCGCCATGACCGTGGCCGTGCCGATCTACGGCAAGCTGGGCGACCTGCACGGGCGACGGCGGATGATTCTCACCGGGACCGCCTTGTTCACCCTGGCCTCGCTGTTCTGTGCCGTGGCCCAGGACATGCCGCAACTGATCATGGCCAGGGTGCTGCAAGGCATCGGGGCGGGCGGCATGGTCTCGGTCAGCCAGGCGATCATCGGCGACTTCGTCCCGCCACGCGAGCGTGGACGCTACCAAGGCTACTTCAGCAGCATGTACGCACTGGCCAGCGTGGCCGGCCCGGTACTGGGCGGCGGGCTGACCGAGCACCTGTCGTGGCGCTGGGTATTCTGGATCAACCTGCCGCTGGGCCTGGGTGCCTGGTGGATGCTGCGGCGCGCCCTCGCCCAGATCGAAGCGCCCCACCGCCAAGGCCGGGTCGATTACCTGGGCGCACTGCTGCTGGTCCTGGGCCTGGGCAGCTTGCTGCTCGGCATCACCCTGGTCGGTCAGGGCCATGCCTGGTCATCTACGCCGGTGCTGGCGCTGGAAGCCTGTGCGCTGGTCGGGCTGGCGGCGTTCGTCGTTCACGAAGGACGAACCCCCGAGCCGCTGTTGCCGCTGCATCTGTTCGGCAACCGGGTGGCGGTGCTGTGCTGGTGCACCCTGTTCTTCGCCAGCTTCCAGTCGATTTCCCTGGGCGTGCTGATGCCCTTGCGCTTCCAGGCGGTGACTGGCGCGGGTGCCGACAATGCCGCGCTGCATCTGCTGCCATTGGCGATGGGGTTGCCCATCGGAGCTTTCACCGGTGGACGACTGACGTCGATGACCGGACGCTACAAGCCGCAGATCCTCGTTGGCGCTGCGCTGATGCCATTGACCGTGCTCGGCATGGCCTTGACGCCACCGCAGGCGGCCGTGCTGGGCGCGGTATTCATGCTCGGCACCGGTATCGCCTGTGGCCTGCAATTCCCGACCTCGCTGGTCGGCACGCAGAATGCCGTGCAGGCCAGCCATATCGGGGTCGCCACCAGCACCACCAACCTGTTCCGCTCCCTGGGTGGGGCGGTAGGCGTGGCGCTGATGTCCAGCCTGCTGCTGGCATTGCTGCACGCCGAGGGCCTGGCCACCGACGGTAACCTCCTGCTTGGCAGTCTGCAGGCCGGGCGAAGCGACTTGCAGGTCCAGGCCCATCTGCTGGTCATCTTCCGTGATCTATTGGTGTTCAGCGCCGGGGTTTCGCTGGTAGGTCTGGTGGCAGCCTTGGCGCTACCAGACCGTTCCTTGCGCGGCTACCGCTAGTCGCATCTCGTAATAATCGTGCAACACTTGTTCACAATCCTTCACAAGGTGTCATTTGCGCAGCGCAGGGCTCAAGCGCAACATGTCCAGCCCGGTATCGGCCCATTTTTCCGCGTCACCGAGCAGATCGAAGCTGTCGGGCAGCAACAGCCAGCGACCCACCAGCCCGTCGATATAGGCGAACAGCGCGATGGCCGCGCGGTCGACATCGAGGTCCGCAGGCAACTGGCGGCGGCGTACGGCATTGGCGATAGCGAGCGAGATGTTTTCATGGCACTCGATGATCGAACTCTGTCGCTGCAGGCGGATATCGCACATGTCGTCGGTGAATTCGCACTTGTATTGCAGGATCTCGTTGATCCGGCGCGTGCGCGGATCACGCACCAGTTGCCGCATCAACTGGATGAGCAGCTCTCGCGTGCAGCCCAGCGGGTCCAGTTCGTCCTCGCTCTCGCTGGCGCGGGCGAGCGGATCGAGGGTTTCGTGCAGGCTGTCGAGCAGGGCCTCGACCAGCTCGGCCTTGTTACTGAAGTGCCAGTAGATCGCGCCCCGGGTCACGCCCGCCAGCTCGGCGATGTCGGCAAGCGTGGTTCGCGCCACGCCACGGTTGTAGAAGGCCTTTTCCGCGGCCTCGATGATCTGGCTACGGGTTTCCTGGGCTTCCTCTTTGGTACGACGGACCATGGCAGTACAACCTCATCAGGGTCCAGGCCCCGGTCAGGCGCAGGACGATCTGGCCGAAGCGCCTCTGCGGGGCGTTGTCGGCATGCATTTATCCAGTGCCGCTGCAGTGGCAAGTTCGCCGCTGGCGGTATTTACAAACAACCATGAATGTAAGTATATTCGTTAGTAAGCTATTTATCCACACGACAACGTTTTTCGATGTTCAGCCGCCGCGCGCACGGCGCTGGACCTGAAAAGGTATCTCCACCATCTTTGAGCGTCTCCCTGCTCTTGCGACCCGAGGATCCCCATGCAACTCAAGCCAGCCGTCTCCGCTCTGGTTTCCGCCGTCGCCCTGGCCGCCTTGCTCAGTGGCTGCCAGAAGAACGAGGAAGCAGCGCCACCCGCGCAAGCTCCCAAGGTCGGCGTCGTCACCCTGCAGCAGCAGCCTTTCACCCTGACTTCGGAACTGCCCGGACGCACCAGCGCCTTCCGCGTCGCGGAGGTCCGTCCTCAGGTCAACGGGATCATCCTCAAGCGGTTGTTCAAGGAAGGCAGCGACGTCAAGGCAGGCCAGCAGCTCTACCAGATCGACCCTTCCGTCTATGAGGCCAACCTGGCCAATGCCCAGGCCGACGTGCAGGCCACCCGTTCGCTGGCCGGTCGCTACAAGCAGCTGATCGACGAGCAGGCCGTGAGCAAGCAGGAATACGACGATGCCAACGCCAAGCGGCTGCAGGCCGAGGCGGCCCTCAAGAGTGCCCAGATCGACCTGCGCTACACCAAGGTGCTGGCCCCGATCAGCGGGCGCATCGGCCGCTCGGCGGTGACCGAGGGCGCGCTGGTGAACAGCGGCCAGAGCAACGCCCTGGCCACCATCCAGCAGCTCGATCCGATCTACGTCGACGTGACCCAGTCCACCGCCGAGCTGCTCAAGCTGCGCCGTGATCTGGAAAACGGCCAGCTGCAGCGCGCCGGCGAAAACGCCGCCAAGGTCCAGCTGGTGCTGGAGGACGGCTCGCTCTATGCCCAGGAAGGCCGCCTGGAGTTCTCCGAAGTCTCGGTCGACGAGACCACAGGCTCGGTGACTCTTCGCGCCCTGTTCCCCAACCCTGACCATGTCCTGCTGCCCGGCATGTTCGTTCATGCCCGCCTGCAGGCCGGCGTCAACGAAAAAGCCATCCTGGCACCGCAACAGGGTGTGACCCGCGACCTCAAGGGCAACCCGACGGCCATGGTGGTCAACCAGCAGAACAAGGTCGAGCAGCGTCAACTCAAGGCCAGCCGCACCGTTGGCAACGACTGGCTGATCGAGGAAGGCCTCAATCCCGGCGACCGCCTGATCACCGAGGGCTTGCAGTACGTGCGCCCCGGCGTCGAGGTCCAGGTCGGCGAAGCCACCAACGTCAAGAAGCCGGCCGATCCAGCCCAGGCCAATGCGACCAGCGCAGGCGGCAAAGGGGAGTAAGACATGTCGAAGTTCTTTATCGATCGCCCGATCTTCGCCTGGGTGATCGCCCTGGTGATCATGCTGGTCGGCGCCTTGTCGATCCTCAAGCTGCCGATCAGCCAGTACCCCAGCATCGCGCCGCCGGCCATCGCCATCTCGGTGAACTACCCGGGCGCCTCGGCGCAGACCGTGCAGGACACCGTGGTACAGGTGATCGAGCAGCAGCTCAACGGCATCGACCACCTGCGTTATGTGCAGTCCGAGAGCAACTCCGACGGCAGCATGACCATCACCGCCACCTTCGAGCAGGGCACCGACCCCGACATCGCCCAGGTCCAGGTGCAGAACAAGCTCAACCTGGCCACCCCGCTGCTGCCGCAAGAGGTGCAACAGCAGGGTATCCGCGTGACCAAGGCGGTGAAGAACTTCCTGCTGGTCATCGGCCTGGTTTCCGAGGATGGCAGCCTGACCAAGGACGACCTGGCGAACTACATCGTCTCCAACATGCAGGACCCGATCTCGCGAACCTCCGGGGTCGGTGACTTCCAGGTGTTCGGCGCCCAGTACGCCATGCGTATCTGGCTCGATCCGGCCAAGCTGAACAAGTTCCAGCTGACGCCGGTGGACGTGCGCAATGCGGTGACCGCGCAGAACGTGCAGGTTTCCTCTGGCCAGCTCGGCGGCCTGCCGGCCGTGCCTGGCACTCAGCTCAACGCGACCATCATCGGCAAGACGCGCCTGCAGACCGCTGACCAGTTCGAGAATATCCTGCTCAAGGTCAACCAGGACGGCTCCCAGGTTCGCCTGAGGGACGTCGCCCAGGTCGGCCTGGGTGGCGAGAACTATGCCGTCAGCGCGCAATACAACGGCAAGCCGGCGTCCGGCATGGCGATCAAGCTGGCCACTGGCGCGAACGCCCTGGATACCGCCAAGGCGCTGCGCCAGACCGTCGCCGACCTCGAGCCGTTCTTCCCGCCAGGCGTGAAGGCGGTATTCCCCTACGACACCACGCCCGTGGTCACCGAATCCATCAGTGGCGTGATCCACACCCTGATCGAGGCGGTGGTGCTGGTGTTCCTGGTGATGTACCTGTTCCTGCAGAACTTCCGTGCCACCATCATCACCACCATGACCGTGCCGGTGGTGCTGCTCGGTACGTTCGGCATCCTGGCCGCCGCCGGTTTCAACATCAATACCCTGACGATGTTCGCCATGATCCTGGCCATCGGCCTGCTGGTGGACGATGCCATCGTGGTGGTGGAGAACGTCGAGCGGGTCATGTCCGAGGAGGGGCTGCCGCCGAAGGAAGCGACCAAGCGCTCCATGGGGCAGATCCAGGGTGCGTTGGTGGGTATCGCCCTGGTGCTTTCGGCGGTACTGCTGCCCATGGCGTTCTTCGGCGGCTCCACCGGTGTGATCTACCGTCAGTTCTCGATCACCATCGTCTCGGCCATGGGCCTGTCGGTGCTGGTTGCGCTGATCTTCACCCCGGCGCTGTGCGCCACCTTGCTCAAGCCGCTGAAGAAGGGCCAGCATCACGAGGCCAAGGGCGGCTTCTTCGGCTGGTTCAACCGTCAGTTCGATCGCAGCGTGACAGGCTACGAGCGTAGCGTCGGCGGCATCCTGCGCCACAAGGCGCCGTTCCTGCTGGTCTATGCGCTGATCGTGGTCGGCATGATCTGGCTGTTCACCCGCATCCCGACCGCGTTCCTGCCCGAGGAGGACCAGGGCGTGCTGTTCGCCCAGGTACAGACGCCAGCCGGCTCCAGCGCCGAGCGCACTCAGGCGGTGGTCGACAACATGCGTGAATACCTGCTGCGCGACGAGGCCGACACGGTATCCTCGGTGTTCACGGTCACCGGCTTCAACTTCGCCGGTCGCGGCCAGAGTTCGGGCATGGCCTTCATCATGCTCAAGCCGTGGGAAGAACGCTCCTCCGAGAACAGCGTGTTCGGCCTGGCCGCCCGCGCCCAGCAGCACTTCTTCAGCTTCCGCGACGCCATGGTGTTCGCCTTCGCGCCACCGGCGGTGCTGGAGTTGGGCAACGCCACCGGCTTCGACGTGTTCCTCCAGGATCGCGGCGGTGTCGGCCACGAGAAGCTCATGGAAGCGCGCAACCAGTTCCTGGCCAAGGCTTCGCAGAGCAAGATCCTCTCGGGCGTGCGCCCCAATGGCCTGAACGACGAACCGCAGTACGAGCTGACCATCGACGATGAGCGCGCCAGCGCCCTGGGTGTGACCATCGCCGATATCAACAGCACCCTGTCGATCGCCCTGGGCGGCAGCTACGTCAACGACTTCATCGACCGTGGCCGCGTCAAGAAGGTCTATATCCAGGGCCAGCCCAACGCCCGGATGAGCCCTGAAGACCTGCACAAGTGGTACGTGCGCAACGGCGCCGGCGAGATGGTGCCGTTCTCGGCCTTCGCCCGTGGCGAATGGACCTACGGTTCGCCCAAGCTGTCGCGCTACAACGGCGTGGAAGCGGTGGAGATCCTCGGTGCGCCGGCGCCCGGCTACAGTACCGGTGAAGCCATGGCCGAGGTCGAGCGTATCGCCGGCGAGCTGCCGGACGGCATCGGTTTCGCCTGGACCGGCATGTCCTACGAGGAGAAACTCTCCGGCTCGCAGATGCCGGCGCTGTTCGCCCTCTCGCTGCTGTTCGTGTTCCTCTGCCTGGCAGCGCTGTACGAGAGCTGGTCGATCCCGATCGCCGTGGTGCTGGTGGTACCGCTGGGCATCATCGGTGCGCTGATCGCCACCAGCCTGCGCGGCCTGTCCAACGATGTGTACTTCCTGGTCGGCCTGCTGACCACCATCGGCCTGGCGGCGAAGAACGCGATCCTGATCGTCGAGTTCGCCAAGGAGCTGCACGAACAGGGCAAGAGCCTGTATGACGCGACCATCGAAGCGTGCCGCATGCGTCTGCGGCCGATCATCATGACCTCGCTGGCCTTCATCCTGGGCGTGGTACCGTTGACCATCGCCACCGGCGCAGGCTCGGGTAGCCAGCATGCCATCGGCACCGGCGTGATCGGCGGCATGATCAGTGCGACCGTACTGGCCATCTTCTGGGTGCCGCTGTTCTTCGTCGCAGTGTCGTCGCTGTTCGGCAGCAAGCAGCCGAAGACCGACGCCACCCCTGAAACTCCACGTTATGAGGCTGGGCAATGACCAAGTCCTTGCTGTCCCTGGCGGTAACCGCCTTCATCCTTGGCGGTTGCTCGCTGATTCCCGACTACCAGGCCCCGGAAGCGCCGGTGCCTGCCCAGTGGCCCCAGGGCCCGGCCTACTCGCCGGCCGAATCGGCCAGCGTGGCGGCCGCCGAACAGGGCTGGCGCCAGGTGTTCCGGGATCCTGCGCTGCAACAGCTGATCCAGACCGCGCTGCTCAACAACCGCGACCTGCGGGTGGCGGCCCTGAACATCGACGCCTATCGCGCCCAATATCGCATCCAGCGGGCCGACCTGCTGCCAGCGGTCTCGGCTACCGGCAGCGGTACCCGCCAGCGGGTGCCGGCGGATCTGTCGCAGACGGGTGAATCAGGCATCACCAGCCAGTATTCGGCCACCCTGGGCGTGAGCGCCTACGAACTGGACCTGTTCGGACGGGTGCGCAGCCTGTCCGAACAGGCCCTGGAAACCTACCTGTCCAGCGAGCAGGCCCGGCGCTCCACGCAGATCAGCCTGGTCGCCAGCGTAGCCAATGCCTATTACACCTGGCAGGCCGACAAGGAACTGCTCAAGCTGACCGAGGATACCCTCAAGACCTACGAGCAAAGCTACGCGCTGACTCGCCGCAGCAACGAGGTCGGGGTCTCTTCGGCGCTCGATGTCAGCCAGGCACGCACGGCGGTCGAGGGCGCGCGTGTCAAGCTGTCGCAATACCAGCGCCTAGTAGCCCAGGACCTCAACAGCCTGGCCGTGCTGCTGGGCACTGGCGTGCCGGCCGACCTGCCCCAGGCACTGGAACTGGGCGACGACCAGCTGGCCGAAGTGCCGGCCGGCCTGCCGTCCGACCTGCTGCAACGGCGCCCCGACATCCTCGAGGCCGAGCATCTGCTCAGGGCCGCCAATGCCAACATCGGCGCGGCACGCGCGGCGTTCTTCCCGAGCATCAGCCTGACTGCCAATGCCGGAACGCTCAGTTCCGACATGGACGGCCTGTTCAAGGGTGGCTCGGGTACCTGGCTGTTCCAGCCGCAGATCAACCTGCCGATCTTCACGGCGGGGAGCCTGAAGGCCAGCCTGGATTACTCGAAGATTCAGAAGGACATCAATGTGGCCCGTTACGAGAAGGCCATCCAGACGGCCTTCCAGGAAGTGTCCGATGGCCTGGCGGCACGCAAGACCTTCTCCGAACAGCTGCAGGCCCAGCGTGACCTGGTGGCCGCGAACCAGGACTACTATCGCCTGGCCGAACGGCGCTACCGCATCGGCATCGACAGCAACCTGACCTTTCTCGACGCCCAGCGCAACCTGTTCAGCGCCCAGCAGGCCCTGATCAGCGATCGTCTGTCGCAGCTCACCAGCGAAGTGAACCTGTACAAGGCGCTCGGTGGCGGCTGGTACGAGCGCACCGGCCAAGCCAGCCAGCAATCGGTCGTCAGCGCTTCGCGAGGCTGATGTTCGTCATGAAGCCGACAGGGCGGCCCTTGCGCCCTGCCCGGCTTCGATATTCCAGCAATCCCGGATCAAGTGCTTCGTCGAGGCTGTCCGGTGCTTCGAGGCAACCCTCGGCCCTATCGAAACCCTCCGTCGGCACCGGCGCTGTGCCTTGCCGTGCGCAGCCGGTCAGCGTGCATACCGCTGGCAGCACCCTTGAATCTTCAGCGATCCTGCAATGCCGGCTGGGCGTCTTGCGTGGCCTCGCCGTGCTCGCCGGCATGCCCGATGAAGCGCAACATCCATAGCCCCACCACATCGCCATGGTGCTCTTGGGTGAGGCTGGCCATGGCGCGCGCATAGACTTCGTCGTCCAGGTACTGCTGACGGGCCTCAAGCAAGGCGCGCGAATAATCGTGCACGAACTCGGGATGCCCCTGGAAGCACAGCACCTGATCACCAATGTGATAAGCGGCGAACGGACAGAAGTCACTCCATGCGATGACCTGCGCCTCTGCCGGCAGCTGGGTCACTTGGTCCTGGTGGCTGATCAACAGGGTCAGCTCGGAAACCGCTGGGTCCATCCACGGCGTTTTCGCCGTCAGGCGGTAGCGATGCACGCCCACACCCCACCCCTGCGGCGCACGCTCGGCCTTGCCACCCAGCACCAGGGCCAGCAGTTGGTGGCCGAAGCAGACACCCAGCAGTTTCTCGCCACGTTGGTAGAGCTTGAGCAGATAGGCCTTTAGCGTCTGGATCCACGGATCCGAACCGAACGAGTCGGCCTTGCTCCCGGTGACCAGGTAGGCGTCGAAGCGTTCATGCTCGGCGGGGTAATCGCCATTCATCACGTTATGCACCTGGAACTGCGCGGCAATCGGCTGACGAGCGAAGAGCTGCTCGAACATCCTTCCGTAGCCCTCGTACTGCGCGATCAACTCCGGCCGCAGGACATCGGTTTCAAGGATGCAGATGCGTAGCGACATGGCAATAGTCCTGAACGACATGAGATGGATTGACCTGTAGAGCCTGCCGCGAAAGACACGTACAAGCAAGTAGGGATGTCCTGACGAATGGCGGTCTCGGGCTCTTCTGTCGGTTTCCGGCATGCGCCCGTCTAGTCAGAGCCTGGCGCCAAGGGTGCCATACGTCTGATAACGGGATGGAATCAGAATGTCCTGGGTCAAAGCGAAGAGATCTCGAACCGACGGGCGCTTCACCCTAAGGTTGCATGATGTGTCGCTCGAATGAGACAGCTCGGGTCAATGCTGCGAGCTGCCGTGAACGACCCGCTGCGAGACAAGGAAGCCAACCCCTTTCCAGGAATAACAACAACAAGGCGGTCCGCCATGTTCAGACGTTCGAAACTACGCCAAGCCGGGCTCATATTGTTCGCCACGACCCTGCTGCTGATTCTGCCGAACCTGACCCGCCTGTTCGGCTGAATGCCGCAGTGGCTTGCACGGCCGCGGCACAGGTAAGCTGCCGACCCTGACGTCGGAGACCACCCATGCGCCGCTGTTTCATCCTGCTGCATTGCCTGTTCAGCTTGCCTCTTGCCGCCGCGCAGCTGGACATCGAGAGCGGTACCGGCCCGCAGCGCTGGCAGAGCGAGCAACTGCTTGCCCATCCGCAGGCGCGAGAAATCGTCATCGAGCAGGATGTCAGCTACAAGCGCCCGATGCGCTACCGTGCGGTACCGTTGGCCGTGGTGCTGGAAGGCGCCAGCGCCAGCGACCATCTGCAGGCGCTGGCGCGGGACGGGTTCGCCGCCGAGATGCCGGCTGGGCCGCTGTTGCGCGACGGGCCAGCGCGCGCCTGGCTGGCGATCGAGGATCCGCTGCGCCCCTGGCCGGCACTGGGGCCAGGCAAGCCGAGCGCCGGACCGTTCTACGTAGTCTGGACCCAGCCGCAGGCTGCGGGGATACGCCCTGAACAGTGGCCCTTCCAGATCGTGGCCATTCGCAAGCTCGCCACGGTAGCCGAACGCTTCCCTGCGCTGCTGCCGGCATCCAGGCTGGCCACAGACGATCCGGTACGCAAAGGCTTCGCCCTGTTCCAACAGAACTGCCTGGTCTGTCACCGGCTCAACGACGCAGGCGATGCGCAGTTGGGCCCGGACCTGAACCTGCCACACAACCCGACCGAATATTTCCAGCCAGGGTACCTGCGTCGCTATATCCGCGACCCACAGAGCCTGCGGCGTTGGCCGCAAGGCAAGATGCCAGCCTTCCCACCGCAAGTATTGAGCGATCATGAGCTCGATGCGGTGCTGGCCTACCTGAGACACATGGCGCAGCGCAAGCGGTGATCGAGCGCGCCTGAGGCGCCGCGGCACCATGAACCTGGCCTGCTGCCCGGTGAGTCAGCAGCCCTTTCAGGCCAGTTCAGCCATCCGCGCCTTGGCCTGGCTCAGGCCTTTCTCGAGCAGACTGCCGCCCATGTTCAAACCTTCGGCATGAATGAAGGTCACGTCCTGGATGCCGATGAACGCCAGCACCTGACGCAGGTACGGTTCCTGGTGATCACTCACGGCGCCGGCATGGATGCCGCCTCGGGCGGTGAGGACGATGGCCCGCTTGTCGGTCAGCAGCCCCTGAGGACCTTCGGGGGTGTAGCGGAACGTGATGCCGGCACGCAGCACGTGGTCCAGCCAGGCCTTCAAGGTACTGGGAATGGCGAAATTGTACATCGGTGCGGCCATGACCAGCACATCGGCTGCCAGCAATTCCTCGGTCAGCTCGTTGGAGCGTGCCAGCGCCTGCTGCTCCTCTGCGCTGCGCTGCTCTTCGGCCTTCATCCAGCCGCCGAGCAGCTGCGCGTCGAGGTGGGGAACCGGCGCATTGGCCAGATCGCGCAGAGTGATCTGGTCGTTCGGGTGAGCAGACTGCCAGCGCTCGACGAAGTCGCGGGTCAGTTGGCGGGAAACGGAATCCTGCTGGCGGGCGCTGCTTTCGATGATCAATACACGGGACATGGTGGCCTCCATCGGCACGGGGTCGTCAAGCGATGGAGCAAGGTTAACCATGGACTTATCGATAAAAAAGCGTAATTATTGGCTCCTATATATCGAATTAATTGTTTTCTTCGCTGCATGGACGCTTCCAGCAAGCGCGCAGACCCGCACGACAGGAGCAGCATATGAAAGCGCCACGCGTGACCCTCGACCAGTGGCGCACTTTGCAGGCCGTGGTCGATCATGGCGGCTTCGCCCAGGCAGCCGATGCCTTGCACCGCTCGCAATCGTCGGTCAGCTACACGGTGGCGCGCATGCAGGAACAGCTCGGCGTGCCACTGCTGCGTATCGATGGGCGCAAGGCGGTACTGACCGAAGCCGGCAACGTGCTATTGCGACGTTCCCGGCAACTGGTCAAGCAGGCCAGCCAGCTCGAGGACCTGGCCCACCACATGGAACAAGGCTGGGAAGCCGAAGTGCGCCTGGTGGTCGATGCGGCCTATCCCAGTGCGCGCCTGGTGCGCGCCTTGAGCGCCTTCATGCCGCAGAGTCGCGGCTGCCGCGTGCGATTGCGCGAGGAGGTGCTTTCCGGGGTCGAGGAAGTGCTGCAGGAGGGCGTCGCCGACCTGGCGATCAGCAGCTTCAGCATTCCTGGCTACCTAGGCACGGAGCTGAGCACGGTGGAGTTCGTCGCGGTTGCTCATCCTGAACACAGCCTGCATCGGCTGGATCGGGCCATCACCTTCCAGGACCTGGAAAGCCAGCTGCAAGTGGTCATCCGTGACTCCGGCCGGGCGCAGCCACGCGATGTCGGCTGGCTTGGCGCCGAGCAACGCTGGACCGTCGGCAGCCTGGGCACCGCGGCTACCTTCGTCGGCAGCGGGCTGGGCTTCGCCTGGCTGCCCAGGCACATGATCGAGCGTGAACTGCGCGATGGCCTGCTCAAGGCGCTGCCGCTGGACCAGGGTGGCCGCCGTCATCCGCCGTTCTACCTGTACGCGAGCAAGGACAAGACTCTCGGCCCGGCCACGCAGATCCTCATCGACCTGCTGCGCCGCTTCGACACCGCGCCGCTGGACGTCCCGTTCACGGCCGTGGCCCACCCCTGAGGCCCCGCCTGGCCGATTGCGAGCACGACGCCCGCAAGCCCCGCCCGCAGCGACAGGAGGCGCTCGCCGGCTGGGCGCGGCGGAACGCATCGGCCATGGCAATGTCCCACTTGGGTGATCGAGGCTGACCTGGACAATAGCGGATACAACTCGAGGCACGCCAGGTGGCGTGCATGTCCTACACGTCGCTGGCGATCGGCGCCGATTCCCGGCACGCTACGCCGCAGGACCCTTCCAGGGGTGCCCAACCAGACCCTGCTGCAATCCCGACCACCCTTCACTTTCCAAGGATCATCGAGCCCATGCTGAAGAACATCCTGCTCGCCGCCTGTTCGCTTGCCTTCGCCGCCAACGTCCTGGCCTCCGACAAGCAGCCCCACGTCGTGCTCGACACCAGCTTCGGTGCCATCGAGGTCGAACTGAACGCCGAGAAAGCGCCGCTCAGCACGAAGAACTTTCTCGAATACGTCGACAGTGGCTTCTACGACAACACTATCTTCCATCGTGTCATCCCAGGCTTCATGGCCCAGGGCGGCGGCTTCACCGACACGATGCTGCAGAAACCCACCCGCGATCCGATCCGTAACGAGGCCAGCAATGGCCTGGCCAACGCTCGCGGCACCCTGGCCATGGCCCGTACCGCCAACCCCAACTCGGCCACCAGTCAGTTCTTCATCAACGTGGCCGACAACGACTTCCTCAACCCCGGCCGGGATGCCGGCTACGCCGTGTTCGGCAAGGTGACCAAGGGGATGGAGGTGGTCGACCAGATCGTCAACTCGCCCACCACGATCAAGAAAGGCATGCGCGACGTACCGGCCGACCCGGTGTACATCAAGTCGGCCAAGCGCATCGACTGACCCGCTGAGCACAGGGACGTGAACGGCCCAGGGTCGCGCCGAACAAGGAGTCAGGAAATCCATGCTGTACCGTCGTTTCGAACGCATCATCGACATCTTCCGCGAGGCGCCATCCGAGGCGCCGCCAGGCAAGGTGCTGCCGTTCTACCTGTACTACCTGCGCCAGGTCTGGCCGAGCTTCCTGGCCCTGCTGCTGGTGGGCCTGGTGGCTTCGCTGATCGAGGTGGCGATGTTCAGCTATCTCAGCCGGATCATCGACCTGGCCCAGGGCGAGCCTGACCCCGGCTTCTTCACCAGGCACAGGGGCGAACTGATCTGGATGCTGGTGGTGGTACTGCTGTTGCGGCCGCTGTTCTTCGGCCTGCACGACCTGCTGGTCCACCAGACCATCAACCCCGGCATGACCAGCCTGATCCGCTGGCAGAACCACACCTATGTGCTCAAACAGAGCCTGAACTTCTTCCAGAGCGACTTCGCCGGGCGCATCGCCCAGCGCATCATGCAGACCGGCAACTCGCTGCGCGACTCGGCGGTACAGGCCGTGGATGCGCTGTGGCACGTGCTGGTCTACGCGGTCAGTTCGCTGGTGCTGTTCGCCGAAGCGGACTGGCGACTGATGGTGCCGTTGCTGGCCTGGATCGTGTTGTACGTCGCGGCCTTGTACCACTTCGTGCCGCGAGTCAAGGCTCGCTCCGTGACCTCTTCCGACGCGCTCACGGCTGATGGGGCGCATCGTCGACGGCTATACCAACATCGCCACGCTCAAGCTGTTCGCCCATACCGACCACGAGCGCCAGTATGCCCGCGAGGCGATCAGCGAGCAGACCGAAAAGACCCAGCTGGCCTCGCGGGTGATCACCAGCATGGATCTGGTCATCACCTCGCTCAACGGGTTGCTGGTGGTCACCACCACGGGCCTGGCCCTGTGGCTGTGGAGTCAGTCATCGATCTCGGTGGGTGCGATCGCCCTCGCCACTGGCCTGGTGATCCGTATCGTCAACATGTCGGCGTGGATCATGTGGGTGGTCAACGGCATCTTCGAGAACATCGGCATGGTCCAGGATGGCTTGCAGACCATCGCCCAGCCGGTCACGGTCACCGACCTGCCGGACGCCGCCAGGCTTCAGGTGGCGCGCGGCGGCGTGCGTTTCGAGAAGGTGGACTTCCATTATGGCCAGGGCAACAAGGTCATCGACGGCCTGGACCTGGAGATTCGGCCCGGCGAGAAGATCGGCCTGATCGGCCCTTCCGGGGCAGGCAAGTCGACCCTGGTCAACTTGCTGCTGCGCCTGTACGACCTCGACGGTGGACGCATTCTCATCGATGGCCAGGACATCGCCAAGGTCACCCAGGCCAGCCTGCGGGCGCAGATCGGCATGATCACCCAGGACACCTCGCTGCTGCATCGTTCGATCCGCGAGAACCTGCTCTACGGACGCCCAGGGGCCAGCGAGCAAGAAGTCTGGGAAGCAGTGCGCGGCGCGCGCGCCGACGATTTCATCCCGTTGCTGTCCGACGCCCAGGGCCGTACCGGCTTCGACGCGCATGTCGGCGAGCGCGGAGTGAAGCTCTCCGGAGGCCAGCGTCAGCGTATCGCCATTGCCCGAGTGCTGTTGAAGAACGCGCCGATCCTGATCATGGATGAAGCCACCTCGGCACTGGACTCGGAAGTCGAAGCGGCGATCCAGGAAAGCCTGGAAACGCTGATGCAAGGCAAGACGGTCATCGCCATTGCCCACCGCTTGTCGACCATCGCCCGAATGGACCGGCTGGTGGTGCTGGAGAAAGGCCGCATCGTGGAGATCGGCAGCCACGCCGAGCTGCTGGCGCAGCAAGGGCTGTATGCCCGACTGTGGCAGCATCAGACTGGCGGGTTCGTCGGGGTCGACTGAAGGTCGGGGCTGCTCGCCTGCCGTCGGGACAGGTCTTCGGGGTCGCTGCATGCGGCCGCGAAGGCTTGTCCGGCGATGCGCGCACCCGCACAATATCCGACTTCATCTCCCGTCGCTGCCTGTCGGTCAAGCCATGTAGCTGCCCGACCAGCGCTGGACCATGCCCGCTTCGACCGCAGGAACCTGCATGAAACTCGACAAACCCGCCGCCATCGCCCGTCGCAACGAAACGCTGGCGCGCCCGGTGCTCACGCGTGACAACACGCTGTTCGCCATCCTCGACCGCAAGCGCAACCTGTGGTGGTTCGAAGTGCCGGTCGCGCTGTTGCGCAAGGGACAGCCAGACTGGGTCAACCTGCTGCTGCATGCGCCCGACAGCGACGAGCTGCAGCATCTGAAGGTCCCGATCAGTTTCCTTCGCGCTCACCAAGAACAGATGGAAATACGCCACCCTGGCAAGCGCCGCTCGACCATCAGCCTGGCGCTGAGCGCCGATCGCGATTCGCTGCTGCGTGACACGCGCCCAGGCGGCGAGCAGCTCGATTTCAGGCCGTTCCTGCAGGCCTGATCAGACCTGCTCGATGCGATCGTCATGGATGACGATCAGGCCCTGCTTGAACAAGCCCCCGATCGCCTTCTTGAAATTGCCCTTGCTGACGCCGAACAGGCGGCTGATCAGCTCCGGCGCGCTCTTGTCGGACACTTCCAGCGTGCCGCCCGCCTCTTCCAGGCGTTTGATGATCTGCGCCTGCAAATCGTCGGACAGCGCCTGGCCGACCGGCTGCAGGCTCAGGGCAATCTTGCCGTCGCTGCGCACCTGCTTGATGAAACCCTTCTCGCGCATGCCCGGACGCAGGAACTTGAAGACCTCGTTCTGGTGGATCAGGCCCCAGTGGCGATCCTCGATGATCGCCTTGAACCCCATGGGCGTCTGGCCCACCACCAGCAGACCCACGGCCTGGCCCGCCGCATAGCTGGCCGGCGTGCGATCGAGGTAGCGATCCAGGCGGGCAGTGGCGGTGATGCGCCGGGTGCGCTTGTCGAGATAGACGTGGACGACGCAATAGTCGCCAATCTTCAGCGGGCGCTGCTCTTCGGAATACGGCATCAACAGGTCCTTGGTCAGCCCCCAGTCGAGGAAGATGCCGGCGTTGTTGATGTCCTTGACCTTGAGGCTGGCGAAGCCGCCGACCTGCACCTTGGGCTTCTCGGTGGTCGCGATCAGCTGGTCCTCGCTGTCGAGGTAGATGAACACGTTCAGCCAGTCGTCGACCTCGCTGGGCACGTCCTTGGGAATATAGCGCCGGGGCAGCAGGATCTCGCCGTCGGCACCACCGTCGAGGTACAGGCCAAAGTCGGTGTGTTTAACGATTTGCAAACTGTTGTAACGCCCAAGCAAAGCCATAACCGATAAATCCTCGAGACAAGGCGCCTATTCTACACCGAACCTGAGCAGACGCCTGCAACTGGCAGGAACCGCCTGTTCCCCACTGCGTCTACAACCTGGCACGCCCAAGCAAGGAATCGCTCATGCCTGTCCGCCTGAACAACGCCCTGCGCACGCTCCTGGCCCTCTGCGCCGTGGCCCTGTCGCTGGCCTCTTGCAGCCGTATCGACCTGGCCTACCGCAATCTCGACGTGCTGGTCCCGTGGTCACTCGGCGACTACCTGGACATGAACCGCCAGCAAAAGAACTGGCTCGACCAGCGCCTGAAACAGCACCTGGCCTGGCACTGCCAGACCGAGCTGCCTGGCTACCTGGACTGGCTCGACCAGATCCGGGCAATGGTCGCACGCAACGAAGTGACCGATCCGCTCCTGCGGCAACGCACCCGCGAGGCTCGGGAAGCCATCGACCGGGTCGCCGAAGCCATCACGCCTTCGGCGATCGAGCTGCTGGCCGGCATGGACGAGCGGCAGGTCGGCGAGATGCGCAAGGCCTTCGCCAAGGACATCCGCGAGCGCCAGGCCGAGTATGTGGACGTGCCGCTGGCCAGGCAGATCGACGAACGCGCCAAGCGCATGGAGAAGCGCATCCAGCCATGGCTTGGCGAGCTCAGCCAGGCCCAGCGACTGCGCATCGAGCGCTGGTCGCAAGCGCTGGGCGAGCAGAATCGCGCCTGGATCGCCAACCGCGCCCATTGGCAGGCGCAGCTGCTGGCAGCCATGGAGCAGCGCCAGACGCCCGCCTTCGAACCACGCCTGACGCAGCTGCTGCGACACAAGGAAAGCGTCTGGACCGAACAGTATCGCCTGGCCTTCGAGAACACCGAACGGCAGGCTCGCAGCCTGCTGGTGGACCTGATGCAGCAAAGCACGCCGGCGCAGCGCCAGCACTTGCAGGAACGCCTGGGCAAGGTGCGCGGGGACTTCAGTGAAATGAAGTGTCTGGGGAGGGGATGAGGCTGCAAGCCGCAAGCAAGAGCAAGAGCAAGAGCAAGAGCAAGAGCAGAGCGCGGTGCCGATCCGTCTGTGGCTTGGCGCCTGGGGCTTGCAGCTTGCAGCTCCACGCTTCAAGCTCCCCTGCCCTGCATTCCCGGAGCGCCAAGTGAGCCCCATTGCCCTGACCCGCCTGCTGACCCTCGCCGCCATATGGGGTGCCAGCTTTCTGTTCATGCGTATCATCGCTCCCGAACTTGGCAGCGTGCCTACGGCCTTCTTGCGGGTGGCGATCGCCTGTCTCGGCCTGCTGGCGATCTTCGTGGCCGCGCGGCTGCCGCTGGACTTCCAGGGCAAGCTTGGCGCCTGCATCGTCCTGGGCATGATCAACTCGGGGATTCCGGCAACGCTCTATGCCGTCGCGGCCCAGGTCCTGCCCGCCGGCTATTCGGCGATCTTCAATGCCACCACGCCGCTGATGGGTGTGCTGATCGGCGTGCTGTTCTTCAACGAGGCGATGACGCTGGCCAAGCTGGGCGGGATCTTTCTCGGACTGCTGGGTGTCGGGATCCTCAGCGGCGCGGGGCCGGTCGCGCTGGACCTGGCCTTGATCAAAGGTGCCCTGGCCTGTCTGGGCGCGACCACCTGCTATGGCTTCGCCGGCTACCTGGCACGGCGCTGGGTCGCAGGCCTGGACAGTCGCCTTTCGGCGTTGGGCAGCATGATCGGCGCCACGATTCTACTGACGCCCTTGTTCGCCTGGGACTGGCTGTCCCGGCCGCCTGCCGGCTGGGGCGGCTGGCAGGTCTGGCTGTCCTTGCTGGGCCTGGGACTGGTATGCACAGCCTTTGCCTATATCCTGTATTTCCGGCTGCTGGCCGAGACTGGCCCGGTCAAGGCCAGCACCGTGACGTTCCTGATCCCGGTATTCGGCGTGCTGTGGGGCGCCTGGCTGCTGAATGAGCCGTTGTCGATGGCGCACCTGTATGGCGGCCTGCTGATCGGTGCGGCGCTATGGCTGGTGCTCAAGCCACAGCGCACCGGTTGAAACCTGCCGTCGCGCTCGCTGCCTGGGCCTGACGAGGGCTTCTGGCAGACGCGCGGCTCAGAACAGCCAGCGGTACAGTGCGTAGACCACCAGCACGGCCAGCACCGGCCGGAGCACGCGGTAGGCCTTGGGATTGGCACGCTTGAAAGTCTTGACCCGGCTGCTGACGACGTTACTGAAGCGCTTGCTCCAGGCATAGGCCTGGTTGATCCCGCCGACGCGCTCGTCATCGGTGTTCTGTGGAGCGGTCGCTCGCCCGAGAAAGGCACTGACCTGGCGGTTGATACGGGTCATCAGCGGGCTGCTGAGCGGCCGTTCGACGTCGCAGAACAGGATCACCCGGGTGATGTCGGTTTCGTTCTTGACCCAGTGGACGAAGGTCTCGTCGAACATCACGTCCTCGCCATCTCGCCAGGCGTAGGGCTGCCCGTCGACATAGATCCGGCAGTTGTCCGAGTTCGGCGTGGAAAGCCCCAGGTGATAGCGCAGGGAGCCGGCGAACGGATCGCGGTGCGGGTTCAGGTGACTGCCGCCTGGCAGCAGCGCGAACATCGCGCCCTTGACGTTGGGGATGCTGCTGACCAGTTCGACGGTCCTGGGGCACAACGCCTCGGCCGAAGGCAGCGGCTTGTCGTACCACTTGAGATAGAAGCGCTTCCAGCCCTTCTTGAAGAACGAGCCGAAGCCGGCGTCGTTGTCCTTTTCGGCGGCGCGGATGTAGCCCTCGTCGAACAGGCGCATGGCCTCCTCGCGAATCTCCTGCCAGTTGTCCTTGAGCACGTCCAGCTCGGGGAAGCGGCTGCGATCGAGATAGGGCTTGGACGGTACGCCCGAGAACAGGTACATGAGGCTGTTGTAGGGGGCGAACAGCGCCGAGTGGTTGACGAACTGGCGCAGCACCGGCAAGCGCGCCTTGCCGCGCAGGTGCACGAACAGGACGCTGCCGACGAACACCAGCAGGATGGCCGCCTTGGCGAGGAAGGAAAAGGTCATGCAACACTCCTTGGAGAGCAGAACAGGCGATCGCTGCCTGCTTACGGATCAGCCACTGATGATAAACCTATCCGGCGCCGGTAAAAACAGCCACTGCCGGAGAGTGCCGCCCAGTGTGCAGCAGCAGCGCATGACGGACGTTGCGCCAGGGCAACTTCCCATAGGGCCGTGAGCTGCCTCATGGGTTGGGTGTGTGCAGTGCTGGTTCCAGCTGGAACCGCTCGGCAAGATGGCGAACGCCTCGTCCGCGTTCGAGAAAGGCCTGGATCACTGACTGCTTGAGCGGTATTGAGTACTTGCTCATGGGAAAACCCGGATGCTGGATGGGTGTCCAACATCCGGGGCGCAGCTCACCTTGCTTCGAGCACCAGCAACGGGTGTCGGCCCTGCCATGGGTGGCGGCCCACGCTCACTGCTGGTTCTCCTGTTCGGTGAACAGGTCGCTGAAGAGCATGCTCGACAGGTAGCGCTCGCCCGAGTCGGGCAGGATCACCACGATGGTCTTGCCTTGCATTTCCGGTTTCTCCGCCAGGCGTGCCGCGGCAGCCATGGCCGCGCCGCAGGAAATGCCGCAGAGGATGCCTTCTTCCTGCATCAGGCGCAGGGCCATGGCCTTGGACTCTTCGTCGGTCACCGTCTCGACCTGGTCGACCAGCGCAAGATCCAGGTTCTTCGGCACGAAACCGGCGCCGATGCCCTGGATCTTGTGCGGGCTGGGGGTCAGCTCCTGACCAGCCAGGGTCTGGCTGATCAGCGGCGAACTGACCGGCTCGACCGCCACCGAGAGAATCGGCTTGCCCTGAGTCTGCTTGATGTAGCGCGAAACACCGGTGAGGGTGCCACCCGTGCCCACGCCAGCGACCAATACGTCGATCGCCCCATCGGTGTCGTTCCAGATCTCCGGACCGGTGGTCTTTTCATGAATGGCGGGGTTGGCCGGGTTTTCGAACTGCGCCGGCATGAAGTACCGCGCCGGGTCGCTGGCAACGATTTCGCCGGCCTTCTCGATGGCGCCCTTCATGCCCTTGGCCGGCTCGGTCAGCACCAGCTCGGCGCCGAGCGCCTTGAGCACCTTGCGCCGTTCCAGGCTCATGGAAGCCGGCATGGTCAGGACCAGCTTGTAGCCACGCGCCGCGGCGACGAACGCCAGGCCGATGCCGGTGTTGCCGGAGGTCGGCTCGACGATGGTCATGCCCGGCTTGAGCCTGCCACTGCCTTCAGCGTCCCAGACCATGTTGGCGCCGATCCGGCACTTGACCGAGTAGCCTGGGTTGCGACCCTCGATCTTGGCCAGGATGGTCACGCCCCGCGGGGCGATGCGGTTGATCTGCACCAGCGGCGTGTTGCCGATGGAATGGGCGTTGTCGGTGTAGATACGGCTCATGGCAGGTCCTTGTAACCGTGCAGTGAAAACCACAGGGTAAGCCTGCGTGCCTGGGGCGTAAAGCCCGTTCGAACTCGCATGCACTGGTGACGGTCAACCGCACATCTGCCCTTGGAGAGCATTCGATGAAAGGTCGATATCGCTGGCCGCTCGTCGGCCTGGTCGGCGTACTGCTGCTATTGCTGGTCTTGCACCTGACGCTGCCCTACCTCGTGCGCAACTACCTCAACGACAAGCTGGCCGACATGGGTGAGTACAAGGGCCAGGTGACCGACGTGGACCTGGCCTGGTGGCGCGGCGCTTACCAGATCAAGGGCCTGCAGATCGTCAAGACCACTGGCAAGGTCCCCGTGCCGCTGCTGGACGCTCCGCTGATCGACCTGTCGGTGAGCTGGCAGGCGTTGTGGCATGACCGCGCAGTGGTCGCCGAAGTGACCTTCGAACGCCCCGAGCTGAATTTCGTCGATGGTGGCAGCAAGCAGCAGTCCCAGACCGGTCAAGGCACCGACTGGCGCCAGCAACTGGAAAAGCTGCTGCCGATCACCCTCAACGAAGTCCGTATCGACAACGGTACCCTGACCTTCCGCAACTTCCATTCCAAGCCTCAGGTCAACCTCAAGGCGACCCAGCTCGACGCCAGCATCCGCAACCTGACCAACGTGCGTGACGAGCAAGGCCGGCGCGATGCCAGCTTCGAGGCGAACGCGCGACTGCTCGGCGACGCCAAGGTCGAAAGCAGCGCGACCTTCGACCCGTTCAGCGACTTCGACGACTTCCAGTTCCGTCTGCGCGCCACCGATATCCAGCTGCGTCGGCTCAACGACTTCGCCAGCGCCTATGGCAAGTTCGATTTCAATGCTGGCCACGGCGACGTGGTGATCGAAGCCCAGGCCGAGAACGGCAGGCTCAATGGCTATATCAAGCCGCTGCTGCGCGATGTCGACGTGTTCAACTGGCAACAGGACGTGGAGGAAAAGGACAAAGGCTTCTTCCGTTCGATCTGGGAAGCGGTGGTCGGCGCTGGCCAGACAGTCCTGAAGAACCAACCCAAGAACCAGTTCGCCACGCGGGTCGAACTCAACGGCAACGTGCACCAGCAAGACATCAGCGCCTTCGAGGCCTTCTTGCAGATCTTGCGCAACGGCTTCGTGCAGGCTTTCAACGCGCGCTATGAGCAGCCCAAGCCCGACCCCGAATAGCAGTCGCGTTCCCAGCGCCGATGGGCCGCGTTATAGTCCGACGATAGACAGCGGCGTCCGGCCGCCCCGATGCGGACAGCCGGTGCATCGGCGCCGCGCACAGACCATTCAAAGGAACGGCCCATGAAATTCGAAGGCACTGGCGAGTATGTCGCCACCGACGACCTGAAGCTGGCAGTCAATGCGGCGATCACCCTCGAGCGGCCTTTACTGGTGAAAGGCGAACCGGGTACCGGCAAGACCATGCTGGCCGAGCAGCTGGCGGCAGCCTTCGGGGCGCGGTTGATCACCTGGCATGTCAAGTCCACCACCAAGGCCCACCAGGGGCTGTACGAATACGATGCGGTGAGCCGCCTGCGCGACTCGCAACTGGGCGTGGACAAGGTGCATGACGTACGCAACTACCTGAAGAAGGGCAAGCTGTGGGAGGCCTTCGAGGCCGAGGAGCGGGTGATCCTGCTGATCGACGAGATCGACAAGGCCGATATCGAGTTTCCCAACGATCTGTTGCAGGAGCTCGACAAGATGGAGTTCTATGTCTACGAGACCAACGAGACCATCAAGGCCAGGCATCGACCGATCATCATCATCACGTCGAACAACGAGAAGGAACTGCCAGATGCCTTCCTGCGGCGCTGTTTCTTTCACTACATCGCCTTCCCCGACCGGGACACCTTGCAGAAGATCGTCGACGTGCACTTTCCCGGTATCAAGCAGAGCCTGGTCAGCGAAGCGCTCGAGGTATTCTTCGACGTGCGCAAGGTGCCGGGCCTGAAGAAGAAGCCCTCGACCTCGGAACTGGTCGACTGGCTCAAGCTGCTGATGGCCGACGATATCGGCGAAGCGGTGCTGCGCGAACGCGATCCGACCAAGGCCATCCCGCCCTTGGCAGGCGCGCTGGTGAAGAACGAGCAGGATGTCCAGTTGCTCGAGCGCCTGGCTTTCATGAGCCGGCGCGGCAACCGCTGACGGAGCCGTGCCATGCTGCTGAACCTGTTCAACGAGCTGCGCGCGGCCAAGGTGCCGGTGTCACTGCGCGAACTGCTCGACCTGCTCGCGGCCCTGCAAAAGCAGGTGGTGTTCGCCGACATGGACGAGTTCTATTACCTGGCGCGCGCCATCCTGGTGAAGGATGAGCGACATTTCGACAAGTTCGACCGAGCCTTTTGCGCCTACTTCGATGGGCTGCAGCACCTCGACCGGCACCTGGAGGCCCTGATTCCCGAACAGTGGCTGCGCAAGGAATTCGAGCGCTCGCTAAGCGAAGAGGAACGGGCAACGATTCAGTCGCTGGGCGGGCTGGACAAGCTGATCGAAGCCTTCAGGCAGCGCCTCGCGGAACAGAAGGGCCGGCATGCCGGTGGCAACAAGTGGATCGGCACCGGCGGCACCAGCCCGTTCGGCGCGGGCGGCTACAACCCCGAGGGCATTCGGGTCGGTGACGCCGGTACGCGCCAGGGCAAGGCGGTCAAGGTGTGGGAGGCGCGGGAATATCGCAACCTGGACGATCAGGTCGAACTGGGGACCCGCAACATCAAGCTGGCCTTGCGCCGCCTGCGCAAGTTCGCTCGCGACGGCGCTGCCGAAGAGCTCGACATCGACGGCACCATCGAGCACACCGCCCGGGATGCTGGGCTGCTGAACATCCAGATGCGTGCGCAACGACGCAACAGCGTCAAGTTGCTCCTGCTGTTCGATATCGGCGGCTCCATGGACGCCCATGTCCGTGTCTGCGAGGAACTGTTCTCGGCCTGCAAGACCGAGTTCAAGCACCTGGAGTACTACTATTTCCACAACTTCGTGTACGAGACGGTGTGGAAGAACAACCTGCGGCGCAATGCCGAGCGCTTCGCCACGTTCGACCTGCTGCACAAGTACGGCGACGACTACAAGGTGGTCTTCGTCGGCGACGCCTCGATGGCGCCCTACGAAATCACCCAGCCCGGCGGCAGCGTCGAGCACTGGAACGAAGAAGCCGGGTACGTCTGGATGCAGCGCTTCACCGAGAAGTTCAGGAAGCTGGTGTGGATCAACCCCTACCCCCGGCAGACCTGGGACTACAGCGCATCGACCGGCCTGGTACGCGAGCTGGTCCAGCAGCGCATGTACCCGCTGACCTTGCAAGGGCTGGAGGACGGGATGCGGGAGCTGGGCAAATGAACCAGGCTCGATGGCACGTCATGGGCCGGCTGCTGAGCGGCCCGCCAGCGCCTTCGCCGACGACCATGGCCAGGCCGGTCTACCCGGCAGCCGCCAGCGCCTGACCCAGATCCTCGATCAGGTCCCGGTCATCCTCGACACCGATCGACAGCCGCAGCAGGTTCTCGGTGATGCCCATCTGCTGCTTCTGCTCGGGCCGCAGCGAATTGTGCGACATGCTCCAGGCATGATTGACCATGCTCTCGACCCCGCCCAGCGAATCGGCCAGGGCAAAGATCTGCAGCCGCTCCACTAGACGCTCAACCGCCGCCCGGCCGCCCTTGACCCGCATCGCCACCACTGCGCCGCCGCTGCGCATCTGGCGCTGACTCAGGGCGTGTTGCGGATGGCTCTCCAGCCCTGGGTAGAACACCTGCTCGACGTTGCGGTGGTTTTCCAGGAACCTGGCGACCTGCAAGGCATTGGCGCATTGACGCTCCATGCGCACATCCAGGGTCTTGAGACCGCGCAGGGCCAGGTAGCAATCGAACGGGCCCTGGATCGCACCGACCGCCATGCTGATCTTGCGCAGCCGAGCCAACAGGCGTTCGTCGGCTGCCACTACCACGCCGCCAATGAGATCGGAATGGCCACCGATGTACTTGCTTGCCGAGTGCATCACCAGGTCGACACCCAGGCGGATCGGTCGCTGGTTCCAGGGCGAGCAGAACGTGTTGTCGATGCAGGTCAGCACGCCGCGGGCACGGGCCAGGTCGCACAGCGCCTTGATGTCCACCAGTTGCAACAACGGGTTGGTCGGCGACTCGATCCAGATCAGCCGAGTGTCGGAGCGAATCGCATCGCTCACCGCCTGCAGGTCGTTGAGATCGACATGACTGGTGGTCAGTCCGCAGGTATGCGCGCGGTAGTCTTCCAGCAGACGAAAGGTACCACCATAGACGCCCCGCATGACCACCACATGGGAGTCCTTGGGCAGCAGCTCGAGCACCGTGGCGGTGGCGCTGACCCCGGACGCGCAGGCCACGGCGCCGACGCCTTCCTCCAACGCCGCGACGCAGGTCTCGTAGGCATGCCGGGTAGGGTTGGCCACGCGGCTGTAGGCATAGGCCGGGTGGTCGTCCAGACCATGCTTGACGAAGGAGCTGGCGGTGACGATGGCCGGAAACAGGGCATTGTCAGCGACGAGGTTCTGCTCGCCGGCATGGATGGTGCGGGTAGCGAAGTGGCGCGGCTTGTCGGACATGGTCTGGCCTGTGGCGAATGGAACCTGAAAGAACACTATGGCACATCCCGCCCCGCCAGGCCGCTTGGCAGGCCATACCCCTATGCGCGGCGCCTCGGCTTGGTTAGGCTGCACATCATAGCCTTGCCTGGATAGCGCTCAGCGACATGGACAGCTTCGACCAGCACATCCTCACCCTGCTCCAACGCGATGCCTCGATTTCGCTCAAGGACCTGGCCGAAGCGGTCAACCTGTCGACCACACCCTGCTGGAAACGGGTCAAGCGGCTCGAGGAAGAAGGCTACATTCGCGCCCGCGTCGCCCTGCTCGACCCGCAGCGCCTGGGCCTGGGCCTGACGGTCTTCGTCCAGCTCAAGACCCAGCGCCACGACACCGCCTGGCTGGCCGGTTTCGCCGAGACCGTGAGCGGTTTCGGGGAAGTCATGGAGTGCTACCGAATGGCGGGTGACTGGGACTACCTGCTGCGCGTGGTGGTATCGGACATGCCGGCCTACGATCGCTTCTACAAGAAATTGATCACCAGCACCGATGGCTTGTCCAACATCACATCCACGTTCGCCATGGAGCAGATGAAATTCACCACGGCGTTCCCGGTGCGACGTTGAGCCAGCGATCTTGGCGTACCGATAGAGCAGGCTGATCGTGCGGTCGGAAAAACCAATTTGACGCAGCCTTGGCCAGGTTATAGGTTGACTTGACACGCGGCGTGCATGACGCCCCCAGCATTCAGGCATATCTGTGGAAGAACGTGACCAGTCCTTGATCGACGGCTACAACCGGAAAATCGACTACTTGCGCATGTCGGTCACCGACCGCTGTGATTTCCGCTGTGTCTACTGCATGGCCGAGGACATGCAGTTCCTGCCGCGCCAACGCATCCTCACGCTCGAAGAGCTGTATCAGGTCGCCGAGCGCTTCGTGGCCCTCGGCACGCGCAAGATTCGCCTGACCGGCGGCGAGCCGCTGGTACGCCAGGGCATCGTCGAGCTGTGCGCGCGCATCGCGACCCTGCCCGGGCTGCGAGAATTGTGCCTGACCAGCAATGGCTCGCAACTGGGCCGGCTGGCCCAGCCGCTGTTCGACGCCGGTGTTGCGCGCCTGAACATCAGTCTCGACAGCCTGGATCCGGAGCGCTTTCGCGCGCTCACCCGCACCGGCGACCTGCGACAGGTCATCGCCGGCATCGATGCCGCGCGCCGCGCGGGGTTCCGTCGGACCAAGCTCAACTGCGTGGTGCTCAAGGGCCGCAACGACGACGAGATCGTCGACCTGGTGCGCTTCGCCATCGACCGGGAACTGGACATTTCCTTCATCGAGGAAATGCCGCTGGGCGTAATCAGCGAACACGAACGTGGCGAGTCCTACTGCTCCAGCGATGAGGTACGCGCGCGCCTGGCCGAGCATTTCACCCTGGTCGAGTCGGCCGAGTCGTCCCTGGGGCCGGCACGCTATTGGCGCCTGGCCGAGGCACCGCGAACCAGGGTCGGCTTCATCTCGCCCCACAGCCACAACTTCTGCGCGACCTGCAACCGGGTGCGCCTGACGGTTGAAGGTCGCCTGCTGCTGTGCCTGGGCAACGAGCACTCGCTGGACCTCAAGCAGGTGCTGCGGGCCCATCCGGGCGATCCGGCGCGCCTCGAACAGTCCATCCGCACAGCCGTGCAGCTCAAGCCTTACCGCCATCACTTCGAAGTCGGCGGCGAAGTGCAGATCCTGCGTTTCATGAACATGACCGGTGGCTGATCGCGACCACATCGGGTAATCCATGATCGTTCCCCCGCGTCCCGACCTGCTGCGCGTGCTGTTCACCCTCAAGGGCTCGATCGTCAAGCGCATCGCCGGGCGCTGCCTGCTGGTGACCGTGCTGGCCGCACTGATCGTGATGGTCGAGCGACACTATCCGGCCCTGTTCTATCCGGTCAGCGCCACACCGTTCACCTTGCTCGGCCTGTCGCTGTCGATATTCATGAGCTTTCGCAACAACGCCTGCTATGACCGCTGGTGGGAAGGGCGCAAGGCCTGGGGCCGCCTGCTGATCGAGACCCGCTCGTTCGTTCGGCAAAGCGTGGTGGTGGCCGACGCCCGGCTGCGCGCCGAGCTGCTGTACAGCCTGTGCGGCTTCGCCCATGCCCTCAACGCGCGACTGCGCAACGAAGACGCCGCCAGCGCCGCCGCCCCCTGGCTGCAAGAGCCCGGCCGGATCAGCGCGCACAATGTCTGCAACGGCATCCTGCAAGAGGTCGGCAGCCACTGTTCGCGGCTGGCCGAACAGGGCCACATCGGTGAATGGCGCTACACCCTGCTCGAGCAGCGCCTGACCGGCCTGGCGGAAGTCCAGGCCACCTGCGAGCGGATCAAGCAAACGCCCCTGCCCTTCCCCTATACCCTGCTGCTGCACCGGACCATCTACATTTTCTGTCTGTTGCTGCCCTTCGCCCTGGCCGAGCCGCTCGGCTGGCTGGCGCCGCTGTTCACCACCTTGGTCAGCTATACCTTCTTCGGCCTGGATGCCATCGGCAACGAGCTGGAAGACCCGTTCGGGCGCGACGAGAACGACCTGCCGACCGATGCTCTGGTACGGACCATCGAGCGCGACATCCTGGCCGCGCTGGGGCACGAACCGCTGCCTGAAGCCCTGGCGCCGGTCGGTCACGTGCTGACCTGAGCCAGGCCATAAAGATTGGCCAGGCGCCACGGAGTTGGTTATGGTCGACGGACCCCCTCCGCTCCAGGCCGTACCATGGACATCAAGCAGCTGAAGTTCCTCATCGCCCTCGACCAGACCCGGCACTTCGGCCAGGCGGCCACCTTGTGCCATGTCACCCAGCCGACCTTGTCCATGCGCCTGCGCAACCTGGAGGACGAACTGGACCTGATGCTGGTCAAGCGTGGCCAGCGCTTCGAAGGCTTCACCGAGGCCGGTGAACGGGTCCTGGCCTGGGCCCGCACGCTGCTGGCCGCCCACGATGGCCTGCAGGCCGAGGCGGCCAGTTGCCGCGGCCAGGTGGTCGGCAGCCTGCGCCTGGGTAGCGTGCCGCTGTCGAGCTTCGATCCGATGACCCTGCTGTTGCCCCTGCGCGAACGTTACCCGGAGCTGCGCTACGAGCTTTCCTCGCTCAGCTCCGAGCAAGTCATCGATGGCCTGAGTCGCAACCAGCTGGACCTGGGCATCTGCTACCTGGACCAGGTCGATACCAGCTTCTTCGACGTGATCGAGCTCGGCACCACCACCATGGGCCTGCTGCACGATACGCGGCACTTTCGTTTCGACCAGGATCAACTGCGTTGGGAAGACCTCGGCGCCCTGCCGCTGGGCCTGTTGAGCAAAGGCATGCACTACCGCCAGTCGCTCGACCTGAGCTTTCGCAGCCGCGGGCTGGAGCCGCTGGCGCTACTGGAAAGCGACTCGACCTTCCAGCTCATCCAGGCCATCGGTGCCGGCCTCTGCTGTGCGGTCATGCCGCTTCACTGCGGCCTGGAAGCCCTGAACCAGCACTTGCGGATCATCCCGGTAGCCGAAGCGAGCATCCACAGTCCGGTCGGCCTGCTGTTACGGCGCAGCGCGCCAAGATCGGCCATCGCCGAGCAATGCTTCGCCAGGGCCGGCGAACTGTTCCCGGCCAAGCCAGGCCAAGCCCGATCGAACTGATCGACCGGCGAAAAAAAACCCGCACCGGGCGGGTCGAATTGCAAGGGAGGGATACCTCGTACCGATTGACCTGGCAAGCCCCAAGGGACTCCCCGAAGCCGACGAGCGGCAGGTTTTGAACTGCAAGCTGCAAGAGCGACGCTTCCAAGCCTCCACGTTCCGCTGCGGCTTGCAGCTTGCAACTTGCGGCTTCTACACCCGTCGCCCATCAGGGCTTGAGATCAGGGTCCGAGTCGCCATGTTTCTGGCCCAGTGGATCGATGTCCTTCGGCTGGTCCGGATGACGCTGCTTGTCGATCTGCGGCGGTGGCGCCAGTTGCAGGATCTCGCTGGTGTAGGCCCACTCCTGGGCTACCTGTTCGGGATGATCGTTGAGGCGGGTGCCGTAGCTCGGCACGATCTGGCGAATCTTGTCCTGCCAGGCCGGCGACGCGACCTTGTCCTTGAACACCTTATGCAATAGATCGAGCATGATCGGCGCCGCCGTCGAGGCGCCTGGGGAGGCGCCTAGCAGGCCGGCGATGCTGCCGTCACTGGCGGCGACCACCTCAGTGCCGAGCTTGAGCACGCCGCCCTTGTCCGGATCACGCTTGATGATCTGCACCCGTTGCCCGGCCTGCCACAGGCGCCAGTCTTCCTGCCTGGCATTGGGGAAATAACTCTGCAAGGCAGCGAAGCGGTCGTCGTCGGACTGCATCAACTGGCCGGCCAGGTACTGGACCAGGTCGAACTCATGCAAGCCGACCTTCATCATCGGCCAGACGTTGTGCGTGGTCATGCTGGCGAACAGGTCCAGGTAGGAGCCTTCCTTGAGGAACTTGGTGGAGAACGTCGCGAACGGTCCGAACAGGATCACCCGCTTGCCGTCGAGCACTCGAGTGTCGAGATGGGGCACTGACATGGGCGGCGAGCCGGTCGAGGCGATGCCATAGGCCTTGGCCATGTGTCGCTCGGCGATTTGCGGATTCTCGGTGACCAGGAACGAACCGCCAACCGGGAAGCCCGCATAGTCCTTGGCTTGCTCGATGCCCGACTTCTGCAGCAGCGGCAATGCCGCACCACCGGCGCCCACGAAGACGAACCGTGCATCGGTGGCCGCTTCGTGGCCATCCTCGAGGTTCTTGTACTCGACATGCCAGGAACCGTCCTCGTTGCGTGTGATGTCGCTGACTTCGGTGGACAGCTTCAACGAGAAGTTCTTGTTGCCCTGCAGGTGCCTGGCGAACTGGCGGGTGATCTCGCCGAAGTTGACATCGGTACCGATGGGCGTCCAGGTGGCGGCGATCTTCTGCCGCGGATCGCGCCCTTCCATCATCAGCGGGACCCATTGGCGAATCTGCTCAGGGTCTTCGGAATACTGCATCGGGCGGAACAAGGGGCTTTTCTGCAGGGCTTCGTAGCGCTTCCTGAGAAATGCGATGTTGTCGTCACCCCAGACGAAGCTCATGTGCGGTGTCGAATTGATGAACGAACGAGGGTCATGGAGCACGCCGTTCCTGACCTGCCATGCGAGGAACTGCCGGGTGATCTGGAACGACTCGTTGATCTCGACAGCCTTGGAAATGTCGATCTTGCCGTCCTTCTCGGGCGTGTAGTTGAGCTCGGCGAGCGCCGAGTGGCCAGTACCGGCATTGTTCCAGCCGTTGGAGCTTTCCTCGGCCACCTGGTCCAGTCGCTCGATCATCTCCATGCTCCAGCCAGGCTCCAGTTCGTTGAGCCAGATGGCCAGGGTCGTGCTCATGATTCCGCCGCCGACCAGCAGCACGTCGACTCGCCTGGTCTCGGCTGCATGGGCGCCAGCCGCGAAGACCAGAAACCCCGTGACCAGGGCCGCCTGCACATGCTTCATTGTGTTCATCTCGTTGCCCTCGAAGTCGTGGACTCCTTCCAGTCGCGATGTGTGGTTAGGTTTCGATCACCCGTGGTTCGGTAGCGTGCAGCCGACACGACCAATGGCCGGTCGCAGGCAGCGCAATGAAGGTACCTGGCCGGCAGTACCGCCAGTTGCTGCCGCTGACGCCCCCATCAGCCGTTCAGGGTCTTTCCGGAGCCACTCATCGGCCTCATGGATGCGCTGGCTGAACGAACCTTTCCCGCCCAGTCTCGGAAATTTAACAGCTACGCCGTGGGCTCCATGGTCTTGGCGCTTCCCGGTGAGTCCATTTTCCGAGCAGGTGATCCAAATGTGCGAATGCATCGTTCAATCGGCGGATGCCAGCGCCGCGCTGGCCTTCTTCGCTGCGCCCTTGCTGGATGCTCGTCACCAGGCAGACGCAGCGGCAGACTTGCTGCCCGGCCCGGCCAGGACGCGCGAGCATCTGGTCAAGCCGAAAATGCGTGTGCGGGCGGTGCTGCTGCGCAACGGTCAGCCCACCTGCGTGGACGTGCGCTGGGGCTGGACACCTGACTGGTCGATGGGTGGCCTGCCATTGACCCACCTGTCCCTCGAACAGGTCCTGCGCTCTCGGCAGTATGCCCGGCTACGCGACCAGGGCCGGGCACTGATCCCGGTCGAAGGTTGGTACGAAGCCTCCAGTGCCATGTTGGCCGGCACTCGTCCACGCCTGGCCTACATCACGGCCCGCCACGCCGGCCCACTGTTCCTTGCGGCTCTGGCCCAGGTTGGCAGCGAGCCCAATGGCTGCGACGGGCTGGCCTTGATGACCTGCGCCGACGAGGCCGGGCAGCAACGTCTGCTGATACTCGAGGGCGAGCCTGCCAAGGCCTGGCTGGCAGCGGACCTGGACTGGTGCCAGGCCCGGCAGCAGCTATTGCCCCACGCCTTGGGTAACGATCGCCTTGAGCAACTGTTTTCGGCCAAGCGCGGGTTCACGCCGCTGGCCCGTTGAACCTGACACGCAAGCGATATGGAAGGAGAACCATGCCTGACCAACAGCCTTTGCTCGACAGACTGCTCCAGGCCTACGGCCCAGGAGGACAGGAAGACGAAGTGCGCAAGCTGTGCATCGAGGCCCTGCGCGCCCATTGCGACGAGGTGAGCGTCGACCGCGCTGGCAATGTGCTGGGCGTGATCCGCGCCGACAGGCCTGCCGACCCCGACGACAGCATCCGCGTGATGGCTCACATGGATGAAATTGCCATGATCGTCAAGCGCGTCATGCCGGACGGCACCCTGCAGGTCGTGGCGCTCGGTGGCGCACAGCCAATCTGCTTCGGTGTCTGTCCCGTAGAAATCCTTGGCGACCTTGGGTCCTTCGAAGGCGTCCTGTCCTATGGCTCCATGCACGCTTCGCAAGCCTCCCGCACCGGACGCGATGTGCTGGCGGGCGATGTGCACTGGGATGACGTGCACGTGGTGACCCGACGCAGCGCGCTGGAACTGCTCGAGATGGGCGTGCGGCCGGGAACCCGCGTGGTGTTCGCGCGCCGCTGGAGGGCACCGCTGCGTATCAACGATGCCGTTGCCGCGCACTTTCTCGACGACCGCGCGCCCCTCGTGGCAGCGATCCAGGCCGCCGAGCGGGTCCGGGCCAAGCGTGCCGAACTGCCTCAGGATGTCTGGTTCGTCTTCACCACGCTCGAGGAAGAGTCCAATGCCGGTGCGATGTTCGCCGCCTCGCGCCTGCCAGGCGATACCACCATCGCCCTTGAGGTGGGGCCAGTCCTCGAGGAATACGAGACCCGGCTGGTGGCCGATCCGATCGTCAATACCGGGGACCAGAAAGGCTACTACACCCCTTCGGTGGTAATGGCACTGATGAAGGCGGCACGAAGCGCCGGATACGATCCGCAGGCCGCCCTGCTGGTGGACTTCGCCTCCGATGCCAGTGCGGTAATGAGCAGCGGCATCGCGGCCAAGGCCGGCTGCCTGGCCATTCCCACCGAGAACACCCATGGCCTGGAAGTCATCCTGGAAGAAGGCATCAGCGCTTGCGCCGCCACCTTGGCCGCCTTCCTGCTCGATCCACGGGCCTGATCGGTTACCTGGCGGCAAGCCCCTGGTCCGTTCATCGCAAACGCTGAACGGTCGGGGCCGGCCAGATCTCTCAATCACACCACCCAACCGAAGGAGTCAACGAGATGGCCTCAACCAAACCACAGGAACACCTGCTGGACTGGCTGCGTGATGCTCATGCGATGGAACAGCAAGCTGAAACCATGCTCAAGGGACAGGCGGAGCGGCTGGAACACTATCCGACTCTCAAGGCGAGGATCGAGCAGCATATCCGGGAGACTCAAGGGCAACAGGAAACGCTCGAGAACTGCATCAAGCGACTCGGCGGCAGCACTTCGACCCTCAAGGACCTGGCTGGCAAGCTCATGGCGTTCGGGCAGGCCGTCGGTGGCGCCACCATGAGCGACGAAGTGGTCAAGGGCGCAATGTCGGGGTACATTTTCGAAAACATGGAGATCGCTTCGTACACCGTCCTGATCGAAGCGGCCGACTATGCTGGCGACACGAAAACGGCAGACGCTTGCCGGTCGATCATCAAGGAAGAGATCGCGATGGCCGATTGGCTCAGGGAACACTTGCCGGAAGTGACCCGTGCCTTCCTTGCTCGCTCGGCCGATCCGGATGCCGAAGCCAAGCGTTAAGCGCAAAGCCCAGGCTTGACGCCTGAACCGCACTGGAATCGCTTCCAGTGCGGTTTTGTCTTTACGGCTTGAGAGTCTTGTCGCCGTCCAGGCCCGCCTGGGTGCCTAGTTCGTCCGCCAGCCCACTGCCCAGTTCCGCACCGGTCAATGGCTTGGCCATCGGATCGGACATGGTACGCAGCTTGAACTGCTCCAGCGTCTCGGCCGAGGCGGTATCCAGTTCCACCGAAGCGTTGCCATCGCCGCCGTCGACGCCCGGTGTCGGGTTCTCGACATACACCCAGTCCTCGCCCTGGTTCCAGGAACCACGCATTTCCTGGCCACTGGACATGTTGAAGTAGGTCTTGCTGAACTCTGGCATGCCCGGCAGCTTGCCTTGCGGGAAGTTGGGCTGAATCGAGTGCAAGGCTTTCTCGAAGGATTGCTGGTGGGCGATTTCCCGGGTCATCAGGAACGTCAGGGCGTCTTTGATGCCTGGATCGTCGGTCAGGTTGATCAGGCGCTCATAGACGATCTTGGCCCGCGCCTCGGCGGCGATGTTGGAGCGCAAGTCCGCGGTGGGTTCGCCGATGGTATCGATGTAGGCAGCCGTCCAAGGCACGCCACCGGAGTTGATCAGTGGCGCACCGGCACCATACAGCAGGCTGGTGATGTGCGAGTCGTTGCCGGCACCGGTCAGCGAACGGTACAGCTCGCCTTCCGCCTGCACGCCTTCGGCCAGTTGCCCCTTGGCACCCTTGTTGAGCATCACGATGATCGAGCCGATCACCTCGAGGTGACTGAGCTCTTCGGTGGCGATGTCGAAGAGCATGTCCTTGCGTCCTGGATCGTCTTCGGTCACTGCCTGGGTGAAATAGCGCATGGCCGCAGCCAGTTCGCCTTGCGGCCCGCCGAACTGTTCGAGCATGAGATTGGCCAGGCCAGGATTGGGACCTGCCACTCGAACCGTGTACTGAAGTCGCTTGTTGTGCATGAACATTGGCAAATTCCTCTTCAGGCCACCAGGGCGGAAGCTCCGCCCCGGCTTGCATCATTGGAGATCAGCGGTTGTCGTCGCCGCTCTTGCGGCCACCGCCGTGGCTCTGCTGGCCACCTTTCTTGCCGGCTTCGGATGCCCGTTCGCGATCGTTGGCGAAATTGCCGCCCGAGGACTGCCCACCCTTGCGACCGGCTTCGGAAGCCTTTTCCCGGTCGTTGGCGAAGTTGCCCGGATTGTTGCTGGAACTACCGCCTTGATTGCCTCGACTGTTAGCCATGATCTTTCACCTCATGTCAGTTCCTACACAGGAAAGTCTGTGTTCTTTTCTGACGCGCTGGAGAAGTGTTGATGCGGGTTTTTTTCGGGCAGCCTGACGAAACGTCATAAAGGTCAGGCTGCCAAAGTCTTGTGCGCCAACTCATTGAGCCGAAACGATCGTAGGCAATTGGCCAGCTTCGAGGCAGGTTCCTTCGGCCCCGTGCCAGGCCTGGCTGGAACCCTGCCCACGGCGCTCAGTCAGTTCCAATAGCCGTTGCTGCCGCGGCGCACCGGTCCTGTTCGCTCATCAGCCCCTGGTAAGGAATCTCCATGCCGTCACGTCGCGATGCTTCTCCTGACACCGGTTTCATCCGGGTACGTGGAGCCCGGGAACACAACCTCGACAACGTCGACGTCGACATTCCGCGCGACGCGCTGGTGGTCTTCAGCGGCGTCTCGGGTTCGGGCAAGTCCTCGCTGGCATTCTCCACCTTGTATGCAGAAGCCCAGCGGCGCTACTTCGAATCGGTGGCGCCCTATGCCCGCCGCCTGATCGACCAGGTCGGCGTGCCGGACGTGGACGCCATCGACGGCCTACCGCCTGCGGTGGCCTTGCAGCAGCAACGCGGCAGCCCCAGCGCACGCTCTTCGGTAGGCAGCGTCACCACCTTGTCCAGCCTGATCCGCATGCTCTATTCCCGCGCCGGCAGCTACCCGGCCGAGCAGCCGATGCTGTATGCCGAGGACTTCTCGCCCAACACGCCCCATGGCGCCTGCCCGCAATGCCAGGGCCTGGGCCGGGTCTACGAGGTGACCGAGGAGTCGATGGTGCCAGACCCCGCGCTGACCATACGCGAACGCGCCGTGGCTGCCTGGCCGATGGCCTGGCAGGGACAGAACCTGCGGGACATCCTGGTGACCTTGGGCCATGACGTGGACATCCCCTGGCGAGACCTGCCGAAAAAGGTCCGCGAGTGGATCCTGTTCACCGAACAGACCCCGACCGTGCCGGTATACGCCGGCATGACCCCGGAGCAGACCCGCAGCGCGCTCGAGCGCAAGCTCGAACCTAGCTACCAAGGCACCTTCATGGGCGCGCGGCGCTATGTGCTGCATACCTTCATGCACTCGCAAAGCGCACTGATGCGCAAGCGCGTGGCTCAGTACATGCGTGCCAACCCCTGCCCGTTGTGCGCCGGCAAGCGACTCAAGCGGGAAGCCTTGGGCGTGACCTTCGCCGGCCTGGACATCGCCGAGTTTTCCCGCTTGCCGCTGAGCGAACTGGCCACGCTGCTACGAGGCGTAACCGCCAGCGACTACCTGACGCAAGCCGGGGAACCCGGCGACGTGCTCAGCCACCAGCAGACCCGCAAAGCGCGCGAGCAGCGCGCGGCCAGGGGCGAAAACCCCCACGGCACAGGGCCTGACGTGCGTCATACCCCCAACCTTTCGCTGGAAAAGCGCCTCGCCGCGCAGCGCATTAGCGCCGAGCTGCTCGAGCGCATCGCCACGCTGGTCGACCTGGGCCTGGGCTACCTGGCGCTCGAGCGCAGCACGCCGACGCTGTCCTCTGGCGAGCTGCAGCGGCTGCGGCTGGCCACGCAGCTCAATTCGCAACTGTTCGGCGTGGTCTATGTGCTCGACGAACCGTCCGCCGGCCTGCACCCGGCGGACAGCGAAGCGCTGTTCGACGCACTGCAACGGCTCAAGGCAGCCGGCAACTCGGTCTTTGTGGTGGAACATGACCTGGATACCCTGCGCCGTGCCGACTGGCTGGTGGATGTCGGCCCCGATGCGGGGGAGCTGGGCGGCCGGGTGCTGTACAGCGGTCCGCCAGAGGGGCTGAGGCAGGTACCCCGATCGCGCACCCGAGCGTATCTGTTCGATAGCCAGGCAGCGCCCGAGCGGATCCCGCGCCAGCCCAGCGGCTGGCTGCGCCTGGAGGGCGTGACACGCAACAACCTCGAGGATCTGACGGTCGAGTTCCCGCTCGGCTGTTTCACTTCGGTCACCGGCGTTTCCGGGTCAGGCAAGTCGAGCCTGGTCAGCCAGGCGCTGCTGGAGCTGGTCGGCGCCCACCTCGGACAGGTCGCCGATGCCGGAGAGCCCGAGCAAGCCAGCCTCGAGGACGAACCGGTACAGACCAGCACGGGCCAGGTCAGCGCGGGACTCGAGGCCATCAAGCGACTGGTGCAGGTAGACCAAAAGCCCATTGGGCGTACGCCACGTTCCAACCTTGCAACCTATACAGGGCTCTTCGATCACGTGCGCAAGCTCTTTGCCGCCACCGACGAGGCGCGTGCGCGAGGTTTCGATGCCGGACAGTTTTCCTTCAACGTGGCCAAGGGTCGCTGCGCCACCTGCGAGGGCGAGGGTTGGGTGAGCGTGGAGTTGCTGTTCATGCCGAGCGTATACGCCCCCTGCCCCACCTGTCATGGCGCCCGGTACGCCCCGCAGACCCTGGCGGTGAGCTGGAACGGCCTGAGCATTGCCGATGTGCTGAAACTCACCGTCAGCGATGCCCTGCTGGTGTTCGCCGAGCATCCCGCGGCGCGGCGCTCGCTGCAGTTGCTGCAGGACATAGGGCTGGGCTACCTGCGCCTGGGGCAGCCCGCCACCGAACTGTCCGGTGGCGAGGCCCAGCGCATCAAGCTGGCGACCGAGCTGCAACGCACCACGCGCGGCGCCACCCTCTATGTGCTGGACGAGCCCACCACCGGGCTGCATCCGCAAGATGTGGACCGCCTGCTGGTCCAGCTCGACCGACTGGTCGGTGCCGGGCATAGCGTCATCGTGGTCGAACACGACATGCGCGTGGTGGCGCAGAGCGACTGGGTGATCGACATCGGTCCTGGCGCCGGGGGCGAAGGCGGCAAGGTCGTGGCGTGCGGCACACCTCGGGAAGTGGCTGCCTGCAAGCAGAGCCGCACTGCCCGGTTCCTGCGCAAGGCGCTCTAGGCGGCGCAACGTCGCAGGGTCTGGATGACACTTTCCTCGCTGTACGGCATCGAACAGGGACATCACCTAGGCGCAGGCAAGATCGCGCAAGGTTCCGCGAAGAGCTGTCCTTTCTGCTGGAGAAGAGCCATGGCGATACGCAAGATCCTGCTGCTTTCCCTCGCGGCGCTGGCCCTGGCCGGCTGCGCCGGTTCCGGCGACCACGCCAAGCGTCCTGCCACGGTGCAGGTGGACCTGCAACGCTACCAGGGCACCTGGTACGAACTGGCACGCCTGCCAATGTTCTTCCAGCGCAACTGCGTGCAGTCCGAGGCGCACTATGCGCTGCGCGAAGACGGACGCATCGACGTGACCAACCGCTGCCGCAAAGATGACGGCCAGTGGAGCGAGGTCCACGGAGTCGCCGAAGCCCAGCAGCCTGGCCGTACCGACAAGCTCTGGGTCCGCTTCGACAACTGGTTCAGCCGCCTGCTGCCCGACCTGGCCAAGGGTGAATACTGGGTGCTGTACCATGACGACGACTACCGCGTCGCCCTGGTCGGGCATCCGGACCGGGATTACCTCTGGCTGCTTTCGCGCACCCCTACGGTGAGCACCGAAGTACGCGAGCGGCTGCTTGGTATCGCTCGGCAGCAAGGGTATGACACGCGTGAGCTGGTGTGGCGCAAGGGTGATTGACGGATGGGTGCCGCTCGAGCGAGGTGACCCTGCAAACCTGCAGCTGCATCAAGCGGCCGCCGTCAGGGCGCCGGACTGGCCGCGATAGGGCCCGCAGGGGCTTCAGGATCTGGCAAGCAAAAGTGTCTTGAACAGACTTGCAGGGGAAGTTCGTGTTGCTTGCGACATTCCACGAGCCGCTGCGCGGCCCATCGCGGCCGGGCCTGCATGCAGGCCGCGAAGGGCAGCCAATCGACAGATGTGAAGGTCATGCCCTCCGATCTGGCGACAGAAATCCGTAATTTGTACATATCGCCGGGTGCATGCCGGCATTCTGCGCGCCCATAATGACCCAATAACAACAAAAGGGGGCCAAGCCCCTCAGAGGGTCGAAAACATGTACAAGGACCACATCGTCAAACCCCGTGCGACGGACAGCGTCACATTCATGGCTGCGGTCGCCGTGGCGATCTTCGCCATCGCGCTGTTTTGCGGCCTGGGTGAAAGCGGCCTGGCCCGTCTGATGGGGCCGATCCTGCTCGACCTGCAAGCACCCTGGCTGCGCGATATCGCAGTGGCCGGCACGCTGACCGCCACGCTGCTGCTGAACCTGTTCATTCTCGGCCGCTTCCCCTTGCGAGCCCAGATCATCACGGTCTGGTGCGAGCTGTTGCTTCTGTTCCTGCTGTTCTTCGATACCTTCGACCTGTCCTACGGCTTCATCGCCAGCAAGGTCGGCTTCATGATCACCCAAGGGGTGTTCACCACGGTCTATATCTCTGCGTTGTCGATCGCCATCGCCTTTGTTCTGGCATTGCTGGGGGCTACCGCGCGGCTGTCGTCCAATGGCTTCGCCATCGCCATCGCCAGCTTCTACACCTCGTTCTTCCGCGGGGTACCACTGCTGATCCAGATCTACCTCATCTACCTGGGCATTCCGCAACTGGGTTATGTCGTCGGGGCGGTACCGGCCGGCATCCTGGCCCTGTCGCTATGCTATGGCGCCTACATGACGGAAATCTTCCGCGCAGGCATCAGCAGTATCCCGCGAGGCCAGTGGGAAGCTTCCCGTGCCATCGGCCTGACACCGCTGCAGACCATGACCCGGGTGATCCTGCCCCAGTCCATGCGCCTGATCATCCCACCCACCGGCAACCAGTTCATCTCCATGCTCAAGGACAGCTCGCTGGTGTCGGTAATCGGTGTCTGGGAGCTGATGTTCCTGGCTCGCACCCAAGGGCGCGCCGAATTCCGCCACCTGGAAATGCTCATCACCGCCGCCGTGCTGTACTGGCTGCTGTCGATCATCCTCGAGGCCGTCCAGTCCCGGCTCGAAAAACGCTTCGACCGCGCCCACCGCTGATCAAGGAGCTCCACGATGAACCTGACGTGCTCGGCTGCCCGGCAGCCCGCGGTAGCGATTCGCGACCTGCAGAAATGGTATGGGGACTTCCATGTGCTCAAGGGTATCGACCTGGAGATCGCCAGCGGCGAGATCGTGGTCATCTGCGGCCCCTCGGGTTCTGGCAAGTCCACCCTCATCCGCTGTCTCAACTTGCTGGAAGACTTCCAGCAAGGCGAGGTGCTGATCGCCGGCACCGCGCTCACGCGCAGCGCAGCGAGCGTGGCGGGCATTCGGCGCCAGGTCGGCATGGTGTTCCAGCAGTTCAACCTGTTCCCGCACCTGACCGTGTTGCAGAACCTGATGCTCGGACCACGCCTGGTCAGCCGGCTCGGCGAAACCGAGGCACGCGAACTGGCCTACGAATTCCTCGACCGGGTGCGGATCAGGAGCCAGGCCGACAAGTTTCCCGGGCAGCTTTCCGGCGGCCAGCAACAACGCGTGGCCATCGCCCGCGCCCTGTGCATGCGGCCCCGCATCATGCTGTTCGACGAGCCCACCTCGGCACTCGACCCGGAAATGGTCAAGGAAGTGCTCGATGTGATGGGGGAGCTGGCGCAGGACGGCATCACCATGCTCTGCGTGACCCATGAGATGGGCTTCGCCCGCAAGGTCGCCGATCGCATCATCTTCATGGACCAGGGCAGCATCATCGAACAGGCCAGGCCCCACGACTTCTTTGACAACCCCCAGCACGAGCGCGCCAGGGAATTCCTTTCGCAGATCCTGAGCCACTGACTGGCCGCCACGCCACACGATTGCCATCCACCACCGCGTAACCGGAGACTTACCGATGATCCCAGTTGCTCGCATGTTCGCCACCGTCACCTTCGCCAGCGCCCTGGCCACCTTCACTTGCGCCGCCTGGGCCGGCGCGACCCTCGATCGCATCCAGCAGACCAAGGTCATGAAGGTGGCCACGGCGGCGAACTGGCCACCCCAGTCGTTCCTGGGTGAAGACAACACGCTCAAAGGCTTCGACATCGACGTGGCCAACGAGATCGGCCGCCGTCTGGGCAGCAAGGTCACCTTCGTCACGCCCGAATACGGGATCATCACCGCTGGACGCTGGGCCAACCGTTGGGACCTGTCGGTCGGCTCCATGACACCGACCACCGAACGCGCTCGTGTGCTGGACTTCCCCGCCATCTACTACTACACCCCATACGTCTTCGCGGTACACAAGGATGCCGCCGGCACCCCACTGGCCGGCCTCAACGGCAAGACCATCGGCGTGGAGGCCGGCACCACCTCCGAGGACTACATCAATCGTCGACTGAAGATCGACGCCGTCGATGTGCCAGCGATCAGCTATGTGGTCGAACCCGGCGACGTCCAGACCTACGGCGACAGCATGGGGCCGCTGGACGACCTGCGCATGGGCAACGGCACGCGCCTGGACGCCACGCTGTCGGCGTTGCCGACCGTGCTCGGGGCGATCAAGCACGGCTACCCCATCGTGCCGGCCGAGGGCAAGCCCGCCTACTACGAGCCATTGGCCATCGCCGTGGACAAGGGTGACGAAGCGTTCAGCGCCGAACTGACCAAGATCATCGAAAGCATGAAGGCTGACGGCACGCTGAGCCGGCTTTCCAAGAAATGGTACGACACCGACCTTACCAAGGTGCAATGACCCCTACCGGCTGACCGTCGCCCTTCGTCACCAAGGGCGCACGGCCCGCTCGTGCCCGAAAAAAGGATGACTGCACGATGTCGACGTATGGCAACAACTACTACACCGCCAGCATGCGCCCTGCCTCGCAACGCCCGGCGCTCAGTGGCAAGGTCCAGGCTGACGTGTGTGTCGTCGGTGGCGGCCTGGCCGGCTTGAGCACGGCCTGGGAACTGCTGCGCCGGGGTCGCTCGGTGGTCCTGCTGGAGGGAGCCCGCGTGGCCTGGGGCGCTTCCGGGCGCAACGGCGGATTCGTCCTGCAAGGCTGGTCGGAGGGCCTGTCGGCCATCGAGCGGCGCTGCGGCAGGCAGACGGCCGAGGCGCTGTTCCGGCTGTCGCTCGAGGGCGTCGATATTGTCCGCCAGATGATCGCCGAGTACCGCCTGCCCGGTTGCGCGCCCACCACCGGCAAGCTCAGCGTCGTGCGCTACGATGACGGCGACAACCTCAAGCGCCTGCGTGATCGCCTGGCCAGCGGATTCGGTTTCGAGCTGGAGTATCTCGACACCCAGGCGATTCGCGAACGCCTGGATACCGAGCGGTACTTCCAGGGACTTCGCGATACCCATGGGTTCCACTTCCACCCGCTCAACTATTGCCTCGGCCTGGCCGATCTGGTCGAGCTCAGCGGCGGTCGCATCCATGAGCAGTCGGCAATGCTGCAGGTCGAGAGCACAGCCGGGCGTCATCGCGTGACCACTTCCCAGGGCAGCGTCGACTGCGCCAATGTCGTGTATTGCTGTGGCGGCTATGGTGGCGCCGAGTTCGGCCCACTGCGCCGGGCATTCCTGCCAATCGCCACCTACGTGGTGCTGACCGAGCACCTGGGCGAGCGCCTGCGGCAGATCGTGCGCACCACCGACGCAGTAGGCGACAATCGCCGCGCCTCGGACTATTACCGCATCGTCGATGGCGATCGCCTGCTCTGGGGCGGTCACATCACTACCCGTAACCTGCAGGACGAGAAGCGCCTGGCTCAGCTGCTGAGCGACGACATCCGCGACGTCTATCCACAGCTGGGCCAGCTGAAGATCGACAAGGCCTGGTCTGGCCTGATGGGCTATGCGCGGCACAAGATGCCACATATCGCACCCCTGGGAGGAGGCCGCTGGGCCTGCGCATCGTTCGGTGGCCATGGCATGAATACCGCTCCCGTCGGTGGTCGAGTGATCGCCGAAGCCATTTGCGGTGAAACCGACCGCTACCGTCTGTTCGATGCCTATGGCCTGGAGTGGAACGGCGGCCCCTTCGGCCCTGCTGCCGCGCAAACCGTCTATGCTGGGCTGAAACTGATGGACAAGTTCCAGGAAGCACGCTCACAGCGTCGGGCCATCAGAAACTGAAAACTCGCCCAAGGTCACCGCCTGCCCATGGACTCGCAGACTCCAGGCTCACTGTTCAGCCTCACCGAAAAAGACAGACAACTGCTGGCGCTGCTGCAAGCCAACGCCCGCGAGGCGACCGCTTCGCTGGCGCGCAAGCTGGGCGTGTCGCGCTCGGCCGTACAAGAGCGGATCCAGCGCCTGGAGAAAGCCGGAGTCATCACCGGCTACAGCGTGCGCATCGACCAGGACAAGCTGCAGCAGACCATCAACTGCTTCACCATGACCTCCTGTACCAACAAGAGCTACACCGACGTGATGACCGTCCTGCGCAAGATGGAAGCGGTACAGGCGGTGTATGCCGTATCCGGGGATTCGGACTTCATCATCCACCTGGCGACTCGCAACCTTGGCGAACTCAACGCCGAGCTGACCCGGATCAACATGATCAAAGGGGTGGCGCATACCGCTTCGCATATCGTGATGGAAACGAAGTTCAATCGGCGGTTGATGGTGTAGGGACGCGGGCGGGAGCAAGGAACGGTTTTCTGGAAAGTGCTCGGCAGCGGCACCCGCCCATTGGCCGGATCAGCAATCGAAAGAGGCCCGGCTGGAAACCGTACGGCTGTGTTCCGCAGTTGAGTGTTGAGCCGGACGGAAGGAGCGATATTGACGGACAAGGCTTGCCCTTAAACTGTCCAGACCGCCCCTGCCGAAACGACGAAGCCCCGAAAACATCAAAGTTTTCGGGGCTTCGGCTACTTCGCGTATGGCGGAGAGATAGGGATTTGAACCCTAGGTACCCGCGAGGGTACAACGGATTTCGAATCCGTCCCGTTCGGCCACTCCGGCATCTCTCCAGTGGCGCGCATGATACCAGCAGTTTTCTGAAAGGCAAAGCCCTATGACAAAAAAATTCGCGTGGTATCAGACGCTTGCGTGAACCGTCGGGTTACAGCGGCACGCCCAGGCGCTTGGCGACTTCCTCGTAGGCTTCGATGACGTCGCCCAGGCCCTGGCGGAAGCGGTCCTTGTCCATCTTCTTGCGGGTTTCCTTGTCCCACAGGCGGCAGCCGTCCGGGCTGAACTCGTCACCCAAGACGATCTGGCCATGGAACACGCCGAACTCGAGCTTGAAGTCGACCAGCAGCAGGCCGGCATCGTCGAACAGCTTGGTCAGGACCTCGTTGACCTTGAGCGACAGGGACTTCATGGTCGCCAGTTGGTCAGCGGTGCCCCAGCCGAAGGCCACGACGTGGGATTCGTTGATGAAGGGGTCGCCCTTCTCGTCGTTCTTGAGGAACAGCTCGAAGGTCGATGGCTCGAGCTTGATGCCTTCCTCGACGCCCAGGCGCTTGACCAGGCTGCCGGCGGCGTAGTTGCGCACCACGCATTCGACCGGGATCATGTCGAGCTTCTTGACCAGGCACTCGTTGTCGCCCAGCAGCTTGTCGAACTGGGTCGGTACGCCGGCCTCCTCGAGCTTCTGCATGATGAAGGCGTTGAACTTGTTGTTCACCATGCCCTTGCGGTCGAGCTGCTCGATGCGCTTGCCATCGAAGGCCGAGGTGTCGTTACGGAACAGCAGGATCAAGCGGTCGGCATCGTCGGTCTGGTAAACCGACTTGGCCTTGCCGCGGTAGAGTTCTTCGCGTTTTTCCATGATGGGCTCCGCTTGCTTGAGTAGATGGGCTAGGCGATCTGGCGCCAGTCGAGCCCTTGTTCCTGATTCGCCACCTGGAGCCAGTCCGGGTCGCACCCCAAGGTGTCGACGAAGCATTGGCGGGCCAGTCGTGGCAGGTTGTTCTTGCTGCTCAGATGGGCCAGCACCAGGTGTTGCAGGTGCTGCCAGCCCAGCTCTGCCACCAGGCTCGCGGCCTGGTGGTTGTTCAGGTGACCCTGGTTTCCGCCGACCCGCTGCTTCAGGAAGTACGGATAATGCCCGCGGGCGAGCATGTCACGACAATGGTTGGCCTCGACCAGCAAGGCATCCAGGCCCTGGTAACGCTCCAGCAGGCGCCTGTCGTAGCTGCCCAGGTCGGTAAGCATGCCGAAGCGCCGGCGGCCATCACTGACCACGTACTGCAGCGGTTCGAGCGCATCGTGTTCGACCTGCGCGGCGCTGATTTCCAGCTCGCCGATCTCCAGCCGCTGACCGCAGGCGAGCAGGCCGCTTGTCTCGACCGGCTTGCGCAGCCCGCGCAAGGTACCCTGGCTCAGGTAGACCGGCACATTGTAGCGCCGTGACAGCAGCCCGACCCCATGCACGTGATCGGCATGCTCATGGGTGACCAGGATCGCGCTCAACTGCGCCGCCGATACGCCGAGCAGCGCCAGGCGCCGCTCGGTCTCGCGCAGGGAAAAACCGCAATCGACCAGGATGAAGGTTTCACCACTGGCGATCAGCGTGCCGTTTCCCTGGCTGCCGCTTCCAAGTACCGCGAAGCGCACTTAACCCAGTCGGTCCTGGATGGCGCTCAACACGCGCCGGGCCACATCGGCAGGCGCCACGGTGTTGATGTTCTTCTCGACGGTCACCTGGACGCTGTCGCCCACCTGGCTCAGGCGGATCTGGTAACGCTCGGCGCGTGCCTCGCGCTCCTCCTCGGTCGGCTGGCTGCCGAACAGACGGCTGAAGAAGCCAGGTTGCTGCTGCTTGTCTTCAGGCTTCTCGGACAGGTTGATGTAGTACAGACCCAGGCTGCGGTTGATGTCCTCGACGCGCCACTCGCCCTGCTCCAGGGCTCGGCCCACGCTCGACCAGGCACGGTCCAGGTCGGCACCGAGGTACAGCACCGGATTGCCGCTGCCGTCCTCGCTGAGGCTGACACGGCTCGGCGCATCGAAGTCGCGCTCGGCCAGCAGCGACACGGAACCGCCCTTCTCGGCAGTACGGGTCATGCTGGCCAGCAGTTCGTCGACCAGCAGGGCATCGACGCCGCTGTTGTTCGAGCTGGACGGGAAGCCCGGTTCATCGCTGCTGCCGGCCGGACGCTCGAGCGTGACGACATAGACTTCGCTGGTATTGCGTTGCACGCCCGGCTCCATCCGCACGCGCACGCGCACTTCGCTGTCGGCGCTGCTGGCACTGCTTGCCAGGCGCTGGCCGAGCGAGGCGGAAAGTTCGTCGAAGCGCTGCCAGGTGGTGGTGAATTCGCCGGTTTGCGGACGCTCTTCGGCGATGCGGAAACCGTTGTCCTCGAAGAACTGGCGAGTAACCGGCCAGACCTCGGCCGGCGAACGCTGGGCCAGCACCCATCGGCTGGCGCCGCTGCGCTGCAGGGAGAAGTCGCTCACCTCGCCAGTGGCCGAAAGCGGCTGCGGGCGCGGCACTTCGAATTCGTTGCCAGCGGAATAGTCGGCGATGTTGCGCGGGATCGGCAGCAGCGGATCCAGGCGCTTGACGTTGGTGGCGTCCTGCGGGAGCTGCATGGGCGCGATCTGGCGCGCCTGCAGGTAGTCGCTACCACGATCGCGGAAATAACCTTCTTCTCCCCACAGCCAGCCGCAGCCGCTGGTGCTGGAGATGATCAGGGCAAGGGCGGAAAGACCAGCCAGTCGCTTCATTGCGGTGTACTTCCTCGTTAAACCAGTACGCCGGACTGGCGCAAGGCAGTACGGACTTTTTCGTGACAGCCTTCGCTCAGCCAGGTCAGCGGCAGACGAATGCCGCGCTGCATCAGGCCCATTTCGGCCAGCGCCCACTTCACCGGGATCGGATTGGCCTCGCAGAACAGGTCCCTGTGCAGCGGCATGAGTTTCTCGTTGATCGCGCGGGCCTTTTCGGCATTGCCCGCCAGGGCGGCCTCGCACATGTCGGCCATTTCGCGCGGCGCGACGTTGGCCGTGACCGAGATATTGCCCTTGCCGCCGAGCAGCATCAGCTCGACGGCAGTCGGATCGTCGCCGGACATCACCAGGAAGTCGCTGTGTACCCCATCGAGAATCGCCTTGGCCCGGGCCAGGTCGCCGGTGGCTTCCTTGATGCCGATGATGTTGGGCACGCTGGACAGCCGGATCACGGTCTCGGCCTGCATGTCGCAGGAGGTGCGGCCGGGGACGTTGTAGAGAATCTGCGGGATGTCGACAGCTTCGGCGATGTGCTTGAAATGCTGGTACAGGCCTTCCTGGGTCGGCTTGTTGTAGTACGGGACGACGAGCAGGCAGGCATCGGCACCGGCGTCCTTGGCGTTCTGGGTCAGGTGCACGGCTTCGGCGGTGGAGTTGGCGCCGGTCCCGGCGATGACCGGGACGCGGCCGCCGACTTGCTTGACCACGGCCTCGATGACCTGGATGTGTTCATCGACGGTCAGGGTGGCGGATTCACCGGTGGTGCCGACAGCGACGATCGCATGGGTGCCGTTTTCCAGGTGGAAGTCAACAAGTTTGCTCAGGCTGTCCCAGTCAAGACGCCCTTGTGCATCCATGGGTGTGACCAATGCCACCATACTGCCCGCAATCATGAAGCTGCTCCTGCCGGAAAAAGAGAGCGGTAATGGTACTGGCGCGTTCGACCTTGCACAAGCGAAGCTGGCGCCCTGAGCATTCCCCTCGGCGCTGGTTTTCGCTACCCTTCCTCCTTTGATCGGTACAATCCGGCCCGCCGGGCCTTCGACAACGCTCGCTGCCAGCGTCCATGGCCTCGTCTGCGAGCCAGGGCCCGCCACGCAGCGACTTGCGCCCACCCCTACCGACCGCTCATCGCTTTAGGAATGCTGCATGTCCACCGCCCCCGTTCGTGAACAATTTCTCGTCATCAGCGCCCTGGGCGCCGATCCCATGGAGCTGGCCAACGTCCTGAGCCGCGCCGCCTTCGACAACCGCTGCGCGGTGGTCACCTCGCGCCTGAGCCGTCACGGCGAGACCAGCGCGCTGGTGCTGCAGGTCGGCGGCAGCTGGGATGCGCTGGCACGCCTGGAGGCCGGCCTGCCAGGCCTGGCCAAGAAGCACGCCTTCACCCTCGACGTGGTGCGTAGCGCCGACCTGGAAGTGCGTCCGCAAGCGCTGCCGTACGTCGCCTACGTCAGCGCCGCCTATCGTCCGGATATCGTCAGCGAGCTGTGCCAGTTCTTCCTCGACCACCGCATCGAGCTGGAAGCCATGACCTGCGACACCTACCTGGCGCCACAGACCGGCAGCAGCATGCTCAACGCCACCTTCACCGTGATCCTGCCGGCCGGCACCCAGATCAGCTGGCTGCGCGACCAGTTCCTCGACTTCGCCGATGCGCTGAACCTCGACGCGCTGATCGAACCCTGGCGCCCACAGAACCCGATGTAAGGAATCCCCATGGCCGTACTGCTCGACCAACCCATCCCGGACTTCACCGCCCAGGCCACCAGCGGCCAGACCGTGAGCCTGGCCGCCCTGAAGGGTCGCCAGGTGGTGCTGTACTTCTACCCCAAGGACAGCACGCCAGGCTGCACCACCCAGGGCCAGGACTTCCGCGACCAGCTCGCGGCGTTCAAGGCAGCCAATACCGAGGTGTTCGGCGTATCCCGCGACGGGCTCAAGTCGCATGAGAACTTCAAGGCCAAGCAAGGCTTCACCTTCGAGCTGATCAGCGACAAGGACGAGGCGCTGTGCCAGCTGTTCGATGTGATCAAGCTCAAGAAGCTGTATGGCAAGGAGTACCTGGGCGTCGATCGCAGCACCTTCCTGATCGACCGCGACGGCGTGCTGCGTCAGCAGTGGCGTGGCGTGAAGGTCGCGGGACATGTGGCTGCGGTGCTGGCAGCGGCCGAGGCGCTGAACCGGGGGTGACGTGGCCGGGGAAAGGTTGTCTTGTCGTCTGAAACCTGGCCTTGCTCTGCCTGCCGGATCATGAGGCCGCTGCGCGCTCCATCGCGGCACCGCGGCCCCTCCCACAGCCTGGTTTCGCCAGGAGCACAGCCTCGCGCAGGAGCTGCCGGACGACGAAGCTGAACAGACCGTTGTTCCTACAACAACGGTGCTACCTCCGGCTCACGCCTTGGCCAGGCATCGAGCACTGCCTTGAACAGCGTCGCCAGGGGAATCGCGAAGAAGATTCCCCAGAACCCCCAGAGTCCGCCGAACAGCAGCACGGCACAGATGATCGCCACCGGATGCAGGCTCACCGCCTCGGAAAACAGCAGCGGCACCAGCACGTTGCCATCCAGTGCCTGGATGATCGCGTAGACCGCCATCAGGTAGATGAACTGGTCGCCCCAGCCCCACTGGAACAGGGCGATCAAGGTGACCGGCACGGTGACCACCACCGCGCCGACATACGGCACCACCACCGACAGGCCCACCAGCAATGCCAGCAATGCCGCATAGTTCAGCCCCAGGCTGATGAAGGCGATGTAGGTGGCGATGCCGCAGATGAGGATCTCGATGCCCTTGCCGCGGATGTAGTTGGCGATCTGCCGGTTCATCTCGTCACCCACCCGCGTGAGCAGGGTGCGCTCGCGTGGCAGGTAGCCGCTGACCCAGCGGGCGATCAGCTCCCGATCCTTGAGGAAGAAGAACACCAGGATCGGTACCAGTACCAGATAGATCATCGCGCTGACCAGCAACGGCAAGCTGGACAGCGAGAAGGTCAGCGCCCATTGGCCGAACTTGCCGATCTCGCCACGCACCGATTCGATCGCCCGCAGCACCTGTTCGTCGGAAACCAGGTGCGGGTAACGCTCGGGCAGCAACAGCAACAGCGACTGCCACTCGCCGAGCATCCCGGGCAACTCGTTGAACAAGGTGATCAACTGATGCCAGAGCAGCGGTACCAGCACCAGCAGGAACACCGCCAGGGCGCCCATGAACAATGCGAACACCACCCCCACGGCCCACCGGCTCGGCACTTTCAGCCGCTCCAGCGCATTCACCAGCCCCTGCATCAGGAAAGCCAGCACCAGCCCGGCCAGCACCGGGGCAAGCATGCCGCCCACGGTCAGCACCACCGTGAACCCCAGCAACAGCAAGACCGCCAGCACTACCGCCTGCTCGTCGGAGAAGTAGCGCTGCATCCAGTCGCGAAGCACTTTGAACATTGGTGATCCTTGAAGTCAGGCCTTGCGCAGCCAGTAGGTGAACACGCCCTGCTCGACGGTTTCACGCAGCAGCGTATGACCGGCCAGCTGGGCGAAAGTGCGCAGGTCGCGCTGCGAGCCGGCATCGGTGGCCATGACCTTCAATACCGCGCCGCTGGCCAGGCGACTGAGCGCCATCTTGGTCTTGAGCAGTGGCAGCGGGCAGTTGAGCCCACGCGCATCGAGTTCGGCGTCGCAGGTCACGGTGTCGTTCATGTAACTCTCCTGGAGGACGGCAACAGCATTGGCGCCGGGCAAGCGTCGCGGCCGCGCGAAGCGGCTCGGCGACCAAGCCTGGGCCGGGCGCCAGCCAAGGTCCGCTAGGATACCGCCACTGGTCGTCCAGGTGCGAGCGGGCTACAGTAGGGATCTTTTGACCGACGCGAGCGTTTGCATGAATCCACTGCGCCCTGCCCTGCTGACGCTGGCTCTGCTCATGGCCGTACCGGGTCACGCCGATGACCTGCCGGCGCTGGGCGATGCCAGTTCCGCGATCGTCTCTCCACAGCAGGAACACCAGCTCGGCCGCGCCTGGCTCAGCCTCCTGCGTGGCAATGTCCGGCAGCTGAGCGATCCGCAGCTCAAGGACTACGTGGAAACCACCGTCTACCGTCTGGCCGAGACCAGCCAGCTGCAGGACCGGCGCCTGGAGTTCATCCTCATCGACAGCCGCGAGCTCAATGCCTTCGCCGCGCCCGGCGGTATCGTCGGGGTCAATGGTGGGCTGTTCCTCAATGCCCAGACCGAGGGCGAATATGCCTCGGTGCTCGCCCACGAGCTGGCGCACCTGTCCCAGCGCCACTTCGCCCGCGGGGTCGAAGCCCAGCAGCGCATGCAGTTGCCGATGATGGCCGCGCTGCTCGCCGGAATCGTGCTGGCCGCCTCTGGCGGAGGCGATGCGGGCATGGGCGTGATCGCCGGCACCCAGGCGGCCGCGCTGCAGGAACAACGCCGCTTCTCGCGCCAGAACGAACAGGAAGCCGACCGCATCGGCATCCAGAACCTGGAAAAGGCTGGCTACGACCCGCGCAACATGCCGACCATGTTCGAGCGGCTGATGCGACAGTACCGCTACGATGCCAAGCCGCCCGAGTTCCTGCTGACCCACCCGGTCACCGAGTCGCGCATCGCCGATACGCGCAACCGGGCCGAGCAGGCGCCCAAGGGCGGGGTCGAGGACAGCCTGCGTTACCAACTGATCCGCGCCCGCGTGGCCTTGAACTACGAGGGCACGCCGGGCCTGGCGGCCAAGCGCTTTCGCGCCCAGCTGGACGAGAACCCACAGATCGATGCGGCGCGCTATGGCCTGGCCATCGCACAGGTCAAGGGCGGCCAGCTCAACGAAGCGCGCCAGAACCTCAAGGCTTTGCTGGCCAAGGCGCCCGACGACATAACCTACAACCTGGCACAGATCGAACTGGAAATCGCCAACAATCGCCTGGCCGATGCCCAGCAGCGGATCGAGCGCCTGCGTGGTCTTTATCCAGGCAATTACCCGCTGAAACAGCTGCGGGCCGACCTGCTGGTCAAGCAGAACCGCCCGGCCGAAGCGGAGAAGGTACTGGACGATCTGCTCAAGAGCCGTCCGGATGATCCCGACGTCTGGTACGACATGGCCGAAGTGCGTGGCCTGGCAGGCAACACCATAGGCCTGCACCAGGCCCGTGCCGAGTACTTCGCGCTGGTCGGAGACTTCGACCAGGCGATCCAGCAGCTCGACTTCGCCAAGCGCCGCGCTGGCGGCAATTTCCAGCTGGCGTCAAGAATCGATGCGCGCCAGCGCGAGATGCTGGAACAAGAGCGCATGGTCAAGGAAATGATGCGCTGAAGACGCTTGTGGGGGCTTTTTGCCCCCTCTGCAGGCCTGCTCGCACGACCAATCAGGCATTGCCCGACAGTTTCATCCGCGCCGCCTGGGTGAAGTCCAGCATGCGCTTGAGCGGCTTGATCGCCCTGGGAATCAGCGCAGGGTCGACGAAGATCTCGTTGCTGCCCGTGCGCAGGCAATCGAGCGTGCGCTCCAGGGTATTCATGGCCATCCACGGGCAGTGCGCGCAACTGCGGCATGCGGCGCCGTTGCCCGCCGTAGGCGCTTCGATGAAGACCTTGTCGGGGCACAGCTGCTGCATCTTGTAGAAGATGCCGCGATCGGTGGCAACGATGAAGGTCTTGTTCGCAAGGGTCTGCGCCGCGGCGATCAGCTGGCTGGTCGAACCTACCGCATCGGCCAGCTCGATCACCGATTCCGGCGATTCCGGATGCACCAGGATGGCCGCGTCCGGATACAAGGCCTTCATGTCGGCCAGCTGGCGAGACTTGAACTCTTCATGCACGATGCAGGCACCGTCCCACATCAGCATGTCGGCGCCGGTGCGCTTCTGGATGTAACGGCCCAGATGCTGGTCAGGTCCCCAGAGGATGGTCTCGCCGTTGTCCATCAGGCTCTCGACGATCTCCAGCGCGCAGCTGGACGTCACCACCCAGTCGGCACGCGCCTTCACCGCGGCGGAGGTGTTGGCATAGACCACCACGGTCCGCTCCGGATGCTGGTCGCAGAAGGCCGAGAACGCTTCTACCGGGCAGCCCAGATCGAGCGAGCAGGTAGCCTCCAGGGTCGGCATCAATACACGTTTTTCCGGGTTGAGGATCTTGGCGGTCTCGCCCATGAAACGCACGCCGGCCACCAATACGGTACTGGCCGGATGCTTGTTGCCGAAGCGGGCCATCTCCAGGGAATCGGATACGCAGCCGCCTGTTTCCTCGGCCAGTGCCTGAATCACCGGATCGCAATAGAAATGCGCCACCAGCACGGCGTCGCGAGCCTTGAGCTCGGCGGCAATGGCCGAGCGGTAGTCGGCTTCCTGCTCGGGGGTGAGCGGAAGGGGCTGCTTGGCATCAAGATGGGCTTGAACCAGCAGGCGTTCGGAAATCTGGGTCATGATCACGGGACCTGCGAGCGCGCATGCGCGTCAATCGAGTGTACCACCGGACCCTGGCAGATCGGCTGGCGGCGCCGCTCGGCCAGGACGGCCATCACGGCCCTTCTGCGGGCGCGGGTTGTTATGGACGCCGAAGGCTACAGCCAAACGCGCTGATGCAAAAGCCTTTTTTACAACCCGAGCCCGCGCTCGACGGGCCTTCGCGGGCGAGCTCGGGAACAGCCGATCAGCCGCGTGGCGCCAGGGCCCCGAGGCGCATGTTCAGGAACATGACGAACTCCTCGACGGACATCTTCTGCCCGTTGAAATCGACCACCCCATCGGCATAGTCGACGTTCGCCACCACGTCGTCGCCCTGCGCGGTCGCCAGGCCGCTCTGCACGGCCATCATGCCGACCATTTCACCGGCCTGGCTCGACTGCATCGCGATGGCCTGGGGATCGGACTGCCCTTCGAGCAACGCCTGCAAGGTGGCCAGGTCGCCGATCATCGGCTTGGACAGGCTCAGATGACCTTGCAGCCGAGCGATGATCTGGCGCCCCAGCTGGTCGGAGGGCACCTCGAACGAGGCCGGATCGGTCAGTTCGGCCTTGAGTGTCAGCCGACTCTGGCCACGCGCGGTCTTGAAGGAGAACTCCTCCAGGGCAATCTGCGGCTTGGCGGCCAGCACCTTGTGCAGGTCGGCGTGCACCTGGGCCTTCTCCTGCTCGCTCAGCACCAGGTCGGCCTGTCGACCTTCGGCAGCGGCCTGCTGAATCTGCGGTAGCCGCGATTGATACCACTGGCCAAGCGATTGCAGCGCTGGCACGTCCAGGGACTTGAAGCTCATGACCATCGCCGCGCTGCCTACCGCGCGGCCATCGAAACTGATGTCGGCTGCCTTGTATTCCACCCGGCCGCCAAGGTGTTCTTCGCCTTCGGCGGTGTAGACGTTGTTCTGTTCAAGGCCCTTGATCACCAGCGCCTGCTGCCGAAGACCGAGGACGACCTGGGTCTCGTCGAGCGCCAGGTCCATGTGGCCGAAGAAGAAGTCCGCCTGGTTCTTGCGCTCCAGATCGCCGCCGATGCGCAGGCCCTTGAACTGCATCTTCACCGGCAGTCGATCTTCGTCGACCAGGGTCATGCGCAACTCGTCGGCGCTTCCCTTGATCTTCACCCCGCGGCCCTCGCGGTCGCCCTCCAGCGCCAGGCTCATGCCGGAGAAGTCCAGGCTGTTGCCATCGGCCTCGGCGAGCTTCAAGGGCAGCAAACGGAGGTCGCTATCGATCGAGCCAGCATAGCCCAGGCTGACCTGGGCCTGCACAGGGGACTGCCCGCCAGCGGCGGCGAACCAGCTGGCAGTGCCCTCGTCTTCTTCAAGCTGGCTGTTGCTGGTCGCCATCACCGGCATCAGCCTGAGCGACTTGACGCGAGACCAGGGAAATGGTCCATGCTCGATCTGGTCGACGATGCCTACATCCAGATTCAGCGGCTCGCCTTCGCCCAGCCACACATCCTTGGTCTTGAGACGGTATCGGGCGGTGCTGGTGAACAGATGTCGGTCCAGTGAAACCAGCTCCAGACTGGCAGTGCCGCCGGTACCGGCCAGGGCCTTGTGCAACTGCTGGTTGCCTTCGGAAACGGCGCGCTCGAGCTCGGCTGGCAACCGCTTGCCGGTGTACCAGGCCCCGACGGTGGTTACGGCGGCGATGGCGACTGCCAGGCCGGAAAGGATGCCTACTGTTTTCTTCATGAACTGAACCGATTGCTGTCCTTGTTGGGCGAAAGGCACGCTGGCCCTGGGCGGCGTGCGAGGTCGCCAAGGTTACCATCGTTCGAGCGCCAGTACTGTTCGCCGCAGCAGGATTTTCCTGAGGCATGCAATGAACGCGTCGTACGAGACGAGCAATTGTTTCTATCGAGACGGTCACGCATCATGGCCGTTTTCATCCATACAGAATCACTTGATGAGCGAACCCGCCCTGCTTCCTTTCGAGCCAAGCCGCTGCAGACGGCTCAAAGCCGCCAGCCGTCGAGCGCACGATAGCGTCGACCAGCTGCTGATGGCTGCCCGGCCTTTCGAGACTCGCGAACGTTATGCACGCTTCCTGCGCCTGCAATATCGCTTTCATGGCAGTCTTGTCGGACTCTACCGGGACGAACAGCTGAACCGACGCCTGCCGGGGCTTGCACGGCTGTCTCGTTTCGCTGCGGTGCAGGCAGACCTGCGCGACCTCGACCTGCCGCTGCCGGGTCTGCCGGAGCAAGTGGTCACCAGCGAAGCCTGTGCCTTGGGCTGGCTTTACTGCAGCGAGGGTTCCAGCCTGGGCGCGGCGTTTCTGTTCAAGCAAGCCCAACGCCTGGGCCTGGATGCTGACAGCGGCGCCCGTCACCTCGCCGCGCATCCGGATGGCCGCGCGCTGCACTGGCGCGAATTCGTGACCTGCCTGGATGCGCTCGAACTGACCAGCGATGCCGAAGACCAAGTGATCCACGGAGCCCTTGCCGCTTTCGAAAGCTATCGCCAGCAATTGCGCCAGGTCTTCGAAAGCGAGGCCAGCGGCTGAACGTAGCGGCACCTGGCACCCGGCCTGGCTGGGGAAGGCTTGCGACGCCGGGGCGCCCAGACATCGCCACATGCCCAGCCCAGGCGACCAAAACGAGAAAACCCGCCTTCCGATAAGGAGGGCGGGTTTTCGTTCTGCATATGGTGGGTCGTGTAGGATTCGAACCTACGACCAATTGGTTAAAAGCCAACTGCTCTACCAACTGAGCTAACGACCCGTTGGATGGCGCGTATAATACTGATTTCTAAAAGGAAATCAACACCTCGCAGAAAAAAAACCTCAAAAATAACGAGTCGGATCGGCGACCCCGGCAGCCCTGAAGCCGTCGGCCCGCAGGCGGCAGCTGTCGCACTTGCCGCACGCTCGCCCCTGCTGGTCGGCCTGGTAGCAGGACACCGTCAGGCTGTAGTCGACACCACGGGCCATGCCAGCCTGGACGATCTGCGCCTTGCTCATGTTCTGCAGCGGCGCTTGGATACGGAAGCCCTGCCCTTGCACGCCAGCCTTGGTGGCCAGGTTGGCCAGGCGTTCGAAGGCCTCGACGAATTCCGGACGGCAATCGGGATAGCCCGAATAATCCACGGCGTTCACCCCGATGAAGATGTCACGCGCCTCGAGCACCTCGGCCCAGCCGAGCGCCAGGGACAAGAACACGGTATTGCGCGCCGGCACGTAGGTTACCGGAATGCCTTCACCCGGTATTTCAGGTACATCCATGCTGCTGTCGGTGAGGGCCGACCCACCAATGCCGTTCAGGTCCAGCCCGATCACCTTGTGCTCTACCGCCCCGAGGTCACGAGCGACACGCGCCGCCGCGTCCAGCTCGGCCCGATGACGCTGGCCATAGTCGAAACTCATGGTATAGCACTGGTAGCCCTCGGCCTTGGCCATGGCCACCACGGTTGCCGAGTCCAGGCCACCAGAGAGCAGGATCACCGCACGTTTCTCAGTCATTTCTCAGTTTCCTCGAAGATCAGCGACCAGGTTCGTCATTCCAGAGCAGCTTGTGCAACTGCAACTGGAAACGTACCGGCAAGTTGTCAGATACGATCCAGTCCGCCAGAGCGGTCGCGCTCACCTGCCCATGACTCGGCGAGAACAGCACCTCGCCGGCACGCCTTGCCAGGTCATGCTGGATCAGCCGGGACACCGCCCAGTCGTAGTCCTCGCGCGAACAGATGACGAACTTGACCTGGTCATTGGGCGTGAGGTGCTCGATGTTCTCGTAGCGATTGCGATGCGCCTCTTGCGAGCCAGGCGTCTTCAGATCGACGACACGACTGACGCGGCGGTCGACACCGGCGATATCCAGGGCGCCGCTGGTTTCCAGCGAGACTTGGTAGCCGGCATCGCACAGCCGCTGCATCAACGGCAGGGCGTTGGGTTGCGCCAAGGGTTCGCCGCCAGTGACACAGACATAACGCGGCCGGAAACCGGCCACCTGCTCGAGGATCGAGTCAAGCGTACGCACGGTACCGCCGCTGAAGGCGTAGGCGCTGTCGCAATACTGGCAGCGCAAGGGGCAGCCGGTCAGACGCACGAACACGGTCGGTAGGCCCGCCGTACGCGTCTCACCCTGCAAGGAGTGGAAGACTTCGGTGATGCGTAATGTATCTTGCATGGTCGCCACGGGCGAGACAGCTGAACAGGCTGTCCGCCTCCGTCAGGCACTGCCGTGGACTCGACATGGCGTTATCCGCGGCAGCGTGTGTTGAAAAGGGTTGCGATTCTAACGAAAAAACCCGCGCCAGGCGCGGGTTTCTGCAAACGATGGGCTTCAGAGCTTCTGCAGTTCCCGCTGCGCCAGCTGGGCGGCAGAGGTACCCGGGTACTGGGTGACCACCTGCTGCAGGATGCCCTTGACCTTGTCGGTGTTGCCAAGGCGACGTTCGACATCGGCCAGCTTGTACAGCGAGTCAGGTACCTTGCTGTGCTTGGGGTACGACTGGCCGACCTTGGCGAACGCCTGCCCGGCGGCCTGCAAGTCGCCCTTGGCCAGGTTCACCTCGCCCAGCCAGTACTGGGCATTGCCAGCATACTGGCTATTGGGGTACTTGCGCAGGAACGCGGCGAATGCCTGGCTGGCCTTGTCGAAATCCTTGGCCTTGATCAGGTCGAAGGCAGCGTCGTAGTACAGCTTCTCCTTGGCTGGATCGCCAGGTTCGGCATTGCCTGCAGGTTGCTGCGCCGCAGCACTGGCGGCGGCCGCGCCGGCATTGGGCGCACCGGCAGCGGAAGAATTCTCGGGGGTGGCGGTGGGGGCCGGAGCACTGCTGATGCGACGATCCAGGTCCTGGTAACGTTCCAGGTTTTCCTGTTTCATGCGCGCCACATCGTTCTGCAGCTCTTCGATGATGCCCTGTTGCCGTGAAATCTGGTCTTGCATCTGTTGCAACTGCATGAACAGCTGACCCTGCGCCGAAGCAGGGGTCGAAACCCCTCCTCCGGCGTAGGCGCCGCTCGTGCCATAACCCGCCGGAGGATAGCTGCTCGCGCCGCCATATCCAGCGTTGTCATCTACTACAGGAACCGCAGCCCAAGCCGCAAGCGGCAGGCTGAGGGCGAGGACGGTTACAACACGACGGCCGATTCGCATGACGAATTACTTGCGCAGTTCGACGCGACGGTTCTGAGCCCAGGACTGCTCGTCGTTGCCAGTGGCAACCGGACGCTCTTCACCGTAGGAAACCAGTTCCAGCTGAGCAGGAGAAACGCCCTGCAGGACCAGGTAGCGCTGAACGGCCTTGGCACGACGCTCGCCCAGGGCCATGTTGTACTCGCGAGTACCGCGCTCGTCGGTGTTGCCTTCCAGGACGACACGGTTGCCGTTGGCCTTCAGGTCCTTGGCGTGAACGTCCAGGGCGCGCATGGCTTCAGGCTTGAGGTCCGAGCTGTCGTACTCGAAGTAGAAGGTGGTGATCGCGCGCAGGGCGGCTTCTTCGCTCAGGCTGCCGTCGACGGCGCCGGTGTTGGCACCGTAGCCAGCGTTAGGGTCGACCGCGCCAGCACCAGCGCCTTCGCCAGCATTGTCACCGCCCTTGGAGGAGCAACCTACAGCCACGGCCATGGCCAGAGCCAGCGCAGCGAATTTACCAAACTTCAGCATTTCCATCGTGAAACTCCTAATGAAACCCCAGTGTGTTAAGCAAAGTTATTACGCCGCAATCAGTTCAGGTAAGGGGACCAGGACGGTTCTCTGACTTCGCCTTGCGCGGTAGGAAGCGGGAGCCTCACGCGTCCGTTGAGAGAGACGAGCATCAAGACTCCCCGGCCCTGCTGGCGGGTGGCGTAGATTAGCATGGTGCCGTTTGGCGCAACAGTAGGCGACTCATCAAGACTGGTGTCGGAGAGAATCTTTACACTTCCGCGCTGCAGGTCCTGCGCCGCCACCTTGAAGTTGGTGAAGCCTTGCTGGCGATGAATCATCACCAAGGTCTTTTCGTCCGCCGAAAGTTTCGGGTTGGCATTGTAGTTGCCCACGAAAGTTACCCGCTCGGCACCGCCCCCACTGACACTGGTCTTGTAGATCTGCGGCTTGCCACCACGGTCGGAAGTGAAGTAGAGGGTATTGCCGTCCTTGCCCCAGAATGGCTCGGTGTTGATCCCGGGTCCCGCGGTGACGCGGCTGATCTGGCGCGACCCCATGTTCATCATGTAGATGTCCGGGTTGCCGTCCTTGGACAGCACGAAGGCCAGCCGCGAGCCGTCCGGCGACCAGGCAGGAGCGCCGTTGAGCCCCTCGAAGTTGGTGATCTGCTCGCGGCGACCGGTATCGATGTGCTGGACGAAGATACGTGGGCGACGCTGTTCGAAGGACACGTAGGCGATGCGCTTGCCATCCGGCGCGAAACGTGGCGACAGGATCGGCTCGCGCGACTGCAGCAGCGTCACGGCGCGGGCGCCATCGTAGTCGGAGCGCTGCAAGGTATAGCGAGTGTTGTTGGCCGAGAAGCGCTCCGCGGTCACGTAGAGCATGCGCGTGGAGAACGCGCCCTTGATCCCGGTGAGCTTCTCGAACGACTGGTCGGCGATGTAGTGCGCCATGTCGCGCAACTGGTCGACACTGCCGGAGACGCTGCCAGTGAGCACCTGCTGCTCGGTGGCGACGTTGAACAGGGCATACTGCACCTGCAGGCGACCGCCCGAAGGCACGATGCTGCCGACCATCACGTACTGGGCGCCGAGGGCCTTCCAGTCACGGAAGATGACTTCGCTGGCCTGGCTTGGCTGGCTGATCATGTTCTGCCGCGGGATCGGTGCATAGTAGCCCGAGTTGCGCAGGTCGTTGCCGATGATATCGGCCATGTCCTCGGGCAGCACGCTGCCGCCTTGCAGGCCGAACGGCACCACCGCGATCGGTGTGGCCCTGTCGCTGCCGCTGGTGACCAGGATGTTCTTTTCCTCTGCCACGACCATGCCTGCAACGCAGCAGAGCATGACCAGCAGTCCTCTGAGCACTTTAATCACAACGCTAGATCCTCGGGTGTAAATGTCATCTTGAATGAGCGATAGGGGTTGAACTCGTTCGGCTTCAAGCCCTGCATCTCGGTCAAGCGGCCAATGTTCTTCACTGCTGCTACCGCGGAGCTGTCGAACGGACCATCGCCGCTGGAGCGTGACACGCTCACGTTGGTGATGGTGCCATCGGGCAGCATGTTGATCTGCAACACTACAGCCATGCCTTTGCGCGCAGACGGTGGGCGAGCCCAACCTTCGGACGCACGCATGCGGATCAGGTCGTCGAAATCGCCGGCCACCTGGTCGCCCCGCTCGTCGGCAAGGGCCTGCTGCCGCTCGGTAGTATCGGACAGAAGCTCGGCCAATGCCTGGGCCTTCTTGTCTTCAGCCGCCTTGCGTGCCGCTTCCTGTGCCTTTTTCTTCTGGGCTTCTGCAGCGGCCTTCTTCTTGGCCTCTTCAGCCGCCTTTTTCTTTGCTTGCTCGGCCGCCGCCTTCTTCTTGGCGTCCTCGGCTGCCTTTTTCTTCGCCTCTTCGGCGGCTTTCTTCTTGGCGTCCTCGGCTGCCTGCTTCTTGGCCTCTTCGGCGGCCTGCTTCCTAGCCTCTTCCTCAGCCTTCTTCCTGGCCTCTTCCTCGGCTTTTTTCCTGGCGATGTCGGCCTGCTGCTTCTCGGCAGCCTTCTTGGCCTCCTCGGCCTTCTTCGCTTCGGCGGCCTTCTTCGCCTCGGTGGCCTTGGCTGCCTGCTCGGCGGCCTTGGCCTGCTCGGCCTTCTTCGCCTCGGCAGCTTCGCGCGCCGCTTCGGCCTTTTGAGCAGCTTCGGCTTTCTTTTGTTCCGCGGCCTTGATCGCCTGCTGCTCTTGCTTCTTCTGCTCGAGCTGCTCGACTTCGGTCTGCCGCGCGGCAGTCTTCTTCGCTTCCCCGGCAATCTTCTGGTTGGTCTGGGTGGTCGCCTGGCTCTTGGACTTGAGCTGGTACAAGGTCGCCTGGACGATCGGCTTGGAAGGCGGCAGCTCCGGAGTCATGGCGAAACTGACGAACAGCATGCCGAACACCAGCACATGCAGGCCGACGGCCCAGATCGTGGGCCAGAAGTAGCTTTCCGAGGCGGATGGCTCTCGCTGCTGCATCAGGGCGCCTCGGTAATCAGGCCAACGTTACCGACACCGGCCTGCTGCAAACCGCCCATCGCGCCCATCACCGCGCCATAGTCGACCGCCTTGTCGCCGCGGATGAAGACCTGGGTCTGCTTGCCCTGGTCGCGCCCGGCGGCGATGATCTTGGTCACCGCGTCAGTCATCTCGGGCAAGGTCATGGCCTTGTCCATCTGCTTGTCGGTATCGACCTCGCTGCCGAGGTTCCAGTAGTAGGTCTTGTCGGCCTTGATCGAGATGGTCAGGATCTGCACGTTGTTGTCCTGCGGCAAGGCTTCGCTGGAGACCTTCGGCAGGTCGACCTTCACGCCCTGGTTGAGCATGGGGGCCGTCACCATGAAGATGACCAGCAGCACCAGCATCACGTCGATGTAGGGCACCACGTTCATCTCGGCGACCGGCTTGCGTTTGTGGCGAACTCGGGCCATGGGCTTCTACCTGATCACTCTTCGCTGGTATGCACTTTACGGTGCAGGATTGCCTGGAACTCGTCGGCGAACGTGTAGTAACGACCGATCAGCACTTCGCTGCGGGCAGCGAAGCGGTTGTAGGCGATGACCGCGGGAATGGCCGCGAACAGGCCGATGGCGGTGGCGATCAGCGCCTCGGCGATACCGGGAGCCACGGTGGCCAGCGTGGCCTGCTGGGCACTGGCCAGGCCACGGAAGGAGTTCATGATCCCCCACACGGTCCCGAACAGGCCGATGTACGGACTGGTGGAACCGACGGTAGCGAGGAACGGCAGGCTCTGCTCGAGCTTTTCTTCCTCGCGGGAAATGGCCACCCGCATGGCCCGGCCGACCCCCTCCATGACCGCATCCGGGTCGACGCCCGGCTGCTGGCGCAGGCGCGAGAACTCCTTGAATCCGGCACGGAACACCTGCTCCACGCCCGAGTCGGGGTCGGGATTGCTGCCGGCCTGGCGGTACAGCTTGGACAGGTCGATGCCCGACCAGAAGCGCTCCTCGAAGGCATCCAGCGCACGACGACCGGCGCGCAGCATGGTGCTGCGCTGGAAAATCATGACCCACGAGGTCACCGATGCGGCCACCAGGGTCAGCATCACCAGCTGTACGACAATGCTGGCATTGCTGACCAGGCTCCACATGGAGGTATGGTCGACGACGTTAGCTTCCACGCTTAATCTCCTGCGTTCGATTGAGTACCCGCGCCGTGCGCCCTGAAAGCGTCGCGCAGCTCAGGCGTAATGGCCCGGGGTTTGAAAGTGTCGGCGCGCACGGCGGCTATCAGGAACTGCCCCTCGCAGAGCAGGGTTTCGTCCTTTTCCCGCCAGACCTGCTGCACGAAGCGCAGGCTGGCGCGATTGAGTTCGACTACCTGGGCGGTCACCCGCAGTTCGTCGTCCAGACGGGCCGGCGCGTGATAGCGCGCTTCGCTGGAGTGAACGACGAACAACAGGTTGCAGCTTGCCAGTTGCGACTGGGAAAATCCCAGCTGGCGAAGCCGTTCGGTGCGCGCGCGCTCCATGAATTTGAGGTAGTTGACGTAGTAGACAACCCCGCCCGCATCGGTGTCTTCGTAATAGACGCGACACCTGTACGTGAACGGTTCCAGCCCATTTTGCGCGCGCATACTCTAGTGCTTACTCCCCGGCTTGCCAATCCGCCCCGGCAACTGTTTTTTTAGATGATGTTCCAGTGCCAGCGTCCACCTCGGACGCCAGCGATAGGACCATGAAAACCCCGATTCGATCTGTCAGTCATCATCCTGCGCGGAAAATTCCCGGGCGTCCTCGAGGCGACCCGGAATGTTCAGGCCGAAGTGCAGGTAGGCGTGACGCGTGACTACCCGGCCACGCGGCGTGCGCATGATGTATCCCTGCTGGATCAGGTAGGGCTCGAGGACATCCTCGATGGTATGACGCTCTTCGCTGATGGCGGCCGCCAGATTGTCCACACCCACCGGGCCGCCATCGAACTTCTCGATCATCGTCAGCAGCAGGCGCCGGTCGGAGTGGTCGAACCCGCGCTCGTCCACGTCGAGCAGGTTCAACGCCATGTCCGCCACGGCCTTGGTGATCTGCCCCTTGCCGCGCACTTCGGCGTAGTCGCGCACCCGGCGCAACAGACGGTTGGCGATGCGCGGAGTACCTCGGGCGCGGCGGGCGATCTCGAACGCCCCCTGCTCCTCGATGGCCAGCCCGAGGATGCCTGCCGAACGCGCGACGATGGTAGCCAGGTCGTGGTTGTTGTAGAACTCCAGCCGCTGGACGATGCCGAAACGGTCGCGTAGCGGATTGGTCAGCATGCCGGCACGGGTGGTCGCCCCGACCAAGGTGAACGGCGGCAGGTCGAGCTTGATCGAGCGTGCCGCCGGCCCCTCGCCGATCATGATGTCCAGCTGGAAGTCCTCCATCGCCGGATAGAGCACCTCCTCGACCACCGGCGACAAGCGATGGATTTCGTCGATGAACAGTACATCGTGCGGCTCGAGGTTGGTGAGCATGGCGGCCAGGTCGCCCGGACGCTCCAGGATCGGCCCGGAGGTACTCTTGACCGAAACGCCCATTTCCTGGGCGATGATGTTGGCCAGGGTGGTCTTGCCCAACCCCGGCGGCCCGAAGATCAGGGTGTGATCCAGCGATTCGCCACGCCCCCGGGCCGCCTGGATGAACAGCGACATCTGCTCGCGCACCACCGGCTGGCCGATGTACTCCTCCAGGCGCAGCGGGCGGATGGCCCGGTCCTGCACTTCTTCGCGATCGCGCCCGCTGGCGGCGATCAGTCGGTCGGCTTCGATCACTTGACGATCATCCCCTTGAGGCTGCGGCGGATCAGTTCTTCGCTACTCATGCCGGCCTTGCCTTCGATACCGGCGATGGCCTTGCTCGCTTCCTGCGGCTTGTAGCCGAGCGAGACCAGTGCGCTGATGGCGTCGGCCTCGGCGCTGGGGGCCACGCTGGCCGGCAGCGGGCCATCGGACACCAGGGTGAACATCGCCGGCGAGGTTTCCCAGGCCTTGAAGCGGTCCTTGAGCTCGACCAGCAGACGCTCGGCGGTCTTCTTGCCGACTCCCGGCACCCTGACCAGCACGGCGGCATCCTGGGACTGCACGCAGCGTACCAGTTCGTCGGCCTCGAGCCCCGACATCAAGGCGAGCGCCAGCTTCGGCCCGACGCCATTGAGGCGGATCAGCTCGCGAAACAGCTCGCGCTCGCGCTTCTCGAAGAAACCATAGAGCAGATGGGCGTCCTCGCGCACCACCAGGTGGGTATGCAGGGTCACCGGCTCGCCAAGCTTGGGCAGGCGGTACAACGTGGTCATTGGCACCTCCAGTTCATAGCCCAGGCCGTTGACATCGATAATCAGGTGCGGCGGCTGCTTTTCCGCCAGGGTGCCGCGCAAACGTCCAATCACGTTCCGATCCTTTTCGAAGGGTCCGGCCAGCGACCGGTCCACCCTATCAGCAAAAACTCCGAGCAAGGGTAGCGCCCGGACAAATTGTGTATCAGTGCATGAAGCCGCTACAGACGCAAGCGCCCGCCACGCCGCCGCGCCATGGCCAGCCCATGGGGCACCAGGCTGGAGCGGGTATGGGCATGGCAGAGCGCGATGGCCAGGGCATCGGAAGCATCGATCTGCGGCTTCTGGATCAGCTTGAGCAAGTGCATGACCATCATCTGGACCTGCTCCTTGTTCGCCCCACCGGTGCCTGCCACGGCCTGCTTGACCTGGGTGGCACTGTACTCGGCCACCTCGAGGCCCTCCTCCACCGCCGCGACGATGGCTGCTCCGCGCGCCTGGCCAAGCTTGAGCGCGGAATCGGCGTTGCGTGCCATGAATACCCGCTCGATGCCCATGGTCACGGGACCATGCTGGCGGATGATGTCACGTACGCCGCGGAAGACGATCTGCAGGCGCTCCTGCAATTCCCCATTGCCAGTGCGGATACAGCCGGACGCGACATATTCACAGCCACGCGCGGTCTGCCGGACCACGCCGTAGCCGGTGATCCGCGACCCGGGGTCGATACCAAGAATCAGAGTCATAAGGCCTGCATGCAAGGCGCGCATCGCTGCGCTGCCGGAATAACAAAGGCCGGAGCCCACGGCAACGCATCATGCGCGCCAAGGCCCCGGCCTCTGGAGTCTAACTCAGTTGAGCGCGTCCATGATCTCGTCGGAAATCTGCGCGTTGGAATAGACGTTCTGTACGTCGTCCAGGTCTTCCAGCATGTCGATCAGCCTGAGCGCTTTCTCGGCACCTTCCCGGTCAAGCTCGGCGCTGGTGGTCGGCTGCATGACGATCTCGGCATCGGCAGCCTTGAAACCGGCCTCTTCCAGCGCGTTGCGCACGGCATAGAAGGCGTTGAACGAGGTCATGACATCGAAGGAGCCGTCATCGTGGGCGATCACGTCGTCGGCGTCCGCTTCCATGGCCGCTTCCATCAGCGCGTCCTCGTCCAGGCCAGGCGCGAAGCTGATCTGCCCCTTGCGCTCGAACAGATACGCCACCGAACCATCTGTGCCCAGGTTGCCGCCGCACTTGGTGAAGGCATGGCGCACGGCGGCCGCGGTACGATTGCGGTTGTCGGTCATGGCTTCGACCATGATCGCCACTCCGCCCGGACCGTAGCCTTCGTAGGTCAGCTCCTCGACGTTGTCGCTTTCGTTGGTCCCGGCGCCACGCGCGACCGCGCGATCGATGATGTCGCGGCTCATGTTGGCGCCCAGCGCCTTGTCCAGGGCCAGGCGCAGACGTGGATTGGACGCCGGGTCAGGCCCCCCCTGCTTGGCCGCGACGGTCAGTTCGCGGATCCACTTGGTGAAGATCTTGCCTCTCTTGGCATCCTGGCGCTCTTTGCGGTGCTTGATGTTCGCCCACTTGGAATGACCAGCCATAACGACTCCGAATCCTTTGACACACGAACGGCCCCGCCCCCAAGGGCGGAACCAGAAAAACCTGCGCTTCGGCGCAAGGCGCATCCGCGAAGGATGCGCCTGAAACGTCGCTTATTCGACCTTGGCCTGCTCGCGCAGGCGAATGTGCAGTTCACGCAGCGCCTTGGCATCGACCTGGCCGGGGGCCTGGGTCATGACATCGGCAGCGCTCTGGGTTTTCGGGAAGGCGATCACCTCGCGAATCGACTGGGCACCGGTCATCAGCATCACCAGACGATCGAGGCCGAAGGCCAGGCCACCGTGGGGCGGCGCACCGAACTTCAGGGCGTCGAGCAGGAAGCCGAACTTCTCCTGCTGCTCTTCGGCCTCGATGCCCAGCTGGCGGAACACGGCCTGCTGCATTTCCTTGCGGTGGATACGGATGGAACCGCCACCGAGCTCGGTACCGTTGAGCACCATGTCGTAGGCGCGCGAAAGTGCCGTGGCCGGGTTGGCCTCGAGTTCCTCGGGGCTGCACTTGGGCGCGGTGAACGGATGGTGCAGGGCGCTCAGGCTGCCATCGTCGTTTTCCTCGAACATCGGGAAGTCGACGACCCACAGCGGTGCCCACCGGGTGGTCAGCAGCTCGAAGTCGTGGCCCAGGCGGATACGCAGCGCGCCCAGGGCCTCGCTGACGATCTTGGCCTTGTCGGCGCCGAAGAACACGATGTCGCCATCGACCGCGCCGACGCGATCGAGGATCACGTTCAGGTTGGCCTCGGGAATGTTCTTGACGATCGGCGACTGCAAGCCCTCGACGCCCTTGGCGCGCTCGTTGACCTTGATGTAGGCCAGCCCCTTGGCACCGTAGATGCCGACGAACTTGGTGTACTCGTCGATGCGGCTGCGCGGCATGCTCGCACCGCCCGGCAGGCGCAGCGCCGTGACACGGCACTTCGGATCGTTGGCCGGACCTGCGAAGACCTTGAAGTCGACCTCCCTGAGCTGGTCGGCCACGTCGATCAGCTCCAGCGGGATCCGCAGGTCGGGCTTGTCCGAACCGTAGCGGCGCATGGCCTCTTCGTAGGGCATGTGCGGGAAGTCGCCGAACTCGACGTCCAGCACTTCCTTGAACAGCTTGCGGATCATCCCTTCGGTCAGGCCCATGATCTCGCTTTCGTCGAGGAAGCTGGTCTCGATGTCGATCTGGGTGAATTCCGGCTGCCGGTCGGCACGCAGGTCCTCGTCGCGGAAGCACTTGGCGATCTGGTAGTAGCGATCGAAGCCGGCCACCATCAGCAGCTGCTTGAATAGCTGCGGCGATTGCGGCAGGGCGAAGAAGCTGCCGGCATGGGTACGGCTTGGCACCAGGTAGTCACGCGCCCCCTCGGGTGTGGCACGGGTCAGGATCGGCGTCTCGACATCGAGGAACCCGTTGTCGTCGAGGAATCGGCGGATGCTGCTGGTGATGCGCGAGCGCAGGCGCAGCTTCTCGGCCATTTCCGGGCGACGCAGGTCGATGAAGCGATAGCGCAGGCGGGTCTCTTCACCAACGTCGGAGTACTCGTTGAGCGGGAACGGTGGGGTTTCCGACTCGTTGAGGACCTTCAGCTCGTAGCCGAGCACCTCGATGGCGCCGGAAGCCATGTTCGGGTTGACGGCACCTGCCGGACGCGGGCGCACCTTGCCGGTGATCTGCACCACGTACTCGCTGCGAACGCGGTCGGCGACGGCGAAGGTCTCGGCGCGATCCGGGTCGAAGACGACCTGGGCCATGCCTTCGCGGTCACGGATGTCGAGGAAGATCACCCCGCCGTGGTCGCGACGACGATGGACCCAGCCGCAAAGGGTGATTTCCTGGCCGTCCAGGCTCTCGTTCAATTGGCCGCAATAATGGCTGCGCATCATGATGGTGGTTTCGCTTCTCGTGATTCGTGTATTCGGTGAAGGCTCTGCTACCCCTGGGGGCAATGCTGCAGGGCCCGATCGACTCGGTTCAACTCAGTCCGGCTTGTCGCCGCCTGCGAGATTCTTCTTCGCCCCCGTCTTGAAATCGGTTTCGTACCAGCCGGTACCGCCCAGCCGGAAGCCTGGGACCGAGAGCAGCTTCTTCAGCGTCGGGGCCCGACAGGCCGGACAGTCCGCAAGAGGCGCGGCACCGATCTTCTGCAATACTTCGAACTGATGGTCACAGGACGCACACTGATAGTCGTAAAGGGGCATGGAAGTCTCTCGTCAACCACTACGCAGGCTGCTGCAGGGAGCAAAAGACGGGATTATATATGGTTAGGTGTGCCTGTGCAGCCCGCCCGCCGTTCGAAGCGCCGCCGGTGGATCGAGCAGCCAGGCCACGCAGACCACTCGCACCAGGCCGCTGAAGTTCTTCACGCCGCCATGCCGCAGGTGCACCTCGCGATCGAGATAGGACAGCACGGCGCTGACCGAGCAGCCGTTGGCTTCGCCGATGCGCTCGAGGATTCGCCAGTAGACTCGCTCCAGGCGCAGGCAGGTGGCGAAGCCGTTGAGCCGCACGGAGCGGGACACCGGACGCGCCTGGCCCATGTCGAAATCCGCCTCGAAAGGGTCGATGCAGTGCCTGCCGGGCCAGCGCCCAGGGCGAATTGCAGGTCTGGTCTTGGACGAAGTGGCTCCCATGGCATCGCTCCCTCTGTTCGCAGAATCCGTGCGACATCGCACACAGGAGCAATCAAGCGACGCGCAGGCAGCGAAGAGCAGCGGCAAGCCTTTCCCGACTGAACGAAAATGCCCGGCTCAGAGAGCCGGGCATCGTGTTTCGGCTCGCCCCAGGATCACTTGCCGTCGAGCAGGACCCGCAGCATCCATGCGGTTTTCTCATGCACCTGCATGCGCTGGGTGAGCAGGTCGGCGGTCGGCTCGTCGCTGACCTTGTCGACCACCGGGAAGATGCTGCGCGCGGTACGCACCACGGCTTCCTGGCCTTCCACCAGCTGCCGGATCATCTCATCGGCCGCTGGGACGCCCTCCTCTTCTTTGATGGAGGAATGACGTGCATAGAAGGCATAGGAGCCAGGCGCCGGGAAGCCAAGCGCGCGAATACGCTCGGCGATGGAATCGACGGCCAGAGCCAGTTCGTTGTACTGCTCCTCGAACATCAGGTGCAGGGTGCGGAACGAAGGGCCAGTGACGTTCCAATGAAAGTTGTGGGTTTTCAGGTACAGCACATAGGTATCCGACAAGAGTCGGGACAGCCCGTCGACGATGGACTTGCGATCTTCCTCGCTGATACCGATATCAATTGCCATGAATTTCCCCTTTTTTCGTAAGGCTTGGTTGGTCAAGCAGTGTGCGGCGAGCTTCGAGCTGCAAGCGAGTGACGCTGATGAAATGCCGCCATGCTGCTCGCTGAGCATTGCTTCTCGCTCGCAGCGCCGCCTGCTCATGCTTGCGGCCCGCCACCGGCGCTCGCTACTTGCAACCTACTGTAACAAGAGTTCATGGCCCGCGCATGGTTCCGGAGCGCCCATCGTCGATTGAGAACTGCCCCGCCTTTGCGGTTAAATAGGCACGGTGCCACCCGTGCGGACTGCGAATGCCGGGTGCATAGGCTGGCCCGTCGCGTTATCGCGCTCCATCTTTCCTGCGCACCGCGACACCAGCTCTTCCCGTGATCGACCTTATCAATGCGAGCCAACCAACATGTTCAAGATCGTCCATCTGCTGACGGGCGTTGCGGCCTTGCTGCTTTCGCTCATTCCCAGCCTGCGAACCGACCCGATACCCTTCCTGCAACAGCCGCAAGCCGTCTATCTCGCCTTGCTCGGCCTGCTCAACCTGACCTTGGCCCCGGCCATCCCCCAACTGCGCGGCATGCGCCAGCATGTGCAGCGTGCCAGCAGCGTGCTGCTGGTACTGGCGGTCATCCTGCAAACCATCGTACTGCTAGCCCGGCCCGACCTAGGAAGCACTCCCGCCCTGTTCTGCGCCCTGCTGGCGGTGCTCCTGCACGTGCTCGCCAGCCTGGCACGCAGCACCCGCAGAGTCCGAAGCCAGCAGTCATCGGGCCGCGACGCCAGCCCTCGGGATACCGGCACGGTGAAGTGGTTCAACACCTCCAAGGGCTTCGGCTTCATCTCCAGGGATTCGGGCGACGATATCTTCGTGCATTTCCGCGCCATACGTGGAGATGGCCACCGGGTACTGGTGGAAGGGCAGCGGGTCGAATTCTCGGTGATGCACCGTGACAAGGGTCTGCAGGCCGAAGACGTGGTCGCCATGCCGCGACATTGATTCATCCCTTGCGGCTCGCCAGCGCCTGGCGAGCCTTCTTCGATCCTGGGTCGCTTCACGTGACCCAGGCCTTGCGACACCGTCAGCCGTACGCCCGGCAGCGCAGCCGGCGCATCAATAATGTGGCGGAGGCGCCTCCTCCCCACCCAGGCCGTACTGCCCGGCCAGCTCTTCATGACGCTTGATCAGCTCGGCCACCTGCAGCTGCAGCCGCTCGATGATACGGTTCTGTTCGACGAGCACGTCATTGAGTGCCTGGATGGTATCGTCCTGGAAGGCCTGCCGGCTTTCCAGCTCGACCAGTCGCGATTCGAGTGACATGTCAGGCCTCCTGGAACCGCAACTGGGCAGGCAGCTCGTCATGAAAGCGCTGGCGAACGGCTTCGAGTTGCTCGTCGGTGTAGGCGATCGCCGGCACCCTGCCCCAGATCGGAGCCGGCCAGGCCGCATCGTCCTTGCGGCGAACCACCACGTGCATGTGCATCTGGCTCACCACGTTGCCCAAGGTAGCCACGTTCATCTTGTCGGCGCCGAACGCCTGGCAAAGCCATTGCGCCAGGCAACTGGTTTCGCTCCAGAACTGTCGCTGATCGGCCTCGTCCAGGTGGAACAGCTCGCTGATACCTTCACGACGCGGGACGAGAATGAACCAGGGGTAGTTGGCGTCCTTGCTCAGCAGCAGGCGGCACAGCGGCAGATCGCCAAGCGTCAAGCAGTCCTGCTCAAGTCGCGGATCGAGGGTGAACACGGGATTTCTCCTTGGGAAAGATGGAAACGTCATCGGCAAGCGACGCACGCAAGAATACCGTGCTTTGGCCGAACCTGGACGCGAATGCCCTTTTCCGGTGCATCTTCGTTCGTATCAGGTAACACAGCGCTACTTTTCGCACCAGGAATGCACACGCCATGGTGCCGTCTTCCCACTTTTACCACGACGCGAAGCGCACAATGCTGGCGCGCCTCGCCACCCTGCGTCATATGACCGGTATCCCAGCAGACAGACACCAGTGCCGGTTTCATTGCCCCCAGTGCGCGCCCGTGAAAAAAATGTGAAAAATTCATCGGGTGCCGGTGCGTTTGAGCACGCTTGTTGCATTTGCAGCCCTGACCTGGGTTTTCAGCGTTACCGGCCTGGAACGAACGAAAAGAAGGATCTGTTGGGTCATTTTTCAACTGACGGAAAAGTGACGACCGGAATGAATCCATGCGCGCTTCACCAGAAAAAATCGTATCAGGAGAAACTCGGAAAAGCCTGACAACAGCAGACCCTAAAAGTTCGATTTTCCATATCGCCAGAAACATTTCTGCGTGATATACCTTTTCCCAGAAATAACAAGAAAGAGCCGCGGCGATAACTAGAACAGTGGCCGCGGCAGACTCTTCCAAAACCCAAAGGAGCAAGTCACGATGCGCGTGATGAAGTGGAGCATGATCGCCCTGGCCGTTTCGGCGGGGACCTCTCAGCTGGCAGTTGCCTCTTCCCAGGATGAATCCAAGGGCTTCGTCGAAGACAGCAAGCTCACCGTCAAGACCCGCATGCTGTATTTCAGCCGCGACTTCCGCAATTCGCCAGCCGGCTCGCAGAGTCGGGCCGAAGAAACCGGCCTGGGCTTCCTCGGCACCTACGAGTCCGGCTTCACCCAGGGCACCGTCGGCTTCGGCGTGGACGCCATCGGCATGCTGGGCATCAAGCTCGACAGCGGGCGCGGGCGCGCCGGTACCGGCCTGTTCCCCACAGGCTCCGACGGTCGCTCGCAGGATGAGTATTCCGAAGGTGGCGGCGCGGTCAAGCTGCGCATTTCCGACACCGTGCTCAAGTACGGCCACCAGATCACCGCCCTGCCCGTGTTCGCTACCGACGACAGCCGCCTGCTGCCGGAAGTCGCCGAGGGCGCCCTGATCACCAGCAACGAGATCGATGGCCTGACGCTGCACGCCGGCCGCTTCACCGCGATGAACGCGCAGAACCAGACCTACCACGATAGCCTCGGCCTGAAGGAAGCCAACATCGTCGGCGGCAGCTATGCCTTCACCGACAGCCTCAGCGCCAGCCTGTACTATTCCAAGGTCGAGGACTACTGGCGCAAGTACTACGCCAACGTCAACTTCGCCCTGCCGCTGTCCGACGCACAGAGCCTGACCTTCGATTTCAACATCTACGACACCAAGAGCGACGGCGCCGGCCTGCAACGCTCGTCCAGCGATGGTGAAACCAAGCTCGACAACCGTGCCTTCAGCCTGTCCGGCGCCTACAACATCGGCGCGCATACCTTCACCCTGGTCTACCAGCGCGTTACCGGCGACGGCGACTATGGCTACGGTGTGGACGGTGGTGGCACCGTGTTCCTGGGCAACTCGGTGGCTCGCTCGGACTTCAACGCCGAGGACGAGCGCTCCTGGCAGGCTCGCTATGACCTGAACTTCGCCGAGTACGGCATTCCCGGCCTGAGCTTCATGACCCGTTATGTGCGTGGTACCGGCGCCAACACCGCCACCACCGACAGCGGCAAGGAATGGGAACGCGACATCGACATCAAGTACGTGCTCCAGGAAGGCCCGGCCAAGGACCTCAGCTTCCGTGTACGCCAGGCCACCTACCGTTCTTCCGACGGCGTGTACTACGGCTCGCCTTCGCTCGACGAGCTGCGCCTGATCGTCGAATACCCGCTGAGCATCCTGTAAGGCTGCGCGGCGCCCACGCACCAGCAGGCCCGGCAGCGATGCCGGGCTTTTTCTTGGCTGACAAGCGAGACGCCCTGCGGCATCCTGTACGCCTTCGTCCCGCCCCCGTACAATGCGGGGTCATTCTTCTCGTCCAGGCAAACGACACGGCTCACCATGCGCACCAGTCAATATCTGCTCGCCACCCAGAAAGAAACCCCCGCCGACGCGGTGGTCATCAGCCACCAGCTCATGCTGCGCGCCGGCATGATCCGCAAACTGGCTTCCGGACTGTACACCTGGCTGCCAATGGGCCTGCGCGTCATGCGCAAGGTGGAAGCGGTGGTGCGCGAGGAAATGAACGCCGCCGGCGCTCTGGAAGTGCTGATGCCGAGCATCCAACCGGCCGAGCTGTGGCAGGAGTCCGGGCGCTGGGAGCAGTACGGCCCCGAGCTGCTGCGCCTGAAGGACCGCCACGAGCGCGACTTCTGCGTAGGTCCCACCCACGAGGAGGTCATCACCGACCTGGCGCGCAACGAGCTGTCGAGCTACAAGCAGCTCCCGCTGAACATGTATCAGATCCAGACCAAGTTCCGCGACGAGATCCGTCCACGCTTCGGCCTGATGCGCGGCCGCGAGTTCATCATGAAGGATGCCTATTCCTTCCATGCCGACCAGGCCTCCCTGCAGGAGACCTACGACCGCATGCACCAGGCGTACACCAACATCTTCACCCGCCTGGGCCTGGATTTCCGTCCCGTGCAGGCCGATACCGGCTCCATCGGCGGCAGCTATTCCCATGAATTCCACGTGCTGGCCGAGTCCGGCGAGGACGATGTGATCTTCAGCGACAGCTCCGACTACGCGGCCAATATCGAGAAGGCCGAAGCGGTGCCGCGCGAGACCGTTCGTCCCGCCCCTACCGAGGAACTGCGCCTGGTCGACACGCCCGATGCCAAGACCATCGCGCAACTGGTGGAAAGCCACGGCCTGCCGATCGAGAAGACCGTCAAGACCCTCATCGTGCGTGGCGCGGAGGAAGGCAAGCTGGTCGCGCTGGTGGTACGTGGCGATCACGAACTCAACGAAATCAAGGCCACCAAGCTGGCCCAGGTCGCCGACCCGCTGGTGATGGCCACCGATGCCGACCTGCGCGCGGCCATCGGCGCCGGTGCCGGCTCGCTCGGCCCACTGAACCTGCCGCTCGAATGCATCATCGATCGCTCTGTCGCCTTGATGAGCGACTTCGCCGTCGGCGCCAACATCGACGACAAGCACTACTTTGGCGTGAACTGGGAGCGCGACCTGCCCGTGCCGCAGGTCGCCGACCTGCGCAACGTGGTCGAAGGCGACCCGAGCCCGGATGGCCAGGGCACCCTGGTGATCAAACGTGGCATCGAGGTTGGCCACATCTTCCAGCTCGGCACCAAGTACAGCGAGGCGCTCAAGTGCCAGGTGCTGGGCGAGAGCGGCAAGCCGGTGACCCTGGCGATGGGCTGCTATGGCATCGGTGTCTCCCGCGTCGTCGCGGCCGCCATCGAGCAGAATCATGACGACAAGGGCATCATCTGGAACGACGCCCTCGCTCCGTTCCAGATCGCCCTGGTCCCGCTGCGCTATGAAACCGAAGCGGTACGCGAGGCCACCGACAAGCTCTATGCCGAGCTGACCGCCGCTGGCTTCGAGGTGCTGCTGGACGATCGCGACAAGAAGACCAGCCCGGGCATCAAGTTCGCCGACATGGAACTGATCGGCATTCCTCACCGCATCGTCGTCAGCGATCGCGGCCTGGCCGAAGGCAACCTGGAATACAAGCACCGTACCGAGCAGCAGGCCCAGGCCCTGCCGCTGGCCGAAGCGCTGACGTTCCTGCAAGCCCGCATCCGTCGCTGACCGTCAATTCATGCGCGAGTGAACATGTCCAAGCGAAGCACCTTCTCCCTGGGGGGTACCGTCTTCTGCGGTGCCCTGCTCCTTGGCGGCTGCGCCAACCAGATGTCCCAGCGCAGCGAGCACGAGGAACGGATCGAGCGCAAGTTGCTCGAACACACCTTGCAGATCGACGTCGGCGAGCCGAAGGTCATGACGCTGCCGCAACGTCGCGTCCGGATCAGCGAACAGCGACGCTTCGAGGTGACCGAGTTCGAGGTGACTCGTCACTATGACCGTTACACGCCTTATCAACCCTGGCGCGAATTCTACGAGGTGCCGTTGGGGGCGGTGGCGATAGTGGCGGGCGTGGGCGCCAACGTGGTCAATGTCTTCACGCTGGGTAACCTGCCCGACAGTGTCACGCGCGACTGGCTGGACTACGGCGTGGCCGGCATCAACCCCTTCATGAACGTCCAGTCCAATGGCCGCGCCCAGCAGAACCTTGCCGGCACCAGCGAGGTCCGCAAGGACCAGCGCGAGGAAAGTACCAGCCTGCCCTGGAGCGATCGCCTGGTAGAGGTCAAGGCCGGCAGGCTTACCCATGAGCTGACCACCGACCGCAGCGGCATCCTGCGCCTCAACCTGCTCGACAGTCCGTTCTCGGAGCAGAACCTCAGCCATGTCGGCACCCTTCATCTGCTGGTATCAGACGAAGACAATGGTGTGCGAGGCGATGCCAGCCTGCTGGTCAGTAGCGAGTTGCGGGGCAAGCTGCAGGAAGCCCAGCACCTGATCTACGATGACCTGGAGGACGATGAGGTTTCGCAGTGGGTCTATCGCGTCAAGCGCCTGGCCGAGCTGGGTCTGGAAGAGGAAGCCAGCGACCTGGAGCAGAGCCTGATCGAACTGACCCGCAACGATCCGCAGCTGCAACGCGAGTTCATCGAAAGCCTGCGCCGCACGACCGGACGCCTGGCTGCCGACCCTGGCCGACAATGAGCCTCTTTCTGTAACGGTACTAGGCTTCAGTCATCGAACAGCTCGAGCTGTTCGATGGCTCCGCGCAGGTCCTGCAAGCGCACCCCCACGCCTAGCAGCCGCACCGGCTTGCCGCCACGGGCGAATGCCTGGCCAAGCAGCTGTCGATAGCTTTCCAGATCACGTCCGGCGCCCGCCTGTTCGATGGTGGTCTGGCTGAAGTCGTGGAACTTGACCTTGACAAAGGGCTTGCCAGGCCGGTAGCTGCCGTCCATGCGGGCAATGCGCCCGTCGAGGGTCACCAGCAGCTCGGGCAACTTCTCCAGGCAACTGGCCAGGTCCGGAAGATCGGTGTCGTAGGTGTTCTCGACGCTGACTGATTGACGTCGACTGTCGTTCTGCACCACACGCTCATCCAGGCCACGCGCCAGCCCCCAAAGCCGCTCGCCGAAGCTGCCAAACTCGCGAACCAGCGCCAGCTTGGACCAGTCGCGAAGCTCCAGGCACGTGGTGATGCCCAGACGCGACAGCTTCTCGGCGGTCACCTTGCCGACCCCATGCAGGCGATCCACTGGCAGAGCCGCCACGAATGCCTCTACCTCGTTTGGGGTGATGACGAACAGACCGTTGGGCTTGCGCCAGTCGCTGGCGATCTTAGCCAGAAACTTGTTGGGCGCCACGCCAGCCGAGACGGTGATATGCAGCTTTTGCGCAACCCGCCGACGAATGTCCTCGGCGATGCGCGTGGCACTGCCGGAAAACCAGTGGCTGTCGGAAACGTCCAGATAGGCCTCGTCCAGCGAGAGCGGCTCGATCAGCTCGGTGTAATCGCGAAAGATCGCGCGAATTTCCTTCGAGGCCTCGCGATAGGCGTCGAAACGCGGCTTGACGATCAGCAGGTCTGGACAGAGCTTGAGCGCATGCCGGGACGACATGGCCGAGCGGACGCCATAGGCGCGTGCCTCATAATTGCAAGTGGCGATCACCCCGCGCCGCTCCGCCGACCCGCCCACGGCCATGGGCCGTCCGGCGAGGCGAGGATCGTCACGCATCTCGATAGCTGCGTAAAAGCAGTCGCAATCGACATGGATGATCTTGCGCAAGGGCATCGAATGATTGCTCACACTGTAGATTCATACAGATGATAGCCGATCGTCATGAAACAAATCAGCCCTGGCATGAACCACCGCTCCACGACCCATGCCCGTTGCGATTGCATCCGCACGCCAATACCGCCCGCTAAACGATTGACGGAAAAAGGCTTTTTGCAAATAGTGGTTGACATGGGGAAAGAAATCCGTAGAATCACCAACCACAGGCGCGGGATGGAGCAGCCTGGTAGCTCGTCGGGCTCATAACCCGAAGGTCGTCGGTTCAAATCCGGCTCCCGCAACCAACTTTAAAAAGGCCACTGCAAACGCAGTGGCCTTTTTTCTTTGCAGAAGAAAAACCTTGAAAATCAAAGTCTAGGGCCTTGACAACCAAGTGTATGAATGTAGAATACGCCCCACTGACGCGGGATGGAGCAGCCTGGTAGCTCGTCGGGCTCATAACCCGAAGGTCGTCGGTTCAAATCCGGCTCCCGCAACCATATCGTCAGAACGAACCCCGTCTACTCCGGTAGTACGGGGTTTGTTGTTTTCAGCGTACCGATTTCTTCTATCATTCATCGATACGGCGCTGGCGCCTGCCAGCAGCGGCTCGTCCTGCCTCGCATGAACTTTCTTTAACTATCCTGAACGAATTAAATGGCTCCGGGGCGGAGTAATATCAGGATACGTTTTCAAAGGGATTTTCACTTGGCTGCCATCTGCTCCAGTCCTGCGCTGCGTGCATGGAGAGTCCTATGACCTCTCACGCTCCTGACGCTTCTTCTCCTGTCACACATGCCTTGCCCGTGGCGGCACAACGTCTGCCCTGGCTCGAGCGCCTGAGTCGCTACCGTCAGCCGCTGGGCCTGGGGGTGACGCTGCTGCTGTTCGTCATGGGCTTGCTCGCCTGTCATCACCTGCTCAGCGAGCTGGACCTGAACGCCTTGCACGAAGCCGTACTGCAAGTGCCCGCCTCCGCACTGCTGACTGCTCTGCTGGCGACTGCGATCGGCTTCGCCGTGCTGCTCGGCTACGAATGGTCGGCCAGCCGCTACGCCTCGGTAAAATTGCCCGCGCGCACTTTGCTGACCGGTGGGTTCTGTGCCTTCGCCATTGGCAACGCCATCGGCCTGTCGATGCTCTCGGGTGGCTCGGTGCGTTATCGCCTCTACGCGCGCGAAGGGCTTGGCGCGACAGAAGTGGCGCGCATGACCTTGTTCGCCAGCCTGTCGCTGGGCTGCGCCCTGCCGCCGCTGGCTGCCCTGGCGACCTTGAGCGACTTGTCCGCGGCTTCGATGGCGTTACGCCTGCCGCCGTCATTGCTGGCAGCGATCAGCGCGACCCTGCTGGCGCTGGCCGTGGTGCTGGCTGCCGGGCTCCATCGACGGCGCCTGCCCGAGCAGCCACTGGCCGACTGCCTGCTGGTGCAGCTGGGTCGTCGCACCTTGCGCTTGCCGGGCGCACGGTTGGCCGGCCTGCAACTACTGATCACCGCCCTCGATGTGCTGGCCGCAGCCACCGTGCTGTATTTGCTTTTGCCACAGGCGCCGCCCTTCGGTGCCTTCGTGCTGGTTTATCTGCTGGCCCTGGCGGCTGGAGTGCTCAGCCATGTGCCCGGCGGCGTCGGGGTGTTCGAGGCCGTACTGCTGGCAGCGTTCGCCGACCAGCTGGGAGCCGCCCCGCTGGCCGCGGCCTTGTTGCTGTATCGCCTGATCTATGTGGTCTTGCCGTTGCTGCTGGCCTGCGCGCTGTTGCTGGCAACGGAAGCTCGCCGCCTGCTGTTCGCCCGCCAAGCTATCCGGGCAGCCTCGGGACTGGCCGCGCCGGTACTGGCGATCCTGGTCTTCCTCTCGGGCGTGGTGCTGCTGTTTTCCGGCGCCACGCCCGAGATCGATACGCGCCTGGAGCACATGGGCTTCTTGATCCCGCACCGGTTGATCGACGCTTCGCATTTTGGCGCCAGCCTCATCGGTGTGCTGTGCCTGTTACTGGCCCAGGGCCTGCGTCGCCGGCTGTCCGCCGCCTGGTTGCTGACCACCGTCCTGCTGCTGGTCGGCGCCCTGCTGTCGCTGCTCAAGGGCTTCGATTGGGAGGAAGCCTGCATCCTGACCTTCACCGCCTCGCTGCTGGCATTGTTCAGGCGCTCTTTCTATCGCCCCAGCCGCCTGCTCGAACTGCCCTTCTCGCCCGTCTACCTGGTAGCCAGCGCATGCGTGATCGGCGCTTCGGTATGGCTACTGCTGTTCGCTTTCCAGGACGTGCCCTACGATCACGAGCTGTGGTGGCAGTTCACCCTGGATGCCGATGCGCCAAGAGCGCTGCGCGGCGCCCTGGGCAGTGCGATACTGCTGGTCATCGTCACGCTGACCTGGCTGTTGCGTACCGCTCGTCCGGTGATCCACCTGCCCACGGCAGAAGAACTGCAGCGCGCCAATCGTATCCTGCTCGCATCCGAGCAGCCTGATGGCGGGCTGGCCCTGACCGGTGACAAGGCCTTGCTGTTCCATCCCACCGACAACGCCTTTCTCATGTATGCCCGGCGCGGACGCAGCCTGGTGGCTCTGTACGACCCCATCGGGCCACCCCAGGAACGCGCCGAAATGATCTGGCAGTTCCGCGACTTGTGCGATCTGCATCATGCCAGGCCCGTGTTCTATCAGGTCCGAGCGGAAAACCTGCCGTTCTACATGGACATCGGGCTGACCGCGATCAAGCTCGGCGAAGAGGCCCGGGTCGACCTACGGCGCTTCGATCTGGAGGCCAAGGGCAAGGAGATGAAGGACTTGCGCTACACCTGGAACCGTGGCGGCCGTGACGGACTGAGCCTGGAGATCCACGAGCCGGGACAGGCCCCCCTGGATGAACTGAAGGTGATTTCCGACGCCTGGCTCGGCAACAAGCACGTCCGCGAAAAAGGTTTTTCATTGGGACGCTTCAGGCCTGAATACCTGCAGCATTTCCGTATCGTGGTGATCCGCTTCCAAGGTAAGGCGGTAGCCTTTGCCAACCTGCTGGAAACTCATGGCACGGAGCTGGCCAGCCTGGACCTGATGCGCGCTCACCCCGAGGCGCCGAAGCTGACCATGGAGTTCATGATGCTCGGCCTGATCCTGCATTACAAACAGCGTGGCTACATGCGCTTCAGCCTCGGCATGGTGCCCCTGTCGGGCCTGCAGCCACGGCGCGGCGCCCCATTGACCCAGCGCCTGGGCTCGATGGTGTTCCAGCGCGGCGAACAACTCTACAACTTCCAGGGGCTGCGGCGCTTCAAGGATAAGTTCCAGCCCGACTGGGAGCCTCGCTACATGGCCGTGCCGGCCGGGCTCGACCCCCTGGTGGCGCTGGCCGATACCGCCGCCTTGATCGCAGGCGGCCTGACTGGATTGGTGAAACGCTGATGACTCGACGCTACTGGCTCTATCTCCTGGTCGCCGTGCTGCTGGCCCTGGCTGCCGCTGCCGCAGGCCTGTGGCTATGGACTCGTCCCGCGCCGCAGGCGCAGCTCGAACACCTGAACCTGGATAACGGCATTGGCCTGGTGCGTGTCGACCCGACAGGACCGGCCAGGCACCACGTGGCGATCGGCGTGCCGGCAGACCAGGCCCTGAGCGATCGCCAACTGCTCGACCTGGGCCAGGCCGCAAATGCGCAGTTGGTCCAGGTCATCCTGCCAGGCGAGGATTGCCATGAGCAGCAGCAGCTCATGAGCCAAGCCCTGGGCCAGCTCTCGGCGGCCCCTTCCATCGTCGCTGGCATCGGGCCGGGCGCTGCCCAGGCCTGGCGCTGGCTGGCCACGCAGGACAACGACCAGGCCCTGGCCGTTTCGGTCGACTTCAAGCTCGAGCAGCCTGCCTGCGCCTCGCCACTGCCAAGGTCCGCCGCGCACGGCCACTGGAACGTGGCCTGGAACGACAACCCGGACGACACCAGCGCTGCCTTCGTGCGCGACCAGGCCAATGCCCAGACCAGCATCAGCGACTATGACATCCACCTGCCCCAGGTGCTGAAGAACCAGTTGAGCCAGGCGCTGCTCGGTCCTGACGGCAATGCCTTGAGCATTCCCGTCGTCGAAGTGCCAGCAGGCCAGGCCAGCGACACCGTGACCCTGTTCCTGTCCGGGGATGGCGGCTGGCGTGACCTGGACCGCGCCGTGGCGACAGACATGGCCAAGCTCGGCTACCCGGTGGTGGGCATCGACACCTTGCGTTACTACTGGCAACACAAGACGCCCGAGCAGAGCGCGTCCGACCTGGTCGAGCTGATGCACCACTATCGTCAGAAATGGGGCACCAAGCGTTTCATCCTCACCGGCTACTCGTTCGGTGCCGATGTTCTGCCCGCAATCTACAATCGCTTGCCGAGCGAGGAGCGGCAGCGGGTCGACGCCATCATCCTGCTGGCATTCGCCCGCAGCGGCAGCTTCGAGATCGAAGTCGAGGGTTGGCTGGGCAAGGATGGCCAGGAAGCGCCCACCGGCCCGGAGATGGCCAAGCTGCCAGCGGAAAAAGTGGTATGCCTCTATGGAGCCGAAGAAGCCGGCGAAAGCGGTTGTACCGACAGCACCGCGGTGGGCGAGCGGATCAAGCTGCCGGGAGGCCATCACTTCGACGAAGACTACCCGGCACTGGCCAAGCGCCTGATCGGCGAGATCGACAAGCGCCAAGGCACGCCAGGATTGGCGCGTCAGAAGTGAGCGGCTTGGAGGAATCGGTCCTGCTCTAGATGCCTTGGAGCCGGGGCGCCGGAGCAGCCATAATGGCCCGCCAAGCGGGCACAGGACCATTCGGCGGGCGCTTCATATCTCGACCTGCGTCCCCAGCTCGATCACCCGGTTGAGTGGCAGCTTGAAGAAGCGCAGGTTGCCGTTGGCATTCTTCAGCAGAAAGGCGAACAGATTGCTCCGCCAGCGCGCCATCCCTTCCAGCCGTGAGGCGATCACCGTCTCACGGCTAAGGAAATAGGTGGTGCGCATCGGGCTGAAGTTCAGGTCGCTGCGCTGGCACAGGGCAAGTGCCGCCGGCACGTCGGGCTCGTCCATGAAGCCATAGTGCAGCAGCACGCGGAAGAAACCATCCCCATGGGCCTGCACTTCCAGCCGCTCGGCCTCGGGCACGCGCGGGCGGTCTTCGCTGATTACCGTCAACAGTACCACCTGGCGATGCAGAACCTGGTTGTGCAGCAGGTTGTGCAACAGCGCATGGGGCACGGCGTCGGTACGCGCGGTGAGGAACACCGCGGTGCCTTCGACCCGGTGCGCCGGCTGCATGCGCAAGCTGGCGATGAACATCGGCAGGGGCAGGGAGCCTTCAGTGATACGCTCGACCAGGATCTGCCTGCCGCGCTTCCAGGTACTCATCAGCACGAACAGCACGATGCCAGCCAGCACCGGGAACGCCCCGCCCTGCACCACCTTGGGCAGGTTGGCGGCGAAGAACAGGCCATCGACCAGCAGGAAACTCGCCACTACGGGCACTGCCAGCATGACGGGCCATTTCCACAACAGCAGCATCACCACCGCCACCAGCAGCGTGGTCATCAGCATGGTCCCGGTCACTGCCACGCCATAGGCCGCGGCCAGCGCGCCCGACGACTCGAAGCCGAGCACCAGCAACACCACGCCGACCATCAGTGTCCAGTTCACTGCTCCGATGTAGATCTGTCCCTGTTCGTCGCTTGAGGTGTGCTGGATCTGCATGCGCGGCACATAGCCTAGCTGGATGGCCTGCCGAGTCAGGGAGAAGGCTCCGGAAATCACCGCCTGGGAGGCGATCACCGTCGCCAGGGTGGCCAGGCCGATCAGCGGCAGCAAGGCCCAGCCTGGTGCCAGCAGGTAGAACGGATTGCGCGCGGCCTCGGGGTTCTGCAAGAGCATGGCGCCCTGGCCGAAATAGTTGAGCACCAGTGCCGGCAGCACCAGCGCGAACCAGGCACGGGCGATCGGCTTGCGGCCAAAATGCCCCATGTCCGCATACAGCGCCTCGGCACCGGTCAAGGCCAGCACGACCGCGCCAAGGATCGCCACGCCCATGCCTGGATGGACGATGAAGAAGCGCACCGCCCAGGCGGGATTGAAGGCCTTGAGCACTTCGGGGCTTTGCACGATGCCATGCACGCCCAGTGCGGCGAGTACCAGGAACCAGGTGACCATGACCGGCCCGAACAGCTTGCCGATCTTTTCCGTGCCGTGCTTCTGCACCACGAACAAGGCGACCAGCACCACCAGCGAGACGGGGACGACCCAGTGGTCGATGCCGTCGAAGGCCAGGCCCATGCCTTCGACGGCCGACAGCACCGAGACGGCCGGCGTGATCATGCTGTCACCGTAGAACAGCGAAGCCCCGACCAGGCCACAGCCGATCATCAGCAGGCGCAACCTTGGATAAGGCGCCGCGGCCCGCCGCGCAAGAGCAGTCAGGGCCATGGTGCCGCCCTCGCCCTGGTTGTCGGCACGCAGGATGAACACCACGTACTTGAACGAGACCACCCAGATCAGCGACCAGAAAATCAGCGCCAGGATGCCTAGCACACCATCATGGTCGACCGGCACGCCATACCCGCCTGTGAATACCTCCTTGAGGGTATACAACGGGCTGGTGCCGATGTCCCCGTAGACGACCCCCACCGCCGCCACCAGCAGGCCCAACGGCCGCGCTGTCCCTTGTCCGCTTTCGGCGTGACTGCTCGCCTGAACCATCGACCACTCCCGAAGACCGTCCTTGCCAGGCCCCTTGTTCGTGACACGCGCCTCGCATCTGGACTCGTTGCACGGTCGCAGTGTCAACGCACCGACAGCAAGGATCGGCGCCAGGCGCAACGCCGCGAAGCATAGCGCAGCGTTCGTCGCTTTTCTGCTGGTCAAGCGTCCAAGTGATCGCTAGAATTGCGCACTTTTTGATCAGAGACGCCAACAGCGTCCGCCAGGCCGGCCTTCGCGCTCGCCTGGATCGTCGCTTTCAATGCCGAGGTTAGTCATGTCCACCACGCCCGCACCTTCCACGCCGAAGGTTGGATTTGTTTCGCTGGGTTGCCCGAAGGCGCTGGTCGATTCCGAGCGAATCCTGACCCAGCTGCGCATGGAAGGCTACGAAGTCGTGCCCACCTACGAGGACGCCGATGTGGTGGTGGTCAACACCTGCGGCTTCATCGACAGCGCCAAGGCCGAATCGCTGGAAGTGATCGGCGAAGCGATCAAGGAGAACGGCAAGGTCATCGTCACCGGTTGCATGGGCGTGGAAGAAGGCAACATCCGCGACGTGCACCCAAGCGTGCTGTCGGTGAGCGGCCCTCAGCAGTACGAGCAGGTGGTCAATGCCGTCCATGAAGTGGTCCCGCCACGCCAGGACCACAATCCGCTGATCGACCTGGTACCGCCACAAGGGGTCAAGCTGACGCCTCGCCACTACGCCTACCTGAAGATCTCCGAAGGCTGCAACCATAGCTGCAGCTTCTGCATCATCCCATCGATGCGAGGCAAGCTGGTCAGCCGCCCGGTCGGCGAAGTGCTGAGCGAAGCCGAGCGGCTGGTCAAGGCCGGCGTGAAGGAAATCCTGGTGATCTCCCAGGACACCAGCGCCTACGGTGTCGATGTGAAGTACAGAACCGATTTCTGGAATGGTCGCCCGGTCAAGACCCGCATGCTGGAGCTGTGCGAGGCCCTGAGCAGCCTGGGGGCCTGGGTGCGCCTGCACTATGTCTACCCTTATCCGAACGTCGATGACGTGATCCCGCTGATGGCCGCGGGCAAGCTCCTGCCGTACCTGGACATTCCGTTCCAGCACGCCAGCCCGAAAGTCCTCAAGACCATGAAGCGCCCGGCCTTCGAAGACCGCACCCTGGCGCGCATCAAGGCCTGGCGTGAGCAGTGCCCCGAGCTGGTGATTCGTTCGACCTTCATCGTCGGCTTCCCGGGCGAAACCGAGGAAGACTTCCAGTACCTGCTCGACTGGCTCAGCGAAGCCCAGCTCGACCGGGTCGGCTGCTTCCAGTACTCCCCCGTCGAAGGCGCACCGGCCAACGAGCTGGGCCTGGAGGAAGTGCCCGATGCCGTCAAGCAGGAGCGCTGGGATCGGTTCATGGCGCACCAGCAGGCCATCAGCGCCGCACGCCTGCAACTGCGTATCGGCAAGGAAATCGAAGTGCTGATCGACGAAGTCGAGGAGCAGGGCTCGGTCGGCCGCAGTTTCTTCGATGCACCCGAAATCGACGGTAGCGTGTTCATCGATGGCGACCATGGCTTCAAGCCAGGCGACAAGGTCCGTTGCCGCATCGTCGACGCCGATGAATACGACATGTGGGCCGAACCCGTCTGAGCGCCCTCAGGCTGGCAAGTGGCGTCACGACCTGTCAGGCTCGCGCCTGACGCACTCTGACGCCAGGCTTTCCCTGCGGCTGCATTGCGCCTATGGTTAACGACTACCCACCAGGATCACAAGGATCGTCGAGCATGCTGGCGCTGTACACGCCCACCGTTGGGGACCATCCCGAATTGCTGCAGGTCTGGGAGGCCTCGGTTCGTGCCACACACGACTTTCTCGCACCGGCCTATATCGAGCTGCTGCGTGACCAGGTGCTGCCCAGGTACCTGGATGCGGTGGCGCTCTCATGCTGCAAGGCAGCGGATGGACGCATCATGGGTTTCGCCGGAACCGCCGAGGACCGCCTGGACATGCTGTTCGTCGCGCCGCAGTATCATGGCCAGGGCGTCGGCAGCCGTCTGCTGGGTCACGCCGTGCAGTCGGGCGCGCGCACGCTCGACGTCAACGAGCAGAACCCCAAGGCGCTAGGCTTCTATCTGCGGCACGGCTTCGAAGTCACCGGTCGTTCGCCGAGCGATGGCCTTGGCCAGCCTTACCCGCTGCTGCACATGCGCCTGGCCACGCTCCGCTAGCAGGGCACAGATAACGGCCATCGAGGCGGTGCGGCCAGGTACAATGGCGGCTCTTCCCCCTGCCTTGCGAAACACCATCATGAACGAACCCGTCCGTCTTTCCAAACGCCTCATCGCGCAGCTTGGCTGCTCCCGCCGCGAGGCCGAACTGTTCATCGAAGGCGGCTGGGTGACGGTGGACGGGATCGTGGTGGAGCAACCGCAGTTCAAGGTCGCCGCAGAGCAGGTCGAATTGCTTCCCGGCGCCAAGGCCGAGCCCCTGGCGCCAGTCACTCTGCTGCTGAACCAGCCGGCCGGCATGTGGCTCGAAGAGGCTCGTGCGAGCATCGCCATGGCCACGCTCAGTGATGCCCACCGCCATGCCGTGCGCCCCCTGCATGGGCACTTCGCCCGACAGGAGTGCGTTGCGCCATTGGCTCCGGGTGCCAGCGGCTTGCAGGTCTTCACCCAGGACTGGCGCGTCAAGCGCAAGATCGAGGCTGACCTGCGCCGGCTGGAACAGGAATACATCATCGAAGTGCGTGGCAGCGCTTCGCCACAGTCGCTGCAGCGCCTGGCCCGTGGCCTGACGCGCGACGGCCGCGAGCTACCCAAGGCCAAGGCCAGCTGGCAGAACGAGAGCCACCTGCGCATGGCCATCAAGGCTCCGCAGCCCGGCCTGATCGAACAGTTGTGCGCCGTCGTCGGGCTCGAGGTGCTCGGCATGCGCCGTATCCGTCTCGGTGGCGTGGCGATGGGCAAGCTCGCTGGCGGACAATGGCGCTACCTGGCCGGCAGCGAACGTTTCTAGAATCGATCGAAGGCCCTGCCGCCAAGGCAGGGCTGTGAACAGGATTAGCTATGAACCACAACGACGTATTGCGCAGCGTGCGCTACATGCTCAAGATCAACGACACGCAGATGGCGAGGATCATCGGGCTTTCCGGCCTGCAACTCAGTGCCCAGGAGCTGGCCGGCTACCTGAAGAAGGAAGACGAAGAAGGCTTCGTGCGCTGCCCCGAGCCAGTCATGGCGCACTTTCTCGATGGCCTGGTCATCCATCGCCGCGGTCGCGACGAGAGCCGGGCACCGCAGCCTATCGAGGTGCCAGTGACAAACAATACCGTGCTCAAGAAGCTGCGGGTGGCCTTCGAACTCAAGGAGCAGGACCTGCATGCCGTGCTCAAGTCGGTCAATTTCCCGGTCTCCAAGCCGGAACTGAGCGCGCTGTTTCGCAAGGTCGGCCACGAGAACTACCGTCCCTGTGGAGACCAGTTGCTGCGCAACTTTCTCAAGGGCCTGACCTTGCGCGTGCGTGGTTGAGCGGCACATGCAGCACAGCGTCTCGCCAGTCGGCATCGTCCGCTCCTGCTTCAAGGAGAAATTTGCCATTCCTCGGCAGCCGCACCTGGCCCCGGCGGCGCGCGGCGTGCTCGAGCTGCTGCCGCCTTTCGACCAGGGCGAAGCCGTGGCCGGCCTGGAGCAGGTCAGCCATGTCTGGTTGCTGTTCCTGTTTCACCAGGCGCTCGAAGACCAGCCCCGACTGAAAGTTCGCCCGCCCCGCCTGGGCGGAAACAGGAGCATGGGCGTGTTCGCCACGCGAGCGACCCATCGTCCCAATGGCATCGGCCAGTCGGTGGTGCGCCTGGAAGCCGTCGAACCTGGACGCCTGCTGCTTTCGGGAATCGACCTGCTCGATGGAACGCCGGTACTCGATATCAAGCCCTACGTGCCCTACGCCGACAGCGTGGCCGGGGCAGTCAACCAGATGGCTAGCCAAGCGCCAGCAGCGATCACCGTGCAGTGGAGCGAAGCCGCCCTGTGCCAGGCGCGCGAGCATGCCTCGCGCCTGGCCGAACCGCTGGTGGAACTGGTCGAGCAATGCCTGGCACAGGACCCGCGCCCGGCCTACCAGGTGCCGCCAGCAGAACGAATCTATGGCGTTAAGTTCTGGGACGTGCAGGTGCGCTGGCATTACCCGCAGCCGGATCGGATCAGGGTGCTGGAGATCGTGCCGGATCCTTGAATCGAAGGCACTGTGGCCGTTCCGGCAAGCGTAGGTCGCTTGCACGAAACGCCCTGCCAGGGGCATGAAAAAACGCAGGCCAGGCCTGCGTTGTTCATGTTTCCGAGCCGATCACTTCTCGACGAAGGCACGCTCGATGAGGTAGTCGCCCGGCTCGCGCATGCGCGGGGAGATCTTCAGGCCGAAGCTGTCGAGCACTTCGCTGGTCTCGTCGAGCATGCTCGGGCTGCCGCAGATCATGGCGCGGTCGTCCTGCGGGTTGATCGGTGGCAGGCCGATGTCGCTGAACAGCTTGCCGCTGCGCATCAGGTCGGTCAGTCGGCCCTGGTTCTCGAACGGCTCGCGGGTCACGGTCGGGTAGTAGATCAGCTTTTCGCGCACCGCCTCACCGAAGAACTCGTTCTGCGGTAGGTGTTCGGTGATGAACTCGCGGTAGGCCACTTCGTTGACGTAGCGTACACCGTGGACCAGGATCACCTTCTCGAAGCGCTCGTAGGTTTCCGGATCCTGGATCACGCTCATGAAGGGCGCAAGCCCGGTCCCGGTGCTCAGCAGATAGAGGTGCTTGCCCGGATTCAAGTCGTCGAGGACCAGCGTGCCGGTAGGCTTCTTGCTGATGATGATCTCGTCGCCTTCCTTCAGGTGCTGCAGCTGCGAGGTCAACGGGCCATCGGGTACCTTGATGCTGAAGAACTCCAGGTGCTCTTCCCAGTTCGGCGAGGCGATCGAGTAGGCACGCATGAGCGGACGGCCATTCTCCTGTTGCAGGCCGATCATCACGAACTGACCGTTCTCGAAGCGCAGGCCCGGATCACGGGTACACTTGAAGCTGAACAGGGTGTCGTTCCAGTGATGCACACTGAGGACACGTTCGTGGTTCATGTTGCTCATCGAGGGGCTCCTGAAAAAAGACGCAACGCCGAGTGACGGCGCTATTGCGCGGTAGTTTAGAGGCAGTGACAATATCTGTTAAATCAATTATCAAGATATGGGTTATTGGTTATATAGATATGCGATTCACTCTTCGCCAGCTCCAGGTATTCGTCGCCGTAGCCCAGTACCAGAGCGTGTCACGCGCGGCCAGCCTGCTGGCCTTGTCGCAATCTGCCGCCAGCACCTCGATCACCGAACTGGAGCGGCAGTCGAGTTGCCAGTTGTTCGACCGAGCCGGCAAGCGCCTGAGCCTCAACGCCCTGGGTCACCAACTGCTGCCCAAGGCCGTCGCGCTGCTGGACCAGGCCAAGGAAATCGAAGACCTGCTCGGAGGTCGCTCCGGATTCGGTGCGCTGTCCGTCGGGGCCACGCTGACCATCGGCAACTACCTAGCCACGCTGCTGATCGGCAGCTTCATGCAGGGGCACCCGGAAAGCCAGGTGAAGCTGCACGTGCAAAACACGGCGCATATCGTGCAACAGGTGGCCCATTACGAGATTGACCTGGGCCTGATCGAGGGCGATTGCAGTCATCCAGACCTGGAAGTGCAGCCGTGGGTCGAAGACGAACTGGTGGTCTTCTGCGCGCCCCAGCATCCATTGGCCAGGATCGGCCAGGCCGACATCCAGGCGCTGTCGAGGGAGGCCTGGATTCTGCGCGAGCAAGGGTCGGGAACGCGCCTGACTTTCGACCAGGCCATGCGCCATCACCGGACCAGCCTGAATATTCGCCTGGAGCTGGAGCATACCGAAGCGATAAAGCGCGCCGTGGAGTCGGGCCTGGGCATCGGCTGCATATCCCGGCTCGCCCTGCGTGACGCGTTCCGCCGTGGAAGCCTGGTCGCCGTGGAAACTCCCGAACTGGATCTGGCCCGACAGTTCTATTTCATCTGGCACAAGCAGAAATACCAGACGTCGGCCATGCGTGAGTTTCTCGACCTGTGCCGCACCTTCACGGCAGGGGTCAGGCGAAGCGACGAGATCGTGTTGCCGTCGATTGCCTGAGCCCTACAGCAGGATGATGCCCCAGACCAGACCGATCATGCACAGCGCCACCAGCTGGGCGGCACTGCCCATGTCCTTGGCATTCTTCGAAAGCGGATGGCGCTCCAGCGAGATTCGATCGATGGCCGCCTCGATCGCCGAGTTGATCAGCTCGACGATCAGCCCAAGCAGGCATACGGCCACCAGGATCGCACGCTCGACCCGCGAGACCGGTAGCCAGAAGGCCGTCGGAATGAGCAGGATATTCAGCACTACCAGCTGACGGAAGGCAGCTTCGCCCAGGAAGGCGGCGCGCAGGCCGTCCAGCGAATAGCCGGCGGCACTGAAAAGACGCTTGAGGCCGGTCTGGCCTTTGAATGGTGACATGACAATGAACTTCGGCGAGATGAGGAGTGCAGGCTAATGCAACCTGGATAAAAAAAGAGTGAAGCGAGGACGATCAGTTGCCAGCAACCGATTCCAATTGTTGCAGAAGCAACGCCGCCTGGGTCCTGGTGCGCACGCCGAGCTTGCGGAAGATGGCAGTCACATGAGCCTTGATGGTCGCTTCCGAGACACTCAGCTCATAGGCGATCTGCTTGTTCAGCAACCCTTCGCAGACCATGGTCAGGACCCGGAACTGTTGCGGCGTCAGGCTGGCCAGGCCTTCGCTGGCAGCCTTGGCCTCGGCCGATACATCAACCTTCTCGAACGCCTGCGGCGGCCACCAGGCGTCACCGTCCAGCACTTTCTGCACCGCTGCCTGGATGACTTCCAGGGTGCTGGACTTGGGAATGAAGCCACTGGCGCCGAACTCGCGGGACTTCACCACCACCGCCGCCTCTTCCTGGGCCGAAACCATGACGACCGGAATCTGCGGATACTGCCCACGCAACAAGACCAATCCCGAGAAACCGTAGGCACCGGGCATGTTCAGATCCAGCAGCACCAGATCCCAATCGGCTTTCTCTGCCAGACGCGTCTCAAGTTCCGCAATGCTTGCCGCCTCCACCAGACGCACGTTCGGCCCAAGCCCCAAGGTAACGGCCTGACGCAAGGCACTTCGGAACAAGGGGTGGTCATCGGCTATCAGGATTTCGTACGTGGCCATCGATCTAGGGATCCTGTCATGGGCCTGGCGGAAAGGATGGGGAGTGCCAGGCAGGCAAAAGACACGACGAGGATGGCGCTGCCTCTTCGTCGCATCCAAGCGGCGCCAAGGATGCCGAGCACGCTCCAGGTGGTCAAGCGCCAAGCCCAGCCATGCCCGCTCTCCCTGGCGCCAGCCTCGCTATTATGGACCCAATCCAGCTGGGCTACCTCTTGGACTAAAGAAAGGCTTCCAGACGCCGGTGCACATCGTCATGTTCGTCGAGCGCCAGGTGCCGCTTGGCGGCCAGGTAGTGGGTGCTGAACACATCCAGGTAGGCATCCAGCGCCTGGGAGGCTTGCTGATCGCCGGCCAGGTCCAGGCACATCGCCGCGACTTCGGCGGTACAGAAATGATCGTCGCGCCTGGAGCGCCGCAGGCGATAGCGTGAGACCTGCTCCGCGGTCAGGCTCAATACGGGAAAACGATCCAGGTAGGGGCTCTTGCGGAACATCTTGCGCGCCTCGGTCCAGGTCGCGTCGAGCAGGATGAAAAGCGGCCGCTTGCCAGGCTCGCGCACGACCGTATCGACTACCCGCGCCGAGGCAACGAACTCGCCAGGGAAAACGATGAAAGGTTGCCAATGCGCTTGCTCGAGCAATGCCAGCAGCCTCGAATCGACCTCGGTGCGCTGCCAGCCGAAGGCCGAGGTGTCTTGCACGACATCCGCGATCAGCCAGCCGGTATTGCTCGGTTTAAGCGGCTCGGTATCGTGCATGATCAGACACATGCCGGATTGGGCGGCGACCTTGGGTGTCCAGGCGCACAGGCAGTGGCTGACGATAACCCGGCAGGCTTCGCAGCGTTCGGCGCGGGAACCGCGGGCTATAAAGGGCTTGCTGCTTCGCGCCAGGCGTTCGGCGCGCAGGCGTGCCACGGCATGGCTCATGGCTGCACTGCCCGTCGGTGGGTAAGGAAAGACACGATAGTGATCCCAGACAGAAAAGTCGCCATTCTAGCAGAGCACGGGTATGCACCGTGGGCCTGCGTGCAGAGAGCGAGGCGAGGGATGGCATGGCAGCGGCTGGGCTTTCATGGAACACTACCGACTGGCGTCTGTCCAAGCGCCAATCATCGAACAGGAGAGATTCATGCTGCGTCTTATCGTCCCTACCCTGGGCATGCTGCTCGCCTTGCCGCTGGTGGCCCAGGCCGCTTCCAAGCAGGAATACGAGCTTTCCCAGATGTTGCAGAAGGTCGCCAGGGAGAGCAGCGTCGGTACGCCGCGTGCGATCAACGAGGACATTCTGGACCAAGGCTACACCGTCGAGGGCAACCAGCTGATCAATCACCTGAGCGTTCGCGCCAGTCACGCAGAACAGATGCAGGCCAACCCGGAAAAGGTCCGCGACCAGCTGGGCAGCAGTGTCTGTGGCAACAGTGGCTTTCGCCAGCTGATGATGCGCGGCGCCGTTCTGCGCTATGACTTCACCGAGTACAAGACCAATCGCCCGGTGGGCCAGCAGGTGTTCAATGCGGCGACCTGTGGCCTGGGGAAAGGCAAGCGGTAAGACCGCAGCCTGGCTTGGTGGAAGAACTGAAAAGAGCGGACGGGCTGTCGATCAGTCGTCCAGGTCTCGACCACTGAGCAAGCGGTTTACGAGGTCCATGGGGAAACCCCGGTAAGCGAGAAAGCGGATCTGTCGTGCTCGACTGCGAGGATCGACCGGCCGCTGGCCGGCGAACTTGCGTTGCCAGACATCGCGCAGACGACCGGCCCAGTCGATGTCGCTATCGCGCAGGGCCTGCTCGATGTCGCCACGATCCAGGCCGCGCTGGCCAAGGTCTTCGCGGATGCGCGCAGGACCGTAGCCAGCGCTGGACCGATAGGCAATGAAGCTCTCGAGATAACGGGCCTCGCTGAGTAGCCCCTCTTCGGTCAGTCGATCGAGCTCACGCTCGATCAACTCCTGCGGGGCACCGCGTTGGCGCAGCTTGCGCGTCAGTTCCACACGACCATGCTCGCGTCGCGCGAGCAGGTCCATGGCTGTCCGCCGAACCGCGACGGGGGTATCGAGCACGACGGACATGGAGGCAATCAGTAGCCCGCGTCGGCATCGGCCACGTCGCCGGCATCGGCCTCGGCGGCAGCGGCCTTGCCAGCCGCTGCCACAGCACCTGCGTTGAGCAGCTTGTCGCGAATCTGCTTCTCGAGCTCCGCGCCGATGGCTGGGTTCTCCTGCAGGTACTTGGCGGCGTTGGCCTTGCCCTGACCGATCTTGCTGCCCTGATAGCTGTACCAGGCGCCAGATTTTTCCAGCAGCCCGTTGGCGACGCCCAGATCGATGATCTCGCCATTGCGGTAGATGCCCTTGCCGTACAGGATCTGGAACTCGGCCTGACGGAACGGAGGCGAGACCTTGTTCTTGACGATCTTGACCCGCGTTTCACTACCGACGACCTCGTCGCCTTCCTTCACCGCGCCGGTACGACGGATATCCAGGCGGACCGAAGCATAGAACTTCAGGGCGTTGCCACCGGTGGTGGTTTCCGGGCTACCGAACATCACGCCGATCTTCATGCGGATCTGGTTGATGAAGATGACCAGGCAGTTGGCGTTCTTGATGTTGCCGGTGATCTTGCGCAGGGCCTGGGACATCAGGCGGGCCTGCAGGCCGACGTGCATGTCGCCCATCTCGCCTTCGATTTCGGCCTTGGGCACCAGCGCCGCGACGGAGTCGACGATGATGACGTCCACGGCATTGGAACGCACCAGCATGTCGGTGATTTCCAGCGCCTGCTCACCGGTGTCCGGCTGGGACACCAGCAGATCGTCGACGTTGACGCCCAGCTTGCCGGCGTACTCCGGATCCAGCGCGTGCTCGGCATCGACGAAGGCGCAGGTGGCACCGTTCTTCTGAGCTTCGGCGATGACCGACAGGGTCAGTGTGGTCTTGCCCGAGGACTCCGGACCGTAGATCTCGACGATACGCCCCTTCGGCAGGCCGCCGATGCCCAGGGCGATGTCCAGTCCCAGGGAGCCGGTGGAAATGGCGGGAATGGCCTGGCGCTCATGGTCGCCCATGCGCATGACCGCGCCCTTGCCGAATTGACGTTCGATCTGACCCAGGGCCGCAGCCAAGGCGCGCTTCTTGTTGTCGTCCATTGAAATCCTCACGTGATCGACAGGCCCTGATGGCCCAGATAACTGTATAAGTAGACAGTATTATTCCACAGTGGTGCGCTCGCGCAAACCCCTGTTCCCAATTTACTCTGCACCAAGCTGTAACAGCCGCTCGAGCGCGGCGATGACCGTCTGGCGCCGTACCGCGTCGCGGTCCCCGTCAAACAGCCGCCGCTCGCTCTCGACCCGGTCGCCGTCGGCCCAGGCCAGCCACACCGTGCCCACCGGCTTGGCCGGCGAGCCGCCATCGGGGCCGGCAACGCCACTGACCGCAACGGCGAAGCGTGCGCCACTGGCTGCCTGCGCGCCGCGTGCCATCGCCTCGACCACTTCCCGGCTGACCGCGCCGACCGTGGCGAACAGCGGCTGCGGCACCCCCAGCTGATGGGTCTTCTGCCGGTTGGAATAGGTGACGTAGCCCGCTTCGAACCAGGCCGAGCTGCCTGGCGCGCGAGTGATCGCCTCGGCGATCCCACCGCCGGTGCAGGATTCGGCTGTACTGACTTGGGCACCGAGACGACGCAGATGTTCACCGAGCTTGAGGGAAAGCGTGGAGATAGTGTCCATGTCGGTCTCCTTGGAAAGTCACCCTACCCTATCATCACGGTGGCAACGGGCAAGCTCGCAGACGCCGGGACACCGCGGCATTTGTCCGAGCCGAGCAATGAGCGCTCGGCGAATGCCCGCCTCGCGTGATACGCTGATGGCATCCAAAGCTGGAATCCAAGTAGCGGCGCTCATGGCGGACCGGATGGCCCCAGTGCTGCCCCAGCGAACCCGCCAAAGCGCCCTAAAGCACTGATGAATAAAGCAATTTCCGATTTTTCCGCACACACCCCGATGATGCAGCAGTACTGGAAGCTCAAGCACCAGCATCCAGACCAGCTGATGTTCTACCGCATGGGCGACTTCTACGAGATCTTCTATGAAGACGCGAAGAAGGCCGCGAAGCTGCTCGACATCACCCTGACCGCGCGTGGCCAGTCTGCCGGGCAGGCGATCCCGATGTGCGGGATTCCCTTCCATTCCGTGGAAGGCTACCTGGCCAAGCTGGTCAAGCTCGGCGAGTCGGTGGTCATCTGCGAGCAGATCGGCGACCCGGCCACCAGCAAGGGGCCGGTGGAGCGCCAGGTGGTGCGTATCATCACGCCTGGGACCGTCAGCGACGAAGCCCTGCTGGACGAGCGCCGGGACAACCTGATCGCCGCGCTGCTGGGTGACGAGCGCCTGTTCGGCCTGGCGGTGCTGGATATCACCAGCGGCCACTTCACGGTGCAGGAAATCAAGGGCTGGGAAAACCTGCTGGCCGAACTGGAGCGCATCGATCCGGTGGAACTGCTGATCCCGGATGACTGGCCACAAGGCCTTCCAGCGGAAAAGCGTCGCGGCAGCCGTCGCCGGGCGCCCTGGGATTTCGACCGGGACACCGCGCGCAAGAGCCTTTGCCAGCAGTTTGCCACCCAAGACCTCAAAGGCTTCGGCTGCGACAAGCTGACCCTGGCGATCGGCGCTGCCGGCTGCCTGCTGGCCTACGCAAAGGAAACCCAGCGCACTGCCCTGCCACACCTGCGCAGCTTGCGCCACGAGCGGCTGGACGACACGGTGATCCTCGACGGCGCGAGCCGGCGCAACCTGGAGCTGGATGTCAACCTGGCCGGCGGACGCGACAACACCTTGCAATCGGTCATGGACCGCTGCCAGACCGCCATGGGCAGCCGTCTGCTGACCCGCTGGCTGAACCGTCCGCTGCGCGACCTCAAGGTGCTCAAGGCTCGCCAGGGCTCGATCCGTTGCCTGCTGGACGGCTATCGCTTCGAAAAGCTGCAGCCGCAGCTCAAGGAAATCGGCGACATCGAACGCATTCTTGCTCGCATCGGCCTGCGCAATGCACGGCCGCGCGACCTGGCACGCCTGCGCGATGCGCTGGGCGCGCTGCCTGAACTGCACAATGCCATGGCCGAGCTGGAAGCGCCGCACCTGGCGCGGCTGGCCACCATCGCCGGGACCTATCCGGAGCTGGCTGGCCTGCTGGAGCGGGCGATCATCGACAACCCGCCCGCGGTGATCCGCGATGGCGGCGTGCTCAAGGTCGGCTACGACAGCGAGCTCGACGAGCTGCTGGCCATGAGCGAGAACGCCGGGCAGTTTCTCATCGACCTCGAGGCGCGGGAAAAGGCCCGTACCGGGCTGAGCAACCTGAAGGTCGGCTACAACCGGGTTCACGGCTACTACATCGAACTGCCGACCCGCCAGGCCGAGCAGGCACCTGGCGACTATATCCGTCGCCAGACGCTCAAAGGCGCAGAGCGCTTCATCACCCCGGAGCTAAAGGCCTTCGAGGACAAGGCCCTGTCAGCCAAGAGCCGCGCCCTGGCACGCGAGAAAATGCTCTACGACGCGTTGCTGGAAACCTTGATCGGTCATCTGGCGCCGCTGCAGGACACCGCCGCGGCCCTGGCCGAACTGGACGTGCTGAGCAATCTCGCCGAGCGGGCGCTGAACCTGGACCTGAACTGCCCAACCTTCGTCGACGAGCCGTGTCTGCGCATCGAGCAAGGCCGTCATCCGGTCGTCGAGCAGGTGCTGACCACGCCGTTCGTCGCCAACGACCTGGCGCTCGACGACAGCACCCGGATGCTCATCATCACCGGTCCCAACATGGGTGGTAAGTCCACTTACATGCGCCAGACCGCCCTGATCGTACTGATGGCGCATATCGGCAGCTTCGTCCCGGCAGTCAGCTGCGAGCTGTCGCTGGTCGATCGCATTTTCACCCGCATCGGCTCGAGCGACGATCTGGCAGGCGGACGGTCGACCTTCATGGTCGAGATGAGCGAGACCGCCAACATCCTGCACAACGCCACCGACCGCAGCCTGGTGCTGATGGACGAAGTCGGTCGGGGCACCAGCACCTTCGATGGCCTGTCGCTGGCCTGGGCGGCAGCTGAACGCCTTGCCCAGCTGCGTGCCTATACCTTGTTCGCCACGCACTACTTCGAGCTTACGGTGCTGCCGGAAAGCGAACCGCTGGTCGCCAACGTCCATCTCAACGCCACCGAGCACAACGAACGCATCGTGTTTCTTCATCATGTGCTGCCGGGGCCGGCCAGCCAGAGCTACGGCCTGGCGGTCGCCCAGCTGGCCGGAGTACCCGCCCCGGTGATCCAGCGGGCCCGGGAACATCTCGGGCGCCTGGAAACGTCCAGCCTGCCGCACGAAAAGCCGGCCAGCGACAGGCAGCAGCCCGCACTGCCGCACCAGAACGACCTGTTCGCCAACCTGCCCCATCCAGTCATCGACAAGCTTGGCGAGCTCGACCTGGACAACATGACGCCGCGCCAAGCTATCGAAATGCTATATCAACTGAAGAACCTGTTATAACGCGTGCCCGTACAAGCTGGTAGAATCCCGCGCGGTTTGCCGGCGCTGCAGAGCCCAGCCTGACCTGTAGCCGTACCTGTGAACCGCGCTGCCCTGCATTGAAGGGCACGCTGCCGTCGCCTGAGGAGAAAAATAGAAATGTCCTTCGTCGTCACCGACAACTGCATCAAGTGCAAGTACACCGACTGCGTGGAAGTCTGTCCGGTGGACTGCTTCTACGAAGGTCCGAACTTCCTGGTCATTCATCCGGACGAATGCATCGACTGCGCTCTGTGCGAGCCGGAATGCCCTGCCCAAGCCATTTTCTCGGAAGACGAAGTGCCTGCAGGCATGGAGCAGTTCATTGAGTTGAACGCCGAGCTGGCGGAGATCTGGCCGAATATCACCGAGAAAAAGGACGCGCTGCCCGAAGCCGAAGAATTCGACGGCAAGGAAGGCAAGATCCAGTACCTGGAACGCTGAGACGATCCAGAACCGAAAAGGCCCCTTCGCGGGCCTTTTTCTTTGCACAAAGAAAAGGGGCGGTTTTACCCGCCCCGCTTTTCTCCATGGTCCCTGTGTTCCTGACCATCATCCTGATGAATCGCTTCTTGCGATGTCCATGGCCTTCATCCGTGAAAGCCTGTGTCGGTCCGTCGACACACTTCGAATACTAGCCAATCCGACGCCGCGAGCAACCGTCAAACCTCTCTAATCAATTCAGCTGACATAACTGAACACATGAGACAACTGCCTGAAATAAAAGGCTTTTTATCTACTCGGACACTGGAAAAGACAATTGTTTACTCTTACTGAAGACGATTACCTACAGACGTTGTAAGCAATCTCTTACGCTTAAAGTATCGCTGGTGAAACAAGCGATGCGTGGCTATAACTATGGAAGCTGTGTTCCGGATGCCATCGTAGGCACGCTGGCGCGCCGGAGGCTGAACACTCGAGAAATGGCATGAAGACACAAGACCGCCCAGTCAGGCGCATGCGTCTTCAGACACTGCGCCTGGCTGGGCGGTCTTGTGCTATGACAGGAGCCCTATAGACTCCGGGCATCCGGGAAGTGATATCGGCCATCGCATGCCTGCCATGGGCAGACAGCGCATATCCGGCTTACTGGAACAGCGAATCGCTGGAAAGGCCGTTCTTTTCCAGGATTTCTCGCAGGCGCTTGAGCCCTTCCACCTGGATCTGACGCACGCGTTCACGGGTCAGGCCAATTTCCAGGCCGACATCTTCGAGCGTGCTGCTCTCGTGCCCGCGCAGGCCGAAACGGCGAATCACCACCTCGCGCTGCTTGTCGGTAAGTTCGCCAAGCCACTGGTCGATACTCTGGGACAGGTCATCGTCCTGCAGCAACTCGCAAGGGTCGGTAGGCCGGTCGTCCGTCAGGGTGTCCAGCAGTGTCTTGTCGGAATCCGGCCCCAACGACACATCGACGGAAGAGACGCGCTCGTTGAGCCCGAGCATTCGCTTGACTTCGGCGACGGGTTTCTCCAGCAGGGCGGCGATTTCTTCCGGCGAGGGCTCGTGGTCGAGCTTTTGGGTCAGCTCCCGCGCTGCGCGCAGGTAGACGTTGAGCTCCTTGACCACGTGGATCGGCAGACGAATGGTGCGCGTCTGGTTCATGATCGCCCGTTCGATGGTCTGGCGAATCCACCAGGTCGCATAGGTGGAAAAGCGGAACCCCCGCTCCGGATCGAACTTTTCCACCGCCCGGATCAATCCCAGGTTGCCCTCCTCGATCAGGTCGAGCAGCGACAGCCCCCGATTGACGTAGCGGCGTGCGATCTTCACCACCAGGCGCAGGTTGCTTTCGATCATCCGCTTGCGACCAGCCGGATCGCCCTTTTGCGAAAGCCGCGCGAAATGCACTTCCTCTTCTGGAGAAAGAAGCGGGGAAAAGCCGATTTCGTTCAAGTACAGCTGGGTAGCATCGAGGGCTCGACCATAATCGATGTACTTGTGCTGTTTGAGCGAAGAGCCTTGTCTGGCTCTGGTCCGAACCGAGGATACAGCAGGTTCGTCTGACACCACATCCGTTTCCAAGACAACGCCCGCTTCCATGATCAGCAGGTCGTCATCGATGTCAAACTCCGGCGCTTCTTTACTGAGAGCCATTGTTATAGTCCTTTGCTGAGTTCGAACTCAGACTCTAGCGGCACCTGGTTCCCTGGCAGCGCCAAAGCCTGTCCTTTCTACATCAGGTACGGACCGGAACAACCATCAACGGCGCGGCAGGAACTGAAGCGGATCGACAGGCTTGCCCTGGCGGCGGATTTCGAAGTGCAACTTTACCCGCTCGGCGCCCGTGGAACCCATTTCGGCGATCGTCTGCCCTGCCTTGACTTGCTGCCCCTCCCGAACCAACAGCCTGCGGTTATGCCCGTAGGCGCTGACATAGGTATCATTGTGCTTGATGATGATCAACTCGCCGTAGCCCCTCAAACCACTACCGGCGTAGACCACTGATCCATTTCCAGCAGCGAAAACAGGCTGTCCCAAATCCCCGGCGATATCAATGCCTTTATTCAAACTACCGTTTGAAGCGAACTTTCCGATCACCACGCCGTTGGCCGGCCACGTCCAGCCGCCGGCGGCGACCTCGGCCGCGGGTACCTTGGCGGCAACCGTGGGGGTCCTGGCGACCGGGGTCGTGGTGGTCGTCACGGTGGTCGAGGACGCTGGCTTGGAGCTGGCCGGCAGACGTGTCACGGTAGTGCGACTGGTCGACGAAGGACTCGAGACGACCGTGGTGCGGCTGCCCGAGCCGCTGCTGAAGCGGATGGCCTGGCCAGGACGAATGGTATAGGGCGCGACGATGCCATTGCGGGCTGCCAGCTCCTTGTAGTCCCAACCGTAGCGGAAAGCGATGGAATACAAGGTATCGCCCGGCTTGACGGTGTACTGGCCACTGGTCACCGGAGGACGCTTCGGCGCGGCAGCGTTGCGATCGACCACGCTGGCGCCGCCCGAACCGGAGCTGGAACAGCCTGTCAGCAGGACGCCGGCGGCCAGCGTCATTACCAGTAGCTTGAAACTCGTCAGACCCCTGCGCTGCCCAAAGACTGTGTGCCCCACCCGGCGCTCCCTCTCACGTAACGATATGAATGCGATATTGTTTCGAACATAACGAGCCGGCTGACTGCCGTTCCCTGCGGCTGCCCTGCCTGCCGTTGCCAGGCGCTCCGCTGGTAGACAGGGCAATGACGCGAGAATTCGTCGCCGACGCAAAATTCCGCTTCGACTCAGGCCAGCGGCCCGTTGAGCAACGGCACGAAGCGAACCGCGCCCAGGACCCTGCGCGAAAAGCCGTGCTCCTCGCGAATGATCAGCATCAGTTGCTGCGATTCCCCAGCCGCTCCGACAGGAATCACCAGGCGCCCCCCCGGCGCGAGTTGATCGAGCAGGGCCTGGGGCACCTGCGAGGCCACGGCGGTGACGATGATGCCATTGTATGGCGCCAGGGCCGGCCAGCCTTCGCAGCCGTCTCCCCAGCGGAATACCACGTTGCGCAGGTTGAGCTGCTGCAGGCGCTCCTTGGCACGGTCTTGCAGCACCTGGATACGCTCGACCGAAAATACCCGCTCCACCAGCTGGGCGAGTATCGCGGTCTGGTAGCCCGAGCCGGTACCGATCTCGAGAACCTTGTCCAGAGGACCCGCCTCGAGCAACAGCTCGCTCATGTGCGCGACCATGTAGGGTTGCGAAATGGTCTGGTTGTGGCCGATCGGCAGGGCCGTGTCTTCGTAGGCACGATGAGCCAGCGCTTCGTCCACGAACAGGTGTCTGGGTGTCTGTCGAATGGCATCGAGCACCCTGGAATCGCCGACGCCCTCCTCGCTCAGGCGCTGGACGAGGCGTTCGCGCGTGCGCTGGGAAGTCATGCCGATCCCGTGACGCTGCAGGTCGCTCTTCTGGCGCATTACAGCAGGCCCTCCAGCCAGCCATCGAGGCGCTCGAAGGCTTCGTTGAAGGTCCTGTCCAGCTGCAGGGGGGTCACCGAGACATAACCTTGCATCACCGCATGAAAGTCGGTTCCCGGCCCGCCATCCTCGGCATCGCCAGCCACGGCGATCCAGTAGCCTTCCTTGCCGCGCGGATTGACCACCTTGGTCGGTGCCGCTGCGCGTGCCCGGTGTCCCAGACGGGTCAGCTGGATACCGCGGATGCGCTCGAGCGGCAAGTTGGGGATGTTCACGTTGAGCACCGTGCGCGGCGGCAGGTCCAGGCGCGACTGGGCCTCGACCAGGCGGCGGGCGACATGCGCCGCGGCCGGCAGGTTGTCCGGCTGACGCGAAAGCAGCGAGAAGGCCAGCGAGGTTCCGCCCAGGAACCGCCCTTCCAGGGCTGCGGCCACAGTGCCGGAATAGAGCACGTCGTCCCCCAGGTTGGCGCCCAGATTGATGCCCGAGACGACCATGTCGGGCGTCTGCTCGAGCAGGCCGTTGAGCCCCAGGTGCACACAGTCGGTGGGCGTGCCGTTGAGGCTGATGAAGCCATTGGCCAGGACCTGCGGGTGCAGCGGGCGATCCAGGGTCAGCGAGCTGCTGGCGCCGCTCTTGTCCTGGTCCGGGGCGATGACCACGCACTCGGCATGATCGGCCAGGGCTGCATGCAGCGCGGCCAGGCCGGGTGCGGTGACGCCATCATCATTGGAAATCAGAATACGCATGGGCTGTCCGTCTGCCCTGCCGGCACCAGATCGACGAGTTCGCGCACCAACGCGGTGGCGAAGCATCCGGCCGGCAGGACGAATACCAGTTGCAGGATATCAGGCTCGGGATAATGCCACGTCAGGTCGCCAATAGGGAGCCGCAGGATACGCCGTTCGTGCTTCAGGCCAGCCGCGGCCAGCCACTGGCACAACGCCGCGTGCCGTTCGGCGAGCTGGGCCTCGAGCTCGGCGGGCTGCGCCTGCGCGGTGGAACTGCCTTCACCCCACAACGGCCCGGTCGGATGCAGGTCGAGCTGCTCCAGACGTGGATCGGAGCATTCCTCCTCGCCTGCCAGGAAGAAGCTGCGACTGTCGGTGAACGCCAGCAGATCGCCGACCTGTGCGCGGTCCCAGCTGCCCGCGGCCACACGCGCTGCCAGCACCTGGTTGAACAGGAAGCTGCGGGCTGCCGACAGCAGCCGCGAACGGACATTGCGTTGCTCTGGCAAGGCGCCACGTTCGGCCCAGGCCAGGGCGTCCTGCAAGTTGCCGCCGGCATGCCCGAAACGTTGCGCGCCGAAGTAGTTGGGGACGCCGTGCTGGCGAATCCGCTCCAGGCGCGCGTCGAGCGCCTGATGGTCAGCGGTCAGGGCGGTCAGACGCAGGGTGAAGCCATTGGCCGCATGGGCACCGCGTTGCAGCTTGCGCGAATGACGGGTCTGACGCAGAACGCGCAGGTCGTCGTCCAGGGCACGGGCAAGATCAGGGTCGGACTTGCCCGGCAAGTGCAAGCTGAACCACTGGCGAGTGAGCGCCTGACGGTCCTTCAGACCGGCGTAGCTGACCGTGCGCAACGGCACGCCAGCGGCCCGCGCCAGGCGGCGGGCGGCTTCCTCGGTATTGAGCTCGCGCTTCTCGACCCACAGCCAGAGGTGCTCGCCCTGGCCGGACAGGGGAATGTCGAGCACTTCGTCGACCTGGAAATCCTCGGCCACCGCCTTGAGCACCGCGCTGCCCAAGGCCGGACCGGCGGCGCGTGGCCCCAGCAGGTAGTGTTCGTTCATGCCGGCAGCAGCAGGGCAACCGCATGCACGGCGATACCCTCCTCGCGCCCGGTGAAACCCAGCTTCTCGGTCGTGGTGGCCTTGACGTTGACCTGGTCGAGCTGCACCTGCAGGTCCTCGGCGATGCGCTCGCGCATGGCCTGGATATGCGGCGCCATCTTCGGCGCCTGGGCGATGATGGTGGCGTCGACGTTGCCGACCTTCCAGCCCTTGGCCTGGATGATGCCGACCACATGACGCAGCAGCACACGGCTGTCGGCGCCCTTGAAACGTGGATCGGTATCAGGGAAGTGCTTGCCGATGTCACCCAGTGCCGCCGCGCCGAGCAAGGCATCGCTCACCGCGTGGAGCAGGACATCGCCATCGGAATGGGCCAGCAGGCCGTACTTGTGGGCAATCTGCAGCCCACCCAGGGTTATGAAATCACCATCGGTGAAACGGTGCACATCGTAGCCGTGGCCAATACGCATAGAAAAACGCCCTGATTGAGTCAGGGCGTGATTCTACCTGCTTTGTCCGGCCTTGGGCGCAATGTGCGTGCAGTTGCCATGGCCGACGCAGCCGCCGGCCTTCATGGGCGCCTTGGCCTGCACGGCATCATCATCTTGGCCCGCCCCTTCAGCTCACCACCCGGCCCAAGGCCAGGGCGTGATGGCGCAGGTGCTCCTCGATGAAGCTGGCGATGAAATAGTAGCTGTGATCGTAGCCTGGCTGCAGGCGCAGGGTCAGCGAATGCCCACCCTTGCGGGCGGCCTGCTCGAGCGCCTGGGGCTTGAGCTGGGTCTCGAGGAAGTCATCGCGGTCGCCCTGATCCACCAGCAAGGGTGGACATTGCCCAGCCTCCGTCTCGGCCAGCAGCACGCTGGCATCCCACTCGCGCCAGCGGGCACGATCATCGCCCAGGTAGCGGGAGAAAGCCTTCTCCCCCCAGGGACAGTCGATCGGGTTGCCGATCGGCGAGAACGCCGAGACCGAACGGTAGCGGCCCGGATTGCGCAAGGCGCACACCAGCGCCCCGTGGCCGCCCATGGAATGGCCACTGATGCTGCGCTGCTCGGAGGCCGGGAAGTGCGCCTCGATCAGAGCCGGCAACTCGTTGACCACATAGTCATGCATGCGATAGTGCCGGGCCCAGGGTTGCTGGGTCGCGTTGAGATAGAAGCCGGCGCCCTTGCCGAAATCCCAGGCGCCGTCCGGGTCACCCGGCACCTGCTCACCACGCGGGCTGGTGTCCGGCGCCACGATGATCAGCCCGAGCTCGGCGGCCAGGCGCTGGGCCCCGGCCTTCTGCATGAAATTCTCGTCGGTGCAGGTCAGGCCGCTGAGCCAGTAGAGCACCGGCAGTTTTTCACCCTGCTCGGCCTGTGGCGGCAGGAACACCGCGAACACCATGTCGCAACCGAGCACCTGAGAGGTGTGTCGATAACGCTTGTGCCAGCCGCCGAAGCTTTTCTGGCAGGAAAGGTTTTCCAGACTCATGGCCGACCTCAGAAGTGGATCACGCTACGGATGCTCTTGCCTTCGTGCATCAGGTCGAAGGCCTTGTTGATGTCTTCCAGACCCATGGTGTGGGTGATGAAGGTGTCCAATGGAATTTCGCCTTTTTCCGACATTTCCACGTAACTGGGCAGCTCGCTGCGACCGCGCACCCCACCGAACGCCGAACCGCGCCAGACACGCCCGGTGACCAGCTGGAACGGGCGCGTGGCGATTTCCTGGCCGGCACCGGCGACACCGATGATGACCGACTCGCCCCAGCCCTTGTGGCAGCATTCGAGGGCAGCGCGCATCAACTGGACGTTGCCGATGCATTCGAAGGAGAAATCCACGCCACCATCGGTGAGGTCGACGATGACCTCCTGGATCGGACGATCGTGATCCTTCGGATTGACGAAGTCGGTCGCGCCCAGCTGCTTGGCGATCTCGAACTTGGCCGGATTGATATCAATGGCGATGATTCGCGAAGCCTGCGCCTTGACCGCGCCGATGATGGCCGACAGGCCAATGCCGCCGAGCCCGAAGACGGCGACGGTGTCGCCCGGCTTGACCTTGGCCGTGTTCAGCACCGCTCCAATGCCGGTGGTGACACCGCAACCGAGCAGGCAGACCTTCTCCAGCGGTGCCTCCTTCTGGATCTTGGCCACGGAGATTTCCGGCAGTACGGTGTACTCCGAGAACGTCGAGGTGCCCATGTAGTGGAAGATCGGCTGACCCTTGTAAGAGAAGCGCGTGGTCCCATCGGGCATCAGACCCTTGCCCTGGGTGGCACGGATGGCCTGGCACAGGTTGGTCTTGCCGGAAAGGCAGAACTTGCACTTGCCACATTCAGGCGTATACAGCGGAATGACATGGTCCCCGACCGCCACCGAAGTGACGCCTTCGCCCACCGCCTCGACGATGGCCCCGCCTTCATGGCCAAGGATGGCCGGGAAGATACCCTCGGGATCCGCCCCGGAGAGGGTATAGGCGTCGGTATGACAGACGCCGGAGGCAACCACGCGCAGCAATACCTCGCCGGCCTTGGGCATGGCAACGTCGACCTCGACGATTTCCAGGGGTTTCTTTGCCTCGAAGGCTACGGCGGCACGGGACTTGATCATCAACATTGCTCCAAGAGGAAGTACGGTTCGACGCGATGGCAGGAGCCGACGAGCGCTATTGGCTCGAGAGCTGCCAGCCCTTTGGCTCGCTCCAGTGTAATTGATCGGATTTTGATGAATAATCGAGCCACGGACAAAACATTATTGCCGCACAGGGATAATCCATGCACAGTCGTTGGGAAGGTATCGACGAGTTCGTCGCCGTCGCCGAGTCAGGCCAGTTCACCGCGGCGGCCGAGCGATTGGGGGTGTCCTCTTCCCACATCAGTCGCCAGATCGCGCGCCTGGAGGATCGCCTGCACACCCGCCTGTTGTATCGCAGCACACGGCGCGTGACCTTGAGCGAAGCCGGACAGACCTTTCTCCAGCACTGCCAGCGGCTGCAGGACGGGCGCGAGGAAGCCATGCGGGCAATCGGCGACCTGGCCAGCGAGCCCAAGGGCTTGCTGCGTACCACTTGCGCGGTGGCTTATGGCGAGCGGTTCATCGTGCCGCTGGTGACGCGCTTCATGGCGGCCTACCCGCAACTGCGCGTGGAAGTGGAGCTGACCAACCGACCGCTGGATCTGCTGCACGAAGGCATGGACCTGGCGATTCGTCTTGGCCGCCTGCAGGACTCCCGGCTGGTGGCGACCCGCCTGGCCCCTCGGCGCATGTACCTGTGCGCCTCGCCGGACTACCTGGCGCGTTATGGTCGTCCTCACAGCATGTCCGAGCTGGCGCGGCACAACTGCCTGGTCGGCAGCTCGGACATTTGGATCTTGCAGCAGGATGGACGGGAACTGAGCCAGCGGGTCCAGGGCAACTGGCGCTGCAACAGCGGCCAGGCGGTACTGGATGCCGCCCTGCTGGGCATGGGGCTGTGTCAGTTGCCTGACTATTATGTGCTCGAGCATCTGCAAAGCGGCGCGCTGGTGCCCCTGCTCGAAGCCCATCAGCCACCCAACACTGCCGTGTGGGCGCTCTACCCGCAGCAGCGGCACCTTTCGCCCAAGGTCCGGCGCCTGGTGGACTATCTCAAGGAAGGCCTGGCGCAATTGCCGGCGTACCGAACGCATGACTGATCGGCGATAGCGAGATCGCCACCCTCGCCCACGGCAGCATGCCGCTGCCGACGGATTGACTCAGCGCCTGCCGACCCAGCGTTGGCGCAGCCACTCGAGATCCTCCGGACGGGTCACCTTGAGGTTGTCGCTACGTCCTTCGACCAGACGCGGGGCCTGCCCGGCCCACTCCATCGCCGACGCTTCATCGGTGACGACGACATCCGCCACCAGGCATTCGGCCAGCGCCCTGTGCAAGGCACCCAGACGGAACATCTGTGGCGTGAATGCCTGCCAGATGGTGCTGCGGTCCACGGTGGCGCTTACCCTGCCCTTGCCATCGGCGCGCTTGAGCGTATCGCGCGCGGGCACCGCCAGCAGCCCGCCGACCGGATCGTCGGCCAGTTCCGCCAGCAGGCGATCGAGGTCGCCACGCGCCAGGTTGGGCCGTGCCGCATCGTGCACCAGCACCCAGTCGTCATCGGCGGCGCCTTGGCCATGCAATACCAGCAAGGCGTTGAGTACCGAATCGGCACGCTCGCGCCCGCCCTCGGCGCGGCGGATCCGCCGATCGTTGGCACAGCGCAGGCGCGGCCAGTAGGGATCGTCCGCAGCCACGCTGACCACCACGCCGAGCAGTGCGGGATGATCCAGGAAGCAATCGAGGCTGTGCTCGAGCAAGGTCTGGCCCGCCAGTTCCAGGTATTGCTTGGGTCGGTCGGCGGCCATGCGGGCGCCCACCCCGGCGGCGGGGATCACGGCCCAGAAGGCCGGCAGGGAATCGTTCATTTCGGCAATTGGTAGAGGGTTTCGCCCTTCTTTACCATCCCAAGCTCATGGCGGGCACGTTCTTCGACGGTCTCCATGCCCTTCTTCAATTCGAGCACTTCGGCATCGAGCACTCGGTTGCGTTCCAGCAAGCGCTCGTTCTCGGCATGCTGCTCAGCGATCTGCTGCTTGAGTTCGGCGACCTGGGCCAGGCTGCCGCTACCTACCCACAGGCGGTACTGCAAGCCACCTAGCAACAGGAGCAGAACGAGGAACAACCAATAGGGACTGCGCATCGAGGTATCCAGGATAAAAGAGCACCGCTTCGGAGCTTCCGATAGCAAGAAGCCTGGCCAAGGCCAGGCTTCTTCGACAGAAAACCACCTGAAGCGTTCGAGCGGTCAGCGCGACACTTCAGACAACCTTGGCTGCTGTCTTTTTACCATCTCTGGCTCAGCCGCGAAACTCGGCACGACCACGATACACAGCCTTGGCACCCAGCTGCTCCTCGATGCGCAGCAGCTGGTTGTACTTGGACACGCGGTCGGAGCGGCACAGCGAACCGGTCTTGATCTGACCGGCAGCGGTACCGACGGCCAGGTCGGCAATGGTCGAGTCCTCGGTCTCGCCGGAGCGGTGCGAGATCACGGCGGTATAACCGGCCTGCTTGGCCATCTGGATGGCCTCGAGGGTTTCGGTCAGCGAACCGATCTGGTTGAACTTGATCAGGATCGAATTGCCGATGCCCTTCTCGATGCCTTGCTCGAGGATGCGAGTATTGGTGACGAACAGGTCGTCGCCGACCAGTTGCACCTTGGCACCGATCTTGTCGGTCAGGATCTTCCAGCCAGCCCAGTCGGATTCGTCCAGGCCGTCCTCGATCGAGATGATCGGGAAGCGCTCGGTCAGCCCCTTGAGGTACTCGGCGAAACCTTCGGCGTCGAACGACTTGCCTTCGCCGGACAGGTTGTACTGGCCATCTTCGTAAAACTCCGAGGCAGCGCAGTCCAGGGCCAGGGTCACATCGGTGCCCAGCTTGTAGCCGGCTTTCTCGACCGCTTCGGCGATGGCGCCCAGGGCATCTTCGTTCGAAGCCAGGTTCGGCGCGAAGCCGCCTTCGTCACCGACCGCGGTGCTCAGGCCACGCGCCTTGAGCACGGCCTTGAGGTGATGGAAGATCTCGGTGCCCATGCGCAGGGCGTCGGAGAAGGTCTTGGCGCCGACCGGCTGGACCATGAACTCCTGGATGTCGACGTTGTTGTCGGCGTGCTCGCCGCCATTGATGATGTTCATCATCGGCACCGGCATGGAGTACTGCCCTGGAGTGCCATTGAGGTTGGCGATATGCGCGTACAGCGGCAGGTCCTGGTCCTGGGCGGCCGCCTTGGCCGCGGCCAGGGACACGGCGAGGATGGCATTGGCGCCCAGCTTGGCCTTGTTCTCGGTACCGTCGAGCTCGATCATGGCGCGGTCCAGAGCCTTCTGGTCGGACGGATCCTTGCCCAGCAGCAGGTCGCGGATCGGGCCGTTGATGTTGGCCACGGCCTTGAGCACGCCCTTGCCCAGGTAGCGGCTCTTGTCGCCATCACGCAGCTCGAGCGCCTCGCGCGAACCGGTGGAAGCACCGGACGGCGCACAAGCGCTGCCGATGATGCCGTTGTCGAGCAGGACATCGGCTTCCACCGTGGGGTTGCCACGCGAATCGAGAACTTCACGACCTTTGATGTCGACGATCTTTGCCATTGTTGTAAGCACTCCAAAATTGACTAATAACAACGCAGCTGAGGGAAGAATCCGGCCATCGGCCAGGCAATACGCATCTGGGCAGCCCTGGAGACGGCAACAGCCCCCGACCGTCCGGTCAGGGGCTGGGTGGCGGTACTTTACCGGAGAAATTCATCGTCGAGCGGCCTGCAACGACGGAAATTTCCCCGGATCACGCTTCGTGAACCTGGCTCAGGCCTTGTTCTTCTGCGCCAGCGCTGCCTTGACGAAGCCGCTGAACAGCGGATGGCCGTCACGCGGGGTCGAGGTGAACTCGGGGTGGAACTGGCAGGCGACGAACCATGGGTGATCCTTGGACTCGACCACTTCCACCAGCGCACCGTCACCAGAGCGGCCGGAAACGACCAGCCCGGCATCGACCAGCTGGGGCAACAGGTTGTTGTTGACTTCATAGCGGTGGCGATGGCGCTCGACGATCACGTCCTTGCCGTAGCAACCGTGGACCTTGGAACCGGCGACGATCTGGCACTCCTGCGCACCGAGGCGCATGGTGCCGCCCAGGTCGGACGCTTCGGTACGGGTCTCGACCGCGCCGGTGGCATCGGCCCACTCGGTGATCAGGCCGACCACGGGGTGGCCGCTGTCACGGTCGAATTCGGTGGAGTTGGCATCTTTCCAGCCCATCACGTTGCGGGCGAACTCGATGACCGCCACCTGCATGCCGAGGCAGATGCCCAGATAGGGCACCTTGTTCTCGCGAGCGTACTGCACCGCGGTGATCTTGCCTTCCACGCCGCGCAGGCCGAAACCGCCAGGAACCAGGATGGCATCGGCGCCTTCGAGCAGGCCGGTGCCCTGGTTCTCGATATCCTCGGAATCGATGTAGCGCAGGTTGACCTTGGTGCGGTTCTGGATGCCGGCGTGGCTCATCGCCTCGATCAGCGACTTGTAGGCATCGAGCAGCTCCATGTACTTGCCGACCATGGCGATGGTGACTTCCTGCTCGGGGTTGAGCTTGGCGTCGACCACCTTTTCCCACTCGGACAGGTCCGCGCCATTGCACTGCAGGCCGAAGCGCTCGACGACGAAGTCGTCCAGGCCCTGTGCATGCAGCACGCCCGGGATCTTGTAGATGGTGTCGACGTCTTCCAGGGAGATCACCGCACGCTCTTCGACGTTGGTGAACAGCGCGATCTTGCGCCGCGACGACGCATCGACCGGATGGTCGGAGCGGCAGATCAGCACGTCAGGCTGCAGGCCGATCGAGCGCAGCTCCTTGACCGAGTGCTGGGTCGGCTTGGTCTTGGTCTCGCCGGCGGTGGCGATGTACGGCACCAGGGTCAGGTGCATCAGCATGGCGCGCTTGGAACCCACTTCGACACGCAGCTGGCGGATCGCCTCGAGGAACGGCTGCGACTCGATGTCGCCCACGGTACCGCCGATCTCCACCAGGGCCACGTCGGCGTCGCCAGCACCCTTGATGATGCGCCGCTTGATTTCGTCGGTGATGTGCGGAATGACCTGGATGGTGGCGCCCAGGTAGTCGCCACGACGCTCCTTGCGCAGTACGTGCTCGTAGATGCGACCGGTGGTGAAGTTGTTGTTCTGGGTCATGGTGGTGCGGATGAACCGCTCGTAGTGACCCAGGTCGAGGTCGGTCTCGGCGCCGTCATGGGTGACGAAGACCTCGCCATGCTGGAACGGGCTCATCGTGCCCGGATCGACGTTGATGTACGGGTCCAGCTTGAGCATGGTGACCTTGAGCCCCCGCGCTTCCAGGATGGCCGCCAGGGAAGCCGAGGCAATGCCTTTCCCCAATGAAGAAACAACACCGCCCGTGACGAATATGTAGCGCGTCATGAAAAACCCTAGAAGTCTGCGTTAAGGCGGCCAGAACCGCCGGAGAAAGCGAAGGAAGGCCGAAGCCCCCGATCACCTGCGTCGATCACAGTGCATCTCGAAATACTGCCGCGTCTGTACAGACCGGGCATGGAGGACCCGGCATGGAGCTCGCTCGTCATTTCTGGAATCGCCCAGCAAAGAACTGCTTGGTAATCGGCAGCTTCCGTGTTTCCAAAGGAGCCACAGAAGCTGTATCAAGAAGGGAGGGTAGTCTACCGGAATGTACCTTTCAGCTCAAACCTTGCGCGCTGGTGGGCGGCTGCCATAGCAGCTGCCAGTCACCCTGGCTCAGCGTCGGCAGGTTGGCCACCGCCAGCAGCCGCTGGCCTTCGAACAGCAGTGGCAGGCGCGCACGGACGAAGTGCGGCACGCGCGACTCGTTGAGCAGGCGCTTGAGGTCCCGATGCCCGCGCCCGGCGACCAGCAGCTGCTCGCCACCCTGGCGGTAGGCGATGCGCAACGGCCCCTGCGGCACACGGCCACGCAAGCGCACCGACCCGTTGCCCGCCAACTGCAACGGAGCATCAGGATCGTCCCAGGCTGTCGAGCCTGCGGCGGGACGCAGCCAGTCTCCGGCCAACCACCAGATCCGCCGGTTGCTGCGCTGCAGTTGTCCATCGGCCAGGCGCCACACCGGGGCGGTGTCTTCGGCGGCATCGCGCAGGGCCTTCCAGCCGGCCCAGTGCCGGCTGTCTGGCAGGCGGGTACGTCCGGCCAGCCAGCAGCGCAAGGCGTTGCGCTGGCGCGCCTCGGTCAGGCCAGCCAGGGCATCGAGGTCGAGCGAGTCCAGTTGCAGCCACGCAAACGGCGAGCCCGGCCGCGCGGGCGCGAGGTCATTCTCGGCGAGCTCGTCCAGCAAGCCGAGTGCCTCGTCCAGATGCTGGGCGCTGCGCGCCAGGTTCTGGTTCACCTGGCTCCAGCGCTGGCCCAGCAGCGGGATCACCTCGCGGCGCAGGAAATTGCGCGCGAAGGTGGTGTCCTGGTTGGAAGGATCCTCGACCCAGGACAGCCCGGCATCTTGCGCATGCCGCAACAATTGCGCCCGCGATAGGCCCAGCAGCGGTCGGACCAGCCAGCCCTGCCCCAAGGAACGGGCCTGGGGCATCGCGGCCATGCCTCGCAAGCCGGCGCCGCGCAACAGGCGCAACAGCAAGGTTTCGGCCTGGTCGTCACGGTGCTGCGCGCTGAACAGCACTTCGCCGGGACCAAGGATGTCACTGAACGCCTGGTAGCGAGCTTGGCGCGCAGCCTGTTCGAGACTGGCCTGGCACGCGACCTGGACACGCATCACCCGTAGCTCGACACCCATCTGCGCGCATATCCGCTGGCAGTGTTCGGGCCAGGCATCGGCCGCCGGCTGCAAGCCATGGTGCACGTGCACGGCGCGTAGCGCGGGAGTCTGGTGGATACGGGCATGAAGGGCTAGCAGATGGAGCAGGACGGTCGAATCGAGGCCGCCGGAAAAGGCGACATGCCAGGCGGGCGCGTCGAGCCACGGGGAAAGCGCATCGGTGAGGTCGAGCATCAAGCCCCCCATGGAAGCAGGGTCGCCGTGGATAGGTGCCGGTCCGGCGCTCCGGCTGCGGCCGTTCCTACCTATATACAAGCCCGCCCACGGCACCGGTAGCGGTCGATCCGCGACCAGTGCTGGGCGATCGAGCCGTCGACGTCAGAGGCCGTAGCTCATCAGGCGGTCGTAGCGACGCTGCAGCAGCGTGTCATGGTCCAGCGCCGCGAGCATGTCCAGCTGCTCGTTCAGGTCGGCGCGAATGCTGGCCGACATGGCGGCCGGGTCACGGTGCGCGCCGCCCAGAGGCTCGCTGATGACCTTGTCGACGATGTTCAGGCTCTTCAGGCGCTCGGCCGTGATGCCCATGGCTTCGGCGGCATCGGCCGCCTTCTCGGCGGTCTTCCACAGGATCGAGGCGCAGCCTTCCGGCGAGATCACCGAGTAGGTGGAATACTGCAGCATGTTCAGCTGGTCGCAAACGCCGATGGCCAAGGCGCCGCCAGAACCGCCTTCGCCGATCACGGTAGCGATGATCGGGGTCTTCAGGCGTGCCATGACCCGCAGGTTCCAGGCGATCGCCTCGCTCTGGTTGCGCTCTTCGGCGTCTATGCCCGGGTAGGCGCCGGGGGTGTCGATGAAGGTCAGGATCGGCATCTTGAAGCGCTCGGCCATTTCCATCAGGCGACAGGCCTTGCGGTAGCCTTCCGGACGCGGCATGCCGAAGTTGCGACGAACCTTTTCGCGCACTTCGCGGCCCTTCTGGTGGCCGATGACCATCACCGGTCTGCCGTCCAGGCGGGCGGTGCCGCCCACGATCGCGGCATCGTCGGAGAAATGCCGGTCGCCATGCAGCTCTTCGAACTCGTCGAAGACGTGCTGGATGTAGTCGAGGGTGTAGGGACGACGTGGATGACGCGCCAGGCGCGCGATCTGCCAGCTGGTCAGGTTGCCGAAGATGCTTTCGGTCAGGGTGTTGCTCTTGTCTTGCAGACGGGCAATTTCATCGCTGATGTTCAGCGAATTGTCGTTGCCGACCAGGCGCAGCTCTTCGATCTTGGCTTGCAGGTCGGCAATCGGCTGTTCGAAATCCAGGAAATTCGGGTTCATAGGCTTCCGTCTTGGGTCTACGGCCAGGCGGCCGGCCGGTTGATCCGTTTGGCGCCCTACCTTAAGGGATCGGGCGCATTCAGGTCGAGATTAAATTTGCTTGGCTCAACGGTATTGCAGGAAGACGTTCTCACGTCCGAACTGGTCACGCAGCGCCTGTATCAGGCCATCCGCCGGGTCGATGCTCCAGTCGTCGCCGAAGCGCAGCATGGCCTTGGCGTCGCTACCGATGTATTCCAGGGTGATCGGGCAGGCGCCGCGGTGACGGGTGATCAGCTCGCCCAGCCAGTGCAGCCGGTCACCCTTGAGCGCGTCGTGGGCGACCTTCAGGCGCAGGCTCTCGGCCAGCCGGGTGCGTGCATCCTCCATGGTCATCACCTGCTTGACCCGCAAGCGCAGCCCGCCGGAAAAATCATCGTTGCTGACCTCCCCTTCCACCACCACCATGGCGTCGGTCTGCAGCAGCGCCTGGGCAGACATGAACGCATCGGCGAACAGCGAGGCCTCGATGCGTCCGGAGCGATCGTCCAGGGTGACGAAGCCCATCTTGTCGCCTTTCTTGTTCTTCATCACGCGCAGCGCGATGATCATCCCGGCAATGGTCTGGGTTTCGCGCGAAGGCTTCAGGTCGACGATGCGCTGACGGGCGAAACGGCGGATCTCGCTTTCGTACTCGTCGATCGGGTGTCCGGTGAGGTACAGGCCAAGGGTATCCTTCTCGCCGCGCAGACGCTCCTTGAGGGTCAGCTCGCGGGCCTTGCGATGATTGGCATAGACGTCGGCGTCGGGCTCGACGAACAGGCCGCCGAACAGGTCGGCATGCCCGCTGTCGGCGGTGCGCGCGGTCTGCTCGGCGGACTTGATGGCCTCCTCGAGAGCCGACAGTAGGATCGCCCGGTTGCGGTCGATGTTCGCCTGGTAGGCCTTGAGCTCGTCATGGAAGTACGGTCCGAGGCGATCAAGCGCACCACTGCGGATCAACGCATCGAGGGTGCGCTTGTTGATGCGCTTGAGGTCGACGCGCTCGCAGAAGTCGAACAGGTCCTTGAACGGCCCGCCCTGGGCGCGCGCCTCGACGATCGCTTCCACGGGCCCTTCGCCGACGCCCTTGATGGCGCCCAGGCCGTAGACGATGCGCCCGCCGTCGTTGACCGTGAACTTGAATTCGGAGGTGTTGACGTCCGGCGCATCGAGACGCAGCTTCATGCTGCGCACTTCCTCGATCAGCACGACCACCTTGTCGGTGTTGTGCATGTCGGCGGACAATACCGCGGCCATGAACGGCGCCGGATGATGGGTCTTGAGCCAGGCGGTCTGGTACGACACCAGGCCGTAGGCGGCCGAGTGGGATTTGTTGAAGCCGTAGCCGGCGAACTTTTCCACCAGGTCGAAGATGTTGCCGGCCAGGTCCGCATCGATGCCGTTCTGCGCGCAACCTTCGATGAAGCCGCCACGCTGCTTGGCCATTTCCTCGGGCTTCTTCTTGCCCATCGCCCGGCGCAGCATGTCGGCGCCACCGAGCGTGTAGCCAGCCATGACCTGGGCGATCTGCATCACCTGTTCCTGGTAGAGGATGATGCCATAGGTCGGTGCCAGCACCGGACGCAGGCCGTCGTACTGATAATCCGGGTGCGGATACGCCAGCTCCGCGCGGCCATGCTTGCGGTTGATGAAGTCGTCCACCATGCCCGACTGCAGCGGGCCGGGGCGGAACAGCGCGACCAGTGCGATAAGGTCTTCCAGGCAGTCGGGCTTGAGCTTCTTGATCAGCTCCTTCATGCCGCGCGATTCGAGCTGGAACACGGCCGTGGTCTCGGCGCGCTGCAGCAGTTCGTAGGTCTTCTTGTCGTCCAGCGGGATGAAGTCGATGTTGACCTCGGGCAGGTCGTTCTTGGCCTGCTCGCGGTTGATGGTCTCCATCGCCCACTTGATGATGGTCAACGTGCGCAGGCCGAGGAAGTCGAACTTGACCAGGCCCGCCGCCTCGACATCGTCCTTGTCGAACTGGGTCACCAGGCCGCCGCCCTCCTCGTCGCAGGCGATCGGCGAAAAGTCGGTGAGCTTGGTCGGAGCGATGACCACACCACCGGCGTGCTTGCCGGTGCCCCGGGTGACGCCTTCGAGCTTGAGCGCCATATCCCAGATTTCCCGGGCATCCTCGTCGCCCTTGAGGAAATCGCGCAGCACCTCTTCCTGCTCGTAGGCCTTCTCCAGGGTCATGCCCACTTCGAAGGGGATCATTTTCGACAGACGATCGGCCAGGCCATAGGACTTGCCCTGGACCCGTGCCACGTCGCGCACCACCGCCTTGGCGGCCATGGTGCCAAAGGTGATGATCTGGCTCACCGCGTTGCGGCCATAGGCGTCGGCGACGTACTCGATCACCCGGTCGCGACCGTCCATGCAGAAGTCGACGTCGAAGTCGGGCATCGAGACCCGCTCGGGGTTCAGGAAGCGTTCGAACAGCAGGTCATAGGCCAGCGGATCGAGGTCGGTGATCTTCAGCACGTAGGCCACCAGCGAGCCGGCGCCGGAGCCACGGCCAGGACCGACCGGCACGCCGTTGTTCTTGGCCCACTTGATGAAGTCCATGACGATCAGGAAGTAGCCGGGGAAGCCCATCTGGATGATGATGTCCAGTTCGAACTTCAGGCGGTCCAGGTAGACCTGACGCCTGGCCTCGTAGTCGGGGGTGCTGTCCTTGGGCAGGATGACCGCCAGACGCTCCTCCAGGCCCTCATGGGACACATGGCGCAGGTAGTCGTCGATGCCCATGCCGTTCGGCGTGGGAAAATCCGGCAGAAAGTGCTTGCCCAGCTGCACCTGGATATTGCAGCGCTTGGCAATCTCGACGGTGTTGGCCAGCGCCTCGGGCAGGTCGCTGAACAGCTCGACCATCTCCTCGGGGCTCTTGAGGTACTGCTGATCGCTGTAGAGCCGTGGACGGCGCGGGTCCTCGAGGGTCCAGCCCTCGCCGATGCATACCCGCGTCTCGTGCGCATCGAAGTCGGACTGACTGATGAAGCGCACATCGTTGGTCGCCACCAGCGGAGCCCCGAGGCGATCGGCCAGGGCGACCGCCGCATGCAGGTAGTCCTCGTCGCCCGGTCGTCCCGTGCGTTGCACCTCGACGTAGAAGCGCTCCGGGAACATGCCCATCCAGTCGCGCAGCAAGGCTTCGGCGTCGGCCTCGTTGCCATTGAGCAGCGCCATGCCGATATCGCCTTCGCGCGCCGCGGACAGGGCGATCAAGCCTTCGCTGGCCGAGGCGATCCAGTCACGCTGGACGACCACCAGGCCACCGCGCTGGCCTTCGACCCAGCCTCGCGAAATCAGCTCGGTGAGGTTACGATAGCCCTGCCCGTCCATGGCCAGCAGGCAGATGCGCGACAGGGGCGCATCTGCGTCGGCGCCGGCCAGCCACAAGTCGGCGCCGCAGATCGGCTTGATCCCGGCGCCCATCGCGGCCTTGTAGAACTTGACCAGCGAGCACATGTTGCTCTGGTCGGTGATCGCCACCGCCGGCATGTTCATCCCCGCCAGCGTCTTGACCAACGGCTTGATTCGCACCAGGCCGTCGACCAGGGAGAATTCGGAATGCACGCGAAGGTGAACGAAGGAGACCGACATGGATGTTCCTATAAGCAGTGCGCAACGAGGGGCGCGATTGTACCGTAATGCCCGATCCCTGGCCTGACTCGCAAGACACCGGCGCCGGCCGGTAGCGCTATGCCAGGGTCACTCGCAAAGCAGCGACCCGGCCAGCGTGTCGCGAGCCTCCCAGGCCGCGCGGACCGGGGCGAACGAACGCCGATGGATGGGCGTCGGCCCGAGGCGTGCCAGGGCCTCCAGGTGCGCCGCGGTCGGATAGCCCTTGTGGCCGCCGATGCCGTAGCCAGGATAGATCAGCTCGAAGGCGCTCATCTCCCGGTCACGGCTGACCTTGGCCAGGATCGAAGCCGCGGCGATGGCTGGCACCTGCGCATCGCCCTGGATCACCGGGGCGCAGGGCACGCCCAGCTGCGGACAGCGGTTGCCATCGATCAGCGCGAGCCTGGGCGTGACATGCAGCCCCTCGACCGCCCGTTGCATCGCCAGCATGGTCGCCTGGAGAATGTTCAGCCGGTCGATTTCCTCGACCTCGGCGCGGGCGATGCAGAAGCTCAGGGCTTTTTCGCAGATCTCGTCGAACAGCCGCTCGCGCTTGGCCTCGCTGAGCTTCTTCGAATCATTGAGCCCGAGGATCGGGCGGGACGGGTCGAGAATCACCGCAGCGGTGACCACCGCGCCACACAAGGGTCCGCGCCCGACCTCGTCGACGCCGGCGACCAGGTCTTCGACCAGGGTGAAATCCAGTCCCATCTGCATCTAGCGATCCCCCAGCAAGGCCAGCACGGCGTCGGCCGCCTGGTTCGAGGCATCGCGACGCAGGACCCGATGGATCTGATCGAAATGCTCGGTTTGCTGCCGGCCGTCGTCTACCAGCGGCGCCAGGGTCTGTGCCAGGGCTTCGCTGGTTGCGGCCTCCTGCAGCAGCTCGGGAACCAGCTGACGCTGCGCGAGCAGGTTCGGCAGCGAGACGTAGGGGCTTTTCACCATGCGCTTGAGTATCCAGTAGGTCAACGGCGCCAGACGGTAGGCGACCACCATGGGACGCTTGTACAGCAGGGCCTCCAGCGTCGCGGTGCCCGAGGCGATCAGTACCGCGTCGCAGGCCGCCAGGGCCTGGTGCGAACGGCCATCGAGCAAGGTCAGCGGCAAACTGCGCCCTTCGAGCATCTGTTCGAGCTGGGCGCGGCGTGCCGCATTGGCGCATGGCATCACGAAACCCACCCCTGGCACCAGTTCGAGCAGACGTTCGGCGGCATCCAGGAACAAGGCGCCCAGACGCGCGACCTCGCCACCCCGGCTGCCAGGCATGAGCGCGACCAGCGGGCCTGGAGCCAGGCCCAGCTCGGCACGCGCGGCCTGGCGATCGGCCTGCAGTTCGATGGTGTCGGCCAGCGGATGGCCGACGAAGCGTACCGGTACGCCCTGCTCTTCATAGAAGCGCGCCTCGAATGGCAGCAGGGTCAGCATCAGGTCACAACCTTCGCGAATCTTCAGCACACGTTTCTGCCGCCAGGCCCATACCGATGGGCTGACGTAGTGCACGGTCTTGATACCGACCTTGCGCAAGCGCAGTTCGATATCGAGCGTGAAGTCCGGCGCATCGATGCCGATGAACACATCGGGCTTCTCGGCAATGAAGGTCTGGATCAAAGCCTTGCGACGCTTGAGCAGCTCGCGCAGACGCCCCAGCACCTCGACCAGTCCCATGACCGCCAGGCGCTCCATGGGGAAGTAGGACACCAGGCCCTGGGCCTCCATCAACGGCCCGCCGACACCGATGAAGCGAATGTCCGGATGGCGCGCCTTGAGGGCCCGCATCAGGCCGGCGCCGAGGATGTCGCCGCTGGCTTCACCGGCGACCAGCGCCACGCAGAGCTGGCCCATGTCAGCGAGTGATGCCGCGAGCGGAGCTCAGGATCGACTGGCGGAACAGTTCGACTTCGGCGAACTGGCTGGCCAGGTCGTCCAGCCCCTTGAGCGCATCCTCGACCGCCAGCCCTTGGCGATAGACGATCTTGTAGGCACGCCGCAGGGCGTGGATGACGTCGTCGCCGAAGCCGCGTCGACGCATGCCCTCGAAGTTCATGCTGCGCGCCTCGGCCGGGCTGCCGAACACGGTGACGAAGGCCGGGACATCCTTGCCGATCGCCGTACCCATGCCCGAAAAGCTGTGCGCGCCGATGTGGCAGTACTGGTGGACCAGGGTATAGCCGGACAGAATCGCCCAGTCGCCCACATGCACATGGCCGGCCAGAGCCGTGTTGTTGACCAGGATGCAATGATTGCCGATCACGCTGTCGTGGCCGACATGCGCATAGGCCATGATCAGGTTGTGATCGCCTATGGTGGTCTCGGAACGATCCTGAACGGTGCCACGGTGGATCGTGACCCCTTCGCGGATCACGTTGTGGTCGCCGATCACCAGGCGGGTCGGTTCGCCGTTGTACTTCAGGTCAGGGGTGTCTTCCCCGATCGAGGAAAACTGGAAGATACGGTTGTGCCGGCCGATCCGGGTCGGGCCCTTGAGCACGACGTGCGGGCCGATGACGGTACCTTCTCCGATCTCGACGCCAGCACCGACGATCGACCACGGGCCCACTTCGACGCCCTCGGCCAACCTGGCCGAGGGATCGACGATCGCCCGAGGATCAATCGAACTCATAGTTCACGTTCCGCACAGATGATCTGGGCAGAACAGACCTGCTTGCCGTCCACCGTGGCCTGGCACTCGAACTTCCAGATCTGCCGCTTGCGGCTGAGAAAGCGCGCTTCGAGGATCAGTTGGTCGCCCGGCAGTACCGGCTGGCGGAACCGCAGGTTGTCCGAGCCCACGAAATAGTAGAGGGTGCCGTCGGCCGGCTTGGCGTCGAGCATCTTGAACCCGAGAATGCCGGCCGCCTGGGCCATTGCCTCGATGATCAGCACGCCCGGCATGATTGGATGCTGCGGGAAGTGGCCATTGAAGAATGGCTCGTTGATGCTGACATTCTTGTAGGCACGAATGCTCTGAGCCTCGAAATCCAGGTCCGTCACGCGGTCCACCAGCAGGAACGGGTAACGGTGAGGCAGGTATTCGCGAATCTCGTTGATGTCCATCATTTCGGGGGGAAGCCTGTAGTAATAATAGGGAGCGCAGGTGCTGACCACACGCTCCTCTTGCGATGCCAGAGAGGAGCCAGCTAGCGACGGTTCACGCTTGCTCGGAAAATGCTATCAGCCTTCTGATGGCGGCTGGCTGTCCGAGGTCACGGCGGCGACACGTTTTTCCAGCTGGGCCAGACGCTTGGACATCTCGTCGAGCTGGCGAATGCGTGCCGCGCTCTTGCGCCAGTCGGCCAGCGGCTGCATGGCCGTGCCGGACGAATAGGCGCCTGGCTCGGTGATCGAGCGCGTCACCATGGTCATGCCGGAGACGAACACGTTGTCGCAGACGTCGATATGGCCGACCATGCCCACCCCACCTGCGATGGTGCAATGCCTGCCGATCCGCGTGCTGCCGGAAATGCCCACGCAGGCGGCCATGGCGGTATGGTCGCCAACCTGCACGTTGTGGGCGATCTGGATCTGGTTGTCGAGCTTGACCCCATCACCGATGATCGTGTCGGACAGCGCGCCGCGGTCGATGGCGGTATTGACACCGACTTCGACATCGTCACCAAGGGTGACGCCGCCGATCTGCGCGATCTTGCGCCAGGTGCCCTTCTCGTTGGCGAAGCCGAAGCCCTCGCCGCCGATCACCGCGCCCGACTGGATGACCACGCGCTGGCCGATCCTGACGTCGTGGTACAGCGTCACCCGCGGCGCCAGCCAGCCGCCCTCGCCGATCACGCAGCGCGCGCCGATGACGCTGTGGGCTCCAATGGTGACCGCCGCGCCGATGCGCGCGCCGCTTTCGATGACCACGAAGGGCCCGATGCTGGCGCTGGCGTCCACCTGGGCATCCTCGGCCACCACGGCGCTGGGATGAATCCCCGCCACAGCCTTGGGCTTGGGATCGAACAGATGGGAAATGCGCGCATACGCCAGGTACGGGTCCGCGACGATCAGGGCGTTGCCGGCGAAGCCCTCGGCATCGGCCGCCTTGAGCAGCACGGCAGCGGCCTGCGAGCCGTCGAGGTACTTGCGGTACTGCGGATTGGCGAGAAAGCTCAGTTGTCCCGGGCCTGCCTCCTGCAAGGTGGCAAGGCCGGTGATCTGCACTGCCTCGGGGCCGCGCAGGGTGGCCCCGAGGGCCTCGGCCAGCTGGCCGAGCGTCATGGTCACGGTCATGTTCAACGGGCTTGGTTCATGCGCTCGATGACTTGACGGGTGATGTCGTACTGAGGCTTGACATCGATGACCGCGCCGCGCTCGAGCACCAGGTCGTAACCGCCTTTCTTGATCACTTCCTCGACAGCGCCATCGAGCTTGGGCTTGAGCTGCTTGAGCATGTCACGGTCGGCCACGGCCTTGGCTTCGTTGAGCTCCTTGGACTGGAACTGGAAGTCGCGGGCCTTCTGCTTGAACTCGAGCTCCAGGCGCTCGCGCTCCTGCTGGGCCATCTTGTCGCCGCCCTTGATGATACGGTCCTGGATGCCCTTGGCGCTGCTTTCCAGGCTCTTGAGCTTGGTCAGCTGCGGGCCGAACTTCTTCTCGGCATCGACGGCGTACTTCTTCGCCGCGTCGGATTCGAGCAAGGCCATCTGGTAGTTCAGCACGGCAATCTTCATTTCGGCGAAAGCCGGGGTGGCGACCAGCGCCGCAGCCACTGCGGCCAGTTTGATCAACTTACGCACGATGCACTCCTGGAAAAACCGTTGTCGTTGAGCTCGGGACAGACCATCAGAAGGTCTGGCCCAGGGAGAATTGGAACACCTGGGTATCGGCGTCGTCCGGCTTCTTGACCGGCATCGCCAGACTGAAGCTCAACGGGCCGAGCGCGGTGATCCAGGTCACGCCCAGGCCAACGGAGCTGGCCATCCCCGAGAAGCCGACCTTCTCGCAGTCCGGCTTGGAACCGCAATTGGTGTCGAACACGTTACCGACGTCCCAGAATACCGAGGTCCGCAGCGAGCGCTGGTCCTTGACGAACGGCATCGGGAACAGCAGCTCCACGCCGCCCTGGACGAGGACGTTGCCGCCGAACGGCAATGGGTCCTGGTCCGGGTCCTCGATAGTGCCGGGATTAAGGCCTTTGCTGGGGGTGCTACGCGGTCCGAGGCTGCTGTCCTTGAAGCCACGCACGGAGTTGAAACCACCAGCATAGTAGTTCTCGTAGAACGGCAGGCCCGAGGTAGAGCCGAAGCCGTCACCGTAGCCCAGTTCGGTATGCAGGCGCAGGGTGTAGTCGTTGGTGATCGGCTTGAACAGCTGGCCACGGTAGTCGATCTTGAAGAACGACAGGTCGCTGCCCGGCGTGGTGACTTCCGCCGTGAGGCTCTGGGAATGGCCACGGGTCGCCAGCACGCCCTTGTTCAGGGTCGACTCGGACCAGCCGGCCGAAGCTTTGAAGTTCAGGAAGCTATCGCCTTCATCCTTGATGAAATCGAAGATCTCATCGACGGTATAGCGTCCGGTCTTGATCTCGTCCTGCTGCACGGTCAGGCCGAAGCTCAGGCGCGAGGTCTCGCTGATCGGGTAGCCGACGCTGACCCCGGCACCGAGACTGTCCACCGCATAGCTGGCCACGTCGACGTCGAGGTCGTCGTAGTCGGTGCTGCGATAGAAGGCGTTGTAGCCCAGACTGACGCCATCGGCGGTCCAGTAGGGGTCGACGAAGCCGAAGTTGTAGCGGGTCTGGTATTCGCTGCGGTTGAGGCCGATGGAGACCTTGTTGCCGGTGCCGAGGAAGTTGCTCTGGCTGATCGAGCCGCCGAGGATCAGGCCGGCGCTCTGGGCGAAGCCGACGCTGGCGGTGATCGAGCCGGAAGCCTGTTCCTCGACGCTGTAGTTGACGTCGACCTGGTCATCGGTGCCGGGCACCGGCGGCGTCTCGACGTTGGCTTCCTTGAAGAAGCCCAGGCGCTCGAGGCGGGTCTTGGACTGGTCGATCAGGTAGGTCGAGGCCCAGCCGCCTTCCATCTGGCGCATCTCGCGGCGCAGTACCTCGTCCTCGGTCTTGGTGTTGCCGCGGAAGTTGATGCGATTGACGTAGGCACGCTTGCCGGGGTCGACCACGAAGGTGACGTCGACCGTGTGGTCCTGGTCGTTCGGCGTGGGCACGCCATTGACGTTGGCGAAGGTGTAGCCCTCGTTGCCCAGGCGGCGGGTGATCAGCTCGGAAGTCGAGGTCATCACCTTGCGCGAGAACACCTGGCCAGGCTGCACCAGCAGCAGCGAGCGGATCTGCTCTTCCGGGACCTTGAGGTCGCCGGACAGCTTGACGTCGCGAATGCTGTACTTCTCGCCCTCGTTGATGTTCACGGTGATGTAGACATGCTTCTTGTCCGGAGTGATCGACACCTGGGTCGAAGCGATGTCCATGTTGATGTAGCCGCGGTCCAGGTAATAGGAGCGCAGGCGCTCGAGGTCGCCGGACAGCTTCTCGCGAGCATACTTGTCGTCGTTCTTGAGGAACGACAGCCAGTTGGTGGTCTTGAGCTCGAACAGGCGACTGAGCTCGTCATCGTCGAACACGGTGTTGCCGACCACGTTGATGTGCTGGATGGCGGCGACCGTACCTTCGTTGATCTTGATCTTCAGGCCCACGCGGTTTCGCGGCTGCGGCACTACCTCGGCGTCGACCTCGGCCGAATAGCGGCCCTGGGCCACGTACTGGCGCTGCAGTTCGTTGCGCACACCCTCGAGGGTGGCACGCTGGAAGATCTCGCCTTCGGCCAGGCCCGACTGCTTGAGGCCCTTCATCAGGTCTTCGGTACCGATGGCCTTGTTGCCTTCGATCTCGATGCTGGCGACCGAAGGCCGTTCGACCACGTTGATGATCAGGACATTGCCGTCGCGGCTCAGCTGGATGTCCTGGAAGAAGCCGGTCCTGAACAGCGAACGGGTGGACTCCACCAGGCGCCGGTCATCGGCCTGATCGCCCACGTTCAATGGCAGGGCGCCGAACACGCTACCGGCGGAAACCCGCTGGAGACCATTGACTCGGATATCGGAGATGGTGAAGGACTCGGCGTGAACTTCAGCGATCATCAGTGCGGAGAGGACCGCAGTTAGCAGCAGACGTTTCATGAAGTCCTTTTATTCCAACTGGCAATGAACAACCTGCCGCATGGCGGCGGCAGGTTCGAAATGCGCAAAGCGTTAAAGTCGACCCAGATCGTTGATCAGGGCAAGCAGCATCACCCCGACGACCAAACTGATTCCGATCTGGACCCCCCAACCTTGTACCCGATCCGACAGGGGACGACCGCGCGCCCACTCGATCAGGTAGAACAACAGGTGCCCTCCATCCAGTACGGGGATGGGCAGCAGGTTAAGAACCCCCAGGCTTATGCTCAGGTAGGCGAGGAAATTCAGGAAATCACCCACGCCGGACTGGGCCGAAGCGCCCGCCACTTTAGCAATGGTTATCGGTCCGCTCAAGTTTTTTACCGAGAGCTCGCCGAACAGCATTTTCTTCAGCGATTCGAGCGTCAGCACGCTCATGTTCCAGGTCCGCGACAAGCCTTCGCCGACCGCCTCCAGCGGCCCATAGCTGACTTCGCGCAGCATGCTGGCCGGCCATTCGCCGCTCTTCACCCCGGCGCCCAGATAGCCACCGGCGGCCTTGCCCTCGCCGCGATGGCCAAGGGTGACCGGGATTTCCATGGACGCGCCATCGCGCTCGATGCGCAACTGCACCTTGCGGTCGGCGCGCGCGCGCACTTCGTCGACCACCTGCTGCCAGTCGCTTAGCGCCGCGCCGTCGAGCGCCAGCAGGCGATCGCCGGTCTTGAGCCCGGCCGCCGCGGCAGGCCCTTTGGGGTCGAGTTCGGCCAGCACCGGCGCGATCGCCGGGCGCCACGGCTGCAGGCCGAGCGACTGGATCGGGTCCGGCTCGTCGACGTTGCGCAGCCAGTCGTCGAGCCGCACTTCGTGCTGGCGCACGCTGTCGGCCCCGTCGTCGAGCACGCCCAGGCGCAGCGTTCCGCTCTCGCCGAGGCGGCGCACCAGTTGCAGGTTGACCGCCGACCAGCCACTGGTTGGCTTGCCATCGATGGAAACAATTTCCTGGCCGGCGGCGAGCCCGGCCTGGGCCGCGAGGCTACCGGGCTCCACTGCGCCGATCACCGGACGGATCTGCTGAGTACCGAGCATCGCCAGCAGCCAGAAGAACAGGATGGCCAGCAGGAAGTTGGCTACCGGGCCGGCGGCGACGATGGCGATGCGCTGCCCCACCGACTTGCGGTTGAACGACTGGTCGGCCAGCGCCGCCGGGACCGTGCCCTCGCGCTCGTCGAGCATCTTGACGTAGCCGCCCAGCGGAATCGCCGCGATGACGAACTCGGTGCCATGCCGGTCGTGCCAGCGCAGCAAGGGCGTGCCGAAGCCGACCGAGAAGCGCAGCACCTTGACGCCACAGCGCCGCGCCACCCAGAAGTGGCCGAACTCGTGGAAGGTGACCAGCACGCCAAGTGCCAGCAAGGTGCCGATGATCATGTAGAGCGCAGTCATGTCTATCTCCGAATGACGTCCAGCATTGCCTGCTGCGGCCGCGACAGCCCAGGCTCGGTACGAAAAGGGCCTGGACGACGGCCATGCCGCGTCGAACCCGGCTCGCGATGCTCAATGGCAGCAGGCAAGCAGTGCATCCTCGCCCGTGCTCGCCTCGATCGCCAGCTGGCGGCCCTGGCCACAAAGCCTAGCGATGATGACGATCCAGCCATTGCCGAGCCAGCTCCCGGGCGCGCAGGTCGGCGGCGAACACCGCATCCAACGAGGCCATCGGCACCACGGGGTCGCGCTCGAGCACGTGCTCGATGATACCCGCGATCTCCGGGAAACGGATACGCCGCTGGAGAAATGCCTCCACCGCCACCTCGTTCGCCGCATTGAGCACTGCCGCCGCGCTGCCCCCGGCCTCGGCGGCCTGGCGCGCCAGGCGCAGGCATGGAAAGCGCTGCTCGTCGGGCGCCTGGAAGTCCAGGCGGGCGATGGCGAACAGGTCGAGCGGCGCGACACCGGAGTCGATCCGCTGCGGCCAGGCCAGGGCATTGGCGATCGGCGTGCGCATGTCGGGGTTGCCCAGCTGCGCCAGCACCGAACCGTCGATGTAGTCTACCAGCGAGTGGATGACGCTTTGTGGATGGACCACCACCTCGACCCTGGACGGTGGCGCGTCGAACAGCCAGCAGGCCTCGATCAGCTCGAGCCCCTTGTTCATCATGCTCGCCGAGTCGACCGAGATCTTCCGGCCCATGGACCAGTTGGGGTGCGCACAGGCTTGCTCCGGCGTGACATCGACCAGCGCGTCGGGCGGCGTCTGGCGGAATGGCCCGCCGGACGCGGTCAGCAGGATCCGTCGCACCCCTACCTCGTCCAAGCCACGGGCATAGTCCCCTGGCAGACACTGGAAGATGGCGTTGTGCTCGCTGTCGATGGGCAGCAACACGGCGCCACTGCGCCGCACCGCATCCATGAACAAGGCGCCGGACATCACCAGCGCCTCCTTGTTGGCCAGCAGCACCTTCTTGCCGGCCTCGACCGCCGCAAGCGTCGGCCGCAGGCCAGCGGCACCGACGATGGCCGCCATCACCGCATCCACTTCCACGGCCGCCGCCACCTCGCACAGCCCCGCCTCGCCCACCAGCACTTCGGACGCGCAACCGGCCGCGGCCAGCCCCGCGCGCAGGCGCGTGGCCGCCGCGTCATCCGGGACCACCGCACAGGCTGGACGATGGCGCAGGCACAGGGCGAGCAGTTCGTCGAGCCGGGAAAAGCCGCTCAGGGCATGCACCTGGTAGCGCTCGGGATGACGGCCGATGACGTCGAGGGTGCTCAGGCCGATCGAACCCGTGGCACCGAGCACGGTGATGCGTTGCACGTGGCTCACATGACACCCCATTCGGCCGCCCATAGCAGCACGGCGAATATCGGAATCGCTGCGGTCAGGCTGTCGATACGATCGAGCACGCCCCCATGGCCCGGCAGCAGGTTGCTACTGTCCTTGATCCCGCAGCGGCGCTTGAACATGCTTTCGGTCAGGTCGCCGATCACCGACGACAGCACCACCAGGGCTGCGCCGACCAGGCCGGCCAGCAGCTCGCCGATCCCCCAGTCGCGATAGAGCGCCACGCCAAGGGTGATGGCAAGGCTCACGGCCAGGCCACCATATACCCCCTCCCAGCTCTTGCCAGGACTCACCTGGGGCGCCAGCTTGCGCCTGCCGAATGTCCGTCCGGCGAAATAGGCACCGATGTCCGCCGCCCAGACCAGGACCATCACGGAAAGAATCAGCCAGTTGCCCATCGTCCAGTGCTTGAGCAGGACCAGCCCTTGCCAGGCCGGCAGCAGGATCAGCAGGCCGATCAGCAGGCGACAGGCCACGCTTGCCCACAACTCGCTGCTGCGTGGATAGGTCAGTACCAGCCAGGTGGCCAGGGCCCACCAGATCACCGAGGCACCCAGCACCCATGGCGCCAGGTCCGGCATCAGGTAGAGCAGCAGCAATGCGCCCGCCACGACCGCGGCGTAGGCGGCGCGCAAGGGCTGCGCCTCGAGACCGGCCAGGCGCGCCCACTCCCAAGCACCAAGACTGACCACCAGGCCGATGAACAGGGCGAAGGCGCCACCGCCGAGCAGGAAGAACCCGCCCAGCGCCACCGGCAACAGGATCAGCGCGGTGATGATACGTTGTCTAAGCATTAGGCACGGGCTCCAGCCTCGACCTGCTCGCTGGTCCTTCCGAAGCGGCGCTGGCGCGAAGCGAAATCGGCCAGCGCGTTGCGCATGGCCTCGTGTTTGAAGTCCGGCCAGTACAGGTCGGAGAAGTACAGCTCGGCATAGGCCAGCTGCCAGAGCAGGAAATTGCTGATGCGGTGCTCGCCACCGGTGCGGATGCACAGGTCCGGCAGCGGCAGGTCGCCGGTGGCCAGGCAGTTCTGCAACAGACCGGGGGTGATATCGTCCGGGCGCAGGTGCCCCGCCTGCACTTCGCGCGCCAGCTGCTGTGCAGCCTGGGCAATGTCCCACTGGCCGCCATAGTTGGCGGCGATCTGCAGGATGAAGCGACCGCTGCCAGCGGTCAGCGCCTCGGCTTCGCGCATGGCGGCCTGCAGCTCCGGGTGGAAACGCGAGCGATCGCCGATGATCCGCAGCGAGATATTGTTCTCGCGCAGTCGTCGAGCCTCCCGACGCAATGCCGAGAAGAACAGCTCCATGAGCGCACCCACCTCGTCGGCGGGACGCTGCCAGTTCTCGCTGGAGAAGGCGAACAGCGTGAGCACTTCGACCTTGGCCTGAGCGCAGACCTCGATCACCGCGCGAACCGCGTCGACGCCGGCCTTGTGCCCGGCGACGCCGGGCAGCAGGCGTCGTTTCGCCCAGCGGTTGTTGCCGTCCATGATGATAGCGACATGACGCGGCACCGAGCCCGGCGCCGCCTGCTTGGTCTTTTCCATTGGAAACCCCGGCCTCAGACGGCCATCAGGTCCTTTTCCTTGGCCTTGAACGCGGCATCGATCTCGGCGACGAACTTGTCGGTCAGCTTCTGGATCTCGTCCGCTGCGCGACGCTCTTCGTCTTCGCTGATTTCCTTGTCCTTGGTCAGCTTCTTCAGGTCGGCCAGCGCGTCGCGGCGAACATTGCGCACGGCGACCTTGGCATCCTCGGCGACGCCGCTGGCCTGCTTGGTGTAGCCCTTGCGGGTTTCCTCGGTCAGGGCCGGCATCGGCACGCGGATGGTGGTGCCGGCACTGGATGGATTCAGGCCCAGGTCGGAGGTCAGGATGGCCTTCTCGATGGCGGCGCTGAGGTTCTTGTCATGGGCGACGATCTTCAGGGCGCGGGCATCCTCGACGGTGACCGCGGCCACCTGGTTCAGCGGCATTTCGCTACCCCAGGCCGGCACCTTGACGCTGTCCAGGATGCTCGGGTGGGCACGACCGGTGCGGATGGCCGCCAGGTTGCGGCCAAGGGCCTCGATGGACTTGCCCATGCGCTCCTGAGCTTGTTTCTTGATGTCGTTGATCATGCTTGGCCTTCCTCGATCAGGGTTCCTTCGGCGCCGCCCACCACGATGTTCAGCAGGGCGCCAGGCTTGTTCATGTTGAATACCCGCAACGGCATCTTGTGGTCGCGACACAGGCAGATTGCGGTCAGGTCCATCACCCCGAGCTTGCGATCCAGGACCTCGTCGTAGGTCAGATGATCGAACTTCTCGGCATGCGGGTCCTTGAACGGATCGGCAGTGTACACGCCATCGACCTTGGTTGCCTTGAGCACCACGTCGGCATCGATCTCGATGGCGCGCAGGCAAGCGGCGGAATCGGTGGTGAAGAACGGGTTGCCGGTACCGGCGGAGAAAATTACCACATCCCCGGACGAGAGGTGGCGAATAGCTTTGCGGCGATCGTAATGATCGGTGACCCCGACCATGGAAATGGCGGACATCACGATGGCCGAGATATTCGAGCGCTCGAGCGCATCGCGCATGGCCAGGGCGTTCATCACCGTGGCCAGCATGCCCATGTGGTCACCGGTGACCCGGTCCATGCCGGCAGCGCTGAGCGCGGCGCCGCGGAACAGGTTGCCGCCACCGATCACCAGGCCGACCTGGACACCGATACCGACCAGCTGGCCGACTTCCAGGGCCATGCGATCCAGGACTTTCGGATCGATGCCAAACTCTTCCGAACCCATCAGGGCCTCGCCGCTAAGTTTGAGCAAAATGCGTTTATAGCGAGGTTGGCGACCACTCACCTGCTGAGCCATTGCGAGTCTCTCCTGCGGCGTTGTAAAGAAAATTCCGAGCGGGCTGGATACAGCCTGCTAACTGTAGCGCGGCGCTGTTTGCGCGCCAGCGGGAAGCCGGCCGGATAAACCGTTCCCCGCTTTGACAAAGAGGCTGCGCGCGTAAGCGGGCAGCCTCTTCGGTTCGACAGACGGGGTCCGTCTTATTGCTTCTGGGCAGCAGCCACTTGAGCAGCAACTTCGGCAGCGAAGTTGTCTTCTTTCTTCTCGATGCCTTCACCGACTTCGTAGCGGACGAAGGAAACGATCTCGGCACCGGCTTTCTTGGCCAGCTCGCCGACCTTGACTTCCGGATCCATGACGAAGGCTTGCTCGACCAGGCTGGCTTCGGCCAGGAACTTGGCGATACGACCCTTGATCATGTTCTCGACGATGTTTTCCGGCTTGCCGGCGATCTTGTCGGCGTTGAGCTGCAGGAAGATCTCCTTTTCCTTGGCGACCAGCTCGTCGGACACGTCTTCCGGACGCACGACTTCCGGCTTGGAAGCGGCCACGTGCATGGCGATCTTCTTGGCCAGCTCCTCGTCACCGCCCTTGAGCACGACCAGGACACCGATGCGGTGGCCGTGCAGGTACGAACCGAGGACATCGCCTTCGACGGCGGTCAGGCGACGGATGTTGACGTTCTCGCCGCACTTGGCGACCAGGGCTTCGCGAGCCGCTTCGCGCGAGGCGATCAGCGGGGCCGCGTCGGTCAGCTTCTGCTCGAACGCTTCGTTCAGGCTGTCCTTGACGAACGCCTTGAAGTCGTCCTGCAGGGCCAGGAAGTCGGTCTGCGAGTTGACTTCGATGATCAGGCCACGACCGCCTTCGGCGCGCACGGCGATGGAACCTTCGGCAGCGATGTTGCCAGCCTTCTTGGCAGCCTTGATGGCGCCGGAAGCACGCATGTCGTCGATGGCCTTCTCGATGTCGCCACCGGCAGCGACCAGCGCCTTCTTGCATTCCATCATGCCCTGGCCGGTACGCTCACGCAGTTCCTTGACCAGCGCTGCAGTAATTTCTGCCATTTCAAAATCCTCTGGGATAGGTTTTCAACCATTCCACCCGCTCGTCACGGGCGCTCAATCTGCAATCCGCTGCCCGATGCCAGCCGGGCAAGCATGCCAAGGCTTTTGGACAGCAGGATTTCAAGGTGGCAAAAAGGGGGCCGAGCCCCCTTTTCGCGTGCCAAGTAGACGCCAGGCGTCAATTACTCGGCAGCAGGTGCAGCCGCTTCTTCAGCGTAGACTTCGGTGCCGCCGGCAACGTTGTTGCGGCCGCGGATGACCGCGTCGGCCATCGAATTCATGTACAGCTCGATGGCGCGGATGGCGTCGTCGTTGCCTGGGATGACGTAGTCGACGCCTTCCGGGCTGCTGTTGGTATCGACAACGCCGATGACCGGGATGCCCAGCTTGTTGGCTTCGGTGATGGCGATGCGCTCGTGCTCGACGTCGATCACGAACAGGGCATCAGGCAGGCCGCCCATGTCCTTGATGCCGCCCAGGCTGCGATCGAGCTTCTCCAGATCGCGCGAGCGCATCAGGGCTTCTTTCTTGGTCAGCTTGGCGAAGGTGCCGTCTTCGGCCTGGGTTTCCAGGTCGCGCAGACGCTTGATCGAGGCGCGGATGGTCTTGTAGTTGGTCAGCATGCCGCCCAACCAGCGGTGGTCGACGTATGGCGAACCGCAACGGGCTGCCTGCTCGGCGACGATCTTGCCGGCGGAACGCTTGGTGCCGACGAACAGGATCTTGTTCTTGCCCTGGGCCAGGCGCTCGACGAACGACAGCGCGTCGTTGAACAGCGGCAGGGTTTTTTCCAGGTTGATGATGTGGATCTTGTTACGCGCGCCGAAGATGTACTTGCCCATCTTCGGGTTCCAGTAACGGGTCTGGTGGCCGAAGTGCACACCGGCCTTCAGCATATCGCGCATGTTGACTTGGGACATGATTGTTCCTTGATAAGTCGGGTTGGGCCTCCACGTATCCCAATGACCAACCGCGAACCTGACGATTCACGGCACCCAGGCCATCGTGCCGACACGTGTGTGGGTTTGGGCTTTCGAGGTCGTCCCCGAAAGCGGCGCATGTTATACCACAAGCCGCCGCCGAACGGAACCCGCGCATGCGCGCGCCCGTCCGGCCGCTTTGCAGCTTCCCGGCAAAGCGTCCAGAATGAAGCGTGGGTCTGGTAGAATCGGCCCTTTCCGTTCGTTCGCGCCCTGGGCGCCGCCGTAGAGAGCCTGCAATGACCGTAACCATCAAGACCGCAGAAGACATCGAGAAGATGCGCATCGCCGGCCGCCTGGCCGCAGAAGTGCTCGAGATGATCGAGGAACACGTCAAGCCCGGCGTGACCACCGAAACGCTCGACCGGCTGTGCCGCGACTACATCGTCGATATCCAGAAGGCCATTCCCGCGCCGCTCAACTACAAGGGCTTTCCCAAGTCGATCTGCACCTCGATCAACCACGTCGTGTGCCACGGCATCCCTGCCGACAAGCCGCTCAAGGACGGCGACACGCTGAACATCGACATCACCGTGATCAAGGACGGCTACCACGGCGACACCAGCCGCATGTTCCACGTCGGCAGCGTGGCGCCCTGGGCCGAGCGCCTGTCGAAGGTCACCCAGGAATGCCTGTACAAGGCCATCGAGCTGGTCCGCCCGGGCTGCAGGCTCGGCGATATCGGCGAGGTGATCCAGAAGCATGCGGAGAAGAACGGCTTCTCGGTAGTGCGCGAGTTCTGCGGCCACGGGATCGGCAAGGTATTCCACGAGGAGCCCCAGGTGCTGCACTACGGCAAGGCCGGCACCGGCATGGAACTCAGGGAAGGCATGACCTTCACCATCGAGCCGATGATCAACCAGGGCAAGGCCGACACCAAGGTGCTGGGCGACGGCTGGACCGCCATCACCAAGGACCGCAAGCTCTCGGCGCAATGGGAACACACGATCCTGGTGACGGCCGGCGGCTACGAGATCCTGACCCTGCGCAAGGATGACACCATCGCGCACACCTCTGCCTGACCGGCCGAGGTTCGCCCTCAAGACAGGAACGCGACCCGATGCCGCAAGTGGATCCCGAACTGTTCGACCGTGGCCAGTTCCAGGCCGAGCTGGCCCTCAAGGCCAGCCCCATCGCCGCCTTCAAGAAGGCCATCCGCCAGGCCACGGAAGTGCTCGACCGGCGCTTTCGCGAAGGCCGCGAGGTGCGCCGCCTGGTCGAGGACCGGGCCTGGTTCGTCGACAACCTGCTGCAGCAGGCCTGGAGCCGTTTCGACTGGGGCGACGCCAGCGGCATCGCCCTGGTCGCGGTCGGCGGCTACGGGCGCGGCGAGCTTCATCCGCATTCGGACATCGACCTGCTGATCCTGCTGGGCGACGCCGAGCACGAACGCCATCGCGAGGCGATCGAGCAACTGCTCACCCTGCTCTGGGACATCGGCCTGGAAGTCGGCCAGAGCGTGCGCAGCGTCGAGGAATGCGCCGAACAGGCGCGCGCCGACATCACGGTCATCACCAACCTGATGGAAAGCCGCACCATCGCCGGCCCCGAGGCATTGCGCCAGCGCATGCTGGAAGTCACCAGCACCGCCCACATGTGGCCGAGCAAGGCGTTCTTCCTGGCCAAGCGCGCCGAGCTCAAGGCACGCCACCACAAGTACAACGACACCGAGTACAACCTCGAGCCCAACGTCAAGGGTTCTCCTGGCGGGCTGCGGGACATCCAGACCGTGCTATGGATGGCGCGCCGGCACTATGGCACGCTGAACCTGCGCGCCCTGGCCGGGGAAGGTTTCCTGTTGGAAAGCGAGAGCGAGCTGCTGGCCTGCTCCCAGGCCTTCCTGTGGAAGGTTCGCTACGCCCTGCACATGCTTGCCGGGCGCGCCGAGGATCGCCTGCTGTTCGACCATCAGCGCAGCATCGCCGGCCTGCTCGGCTACAGCGACGACAATCCCAAGCGGGCCATCGAACGGTTCATGCAGCAGTACTACCGCGTGGTGATGAGCATCAGCCAGCTGTGCGACCTGATCATCCAGCATTTCGAAGAAGTCATCCTGGCCGACGACAGCGGCAGCACCCAGCCGCTCAATGCCCGCTTCCGGCTGCACGATGGCTATATCGAGGCGGTCGGCCCGCAGGTCTTCCGGCGCACGCCGTTCGCCATGCTGGAGATCTTCGTGCTGATGGCCCAGCATTCGGAGATCAGGGGTGTGCGGGCCGATACGGTGCGCCTGTTGCACGAGCATCTTCACCTGATCGACGACAGGTTCCGCCACGATATCCGCAACACCAGCCTGTTCATCGAGCTGTTCAAGTGCGAGACCGGCATCCATCGCAACCTGCGCCGGATGAACCGCTACGGCATCCTTGGCCGCTACCTGCCCGAGTTCGGCCTGATCGTCGGGCAGATGCAGCATGACCTGTTCCACATCTATACGGTCGACGCGCACACCCTCAACCTCATCAAGCACCTGCGCAAGCTGCAGTACACCCCGGTGTCGGAGAAGTTTCCGCTGGCCAGCAAGCTCATGGGATGCCTGCCCAAGCCCGAGCTGATCTACCTCGCCGGCCTGTATCACGACATCGGCAAAGGCCGCCAGGGCGACCATTCCGAGCTCGGCGCGGTGGATGCCGAGGCCTTCTGCAAGCGTCACCAGCTGCCGGCCTGGGACAGCCGGCTGATCGTCTGGCTGGTGCGCAACCACCTGGTGATGTCCACCACCGCCCAGCGCAAGGACCTCTCCGACCCGCAGGTGATCAACGACTTCGCCCTGCTGGTCGGCGACGAGACTCGCCTGGACTACCTGTACGTGCTGACGGTGGCCGACATCAACGCCACCAACCCGAGCCTGTGGAATTCCTGGCGCGCCAGCCTGCTGCGCCAGCTCTACAGCGAGACCAAGCGCGCCCTGCGCCGGGGCCTGGAGAACCCGCTCGATCGCGAGGAACTGATCCGCCAGACCCAGAGCGCCGCGCTGGACATCCTGGTCCGCGAGGGCACCGACCCGGACGATGTGGAGCAGCTCTGGTCCCAGCTGGGCGACGATTATTTCCTGCGTCACACCTCGGCCGACGTGGCCTGGCACACCGATGCCATCCTGCAGCAGCCAGCCGATGGCGCACCCTTGGTGCTGATCAAGGAAACCACTCAGCGCGAGTTCGAGGGCGGGACGCAGATCTTCATCTACGCGCCCGACCAGCACGATTTCTTCGCCGTGACCGTAGCCGCGATGTCCCAGCTCAACCTGAACATCCACGATGCGCGGATCATCACCTCCAGCAGCCAGTTCACCCTCGACACCTACATCGTCCTGGACAACGACGGCGGTTCGATCGGCGACAACCCGCAGCGGGTCCGGCAGATCCGCGAAGGGCTGGCCGAGGCGCTGCGCAACCCCGAGGACTATCCGACCATCATCCAGCGCCGAGTGCCACGCCAGCTCAAGCATTTCACCTTCGCCCCACAGGTGATCATCCACAACGATGCCCAGCGGCCGGTGACCGTCCTCGAACTGATCGCGCCGGATCGCCCCGGGCTGCTGGCGCGCATCGGGCGGATCTTCCTGGAGTTCGACCTGTCGTTGCAGAACGCCAAGATCGCCACCCTCGGCGAGCGCGTGGAAGACGTGTTCTTCATCACCGACGCCGACAACCAGCCGCTGTCCGACCCACAGCTGTGCAGCCGCCTGCAGGAAGCCATCGTGCAGCAGCTGCAGGCCGGCCAGCAAAGCGACAACAGCCCTACCCGCGTGACCTTCTAACGTTTGACGAGACCTTGCGCCGATGAACCATGCCCTGACCCAGCTTCAGCCCTATCCGTTCGAGAAACTCCGCGCCCTGCTCGGGGACGTACAGCCGGCGGCGGACAAACGCGCCATCGCCCTGTCGATCGGCGAGCCGAAGCATGAATCGCCAGCGTTCGTCGCCCAGGCGCTGGCCGACAACCTGGCGAAGCTGGCGGTCTACCCAAGCACGGCCGGCCTGCCCGCGCTGCGCCAGGCGATCGTCCAGTGGTGCGAGCGCCGCTTCGGCGTGCCGGCCGGCTGGCTGGATGCCGAGCGCCATGTGCTGCCGGTCAACGGCACGCGCGAGGCGCTGTTCGCCTTCACCCAGGCGGTGGTCGACCGTACCGCTGAGGGCCTGGTGGTCAGCCCCAACCCCTTCTACCAGATCTACGAAGGTGCCGCGCTGTTGGCCGGGGCCACCCCGCACTACCTGCCGTGCCTGGAAAGCAACGGCTTCAATCCGGACTTCGATGCCGTCCCGGCGGACGTCTGGCAGCGCTGCCAGATCCTCTTCCTCTGCTCGCCCGGCAACCCGACCGGCGCGCTGGTGCCGATCGAGACGCTCAAGAAGCTGATCGCGCTGGCCGACGAGCATGACTTCGTGATCGCCGCCGACGAGTGCTACAGCGAACTGTACTTCGACGAAGAGAATCCGCCACCCGGCCTGCTGAGCGCCTGCGCCGAACTGGGCCGCAGCGACTTCAGACGCTGCGTGGTGTTCCACAGCCTGTCCAAGCGCTCCAACCTGCCTGGGCTGCGCTCCGGCTTCGTCGCCGGCGACGCCGACATCATCAGGCCCTTCCTGCTCTACCGCACCTACCACGGCTGCGCCATGCCGGTGCAGACCCAGCTGGCCAGCATCGCCGCCTGGCAGGACGAAGCGCATGTGCGCGACAACCGTGACCAGTACCGGGCCAAGTTCGACGCGGTGCTGGATATCCTCCAGCCAGTGCTCGACGTCCAGCGTCCCGACGGTAGCTTCTACCTGTGGGCCAAGGTGCCGGGCGACGATGCCGCCTTCGCCCGCGACCTGTTCGAGGCCGAGCACGTCACCGTGGTGCCGGGTTCCTACCTGTCGCGCGAGGTCGATGGCGTCAATCCTGGCGCCGGCCGGGTGCGCATGGCGCTGGTGGCCTCCTTGCAAGAGTGCGTCGAGGCGGCCACGCGCATTCGCGACCATCTGGCGCGCTGACAGCGGGCCTGGCCGCTACGCGGCAATGCCCCAAGGCCCGCGATCCATTCCAGGCCCATGAGGTCGCGTTCCGGACAAGGCATTCATGTCACGGTTTACCCTGGCTGAGCTCCGCCATGTCTGGTCTGGCCGAGATGCGCCTCGCTCAGGTCCAGCTCGCCCAGCACCTGGCGCACGACCTCGTCGCCGACCAGGTGCTGGCGATGCAGCTCGTAGAGCTCCAGACGCTGGGCGCGCAGCGCCTGCAGGCGCAGGCGACGCTCCAGCAGATCCATCTGCTCGGCCACCGCCCGCGCCTCGGCAGTGTGGTTGTAGCTGTCGAGCTGGTCGCGGTACTCGGCCATCAGCCGTCCCTTGAGTTCCACCGCCATGCTCGCCACGGATGCATCCTGTGATGCACCGGCGTCACCCAGCTGCTCGGCTTCCAGCGCGCGGATGGCCGCCTCGGCCGTGCGGCGCCAGGCTTCCTGCACTTCCTGCTCGAGACGTTCGTCGGGGCTTCTGGTCACGCCGCGCAGCAACAAAGGCAAGGCGACGCAGGCGCTGACCAGCGAAAGCAGGATCACCCCCGCCGCGATGAAGATCAGCAGGTCGCGCTCGGGGAAGTCCTGGCCGGCGCTGATCAGCAAGGGTACCGACATCACGCCGGCCAGAGTGACGGCGCCACGCACCCCACCCACGGTCAGCAGCCAGCAGGAGCGCGCGGTCGGCACCAGCACCAGCGCCGGTTTGCCACGCCAGCGCCGAATCACGCCGATGGCGCGCCAGATGCTCTGCACCCAGACATAGCGCAGCAACACCAGCACCACGAAGATCGCCAGTACATCCAGGCAGCGCCAGAACAGCGTTGGCCAGAGGGAGGCCTCGTGGCTGACGACTGCCTTGGCGATGTCCGGCAGCTGCAGGCCCAACAACAGGAAGATCAGGCCGTTGAAGGCAAACTCCAACAGCGACCAGACGCTGCGATTGAGCAGGCGCGTGCTGGTCTGACGTGGCAACAGGTCGAGCCAGCTCTGCATCATGCCAGCGGCCACCGCAGACAGGATGCCGGAGGCGCCCAAGCGTTCGGCCAGCACATAGGCGGCGAACGGCAACAGCAGCATGAAGACTACATGCGTGGCCGGGTCATCCCAACCTCGAGCGATCATCCAGGCCCGCAAGCGTCCCACCAGCCAGCTCAGGGCCACCCCAGTGGCCAAGCCGCCCAGCGCCACCAGCAGGAAGGTCACGCTGGCCTCGGCCAGGGAGAAGACGCCGGTGATGGCAGCGGCGAGAGCGAACTTGAAGGTCACCAGGCCGGAGGCATCGTTCATCAGCGCCTCGCCCTGCAGCATGTGCATCAGCGGCTTGGGCAGCCGGTCCTGGGTGATGGCCGAGACCGCCACGGCATCGGTGGGCGACAGCACGGCGGCCAGGGCAAAGGCCACCGGCAATGGAATGCTTGGCAACAACCAGTGGATGAAGTAGCCAGCCCCTAGCACGGTGAACAGCACCAGCCCCACCGCCAGCGCCACTACGGGACCGCGCAGGCGCCACAGCTCGCGCTTGGGCATGCGCCAACCGTCGACGAACAGCAGCGGCGGCAGGAATAGGAACAGGAACAGTTCCGGATCCAGCGCCACGTGCAGGCCGAGCGTCGGCCAGGCCAACAAGGCCCCGGCGGCGATCTGCACCAACGGCAGCGGCAGCGGCACCACACGCCCCACCAGCTTCGACAGGCTCACCAAGGTCAGAAGGATGAAGACAGTGTAGGCAGACTGCATGCGGCGTGTTCCTGTGTGAATCGAATAGGCGACGGCGGGGGATGCCCACTAACAAGACACCATGTTACCGGTGAAAGGTCCGAGTGCACCGCTGCACGAAAGTCGCAGCACACGCTCTACAGCGCAATGGCGGCGCACCGGAACGATCCTGGTTTTGCCGGGGCGGGCTCGAGCATCAGCCCATGCGAGCAAGTCGCAGAGCAGCATGGCGGCACACCCCCTGGCTTACCCAGATCCGATACCCGATCGAGCAAGCATGCTCTGGCACGCTCGCTCATTGTGGGGCTTCGGTCTGGGCCTTGAGAAACAGGGCAAACAGCTCGGACTGCGATTTGATGCCAAGCTTGCTATAGATGTGCTTGCGATGAACCCTCACCGTTTCCGATGAGATGGAAAGCTTGCGGCCTATCTCCTTGCTCGAGCAGCCGCTGAGCATCATGCGACCGACTTCGAGTTCTCTGACGGTAAGCGGCATTTCGAGCTTGCCTACACCCTTCTCCAATGGCTGCCATGGAGAAGCGGGGGCTACGATATGCACATCCTTTTCAAATCGAAAACGTTGGCGCATCGTGGCCAGCACCCACGGCTGCAGCAGGTTCAACAGGGCAATCTGAGCGCCGCTGAACCGCGACTGGTTACCTAGAGAAAGACACAACGCGCGCTCCGAATCGAGCTGAACGTTGTACTGCACTTCGTCAGCGACAACGTTGAGTCGAAAGTAGCGCTGATAGTAATCCGTTCGCTCGAAGCATTCCGGCGCTACATCGGTGAGGTGCACCAAGCCGCTGACCCGCGCTTCTCGGCTGGCAATGTAGAAAGGATCCAAGAGGTACAGACCTTTGAGGTAGTCCTGAAACAGTGGGTCCTCTCCCCCGTCCGCGCCGGGAGACTCCGCGTACACCAAGGGACGGCCGTCACTGAAAAGAAGTGCAACCCAACTGTCGAACTCGATGTACTGCTTCAGCAATCGCACGAGGCAACGCCAGAAATCGGGATGATCCAGTGCTTCGACCAGTTGCCCGACCGAGCGATGCCAGGCGATGTCCTGTAGCGTAAGGTTCATGTCTACCCCATATGGGTTACCACAAGGGCGTAATTACCCGGCTAGCGCAGCGGCGGCATACTCGAATGGTCATGGCCAGGCCGCTGCGCACTGTGATCACTTTACCTCAAACGGTCATGTGGGCTGTTGCCAGATCTCTTCGCTGTCAGAGCGTTGCGCCACCGCCGCGTAGTCAGGAGCACGAATGAAAGTAGAACTCATCCAATTGGCCGGTCGCGATGGCGACACGGCCTACAACCTGGAGCGCACCCTCGAAGCGATTCACGGCTGCGCGCCCGACGCCGACCTCGTGGTGTTTCCAGAAACGCACCTGATGGGTTTCCCCACGGAGCAAAACATCGCGCACATCGCCGAGCCCCTTGATGGCCCGACCCTCACCGCGGTGGCTCAAGCCGCGAAAGACAGGCACGTAGGAGTCGTCGTTGGCCTTGCAGAGGCCGGCGAAGAGGGACGCTTCTACAACACGACCGCCCTCGTCACGCCTGATGGCATCGCCTTGAAGTACCGCAAGACCCATCTATGGTCTTCTGACAAGGGGATCTTCACTCCAGGTGACAGGTACGCCACAGCGCTCTTCAAGGGCGTTCGAGTGGGCCTGCTGATCTGCTTCGACATCGAGTTCCCGGAAACCGCCCGGGCGCTGGGCCAGCTTGGTGCCGACCTGATTCTTGTCACCAACGGCAACATGGATCCCTATGGGCCGACACACCGCACGGCAATCAGCGCACGGGCAATGGAAAACCAAGCGTACGCGGTGATGGTCAACCGAGTCGGCCCAGGCGATGGCGGCCTGCTATTCGCTGGTGGAAGCGCGGTCGTCGACCCCTATGGGCAAATGCTTTGCGAGGCGGGACGCGAACCCTGCCAGATGGGGCTGGTGATCGATATGTCACACGTGCCGCAAGCGCGCAAAGAGTACAGCTATCTTGCCGAGCGCCGCTTCGCGCTACCCGGCCAGCTCATCGAGCACGCCAATGGCTTGCGCGAGCTGCTCATCGAAGCAAGCCGAACCACTTAACCGTCCTCTGCTCTGCGCACGCCAAGGCCATGGCTAGGCCTTGGCATAACCACTCCATAAAAAACACAACCGGAGTAAAGAACATGGCCCAATTGAAGCGAACCCTTTCGCTGGGTGCGGTTACGCTGTTCGGCATCGCCTACATGACGCCCATCATCGTCCTGGGCACCTTCGGTATCCTGGCCGACACCACTGGCGGGTCGGTACCTTCGGCCTACCTTGCCGCATCCATTGCAATGCTCTTCACAGCCTTGAGCTATGGAAAAATGGCAAAGGCGTTTCCAGTAGCCGGATCCGCCTATACGTACGTTCGAAAATCCATCAGCCCCAAGCTGGGCTTTCTCGCCGGCTGGGCGGTACTGCTCGATTATCTGTTCCTGCCCATGGCGATCTGGTTGATCGGCGCCGCCTATCTTCACTCAGCGCTCCCAAGCGTGGCGCATCCGGTCTGGGTGCTGGCCTTCATTGGCGTCACCACGGCGATCAACATTGTCGGGCTGCAATTGGCCAAGACGGTGAACGGCGTCCTGATGCTGCTGCAGTTCCTGGTATTGGCCGCGTTCATCGGACTCGCCGCCCACTACGCCACGGGCGATCTGAACCAGCCGTTCTGGTCGCTCGCGCCCTTTTACCAGGACAGCTTCCAATTGCCTCTGGTCATGAGCGGCGCGGCCATTGCCTGCTATTCCTTCCTGGGATTCGACGCGGTGAGCACGTTGACCGAGGAAACGCATGAGCCGCGTAAAACCATTCCGCGGGCAATTCTGCTGATCACCCTGCTAGGTGGCGTCATCTTCATCGTCGCGAGCTACTTCGTCCAGCTCGCCCATCCTTCCACCGATTTTGCGAACGCAGATTCGGCAGCCTACGAAATCGCCAGGAACATCGGTGGGGATATCTTCGTCAGCTTCTTCCTCATCGGTCTGATCGTGGGCCAGTTCACTTCCGGCCTATCAGCGCAGGCAAGCGCGTCGAGGCTTCTCTTCGCAATGGGCCGCGATGGTGTCCTTCCGAAACGCCTGTTCGGTCGCCTGAGTGAGCGGTTCGGCACTCCCGTCATCAGCATCCTCCTGTGCGGCGTCGTGGCACTGCTGGCTTTGCGAATGGACGTCACCACCTCGACATCCTTCATCAATTTCGGCGCTTTCCTGGCGTTCAGCTTGGTGAACCTGTCTGTGATCTTCCATTACTGGATAGCCGAAGGGGAACGGGGCATTAAAGCGCTGACGTTGTACCTGACGTTCCCTCTGATCGGGCTGATGGCCGATCTATGGCTGATGGCGAGCCTGGACCGCATGGCTATCTACCTGGGACTCTCCTGGCTGGCCATTGGGGTGATCTACCTGGTCATCATCACGGGCGGTTTGCGTCGGCAGCCGCCAGAGATGCATTTCGAAGAGGCATGACGCGCGAGCATCGACGAGCACAAGCCCGCTGGAAACGGTCATGCTGCCTCTATGCGGAGCAGCCTACGATCCTCTGGATATCGGGTTCTGGAAAGCTTCACCGTCCTTGGCCTGCCCGGCCTGGGGCGGTGATCCAGAACATCCCGGCGACGCCTCCCCGCCATTGCGCCAGCCTCCTTCTCCGTGCCGATACCCAATAGGCATCACCGCCACGATCAACTGCACGGCCATGTGCTGGCAGGCGCGCTTGGACCGTATACCTGTACAGACCCGGCCGAAGCCACGGCGGCTCGACTGGCCTCCCGACGAACGATACGCGTCGGACTTTCACTCAAGGCTTCTCCATGAACAGCGGTCGCCAGCGAGCTTGGGCACGAAGCAGCAGGCCGTGATGTCCAGCCACGGCCGGGTACCGGTCGACGAAGCGGAACGAGCCGTGCCGCGACAGTCATGGCGCCGACTGGATCGATGTCGCATAATTCGGCGATCAAATTCAGGGGAATGTCGGGGAGGTTTTCGGGGAGACCCAGCCACCCTTTATAAATCAATGACTTACACTCTTTACGGCATCAAGGCCTGTGACACCATGAAAAAAGCCCGCGCATGGCTCGAACAACATGCCATCGCATACGCGTTCCATGACTACAAGACCCAGGGCATCGATCGCACGCGTCTGGCGCGCTGGTGCGACGAGCACGGCTGGGAAGCCGTGCTCAACCGCGCCGGCACCACCTTCCGCAAGCTCGACGAGGCCGCCAAGGCCGGTCTCGACCAGGCCAGGGCCATCGAACTGATGCTGGCCCAGCCATCGATGATCAAGCGCCCGGTACTCGAGCTCGGCGATCGCACCCTGATCGGCTTCAAGCCCGAGTCGTACGCCGCGGCGCTGACCTGAGAATCCGCTCACCCTTATTCGCAAGAGGTAACTGCATGTCCACTACCCCGTTCAGCCTGGCATTCGGCGTCGGCACCCAGAACCGCCAGGGCGCCTGGCTGGAAGTCTTCTATGCGCAGCCCCTGTTGGCGCCGAGCGCCGAACTGCTCGCCGTGGTCGCGCCGATTCTTGGCTACGAAGGCGGCAACCAGGCCATTGCCTTCAGTAACGCCCAGGCCTCCCAGCTGGCCGATGCAGTCAGGCCGGTGGACGCCGGCCAGGCCGCCTTGCTGACCCGCCTGGCCGAAAGCAACAAGCCACTGGTCGCCACCCTCCTGGCCGAGGATGGCGCCCTCACCTCGACTCCCGAGGCCTATCTCAAGCTGCACCTGCTGTCGCACCGCCTGGTCAAGCCGCACGGCCTGAGCCTGGCAGGCATCTTCCCGCTGCTGCCGAACGTCGCCTGGACCAGCCAGGGCGCCATCGACCTGGCCGAGCTGGCCGAACAGCAGCTCGAAGCGCGCCTCAAGGGCGAACTGCTGGAAGTCTTCTCGGTCGACAAGTTCCCAAAGATGACCGACTACGTGGTCCCGGCCGGCGTGCGCATCGCCGACAGTGCCCGGGTGCGCCTGGGTGCCTACATCGGCGAAGGCACCACCATCATGCACGAAGGCTTCGTCAACTTTAACGCCGGCACCGAAGGCCCCGGCATGATCGAAGGCCGCGTGTCGGCCGGCGTGTTCGTCGGCAAGGGCTCGGACCTGGGCGGCGGCTGCTCGACCATGGGCACCCTGTCCGGCGGCGGCAACATCGTGATCAGCGTGGGCGAAGGCTGCCTGATCGGCGCCAACGCCGGCATTGGCATCCCGCTGGGCGATCGCAACACCGTCGAGGCGGGCCTGTACATCACCGCTGGCACCAAGGTCCAGCTGCTCGACGAGCAGAACCAGCTGGTCAAGGTGATCAAGGCGCGCGAGCTGGCCGGGCAGGCCGACCTGCTGTTCCGGCGCAACTCGATCAGCGGCGCGGTCGAGTGCAAGACCCACAAGTCGGCCATCGAGCTGAACGAGGCGCTGCACGCCCACAACTAAGGCCAGCGGCAACCTGAAGTGGTAAGATCGGGCCTGGTTCAATACCAGGCCCGTTTCCTTTCCAGGTTCCAGATCATGCTCCAGCCCTCCCCCTGGCGTGCCGATTTTCCCGCCATCGTCGCCCTGCAACGGCAGCACCAGACCTACCTGGACAGCGCGGCCACCACGCAGAAGCCCCAGCCCATGCTGGATGCCCTGAACCATTACTACGCCAGCGGCGCGGCCAACGTACATCGTGCCCAGCACCTGCCGGCGGCCATGGCCACCCAGGCGTTCGAAGCCAGCCGGGACAAGGTCGCCGCCTGGCTCAACGTCGGCGATTCGCGGCAGGTCATATTCACCCACGGCGCGACTTCGGCGCTGAACCTGCTCGCCTATGGCCTGGAATACCGTTTCGAGCCCGGCGACGAGCTCGTGGTCAGCGCCCTGGAACATCATGCCAACCTGCTGCCCTGGCAGCAGCTGGCCAAGCGACGCGGCTTGCGCCTGGTGATCCTGCCGCTGGACGAGTATGGCTGCATCGACCTGGAACAGGCTCTGCAACTGATCGGCCCACGTACGCGGCTGCTGGCACTCAGCCAGTTGTCGAACGTGCTGGGTACCTGGCAACCGCTGCCGACGCTGCTGGCCCATGCCCGTGCCCAAGGCGCGCTGAGCGTGGTCGACGGCGCTCAGGGCGTGGTGCATGGCCGCCACGATGTCCAGCAACTGGCCTGCGATTTCTATGTCTTTTCCAGCCACAAGCTGTACGGTCCGGATGGCGTCGGCGTGCTTTACGGTCGAAGCGAGGCGCTGGCGCTGCTGCGTCCCTGGCAGTTCGGCGGCGAGATGGTGCAGTTTGCCCGCTACCATGACGCCAGCTTCCGCCCCGCCCCGCTCGGTTTCGAGGCTGGCACGCCGGCGATCGCCAGCGTGATCGCCCTGGGCGCCACCCTGGATTACCTGGCCAGCCTCGATGTCCAGGCGTTGGCCAAGCACGAGGCTGCCCTCCACCGGTACCTGCTGCGCGGCCTGGCCGAGCGCGATGGCGTGCGCCTGCTTGGCAGGCCCCAGGCAGCCTTGGCCAGCTTCGTCGTCGAGGGGTTGCACAACGCCGATATCGCCCACCTGCTCACCGAGCAAGGCATTGCCGTGCGCGCTGGCAACCATTGCGCCACGCCTTTGCTCGGGCGCCTGGGGCTCGATGGCGCGATCCGCGTGTCGCTGGGCCTGTACAACGACAGCGACGATCTCGAGCGTTTCTTCACGGCCCTGGACCAGGCCTTGGAGCTGCTGCGATGAGTCTGCCGAGCCAGGCCAGCGAAGCCTTGCAGGCCTTCGGGCAAGCACGCGGCTGGGAGCAGCGTGCGCGCCTGTTGATGCAATGGGGTGATCGTCTGGCACCGTTGGATGCTACCGAAAAGAATGAAGGCAATCGTGTGCAGGGCTGTGAAAGCCAGGTCTGGCTGGTCGCCGTGCGCGAAGGCGAGCAGTGGCGCTTCAAGGCCAGCAGCGATGCGCGCCTGCTACGCGGCCTGCTGGCCTTGCTCCTGGCGCGCGTGCAGGGCCTGGACAGCGACGCGCTGGCAGCGCTGGACCTGCGCGCCTGGTTCACCGAGCTGGGCCTGGAGCGGCAACTCTCACCGTCGCGCAGCAACGGCCTGCATGCCGTGCTGCAACGCATGGCTCAGCTCGCGTCGGCTGCCTGAGCCCGGTTGCGCTCGGAAGGTCTGCGCGCGCCCGCTACCAGCTTGTCCACTGCCTTGCTGGCGGCGACCATGCCGAACGTGGCGGTGACCATCATCACCGCGCCGAAGCCGCCGGCGCAATCGAGGCGCACACCCTCGCCAACGAAGCTCTTCTGCAGGCAGACGCTGCCGTCGCCCTTGGGATAACGCAGCTGCTCGCTGGAAAACACGCAGGCAACGCCGTAGTTGCGGCGGACGTTGCGGGAGAAGTCGTAGTCGCGGCGCAAGGTCGAACGCACGCGCGAAGCCAATGGATCGTTGAAGGTCTTGTTCAGATCGCCCACCTGCACCTGGGTCGGGTCGATCTGCCCGCCGGCGCCACCGGTGGTGACGATGGCGATCTTGCGCCGCCGGCACCAGGCGATCAGCGCAGCCTTGGCCATCACGCTGTCGATGCAGTCGACCACGCAGTCGAAGTCCTCGGTGATGTATTCGGCCATGGTGTCGCGCGTGACGAAGTCGGCCACGGCATGCACGACGCAGGCCGGGTTGATGGCGCGCAGGCGCTCGCCCATGACCTCGACCTTGGCGCGACCGACCTGGCCTTCCAGCGCATGGGCCTGGCGATTGGTGTTGCTGACGCAGACGTCATCCAGGTCGAACAGGGTGATTTCCCCGACGCCACTGCGCGCCAGCGCCTCGGCCACCCAGGAGCCGACACCGCCAATCCCAACCACGGCGACATGGGCCCGGCCCAGACGTTGGAGACCATCGTTGCCATACAGCCGGGCGACACCGGCAAAGCGTGGATCTTCTGTACTCATGCTGCAAACCTGAAAAAAGCCGGCACGCATTATAGGCCAGTCGGCCCGATGCCGGGACGCCAGCCGGCGCTTGCTTGCCAACACCTGCTCGGCACGCCCCGCCTGTCCAGCGCGACGCGCTGGTCGTCTCTGCTTTACTGAGTGCTGGATCGGCGCTTCATTTCGCTCGGGTTATCCAGCACGCTGTCGCCTGGCGGCAGGAGCCGGACCGAATCCATCCGTTTGTCATTTTCCAAGCAGAATCAGTCATGTCATCACGAAAGATCGGTCTCAACCTGGTGGTCGTGCTGGCCATCGCCGCGCTGTTCACCGGGCTCTGGGCCCTCGTCAACCGCCCGGTGGCCGCGCCTGCCTGGCCGGAACAGATCTCGGGCTTTTCCTATTCGCCCTTTCGCCTCGGCGAAAGTCCGCAGAAGGGCCAGTACCCGAGCGAGGAGGAATTGCGCCAGGACCTGGAGCAGCTGAGCAAGCTGACCGACAGCATCCGCATCTACACCGTCGAGGGCAGCCAGGCGCAGATCCCGCGCCTGGCCGAGGAGCTGGGGCTGCGGGTCACCCTGGGCATCTGGATCAGCGCCGACCAGCCGCGCAACGAACGCGAAATCGCCCAGGCCATCGAGCTGGCCAATACCACGCGCAGCGTGATCCGGGTGGTGGTCGGCAACGAGGCGCTGTTTCGCCAGGAGGTCACGCCAGGCGCCCTGATCGAATACCTGGACCGGGTCCGGGCGGCGGTCAAGGTACCGGTCACCACCAGCGAACAGTGGCATATATGGAAAGATCATCCGGAGCTGGCCGGCCATGTCGATCTGATCGCCGCGCACATCCTGCCCTACTGGGAATTCGTACCCATGCAGGATTCGGTAGCGTTCGTGCTCGAACGCGCCCGCGAACTCAGGCGGCAGTTTGCGCGCAAACCTCTGCTGCTGTCGGAGGTCGGCTGGCCGAGCAACGGCCGCATGCGCGGCGGTGCCGACGCCACCCAGGCCGACCAGGCCATTTACCTCAGGACCTTGGTCAACACGCTCAATCGCCGCGGCTACAGCTATTTCGTCATCGAAGCCTACGACCAGCCCTGGAAGGCCAGCGACGAAGGCTCGGTGGGCGCCTACTGGGGCGTGTTCAATGCCGCGCGCCAGCAGAAGTTCAACTTCGAAGGCCCGGTGGTGGCCATCCCGCAATGGCGTGCCCTGGCGGTCGCCTCGGTGGTGCTGGCGCTACTGGCTCTGACCCTGCTGCTGATCGACGGCTCGACCCTGCGCCAGCGCGGTCGCACCTTCCTGACCTTCATCGCCTTCTTGTGCGGCTCGGTGCTGGTGTGGATCGGCTACGACTACAGCCAGCAGTACAGCACCTGGTTCAGCCTGACCGTGGGCGTGCTGCTGGCGCTGGGAGCGATCGGCGTGTTCATCGTGCTCTTGACCGAAGCCCATGAGCTGGCCGAGGCGGTCTGGACCGGCAAGCGCCGGCGCGAATTCCTTCCGGTACGGGCCGACACGGCGTACCGGCCCAAGGTTTCGATCCACATTCCTTGCTACAACGAGCCGCCAGAGATGGTCAAACAGACCCTCGACGCGCTGGCAGCGCTGGACTATCCGGACTACGAAGTGCTGGTGATCGACAACAACACCAGGGATCCGGCGGTCTGGGAACCGGTCAAGGCCCACTGCGAAGCGCTCGGCGAACGCTTCAGGTTCTTCCACGTGGCGCCCTTGGCCGGTTTCAAGGGCGGCGCGCTCAACTACCTGATCGCCCATACCGCCAAGGATGCCGAGGTGATCGCGGTGATCGATTCGGACTACTGCGTCGATCGCAACTGGCTCAAGCACATGGTGCCGCATTTCGCCGACCCGAAGATCGCCGTGGTGCAGTCTCCCCAGGATTACCGCGACCAACACGAAAGCGCCTTCAAGAAGCTGTGCTACAGCGAATACAAGGGCTTTTTCCATATCGGCATGGTGACTCGCAACGAGCGTGACGCGATCATCCAGCACGGCACCATGACCATGACCCGTCGCTCGGTGCTCGAAGAGCTCGGCTGGGCCCAGTGGTGCATCTGCGAGGACGCCGAGCTCGGCTTGCGGGTGTTCGAGCGCGGCTACTCGGCAGCCTATGCCCACGACAGCTATGGCAAAGGGTTGATGCCCGACACCTTCATCGACTTCAAGAAACAGCGTTTCCGCTGGGCCTACGGTGCCATACAGATCATCAAGCGGCATGCCTCGGCGCTGCTGCGCGGCAAGGGTAGCGAACTGACCCGCGGCCAGCGCTACCACTTCCTGGCCGGCTGGCTGCCGTGGATAGCCGATGGCATGAACATCTTCTTCACCTTCGGCGCCCTGCTGTGGTCGGCCGCCATGATCATCGTCCCGCATCGGGTCGACCCGCCCTTGCTGATCTTCGCGATTCCGCCGCTGGCGCTGTTCTTCTTCAAGGTAGGCAAGATCGTCTTCCTCTATCGCCGTGCCGTGGGGGTCGATCTGAAGGATGCCCTGGCCGCCGCCCTGGCCGGGCTCGCCTTGTCACACACCATCGCCAAGGCCGTGCTGTACGGCTTCTTCACCAGCAGCATGCCGTTCATCCGCACGCCCAAGCACGCCGACAGCCACGGCGTGCTGGTGGCCATCGCCGAAGCGCGCGAGGAGCTGTTCATCATGCTGCTGCTATGGAGCGCAGCGGCCGGCATCTGCCTGGTACAAGGGCTGCCCAGCTCCGACATGCGCTTCTGGGTGGCCATGCTGCTGGTGCAATCGCTGCCCTACCTGGCAGCCCTGGTCATGGCGTTCCTGTCGTCCAGGCCCACGCGTGGCGCGCCAGCGACGCAGGCGGCGGACGCCTGACCACCGCCTGCGTCTGGTGGCGCGAGCAAACTCCGTGGCCTGCCTGGGGCGCCAGATCACGATCTGCCCTGCATGGCTGGACGCCCCGCGTGCCCCCGGCGCTGGTTTGATATAAGATAACGCCCCCGTTTTCCCGCCCTGCCTTGTCCTTCGGAGTTGCACATGACGGCACCAGCCGACCTTTCGCCCACCCTTCAACTGGCCTGCGATCTGATCCGCCGTCCTTCCGTCACGCCGGTCGATGCCGACTGCCAGAAACAAATGATGCAGCGCCTGGGTGATGCCGGCTTCGCGCTCGAGCCGATGCGCATCGAGGACGTGGACAATTTCTGGGCGACCCATGGTAGCCAGCAGGGTCCGGTGCTGTGCTTCGCCGGTCATACCGACGTGGTACCCACCGGCCCGCTCCAGGCCTGGGCACATGAGCCCTTCCAGGCCCTGGTCGACGAGCAGGGCATGCTCTGCGGCCGCGGCGCCGCCGACATGAAAGGCAGCCTGGCGTCCATGGTGGTGGCCAGCGAGCGCTTCGTCAGCGATTACCCGGACCACCGAGGCAAGATCGCCTTCCTGATCACCAGCGACGAGGAGGGCCCCGCCCAGCATGGCACCAAGGCAGTGGTCGAGCGCCTGCGCGCCCGCCAGGAACGGCTGGACTGGTGCATCGTCGGCGAACCCTCGAGCACCAGCCTGCTCGGTGACGTGGTCAAGAACGGACGGCGCGGATCGCTCGGCGCGACCCTCACGGTGCGTGGCAAGCAAGGCCACGTGGCCTACCCGCACCTGGCACGCAACCCCATCCACCTGGCCGCGCCCGCCTTGGCCGAGCTGGCCGCGCAAGAGTGGGACCAGGGCAATGCGTTCTTCCCGCCCACCAGTTTCCAGATCTCCAACCTCAATGCAGGTACCGGTGCCACCAACGTGGTCCCCGGCGAGCTGACCGCGCTGTTCAACTTCCGTTTTTCCACCGAATCCACCGTCGAAGACCTGCAGCAGCGCGTCGCGGCAATCCTCGACAGGCACCAGCTGGACTGGTCGATCGACTGGGCATTGTCCGGCCTGCCGTTCCTGACCGAGCCGGGCGAGTTGCTCGATGCGGTATCGGCCAGCATCAGGCAGGTCACCGGCCGCGACACCCAGCCCTCCACCAGTGGCGGCACTTCCGACGGGCGCTTCATCGCCACCCTGGGTACCCAGGTGGTCGAACTCGGTCCGGTCAACGCGACCATTCACCAGGTCGACGAACGTATCCTGGCCAGCGACCTGGACCTGCTGACCGAGATCTACTACCAGACCCTGGTACGGTTGCTCGCCTGATGCTCGCCTGTCCACTCTGCCATGCACCGCTGACGCGGCTCGACAATGGCGTGGCCTGCCCGGCCGGCCACCGCTTCGACCGCGCTCGTCAGGGCTACCTGAACCTGCTGCCGGTGCAGCACAAGAACAGCCGCGCGCCAGGCGACAACCAGGCCATGGTCGAGGCACGGCGGGACTTCCTCGAGGCCGGTCACTATGCCCCGGTCGCCGACCGCCTGGCCGAACTGGCTGCCGAGCGCCAGCCACACAGCTGGTTGGATATCGGCTGCGGCGAAGGCTATTACACGGCCCGCATCGCCCAGGCCCTGCCGCGCACCAACGGCTATGCCCTGGACATTTCCCGCGAGGCGGTCAAGCGTGCCTGTCGGCGCGACCCGACGCTGACCTGGATGGTGGCCAGCATGGCACGCGTACCCCTGGCCGATGCCAGCTGCCAGTTCATCGCCAGCGTGTTCAGTCCGCTCGACTGGCAGGAGGCCCTGCGCCTGCTCGCCCCTGGGGGTGGCCTGATGCGGGTCGGCCCGACCAGCGGCCACCTGATGGAGCTGCGCCAGGTACTCTACGATGAAGTACGTCCGTATGCCGATGACAAGCACCTGGCCCTGGTGCCGCCTGGCATGTCCCACGCCCACGGCGAGACCCTGCAATTGCGTCTGGCACTGGCAGATGCCAAGGCGCGCGCCGACTTGCTGGCCATGACGCCCCATGGCTGGCGTGCCAGCGCTGAACGGCGCGCGCGGGTGATCGACCAGCCAGAGCCGTTCGAAGTGACCGTTTCCATGCGTTATGACTATTTCGTGCGTCAAGATTGAGCACACCGGAGCCTGAAATGCGCCAGCCTGATATCGAGATCTACCTCAAGGACAGCGATGTGACCCAGCAACAGGTGACCACCTGGCTCACCCAGGCAGTGGGCACCTGCGGCGAATGGAAGCAGAAAGGCAAGACCTGGAAATGCCTTGCCGGTAACATTCCGGTCACCTGGGTACCCAATGCCGTGGGGAAATGGAACAGCCTGTTCCTGGAAAGCGACCAGACGCCATGGGCCGACGATATCGCCTGCGCCCGTGCCGCGCATGCCGCGCTGCAGGTGGAAGTGCGCTGCGCCCCTGGTGGGTGGGTGGAGGAAGAAGGCGAGGAGGACGCCGACCGCTGGATACGTGTCAGCGCCGACGGCGAGCAGGAAATCACCTGGCGCACCGGCGGCTGACGTCCTCACCCAGCGGCAAGCTACAAGCTGATCGGATTTGGTGATACACCTCGGTTGGCTTGGAGCTTGCCGCTTGTGGTTGCGGCGGCTTCAGAGGCCGAGGACGTCCTCGGCTTGCAGGCCTTTCTGGCCCTGGACCAGCGCGTATTCGACCCGCTGCCCTTCGACCAGGGTACGATGCCCTTCGCCGCGGATTGCCCGATAGTGGACGAAGACATCCGCGCCGCCTTCACGCTGGATGAAGCCGTAGCCCTTGGCATCGTTGAACCACTTTACATTCCCAGTCTCACGAGACGACATCTGCACTACTCCAGATTGTTGTTTTCAAGATCGCCTTGCAGGCGCGGGGATGGCCGGCGCCCATGCGGCTTGAGGAAATATCCTGCAAGCTGCGGACCGAGTATATGACACGGCACAATAAATTTTCATGACCTGCAGACTTTTGCCGTACTCGACCGTATACGGCAGACTTGCGCTCGGCAATCTTCTCGAATCCTCACAGCACGAGCCCGCATCCGATGACCCGTTCCCCCATGCGCCGCCTTTTGTTCAGCGCGCTGCGCCGCCTGCTGTACTTGTGGGTGCGCTCCGAAACCATCAACCCGTCATCGATCGTTCCCAAGCTCGACCGCAGCCGCCCGGTGATCTACGCGCTACCCTCGCCCTCGCTCAGCGACCTGGCAGTGCTCGACCACGAGTGCACCAGGAGGGGGCTGCCGCGACCCGTGCTGCCTGTGGTGCTGGCCGGACACCATGAGCCCGCGGCTTTCTTCTACCTGACCCCCGAACCCGACTGGCTTGGGCGGCAGGACAAACGCGGGGCGCCACCGACGCTGCAACGGCTGATCGAGGCCGTACGCCAGCATGCCGAAGAGGACGTGCAGATCGTTCCGGTCAGCGTGTTCTGGGGCCAGTCACCCGATAGCGAGTCGAGCCCCTGGAAGCTGTTGTTCGCCGACAGCTGGGCGGTGACGGGTCGCCTGCGCCGATTGCTGACGATCCTGGTGCTGGGGCGCAAGACCCGCGTGCAATTTTCCGAACCGATGCCGGTTCGCCAACTGCTGGAGCACGGCAAGGACCAGGCGCGCACCGTGCGCATGGCGCAGCGCTTGCTGCGTGTGCGCCTGCGCAACCTCAGGACGGCCGTGATCGGCCCGGACATTTCCCATCGCCGGCACCTGGTCAAGGGCCTGGTGCATGATCCGCTGGTACGCCAGGCCATCGCCGAGCAGGCCGAGCGCGACAAGAGTTCCCTGGCCAAGGCCGAAGCCCAGGCGCTGCGCTACGCCAACGAGATCGCCTCGGACTACACCTACACCGCGATCCGCTTCCTGGAAGTGGTACTCAGCTGGTTCTGGAACAAGATCTACGATGGCATCAAGGTCAACCACATCGAGCAGGTCAGGGACATCGCCCCAGGCCACGAAGTGATCTATGTGCCTTGCCACCGCAGCCATATCGACTACCTGCTGCTGTCGTACCTACTGTTCCGCAATGGCCTGACTCCGCCGCACATTGCCGCCGGGATCAACCTGAACATGCCCGTGGTCGGCAACCTGCTGCGTCGCGGCGGGGCGTTCTTCATGCGCCGCACCTTCAAGGGCAACCCACTGTACGCCGCGGTGTTCAACGCGTACCTGCATACCTTGTTCAGCAAGGGCTTCCCGGTCGAGTATTTCGTCGAAGGGGGTCGCTCGCGTACCGGGCGGATGCTCCAGCCACGTCCCGGCATGCTGGCCATCACCTTGCGCAGCTTCCTGCGCTCCTCGCGTACACCGATCGTCTTCGTGCCGGTGTACATCGGCTACGAGCGGGTGCTCGAAGGCCGTACCTACCTGGGCGAGCTGCGCGGGGCAAGCAAGAAGAAGGAGTCGATATTCGACATCTTCAAAGTCATCGGAGCACTCAAGCAGCGCTTTGGCGAGGTGTATGTCAATTTCGGCGAGCCGATCCGCCTGGCCCATTTCCTTGACCGGCAGCAGCCGGACTGGCGTACCCAGGACCTGGGCCCCGAGTACCGCCCTGCCTGGCTCAACGACGCCACCACGCAGCTGGGCGAGACGGTGGCTCGCCACGTGAACGAAGCGGCAGCGATCAACCCGGTCAACCTGGTCGCCCTGGCACTGCTGTCCACCAGCCGCCTGGCACTGGACGAACGCGCCTTGGTACGGGTGATCGACCTGTATCTGGCGCTGTTGCGCCAGGTGCCCTATTCAGCGCATGCCACCCTGCCGGATGGCGATGCGCTGGCGCTGATCGACCACGTCAAGGGCATGGACCTGCTTGCCGAGCAGAGCGATGCCCTTGGTCGCATCCTCTACCTGGATGAAGCCAACGCCGTGCTCATGACCTACTACCGTAACAATGTCCTGCATATCTTCGCCCTGCCGGCCCTGCTGGCGAGCTTCTTCATGAGCAGCTCGCGCATGAATCGCCAGCAGATCGGCCAGTACGTGCGCGCGCTCTATCCCTATCTGCAGGCCGAGCTGTTCCTGCGCTGGGAGCCGCAGCAGCTGGACGAAGTCATCGACCAATGGCTCGACGCCCTGACCCGGCAAGGCCTGTTGCGTCAGGAAGACGGTATCTACCTGCGGCCGGCTCCAAGCTCCCGACAGTTCGTCCTGCTGACGCTGCTGGCCAGGGCGATCACCCAGACCCTGCAACGCTTCTACATGGCGACTTCGTTGCTGCTCGACAGCGGCCAGCACAGCCTGACGGCCGAGGGACTGGAGAACCTGTGCGTGATGATGGCCCAGCGCCTGTCGATCCTGCATGGGCTCAACGCACCGGAGTTCTTCGACAAGGCACTGTTCCGGCACTTCATCCAGACCCTGTTGCGCCAGGGCGTGGTCAGGCCGGACGAGGCTGGCAAGCTGGGCCATCATGCCGAGCTCGGCGACCTGGCCGAAGGCGTGGCCAAGCGTGTGCTCTCGGCGGAACTGCGCCTGTCGATCCGGCAGGTGGCAACCATGCGTGGCGATACGTCCGAGACGTTGCCCCTGGCATAGCTTTTCCAGCTGCCATGCCGGCAGCGGTGCGTTCAGGCTGGCCTCGCTGCTTTCCTGAACTCACCGTAACGGAGATCCATCCATGAAAAATGACGTTCCTGCCACCCCGGTTACCGGCATCCATGATGGCAACCTGACGCCCAACCAGGCATCGATCGAAGGCATCCACGGGGATAACCTGACGTCCGGCCAGGCATCGATCGAAGGCGTCCACGGCGGCAACCTGACGCCTAACCAGGCATCGATCGAAGGCATCCACGGCGGCAACCTGACGTCCGGCCAGGCATCGATCGAAGGCGTCCACGGCGGCAACCTGACGTCCGGCCAGGCATCGATCGAAGGCATCCACGGCGGCAACCTGACGTCCGGCCAGGCATCGATCGAAGGCATCCACGGCGACAACCTGACGCCCGGCCAGGCATCGATCGAAGGCATCCACGGCGGCAACCTGACGCCCGGCCAGGCATCGATCGAAGGCATCCAAGGCGGCAACCTGACGCCATGAACCGTCGAGGTCGACGTCTGGATCTCGCCCTGGTCATCAGGTACGGGGCCAGAGGTCGACCGGACGCACCAGGGCAGGATCGTCATCCAGCGGTCGGCGACCTGAAACCAAGCGCCGATCTGCCTGTGCGAATCCGGGCCGATCCGGTACGCTGGCGATCGTTCATTCGTTCCCGCAAGGAAGTCCTCATGATTCGCCGCTCCATGCGCCTTACCGCCCTATGCATCAGCTTGGCCCTCTCCACCAGCGTCATGGCGCTGTCGTTGGGCAACCTTTCCCAGACCGAAGCGGCTGGTGGACTCAAGGACGCATTGATCCAAGGCGCCCAGATAGCGGTCGAGCAGCTCGGCACTCCAGGTGGCTTCAGCGACAACCCGCAAGTGCGCATCGAACTGCCGGGCAACCTCGGCAAGGCCGCCAAAGCCATGAAGATGTTCGGCAAGGGCGCCCAGGTCGAAGCCCTGGAAAACAGCATGAACCAGGCCGCCGAGGCCGCCGTGCCGCAAGCCCAGGCGATCCTGGTCGACGCGGTGAAGAAGATGACCGTGGCCGATGCCAAGGGCATTCTCGCTGGCGGCGAGGACTCGGCTACCCAGTATCTGGACAAGAGCAGTCGTGAGCAGATCCGCGCCAAGTTTCTGCCGATCGTCAAGGCCGCCACCGACAAGGTCGGGGTGGCGCAGAAATACAACAGTTTCGCAGGCCAGGCCGCGGCGCTGGGCGTGATCGATGCGAAGACTGCCAATGTCGAAAGCTATGTCACCGAACAGGCACTCGATGGGTTGTTCGAAATGATCGCCAAGCAGGAGCAGAGCATCCGGCAGAACCCCGCCCAGGCGGCGACCAGCCTGGCCAAGAAAGTCTTTGGAATACTCTGAAACGGCCAGGCCAGGCACAGGCAGATGCCCTTGACTGCTGCCTGGCGCATTCAGGACCCAGCACATCCGCAGATGCCGGCGCTGCCACACCTCGGCTGCGAATCGTCGGCCGCTAGAGCTTGCGCCGGGCATAGATGTCGTAGCGGCTCGACTTGCCTTCAAGGCTGTGACTGGGCTTGGCCCCTTCGATGATCGGTGCCTTGCGTGGTCGCTTGACCACCACTCGGTGGCTGGCCAGGGCCAGGGCGGCACGCAGCAAGGCCGGCGCGTCGAGATCGTCGCCCACCAGCGGGCGGAACACGCGCATCTCCTTCTTCACCAGGGCGCTCTTGTCGCGATGTGGAAACATCGGATCGAGATAGATCACCTGGGGAGGCTCGCCTTCCCAGGTGCCCATGCGCTCGATGGCGTTGCCGGTCAACAGGCGCATGCGCTCGACGATCGGGCCCACGCCTTCATCGGCCCGGGCACGGGCCAGTCCATCCTCGAGCAAGGCCGCGACCAGCGGCTGGCGTTCGATCAGGGTCATGCTGCAACCCAGGCTGGCCAGCACGAAGGCGTCCTTGCCCAGGCCTGCAGTGGCATCCAGCACGATCGGGCGAATACCTTGGGCGAGGCCAACCGCCTTGGCGATCATCTGGCCGCTGCCGCCACCATAGAGGCGCCGATGAGCCGCCTGACCCTCGACGAAATCCACACGCACCGGCCCTGGCGCCCCTACGCCGAGCTGCTGGATCTGCAAGCCATCGGCGCCAACCTGCAGGGCTAACTCGGCCTGGTCATCCTGCAGCGGCAGGCCCAGTCGCTCTGCCCAATCCCGGGCCTGATCCTGGAAGTGCGCCGACAGGGCCTCGACCCTGATCCCCGTGCTGCGTGCTTGCTCGCCCATCTTGCCTGCATCCGAAAGATTAATGAAACCTCGGCCGTGGCCGATACAGCCAGTATCGCCTATTCTGCCGGGCCGCTCACGCGCCACTGCCATGTCGGACAACATTTCCATCGGCCTGACCTACCTGTCGCCTGTCGGCAACCACGGTCGTCACAATACCCAGGTACTGGGAGGGGTCAGCCAGCTGTGGCCGGACTTCTTCGCTCGGGCGCTGGCCGAACGACCAGGCATGGCCCAGGAACAGGATCCGCCTTCGCCAGCCCTGCATGACCAGGACACGGGTGAACCCTTGGGCGGCACGCAGGCCCTGACGCTGATCAAGACCCAACGCATGTGCCAGGTCCTCGATCGTGAAGTGCGCCCAGCCGAACCGCTGTTCCTGCCCAAGGCCGAGTTCGAGGCTGAGCTGCTCGAACCTTTGCCCGAGCCTTTCGACGCAGCCGAGCTGATAGCACAGCAGCGTCAGCTCGACCTGGACATCAGCTGGCGGCGCCCGGTGGTCATGGGCCAGGGGCAAGCCCTGCCGCAGCCGGGCCCTGCCCCCGAGCCACGCCCGCTGCCGCTACCTATCGCCGAGTTCGAGCTGGAACTGCTGGACAAGGCCCCGGAACCGTTCGATGAAGCGACCCTGGCCCACCAGCAGGCGGACATGCGCTTCGACCTGCACTGGGCCCGGCCGGTGGTGTTGAACAACCTGCGGGCCTGCGCCTGAGCTCAGCGGCAGATTTTCCAGCGTCCCATGTCGACATGGAAGTGGTTGTGGTGAGCCGCGTTATAGTCAGGTCCCAGCACCGTGCCGAAGCTTTCGCAGGCGGCCTGCTGGACTTGCCGGAGGAACTCGGCCTTCGCTGCGCTGCCCTGCCAGTCCCGCGCCAGCACGATGCGCTGGCCATCCTTGAGACGAAAACCGCTGATATCCAGAGCATTGGCCGTGGCGTGCTCGCTCAATCGACCCTGCTTGCGATGATAGACATTACGACAGGCGAAGCTGCCCAGGTGATCGACCTGAGCCACCGGCTGCCCGAACACCCGGCGCGCCACGGGTTGCAGGCCGTGCTCCTCGAACAGCGCATAGGCCACGGCCAGCGGGCAGGTGGCCAGGAAGCTGCTGCTCAGGCGCGCCTGGCCTGCCTCGATGCGCCACACGTTCCGCAAGGGGCAGCGCGCGCTGTCCGGGCTGTCGGCCTGCGCTCGATAACGCAGCGACGAGGTTTCCAGCGCCTGGCGACATAACGCCGGATCCTCGCGCAGACGGGCCAGCTTGTAGCGCGTCAACAGGTTCGGTGGCTGGCGTACATCCAGCACCGCCCATGGGTTCCAGGCACTTGGCGGGCGCCAGCCCATTTGCCAGGCGACCCCAGCGGCCGCCAGCAGGCCAAGCAGCAGCACGGGCAGCAACCGCACGCCGAATCAGCGCCGGAACAGGTCGTTGAGCCGGGCGAACGGCAGGGCCTGTTCGGCATAGCCGAAGGTGCCCTGCTCGCGGATCTCCAGCGCAGCGCGCTGCAGGCCAGCCAGGGCCGCGCGAGCCAGCGACGAACCGACGCTGATACGGCGCACGCCCAGGTCCTGCAACTGGTTGACACTCAGCGGCACGCCTGCCAGGCCCATCAATACATTGACTGGCTTGGGCGCCAGCGCCTGGACCACGGCCCGGATCTCCTCCGCCTCGCGTAGCCCCGGTGCGTAGACGACGTCGGCGCCGGCTTCGGCATAGGCTTGCAGACGCAGGATGGTGTCGTCCAGGTCCAGGCGTCCATGCAGCAGGTTTTCCGCGCGAGCACACAGCATGAACGGAAAGTGCAGGCTGCGAGCTGCCTGGGCCGCTGCCCGGATACGCTCCACGGCCAGCCCCAGGTCATGGATCGGTGCCTCGGGGCGGCCACTGGCATCCTCGATCGAAGCACCGACCAAGCCTGCCTCGGCGGCACGAAGGATGCTCTGCGCACAGTCTTCGGGACTATCGCCGTAGCCATTCTCCAGGTCGGCGGCCACTGGCAATGGCGTGGCATCGACGATCGAGCGGGCATTGGCGAGGGTCTCGTCCAGACCCAAGGCCCCCTCGGCGTCCGGCCGGCCCAGGGCAAAGGCAAGACCCGCGCTGGTGCTGGCCAGGGCCTCGAAGCCAAGGCTGGCCAACAGCCTGGCCGAACCGGCATCCCAAGGGTTGGCGATGACGAACGCCTCGTCACGCTCATGCAGGGCCTTGAAGGCCTCGGCTCGCAGGGTTTGCACATCCATGGTCACATCTCCGGCAGGTAGCGGGCGCTCAGAGTAGGCCCAACTGTTCGACCTCGGGCGGACGCGGCAATTCATCCAGCGCCGGCAGACCCGGCAAACGCTGGCCCAGCTGACGATGGAAGCGCTGCGCCAGGGCAGCAGCCAGGCGGTTGTCCGCCGTGTGCAGGAAGACATAGGGCGCCCGGCCTTCCTCGATCCAATGGGCGACCTTGGCGACCCATGGCTTGAGAAACCGATCGTTCGCTTCCAGTTCCGGATGCCCGATGAACCTGACCTGAGGATGCTCGGTGAAGGCCGCTGGACGGGGTGGGACGTGGGGCTTTCTGGACTGCGCGTGGATCACCGCGGGATCACTGGATACGCAACTGAACAGCGCTCGCGGATCCAGGCAGATTCGCTCTACGCCACGGGCGTGCAGCAACCGGTTCAGGCGCCGCTCCTCCTCGCCTCGGGCGAAGAAAGCGCCGTTGCGCACTTCGACGGCGATCGGCACGCCCAGCGCGTCGAGGAACTCGGCGAGCTCGCCAAGCCGGGAGGGACCGAATGTTGCCGGCAATTGCAGCCAGGGCGGCGACACTCTCTGACCCAGCGCAGACAGCAGGCGGAGAAACTCATGGGCCGGTTCGACCTGCGCGCGCAAGTCGCCATCGTGACTGATGTCACGCGGAAACTTGGCGGTGAAACGAAACCCGGCAGGCATCACCTGAGCCCAGCGCGCCACGGTGGCCGGTGCCGGCCTGGCATAGAAGGTCGTGTTGCCTTCGACCGCGTTGAACACCTGGCAGTACAGGGCAAGAAAATCATTGCTGCGGGCATCGGCCGGATACAAGTAGTCGCGCCAGGCCGGCTCGCTCCAGGAAGGACAGCCGAGAAAATAAGGAAGCCTGGCTGTCATGGCTCAGATGTACAGGTCCAGTCCCAGCACCTCGGTCTCCCAATCGCTGAAACCAGCAGTGGCCAGGTAGCTGGCCAGCGCCGTGGCGGTCTTGCGATCGCGAGGGCGCGGATGCGGCAGGTCGTACGCCTGGGCGGGCAGGCCACCATTGCGCCGGGCGCCACGCGCCGACTGGAATATCTGCTCCTGCGTCAGCTCGACATCCTCCACGCTCTCGTCGAGCACGACAGGCTTTCGCGGCGTGCGCTTGATCGGGTAGGAATGTGACGAGAAACCATCGATACGCATGAGGTGAGCACCAGGACCATTGAATGCAATCTAGCAGTATCAGGCAGGCTTCACCAATGTCCTGATAAACACTGGACCACAATGGGCCTAAAAGGTTTTATCGCCTTGTCGCCAAGTTTCAGCGCAGCTTGGGCGTGGCCACGTTGTCACGCAGGTATACCGGCTGCGCCTGGTCGGCGGCGACCGCTTCGCCACGGGCCCAGGCGAAGCTGGCCAGACTCAGGATATCCAGCGCCGCGGGCAGGCGGGCCGGATCGCAGGCGCTCACCGGCGCGCCGATACGCTCGGCATGGCTCCAGCCCGTGCCTGCGCCGAACCACTGGCCAGCGCAGCCCTGCGGCAGCAGCGCATGCTCCGGAGGCAGCACGCTTTCCTGGCCAAGCAGGCACATTTCACCTTCGCGCGCCTGATAGCAGCCCCAGTAGACCTCGTCCATGCGCGCGTCGATGGCCGCGGCGACCTGCTGCATGCCGTACTCGCGCAATGCCCCCTGGGCCAGCGCGGCCAGGTTGGATATCGGCAGCACGGGGCGGTCCAGGCCGAACGCCAAGCCTTGCACGACACCGATGGCGATACGCACGCCGGTGAAGGCGCCGGGGCCTCGACCGAAGGCAATGGCATCGAGCTGGCCCATGGCGACACCGGCATCGCCTAGCAACCGGCTGATCATCGGCAGCAGTTTCTGAGCATGCAGACGCGGGATCACCTCATAGTGGCTGGTCATCTCGCCGTCATGCAGCAGGGCGACGGAGCAGGCTTCGGTTGCGGTATCCAGGGCCAGCAGGGTGGTCATCGAACAAGTATCCAGACAAAGGGGAAAAGAGCGGCAGTATAAACGACGACGGCCCGCAAGCGGGCCGTCGTGACGCAACCTCAGGTCAGCCCAGGGCTTGCAGCACCTTGGCGGTGATCGATTCGACCGAGCCAACGCCTTCGATGCGTTCGCAACGCGGCTTGCCGCCCTGCCTGGCCGACAAGGCCTTGTAGAAGTCCACCAGCGGCTTGGTCTGCTTGTGGTAGACCGCCAGGCGCTCGCGAACGGTTTCTTCGCGATCGTCGTCACGCTGGATCAGCTCCTCGCCGGTAACGTCATCCCTGCCCTCGGTCATGGGCGGGTTGTACTGGACGTGGTAGGTGCGGCCCGAAGCCAGGTGCACGCGGCGGCCCGCCATGCGGCCGACGATCTCTTCGTCCTCGACGGCGATCTCGATCACCGCGTCGATGTCGACACCGGCGGCGACCATGGCCTCGGCCTGCGGGATGGTGCGGGGGAAGCCGTCGAACAGGCAGCCATTGGCGCAATCAGGCTGGGCGATGCGCTCCTTGACCAGGCTGATGATCAGGTCGTCGGAAACCAGCTGGCCGGCATCCATGACTTTCTTGAGCTCCAGGCCCAGCGGGGTACCGGCCTTGACCGCGGCACGCAGCATGTCGCCGGTGGAAATCTGTGGAATACCGAATTTTTCGGTGATGAACTTTGCCTGAGTACCTTTACCGGCCCCGGGAGCTCCCAGCAGAATTACGCGCATCTCGTGCTCCTCATTTTTTTCTGTGCAAATCGATGGATTCGGCGCTCTGGGCCAACTCCGGATATACGGGTCATGGCCATGAATCGGCCAAAAGGCTGCTCAAGATACACAGCGCCCGTCAGCCAGACAAGCGTCCCAAAGTTGCAGGATTGCGCGACCTGGGGAGGTCGCGCAGGCGCGGCTCGAGCGGTGCGACCCGCTGCCGGACCGGTCTGCCAGCTGACGCTTGCGTTACCTCCCCGGTCATCGCGCAGGCCTCAGCCGGTATTGCGCAACCCGGCCGCGATCCCGGCGATGGTCACCAGCAAAGCCTGCTGCAGCGGGCTGTCCAGAGCGGCCTCGCCAGCCCGCGAGCGCGCCAGCAGTTCAGCTTGCAGACGATGCAGCGGGTCAAGGTAGGTGTTGCGCAGACGGATGAACTCCAAGGTCTCGGGGCTGTGCGCCAGCAGCACCGGTTGCCCGGTCAGGCGCAGCACCACCTGGCAGGACTGCGACAATAGGTCGCGTAGCTGTGCGCCCAACGCGCGTAGCTCAGGCTGCACCAGACGTTCGTCGTAGGCCTGGGCGATTTCGGCATCGGATTTGGCCAGGACCATCTCCAGCATGTCGATACGGGTGCGGAAGAACGGCCATCGTTCCCGCATTCGCGCCAGCAGCTCGCCTTGGCCGCGTGCCAGGGCATTGCCCAGGGCGCTCTCCCAGCCCAGCCAGGCCGGGAGCATCAGCCGCGTCTGGGTCCAGCCGAAGATCCAGGGTATCGCCCGCAGACTTTCGATGCCGCCGGCGCGGCGCTTGGCCGGGCGACTGCCCAGCGGCAGGCTGCCCAGCTCCTGTTCGGGGGTCGACTGGCGGAAATACTCGACGAAGTCGGGATGCTCGCGTACCACCTTGCGGTAGGCGCGCAGGCCATCTTCGGCGAGCTGGTCCATCAGCTCGCGCCAGGCTGGTTCCGGTGGTGGAGGCGGCTGCAGCGTGGCTTCCAGCACGGCGGCCAGGTAGAGGTCGAGGTTCTGCTCGGCGATTTGTGGCAGGCCGAACTTGAAACGGATCATCTCGCCCTGCTCGGTGGTACGCAGGCGCCCGGCCACCGATCCGGGTGGTTGCGAGAGGATCGCGGCATGGGCAGGTCCACCGCCCCGACCGACCGTGCCACCACGGCCGTGGAACAGCAACAGCGGGACCTGGTGTTCGCGGCAGATACGCACCAGTTGTTCCTGGGCGCGGTACTGGGCCCAGGCTGCCGCGGTGGTGCCGGCATCCTTGGCCGAGTCGGAATAGCCGATCATGACTTCCTGCGGCCCGGCCAGCGTTTCCCGGTATCCGGGCAAGTCGAGCAGACGCTGTACGACCGGCCCGGCGTTGTCCAGGTCGTTCAGCGTCTCGAACAACGGCACGACGCGCATCGGCCGGCGCAGTCCTGCTTCCTTGAGCAACAGTTGCACGGCCAGCACATCGGAGGCCGCGCCGGCCATGGAAATCACGTAGGAGCCCAGTGAGGCGGCCGGCGCGGCGGCGATTTCCCGGCAGGTAGCCAGCACCTCGGCGGTGTCGGCCTCGGGTTGGAAATGCGGCGGCAGCAGTGGACGGCGTCCCTCGAGTTCAGCCTGGAGAAAGCTGATGCGCCGCTCCTCGTCCCACTCGTCATAGCTGCCAAGCCCCAGATAGCGAGTGATCTCGGCCAGCGCGGCAGCATGTCGCGCAGCGTCCTGGCGCACATCCAGGCGCACCAGGAACAGCCCGAACGTCGTGGCCCGACGCAGGCAATCGAGCAAGGGCCCATCGGCGATCACGCCCATGCCACAGGCATGCAGCGACTCATGGCACAAGCGCAGCGGCGCGATCAGTTCCTGGTTGTCGACCAGCACGCCGACAGCCTGCGGCTGCGCGCCGGCCAGCGAAGCCTGGGCCCAGCTGCGGGTCGCCTGCAAACGCTCGCGCAGCTGCTTGAGCAGGTTGCGGTAGGGCTCCGGCCGGTCCCCCACCTGCTCGCGCAGGGCTGGGCTGGCCTGCTGCATCGACAGTTCAGCGGCCAGCTGATCGATGTCGCGCAAGAACAGGTCGGCTGCCATCCAACGCGCCAGCAGCAGCACCTCGCGGGTCACTGCCGCCGTCACGTTGGGATTGCCGTCGCGGTCCCCGCCCATCCAGGAAGCGAAGCGCACCGGTGCCGCGTCCAGCGGCAGATGGCGGCCGGTACGCTCGAACAGGTCGCGATCGACCTTGCGCAAATGGTTGGGCACGGCTTGCCACAACGAGTGCTCGATCACGGCGAAGCCCCACTTGGCTTCATCCACCGGCGTGGGCCGCTGGCGGCGGATTTCTTCGGTATGCCAGGCTTCGGCGATCAGCCGGTGCAGCCGCGCGCGCACCTGCTCGCGCTCGGCCGGGGTCAGGTCGCGATGATCCTGCGCTGCCAACTGCGCGGCGATCGCATCGTATTTCTGGATCAGTGTGCGTCGGGTCACTTCGGTAGGATGCGCGGTCAGCACCAGTTCGATCTGCAGTTGCGCCAGCTGCGTGGCCAGACTGTCCGGGGCGTGCCCGGCGTGCTGCAGGCGTGACAGCAGCTCGCCGAGCACACGCGCCTCGAATGGCGCCGGCTGGTCGGGATCACGCCGCCGGACCAGCTGGTACTGCTCAGCGATGTTGGCCAGGTTGAGGAACTGGTTGAAGGCCCGTGCCACCGGCAGCAGGTCCTGCTCGGGCAAATCGTTCAAGGTGTCGCGCAGCTGCTCCACCGCCCCGCTGCGATCAGCCTTGGCGCTGTGACGGATGGCTTCGATCTTCTGCAGCAATGCCTCGCCATGCTGCTGGCGAATGGTTTCGCCGAGCAGCTCGCCCAACAGATGCACATCCTCTCGCAAACGCAGATCGATATCGGTCATCAGGCTTCTCCACTCCAGGAACCCGCTCAGGCTTCAGATTGGCCCGTGCAGACGCGCCTTTCAAGGCGCAGGGCCAGGGCAAGGCAACTAAAGGCGCGCACGGATCGTCTCAAGCGTATCGATCAACCCATCTGCCAGAGGCCATCATGAAGATCCGCGAACTCGCAAGACATTGGGAAGAGGATGCCAAGGGCAAGCTGAGCCCGACCGGACATGTCCTGCACCTGGACCTCGAGTCCCAGGCGCGCCTGGCAGCCTTGGCCGAGATGTATCCCAGGCGCCGCGCCGAGGAGTTGCTGGGCGAACTGGTCGGCGCTGCCCTGGAAGAGCTCGAAGCCAGCTTCCCGTACGTCAAGGGCGACAAGGTGATCGCCACCGACGAGCAAGGTGATCCCTTGTACGAAGATGTCGGCCCGACCCCGCGGTTCCTTGCCCTTTCACGTCGTCATCTGCACGAGCTGAGCAGTACCGGCGAGGACGATCATCACTGAACCAGACACTTCGAAGTGCCTGTGGAAATTTCGGGAAATACCCTCCGAGGGCCTGAAAGTTCCTGGTCCAACTCACTGACCGATTAGTCAGAAAAAAATAATTTTAGCGTGCAAATTTATCTGAACTATTCAAAAAACGACCCGGTCACAGCCAATAGCCATCACGGTAAAACCCTGCAACCACGGGCGGTCCGCGGCATTCGAGCCGAGCCTGTAATGGCAGGGAGACACCGATGGACTACTACGGACATCGTCGTTCATCAGGAGTGTTCCAATGGAGTTGACCACCATGAAGACCCGCACCGCGAAAACTTCGACCACTCACCTGCGCGGGGTCAAGCTGGCCGCGTTGGCCCTTGGCAGCAGCCTGCTGCTGGCCGGCTGCGCCGGCAACCCGCCCACCGAGCAGTACGCCGTCACCGAGTCGGCGGTCAACTCGGCAGTGAGCGCAGGCGGCACCGAGTTCGCAGCCGTTGAAATGAAAGCGGCACAGGACAAGTTCAAGCAGGCCGAAATCGCCATGCATGACAAGAAGTACGATGAGGCCAAGCGCCTGGCCGAGCAGGCCGAGTGGGACGCCCGTGTCGCCGAGCGCAAGGCCCAGGCCGCCAAGGCGCAGAAGGCCGTGCAGGACGCTCGCCAGGGTGTGAATGAGCTGCGTGAGGAAGGCCTGCGCAGCGCTCAGTAAGCCCGCCGCCGACCCGTGCAATCGTTATCGATAAAGGATGAATCACTATGCGTAAACATGTCATGATCCCCGCCCTGCTGGCCCTGAGCGTCGGTCTGGCTGCCTGTTCCCACCAGCCGAATCCGAACCTGGAGTCGGCCCGTACCAATTTCTCGGCGCTGCAGAGCGATCCTCAGGCCAGCAAGGTGGCAGCCCTCGAAACCAAGGATGCACAGGACTGGCTGAACAAGGCTGACAAGGCCTACATGGACCGCGAGGATGAGAAGAAGGTCGACCAGCTTGCCTATCTGACCAACCAGCGCGTCGAAGTGGCCAAGCAGACCATCGCCCTGCGCACCGCCGAAGGCGAACTGAAGAACGCCGCCGCCCAGCGCGCCCAGGCCCGCCTGGATGCCCGCGATGCGCAGATCAAGAAGCTTCAGGAAAGCATGAACGCCAAGCAGACCGAGCGCGGCACCCTGGTCACCTTCGGCGACGTGCTGTTCGACTTCAACAAGTCCGAACTCAAGAGCAGCGCCTTCCCGAACATCACCAAGCTGGCCCAGTTCCTCCAGGAAAACCCTGAGCGCAAGGTGATCGTCGAAGGCTACACCGACAGCGTCGGCTCGGCCTCCTACAACCAGAGCCTGTCCGAGCGTCGCGCCAACAGCGTGCGCATGGCACTGGTGCGGGCCGGTGTGGACCCGGCCCGCGTCGTAGCACAAGGCTATGGCAAGGAATACCCCGTAGCCGACAACGCCACCAATACCGGGCGCGCGCAGAACCGTCGCGTGGAGGTGACCATCTCCAACGACAACCAGCCGGTGCAGCCACGTTCGGCCAGCCAGACCCACTAAGTCTGCCGTGCTGATCGCAACCCCGCCTTCGTGGCGGGGTTTTCCGTTCTGGGGTTCGCGTCAGCCATGCGTGCCGGATCGCTTTGACACAGCGCCTTGGCTGGTTCGCCTCAGCGATGCTTCACTGCGTCGAACGCGGCACTGCCTCTCCCAGGCAGCGGATGGCTCGCTTGCGTTCGTCCACCAGCACTCCGCTCAAGCCCTTCTGGCGCAGGTCGAACAGCACCAGCACGCCATCGATGCAGCGCGCCTGCTGTGGCGCCGGCTCCAGGGACAGCTTGTAGTCCACCCCAGGGACGCTCTTGAGCAGAGTGAAGTCAGCCAGCAACAGGGCGTCTTGCGGCTTGGCGAAATGCACGTAGCCGTAGTACCAGAGCGCCGCCACCGTGGCGACGATGCTGCCGATCCCGGTCAGGACCAGGGGGATGGCGTTACGCTCGCAGGTCATGGTCGATCGTCCTGGGCAGGGTAGTTCGGCATTTCGGCCAGGCGACGCAGACCATTGAAATGTCCAGGATCATCGAGGAAGCGCAACATGACCTGGCGCCAGGTCGGATCGGCAAAGGTCTGCACATGATTGCCGCGGGTCAGTTGCAGAACCCGTGGCGGCGGTGCGTGGCGGTACAGTTGGAGCCCGTTGTCCAGTGGTACCAGCGCATCGTCGATGCTGTGGAAGAACAGCTTGGGCGGGGTGTCCAGGCGTTCGATCGAGCGGATCGCGCTGTCGCCGTCTGGCACCAGCAGCGACAGTGGAACCTGCAATGGCCAGGTCAGCCAGGCGGTGCCCAGGGCGAAGCGCCCGACCTGACGATAGCTGGCCGGGACCCCGTCGAAGACCAGCGCATCGAAGCGCTTGCGTTGTTCGGGATGAGCGGCCAGGTAATGGATCGCCAGCGCTCCGCCAAGGCTCTGGCCCAGCAGCACCCGCGGCCTGCCTTGGACCTGCGGCGCCTCGTCCAGCCAATCCATGGCCGCCTCGATATCCAGATACACCTGTGGCAGCCCTGGCTTGCCTTCGGAAAGTCCATAGCCGCGGTAATCGAGCATCAGCACCTGGTAGCCCTGCTCGGGCAGCCAGTAGCTGGCGCCGAGGTGCCAGGCCATGTTGCCACCGTTGCCGTGCAGGTGCAGGACCGTACCTTTGACCTCGACACCGGGCTTGGCGGGCAGCCACCAGGCGTGCAGGCGGGTACCGTCCGAAGCGGTCAAGGCCAGTTCGTGGAATGCCAGCCTGGCGCGTTCGGGCGTGAACGGCTGACCAGGCTCGGGATAGAACAGTACGCTGCTGCAGCCGGCCAGCACCGTCAGGGCCAGTCCGGCCAGCAGGCCACGCAGCCTTTCAGAGAATGTTCGAATAGTCCGCTTCAATGCGATCCAGGCTCAGGTGATTGAGGAAGTTGGAGAAGCACATCCAGGCCGAAAGCGCGCTCAGGTCGCGGAACTGCTCCGGCAGGTAGCGGGGCGGCTCGACCAGCCCTTCATCGACCAGTTGACGCAGGGTTCGCATGTCTTCCAGGGTGGTCTTGCCACAGAACAGCAGCGGGATCTGTTCGAGCTTGCCTTTCTTGACCGCCAGCTGGATGTAGTTGTAGACCATGATGAAGCCCTTGAGATAGGACAGGTCCTTGGTGAACGGCAAGCCGTCCGGCACCGAACCGCGGAATACCCGGCTGGCATGGGTGTAGCTTTCGGAGAGTTCGAAGCCCTGCTCGCGGAAGAAGTCATAGACCTGCATGAAGTCCGCGCCTTCCTCGACCATGTGGATGGCCCGGGTACGATTGGTCAGCTTGCGCAGGCGGCTGGGGTAGGAGGCGAAGGCGATCACTTCCATCAGGATCGCCAGGCCCTCCTGGGTGACTGTCGAGGAAGGCGGGCCCTTGGACAGGAAGGTGCAGATCGGCTGGCTCAGACCGTTGAGCGTGGTGCCCACGTGCACCAGCCCTTCGTGCACCTCCAGCGCGCGGACATCACGACTGTTGAACATGGCGTCGGCGCGGACCTTGATATAGTCGGCACCTGCGGCAGCGTCGGCGACGATGCCATCGGACTCGAACACGCGAATGGTTTCCTCGGCCTCGCCGAACACCTTGTTCAGGCGGCCCTGCAAGATCTGCACCGCCTCCTTGGCGCTCAGGTTCTTCGGCTCGTCCTTGAGGTCGCCACGGCCGTCGATATTGTCCAGGTAATCCGACAGCATCAGCCCCAGGTCAGCCAATGTCGGGTCGCCGGCATGGAAGGCATCGGAGGCGGCGCCATACAGCTCCTGCGAAATGAGCCCGAAATCGTCGGTACCACGTGCCTCGAGCATGCGCACCACCATGCGGTATTCCTTGCACATCCGGCGCATGATCTGGCCGACCGGGCTGAACTGCCCCAGCTGCCGGGTGATGTCGCGCTCGATGCCCTGGAACTCGGACTTCACCGCACCGGCGTCGAACGACAGCGGCCGGGACCGATAGTAGTCCCGATCCACGGCAGGCGCCTGGCGGCCCTTGCCGTCAAGGAAACCCTGGCGAATGCTGTCGTCCCACTTCACCGCATCGAGCACCCGGATCGGGGTCTGCGCCGCGACGATCCGGTCGGACAACGCTCGTATGGTCTGCTGATACTCGTCCACCCCACACTCCTTCAGTCGGGTCGCTTAGCGATGCACGCGCTGGAAGCGCGCCACCTCGATGAACAGGTCGGAATTTGCCGGATCGTCCAGGTAGGCCAGGACGCGTTCCGGCGGGCTGTCGACCAGCACGCCCTGGCCCTGCTCGCCGGGCTGGACGCGGCTGCGCCCGCTCAGCTCCCCGGCTTGCAAGGCCTGGCGAACCTGCTCGGCATCCAGGTCATAGACCACCAGATCACCGTCTTCGAGTATTTCGAAGCCTGCGATCAGGAAGTTTCCACCCAGGTGCTGCGGTGCTCTACCGGAGGCGTACCAGCGACTGCCATGGCGCAGCACGGTGAAGGCATGGCTCCGGGGCTGCTGGCCGGGGCTGCGAGCAACTGCCTCGTAGCCCCCTTGCGCGCCTGGGCTGATGACCAGCGTCAGCGAATCGCCCCAGGCGTCCTTGCTGCGCCACTGGCCGAGCAAGGCTTGCGGCGCCTGCCGGGTGGCCGGCAAGGGCGTCTCGAAGCTGACCAGGCAGCCGCCTAGCAACAGGAAGGACAAGCTCAACAGCACACGCCAGGCATTCATCCGATTCTCCTCGAGCGGGTCGGCCGCGCCTCACGCCGAGGCCAGCACCAGGTGCAGGTATCGGGAAAGGATAGCGAGTGTCTGCCCATCGTCCTGTGCATCGGCACTGGCGAGCAGGCCCTGATATTCCATCTGCTCGATGATGGCCGTCAACACCAGCGCATCCTGTTCCGGTTGCCGCGAACCAACCACCTGAAGCATTTGCCGGGCCCCATGCAGGAGAATCTGCTCATGCGCCTGCACCAGTTCGGCCAGCCGTGGGCAGAGCAGGGCCTCCTGGCGGAAAGCCTGTTCGGCCAGCAGAAAGTCGCGACGGGTCTGCAACTGTCGGGTGACATAGTCGGCGGTCATGCGCGCCACCTCATCGGCCAGTGTCGCGCGCCAGCGCGGGCTGCCATCGCCCTGGGACAACAACTGGCGCAGCACGATCTCGGTGTTGCTCCAGAGCTTGGCCATGTAGGCGGCACTGCGTTCCACATACTGGGCGAAAGCATCGGTGAGCAGGTCCTCGATGTCCTTGAAGTAGTAGGTGGTAGCCGACAGCGGAACCCCGGCTTCGGCCGCCACGGCGCGATGGCGCACGCCCCGCACGCCATCGCGCACGACGATGCGCATGGCGGCATCGAGGATCTGCTGGCGTCGTTGCTCGCTGCCCCGGCGACTGGTCTTGCGCCCCTGGTACTGGACGCTTTCGGCGACGGCCGTGGCGATGCCGGCGGCGCCCTGCTGGACGATGGCGGATGTCACTTGCGCAAACCTCTTGGCTCATGGCGTGTCATGGCGAAGCGAAGTCGATCACCAGCCAGGGTGTGCGGACACGCCTGGCTGGGCAGTCGAACCGACATGGAAAAAAGCCGCCTCGCGGGCGGCTTTTTCAAACGGCTCAGGCCTGCGGACGCATGTGCGGGAACAGGATCACGTCGCGGATCGAAGGCGAATTGGTCAGCAGCATCACCAGGCGATCGATGCCGATGCCTTCACCAGCGGTCGGCGGCATGCCGTACTCCAGGGCCCGGACGAAATCGGCATCGTAGTGCATGGCCTCATCGTCGCCCGCGTCCTTCTCGGCCACCTGGGCCAGGAAGCGTTCGGCCTGGTCCTCGGCATCGTTGAGCTCGGAATAGGCGTTGGCGATTTCGCGACCACCGATGAACAGCTCGAAGCGATCGGTGACATTGGGGTTCTGGTCGTTGCGACGGGCCAGCGGCGATACCTCGAAGGGGTACTCGGTGATGAAGTGCGGCTGCTCCAGCTTGTGCTCGACCAGCTCCTCGAAGATCATCACCTGCAGCTTGCCCAACCCTTCGTGGCCAAGCACCTTGGCCCCAGCGCCCTTGGCGATCTCGCGGGCCTTGTCCAGGTCCTGCAGGTCGGCGGCGCTGATCTGGGGGTTGTACTTGAGGATCGAATCGAACACCGACAGACGAGCGAACGGCTCGCCGAAATGGAACACCTTGTCGCCGTACGGCACATCGGTACTGCCCAGCACCAGTTGCGCCAGCTCGCGGAACAGTTCCTCGGTGAGGTCCATGTTGTCCTTGTAGTCGGCATAGGCCTGGTAGAACTCGAGCATGGTGAACTCGGGGTTGTGCCGGGTCGAGACGCCTTCGTTGCGGAAGTTGCGGTTGATCTCGAAGACCTTCTCGAAGCCACCCACGACCAGGCGCTTGAGGTACAGCTCCGGCGCGATGCGCAGGAACATCGGCATGTCCAGGGCATTGTGGTGGGTCTCGAACGGCTTGGCCGCCGCGCCGCCGGGAATGGTCTGCAGCATCGGCGTCTCGACCTCGAGGAAGTCGCGCTTGGCCAGGAAACCGCGGATGTGCGCGATCACCTGCGAGCGGACACGGAAAGTCTCGCGGGTTTCCTCGTTGACGATCAGGTCGACATAGCGCTGGCGGTAGCGCTGCTCGGTATCGGTCAGGCCGTGGTGCTTGTCCGGCAGCGGGCGCAGCGACTTGGTCAGCAGGCGCACGCGAGTCATCTCGACGTACAGGTCGCCCTTGCCCGAACGGGCCAGCGTACCCTCTGCACTGATGATGTCGCCCAGGTCCCAGGTCTTGACCGCGGCCAGGGTTTCTTCCGGCAGGGTCTTGCGGTTGACGTAGACCTGGATCCGTCCGGTCATGTCCTGGATGACCATGAACGAACCGCGGTTGAGCATGATCCGACCGGCGACCTTGACCGGGATCGCAGCAGCTTCCAGCTCTTCCTTGGTCTTGTCGGCGTACTGCTTCTGCAGGTCGTTGCAGTAGCTGTCGCGACGGAAGTCGTTGGGGAAGGCCTGGCCCTTGGCGCGCTCGGCGGCGAGCTTTTCCTTGCGCAAGGCGATGAGGGCGTTTTCTTCCTGTTGCAGGTCCTGCGGTTCGCTGTTGAGGTCGCTCATGTCGTCAATCTTTCCATCTGGGTTCGTTGTCCTCCTGCACGAAGGAGGAAGCCCGTGCGCAGGCGCGCGCGGGTTCGGCTTGTTTACCGGTATCGTGGCCGCCCCGCCCTGCCCTTGCACGGCCGGGACGCACGATCACAGGCCCTGCTTGAGGCTGGCTTCCAGGTATTCGTCGAGGTCGCCGTCGAGTACCTTGTCGCAGTCGCTGCGCTCGACGCCTGTACGCAGGTCCTTGATCCGCGACGCATCGAGCACGTAGGAACGGATCTGATGCCCCCAGCCGATGTCGGACTTGCTGTCCTCCAGGGCCTGGGAAGCGGCGGTACGCTTCTGCATTTCCTGCTCGTACAACTTGGCCCGCAGCATCTTCATGGCGGTGTCCTTGTTGGCATGCTGGGAACGCTCGTTCTGGCAGCTGACCACGGTATTGGTCGGCACATGGGTGATCCGTACCGCCGAGTCGGTGGTGTTGACGTGCTGGCCACCGGCGCCGGACGAGCGGTAGGTGTCGATCCGCAGGTCGGCCGGATTGATCTCGATCTCGACCTTGTCATCGATCTCGGGCGACACGAAGACCGCCGAGAACGAGGTGTGGCGACGGTTGCCGGAGTCGAACGGGCTCTTGCGCACCAGGCGATGCACACCGATCTCGGTACGTAGCCAGCCGAATGCGTATTCGCCCTTGACGTGTACGGTCGCGCCCTTGATGCCGGCCACCTCGCCTTCGGACAGCTCCATGATGGTGGTGTCGAAGCCACGCTTGTCGGCCCAGCGCAGGTACATGCGCAGGAGGATGTTGGCCCAGTCCTGCGCCTCGGTGCCACCGGAACCGGCCTGGATGTCCAGGTAGGCGTTGTTCATGTCCATCTCGCCACCGAACATGCGGCGGAACTCGAGCTGGGCCAGGGATTGCTCCAGGCTGCGCAGCTCGGCCTCGACATCGGCGACGGTAGCTTCGTCATCTTCCTCGACGGCCATGTCCAGCAGGTCGCGACAATCGGCAAGGCCAGCGGCCAGCTTGTCCAGGGTTTCCACGATCTGCGCCAGGGTGGCGCGCTCGCGACCCAGCTCCTGGGCGTATTCGGGCTTGTTCCAGACGCTCGGGTCTTCCAGCTCGCGATTGACTTCGATCAGGCGGTCATGCTTGAGATCGTAGTCAAAGATACCCCCGAATCGAATCGGAACGTTCGGACAGGTCCTTGATGGTGTTCAGGATCGGGTTGATTTCCATGGCGGGCGGCTCTCGTCGGTATTCTGTGAAAAGCCGAAGAGTATACCTCAAGGTCGACGGCGGGCGGCAAGCGGCGCGGGGGCGCAGCGACAAGCTGCAGCCGCAAGCCGCAAGCCGCAAGCTACGAGCAAGAGCCAGACGCGAGCGATGCCGATCCGCTTCTGCTTGTGGCTTGCGGCTGATACCTGGCGGCTGCCGTCAGGCCACGCACACCTGGTTGCGACCGCCATGCTTGGCCAGGTAGAGCCCCTTGTCGGCCGCCGAGATCAATTGTCGGCAGTGGCTGCCAATGGCCGGGGTCTGGGTGGCCAGACCGATGCTCACGGTCAACCGGGCGTCGGCCTGCGGCGAGGTGTGCGGGATGTTCAGCGCCAGCACGGTCTGGCGCAGCTTCTCGGCCACCAGGCGGGCGCCGCCGGGCGAGGTATTGGGCAGGACCAGGGCGAACTCCTCGCCACCATAGCGCGCCGGCAGGTCGCTGGGACGGGCGCACGAGCCGCGAATGGCCTCGGCGACCTTGCGCAGGGCTTCATCGCCGGCCAGGTGGCCAAAGGTGTCGTTGAAGACCTTGAAGTAGTCGACGTCGATCATCAACAGCGACAGCTGGTTCTGCTCGCGCATGGCGCGCCGCCACTCGAGCTCGAGGTATTCGTCGAAGTGGCGCCGGTTCGACAGCCCAGTCAGGCCATCGGAATTCATCAGCCGCTGCAGCACCAGGTTGGTGTCGAGCAACTGCTGCTGGCTCACCCGCAGGGCACGGTAGGCCTCGTCACGCTGTAGCAAGGTCAGGTAGGACCTGGAGTGATAGCGGATACGCGCCACCAACTCGATGGTATCGGGCAACTTCACCAGGTAGTCGTTGGCACCGGCGGCGAAGGCCGCGCTCTTGACCAGCGGCTCTTCCTTGGTCGACAGCACGATGATCGGGATGTCCTGGGTGGCTGGGTGGTCGCGATACGCGCGTACCAGGCTCAGGCCATCGAGCCCGGGCATGATCAGATCCTGGAGAATCACCGTGGGCTTGATACGGATCGCCTGCTCCAGCGCCTGGTGCGGGTCGGCGCAGAAGTGGAAGTCGAGGTTCCGCTCCTGAGCCAGGCCTCTTCTCACCGCCTCGCCGATCATGGCCTAGTCGTCGACCAGCAGGACCATCGCCAGGTTTTCCCTGGCGGCTGCGAAGCCGCCGCTTGGAAGGTCATTCATGCATGTTCACCAGGTCGTCAGCATGGGCAAGGCGTCGTTCGTTACAGTATTTCATTTGGCAAAGAGTTCCAGCAAACGTTGGGCGATGCGTTCCAGGGGGCGGATCTCCACCGCGGCGTCGATGGCCGCGGCAGCCTTGGGCATGCCATAGACCGCACTGCTGTGCTGGTCCTGGGCGATGGTCGGGAAGCCTCGCTGGCGCATCAGCTTCAGGCCCTGGGCGCCGTCGCGTCCCATCCCGGTGAGCAGCACCCCTGCCGCGGCACCGTTCCAGTGACGCGCCACGCTCTCGAAGAACACATCGATCGATGGCCGGTAGATTTCGTTTACCGGGTCCGCGGTATAAGCCAGCTGGCCGTTGTCCAGCAGGCGGATATGGTGGTTGGTGCCGGCCAGCAGGACCTGGCCAGGCTGTGGTGGCTCGCCCTCGCGCGCCAGGCGCACCGGCAGCCCGGAAACGCTGGCCAGCCAGTCGGCCATGCCAGCGGCGAAGACCTGGTCGACATGCTGTACCAGCACGATGGCGGCCGGGAAGTCCCTGGGCAGCTCCTTGAGCAGTATCTCCAGGGCAGCCGGCCCACCTGCCGAGGCGCCGATGGCTACCAGGGCGCGCCGCTGCGACATGTCCCGGGGGATGGCAGCCAGGCTGCGTTGCGCGCCGCTGCGCTGCTGGCCGATCAGCCAGCCGATGTTGAGGATCTTGCGCAGCAGCGGCGCGGCCGCTTCGCGCGGATCGCCACCGCCCAGCGCGGGCGTGTCGACCACGTCCAGGGCGCCATGCCCCATCGCCTCGAAGACCCGGTGCACGTTCTGCCTGCGGTCGACCGTGACGATGACGATGGCGCAAGGCGTGCTGGCCATGATCTGCCGCGTCGCCTCGATACCATCCATCACCGGCATGATCAGGTCCATCAGGATCAGATCCGGGGTCTGTTCGGCGCAGCGGCGCACCGCTTCGGCACCATCGCTGGCAACCCATGCCACCTGATGTTCCGGCTCGAAGGCCAGGGCGCGCCGCAAGGCTTCCACGGCCATGGGCATGTCATTGACGATAGCGATCTTCATCCTTGCGCTTCTCCGATCAATTCGACCACCGCATCCAGCAACGCATCGTCGTGGAAACTGGCCTTGGCCAAATAATAGTCGGCGCCTGCATCCAGGCCACGTTGGCGGTCTTGCTCACGATCCTTGTAGGACACCACCATCACGGGCAGCGAATGCAGGCGTTGGTCGCGGCGCACCAGGCTCACCAGTTCGATGCCATCCATGCGTGGCATGTCGATATCGGTGATCAGCAGGTCGAAGGTTTCGCCACGCAAGGCGTTCCAGCCGTCCATGCCGTCCACCGCCACGGCGACCTCGTAGCCGCGGTGTGCGAGCAGCTTGCGTTGCAGCTCGCGCACGGTCAGCGAGTCGTCGACCACCAGGATACGCTTGCGCGGCAGGTCACGACCGGCTCCGCCGCGCGGCTCGATCCGCTCCAGGCGTCCCGTGCCCAGCAGCTTGTCGACCGAGCGCAACAGGTCCTCGACATCGATGATCAGCACCACCGTACCGTCGTCGAGCACGGCGCCAGCAGAAATATCCTGGACTTTTCCCAGGCGCGGGTCGAGCGGCATCACCACCAGTACCCGCTCCCCGACCAGCCGCTCCACTGCCACGCCGTACAGCCGCTCGTGTTCGCGGATCACCACCACCGGCACATGTTCGGCATGACCCTGCTCGCTCGGCCGGCCAAGCAGCTGGCTGGCCGCCACCAGGCCGACCGGTTGCCCCTCGTACCAGAACTGCTGACGCCCTTCGACCTGGACGACGGCCTCGGCCGGCAGGTCCAGGGCGTGCTCGATGAGCGCCAGGGGAAACGCATAGGCTTCGCCTGCGACCTCGACCACCAGGCTGCGCACTACCGACAGGGTCAATGGCACGGTGATCTGGAAGCAGCAGCCCTGGCCTGCCACCTGGGTCAACTCCAGGCTGCCTCGCAGCTCGCGTACCAGGTGCTGCACGGCGTCCAGCCCGACTCCCCGACCTGACACCTCGGTGACTTCATCGCGCAGGCTGAAGCCAGGCAGGAACAGGAAACTCAACAGTTCCTGCTCGCTCATGCCGGCCACTGCCTCGGCCGTCGACAAGGCCCTGGAAACGATACTGCGACGCACGCGCTCCAGGTCGATGCCAGCCCCATCGTCGCGCACCTGCACCACCAGCAGCCCAGCCTGGTGCAAGGCGCGCAGGCGAATCACGCCTTCCTCGGACTTGCCAGCGCGCAGGCGCCGCTCGGACGTTTCCAGGCCATGATCGACCGCATTGCGCAGCAAATGGATCAGCGGCGTCTCGAGCTTCTCCAGCACGTCACGATCGACCTGGGTCTTTTCCCCTTCGACCACCAGCCGGGCCTGCTTGCCAAGGGAACGGCCAAGATCCCTGACCATTCGCCCCTGGCCCGCCAGCACATCGGCGAACGGGCGCATGCGGCAGGCCAGGGCCGTATCGTAGAGCAGCTGGGCACGCTGGCCGGCCTTCCAGGCATGGTCGTCGATCTCGGCCATCTGCTGTTGCAGGAGCTGCTGGGCCTCGTTCAGCAGTCGCTGGGTCTGGGCCAGGCGCTCGAGCACCTCGGCCTCCTGCCGGCCGCTTTCCAGCTCCTCGCGCAGGCCGTCGAGCGCGCGCAGGCTCTGGCCCTGCATGCGCTTGAGCCGCTGCAGGGCCGCCAGCAACGGCTTGAACCGCTGCGTCTCGACCAGCGACTTGCTGGAAAGGTCCAGCAGACCATTGAGCCGCTCCGCCGTCACTCGCAGAACCCGCTCGCTGCTTTCGATGGCGCGCGTCTTGCTGATGGCCTGCTCCAACCCTGGCGGTGACGCTGGCTCGAGGTCGACCGGGACAGACCGCCCCTGCGGCTCCGGCAGGCCAGGTGTGCCGCTGTCTGCCAGGTCGCTGGCAACTGCCGATCCGGGCACCCCCAGCAAGCTGGTCATGCGCGCCACGAACTCGGGCACTTGCGCCTGCGCGCTGCCGTTGTCCGCTGCAGCGATGCGGGTCAGCAGATCGGTGCCCAGCAACAGCAGGTCGATATGCTCGGCCCGCAGACGCAGGCGTTTTTCCTGCGCGGCGACCAGACAGTCTTCCATGACATGGGCGACCCCCACCCCGGCGTCGATCCCGACGATACGCGCCGCTCCCTTGAGCGAATGGGCAGCGCGCATGCAGGCTTCGAGCTGGTCGGCCTGGGTAGGGTCGCGCTCGAGCGCCAGCAGCCCGGCGTTGAGCACCTGGGCCTGGGCTTCGGCCTCCAGGCCGAACAGCTCCAGCAGCGAGGCATCACGCATCTGCTCGGGCGTCATGACAGGCTCCGGTGCACGGCGGCCAACAACTGCTGCTCGTCCAGTAAGCGCACGCTGCGTCCTCGCCATTGCAGTAATGCCGCAGTGAACGGCGCGACCTGGCGCGTGTCGGGCACGGGGGTCGCGGCCAGGCGATGGATACCGTCGATCTCGTCCACGGGCATGGCGACCATTCCTCCTGGCGCCGAAAGGATCATCATGCGTGGCATGGCTCTGGAACCTGTTGCAGGACCTGCCTGCACCTCCACTTGCAGCAAGTGCGCCAGGCAAAGGCATGGCACCAGCGCACCGCGCACATTGACCACCCCTCGCAGGGCCTGCGACCGCTGGTGCGGCAGCGAATGCACCGGCTGCAGTGGCAGGATCTGCGCCAGGCAGGCGGTAGCCAAGGCCAGCCACTCCTCGCCAAGGCGCAAGAGCAGCATGGCGCGCCCGACGGTGTCATCGCGCGGAACGGGCGCGGTATCCTGCGGCGCCTGAAACAGCGCATAGCGATCCAGCAAGCGCGTGGCCGCCGCCGCGTAGACCTCGCAGTTGCGGCAATGGACATGCCGCTCGAGCAAGGGGCATGTCTTGCTGCCGTGGATCCCGATGCGGTTCCAGCAGTCATCGATCCTGTCACCGTTCTCGACCAGTACCTGCAACCGTTCCTCGCTCATTGCCCGGGCTCCTTGTTGGTGCGCGCCGCGCGCGCCAGCAGTCGCTGCGCCGCGGCTTCGTCACCCTCTGCGGCCAATAGCGCGGCCAGCTGCAGCAGTGCGTCGGTATGCTGCGGCTCCAGATAGAGTGCCTTGCGGTAATGGCTCTGGGCCTGGCGGCTGTCGCCGGCCGTATCGCTGAGCAAGCCGAGCCAGTAGAACACCTGGGCACGCGGCATGAATTGCCGCAAATAGCGCTCGCAGCTGCGCCTGGCCTGGACACTGTCGCCTGCGTTGGCCTGTGCGCTGATCTGCGCGAGCAGCTCCGCCTCGCTGTCGCGCCGCAGGGGTACGGGCGCTGGCGCTGGGGCTGGACGCATCGGTCGCCCAGGCATGGCGCAGGACCGAGGGTTCGGCATGGCGAACGCTGGCCGGGAAACCGCGCGCGAGGTCCTGCCAGGGATGGCGCCAGCCTGCTCGGGCTGGCGGCCGTAGGCGAAGGCCTGGGCGATGCCCAGCGGTCGCATGCCCATGCGTGTCAACAGGCCGCCTTCGGCTGGACCGATGAACAGCACGCCTTGGGGGTGGGTCACCAGCTTGAGCACCTCGAAGGCACGCTGCTGCGTAGGCACGTCGAAATAGATCAACAGGTTGCGGCAGAACACGAAGTCGTACCGCGCGGCGCGCGCGCGCAAGGCAGGGTCCAGCACGTTGCCGACCTCGAAATCGATCTGTCGCCGCACCCGCTGGTCGAGACAGTGGCCTTCGACAGTGGCGTGGAAATGCCGGTCGCGAAACGACAGCGCACTGCCACGGAATGCATTGCGCCCGTAGACCCCGCGCTCGGCGCGGGCAATGGAAGCAGGACTGATATCGATGGCCTCGACCCGAAAATCCGCCGCAGCCAGGCCGGCATCGAGCAAGGCCATGGCAATCGAGCCGGGCTCCTCCCCGGTCGAGCACGGCAGGCTGAGGATGCGCAGCGGTCTGTTGCCGGCAAGCGCCGGCAGGCGCGCGCGAGCCAGCCCGACCAAGGCGGCGAAGGACTCCGGATAGCGGAAGAACCAGGTTTCCGGGACGATCACTGCCTCGATCAGGGCTTGCTGCTCGCCCTCGAGGTGCTGCAGACGCAGCCAGTAGTCGTCCAGGTTGCTGGCACCGAGGGCAGCGCAGCGCTGGCGCAGCGCCCGCTCGACCATGGATACGCCGACCGATGCCACGTCAAGGCCGATGCGCTCATGCAGGAAGTGAAAGAACCTTTGTTCGCTCATGCACCCACCTGGGCCGGCTCGCCTGGGAACAACAGCCGGCGCACGTCGTCAGGCAGCAGGTCGTCGACGCCGATACGCTGGACCAGGCCCTGTGCATCCTGGCGCACCGGCCCCAGATAAGGTGCCTGGCCGTTGTCCAGCCCGTAGGCAAGGAACTCGTCCGGCTGGCAACGCAGGGTCTCGGTGGCATGCTCGAGCAGCAGCCCCAGGGGCCTGGCCGGGGCCTGGCCGCCGGGCCGATAGCCAACCAGTACCAACCGTGTGCTGGTACGCATCACGGCCGCCTGGCCACACATGCGCAGCGAGAGGTCGAGCACCGGCACCAGCACGCCCCGATGGGCCATGATCCCGGCGACCCAGCGCGGGGTCTCGGCGATGGGCTTGAGCGGGCAGCGTGGCAAGATTTCGAGCACTTCGTGCGCATCCAGGGCGAAGCGCTGACCAGCCAGCTGGAACTGCAAATACAGCTTGCCTTTGGCATGCGTCCGTGGCGGGCGTGGGGACTGAGGGACGATCATGCGTCAGACTTTGAAGCGCGACACGCCACCGCGCAGACCGGCCGCCACCTGGCTGAGTTCATCGATGGCGAAGCTGGCCTGGCGCAAGGATTCGACCGTCTGGCTGCTGGCATCGCCAAGCTGCGCCAGCGCCTGGTTGATCTGCTCTGCGCCGGTGGCCTGGGCCTGCATGCCCTCGTTGACCATCAGTACGCGAGGAGCCAGTGCCTGCACCTGCTGAATGATCTGGGTCAATTGCTCGCCCACCTGCTGCACCTCGAACATGCCCCGGCGCACTTCCTCGGAAAACTTGTCCATGCCCATGACGCCAGCTGACACCGCCGACTGGATCTCGCGCACCATCTGTTCGATATCGTAGGTGGCTACCGCGGTCTGGTCGGCCAGACGCCGGACTTCCGTGGCCACCACGGCGAAGCCGCGCCCGTACTCCCCGGCCTTCTCGGCCTCGATGGCGGCGTTGAGCGAAAGCAGGTTGGTCTGGTCGGCGACCTTGACGATGGTGACCACCATCTGGTTGATGTTGCTGGCCTTCTCGTTGAGGATCGCCAGCTTGGCGTTGACCAGGTCGGCCGCGCCCATGACCTGGTGCATGGTGTCCTCCATTCGCGCCAGCCCCTGCTGCCCGGATCCGGCCAGCACCGAAGCCTGATCGGCGGCGGAGGTGACTTCGGTCATGGTACGCACGAGGTCGCGGGAGGTCGCCGCGATCTCCCGCGAGGTCGCGCCGATTTCGGTGGTGGTCGCCGCGGTCTCGGTGGCGGTAGCCTGCTGCTGCCGGGACGTGGCGGCGATTTCGGTCACCGAGGTGGTGACCTGCACCGACGAACGCTGGGCCTGCGAGACCAGGCCGGCGAGCGCCTCGGCCATGTCGTTGAAACCGGTCTCGATGGCGTCGAATTCATCCTTGCGAGCCAGGTTCAGACGCACGCTCAGGTCACCCGAGCGCAGGCGGTCGAGCGCCTGGACGATACTGCGCATGGGCCCGGTGATGGCGCGCATCAGCAGCAGGCCGCACACACCCGCGGCAATGATGGCCAGGACCAGCGACACGAGCATGCTGCCCTTGGCCGTGTTAGCCGCGGTGACGATGGCTTCGGTGGCCTGGTCGGCGGTCTCCCGGTTGCGCTCGATGACCGTGTTCAGGTGCTTGCGTCCCTCGGCCCAGATCGGTGTCAGCACATCGGCGATCAGTCGCTCGGCTTCGGTGTAGCGCTTCTGTCGGTAGGCATCGAGCACTTGGCCGATGGCCTTGAGGTAGTCCTGCTGCAGGCGGATGAAGACATCGAAGCTGGCCTGGTCCTCGCGGCTATGGATCGTGCCTTGGTAACTGGCCATGTGCTGCTTGAGGCGCTCCTCGAAGCTCTTGTAGAGCTCCAGGTCGGCCGGCGCCAGGTCGCGCCGCCCGCTCAGGCCTACCAGCTGCTGGCTGGCGACGTAGCTGTCGACCCAGGCGCTGCGGATCATCGAGCTGTAGTAGACACCGGGAATGCTGTCGGCACCGACCGCCTTCTGGCTATTCTCGATCGCGGCGAGTCGCGAATAGGCAGCCACGATCATCAACAGCATGATGGCGATGATCACGGCAAAGCTTGCCAGAATCCGTTGGCGCAAGGTCCAGTTCTTCACGATCAGCCCTCAGGAATACTCAACGAGCGGGAAAAGCGCCAGAGTATAGCCCAGGCGCCTCGCGCGAGGGGATGAGCGGCAAGCTGGGCGGCGGTGCTTCAGGTTCACCGATCAGCTTGTAGCTTGGAGCTTGGGGCTATTGCTCCAGTGCCTGGCTGGCCTGGGCTTCCAGCTCCTGGCGCAGCCCTGGCTCGAGCTTCAGCTGGCGGGCCAGTTCGTCGAGGTAGGCACGCTCCATGAAGTTTTCCTGATCGACCATCATCAGGCTGGCCAGGTACATTTCGGCGGCCATTTCCGGAGTGCGCGCGGCGCGGGCGACTTCGACAGGGTCCAGCGGCTTGTTCAGCTCGTGGTGCAGCCACTGCTGCAGTTCGCTGTCGCTGCCCAGGCGGGTGAATTCACCCTCGATCAAGGTACGCTCGCGCTCATCGACATGGCCGTCGGACTTGGCGGCCGCCACCAGAGCCCTGAGGATGGCCTGGCTGTGCTCCTCGACCTCGGCCGGCGGCAGGCGGTCGAGGGTCTGCGGCTCGCTGCGCTGCACATCGCCCTGGCGAGCCTGCCAGTTGCCCAGCGCCTTGTAGGCCAGCACCCCAAGTGCGGCCAGGCCGCCGTAAGCCAGAGCCTTGCCGCCGTATTTGCGTGCCTTCTTGCTGCCCATGAGCATGCCCATGGCACTGGCAGCCATGGCTCCGCCGCCAGCACCGGAGAGCAGACCGCCAAGCCCGCCGCCTTTGCCCTTGACGGCGCCGAGCAGGTCGCCGAGCCCCGCGCCCTTGGAGCCTTGCCGATCCTGGAGCAGCGACTGGCCGGACTTGAGCAACTGTTCGAGCAAAGCGCGAGTGTTCATCGGACATCTCCAGTGAGTGGGAAATACCAGAGTAGGTCCGTCGGCTTAACCCAGGCTTAATGGATTTGCATCTGGATGTTGCAGTGTCAGGGCCGCCTTGGCGCTTCGCGGCGGGTGCGGCGGCCCCGGTAACGCCTCAATCGCGCAGGTCGGACTCGTGGATCGGACTTTGTCGGCTGGTCGCCCGCTGGTACTGGGCCGGCCAGGTCGCCTGGTGGCCGCCAAGATCGTCGTCGGCATGCAGCGGCCAGTACGGGTCGCGCAGCAGCTCGCGGGCCAGGAAGATCATGTCGGCCTGCCCGGTGCGCAGGATATGCTCGGCCTGGGCCGGCTCGGTGATCATGCCGACGGTGCCGGTGGCCAGGCCGGACTCCTTGCGCACCCTTTCGGCGAAGCGTGTCTGGTAGCCAGGCCCGGTCGGAATCTCGGCATTGGCCGAGGTACCACCGGAAGACACATCGATCAGGTCCACGCCCAGGTCTTTCAAGCGCCTGGCCAGCTCGACGGTTTCGTCCGGATTCCAGCCATCCTCGACCCAGTCGGTCGCCGAGACGCGCACGAACACCGGCAATTCCTCTGGCCAGATCTCTCGCACCCTGCGAGTGATCTCCAGGGTCAGGCCAATGCGCTTCTCGAAGCTGCCGCCATGCTCGTCGCGGCGCTGGTTGCTCAAGGGCGAGAGGAACTGGTGAAGCAGGTAGCCATGCGCGGCATGGATCTCGACGACCTTGAACCCGGCCTGCAGCGACCTGCGCGCGGCATCGACGAAGGCCTGCACGATCTGTTCGATCTGCACCCCATCAAGCTCCAGCGGCACCGTGTGCTCGGGATCGAAGGCAATTCCCGACGGCCCGACAGGCTGCCAGCCGCCCTCTTCGGGCGGTACGCTGCCGTGCTTGCCCAGCCAGGGGCGATAGGTACTGGCCTTGCGCCCGGCATGGGCCAGCTGGATCCCCGGGACGCTGCCCTGGGCGGTGATGAAGCGGGTGATCCGCTGCAACGGCGCGACCTGCGCATCGTTCCACAACCCCAGGTCCTCCGGCGTGATGCGGCCTTCCGGCGTGACCGCCACGGCCTCGGTCAGCACCAGCCCGGCGCCGCCGACCGCACGACTGCCAAGGTGGACCAGGTGCCAGTCATTGGCCAGGCCATCGACGCTCGAATATTGGCACATGGGCGAAACGGCGATGCGATTGGGCAGGGTCAGCTGGCGCAGGGTGTACGGCTCGAGCAGCAGGCTCATGAAATTACCTCCCAAGGACTCAAAAGTATCCAGCCTGGCCGCACGCATGCTTGCGGCCAGGGACCGGCTTCCTTGAGCCTAGACCAGATTGCCCTGGGCCGGTTCAGCGCGCTTCGATATGAGCGATCAGCAGTTGTACGCTTTCCTGTCCACGAAACTCGTTGACATCGAGCTTGTAGGCCAGCTCCACCCAGCGCACCGTCGGATTCGGCCAGGCTTCGCGATCGATACCGAAGGCGATGCCGTCCAGGCGCACGGCGCCGCATTCGCTCTTGAGCACGACCTTCAGGTGACGCTCGCCGACGATCCGCTGCTCGACCAGCTGGAACACGCCGTGGAACAATGGCTCGGGGAAATGCTGCCCCCAGGGCCCGGCCTGGCGCAAGGCGCGAGCCAGGTCCAGGTGGAATTCCTCGGCAGCCAGGATGCCGTCGGACAACATCCTGCCAGTCAGGTCTTCCTCGCGCAGCTGGCGACGCACTTCCTCGTCGAACGCCTGGGCGAACGCCGGATAGTGCTCGGCGGGCAATGACAGGCCGGCAGCCATGGCATGCCCACCGAACTTGCTGATCAACCGCGGATGGCGGGCCGCGACCGCATCCAGGGCATCACGCACATGGAAGCCTGGCACCGAGCGTGCCGAGCCCTTGAGCATCCCCTCTCCGGCATCGGCGAAGGCGATGGTCGGCCGGTGGTAACGCTCCTTCAGGCGCGAAGCGAGAATACCGATCACTCCCTGGTGCCAGTCGGGGTCGAACAGACACAGGCCATACGGCATCGACTCGACGGCAAGCTCTTTGAGCTGGGCCAGGGCTTCGCGCTGCATGCCCTGCTCGATGGATTTGCGGTCCTGGTTGAGTTCATCCAGCTGCACGGCCATGTCCCGCGCCAGGCCAAGGTCGTCGCAGAGCAGGCACTCGATGCCCAGGCTCATGTCGTCCAGCCGCCCGGCGGCGTTGAGCCGCGGCCCCAGGATGAAGCCCAGGTCGGTCGAGGTGATGCGCTGATGGTCGCGCCGTGCCACCTCCAGGATGGCCTTGAGTCCAGGGCGGGCGCGACCGGCGCGAATCCGCTCGATGCCCTGGTGGACCAAGATGCGGTTGTTGGCGTCCAGCGGCACCACGTCGGCGACGCTACCCAAGGCCACCAGGTCGAGCAGCTCGCCGATGTTCGGTTGCGCCTGGTTCGCATAGCGCCCCAGGGCACGCAACCGCGCGCGCAAGGCCATGAGCACGTAGAAGATCACGCCGACCCCTGCCAGGGCCTTGCTCGGGAACTCGCAGCCGGGCTGGTTGGGATTGACGATCGCATCGGCCCCGGGCAACTGCGAGCCCGGCAGGTGGTGATCGGTGACCAGTACCTTGAGCCCGGCCTGTTTCGCCGCAGCCACGCCCTCGACGCTGGAAATGCCGTTATCCACGGTCACCAGCAACTGGGGCTGGCGCTGCAAGGCCACCTCGACGATCTCCGGCGTCAGGCCATAGCCGTATTCGAAGCGGTTGGGCACCAGGTAGTCCACATGTGCCGCGCCGAGCAATCGCAAGCCCAGCACCCCGACGGTACTGGCGGTGGCGCCATCGGCATCGAAGTCGCCGACGATGAGGATCCGCTGGCGCTGGTCGATGGCTTCGACCAGCAGCTCGACCGCCGCCTCGATGCCCTTGAGCTGCTGATAAGGCAGCAAGCGTGCCAGGCTCTTGTCCAGCTCGGCCTCGCTGCGCACCCCGCGCGCGGCATACAGGCGGGTCAGCAGCGGTGGCAACTGGCCGAGGAAAGGCAGGTTTTCAGGCAGGGGACGAGGTTCGATGCGCATGGGTCTTCAGTCAGTCCGATCAGGTCAGCCACGCTCGCCGAGCAGCCACTGCAGCTGCACTTCGTGCTGGCCGCGGTCGTCGGTGACGAACAGCGTACCCTCGCTGATCATCACGTCCCACTTGATGGTGCGTGGCATGTCATGGGCGAGGACTTCCAGTGCCTCCTGCGGCACGGCGGCAATGCTCAGGTTCTTCAGCCCCTTGACCGCATCGACCACCTTGCCTTGCCAGACCCGCAGGCTACCGTAGGCGAGCAGGCTGGTACGCTCGGTACGGCGCGAGCACCAGGTCAGGCGCTCGGCATCGGGCTGGCCGACTTCGATCCAGTGCAGGATCCGGTCGTCCAGGCTCTTTTCCCAGAGCGCGGCTTCGTCGACATCCGACAAGCCACGGCCGAACGACAGGCCCTCGTCGTACCACAGCGCGTAGGCCAGCAGGCGCACGGCCATGCGTTCCTCGGTTTCGGACGGATGACGGGCGATGGTCTGCCTGACGTTTTCATAGACGCCGCGATCGAGGTCGGTCAGATTCAGTTCGAACTTGTACGTGGTGGACGGCTGGGCCATGGACGAGGGGCTTCTGCAGGGAAAGGCGCACAGTCTACCTGATCCTGCAGCCCGGTGCGCCGCGACCGCAGCGGCCGTCCAGAACATGGAGCAAAACCGATGCTTTTACCCTGCCGCCTTGCCGTGCCAAGCGAGCGGGGCCGGGCTTCGTGTGGCCTGCCTTGCCTGAGGGCGATCAGTACTGGAAAAAAGAAACCCCGGACGCTGGGGAAGACGTCCGGGGTCAATCGAAAGCCTCGCAAGGCTTCCCGAGGCAGCCAGCCAGTACCGGAGCAAAGCACCGCACGACTGCCATTGCAGTGTCTGACGACAGGCTCAGGCAAAGGTTCCCAGGGACTGCTGGCGATGCTGGAGCGCGGCGATGACACAAGGCTGCAGGCGCCCTTCGGCGATCTGCAGGTCGCGATGCAAGCCATCGACGAGATCGACGAGCAGGCGCTGGTCGTGCAACTGGGAAGCGGTCACCGCCTGTCGCAGCACCAGGCTGCCCCGGCTGTCGAACACCGACAGTTCGCGATTGGCGGCGGCATCGGCCTCGCCCAGCTTGGCGTGATAGGGGGTCAAGGCATCATTGAGCAATCTGCAGATTCTTTCCATCCGGCTCACTCGCTTGGTCTGGTTGAGTATCTGAATTGACTATCAAGCGAAGCGGAAAGTTCTTGGCGCAACGCCTGTTTCAGCGAGCATGGGTGGGAAACATGACCGTCTGGCGACAATCGCCTGGCTGCCAGCGCCGATCGAGACGCAAGCGTTGCAGCAGGCGTTCGAGCGCCGGCGTCGACAATGGCCATGGCAACTCCCCGAGCACCCAGAGGCCGTGCTCGCGCGCCATGACTCCCAGGTTGCCGAGCGCATGCCCGGGCTTTCCGACCAGCATCAGGGCACGGGCGTTGCCGCCGCGCGCGGCTTGCTCGAGCAACCTGCTGCCTTGCGTGAGCGGCATGCCATGATCGAGCACCAGCAGGTCGGTGCGCCGGCCATGAGCGAGCCTGGCACGAATCGCAAGCGGGTCGGGCGTCACTTGTACGTCGAACACGCCTTGCGCGTTGAAGGCCTGGTGCAGGGTTATCTGATGGAAAGGACGCTCCTGGTGAATCAGGACGTTCAACCGATGCATGCGCGTCTCCCGAGGCAAGTGGTCTCGCTGCGAAGCGGCCACTCTAGGAAAGGCATCGACAGGGTTTATATAGGAAAAGGCTGAAGGTTTCGAAGAAACGTCCGTTCAACGAGGCTGCCGACAAGCGACGCCGAGCGGCGCCGCCTGCCGGCCCACGCTCAGAGCGGTTTGCCGCGGTTGCCGTGCTGGCTGACGAAGCCCTGGACTGCCGCCAGATCGTTGGGCAGGACGGTGCTACGCTCTTCCCGGCTGAACAGGTCGCTCAGGTGGGCAGGCAGCTCCAGCGCCTTGCCGACACCCGCCTGCTCCACCGCCTCGGGGAACTTCACCGGGTGCGCGGTACCCAGCACGACCATCGGGATGTCCAGGCTGCGGCGGCATTCGCGGGCGGCCTTGACGCCGATCGCGGTATGCGGATCGAGCACTTCGCCGGTGCTGGCGAACACCTCGGCGATGGTCTGGCACGTCTGCTCGTCGCTTACCGCCAGGGAATCGAACAGCTTGCGTGCTTCGCTCCAGCGGTCCTGTTCGACGCTGAAGCCGCCACCCTGGCGGAAACGGTCCATCAGCTCGGCGATCGCCGAACCGCTGCGACCGTGCAGGTCGAACAGCAGGCGCTCGAAATTCGAAGAGACCATGATGTCCATCGACGGCGACAGCGTGGCGTGCAAGGTTTCCTTGACGTACTGGTTGCCGCTCATGAAGCGGTGCAGGATATCGTTGCGGTTGGTGGCCACCACCAGCTGGCTGATCGGCAATCCCATGTTGCGCGCCAGGTAGCCGGCGAAGATGTCGCCGAAGTTGCCGGTCGGCACCGAGAACGCCACCGAGCGCGCCGGCCCGCCCAGCTGCAGCGCAGCGTGGAAGTAGTAGACGATCTGGGCCATGATCCGCGCCCAGTTGATGGAGTTGACGGCGACCAGGCGGGTGCCCTTGAGGAATGACTGGTCGGCGAAGCTGGCCTTGACCATTTCCTGGCAATCGTCGAAGTTGCCTTCGATGGCGATGTTGTGGATGTTCTCGCCCAAGATGGTGGTCATCTGGCGCCGCTGCACTTCCGAGACGCGCTGGTGCGGGTGCAGGATGAAGATGTCGACATTGTCGCAGCGGCGGCAACCTTCGATGGCCGCCGAGCCGGTGTCCCCGCTGGTAGCGCCAATGATCACCACCCGCTCGCCGCGCTTGACCAGCACGTGGTCGAGCAGACGGCCGAGCAGCTGCAAGGCGAAGTCCTTGAATGCCAGGGTCGGGCCGTGGAACAGCTCCATCACCCATTCATTGCCGCCCAGCTGACGCAGCGGCGCCACCGCGGCATGGGCGAACTCACCGTATGTTTCTTCCAGGATCCGGCGGAAATCCGCATCGGCGATGCTGCCTTCGACGAATGGACGCATCACCCGGAAGGCCAGCTCGTGGTATGGCAGGCCGGCCCAGGAAGCGATTTCCTCCTGGGTGAAACGCGGCAGGTTCTCCGGCACGTAGAGGCCACCATCGCTGGCGAGCCCCGCCAGCAGGACATCTTCGAAATTCAGGGCCGGAGCCTGGCCGCGGGTACTGATATAACGCATGTGTGCAAACCTTTGGTTTGAGTGCCAGACGGCCGTGGCCTGTCTGGCGCTGAATTGTTTCGGTTGGGCCGCGAGTCGCAAGCTGCAAGCCGCAAGTCACAAGCCAAAGCCGTACGGTGTGCGCTGAGCAAGCAGTCCTGCTGCAAGCTACCCGGTGCGAATGCAAGCGACAAGCCTCCAGTCAACACCGCTCGGCTTGCAGCTCGCAGCTTGCGACTCGTAGCGCGTGCGCTCAGGCCAGCTGTTCGACGCGAATGCGCACCACCTTGCCGGCCACGTCCTGCAGGCTCTCCAGCGCGACGATGGCGTCGTCGATGCGCTTTTCCACCACGCGGTGGGTGACCAGGATCATCGGGACCAGACCATCCTGCTCTTCGGCCTCCTTCTGCATGATCGATTCGATGTTGATGCCACGCTCGGACAGAATGCTGGCGACCTGGGCCAGCACGCCTGGATGGTCCTTGGCCTGGATGCGCAGGTAGTAGGCGCTTTCGCACGCCTCGATCGGCAGAATCGGATGAGCCGACAGGGCATCAGGCTGGAAGGCCAGGTGCGGAACACGGTTTTCCGGGTCCGACGTCATGGCGCGTACCACATCGACCAGGTCCGCCACCACCGACGAAGCCGTTGGCTCCATGCCGGCGCCGGCGCCGTAATACAGGCTGGAGCCGGCGGCGTCGCCATTGACCATGACGGCGTTCATCACGCCATTGACGTTGGCGATCAGGCGGTCGGCCGGGATCAGGGTCGGATGCACGCGCAGTTCGATGCCACTGGCGGTGCTGCGCGCCACGCCCAGGTGCTTGATCCGGTAGCCCAGGGCTTCGGCATAGTCCACGTCGGCGGTGGTCAGCTGAGTGATGCCTTCGGTGTAGGCCTTGTCGAACTGCAGCGGGATACCGAAGGCGATGGACGCCAGGATGGTCAGCTTGTGCGCCGCATCGATGCCTTCGACGTCGAAGGTCGGGTCGGCTTCGGCATAGCCCAGGGCCTGGGCTTCGGCGAGCACGTCGGGGAAGGCGCGACCCTTTTCGCGCATCTCGGTCAGGATGAAGTTGCCGGTGCCGTTGATGATGCCGGCCAGCCAGTTGATGCGGTTGGCCGAGAGGCCCTCACGGATGGCCTTGATGACCGGGATGCCACCGGCCACTGCAGCCTCGAAGGCCACGATCACGCCTTTCTCGCGCGCCTTGGCGAAGATTTCGTTACCGTGCACGGCGATCAGCGCCTTGTTGGCGGTCACCACGTGCTTGCCGTTCTCGATGGCCTTGAGCACCAGGTCACGAGCAATGCTGTAGCCACCGATCAGCTCGATGACGATATCGATCTCGGGATTGCTCGCGACCTCGAACACATCGGCGGTAATGGGGGTACCGGCAGTCTGGCAGTTCGGGTTCTGCGAACGCATGGCGATCTGCGCCACTTCGATGCCACGCCCGGCACGACGGGCGATTTCCTCGGCGTTGCGCTGAAGTACATTGAAGGTACCGCCACCGACGGTCCCCAACCCACAGATGCCTACTTTGACCGGTTTCACTGTGAACTCCCATAGAACGGCCGACCACGCGTCGACCGTGAAAACAGCCGTCTCCCCATGGCGACGGCGTACAGATTGATTTACTTGCCTTCGGCCAGCGCCAGCTTGGCCACCTGCGGCGCCGGCTGGTAACCGGGAATCACCTGGCCGCTCTGCAGGACGATGGCGGGCGTGCCGTTGACACCGATCGACTGCCCCAGCTCGAACTGCTTGCCGACCGGGTTGGCGCACTTGGCGGCCTTTACTTCCTTGCCTGCGATCATCTTGTCGAGGGCCGCGCGCCGATCGCTGGAGCACCATACCGCCTGCAACTGCTCGTCGCCGGCCGAGCCGATGCCTTGGCGCGGGAAGGCCACGTAGCGCACCTCGATACCGCGCCGGTTGAGCTCGGGCACCTCGGCATGCAGCTTGTGGCAGTAGGGGCAGGTGGTGTCGGTGAACACGGTGATGTGCGAACGGGTTTCGCCCTGGGCAGGATAAACCACCATTTCGCCGGCTGGAATGCCATTGATGAGCTTGGCAACGCCTTGCCGCTCGGTCTTCTCGGTCAGGTTGACGGGCTTGCCATCGCGGACCTGGAACAGATAGCCCTGCATGACGAACTGGCCATCGGCGCTGGCATACAGCACGCGGCCACCTTGCAGCCTGACTTCATAGAGGCCGTCGAGCGGGCTACTGCTCACCGCTTCGACTGGCACGTCCAGTTCGAGGCTCTGCAAGGTCTTGCGGATCGCCTGCTCGGCGGCCGAGTCGGTAGCGGCCGCAGCGGCGAAGGTACTGGCCAGCGCCAGGGCGGCGGCGGCGAAGAACGGGGTCACGCGCATGGAAACTCCTGGAGGCGGACGAGGACGGCAGGGCCTGCTTGCGCACGGCGTGGCGAGCAGACGGCTCTGCCTGCAAATCGCCCAAGCCTACCACAACGCGACGAAGCTGACCGACTCCCACCGTCCGCTCGCGTCAACATGAACAGCGCTCATCCTCGAGGATGGTGCTGTGCATGCAACTGCTGCAGCCGTGCCTTGGCCACATGGGTGTAGATCTGGGTCGTCGACAGGTCGCTATGACCCAGCAGCATCTGCACCACGCGCAAGTCGGCGCCATGGTTGAGCAGGTGCGTGGCGAAGGCATGGCGCAAGGTGTGTGGCGACAGCGCCTTGTCTATGCCAGCGACCCTGGCCTGGTGCTTGATGCGATGCCAGAAGGTCTGGCGCGTCATCTGCTCGCCCCGCTGGCTAGGGAACAGTACGTCGCTCGGGCGCCCATCGAGCAGCTCGGCACGTCCGTCGCGCAGGTAGCGCTCGACCCAGACTACGGCTTCCTCGCCCATCGGCACCAGGCGCTCCTTGCTGCCCTTGCCCATGACCCGCAGGACGCCCTGGCGCAGGTTCACCTGGTCGAGCGTCAGGCTGACCAGCTCGGTCACCCGCAAGCCGCAGGCGTACAGCACCTCGAGCATCGCCCGGTCACGCTGACCGATCGCCTCGCCCAGATCCGGCGCCTGCAACAGCGCCTCCACATCGGCCTCGGACAGCGACTTGGGCAACGGCCGTCCCAGCTGCGGCATTTCCACCAGCAAGGTCGGGTCCACCGCTACCCGCTGCTCACGCAACAGGTAGCGGAAGAAGCCACGCAGCCCGGAAATGAAGCGCGCCGTCGAACGCGGCTTGTACCCTTGCTCGAGCCGCCAGGCCAGGTGATCGAGGATCATTTCCCGCCCCACCTGCGCCAGGTCCACGCCACGCTCGTGCAGCCAGCCATTGAACAGGGCCAGGTCGCTTCTGTATGACTGGCGAGTGTTCTCGGAAAGCCCTTTCTCCAGCCACAGGGCATCGAGAAACTGATCGATCAGGGGGTGGTCGAGTGCTGGCATGCGCTGTGGCGCCTCTGCTATGGATCGGAGGATGCGAGCAAGCACAAGCGTTGCGCGGCGAGGTTTGCCATGTGCCATGGCCAACCTGCAGCAGCACCGCTGGTAACTTGTGGTTCATGGCTTGCGGCCGCTCAGGATCAGGCGTTCGGCAGCACTGGCACGGGGCGCTTGTCCTCGTCGATGGCGACGAAGCTGAAGACACCATGGATCGCACGCTCGCGCCCATCCACGTACATGTTCTCGACGAACACCTCGACTTCGACTTGCAGGCTGGTAGTGCCGACCTTGACCACCGTGCCTACCAATTCCACGATCGAGCCAGCCGGGATCGGGTGCTTGAAGTCGATGCGATCGGTCGATACGGTCACTAGCGGCAGGCGGCAGAAGCGCGTGGCGGCGATGAACGAGACTTCGTCCATCCAGGCCAGGGCGGTACCACCGAACAACGTATTGTGATGATTGGTCGTGGACGGGAACACGGCTTTGGTCACGCGGGTGACCGACAGCTCGGTGCGGCGCTGGATCTCTTGGTCTCGGGTAGTCATGGCATCGCTTCACGAAAACGAAATGGCACAAAGCAAAAAAGCAGCCCGAAGGCTGCTTTTTTCTCGCATGGCGACCAGGGCCGCCAGTCAAACTGCACTCAGGACAGTTTTTCCTTGATGCGAGCGGCTTTGCCGGACAGGTCGCGCAGATAGTACAGCTTGGCTTTACGCACGTCACCACGACGTTTCACGGCCAGGCTGTCGATCTGTGGGCTGTAGGTCTGGAAGGTACGCTCCACGCCAACGCCGCTGGAGATCTTGCGCACGGTGAAGGCGCTGTTCAGACCACGGTTGCGCTTGGCGATGACGACACCTTCGAACGCCTGCAGACGGGAACGCTCGCCTTCCTTCACTTTCACCTGGACGACAACGGTGTCGCCGGGGGCGAAGGTCGGGATTTCCTTGCTCATCTGCTCGGCTTCGAGCTGCTGGATGATCTTGTTGGTCATGCTGTGCTCCTAAGGCGGATGATTCGATCCACCATCGATACGTTAACTATCGTCCCGCTCTCGGAGATATTCCTCGAGCAGCTTGTTCTCTTCTCCAGAAAGCGAGCGACTTTCCAGAAGATCGGCGCGTCGTTCGAAGGTCCTGCCAAGGGACTGCTTCATTCGCCAACGCCGGATGTGTGCATGGTTGCCACTGAGCAACACGTCGGGAACACGCTGATCCGCATACACCTCCGGTCGGGTGTAGTGCGGGCAATCGAGCAGACCGTCGGTGAAGGAGTCTTCTTCCGCCGAATCCACATGCCCTAAAGCTCCGGGCAGCAGCCGTGTAACCGCATCGATCAGCACCATGGCCGGCAGCTCGCCACCGGACAGGACATAGTCGCCAATCGACCACTCTTCATCGACATGCGCGTCTATGAAACGCTCGTCGATGCCTTCGTAACGACCGGCGATCAGGATCAGAGATTCCTGTTGCGCCAGGTCCTTGACCGCCCGCTGGGTCAGCTTGCGGCCTTGTGGCGAAAGGTAGATCACCTTCGCCGTCGCTCCGGTCGCCTGCCTGGCGCTGGCCAGAGCATCTTCCAGAGGCTTGATCTTCATCACCATGCCCGGACCACCGCCAAAAGGCCGATCATCCACCGTGTGGTGGCGATCCGTGGTGTAGTCCCGCGGATTCCAGCAGGTCACTTGCAGCAACCCCTGTTTCACCGCGCGGCTGGTAATGCCGTACTCCGTGATGGCCGAGAACATCTCGGGGAACAGCGTGACCACATCGACTCGAAGGTTGCCCATCGGTCAGAAGTCCGCGTCCCAGTCGACCCGCATGACGCCGGTCGCCAGGTCGATGTCCAGCACGCACTGCTCCGTATAGGGCAGCAAGCGCTCGCGATCGTCCAGGCTGCCCGCGCAGGGCCGCACCACCAATACATCGTTCGCGCCGGTCTCCAACAGGTGATCAACCTTGCCGAACAGCTGTTCGTCCTGGTTGACGACTTGCAGACCTACCAGCTGGTACCAGTAGTACTCGCCGTCGGTCAGGTTGGGCAAAAGGCTTCGCTTGACGCAGATGTCGTAACCGCTCAGAAGACGCGCTTCGTCACGATCGTCGAGGCCCTTGAGCTTGACGACCAATCCCTTTTGCGAGGGACGACCGTTGACCAGCTCGACCTGCTTTACCACGCCTTCGTGCCGAAGCGTCCAGCGAGGATAATCCAACAGGTTTTCAATCGGATCGGTAAAGGAATACACCTTCACCTCGCCGCGAACGCCGTGAACCGAAAAAATCTTGCCGACGACGATCAGCTCGTCAGGCTTTTCTGGCGTCGCGCTCATATCGCTCAGGCGGCAGCCTTGGCAGCGTCCTTCAGCAGCTGAGCAACACGCTCAGACGGCTGCGCACCCTGGCTCAGCCAGTAGTTGGCGCGTTCCTGGTCGACCGACAGGCGAACTTCGCTGCCAGCTGCGATCGGGTTGAAGAAACCGATACGCTCGACGAAACGGCCATCACGGGCGTTACGGCTGTTGGTCACGGTCAGGTGGTAGAATGGGCGCTTCTTGGAGCCGCCACGGGCAAGACGGATGGTTACCATGTGAACATCGTTCCTGTAGTCGGTGCTGCAAATCTGAATGCACAGTGGGCACGGGTGCCCAAAAGGCCGCATATTCTCGGGGAATACACGGACATTTGCAAATGCCTTTTCGTCGAAGGCCATGCACCGCGCTCCAGACCCGCCAGTTGCGCCACCCTTCGGGGCGGCAGTGTCCCCCGCCAGGGCGGGGTTCCGGCCAGCCACCGTGATCGGCAGCCGGCCCGAATCAGGTCACAGCTTGGGCATGCCGCCGCCCGGCAGCATCCCGCCGAGGCCACGCATCATCTTGGCCATGCCGCCCTTGCTGGAGAACTTCTTCATCATCTTCTGCATCTGCTTGTGCTGTTTGATCAGCCGTCCGACATCCTGCACCTGAGTGCCGGAGCCGAGCGCGATGCGCCGCTTGCGCGAACCACTGATGACGTCGGGATCGCGACGCTCGGCCGGGGTCATGGAGTTGATGATCGCCTCCATCTGCTTGAATTGCTTCTCGGCCGCGCCCTGGGCATTGCCCATCTGCGACAGATTCACCCCACCGATGCTCGGCAGCTTGTCCATCAGGCCGCCAAGCCCGCCCATGTTCTTCATCTGCTGAAGCTGGTCACGGAAGTCCTCCAGGTCGAAGCCCTTGCCTTTCTTGAGCTTCTTGGCCAGCTTGTCGGCCTTGGCCTTGTCGAGGGTCTGCTCGGCCTGCTCGATCAGGCTGAGCACGTCGCCCATGCCGAGGATCCGCGAGGCGATGCGGTCCGGATGGAACGGCTCGAGCGCCTCGCTCTTCTCGCCCATGCCGAGGAACTTGATCGGCTTGCCGGTGATGGCACGCACCGACAAGGCCGCGCCGCCGCGCGCATCGCCGTCGACCTTGGTCAGGATCACGCCGGTCAGCGGCAGCGCGTCACCGAAGGCCTTGGCCGTGTTGGCGGCGTCCTGGCCGGTCATGGCATCGACCACGAACAAGGTTTCGACCGGCTTGACCGCCGCGTGCAGGGCCTTGATCTCGTCCATCATGTCGGCATCGACATGCAGGCGACCGGCGGTATCGACGATGACCACGTCGATGTACTTGAGCCTGGCCTCGCGGATGGCCGCCTCGGCGATGGCCACCGGCTTCTGGGTGATGTCGGACGGGAAGAAGGTCACGCCGATGTCGTTGGCCAGGGTCTCGAGCTGCTTGATCGCCGCCGGACGGTAGACGTCGGCGGAGACCACCATCACCGACTTCTTCTTGCGCTCCTTGAGCAGGCGCGCCAGCTTGCCGGCGGTGGTGGTCTTGCCCGCGCCCTGCAAACCGGCCATCAGCACCACCGCCGGCGGCGCGGCATTGAGCGCGAGCTCTTCGTTGGCCGCGCCCATCAGGCCTTCCAGCTCGGCCTGGACGATCTTCACGAACGCCTGGCCCGGCGTCAGACTGCGCGACACCTCGGTGCCGACCGCGCGCTCCTTGACGCTGTTGACGAAATCCTTGACCACCGGCAAGGCGACATCGGCTTCGAGCAACGCCATGCGCACTTCACGCAAGGTGTCCTTGATGTTGTCTTCGGTCAGCTTGGCCTTGCCGGTGACATGGCGCAGCGTCTGTGACAGGCGGTCGGTCAGGTTTTCGAACATGGTGATCCTTTCAGGCTTGGCGAAGCCGAGGTTTGTCAGGCGCCCACGGGAAACGACTCGCGAAAGGCGCAGCAAGCCGGCGATTATAACCAAGACTGGCCTGCGCGCACACCTCGCCCGGACGGAGCGCCCGGCAACCCGACAGCCCCGCCCGGGCCCGGCCAGTCGCCCGCCCGCCAATGCCCCGGCAAGGTCGCCAGGCTTCCTTGGCGTGACCGTTCTATGCCAAACTCCATTTCTTTGAGGCTTGCCTACCAGGACTTATGTTCTCCTCACCCAGCCTGCTCCCCAACCTGCTCGCCGCTGGCCTGTATGCCGTGGCGACTTTCCACCAAGGCTCGCGCCTGGCCCGGCGCACCCGCGCCGACACACGACTGCTGGGGCTGCTCGGCGGCGTCGCCGTCCTGGCCCAGGGCACCGCACTGCTGTTCCAGCTCATGACCCCGCTGGGCCTGAGCCTGGACTTCTTCAGTTCCGCCAGCCTGATCGCCATGGCCGTGATCGGCCTGACCCTGCTGGCCTGCCTGCGCATTCCGCTGGAGAACCTGCTCCTGCTGCTCTTCCCGCTGGGCGCGGTGACCGCCCTGCTGGCGCAGTTCGCGCCGCCTGGCACGGTACCGCTGATCGACGAGGCGCCGGGCATCCTGGCGCATATCCTGCTGTCGATCCTGGCCTACGGCCTGTTCACCATGGCCATGTTCCAGGCCCTGCTGTTGCTGCTCCAGGACCGCCAGCTCAAGCACAAGCATCCGTCGGGGCTGATTCGCAACTTCCCGCCCTTGCAGACCATGGAGAGCCTGCTGTTCGGCTTTCTCTGGGCGGGCTGGGGCCTGCTTTCGCTGTCGCTGGTCTCGGGCTGGCTGTTCCTCGAGAACCTGTTCGCCCAGCACCTGGTCCACAAGACCCTGCTGGCCTGTGTCGCCTGGGTGGTGTTCGGCGTGCTGCTGTGGGGGCGCACCCGGCTGGGCTGGCGCGGACACAAGGCGATACGCTGGACCCTGGCCGGCTTCTGCCTGCTGATGCTGGCCTATTTCGGCAGCAAGCTGGTACGCGAATTCATCCTGCACATCTGACCTCACGCCATGGACACTCCCTTGCTCGACCCGCTGCCCGGCATGCTGATCCTGGCACTGCTGTGGTCCATGCTGTTCGCCGCGGTCGACGCGGCGCGCCGCAACGGCGAGCCGCGGCCCCGCCAGGCGCAGGGCGACGAACCCAGGTTGCCGGACCGCGCCGTGGTGCTCGGGGCCGGGCTGGGCAGGCTGCTGGTACTGGGCCTGGCCTGCCTGCTGGGGCAGCGTCATGCTGGCGAACCGGGCTTCTGGCTGGCCGGGCTGGGCGCGATGGCGAGCCTGCAGGTGCTGACCGAATACCTGCCCAGGCGGCTCGCCCGGCGCCACTCGCAAGCCCTGCTCGGTCTCGGGCTGGGCTTGCTCCGGCCGCCGCTGGTGCTGCTGCAGCCGCTGGCCTGGCTGCTCGACGGTTGCGCCAGCTTGCTCCTGCGTCCATTTCATGGCCGTTCCACGCAGGCCGCCATGCCGGCGCTGGAACCTGACGGCTTCGACTCGGCGCACGCCAGTGAACCGGCGCCTGCCGACTTGCGGCATGGGCTCGAGTCCCTGGACCGGATCACCGTCAACGACATCCTGATACCGCGCAGCGAAGTCGACGGAATCAACCTGGACGAGCCGATCGAACGCATCACCGAGCAGTTGGCCGGCAGCACCCATACCCGGCTGCCGGTCTATCACAACGATATCAACCAGGTCGAAGCCGTCCTCAACACCAAACTGGTGAAGCATCTCCTGGCCCCCGGCCGCCTGACCCTGGAAGCGCTCCAGACCGCCTGCCACGAGCCGTACTTCGTCCCCGAGAGCACGCCCTTGCGGCAGCAACTGCTCAACTTCCACAAGCGCCAACGGCGCCTCGGGGTGGTGGTGGACGAGTATGGCGAGGTGCTTGGCATCGTCACGCTGGAGGACATCCTCGAGGAAATCGTCGGTCAGTTCGAGGACGAGCAAGGCCCGGCCAACCCTCATGTCCATCCCCAGCCGGACGGGCGTTACGTCATCGAAGGGGCGGCATCGCTGCGCGAGCTCAACCGCTGCCTGGGCTGGCACCTGCCATGCGACGGCGGCCCGAAGACGCTCAACGGCCTGGTCACCGAAGCGCTCGAGAGCATCCCGGCCAGCGCCGTGTGCCTGAAGGTCGGCCGCTACCGGATGGAAATTCTCGAAACCGAAGACAATCGTGCCAGCAAGGTACTGGTCTGGACCGTGACCCGATAGCTATACTCGGGTCACGCTTACCCAGCCCTGCCGAATCGCCTGCTACCCGCATACGGCGCTCCACGGCCAGTCCGCACGATCGACGCACCTGCAACGCTGTCTCGCCACCCCGAACAGCAGCTGCCCTGCCCTCACCCTCCATGGGCTCCTCGATCTGGCGACCTACAACAATACGCCCCGGCGTGCGCCGGTCGCTGCCCGCTCGCCTGGCAGCCCACGCGCGAACATGCCACCGGGCACACGACTGTCAGGGACTTGCACATGACAACCAGCAGCACCTACGCCGAACCGGCCTCGGCCACGCCTGCCAACTCGCCGGCCCGGGTGGCCACGGCCAGCTTCATCGGCACCGCCATCGAGTTCTACGATTTCTATGTCTATGCCACGGCCGCGGCCCTGGTCATCGGCCCGGTATTCTTCCCGTCAGGTTCGGGCACCGCGCAGATGCTCGCGGCATTCATGACCTTCGGCATCGCCTTCCTGGCCCGACCACTGGGTTCGGCCCTGTTCGGGCATTTTGGCGACCGCATCGGGCGCAAGTCGACCCTGGTCGCCTCGCTGTTGCTGATGGGCGTCTCGACGACCTTGATCGGCGTGCTGCCAGGCTACGACAGCATCGGCATATGGGCGCCGATCATCCTGTGCCTGCTGCGCTTCGGCCAAGGGCTTGGCCTGGGTGGGGAATGGGGCGGCGCGGCTTTGCTGGCCACCGAGAACGCGCCCCAGGGCAAGCGTGCCTGGTTCGGCATGTTCCCTCAGCTGGGCCCCTCGATCGGCTTTCTCGCCGCCAACGGCCTGTTCCTCGGCCTGGCCTTGCTGCTCAGCGACGAACAGTTCCGCGAATGGGGCTGGCGCATTCCGTTCCTGCTCAGCGCGGCGCTGGTCATGGTCGGCCTGTATGTGCGGCTCAAGCTCGAGGAAAGCCCGGTCTTCGCCAAGGCCGTCGCCCGCCACGAGCGGGTGAAGATGCCGGTGGTCGACCTCTTCGCGCGCTATTGGCTGCCAACGCTGCTGGGCGCGGCGGCGATGGTCGTGTGCTACGCGCTGTTCTACATCTCCACGGTGTTTTCGCTGAGCTACGGGGTATCGACCCTTGGCTACAGCCGTGAAAGCTTCCTCGCCATGCTGTGCTTCGCCGTGGTCTTCATGGCCCTGGCCACGCCACTCTCGGCCTGGCTGAGCGATCGCTACGGACGCAAGCCGGTACTGATCATCGGCGGCTTGCTGGCCGTGGCGTCGGGCTTCGCCATGGAGCCGCTGCTGACCTCGGGTTCGACCACCGGGGTGGCGCTGTTCCTGGCGATCGAACTGTTCCTGATGGGCGTGACCTTCGCTCCCATGGGGGCACTGCTGCCAGAGCTGTTCCCGACCCACGTGCGCTACACCGGCGCATCGGCGGCCTACAACCTCGGCGGCATCGTTGGCGCCTCGGCGGCACCCTTCTTCGCCCAGAAGCTGGTCAGCATGGGCGGCCTGAGCTGGGTGGGCGGCTACGTGTCGGCGGCCGCGGTCATCAGCCTGATCGCCGTGCTGTGCCTGAAGGAAACCCGCGACAGCGCACTCTAGGACGCGAACGGCAAGCGGCAAGCCAGAGCAGCGCGCAGGGCATCGGGACCGTGTCTACAAGCCGCGCCGCCTGCCGCTCACCGCGCTGCCCTCAAAGCTCCACGCTGACCGCCTGGGAAGCGCGGGTCGCCTTGGCGCGAGCGGCTTCGATCGACTCGTCGCGCGCCAGGCATACTCCCATGCGGCGCTGGCCGTTGACTTCCGGCTTGCCGAACAGCCGCAGGGCAGTGTCCGGTTCGGCCAGGGCCACGCCGAGGTTGGCGAAGGCGGTCTGCTGCGAATGGCCCTCGACCAGGATCACCGCCGAAGCCGAGGGCCCGAACTGGCGCACCACGGGGATCGGCAGCCCGAGGATGGCACGGGCATGCAGGGCGAACTGCGAAAGGTCTTGGGAAATCAGGGTGACCAGCCCGGTGTCGTGCGGACGTGGCGAAACTTCGCTGAACCATACCTGGTCGCCCTTGACGAACAGCTCGACACCGAACAGGCCGCGTCCGCCCAGCGCATCGGTCACCGCCTTGGCCACTCGCTCCGATTCGGCCAGCGCTTTCGGACTCATGACCTGGGGCTGCCACGACTCCTGGTAGTCGCCGCCTTCCTGGCGGTGCCCGACCGGGGCCAGGAAGGTCGTGCCGCCCACATGACGAACGGTCAGCAAGGTGATTTCGTAGTCGAAGTCGATGAACCCCTCGACGATGACTCGGCCTCTGCCAGCACGCCCGCCCTCCTGGGCGTGATCCCAGGCCTTGCGCAGGTCATCGGCGCTGCGCAGCAGGCTCTGACCCTTGCCCGACGAACTCATCACCGGCTTGACCACGCACGGGTAGCCCAGGTCGGCCACGGCGCGTGCGTAGTCTTCGAAGGTATCGGCGAAATGGTAGGGCGAAGTCGGCAAATCCAGCGCTTCGGCGGCCAGGCGGCGAATGCCCTCGCGGTTCATGGTCAGCTGCGTGGCTCGCGCGGTGGGCACCACGTTGAAGCCTTCGCTTTCGAGCTCCACCAGGGTGGCGGTGGCGATGGCTTCGATTTCCGGCACGATGTAGTGCGGCTTCTCGGCCTCGATCACCGCACGCAATGCGGCACCGTCGAGCATGTCGATCACATGGCTGCGATGGGCGACCTGCATGGCCGGCGCATTGGCGTAGCGGTCCACGGCGATCACCTCGACCCCCAGGCGCTGCAGCTCGATCACCACTTCCTTGCCCAGCTCGCCACAGCCGCAGAGCAGTACACGGGTCGCGGTAGGCGACAAGGGGGTTCCGATACGGGTCATCTCAGGTCCTCGAAGGCATACGGGCGGGCCTGCCACGGGCCAGCCGCTGGGAAGGGAGCGCTATTCTACACGGCAGACGGCCTTTCGGGAGCAGGGAGCAGGCCTGGCCAACCGGCATGTTCGAGGGCGCTTTCCCAGGCTTTGTACGAAAAGAGCCTGCGCGATGATCAGGCTACGTTGAAAACAGGCTCGGAATGCTCATTTACAACCAGTACATTCCGCTTGCTCGCCTGTTTTCGCCTTGGCTGATCGCCACTCGGCGACTTTTCGTACCAGCCTAGCCTGCCAGCGCGCTCCTGCGCGCCCGCCAGGCCATCGCCAGCCAGACCGCGGTCACGCCGGCGAACTTCGACAGGAGCGCGGTGCCGGCAACGACCGGAGTCAGCGCACCGATCATGCCGAAGAAGATCAGCGTATCGACCGGTATGCTCAGGGCCGAGCTCAGCCACAGGCGGTCACGCAGCGGGCGGCGGGTAACGCTGAAGACCAGCCAGTCGATCAGTTCCGAAACGAAGAACGCGGTGGCGCTGGCCAGGGCGATCGCAGGCTCCGAGGTGACGTAGGACAATACCAGTGCCACCAGCATGGCCAGCAAGGCCCCATGGCCGTAGCGGGTCTGGACCATGTCGCGCAGGATGAACACCAGGCCGCCCCAGGCGGACCAGATCACGTCCAGGTGAGGAGCGCTGGAAAAGGCGTAGTTGATCAGCACCACGCTGCTGATATAGGCGATGAGATAGAACATGCAGACGGACCGTAGGGCAAGCCGCACAGGGTACGCCAGTCCCGGCCCGCAGCCAAGGCTTCAGCGGCCGATCAGCAGGCCCGCGGCCCTCGCCCGTTCATGGCACAGTCCAAGCACTGCGCGGCGCTCCTGGTTGTCCATGCGCGCCCAGCGGGTGATCTCCTCCACGCTGCGCTGACAGCCAACGCAGATGTCCTGTTCGTCCAGGGCGCAGATGTTCACGCACGGCGAGCGCACCGGCGTTTCGGTCGCCTCCATGTCAGCCCTCCTGCACGGCCAGATCGCGCGCATAGCGCTCGGCATTGTCGACGTAATGCGCGGCACTGGCCTCGAGCATGCGCTTTTGCGCATCGGTCAGCATCCGCACCACCTTGCCCGGCGAGCCTACCACCAGCGATCCATCGGGGATTTCCTGGCCCTCGGTGATCAGCGCATTGGCGCCAATGATGCAGTGGCTGCCGATCTTCGCGCCGTTGAGCACCACTGCGTTGATCCCGACCAGGCTGTAGTCGTTCACGCTGCAGCCATGCAGCATGGCCTTGTGCCCGACGGTCACGCCCCTGCCCAAGGTCAGTGGCGAGCCCATGTCGGTATGCATCACCGCGCCATCCTGGACATTGCTGTCTTCGCCAATGTCGATCAGTTCGTTGTCACCACGCAGCACCGCGCCGAACCAGACGCTGGCCCGCGCCTGCAGGCGGACCTTGCCGATCAGCACGGCTCCGGGCGCGACCCAACTGCTGGGGTGGGCTTCGACTCGCTGGTCTGCCAGACGGTATTTCATGCATTGCTCCTCGCTGTCACGTCGCGTCATGGACGGCGGCCAGGCCGCTCAGTTGCTGGCCAGGCGCTCAGGTCGACGGTGCAGGCTGATGCCGGCATCGAACCACAGATTGAGCAGCTCGACGATCATCATCGCCGACAGGCCCCAGATACGGTATTCGCCGAAACGATAGCTGGGTATGTACCAGTCGCGCCCCTGGGCATCGACACGGTGGGTATGCTCTTCGGCCGGCTCGCGGAAGAACGTCAGCGGCACGCTGAACACCGCGGCGATCTCGGCATCGTTGGCCTGGTATTCGACATAGTCGGGAATCACTCCGACGAATGGCGTCACCTTCAGTCCATGCAGCGAGACCAGCGGGCTCAGCGGCCCGATCACTTCCACCAGGCCAGGCGGCAGGCCGATTTCTTCCTGTGCCTCGCGCAGCGCGGTGAACACCAGGTCCGGGTCCTCCGGATCGCGCCGACCACCGGGAAAGGCCACTTCGCCACCGTGGGTGGAAAGGCCCTTGGCGCGCAGGGTCAGCACCAGCTCCGGCTCTTCGCTACGGGTGATGGGCAAGAGTACCGCCGCCTCCGGAAGACGCCGATCGATCGTCAACGTGGCGGGGGTATGATCGCTCATTCGGCGAAGAAGCTCGTCCAGCATACGCATTCTCGAATCAAGGCCTGCCTTGCATGATGCACCAAAGCCGCGACGCACCCAAGCCCCGGCCGGCCGGAGGCTTGCAGGGTGGCTGCTCGGCGCGCCAAGATGGGCGTACCAACCAGGAAGCAAAGCATGAAATTCTGCAGCGCGTGCGGTCACCCGGTCATACAGCGGATCCCCGACGGCGACAGCCGCCCACGGTACGTCTGCGACCACTGCCACACCATCCACTACCAGAACCCGAACATCGTCGCCGGGGTGTTGCCGACCTGGGGCAGCCAGGTGCTGCTGTGCCGCCGCGCCATAGAGCCGCGCCGCGGCTACTGGACCCTGCCCGCCGGGTTCATGGAGAACGGCGAGACGCTGGAGCAGGCCGCCCGGCGCGAAACGGTCGAAGAAGCCTGCGCCAGGGTCGGCGAGATGGCCCTGTACCAGTTGTTCGACCTGCCGCACATCAACCAGGTCCACGTGTTCTTTCGCGCGGAATTGACCGACCTGGACTTCGCCATCGGCGTCGAAAGCCTGGAGGTACGCCTGTTCGAGGAACAGGAAGTGCCTTGGGCGGAGCTGGCTTTTCGCACCGTCGCTCGCACATTAGAATGCTACTATCGTGACCGCGTCGGTCGAAACTACCCCATCGGCACCGAATACCTGCCGCCGATGAACGTCTCGTCATCCACCCCTTAAGTTTTCAGGATACCGTTGCATGCGCTGGTTGCTGGCTGTTTTCTGTCTCTGCGTCGCGACTGCGTCCCAGGCCGCCTTCACCGAAACCATCATCCGCAAGCCATTGGCCGCGCCGGATGCGCCACCGCGCAGCCAGCCGTCCGCGCAACCGTTGGTCGACAAGGTGCTGGTGATCAAGTCCGAACGTCGCTTGCAGTTGATCAGCCGTGGCGAGCCGCTCAAGACCTATCGCATATCCCTCGGCAAGCAGCCCAGGGGCGCCAAGGAGCGCGAAGGCGACAAGCGCACGCCCGAAGGTTTCTACTGGCTCGACTGGCGCAAGGCCAGCGACCGCTACAACCTGGCGATGCACATCTCCTATCCCAACATCAGCGATGCCGCGCGCGCGCGCCGCGAGGGCGTGGCGCCCGGCAGCATGATCATGATCCATGGCACGCCGATCGACGAGCAGTACCCCGAGTGGTACTTCCACACCCTGGACTGGACCGAGGGCTGCATCGCCATGCGCAATGTCGACATGCAGGAAGTCTGGAGCCTGGTCAAGGACGGCACGCTGATCGAGATTCGTCCTTGAGGTCCTACTCTGTAGGAAGTTTCTCCAGAAGATACCTACCAGAACGCCACTGCTTGCCGACACGCCTCTAGGCAAGGGACGGCATCCTCGACCAGACGGTCACGCCTAGAGTCCACGCAAACGACCCATACGTCATGTTTGCGGGGATCGCCATGTCCACACACCCCTTTCCTGGGCTCATGCTGCGCCTGCTTCTGCTGGTGGCTTGCGCAGCCATGCCCTCGATCGCCGAGGCCATCGATCCGGCGACCCGACAGCTGCGTGAACGGCAGGCGCAGATCCGCGCGCTCGAGCAGGAGCAAAGGCTGCGCCAGTGGCAGTCGCGCACGCGGCCAACCGATGCCAAGCGGGCAACGCCTGCCCCACCTGCCCATGACCGTTGCTGGCCCATTGCAGGCGCGCGCCTGGTCGGCAACCAAGTGCTGTCGGACCAGGCCCTGAAGGACGTCGTCGGGCCGCTGCTGCGCCCGTGCATGAGCGTTGCCGACATCAATGACCTGCTCAAGGCGATCACCGCGCGCTATATCCGGGCCGGCTATCCCGCCACGCGTCCGTACCTGGCCAGACTGCCGGGAAGCGAGCCAACGCTGGAGGTGATGATCGTCGAGGGCTTCGTCGAATCGATCGAGCTGGCCGAGCCGACCCTGCCCCTTTCCTTGCGCGGGGCCTTTCCCGACCTGCTGGGCGAGCCGCTGCACCTGCCTGCGCTGGAGCAAGGGCTCGACCAGATCAACCGCCTCAAGGCCTTCAGCGTGTCGGCCGACCTGCTGCCTGGCGAGCGGCTGGGTGCCACGCGCCTGGTCATCCAACCCGACAAGCTCGGCAAGCGCTGGCACGCCACGGTACGCCTGGACAACCGGGCAAGCGAGACGACCGGCCGACATCGCGCGACGCTTGGCCTGGCGCTGGATTCGCCCCTGGCACTGAACGACTACCTCGGCCTGTCGTTCAACACCCTGCTTCCCGATGCCAAGGGGCACAGTCAGGGTGCCGGGCTCTACTACAACGTGCCTTACGGGCCCTGGAGCCTGGCACTGGCGCTCAACCGGATCGACTATCGCGCCTCGCCGGACCTGCCCGCGCGCCCCAGCGGCGACAGCCGCTTCGAGAGTCTGGGCGTCAGCCGCATGCTCTGGCGCAACGACAAAGGGCTGCTCGCGGCATCGGCGCGCCTGGACCACAAGCGCCTGGCCAACCGCGTCCGTGGGCGACGGACGGCCGTGCAGAGCACGCGCCTGACCGTCGTCGAGGCGGGCCTGGAATTCTTCTGGCTGCAAGGTGGCGTGTGGAGCGCTCGGCTGGGCGTCTCGCAGGGGCTTGACCACCTGGGGGCCGACGAGGCTCCGCTCAAGCGCAACGCTGCGCAACCGAACTTTCGCAAGTACCGCGCCAGCCTGGCGCGCTTGGATGAAGGCTCTGCCGCACTGCGCTGGCGCTGGCAAAGCGAGCTGGACCTGCAGTACAGCCCCGACAGCCTGCCTGCGGTGGAGCAGTCGCCTTGAGCGACGACATGGCCGTGCGCGGTTTTCGCCAGCGCTACGTCGCCGGTGCCAGCGGCGCCACCTGGCGCAACACGCTCAGCCATCCCCTGCCGTTGCCAGGCCAGCCTGGCATCGAGCTGCGCGTCCACGCCGGGCTGGACCTGGGCTGGAGCCGTTTCGACCACGGTCGCCCGTCCCAGCGCCTGGTCGGCAGCACCCTCGGCTTGCAGCTGACCCTGCCGGGCGCGCGCCTGCGCGTCGATCACCAGCGCGCCTTGCGCGCTCGCCCTGGCGACGGCAAGGCATTGGAACCGGGATTCTGGGTCATGGAGTGGACCTTGGAAATGTGATCATCCACGACAACAGAGAGAACAAGACGTGAAAAAACCTGCCAAGACCTGTTCCGCACGCCCGGACACCCTGCGCTGGGCGATGTTCATGGCCGTGTTCGGCTCGACGCCGGCACTCGCCCAGACTGCGCTGCAGGCCGCCGACGCCCCTGGTGGCACGCCGCTGATCCACGACGCCCATGGCGTACCGGTCATCGCTATCGTGGCGCCCGATGCCAATGGCCTGTCGCACAACCGGTTCCTCGACTACAACGTCGGCCAGCCCGGCCTGGTGCTGAACAACGCCCTGCAGGCCGGCCAGTCGCAGCTGGCCGGCGCACTGGCTGCCAATCCACAGTTCCAGGGCCAGGCTGCCTCGACCATCCTCAACGAGGTGATCAGTCGCAGCGCCTCGCTGATCGAGGGCCCCCAGGAAATCTTCGGCCGTCCCGCCGACTATGTGCTGGCCAACCCCAATGGCATCACGGTCAATGGTGGCAGCTTCATCAACACCACCCGCGCAGGCTTCCTGGTCGGCAAGCCGATCGTCGAGGATGGCCGCCTGAGGTACCTCGACACGCTGCAGGGCGATGGCAGCCTGACCGTGCTGGGCCAAGGCGCAGCCAATCGTGAAGGCGCCCTGGCGTTGATCGCGCCGCGTATCGAGACGCTTGGACCGACCGATGCCGCCACCGAACTCGACATCATCGCCGGACGCAACCGCGTCGATGTCGACGACGGCAGTGTCCTGCGCCACCAGACGGCACCCTCGACCGAACTCGACGCCACCTTGTTCGGCGCCATGCGCGCCGGGCGCGTGCGGGTGGTCAGCACTACCGAAGGGGCCGGGGTGCGCATGCTCAGGACCGACATCCAGGCCCAGGAAGGAATCAGCGTGCGTTCTGCCGGCGGCCTGCATGTCGAAGGCAGCCAGTCCGCGCCGGGCAGGCTGTCCAGCGAACGCGGACAATTGTCGCTCGAGGCCGCCAGGGCCCTGTACATTCGCGACGTGGAAGGCCGGGCCGAAGACATCCGCATCAGTGCTGCCGGCAAGCTGACGCTCGATACCAGGATGCGCGAGCGGATCGACCGGGAGCAGGAGAACTGGAAGAACAAGGCGCTGTTCATCACCTACGAAACCTATGACCGTGAACGCACCCGCACCGAGCGCAAGCACAGCGGCACCGTGCTGCTGGCCAGCGGCGAGGTGAGCCTGAGCTCCGGCAGCGATACCCAGCTCAACGGCGCCAGGATCGAGGCCGGCGGCCTGCTGCAAGTCAGCAGCGCTGGCAAGCTGACGATCGACTCGGCACTCGACAGCATCCGCACCGAGGAAAGCATCCGCCACCGCAAGCACTTGTGGCGTGGCGACCGCGATACCGAGCGCTACCAGCAAAGCAGCCACGCCAGCCAGCTCACCGGCGGTCGGCTAACGCTCGATGCCGGTCACGACGTGGAGATCAGCGGCAGCACCATCGGCAGTAGCGGCGACATGCTCGTCAATGGCAAGGCCATCACCGTGCAGAGCAAGAAGGCCCATGAACGGACTTCCGAAGGCCAGTACCGTGGCGACCTGTTGTCTGGCACCTTCTTCGCTGAGCGCGGCAAGGGCAGCAGCGATGCCGAACGTTCGACCGGAAGCACGATCGAGGCAGCCGGCAGGCTGGAGGTCAGCGCCGACCAGGTCCTGATCAAGGGCAGCAGGGTTCACAGCAAGGGCGATGGCATGGTCTACAGCCGTCAGGGCGGCCTGTCGATCGAGTCGACCCAGGACAGCCAGCACCAGCAGCGACGCGAAGACGATAGCCAGCTGTTCGGCCTGCTCGGCAAGCGCCGCCAGAGCGACGACAATCGACAGCGGATCCTGATCAGCGACGTCTCCTCGAGCACCAATCTGCGCCTGGCCAGCGAAGCGGAAATGAGCGTGCGTGGCAGCAGGGTTTCCGCGCAGCAGCAGTTGCAGTTGCAGGCCAGGGGCAATCTGGAGATCGCCAGTGACCAGGGCACGACCGCCAGCGAATCGGCCGAGCAGAGGCGCACGTTCGCTGCCGACGCCGGTGAAACCCGGCTGGCCGAGGACGGCAAGCCGGGCTCGAAACAATATGCGGCCAGCGTCGGTTACACCGTGCACGACCAGCGCACCCGGAAAACCGACGTCAGCCAGGTGGCCAGCGAACTCGAGGCCGGCCAGATCGCCGTCGACAGCGATGGCCATCTGCAGATCGCCGCTTCCAGGCTGACAGCCAGCGCCGGTCGGCTCGATCTCAAGGCCCAGACCCTCAGCCTGGACGCCCGCCACGACCAGCGCACCTCGCGCAGCGAACAGACCGAGACCGGCGGCGGCCTCGCCGTGACCGGCGGCATGGACCGGCTCGGCAGCGCCTTCGAAGGCCATCGCCAGCGACACGACGAACAGGTAAGCGAAACCCAGGCCAGGCGCACGGAGCTGAGCGCAAGCGGCGACATCGGCATCCAGGCCCGCCACGTGACCAACGAGGCAGCACGCATCGATGCCGACGGACAGTTGCAAGTCAACGCCGAAACCGTCGACAACCGAGCCGCCGAGGACACCTACCGACGCCAGGAGAACCGCAATGACTGGCGCGCCAGCTTGGGGGCCAGCGTCGAATACCGGGACGTGACGCGCCCGGTGGAACGCCTGGTCAATGGCCAGGAGGCCGCGCGCTTCCAGCAGGCCGGAGCCGAGGATGCCATGGCGCCGCCGAGCATCGGGGCCGACGCGACCGTCGCGCACCTCCGGCGCCAGGCGATCGAGCAGCGCGGCACGGCCCAGGTCAGCGAGCTCGCCGGCACCAGCGTCAAGCTCGACGCTGGCACCCTGAACGACGAAGGCACGGCCTACCAGGCGCGGGCAGGCGCCCTGCAGATCGAGGCGCAGCAGCACACCCTGCTGGCCGCCAGGGATACCACCAGCAACAGTGTCGAACGCCTGGCCATCGATGCCGACCTGCGCGGCGACACCAGTACCGGCCAGGACCTCAACGCCCGTCTGGCCGGCAAAGGCGGCTCGCTGGACAAGCACGCCGAGACCAGCACGGCGCGGCCGGGCAGCCTGTACGGCCAGGCCGGCATCCAGGTCCAGCTCGGCAGCGACGGCAAGTACGAGGGCAGCCTCATCGACGGTGGCGACGGCGCTGTACGGATCGCCAGCCAAGGCAAGCTGCAACTGCTCCAGGCCAGCGACCGGACTGCCGAACAGCTCGACCAGCTCGACGGCAATGGCTGGATCAAGGGCGGCAACCGTCCGACCCATGTCGGCGGCGAGGGGCGCGCCTACCTGGACCGCAGCCACGCGCAACGCCTCGATACCCAGGCCCGGGTAGCCCAGCTCGATGCCAAGGGCAAGGTCGAGCTCAGCAGCGCTGGCGACATGCTGCTCGAGGGCTCGCGTATCGGCAGCCGCGAACGCCCGGTCGAGGCGATCAGCCTGGACAGCGGCGGCCTGCTCGAGGTGCTTGCCGCCAACGACACCCACCAAGCCAAGGGTTCGGTGCTCGGCGGCGGCCTGGAAGTTTCGCTCAAGCAAGGCCAGGCCAACGGCGGCAGCCTCGGCGGACATTTCACCGCCGCGCGCACCGACGAGCAGAGCCGCACGGCGCAGGATGCCAGCTTCACCGCCAAGGGCAGCAGCACCATGACCAGCCAGGCCCGTGAAGATCAGGCGCTGCACCTGCAGGGTGTACGCGTGGCGGCGACGCGGATCGACCTGCAAGCGCCCAAGGGCGGCCTGCTCGTCGAAGGCTCCACGAGCCAGGAACATCGGGACAACCTGGCGCTCACCGCCGGTGCTGGCCTGGCCATGAACAAGACCGCGACGCCCGAGAAGGACAGCCGCGGCCTGCATGGCCGGGTCCAGGTGGAGCTGGACAGGCGTGACAACCTGACCCATGCCAGCGCTGAGCTGCGCGCTGATCGCGTCACGCTGTCCAGCCTGGGCGATACCCGCCTGGAAGACCTGCAGGTGCAGGCCGGGCGCGTGACCGGCCAGGTCGGCGCGGACCTGCTGCTGGCCAGTCGCAAGGACAGCGTCGACAGCCTGACGGTCAAGGCCGACGCTCGCCTGAGCCAGGAAAAGAACCCCCAGGGCTACACCAATGCGGTCGCCGCCCTGGCTGGGCCCGCCGCAGGCAAGGTCACGGAAAAGGTCGGCCCCGCCCTGAGCAAGGTCGAGCCAGGCTTCTCGCCAACCGTGAAGGTCGATGTCTCGCATGTGCAACGCGATACCGTGGCTACCCAGAGCACGCTCAACGGGCGCGATGGCATCGAGCTGCAGGTGGGCGGCGCTACCCGTCTGGTCGGCGCCCGGCTGCAATCGGCCAACGGCAGTGTCGAGCTGCAGAGCGCATCGCTTGCCAAGCAGAGCCTTTCCGGCCGCGACTATCGCCGCGATGTCGGGATAGACGGCTCCAATGCACCGGTCGACCTCGGCACCGCCATCGCCGACGTCGTCAGGAACAAGGGCGCGGCCGATGGCGAGAATGCCCTTGACATGGGCCTGCTGCGCACCAGCGGGCATAGCCGGAACGAGCAATGGCCGGCGCATGTCCAGGGCAAGGAGGGGTAAGCGAGCGGCGAGTCGCAAGCTGCAAGCCTCGAGCTGTTCTCCTTGAGCTGTAACAGGCGCGCACGCTCACCAGAGCGGCGCGTATCTGCTTGTGGCTTGAGGCTTGCAGTTACCAGCTCAGGCGACGATCCAGGCTGGCCCGGCCTTCGTCCAGCCACCGTGCCCCGCGCAATACAGGTGCGATGGCCGCATCCTTCTGCACCTCTACCCTTAGCTGAGCCCGACGTCCAGGCAGGTCGGCGTCGAGGCTGGCCTGGTGCTGGCCGGCCAGGTTCAGGTGGCCCAGCAGCCGCCAGCCCTGGCGGCAGTCCATCTGCACATGCCCCTGCCCCAGCGCCAGCGACCATGGCGCGCTCAGGGCCAGGTCGGTGACTTCGAGCCGCCCCTGCGCGGCCTGGCAGCGTCGATTGGCGCCGCGCAGGCGGATACTGCCTTGCCACTGTCCGACGATGCGGTAGTTCGCCTCGACCGTGCGCTGTGGCTGGAGCGCCTGCAGCTCGACCTGCCAGGCCCACGGCCAACCTGTGGCCTGCGCTTGCCAGCCCTGGCCCTGAAAGCCGAAGCGGGCGATTGCCTCGGCGCGCCAGGGCCGCCAGTCCCAGTGCAATGGCCCAGCCATGCCCAGTCGTCGTGCCTCGCCGTGCCACAAGCTGCCGCTGACCTGCTCGGCGGGCAACCCAAGGGCGCGCACCACCCAGGCCGCTGGCAACTCGACCAGCACCGTCAGGCAGAAGACCAGCAGCAGCCAGCTACCTTGTCGCCAGCTCATGGTTGCACCAGCAGTTCGAAACGCAGCGTGCCTGCGTGTTGCTCCAACCCCCACTGCACGGGCCTGGCGCCCTCGCCTTGCAAGGCTTGCAGCCACTGCTCCAGCTGTTGGGCCGTGGCGACCTGGCCACGCACGCTCCAGGCCTGGCCCTGCGGCTCGACCTCGCTGATCGTCACCTGACGCGCCTGGGCCGATCCATGCAGCCGTTCCAATGTCAGCGCCGGGCCTCGTTGCAGCTGCGCGGCGGTCGCGGCCAAGGCCTGCCACTGTTCGCGTGCTCGCCAGCAGCTCAGCCCCTCGCGCACGGCCAAGTAGGCGAGCAGCACGGCGATCAGCAGCGCAGCGAGCGGCATGCGATAGCGTATCCAGTACTGGCGCATCATCATGCACCCTCCAGGTCGAAACTGACCTGCCAGGGGCCCGTCGTGGCCTGCGCACGGACCTGATGCAGCGCCCCGACACGGCTGGCCATGGCCTGCCAGTCGGGCGCCTGGCCTTGTCCTTCCAGGCTCAGGTGCCAGCTTCGGCCATCGAAGCGTGCCGCGCGAAGGTGCCAGTCGGCATGCTGGTCCAGCCATTGCCGCAACTCGTCCTGCAAGCCTTCGAGCCGGCGCAGCCGGACCTGGCGTTCATCCAGTTCGGCCTGCAGACGTCGAAGCGTCAGGGTCGCCTGGCGCGCGCTGTCCTGCTTGCCGGTGACTGCCGCCACCTGGGCCTGGTAGAGCTGCACCTGGCGCCATTGCTGAACGCCCCAGATGGCGCCCCACAGCAGCACCAGGGCCAGGCAGGCCGCGACCATCGGCCATTGCCCAGGGGCAAGGCGCACGCCTCGGCGCGCACGAGCCCGGCGTGGCTGGAACAGCAGTGGCAATTGCTCCAGCCTGGCCAGCGGTCGCGGCCACAGGCCATCGATCGACCGGGCCTGGAGCGTCGGCCAAGGCGCTGGCGGAACGCTGGCCAGCCCAGTCGGCCATGCCAGCCAGTGCTCCTGGCCTTGGAGATCCTGCCCGCGCAGCAGGTCCGCCCCGTCCCCCCGGTGCCAGTGCCAGGCGTGCCCAGGCAGCGGTTCGGGCAGCAGCTGGAATTCCGCCCAGCAACCTGCCGGCGTCAGTCCCCAGTCCGCGCAGCGTGCCTGCCAGCGTTGCAACAACGCTCGTTCGACCACCAGTAGCTGCAACTCGCTGCCCCGGCGTGCCAGGCAGGCGCAGTGCACCTGGTCGTCGGCCTGCAACAGCTGTTCCTCCAGCAGCGTGGGCCACGCCTGCGCCTTGAGCTTCGCCGGAGCCTGCTGCCGGAAGCGACTGCAGGCCAGCGCCGGGATCACCAGTACCACGCAGGCTGAGCCAGCGGCCGGTGGTTGTCCCTGGCCGCTGGCGAGCACCTCCCCAGCCTCGACCCGCAGCCAGTCCCAGGCATCGTCATGCAGGCCCGGACGCAGCAGCAGCCAGGCACTGGGGCGCGGTTTGCGCCAGTCACGCTTCATGAACGCCCCCAAGGCAGCACGAAGGTACAGACATAAGGTGCTCCATCACGTACCAGTTGCAGGCGCACGCCGCGATCGGGGTGCGCCAGTTGATCGGCGGGCCAGCCTAGCCAGCGGCTGCCCTGGTAATAAAGGAAATCCACCGCGCTGACCCGCTCGAGCTGCTCGCGCAGGCGCCAGCGTGGCAAGCCGGCGGCATACAGGTCCGCCGAGCTTTCCAGCAGCAGCCGCTGCCCGCGTGCATCGAAACGCAAGCGCTGGCGTTGCAGGCGCGAGCCGCCTTCGGCCTGTGGCCAGGCAGACGCCGAGACCCAGGAAAGCTCGTGCCGATCGGCCTGCCAGTCGAGCCAGCGGACCGGCAGCGGCAGGCGCTGTTCATACAGGCGGCGCAGCACCGGGCTGTCGAAGCGGCGCTCCAGCGCCAGGCAGAAATCGCTCACCGAGCTGCCTTGGGTCGAGGCGTCCAGCCGCTCGCGCACGACCAGCCAGCCATGCACCAGCGCCGCGAGCAGCAGGCCGAGCACCACGGTCAACGCCAGGGCAACCAGCAGTTCGATCAAGGTCAGTCCGGCCTGGGAACGTCTCATGGTCGCACCAGGAAGACGTTGTACTGGCCCAGTGGCCGGCGCTGGTCGCGATCGGCATGCAGCAGCAGCTCGCCACGCAGCAGGTCGTGCACCCCGGTCCTGCGCAGTTGCAACCGCCAATGACAGTCCTGGCTGCCCTGCTGCAGGAGGCCGCTGCCCTGGCCATTGGCCGGCCAATAGCGCTCGACGACGAAGCGCGCCTGCAGTTCGCGCGCGCACAGCACGCCCAGACGATGCTGTTGAACCGATTCCTGCACGGCCAGGCGCTGGCGCAGGACCTGGCTGGTGATCACCGCGAGCAGCGCGGCGATGCCCAACGCGACACTCACTTCCAGCAGGGTGAAACCCGCCTGGCGGCGCTTGCCCGTCATGGCATGGGCTCCAGGCGCAACTGGCCGCCACGATTCCACTGCCAGCGTTGCCGTCCTTGCGGCCAGCGCCATAGCACCTGGCCGCAAGACGCCCAGCCGTCGGGGGTGAACACCAGTTGTACCGCCGCGCTACCCGGCCAGTCCGGCCGCAGCGTTGCGGGCCAGTCACCGAGGCCCACCGCCTGGACCACCCAATCCCGTCCGTCATGACGGACGAACTCCGGCCGCTGGCCGTTCCAGCGCAGGCCGCGCAACTGCCCGGCATGCCGGGCCAGCGCGGCCTGCTCGCGGGTCAGGCTCGCCAGGCGAACCAGCGCCTGTTCGGCACGGCTCGCGCCGCTGTCGAGCCAGGCCACGCCAAGCCCGGTCATCAGCCCGGCGATGGTCAGGACCACCAGCAGCTCGAGCAAGGTGAAGCCGCGCTGGCCAGCCAAGCTTCACAGCTCCCAGTTGCCAAGGTCGGCGTCCTGGCCCTCGCCACCAGGCGCGGCATCGGCGCCCAGCGAGTAGACGTCCACCCGGCCGTGCTCGCCGGGCATGCGGTACTGGTAGGGCGTCCCCCATGGATCTTCCGGCAGCCGGCGAATGTAGCCGTCGCTGCGCCAGGCGCGTGGCAGCGGTGCCTGCTCGGGTTTCTTCACCAGGGCGGCCAGCCCCTGCTCGCTGCTCGGGAAGCGCAGGTTGTCCAGGCGATACATGTCCAGCGCCTGCTCCAGCGTGGCCAGGTCGGCCATGACCTTCTGGCGCATGGCCTTGTCCTGGTTGCCGAGCACGCTGGGGGCGACCACGGCGATGAGCAAGCCGATGATGAAGATCACCACCATGATTTCCATGAGGGTAAAGCCGCGCTGGCGCGCAAGCGAGCGTCGCATGAGAGGTCTCCTGGTCACAATTGCAGACCCTGGTTCAGTTGCATGATCGGCAACAGCACCGCCAGCACGATGAACAGCACCACGCCACCCATCACCAGGATCATCAAGGGTTCGAAAAGCGCCATGGCAGTGTCCACCTGGCGTGCAAAGCCGCGCTCCTGGTCTTCGGCGACACGCTCGAGCATCTCCGGCAAGGTGCCACTGGCCTCGCCGCTGCCGACCATGTTCACCAGCAGGGGCGGAAACTGCCCGCTGGCGTCCAGGGCCCGGTGCAGGCTGATACCGCCCTGCACCTGTTGACCCACCTGCTCCAGGGCCAGGCGGATGCGCCGGTTGCCGACCGTGGCGGTGGCCACCTGCAAGGCTTCGAGCAAGGCCACACCGCTGCCGACCAGAATGGCCAGGCTGCGTGACAGGCGCGCGCTCTCCAGCACCTGCAGCAGCAGGCCAATGCGAGGCAGGCGCAGCAGCAGCTGGTCGCGGCGCAGGCGCCAGTGCGGCTCGCGCAGCAGCCAGGCGGCCAGCCCGCCCAGCACGAGGATGGCCAGCGCCAGCCAGGGGCCGGCCATGACCAGGGCCTGGCTCAAGCCGATCAGCACAGAGGTGATCAACGGCAGGCTTTGCCCGGCATGGGCGAACTGCTCGGTCAGCTTCGGCACCACGAAGGTCATCAGGCCCACCACCACCGCCAGCGACACGCCCATCAGCACCGCGGGGTAGATCAAGGCCGTGCGTGCCTTGTGCTGCTGGCGCTGGACTTGTTCCAGGTGGTCGGCCAGGCGCGCCAGCACCGGTGCCAGGCGCCCTGAGCGTTCACCGGCTTCGACCAGAGCGCAGTACAGTCCGGTGAATGGCGCGCCCTGGCGCGCCAGGCTGCGGGCCAGGCCAAGGCCCTCGGCGAGCGAACCACGCAGCCGGACCAGCACGGCCTGCAAGGCCGGCTGGCGCAGTTGTCGCTCGAGAGTCGCCAACGCATCGACCAAGGGGATTCCCGCACCGACCAGGGTGGCCAGCTGGCGGGTGAACTCGCACAACTGCGCGCGGCTCAGGCGCTGGCGCCGCGGCTGCACGCCATCGTCCTGCTGGCGCTGCAGTTGTCTGGCGAACAGGCCCTGGTCACGCAACAGCTGGCGGGCGTGTCGCTCGCTGTCGGCCTGCAGGCTGGCCTTGTGCAGCTTGCCGGCAAGATCGAGGGCCTGGTAGCGGTAGGTCGGCATGTTCAGCTCTGCACCACGCGCAGCACTTCGGCGAGGCTGGTCTGGCCATTGGCCAGGCAATCGCCGGCCATGCCCAGCAGGCTCTGCCGACGCTCCGCCAGGTAGGCCTGCATCGCTTGCTCGCTGCCTCCTTCGTAGAGCAGGCCGACCAGCCCGGCATCCAGTTCGACGAATTCGTACAGGCCGAGCCGGCCGACATAGCCGCTGCCTTGGCAGTGTTCGCAGCCGACCGGGTGATGGCTATGACCGAGCGCGGCTAGCGCCGGCCACAGGCGGCGTTCGGCGGCGAGCAGCGGACGGGCTTCGGCGCACTGGCACAGACGGCGGACCAGGCGCTGGGCCAGCACGCCGCGCAGGCAGGAGGCGATCAGGAACGGTTCCACGCCCATGTCGCGCAGTCGGGTCACGGCGCCCACGGCGCTGTTGGTATGCAGGGTCGACAGCACCAGGTGCCCGGTGAGACTGGCCTGCACGGCGATCTGCGCGGTTTCCTGGTCGCGGATCTCGCCGAGCATGATCACGTCCGGGTCCTGGCGCAGGATCGCGCGCAGGCCGCTGGCGAAGGTCAGGCCGGCGCGCGGGTTGATCGCGGTCTGGCCGATGCCGGCGATGGCATACTCCACCGGGTCCTCGACCGTCAGGATGTTGCGGCTGCCATCGTTGAGGCTGTTGAGGCTGGCATAGAGCGTGGTGGTCTTGCCCGAGCCGGTCGGGCCGGTGCTCAGGACGATGCCGTTGGGCCGCGCCAGGCAGTCGCGCAGCCCTTGCAGGACGGCCGGTGGCATGCCCAGGTTGTCCAGCGCCAGCAGGCTGGCCTGCTTGTCCAGCACACGCATGACCACCCGCTCGCCATGGATGCCAGGCAGGGTCGAGACCCGTACATCGACCTCGCGTCCGGCGGCGCGCAGAGTGATGCGGCCATCCTGCGGCTGGCGCTTCTCGGCGATGTCCAGGCGAGCCATGACCTTGATGCGCGACACCAGCATGGCTGACAGCGCTCGTGGCGGACGCAGCACTTCGCGCAAGTGCCCGTCGACACGCAGGCGCACCACCAGGCTTTGCTCGAAGGTCTCGATGTGGATGTCCGAGGCACGCAGGCGCAGTGCCTGGCCGAACAGGCCGTTGATCAGGCGGATGACCGGGGCTTCGTCATCGCTCTCGAGCAGGTCCTCGATGCGCGGCATCTCGCTCATCAGGCTGTCCAGGTCGACCTGCTCGCCGATCCCTTCGATCAGCGCCGCGGTGGAGGCTTCGCCAGCCTGGTAGAGCTGGCCCAGCAACTGGTCGAAGGCCTGGTCGTCGAGCTGGGCGATGGCTCGCGGCTGGCCATGGACGCGCAACAGTTCCTGCAACTGGTCGCTGTCGGCATCGCCGCGCAGCCACAACTGCCAGCCTTCGCCGTCGGCTGCCATGGCCAGGCCTGACTGGCGCGCCAGGCGATAGGGCAGGATCACCAGTCACCTCCTTCCAGCCGTGCCCGGCTTGCCGGAAAGACTTTCAGCAATGGCGTGGCCTCGTCGCCGCCGGGCAATTGCAAGGCAGTGGTGCGTTGCAAGTGGCGGTACTTTTCCTGGCTGAGCCCGGCCAGGCTCGGGCCGTCGCGCAGGATCTTCGGACGGATGAAGACCATCAGGTTCTGCTTGGTGCCACGGCTGCCGTCGGAGCGGAACAGCCGTCCGAGGCCGGGAATGTCGCCGAGCAGCGGCACCCGCTGGCTGCTGGTGCTGAGCTCATCGCTGATCAGGCCGCCAAGGATCACCAGGCCATTGTCTTCGACCATGACCTTGGTCTTGATTTCGCGCTTGTTGGTGATCACGTCGCTGGCCGAAGCGGTGTCGGCGATCGACGAGACTTCCTGGATGATGTCCAGACGCACGCTGTTGTCGATGTTGACCTGGGGCTTGATCCGCAACTTGACCCCGACCTCCTTGCGCTCGATGGTCTGGTACGGGTTGGCGTTGTTCTGGGTCACGGAGCCGGTGACGAACGGCACTTCCTGGCCGACCAGGATCGACGCCTCGGCATTGTCCAGGGTCAGCAGGGTCGGCGTGGACAGCAGGTTGAAGCCGGTCTTGCCCTTGAGCGCGTTGATCAGCATGGCGAAGTTGAAGCCTGAGCCGAAGTGCCCGATGCCTGCCGTGGCGCCAGCGGTGCTGGCCAGCAGCTGGCCCAGTTCGCTGTTATCGCCGCTGGCGGCCGCCCCGGCGATGCTGGCGATGTTGACGCCGTTGCTGCCGAAATTGACCACACCGGCACCGAAGCGCTCGTCGGCGAACAGCCACTGGACGCCAAGCTCCTCGGCACGGGTATCGGAGACTTCGGCGATGATCGCTTCGACCATCACCTGCGCGCGGCGGATGTCGAGCTGCTCGACGATGTTGCGATAGGCCGCCAGTTCGCTGTCCGGGCCGACCATCACCACGGCATTGGTGCCTTCCTCGTATTCCAGGCGGATGCCCGCGTCGCTGGCCGGCAGGGGTGCCGCCGGCTTTTCCTCGCCTTCGCCCTGCGTCACGGGCGCCGTACCCTCCTGGCCGAGGCCACGCAGCACCTTGACCACCTCGGCGGCATTGGCATGGCGCAGGTAGATCACCTGGGTATTGCTGGCATGGCTGGCATCGCCAGGACGGTCGAGCTGGGCCAGCAGCGCGCGGACCCGTTCGCGACTGTCGGCGCTGCCGCGTACCAGCAAGGCGTTGCTACGCGGATCGGCGACCACTTGCGCGGTATCGCCGCCTTGCTCCCGGGCCAGCAGGCGGGTCACCAGCGGCGCCGTGTCGGTGGCGCTGGCATGGCGCAGCGGCATCACCTGCATGGGCTCGTCGCTGACCTGATCGAGCTGGCGCAGCAGGCTGTCGATACGCTCCAGGTTGCTGCGCCAGTCGGTGATCACCAGCAGGTTCGCCGCAGGATACGGCGTGATCACGCCGACCCGCGGGTCGACCAGGGGCTTGAGGATGCCCAGAAGCTGTTCGCTGGCGGCATTGCGCACGCTGAATACCCGCGTGGCCATGCCATCGCTGCCCTCGCCGCGCTGGCCGGCGGTTTCCACTGGCACAGGCTCGAGCCGGGCCGCCTGGTCGGGCACGATCTTGACGTTGCCGTTGGGCAGGTCGACGGCGGCATAGCCCTGGGCGCGCAACTGGGCCAGGAAGATGTCGTAGATGGCATCGGCATCATGGCGATCCACCGTGCGCACGGTGACCTTGCCCTTGACGCGCGGGTCGACGATGAAAGTGGTGCCGGTGATGCGCGAGACGCTGTCGATGAACTCGCCCAGCTCGGTGTCGACGAAGTTCACCTCGTATACCGGTGTGCCGGTCTCGTCGAAGATTTCAGGCTCCTCGGCCTGCGCCGCCGAGAACAGCAGGCCCAGGCTCAGCAGACCAGCCAGGCAGTATTTCGCGCTCATCATTCATCCTTGCCGCTTGAAGCCGCTCACGGGGGGCCGTGCCGGCCAGGGCAGGCGTTCGCGCCGCCCCTGGTTGTCGAAAACCAGGCCATCGCTGTCGATGTCCTGCAACACGATGCCCGGCGCCAGGCGTTGGCCCCGGCCGAGCGTGCGAACCTGCTGGCCATGGCGCAGCACCACCACCGAGGCGCCCAGCGGCTCGGCCTTGAACCCACCGAGGTAGGTCAAAGGCAGGCGGGTCAGGACGATGGCGTCGTGGTCCACGGCTGGCTGCCAATGACCACTCATCAACCCGGGGGGCGGCGTCTGGCTGGCCGGCTCGGCGTGCGCCGGCAAGGGTTGGCGAGCCAGCTGCAACACGCACTGCGCGGCGAGCCAGGCCGCCAGACCCAGCCACAACCCTGGCAACAGGCGCGCACCGAGGCTCAAGCGGCCACCTGCCGTGGGTGCCAGCCGGGATGGCCCTGCACATAACGCACCTGCGGCGTCTGCAGCGGCGCCAGTTGCCATTGCCGGGGCTGGCGTACCAGCCAGCCTTCGACACGTTGCCACAAGGGCTCTCCCGCGCCGGGATCGAACTGCAGGCCGAAGGTACGGCACAGCCCTTGGGCCGGCTGCAGGCCGGCGATGCGCTTGCCGCCCGGACTGTAGCTCACCTGCCAGTCCTGCCCCTGCCAGCGCGGCAAGTCCTGGCTGTTGTCCAGCAACAGGGGATCGCCGAACAGCTGCTCGGCGGCGTTTTCCAGGACTTGCTCGACCTGGCGGGCCGGTGCATCGACCACCGGCGCCGCATGGCTACCTGTCAGGCAGATCAGGTGTTCGCGGGTAATGGGTTCGCCCGCGCGCAACGGATAGTCGTAGCGCAGGCCCGGCAGCAACACCGGCATGCTGCTGCCGTCGGCCAGCGCCTGGTGCAGCAGGTTGTCCCAACTGCCTCCGCGCGTATCGCGCCGCCACAATGCCTGCGGCGCATACGCCAATGGTTGGTCGAGCCAACCGGCATGACCGGCGCGCTGCTGCTGCAGCACACCACGCAGCTGGCTGGCACGGGCCTGCATCGCCGGGGTCAGCTGCTGCTCGAAGGCCGGATGAAAGCGCGCCTGGAACCGCCACGCGCCAGCTACCTGTTGGCAGCGCAGGCGGAACACGCCACAACCCCGGCAACCGGCGAACAGCACCGGCACCTGGCGACCGCTGGCCTGGCTGGCCATGACCGGCGCTGGCCAGAAATCCTGCCCACGCGCGCACAGCAGCACATCGACTTCAGGAACCCGCTCGGCCAGCCACAGGCCCGGCCCGGAGCCGACATCGGCCAGCGCCACCACCAGGTCGGCCTCGCGGCGCGCCTGCTGGAACACTGGCAGCAACGCTTGATACCACTGCTTGAGCGAGGCGCTCTGGTCCTGGGCGTAGGGGTCTGTCACACCGACCACGGCAATGCGGATCCCGGCGCGCTCGAAGATCCGCAGGCCTTCGATGCCTAGCGCCCTGGCCTGCTGCGCAGCGAGGCCGGCCCCGAGGGTCACGGCCGTGGCCTGGCGATACAGGCCCGCGCAACGCTGTGGCCAAAGCACGCGCTCGTCGCTGCTGACGCGCACTTCGCTGCCTAGCAGCTGGCTGCCCTGCACACCGCTGTCGCCCTGGGTCAGGTAGGCCAGGCCGCTGCCGTTCCAGCCCTGGCCGTTTTCCAGGGTCAGGCAGTTGCCGGCTCCTGCCTCGCCACGCAACTGTTCGGTCAGCGCCGCCAGAACCGCATAGCCGCCCAGTCTGGCCGAGCCTGACTGGGCGACATCGAGCAAGGGAGCCAGGGCTGGATGCCCGGCACTGGCGGCGCTGCCGGTCATCCAGGGCGCCCGACCCAGACGACTGACCGGCCCGAGCCGGGTGGCGGGCACCACCGCCTGGCCAGGCAAGCGCGCATCGAGGGTATCGGCGATATACAGCAGGTCCAGCGGTGCGCCATCGCCAGCGCCTGGCCTGGGCAGCGCGGAACAGGCGCCGAGCAGCGGCGCCATCGCACCGATACCCAGCCAACCGATTACATCCCGCCTGCGCATGTTGCTTGCCATTGCCCCGCCATCCCTATCCGAATCACTGTGGGCCCGGATATTGCGGCGCGGGTATTACAGTTTAATGGCGGATATCCGACAACCATTCCAAATGGGTCTTTACATAAAAGCTGTAAGAACCGCTTGTTTTAAAGACGCTTTAACATTTCTGCCAATCAATCATCATACTTGCGCTCTAAAGTCGCGGTTTCTTCCAACTCAGCCAACCAACAAGGACACCCTGATGAGTCGAGAAACCGGCGATAACCTGGATCGCAACCTGAGCGGCAACCTGGCGATGGCCAGCGTGATGGACGCCTACCTCAGCCGCCGCTCGGTGATGCGCGGCAGCCTGGGCGCGGCCATCGCCATGATCGCCGGTACCGGCCTGACCGCCTGTTTCGATGGCGGTGGCGGTTCCGATCACGATGATCCGGTCACCGAGCCTCCGGTGACCGAACCGCAAGAGCCGGCGCTGCGCCTGGGCTTCGATTCGATTCCCGGCTCGCGCACCGATGCCTGCGTCGTCGCCGCCGGCTACAGCGCCTATGTCCTGGCGCCGTGGGGAACGCCGATCAACAGCAATGGCAGCCCATGGAAGGCCGATGGCAGCAACACCTCCACCGACCAGGCCAATGCCATGGGCATGCACCATGACGGCATGCATTTCTTCCCCATCAACGGCAGCGCGGAAGACGGCCTGCTGGCGATCAACTTCGAATACATCGATGCCGACGCCCTGCACCCGGACGGTCCGACCACCGACGCCAACGGCAATCGCCCGGTCGAGCAAGTGCGCAAGGAAATCAATGCCCATGGTGCCGGCGTGGTCCGCCTGAGCAAGGTCAACGGCCGCTGGCAAGTGATCGACAACGATCCGCTCAACCGACGCTTCACCACCGCCACGCTGATGGATATCGCCGGCCCACTGCGTGGCTCCGAGCACGTCAAGACACGTTTCTCGCCGGACGGCACCCGGGCACGCGGCACCAACAACAACTGCGGCAACGGCTATACGCCGTGGGGGACGTACCTGACCTGCGAAGAGAACTGGCCAGGCATCTTCTTCAATACCGGCACCCGACCGGCCGACCAGAGCCGCATCGGTGTCGGCACCTCCAAGGGCCAGTACCAGTGGGAAACCGCCGCAGGCGATGCCAGCGAAGTGGATGACGAATTCGCCCGCTTCGACGTGACACCGCGCGGCGCCAGCGCCACCGAGGACTACCGCAACGAGGCCAGCACCTACGGCTACATCGTCGAGATCGATCCCTACGACGCCAGCACCCTGGCGACCAAGCGCACCGCCATGGGCCGCTTCCGTCACGAGGGTTGCTGCCCGGGCCTGCCGGTAGCCGGCAAGCCGCTGGTCTGGTACATGGGCGACGACTCCAACAACGAGTACCTGTACAAGTTCGTCTCCGACGCAGTCTGGGACCCGGCCGACGCCACCCCGTCCGACCGCCTGGCCACCGGCGCCAAGTACCTGGACCAGGGTAAGCTCTATGTGGCGCGCTTCAATGCCGATGGCACAGGGGTCTGGCTGTTGCTGGACGTCGGCACCGTGACCCGTGACGGCAGCACCCTGGGTGCCCTGTACGGCGACCTGCCAGGCATCATCCTGCATACCCGTGGCGCTGGCGATGCCGTCGGCGCGACGCCCATGGACCGCCCCGAATGGACGGCGGTGAACCCGCTCAATGGCGATGTCTACCTGACGCTGACCAACAACAGCGCGCGCACCCCGGACAAGGTCGATGCCGCCAACCCGCGCGGTCCGAACCGCCACGGCCACATCATCCGCTGGCACGACAGCGACGATCAGCTGAGCTTCACCTGGGACATCTTCGTGTTCGGCGCCAACGCCTCGGGCACCGCGGACATCAACCGCTCCGGCCTGACCGAACTGAACCAGTTCGCCAGCCCGGACGGCATGAGCTTCGATAGCCGCGGGGTGCTCTGGTTCGAGACAGACAACGGCGAATCGAGCGTGACCAGCTATACCAACGACCAGCTGCTGGCGGTCATCCCCAGCGAACTGGTGGATGCCGCCGGCAATCAGGTCCCGATCAACGCGCAGAACCAGGTCGACCTGCGACGCTTCTTCGTCGGGCCCAATGGTTGCGAGGTGACCGGCATCGCCTTCACGCCGGACAACAAGACCCTGTTCGTCAACATCCAGCACCCGGAGAACTGGCCATACACCGACAAGGCCACCGATGCCACGCCTGCCGGCAGCAAGGTTCGGCCACGGGCCTCGACGGTGGTGATCCAGCGTGACGATGGTGGCGAGATCGGCATCGCCTGATCGCTCTGCCCTGCCCCACCGTCGGTGCTGTGAGCACGGCCACTGGGCCTGCAACATCACCGACGGTGCTGGAAACAAAGGCCAGCCGACCCGAACGCCCACCGATGACGCTGGATGCATGGCCCAGGCAGCCCTATCACTGCTGGTCTCTCCTAAAAGGATATTCAGCGGTACTTCTGAAACACCCCACTAGAACGGCATCGGTTCGCGGCTGCTGACCCGCACCTGTTGCGCCGGCACTCTAGCGTGCCATTGCACCACGCCCAGGGCTTGCACCTGAAAAACGCTGCGCATCGTCCGGCCGTCCTGTTCGAACGACAGCTCCAGCCGATAGTGCCCACCATTGAGCAGCAGGCTCTGGCCAAGACGCGCGAAGGTTTCGTCATCCACCGCACCTAGCGCCTGGCGCAGCGCCGCGGCGTCGGTGTATCCAGACGCCGGACGTCCAGTGATGATGCGGCTGAGCAACGAACGTGGATACCGTCCTTCGTACAGTGCCTCGAGCAGCGGCAGGTGCTCCAGACCCAGGGCGTTGGCGTTGAGTTGCCAGCGGGTCGTCTGGGGCAAGGCGCAGAGCAGGGGGTGGCGCGCCTGCCGGGCCGGATCGGGCTGCAACAGGAGGTTGAGTTCGCTGGTATCTATCATCGGCTGGTTGGCCGCGAGCCGCGCCGGCACCTGGCGCAGGTACTGGTCGCTGTCGGCGCTGTCCAGGCGCGCCTGGCCGTCACTGTCCAGCCAGTCGGCCAGCGCATTGACCAGGCGCGAGGCGGCCATGTCGTCGCCCAGCAGCAGGCGCAGCTGGCGCTCGGCCCGCTCGCCATCCTCGCCCAGCAGCGCGTTGACATTGAAGCAGGTGTGCTGGTCGCGCACCCGAAGCTGCGCCGTGCCGTCGCCGAAGTCATAGCGTAGCGGCTGGCCACGCAGGGCTTGCCAGAACAGCGGGCTGGCACGCCAGGCCGGATCGCGCAAGGCCTGTTCGGCATAGGCCAGGCCGGCCTGCTCCATGGCGCGCACCTGGACCCGCTGCTGCTGCAGGCGAACATCGTCGACCTGGCGGCGACCATCCTCCACCAGCCAGGCGAGCCCGGCTGCCAGCAGGCCCAGCACCACCATGACCATGAGCAAGGCAGCGCCCCGCTGTTGCCTGCCTGCCATCTCCTGCCCTCCTTCATCTCTCGAGCGATCAGTCAACACCGCACCTGTTGCAGCAAGATTGCAATGCGGTGACGGTCACGCGCCCGTCATCTGCGGCAGGCAGGATTGCCGTTCTTTCAATGACTTCGGAGTATTTCCATGGGTGGTATCGGTATCTGGCAGTTGCTCATCGTATTGATGATCGTGTTCCTGCTGTTCGGCACCAAGCGTCTCAAGGGGCTGGGCAGCGACGTCGGCGAAGCGATCCAGGGCTTTCGCAAGTCCATGGGCGGCGACGCCGATGCTCCTTCCGGCACGGTCCAGGCCCAACAGCCGCCACTGACCAGCCAGGCCGCCCAACCCACCCAGATGGATCGGCAGGCCTGATGTTCGAGATAGGCTTCACCGAAATGATCCTGGTGGGCATTGTCGCCCTGCTGGTGCTGGGCCCCGAACGCTTGCCGGTCGCCTTGCGCGCGCTGGGCCGCACGCAGGGCCAGGCACGCCGGACGATGAACGCACTGCGTGCCCAGGTGGAACGGGAGATCGACCTGCCAGCACTGGATGCCGCTGCGCTGCCACGGCTCGAGCAGGAGCTGCGCCAGGGGATCGACCCGGTCGCGCGGCCGGCCAATGAGCCGATCGGTGTCGGCCAAGCCCGGGAGCACTTGCGATGAGCATTGCCCTGGACTCGGCGGCGCGGATGCCGCTGACCGAACATCTGCGCGAGCTGCGCAAGCGCCTGGTGCGCTGCCTACTGGCGGTCAGCGTGCTGTTCGCCGGCCTGTTCCCCTTCGCCCAGCCCCTTTATACCCTGGTCTCCGAGCCGTTGCGCCGGTTCCTGCCGGAAGGCACCAGCATGATCGCCACCAGCGTGACTTCGCCGTTTCTCACGCCATTCAAGCTGACGGCGATGTGCGCGTTGTTCCTCGCCATGCCCTTGTTGCTGCACCAGGCCTGGGGCTTCATGGCCCCGGGCCTGTACCGTCGCGAACGGCGCATCGCCCTGTCGCTGTTGGCTTCGAGCATCATGCTGTTCTATGGCGGCATGGCTTTCGCGTTCTTCCTGGTGTTTCCGATGATGTTCGGCTTCTTTGCCAGCGTCACTCCCGACGGCGTGGCGATGATGACCGACATGGGTTCGTACCTGGATTTCATCCTCGCGCTGTTTCTGGCTTTCGGCCTGGCATTCGAGATCCCGGTGGCGACCTTCATCGTGGTCTGGGCCGGGCTCGCCGACGTGGCGACGCTGCGCCGCAGCCGACCGTACGTGGTCGTCGGATGCTTCGTGGTAGGGATGATTCTGACGCCGCCGGATGTCTTCTCGCAAACCATGCTGGCCGTGCCGATGTGGCTGCTCTTCGAACTCGGTCTGCTGGCCTGCCTGTGGGCTCGCCCCGGCGCGACAGCCCGGCAGGACCCGCTTCCCACGAAGGTAACGCTCCGCGATTAAACCGGCGCGCATCACTGTCCATGCTGGTCGTTCCCTGAACGCAGAGACTGCCTTATGAACGACCAGCAAGCCTCCACCCCGCAAACCACGCCGTCACTGCACAGCACCTTCGCTGTGCAACTGCTGAAAAAAATGGCTGCGCGCGTCAGCGAGCAACATTTTGCCGTGCTGCTGCAATCTTCGATCGGTACCGGTCATGCCCAGTCCGACTTCCTCGAGCTCAGAACGGCATTGGCGCAGGATACCCTGGTAGCGCCTCGCTATCGGGTCAGTGCCGAAAGCCCTCCTGTCGCGACCTATGAGCCCACCGAAGACGTCATCGTCGTCAGTCGCCAGGCCATCGACAAGGCCCTCGAGCAACCTGAAGCCAGTTTCAACCTGCTGATGGCCTTGATCGAGGCATTCGCTTCGTACCTGGACAATCTGCTGCGGCGCCCCACTGCCGACCGCTCGGCCGAGGATGCGCCTACGCTGGCGACACACCTTGCGCAGGATGCGCAAGTCCGCTTCGCCAGGACGCTGCTGTTCTACAACGACCCGGTCGGGGTCGGTACCGTCTTTGCGACCTATGCCCGTTCGGCGAACGATGACCCCGTGCAGGTGTGCCTCGCCGCGCCTGAACCGAGCGTGGCGGCGCAGCAGGACAGTGGCGCGGACGAAGAACAACACCAGCGAAAGAAACGCTTCGCCGCCGGCCACGGTGATGAACATGCGCGCGCTTCGTTCGGCCATGCTTCGATCACGGACACGTTGAAGGAGGTCGGGTTCGACCAAGCCCAATGCCGGGCGATCTATTTTGGCAACTGGCTGCGCGACTATTCGCAGCTGATCGACCCGAAGATCGTTCGCCCCGCTCAAGATACCGTGCTCGACGCAGAAAACCTCCAGCGCCTGCTCGAGGGTGGCTTGCCACGCCTGCCGCGCGCCAGGCTCACCGCTGTCGTCGACCTGTTGGCGCTAAAGGCCTTCCATGACCTGCAGCGCACCCCGCAGGCACGTGAGGCCTACAGGGTGACTCCGCAGATGCTGGGGGTCTACTGCGCCCACGAACACATGGACAATCCGGTCACCCTCGACAGCAATGCCATCGATCCCAGAAAGATAGACCCCGCCTTCGCGCCATTGATGCTTCCCGGGGACCCGCGCAACAGCCTGCTGCCCAAACGTTCGATGAAGCGCTACCTGCGCAGGTCCATGGCCTACATGCAGAAGAAGCTCCTCGCGGCGCGCAAGGACGGACCGACCCCGGCGGGCATGCGCTACTTCGGCGAAGCGCTGCATGTGCTGGAGGACTATTTCGCGCATTCGAACTTCGTCGAGCTGTGTCTCAAGCGGATCGGTCACGACGAGATACTGACATGGACCACGAAGATCGAATCGAGAGCTCGGTCGAAACATGAATGGCCACTGGTGACCGGCATGTTCGGCACGCTGGATGTCGTCAGCAGCGTGCTCGATCCCCTGGCCAAGCATCTCTACCCTGGAGCGATCCAGAGTACCAAGGCGCTCAAGCCGGGCGAGCGGGACGCTTTCGACGAAATCATGCTGATCCTGCTGGAGGACCAACAGTTGCCATGGCTGCGCGGCTCATACGAGGTGTATCTCAAGGCCCGCGACCAGTTGGCAGAAAACTGGATCTACCAGCTCTATGCTTCGGTGCGCAATACCGTCGAAGTGCCAGTCAACATCCTCCAATACGCCGGTGGCCTGATCAGGAAACCTTTGCTCAAATGGGCTGGCGACCATATCGCCACACTGCAGGTCCATCTGGACGAGGACCCCAACCATGATCCCGAGGCCCATGTCACGCACTCGCAATTGTCCAAGGATCACGATACCCATCCGTTCCACACGCTGGCCGTGGAGCTTGCCAGGCTAGCCGTAGGTCAAGTGGGCCAGGCGATGTTCGATCACTGGAGCAAAGGCGGCGAAGGGGCCGACGACCCCGCTGAACTGGCCAAGCGCTTCATCGTCCATCCCAACGATTCGGATTGGTGGCTGGCGCCCGTCACGCGCTGGGCACGGGAACACCCGGAACAGGTCGAGCAAGGCAAGTCGATCGAGGCGCTCAGGGCCTTGCAAAGCGCCGAGCTGGACAAGGTACGCCAGGAGCTTGCGCAGGCGCTGGAGGCAACGGAACGGCACATCGAACAGATCGAGCAATTGACAGGCGTGAGTTTCCTGGAAGTCACCTACGGAGCCGATATCGGGCCGATACCGATCTGATCAGCAACAAAGGTCTGTGGCGAAGCCCGATGAAGGCATCGCCACGGCGCGAAAGGTCAGAAATCGGCCAATCGCCATAGCTCGTAAGCAGGCGTCTCATAGGGATGGCTCTGCTTGAGTGCATCGACGACCTGGGCGAGCAGGTCGTCAGCCACCACCAGCTCCACCTTCCACTCCTCGACGAACTCTACCTGCCCGGTCTGCCCGATGAACGGCTGGCTGCCATCCAACGGACGAAACTGGCCCTGGCCGAGCGTCTGCCAGGCACAGTGGTCGTAGTCACCGATACGTCCGCCGCCTGCGGCAAACACGGCGGCCTTGACCACTTCCACATGGCTCGAGGGGACGAAGAAGGCGAGCTTGTGCATCAGTTCACCCAGACCCGGGCATTGCGGAACATGCGCATCAATGCGCCATCCTCCTGCCACTCGTCAGGCCGCCAGGAGTTCTGCACGGCACGGAACATCCGCTCCGGATGCGGCATCATGATGGTCACCCGGCCGTCGCGGCTGGTCAGGCCGGTGATCCCGCGTGGCGAGCCGTTCGGGTTGGCCGGATAGGCCTCGGTGACCTTGCCGTGGTTGTCGACGTAGCGCAGGGCCACGCAGCCGGACAGGTCGGCCTCGAGCAGAGCCTGCTCGCTGGCGAACTCGGCATGACCTTCACCGTGGGCGATGGCGATCGGCATGCGCGAGCCGGCCATGCCTTCGAGGAAGATCGAGTTGGACTTCTGCACTTCGACCATGGCCACGCGTGCCTCGAACTGCTCCGAGCGGTTGCGCACGAAGTGCGGCCAGTATTCGCTGCCCGGAATGAGCTCGTGCAGGTTGGACATCATCTGGCAACCGTTGCAAACACCCAGGGCGAAACTGTCGGTGCGCTCGAAGAAGGCCTGGAACGCGTCCCGGGCCCGGGCGTTGAACAGCGCCGACTTGGCCCAGCCCTCGCCGGCACCGAGCACGTCGCCATAGGAGAAGCCGCCACAGGCGACCAGCCCCTTGAACTCGGCGAAATCGACCCGCCCGGCCAGGATGTCGCTCATGTGCACGTCGATGGCGGCGAAGCCGGCGCGATCGAAGGCGGCAGCCATCTCGACCTGGCCGTTGACGCCCTGCTCGCGCAGGATCGCCACCTTCGGACGGATACCCTTCCTGATGTACGGCGCGGCGATGTCCTCGTTGACATCGAAGCCCAGCTTGACGCTCAGGCCCGGATTGTCTTCCTCCAGCAGCGCATCGAACTCCTGCTCGGCGCAGTCGGCGTTGTCGCGCAAGCGCTGGATCTGATAGCTGGTCTCGGCCCACTGGCGCTGCAGCAGACGGCGCTGGTCGTCGAACAGCACCTGGCCATTGAGGCTGATGGCAATCTCGCCGTTGTTGACCGGCTTGCCGATCACCGCGACGCACTGCTCGCCCAGGCCAGCGGCGCTGAACTGCGCCAGCACGCTCGGGGTCGCGTCCTGGCGAACCTGGATGACCGCGCCCAGTTCCTCGTTGAACAGGATGGCCGGCACTTCGCCCTGACTGTCGGTCAACGGGTCGAGGTGCAGGTCGAGGCCGCAATGGCCGGCGAAGGCCATTTCCAGCACGGTGGTCAGCAGGCCACCGTCGGAACGGTCATGGTAGGCCAGCAGGTGGCCATCGGCATTGAGGCCCTGGATCACCGCGAAGAACGCCTTGAGGTCCTCGGCATCGTCGACGTCCGGGGCCTGCGCGCCGAGCTTGCCATAGGTCTGGGCAAGGATCGAGGCACCCATGCGGTTCTTGCCGCGGCCCAGGTCGATCAGGATCAGGTCGGTCTCACCCTTGTCCATGCGCAGTTGCGCAGTCAGGGTCTGGCGAATGTCGACGACCGGGGCGAAGCCGCTGACGATCAGCGACATCGGCGCGGTGACGCTCTTCTGCACGCCCTGTTCGCTCCACTGGGTCTTCATCGACATGGAGTCCTTGCCGACCGGGATGGTCAGGCCCAGCTCCGGGCACAGCTCCATGCCGACCGCCTTGACAGTGTCGTACAGACGGGCGTCTTCACCCGGGTGGCCGGCGGCGGACATCCAGTTGGCCGACAACTTGATGTCGGACAGCTTGTCGATGCGCGCGGCAGCCAGGTTGGTCAGGGTTTCGCCGATGGCCATGCGGCCGGATGCCGGGGCGTCCAGCAGCGCCAGCGGGGTACGCTCGCCCATGGCCATGGCTTCACCGGTGTAGACGTCGAAACTGGTGGCGGTGACGGCGCAGTCGGCCACCGGGACCTGCCACGGGCCGACCATCTGGTCGCGGGCCACCAGGCCGGTGATGGTGCGGTCGCCAATGGTGATCAGGAAGCTCTTGCTGGCCACCGCCGGGTGGCTCAGCACGCGCTGCACGGCGTTGTCCAGGTCCAGCCCGCTCGGGTCGAAGTCATCGCCCAGCTCGGCTTCGCGGGTGACCGAGCGGTGCATGCGTGGCGGCTTGCCCAGCAGCACGTCGAGCGGCATGTCCACCGGGGTGTTGTCGAAATGGCTGTCGGTGACGGTCAGGTGCGGTTCCTCGGTGGCCTCGCCGACTACCGCGAACGGGCAGCGCTCACGCTCGCAGATGGCCTTGAAGCGCTCGAAGTCGACGGCACTGACCGCCAGCACGTAGCGTTCCTGCGACTCGTTGCTCCAGATCTCGTGCGGGGCCATGCCCGGCTCGTCGTTGGGCACGTTGCGCAGCTCGAAGCGACCGCCGCGGCCGCCGTCGTTGACCAGTTCGGGGAAGGCATTGGAGATGCCGCCAGCACCAACGTCATGAATGAAGGCGATCGGGTTCTGCTCGCCCAGCTGCCAGCAACGGTCGATGACCTCCTGGCAACGGCGTTCCATTTCCGGGTTCTCGCGCTGCACCGAGGCGAAGTCCAGGTCCGCCGAGCTGGCGCCGGTGGCCACCGACGAGGCAGCGCCGCCGCCCAGGCCGATCAGCATGGCCGGGCCACCGAGCACGATCAGCTTGGCGCCGACGGTGATCTCGCCCTTCTGCACATGCTCCTGGCGGATGTTACCCATGCCACCGGCCAGCATGATCGGCTTGTGGTAGCCGCGCACTTCCTCGCCACGCGGCGTCTCGATGGCCTGCTCGAAGGTACGGAAGTAGCCAGTCAGCGCGGGACGGCCGAACTCGTTGTTGAAGGCGGCGCCGCCCAACGGGCCTTCGACCATGATGTCGAGGGCGTCGACGATGCGCTCCGGCTTGCCGTAGGCCTGCTCCCACGGCTGCTCGAAGCCAGGGATGCGCAGGTTGGACACGGTGAAGCCGGTCAGGCCGGCCTTGGGCTTGGCACCGCGCCCGGTGGCGCCCTCGTCGCGGATCTCGCCGCCGGAGCCGGTGGAGGCACCGGAGAACGGGGCGATGGCGGTCGGGTGGTTGTGCGTCTCGACCTTCATCAGGATGTGCACCGGCTCCTGCACCGCGCCATACTGGCGGGTTTCAGGGTTCGGGAAGAAGCGACCGGCGACGTTGCCGACGATCACCGAGGCGTTGTCCTTGTAGGCCGACAGCACGCCTTCGCTGTGCATCTGGTAGGTGTTCTTGATCATCCCGAACAGGCTCTTTTCCTGTGCCTGGCCGTCGATGTCCCAACTGGCGTTGAAGATCTTGTGCCGGCAATGCTCGGAGTTGGCCTGGGCGAACATCATCAGCTCGATGTCGTTCGGGTTGCGCTGCAAGCCCTGGAAGGCCTTGACCAGGTAATCGATCTCGTCTTCGGCCAGGGCCAGGCCAAGGTCGACGTTGGCCTGGGCCAGCGCCGCGCGGCCACCGCCGAGGATGTCCACGCAGGTCATCGGCCGCGGCTGGGCATGGCTGAACAGGTCGGCGGCCTGTTCCAGCTGGCCCAGCACCCGCTGGGTCATGCGGTCGTGCAGCTCGGCGGCGACCTGCGCCGCCTCGGCCTCGGACAGCTCGCCGGTGACGTGATAGGCGATCCCGCGCTCCAGGCGCTGGATGTTGCCCAGACCACAGTTGTGGGCGATGTCGGTGGCCTTGCTCGCCCAGGGCGAGATGGTGCCGAGGCGCGGCACGACCAGGAACAGCCGCCCGGCAGGCTCCTGCACCGGTACGCTAGGGCCGTACTCGAGCAGACGCCCCAGCACCTGCTGCTGGTCGGCGGTCAGCTCGCCGTCGACCTCGGCGAAGTGGGCGAATTCGGCATACAAACCAGTAACAGCGGGGACTTTCTGACTCAATTGCTCGAGTAGCTTACCGTGGCGAAAGGCAGAAAGGGCAGGAGCGCCGCGCAGGATCAACATCGTCGGGACAGCCTCAGGAAAGGGTGTGCTTGGAGGCCGCGCATTCTATCGCAAAACGTGCGCGTGCGGCACCTGCTGCTGCCAGACGGGCCCTCAAGCCCCAGGCCCACGCCGATGCGCGCCGCCTTTGTGGTCGTGCGCGCCCGTTACAGCTCAAGGCGATCAGCTTGCCGCTTGAGGCGCGAGGCTTGCAGAGCAGCTAGCAGACAAGCTTTCGGTTGTCGAGATATGGCACGAACGGTCCTTTGCGTATACTGCACGCTATGTTCGCCCACACTGCTTTGCGCCAGCGCTGCGCCAGATGGCTCTTCGCAACCGGACTCTTCCTGATGCTCGGTGCCTGTGTTGAAAAACCCAGCACGCTCGAGCGCATCAAGGAGGACGGTGTGCTGCGCGTGGTCACTCGCAACAGCCCGGCCACCTACTTCCAGGATCGCAACGGAGAGACCGGTTTCGAGTACGAGCTGGTCAAGCGTTTCGCCGATGACCTGGGCGTGGAATTGCAGATCGAGACCGCCGACAACCTCGACGAGATCTTCGAGCAGCTGGGCAAGCCGGCGGGTCCGGTGCTGGCAGCCGCGGGGCTGGTCGGCAGCGAGCAGCGAGCGACCCAGGCGCGCTTTTCCCATCCGTACCTGGAGGTCACGCCCCAGGTCATCTACCGCAACGGCCGCTCGCGACCGACCGACCCGAGGGGCCTGGTGGGCAAGAAGATCCTGGTGCTCAAGGGCAGCAGCCACGCCGAACAGCTGGCGGCCTTGAAGAAGCAGTATCCGAAACTGGAATACGAAGAATCCGACGCCGTGGAGGTGGTCGACCTGCTGCGCATGGTCGACGAAGGGCAGATCGACCTGACCCTGGTGGATTCCAACGAGCTGGCCATGAACCAGGTGTACTTCCCCAACGTGCGCGTGGCCTTCGACCTGGGCGACGCGCGCAAGCAGCGTTGGGCCGTGGCACCGGGCGAGGACAACAGCCTGCTCGACGAGATCAACGAGTTCCTCGACGAAGCCGAGCGCAATGGGACCCTGCAGCGACTCAAGGATCGCTACTACGGGCATGTCGACGTACTCGGCTACGTCGGCGCCTACACCTTCGCCCAGCACCTGCAGCAGCGCCTGCCCAAGTACGAAAAGCACTTCAAGGTCTCGGCCAAGAAGGAAGGCGTGGACTGGCGCCTGCTGGCGGCGATCGGCTACCAGGAATCCATGTGGCAGCCGCAAGTCACGTCCAAGACCGGGGTTCGTGGCCTGATGATGCTGACCCAGCGTACCGCCCAGGCCATGGGCGTATCCAACCGCCTGGACCCACGCCAGAGCATCGAGGGTGGCGCCAAGTACTTCATGCTGGTCAAGCAGCAGCTCGACGACAGCATCAAGGAACCGGACCGTACCTGGTTCGCCCTGGCCGCCTACAACGTCGGCAGCGGCCATCTGGAGGATGCCCGCCTGCTGGCCAAGCGCGAAGGCCTCGATCCCGACAAGTGGCTTGACGTGAAGAAGATGCTGCCACGCCTCTCGCAGAAACAGTGGTACCGCAAGACTCGCTACGGTTATGCGCGTGGCGGGGAACCGGTGCATTTCGTCGCCAACATTCGTCGCTACTACGACATCCTGACCTGGGTGACCCAGCCGCAGCTGGAAGGCCAGATGGCCGAGGGCAACCTGCATGTGCCGGGCGTCAACAAGGAGAAACCGGCGGAGCAGACGTCACCGATGTGAGCGACGTCTGGCAGCGCGCTGGTCGCCAGCGCTGGGACCAGGGGCACTCGCCGACCCAAGGCCTCCTCAGCCCCGTGCGCGCCTGGCCTTGAAGAATTCGCTGAGGATCTGCCCGCACTCCTGGGCCAGCACCCCACCCTCGTAGAGCACCCGATGGTTGAGGAACCCTTGGGTAAAGAACTGCCCCTGGCTCTGTACCACGCCCGCCTTGGGTTCGAGCGCGCCATACACCACCCGCGCGATCCGCGAATGGACGATCAGCCCGGCGCACATGCTGCAAGGCTCGAGGGTGACATAGAGCGTGCTGCCAGGCAGGCGGTAGTTGCTGGCCGCTCGAGCGGCCGCACGAATGGCGACCATTTCGGCATGGGCGCTCGGATCGCTGTCGCTGATCGGCCGGTTGAAGCCCTGCCCGATCACCTGCCCATGCTGCACCAGCACCGCGCCAACCGGCACCTCGCCCATGGCAGCGCCCTCGGCGGCCAGGGCCAGGGCCAGGCGCATGAACTGCTGGTCGCCACTGCGATCGATGACTTGCGCGCGCATCAGACCACCGCGATCGCGGCCATCAGGCCGGTTTCCATGTGGTCGATGACGTGGCAGTGGAACATCCAGGTGCCGGGGTTATCCGCAACCAGCGCCACTTGGGCGCGCTCGTTGCGCCCGAGCAGGTAGGTGTCGGTGAACCACGGCTCGACGATCTTGTGGCGACTGGAGGCGATCACCTTGAAGCTCATGCCGTGCAGATGGATCGGGTGCTGGTACTGGGTCATGTTCTTCAGTTCGAAGATATAGCTGTTGCCTTTCTTCAGCGTGGCGATCGGGCGGTCGGCGCAGGTGACGTCGGTGATGTCCCAGGCCTGGCCGTTGATCTGCCAGAGGCTTGGCGGCCGGCCGTCTTCCACACCCACCGAGACCTTGCCGGCCCATTCGAAGTTGAAGTTGAGCTTTTCGGCGTTTTTCAAATCAGGTTCGGCGATCGGGTTGGGCGGCAGGGCCTCGGGCCAGTCGCCTGGCGCCTCGCTGCTGGCCACCGAGCGCAGGGTGCCGAGGCGCACGAAGCCATCGCGCAGGGAAACTTCCTCGCCTGGCTGGGGAATCCGGATGGCAAGGCAGATGCGCATGCCCGGGCCGAGCCAGTAATCCTTGCCGAGCGGCCTGGGCGTTATCGGGTTGCCATCGAGGGCATAGATCATCGCCTCGCAGTTGCCCTTGAGGTTGATCCGATAGGTCCAGGTATTGTCCAGGTTGAGCAAACGTACCCGCACCACTTGCCCGGCCGGCAGCTCGGTGACCGAATCGGCGTGGCCGTTGATGGTGATCAGTCGGCCGGCGGTGCCATTGCGCGCGGCCTCGCGCGCAATGCTGAACGGGGTGAAGCGGCCCTGGTCGTCCACGTGCCAGGTCTTGAGATTGAGCACCCGCTCGTGGCGAAAGCCGGTAGGCTCGCGCTCGTCGACGATCAGTGGGCCGACCAGGCCGCGACCGAGCTCCTCGGAGCTGGCCACATGGGGGTGGTACCAGTAGCTGCCCGCATCGGGCACCCTGAACTGGTAGTCGAAGAACTCGCCGGGCTTGACCGGCAATTGCGACACATAGGGAACGCCATCCATCTCCAGCGGCAGACGGATGCCATGCCAGTGGATGGTGGTTTCCACCGGCAGGTGATTGATGAAGCGCACCCGCAGCCAGGTACCCTGCCGAACCCGCAGCTCGGTGCCCGGCGCGGACGGACCGAATGCCCAGGCCTGGGTGGTGTGGCCAGGCACCAGCTCGACATCCAGGGGCGCCGCGATCAGCTCGTAGTCGTGACCTGCGTTGGCGTCTTCCACCTTGCCCAGCCAGTAGCGCGCCGCGCCGCCGGCGCCAAGTCCGACCACGGCCAGGCCGGTCAGGCCCTTGAGCATTTGTCGACGGGTAAGGGACATCGGTGCGGGTACCTCATGATGCGGGAAACAGTCTGCCAGCAGCCCTGGCAACGAAGGGCGAATACCATACACCTGCGATTGAGAAATATTAAGTGAAGTCTTGCTCATGAACCTCCAGCCCGCTGCGCGAGTTGACATGCCGACAGCTTTAACTACCGCAGCCACGGGGTGCGTGCGCCCTAGGCTGGCGCCTCGACCACGAGGAGAAGGTGCGATGACTCTCAACGAACAGCAGCGAAACGATCTGCAGGCACTGCAAGCCCTGGCCAGCGAAGTCAGCGCCAGTTGTCCCGATCTGCGCGAGCAGGCGCGCCAGTTCGCCAAGACCCTACTCGAGCGCCATCAGCTGGCCTCACTGGAGCCGGACCAGGTGTATTTTCACCGTTTCCATGGCGCATCGAGCAGCCCGCGGACCTTCAGCGGCTGGCAGCATCTGGAGCGGCCCTATCAGTCGATGACCTTGCCGCAACTGGTCATCCACCGGTTCGATGCCAATGACCAGGACAATGCCGACCTGCTTGGCCTGTACGGTGGCTTCTATCGCGAAGGGCCCGACAAGGATGTCTTCGATGAGCGCAATGAAGTGGCGCTCGCGCCTGGCGCGGTGCTGGAGGAACTCTGGGCGTACGATTTCGCCAGCCAGTACCAGCGTCGGCTGGACACGTTCTGGACACGCTATGCCGATGCCTATCGGATATTGGCCAAGGCCGCGTTTCTGGCCAAGGTACTGGAGCTCAGGGCGCTGGGCGACAACCCGCTTTCCAGGCGCTGCGTGCAAGCCGCCCTGGCCCTGACCGGACGCAATAGCTGGCCCGCCTCGCTCGAGCAACTGCGAGAAGAAGTCAGGCCGGCCACGAACATCCGTTTGCACCCCTTCGATATCGGCGGGCATGTCGCCAGCGATATCCTGCGTATCGAACTCGATGATGGCCAGCAACTGCTCTACCTGCCTGGCGAGCACGAGGCGCTGCGGCTGTTCGTCACCCCGCGTGACCTGCATGCCTGGGTCTTGGCCAGTACCCGCGACGCACACGATCGCGCTCGATTCATGAGCCATTTCCCGCTGTCCAGCCATGCCGAGCATGCCGCTGGCATCGGGCTCGAGCATCTGCTCGAGGTGCTGCGCAGCCAATGGGACGCGGCCCACCCCGACGGCCTGAACCGGCTGAATGTCACGCTCCAGGAAGATGCCTTCAGCCACCTGCGCGATGCGGCTCGACAGCGAATGAACGCCGATGCGCATTTCGCGCTGCGCTCCAACGCCGACCTGCGCAAGCAGATGTGGCTTGGTTATCTGGGCGCCTTCGACAGGACGATCGGCCCGCTGGCCGCGCTGGACTGGCCAGTGGCCCTGGCCGGTGTGGGCGCGGGCCTTGCGCAGACGGGGCTGGCTATCGACCAGGCAGTCAATGGACACACCACCGCCGAGCGCCAGAGGGGTTTCATCCAGGCCATGCTGGCTGCGGTCGATACCTTGTTCGACGTGGCCCTGCTCGCCAGCGCGCGAGTGAATGCCGCCGGCGAAATGGAGCTTGGCGAGGCGCCTCTGGACAATGAGCCATCACCTGTCGACAGCACATGGTCATTCGACGCTGCCGAGGAACTGGAAGCTGCCAGCGTGGAGGAAATCCATGCCTGGGTACCGGAAACCTTCAGGCCAAGCGCGCTCGACCTGCAGTTGCAGGACCTGGCCAGCAACGACATCCTGTCCGATGCGGCGGCCAGTGGCGACTTCAAAGGTATCGTGCTGCAAGACGGCAAGCACTATGCGATGGTCGGCAACCAGGTCTACCAGGTCCGGCATGTCGGCGAACTGGACACATGGGTCATCATCGACCCGCGCAACCCTTATGCTTTCTCCGGCAGCATCCCCATCATCCAGGACGCCGAAGGCCACTGGCAGCCGATCGAGCGCCTGGGTCTCAAGGGTGGCACGCCACGATTCCTGCTCAAGGCATGGGGCCGCCTGCGCCCGCGACCCGCGCTCGCCGCACTGGACGCCACCCCCTACGAGGTTCCGCCAGATGAGCGCCAGGCCTTGCGGCGCGCCGCCAACGGCGACCAGGATCGGGCCTTGAGCGATCCGGACAGCGGCATGCCGTACGAACGCTACCGGCAACTGCGCGATAGGCTGGATGCCGATGCGCAGCGCTTCTTCTCCAGCGTGCGCTTGCCCGCCCGCCCCGCCGTCCCGGACATCGCCAGCGAGGCGAGCCACAAGCAGATCATTCGTGCCTTGTATGCCAGCACCGACGGGCTGGTGCTGGGTGAAAACCATTTCCAGCGCAGCGCCAAGAAGTTCCTGGTCGACAACATGCGTCACCTGAAGAACCAGGGCGTCAGGGTCCTTTATCTGGAACACTTCATGACCGACTTCCAGCAGGCCGACCTGGACCTGTTCAACCGCACCGGCACCTTGACCGACGAACTCAAGGTCTATGTCGAGGATTACGACTTCCAATCGACCCTGGGCCGCTCGACCCCCTATACCATCAAGAAGATGCTGTACCAAGCCCATCGATATGGAATTCGACTGCAAGGCATCGATTGCATGGCCTCCTATCGCCAGGCCTGGTACGAAACGCCCTCGATGACCACCCGGCAGCGGATGATGAACTACTATGCGCACCAGATCATCGAGGCCGACCAGGCGCGCCGTGGCGCGAGCAAGTGGGTCGCCTTCGTTGGCAATACGCATGCCAACGACTTCCAGGGCGTGCCAGGGGTGGCGGAACTCGAAGGGGGCATCGGCATGCGCCTCGAAGACATCGACATGGGCGAGCGAGGCTGGATCGGGATCGACCCTGGCCGCTGGGGCGAGACCGATGGCAGGCAGGCATTCGTCAAGAACGACCTGCTGTTGCGGGTGCCAGTCGCCCAGCCTCGCGACTGAGCGGCCGGAACGAGTCGTGGTGCCTGGTCCATCGATCGACAGCACCGTTCGACCCGGTCGTTTTCAGGGCATTTCGAGCTTGGCCAGGGCGCGGCGGTAGCGCATTGCGCCCAGCAGTCCCTGGCTCAAGGATTGGCGCAGCTGGATGTTCTGCTCATCGTCCGGCTGCAACTGGCACGCTTGCTCGCACCAATAGACCGCGCGCGGGTAATCGTGGCCTTGCGGGCAATCCTCGGCCCGGTAATGGCGTGACAGTATGCGCATCGCTTCGGGCCAGCCCTGCTTGGCATAGTGCCGCAGCACGGCCAGGTTGCGCCGGGCCTGCTCGGAGTCGGCCTTGTGATCAGCGAGATAGTCGTTCATGCCGATGAAACAGTTCGCAATGCGCTCCAGCTCGCGCGGCGTGCACTGCTGCTGGTCGGCCAGCAGCTCCAGGCAACGTACCTCGCAATCGTTGCCCAGCTGGCGTAGCGCAGCCACATCGAAGCCCGGCAGGCCGCCCTGCTCGACCCCTCGATCACAGACCAGGCTCAGGTTGTACAAGGCGCGCCCGAAACCGTGTGCGCCAGCTTGTCGATACCAGTGCAAGGCCGTGGCTGGATCGTGTCCCTCATGCAGATAGGCCAGGGCGAACTGCATTTCCGGCACGCCAAACGCGGCTGCGCATTCGACCATGTGTCGCAGCGCCGTGGCATGCAGGCTCTCGTCGAAGGCGTAGTACACGTCGTTGAACGGGCACTCGCCTTCCGGGACCGGTAGCGGACCGTGGCTCAGCGCATGCCGATACCACTGCGCCGCCACCTCGGCATCGCGTTGCACCCCACACCAGCCGGTGTCGCACAATACTCCGTACAGCACGGCGGCGAAGGCCGACTGCATGCGCGACTGGCTCGTCACCTGGCCAAGCCACTCGCCCATGCCGGTCAGCACACCGACACAGAGCATGCGGTAGAGCACGTCTTCCGGGACCTTCAGGCTAGGTGCCTCGGCCACGGCCTGCGCATGGTAGGCCATGGCCTGCTGGTCGCGATCGGCCATGCAAGCCAGTTCGCCCAGCGCCAGATTGACCCTGGCCCGCGCCAGTGCCGGCAGCGGCCGCGCGAGGATCTGCTGGCCACGCAGGAAGGCAGCCTGGAGCTCCTCTTCATCCTCGACATCGACGTTGTCAGAGTCGATGTCGTCGAGCCAGGCGATCAGCCGCACCGCGTTGCGCTGCTGTTCGTCCAGACGGCCGGCCAGCGGCGAGTCGGCCAGCCAGATGATCTCCTCATGGCTGCCACCCCAGCGTGGCGTGCGCAGGAAGGCATAGGTTTGCAGGGCCTGGTGCCCGACTGGCGAGGCCTGCAGCGCCTGGCGCAGCCAGAAGAAGGCTTCGGGTTCATCTTCGCCGCGTGGGTGTGCGGTCATCGCGCCGGCCAGGTCGCGCGCAGGCGACGCCGGCAGCTCCGGCAACGCTTGCGCATTCGGCCAGGATTCGGCCACGGCCTGCCGAACACGGGACAGTGGCGCCAGCTCGGCCGGGGTTGCCGCGCCCTTCAACCAAGGCTCCAGCCAATCCGGTTCATCGAAGATCAGCACGTTGCGCATCAGGGTCACGGCGACGACCCACGGCATGCCGTGCCGCTGGGCCAGATCCATGGCCTGGATGAACAGGGCATCCCGCGCCAGATGGGCTCGCTGCCACTGTGCCTGGGCCACTTCCTCGGCGAGCTTTTCCCCTCGCGCCCGGTTGGCGGCGTTCTCCCACAGCAGGCAGGCCAGCACGTCGGGCCAGGCACTCATCGGAAACTGCTGCTTCCAGGCGGGCAGCAGGCCCCGATAGTCCTCGTGCTGCCGGGCAAAGGCCTGCAACGAGGCGCACTGATCGCCCAGTGCCTGCTCGCCTGCGCCATCACCTGCCAGCAACAGGCCTTGCAGACATCCATCGACCGCGTCGAAGCGCCCCTCGACCAGGTCACGCACGACCTGTGGCAACAGTTCAGAGCGAGACTGCTCAACGGAGTGACTGGCTATCATGCGGTTCCTCGTGGCTGAAATGGGATGGACGACAATGCTGCATCAGGATCCGCGCCAGCTGCTCGCACTCGAGCAGCGCAGGCCGGTCCCAGGCCAGGCGCTGCCAGTTGCATTGGCGATCCTGAAGGTAGGCGTCGATCTCGCGATCGATGCGGTAGTTGCGTTCGATACCTGGCGATTGCCGGCTGAAGATCGCATGGCGGCCTCGGCTATAGGCTCGCGCCATGCTTTCCCAGCTGTCGAAGCAATCACGCAAGCGTTGGGCCTGCAAGAGCAGCAACGGCAGGCCTGGCGAAGGTGCCAGGCGGCCGGCGGCCAGGCCAAGGCGCAGCAGATGCATGCCTTCGATCGCTTCGTAGGCGATGATGTCCAGCGGATCGAAGCGCTCGGCTCGCAGCCAGGCGCATAACGCCCGGTCCTTCAGGCGCGAAGCCCGGAACTGCGAGCGCACCACGGCTTGCAGGCTGCTCCCCTGCTCCTTCTCCGTGGTTTGCAGCAATGCGCATGCGCGCGCCTGGCCCAACGCGCCACCAGGCACGTCGTTGGCCTGGCGAAAAATCCCCAGGGCGCGGCTTTTCAGGTCGGTCGTGGCCAAGGCCCAGCGCATGGCCTCACGCAGCCGGCTTGGACGCGTCAGGCGGTTCAGCCAACGCAGCAGCGGATGGCCCAGGGACCTGTAACGCCAATCGACGACCCGTGGCGCAGGGCCTGCCAGGGCCTGGAGCCTGGCGAGCCACGCTGGGCTATCCGGTCCTTCATAGTCCTCGCGCCGCCAGTGCCCGGCCGGCAGCAACACCGCCGCCAGCAATGCCATGGGCGGGTCGCGGGCCTCGATGATGGCGCTCTCGTCGCCTGCCAGCGCCAGCCACAGGCCGGCCCGGCTCGGCCGAGGCTGCTCGAAGGCCAGCCAGGGCGCCTGCACCAGCAGCATCCTGGCCTGGGGTGTGTCGACGGCATCGCTGTAGTGCACGTTGCGAGGCTGACCGGGCTCGCCAAGGTCGATCAGGCCAGCACGCAGGCAGTCGGCGTTGTCGTGACTGGAAAGCTTCAGATGATCGAGCGCTGCCAGCACATCGGCGCGATAACGAGGCACTGGCGGACGGTTCTGCTTGCCCTTGACCTGGCCCAGGCACAAGCTCCCCTTGACTCGCTCCAGACTGATCGTCACATGCGGCCGATTGGCCGGATCGCGCAACGAGAACACGCGACTTTCGCGCTGGGCGATCCGCTGGGCGTATTGCTCGCCATAGCCGCCGCGCAGGCGGGCACGATCGGCGAACTGGCCCAGGCAGTGCTGCATGCAAGACGACTCATAAGCCAGCTCCATGCGTAAGGCATCGCCCTGGCCGTGGATCTCCACGATCCGCCCGTTGGCTGTGCGCAACACCTCGCGCAAATTGCCTGGCTGGCTCTGACATTGCCCTTGCAGCCGGGCCTGCTGCAAACGCGCATGGGCCTGCTGCCAGGCACGCAGTGCCTGCTCGCAGCTGATCCGTGGCAGCTTGCGTGCCTCCCCCTGCTGCACCTTGAACCGCAGGAACTCGACGATCCGCTGCTCGATTTCCAGCAGCCGCGGATGTTGCGGATCGATGTACCACTGCTCGCTATCGACACGGGCGAACCAGTCAGGCATCGGGCTGCCGGGGAAGCAGCTGCGCCAGCCGTCGGCGCCGGTTACCGGCAGCGCATTGGGAAAGCTGCCGATCATCGCGCGCCAGAAATGATTGCCGAGCCATTGGCTGACTGCCGCGGGGTCGCCGCGTCGACGGCTGCGCTGCACCAGCGCGTCGCGCAGTTGCGGTGCGTTGATCACATCACGCGGGCGATAGCGCAACGAATCCGTGGTACTCACCGGGGGCCGGGGCTCCTGGCATCGTCACCCACGCGCCGGTGGCGCAAGCGAGACACCAGCTGTACCAGCAGCATCACGGTGGCCGCCAGCATGAGCACCGCTCCCGAGGGCAGCGTGAGCAGCATGAACCAGCCCATGACGCCGAGGCGGTACAGCAGGGGACCGGCATCCCAGCCCATGATCGGACAAGCATGCACGCTGCCCTCGTCCAGCGGGCAGCCGGCCAGGCCTGCCACCCAGCCCGCGCCGAGCGCGCACAGCAACGGCGCCACGGCGAACGAGGCGATGCAAAGCATGGCCAGGCCGTAGTACTGCAACAGTTGGCGCAGGCTGAACAGGCCAAGCCTGCGTTGCGATAAAGGGCGTGTCGGCATTTCGGCAATTGGAAGCGGCGCCAGGTAAACCTCGGCGACCGTCGTTAAGGTACGTTCGAAGACCGAAGGTAACATGGACGGCACCTCGAAAGTACCGCTGCGGCCGAACCCAGGTGCGCCGAAGGGCCAACCTGCAAGATTGTTCGCGTCACCGACAAGGCGCTGCGCCGCGATTGTGCTTTTCCAGAAACATGCGGGATGTCTCGATACGAACCAGGCGTCTCACTGCCTGCGCCAGGTCGAGGTTCAGAAGTGAAACCAACTGAGCCGATCCACGCCAAGCTGACGTCGGATGTCGTCGGCGTGCCCGCGGATACGATCGATGACCGCACGGTACTCCTCGGTAACTTCGTTTCCCCGTGCCAGATAGGGCTGGCTTTGGTTGAAACGCTGCTCATGTCGATGGGCGGTCAACAGCTCTTCATACAGCCGCGCCGCCTCCTCGGCGCCGATTGCAGCTGGCCCAGGCGGCGCCTGCAGATGGACCGCCCCGGCATGACGTCGCCTGCCTGGATCAGGCGAGGCGACCGTGTTGCCCACGCCTCGTTGTCCATAGACGTGCTGGCCGCCTGGCCGGGCAAGAGGGTTTCTGGTCAGTTGCGCATCAGGCACGGCGGCCTGACGCTGGCGCAAGCGCTGACGTAACGCCTCGACCCGCTGCTGAGCGGTCATTCGCCCTGCCTGCCGCGCCTCAAGAGCCTGCGCCTGACTGCGCAATCCTCTCGCGACCCGGCGCATCTGGCTGAAATCCGCATGCCCGTCAGGGTCCATTCGGTTCACTGGGTCGCCAGAGCAATAGACATAGCTGTTCAGACCGCCCTGGCCGAACGGGCTCAAGCTGTCTGGTGCCAGAAAACGCATCAGGTTCGGGCTGTAGAAGCGATACCCCTGGCCCAAGGCATACGTTTTCGTCAGCCGCTGGTAGCGTTCGCCATTGAAACCCAGGCCAGAACCCTCATCGAGGACCGCATTACCATATGCAGCATAGACCCGGTCGATTGCATCGGACCGCCTGCTGGTACGCAGCACTGAATTCAAGGCATCGACCGCCAATGTACAAGTCTGCGCTCCTGCGCCGCCATAGCGCAGCTCGGCAAGCGCCTGATCGCCCCCGTGCAAGAATGTCCGGCCCTGGACGTTCTCGATCTCATTCTTCAACTGCTTATGCAGGTAGAAGGACATGCGCCTGGCCATACCCTACCCTCTTGAACGCTGCTGGACGCTTCTGCTACGCACGGTTGCATGCGAAGCGATGGTGATCTTGAAAACACGCCCGAGTGTCTCGGGGTTCCCTGTCGAGACGCAACTGGCAGAAATGCCAGACAGGCGCCTGCTGTCTTCACGACATTCGGCTGTCGAGCCCTCGAGAACGCCCGATGAAACGACGATGACGCTGGCGGCGGGTTCGCCTGAGAGATACGCCTAGCTTCTGGAGTACAAAGCAACTGGCAGCCAACCTGCTATCGAGCACGGGCGCAATCAGGCCCGCAAGCGCGCAATGGCTTGTTGCACATCGATCAGGTACTGGCGTGTCTGAATCATTTCCTGATTGAGGGCAGCCAGCTGCCTGGCAAAGTATGGATCCCTTTGGAATCCGACACTCAAGCTGCTTCGGGAATAACGCATAGTCTCGATGTATTGGCGTTGCCGGCTCAGGTAAAGCTCGAACAATTCGCCTGCATGCTTCGATAACGACTTGCGCTCGTTGTAGCGCGCACGCGCCGATATCAGGTTCTTGGCAATCTCACGTGGCGCCTCATGTTTATCGAAGCTGAAAACTTGCGTGATTTCGTTGATCGAGACCGACTTTCGGGGCTTGGCGAAATCGGTCTCGCGTACAACCCGGAGGGCTTGCAGATGTCCCTGACGTTTTGGCGAAACAGGCCGTGGACGCGTCGGCGACGAAGAGGATGGCACTGTTTTCAACCCCATGGCCCTCATTCGCGCCTGCAACTGGGCCGGGGTCGGTGCATGGCCTGACGGATCCGAGCGATTGACGGGATCATTGGCACAAAAACCATAGACGTTCAAACCACCCTGCCCAAAGGGACTGAGGCTGTCGGGGGCCAGGAAACGCATCAATGCGGGACTGTAGAAGCGATACCCCTGGCCCAGCGCGTACGCCTGTGCCAACAAGTCGTAGCGCGCGCCATTGAAGCCCAGTCGAGAGGCTTGTTGGCCAGTGCAGGGGACATGGCCGTATGGGGTATAGACCAGGTCGATCCCACCCGTTCGACTGCACGTACGCAGCACCGAACCACAAGCATCGGTCTGCAGTACATAGCTATCGGAAGCTGCGCCCATACGCCTAAACTCGACAAGTGGCTGGTCATGGCCATGCATGAACGTCCAGCTTCGCGTCTGTTCGATCTCATGCCTTGGCTGGGTATGAAGATGGAAATGCATTCGCCTGCCCATGCAGCCTCCTCGGCTTCGCTGGTGTCTCGACTCTTCTGCCCGGTACGCCGAAGGAAGACGGCCGGGACAGGCTGGCAGTCTTCTGGCTTGTGCCTGCGCCGCGCAACTGGCAGAACTGTCAGGAGGTGTCGAGTGGCTGAATGCAGATGCCTTCCAGTCCCAAAGCTTGCGCGATAAGGAAGCGCTGGCTGCGGGACCTGAGCATGGCAGGGATGCAAGAAGCCCGCGGTCAAGCGGGCTTCGGATTTGCTAGGCGGTGCCGGGCAATGCCGGACGCGGGATCATTCTCACCCTGTTATCAACGAAAACCAGAAACCATTTAAAAACAGGAACCTACAGGAAAGTGTAAATTTCATACCATGAAAAGAACCATGGCAGAATAATGATCTCGAAACTCAGTTTCTTTGCATCGATCTTGACGCCGCCATTCAAGTTTTCTCAGCTTTCTTCCCAAGGATTTATGACTGTAACACCCGCTGCCTCATAGGGAGCGATATCACGTGACGCCACGATAAACCCACGTGATGCTGCAATCGCTGCAATATAACCATCAGGCGTTGGGAACCCTCTTCCACGGCTTCTGGCAGTTACAGCCAATCCTGCATAGCAACGTGCAGCACCTGTATCGAAGTTCAGCACTCGCCCTTCGAACAAGCCCAGAAGACCTTCAAAGGCCTTGTCCAGCATGTTTTTACGCTTACCGGCTGGCAGTGCAGCAATTCCGAACGTCAATTCAGCAATGCTCACGCTGGAAAGGTAAAGCGTGTCTGCTGCTTGTTCGTTTAGCCAATTCCGAACCTTTGGGTCTGGTGCTGGCTTCATCGCCTCGGATACGACATTGGTGTCCAGGACGATCATTCAAACCTCATCGGTTCAGCTGGGGTCGTGTCGCGCACCTGGCCAAGCACTGCAAAATCTTCATTGGTCAGGCCTACTTTCTTACCCAGCTCTGCCAGGGCATCACCGAGACGCAAACGCTGATCGGGCTTCACCGCATTAGCCAAGATTTCCCGAACCTCTGCTTCTGCACTACGGCCATGCTGAGCGGCCCGAACGCGAATGGCGCGATGCACCTCATCAGGCACATTTCTTACCGTTAGGATTGCCATAGTCACATCCCCCAAAACGCATTCAATGACGTCAAAATACAATAATGCAGTCATCCTAGCAAGATCAGGACACCACCGCTCAGCGGTTCGTTTTTTGGCATGTCAACCTCACTCATCAAGCCATGGGTTAGTTCTTGGTCGACCTCATAATGCGCGGATTGCTGACGCCCCTAGCGAAGTGCTCTTGTGTCATCGGTTAACCAGAGATTGAGCAGCCCATCGCACCACGTAAAAGAGCTGCTTGGCGCTGCCAGAAAATGCCAGACGCAAAAATGCAAGAAGCCCGCAATGATGCGGGCTTCTTGATTACGCTAACAGAGTGGGGATCATTCCCACTCGATCGTCGCCGGCGGCTTGCTCGACACGTCGTAGGTCACCCGCGAAATCCCTTCGATCTCGTTGATGATGCGTCCGCTGACCGTTTCCAGCAGCTCGTACGGCAGGTGCGCCCAGCGAGCGGTCATGAAGTCCACGGTCTCGACGGCGCGCAGGGCAACGACCCAGGCGTAGCGACGGCCGTCGCCGACCACGCCGACCGACTTCACCGGCTGGAACACCACGAACGCCTGGCTGGTCTTGTGGTACCAGTCGGCCTTGCGCAGTTCCTCGATGAAGATGTGGTCGGCACGACGCAGCAGGTCGGCGTATTCCTTCTTCACTTCGCCAAGGATCCGCACGCCCAGGCCCGGCCCCGGGAAGGGGTGGCGGTAGACCATGTCGTACGGCAGGCCCAGCTCCAGGCCGATCTTGCGCACTTCGTCCTTGAACAGTTCGCGCAGCGGCTCGACCAGCTTGAGGTTCATTTCCTCCGGCAGGCCACCGACGTTGTGGTGCGACTTGATCACGTGGGCCTTGCCGCTCTTGGCGCCGGCCGACTCGATCACGTCGGGGTAGATGGTGCCTTGGGCGAGGAACCGGATGTTGTCCAGCTTGCTGGCCTCGGCATCGAACACGTCGATGAAGGTGCGACCGATGATCTTGCGCTTCTTCTCCGGGTCGCTCTCGCCGGCCAGGTTGGCCAGGAACTGGGCCTCGGCGTCGGCGCGGATGACCTTGACGCCCATGTTTTCGGCGAACATGGCCATGACCTGGTCACCCTCGTGCAGGCGCAGCAGGCCGTTGTCGACGAACACGCAGGTCAGCTGGTCGCCGATGGCGCGGTGCAGCAGCGCGGCGACCACCGAGGAGTCGACGCCGCCGGACAGCCCGAGCAGCACATTGGCCGAACCGACCTGTGCACGGACCTGAGCGATGGCGTCCTCGACGATGTTCGAGGCGGTCCACAAGGCTTCGCAGCCGCAGATGTCGAGGATGAAGCGCGACAGCATGCGGCCGCCCTGCTTGGTGTGGGTCACCTCAGGATGGAACTGCACGCCATAGTAGCGGCGGTTGTCGTCGAACATGCCGGCGATCGGGCAGCTCGGGGTGCTGGCCAGCACGTGGAAGTCTTCCGGCAGGCGGGTGACCTTGTCACCGTGGCTCATCCACACGTCCAGGCCCAGCACGCCATCGGCGTCGACATGGTCCTCGATGCCGTCGAGCAGGCGGCTCTTGCCGACCACATCGACACGGGCGTAGCCGAACTCGCGCAGCTCGGAACCCTCGACCTTGCCGCCCATCTGTTCGGCCATGGTCTGCATGCCGTAGCAGATCCCCAGTACCGGCACGTTCAGGTCGAACACCGCCTGCGGCGCGCGCGGGCTGTCGGCTTCGTGAACCGACTCGGGACCGCCGGCAAGGATGATGCCGCGCGGATTGAAGGCGCGGATCGCTTCATCGTCCATGTCGAACGGATGCAGTTCGCAGTAGACACCGATCTCGCGCACGCGGCGGGCGATCAGCTGGGTGTACTGGGAACCGAAATCGAGGATCAGGATTCGGTGAGCGTGAATGTCGAGAGCCATGACTCAATCTCTGGTGCAGTCGCAAGCGTCGAGCCGCAAGCTGCAAGTTGATCGGGGAAATACACGGTAGCCGCTGCAGTGCGGCTACCGCCTGGGTTCGAAACTGCGAACCGCGAGCCGCAAGCTACAAGCTGTGCAATGGCGGCATCGACCCTGTTCACGGGTCGGCCTGGGGCTTGCAACCTGAGGCTCGGGGCTCGATACCTCAACCTACGCGGTAGTTAGGCGCTTCCTTGGTAATCTGTACGTCATGCACGTGCGACTCGGCCATGCCGGCGCCGGTGATGCGCACGAACTCCGGACGGGTGCGCATCTCTTCGATGGTCGCGCTGCCGGTATAGCCCATGGAAGAACGCAGGCCACCCATCAGCTGGTGGATGATCGCCGCCAGGGCGCCCTTGTACGGTACGCGGCCTTCGATGCCTTCCGGAACCAGCTTCTCGGCACCGGCCGAGGAATCCTGGAAGTAGCGGTCGGAAGACCCCTGGGCCTGCGCCATGGCGCCCAGCGAACCCATGCCGCGATAAGCCTTGTAGGAGCGACCCTGGAACAGCTCGACCTCGCCCGGAGCTTCTTCGGTACCGGCGAACATCGAGCCCATCATCACGCAGGATGCACCCGCGACGATGGCCTTGGACAGGTCACCCGAGAAACGAATGCCGCCATCGGCGATCAGCGGCACGCCAGTGCCTTCGAGCGCCTCGGCGACGCTGGCGATGGCGCTGATCTGCGGCACCCCGACACCCGCGACGATACGGGTGGTGCAGATCGAGCCCGGGCCGATACCGACCTTGACCGCGTCGGCACCGGCCTCGGCCAGGGCCTTGGCGGCGGCGCCGGTGGCGATGTTGCCGCCGATCACCTGGACGTGCGGGTAGTTTTCCTTGACCCAGCGAACGCGATCGATCACACCCTTGGAATGGCCGTGAGCGGTATCGACCACCACCACGTCGACGCCAGCGGCAACCAGGGCGGCGACGCGCTCGCCGGTATCCTTGCCGGTGCCGACCGCCGCGCCGACGCGCAGGCGACCCTGGTCATCCTTGCTGGCCAGCGGGTAGGCCTTGGCCTTCTCGATGTCCTTGACGGTCATCATGCCCTTGAGGTTGAAGTTGTCGTCGACGATCAGCACCTTTTCCAGACGGTGCTTGTGCAGCAAGTCGCGGACTTCGTTCTTGTCGGCGCCCTCGCGCACGGTGACCAGGCGCTCCCTGGGCGTCATGACTTCACGCACGGTAGCTTCCAGGCGGCTTTCGAAACGCACGTCGCGGGAGGTGACGATACCGACCAGGTCGCCGTTCTCCAGCACCGGAACACCGGAGATGTTGTTCAGCCGGGTCAGCTCGAACAGGTCGCGCACGGTGGCATCGGCCTCGATGGTGATCGGATCCTTGACCACGCCGGCTTCGAACTTCTTGACCTTGCGCACTTCACCGGCCTGCTGGTCGATGGTCATGTTCTTGTGGATGATGCCGATGCCGCCTTCCTGGGCCATGGCGATGGCCAGGCGGGCTTCGGTCACGGTATCCATGGCGGCGGAAACCAGCGGGATGTTCAGCTCGATGCCGCGGGTCAAACGGGTCTTGAGACTGACTTCATTGGGCAGTACCTCGGAATAGCCAGGTACAAGGAGGATGTCGTCGAAGGTCAGGGCTTCTTGGCTGATACGCAGCATCGCGGATGCTCCCGGGCGGGAAAAATGGAAGCGCGCCATTATACTCATGCAGCCCGTCTCGCTCAATGCAAAAAGCTGCAAGCAAGGGCAAGAGCGTACCGGCGCCGCGATCGACTTTTGCTTGCCGCTACCCCTCGACTCCGACCACGGCCACCGGCTGGTCGAGCCAGTCGGCGAAGCTGTCGAGGAAGGCCGGGGTGAAACCCGCGTCGCCCCAGTTGTTGAAGATGAAGCCCAGGTTGGAGAAGGCGCAGGGCTGCAGGAACAGGAAGCCGTTGATGTCGTCCTCGAAGCCGCATAGCGGGCAGGTGAAGTTGTCGGTGATGCCGGGCATCCACTCTTCGAGGCTTTCGAACAGCGGCTCGCCAACCTCGCGGCGGCATTGCGGGCAACCGGCTTGCTCGAGAAAATCCTCGGTCGGTGTATAGATGCAGCGCTTGAGCACCACTTCCAGGCCGTTGGTCTGCTGGTCGAAGGGCAACTTGTGCGGATGCAGGGCGATCTTCCTGGCGCCTTCGGCCAGCGCATGCCCCATGCGACTGCCGGTGCTGGCGCAGGTACTCAATGCCTGCTCGACGATCTGCTCGCGTACCAGCCAGCGCAGGATCGCACGGGCTCGGGCCTCGTGCGCGACGATGGTCGATTGTCTGGGAACGATGATGCGTTGCTGATTCATGGGCCTGGAATGCCTGCGAGCTGCGATGTTCGAGGGATTCTACCGCCTGCTCAGCCGGCGAGGTAGCGGCCGATGAGGGCCAGGCCACTGGCGAGCACCAGCCAGGTGACCAGGCGCACGAAGGCTTCGCGGGACAGCCGCGTCGCCAGCCGGCGACCGAGCCAGAGTCCGGCCAGCATCACCGGCGACAGGCATACGGCCAGAAGCAGCAGATCGGCATCGCCATAGACACCGGCCAGCAAAAAAAGCCCCAGGCGCACCAGCGTGCTGCAACTGATCAGCACGCCCTGGGTCGCGCGCGCCTGCTCCTTGCCATCGAGCCGGGCGTTGAGATAGAGCGCATAGAGAAAGCCACCACTGCCGAACAGCGCGCCGAACAGGCCGCCAATGGTGCCCATTGGCAGTGCCCAGGCAGCGGACAGGCGCGCCGGCCGGACTTTTACCAGCAGGCTGTACAGGGCGTAGCCGGTGACGAACAGCCCCATCAGCAACAACAGCAGGTCGGACTTGAGCTGCAACAGAAACAGCACCCCCAGCGTACAGCCCACGGCCATGCAGGGCAGCAACCGCAGCAGCTCGCCGCGCACCACGGCCGTGCGCGCAGGCAGCCAGTTGCCGAAGGCGGCGACGAAGTCCAGCAGCACCAGCAGCGGGATGACCCGCGACAGCGGCATGAAATGGATCAGCACCGGCCCGGCGACCAGCGCGGTACCGAACCCGGCGAGACCGAAAACCACATAGGCCGCGCCAATGCCAAGCAGCATGGGCAGCCAGTGCGCACCGGCCAAGTTCAACAGATCGAGCATATGCAGGCTTCCTGGAGGGTTCGCTTCAGGTTAGCCAGCACCAGCCCCTGCCGACTAATATCCGTTTTCGCTGTCACTCATCTGGAAAAGGCATGGCAGACATGACGTCGATTCGCCAGTTGCGCTATTTCGTGGAAATCGCCGAGACCGGCAGCTTCAGTGCCGCCGCCGAGCGACTGTTCATCGCCCAGTCGGCGCTCAGCCGCCAGGTCAAGGAGCTCGAGCAGCACCTGGACACACGCTTGTTCGAGCGCACCGCCCGGCAGCCGCGACTGACCGCCGCCGGGCAGGCATTGCTGGTGCGGGCCCGGCAGCTGCTGGTCGACCTGGAAAAGACCGAGCGCCTGACTCGCGAGATCGGTCAAGGGCTGCGTGGCAGCCTGCGCCTGAATCACTCGAGCACGGTGCCGCTGCAAGGAGTGCTGATGCAACGGCTGGGCCGTTATCTGCAGGCCAACCCTGGAGTGTCCCTGGAAATCGCCCAGCAATCCTCGGAAGCGCAGCTGCAGGATATTGCCGGCGGTCGCCTGGAGGTTGGCCTGTTGCGTCTGCCCATCCTGCGCCAGCACCCAGGCATCGAGATTCATCCACTGTTCGACGAACCCCTGGCGCTGGCTGTCGCAGCATCTCACCCGCTGGCCGACGCGAGCCTGGTGCCGTTGGCGCAGCTGCGCGACGAGCGCTTCGTTTCCGTGCCCCATCCCCAGCGCGGCGGATTGAGCTACCTGGCGGCTTCGCTGTGCATGAAGGCCGGCTTCTTTCCACGTGCCGCCCAGGCAATATCGCGCAAGACCACGCAACTGCAGCTCATTCAGGCCGGCTTCGGCATTGGCCTGCTGCCGACCTGCATGCGCGCGATAGCCCCGGAGTCGGTACGCTTCGTGACGCTGGCGGACGCCGGCTGCAGCAGTACCGTGGCGCTGGCCTGCGCAAGCGATCCCGGACCACTGCTGCGGCAGTTCGTCGAGGCCATGAGGGGCTGACCGATAGCTTGCCCCTCGGCGCACCTGCTTGAGTCTTGCCTGTTCCGGCCCATCGTCCGAGGCGCTATGATGCCCGGCATGATCAGAGACCCTTTCGAACGACTCGGCCTGGACCGCGAGGTCCTCACCGTCAGCCAGCTCAACGGCCGCGCGCGCGTGCTGCTCGAGGACGTGTTCCGCAGCGTCTGGGTGGAGGGCGAGATCTCCAACCTTGCCCGGCCTGCCTCCGGCCACATCTATTTCACCCTCAAGGACAGCGGCGCCCAGGTGCGCTGCGCGCTATTCAGGCAGAACGCCACGCGGGTCCGCCAGGCGCTGCGTGACGGCCTGGCGGTGCGGGCTCGCGGCAAGGTTTCGCTATTCGAGGGGCGCGGCGACTACCAGCTGATCCTCGATACGCTCGAGCCGGCTGGCGATGGTGCCTTGCGCCTGGCTTTCGAGGCGCTGAAGGAAAAGCTTGGCGCCGAAGGCCTGTTCAGTGCCGAGCGCAAGCAATCCCTGCCCGCCCATCCACGGCGCATCGGCATCGTCAGTTCGCCCACCGGAGCGGTGATCCGCGACATCATCAGCGTGTTCCGGCGGCGCGCGCCGCAGGTCGAGCTGACCCTGATCCCGACCGCCGTGCAAGGCCGCGAGGCCATCGGGCAGATCGTGCGCGCACTGCAAACGGCCGACGGCCTGGGCTTCGACGCGCTGATCCTGGCCCGAGGGGGCGGCTCGCTGGAAGACCTCTGGTGCTTCAACGAGGAAGCCGTAGCCCGCGCGGTGGCGGCCTGCAAAACGCCGATCATCAGCGCCGTCGGGCATGAGACCGATGTCTCGATCAGCGACTTCGTCGCCGATGTCCGCGCCCCTACCCCATCGGCCGCCGCCGAACTGCTGGCACCGGACAGCAGTGGCCTGCGCCAGAGCCTGGACAGCCTGCAGCGCCGCCTGCTGCTACGCATGCGCAACCGCCTGGTGCATGATCGCCTGCGCCTGGATGGCCTGGCCCGGCGCCTGCGCCATCCCGGCGAGCGACTGCGCCAGCAGGCTCAGCGCCTGGATGACCTGGACATGCGCCTGCGCCGGGCATTCACGCTGCGCCTGAACCAGCGTCATGAACAACTGGGGCGCCTGGACATGCGCCTGGCGGCGCAGCACCCGGGGCGCACGCTCACATTGCTCGGCCAGCGCCTGGACAGCCTGGCCGAGCGCCTGCCGCGCGCCATGCGCGATATGCTCAAGGAACGGCGCCAGCGCTTCCAGGCGCAGCTGCAGACCTTGCAGGTCGTCAGCCCGCTGGCGACCCTGGCACGTGGCTACAGCATTCTGCTCGACCAGCATGGCCATGCCGTGCGCAGTGCTGCGCAAACGCACACTGGCCAGCGCCTGACTGCCCGCCTGGATGAAGGCGAGCTCCAGGTACGGGTCGAGGACAACCACCTGACGCCGGTCACCCTCTCGCTACTGGATTGAATATGCCTCGCCTTCCCACCCTGCTGCTCGCGCTGTCCCTGTCGCTGCTGGCCAGCGTTGCCCAGGCCAGCTACATCACTCGCATGCTGAACAAGCCGGTGCCCGGCGGCGTCGCGGTGGTCGACCTCGGTCCCGCCAACAGCGCACCTCGCGCGCGCTTCGACGGCAAGCCGGTGCTGGTGGTCAGGGAACAGGACCACTGGCTGGCCATCGTCGGCCTTGCGCTGACCCAGAAGCCTGGCACCGCGGTAGTGACGCAGGGCAGCCGCAGCTTGCCCTTCACGGTCGGTAGCAAGCAGTACCCCGAGCAGCGCATCACCCTGAAGAACAAGCGGCAGGTCAATCCCAACCCTGACGATCTCAGGCGCATCGAACGGGAGCTGGCCGAGCAGACCAGGGCCTACCGCAGCTTCAGCCCTGCGCTGCCGAGCAACCTGATCCTCGACAAGCCGGTCGATGGGCGATTGTCGAGCAGGTTCGGCGTGCGCCGTTTCTTCAACGGCGAGGAGCGCAATCCACATGCCGGCCTGGACTTCGCGGTGCCAGCCGGCACACCGATCAAGACGCCGGCCAACGGCCATGTGATCCTGGTCGGCGACTACTTCTTCAATGGCAAAACCGTGTTCGTCGACCATGGGCAGGGTTTCATCAGCATGTTCTGCCACATGTCGAGGATCGACGTGCAGCCAGGCCAGGTCTTGCGTCGTGGCGAAGTGGTCGGGCGGGTCGGCTCGACCGGGCGGGCGACCGGCCCACACATGCATTGGAATGTCAGCCTGAACGATGCGCGGGTCGACCCGGCGATCTTCATCGGCGCATTCCAACCCTGAGGGCTCGACGGCTCGCGCCATCGACCTGCAAGTTGCGCAGGAAGAATTCAATGCGCAAGCAAATATAAATCCGCCCAATCAAAGCGCTAGGAAATCGCGTAAAAGCGCTTTTTTTGAGCACTTCTCTCAAAGTTTTCCAAGCGCTTGCCTTACCCCAGTCTGACTGGGTAGGGTTGAGCGCATGAAAACCTCCACGACCCTCATTTTGCTTCGCCAACATCGCAGCCTCTGCCTGGTCAGTGCACGACTACCAGGGTGAATCGCGTCGCCTCGCCTTTTCATCTCGTTATCGTTGGCAGGCCCGACCAGGGCCGCACATACAAGGATTGCCTCCATGACCATGCTCAAAGACCCTTCGAAGAAGTACCGCGCCTTCCCGACCATCGACCTGCCCGATCGCACCTGGCCTTCCAGGGCCATCACCCAGGCACCGATCTGGTGCAGTTCGGACCTGCGTGACGGTAACCAGTCGCTGATCGAGCCGATGGACTCAGCAAAGAAGCTGCGCTTCTGGAAGACCTTGGTGCAAGTGGGCGTGAAGGAGATCGAGGCCGCCTTCCCCTCGGCCTCGCAGACCGACTTCGATTTCGTGCGTACCCTGATCGAGGATGGCCACATCCCGGATGACACCACCATTCAGGTACTGACCCAGGCCCGCGAAGACCTGATCGCGCGTACCTTCGAGTCGCTGCGCGGGGCCAAGCAGGCGATCGTCCACCTGTACAACGCTACCTGCCCGTCCTTCCGGCGCATCGTCTTCAACCAGGACAAGGAAGGGGTCAAGGAGATTGCAGTCAACGCCGCCAAGCTGTTCGTCAAGTATGCCGCGCAGCAGCCGGAAACCCGCTGGACGTTCCAGTATTCCCCGGAAACCTTCAGCGCCACCGAGCTGGAGTTCGCCAAGGAAGTTTGCGATGCGGTGATCGAGGTGTGGAACCCGACCCCCGAGCACAAGATCATCCTCAACCTGCCGGCTACCGTCGAAGTGGCGACCCCGAACGTCTACGCCGACCAGATCGAATGGTTCTGCCGCAACGTCAACCGTCGCGACAGCGTGATCATCAGCCTGCATACCCACAACGACCGTGGCACTGGCATCGCGGCCACCGAGCTGGGCCTGATGGCCGGCGCCGATCGTGCCGAGGGCTGCCTGTTCGGCAACGGCGAGCGCACCGGCAATGTCGACCTGGTGACCCTGGCCTTGAACCTCTATACCCAGGGGATCGACCCGAAGCTGGACTTCTCCGACATCGACGGCGTGCGCAAGGTCGTCGAGGAGTGCAACCAGTTACCGGTCCATCCGCGCCATCCGTATGTCGGCGACCTGGTCCACACGGCGTTCTCCGGCTCCCACCAGGATGCCATCCGCAAGGGCTTCACCAAGCAGCAGGAAGGCGAGCTGTGGGAAGTGCCCTACCTGCCGATCGACCCTGCCGACATCGGGCGCAGCTACGAAGCGGTCATTCGCGTGAACAGCCAGTCCGGCAAGGGTGGCATCACCTACCTGCTCGAGCAGGAGTACGGCATCAGCCTGCCACGTCGCATGCAGATCGAGTTCAGCCAGGTAGTCCAGGGCGAAACCGATCGCCTCGGCCTGGAGATGACCGCCCAGCAGATCCATGCCCTGTTGCACAAGGAATACCTGCAGGCCAACTCGCCCTATGCGCTGGTCAGCCATCGCCTGCGCGAAGAGAACGGCCACAGCGCCGTCGAGGTGGAAGTCGCCGGTGAGGGCGAGACCACGCTGCACTGGCGCGGCAAGGGCAACGGCGCGCTCGAAGCACTGGTCGCCGGTCTGCCGGTCGCGGTGGAAATCATGGACTACAACGAGCACGCCATCGGTGCCGGCACCAATGCCAAGGCTGCTGCTTACATCGAGCTGCGCGTGGCCGGCGAGCGCCCGGTACACGGCGTGGGCATCGACGAGAACTTCACCACCGCGAGCTTCAAGGCCCTGTTCAGTGCACTGAACCGTTCGCTGAGCCAGCAGGCGGCGAAGGCGGCCTAAGCAAGCCGCGCAGCAGCAGCGCCAAAACCGATCGAACTGGCGCGTGGCGGGCAGGCTCCGGGATTGGGCCTGCTTTGCGGGCCCAGGATTCGCCAGACGATCATCGCTCTCACCTCGCTGGCACGACCCGCACAGGAGCGGCCGCCGCCGGGGCGCTCCTACACCTGCGGGACCTCCTTGATCACCTCAATCGAACAACGCCAGTGCCTCCGCGCTGCAAGCCTCGATCCGTGCCCAATCCCCGTTCCTGATCCAGCTGCTGTCGAGCATCCAGGTCCCGCCTACGCACATCACGTTCGGCAAGGCCATGTAGTTGCGCACGTTGCTCGCATTGACGCCACCTGTGGGGCAGAAACGGATGTCGCCAAATGGCCCGGCAAACGCCTTGATTGCGGCCACGCCACCCGAAATCTCCGCCGGGAACAGCTTGAAACGTCGATATCCCAGCGCATACCCCATCATGATTTCCGAAGGCGTGCTGACACCAGGCAATAGCGGCACGTCGCCCTCGACTCCCGCCCGGAGGATCTCCGCAGTGATCCCGGGCGTAACGACGAACTGCGCGCCAGCCGCTTGCACCGCGGCGAACATCCGACAATCGAGCACCGTGCCGGCGCCGATGCAAAGTTCGGGACGCTGCTCGCGCAGGACTTCGATGGCCTTGAGCCCATGCTCCGAACGCAGGGTCACTTCCAGCGTACGAATACCACCGGCAGCCAAGGCATCGGCCAGCGGCAGAATGTCCTGTTCGCGAGCGATGGTGATGACCGGCAAAATACGCGCCCGAGCGCAAATGCCGTCGATCCTTGCGGTTTTCTCGGCCATGGTGAGCAGCGGCTGAGGGCGTTCAAGCGTGGGCATGACGGAAAATCCTTTGGCTCATGGGCACCAGTAGATGTGCAGAGGGGCATGGAGAAACGCGCGGATCGGCATCTGTGCCGGGTCATCGCCTGCCAGCGCGGCACGCAGGGTAGCGAGTTTGCCGCGACCTTGCACGGACAGCGCAATGAACCGGGCACTGGCCAGCAGCGCGAAGGTCATGCTCAAGCGCTGGTGCGGCACGCTCGGCGCGATCATCGGCAGACAACGCCGGTCACCGGTTCGCTGCAGGCCAGCGCGCAGGTTCGGGCTGGCCGGAAACAGAGACGCGGTGTGACCATCGTCGCCCATGCCGAGGATCAATACATCGATCGGCGGTAGCTCGGCCAAGGCTTCGTCGGCCGCGTCGGCCGCCTGCTCCAGGCTCGCGGCCGGCCGGTACAAGCCAATGAATCGGGCCTTGGCCGCCTCACCCTGGAACAGATGACGGCGCAACAGTCCGGCGTTGCTGTCGGCATGCTCGACCGGTACCCAGCGCTCGTCGGCGAGGCTGACCACCACCTTCGACCAGTCCAGCGATGCCTGCCCCAGGCGCTCGAGGAACGGCACCGGGCTGCGCCCTCCGGACAGCACCAGGCTAGCTCGCCCAGCCTGCTCGATGGCCTGGCGCAGGTGCCCGGCCACATCGTTGGCCAAGGTCGCCGCGAGCGCCTCGGCATCATCCAGCTCGTACCCCTGCACGGCGTCCGGCAATTGCAGTTCAGATATCGCCATACCACGACCTCCCGTCACGTGTGATCAAGGCGATCGAGCTCATCGGCCCCCATGAGCCTGCCGCATATGGCCTGGGGGCATCACCGGCCTGCTTCCAGCCGGCGATCAGCTGATCGCACCATTTCCAGGCATGCTCGATTTCATCCTTGCGCACGAACAGGTTCTGGTTGCCGCGCATCACTTCCAGCAGCAGGCGCTCGTAGGCATCCGGAATCCGTGCACTGCGCCAGGCATCGGAAAAATTCAGTTGCAGCGGACCACTGCGCAAGTGCATGCCCTTGTCCAGCCCTTGCTCCTTGGTCATCACCCGCAAGGAGATGCCTTCGTCCGGTTGCAGGCGGATGATCAGCTTGTTGCCGATCTGCATGCGCTGCTCCGGCGCGAAGATATAGTGTGGCGGCTCCTTGAAGTGAATGACGATCTGCGACAGCTTGTGTGGCATCCGCTTGCCGGTACGCAGGTAGAAAGGTACGCCAGCCCAGCGCCAGTTGCGGATATCGGCGCGCAGGGCGACGAAGGTTTCCGTGTCGCTCTGGCTGTTGGCATTCTCCTCACCCAGATAACCGGGTACCGGCCGCCCATCCTGGTGGCCGGCGATGTACTGCCCGCGAACCACCCGGGCGCCGAGGTTCTCGCCAGTGATCGGCGCCAGTGCCTTGAGCACCTTGACCTTCTCGTCACGGATGCTGTCGGCCGAAAGGTCGCCAGGCGGATCCATGGCAATCAGGCAAAGCAGTTGCAACAGATGATTTTGCACCATGTCGCGCAGTTGGCCAGCCTTGTCGAAGTAGCCCCAGCGTCCCTCGATGCCAACCTTCTCGGCCACGGTGATTTCCACGTGGGAAATGAAGTTCTGGTTCCACTGCGTCTCGAACAGGCTGTTGGCGAAACGCAAGGCAATGAGGTTCTGCACGGTTTCCTTGCCGAGGTAGTGGTCGATGCGATAGACCCGGTCCTCGGGAAAATAACGAGCCACGGCATCGTTGACCCGCCGCGAGGACTCCAGGTCGTGACCGATGGGTTTCTCCAGCACTACCCGACAGCCGCGGGCCAGCCCGACATCCTCCAGGTGCTGGCAGATGACGCCATAGACGGCCGCGGCCGTGGCGAAATAGGCGATCAGCGGCGGCCCATCGGCCACTTGCGCGGCCAGCGCCTGGTAGCCATCAGGCTCCGTGAAGTCCAGGTGCAGGTAATCCAGACGCGCGATGAAGCGCTGCAGCGCAGGCGCGTCGAGATCGCCGGGTGGTACCTGGCGGCGCAGATGGGCTTCGATGCTGGCCAGGTGCTCAGCCGCCGTGCCGGATTCGCGCGCCAGGGCGATCAGGCGGGTGTCGGCGTGCAGCAGGTCGGCCCGATCGAGCTGGTAAAGTGCCGGGAACAGCTTGCGCAAGGCCAGGTCACCCAGGGCACCGAAGAGGGCAAAGGTGCAAGGTTCTACACTGATCGCAGCCATGATGTGGGTTCTTTCATGATTTTTACCTAGGAATACCGGTTAAGACCGGGCTTTTCAAGAATAATGTAGTAAAACTACAACATGAACCTGTACGCCTTACATACGAGTGGTGCGCCAGCGATGCCTGCAAGTACGATAGACCGTGCAAATAGCCGGCCGCTTCACGAGCCGGCCGTCCATCGACCCAAGGAAACACCATGGACCGCGTGCGAAATCTCCTGGAACAGATCCAGGGACGTCTCGACGAGCTGAACAAGGCAGAACGCAAGGTCGCCGAAGTCATCCTGCTCAATCCACAGCAAGCCACCCGTTTCAGCATCGCAGCCCTGGCGCAGGCGGCAAAGGTCAGCGAACCGACCGTCAACCGCTTCTGCCGCTCCTTTGGAGTCAGCGGCTATCCCGAACTCAAGCTGCAACTGGCGCAGAGCCTGGCCAGCGGCGCCGCCTACGTCAGCCGTGCGGTAGCCGCCGACGATGATCCGGCCGACTACACCCGCAAGATCTTCGGCAGCGCCATCGCCTCGCTCGACAGCGCCTGCCAGCAGCTCGACGCCCAGCAGGTCAGTCGCGCCGTGGACATGATGATCCAGGCGCGCCAGATCCACTTTTTCGGCCTCGGTGCCTCGGCCCCCGTGGCGCTCGATGCCCAGCACAAGTTCTTCCGCTTCAACCTGGCGGTGTCGGCCCATGCCGACGTGCTGATGCAGCGCATGCTGGCCTCGGTCGCGCATACCGGCGATCTGTTCGTGATCATTTCCTATACCGGCCGCACCCGCGAACTGGTGGAGGTGGCCCGCCTGGCACGGGAAAACGGCGCCTCGGTGCTCGGCCTGACCGCCGCCGGCTCGCCCCTGGCCCGGGCCTGCAGCCTGAGCCTGCACATCCCGCTGCCGGAAGACACCGACATCTACATGCCAATGACCTCGCGAATCATCCAGCTCACCGTGCTCGATGTGCTGGCCACCGGCATGACCTTGCGTCGCGGCGTGGACTTCCAGCCGCATCTGCGCAAGATCAAGGAAAGCCTCAATGCCAGCCGCTATCCGGTCGAAGACGACGATGCGAACTGAAGGCCCGCGCCGTCCAGGCCTTCTGTAGTGCCCTGGCTAGAACGAGGACGAAACCTTCAGGCCCGCGACCAGTGCGTTATCCACCTCATCGACAGCGCCTGGACTCTTGATGTATTGCAGGTTCGGCCGCACCGTCAGCCAGTCGGTCACATGGAAGCCGTAGTACAGCTCGGCGTTGTACTCGCTGCGCTGTAGCGGCCGGAACCGAGGATCGTGGTAGTCCTCGAGGCCGTCGCGCGCATTGAGCAGTCCAGCCCGCTTGCGTACGTCGTCATTGACATGGATGCGGGCGATGCCAAACCCGATCGCGTCCTTGGGTCGGGCATCGAAGGCGCCCTTGTATACCAGGCCGACCTGCTGATAGCTGTCGACCACATTGGTGGTCTTGTCGTGCCGCGTGAAGTTGGCGAACAGGCTCAGGCCGCGGCTGGCGTCCGAAGCATGCGCGGTGACCTGCTGCTGCGCGACGACCCACCAGCCATGCTTGCCGGAGCGGGACTTGAACGGCTTGCCGGTCAACGCCTGGGGCTGCCCATCGATGTCCTGGTACAGGTCATCGGCCGAGGCGCTGCTGTGGTAATAGCCCAACCGGTACTCGCCCGGCAGGCCGGCAAGCCTGGGCGACCAGACCAGTTCCACCGGCACGATGGTACCCCTGGTGCCACTGCCGCTGAGCTTGAAGCCATTGCCGGTCTCGAGGTTCGAAGGGTTCTGCTCGAACGCGCCTACCTGGGCGAAGAGTTGCGGGGTCAGGTCGTACTTGAGCCTCAGCGCCCACTGACTGACCGGCCAGTTGTACCAGATGCCACCGACCCAGTTGCCCACCTGCGAGCCGCAGAACGCCAGGTTCTGGAAATCGCAGGGGAAAGCATTGAACTCCTCGCCCGGGCCGAACCGACCGAGCTTCACGTCCAGGGCGCCATCGAAGTATCGCTGCCTGAACCACATCTGCGTCAGCCGCCAGGTCTGCCCTCGACCCCAGACTTCCTGCACGGAGCTCAGATGCCCTGCCCGCGGATCAGCGATACGGTCATTGGACAGGTTGCGTCCGCTGCGCTCGGTCACCGACAGCTTGAATTCAGCGGCCTGCCAGCCCAGGATCTTCTGCAGGTCCAGGTGCATGCCCAAGGCGAACTGGTCGCTGTAGCGCGCCGTGCGGTCATGGTTGTAGCCACCACGCAGATTGCTCGCCACCTCGCCCACATAGTCCAGGCCGAAGTCGTAGCCCTTGTCCAGCAACTCGGTGCGTGCCCCTCCCCAGTCCCCGCTCATCCACCTGGACTGCGCGGAAAACGCTTCGTGCGCCTGCGTGCCGCCGGCCGCCAGGGCCAGCAGACCCGCACATCCCAGGATCCCCATGCGTTTGCAATAGTGCATCGTTACTTTCCTCTTCTTGTTATTTGCTCCACGGCATTTCAGCGCTCAGCCTGGCGGCTCGTTTCGCCCTGCTTGCCAGGCTGATCGGCTGGCAGCCGCAGGCGCTCGCCGCTGTCGGCATCGAACAACAGGACCTTGCCTGGATCGAGCTGCAGATCGAGTGCATCCCCGGCCTGACAGGCGATATCCGGGGCCAGACGGCAGCAGACCTTGGTCTGGTTGAGCGTCACGAACGCCAGCAGGTCCGGCCCGGTAGGCTCGGTGATCTCGACCGTGGCGCGGATGTGCGCCAACGAGCTGCCCTGTTCCGCGCCAGTGCCTATTTGCTCCGGCCGCACGCCAAGGATGACCTGGCGACGCGCCAGGGCGCCCGCGCATGACCCAAGGGGCAGCTCGTAGCGCGACTGCCCGCTGTCGAGCAGCGCCACCAGGTAGCCCTCGCGTTGCAACAGTTCGACCGGAATGAAATTCATCGGCGGCGAGCCGATGAAGCTCGCGACGAACAGGTTGGCCGGATCCGAATAGATCTGCCGTGGCGTGCCGAACTGCTGGATGACCCCGTCCTTCATCACCGCGACCTTGTCCCCGAGGGTCATCGCCTCGATCTGGTCATGGGTGACGTAGACCGTGGTGGTCTTCAGGCGCTGGTGCATCAGCTTGATCTCGGTGCGCATCTCCACGCGCAGCTTGGCGTCGAGGTTCGACAACGGCTCGTCGAACAGGTAGATCTTCGGACGCCGCGCCAGTGCCCGCCCCATGGCGACCCGCTGCTGCTGCCCGCCGGACAGCTGGCCCGGCTTGCGTGCCAGCAGGTGTTCGATCTGCAGCAGCCGGGCCACTCGCTGGACCTCCTGGTCGATCGCAGCCTTGGACAGCTTGCGGATCTTCAGCCCGAAGGCGATGTTGTCGCGCACGCTCATGGTCGGATACAGCGCATAGGACTGGAAGACCATGGCGATGTCGCGATCCTTGGGGCTCATGCCGCTGATGTCGGCGCCGTCGACCAGGATTTCGCCGCCACTGATGTCATCCAGTCCGGCGATGCAGTTCATCAGGGTCGACTTGCCGCAACCGGACGGGCCGACCAGGATCAGGAACTCGCCGGACTGGATGGCCAGGTCGATGGCTTTGAGCGTGTCCGGCAGGCCGCTGCCGTAGCGTTTGTTGACGTTGCGTAGTTCGAGCCGTGCCATGTGTTATCCCTTGACCGCGCCGGCGGTCAGGCCGCGCACGAAGTATTTGCCGGCCACGACATAGACCAGCAGGGTCGGTAACCCGGCGATCAGTGCCGCTGCCATGTCCACGTTGTATTGCTTGACGCCGGTGCTGGTGTTGACCAGGTTGTTCAGCGCCACGGTGATCGGCTGGGCATCGCCGCTGGAGAACACCACGCCGAACAGGAAGTCGTTCCAGATCTGGGTGAACTGCCAGATCAGGCAGACCATGATGATCGGCACCGACATCGGCAGCAGGATCCGCGCGAAGATGGTGAAGAACCCTGCCCCATCCAGTCGGGCCGCCTGCACCAGGGCATGGGGCACGCTGCAGAAGTAGTTGCGGAAGAACAGCGTGGTGAAGGCCAGGCCATAGACCACATGGACCAGCACCAGTCCGGTGGTGCTGCTGGCCAGGCCGAGCTTGCCTAGGGTGAAGGAGGCTGGCAGCAGGACGCTCTGGAACGGCAGGAAGCACCCCAGCAGCAAGAGGCCGAAGAACAGCTGCGAGCCTCTGAAGCGCCACATCGACAGGACATAGCCGTTGAGCGCGCCAATGAGCGTCGACAACAGCACAGCGGGCACGGTGATCTTCACCGAGTTCCAGAAGTGTCCGCCCACCGTGTCCCAGGCCTTCAGCCAGCCGATGCCGGTGACCACGTCCGGCCAGCTGAGCAGGTTGCCGGCGCGGATGTCTTGCGCGGACTTGAAGCTGGTCAGCAGCATGACCACCAGCGGTATGAGGTACAGGGCGCAGGCTGCCAGCAAGGTGGCATGGATCGCCAGGCGTGCCGGCGAGCATCCGCGTCGGCTAGTCATGGCGCTTGCCTCGCAATTCGGAATACAGGTACGGCACCAGGATCGCCAGGATGGCGCCGAGCATCAGGATGGCGCTGGCCGACCCCATGCCCATCTGGCCGCGACTGAAGGTGAACGAGTACATGAACATGGCCGGAAGGTCCGAGGCATAGCCAGGCCCACCGGCGGTCATCGCAGCCACCAGGTCGAAGCTCTTGATGGCGATGTGCGCGAGGATCATCAGCGCGCTGAAGAACACCGGGCGCAGGCTGGGCAGGATGATCCGCAGATAGATGCGTGGCAGGCTGGCGCCATCGACCTGCGCCGCGCGCATGATCGACGGATCGACGCCACGCAAGCCGGCGAGGAACAGCGCCATGACGAATCCGGACGACTGCCAGACGGCGGCGATCACCAGGCAGTACACCACCCGCTGCGGATCGACCAGCCAGTCGAAGCGAAAGCCCTCCCAGCCCCAGTCGCGCAGCAGCTTGTCCAGGCCCAGCCCCGGATTGAGCAGCCATTTCCAGGCCGTGCCGGTGACGATCATCGACAAGGCCATGGGGTACAGGTAGATGGTGCGGATGAAGCCTTCACGGCGAATGCGCTGGTCCAGCAAGACTGCCAGCGACACGCCGATGACCAGGCTGATGCCGATGAACAGGCCGCCGAAGAGCAGCAGATTCTGGCTCGCCACCCACCAGCGGTCGTTGCCCAGCAACTTCAGGTACTGGTCCAGCCCGGCCCATCGGTAGTCGGGCATGAAGCTCGACCGGGTGAAGGACAACACGAGCGTCCAGAGGATGTAGCCATAGAACGCCACCAGCACGACGAGCATGCTGGGCGCCAGCACCAGCTTGGGCAGCCAGCGCTGTAGCGTATCCAGGGGGGAGGCCCGCAGCCGGGCGGTGACGGTGGTCATGTCGAAGGTGCTCCGCGGATCAGGAATGGCAGACAAGGGCTGGGACGCATGCACGCCCTACCGGGCTGCCTTGACCGCGGCGCCGAGCTGCCGCGCCGCCTTGACCGGATCGGCCTTCGGGTCGTTGAGGAAGTTGCTGACCACATCGAAGATCGCCCCCTGCACCGCCAGGGACGAGGCCATGTTGTGCGCCATGCTTGGCTGCAGGCCTTCACCCTGCTCGGCCTGACGAAAATCGTCGGCGGACTTCCGGGTGCAGGCATCGAACGCGTCCATGGCCATGTCCTGGCGCACCGGAAGCGAACCCTTGGCCTGGTTGAAGGCCGTCTGGAACGCCGGTTCCAGGGCGACCTTGGCCAGGTCGTTCTGTGCCGCGATGTCCTTGGGCGCCTTGAGCCTGAACATGGCCAGGGAGTCGATGTTGTAAGTGAAGCTGCCCTGGGTGCCAGGGAACGGAACGCACTGGTAGTCCTTGCCCGCGACCTTGCCGGCGGCGGTCCATTCGCTCTTGGCCCAGTCACCCATGATCTGCATGCCGGCCTTGCCGTTGATGACCTCGGCGGCCGCGACGTTCCAGTCGCGGCCGGCGCGGTTGGCATCCATGTAGGTGCCCAGGCGCTGCAAGGTCCTGAAGGCTTCGACCATGCCGGCGCCAGTGAGGGCCTGCTCATCCAGCACGACGAAGGCCTGGTGATAGCCCTTCGGGCCCATGACGCTCAGCACCACGTCTTCGAATACCGTGCTGTCCTGCCATGGCTGCCCGCCATGGGCCAGCGGCAGGAAGCCCGCCGCCCTGAGCTTGTCGGCGGCGGCGAACAGTTCGTCCAGGGTAGTGGGAATGCTGGCGCCGGCCTTTTCGAAGACCTCGGGGTTGATCCATAGCCAGTTGGCCCGGTGGATGTTCACCGGTACTGCGACGTAGTGCCCGTCGTACTTCATGATCTCGGCGACCTTGGCCGGCAGCAGCGTATCCCAGTGGTTCGCCGCCGCCACCTCGTCCAGCTGGGTGAGCAGGCCAAGTGCGCCCCACTCCTGGATATCGGGCCCCTTGATCTGCGCGGCCGCGGGCGGATTGCCAGCTACCGCGCGGCTCTTGAGCACGGTCATGGCCGCTGCGCCACCGCCACCGGCGACCGCGTTGTCGCGCCAGGTGAAGCCATCCTTCTCGACCTGCTCCCTGAGTGTCTTCAAGGCGGCGGCCTCGCCACCGGAGGTCCACCAATGCAGCACCTCCACGCTGCCTTTGTCATCCGCCAGGGCGGCAACCGGCAGGAAGGCGGCGACAGACACGGCCGCGGCGAGTCGACTGAACGTATTCATCGAAAACCCCTTTCTTGTTGTTATGCCAATCCAGCCAGGTACGGGTGACGCGGCCGGTCAAAAGCTGCTGGCAGTCTACCGAGAGCGCAATGGGCGCCAGGTCACGAAAGGATGGAGAATTGTCACCGGATGGTGACATTCACGTTCAGGCACCTGGCTCGCGCGGCAGGCTGAGCGTGACCCGCAGTCCGCCGCGCGGCAGGTTGAGCAGGCTGACTTCGCCGCCATGGCCATGGGCAATGCTGCGCGCGATGCCCAGGCCCAGGCCATAGCCCTGCTGGCGCCCGGCCAGCCGGACATGTGGCTGGAACACGTGCTGCATGCGCCTGGCCGGTACACCCGGCCCCTGGTCGTCCACTTGCAGGACGAAGCCGCTGGCACTGTCGAGCACTCGTACGTGCGCACGCTCGCCGTACTTGATGGCATTGTCGATCAGGTTGCCGATGCAGCGCCGCAAGGCCAGCGGCTTGCCCGGATAAGGTGCGATGGCCCGCCCTTCGAGCGTGATGCGTCCATCGCCCAGATACGGCTCGACGAGTATCTCCAGCACCTGGTCGAGATCCACCGGCTCGATGTTCTCGTGGATGTCGGTGTCCTTCACGCACTGCAGTGCACCCTTGACCAGCAGCTCCAACTCGTCGAGGTCGCGGCCGAACCGCGCCTGCAAGGACTCGTCCTCTATCAGTTCGACACGCAGGCGCAAGCGCGTGATCGGGGTTCGCAGATCGTGGGAAATGGCGCTGAACAGCTGCCCCCGCTCGGTCAGGTAGCGGCTGATGCGCTCGTGCATGTGATTGAACGCGCGAGTCACCTCGACCACTTCGCTGCCGCCCCGCGCAGGCAACGGGGCCACCTCGGCGCCCAGCGACATTTCTCGGGCAGCCCTTGCCAGGCGCTTGAGCGGACGGCTCTGCCAACGCACCAGCAAACCGATGAACAGCAGTAGCAAGGCACTGGTGACAGCCATGAAGCCTAGCTGCTGGCGTGGCAGGCCAGACGCTTGCAGCATGGTATAGGGCTCGGGCAACAGCGAGGCGATGTACAGCCATTCGCCTTCGGCCAGACGGATCTGCGTGACCAGTACCGGCGGATCGAGCGGATCGAGCGTCAGGGCGTAGTGGGCCCAGGAGCGCGGCAGCTCGTCGAGCCTCAGGCCGCCGTTGAACAGGCGCAAGTCGCTCGGGCTGACGAACGCCACGTCGATCTCGAGATCGGCGCCCAGGCGTCGATGCAGCACATCGATGAACGCATCGAGCACGATTTGCCTGTGCGAGCTGGCCGGCAGGCTCGGCATGCCCAGGGGCTGCGCGTTGAGCGAGACGAAGAAGCGCGTGCCCCCCATGTTGCGCAACTGCTCCAGCACCATGGGACGGTAGGCCACTGGCAATGAACGGAAATAGCTGACGCTGGCGCTCACCGAATAGGCCAGGCTGCGAGCAGTCGCCTGCAGGCCCTGCAACTGGCTGGCTCGCAGTTGCGGCACCCAGATCAGGCTCGATAGCCCCTGCGCAAGCACGGTCGCCAGCAACGTGAGCGCCAGCATGCGCCCGAGCAGCGAGCGCGGCAGCAGGCGCCAGCGGCGCTCAGCGCACCGGGCTGACATCGGCCGCCAGCAGGTAGCCGCTGCCTCGCACGGTGCGGATCAGGCGTGCCGGCCGATCCGTGTCACGCAGCCTTTGGCGCAGGCGGCTGACCGCCATGTCGACGATCCGATCCAGCGGCATTGGCTCACGACCACGGGTGGCGTTGCCGATCGTATAACGGTCGAGGATCTGCTGGGGATGCTCGAGGAACAGCCTGAGCAGGGCGAAATCCGCGCCGGTCAGGAAGACTTCCTCGCCATCGCGATGAGACAGGCGATGGCTGACCGTATCCAGGCGCCAGTCGGCAAAGGCCAGCACCGGGCTGGCGGCCGGTTCGCCGAAGGTGGCGCGCCGCAGCAGGGCCTTGATGCGCGCCTGCAGTTCGCGAGGACTGAATGGCTTGCCGAGATAATCGTCCGCCCCCAGCTCCAGACCGATCACCCGATCGACCTCATCGGAACTGGCCGTCAGCATGATGATCGGCACCCGAGCCTGGCGTGGATGCTGGCGGATCCAGCGACACAGGTTGAAGCCGTCGTCATCCGGCAGCATGACGTCGAGGATCACCAGGTCGTGACTGCGGGTGTCCAGCGCCTGGCGAAAGCCTTGGCCATCGGCCACCGCCTGTACCTGGAATCCGGCACGACTCAGGTAGGCCTGCAGAAGTTCGCGGATGTCCTGATCGTCGTCGACCATCAGGATCGATCGTCCGGCAGTACTCAAATGTTCCATCCCTTGAAATGCGCGGGTCTGCTGCCCGCTTGACCCAACTCAGTGCTCGATCGCCTGTTGCAGGGCGACTCCCGCGCCCAGCAATCCGGAAAACTCTGCGGTCACCAACCACACCGGAATGCCAGCCAGGTAATCACTCATGACGCCTTTGTCCGACAGACTGGCGACAAAGCCGCTACGCATGAACAGCTCGGCGAAGCGCGGGATCACGCCACCGACGATATATACACCGCCACGGGCACCGAGGGTAAGCACGCTGTTGCCCACCACCCGGCCGAAGAAGCGGCAGAACTGCTCGACCACTGCCAGCGCCCGTGGCTCGCCACCTAGCGCGGCGTCGGTGATGGCGGCTGGCGAGGCATGCCTGGGGACGTCGCCATCGAGGGCACACATGGCCTGGTACAAGCGCACCAGGCCACCGCCGCTGAGCACGTTCTCGGCGCTGACATGACCGAGCTGGACATGGATCTGCTGGTGAATCGCCGCCTCTCGCGCATTGCCCACCGGCAGGTCCACATGCCCGCCCTCGCCCGGCAAGGCCAGCCAGCGCCTGCCATCGAGGTGCAACAGGCCGGCCACGCCAAGCCCGGTACCCGGCCCGATGACCAGCGCCGGGCGCGACAGGTCGGCGTTCCCCGGACAGACCTCGAGGTACTCGCCCTCCTGCAGACAGGTCATCCCCAGCGCCATGGCGGAAAAATCGTTGATCAGCAAGAGCCGCTCGACCTGCAGGGTCCGGCAGAAAGCGCGACGATCGATGCGCCAGTGATTGTTGGTGAAGTGGAATTCGTTGCCGTCGACCGGCCCGGCGACGGCCAGGCAGACCGCCGCCAGCCCTCCCCGGGCAATGCCCTGGTTTTCCAGGTAGGCGCCGATGGCCAGTTCGACGTTCGGGTAATCGGCCGTCGCGAAGACCTGCACGTGGTGCAACTGCCGGTCTCGCCAGAGCGCGAAACGCGCGTTGGTTCCGCCGATGTCTCCTACCAGCAAGGCGCTCATGCGATCCTCTCCAGGGCCGAGGTAAAGGCGCTGGCACCCTGCTCGGCCGAGCTGAACGCCACGCGCATGAAGCCGAAGAGCTCGCGCCCGCAGCCCAGGTCGCTGCCCACTGGAGCGCTCGGCAGATCCCGGGCGGCCAATTCCTCGGCTGGCACCAGCACCTGCAGCGTGCCTTCGACGCCGTCTACCCGCACCCTATCACCATCGCGCACTTTCGCCAGCAGGCCGCCATCATGCGCTTCGGGGCAGACATGAATGGCCGCAGGGACCTTGCCCGAAGCACCGGACATGCGTCCGTCGGTCACCAGCGCCACCTTGAAGCCACGATCCTGCAGGACCCCAAGGAATGGCGTCAGCTTGTGCAGTTCCGGCATGCCGTTGCAGCGCGGCCCCTGGAAACGCACGACGGCGACGAAATCGCGCTCCAGCTTGCCCGCCTTGAAGGCTTCGGCCAGGGACTGCTGGTCGTGGAAAACCAGCGCTGGCGCCTCTACTACCTGGTGCTCGGGGGCCACGGCGGAGACCTTCATCACGCCTCGCCCCAGGTTGCCTTGCATGACCCGCAAGCCGCCTTCGCTGGAGAACGGCCGTGCCGCCGGGCGCAGGATGCTCTCGTCCAGGCTCTGTCGCGGCCCCTCGCGCCAGACCAGCCGGCCGTCGTCGAGGAAGGGTTCCAAGGTATAGCGGCGCAGGCCGCGGCCAACCACGGTCTCGACGTCCTCGTGCAGCAGTCCGGCATCGAGCAGCTCGCCGATCAGGAAAGCCATGCCGCCGGCGGCCTGGAAGTGATTGATGTCGGCCTTGCCGTTGGGATAGACGTGCGCCAGCGTCGGTACCACGTCGGACAGATCGGCCATGTCCTGCCAGGTCAGCTGAATACCCGCCGCCTGGGCGATGGCCGGCAGGTGCAGGGTGTGGTTGGTCGAACCGCCCGTGGCATGCAGGGCCACCACGGCATTGACCAGGGCCTTTTCATCGACGATTCGCCCCAGCGGCGTGTACTGGCTGCCAGCCTGGGTCAGGCGCGTGACCTGGCAGGCCGCCTCGCGGGTCAAGGCATCGCGCAACGGCGTGTAGGGGTTGACGAAGGAGGCGCCTGGCAAGTGCAGGCCCATCACCTCCATCACCAGCTGGTTGGTGTTGGCCGTACCGTAGAAGGTGCAGGTGCCCGGGCCGTGATAGGACTTCATCTCCGACTCCAGCAGCGCCTCGCGGCTGGCCTTGCCCTCGGCATAGCGCTGGCGCACATCGGCCTTTTCCTTGTTGGAGATACCCGACGGCATCGGCCCGCCAGGCACGAAGACGGTCGGCAGGTGACCGAAACGCAGGGCGCCCATCATCAGGCCCGGAACGATCTTGTCGCAGATGCCGAGCATCAGCGCGGCATCGAACATGTCGTGCGACAACGCGATGGCGGTGGACATCGCGATCACCTCGCGGCTGGCGATCGCCAGCTCCATGCCTGGCTCGCCCTGGGTCACGCCGTCGCACATGGCCGGCACCCCGCCAGCGAACTGACCGACCGAGCCGACCTCGCGCAGGGCCTGCTTGATCCGCTCGGGAAAGTGCTTGTACGGCTGGTGCGCCGACAGCATGTCGTTGTAGGCCGAGATGATGGCGACGTTGGCGGCGTCCATCAGGCGCAGCCGCTGCTTGTCCTCGACTCCGCAGGCGGCCACGCCGTGGGCGAAATTGGCGCACTGCAGGCCGGCACGCATCGGACCGCTGGCGGCCGCGCCATGGATCAGCTCCAGGTAGCGTTCGCGGGTGGGACGGCTGCGGGCGACCAACCGTTCGGTAACCTCAAGGATGCGCGGATGCATGTACGGGACTCCAGGCTGGCTGTCAGGGTTGTCTGGGCGTGTGCTCATGTCGACTGGATGCACCTCGGCGCGTGCCGCAAGGTCCCGGCTACATCATGAAATGAGACTTGCCCGAGCAACTTTTGTATGTTTAAAGAAAATTCAACCCAAATTTGGGCTTGCTTTCTATGATTCTGCAAATAATCTTGTCATTCCAACAACAAAATCGTTTCAGTAAGCTGCAATTGTTGCCATAGCTTCCATCAGTCCGCCAGAGGTATCGACATGACGCTTCGCATCGCCATCAACGGATTCGGCCGCATTGGACGCAACGTCCTGCGGGCGCTGTATACCCAAGGCTACCGCCAGGACCTGCAGGTAGTCGCCATCAACGACCTGGGGGACAACCAGATCAATGCGCACCTGCTCAGGCACGATAGCGTACATGGGCCATTCGATGCACAGGTCGAGGCCGACCACGACAGCCTGACCGTGCAAGGCGACCGTATCGCGGTGAGCGCGATCCGCGAACCGGCCGACCTGCCCTGGCGGGCTGCCGGCGTCGACGTGGTGCTCGAATGCACGGGGTTCTTCACCGACCGGGCCAAGGCCGCGGCGCATCTTGCCGCGGGCGCCGCCAAGGTGATCGTCTCGGCCCCGGCCAAGGGCGCCGACGCGACCGTGGTGTACGGGGTCAACCACGACGTGCTGCGCGCCTCGCACCAGGTCATCTCCAATGCCTCGTGCACCACCAACTGCCTGGCGCCGGTCGCCCAGGTACTGCACCGCACGTTCGGCATCGAGCAGGGCCTGATGACCACCATCCATGCCTACACCAATGACCAGGTACTCATCGATGTCAGCCACAGCGACCCGTACCGGGCGCGCTCGGCCACCCAGTCGATGATTCCCAGCAAGACCGGCGCGGCCGAGGCGGTCGGGCTGGTGTTGCCGGAACTGGCCGGCAAGTTGACCGGGATGGCGGTACGAGTGCCGGTGATCAACGTGTCGCTGGTGGACCTGACCGTGACCCTGGCTCGCCAGGCCAGCGTCGAGCAGGTGAACGAAGCATTCCGCCAAGCCAGCGACGCTTCGCCAGTGCTTGGCTACAACACGCTGCCCCTGGTCTCGCGGGACTTCAACCACGATCCTCGTTCGGCGATCTTCGACGCCAACCATACCCGCGCCAGCGGCCGGATGCTCAAGGTCCTGGCCTGGTACGACAACGAATGGGGCTTTTCCAATCGCATGCTGGACAACTGCCTGGCACTGTGGCGAGCGCGTTGAGAGCGATGCGTTGACGCGGTTTCGGCATTGGTCGGGGATCCGTAATGGCTGAGCTGCACAGCGGCCTTGGCGGGGACGCCGGACCAGCCGCGATGGGCGGCAGAGCAGCCCAGGACCTTGAACCTGCCACTGGCGGCCAGACGCCTGAACGGGCAGCTTCTGGTCTGGCCAGAAGCCGAGGCCGCAGCGCCCTCAGGTCCCTTCGCCTGCGCCAGGCACGCAGGCCTTCGCAACGCTGGCGATTCCCTCGCCCAGCAGACTGACCAGGCCGCAGCCCAGGCTACCCCGCCATTGCAGATAGTCGTGCCCGGCCGGGTATTCGACCTGCTCCAGCCGATACTCCTTGGCTCGCAGCACATCGCGCAGGTGCCGATTGGTGTCGAGAATCATCGGTCCTTCGAACAGGCCGGACTGCAGGTAGAAGCGCAGCGGCTGACGCGGCGCACCAGCGTACTCACGGATCAGCCAGCCGGGCTCCTCGCCTGGCCTTGACCACCAGTAGGAACCGGACATGCTCAGCACGTTGCCAAACAGTTCCGGATGTTTCAAGCCCAGGTAGGCCGATGCCAGGCCCCCATAGCTGGAGCCACCAACCACGGTCCGCGAAGCCACTGCGCCGATGCCTTGCGCGCGGGCCCACGGCATCAGCTCCTCGGCGACGAAACGGGCGAACTGCGGATTGGCTGGCAGCTCTCGCTGGCGGCTCTGGCTGCTCGGATTGGCGATGATCAGCGCTGCGGTGGGGGGAATGCGGCCCTCGGCAATCAGGTTGTCGAGTATCGTCGGCGTCGGCACCTGCCGGGTATAGGCATGGGCATCGAAAAGTACCAGCAAGGCCTGATCGGAATCACCCTGACGCCAGCCAGCCGGACGATACACATAGACATCCCGTTCGTTGCCTAGTAAGTGGCTGGCCAGACGTCGGCGTTCGAGCTGGCCGTGAGGGATGTCCGCACGCCTGACGATCCACGGCTGGGGCGCGGCATCGGGCAGTTCCAGCCGCGAGCGGGACAGCCAGGGATCATCGCCACTGTCGGCGGCAAAGATGGCCGGATTCAACGGGTCGCTGCGGGCAGTGGCCAGCAAGCTGCGCCGGTCGGGCGAAGGTGGTACGTCAGCCGCCAGCTGATAGCTGAGCCGGGCGCTGGCAGGCACCTCATAGCTGCGGTACCAGACATCGCTGACGCCCAGACGCAGCAAAGGGTCATGCTTGCCGGACGGCGAACCGAAGATTTTCACGTCATGCTTTGCGCCCCGCCAGAGGAAGGTCACCAGACGCAGGTCAGGTCTGCCTGGGACTGGTTCGACCAAAGGTGTGCCCTGCTGTTCGCGCAGGCTCCAGAACGCTTGCGTGGTGCCGCCCTGGGCAAGATGTCCAGCCAGCTCTCGCAGTGTCGGGCTGGCCAGGGGTGCAGCCGATTGCTGGGGTCGCGCGCTGGCTGGCTGGATCCGCTCCAGTTCCAGCGTGAAGCGCTCGCCCGGCCTGGTCGGGATGGCCTCGGCGCGCAGCCGGAACTGTCCCTGCGCGGGGGCGACGAACATGAAGTCACGGTTCTGGTCGAGTCCGTCGACCAGCAGTCGCAAGGGTTTCCCTTCGCCATCGAGCAGGCGCAGACTGACGTCGCCGTCGACCCGACCCTGGACGAAATCCCTGTCCCGGAGGGCGAGCCGCCAGGCTGCCGACTGCCGCTCGTCGACACGGCCCTCGACCGTCTGGCCCACCTGCAGCAATGCGGCATTCGCAACCATCGCGGCACCGGAACAGGCGGCAGCCAGCAACAAACTACAGCCCAAGCGAGTAAGTCGATGCATGTTCTACCTCAGAAGTCGATGCTGGCCGACAGTTTCAGCGTGCGCGGCTCGCTGACCGTGGCGAAGCCCGGGTTGAACACGCCGGCCCAATAGGCACGGTTCTCGACGTTCTCCAAGCTGGCGCGCAGCGTCACATCCTTGCTCAGCATCCTTGTCGAGTAGCGCGCGCCGAGGTCATAGCGTGTCCACTGCGGGATCTTCAGCTGGTTGGCTTCCTCCAGGTACTGGGAGCTGCTGTGTATCGCCAGCGTGGTCAAGGTCAGGCCCTCGACCCAGGGCAGGTCCCATTCGGCGGCGAGATTGGCCGACCAGTCCGGCACGCCGCGGGCACGATTGCCGTCGTAGGTACCGTTCTGGGTCCTGGTCAGCTCGGCATGGGTATAGGTCACGCCACCGAGCACCCGCACGGAGGGCGTGATGGAGCCGAACATGTTCCACTCGACACCTCGGTTGCGCTGCTCACCATCGTCGGAGGTACGGTTGCTGACGATGTCAGTGATCAAGCTGGGCTTGTCTATCTGGAAGGCTGCCAAGGTGTGGGTGAAGGTGCCCATGTCCCACTTGACCCCCACCTCGGCCTGCTTGGCCTTGTATGGCGCGAACTGTTCGCCGTAGTTGACCGTGCCCACCGGAGCGGTGCCGCCTTGGGTGAGGCCTTCCATATAGTTGGCGTACAGCGAGATCGACAGGTCCCATGGCTTGAGCACGATCCCCACGGCGGGCGTCAATGCACGTTCGTCATAGGAGGGACTGCTCATTTTCTGCCTTACCCGCTGCGAGCGTACTCCCAACGTCAGCAAGACTCGGTCATCGATGAAACCGAGCGTATCGGCGACCGCGAAACTCGACAGGGTATTGTCACCGGTCTGCTCGCTGGAAGGATGATCATCAGCGATGAGCGCCGGGCGCGGCCGATAGATGTTGGTGATATAGCTGGGCCCGGTGACCGTAGGCGCACGACCGATATCCTGGTGCAGCAGGGAAGTGCTCAGGACCAGCTGGTGGCTGATGTCGCCGGTCATGAAGTTGCCGCGCAAGCCAGCCTCGGCCGACAGGCTGTGAGTGTACCCGGCCTGGTTATAGGTCTGCCCCCGCGCATCGCCACTGTCGTTCAGCACCACCGCGCGGGTGCCGTTGAGGAAACCATCGTAGCGGGTTCGGGAGTGTCCGACACTGGCGTAGGCGCTCCACGCAGCGTCGAATCCGTATTCGCCACGCAGCAGCACGGCCTTGCTGACTTGCTTGGCATGGATGCCGTCGAGAATGTTGGTGTCCGGCTTGGGCGCTTTGGTCACATGCCCGAGCGTGGAGAATCCAACCATCATCGGGCTGCCGTTCTCGAGTTTTTCGTGGGTTTCGTAGGCGTCCAGCTCGAGCTTCCAGCCATCGCCACGATAATCCATGCCCAGCGAGGCCAAAGTGCGATCCTTGCTCTGATCATCCACGCCAGTGTCGCCTGTGCCATGGACGGCATTGAAGCGGATGCCCAAGCGCTGCTGCGGACCAAAGCGACGGCTCAGGTCGACATGCTCGGCCCAGTAGCCGTCGGAAACATAATGAGTCGTCAGACGCGTCAATGGTTGTTCGCTGGCGCGCTTGGGCACCAGGTTGATCACTCCGCCAACCCCACCACTGGGCGCCATGCCGGTGAGTAGCGCACCAGGCCCCTTGAGCACCTCCACCCGCTCGAGGAACTCGGTCGGGACATGCCCATCGGGCGCCAGCCCGTACATGCCGTTGAGGGCCAGCTCGGTGGAGTCCAGGGCATAGCCGCGCACCATGAAGTTCTCGTAGGCATGACCTTCGCCGGTACTGAAGCGAATCGATGGGTCATTGCGTAACACGGCACCGACAGTGCCGCTCTGCTGGTTCTCCATGTGCTGGGCGGTGTAGCTGGTGATGTTGAACGGCGTATCCATGATGTCGTGGTTGCCCAGCAAGCCCAGCTTGGCGCCCCGCGCGACCTGACCACCGCTGTAGGTGTCAGGCAGGTCGCTGGCGAAACCGCTTGCGCTGACCGTGGTGGCGCCCAACGAAAGGATGCCATCCTGCGCGGTATGGCGCAGGATGATCACGTCCCCTTCCTCCATAGCCACCAGCTCGCTGCCAGCCAGCAGTCGCTGCAGCGCCTGCAGTATCGTGTAGCTGCCCTGCAGGGCCGGCACGCTGCGTCCGGCGGTCAGTCTGCTGTCAGCCGCGATGGCCATGCCTGACTCATGCGACAGAGCATGCACTGCAGCCTCCAGAGACTGGCTCGGCAGATTAAGGATCAACGTCCGGCTGTCAGCCATGACCGCGCCATGGGCGAGCAGCGCACTGCTGCCTAGTGCGCAGGCCAGCACCGAGCGACGCAGGGTTCCGGGAAAGCGGGTTGGAGCGGCCTGGGCAGGGAAAAGCGGCATGATCTGTCCTTGCAGAAGTGAAGTTCACTGCTGATGACGCCCCAGGATCGATCTACCCCTCAGTGTTGTTTCCACGTATCAGCATGCGTCTTGTACCACCCTGCTCGACCAGGCGCAGCGGCAATATGCTTGGCAGCGACCGTAGCAGTACATGCGGCCGATCGCTGGGGAAGCTCCCGGTCAGGCGCAGTTCTGCGGCCGCGGGGTCCAAGCTCAGCGGCACCTCCAGATAGGCATTGAGTTCATCGACCACTTCGCTCAACGGCGCATCGGTGAATGACCACCAGCCGCGCTGCCAGTGCCGGAAATCCGGCCCCAACTGCGCGCCGACCTGTACCTTGCGCAAGCGTCCCTGGTCATCCAGGCAGATGCGTTGCCCCGCTTGCAGCACCTGCTCGCCCCCGTGCAGGTCACGTATTCGCACCCGGCCGCGCGCCACAGCGACCTGTACCCGCGCACCTCGGTCATGCACGGTGAAGGCCGTACCGAGAACTTCGACGCTGCCCAGGCGGGTGGTAATCAGGAAGGGCCGCCAGCGCTCATGGGCAACATCGAAATAGACATTGCCATGCAGCAGCAATACCTGGCGCTGATCCTGATCGAAGCGTACCCGCAGATTGCTTTCGGCGGCGACCAGCAGGCGGCTGCCATCAGGCAACGACAAGTCGCGCGCGGCTTCGGCATGCGCGGTGCGCACATCCTGCTGGTATGGCTGGGTCCGCCGATACATCCAGCCCAGCCAACCGCCAGAGGCCAGCAATATGGCCAGCGCGCTGCCCTGGCGCAGCAGACGCCGACGAGCAGGGTCGCAGGGTTGCGGCTGTAGCGTGGCTCGCAACTGCGGAGCCAGGCGATGGACCATCTGCCAACGCAACAGCGCTTCCTGCCAGGCCCGCTCATGTTCCTCATCCCGGCGACGCCAGTGCTGTGCCTGGATCTCCACCTCGCGGGCGCGCTGCTGGTCGTCGCCATGCAACGCCGACAGATAGGTCAATGCTTGCTGCACTTTGCGTGGCGCGACGGGCTCAGGCATGACTGGCGGCCAGACGCAATTCGGAAAGATCGAAGACAGCCCTGCCGATATGCAGTTCCACGGCCTTGGCCGACAGCCCCAGCGCCTCGCAGACCTCACGATGACTTTGGCCATGCAGCCTGACCCTGACGAACACCTCGCGACGCAGACGTGGCATACGCTCAATACGAAGGATCAACTGCTGCAACTGTTCGCGGGCGAGCAAGATCTGCTCGACGCTCGGGCTCAGCACCTCGGCCCTGGCCAGCCAGTCTTCGAGTGCCGCCAGCTCGGTGCTGCGCCGACGATGGCGATCGATGCACAAATTGCGCGCCGCCTGGAACAGCAAGGCCCGGGCATTGAGCACCGGAGCGGTCATCGCATGCGCATAGGCCTGGGCGAAACTCGACTGGGCGATATCGGCGGCGTCATCGTGGTTGCGCAAGCGACCGCATAGATAGCCACGCAAGTCGCTATAACTGGCCAGCAGTTCATGGACGACCGCCTGGAAGGCGGGCGTGGAGCCAGCCCAGGCACTAGAGGGGGATGTCATTCGCGAGAGTCAGCCGGATACAGGAATGGTAATTCCTATCATTCTCACACAGGTGCGTATCACGCGGCCAGTGGCCACGATGGCCCAGCATGGCCATCGCCCCACAACAAGCGGCACCATGCCCAGCCGAATCGAGACTCGGTCTCGCTCAATGATCGTGGTGCAGATAGGCAGCCTGCCTGGGCAGGCGCAGGCTGAACAGGAAGGCCACGGCCATCATGACGGTCACGTACCAGTAGAACGTGTTCTCCATGTTCAGCGACTTCAAGCCCAGAGCCACGTACTCCGCCGACCCGCCGAACACGGCATTGGCCACGGCATAGGCCAGGCCGACGCCGAGCGCGCGTACCTGCGGCGGGAACATCTCGGCCTTGACCAGGCCGGCGATCGAGGTATAGAAGCTGATGATGCACAGGGCCACGGTCACCAGCACGAATGCCATCAACGGGCTCTCGACGGACTTCAAGGCCATCAGCAAGGGAACGGTGAACAGGGTTCCCAAGGCGCCGAACAGCAGCATCGAAGCCCTTCGACCGATACGATCGGACAACATGCCGAACAACGGCTGCAGGCACATGAACAGGAACAGCGCGCCGGTCATCACGTAGCTGGCCTGCTTGGCCGGCATGCCGGCGGTGTTGACCAGGTACTTCTGCATGTAGGTAGTGAAGGTGTAGAAGATCAACGAGCCGCCCGCCGTGTAGCCAAGCACGGTGACGAAGGCTGCGCCATGATGGCGTAAAAGTCCGCCGATGCTGCCCGCTTCCTTGTCCTGGCGGGTTTCGGCGCTGCTGGTTTCCTCCAGCGAACGACGCAGCATCAACGAGATCAACGCCGCCACTGCCCCTACCACGAAAGGAATGCGCCAACCCCAGGCACGCAGCTCTTGCTCGCTGAGCAGCTGCTGCAGGATCACCACCAACAGGACCGCCAGCAACTGGCCGCCGATCAGGGTGACATACTGGAACGAAGCGAAGAATCCCCGCTGTCCACGCAGGGCAACCTCGCTCATGTAGGTCGCGGTGGTGCCATACTCGCCGCCGACCGAGATCCCTTGTACCAGGCGCGCCACCAGCAGCAAGGCTGGCGCCCAGGCTCCGATGCTGGCATAGGTGGGCAGGCAGGCGATGACCAGCGAGCCGAAGCACATCATCATCACTGAAATCATCAGCGAACTCTTGCGTCCCCGGCGATCAGCCAGGCGACCGAAGAGCCAGCCGCCGATCGGGCGCATCAGAAAGCCCGCGGCGAAGACCCCGGCGGTATTGAGCAGTTGTACCGTAGGATCGTCGGACGGGAAGAACGCCGGAGCGAAATAGATGGCGCAGAAGGCATAGACATAGAAGTCGAACCACTCCACGAGGTTACCGGACGAGGCGCCCACGATGGCGAAGACGCGCTTGCTGCGCTCTTCGCCGGTGTAATGAATCGAAGTCATGTGTGTCTTGCTCCTGAAGAGTCACTGCAGGTCTAGACACACTAGGTAACATTTGCGTTCCCTGCCGCCACGCCGCCTACCCGGTCAGCCCGGCGCTCTCAAGCGAACAGCTGCGCGCACAGTTCGCGACTGGCGGCCAGCAGCACGGGCAGGAAACGTTGCTCGAGCTCGCCTCGACTCACGCGCCCTACGTGGGTACTGACATTCAGCGCGGCCAGAACCTGGCCCGAAGCATCGTAGACAGGCACGGCAATGGAGCGCAGGCCTTGCTCCAGTTCCTGGTCGACCACGCACCAGCCTTGCTCCCTGACCTGGCCGATGCAGGCCAGCAGGGCCTGGGGCTCGTGCAAGGTGCGGCTGGTACGCGGCTTGAGGTCGGCGCGCTCGAGATACTCGTGCAGGCTGGCGTCATCGAGCGCGGCCAGGAGAATACGTCCCATCGAAGTGCAATAGGCCGGCAAGCGTCCACCGACGGAAAGGTCCACCGAGATCAATCGCTCCTCTGTGGCCGAACGCGCGATGTAGAGAATGTCGTCCCCTTCGAGGGTCGCCATGTTGGCGGCCTCATGCAGCTGCTCGCTGATACGATCCAGGTAGGGCTGGGCCGAGACCGCTAGCGGCGTCGAGGACAGGTAGGCATGCCCGAGGGTGAGCACCTTGGGCGACAGCGAATAGGTACGTCCGTCGGTCGTGGCGTAGCCAAGCTTGATCAGCGTGTGCAGGCAACGCCTGACGGCCGCGCGAGGGATTTCGGTCCGATGGCTGATCTGGGCGATGGTCAGGTGGCGCTTGCGCTCCTGGAACGCCTGAATGACCGCCAGCCCTCGCGCCAGTGACGTCATGAAGTCCGGATCGCCAGTGAACGCCTGGATCCGCCTTGCCGGTGACGCGATGATCGGTGGCGCCAGGCCGGTCGAGCCGCTGCCCTGCGCCTGTGTATCCACGGCAGGCGGCTGCACGTTTGTCGGGTCTTGCATGACTTCACCTCTGGAAAAGCACAGTTTGTGCGATTATCGAACGAACGACCGATAATCGCAATTGACCACGCGCAATTTTGCTTATACCTTTCTCCTGCCACCTGTGGCTTCTTTGGAGAGACTGGTCAGGTACCCACCGTAAGAAGTCCCGAGGCACGGTCTCGCCTCCCAGCGAGGCCGTTTTTTCATCTTTCAAATTTCCGAACTTTCCTACATACGCTGTATCCCATAAGTAACTGACGAGCTACTTGTTCAAGCAGGACCCGAATGATTTCGCATTTCTCCAGTTTGACAGGGGCTGCAAGATCCCCAGAGAATCGATAGTTGCTATAATCGCCTCATCGAAGCGAACACTTCGTTCTTCCGGACTTGATCTCGGAGCCTCCATTGCGGCTCGTTGCGCCCCCAGGCGTGCCAAAGCCCAGGTGAAGCCCGGGGCGCCCTGAGCGAACAGGCATCTGGAAATGTCTTGCTACGACAGACGAATCGTCCTGGCGACGTAGCCGCCTGCATGTGCATGGCGAAACCAGGCAACACTTTCCACTTTGCAGGTACTACTGTGACGAAAGAAGAACTGCGCGCAGAACTAGAGCGTCAGGCCGACCGTTACAAGGAAGTCTACGGCGGCGAGATCACCACTTATGCCGCTCAACCCGAACCCGAACGCAAACCTTGGCGCAAGCGTTCGACCATCCTCGACCAGGCATTCGCCCAGGAACTCGAGAAGATGGAAAAGGAACTGCGCACCGAAAAGGACTGAAGCGCATCATCGCCACAGCCATCTTTACACCAGGCTGGCGGGTGAAATGGGATCACACAAATTTCATACGACCGTTTGAAATTTCGTGCAAATCGATTTTCCCTGGGTTTTGCCTGCAAGTCCCGGTTTTTACGCACCTTCTCTCGACCGGTTTCGCATCGGAATATCGGGTCGCGCAGATACGGCACGCGGGTCGGTGCGTCCGTCGGTCGTAGGCGGGGGCATCGATTCCACTGGTTTTCTGGCATAATCGCGCCCCCCTATGACCGCCAGACAAACTTCATGATCGATTTATTCAGCGGACTGGATGCCTGGGTAGTGGTAAGCCTCGTGCTCGCCGTGACCTTCGTGCTCGCCTTCGAGTTCATCAACGGCTTTCATGACACCGCCAACGCGGTAGCCACTGTCATCTACACCAAAGCCATGCCGCCGCACCTGGCCGTGTTCCTGTCCGGCGTGTTCAATTTCCTGGGCGTACTGCTCGGCGGGGTCGGCGTGGCGTATGCCATCGTCCACCTGCTGCCGGTGGAGCTGCTGATCAACGTCAATACCGGGCATGGGCTGGCCATGGTGTTCTCGCTGCTGGCTGCCGCCATCGCCTGGAATCTGGGCACCTGGTACTTCGGCATTCCGGCATCGAGCTCGCATACCCTGATCGGTTCGATCCTCGGCGTGGGCCTGGCCAATGCCCTGATCACCGACATCCCATTGGGGGACGGTGTCAACTGGCAGAAGGCGATCGATATCGCCATGTCGCTGGTATTCTCGCCCCTGGCAGGCTTCGCGATCGCCGCGCTGGTCCTGATCGGCCTGAAGTGGTGGCGTCCGCTATCGAAGATGCACAAGACTCCCGAGCAGCGTCGCAAGCTCGACGACAAGAAGCACCCGCCGTTCTGGAACCGCCTGGTACTGGTGATCTCGGCCATGGGCGTGAGCTTCGTGCACGGCTCCAACGACGGCCAGAAAGGCATCGGCCTGATCATGCTGGTGCTGATCGGTATCGTCCCGGCGCACTTCGTCCTCGACCTGGGTAGCACCACCTACCAGATCGAACGCACCCGCGATGCGACCCTGCACCTGAGCCAGTTCTACCAGCGCAACGAAGCCACCCTGGGCGAGTTCCTGGCCCTGGGCAAGGGCAAGACGAGCGACCTGCCCGAACAGTTCAGCTGCAATCCGCAGCAGACCGAGCCGACCATCCACGCGCTGCAGAGCGCGCTCAAGGGCGTGACGGACTATCACGCCCTGGCGGCGGAAAAGCGCATCGAAGTGCGCCGGTACCTGCTCTGCCTGGACGACACGGCGAAGAAGGTCGGCAAGCTGCCAGGGCTGGATGCCCGCGAGAAGTCCGACCTGGAAAAACTGCGCAAGGACCTGACCGCCACCACCGAGTACGCGCCGTTCTGGGTGATCGTGGCCGTTGCACTGGCCCTGGGCATGGGCACCATGGTCGGCTGGAGACGCGTGGTCCTGACCGTCGGCGAGAAGATCGGCAAGCAGGGCATGACCTACGCCCAGGGCATGTCGGCGCAGATCACCGCAGCCTGCGCCATCGGCATGGCCAACGTCTTCAGCCTGCCGGTCTCCACCACCCACGTGCTGTCCTCCGGCGTTGCCGGCACCATGGTCGCCAACAAGAGCGGTCTGCAAGGCGGCACCATCAAGACCATCCTGCTGGCCTGGGTGCTGACGCTCCCAGCCTCCATGGGCCTGGCGGCCGCGCTGTTCTGGCTGGCCTCCAAGGCCTTGGGCTGACCGGGCGGCAGCGGCAAGCCGCAGGCCGGCCGCGAGCTGCGAACAAAGCAGCCAGCATTGCGATGAAGCAGGTGTACGCACAGTTACAGCGGTGCGCCTGCTCCAGCTTTTAGCGTGCCGCTTGCAGCTTGCCGCCCAAAGTCCCTCAAGTTTTGTCACATATCGGCCGATACCTGCTGTTGATGTCAACGCAATGCCAGGACCGGACCCGATTACGCCATGAACAAAAGCCTGCGATTCAGCCACAAGATCCTGCTGGCAGCCTCACTGATCGTGATGCTCGCCTTCACCCTCTTCACCCTCTACAACGACTATCTCCAGCGCAACGCCATACGCGACGACCTGGAGAGCTACCTGGCTGAAATGGGCGAGTCGACCTCGACCAATATCCGCAACCTGTTCGATGGCAGGATCAAGCTGGTGGAAAACCTGGCGCAGAACATTGCCAACGAATCCGCCGATGCCGAAACGCTCATGGGCCAGAATGCCCTGATCTCGAGCTTCCTCACCGTCTACCTGGGACGCACCGACGGCCGCTTCAGTGTCCGCCCCGACGCCAAGATGCCCGATGGCTACGACCCCAGGACACGTCCCTGGTACAAGGACGGCATGAATGCCAGCAGCACCATTCTCACCGAGCCCTATATCGACCTGACCACCAACAAGATGGTCATCGGCATCCTTGCCAATGTTTCCCAGGAGATTGGCGTGGTCGGCGGCGACCTGGCGCTCGATGGATTGGTACAGATCGTCAATTCCCTGGACTTCGGCGGCATGGGCTATGCGTTCCTGGTCAACGACCAAGGCAAGATCCTGGTGCATCCAGACCAGAAGCTGGTCATGAAGTCGTTGTCCGAGGTATTCCCGCAGCAGACGCCCAGGCTCAGCCGTGAGTTGACGGAAATCCAGGCCAATGGCGAAACGCGCCTGCTCACCTTCACGCCGATCAAGGGCCTGCCCTCGGCCAACTGGTACCTGGGCCTGTCGGTGAACAAGGACAAGGCCTTTTCCATGCTCACCACCTTCCGCAACTCGGCCGTGATCGCCACGGTGGTGGCGGTGGTCATCATCATCGCCCTGCTCGGTCTGCTGATCCGCGCCCTGATGCAACCGCTGCACACCATGACGCGCGCCATGGAAGACATTGCCGAAGGCGAAGGCGACCTGACCAAGCGCCTGACCATCCATCATCAGGACGAGTTCGGCATCCTTGGCAGTGCATTCAACCGCTTCGTCGAACGTATCCACGGTTCGATCAGCGAGGTCTCCTCGGCCACCCAGCAGGTCAACGAAGTCGCGCTGCGCGTGATCAGCGCCTCGAATTCCTCCATGGCCAACTCCGACGAGCAGGCCAATCGCACCAACAGCGTCGCGGCAGCGATCAATGAACTCGGCGCGGCTGCCCAGGAAATCGCCAACAATGCCGCCCAGGCTTCTCAGCATGCCAGTTCGGCACGCCTGCTGGCCGAGGAAGGCCAGCAAGTGGTCGGCCGCAATATCCAGGCGATGAATCGTCTCTCCGACCTGATCGTCACCTCCAGTGCGCATATCGAGACGCTCAACAGCAAGACCGTCAATATCGGCCAGATTCTCGAGGTGATCACCAGCATCTCCCAGCAGACCAACCTGCTGGCGCTCAATGCCGCCATCGAGGCGGCCCGTGCCGGCGAGGCCGGACGCGGCTTCGCCGTGGTGGCCGACGAGGTGCGCAACCTCGCCCACCGGACTCAGGAGTCTGCACAGCAGGTCCAGGCGATGATCGAGGAGCTGCAAGTGGGCGCCCGCGAGTCGGTCGACACCATGGGCCAGAGCCAGCGCCACAGCCAGGACAGCAAGGAGATCGCCAACCAGGCCGGCGAGCGCCTGGACAGCGTGACCCAGCGCATCGGCGAGATCGACGGCATGAACCAGTCGGTCGCCACCGCTACCGAAGAGCAGACCGCCGTGGTCGACTCCATCAACATGGACATCAACGAAATCAACATGCTCAACCAGGAAGGCGTGGAGAACCTGCAGGCCACTCTGCGTGCCTGCGCCGACCTGGAACAGCAGGCGACCAGGCTCCAGCAGCTGGTGGGCAGCTTCCGGATCTGAAGCTGCAAGCTGCAAGCTGATCGTGTCGATCCTTCTGGCGGCGCTGATCCAGGGAACGAGTCGCTGACAAAGGCGGCTCGGTCCGCTTTGGCTTGAGCTTGAGGCTTGGCGCTGGCGGTGGTCGGATCGAACGAACTACCCTTCCGAAAGGTCAATCCTTAGGCGCGTCATCTCCGGTTCGTTACAACCGGATGACAGACCACCTAGACGATCCCGGAGGGATGCTGATCGTGCACATCGCTGACATTACCATGTTTTACGCCCCGGCCAGCGGGGGTGTGCGTACCTACCTAGATGCCAAGCACCGTCGCCTGGATGCGATGCCAGGCATTCACCATAGTCTCCTGGTCCCCGGCCCCAGCGCCAGCGACGCCAATGGCGTCTACAAGGTGCCGGCGCCGGCACTACCTTTCAGCAACGGCTATCGCTTCCCGGTGCGCCTGGCGCCCTGGTGCAATGTGCTGCGCCGGCTGCAGCCGGATCTGATCGAGGTGGGCGATCCGTACCTCACGGCCTGGGCAGCGCTCGAAGCCAGGCGCAAGCTCGATGTGCCGGTCATCGGTTTCTATCATTCGGATTTGCCACTGCTGGTGAGCAACCGCATGGGCAACTGGTTCACGCCCAACGTCGAGGCCTATGTCAGCAAGCTCTACGGCAACTTCGACCGGGTCCTGGCCCCCAGCCAGGTCATGGCCGACAAGCTCACGCGCCTGGGCGTCAAGGAAGTCCATGTGCAACGCCTGGGGGTCGACCTGGTCACCTTCAATCCTGAACAGCGCGATACCCAGTTGCGCTCACGCCTGGGCATCCCGGACACGGCCCGGTTGCTGGTGTTCGCCGGCCGTGGTTCGCGCGAGAAGAACCTGCCGGTCCTGCTCGAGTGCATGCGCCAGCTCGGTCGACCCTACCACTTGCTGTTGGTCGGCTCGAGCATGCCTACCGCAGTGCCGGACAACGTTACCGTCATCAACCGCTTCTGCCCTGCCGCGGAGGTCGCCAGCATCTTCGCCAGCGCCGACCTGCTGGTGCATGCCGGCGACCAGGAAACCTTCGGCCTGGTGATCCTCGAAGCCATGGCCAGCGGCACCCCGGTGGTCGCGGTGCGCGCCGGGGCGTTCGGCGAGCTGGTCAACGAGCAGTGTGGACGCTTGTGTCGCCCCAACGACGGCAAGGCAATGGCCGAGTCGGTCCGCGAAGTGTTCGAGGCCGGTGCTCGCAAGCTCGGCGTACAGGCTCGCCGACATGTCGAGCAGCAGTACTCTTGGGACAACGTGGTCAACGGCCTGCTCCAGCACTATCAGGCAGTGCTTGGCCACCAGCCCGAGGTGCTCGCGCATGCCTGAGGCAACTGGCAAGACACGCAGCCTGATGGTCGTGCTGCACGATATCGCTCCGGAAACCTGGCCAGACTATCGCCCCTTCGTCGAGGCCATGGACAGTCTCGGGCAGGTGCCGATGACCTGGCTGGTGGTACCTGACTTCCATCATCGCAACGCCCTGTCGCGCTCGCCAGACTTCTGTCGCTTGCTCGAGCAGCGCCTGGCCAAGGGCGACGAGCTGGCCCTGCATGGCTACTACCATGCCGACGATGGTCCGCCACCACGCAACCCGGCCGAATTCTTCATGCGCAGGATCTATACCCACGAAGGAGAATTCCACAGCCTGGACCGCGAGCGCGCACTGGAGCGCCTTCATGCCGGCATGGCGCTGTTCGAGCGCCAGGGCTGGCCGTTGGCCGGGTTCGTGGCCCCGGCCTGGCTGATGAGCGAGGGGACCCGCCAGGCACTCAGGAGCCTGCCGCTGCGCTACACCAGTACGCCGCAGCACCTTTACACACTGCCCGACTTTACCCCCATCACCGCTCCAGGCCTGGTCTGGAGCGCGCGCAGTGCCTGGCGCCGCGGGCTTTCCAGAATGGTCTGCGAATGGCAGCGCCAACGCCTGCGCCATGCCGATAGCCTGCGCCTGGGCCTGCATCCGGTCGACATGCGTCACCGGATGTCGCGCGACTACTGGCTGGAAACCGTGCGAGCGTTGCTCGATCAAGGCCGCGTCCCGATGACCAAGTCGACCTGGCTGGACCATAGGTCCGCTGCATGAGTCGTCTCGCCTGGCTGGTGCTTGCGCTGGTACTGGCCGTGCTGGTGCCTGCCTGGCTCGGCGGCAGCGAGCTGCTGGCCCGCCTGCGGGCCTTCCCGCCCGGCCTGATGACCGGGCTGCTGGGCATGATCATGGTGTGCTGGCTGCTCAATGCCTTGCGCCTGCGCCTGCTGCTTGGCCAGCAAGGGTCACGGCTTGGGCTGTTCAAGAGTGTCGGCGTGGTGATGGCGACCGAGTTCGCCATCTGCACCACGCCTGGCGGCGGGGGTGGCCCTGTGGCCCTGATCGCCTTGCTCGCGCGCGAGCGCATCGATGCGGCACGCAGCGGCGCCGCCTTCGCCATGGACCAGCTCAACGACTTGGCGTTCTTCATCTGCGCCATGCTGGGCATCGCAGGCTATGCGCTGTTCCACAGTCTCGGACGAAGCCAGGAAGCCATGCTGATCAGCAGCGCCGTGCTGCTGTGTGGTGCCTTGGCGGCAATCGTCGCGCTGCTACGCTATCGCCGCCCGGTCATGCGTTTCAACGGTCGCCTGCTGCGACGCCTGGGCCTGTCCCGGCCGAGGCGCCGACGCTGGGCGCGCAAGGTGCTGCATTTTCTCCGCGCGCTGGCTGAAACCTGGAGCCTGCCCAAGCGCACCCTGGCCTTGGTATTCAGCCTGACGTGCGCCCACTGGGGCCTGCGCTACAGCGTGCTGTACCTGGTGCTGCGCGGCCTGGGTACTGACCTGCAGTGGATACCGAGCTTTCTGGTCCAGATGCTGTCGCTCAGTGCCGGCCAGTTCAGCCTGCTGCCGGGAGGCGCCGGGGCCGCCGAGCTGACCTCGGCTACCTTGCTGGCACCCCTGGTCGGCAGCTCGACGGCAGCGGCAGCGATCCTGATCTGGCGCGTGGTCACCTACTATTTCTATCTGTTTGCCGGCGGGCCGGTCTTCGTCTGCCTGCTGGCTCGGCCGCTGCTGGAACGCTGCCGTCGGCAGGCGGGTTGAGCTGCTGCCAGAGTTCGGCGGCTCCGGGAAACTCGGTGCCCTCTGCTTCGCTCAATGCCTCCAGGTCATAGCGCGCAAGGCAGCCCTCGCCCAGCACCGGCGCAAGCTTGCCGGCGGCCTTGTCGCGTGGATCGGCCATAGCCCTGCCGCCTCAGTCGAAGACCACGGTCTTGTTGCCATGAACCAGCACGCGATCTTCGAGGTGATAGCGCAGGCCACGAGCCAGCACCATCTTCTCCACATCGCGACCGAAACGCACCATGTCGTCGATGGTATCGGCGTGGCTGACCCGAACCACATCCTGCTCGATGATCGGCCCGGCATCCAGCTCCTCGGTCACATAGTGGCAGGTGGCTCCGATCAGCTTCACGCCGCGCAGCGCCGCCTGATGATAAGGCTTGGCTCCTACGAAGGACGGCAGGAAGCTGTGATGGATGTTGATCACCTGGCCCGCATGCTCCTGGCACAGCTCCGGCGGCAGGATCTGCATGTAGCGCGCAAGCACGATCACATCGGCGTCATGCGCCTTGACCAGCCGTGACACCTCGGCGAAGGCTGGCTGCTTGTTGCGCGAATCGACCGGTACGTGGAAGAACGGAATGCCATGCCATTCGACCATGCTGCGCAAGTCATCATGGTTGGAAATCACGCAGGGGATGTCACAGTCCAGTTCATCGGTGTGCCAGCGATGCAGCAGGTCGGCCAGGCAGTGGGACTCGCGGCTGGCCATCAGCACGACGCGCTTCTTCTGCGCCGAGTCGGTGATCTGCCAGGTCATGGAAAATGCTTCGGCGATCGGCGCGAACGCTTCGCGGAACCCTTCGATGTCGAATGGCAGGGACTCGGCGCGAATCTCATGGCGCATGAAGAACCAGCCGCTCTGCTCATCGGAATGGTGGCTGGCTTCGGTAATCCAGCCGTTATGGGAGGCCAGGAAATTGCTGACTTTGGCCACGATTCCTACACCATCGGGGCACGCAATCACCAGTCGGTAGGTGCGCATGAAAGAACTCCAGGAAACTTCGCAAAGGGGCCTATTCTAGCGACTGCCGAGGAAATCTGCAGTAACGTTTGACCGACATCTTTTGTCAGACCAAGCTCCTGCCAAGGGGCTGGCGAGGAATCATCTGTCGGAAAAGGCGAATTCCGAGACACTTTGTGAATTTTTCTTAACCTGCAAGTACATCTTCTAGTCTGCTTAATGACAACCAACCTTGTTTTAATTGTTTACTTGCCAGTATGGCATGTTTATTATTGAGCCCACTGTCTCTCTGAAGATCCATCAAGGAATTCATCATGTCGCTGATTAACGAGTACCGTGCTACCGAAGAAGCCATCAAGGAACTTCAGGCCCGTCTGGCCAACCTGTCGCAAGACGACAAGCTGAAAAAGGAACTGGAATTCGAGGGCAAACTGCGCGCCCTGATGGGGGAGTATTCCAAGTCCCTGCGTGACGTGATCGCCCTGCTCGATCCGGACTCCAAGCTCAGCAAGGCGCCGCGTGGCAATGCCAAACCGACCGTTACCAAGCGTGCGCGCAAGGTCAAGCAATACAAGAACCCGCACAATGGCGAAGTCGTCGAAACCAAAGGCGGCAACCACAAGACCCTGAAAGAGTGGAAAGCCAAGTGGGGCAGCGACGAAGTCGAAAGCTGGTCCACCCTGCTGGACTGATCGTCGTTCACCGCGGCTATCGATATTAAAAAAACGCCAGCCTGCTGGCGTTTTTTCATTGCGTTGCTAGAGCTGGAATAACCCCTTCAATTGCAGGGCGTGTTTCCTCCAGGCATCCAGCACCCTCCGCTGGGCTTCGCTCGCACTGGCCCAAGCCCCTTGCCAGGCCATTTCGAATTCGGCCAAGGTATTCGGCGCGCCCATGCGAGGATCGCTCAGGCGTTGCTGGCAGAATACTAGCCAGCGTTGCCGCTCTTGCGCATCGAGGGTCTCGTTGAAGTTTCGTGCTCGATAGCGAAACAACAGCTCCGGCATTCGCGGATCATCGAAGATCCATTGTTCCAGTGACAGTTGCCCTGGATCCCGCTTGCGAACTTGTTCACACAGGCGGCGATCCCGATCACCAAGAAAACCCTGATACAACTGTTGTTCCGGGTCTTCATGAGGTGCGTGCTCATCGGTCGCGAAGATCCAGGCAAGCTTGTCCTGCCAAACAGCAACCTGCTGGGTCAAGTGTTCACAGCGGCTCCGATAGAGTGCCATGTCGAGCCCCAGTCGCTCCTGGTCCGATGCGCGCAAGACCGACAGGGGCGCCAGTACCGGGCACCGATTGACATGGACCAACTTCAACGGAACGGGCAATTGTCCTTCCGCCATGTCCCCATGGCGCATATACAGGCGCTGGCGCAATGACTCTGCACTTTCCTCGGTCAACGGCGTGCTATCCAGATGCAAGTCGCAGACTATCAGTGCGTTTCGGTTGCGCGGATGCCAAGCCAATGGCAGCACGACGCCAAGGTAATTGCGCTCGGCCGAGAAGCGCCCGCTGACATGTACCAGCGGTTGCAGGAGACGGACCTGTTCCATGACCTTGTTCTTGGCGCGCAGATTGAACAACCATTCATAGAGCCGTGGTTGGCGCTCACGGATCAGCCGTGCCAAGGCGATGGTCGCACGCACATCCGACAGTGCTTCGTGGGCATTGCCATGCTCGAGGCCATTGGCTTCGGACAGCAGCTCCAGGCGCAGGCTGGTACGGCCGTCCTGCCGTGGCCAGACGATACCTTCCGGGCGCAAGGCATAGGCGGTACGCACCACATCGATCAAGTCCCAGCGGCTATTGCCGCCTTGCCACTCGCGCGCGTAAGGGTCGAAGAAGTTGCGATACAGACTGTAGCGAGTCACCTCGTCATCGAAGCGCAAGGTGTTGTAGCCAGCGGCGCAGGTCCCGGGACGAGCGAGTTCTGCATGAACTCGCGTCATGAACTCGGCCTCGCAGAGGCCGCGGCTTTCCAGGTGCTCGGGGGTGATGCCGGTCACCAGGCAGGCCGCCGGGTGCGGCAGGATGTCATCCGCCAGGCGGCAGTAGAGATTGATGGGCGCCTCGATCTCGTTGAGTTCGAAGTCGGTTCGCACGCCGGCCATCTGCAACGGGCGGTCGCAGCGGGGGTTGATACCCGTCGTTTCGTAGTCGTGCCAGAAGATGCTGGGTCTCACGGGGTCGTCCTGTAGCAAGATCGACCAGAGTCTAGGGCGACTCGTGCGGCGAGACCAGTGTCAGGCAGAGGCGCTCAGGGAGTTGAAACTGAAGTAGTCGCGCAAGGTGCGAACGAAATCGTTGTATTCCTGTGGTGCCTGCAGCAGCATGAAGCCCGAGTCGTAATGACCAGGCATCTGGTCCTCGCGGCACCACAGGCAGCTGGCCGTCAGGTTGATGAACTGCCAGCCGCCACCCGACAGCGGGACCCTCAGTTGCAGCTCGAAATCCGGCCCGACCAGCACCGGCAGTTCGCTGATCACCATCAGCCCGGCCTCTGACACATTGCCCAGGTAGCCCAGCAGCTGGTCGGTATAGCGATTGTAGACCGTAAGGTACAGCGGAAGCTGGTGACGCTCGATTTGGCGCTCGGTAAACATGGTCGAAATACTGTCCTTGCCGTGATGTCAGGCGTTCTGGATTCGTTTGATCGTTGCATCCGCTTAACAGTTTAGTCCAGCTCGTCCAATGCTTTTTACAGGTTTGTCGAGACCTTGGAATTAACGCCAAGGTTTGGTCACCGTTGGCCGCGATATAGCAGATTCCGTGCCACGATAGTGGCCCAGTTGTTCGAGCGTTTGCAGGCGGGCCTGGGCCCGGTAGGCATATTCGTTGCCTGGGTAGCGCTGGATCAGGTAACGATAGGTCTGCGCGGCGTCGACATAGAGCTTTTGCCTTTCCAGGCACTGGCCTCGCAGCAGGCTCACTTCGGGATGAACGAACGGTCGGGCACGGCTGGTGCGGTCCACCTGGGACAGCTCGAGCATCACGCGCTCGCAGTCGCCACGGTCATAGGCGCGATAGGCATTGTTAAGGTGATTGTCCATGGACCAGCGGGTACATCCGGCCGCGCTGGCGACCAAGGCTACAACGATAAGGGCTCGCATGGGGCTTCTCCTCTTGCTGGGTACTGTATCGGCCAGCTTGCCGATAACTGCAGTTGCGAGCTGCAAGTCAAGACGGACCGGGTCGCCCTGGCATGCGACACCATCTTGCAGACCGGCGTCGCTAGCACAATCGACACGATCAGCTTGTAGCTTGCGGGTTGCGGGTTGCCGTTGCCCGCCCTCGCCAGCCGCTGGTAGTGCAACGGAACAATGACTACAGCGCGATTGAGGAGTAGCCTTTCGCTGCGCTTCACTATAGGAGTCTGTGCATGACTATCCGCCGTACCAAAATCGTCGCCACCCTGGGCCCGGCCAGCAACTCGCCGGAAGTGATCGAACAGCTGATCCTCGCCGGCCTTGACGTGGCACGCCTGAACTTTTCCCACGGCACTCCCGACGAGCACAAGGCCCGCGCCCGCCTGATCCGTGAGATTGCGGCCAGGCAGGGTCGCCATGTGGCGTTGCTGGGCGACCTGCAGGGCCCGAAGATCCGCATCGCCAAGTTCGCCAACAAGCGTATCGAACTGAAGATCGGTGATCGCTTCACCTTCTCCACCGCCCATCCGCTGACCGATGGCAACCAGGAAATCGTCGGTATCGACTACCCGGACCTGGTCAAGGACTGCGGCGTCGGCGACGAACTGCTGCTCGACGACGGTCGTGTGGTCATGCGCGTCGAGACCGCCACTGCCGATGCCCTGCATTGCGTGGTGATCGTGGGCGGCCCGCTGTCCGACCACAAGGGCATCAACCGCAAAGGTGGCGGCCTGACCGCACCGGCCCTGACCGAGAAGGACAAGGCCGACATCAAGCTGGCCGCGGAGATGGACCTGGACTACCTGGCGGTATCCTTCCCGCGCGATGCCAGCGACATGGAGTACGCGCGCAAGCTGCGTGACGAAGCAGGTGGCAGCGCCTGGCTGGTGGCCAAGATCGAACGTGCCGAGGCCGTGGCCGACGACGAGACCCTCGATGGCCTGATCGCCGCTTCCGACGCGGTAATGGTGGCGCGGGGCGACCTGGGCGTGGAAATCGGCGATGCCGAGCTGATCGCCATCCAGAAGAAGATCATCCAGCACGCGCGTCGCAACAACAAGGCGGTGATCGTCGCGACCCAGATGATGGAGTCGATGATCCAGAACCCGATGCCGACCCGGGCGGAAGTGTCCGACGTGGCCAACGCCGTGCTGGACAACGCCGACGCCGTCATGCTGTCGGCCGAAAGCGCCGCGGGTGCCTACCCGATCGAGGCAGTCCAGGCCATGGCCCGTATCTGCCTGGGCGCCGAGAAGCACCCCACCAGCCAGAAGTCCAGCCATCGCCTGCACACCACCTTCGAGCGCTGCGACGAGAGCATCGCCCTGGCGGCCATCTACACGGCCAACCACTTCCCGGGCGTCAAGGCGATCATCGCGCTGACCGAAAGCGGCTATACCCCGCTGATCATGTCGCGCCTGCGCTCCCACGTGCCGGTCTACGCCATGTCTCCGCACCGCGCCACCCAGGCGCGTGCCTCGCTGTTCCGCAACGTCTATCCGATTGCCTTCGAACCCGCCTCGCTGCCACCGGAAAAGGTCAGCCAGGCAGCCGTGGACGAACTGCTCAAGCGCGGCCTGGTGCAGCAAGGTGACTGGGTGATCCTGACCAAGGGCGACAGCTACCACACCATTGGCGGCACCAACGGGATGAAGATCCTGCATGTCGGCGACCCGCTGGTCTGAGGCCGGTTGCCTGTCCGGGGTCGCTTCGCGGCCCCTGTCGCGGCCGGTTCCCATGCCAGCCCAGCGGGCGCAGCTCGCAAAACCGTGGGAGCCGGCGTGCCGCGATCGGGCCCGCAGCGGCCGCGAGACCAGGCTACGCGGTGGGTCTGCGAGGTCATGAGGTCGATCCTACGCCGCCCGTGAACATGTCGGCAAACACCTGCCCTCTCGGCAACCCCGCCATGAACAATCGCCGGGCGATCTGCTCGACACTCGTGGCCGCCCCGCAGACCAAGGCGATGGTGTGCCGCGACTTCAGCTGCAATCCCATCAGCGCTTGCTGTACCTGTTCGGCCACCAGCAGTTCCACGCTCAGCCCCGGCCACGTCTGCGCCAGCTTTCGTAGCGGCTCGGCCAGGTAATGCCCTTGCGTATCGCGGGCCATGTGCAACACCCGGATTTCCCCGCGATGCCCCTGGCGCATGGCCTCACGCAAGATGCCCCACAAGGGCGCCAGGCCGGTGCCTGTGGCCAGCAGCCAGAGCGGACGTTCATACCAGTCTGGATCGTAGTGCAACGCGCCACCGCACAATTGCCCCAGGCACAACCGGTCGCCCATCCGCAGCCTGCGCGCAGCATCGCAAAAGGCGCCCGGTCGCCGACAGTCCAGATGAAATTCGAGCCAGGTATCCTCGCCGGGCAGGCTGGCCAACGAATACGGGCGCGCCACCTCGCCGTGCCAGAGCAGTAGATGCTGGCCCGCTCGATAGCGCAGCGGGCGCGGCGGCTGGATGCGCAGGCGCAACACTTCGCCACCTAGCCAGTCCACCGCCGTGACCTGGGCCGGCAACCCGTCGCGAGAGGGATCGAACACCGCTACCTGGAGGTCTTCGCTGATCGAACACTGGCAGGCCAGTCGCCACCCCTGCGCGCGCTGGCCCGGCTCCACCGCGTGCGGCATGGCATCGTCTGGCTGCCCTTGCAGGCAGCGGACCAGGCAGGCGTGACAGCTGCCGGCACGGCAACTGTAGGGCACGGCATGGCCAGTCGCATTAAGGGCGTCGAGCAGGTTGCTGCCGGCTGGCAGCGTCCAGCAGCGCTCACCTACGCACAGTTCAGGCATTGCGGTCTCTCTCGAGCGTCATGGCGCCACTTCAGATTCTCTATGTAAGTGTCCGGGCGGCGGTCAGGCTGCGTTGAAACAGGCTCGGCTGCTCATCCGCCCGTCACGACGCGCTTGCTTGCCTGCTTTCGCCCTGCCTGATCGCCGCTCGACGACTTTTCGCACACCCTAACGCCTTGCCGGGTGGCAGGCCAGCGATCCGAGCAAGAAAGGTGCCCGGGCAAGGCAGACCTTGGTCCAGACCACCTGCAGGTGTGTCCGGCGAGGATGCGCGCTATACTGCCGCGCCTTTTTTTGCCCGGCCTGACCCGCCGGTGCGCCTTGCGAGGCCGTTCGACACGCTGGTCGGCCACGTCGATGGCTTTATGAATGTTCCCGTGTTCAAGAGGAGCGCGCTGCATGACCGTGATCAAGCAAGACGACCTGATTCAGAGCGTTGCCGACGCCCTGCAGTTCATTTCGTACTACCACCCCGTCGATTTCATCCAGGCGATGCACGAGGCTTACCTGCGTGAAGAGTCGCCCGCCGCGCGCGACTCGATCGCCCAGATCCTCATCAACTCACGCATGTGCGCCACCGGGCATCGTCCGATCTGCCAGGACACCGGCATCGTCACCGTGTTCGTGCGCGTGGGCATGGATGTGCGCTGGGAAGGCGCGACCATGAGTGTCGACGACATGATCAACGAAGGCGTGCGCCGCGCCTACAACCTGCCGGAAAACGTCCTGCGTGCCTCGATCCTGGCCGACCCGGCCGGTAGCCGCAAGAACACCAAGGACAACACCCCCGCCGTCATCCACTACTCCGTCGTTCCGGGTGACAAGCTGGAAGTGGACGTCGCGGCCAAGGGCGGCGGCTCCGAGAACAAGTCGAAGATGGCCATGCTCAACCCGTCCGACTCGATCGTCGACTGGGTGCTCAAGACCGTACCGACCATGGGCGCTGGCTGGTGCCCGCCGGGCATGCTCGGGATCGGCATCGGCGGCACCGCCGAAAAGGCCGCGGTGATGGCCAAGGAAGTGCTGATGGAGTCCATCGACATCCATGAGCTCAAGGCACGCGGCCCGCAGAACCGTATCGAGGAGCTGCGCCTGGAGCTGTTCGAGAAGGTCAACCGGCTGGGCATCGGCGCCCAGGGCCTGGGTGGCCTGACCACGGTGCTGGACGTGAAGATCATGGACTACCCGACCCACGCAGCCTCGCTGCCGGTCTGCATGATCCCCAACTGCGCCGCTACCCGGCACGCCCACTTCGTGCTGGACGGCTCGGGCCCGGCGCAGCTCGAGGCCCCCTCGCTGGACGCCTACCCGGAAATCGTCTGGGAAGCCGGCCCGAGCGCTCGCCGTGTCGACCTCGACACCATCACGCCTGAAGAAGTGGCCAGCTGGAAACCGGGCGAGACCTTGCTGCTCAACGGCAAGATGCTGACCGGTCGCGACGCTGCGCACAAGCGCATGGTCGAGATGCTCAACCGTGGCGAGCAGCTGCCGGTCGACCTGAAGGGCCGCTTCATCTACTACGTCGGCCCCGTGGACCCGGTCGGCGACGAGGTGGTCGGCCCAGCCGGTCCGACTACTGCCACGCGCATGGACAAGTTCACCCGCCAGATCCTCGAGCAGACCGGTCTGCTGGGCATGATCGGCAAATCCGAGCGCGGCCCGACCGCCATCGAGGCGATCAAGGACAACAAGGCCGTCTACCTGATGGCCGTTGGCGGCGCCGCCTACCTGGTGGCCCAGGCGATTCGCAAGTCGCAGGTCCTGGCCTTCGCCGAACTGGGCATGGAAGCGATCTACGAGTTCGAGGTCAAGGACATGCCGGTGACCGTGGCGGTCGACAGCAACGGTGAGTCGGTGCACATCACCGGCCCCGCATTGTGGCAGGGCAAGATCGCCGAAAGCCTGGCGGTGGAAGTGAAGTAAGCGGCCTGGTGCCGCAGGGCCTGGCTCGACGGCAAGTCCGCTCGGCCAGGCTCGGCAGGCAGGTGCCAGCCTTGCGCGGGGCGTTGCGAGTCGTCCCGCGACCACCAGGGCAGACGCCAGCCAGTCGACGCTGCCTCACGCCGGCCACCCGCCGGCTCGTTCGAACTGCTCCGGCCAATCGCGCCGGGTGAAGACCTGCCCCTCCTGCCTGACCCGGCGGACCTTCTCCAGGTCCAGGTCGCACACCAGCCACTGGCTCCTATCTGGACACGACTCGCGGCTTTCGGCAATCACGCCGCTGGCTGGCAGGCCATGGTCCGGGGGCACGAACAGACCGGCACGACCGATATTTTCATCCAATGCCGGTGACCATGGCGCCATCCCTACCGTAGGGCTCTGCAGCACGGCGAGCTGGTTTTCCAGGGCTCGCGCCTGCGCACCGATGCGAACCCGATGATAGCCCGCTTCGGTGTCGGTACAGCTGGGTGCAAGGATCAGGTCGACCCCGGCCTCGGCCAGATGACGGGCCAGCATCGGGAACTCGTTGTCGTAGCAGATCAGGATGCCAAGGCGCCCAAGCCCGGTCTCGAACACCTGTAGACCCTGGCCCGGGTCGATGCACCATTGTTCCCGCTCGAAACGGGTCATGATCAGCTTGTCCTGATAGCCCAGCGCACCGTCTGGGCCGAACAGCCAGGCGCGGTTGCGGTACTTGCCGTCCGGTTCGCGCACGGGCAGCGTACCGGGCTGCAGGTAGATGTCGAAACGTGCCGCCAGTTCGCTGCACAGCCTGTACCAAGGCGCGATCAGCGCCTGGATGCCGGCGATCGAGTCGTGCAGGTCGCCGCGCTGGGCGCTTGGCAATTGGCCACTGAGCACCAAGCCGGCATATTCCGGCAACAACAGCAGGCGCGCCCCGGCGTCGACTGCCTCGCTGCACAGATGTTCGAGGTGCAGCGCATAGGCTTGCCAGGTTTCATGCAGCTCGATCGCGTACTGGCAGGCGGCGACACGGATCAGCACGGCAGCGCCTTGAGCCAGAAGGACATCATCTTGTCCGTCTCGTGCGCTTCATCGAGGTCGCGCCAGGCATAGCGGGTACGTAGCAGCGGATCATGCAGGAACCCGCGGTTGCGCCAGAAGCCATGCAACGGCTTGTAGTCCTGCGGCCGCCGAGGATGCGCCGCCGGACGTTCCACCGCGCAGAACGCGCAATATTCGAACCCGCCCAGCTTGTGCGCATAGGCTTCACGCTCGATGAAAAAGCGCACCCCCAGGCCTTGCCCGCGATAGGCAGGCAGCACTAGCGATTCGCCAAAGTAATACACCGAGCCCGGTTCGCGTCCCTGGTCGGTGAAAGGTTGCCGGAAGGCTTCGGCCCCGTCGACCAGCGGCAAGCCAGTCGCGGCGCCGACCACCTGCCCCTCGTCCAGGGCCAGCACCGCCAAGCTCCTGGTGGACTGGACATAGGCGCTCAGGTAGCTCGCCTCGTACTGCGCGGTGCCTTCGTAGAGATAAGGGAACTCGCGGAACACGGTCAGGCGCAGGCGGGCGAGCTCTTCGAGGTGAGGTGCGATGGCAGCACCATGCAAAAGACGGATTTCCATGCGTGGCGGTCGTTTTGTCGATGTGGATGACGCGCCTGGCTAAGCCCGGCATGAAGGCAGACCCTATCATCGCGGCCGGACATCACTCTTTCCCATTTACGACAGGAACCACGCCATGACCGCTACCGAACTGGTCAACGCTTACTACGCCGCTTTCAACGCCGGGGACATGCCGACGTTTCTCTCGCTGTTGAGCGAGAACGTGGTACATGACATCAACCAGGGCGAGCGGCAGATGGGCAAGGCCGCTTTCGCCGCCTTCATGGCCAAGATGAATCGCTGCTACCGCGAAAGGCTGACGGACATCGTGGTGATGCACAATGCCGACGGCAGTCGCGCCGCCGCCGAATTCACCGTCAATGGCCAATACCTGACCGACGACGCTGGCCTGCCGCCGGCCAGCGGCCAAACCTACACCTTGCCGGCAGGGGCGTTCTTCCATATCCATTGCGGCAAGATCGCGCGGGTGACCAACTACTACAACCTCAACGACTGGATCGAGCAGGTTGGCTGAAGCATTCCAGCGCGCTGGTGATCAATCGCGTCGATCGAGCAAATTGGCCACCAGCCGGTCCAGCCATCCCCAGGCCCGCTGCTGCACGCGGCGCCAGAACGGACGCGCCTGCCAACCGACGAGGTCGACTTCCTGGCTCATGCCGAAGTCGCGCTCGAAACTGGCCTGGACCGCCGCGGTCAGCGGCGGGTCGAGCGCCTCGATGTTGGCCTCCAGGTTGAAGCGCAGGTTCCAGTGATCGAAGTTGCACGAGCCGACGCTGACCCAGTCGTCCACCAGCACCATCTTCAGGTGCAGGAAGCACGGCTGGTATTCGAAGATCCTTACCCCGGCGCGTAGCAACCGTGGGTAATAACGGTGGCCGGCATAGCGTACCGAAGGGTGGTCGGTGCGCGGCCCGGTCAGTAGCAGGCGCACATCGATGCCCCGCGCCGCGGCCCGGCGCAGGGAGCGGCGCACGCGCCAGGTCGGCAGGAAGTACGGTGTGGCCAGCCAGATGCGACGCTCGCCGCTGTTGAGTGCGCGCACCAGCGAATGCAGGATGTCCCGGTGCTGGCGGGCATCGGCATAGGCTACCCGGCCCATGCCCTGGCCTTGGGCAGGCACCTGGGGCAGGCGCGCAAGGCCACCGAAGCTCTCTGGAGGACGCCAGGCCGTACGCCGCTGGTTGGCATGCCACTGGCGATCGAACAGCTGTTGCCAGTCACTGACGATTGGCCCTTCCATGCGCACCATGACCTCATGCCACTCGCTCGCAGCTTCGCCGGGTTTCCAGAATTCGTCGGTCACGCCAGTGCCACCGACCACGGCCCAGCGCTGGTCCACCAACAGCAGCTTGCGATGATCGCGGTACAGGTTGCGCAGGCCGCGACGCCAGCTCAGACGGTTGTACAAGCGCAACTGAACGCCGGCCTCGGACAAGCGCCGACGCAGGCCGGAAGAGAACGCCAGCGAGCCGTAGTCGTCGAACAGGCAGCGCACCCGCACGCCGCGACTGGCCGCCAGTTCGAGCGCCTCGACCACTGCCTCGGCGCAGGCGCCAGCCTCGACCAGGTACAGTTCCAGGTCAACCTGATACTCGGCGCGGACGATGGCCAGCAGCATGCATGGAAAGAATTCCGGGCCGTCGACCAGCAGTTCGAACTGGTTGCCATCACGCCAGGGGAAGACCGGCCCCGGCATGTCAGCGAGCGTTGAAGATCAGCACCGCGTTGACCGGTACCGAGGGGCTGATGAACGCCAAACCGGCCAGCTTGCGCAAGGTCTCCAGGCCTGGCGCCAGGTCGAAGTCCTCGGCACGCAGGATCAGTGGCTGCAAGGTGACCACCTGGAAACGGTGTTCATCCAGGCGCGTCGCCAGCAAGCTCGCCTCATAGTCATGCACCTGTCCATGCAGCAGGACTTTCAAGGGCAGGCGCAACTCGACCTGGGCGCCGTTGGCCAGCCCGATGATCGGTTGCAGGTCGAGCTGGGCCTGGACCTTGGCATCGGGGAAACGCTCGACCTCGAACAAGCGGCCGCGCAGGTGCTCATCCTGCAAGGGCACGCCGCTGAACACCGAGTCCATCTCGATCCTCAGCTCGGCCGCGCCCTTGCGGTCGACCTTGCCATGCAGCACCAGGAAGCGGTGGACCTGGGCGGCAGCACCGTCATAGCTGGTGACGAAGGACAGCCGCGAGGACTCGCCATCCAGATGCCAACTGGCATGGGCAGGCAGGCTCAAGGCAAGCAGCGAGGCGAGCAGGAGACGAGGCAGCTTGAACATGTGCAATCTCTTGAAAAGAAGCCGTCAACCTTACCCGGCTGCCTTCGCCCCAGCAAGCGCCCACCCTCGCCTCTCGAGGCGCTCGCACGAAGCCTGGCCCCAGGCCAGTCACGCAAGCATCACCAAAGGTTCATGTCGGTGACACCGCGCCTGCCTAGCCTGAGCGTGCACAACCAAGCCGATCGTCCACTTCCCGCTGCTGGCCATGGAGACTCGCAATGATCCGAATCGCTCGCTCAGGCGACGACCCCACCGAACGTCGCTTGCAAGCCGAACGGCTGATCGGCCCCGCCGCGTTGCGCGAAGCCCAGGCGCTGCGCTTCAAGGTGTTCAGCCGCGAGTTCAAGGCCAGGCTCAAGGGCGCCGAACAGGGCCTGGACACAGATGAGTACGACGTTCACTGTCGCCACCTTGGGGTGCGCGACAGGCTCACTGGCGCACTGGTCGCCACGACCCGCCTGCTCGATCATGACGCCGCCAGCAACCTGGGCCGCTTCTACAGCGAAGAAGAATTCCGCCTGCACGGCTTGCTGCGCCTGCAAGGTTCGATCCTCGAGCTAGGCCGCACCTGTGTGGATCCAGCCTATCGCAACGGCGGTACCATCGCCGTGCTCTGGAGCGAACTGGCCGAAGTGCTCAACGAAGGGCGCTACAGCTACCTGATGGGCTGCGCCAGCATTTCCATGCAGGACGGCGGTGTGCAGGCCCATGCGATCATGCAGCGCCTGCGCGAGCGCCATCTGTGCACCGAGCTGCTGCATGCCGAGCCGCGCAAGCCGTTGCCCGCCCTTGCGCTTGCCGGCAATGTCAGTGCGCAGATGCCGCCGCTGCTCAAGGCTTACATGCGCCTGGGCGCGAAAATCTGTGGCGAACCGTGCTGGGACGAGAACTTCCAGGTCGCCGACGTGTTCATTCTGCTCAAACGGGACGAACTGTGCCCGCGCTACGCTCGCCACTTCAAGGCGGCGGTCTGATGTCCGGGCCGCGGACGGCGGCACGCCTGTGCCGCCTGTTTGCAGTGCTGGCACTGGGTGCGATCCTGGCGGGCTGTTTCGCAAGTGGCGCACGAGTGGGCCTGCGCATCCCGCTCGAACGGCGCCAGCGCTGGACGCAAGCGTTCTTGCGGCGCCTGGCCAGGACCTTGCCTTTCGAGGTGCGGGTGATCGGTGAACTGCCGTCGCGGCCCATGCTCTGGGTCAGCAACCACGTATCCTGGACCGACATCCCCTTGCTGGGCAGGTTGACGCCCTTGTCGTTCTTGTCCAAGGCCGAAGTGCGCGATTGGCCGCTTGCCGGCTGGCTGGCGAAAAACGCCGGCACCTTGTTCATCCGCCGGGGTGGCGATAGTCAGCGGGTGCGCCGGCAGATCATCGAGCGGCTGGGCCAGTCGCGCCCATTGTTGATCTTTCCCGAGGGCACCACCACCGACGGTAGCGGCGTGCGTGCCTTCCATGGCCGTCTGCTGGGCGCCGCCATCGATGCAGGCACCCCGGTACAGCCGGTGGCGATCCAGTACCTGCGTCACGGCTGCCTCGACCCGGTCGCGCCATTCATCGGCGAGGACGACCTGGTTTCGCACCTGTTGCGCTTGTTCGCGCAGCCACCAGGCGAGGTTGTGATCAGGCTGCTCGAGCCGCTGGCAAGCACCGGGAAGACGCGAGCCGCCCTGGCCTTCGAGGCACGCCAGGCCATCCTGCAAGCGTTGTCGGGCGATGAGCAGGCGACACGCCGCCAGCCCTGTGCCGCATGATCGGACAAGCTGCAACCCGGCCGGCGTCACACGCTCGATGCGGTGCCTGGCGCCAGACCTTGCTCGCAAGCGCAAAACCGCTGCAACTGTGGGTAGAACACCCGAAAATCTGCCAGCAGCGGCTCATAGAGCGCTTCGAGCTCCGGCATTACCCCTGCCAGCCCCTGCGGTCGCGACAAGCGCCGCGAGATGCCCTTGAATACCTGCTCCAGCGTCGCGAAGTCCGCATAAGCGCCCAGCCAGTCATCGGCCGCCATGTGCGGCGCGACCTGCGCCAGTCGTCCTGGCAGCTCCGGCTGGGCCAGCAGGATGCGATAGAAGCGCTGGGTGAACACTGCCAGGGGCAGTTCGGCATAGTCCTGCCAATGGCGGGCCAGGCAATGGTCGAAGAACACGTCGAGAACGATCCCGGCATAACGTCGCCGCTCGCGCGGAAACCGCGCAAGCGCGGCCTGCACCTGCGGATGACCGTCGGTATAGCTGTCGATGCGCCTGTGCAGGCGGATCGATGCCTGCAGCTGGCAGGAAAAGCGCCCTTCAAGCGATCCCTTGACGAAGTCGCCGTACAAGCTGCCGAGCAACTGCTCGGGCTGGTCGCCGCCGAGATGAAGATGTGCGAGATAGTTCATTCGTCGAGTCTAGCCCCGGCGCTGGCTGGAGCGTGCCTGTCCGTTCACGGTCGAGCATCGATCTGTTGCTGCAGATTCCGCACCTGGCTCTGCAAGGTATTGAGGTTGCGCGTCACCTGGCCACGAAAGGCATCGAATTCCTGCAACGAGGCCGCGTCGGTCGCGGGTGTGCTGGCCGGACGATTGTCGAGCTGACTCCTGAGCACCAGCATGTCCTGTTCCAGGCTCTTGATCGCCGCGACCGAATCGCCCTGCTTCTTCAGGGCAGCCACGTCGCTGTCGAGACGCTTGAGCTTGTCATCGAGCTTGCCGGCATCGATCTGGGCCGACTTGAGCGTGGCCAATTCGCCACTCACCGCCTGCAACTGGGTCTCCAGCCGCGCTTGCAGCTCGGCGACGGCCTTCTGCTGCTCACGGGTATCGGCCAGGACCTGCTCGAGCCGCTTGCCCAGATCGCCAGCCTGCCCGGCCACACCTTGCTGCTGCCTGCCTTGCTCGGCCAGGCTGGCTTGCAGTTGGCGAATCTGCAGCTTCAGTGCCTCGTTGTCGGTATTGACGCTCGATTCGCTGGCGGCGACCTTGCCGCTGATCGTCTGCAGGCGTCCCGCCGCCTCTTCGCTGATACGCGCGAAACTGTCCTGGGTCGCCACCAGCTGTTGCTCCATCAGCGAAATCTGCTGGAAGCTCCACCAGCCCAGGCCCGCCAGGGCGATGAAGGCAGCGGCCAGCAGCGCCCAGAGCGGCCCCGTGCTGGCGGGCCGCGCCGCTTGCTGACGCTGGCGCACCCGGGGCGGCGCAAGCAGTTCGTCATCGTCACGGGTGCCGGCCCGCAGAGTCGGCACGCTGTCGAGATCATCATGAGCATCATTACGCATGGGGCTGGGTCACGCTGGCAACGAAAGAGGAGGGATTATAAACCGCCCGGACATGGCCTGACCGAACTCGAACGTCGGCAGCCGCTCAGGAGCCGACCGGCTGCCTCTTCCACCAGTTGCAGAACTCGTCCAGCGCCGCCCACAGGCTGACCCTCGGCCGGTAGTCGAGCAACTGCCGGGCACGGCTGATATCGAGGGTGAAGTCCTTGCTCATGGCCTGTACGCCCAGGCGCGATTGGCTTGGCTGCGGCCGTCCCGGCCAGAGCAGGCAGACGGCCTCGTTGATCGCCCCCAGGCCGTAGGCCAGGCCCTGGTTGCGATACCGGGTCACCTGGGGCAGCTCCATCTGGCGCATGACATAGTTGATCACGTCCCACAGCGGCACCGGCTGGCCATTGCTGATGTTATAGGCCTGCCCGAGCGCGTGTTCCCCGGCGTACAAGGCCGCCAGCAGGGCCTCGTTGAGATTGTGCATGCTGGTGAAGTCGACCTTGTTCAGACCATTGCCGATGATTGCCAGACGCCGCTTGCGTTGCAATTGCAGCAGGCGCGGAAAGAGGCTGCCATCACCGGCTCCGGTGACCAGGCGCGGGCGCAGCGCCAGCGCCTCGAGACCGAACTCCTGGGCACCGAAGACCTTCTGTTCGGCGAGAAAGCGGGTCAATGCCTGGTGGCCATGCAGCCGGCGCGGCAACTGGTCCTCGCGCACCCCGAGGCGGGCCCGGCCATCGAAGTACACGGCTGCCGAAGACCGGTACACCAGCCGGCGCACCTGCTCCTTGAGGCAGGCTTCGACGATGTTCTCGGTCGTCACCACGTTGCCCTGGTGGAAATCCTGATAACGCCCCCAATGGCCCGACACGCCCGCGCAATGCACCACGGCCTCCATGCCCTGGCACAGCCGGCGGGCCAGGCGGGCATCGGTCAGGTCGCCAGGGACGAACTGCGCGCCTCGCTTGACCAGGTGCTCGACGCCCTCGGCGCGCCGGCCGTTGACCCGCACCTCCAGGCCCTGCTCAAGGGCGAAACGGGCGAAACGTGCGCCAATGAAGCTGCTCGCACCGGTGACCAGAATTCGCATGTTTGACTCCGCCTTGCCAGATTCCAGATGCAACAGACGTCGCGTTCACCTACAACGGCACCAGCCATTGCGCTGCCGTCTGTCGCAGGTGTTCGGTCAGTTGACCAAGCAGCAGCCCGCCCGTGCGCCAATGATGCCAGTACAGCGGCACGTCGATGGGCGTACCGGCGCAGATTTCCACCAGCCGACCGCTCTCGAGCTGTTCGACGACTTGCAGTTCCGGCATCAGTCCCCAGCCGACCCCGGCCTCGGTCATGCGCAGGAATCCTTCGGCGGATGGACACAGGTGGTGAAGGAACCCTTCCTCGATGCCCAGCGAGGCCAGATAGCGATGCTGGAGAAAATCGTCGGGGCCGAACACGATGGCTGGGGTGCGTGCCAGGCGCCTGGCCTCGAAGCCAGCGGCGAAGTGGCGGGTCATGAACGTCGGGCTTGCCAGCGCGCGATAGCGCATGGCGCCAAGCGGCAGGCTGCGCGCGCCAGCCACGGGCCGCTCGCTGGCGCACAGGCAGGCGGCCACCTCCCCGGCACGCATGCGCCGCAGCCCCACATCCTGGTCTTCGACCACCAGGTCGAGCAAGACTTGCTGTGCGGCGCAAAAGGGCCCTACCGCGCCAGCCCACCAGGTTGCCAGGCTGTCGGCGTTGAGAGCGATACGCAAGCGTTCGGGCATGCCGGATTCGTCGAGCGCCGGCACCTGGCGCTGCAGGTCGCGCTCGAGCAAGCGCACCTGCTGGACATGGTTGAGCAACTGCCGCCCGACCTCGGTGGGACTCGGTGGGTTGGCACGCACCAGCACCGGCTGGCCAACGCGCGCCTCGAGCAGCTTGATGCGCTGGGAAACGGCTGATTGCGAAAGCCCGAGCATCTGCGCGGCGCGCTCGAAACCGCCCTGTTCGATCACCGACGCGAGAGCGGCCAGCAGCTTGTAGTCGAACATCGATTTTCCTAATGCCTGATGAGCTTTATTGGTTTTTCTTATACAGCGCCGATGGGCACAATGGCCAGCCTCTTCCCTTCGCTGAGCGGCGCAAGCCTGGTACTTGCGTCAATGGAGTGTCCCCTGCCATGTGGCAAAGCTATCTCAACGGTCTGCTGGTGGCCTTCGGGCTGATCATGGCGATCGGTACGCAAAACGCCTTCGTCCTTGCCCAGAGCCTGCGTCGCGAGCATCACCTGCCAGTCGCGGCGCTGTGCGTGCTGTGCGATGCGATCCTGGTGGCGGCCGGCGTGTTCGGCCTGGCCACGGTACTGGCACACAACCCTACCCTGCTCGCGGTCGCTCGCTGGGGCGGCGCGGCCTTCCTGATCTGGTACGGCAGCCAGGCGCTACGCCGCGCCTGCTCGAGGCAGAGCCTGCACCAGCAGCAGGACCAGGGGTTGCGCTCACGTCGGGCGGTGCTGCTCAGCGCCCTGGCGGTGACCCTGCTCAACCCCCATGTCTATCTCGATACCGTGCTGCTGATCGGCTCGCTCGGCGCCCAGCAGAGCGTGCCCGGTGCCTATGTCGCAGGTGCGGCCAGCGCCTCGCTGGTCTGGTTCTTCAGCCTGGCGCTCGCCGCCGCCTGGCTGGCACCTTGGCTGGCCCGCCCCGCCACCTGGCGCCTGCTCGACCTGCTGGTGGCCGCCATGATGTTCGCGGTGGCGGTCCAGCTGGTGCTCTGAGCTTCAAGCCAAAGCAGACCGAGTCGCCTGCACCTGCGACTCCATCTTCCAGATGAGCGGCGTTCGCAAGATCGACACGATCAGCATGTAGCTTGCGGGCTGCGGCTACCGCTCGTCGCCCACCGCCGACAGGTGCTATGATCCGGGGCTTGCGTCGCCAGAGGTAAAACCCGTCGACGCTTCAAGGGCCGCCCGTGATCGGCCTTGCGCACACGCAAACAGACCTGAACAGGAGTTGAACCATGGCTTTTGAATTGCCGCCGCTGCCCTACGCCCATGATGCCCTGCAGCCGCACATCTCCAAGGAAACCCTGGAGTATCACCACGACAAGCATCACAACACCTATGTCGTGAACCTGAACAATCTGATTCCGGGCACCGAGTTCGAAGGCAAGACGCTCGAAGAAATCGTCAAGACTTCCTCCGGTGGCGTGTTCAACAACGCCGCCCAGGTCTGGAACCACACCTTCTACTGGAATTGCCTGTCGCCCAATGGCGGCGGCCAGCCGACCGGTGCCCTGGCGGCAGCCATCGACCAGGCGTTCGGTTCCTTCGACAAGTTCAAGGAAGAGTTCACCAAGACCTCCGTCGGCACCTTCGGCTCTGGCTGGGGCTGGCTGGTCAAGAAAGCCGACGGTTCCCTGGCCCTGGCCAGCACCATCGGCGCCGGCAACCCGCTGACCAGCGGCGACACCCCGCTGCTGACCTGCGATGTCTGGGAGCACGCCTACTACATCGACTACCGCAACGTGCGGCCGAAGTACGTCGAGGCGTTCTGGCAGCTGGTCAACTGGGACTTCGTGGCCCAGCAGTTCGAAGGCAATGTGTTCAAGGCCTGATCGGTCGACAAGAACCCGGCATCCGCCGGGTTTTTTTTCGCCTGGGTAATCGCCAGGCATGGCTTGCCGGTGACGGATCACACGCTAACATCATCCTCAGGAAGATGGCCACGGCGCGCTCAAGTCGCATGGCTGGGTGACCGATACACTGTCGGGCACCAGAATGATGGGTTCCATCCCAGCCGGCTCGTGGTGTCTCGGGTCGGCAGACAGTGTACGGATCGGATCGATGTCAAGATGATGTCGTCCGCATGGATTAAGGAAGCCCCATTGAAGCTGGAATTCAAGAACAGCTTGTCGGTCAAGTTGCTGAGGGTCGTGCTGATGGCCGCGCTTGCGGTCGGCGTCGTGCTCAGTTGCGCGCAGATCGTCTACGACGCCTACAAGACCCGTCAGGCTGTTGCTACCGATGCCCAGCGAATCCTCGACATGTTCCGCGATCCATCGACCCAGGCGGTCTATAGCTTGGATCGGGAAATGGGCATGCAGGTGATGGAGGGGCTGTTCCAGGACGAGTCGGTGCGCATGGCTTCCATCGGGCATCCGAACGAGACCATGCTGGCGCAGAAGTCGCGCCCGCTGCGGCAAATGTCCACGCGCTGGCTGACCGACCTGATACTCGGCCAGGAACGCAGCTTCACCACCCAACTGGTCGGTCGCGGTCCCTACAGCGAATACTACGGCGACCTGAGCATCACGCTCGACACTGGAAGCTACGGCCAGGGCTTCCTGTTCAATGCCGTGATCATCTTCGTATCCGGCGTGCTGCGCGCCCTGGCCATGGGGCTGGTGCTCTACCTGGTCTATCACTGGCTGCTGACCAAGCCGTTGTCGAAGATCATCGAGCACCTGATGCAGATCAATCCGGACCGGCCCAGCCAGTATCAGATCCCCCTGCTCAAGGGCCACGAGAAAAACGAGCTCGGCCTTTGGGTCGACACGGCCAACCAGTTGCTGGCTTCGATCGAGCGCAACACCCACCTGCGTCACGAGGCGGAAAACAGCCTGCAGCGCCTGGCCCAGTACGACTTCCTCACCGGCCTGCCGAATCGCCAGCAATTGCAGCAGCAACTGGACAAGATACTCGACGACGCTGCTCGCCTGCAGCGACGCGTGGCGGTGCTGTGCGTCGGCCTGGACGATTTCAAGGGCATCAACGAACAGTTCAGCTACCAGGTCGGCGACCAGTTGCTGCTGGCCCTGGCCGATCGCCTGCGGGCCCACAGCAGCCGGCTCGCCGCCTTGGCCCGCCTCGGTGGCGACCAGTTCGCGCTGGTCCAGGCGAACATCGAACAGCCTTACGAAGCGGCCGAGCTTGCCCAGGCCATCCTCGACGAACTGGAAATCCCTTTTTCGTTCGAGCAGCAGCAGATTCGCCTGCGCGCCACCATCGGCATCACCTTGTTCCCCGAGGATGGCGACAGCACCGAAAAGTTGCTGCAGAAAGCCGAGCAGACCATGACCCTGGCCAAGGCCCGCTCGCGCAACCGTTACCAGTTCTATGTCGCCAGCGTGGACAGCGAAATGCGTCGCCGGCGCGAGCTGGAGAAGGATCTCCGCGAAGCCTTGGCACGCGACCAGCTGTATCTGGTCTACCAGCCGCAGATCAGCTATCGCGACAAGCGCGTGGTTGGCGTGGAGGCCCTGCTGCGCTGGCGACATCCGGAGCTGGGCATGATCCCTCCGGACCAGTTCATCCCGCTGGCCGAACAGAATGGCAGCATCATCGGCATCGGCGAGTGGGTCCTGGACCGGGCCTGCCGGCAGCTTCGCGAGTGGCACGACCAGGGCTTCGGCGAACTGCGCATGGCGGTCAACCTGTCCACCGTGCAGTTGCATCACAACGAGCTGCCGCGGGTGGTCAACAACCTGCTGCAGATCCATCGCCTGCCGCCTGCGAGCCTGGAGCTGGAAGTCACCGAGACCGGCCTGATGGAAGACATCAGCACGGCAGCCCAGCACCTGCTCAGCTTGCGTCGCTCCGGCGCGCTGATCGCCATCGACGATTTCGGCACCGGCTATTCCTCGCTCAGCTATCTCAAGTCCCTGCCGCTGGACAAGATCAAGATCGACAAGAGCTTCGTCCAGGACCTGCTGGACGATGACGACGACGCCACCATCGTCCGGGCGATCATCCAGCTTGGCAAGAGCCTGGGCATGCAAGTGATCGCCGAAGGGGTCGAAACGGCCGAACAGGAGGCCTACATCATTGCCCAGGGTTGTCACGAAGGCCAGGGCTATCACTACAGCAAGCCCTTGCCGGCTCGCGAACTGGCCCAGTTCCTCAGGCAGGCGCAGCGCAACCAGGTTTCCGCGCTCTAGCCGCTGCCTGGCACGGCGTTGCAGCGCCTGGCGGATCCGCCAATTGCTCGTCGCCCCTTTACATAAAATGCAAATCTTTCGCATTATGTGCCGGTTTCGCGTGCCTCTGGCACACCTGTCCAACCACACGACGCAGGAACGACCTACAATGATTCGAATGCCCCTGGCTTCCGCCAGTCTGCTGGCCATCGCCATCTCTCTCGCCGGCTGCGGCGACAAGGACGAGAAGGCTGCCGCGCCGCAAGCCCAGGCCCCTGCTGCCGCCAGCACCACGGCCGCGGCCCCGGTGGCGGTCGATGAAGCGGCGGCCAAGGCGGTCGTCAAGCACTACGCCGAGATGGCCCATGCCATCTACAGCGACTCCCTGAGCACCGCCAAGGCCCTGCAGAGCGCCGTCGACGCCTTCCTGGCCAAGCCTGACGACCAGACGCTCCAGGCGGCCAAGGACGCCTGGGCCGCGGCACGCGTTCCGTACCTGCAGAGCGAAGCCTTCCGCTTCGGCAACACGATCATCGACGACTGGGAAGGCCAGGTGAATGCCTGGCCGCTGGACGAGGGCCTGATCGACTACGTCGACAGCAGCTACGAGCATGCCCTGGGCAACCCGGCGGCCAGCGCCAACATCATCGCCAACACCGAGATCCAGGTCGGCGAAGAGAAAGTCGACGTCAAGGACATCACGCCGGAAAAACTGGCCAGCCTCAACGAGCTGGCAGGCTCGGAAGCCAACGTCGCCACCGGCTACCATGCCATCGAGTTCCTCCTGTGGGGCCAGGACCTCAACGGTACCGGTCCAGGTGCTGGCAACCGTCCGGCTTCCGACTACCTGGAAGGCGAAGGCGCCACCGGTGGCCACAACGATCGCCGTCGCGCCTACCTGAAGGCCGTCACCGACCTGCTGGTCAGCGACCTGGAGGAAATGGTTGGCAACTGGGCACCGAGCGTGGCCGACAACTATCGCGCCAAGCTCGAGGCCGAGCCGGTCAACGATGGCCTGCGCAAGATGCTGTTCGGCATGGGTAGCCTATCGCTCGGCGAGCTGGCCGGCGAGCGCATGAAGGTTTCCCTGGAGGCCAACTCGCCGGAAGACGAGCAGGATTGCTTCAGCGACAATACCCACTACGCGCACTTCTACGACGCCAAGGGCATCCGCAACATCTACCTGGGCGAATACACTCGCGTCGATGGCAGCAAGCTCACTGGCCCAAGCCTGTCCTCGCTGGTGGCCAAGGCCGATCCGGCCACCGATGCCACGCTCAAGGCGGACCTCGAAGCCACCGAGGCGAAGATCCAGGTCATGGTCGACCATGCGCTCAAGGGCGAGCACTACGACCAGCTGATCGCCCCGGACAACGCTGCCGGCAACCAGATCGTGCGCGACGCCATCGCCGCGCTGGTCAAGCAGACCGGTGCGATCGAGCAGGCCGCGGGCAAGCTGGGGATTTCCAACCTGAGCCCGGATACCGCCGATCACGAATTCTGATCGGTCGGCATCCAGACAGGCGAGCATGGCGCATGTGGGTACGTGTCATGCTCGCCGCTGCAACCTGTCGCGCAAGGCGATCCGGCAGCTCGACCGCCATCCTGACAGCAATTTCATGAAGCAAACGCAAATCCCTCTTATTCATGTCTTGTGAGCCTGCTAAGCTTGCACGCCGGTTTTTTGCTCAATCCTCTCAGGATCCTCGATGTCCCTGTCGCTGTCCCGCATCACGCTCCTGCTACTGGCTGGAATCCTGGCCGCCTGTGACGACGCGCCGCGTTTCACCAAGGCCGAACCGGGAGAAGCCTTGTCCGGTGGCGCGACGACCGTGCAGCGACAAGACCGCAATGCGTTTTCCCTGCCTTCGGCCAACCTCGCTCCCGAACGACGGCTGGACTTCAGTGTGGGCAACAGTTTCTTCCGCAGCCCTTGGGTCATCGCGCCTTCCACCACCACCGCGCGGGACGGCCTGGGCCCGCTGTTCAATACCAATGCCTGCCAGAACTGCCATGTTCGCGATGGACGCGGCCATCCACCGCCGCCCGGCGCCAGCAATGCGGTGTCGATGCTGGTACGCCTGTCGATTCCCGACCAGCCGGCCTATGCGCAGCAGATCCAGCAGCTGGGCGTCGTCCCGGAACCTACCTACGGCACTCAGTTGCAGGACATGGCAGTGCCTGGCGTGGCGCCTGAAGGCAAGGTCCGGGTCGACTACAGCTATCACACCGTCGCCTTCGACGACGGCTACCAGGTCGAGCTGCGCAAACCGCACCTGCACATTACCCAGCTCGGCTATGGGCCGATGCATCCAGACACGCGTTTCTCCGCGCGAATCGCCCCGCCGATGATCGGGCTGGGCTTGCTCGAGGCCATTCCCGAAGAAGCCATCCTGGCCAATGCCGACCCCGAGGACCGTGACGGCGATGGCATCCGTGGCCGCCCCAACACGGTGTGGGACCAGGCCCGCCAGCGCAGCGTGCTCGGCCGTTTCGGCTGGAAGGCTGGCCAACCCGACGTCAACCAGCAGAACGTGCACGCCTTCGCTGGCGACATGGGCCTGACCACGGCCCTGCATCCGCAGGACGACTGCACGCCAGCGCAGCGGGACTGCCTGGCTGCGCCCAGCGGCGACGGGCCAGGGGGCGAAAAGGAAGTCAGCGACAACATCCTGCGCCTGGTCACTTTCTATGCGCGCAACGTCGGCGTGCCGGCCCGGCGCGATGTGGACGCGCCTCAGGTGCTGGCCGGCAAGAACCTGTTCTTCGAGGCCGGCTGCCAGGCCTGCCATGTGCCGCAGTTCACCACCTCTGCCCATGCCAGCGAGCCGGAGCTGGCCAATCAGCTGATCCGCCCCTACAGTGACCTGCTGCTGCACGACATGGGTCCGGGACTTGCCGATGACCGCAGCGAGTTCGCCGCGGGCGGCCAGGACTGGCGAACCCCGCCGCTGTGGGGTATCGGTCTTACCCAGGCCGTCAGCGGACATACCCAGTTTCTCCATGACGGTCGCGCGCGCAACCTGCTCGAGGCCGTGCTCTGGCATGACGGCGAAGCGCAAGCCGCCCGTCGTCATGTCCTTACCTTCGATGCCGAGCAGCGCGCCGCGCTGCTGGCGTTCCTGAATTCACTCTAAGCGCAAGGAGCCGGGCATGTTCCGACCCAAACTATTGTTCACCAGCCTCGCCGCATTCGCCCTTGGCGCCTGCTCACCGCAGGACCCGCAAGCCGTGACGTCCGCGGCCATCGCCAAGCAGGTGATCCTGCCGACCTACAGCCGCTGGGTCGAAGCCGATCGCCAGCTGGCTGCCAGCGCACTGGCCTACTGCCAAGGCAAGGCTTCGCTGGATGCGGCGCGTGCCGACTTCCTCTCCGCCCAGAAAGCCTGGGCCGAGCTGCAGCCATTGCTGGTCGGCCCGCTGGCCGAAGGCAACCGCGCCTGGCAGGTACAGTTCTGGCCGGACAAGAAGAACCTGGTCGGTCGTCAGGTCGAACAACTGGTCAATGGCGACAAGCCGGTCGATGCGCAGACCCTGGGCAAGTCCAGCGTCGTGGTACGCGGCCTGTCGGCCTATGAGTACATCCTGTTCGACAGCAAGCCGGATATCGCCACCGCCGAGCAGAAGGCCCGCTACTGCCCGCTGCTGGTGGCGATCGCCGAGCACCAGAAAGCCCTGGCCGAAGAGATCCTCAAGGGTTGGAACAGCACCGACGGCATGCTTTCCCAGATGACCAAGTTCCCGAACCAGCGTTATGCCGATTCGCATGAGGCGATCGCCGACCTACTGCGTGCCCAGGTCACCGCCCTGGACACCTTGAAGAAGAAGCTCGGCGCGCCAATGGGCCGCCAGAGCAAGGGCATTCCCCAGCCATTGCAGGCCGAAGCCTGGCGCAGCCACGCGTCGATGAAGAGCATCGAAGCCAGCCTCAAAGCCGCGCAGGCGGTGTGGGTCGGTGTCGACAACCAGGGCCTGCGCGCCCTGCTAGGCAAGGAACAGAAAGCCCTGGCCGAGCGCATCGACGCTGCCTACACCGACGCTCTCAAGCTGCTGGCCGACAATCGCAAGACCCTCGATGAACTGCTTGCCGACGAGGCCGGCCGGCAGGCCCTCAACCAGATCTACGACAGCCTCAACGTCGTCCATCGCCTGCACGAAGGCGAACTGGCCAAGGCGTTGAACATCCAGCTAGGCTTCAATGCCAACGACGGAGATTGATCATGTTGCGACGCCAGGCCATCAAGTTCGGTAGCGTGCTGCTCAGCGCCCTGACCCTGGGCGGCTGGAGCCTGTCACGCAACAAGGGTGACGAACCGCTGCTGCTCTCGGCGCGCGACGATGGCGACGGCAAGCACCATGCGGTCGGCTATCGTCTGGACGGTAGCCAGGTGTTCGCCACCGAAGTGGCCCAGCGCTGCCACGACATCGTTGAGCATCCACAGCTGCCGATCGCCTTGTTCGTGGCACGTCGTCCCGGTACCGAAAGCTATCTGATCGACCTGCGTGACGGCCGCCTGCTGCAGACCGTTCGCTCGCGGCCGAATCGTCATTTCTATGGCCATGCGGTCGTGCACGCGAGCGGCGAATGGCTGTACGCCACCGAGAACGACACGACCGACCCAGGGCGTGGCGTGCTAGGCGTCTATCGCTTCGAAGGTGAGCGCCTGGTGCACAGTGGCGAGATCCCTACCCACGGCATCGGCCCGCACGAGGTAGCCTGGTTGCCCGATGGGGAGACCCTGGTGGTGGCCAACGGTGGGATTCGTACCGAAGCCGAAAGCCGTGTCGAGATGAACCTCCACGCCATGGAACCGAGTCTGGTCCTGATGCAGCGTGACGGTACCCTGCTGAGCAAGGAATCGCTCGCGCAGCAGATGAACAGCGTGCGTCACCTGGCGATTGGCCGTGACGGTACCATCGTCGCCTGCCAGCAGTTCATGGGCGATGCCGAGGAAACCGCCGAGTTGCTGGCGATCAAGCGTCCGGGCCAATCATTCCAGGCGTTTCCCGTACCCGAGCGGCAATTGCAGTCGATGGCCCAGTACACTGCCAGCGTGGCGATCCACGACGACCTGCGCCTGGTGGCCCTGACTGCGCCGCGCGCCAATCGGCTGTTCATCTGGGACCTGGACAGCGCCCAGGTCCGGCTCGACGCGCCGATGCCGGACTGCGCCGGAGTCGGCGCGGTCAAGGATGGTTTCGTGGTCACGTCCGGGCAGGGGCGCTGTCGTTACTATGATTGCCGCAAGGAGCAGCTGGTCGGGCAACCGCTGCAGATGCCTTCGGGGTTCTGGGACAACCATCTGCGCGTGGCGTAGCCAATCTCGCGGTGAACGGCGGCGGCCCAGCGTGGCCTGTCGTCGCCTTGGTTGCCGGCGCTGGCGCGGCCGCTGCGCTGCGGTTCAGGGATGAACCGCTGGATACGCTGGCGATGAGCTGTACCTGGCAGCCCGCAAGCGTGGCTCAGCCAAGCGGACGCAGCCCCTGGCGCAGGCCGAACAGGAACAGCAGAAGGTCCTGGTCGGGCTCGGCGGCAACATGCGTTTTCGCTTCGCGAGGCACCGTGCACTGGCCCTTGCTGAAGACCTGAGGACGGGGTTCGTTCCAGGCCGCTGCCGCCGCCGTGGTGACCACTAGGGCAGCCAGGAGGAACAAAGCTCGTGCGACTTCTAGTTTCATTACCCTAACCCTTTGACTGCGCTGCCAAACGCTGTCCGGTAAAAGTAGAGCAGCTTTTGCCATTCCGCTTCATTGAGTGACGAATGGCGACGCAGTTGGCGCAGATCGTTACCAGCCGCGCGCTGGCGGCTGATTCGCCACCGACATTTTTCCAGATCCAGCAAGGCGACCTGCGCACGGACCTGAGCGCCATCCTCGCTCACTTTCACGAAGACATGCTTGCCGTACAGGCAGCCGTGTTGCCAATGGCCACGGTGCATGCGCGCCAGGTTCATGGCCAAGTCCTCCAGCACGCTGTCGTGCAGCGCCTGGTCGTAGCGTTCGCGGGCGCCGGAGGCATACCAGGAATCAATATCGACGAAGCCGTCGAGCGCCTTGCTGACCAGCAAGGCCCTCCACTGGCGGTCCGGGCCTCGCTCGATGCCGCAGAAGACGATATCGGGCACCCTGACGCCGAGTTGCCCGAAGCTTTTCAACGCGTCCAGCTCGCGCAGGACCGTCGGCCGACCGAACGGGTGCAACAAGGTCCGATAGACGTGACCGACCTGGCGCTTGGCATAAAGCGTCTGGCCATTGGCATCGCTGAGCCGCTGCACGCCACTTTCACCACCGCGCCGCTGATTGGGCTCTTCCACCCATTCGCCTTGCTGCTGCCAGTAATAATCGAACTGCTTGTATCGATCCTGGGCCACCGCCATTTCTCATTACCTCTTTCGCAATACGTAAACTCGCCACATGGCATAGAACGGCAGGAAGTCCAGTCGTTCCTGGATGGAAAACCCGGCAGCCTCGAATTCGGCCTCGACCGTATCAGCGGCCAGCACATGGCGATTCTGGTAGTCGTTCTGTTCGTTGCGCCGGGCACGACGCTGCTCCAGTTTCCTGCGCCGCCAGGCCTTGAAATTGCCATCCACCCATAGCGACAGGATCACGCTGTCGCGGCTGACCCTGTGAAACTCCTCGAGAACGGCGCGACGGTGCTCAGCCTTGCCGACGTGGTGGAACAGGCGCATGCAAAAGATGCTGTCGACCGAACTGTCCGGAAGATCGATGGCGAAAGCGGATGTCTGCAAGGGGCGCACCCTTGATACCACCTCGGCCGGCTGAGAGCCACAGGCAGTTTCCAGCATGGCCTGGGAGTTGTCTGCAGCGATGATCACCCGGTTGGCCTTTTCCGCCAACAGAGGCCAGAAACGACCGGCCCCACACGGCAGGTCCAGGACCAGCCCTGGCTCGCCAACCAGGGCCAGGGCACGACGCGCCAGCTGTTCATCGCGCTGATGCGACAGACGACGCGCTAGTCCCTGGCGATGCTTGCGCAAGTATTGCTGCGCGTGTTCGTGATCGTACTTTTCGGAAAACTCGAGTCTTACAGGCTTTGGCATGGGCGCCTCCCGGATTCAGGTGCGCCACCTTAAGCAGACAGACGTCGGGATCAGGTCATGCCAATGTGAAAAAACCGTCGATTTTCACGACAGTATCCTACAGCCTCTTTCTAGGATTCCCTAGGCGAACCGACCTGCGGGTCCGCCTTGGATGAGCCGCCCGCCCCTGGCGCCAGCGAGACCTGGAAACGGCAACCGTGCGGCAAGGTTGCCGTGAGCGTGACGCGCCAACCCTGGTCGTCACAGATCCGCTGCACCAGCGACAAGCCCAGGCCCAAGCCTTCGCCCCGGCGTTCGTCGCCGCGCACGAACGGCCGGAACATGGCTTCGCGCTGTTCTTCCGGAATACCGACACCGCTGTCCTCGACGCTGAAGCCATCAGGTTCCAGGCTCAAGCGTATGTAGCCGTGGTCGGTATAGTGCGCGGCGTTGCGCAACAGGTTGCCCATCACCGACTGCAGGAAGGTCGCGTTGTAGAGTACCGGGCTGGCGCTGACCCGACCGTCGTAGTAGAGCGTGAGGCCTTTCTGCTCGATGGTGTCTCGCCACACTCCGATCAGGTCATCCGCCACTTCCCGAAGGCTTGCCCGCGAAGCCACCGCGCCTTCGTCGCGCTGGGCCCTGGCCAGCATCAGGAAAGTCTTGACCAGTTCACGCATCTCTTCGGTGGCACGGGCGATACGCTCCACCTGGGTCCGCGCCCGGCTGTCCAGGGCAGGGTTTTCCAGCAGCAGTTCGCAGGATGTCGCCAAGACCATCAGCGGCGTGCGCAACTCGTGACTCACGTCGCTGGTGAACAGACGCTCCCGGGTCAAAGCATCGCGCAGGCGACCGAGCGTGTCATCGAAGGCCGCGGCCAGTTGCCCGACTTCATCGGCCGCGTAGTCGGGCGCCAGGGGCGGGGCCAGGCCGAGCAACTGGTCGCGGTGACGAACCTGGCGGGCCAGGCGGATCACCGGCGCCATCACCCGCCGCGCCAGGACCCAGCCGAGGAACACGGCCAGGGCCAGGCTGAGCACGAAGCCCACCAAGACCACGGCGAACAGTACCCGCTCACGCTCCTCGAAGTCGCTCTGGTCTTGCAACAGGACATAGTGTCGACCGTCGACCACCTCGACCATCGCGTGGTAGGACAGCTGATCGCGGAACACCTCGTGGAAGCCGGGGCGCAGATGTTCCAGGTCTCTGGGCAGGGCAAAGTCGTCGCGCCCGCCACTGAAGTAGAACAGTTGGTCCGGGCGCGGCCGGTGGCTCCAGTCGCTGATGCTGTCCATGCGCAGCAGGCGCTGCAAGTCGCCGCCAAGCACCGCCGAGATCAGACGTTCTTCCACCAGGTGGACGGTAGCGACGATGCCGAAGGCGAAGGCACCTGCCACCAGAGCGCTCATCAGGGCAAAGGCGATGATGATGCGCTGGGCAAGGCTCTGCTTAAACTCCATCGCGACCCTCGGCGAGGCGATAGCCGACGCCATGGACGGTATGCAGCAACGGTTTCTCGAAAGGCTTGTCGATCACCTGGCGCAGCTGGTGGACATGGCTGCGCAGGCTGTCGCTGTCCGGGCAGTCATCGCCCCACAAGGCCTCCTCCAGCACTTCGCGACGCAACACGTGTGGGCTTTTCTGCATCAGCACGGCCAGCAGCTTGAGGCCGACAGGGTTGAGCTTGAGCGGACGGCCTTCGCGGCTGACTTCCAGGGTGTCGAGGTCATAGCTCAGGTCGGCCACCTGCAGTACCCGGCGCCCGCCGCCCTGGGCTCGACGCAGCACTGCCTCGATGCGTGCGGCCAGTTCCGACAGGGCGAAGGGCTTGAGCAGGTAATCGTCGGCGCCGGAGCGAAAGCCCTGCAGGCGGTCATCGAGCTGATCACGAGCGGTCAGCATGATCACCGGCGTATCGCGACGGGCATCTTCGCGCAGGCGCTTGCACAAGGTGTAGCCGTCGATGCCGGGCAGCATGATGTCGAGCACGATCAGGTCATAGTGCTCGGTGGCCGCCAGGTGCAGGCCAGACAGCCCATCCTGGGCGCAATCGACGGTGTAGCCCTTCATGCCGAGGTAGTCGGCCAGGTTGGCGAGAATATCGCGGTTGTCTTCAACCAGTAGGATGCGCATCGGGGGTCTCCTGTGCGGCGCATGTTGGTCTGCGCGGCAGGCGCAGCTTAAGTGCTTCGCGGGAAGGGCTCAAGCGGCGGACAAAAAGAAGCCCCGCACGAGGCGGGGCTTCTTCGCTACAGCGGGGGGTGAAGGCTGGCTTACATCATGCCGCCCATGCCACCCATGCCACCCATGTCTGGCATGCCGCCAGCAGCTGGCTTGTCTTCCGGCAGGTCGGCGACCATGGCTTCGGTGGTGATCATCAGACCACCGATCGAAGCGGCTGCCTGCAGGGCCGAACGAGTGACCTTGGCTGGATCGAGGATACCCATCTCGATCATGTCGCCGTACTCACCGGTAGCAGCGTTGTAGCCGTAGTTGCCCGAACCCTGCTTGACCTTGTCGGCCACCACGCTCGGCTCGTCGCCGGCGTTGGCAGTGATCTGGCGCAGCGGCGCTTCGACAGCGCGGCGCAGCAGCGAGATACCGACGTTCTGGTCTTCGTTGTCGCCCTTGAGGTCGACGATGGCAGCCAGTGCGCGAACCAGCGCGACACCACCGCCAGGCACCACGCCTTCTTCGACGGCCGCACGAGTAGCGTGCAGGGCGTCTTCGACGCGAGCCTTCTTCTCTTTCATCTCGACTTCGGTGCCAGCACCGACCTTGATCACGGCAACGCCACCGGCCAGCTTGGCCAGGCGCTCTTGCAGCTTCTCGCGGTCGTAGTCGGAGGAAGTCTCTTCGATCTGGGCACGGATCTGCTTGATGCGTGCATCGATGTCGGCATCGGCGCCAGCGCCGTCGATGACGGTGGTGTTTTCCTTGGACAGGACGACGCGCTTGGCGTTACCCAGGTGCTCCAGGGTAGCCGATTCCAGGCTCAGGCCGATTTCCTCGGAAATCACGGTACCGCCGGTCAGGATGGCGATGTCCTGCAGCATGGCCTTGCGGCGATCGCCGAAGCCAGGCGCCTTGACCGCGGCGACCTTGACGATGCCACGCATGTTGTTGACGACCAGGGTAGCCAGGGCTTCGCCCTCGACGTCCTCGGCGACGATCAGCAGCGGACGGCCGGCCTTGGCGACGGCTTCCAGGACAGGCAGCAGTTCGCGGATGTTCGAGATCTTCTTGTCGACCAGCAGCAGCAGCGGGCTGTCCAGCTCGGCCACCATGGTGTCCGGCTTGTTGACGAAGTAAGGCGACAGGTAGCCACGGTCGAACTGCATGCCTTCCACGACAGACAGTTCGTTTTCCAGGCCCGAGCCTTCCTCGACGGTGATGACGCCTTCCTTGCCGACCTTGTCCATGGCTTCGGCGATGATGTCACCGATGGAGCTGTCGGAGTTGGCCGAGATGGTGCCGACCTGGGCGATGGCACGGGAATCGGCGCATGGCTTGGACAGGTTCTTCAGCTCGGCGACGACGGCCGCGGTGGCCTTGTCGATGCCGCGCTTGAGGTCCATCGGGTTCATGCCGGCCGCGACGGCCTTGAGGCCTTCGTTGACAATGGCCTGGGCCAGGACGGTAGCGGTGGTGGTGCCGTCACCGGCAGCATCGTTGGCCTTGGAAGCGACTTCCTTGACCAGCTGGGCGCCCATGTTCTCGAAGGCGTCCTTCAGTTCGATTTCCTTGGCGACGGAAACGCCGTCCTTGGTGATGGTCGGCGCGCCGAAGCTCTTGGCCAGGACCACGTTGCGGCCTTTCGGGCCCAGGGTCGCCTTGACCGCGTCAGCCAGGACATTGACACCAACGAGCATTTTCTTGCGGGCGGAATCGCCGAATTTTACGTCTTTAGCAGCCATGATCGTTCAATCCTTAATTCTTCGAGTAACTGGAAACCGGGGAATCAAGCTTCGACGACAGCGAGGATCTCGTTCTCGCTCATCACCAGCAGGTCTTCACCGTCGACTTTCACGGTGTTGCTGCCCGAGTAAGGGCCGAAAACAACCTTGTCACCCACCTTCACGGCCAGCGCACGCACTTCACCGCTGTCCAGGATGCGACCGGTACCTACCGCGACCACTTCGCCACGGTTTGGTTTTTCAGCGGCCGAACCCGGCAGGACGATACCGCCAGCGGTTTTCGATTCTTCTTCGCTGCGACGGATGACGACGCGGTCATGCAGAGGACGAAGCTTCATTGTCGATCTCTCCCAATTGTGGTTTTCATCGGCCGGTATCGAAACCGGCGGGTTGATGCTTTCCGGCGCTGCCGGTAGTGGCCCGCCAGGGCGAACCACCTGTGTAATGTCCGGTGGAAACCACCGGAAACCTTGCGGTGACCCATACATGAGGTCGTCGGAATCAATTACAAGGCTTGGGCGAGAAATTTTTTTCGCTTCTTCTGCCCCCAGAACGGAAACGGCCCCTTGCGGGGCCGCTTGCGGATCTGCCAGGCATGCCTAGCGAGGATCGCGGCGCTGGTATTCGCCTTCGATGACATTGGGGCGCTGACCACCCTCCTGCGGCCGACCGGCCAGTGGATCGTCGCGAAACGCCCGCTGGCGCATCGCCTGGGCTTCGGCGCGCTGACGCAGCTTGCGCGCGATCAGGCGGCGCGTGAACGGCAGCAGGCACAGCAGGCCGAGCACATCGCTGATGAAGCCCGGGATCAGCAACAGCACACCAGCAAGGGCCATCATCAGGCCCTGGAACATGTCCTCGGCGGGGAGCTCGCCACGCTGCAGGCTTTCACGCGTACGCAAGGCCGTCGCCAGGCCAGCCAGGCGCATCACCAGGATGCCCAGGGCGGAACCGGCAATGACCAGCAGCAGCGCCGGGAAGAAACCAATGGCGGCACTGACCTTGACGAAGACGAAAAGCTCCAGCACCGGAAAAATCAGAAACAGCAATAGAAAAGCACGCATCGAGGGTTCCTCTGCGGAAGACAACCTTCCAGTAGACCTCAGATGGATGCGATCAATCGCTATTTCAACCTGCCGGCTGCATCGCGAGCGGCCAGCGTTCGGCCCGAGCCAGCGCTACCAAGGCTTCGCGCACTTGTGTCGGCGTGTTGCAAGGCGCCGGGAACGCCAGCCAGTGAATGCCCTGGCCGATGCGCAGGTGCATGCCTTCCTCGTCGATCCCGACCATCCGTGCCGGGGCCGAGCGCGGCAGGCCGGTCAGTTCCACGTAGTGCGCAATGGCATCGGCATGATCGCGGTTCATGTGCTCGATCATGCCAGCCTCGATCTTTCCGGCGAACGGGTTGGCCAGGGTCGCCTGGTCCAGCCAGTGGATGGCGCCGAAACCGCCAATGTAGCGATGCCGCACTGGGTCGAGCACCCAGAAGTCGAAGTCGTGGGCCTCGTGGTAGCCGGCCGCCTCGGGAAAGTAGCGGTAATAGCGTTCGGCAGCCGCCTCGACGGCCGTCTCGTCCGTCAGCCTGCGCGCCTGCGCCATCACGGTCAGGCGCCCTACCGCCTGGACATCCTCCGCGTCACGCTCGCCCACCAGCAAGGAACACTTGGCATCGGCCAGCAGGTTGTGGGTGTGCTGGGCGATGCGGCTGATGAGAATCAGCGGATGCCCCTCGGCATCCAGGCAATACGGCACCACGGAGCCGAACGGATAACCGGGCATCGACCTGGAGTGGGTCGACAGCACCCCGCGATATTCCTTGAGCAGAAGTTCGCGGGCGGGGCGAAGGGCTTTGACGCTCATGACGGTCTCCTGGAGGCATGGCTCTGCAAGCTGGGCGATGATCGCCGCGGCATGCTGCATCTGCAACCTTTTTCGGCGCTCGTGCGCTCCAACCGTCATCGCGCTCTGCTTGTAACCCGTCGCTTGCGGGACGAAGGGCCGCGGGCCCTACCAGGTGACCCCGAAACCGGCCGTGTAGCGAGTCTTGTCCAGGTCGCTGTCGCTGGTGCCGGCGATGATGTCCTTCTCCGCCTTGAGGTTCAGCGAGGCCCACTCGGTGACCTTGTAGCGCAAGCCGAGCTCGGCATCGAGCGAGTAGTCGGCGACATTGCCCAGAGGCTTGCCGAGCTCGCCATTGGTGAACAGCTCGACGGTCTTGCCGATCAGGTAGCGGTTGTAGTCCCACTTGACCGCCGCGGAATAGAAGTTGTCCTTGCCGCCATCAGCGTATTCGTAGTCGGTGCGGTTGAGCAGCCCGCCAAGGGAGAACGCACCCAGCTCGTCGTCCCAGAACTGGTAGCCCGGGCCGGTACCGACGGTACGCTGGCGAGCCAGATCCTCGATGTGGTCGCGCTTGTATTCCAGGCGCCCCTGCCAGAACCACTGCTCGGTGATGAAACGATCGAGCGCGTATTCGGCGCTCCAGTTGTTGGTGGTGGTGACGTCGTCCTTGGTCTCGCGGTTGTACTCGCCCTCGGCGTTGTGGCGCCAGCGACCGTGACGCGCGGTGGTCTTGAAACTGACGTCATAGTCGTCCGTGTCGTTCTCGGCACGCTTGTAGTCCAGCGCCACGTCGACGTTGCCTTTCCACATCAAGTCCTCGACCACCGGCTTTGGCTTCATGATCTGCTGGATGCTGGCCAGTTCCACGGTCTTGGGCGACTCGCCGTTGGCCAGGGTGACCTTGCCAGGTTCGGCAGCGCTCAACGACTTGGCTTTCTCCCCGGTATAGGCGTCCTGCTTGACCAGCAGCTGCTGGTCGCTCTCCAAGGTCTTGACCTGCTTCCAGTCAAGGGCGATGGCCCCGCCGTACGGCGTTTCGAGCAACAACTTGCCGCCATCGAAAACCTTGATCTTGCCACTGAGCTTGTCACCGTTCTTCATCCAGACGGTGTCGGCAAGGGCGCAAGGAGCGAAGGCAACAGCGGCAACACACAACAACACTCTAGAATGCATAGGAAGACTACAGGTTCGGTTCCAGGAAAAAGACGGGCATTATCCAGCTACCCATGACCAGAGCAAGGACAGACCCAGCAGATGCCATCGAGTTCCATTCTCACCCTGCCTTCACTTGACCTGCCCAATCCCTTTTTCGACGGAAACGCCTGATGCCCGGCGCAGCCACGCTCACAGCCGAGCAGCGAGAGGCCCGACGAACGGCATTGTTCTCGGTGCTGGGACAGGTGCCGCCGGGCAAGGTGGTGAGCTACGGCCAGCTTGCCGAACTGGCGGGGCTGGGCCCGGTGGCACGCTGGGTCGGACGAACCCTGGGCCAGCTTCCCGAGGACACCCGCCTGCCCTGGCATCGGGTGCTGGGTGCTGGCGGCCGGCTATGCCTGGCGCCAGGTACGCCGTCCGGCGAGGAACAGCGTGCCCGGCTTCGCGCCGAAGGGGTTGGCGTGCAGGATAATCGTGTGGATATGTCACGCCATGGCTGGCGTCCGATGGAGCACAGCGGTTAGAGTGCGCGCTTTGTTTTCGCAACCTTGAGGCAGATGTTGGCCCATGCCCCGTAAAACCTGGCGCGCTGCGCTCGCTGCCTATGCCAGCCCGTCGACCTTGGTGTTGCTGCTGCTTGGATTCGCTGCCGGATTGCCGTACATGCTGGTGTTCTCCACCCTGTCGGTGTGGCTGCGCGAGGCAGGCGTGGCCCGCGAGACCATCGGCTATGCCAGCCTGATCGGCCTGGCGTATGCCTTCAAGTGGGTATGGTCGCCGCTGCTCGACCAATGGCGCCTGCCGCTGCTCGGCGGGCTGGGCAGGCGTCGTTCATGGCTGCTGCTGTCGCAGGTGCTGGTCGTGGCGGGCCTGATCGGCATGGGCCTGTGCGATCCGCAGAAACATCTGTCCTGGCTGATCGCGCTGGCAGTGCTGGTGGCCTTCGCCTCGGCCACCCAGGACATCGCCGTGGACGCCTACCGCCTGGAAATCGCCGATGACCAGCGCCAGGCCGCGCTGGCTGCCAGCTACATGGCCGGCTATCGGATCGCTGCCCTGCTGGCCACGGCCGGCGCGCTGTTCTTCGCCGAATGGTTCGGCTCCACCGGCTTCAGCTACCTGCATCAGGCCTGGACCGGCACCTACGTGCTGTTCGGCCTGATGATGCTGCCGGCGGTCTTCACCACCCTGGTGATGCGCGAACCACCGGTGCCGTTGCGCACCCAGCTTTCGGCCGCGCGTTATGGCCTGGGCCACCAGCTGGCTTCGGTATTCGTGCTGATCATCCTGCTGGTTTCGGTACCCGCGATGTTCACCCAACTGTTCAATACCGATTGGGGCAGCATGGTGTTCGGCGGTGCGACGCCGCTGGACCTGCTGCTCGAGGACAGGGCGTTCCTGCGTGCGATTCTCTACACCAGCCTGACCTGGGCTTGCCTGTCGTCGATGGGCCGTCGCGGCCTGGCGCCGGTGCTGACCCCGGTCAACGACTTCATCGTGCGCTACCGCTGGCAGGCCCTGCTGCTGCTCGGGCTGATTGCCACCTACCGCATGTCGGACACGGTCATGGGCGTGATGGCCAATGTCTTCTACATCGACCAGGGCTTCACCAAGGACCAGATCGCCAGCGTGAGCAAGATCTTCGGCCTGATCATGACCTTGCTCGGCGCTGGCGCCGGCGGCCTGCTGATCGTGCGCTTCGGCATCCTGCCGATCCTGTTCATCGGGGGCGCGGCTTCCGCGGCGACCAACATCCTGTTCCTGATGCTGGCCGACATGGGACCGAACCTGCAGATGCTGGTACTGACCATCTCCCTGGACAACTTCAGCTCGGGCCTGGCCACCTCGGCCTTCGTCGCCTACCTGTCGAGCCTGACCAACCTGAAGTTCTCGGCCACCCAGTACGCCCTGCTCAGCTCGATCATGCTGCTGCTGCCGCGCCTGATCGGCGGCTACTCGGGCGTGATGGTCGAGAAGGTCGGCTATCACAACTTCTTCCTCATCACCGCCTTGCTGGGCGTGCCGACCTTGGTGCTGATCGCCCTGCACTGGCGGCAGGAGGCCAGTGGTGGCAAGCAGGCGCCAGAGCAGCCCGCCGCCGATCGACCTTGAAACGGCTCGATGGCTACCCTTCGGTAGCCATCGAGCCACCATGCGCTGCGTCGGCGATCACCCGCCACAGTGGCCACAAGGCAAGCGCCCCCGCCACCCCGGCGATCACGGCGAAATGCAGCAGGCTCGCGCCTGCGCCCAACATGGCCAGCAGCACGCCACCGAGCCCCAGCAAGGCGATGGTGATCATGCCCAGCATCGCCGAGACCAGCCCCTTGCTCTGCTGGCTGGAAAACAAGGTCATGCGGTACAGCACGGCATTGGCCACGCCCAGGCCCAGCGCATACAGGGACAGGCCAGCCACCAGGCTCGGCACTGCCTGCCAGTACCAGGTCGCCACGACCATCAGGGCCAGCCCCAGCAGGTAGGGCCATAGCGCGCCTCGCACCAACCGATGCAGTGGATAGCGGTCGGCGATGCGGTTGATGATCAGGTTGCCGAGAATCAGCCCGGCGAATACCGGCAACTGCCACAAGGCATACGCCATGGTGCTCAAGCCCTCGTCGTGAATGAGCAGGACCGGTGACAGCCCGATCCAGCCGATCAGCGGCAAGCTCACCAAGCCAAGCGCCGCGCTGCCGGCGACGAAACGTCCGTTGCTCAGCAGACGACCATAGCCTTGCAGCAACGGTATCAGCTGGATCGGCGTGAACGGCAGGCGCGAGCCATCGCGGCGCTGCACGCCGAGGGTTTCCGGCATCAGCCGATACAGTGCCAGCCAGACGCCGGTAGCGCCCACGGCGAATGCCACGAACAGCCAGCGCCAATCCAGCCACTGCAACATCAGGGTACCGACCAGCGGCCCGAGCAGGGGCGAGAGCAAGGCGATATTGGCCAGCAGCGCCATCATCCGCACGGCATCGGCTTCGCTGAAGGCCTCGTTCAAGGCCGGATAACTCACCGTGACCACGAAGCCCAGGCCGATGCCCTGGAGCAGACGCAAGGCATTGAACAGGCCGATGTCATGCGTCCAATAGGTCGCCAGGCACGCCGCGCCGAAGAACGCGCAGCCCGTCAGCAACAAGGGTCGTCGTCCATAGCGGTCGGCCAGCGGGCCGATCAGCCATTGCAGGACCACGCCGCCGAGCAGGTACAGGTTCAGCGCATGGGGAATGTATTCGGGGCTGGCCTGCAGGTCGGTGACGACCACCGGCATGGCTGGCATGACGGCGTCGCTGGCCAGGTAGGTCAACAGTTCGAACAGGGCCAGGATCAAGCCAAAGGCAAGCGCCCTGGCGGGCGTAATGTGGAGAAGAGGGGTCATGATGGACTTCGGATAACGGACAGAGTCAGGCGGTATGCCGGAAAAGCCGGCCCTGGACCCGACGATCATGGCGAGACAGGGCGCGGCGCGGCAAAGCGTGCGCCCAACCAAGGCACAAAGCAACCGGCTTGACGGAATCGAGCTGCGCGTCGTGTCCCGCGGTCATCCGCAGCCCCGCCTGCCCCACCAGGAGCGCCCCTGATGAAGCCTGCGGATCCGGTCTACTGAGCCGCCGGTTCCTGCACCACACGAACCACCCGCTGCGGGAACGGGATGTCGATACCCTCGGCGCGCAGACGGTCGCGGGCCTGCTCGTTGAGCATGAACATCAGACTCCAGTAGTCGGGTGTCTTGACCCAGACACGCAGCGACACCGTGATCGAACTGTCGCCAAGCTGCGATACCACCGCCGCCGGGGCAGGATCAGGCAGCACACGCGGATCCTTGGCCAGATCGAGCAGCACCTGGCGGGCCTTTTGCAGGTCGGCGTCATAATCGACGCCCACATCGAACACCACCTGACGGGTGGGCTGGCGGTTGTAGTTGGTGATGATGCCGTTGGACAGGCTGCCGTTGGGCACGATCACGGTCTTGTTGTCACCGGTGCGCAGCACGGTATGGAAGATCTGGATGCTGTCGACGGTACCGCTGACACCTTGCGCCTCGATCCAGTCGCCCAGGCGAAACGGCCTGAACAGCAAGATCAGCACGCCACCGGCGAAGTTCGCCAGGCTGCCCTGCAAGGCCAGGCCGATGGCCAGGCCGGCAGCACCGATGGCGGCGACGAAGGAGGTCGTCTCGATGCCGATCATCGAGGCCACGCTGACCATGAGCAGGATCTTCAGGATGATATTGGCCAGGGTGCTGGTGAAACCCTGCAAGGCCGGATCGGGGTGGCGCAAGCTGACCAGCCGGCCCAGGCGCACGCTCAGCCTGTTGATGATCCACCAGCCTATGGCAAGCGTCACCAACGCCAGCAGCAGGCGGCTGCCGTACTGCACTATCAGGGGGATCCAGTTCTGCGAGGTGCGGACCAGATGATCGACTTCAGCGTTCAAATCCATGGACATCTCCCGGAGCCAATTGGCAGGAACAGGTAAATCAGGCCGCCAATGTTCAGGCGGCCTCGGGAAGCGGTGGACCCTGGCGCCCCGCTCAAGGTTCCTGCCAGGCCAGGTCAGTCGCGGAAGTTGTTGTACTGCAGGGGCATCTCGAAATCGGTACCGCGCAGCATGGCGATGGCTTCTTGCAGGTCGTCACGTTTCTTGCCGGTGATGCGTACCTGCTCGCCCTGGATGGCGGCCTGCACCTTGAGCTTGGCATCCTTCACCTTGGCCACGATCTTCTTGGCCAGTTCCTTGTCGATGCCCTCGCGGAACAGCGCTTCCTGCTTCATTTCCTTGCCGGACTGGTAGGCGTCCTTGACTTCCAGGCACTTGACGTCGATCTTGCGCTTGACCAGCGCCAGCTTGAGGATCTCGATCATCGCCTCGAGCTGGAACTCGGCCTCGGCAGTCAGCAGGACGGTCTTTTCCTTTTCCTTGAACTCGAAACTGCCCTTGCCCTTGAGGTCATAGCGGCGATCGAGTTCCTTGATGGCATTGTCCACGGCGTTCTGCACTTCGTGCTTGTCCAGTTCCGATACCACGTCGAACGAAGGCATGGTTGTTCTCCAGAATGACAGCGCGCCCGTTGGCGGATCCATGAGGTCCGACCGTGACGATGGAGCGCGTCGGGATTGAGGGTTAAGATGACCGCTCATTATAACGGTTGCGAAACGCAGATGAGCAGCACCTGGCATATTCTCGGCGCCGGTAGCCTCGGCACGCTCTGGGCCTGCCGCCTGGCTCGGGCCGGCAAGGCAGTACGCCTGATCCTGCGGGACCAGCGGCGGCTGCACGCCTATGAGGCCGCGGGTGGTCTGACCTTGGTGGAACAGGGCCGACCCAGCCAGTACGCGATCCCGGCCGAAACCGCCAGCGCCGAGGGGCCGATCCATCGCCTGCTGCTGGCATGCAAGGCCTACGACGCGGCCCCGGCGGCCGAGCGCCTGGCCCACAGGCTGGCCGACGGGGCGCAGGTGGTACTGCTGCAGAATGGCCTGGGCAGCCAGGACGAGGTCGCCGGGCAGGTGCGGCATGTCCGCTGCATCCTGGCATCGAGTACCGAAGGTGCCTATCGCGAAGACGCGTGGCGCGTGCAGTTCGCCGGGCATGGCTTCAACTGGCTGGGCGACCCGGCCAACCCGGCCGTACCGCCATGGTTCGACGAGCTGCGCGAAGCCGGCATTCCCGCCGATTGGACGGTGGACATACTGGCCCGACTGTGGCGCAAGCTGGCACTCAATTGCGCGATCAATCCGCTGACCGTATTGCACGACTGTCGTAATGGCCAGCTGCAGGCGCATCCCTGCGCGGTCGCCACGCTCTGCGAGGAACTGGCCGAGTTGCTGCGCAGCTGCGGCCAGCCGCTGGCCGCCGAGGGTCTGCACGAGGACGTGCAGCGGGTCATCCAGGCCACCGCGGCCAATTACTCCTCGATGCATCAGGATGTCCAGCAAGGGCGGCGCACGGAGATCCATTACCTGCTCGGCCATGCCTGTCGCAGCGCGGCGCGTCACGGGCTGGTCCTGCCCCACCTGGAACGGCTGCAGCGCCAGCTGGTCGATACCCTGCAAGCACGAGGACTGCCCGGCGACTGATGCCAGCACGACCTTGACCTTCCACCTGAACGCGGATGTCGCCTCGCCCATGACCCTGCGCCAACGCCTGGAAAACCTCCCGGTCGGCCAGAAGCTGCTGGCCGCCCTGCTGGTGCTGCTGGTCACCATCCTGCTGGTGGCCAACCTGAGCTTCATCAGCGCCGCCTACTGGATCACCCAGGAGAGCATGGCGCCCCAGGCTTTGCAGACCATTGGCAGGTTGATCGCCAACCCTCGCCTGTCGGCCAACGCCGGGGACTCCCCTCAGGCAGCCACGGCTTTGCTTGACGAGCTGAGCAGCTATTCGCCGCTGCGTGCCTCGGCCGTGTATGGCAGCGACGGGCGCCTGCTCGCCCAGTTGCAACATGGCGACCCGTTGGCCTTGCCCAAGCGCTACCGCGACATCGAAACCTGGCGCATGACGGAATTCCGCAGCACCCAGCTGATACGCCTGCCTCGCTCCGGCGGCCCGCCCGCACACCTGCTGCTGGTGGCCAGCAGCGAACTGCCGACGGCCTTCTACACCGGAACGCTGACCGCCAGCCTGGGGATCCTGCTCTTCAGCATCCTGCTCTGGCTGATGATCGCCCGGCAGATCAAGCGACTGATCACCCAGCCGATCAACCAGCTGGAGGAGCTGAGTCGCCAGGTGACTCGCGAGGAAAGCTACGCGCTGCGCGCCCAGCGTGGCAACGACGACGAGATCGGCAGCCTTGCCGAGGCCTTCAATACCATGCTCTCGCGCATGGAAGCCCGCGAGCAGCAGCTCAAGCGTGCTCGCGACGAATTCCAGTCGGCCTATGACCAGGCCCAGGGCTTGGCCGAGGAAACCCGCCACACCAACCGCAAGCTGGAGCTGGAAGTCCAGGTACGCAGCAAGATGGAGAAGAAGCTCACGGGCTTCCAGAACTACCTCAACAGCATCATCGACTCCATGCCTTCGGCGCTGATCGCGCTCGACGAGCAACTTTATGTCACGCAATGGAACCAGGAAGCCACGGCGCTTTCCGGTACGCCACTGGACGAGGCCCTGAACCAGCCCGTGTTCATCGCCTTCGAGCCGCTGCGGCCGTTCCTGCCGCAGCTCAAGACCAGCGTGGAAAAACACCAGGTCGCCAAGATCGAACGGGTGACCTGGTACAAGGCCGGCGAGCCGCGTCACTACGCCCTGACCTTCTATCCGCTTACCGGCGGGGGTGGACGCGGCGTGGTGATCCGCATCGATGACATCACCCAGCGCCTGTCGCTGGAAGAGATGATGGTGCAGTCCGAGAAGATGCTTTCCGTGGGCGGCCTGGCCGCGGGCATGGCGCACGAGATCAACAACCCGCTCGGGGCCATCCTGCACAACGTCCAGAACATTCGCCGACGGCTGTCCGTCGACCTGCCACGCAACCAGGACCAGGCGCGCGAACTGGGTATCGACCTCGATGACGTCAACCGCTACCTCCAGGGCCGGGAGGTACCGCAACTGCTCGACGGCATCCAGCAAGCGGGCAGCCGAGCGGCCAGGATCGTCACCCATATGCTCAGCTTCAGTCGCCGTAGCGATCGCCAACTGACGCCTTGCGAGCTGCCGGCACTGATCGACCAGGCGGTGGAAATCGCCGGAAACGACTTCGATCTGAGCATCGGCTTCGACTTTCGTGGGCAGGCCATCGTGCGCCAGTTCGATCCACGACTCGGGCCGGTGCCCTGTACCGCCAACGAACTGGAGCAAGTGCTGCTCAACCTGTTGAAGAACGCGGCCCAGGCGATCCACCAACGCCCCGAGGGCAGCGAGCCAGGTCGGATCATCCTGCGTACCCGGCTGAACTCCCCATGGGCGGAGATCCAGGTGGAGGACAATGGCATCGGCATGTCCGAAGCAGTCCGCAAGCGCACGTTCGAACCCTTCTTCACCACCAAGGAAATCGGCCAGGGCACCGGACTGGGCCTGTCGGTGTCGTATTTCATCATCACCAACAACCACAAGGGGCAGATGGAGGTCCAGTCGACTCCTGGCCAGGGCACCTGCTTCACCCTGCGCCTGCCCCTTGCCCAGACGGCGCCGGAGCCGGCCGCCAAGGAGCGATGACATGGGCTTTCGCCTGTCGAAGATCTATACCCGCACGGGAGACAAGGGCGAGACCGGCCTGGGCGATGGCCGCCGAGTCCCCAAGGACCACCCGCGCATCGAGGCCATCGGCGAGGTGGATAGCCTGAACAGTCAGCTGGGACTATTGCTGGCTGGCCTGGCCGAGCAGGGGCTGGACGAGCTGAGCGAAGTCATCGCACCTTGCCAGCACCGCCTGTTCGACCTCGGCGGCGAACTGGCGATGCCCAGCTACCAAGCGCTCGACCAGCAGGAGATCGAACGTCTGGAAGCGACCATCGACCAGTGGAACGAAGAGCTGGGACCGCTGGAGAACTTCATCCTGCCCAGTGGCTCGGCCCTGGTCGCCCAGGCGCACATATGTCGCAGCCTGGCCCGCAGCGCCGAACGGCGCTGCCAGCAGCTCAACGCGGTGGAACCATTGAGCGGCGTGGGCCTGGCCTACATCAATCGGCTGTCGGACCTGCTGTTCGTGGCCGCTCGGATCATCGGGCGGCGTCAGGGCGTGGCCGAGGTTCTGTGGCAGGCCGCTCTCCGGCCGGACGGGGGAAATGCCTGAGGCAAATACCCGCCGCTGGCGCTGAAAGCACGGCCCCGTGCGGGAACCGCCGCAGCCGGGGCGCCGAACCGGCCGCGATGGCTCGCAACGCGGGCCCAGAATGCGCCCGGCGGGCACCGTTGGCGGAGCACCTGTCTTTCAAAGCCTGTCAGATCCTGAGGCCGTTCCACGGGGACCGATCAATCGGTGCCTGTCCCCTACCCCTCGGCGCCAGGCCAGAAGGCCCGAATCCCAGCCACGCCCTGGGCACCTGCCTGCCAGGCACGCTCGCGCTGCGCGGGCCCTACTCCACCGAGCAGGAAGACCGGATGGGTGAACCCTTCGATCAGCCGGGCCGCCTGCTCCCACCCCAGCGGCGCGGCTTCGGGATGGGTCTGGGTAGCCTGTACCGGGGAGAGCGTGACGAAATCCACGCCCATCTGCCGGGCCAGGGCCAGCTCCTCGGCATCGTGACAGGAAGCGGCCAGCCAGCGATCGGCCGGGAATGGCCGCCCCTTGGCGGCGTACTGGCGCAGCTGCCGGGCAGTCAGGTGCCAACCGGCGGCAGGAAAATCGCCGAGCCATTCCAGCGGTCCCTTGAGCATCAGTTGCGCCTTGCCGGCACACAGGCCCACCGCGTCCACGGCAATATCGCGGTATTTCGGATCGTACATGTCCGGCGCACGCAGCTGGATGAGCTTGCAACCGCCTGCCACCGCCTTGCGGATTCCTTGCAGCAATTGCGCGACTTCCAGGCCATCCGGCGTGATCAGGTACTGGTCCGGCAGCCGGGCAGCGGCGACGATCGGCTTGTTGGCTTCGGGAAAGGCATGCTCGGCAAGCTCCTTGGGCAAGACCCAGGCAAGCGGCTGCCCTTCTGCCCCATGGGGCTCGCCTTCGAAGGCATCGACCTCCAGTACATCCAGCAATACCTGCTTGTCGGGATAATCGTGACTGACCTTGATCAGCGGCCGCGACCGGGTAACCTCGATGCCCAGTTCCTCACGCAGTTCACGCCTGAGCGCGCACGCCACGGTTTCGCCCGCTTCCACCTTGCCACCGGGAAACTCCCAGAGCCCACCCTGATGCTGGGTTTCGGCGCGTCGCGCAATCAGGATCCGCCCATCGCCCCTGCGGATGACGGCTGCTGCCACATGGACCCGCTTCACCCGGCACGCTCCGCCAGGCCAGCCTGGCGCCACGCCTGGAAGGCCGGCCACTGATAGAGGGTCTCGATGTACGCCGCGGCATGCGAGGGAACCGCTACCCGATAGGTTCGCAGCCGCACGGCCACCGGGGCGAAGAAGGCATCGGCCAGGCTGGGCCTGCCGAACAGGAAAGGCCCGGGCTCCTTGGCCACCAGCCGACATTCGGCCCAGAGCGCGACGATACGGTCGATATCGACCTGGACATCCAGTGGCATGTGTTCCAGCGCCTGGTCATGCGCCAGGTCGAACGGCATGTGTTCGCGCAGCGCGGCGAAACCGCTGTGCATCTGCGCGCAGGCGGAACGTGCCTGGGCGCGCGCGGCAATGTCGGCGGGCCACAGCTGGGCCTGGGGATGACGCTCTGCCAGGTACTCGGCGATCGCCAGGGAGTCGGCGATGGTGCCGTGCTCGGTCTTGAGAAGCGGAACCTTGCCGGTGGCCGAGTGTTCGAGCAGTCGCCTGCGGGTGTCGGGTTGGCGCAGCTTGATCAGCGTCTCCAGGTACGGCACGCCGGCCAATTCAAGGGCCAGGGCGCCACGTAGCGACCAGGAAGAGTACCGCTTGTCGCCGATGATAAGGTGGTAGCTCATGTTCGGCTCCATCGATTCGAGGATGAGGCATGAGGCCTTGCGGCCTTGGCGCCCGTGCGTCGCGACGGCGAATGCATGACGACGAACGGGCCCACTGGCGGATCAGGTCCGGTATTCGGCGTTGATCTTCACATATTCGTGCGACAGGTCGGTGGTCCAGATGGTTTCGCTGCAGTGGCCGCGCCCGAGGTCGATGCGGATGGTGATTTCCTCCTGGGCCATCACCGCTGCGCCCTGCGCCTCGGTATAGCTTGGGCTGCGGCCGCCCTTGCTGGCAATGCACACGTCGCCCAGGTAGACATCGATCAGGCTGACGTCGAGCTCGGCGACACCGGCCCGTCCGACCGCCGCGAGGATACGCCCCCAGTTGGGATCGGAAGCGAACAGCGCCGTCTTGATCAGCGGTGAATGAGCCACGGCATAGCCGACATCCAGACACTCCTGATGGTTGCCGCCGCCGTTGACCTGCACGGTGACGAACTTGGTGGCGCCTTCGCCGTCACGCACGATGGCCTGGGCAACCTCCATGCAGACGTCGAACACGGCCTGTTTCAGTGCATCGAACAGCGCGCCGCTGGCTTCGGTGATTTCAGGCACGTCGGCCTTGCCCGTGGCGATCAGCATGCAGCAGTCGTTGGTCGAGGTATCGCCATCGATGGTGATGCGGTTGAAAGACTTGTTGGCGCTGTCGAGCAGCAGGTCCTTGAGCACCGCAGGGGCGACCTTGGCGTCGGTGGCGATGTAGCCAAGCATGGTGGCCATGTTCGGGCGAATCATGCCCGCGCCCTTGCTGATGCCGGTGACGGTGATGGTCACGCCATCGTGCTGGAACTGACGGCTGGCACCCTTGGGCAAGGTGTCGGTCGTCATGATGCCGCTGGCGGCATCGGCCCAGTTGTCTTCCGACAGGTCGTCCAGCGCTGCCTGCAGGGCGCCTTCGATCTTCTCGACAGGCAACGGCTCGCCGATCACGCCGGTCGAGAACGGCAGCACCGCATTGGCATCCACGCCGGCCAGCTCGGCCAACCTGGCGCAGGTGCGCTCGGCGGCGGCGAGGCCCGCCGCCCCGGTGCCGGCGTTGGCGTTGCCGGTGTTGGTCAGCAGGTAGCGAACCGGTCCATGCACACGTTGCCTGGCCAGGATCACCGGCGCTGCGCAGAACGCATTGAGGGTGAACACGCCGGCAACGCTTGAGCCTTCGGCGCAGCGCATGACGACCACGTCCTTGCGTCCGGGACGCTTGATACCCGCCGAAGCGATGCCCAGTTCGAAACCGGCAACCGGATGCAAGGTAGGCAGGGGACCGAGACCAACAGCCATGAAAACGCTCCTAGGTGAATGTACCGTACAAGGTACGGCGAAGCTTGAGATGGAACGACGCCGCGAAGGCCAGGACCTTCGCGGCGCGGTATTTCAGTGTTCAGCGCAGGGCGAGGAGCGGTCCGATCACTCGATCTGACCGTGGCAGTGCTTGAACTTCTTGCCCGAACCGCACCAGCAAGGCTCGTTGCGCCCCAGCTTCTGCTCGTTGCGTGCCGGCGCCGCTGCCCCGGCGACTTGCGCCGCAGGTTCGGCGGCCTCTTGCTCGGCCTCCAGGCCCGGCGCGTCGGCATGCTGGAACTGCATGCGGCTGGCCAGCTCCTCGGCTTCGCGACGCAGGCGAGCTTCCTCCTCGGCCGGATCCTCGCGACGCACCTGGACATGTGACAACACGCGGATCGCGTCGCGCTTGATGGAGTCGAGCAGTTCCTGGAACAGGGTGAACGACTCGCGCTTGTACTCCTGCTTCGGGTTCTTCTGCGCATAGCCACGCAGGTGGATGCCGTGGCGCAGGTGGTCCATGGTCGACAGATGGTCCTTCCACAGGTCGTCCAGCACGCGCAGCAGGATCTGCTTCTCGAAGGTACGCAGGGCTTGCTCGCCGGCCTGGTCCTCTTTCTCGGTGTAGGCCGCGGTGATCTCGGCGAGCAGCTTCTCGCGCAGGGTTTCCTCGTAGAGGTGATCATCCTCGTCGAGCCACTGCTGGATCGGCAGCTTCATGGCGAAATCGCTGGCCAGCGCAGCTTCCAGGCCGGCCACGTCCCACTGCTCGGGCAGCGATTGTGGCGGAATGTGCTGGCTGATGGTGGCATCGAGCACTTCCTTGCGGAACTCGGCAATGGTGTCGCCGATGTTGTCCGCCGCCAGCAGGCTGTTGCGCATGTGGTAGATCACCTTGCGCTGTTCGTTGGCGACATCGTCGTACTCGAGCAACTGCTTGCGGATGTCGAAGTTGCGCCCTTCGACCTTGCGCTGGGCCTTCTCGATGGCGTTGGTGACCATGCGGTGCTCGATGGCCTCGCCCGACTGCATCCCCAGCGCCTTCATGAAGTTCTTCACCCGATCGGAGGCGAAGATGCGCATCAGGCTGTCTTCCAGCGAGAGGTAGAACCGGCTTGAGCCTGGATCGCCCTGGCGACCGGCACGACCACGCAGCTGGTTGTCGATGCGCCGCGACTCATGACGCTCGGAGGCGATCACGTGCAGGCCACCGGCCTCGATGACCTGCTGGTGACGCTTCTGCCAGTCGGCCTTGATCTGGGCGATCTGCTCGGCGCTCGGGTCGTCCAGGGCTGCCACTTCGGCTTCCCAGTTGCCGCCCAGCAGGATGTCGGTACCGCGACCGGCCATGTTGGTAGCGATGGTCAGGGCGCCCGGACGACCGGCCTGGGCGATGATCTCGGCTTCCTTCTCGTGGTACTTGGCGTTGAGCACCTTGTGCTCGATGCCTTCCTTCACGAGCAGGTTGGACATGTGCTCGGAGGTCTCGATGGTCGCGGTACCGACCAGTACCGGCCGGCCCTGGGCCAGACTTTCCTTGATGTCGGTGATGATCGCCGCGTACTTCTCGTCGGCGGTGAGGTAGACCAGGTCGTTGAAGTCCTTGCGCGCCAGCGGCTTGTTCGGCGGAATGACCATCACGTTGAGGTTGTAGATCTGGGCGAACTCGAACGCCTCGGTATCGGCGGTACCGGTCATGCCGGACAGCTTGGTGTAGAGGCGGAAATAGTTCTGGAAGGTGGTCGAGGCCAGGGTCTGGCTTTCGGCCTGGATGTTGAGGTTTTCCTTGGCCTCGATGGCCTGGTGCAGACCTTCGGAGAGACGGCGGCCCGGCATGGTGCGGCCGGTGTGCTCGTCGATCAGCAGTACCTGGCCGTCCTGGACGATGTATTCGACGTTGCGATGGAACAGCTTGTGGGCACGCAGGCCAGCATAAACGTGGGTCAGCAGCCCGAGGTTGTGCGCCGAGTAGAGGCTCTCGCCCTCGGCGAGCAGCCCGGCCTGGGTCAGCATTTCCTCGATGAACTGGTGGCCGGCCTCGTTGAGCTCGACCTGGCGGCTCTTTTCGTCGATGGTGTAGTGGCCTTCCTGGGTGACCTGGCCTTCGACTTCCTCGACGTGCTGCTTCAGGCGCGGAATCAGGCGGTTGATCTCGGTATACAGCTTGGAGCTATCCTCGGCCTGGCCGGAGATGATCAGCGGGGTTCGCGCCTCGTCGATCAGAATGGAGTCGACCTCGTCGATCACGGCGAAGTTGAGTTCACGCTGGAACTTCTCTTCCTGGCTGAAGGCCATGTTGTCGCGCAGGTAGTCGAAGCCGAACTCGTTGTTGGTACCGTAGGTGATGTCCGCGGCATAGGCAGCGCGCTTGTCTTCCGGCGGCTGGAAGGCCGAGACCACGCCCACGCTCAGGCCCAGGAACTCGTAGAGCGGACGCATCCAGTTGGCGTCGCGGCGGGCCAGGTAGTCGTTGACGGTAACCACGTGGACGCCCTTGCCGGACAAGGCGTTGAGGTACACGGCCAGGGTCGCGACCAGGGTCTTGCCCTCACCGGTACGCATTTCCGCGATCATGCCCTCGTGCAGGGTCATGCCGCCGATCAGCTGCACATCGAAGTGGCGCATGCCCATGATGCGCTTGCCGGCCTCACGGGCCACGGCGAAGGCTTCGGGCAGCAGTTGGTCGAGGGTCTCGCCTTTGGCCAGGCGCTCCTTGAACTCTGCGGTCTTGCCACGCAGCTGCTCGTCGGACAGGGCCACCATCTTCTCTTCGAAGGCATTGACGATATTCACCGTCTTGAGCATGCGTTTGACTTCACGCTCGTTCTTGCTTCCAAAAAGTTTCTTTAACAAAGGCGCAAACATATCGGCAGGATCTTCCACACGTGGGGATGGAGGGCGGCCCCGTGAGTCGCCCGTGCAGCCAGAGGCCGCATGCGAACGAGCATTCTACCCGGAAACGTTGGTGAGGAAAGCGGTGGATTTCCACGGTGCTGGCACAGCGCTTTGACGGGGCTTTTCTAAGATAGGGGCGTTTCGGACAAGTTCAAGGTTGGGCGGCGCGAGCCGCGAGCGGCAAGCTACGACCGATCGTGGCGATCTGGCCAGCGGCGTCGGTCCTGAGCCTTGGTGTCGCGGGTCCACGCGGCTCGATCCGCTTGTGGCATGGGGTGTGGGGCGGGACGGACGTTGAATCTGGTAGACTGGTCACCCTGCAATTTCCGGTCTTTGCGCATGGCCTACAAGCCCTCGCCAGCCCGACCGCCCGCCGACCTGTTGCGCGGCGCTCGTGCGCTCAAGCTGCTGCTCAACCAGGCCCAACGCCTGGCGCATTTGCAACGCCTGCTGGAAAGCCAGTTGCAACCGGCTGCCCGGGGGCATTGCCATGTGGCGTCCTGGCGTGACGGGGTATTGTTGCTGGTGGTCACCGACGGTCACTGGGCAACGCGCCTGCGCTACCAGCAGAAACGCCTGCAGCGTCAATTGCAGACGCTGGAAGCCTTCGGCAACCTGCAACGGATCCTGTTCAAGGTGCAACCACCACTGGTACCGGCACGCCACGCCGGCCACGCCGTGACCTTGTCGACGGATGCCGCGCAGAGTATCCGTGATTCTGCCGAAGGAATCGCCGACCCGAAACTGCGTGGGGCACTGGAGCGATTGGCCAGCCATACCCATGGCCCAGAGAAAAGCTGAATACTAGCGATAACAGCTTTTATGAGGCAGCTCCGTACGAAAAGAGATATCGCAAACACCGCATGGAGCAAGCCAGCGAGTTCTTGCGCTGTTCTGCCTGGGTGTTGCTTGGGGCATTCCGATTGAAGCGTAGATTTTGTCAGCGCGTACCGTTTGTGGTGCTTTGGCTTAACCGGGAGAACGCTTGGATGCAGGGCCCGGGCCTTGATCGACCCGGCAGCTTGAAAGATGCGCAGATTGTGCGAGAATTGTGCATGGCAAGTGCAATCTGAATGGAGGCCATCCATGCCCAGCAAAGCCGTATTGGAGCTTCGCCCCACCAATTTCGCGGGCTTGATGGACGCTCTCAAAGAGGTGAACCGTGTGATGTTCTCCCCTGAGCGCTTCCTCAAGGTTTTTTCGATGGACCAGCAAACCTTGGCGCTTCGGGCCCATGTCCATCGCAATACCGTGCGCAACGCGCCTGAATCGGAAAAGGTCCAAGCCTACATTCGTGACTCTGTGAAGGTTCTGCGTGCAGTGACCGACATGGGCACGGACGTGACGAATGCCATCTTCTGGTTTAAGAATGAGCCTCTTTCCACGTTCAACTACAAGACCGCAGAGGAAGTGGTTAGCGAAGGAAAAACCGAGCAACTGATCGCTTTCCTTCAGTCCTGGGGAGCTGGTGCCCAAGGATGAAAATCATCGGTGTGCAGGACCTTCCCTGCTACCGAATGCACACTCCCAAGTGGTCCGTTGCGCCTACATCTGGCGCTGGAGCTGCAACTCAGGGCGGCCGAGTCAACCGAAAGGGGCTAGAGGCTCTATACCTCTCGCTTGAGTCGGCGACGGCCATTGCTGAGTTTCAGCAAGCAAGCGCATTCCTTCCACCAGGTCTGCTGGTCAGCTATTCCCTCAGTCTGGACCGAGTGATCGACTTCACCGGCGGCTATGACGATACCTGGGCCCCGGTCTGGCAAGACTTTTTCTGCGACTGGAGAAGATTCGCTTCAACGACGGCGTTGAACCGCCGAGCTGGATCATCGGGGATCTGGCTATCGAGGCTGACTGTGCTGGGATTCTGTTCGAGTCCGTTGCGAACCCTGGAGGCCGGAATCTGGTGCTTTTCACCGATCAGTTGCCGGTGCATGGGAATATCGTGATCAACGATCTTCGCGGGGATCTTCCTACCGACCAGTCATCCTGGACGCACCCGTAGTGCAAGCGGTGCCAGGCTCACGCCTGGCTATCGGAGTAGCGCCTTACACGTGCTGTTTGCTTACTTTGCGCTTGAGCGGACGGCCTTTGAACAGATGCGGGCCGTCTATCGTCGCCAGGGCGTGGCTTCAGAACCGGTTATGGAGGTCACTCCGTTGGGGCTGATTCGAATTTCATCGCCATTGGCACCTGCGACGGCGACAGCGCAAATGAAAAGGCCACCCGAAGGTGGCCTCATGAACTAGAGAATGCAGGAGCCTATACGGCCGCTACGGGACGCATGTAGGAGATGGGAGCGGTGCTGGCGTCTTCGAACGTCACCACTTCCCAGGCATCGGTCTCTGCGATCAGCTTGCGCAGCAGCTTGTTGTTCAGCGCATGCCCCGACTTGAAGCCGTGGAATTCGCCGATCAGGCTGTTGCCCAGCAGGTACAAGTCGCCGATGGCATCGAGGATCTTGTGCTTGACGAACTCGTCCTCGTAACGCAGGCCGTCCTCGTTGAGCACGCCGGTCTCGTCGACGACGATGGCGTTCTCGACGCTGCCGCCAAGCGCGAGGTTGTGCTTGCGCAGGTACTCGATGTCGCGCATGAAACCGAAGGTACGGGCGCGGCTGACTTCCTTGACGAACGAGGTACTGGAGAAATCGACACTGGCGCTCTGGGTCCGGTTGCGCAATACCGGATGGTCGAAGTCGATCTCGAAGCTTACCTTGAAGCCCTCGAACGGAATGAAGGTGGCGCGCTTGTCGCCTTCTTCCACGGTGACTTCACGCAGGATGCGGATGAATTTCTTCGGCGCGTCCTGTTCTTCCAGGCCAGCCGACTGAATCAGGAACACGAAGGGCCCGGCGCTACCGTCCATGATCGGCACTTCGGAGGCGGAGAGCTCGACGTAGGCGTTATCGATGCCCAGACCCGCCATGGCCGACAGCAGGTGCTCCACCGTATCGACCTTGACGTCCCCATTGACCAGCGTGGTCGACATGGTCGTTTCGCCAACGTTCTGCGCACGAGCAGGGATCTGTACGACCGGATCGAGATCGGCGCGGCAAAAGACGATGCCGGTGTCCACAGGCGCGGGCTTGAGGGTCAGGTAGACCTTTTCCCCCGAGTGCAGGCCGACACCTGTGGCACGGATGGTATTCTTCAGGGTGCGTTGTCTAATCATGGCATTGGCCGCTTCAGCGCAAGTTGCGAACAGGTATCAACAAAGGCCAGGGATGATAACAGACCCTGCCTTTGCTGAACACCAATCACCTTCATAGCCCTGATAAATTCCATCAATCAGCCTGGCGACGCAGGAATGCCGGAATATCCAGGTAGTCCAGGTCATCCTGCGGGTTGAGCTTGGCCGCAGCGGAAGTCCCGGCGTGCGCCTGGTTGCGCATGACGGTGGGTCGCTCCAGGTCGCGGTAGTTGACCGCTGGCTGCTCGTTGCGCACCGGTGCCGGGGCTGGCGTCTGCTGGGAGGCCGAGGCGCTCTGCAAGGTATTGTCGATCACCTTGACCGGCTTCTCGATGCGTGCGCCCAGGCCAGTGGCGACCACGGTCACGTGCAGCTCGTCGCGCATGTCCGGATCGATTACCGTGCCGACCTTGACCATCGCGTGGTCGGAGGCGAAGGCTTCGATGATGCTGCCCACGTCGGAGTATTCGCCGAGCGAGAGGTCGGGGCCTGCGGTGATGTTGACCAGGATACCGCGAGCACCCTGCAGGTTGACGTCCTCGAGCAGCGGGTTGCGAATCGCGGCCTCGGTGGCTTCACGGGCACGGTTCGGACCGCTGGCGCAGCCGGTGCCCATCATCGCCATGCCCATCTCGCCCATCACGGTGCGCACGTCGGCGAAGTCGACGTTGATCATGCCGGGACGCTTGATGATGTCGGAGATACCGCGCACGGCGCCGGCCAGCACGTCGTCGGCCTTGGCGAAGGCGGACAGCAGGCTGGCGTCCTTGCCCAGGATGGTCAGCAGCTTCTCGTTGGGGATGGTGATCAGCGAGTCGACGCTTTCAGCCAGCGAGCGGATCCCTTCGTCGGCGATCTGCATGCGCTTGCGGCCTTCGAAGGGGAACGGACGGGTGACCACCGCGACGGTCAGGATGCCCATTTCCTTGGCCACTTCGGCGATGATCGGCGCCGCACCGGTACCGGTACCGCCACCCATGCCGGTGGTGATGAAGACCATGTTGGTGCCCTGGAGCACTTCGGCGATGCGCTCGCGATCCTCCAGTGCGGCCTGACGGCCGACCTCCGGGTTGGCGCCGGCACCCAGGCCCTTGGTGACGCCAGTGCCCAGCTGCAGGATGGTGCGCGCGCCAATGTTCTTCAGCGCCTGCGCATCGGTGTTGGCGCAGATGAATTCCACGCCCTCGATGTTGCTCTTGACCATGTGGTTGACGGCGTTGCCACCGCCGCCACCGACGCCGATCACCTTGATGACCGGACTTTGCGGGACGTTGTCTACGAGCTCGAACATTTTCCCTCTCCTTACGATTCTCTAGTTTTTTGCGCCTACCACTACTGCTTTGAAACTCAGAAATTGCCCTGGACCCAACGCTTGAATCGCTCAAGCACCGGGGCCTTCGGTTCCTCGCCATAGCTGTTGTTGCCGTGACCGGTCAAAGGCACCTCCTCTGTCTGCTTCTGCAAGCCATAGGTAAGCAGGCCCACGCCAGTGGAATAGATCGGGTTGCGCACCACGTCGCTGAGCCCCCGAACGCTGTGCGGCACGCCAAGACGTACCGGCATGTGGAAGATTTCCTCGGCAAGCTCCACGGCGCCCTCCATCTTCGCGGTGCCGCCGGTCAGGACGATGCCCGCGGGCACCAGGTCCTCGTAGCCGCTGCGGCGCAGCTCGGCCTGGATCAGGGTGAACAGCTCGTCATAACGGGGCTCCACCACTTCGGCCAGGGCCTGACGCGACAGTTCGCGTGGCGGGCGGTCGCCGACGCTGGGCACCTTGATGGTCTCGCCGGCGCTCGCCAGCTTGGCCAGCGCGCAGGCGTAGCGGATCTTGATTTCCTCAGCGTACTGGGTCGGTGTGCGCAGCGCCATGGCGATATCGTTGGTCACCTGGTCACCGGCGATCGGGATCACCGCGGTATGCCGGATCGCGCCTTCGGTGAAGATGGCGATGTCGGTGGTTCCGCCACCGATGTCCACCAGGCACACGCCCAGCTCCTTTTCATCGTCGGTCAGCACCGAATAGGCCGAAGCCAGCTGTTCGAGGATGATGTCGTCGATCTCCAGGCCACAGCGACGCACGCACTTCTCGATGTTCTGCGCCGCGTTCACCGCGCAGGTGACGACATGGACCTTGGCCTCCAGACGCACGCCCGACATGCCCAGCGGCTCGCGTACGCCTTCCTGGTTGTCGATCACGTAGTCCTGCGGCAGGGTGTGCAGGACTCGCTGGTCGGCCGGAATGGCCACCGCCTGCGCCGCGTCCAACACCCGCTCCAGATCGGCGACGCTGACTTCGCGGTCGCGGATGGCGACGATGCCGTGGGAATTGAGGCTACGGATATGGTTGCCGGCCACGCCGACGAACGCCGAGTGGATGCGGCAGCCAGCCATCAGCTGCGCCTCTTCCACGGCGCGCTGGATCGACTGTACGGTCGATTCGATGTTCACCACCACGCCCTTCTTCAGGCCACGGGATGGATGGGTACCGATACCCACGATTTCCAGGGTGCCGTCCTCGGCCACTTCCCCCACCAGGGCCACGACCTTGGAAGTGCCGATGTCCAGCCCGACGATCATTTTTCCGCTATGCGCGCTTGCCATGTCCTGCCTCTCTCTAATTCTTGGCAACGGCGGGTTGGGCCGTCGTTGGTGCAATCGGTTCCCGCCAGCCAACGGCCAGGCCGTTGGCGTATCGCAGATCGATGCGGGCGATGTTGGCGATCTGCTCTTTGAGTGTCTTGTCGTAAATGGCAATGAAACGACGCATCTTTTCCACCAGGTGATCGCGCCCCAGCAGCAGCTCGATGCCCGGCCCGGCGCTACCGGAGCCGGTGGTCAGGAACCAGCTGCCGCGCTCGCGCAGCTCCAGGCGAGCGATCGAAAAGCCCAGGGGACGCAGCATCTGGCTCAACACCTGGTATTGCTGCATGACTTGCTGCGGAGCACGCTGCGGGCCGGCCAGCTGTGGCAGGTGCTCGTAGTTGGCCAGGTCGCGCGGGGTGAACGCCTGGCCCTGGTTGTTGAGCAAGGCTGCATCGCCCCAGCGCGCCACGGGCAACTGCTCCTCGAGGCGGATCGTCACTTCGTCGGGCCAGACCCGACGCACCTCGGCATGCGCGATCCAGGGCATCTGCTCGAGCTCGGCACGCATGGCGGTCAGGTCGACGGTGAAGAAGCTGGCCGCCGCGTAGGGCGCGATTCGCTCCTGGACCGCCTGCTGGCTGATATAGGTGAGATCGCCCTGCACGGCGATCTTGGCGATCGGCCTATCGGCATAGGGCATCAGGCGAACGGCACCTTCGTAGGCGCCAAAGCCGGCGGCCACCAGCAGGACCGGCCAGAGCAGGCGCTTGAAGAGGCTGAAATTGGCCTTGCGCAGGCGCGCCGAAACCGGCTCTTCGGCCACCAGGCGGCTGGCACCACGCGGCACCGGCTTGCTACGGCCGGTGGCGGGTTGCTGATGACGTAACATCGCGCCTTGCATGGCTGTTAACCTCGCGTCTCGACGCTGGCCGCCAGGATCGCCAGCACCAGTTGCTGGAAGTCCAGGCCGGCAGCGCGTGCCGCCATGGGTACCAGGCTATGATCGGTCATGCCCGGTGCGGTATTGACTTCGAGCAGCCAGAACCGGCCCTGCTCGTCCTGCATCACATCCAGACGCCCCCAGCCTTCGATGCCGATGGCGTCGCAGGCCCGTGCGGTCAGCTCGACCAGCTCTTGCTCCTTGGCCTCGTCCAGCCCGCACGGGATGCGATACTGGGTGTCGCTGGCCAGGTACTTGGCGTCGTAGTCGTAGAACACGTGCGGCGTACCCAGGGCGATCGGCGGCAGCACCTGGCCACGCAGCACGGCGATGGTGAACTCCGGACCATGGATCCACTGTTCGACCAGCACTTGCGAATCGTACCTGGCCGCGTCCTCCCAGGCCGTGACCAGCTCCTGCACGCTGTTCACCTTGGCCATGCCGATACTCGAACCTTCATGGGCGGGTTTGACGATCAAAGGAAAGCCCAGTTCCTGGCCGGCGGAAAAACAATCGTCCGCGCTGCCGAGCACGGCGTGCCGAGGAGTTGGAATCCCCAGGCTCTGCCAGACCTGCTTGGTGCGCAACTTGTCCATGGCCAGGGCCGAAGCGAGGATGCCGCTGCCGGTGTAGGGGATGCCCAGGCACTCGAGCAGGCCCTGCATGCTGCCGTCCTCGCCACCGCGCCCGTGGAGAACGATGAAGGCGCGATCGATACGCCCCTGTTGCAGGCGCCCGAGCAGATCGTCGCCCACGTCGATGCCGAACGCGTCGACACCGGCGCCGCGCAGGGCTTCGAGCACCGCGGCGCCCGACTTGAGCGACACGTCGCGCTCGGCGCTCTTGCCGCCGTACAGCACGGCGACGCGGCCGAAGGCTTTCGGCTCGAGGGTCGAGCGCAGGCCGTGGTAGTTGCCGGTCGTCATTGGCGTTTCTCCTGGCGGGCGATGGCGCCCGCGAACAGCGGGCTGCGCAGCAGTTGCGGAGCCAGACCGCCGATGTCCCCGGCGCCTTGGCACAGCAGGATGTCGCCTGGGCGCAGCATCGGCTTGACCACTGGCGCAAGTTCCGCGCCACGCTCGATGTAGACCGGGTCGAGCTGCCCGCGCTGGCGGATGCTGTGGCACAGCTGGCGACTGTCGGCGCCTGGAATGGGCTCCTCGCCGGCTGGATAGACTTCCATCAGCAGCAACACGTTGGCATCGGCCAGGACCTGCACGAAATCATCGTACAGGTCCCGTGTACGGCTGTAGCGATGCGGCTGGTAGACCATCACCAGGCGCCGCTCCGGCCAGCCGCCGCGCACGGCCTTGATTACCGCCGCCACCTCGGTCGGGTGATGGCCGTAGTCGTCCACCAGCATCACGCTGCCACCGTCGACTGGCAGTTCGCCATAAACCTGGAAGCGCCGCCCCACGCCCTGGAAACCGGACAGGCCCTGGACGATGGCGGCGTCGCTGATGCCTTCGTCGCTGGCAATGGCGATGGTGGCCAGAGCGTTGAGCACGTTGTGGTTGCCCGGCATGTTGACCGAGACATCCAGCGGCTCGCGATCGCGACGCAACACGGTGAAGTAGGTCTGCATGCCCTGCTGGCGCACATTGATCGCGCGCACGTCGGCTTCTTCATGGAAGCCGTAGGTGACCACCGGACGCTTGACCTGCGGCAGGATCTCGCGCACCACCGGATCGTCCAGACACATCACCGCCAGCCCGTAGAACGGCAGGTTGTGCAGGAACTCGACGAAGGTCTTCTTCAGGCGGTTGAAGTCGCCTTCGTAGGTCGCCATGTGGTCGGCGTCGATGTTGGTGACGACCGCGACCAGAGGCTGCAAGTGCAGGAAGCTGGCGTCGCTCTCGTCGGCTTCGGCGATCAAGTAGCGGCTGGTGCCGAGCTGGGCATTGGTGCCGGCGGCGTTCAGACGCCCGCCGATGACGAAGGTGGGGTCCAGCCCGCCAGCGGCGAACACCGAGGCCAGCAGGCTGGTGGTGGTGGTCTTGCCATGGGTGCCGGCCACGGCGATGCCGTGGCGATAGCGCATCAGTTCGGCGAGCATCTCGGCCCGGGGCACCACGGGGATGCGACGCTCCAGCGCGGTAGCGACTTCCGGGTTGGCCTTGTTGACCGCGCTGGACACCACCAGCACATCGGCGCTGGCGGCGTTCTCGGCGCGGTGGCCGACGAAGATCTGCGCACCGAACGACTCCAGGCGCTCGGTGACAGGCGAGGCCTTGAGGTCCGAACCCGAGACCTGATAGCCCAGGTTGAGCAGTACTTCGGCGATGCCGCACATTCCGACGCCGCCGATGCCGACGAAGTGGATACGGCGGATACGGCGCATTTCAGGCTGGGGCATGGCTTTCTGGCTTTCAACCATGGGCCACCTCCAGGCAGATGTCGACCACGGTGCTGGTTGCGGCAGGTTTGGCCAGGCGTCTCGCGGTACCGGCCATGGTGTTGAGTTTCTGGGGTTGCATCAGCACCTCGTTCAGGCGTTCAGCGAGCTGCGCTGCGCCAGTTGTCGCTTGTGGCAGCAGGAAGGCGGCGCCTTCGCGTGCCAGGTAATGGGCATTGTGGGTCTGGTGATCGTCGATCGCATGCGGCAAGGGCACCAGCAGCGATGGCAGACCGGCGGCCGCCAGCTCGCTGACGGTCAACGCTCCGGCACGACAGACCACCAGGTCGGCCCAGGCATAGGCGCCGGCCATGTCCTTGATGAACGGCTCCACCTGGGCAGCGATCCCGGCCTCGCGGTAGCGTTCGGCGGTGACTTGTGCATGTTGGCGCCCAGCCTGATGGAACACCTCGGGCCGCAGTTGCGCAGGCACCTCGGCCAGGGCCTGCGGCAGCAGCTTGTTCAGCGGCTCCGCGCCAAGGCTGCCGCCGAGCACCAGCAAGCGCGCACGACGCTCGCCAGGGGCTTGGCCGGAAGCCTCCAGGAACAGTTCCGGACGTACCGGATTGCCAGTGGTACGCCGCTTGTCACTGGCGTCGAAGGTGTCCGGGAAGGCTTCGCAGACCCGCGCGGCCAGTGGTACCAGCAATCGATTGGCGGTACCGGCGCGGGCATTCTGCTCATGAATCACCAGCGGCACGCCGCTCAACCGCGCGGCCACGCCGCCCGGACCGGTCACGTAACCGCCGAAGCCCAGCACGCAGACGGGCTTGAGCCGTGCGATGATGCGCCGTGCCTGGAGGACCGCCTTGACCAGGGTCAAGGGCGCCTTGAGCAGCGACAACTTGCCCTTGCCCCGCAGGCCGCTGACCTGGATCAGATGCAATGGCAGCCCGGCCTGGGGCACCAGTTCGTTCTCGATGCCACGCGGGGTGCCCAGCCAGTGCACGTCGTAGCCTCGCGCCTGGAACTCGCGCGCGCAAGCGAGGGCCGGGAACACGTGTCCACCCGTCCCGCCGGCCATGATCAGCACGTTCTTGCCTTCAGCGGCCATGGGCAGGCTCCTCGGCGAAGTCGCTTTCCTTGAACTCGTGCTCTTCGCTTCCCAGGTGCGTCCGGCTCTCCCACTCGATACGCAGCAGCAGGCCGACACAGGCACAGCAGATCACCAGCGAGCTGCCCCCATAGCTGAGGAAAGGCAAGGTCAGGCCCTTGGTGGGCAGCAGGCCGACGTTCACGCCGATGTTGATCAGGAACTGGCCGATCCACAGGAAGGCCAGGCCAAAGGCCATGTAGGCGGCGAAGAACTGCTTGGCCTTCTCCGCCCAGAGGCCGATGTACAAGGCACGCACGGTGACGAACACGAACAGCGCCACGGTGACCAGCGAACCGACCACGCCGAGTTCCTCGGCAAGGACCGAGAACACGAAGTCGGTATGCGCCTCGGGCAGGTAGAACTGTTTCTGCACGCTGTTGCCCAGGCCCACGCCGAACCACTCGCCGCGCCCGAAGGCAATCAGCGCCTGGGTCAGCTGGTAGCCGGAGCCGAACTGGTCGGACCAGGGGTCGGTAAAGGTGATCAGGCGCGCCATCCGGTAGGGCTGCGCCTGCACCAGCACGAACACCGCGAGCACGGCCAGCAACACCATCAGGCTGAAGCGGAACAGCCCCACCCCGCCAAGGAAGAGCATGGCCGCCGCGGCGCCCATCATGACCACCGTGGCGCCAAAGTCTGGCTCCATCAGCAGCAGGCCGGCCATCGGCAGCAGGACGATGAAGGGCTTGAAGAAGCCCATCCAGCTTTCCCGCACTTCCTGCTGGCGACGCACCAGGTAGCCGGCCAGATAGATGACCACGAAGACCTTCGCGATCTCCGAGGGCTGGACGTTGAAGAAGCTGAAACCGATCCAGCGCATCGACCCGTTGACTTCCCGGCCGATGCCGGGCACCAGCACCAGGACCAGCAGGCCGAAGGCACCGACCAGCATGGTGAAGCCCATGCGCTGCCAGGTGGCGATGGGGATCAATAGGGTGAAGCAGCAGGCTCCCAGACCCAGGGCGACATACACCAGATGCCGGATCATGTGATACAGCGGGTTGCCCGACTGCACCGCGGCCACTTCCGAGGAAGCCGAGGTGATCATCACCAGGCCCAGGCCAAGCAGCGCCAGACAGCCGGCCATGAAGGCGAAGTCCAGGTCGATGCCGCGGCCGCTGATCAGCGGCGACGGATACGGCTTGATCAGCCCGAAGATCATGCCAGTGCCCTCGCTGCCTGGGCGAACGACCGTCCGCGCTCCTCGAAATTGCGGAACATGTCCAGGCTCGCGCACGCCGGGGACAGCAGCACGGCGTCACCGGCCTGGGCCAGCGTGGCGCACTGGCGCACCGCCTCGTCGAGTGTCCCGACCCGTACCAGTCGCGTACCCTCGCCGAGCGCATCGGCCAGGCGCTCGGCGTCGCGCCCGAGCAGCACCACGGCGCGGCAATGACGCGCCACCGGGTCGCGCAAGGCAGCAAAGTCCGCGCCCTTGCCATCGCCGCCGGCGATCAATACCAGCTTGCCCTCGATGTCTGCCCCCAGCCCCTCGATGGCGGCCAGCGCGGCACCGACGTTGGTGGCCTTCGAATCGTCGTACCAGTTGACCCCGTTGCGTTCGCGAACCCACTGGCAACGATGGGCCAGGCCGCCGAACGCGCGCAGCGCCTCGAGCATCGGTTCGAACGGCAGGCCGGCGGCATGCCCCAGGGCCAGTGCGGCCAGCGCATTGCTCTGGTTGTGCGCGCCACGGATCTTCAGTTCGCGGACCGGCAGCAGCGGCTGGAATTCGAAGGCCAGGTATTTCTCGCCATCCACCTCACGCAGACCAAAGGCCTTGAAGTCCGGAACGTTCAGGCCGAAGGTCCAGCACGGACGGCCTTCCACCGGAAGCGGCCGGCTCAAGGCATCCTGGCGGTTGACCACGACCTGGCGGGCGCCCCGGAAGATCCGATGCTTGGCCAGATGATAGGCTGGCAACCCGCTGTAACGGTCCATGTGGTCTTCGCTGATGTTCAGCACGGTCGCCACTTCGGCATTGAGCTGGTCGGTGGTCTCGAGCTGGAAGCTCGACAATTCCAGCACATACAGCTCCACCCGGTCATCGAGCAGGTCCAGCGCCGGCGTGCCCAGGTTGCCGCCCACGGCCACGCGCCTGCCAGCCCTGGCGGCCATTTCGCCGACCAGCGTGGTCACCGTGCTCTTGGCGTTGGAACCGCTGATCGCCACGATCGGCGCCCGGGCGTGTCGCGCGAACAGCTCGATGTCACCGGACAGTTTCACGCCTCGGGCGGCTGCCTGCTGCAGTGCAGGCGTGGCCAACGCCAGGCCCGGGCTGACGTAGAGTTCGTCGGCGCGGCACAGGAACTCCACGTCCAGTTCGCCACAGCGCACTTCCACGTTCGGATGCTCGCGGCGCAAGGTCGCGAGCTCGGGGGGCTGCTCGCGGGTATCGGCGACCGCAAAGGCAATGCCCCGGCTCGCCAGGAAGCGAACCAGGGACATGCCGCTCTTGCCGAGGCCGACAACGATGCGGAAGTGGTCTGAAGCGATCAGTGACACGCTCGTCTACCTCAGTTTCAGGGTGGCAAGGCCGATCAGCACCAGAATCACGGTGATGATCCAGAAACGCACGATGACCCGTGGCTCGGGCCACCCCTTCAGTTCGAAATGGTGGTGGATCGGGGCCATGCGGAACACGCGCTTGCCGGTCAACTTGAAGGATGCGACCTGGATCACCACCGAAAGGGTTTCCATCACGAACACGCCGCCCATGATGAACAGCACGATTTCCTGGCGGACGATGACCGCGATGGTGCCCAGCGCGGCGCCCAGCGCCAGCGCGCCGACATCGCCCATGAAGACCTGGGCCGGATAGGTGTTGAACCACAGGAAGCCCAGGCCGGCGCCGATCAGCGCGCCGCAGAATACGATCAGCTCGCCGGCGCCCGGCACGTACGGGATCAGCAAGTATTCGGCGAACTTCACGTTGCCCGACAGGTAGCAGAAGATGCCCAGGGCGCCGCCAACCATCACCGTCGGCATGATCGCCAGGCCATCGAGACCATCGGTCAGGTTGACCGCGTTGCTCGAGCCGACGATCACGAAGTAGGTCAGGACGATGAAGCCGGCGCCCAGGGGCAGCGTGACATCCTTGAGCAGCGGCACGATCAGCGTGGTCTCGACGCTGGTTGGCGCGGTGAAGAACAGGAACAGCGCGGCGCCCAGACCGAACACCGATTGCCAGAAGTACTTCCAGCGGCTCGGCAGGCCGCGGGAGTTCTTCTCGATCACCTTGCGGTAGTCGTCGACCCAGCCGATGGCACCGAACAGCAGCGTGACGATCAGCACCACCCAGACATAGCGGTTGCTCAGGTCTGCCCAGAGCAAGGTACTGATGCCGATGGCGGACAGGATCAAGGCACCGCCCATGGTCGGGGTGCCGGACTTGGACAGGTGCGATTGCGGACCGTCGTTGCGCACGGCCTGACCGATCTGGCGAATCTGCAAGGTGCGAATCATCCATGGCCCCAGCCACAGCGCCAGGGACAGTGCGGTCAGTACCCCGAGGATCCCGCGCAGGGAAAGGTACTGGAAGACCGCAAAGCCCTTGTGGAACTGTTGCAGGAATTCAGCCAACAGCAGCAGCATCAATGTTTCTCCCCGCTGGCACCGCATAATGCCGCCACGACGTTTTCCATCGCAGCGCTGCGCGAGCCCTTGATCAAGATAGTGGTATCGCTGGTGTTCTCGGCACGCACGGCTTCGATCAGCTCAGCCTGATTGGCGAAATGGCGGCCACTGGCTCCGAACGCCTCGACGGCATGAACCATGTCGGCTCCTGTCGCGTACAGCGCATCGACCTTGCCCCGGGCGTATGCCCCGACCTCACGGTGGCCCTGTTCGGCCCACTGGCCCAGTTCGCCGATATTTCCGAGCACCAGGACGGTGCGGCCGGAAAAGCCGGCGAGTATATCAATGGCCGCGCACATCGAGGTGGGATTTGCGTTGTAGGTGTCATCGATCAACCGCGCACCCCTGGCCGTGACCTGCGCCACGCTACGACCCTTGACAGGCTGCACGGTGCCGAGCCCGGCGGCGATGGCCTCCAGGCTGACCCCCAGGGCATGGGCGGCGGCGGCGGCGGCCAGGGCATTGCCGACGTTGTGGACGCCAAGCAGGTTGAGTTGCACGAAGGCGCAGCCGCCAGGTGCTTGCAGCTTGAACGAAGGGCATCCCCGTTCGTCACGGCCAATCTCGCTGGCATGGAAATCGGCGCGCGCATCCTCCAGCGCGAAACTGATGACCCGGTGCGTCCCGGCGCGCGCGCGCCAGGTCTCGAACGCCTTGTCGTCGAGGTTGAGGATGGCCGTGCCGCCTTCGCCGAGGCCTTCGAGGATTTCGCCCTTGGCCTCGACGATCTTCTCCGGCCCCCCGAACTCGCCGACATGGGCGGTCCCGGCATTGTTGATGATGACCACCTGCGGCTGGGTCAGGCCGACCGTGTAGCGGATCTCGCCGATACGCGAGGCGCCGAGCTCGATCACCGCGGCACGGTGCTCGCGGCCGATTTCCAGCAACGTTAAGGGTGCGCCGAGGTCGTTGTTCAGGTTGCCACGGGTGGCATGGACCGGGCCTGCGGTACGCAGGATGCCGGCAAGCAGCTCCTTTACCGTGGTCTTGCCGCTGGAGCCGGTGATGGCCACCACCGGTTCCTCGAACGCCGCACGGTTGAGCGCACCGAGCCGGCCAAGGGCCAGGCGGCTGTCGGCCACGACCAGCTGCGGCAGGTCGATCCCCGCCACTTCGCGCTCGACCAGCGCGGCGACGGCGCCCTTGGCCTGGACCTCGGCCAGGTAGTCATGTCCATCGAAACGTGGACCGGCCAGGGCGACGAACAGCTGTCCCGGGCCAATATTGCGGCTGTCGATGCCGACGCCGGAAAAACCGACATCGGCGCCTACCTGACGAGCCTGGAGCGGCTCGACGAGCTGGCTCAGCATCAGGGTATCGATCATCGTGTAGCCTCCCAGGCCGACAATGCCTTCTCGGCTTCCAGCAGATCGGAGAACGCATGGCGCTGGCCATGGATCTCCTGGTAATCCTCGTGCCCCTTGCCCGCCAGGACGATGACATCGTCGGCGGCGGCGCTGGCGACCAGGCGAGCGATGGCCTCGCCACGCCCGGCGACGAACTCGACATGGGCCACCTTGGCGAAACCGGGACGTATGTCGTCAAAGATGCGCAAAGGTTCCTCGGTACGAGGATTGTCATCGGTCACCATCACGCGATCGGCCAGGCGCTCGGCCATCTCGGCCATCAGCGGGCGCTTGCCGCGGTCCCGATCGCCCCCGCAACCGAACAGGCACAGCAGCTTGCCCCGGGCGTGTGGACGCAGGGCCTGCAAGACCTTTTCCAAGGCATCGGGAGTATGGGCATAGTCGACCACCACCAACGGCTTGTCGCCGCCCCCGAGTCGCTGCATGCGTCCGACCGGCCCGTGCAGGCGCCCGGTGACCTGGAGGATCTCGTCCAGGGCGTAGTCCATCGCCAGCAAGGTGGCTACCGTGGCGAGCATGTTGCTCAGGTTGAAGCGGCCCAGCAGCTGGCTGCGCAGGGTGCGCTCGCCTTGGGCGGTGACCAGGGTGGCGCGCACGCCCTCGTCGCTGAACACGGCCTCGCGGCAGAAAAGCGAGGCATCGGGATTCTCCAGGCTGTAGCTGAACAGGCGCGTCTCGACATGCTCGGCGTGGGGCTTGTGAGCGAACCGCTCGACCAGTCGGCGCCCGAACTCATCGTCGAGATTGATCACCTGGCTACGCAGGCTCGGCCAGTCGAACAGGCGGGCCTTGGCGGCCTCGTAGGCCTGCATGCTGCCGTGATAGTCGAGGTGATCACGCGAAAGATTGGTCATCACCGCGATATCGAAATCCACGGCGGCGACCCGGCCCTGCTCCAGCGCATGGGAAGAGACCTCCATGGCCACGGCCTTGGCTGCGGCCTTCTTCAGGTCATTGAGGGTCGCTTGCACCGCTACCGGGTCGGGCGTGGTCAGGCGGCCGCTCTGCAACGCGCCATGGAAGCCGGTACCAAGGGTGCCGATCAAGCCACAATGACAACCGAGGATATCCAGGGCCTGGGCCACCAGCTGGGTGACGCTGGTCTTGCCGTTGGTACCGGTGACGCCGATCATCGTCAGTTGCCGGCTCGGCTCGCCGTAGAAGTGCCCGGCGATGGTCGACAGCTGGGAAGCCAGGCCGCGAACCGGAATCAGCGGCACGTCGGTGATCGGCAGCACGCAGGCATCCTGCTCTTCGTAAGCCACGGCGGCGGCGCCTCGGGCCAGGGCATCGGCGATGTGCCGCCGACCGTCGACCCTGGCGCCGGGCACGGCCAGGAACAGGTCGCCGGGGCGCACCAGGCGACTGTCGAGGGTCAGTTCACGGATCAGCGGGTCGCGGCTGGCATGGGCGAACAGCTTGCTCAATGGCATTGTCATTATCCACGCCCTCCCTTGGCGGGTTCCGCACTGGCCTGCTGGGGTTCGGCAGGTGCAGGCAGGTTGTCCGGTGGTACGTTCATCAGGCGCAGGGTGCCGGACATGACCTTGCTGAACACCGGGGCCGATACCAGGCCGCCGAAATAGCCGCCCTTGCCCGGCTCGTCGATCACCACGACGATCGCGTAGCGCGGATCGCTCATTGGCCCGAACCCGGCGAACAGCGAGCGATAGGCGTTTTCCGTGTAGCCCTTGGAGCCGACGGTGGCCTTGCGGGCGGTGCCGCTCTTGCCAGCCACGTGGTAGAACGGCACCTGGGCGCGATACACGCCGCGCGGTGCCTCGATCACCTGTTGCAGCATGCCCTGGATGGTCTTGGCGGTCTCCCGAGGTATGGCCTGGGTGGAGTCCGGCTCCTTGTCCACCTTGAGAATGCTCAGTGGCACCATCTTGCCGTCGTTGGCCAGGGCCGCGTAGGCATGCACCAGCTGCAAGGCGGTGACCGAGACGCCATAGCCATAGGATAAGGTCGCGGTCTCGGCCTTGCGCCATTCGCGGTGGTTGGGCAGGTTGCCTACCCGCTCGCCGGGGAAGCCCAGGCCGGTGTACTGGCCAAGACCCAGTTGGGACATGACGCGATAGATGGCTTCGCCGCCGATGTCGAAGGCGATCTTGCTCATGCCGACGTTACTGGAGTTGATCAGGATGCCGGTGAGGTCCAGTACCGGCCCCTCGCTGCGCGATACGTCCTTGATGGTATAGCGGCCGATCTGCAGGCTGCCCGGATACACTTCCACCTTGTCGGTGGGCTTCCAGCGTCCGCTTTCCAGCGCGGCGCTCATGGAAAGCGGCTTGACTGTCGAGCCTGGCTCGAAGACGTCGATGATCGCCCGGTTGCGCATCGCGGCCGGGAACATGCTGCGCCGGTTGTTGGGGTTGTAGGTCGGCTGGTTGACCATGGCCAGGACTTCGCCGGTCTTGACGTCCATGATCACCAGGCTGCCAGCCTTGGCATCCTGCTCGGCAATGGCATTGCGCAGCTCCCGCGTGGCCAGGTACTGCAGGCGCAGGTCGATCGACAGCGCCAGCGTCTTGCCAGCCTTGGCATTCTTGGTGACCTGGACGTCCTTGATCAGGCGGCCGCGACGGTCCTTGATCACCTGGCGCTTGCCCGGCACGCCGGCGAGCCACTCGTCATAGGCCAGCTCGACGCCTTCGCGACCGTGGTCGTCCAGATCGGTGAAGCCGACCATGTGCGCGGTCACGTCGCCTGCCGGATAGAAGCGGCGGAACTCCTCCATGCCATAGACGCCCGGCACCTTCAGGTCGAGCACCTGCTGCCCCTGCTCGGGCGTCAGGCCGCGGACCAGGTAGATGAATTCCTTGTTGGCCTGCTGGGCAAGCCGGTCGGCGAGCTGCTGCGGGTTCTGCCCGAGCGCGGCGGCCAACTGCGGCCAGCGCTTCCTGGAACCTTGCATCTCCTTTGGGTTGGCCCACAGCGTGGTGACCGGGGTACTGACCGCCAGCGGCTCGCCGTTGCGGTCGGTGATCAGCCCGCGATGGGCGGGAATGGGGATATGACGCAAGCTGCGGGCATCGCCCTGGCCCTTGAGGAAGTCCCGATCGATGACCTGCAGGTCGATGATCCGCCAGGCAATGGCTCCGACCATGATCGCCAGCAGGCCGATCACCACCCGGAACCGCCAGGGATAGAGCGCGCCGTCGAGCTTCATCATGGTGCGATCATCCGTACTTCGTCGGCAGCCGGCACACGCATCTTCAGCTGTTCGCTGGCCAGGTTCTCGATCCGGCTATGGGCGGTCCAGGTACTTTGCTCGAGAATCAACCGGCCCCATTCGGCCTGAACCTTGTCACGCTCGTTCAGCTCGCCATAGAGCGTGTTGAGCAGCTGGCGATTCCAGTGGGCGCTGTAGGAAACGGCGATGGCCGAAACCAGGACGGCCACGAACAGCAGGAGCATCAGGAAGCTCCCGCCGGGCAATGGCTTGGCCAACAAGCGGCTCACCGAAGCTTCTCCGCCACGCGCATCACGGCGCTGCGCGCCCGCGGGTTGGCCTTGAGCTCGGCCTCGGAGGCGAACTGCGCCTTGCCATGCACACGGATCTTTGGCTCGAACGGCTTGTGCTGCACGGGCAGGTTGCGCGGCAGGTTGTCCGCCTCGCCCTTGGCCAGCTTGCGCATGAACAGCTTGACGATGCGATCTTCCAGGGAGTGGAAGCTGATGACTACCAGGCGGCCACCCACTGCCAGCGCATCGAGCGCCGCCTGCAACCCCACCTCCAGGTCGCCGAGCTCGTTGTTGACGTGGATACGCAGGCCCTGGAAGGCCCGGGTCGCCGGGTTCTTGCCCTTTTCCCAGGCGGGGTTGGCGACTTTCAGGACCTCGGCCAGATCGGCAGTACGGGTGAACGGCTGTCGCTCGCGGCGCTCGACCACCGCGCGCGCCATGCGCCTGGCGAAACGCTCTTCGCCGTATTCCTTGAACACACGGGCGATTTCCTCTTCCGGCGCGCTGGCGATGAACTCGGCGGCGCTCAAGCCACGCTGCGGATCCATGCGCATGTCCAGCGGACCGTCGTTGAGGAAACTGAACCCTCTGGCTGGATCGTCCAGCTGCGGCGAGGAGACCCCCAGGTCGAGCAGCACGCCGCCAACCTTGCCGCTCAGGCCGCGGGCGGCCACTTCCTCGCCCAGTTCGGCGAAGCTGCGCTGCACAATGACAAAGCGGCCGTCTTCGGCCGCCAGCGCTTGCCCCGTGGCAATCGCCTGTGGATCCTTGTCGAAGCCCAGAAGCTTGCCCTGCGGGCCCAGCCTGGAAAGGATCAGGCGGCTGTGCCCACCCCGGCCGAAAGTGCCGTCGAGATAGCAGCCATCGGCTTGGAGGGCCATGGCCTCGACGGCCTCGTCGAGCAGCACGGTGATATGGTTGAAGCCGCTATCTATGGTCACAGGATCAGATCACGCAAATCGTCGGGCACGGCGCCCGGTTGTCGAATAGCTGCAAGGTCGGCCGCGGAAATCGCTTCCCACGCCGCTTCGTCCCACAGCTGGAATTTGTTCAGTTGCCCCACCAGCATCGCTTTCTTGTCGAGCCCGGCGTATTCGCGCAGGCGTGGCGGCACCAGGAAGCGCCCGCTGCCGTCCAGTTCGAGATCCACCGCATTGCCGATCAGCAACCGCTGAAGGCGACGGTTCTCTTCGCGCAGGGACGGCAAGGCGCGCAGTTTCGCTTCTATGTGTTCCCATTCGTCGAGCGGGTACACGCACAGGCAGGGATCGGTGGCATCGATGGTCACGATCAGCTGTCCGCCGCAGCGCGAAGCGAGTTCGTCGCGATACCGACTCGGCATGGCGAGCCTGCCTTTTGCATCGAGGCTGACGGCGTTGGCTCCGCGAAACACGGTTGCGATTCCCCACGGTGGAAGCTTCTACGTGCCAGAAAACCCACTTCTTCCCACTTTCTGCCACTTGCGCACACTATAGGAATCCGCTCGCTGCACCGTCAAGGCGCGTTCATAAGGAAAACCCTTACAGGACCAAGATTTAGCGCCACAAGAGAGAAAGTAGGCGACAAAAGGAAGTGTCGGAAGGGGAGAAAGAAACTGCTGCTCAGGAAGATAGATGGCTAACTTAATGTGCTTTGTGAAGAGTCAGATCTTTTCGGCATTACCGACGAGCAGACGTCTGATGCCGTAAGCGGAGGAAAGGAAAGGGAAAGGTGGAGAGTCGATCTGTAAGCCGGGTTCTGTCGAGGACAGTCATTCCTCTACGACGGCCATCACTGGACGCCTTTAGCAACCTACCCGGTTCCGACGCGGGCCACGCCATATGGAACCCTATTTGGTCTTGCTCCGAGCGGGGTTTACCTAGCCACGAACTGTTGCCAGTCGCGCGGTGCGCTCTTACCGCACCTTTTCACCCTTACCGGCACCGAAGTGCTTAGGCGGTTGTTTTCTGTGGCACTTTCCGTAGGCTCGCGCCTCCCAGGCGTTACCTGGCGCTCTGCCCTATGGAGCCCGGACTTTCCTCCCCCGTTTTCTGCGGAACAAAAAACGGCAGCGACTGTCCAATCGACTCTCCGCCGCCAAGGTTAACGGCAGACGTGCGCAAGAACAAGTGAAGAACGCAATAATATCAACGAGCTATTAATTGGCTTTGTGTTTCTCGAGCGCGACCTGGTAAAGCAGGTTCTTGCGCACGCCGGTAATTTCGGCCGCCAGCGCCGCTGCGCGCTTGAGTGGCATTTCCGCCAGCAACAGGTCCAGGACACGCAGCGCCTCGCCACTCACCGCCTGTTCATTTTCCGGCGCGCTCCAACCGCCCACCAGCACCACGCATTCGCCGCGCTGCTGGTTGGCGTCGGCGGCGACGAAGGCGCGCAGCTCGGCAAGCGGCGCGCCCTTGAGCGTCTCGAATGTCTTGGTCAGCTCGCGGGCGAGCAGCGCCGGCCGTTCGCCGCCGAATACCGCCTCCATGTCCTCGAGGCACTCCAGGATCCGATGCGGCGCTTCATAGAAGATCAATGTGCGTGGCTCTTCCCTCACCTGTTCAAGGCGCGTCCGCCGCCCGACTGCCTTGGCTGGCAGGAAGCCTTCGAAGATGAAGCGATCCGAAGGCAGACCTGCGGCCGACAGCGCAGCCACCAGCGCGCAGGCCCCTGGCACCGGGACCACGGCGATGCCGGCAGCGCGGGCCTGGCGAACCAGGTGGTAGCCTGGGTCGGAAATGAGCGGGGTACCGGCGTCCGAGACCAGCGCCACGTCGTCGCCGGCCAGCAGCCGGGCAATGAAGCGGTTGCCCTCGTCGCGCTCGTTGTGCTCGTGACAGGGCGCCAGGGGCGTGGCGATGCCGAAATGCTGCAGCAGGCGCAGCGAATGGCGGGTGTCCTCCGCGGCGATCAGCTTCACGCCAGCCAGCACCTTCAGCGCCCTGGCGCTCATGTCGTCCAGGTTGCCGATCGGCGTGGCGACGACATAGAGCGTCCCGCCGGTGGATTTCGAAGCCCCTGGAACATCAGTCACGGCGTACACCTGTCTCTTTCGGATCAAAGGCGCCATTGTAGCCCGAGCGCCGGCAACAGCGCGCAAAGAACTTCGCGGGCGAAGGCGCGAGCGCGACCTATAGTGAAGCTTCGGCGTCAGCGGCGTCGCACCCGACCCGGCGCTTGGGTACAATTGCCGACCAACTTGATCGAGTAACAGGACCATTACATGATCGCTTGCCTGCGGCTGCTTGCAGCCCTCTGCTTCGCTGCCTTGCTGGCGGCGTGCACCAGCTCGCCCTCGTCCAGCCTGGGCGAGCTGCCGCGCACTCCGGATGCCAGCATCGAACAACTGCTCGAACAGGCGGCTTCCAGCAAGTCCGCGGAAGAAGCGGCACTGCTGCGCCTGGGCGCCGCCGACCTGGCCTACCGACAGGACGACAAGCCGCGCGCCGCGCGGATTCTCGAGCAGATCCCGCTGGAGTCGCTCAAGCCGGCCCAGCAGGTCCTGGCCAGCACCCTGGCGGCGGAGCTGGCGATGAGCCGCAACCAGCCCAGGGCCGCGCTCGGCGCCTTGGCGCACCCGAGCCTGCAACACCTCGGCGAGCTGCCAGCGGATCTGCAGGTGCGCACCTACAGCGTGCATGTCGCGGCCCTCGAAGCCGACGGTCAGGCACTGGAGGCGGCACGCCAGCGCGTGATGCTCGCGCCGTTGCTCGGCGGCGCGGCCGCAACCGGCAATGCCGACGCCATCTGGACCCTGCTCGCCGGGCTGCCCGTCGAGCAGCTGCAAGGCGCCAGCGGCGGCACCGACGTGTTCGCCGGCTGGGCCAGCCTGGCCCTGGCGGTCAAGAGCGCCGGCACCCTCGAGCAGCAACAGGCAGCCATCGACACCTGGCGCAGCCAGCACCCGCAGCATCCGGCGGCCATGCAACTGCCACAGGCATTGGCCAAGCTGCGCGAGCTGGCCAGCCAGCCGCTGGACAGCATCGCCCTGCTGCTGCCCCAGGAGGGTCCCCTGGCCAATGTCGCGCGAGCCCTGCGCGACGGTTTCATGGCCGCTCATTTCCAGGCATCCCAGGCTGGCCAGCCAGCGCCGAAGATCCAGGTCTTCGACAGCTCGCGCATCACCTCGCTGGATGATTTCTACCGCCAGGCCCAGGCCGCCGGCATCCAGATGGTGGTCGGGCCGCTGGAAAAACCCCTGGTCAAGAAGCTGGCCGACTACCCGCAGCTGCCGATCACCACGCTGGCCCTCAACTACGCCGATGCCGGCCAGACCCCGCCCCCACAACTGTTCCAGTTTGGCCTGGCCGCCGAAGACGAGGCACGCGAGGTCTCTCGCCGCGCCCATGCCGACGGCCTGGTCCGCGCCGTCGCCCTGGTGCCGAGCGGCGAGTGGGGCGATCGCGTCCTCAATGCCTTCCGCCAGGACTGGGAGGCCCGTGGCGGCACCCTGCTGGCTGCCGATCACATCGCCCAGCCGGTGGCCCTGGCCCAGCAGATCGCCGACCTGCTCCAGCTGCGCCAGAGCGAAAGTCGCGCCAAGAGCCTGCAGAGCGTCGTGGGCGGTGACGTGGCGGCCCAGCCGGCGCGGCGCCAGGACATCGACTTCCTGTTCTTGGCCGCGACCCCGCAACAGGCCCAGCAGATCAAGCCGACCCTGAACTTCCAGTACGCCGGCAACGTCCCGGTGTACGCCACCTCGAACCTCTACAGCGCCAGTGGCGATGTGAACCAGTACAAGGACATGACTGGCATCATGTTCTGCGAAACGCCGTGGCTGCTCGACAGCGACAACCCACTGCGCCAGCAGGTGGTGCAGCAGTGGCCGCAAGCTGCGGGCAGCCTGGGTCGCCTTTATGCCATGGGCGTCGACGCCTATGGCCTGGCGCCGCGCCTGGGCCAGTTGAAGGCCCTGCCGGACAATCGCATCGACGGGCTGTCCGGCAGCCTGAGCCTGAACCAGAACCAGCGCATCGAGCGTCAGCTGCCTTGGGCGCAGTTCACCGGTGGCCGCATCCAGCGCCTGCCCGATACGCCGCGCTGATGCCCGCTCCGTCGCCCACATCGCATGGCCAGGCAGCCGAACGACATGCCCTTGGATTTCTCCAGGGGCATGGCCTGACGCTGCTTGCGCGCAACTGGCGATGCAAGGGCGGCGAGCTCGATCTGGTCATGCTCGACCGCGATACAGTAGTATTCGTCGAAGTCCGCTATCGCTTGCACGCGGACTTTGGCGGTGCCCTTGGCAGTATCGATGGGCGCAAGCAGAAGCGACTGGCACTTGCCGCCGCTCACTTCCTGCACGAGGAGTCTCGCTGGGCCTGCCATCCGTGCCGTTTCGACGTGATCGCCATGCAAGGCAGCCGTCATGCGGGCCAACCGCTTCAATGGCTGAAAAACGCCTTCGAATGCTGAATCCGTTCAATCACCCTGCTCCGTGTTTCGCGGGCTGGTCCCCTGGTGCGCGTCGCGCCGGCCACCGCCCCACTTAAGGTCTCACCAGATGGACATGCAATCCCGAATTCGCCGGCTGTTCCAGGCCAGCATCGATACCAAGCAACAGGCAATGGACATCCTGGCACCACACATCGAGCTGGCCAGCCAGGTCATGGTCAATGCGCTGCTCAACGAAGGCAAAATGCTCGCCTGCGGCAATGGTGGCTCGGCGGGTGACGCCCAGCACTTCTCGTCCGAGCTGCTCAACCGCTTCGAGCGTGAACGCCCGAGCCTGCCGGCCATCGCGCTCACCACCGACAGTTCGACCATCACCTCGATCGCCAACGACTACAGCTACAACGAGGTGTTCTCCAAGCAGATCCGCGCCCTGGGCCAGCCCGGCGACATCTTGCTGGCGATCTCCACCAGCGGTAATTCGGCGAACGTGATCCAGGCGATCCAGGCCGCACATGATCGAGAAATGATTGTCGTAGCAATGACCGGGCGCGACGGAGGCGGCATGGCATCGCTGCTGCTGCCTGAAGATGTAGAGATCCGCGTTCCGTCGACGGTCACCGCGCGTATCCAGGAAGTCCACCTGCTGACGATCCACTGCTTGTGCGATCTGATCGACAGCCAACTGTTCGGGAGTGAAGAATGATCCCAAGATACCTCGGCCTTATGGCCCTGACCCTGTGCCTGAGCATTTCGGGTTGCAGTTCCGTGATCGATGTGGCCCGCGAGAAGCCGATCGAGGATGACCGGGGCACCCGGACCATCGGCAGCAAGATCGACGACTCGCTGATCGAGACCAAGGTCGCGGTGAACATCGCCAAGGCCAGTCCGGACCTGGACAAGCATTCGCACATCGTCGTCACCAGCTACAACGGTGTGGTCCTGCTGGCTGGCCAGACCCCGCGCGAGGACCTCAAGAGCCTGGCCGAGCAGACTGCCAGCCAGGTGCAGCGTGTCAAGCGCGTGCACAACGAACTGCAGGTCCTGCCGCCCTCTTCCATTCTTGCGCGCAACAACGATGCCTGGCTGACCACCAAGGTCAAGACCCAGATGTTCGGCAATGCCGACGTACCTGGCTCGCGCATCAAGGTCGTCACCGAGAACGGTATCGTCTACCTGCTTGGCCTGGTTACCCAGCAGGAGGCCAACCAGGCCACCGCCGTCGTGCAGGGCGTGTCCGGGGTGCAGAAGATCGTCAAGCTGTTCGAGTACATCGACTAAGCGGATGGCGGACATGAAAAAGCACCCATCTGGGTGCTTTTTCATGTCCGCGGCAAGGGCCTGCGCTCACTGCCCCGTGTGCGCCTCGCTCAGCACCAGGCGGCCGTCCTTGTCCAGGGGGATGGTCGAACCTGGGTCGCGGTCCATCTTCACCTGGCCGGTCTTCTCGCCGATAGCATACTTGACGTTGTAACCGACGACCTTCTCGCTGACGTCGTTGACCGTATTGCAGCGGGTCTGAGTAGTGGTGTAGGTGTCGCCGTTCTGCATGTGCTCCTGCACCTTGTTGCCGGCGTAGCCGCCGCCTACCGCTCCGGCGACCGTGGCGATCTTCTTGCCAGTGCCACCGCCGACCTGGTTGCCCAGCAAGCCGCCGGCCACTGCGCCCAGCACGGTTCCGGCGATCTGGTGCTGGTCCTGCACTGGACGCTGACGGGTAACGGTCACGTCCTTGCACACCTGCCGCGGCGTCTTGATGGTTTCCTTGATCGGTTGAACAGCGATCACCTGGGCGTATTCAGGCCCCTTGTTGACCAAGCTGTAGGTCGCGAATGCGCCTCCGGCAGTCACCGCGACCGCGCCTAGAACCGCACCCACCAGCATTGACTTGTTCACCTGAACCTCCTGATCGTACCTGCGGGTCCGCGCCCGCGCTTGTCCCTGCCTTGGAGCAAAAAAAAAGGCGCAAGTTCAACACTTGCGCCTCTCGCTGCCTCATTCGGCGTGGGAAAAACCCGTCAAGGACGGTCGTCCACACCCTCGGCCTTGACTGGCGGAATCAGGTCTTCGCTGTTCAGGTTCAGCCAGATCAGTACCACGTTGGCGATGTAGATCGACGAGTAGGTACCGGCCATGACGCCGATGAACAGCGCCAGCGAGAAACCGAACAGGTTGTCGCCGCCGAAGAACAGCAAGGCGGCGATCGCCAGCAGGGTCGAAACCGAGGTGGCGATGGTACGCAGCAGGGTTTGGGTGGTCGAGACGTTGATGTTCTCGATCAGCGAAGCCTTGCGCATGACCCGGAAGTTCTCGCGGACCCGGTCGAACACCACGATGGTGTCGTTGAGCGAGTAGCCGATGATGGCCAGCACCGCCGCCAGCACCGTCAGGTCGAAGGTGATCTGGAAGAACGACAGGATGCCCAGGGTCACCACCACGTCGTGGACCAGCGAAATGATCGCCCCGACCGCGAACTTCCACTGGAAGCGGAATGCCAGGTAGATGAGGATGCCGCCCAGGGCCAGCAGCATGCCCAGGCCACCCTGGTCACGCAGTTCCTCGCCCACCTGCGGCCCGACGAACTCGACACGCTTGACCACTGCCGGGTTGTCCCCACCGGTCTTTTGCAGCGCTTCGGCCACGCGGGTGCCCAATTGCGGATCGTCGCCCGGCATGCGCACCAGCAGGTCGGTGGTGGCGCCGAAGCTTTGTACCACGGCTTCGTGGAAGCCGGCCTCGACCAACTCGCCGCGCACCTTCTGCAGGTCCGCCGGACGCTCGTAGGTCAGCTCGATCAGCGTACCGCCGGTAAAGTCCAGGCCGAAGTTCAGGCCCTTCTGCCACCAGCTGAACAGCGCCAGCACGGTCAGAAGCACGGTAATGGCGAACGCGACATTGCGCACGCCCATGAAGTTGATGGTTTTCATGGCAGCCCCTTAAACCCACAGCTTCTTGATGTCACGCCCGCCGCAGGTCAGGTTGACCATTGCACGGGTCACCATGACGGCGGTGAACATCGAGGTGAAAATCCCGAGGGACATGGTGACCGCGAAGCCCTTGACCGGCCCGGTACCCATCGCGAAGAGAATGCCGCCGACCAGCAGGCTGGTCAGGTTGGCGTCGATGATCGCGGTGTAGGCGCGGTTGAAGCCTTCATGAATGGCGCGCTGCACCGACATGCCGGCTTTGATCTCTTCACGGATCCGCGAGAAGATCAGCACGTTGGCGTCGACCGCCATGCCCATGGTCAGGACGATGCCGGCAATGCCAGGCAAGGTCAGGGTCGCGCCAAGCAGCGACATCAGGGCCATCAGCAAGACCATGTTGCCAGCCAGGGCGATCGTGGCGATCACGCCGAAGCCGCGATAGATGGCGATGATGAACAGCGATACGAACAGCATGCCCCACAGGGACGCATCGATACCCTTGGTGATGTTGTCGGCGCCCAGGCTCGGGCCGATGGTGCGTTCCTCGGCGAAGTACATGGGCGCGGCCAGGCCGCCGGCGCGCAGCAGCAGGGCAAGCTCGGACGACTCGCCCTGGCCGTTCAGGCCGGTGATACGGAACTGGCTGCCCAGCGGCGACTGGATGGTCGCCAGGCTGATGATCTTCTTCTCTTCCTGGAAAGTCTGCACCGCGACGTCCTTCTCGACGCCGTCGACCATCTTCTTTTCGTAGCGGGTGATCGGCTTCTGCTCGATGAAGATCACCGCCATGCTGCGACCCACGTTGGTGCGGGTGGCACGGTTCATCAGCTCGCCGCCATGGCCATCGAGGCGGATGTTGACCTGCGGACGGCCGTGCTCGTCGAAACCGGCCTGGGCATCGGTGACCTGGTCGCCGGTGATGATCAGGCCACGCTCGACCGCGGCGGAGCGCCCACCTTCGCGGAACTCGAAGACTTCGGTGGTGGCACGGGAAGCGCCCGGCTCGGCACCGAAGCGGAACTCGAGGTTGGCGGTCTTGCCGAGGATGCGCTTGGCCTCGGCAGTGTCCTGCACGCCTGGCAGCTCGACCACGATGCGATTGGCGCCCTGGCGCTGCACCAGCGGCTCGGCAACGCCCAGCTCGTTGACCCGGTTGCGCACGGTGGTCAGGTTCTGCTTGATCGAGTATTCGCGGATCTCGGCGACCTTGGCCTGGGTCAGCGCCAGGCGCAGCACGGCGAGGTCGTTGCGCTCGCTGGTGGTCAGGTCGAAATCGGTGAAATTCTTGCGAACCAGGTCGCGTGCCTGCTCGCGCGTGGCGTCGTCGGCAAAGCCCAGCATGATGCCGCCGTCCTGCTGCGGCAGGCTGCGGTAGCGGACACGCTCCTTGCGCAGCAAGGTCTTGACTTCGCCTTCATAGACCTTCATGCGTGCAGCCATGGCCTTGTCCATGTCGACTTCGAGCAGGAAGTGCACGCCACCGGACAGGTCCAGGCCAAGCTTCATCGGGCTGGCGCCGAGGTTGCGCAGCCATTGCGGGGTGGTCGGTGCCAGGTTCAGGGCCACGACATAGTCATCGCCCAGTGCCTTGCGCACCACGTCCTTGGCCGGAAGCTGGTCTTCCTGGTTCACCAGGCGCAACAGCGCGCCCTTGCCCTGCTCGCCCAGGTTGGTGCCCTTGACCGCGATGCCGGCATCGTTCAGCGCCTTGCTGGCGCGGTCCAGGTCTGCCTGGCCGACTTGCAGCGCGGTGCTGGCACCGCTGATCTGTACCGCCGGATCGTCAGGGTAGAGGTTGGGAGCGGAATAAATGAAACCGATCGCCAGCACCAGCAAGATCAGTGCGTATTTCCACAGAGGGTATTTGTTCAGCATCACGCCGCCCGTTCAAGACGCGGGGCGCGTTGCGCGCCCCGACTGGAAAAGAAAACCGGTAACTCAGATAGCCTTGAGCGTACCTTTCGGCAGGGTCGCGGCCACGGCGCCCTTCTGGAACTTCAGTTCGACGTTGTCGGAGACTTCCAGAACCACGAAGTCATCGGCGACCTTGACGATCTTGCCGGCGATGCCACCGGTGGTGACCACTTCGTCGCCTTTCTGCAGGGCACCGAGCAGGTTCTTCTGCTCCTTGGCGCGCTTGGCCTGGGGGCGCCAGATCATCAGGTAGAAGATGACCAGGAAGCCGACCAGGAAGATCCACTCGAAGCCGGTACCGGCGGGGCCTGCGGCGGCAGGGGCAGCGTCCGCGTAGGCGGCGGGAATCAGAAAGCTCATTTGACACTCCGGTTGCTAACTAGTTATTGCAAGTTCATCGCTTGCGAATAAGTGAAGGACAGTCAGGCCAAGGGCGGCACGGCAAGCCCGCGCTTGGCATAGAAGGCGTCGACGAAGGCGGCCAATTTACCCTGTTGAATAGCCTCGCGCAAACCAGCCATCAGGCGCTGGTAATGGCGCAAGTTGTGGATGGTATTCAACATGCTGCTCAGCATTTCGCCGCACTTGTCCAGGTGGTGCAGATAGGCGCGGGAGAAGTTCTGGCAGGTATAGCAATCGCAGGTCGGATCCAGCGGCGAATCATCGTGGCGATGGAACGCGTTGCGGATCTTGATCACCCCGGTGTCGATGAACAGATGACCGTTGCGCGCGTTGCGCGTCGGCATCACGCAGTCGAACATGTCGACGCCGCGGCGCACACCCTCGACGAGATCTTCCGGTTTGCCTACCCCCATAAGGTAACGAGGTTTGTCAGCCGGCATCTGCCCCGGCAGGTAGTCGAGCACCTTGATCATTTCATGCTTGGGTTCGCCCACCGACAGCCCGCCGATGGCCAGGCCATCGAAGCCGATCTTGTCCAGGCCTTCCAGCGAGCGCATGCGCAAGTCTTCGTGCATGCCGCCTTGGACGATGCCGAACAGCGCCGCGGTGTTGTCGGCATGGGCGTTCTTCGAGCGCTGAGCCCAGCGCAGCGACAGCTCCATCGAGGCGCGCGCCACGTCGTGCTCGGCCGGGTACGGCGTGCATTCGTCGAAGATCATCACGATGTCCGAGTCCAGGTCGCGCTGGACCTGCATGGACTCTTCCGGCCCCATGAACACCTTGGAACCATCGACTGGCGAGGCGAAGGTCACGCCCTCTTCCTTGATCTTGCGCATGGCGCCCAGGCTGAACACCTGGAAGCCGCCGGAGTCAGTGAGGATCGGCCCCTTCCACTGCATGAAGCCGTGCAGTCCGCCGTGCTTGCTGATCACCTCGGTACCTGGACGCAGCCACAGGTGGAAGGTATTGCCGAGGATGATCTCGGCGCCAATGGCCTCGATGTCCCGAGGCAGCATGCCCTTGACCGTGCCGTAGGTGCCCACCGGCATGAACGCCGGCGTCTCCACCGTGCCACGGGGGAAGGTCAGGCGACCACGACGGGCCTTGCCGTCGGTGGCCAGCAGTTCGAAGGACATACGACAGGTGCGACTCATGCTTGATCCTCTGGGCCGCGTGGCGCCGGATTGCGGGTGATGAACATGGCATCACCGTAACTGAAGAATCGGTATTCCTGCTCCACCGCCGCCGCGTAGGCGGCCATGGTCTGCGGATAACCGGCGAAGGCCGAGACCAGCATCAGCAACGTGGACTCGGGCAGGTGGAAGTTGGTGACCAGGGCATCGACCACATGGAACGGCCGGCCCGGATACAGGAAGATGTCGGTGTCGCCACTGAAAGCCTTGAGCTGGCCATCGCGCGCCGCGCTTTCCAGCGAGCGCACGCTGGTGGTGCCTACCGCGATGACCCGGCCACCGCGTGCCCGGCAGGCTTGCACCGCATCGACCACTTGCTGGCTGACTTCCAGCCACTCCTTGTGCATGTGGTGATCCTCGATGCGATCGACCCGCACCGGCTGGAAGGTGCCGGCGCCCACGTGCAAGGTCACGAAGGCCTGCTCGACACCCTTGGCGGCGATCTGCTCGAGCAGGGCCTGGTCGAAGTGCAGCCCCGCGGTCGGCGCGGCGACCGCCCCGGCGCGTTCGGCGTATACCGTCTGGTAGCGCTCGCGGTCGGCGCCCTCGTCCGGGCGATCGATATAGGGCGGCAGCGGCATGTGTCCGACCCGCTCCAGCAGCGGCAGCACCTGCTCGGTGAAGCGCAGCTCGAACAAGGCCTCGTGGCGCGCGACCATCTCGGCCTCGCCGCCGCCATCGATCAGCAGCATGCTGCCCGCCTTGGGTGCTTTGCTAGCGCGCACATGGGCCAGCACCCGATAGCTGTCGAGCACCCGCTCGACGAGGATCTCCAGCCTGCCGCCGGATGCCTTCTGGCCGAACAGCCGCGCCGGGATCACCCGGGTGTTGTTGAACACCATCAGGTCACCGGGCCGCAGGTATTCCAGCAGGTCGGTGAACCGCCGGTGCGCCAGCACCCCGCTCGGTCCGTCGAGGACCAGCAGACGGCTGCCATGGCGCTCGGCCAGCGGATGGCGAGCGATCAGGGAATCAGGAAGTTCGAAGGAAAAATCGGCGACGCGCATGATGATGTTCGGTTCCACAGGGCCGCAAAGCTTAGCCCAACGCGGAAAAATTCACCATGAAAGCCGATTGACCGCCTTCCAGAGGCTCTCTATACTGCCGCCCCACAAGCCCTGATGGCGGAATTGGTAGACGCGGCGGATTCAAAATCCGTTTTCGAAAGGAGTGGGAGTTCGAGTCTCCCTCGGGGCACCAGGATCCAGAAAAAACCGACCTCATGGTCGGTTTTTTCGTATCCGGACCGCGCCAGTCCGAGCCTTGATCAGTCCTGCACCCACCGACCGTGCTGGAAGCATGCAGGCTTCACACCACTACCCACTCATCCGGCCAAGGTCGCGACCCTCCCCTGCTCCCGCCGGCGCGCATACTCGAAAAACGCCTGCAGGTCGGGCACTGACAGCAGTGGCGCGATCTCGATGATTTCCTCATGCGGCCAGTTCCACCAAGCCAGCTTGAGCAACCGCTCCCGAACGTCCTGGGCAAAGCGGTAGCCAATGACTTTGGCGGGCACCCCACCGACGATGGCATAAGGCGGCACGTCCCGGGTGACCACCGCGCCAGTGGCTACCACGGCGCCATCGCCAATGGTCACGCCAGAGAGGATCGTCGCCGCCGTGCAGACCCAGACGTCATTGCCGATCACCACATCGCCGCTGGGGGGTGTCGGGTCTGGAATGTCCATGGGCAGGAAGGCATGGAACGGATACGAAGTGACCGAGTCGATCCGGTGATTGCCGCCGAGCAGAATGCGCGAGGTGCCTGCCAATGACGTGTAGGCGCCGATCTTCAAGGTCTGTCCGGCCTGATAGTCCTGCACGGTCGGCATGCCGTAGGAGCCGCGACCTATCTGGTAGCGTGGATAGCGGGCGAGGAATTCGGCGCGCCCTCGATCGACCTTGGACAGTTGCTTGATGGCTTTCTTCAGGACCTTCTGGAACTGCTGCTTCGCGGCCGATGGCCCGAGCAGGCGTCGCGCCAGGCGTACCTTCCAGCAGCGGCGCGCAGCGGCCAGGACCTTGTCGACCGGGTCCGTGGCAACCGGCATGGCGTTCTTCTCGTTCATGTATCGATCTCTTCGACTCTGCGTTCCTGCTCTGCGACAGGTCGTCGATACTAAACGGCTTGGCCAGGCCATCCCAGTCCCTGAAGCAGTGGCTGACGATCGCGCCAGCAAGGTCAGCCTTCGATCCCTGGACAGATCTGCCGGGCGATCGCATCGAATTCACGATCATGGCTGGCCCGCTGCGCCGCGCTGAGAAAGCCCTGCCGCTTGACGAAGACAAGCGTTTCCCCGCGCACGTGCTCCACGCGTTGCCACAACTGGTCGGCCTGGTCCTGGGTGATACGACGGGCCTTGCGGGCGCTACCGATGTCGGCTTGAAGAATGTTGGCGCGCATGAAGACATGCGCCTGTCGCGGGTCGGAAATCTCGCCGCCCGGCTGCCCCACCACCTCCTGCTGCTGGGGCAGGTTGCAGCTCGGCAGCGCCTCGGCATGCTCGCCAGCGACGGCTCCGAGCCCAAGCGTTGCAAGACCTATGACCAGCGGCAGCTTCATGTCGTGCTCCTGATTCTCACGTAGCCTGGGGTGATTGCGCCATGTCCCATAGGAGTCGACAGAGAACCTTTCGTTCCTGGCGATGCACGCTAGCGCCCGGCCATCCGCTCAGACCAGCAGCATCCTTTTCGTCTGCTCGCGCAAGGTATGGAACGGCGCCACCAAGCGGATCGGCGTTCCGTTGACATGCGTCAGCCGCCCGCTCCAGGCCTCGCTGTAAAGCGTCTTGAGATCGTTGCGATCCTGCTCGGTCAATTGGCTGTCGGGGCCATAGTTCATGATCGAGGTCCGGCTCTGCCTACCATAGGGCCTGGAGGGGAAGCTCGCCTCGCGCTGCGGCGCGAACCAGTGACGCAGGCCGAATACATGGCCAAGTTCATGGGCCAGGCTTTCGACCTGCTCGGCCGGGTCCTGCCTGAACAGGGTGGGATAGATGACCAGGTCATGCCGCCCCGGATCGGGGAAGAACGCACTGGCCAGCACGCAGCCGCCTGTTTCGTCGCAACGCTCCACCGCCTGGACCACGATCTGGAAGTCCCAGGCGTCGTCGTCGCGTGTGAAGGCCACCGGCACCGCATCGCCCCAGGCCCGTAGCGCCTGGCAGAAAAGCGCCTCGATGCGGGCCTTGACCTCGTCGGGCGCCTCGAACGGCAGCAACGACTGTTCGCGAAAGCGCCAGCGCAGAATCGAGCCCTCGCTCCAGAGCGGAATGAAGCCCTGGGTGGCATCGAGTTGCAACTCGGCGATATCGCGCACGCTGCCACGCGATTCGGTGTCACAGATGATGGTTTGCCCAGGACCATAGCGGTGGACGCTGGAGGCGCGCTCGTCAGTAACGGCGGGAGCGGGCTTGAGACGAAACGGGTCGGTGGAAGACGAGGGTTTGCCGGGCTGTTTCCTGGATTTGCTGATGGCCATGAGTCCGTCCTTGTGCGCGAGGTTGCCGCACAAAAGCTAGTCGACCGGAGCGCGTATGCAAGCGGCGGCTCGGCCTGCCCGGCGAACCATCCGTCGACGCTGCCCGCAGTCCCGGCACGCGCTCCGTTCGATTCACTGCCCTGCCTGCAGGAACCGGGCTCGCTGCTCGGCGCTGGGCAGCGGACACTGCGCATATCTGCCGAAGATCCGGTAGCGGTTATGGGCAATACGGTCGTAGCACCAGTCGCGCAGCGCCTTGGGAAAGATGCGCAGCACGCTGAGCCAGCGCCACCCGCCAGAAAGTTTCGGGGCGATCTCGAAGAACGCGTCGGAGCGGATCCAGAAGCGCTTGCCGCGAATCACGGCGATGGTATCGAAACGGTCCTGGGGCAGGCCAGCCCAGGCCAGCAGCCGCTGGCCCTCGGGGGACTGCACGGTAGCCAGGCGCAACCGCCGATGCCGGTCATGGCGGACCAGGAACCTGATCACGCCATTGCACAGCTTGCAGACACCATCGAACAGCACCACCGTCTCGCCCGGCTCCAGGAACGGCGCGGGCGTTGGACGTTCGGCGGGCGTTGGCATGGGCGAACTCCTCATCGCGCGGATCGGTTCTCTGTTTGACCAGCGGTTCGCGGCATCGTGCCGCCGCTCGCAGGCAGGCCCTGCAAGCTTTCAGCCCCGCACCCATGCTGCGCTCCAGGCGCCAGCACGATCTGGTTCCGCCCCGCGCTCTTGGCCTGGTAGAGCGCCATGTCCGCCGCGTGCAGCCAGCTGTCGGGGGTCGCCAGGCACCTGTCGAACGGTGCGATGCCGATGCTCAGGCTGAGGGTCAGCTGTGGCAGGTCCGGGACACGGTAGGCATCGATCGCCTGGCGTAGCCGCTCGAGTACCTCCAGGGCCTGCTCCGGCGTGGTGTCAGGCAGCATCACGCAAAATTCGTCGCCGCCATAGCGGGCCACCGGATCGCTCTTGCGCAGATGACTCGACAGGTTGTCGCCCACCAGCCGCAGGATGCCGTCGCCGACCAAGTGACCGTAGCTATCGTTGATCTGCTTGAAGTGGTCGATGTCGATCAGGGCCAGGTTGTTGACCTGCCCGCTGGCATGGCAGCGCTGGAACGCCACCAGCAGCAAGTCCTTCCAGGCCCCATGGTTGATCAACCCGGTGAGACTGTCGGTCTTGCTCAGCCGTGCCAGTGCGCGCTTGTGCGCGGTGAGCTGGGCCGTGACCTGGTAGCAGATCAGCCCGATCGCCATGGGATAGACCAGCAGGATCGGCAGGCAGGCGAGCATCTGCGCCTGGGTCGTCTCAGGCAACAAGGGCGGCGCGTACAACCACAGGCCCAGGCCGATGCCGAGCGCCTGGGCCAGGACGGTCTTGACCAGCATGTGCACACCACCGGCCGCGATCTTGTCCATGGCGATCATCGACAGGATGATCACGCTCGGTAGCGGGTTGAGCCCCATCACGCCGGCCCAGCAACCGCCGAAGAAACCGTCGCAAACCAGGCTGCGCTGCTCGGTACGAAAGGGCTGCGACGACAGCCGGGCCCACTGGAAGGCCAGGTGAGGCCAGACGAATCCATGGGCCAGCAGCAGTGCCCAGGTCCACCAGGCCGGCTGCAACGGCCAGATGCCGATCATCACGCAGAAGAAGCCGAGCCCTGTGCCCACGGCACGCGGCAGGTACATGCGTTTGGCAAAGGACAGCCCTTTGCCTTGCGGTTCTTTCATCGAACTTACACCGATCTGATTGTTGTCCACGACTGCACCGGTCAGACGGCAAGCCTGAACCGCGGCTCGGTGATGGCATTATATTGCCACCATCAAAATGATCACTTCAAACGCCGTGGACCAAGCGCGCAAACATTTTGCGCCATGGTGCCCGCGACTCAGGTCTGCCTTGCCCCTCAGCTGCTGACATCTGGCAACACAAGGCGACGAACAGTGGCGAACCTTGCTCGCCCGACAACGTCGGAAACCTGCACCCACCCCCATTTTGAGGTTCTCCGCGTGAAGGAAATGCTCGCTCGCAAGTACCGCCTGGTGGTGAAGACCTTCGGCTACATAGGCTGGTCGCTGTTCTGGCTGCTTATCTGGGATGTCCTGGTCACGATCGACTTCATGCTGTTCTTCAATAGCAAGTTCTCGCTACCGCTGATTCCACTGACCCTGCTCGGCTCCTCCCTGGTGGTGCTGGTCAGCTTTCGCAACAGCAGCGCCTACAATCGCTGGTGGGAAGCGCGCACGCTGTGGGGCGCGCTGGTCAACAGCTCACGCAGCTTCGCCCGCCAGGCGCTGACCCTGATCGATGATCCGGCAGAAGGTCGCAACCCGATCAAAGCCACATTGCTGCGGCGCCATGTGGCCTACGTCAACTGCCTGGCTGCCCACCTCAAGGGCGAAACCTGCCCGAGCGAACTGATGGCATTCATCACGCCGGACGAATTCGAGCGGCGCAACGGTTCGAACAACTTCGCCAACGACATCCTCAGCGGCTCTGCGGCATTGCTGGCCAAGGAGTACCAGGCCGGGCGACTCGACAGCATTCGTCTGGCGCGCCTGGAATCGACCCTGGTGGACCTGTCCAACGCCCAAGGCGGCATGGAGCGCATCGCCAACACTCCGCTGCCCTACCCCTACGTCTACTTTCCGCGGCTGTTCATCAGCCTGTTCTGCCTGATCGTGCCAATCGGCCTGGTGGAGTCGCTGGGCTGGTTCACCCCGCTGGCCTCGACCGTGGTCGGTTTCATGCTGCTGGCCATCGAGCGCATCGGCACGGACCTGCAGAGCCCGTTCCGTTTCAGCGAGCACCAGATCCAGATGGACAACATCTGCGAGACCATCGAACGCAACCTGGAATCGATGCAGCGCGAAGCACAGTGCGGCGAGCTGGCACACCAGGTACCGATCGTTCAGGCGCGTACATAGCGTTGGCGCAACAGGTCGCTGGCGGCATCGACCAGCAGCACCAGTACCAGCATGGCGATGATCACCGTGCTGGCTTGTGCCTCCTGGAACAGGCTCAAGGTGGCGTAGAGCATCTGCCCCAGGCCGCCGGCGCCGACCAGGCCAAGGACGCTGGCCATGCGGATGTTGTTCTCCCAGCGGTACAGGCTGTAGGCCAGCAACTGCGGCCAGAGGTTGGGCAAGGTACCGAAGCAGAATGCCACGACCTGGCTGCCGCCTTGCAAGCGAATCGCCGTGGCGGGCGCGGCGGGGGCGTTTTCCAGCGCCTCGGCGAACAGCCGTCCCAGCACGCCCGTGGTGTGCAGGGCCAACGCCAGGGTCCCGGCATTGGGCCCGAGGCCTGCCGCCAGTACCGTCAGCGCGGCCCATACCAGCTCGGGTATGGCCCGCAGGGCATTGAGCAGCAAGCGCACGGCGCCTTGCAGCAGCCAGCCGAAGCGCCCGGCGGCCGGCAACGCCAGCAGCAGGCCGAGGAGCATCGCCAGCAAGGTGCCAAGGCCAGACATGGCCAACGTCTCCAGCGCGCCCCAGGCGACGGCGCGAAGATGTCCGGCGGACAGGTCCGGTTGCAGGAAACGCCCGGCATACTCGCCCATCTGCGCCAGACCACCCTCGGCCACCAGGGCACCCAGGTCCAGTTGCAGGTAGCCGAACGAAGCCACGACCGCAGCCAGCATGCACAGCAGCAGCGACAGGTTGATCCAGCGGCTCATGTCAGTCTCCCACGCAGGAAGCGGCTGAGCAGGTCGGCAACCATCACCAGCAGCAGAAAAGCCAGCAACATGCTGGCCACCTGGTCGCCAGCGAACATGCGCATCGACAGGTCGATCTGCTGTCCCAGCCCGCCCGCGCCGACGAACCCCATCACCACCGAGGCGCGAACGGCGCATTCCCAGCGATAGACCGTATAGGACACCAATTCCGCCCCGGCATTGGGCAGGATGCCGTAGCAGAAGCCGGCCAGCCTGTCGCTGCCACCCTGCAGCAAGGCATGCATCGGCCGCTGGTCGACCGATTCGAAGATCTCGGCATAGACCTTGCCGAGCATCCCGCTGTAGGTAATGGCGATCGCCAGGACCCCCGCGGTCGGCCCCAGGCCCACTGCGCGGACGAACAGCAGTGCCCAGACGATTTCCGGCACGCTGCGCAGGAACACCAGCACGCCGCGTACCGGCATGCGCAGCATGCGCGACCAGCCACCGACCCGGCCGCCCCGCGAGGCCGCGGTCAACGACAGGGCACGGCTGGCCAGCAGACTTGCCGGAACCGCCAGCGACAGTGCCAGAAACATCCCGGCGGTGGCCACGGCCAGCGTCTGCAAGATGGCCTCGAGCAGCAGCGCCAGGAACTCCCGATCGTGTGCCGGTGGCCAGAAGGCGCCGAGGAAGCTGCCCATCTGCTGGCGGTTCTCGGCTTGCAGCAACACGCCTGGATCGAGTTCGCTCAAGCGCAGGCCGGGCCACAGCAGCACGATCGCCAATGCGCTCAGCAGCAAGCGGGGCAAGGCCGCGGGGTCGCGGCGGTCGACCTTCAGCATCGAGGAATCTGCAGGTTCAGGGTCGTGCTTGGCAAAACCGGCGAAACCAGCTGCTCGTTGGCGTACAGATCTCGCAGCACGCCGGGATCGACCTCTTGCGAGGGGCGATCGAAGGCGATCTGGCCATCTCGGATGCCAATGACCCGTGAAAAATGCGCCAGTGCCAGCTCCACCGCATGCAGGCTGGCGACCAGCGTGGCGCCAGAAGCCCGGGCGTGTCGGACGAGCAGCGCCAGGCTGTGCTCGGCCAGCACCGGGTCCATGGCCGAGACTGGCTCGTCGGCCAGCAGCAATCGTGGGCGCTGATAGAGCGCCCGGGCAATGCCGACCCGCTGCAATTGGCCTCCTGACAGCTGGCCACACTGGGCGAACAGCTTGTCGGCCAGGCCGAATTCGGCCAGCGCCTGCCGGGCCCCTGGTACATCGGTCGGGTGCACCAGGTTGAGCAGGCCACGCAATGTGCTCCATTGGCCCAGGCGCCCGGCCAGCACGGCGGTGACCACGCGCTGGCGCGGTGGCAGCGGTGGCGCCTGATGCACCAGCGCGATGCGCGTGCGCAGGCGCTGGCGGGCGCGCGCCGAGACCGCCCAGGGGCGCACGCCAAGCAGTTCGATCTCCCCTGCCCCAGGCTGCGCGGCGGTGGCCATCAGGTGCAGCAAGCTGGACTTGCCAGCGCCGGAGGGCCCGATGATGGCGACCTGCTCGCCGGTATCGATCCGCAGGTCCACGGCCTCCAGCGCCCGAACCTGCCCATGCCGCAAACCGACGCCCGACAGGTGGATGCTCACTTGAGCAGCCCGGCGGCGCGCGCAGCCTCCTCGGTGCCCTGGTAGTTTTCCGGGCTGGTCTCGATGAAGCGGCTGGCGGCCTGCAAGTCGAGAATCGCCTTGTGCTCGGGATTGGCCGGGTCGAGCGCGAGGAACGCCGCCTTGAGCTTGCTCTTCAGCACCGGGTCGAGGTTGCCACGCACGGTCCAGTTGTAGTCGAAGTAGGTCGGCGTGGTTGCGAACACCTTGACCTTGTCGGTATCGACCTTGCCGGAGGCGACCAGCTTGTCCCACACGCTGGCGTTGAGCACCCCGGCGTCGACCTTGCCAGCCTGCACCCAGGCCGCGGTGGCGTCATGCGCGCCTGAATAGGCGATTCGGCTGAAGTACCCCTCGGGGGTGATGCCGTCGTTCTTGAGCATGAAATAGCGTGGCATCAGGCTGCCCGAGGTCGAGGAAATCGAGCCGAAGGCGAAGGTCTTGCCCTTGAGATCGGCCAGGCTGTGCACTTGCGGGTTGGCCGTGATGAACTTGCTGGTGAACTGCGCATCCTGCTCGCGCTGCACCAGCGGGGTCGCGGTCGGGTCCTTCAGGTGCACCTGGACGAAGGTGAAGCCGCCCAGCCAGGCCATGTCGAGCCGATTGCTGGCCAGCGCCTCCACCACCGCCGGGTAGTCGGCCACCGGCACGAACCGCACCTTCATGCCGGTCTGCTGCTCGAGGTAGGCCCCAAGCGGCTTGAACTTGCGCAGCAATTCGGTCGGCGCCTCGTCGGGAATGGCACTGACCCGCAGGGTATCGGCGGCCTGGGCAAGGGCGGCGCAGCAGGACAGCACGAGGCCGGCGGCAAGCGCGAGCGGGCGTTTGAGCATGAGGTTCTCCGGTTCAATAGCGGGGAAGGATGGCAATGTGGTTGTCTGCCGGCGTGCGGCTGCGCTGGGACAGCGACGAGACGGCGTCGCGACATGCGGTCGAGCGGACAATTATAAGAGCCGCAGGCGCAAAGGCCAGCTTTGCTACAATCGCGCATCACGAAAATCAGAGGTGCGTATGAGCGAGCCCATTCGCCTGACCCAGTACAGCCACGGTGCTGGCTGCGGCTGCAAGATTTCCCCCAAGGTGCTGGACCTGATCCTCGCCGAAAGCGGCATCCAGGCGCCGGATCCCAGGCTCTGGGTCGGCAACGCCTCGCGCGACGATGCCGCGGTGTATGCGCTGGACGACGAGCGCGGGGTGGTCTCGACCACTGACTTCTTCATGCCGATCGTGGATGATCCCTACGATTTCGGCCGGATCGCCGCGACCAATGCGATCAGCGACATCTATGCCATGGGTGGCGACCCGCTGATGGCCATCGCCATCCTTGGCTGGCCGGTCAACCTGCTGGCCCCGGAAGTCGCTCGCGAAGTGATTCGCGGCGGACGGGCGGTGTGCGCCGAAGCCGGCATCCCGCTGGCCGGCGGCCATTCCATCGATGCGCCCGAGCCGATCTTCGGCCTGGCGGTCACTGGCGTGGTCAGCAAGCGCCATCTCAAGCGCAACGATACCGCCACCGCGGGCTGCCGCCTGTACCTGACCAAACCACTGGGCATCGGCATCCTGACCACGGCCGAAAAGAAGTCCAAACTGCGCGCCGAGGACCAGGGCCTGGCGCGCGACTGGATGTGCACCTTGAACACGCCTGGCAGCCGCTTCGGCAAGCTCCCTGGGGTCAAGGCCATGACCGATGTGACCGGCTTCGGCCTGCTCGGTCACCTCGTCGAGCTGGCCGAAGGCAGCGGCCTGACCGCCCAGCTGCGCGTCGCCGCCGTGCCGCGCCTGCCGGGCGTCGACCATTACCTGGCCGAAGGCTGCATTCCTGGCGGTACGCTGCGCAACCATGACAGCTACGGGCATAAGATCGGGCCGCTGAGCGACGACCAGAAGCACCTTTTGTGCGATCCACAGACCAGTGGCGGCCTGCTGGTGGCCGTCACCGTCGAAGGCGAGGCCGAGTTCCTCGCCGTCGCTTCGCAACTGGGGCTGGACCTGGCGCCGATCGGCGAGCTGGTCGAGCGACAGAGCCACGCGGTCGAGGTGCTTTGATGCGCGACGACTGCACCGATTTCCGCCGGCTGTTCCTCGAAGGCGCGCCGATGATGGACATGCGCGCGCCGATCGAATTCGCCAAGGGCGCCTTTCCCAACACGGTCAACCTGCCGCTGATGAACGACCAGGAGCGGCAGAAGGTCGGCACCTGCTACAAGCTGCACGGCCAGGCAGCGGCCATCGACCTGGGTCACCAGCTGGTCAGCGGCGCCAAGCGGGAGGAACGCATGCAAGCCTGGGCGGCATTCGCCAAGGCGCACCCGGACGGTTACCTGTATTGCCTGCGTGGTGGCTTGCGTTCGCAGATCGTTCAGCAGTGGCTCAAGCAAGCTGGCATCGACTATCCGCGGATCAAGGGTGGCTACAAGGCGCTGCGCAATTTCCTGCTCGACACGACCCTGCAGGCCGTGGAGCAGTGCGAGTTCGTGCTGATCGGCGGGCTGACCGGCACCGGCAAGACCGATGTGCTGCTGCAACTCGACAACGTGCTCGACCTCGAGGGGCATGCCAACCACCGCGGCTCGAGCTTCGGCAAGCGCGCCACCGCGCAGCCGGCGCAGATCGATTTCGAGAACAACCTTGCCATCGACATCCTCAGCAAGCGCGCTCGCGGCATCGAGCAGTTCGTGCTTGAGGACGAAGGCCGTATCGTCGGCAGCTGCTCGGTGCCGTTGGAACTGTACCAGGGCATGCAACGGTATCCGCTGGTATGGCTGGAGGACAGCTTCGCCAACCGGGTCGAGCGTATCTTGCGCGACTATGTGATCAACCTGTGCGCCGAGTTCGTCGAGCTGCATGGCGAGGACGAAGGCCGCCAGCTGTTCGCCGAGCGCCTGCGCCAGAGCATGGCGCGTATCCACAAGCGCCTGGGTGGCGAGCGCTTCCAGCGCTTGTCCGAGCTGTTGCACCAAGCACTCGAGCAACAGCTGCGCAGTGGATCGGTAGAGTTGCACCGGGGCTGGATCGAAGGCCTGCTCAACGAATACTACGACCCGATGTACGCCTACCAGCGCGAAGCAAAGGCCGAGCGCATCGAGTTCGCTGGCGACGGCGAGCAGGTGCGCGAGTATCTCCAGGCCAGGGCGCGAGGTGTTGACCCAAGGGGGTAACGGTCGGCGCCGTTTCCAGTACTCCTCATCCTACCGATGGCGCAGCCTGGCCTTTGCAGGAGCGGCCGTGCCAGCGAGGTGAGAACGGTGGTCGCCTGGCAGATCCTGGGCCGCATTGCGGCCCAGGCCCCTAGCACCACCCTGCCCCTCGATCTTCACCGCTCGGGATTCGCGATCCGCTCCAGCTCCACCGCGCGCGCACGGGTCATATCCAGCACGCACATGCCTGCGTCGAGTTGCGCCATCGTTCCGCCGCTGGCCTGGGCATGGAATGCACACTTGCCGTCACGGTAGGCGATCCACTGTCGCTGCACGTCGCGCAGTGTCTTCTGCTGCGACTTGTCGAGCTTGCCCATCAGCTGTTTGTAGACCCGGTTCAGTCTGCCATCCTGCTGCCTGGTCTCGGCCTGGATGCAACTGCCCATGGCCACGGTGCTGGAAGCCTTGTCCATGCACTGGGTGTAGCTCGGCGAGCTGTCGTCGGCCAGGGCTGGCGGCGCAGCCAGGATCAGCAGCAGGCTCAGACACGAGGTAAGGCGATGGTCCATGGAATCCTCCAAGTGATTGGTCATCGTGCATGACATTCAAGATCGCTACCTTTGCCGCTGCGCCGCGAAATGTCAAAGCACCTGGGACGGCTCCGCTGGCGCCAGGACCCGCTGCGGATCGAAGCGCAGCGAGGGCATCTGGGTCGCGGCATGGCAGGTGAAGGCCAGCACCAGCAGCAAGGCCATGTCCAGCCAGTGCCAACCTGGCATGTCGCTGGCCGCGCGCGCTTTCCAGCACCACCATCCCTGGCCCAGGCAGAAAACCAGGATGGCGGCCAGCCACAGCCAGAACCCGCCGCCGAGCCCGGTGACTGTCGCAAAGGCATAGCTCTGGTTATCGGGGAGGCGCTCGATGCCCAGACTGCTCGCTGCCAGGTACAAGGCCAGCAGGCCCGCCAGCAAGGCCAGCCGGCGCCAGCGTCGATGAACCAGGATAGCCACCGCCAGCAACGGATTGGCCAACCATTGGAACAGCCCGAATGGCATGCCCCATGGCCCGTAGATCAGCATCTGCAACGCCGGCATATGCGCGCCCCCACTCATCCGCGCGCCATCGAAGCAGAGTCCGAGCAGGTAGAGCGCCAGGCTGATGGCAAGGTAACGGGCAGGCAAGCGGCGCTCCATCGAGGTCATCGGGACGCCGACCATAGCGCACCTGTCGCCCGGATGACAGCATCGGCGCCAGGGCAGCCGACGCGCCAGCGACCGTCAGGCTACCTCGGCGCCTTCATCGGGCCAGTGTGGCTCGTTGGCCTCCAGCGGCGGCAGGCCATGGGCGGCACGCGCCGCATCGCAACTGGGGTTATGCATCCCGTCAACCCAGGAGGCCTCGAACTCCCGGCATGGGCTCGAGCGTTGCGCATAGATCGCGCAGGCGACCTGCTTGCCAATCTCGCCCTCAAGGCTGATGCAACGGCATGGCTTGCTGTCGGTACCGATCATGGCCACCCGGGTCGGGTTGATCTGCACCACCAGGTCATCGGGCACCAGCCCGCCGGCCGACTCGCACTCGCCCCAGAAGAAGGACACACGGAAATACCCGCAGCAGGCGCCGCAGTTCAAGCAAGGGTTGTATTCGGACATGATGGACAGACTAGGGAAGGTTGTGATTGTTCGGGTCTGCTTGCATGGCGATCAGGCAAGGACACCGCTGCTTGCCCTGCCCCAGCGCGACTCGAGCCGCGATGAGGTCGGACGGCAGACGGATCTTCTCATCCGAGCTGCAAAGCATCTGGCCCGCTGCTCTTTTTAATCCAACCTCGAGCGCCTGAGAAGAGGGGCTGGAAAAAATAGCTCACCGCTCGGCGCAAACACTCCGCAGGCTGCCCGACGCATGGCCTGCGCCGAACAGCCTGCTTGAACGATCATCCTTGACGACACGACTCAACCGGCGACTTCGGACTCGCTGCGCCCCACTGAGCGAGCGTCGGTGCGGAACATCTGGCGAATGCCGCGAACGGCCTGACGGATCCGGTCCTGGTTCTCGATCAGGGCGAAGCGCACATGATCGTCGCCATATTCACCGAAGCCGATCCCAGGCGATACGCAGACCTTGGCCTCGGCCAGCAACTTCTTGGCGAACTCCAGCGAGCCCAGGTGAGCGTACTGCGGCGGAATCTTCGCCCACACGTACATGGAGGCCTTGGGGTTCTCGACCATCCAGCCCAGCTCGTGCAGCCCTTTGACCAGCAGGTTGCGACGCTGGCGATACTGCTCGGCGATATCGCGCACGCACTGCTGGTCACCTTCCAGCGCGGCGATGGCCGCTACCTGCAACGGCGTGAAGGTACCGTAGTCGTGATAGCTCTTGATCCGTGCCAGGGCGTTGACCAGTTCGGGGTTGCCAACCATGAAGCCGATGCGCCAGCCGGCCATGTTATAGCTCTTGGACAGCGTGAAGAATTCCACCGCGATGTCCTTGGCGCCGGGCACCTGCATGATCGACGGCGCTTTCCAGCCGTCATAGACGATGTCGGCATAGGCCAGGTCATGCACCACCAGCACGTCGTACTGCTTGGCCAGGGCTACCACCCGCTCGAAGAAATCCAGCTCGACGCACTGCGCGGTGGGGTTGGATGGGAAACCGAGAATCATCATCTTCGGCTTGGGGATCGACTCGCGGATCGCTCGCTCCAGCTCGTTGAAGAAGTCCACCCCAGGCACTAGCGGCACCGAGCGCACTTGCGCGCCGGCGATCACCGCACCGTAGATGTGGATGGGGTAGCTCGGATTGGGCACCAGCACCGTATCGCCCTGGTCAAGGGTGGCGAGCATCAGATGGGCCAGGCCCTCCTTGGAGCCGATGGTGACGATGGCCTCGCTTTCTGGATCGATCTCGACCTGGTAGCGCTCCTGGTACCAGCGGGAAATGGCACGCCGCAGACGCGGGATACCGCGCGAGGTGGAATATCCGTGGGTGTCTTCGCGCTGGGCGACCTGCACGAGCTTGTCGACGATGTGCGGCGGGGTCGCGCCGTCCGGGTTGCCCATGCTCAGGTCGATGATGTCCTCGCCACGACGGCGGGCCGCCATCTTGAGCTCGGCAGTGATATTGAAGACATAGGGTGGGAGACGATCGATGCGCGCAAAACGGCGCGGCGAACCTTGTTCGGCCATGATTTCCTCGAGACGTAAGCGCCCGGAACCGTCCGAGCGACGCTGGCCGCTGCGGCGACCATGCCGAAAGATAATCTCGATCCAACAATCATGTAAAGGCTTATTTCCCGTTTATCAATCCATTTTAGGGTTTATCTCTCGATTCGATCGAATGACAACTGATCGCTCGAAAGATGCTTGCGCACCGCTCAGCGCCCCGGCAATCAGGCACCCATAAAAAAACCCTGGCACATTGGCCAGGGTTCTGGATACGGCAGGTGCCTGTATCAGCGCGCGTAGGTCATCAGCACATCGGACGCTGTCTGGCTGTCCACCGACATCATCACGCTCAATGCAGTGACGGTGAGAATGGAGAAGCCAAAGACCTTGCGCGCCCATTTGCTGTCGTCCTCGGCCTTGTAGCCACCCCAGGCCATGTACAGCCAGTACAGGCCCATGGCCGCGGCGACGGCCAGGTAGCCCAGGCCGGCGTAGCCGCCAAGGGTGAGCATCAAGGTGGCGAGCAGGAAGGCCAGCACATAGAGGACGATCTGCCTCTTCGCGGCAAGGATGCCACGAGCCACCGGCAGCACTGGAATCTTCGCCGCGCGGTAGTCATTGAAGCGGAAGATCGCGATCGCGAAGCTGTGTGGCATCTGCCACAGGCTGAACATCACCAGCAGGGTCACCGCAGCCAGGTCGAAACTGTTGCTCACGGCGCAGTAGCCGATCACCGGAGGCATGGCACCCGACAGGCTGCCTACCAAGGTGCCGTGCACCGAGCGGCGCTTGAGCCAGAGGCTGTAGAACCCGACGTAGATGACGAAGCCGGCCAGGGCGCAATACGCCGCCAGCGGGTTGGCCTGGACGTACAGCAGGGTGAAACCCGCTATCCCGAGCAGCGTGGCATAAGCCAGCGCGACGGGCAGCGACATCGCCCCCTGGACCATGGCGCGGTTCTTGGTGCGCTCCATCTTCTGGTCGATGTCACGGTCGATGCAGTTGTTGAACGCACAACCGGAGCCGACCACCAGGGAGGTACCCACGACCACGGCCAGGAACAGCGCGAAGTCCACATGACCCTGCGCGGCGAGGAAGAAGCCCCCCGCCACGGAAAGCACGTTACCGAAAATGATCCCCGGTTTGGTGATTTGGATAAAGTGCTTCAGGGACATGCGGTCTTTCCTCACTTGGCCAACATTTCATAGTGGATGCTGAACATGATCCACAGCGACAGGCCAACCAGCAGTGCGATCACCATGGTGGTGAACAGGAACGTCGACAGGTTGTTGCGCTGCGTCTTCGAACGGTCCATGTGCAGGAAGTAGAACAGGTGCACCACCACCTGGATGGCGGCCAGGGCCACCACGATCAGGACGGTCAGGTTCTTCGGCAGGCTCGGGTACATCACCAGACCGAAGGGAATCGCAGTCAGGATCACCGACAGGACGAAGCCGATGACGTACGACTTCACGCTACCGTGATTGCCTTCGTGATGAGTGTCGTGTGCATTGGCCATTACAGAACCCCCAGCAGATAGACGACGGTGAAGACACAGATCCAGACCACGTCCAGGAAGTGCCAGAACAGGCTCAGGCAGCTCATGCGGGTCTTGACGGTCGGGGTGATGCCTTGGGTGTTGATCTGGTACATCAGTACCGCCATCCAGATCAGACCGGAGGTCACGTGCAGGCCGTGGGTACCTACCAGGGCGAAGAAGCCCGACAGGAAGCCGCTGCGGTTAGGGCCGAAGCCTTCGTTGATCAGGTGATGGAACTCGTAGACTTCCATCCCGATGAAGCCTGCGCCGAACAGGAAGGTGACGGCCAACCAGCCCAGCACGCCCGCCTTGTTGCCCTTGAACATCTGCAGCATGGCGAAGCCGAAGGTGATGCTCGACAGCAGCAGCAGACCGGTTTCGACGGCCACGAAGGGCAGTTCGAAGATGTCATGACCCGACGGGCCGCCGGCAAAACTGCCGGACAGCACCGCGTAGGTGGCGAAGAGCGACGCAAACAGGATGCAGTCGGTCATCAGGTACAGCCAGAAACCGAAGACGGTCATCTGGCCCGAGTCGTGGTGGTGATCGTCGTGCCCATGGTCGTGACCATGAGCACCAGCGTTGATTACATGACTGGACATTGATTAAACCCGTTCAAACGTTTCGACACGAGCGCCACCGGTAGGCACGCCGGCGAGCTGCAGGGCCCTGTGGCGTTCACCTTCGATGCGCGCCACTTCCTCGGCCGGAACCATGTAGCCCTGGTCGTCACGCGCGGCGTGGCGAACGAAGACCGCAATGGTCGCGACCAGGCTCACGCCGACCAGCCACCAGATGTGCCAGATGAACGCGAAGCCGAAGACCGCCAGCAGCAGGCCCATGAACACACCAGTCGACGTGTTGTTCGGCATGTGGATCGGCTGGTACTTGGTCGGGACCTTGTACGCGACACCCGCTTCCTTGGCTTCATGCCAGGCATCCAGGCCGACTTTCTCCGGCATGGTGGCGAAGTTGTAGAACGGGGGTGGCGAGGAAGTCGACCACTCCAGGGTACGGCCGCCCCATGGGTCGCCGGTCACGTCCGGGTTCTGCTTGCGGTCGCGGACCGAAACGAACAACTGGATCAGCTGGCTGGCGATACCGCAGGCGATCAGCACGACACCGACCATGGCGACGTACAGATAGGGTTCCCACAGCGGGTTGTCGGTGTGGTTCAGGCGACGAGTCATGCCCATGAAGCCCAGCGCGTACAGCGGCATGAAGGTCACGTAGAAGCCGGTGATCCAGAACCAGAAGGCCGTCTTGCCCCACTTCTCGTTGAGGGTGAAGCCGAACGCTTTCGGGAACCAGAAGGCGAAGCCCGCGACGTAGCCGAAGACGGCACCACCGATGATGACGTTATGGAAGTGCGCGATCACGAACAGGCTGTTGTGCAGCACGAAGTCGGCGCCTGGAACCGCCAGCAGTACGCCAGTCATGCCACCGATCGAAAAGGTGACCATGAAGCCCAGGGTCCACAGCATCGGCGCGGTGAAGCGCACACGGCCCTGGTACATGGTGAACAGCCAGTTGAACAGCTTCACGCCGGTCGGGATCGAGATGAGCATCGTCGCCAGACCGAAGAAGGTGTTGACGCTCGCGCCGGCACCCATGGTGAAGAAGTGGTGCAGCCAGACCGCGAAGCCCAGCACGGCGATCGCACCCGATGCGTAGATCATCGCGTGGTGGCCGAACAGGCGCTTGCTGGAGAAGGTCGAAGTCACTTCCGAGAACACGCCGAAGGCCGGCAGGATCAGGATGTAGACCTCAGGGTGACCCCAGGCCCAGAACAGGTTGACGTACATCATCGGGTTTCCACCAAGTTCGTTGGTGAAAATGTGGAAGTCCAGATAACGGTCAACGGTCAGCAGAGCCAGCGCGGCAGTCAGGATCGGGAACGAAGCGACGATCAGCACGTTGGCCCAGGTGCAGGTCCAGGTGAAGATCGGCATGTCCATCAGCTTCATGCCAGGCGCGCGCATCTTGAGCACGGTGACCAGGAAGTTCACGCCGGTAAGCGTCGTGCCAAGCCCTGATAACTGTAGCGCCCAGATGTAGTAGTCGACGCCGACCCCGGGGCTGTACTGGATCCCCGCAAGAGGCGGATACGCGACCCAGCCGGTCTTGGCGAACTCACCAACACCCAGGGAGACGTTGACCAGGATCACGCCAGCCACCAGCAGCCAGAAGCTCAGCGAGTTCAGGAACGGGAAGGCAACGTCGCGAGCACCGATCTGCAGGGGCAGCGCCAGGTTCATCAGGCCGGTGAAGAACGGCATCGCCATGAAGATGATCATGATCACACCGTGGGCGGTGAAGATCTGGTCATAGTGTTCAGGCGGCAGATAACCTTCGGACCCGGCGGTGGCGAGGGTCTGCTGGGAACGCATCATGATGGCGTCGGCGAAGCCGCGCAGCAGCATGATCATGGCGACGATGATGTACATCACGCCGATTTTCTTGTGGTCGACCGAAGTCAGCCATTCGCTCCACAAGTAGTTCCACTTGCGGAAGTAGGTGATGCCACCCACGACAGCGATACCGCCGAGCGCGATCACGGCGAGCGTCACCATGACTATCGGCTCGTGGAAAGGTATCGCCTCCAGACTTAATTTACCGAACATCTCTTACTCCTCTGCCCCAGCAGCTGGTTGCATACTCGACTCCACACCCTTGGTTGTGGCCAGATCCTTGCTGCCTTCTTCATGGCTGACCGGCTTGCCACGGTTCATCCCCTCGTACTTGTCGACGATGGTCTGGAACAGGTCCGCCGGCGCCTCGCTGTACAGCGTGACCGGGTTGTTTTCGCTAGGCTTGGCCAGGGCTTGGTACTCGGCCTCCTCCAGCTTCTTCGGCGACTGCTTGACTTCGTTCACCCAGGCTTCGAAATCGGCTTGGGTGGTGGCGGTCGCCTTGAACTTCATGCCGGTGAACCCGGCACCGCTGTAGTTCGCCGAGATACCGTCGAACTCGCCGTTCTCGTTGGCGATCAGGTGCAGCTTGGTGGTCATGCCCGCCATCGCGTAGATCTGGCCGCCCAGGCCCGGGATGAAGAAGGAGTTCATCACGGCATCCGAGGTGACGCGGAAGTTCACCGGCGTGTTGGCCGGGAAGACGATCTTGTTGACCGTGGCGATGCCCTGCTCCGGATAGATGAACAGCCACTTCCAATCCAGCGCCACCACGTCGATCTGTACCGGCTTGACGTCGGAGTCGAGCGGACGATATGGATCGAGCGAGTGGGTGGTCTTGTAGGTGACGGTACCCAGCGCGATGATGATCAGGATCGGGATGATCCATACCGCGGCCTCGATCTTGGTCGAGTGCGACCAGTCCGGGGTGTACGTGGCGGCCTTGTTGGAAGCACGGTACTTCCAGGCGAAGACCAAGGTCATGATGATGACCGGAACCACGACCAGCAGCATCAGGCCGAAGGCGATCAGGATGAGGTTCTTTTGCTCAATGCCCACCTGGCCCTTCGGATTGAGAAGGGTCCAGTTGCACCCACTGAGTAAAAGCATGCCTAAAAAGGGCAAAATGCCAAACAGTCTGGGGTAACGCTTTTTACTCATCTCACGACCTCTAGATCAGCTTGCTTCAATGCAATTGTGTTTTGGTCGCCAACACTTCGTCCTGCCAAGCGTCAGCATTTGGGGCGAATCCGCTGATGCCAGGCGTCCGACTGCTGGACCAGGCATCGAGCGAAATTACGGTGCTATATGACTTCGTAGGCTAACGGCCTGTACTTCAACCAAGTCCGTTTGGTGCGAGAAAACGCGGAGGGGGGTCCGCCCGGTATCGCCGTTTGGCGAAACTTGACGAAGTCAGCAAAAAGGAGCCGTGGCTTCCTTCAATCCTGCGACTTGCAAGCAGTGCCGAACGGAAATTGGGGGCGATTGTAGATAGGTCGCCAACCCTTGACTATGACTTATTGAGCAACAGTCTTTTACAGAATGCGTAACAATACTGATCAAAAAATCAGCTTCGCGACAGTTTGTCGCACCCCCTCGGGGAAGCCTGCAACCCTTGCCAGGCAAGGCTTTCAGCGATTTCGGGGTGGTCAGGGCGAATAATTTCAACAAGGTTCGCAAGGGCAATCGACTTGCGTATTCGGCAACTTTGAACTAGGACCGTCGCCGGTTGCGATAGATGCCCAGCGGCACCAGCACCACGGTCAGGATGAACGCCAGCAACGCCCACTGCGCGAGGGAAAGACCGAGCAACGGCGGATACGGCGTGGTGCAGAAACCGTCCACCTGGAACATCAGCGGCCAGACCTTGGCTAGCGGCAGGTCATCGACGATGGGCTGCAAGGTGTCGATGCCGCAGCTTACCGCAGGGTTGGCGAGTATATACACATGGCGGCCAGCTGCAATGGCCCCGCCGATGGCGCTGAGCACCACCAGCCCTTCGAACAGGGTCACGCCGCCTGCGCGGGGCATGGCGGCGGCGACGAAGGCGAACACGGCGATCAGCAGCAATGCATAGCGCTGCAGGATGCATAGCGGGCAAGGCGCCTCGCCCAGTACCACCTGCATGTACAGCGCCCCGCCGATCAGCGACAGACAGATCACACCCAGCAGCACTAGGAAGCGCCGCTCACGGTTCAGGCGCGATGTTGGTTCGTTCATTGCCGTTTCCTTCGATGGACAGTAGCTGCGCTGGCCTGCGATCAGCGTGTGACCGGCACCAGCCGGCCGGGCATGAGTCTGCCTGTCGATCATGACCATTGGATGATTCGACGAAGCGGCGCCAGTTGCGCCGGACTATCCAGAGATGGCTCTGACCCGATGTCGGTCTGGCGGTTCAACTCGGCCGCGGAAAAAAGCAGCGCTCCGGAAGACGGGCAGGCGCAGGCCTCCTCGACACCGGAGTGAAGGATACAGGGATTGACGCAGGATTAAAGATGAAACCTGTTCTTGTTCAGCCTTCCCTCGCCTCTTTTCATCGACACAGCGTGTCATCTGCCAGCCAGCCCCTTCGCTGGCTTGCCTCTGGAAGACGCTCGGACGCCGGAACCTGCGACCGGCAGCGCATGCCCGAGCCAAGGCGCATGCGCTGGCAAGCCAGCTCCCCACGCCCGGCAATCGCCCTGCTCGCTTCGTCTCGATTACCCACGACGAGCGACGACCTGACACGGGGAACGGGCTTGCCAGCGCATGCGCCAGCCGCCGCCCTGGAGCAGACAGCGCTGCTCCGGGGCACTTGCTCACATCATTCCAGCGCCGCGGCCGGGCCGAAGAACTCGTAGCGGCTTTGTTGCTCTGGTACGCCCAGGCCCTTGAGATGACGCTTGATCGCGGCCATGAACGGCTTCGGCCCGAGGAAGTAGGCGTCCACATCGCGGTCATGCGGCAGCCATTGTTCCAGCCTTTGCTGGTCGATCAGCCCCAGGGCATCACCCTGACCACTGCCGTCGTCCTCGGCGTAGCAGTAGAAGCGCTTGAGCTGCGGATGGCGCGCGGCCAGCTCGTCGATCCGGTCGCGGAAGGCATGTACCGCACGATTTCGCGCGCAATGGATGAAATAGACCGGTCGCTCGCCCTGCAGGGCCGCGTCGAGCATGGCCAGGGTTGGCGTGATGCCGACGCCGCCACTGATCAGCACCAGAGGCTTGTCGCTGTCGGTCAGGGTGAAATCCCCGGCCGGTGGGAACAGAGGCAGGATATCGCCGACCTTGAGTTGGTCATGCAGGAAATTCGATGCCTTGCCGCCAGGCTCGCGCTTGACGCTGATGCGGTACTGCTGGCCATCGCCCAGCGCGGAGAGCGAGTAGTTGCGGCGCTGTTCACTACCCTCGATGAACAGTTGCACACCGATGTACTGGCCTGGTTCGGCCTTGAGCACAGGCTTGCCATCGACTGGCGCAAAGTAGAAGGACACGATCTCGCTGCTTTCCTGCTCGCGACGTACCAGGCGGAACTCACGGGTCCCGCGCCAGCCGCCCGGCGCCTCTTCCTTCTGCTTGTAGAGGGTCTCCTCGGCGCCGATGAGGATGTCGGCCAGCTGCTGGTAGGCCGCGCCCCAGGCTTCGATGACTGGCGGCGTGGCGATTTCCTCGCCCAGCACTTCCTTGATGGCGCGCAGCAGGCAACTGCCGACGATCGGGTAATGCTCCGGAAGGATCTGCAGGGCCACATGCTTGTTGATGATCTGCCCGACCAGGCCGCCGAGCTGCTCGAGCCTGTCGATATGCCTGGCATACATCAACACCGCATTGGCCAGCGCGCGTGGCTGGGCGCCACTCTGCTGGTGGGCCTGGTTGAACAGTGGTCGCACTTGAGGATACTCGGCGAGCATCATCTTGTAGAAATGCGTGGTCAGGGCTTCGCCACCGCTTTCCAGCAGCGGGACGGTTGCCTTGATGATGGCGCGTTGTTGGTCGTTGAGCATTGCGGTCACTCCCGAACGTGGAGATGTCGAAGGTTTGAACTGTGCAATACATCAACCGTGCCAACTTTCCGGCCCAATGAAACCGAGGTCTTGACCTTTAGCAAGTCAGAATGACCAGGACTGCTCTATAGTCATAAGGACCACACGGAGTCCTTATGACATCGAAACCCTTGCTTACCGCCCTGCTTCCCCTGGTCAGCGACCTGTCTCGCGACCTGCCGGACCAGGAACGCTATCGCCGGCTGCTGCAGGCCATGCGCGCCCTGCTGCCTTGCGATGCCGCCGCCCTGCTCAGGCTCGATGGCCAGTGGCTGGTGCCGTTGGCCGTCGACGGCCTGTCGCCGGATACCCTGGGGCGGCGCTTTCGCATCAGCGATCATCCTCGCTTCCAGATGCTGCTCAGCCGTCATGCTCCGACCCGTTTCGACAGTGACAGCGAGCTGCCGGACCCCTACGACGGTCTGGTCGATGCTCCCGAGGTAGACCTCCACGTACATGATTGCATGGGCTGCCCTTTGCTGGTCGACGAGCGTCCCTGGGGCCTGCTGACTCTGGATTCGCTCACTGCCGGTCAGTTCCAGGCCGTGGAACTGGATGCCTTGCAGGCGTTCGCCAGTCTCGCCGCGGCCACGGTCACGGTGGCCGAGCGGATCGAGCAGCTGGCCTTGCGCGCGGAGGACGAACACCAGCGCGCCGAGGTCTATCGCCAGGCCAGTGGGCAACAGCAACAGGAAATGATCGGGCAAAGCCCGGCGCACAAGCATCTGCTCGAGGAGATCCGCCTGGTGGGGCCAAGCGAGCTGACCGTGCTGATCACCGGCGAGACCGGGGTCGGCAAGGAGTTGGTCGCTCAGGCGCTGCACCAGGCCAGTGACCGGGCCGACAAGCCGTTGATCAGTCTCAACTGCGCGGCCCTGCCCGATACGCTGGTCGAAAGCGAATTGTTCGGCCACGTCCGCGGCGCCTTCACCGGCGCCCATGGCGAGCGACGAGGGAAGTTCGAGCTGGCCAATGGCGGCACCTTGTTCCTGGACGAAGTGGGCGAGCTTTCTCTGGTGGTGCAAGCCAAGCTGCTGCGCGTGCTGCAGAGCGGCCAACTGCAGCGCCTGGGCTCGGACCGCGAGCACCGGGTGGACGTACGACTGATTGCGGCGACCAATCGCGACCTGGCCGAGGAAGTGCGAAACGGCCGTTATCGGGCGGACTTCTACCATCGCCTGAGCGTCTATCCGCTGCGGGTGCCAGCCTTGCGCGAACGTGGTCGCGACGTGTTGCTGCTGGCTGGCTACTTCCTCGAACAAAACCGCTCGCGCATGGGCCTCAACAGCCTGCGCCTGAGCCCGGATGCGCAGGCCGCGCTGCTGGACTACGACTGGCCAGGCAACGTTCGCGAACTGGAACACCTGATCGGCCGCTCGGCGCTCAAGGCGCTCGGGCACCATTCGCAGCGTCCGCGCATTCTCACCCTGCAAGCCTGCGACCTGGACCTGCGTCCAGTCCAGCCTGCCGTGGCGAGCCAGGCCGTCGAGCCGGTGGCCGCTTCGGCGCCACTGGGCGAAGGCGGCCTGCGCCAGGCGCTGGATGACTACCAGCGGCAGCTGATCGAGGGCTGCCTGCAACGGCACGACTACAATTGGGCCGCGGCGGCTCGCGAGCTGGACCTGGACCGCGCCAATCTCAGCCGTCTGGCCAAGCGGCTGCGGTTGCGCTGATGGCCGGGCTAAAGCCTGGGGGAGGCAGGTCGATAACCCGGCATCCTGTTCATCGACGGAAGCCGAACACGCCATGACCCGAAACGCTCGCGCGGACGCCTTGTCGCTGCTGTTGTTCACCCTGCGCAGCGGCAAGCTGATGGCCATCAATCTGCTCAAGGTCAGCGAGATCATCACCTGCCCGGCATTGACCCGCCTGCCTGAATCGCACCCCCACGTACGTGGCGTGGCGACCCTGCGTGGCCAGCCGCTTTCGGTGATCGACCTGTCGCGGGCAATCGGCGAGCGGCCACTGGCCGACCCCCAGGGCGGCTGCCTGATCGTCACCGATATCAGCCGTTCGCGCCAGGGACTGCATGTCCAGGCCGTGAGCCGCATCGTCCACTGCCGCAGCACCGATATCAAGCCACCGCCCTACGCCTCCGGCAATCGCGCCTTCATCACCGGCGTCACACGGGTCGACGACCAGCTGGTGCAGGTTCTGGATATCGAAAAGGTACTCCAGGCCATCATGCCCCAGGACCTGGCGCTGCCCAGCGGCGAGCTGGACCGCGAGCAGGCCGCCCTGCTGGCAGCCGCCAACATCCTGGTGGTGGACGACAGTCAGGTCGCCTTGCAGCAATCCACCCACACCCTGCGCAGCCTGGGCATCGAATGCCACACGGCACGCAGCGCCAAGGAGGCGATCGATGTGCTGCTGGCGCTGCAAGGCACCGAGCGGGAAATCAACATCGTGGTCTCGGATATCGAGATGTCGGAGATGGACGGCTATGCCTTTACCCGCAGCCTGCGGGAGACCCCGGATTTTCAGCATCTCTACGTGTTGCTGCACACCTCCCTGGACAGCAGCATGGCCGGCGAGAAAGCCAGGTTGTCCGGGGCCAACGCCATCCTGACCAAGTTTTCCTCACCGGAGCTCACCGACTGCCTGGTGACGGCGGCGCGGGCGGTGGTCTTCGCCGAGCGGTGATATATTCAGCGACAAACTTGTCGAGCCAACCCGGGAAATGGTCCCGGCATAATCCGGGCTCATGAATGTACAACAGGTGCCTCGCATGAAACCGTCCTCTCTGTTGCTGCTCGTCTGCGTATTGTCGTCCCCCCTCGCCCACGCCTCCAGCGAACAGGCCTGGAACGAGCATCGCCAGCAGGTGCTCAAGGCCTGCCTGGCGGCGAGCCAGTTCAAGGATGCCCATGTACGTGGCAAGCCCGTCGAATTCGAAGATCAGGTCGGCTATAGCGCCCTGCTGCTCGAGGGCACCTATCCGCAGAAACACATGCAAAAGCGCACCGGCACCGAGCTGTGCCTGTTCGACAAGCAGCACAAGCGGGCCTACGTCAGTGAATGGGACAGTACGCTGCGGTAGCCATCCTGGCCTGCGGTCGAGCCAGGGAGTGGCTCAAGCACGCGGCTTGGCCGGCAGGCCTACTTTTCACGACGGGTATTTTTGCTTTTTTTGTAATAGTGCTTATTCAGCTCGACCCTGTTTCAAACTCGCTGCCGGGTTTAACTTAGCGCTGTCGAATCAATACTTGCAGTGCAAGAAGGTAGTTTCAAATGTCCAACAGTATGGGTGTTGCCAGCGTATTCGTTCTGTCTTCCCTGTTGTTGTCGCCCCTGGCCATGGCGGAAGAGTCGCCGGCCTTCGTCGCGCGTAACGCACAACTCTCCGCCGTTCGCGAACAGGTCCGCGAAGCCGTCGCCGGACAACCGGTCGATGCCGCCAAGGACGCGCGACAGACCGCTTCCAAGGGCGTCGTCGAGCAGGGCGTCGACAGCTGAGAGACGCCGCGCCAATGGCGCCATGTCAAGGCCAAGGTCGGACATGAGGCGTGACGATGTGTTAGTTTAAGAAAGGCCGCTGGGCAACCAGCGGCCTTTCTTTTATTTGCAGGTAGTGCCCGCCACATCAGTTCGCCCCTGACGGGAAAGTTGTCGGGCAGAGAACAAGAACTACCTCACCGTCAGACCAGAGGAGCTTGTACTGGTGTCCATCGCGTTTCGCTTCACCCCGCTTTTCGTTGCAATGGCTGCAACGATTCCTTGCACAGCCCAGGCCGATGACCAGCAGTCTGAGGGGTTCATCGAAGGTGCCTCGCTGAACGTCAACGCACGCAATGCGTACTTCAATCGCAACCAGCTCAACCCCGGTAATCGGGACAACCGCGAATGGGGCCAGGGTTTCATCGCACGCTTCGAGTCCGGCTACACGCCCGGCACGGTCGGCTTCGGTCTGGATGCCCATGCCATGCTCGGCATCAAGCTCGATGGCGGTGGCGGTCATGCCGGCAGCAGCATCCTGCCGCCGCACTACAAGGATGATGGCGAACTTGGCAAGGCACCGGGAACCTTCTCCACGGCGGGCGCAGCCGTCAAGTTCAAGGCCTTCGACACGGAGCTGAAGGCTGGTGACCTGTTCCTGACCAATCCGGTGATCGCAGGTGGCGAAACCCGCATGCTGCCGCAGACTTTCCGTGGCGTGAGCCTGACCAACCAGAGCATTGCTGGCCTGCAGCTCGAAGGCGGCCAGGTGAGCTTCACCAAGCCCTACAACCAGAGCGGCCAGCGTCGCATCGACACCTTCTATGGCACCCTGGCCGAGGGCAGCAAGAGTCATCATCTGAGCTGGCTGGGCGCCTCCTGGAGCGGCACGCCGAACATCACGAGCAACCTGTATGCCGCCGAACTGAAGGACATCTGGAACCAGTACTACTTCGACTTCGACTACACCCATGTGGTCAACGACCTGGTCAGCCTCAACCCAGGCCTGCACTTCTACCACACCCAGGACACCGGCCAGGCCCTGCTGGGCGATATCGACAACAATACCTACAGCCTGCATTTCACCGTCAATGCCGGCCATCATAGCCTCACCGCCGCCTACCAGCGGGTCAACGGCAATACGCCGTTCGACTACATCAACCAGGGCGACAGCGTGTTCCTGGACAACTCGCGGATGTACTCGGACTTCAACGGCCCCAACGAGCGCTCCTGGAAGCTGCAGTACGACTACGAGTTCTCCGGGCTCGGCTTGCCAGGCCTGAGCACTACCCTCTCCTACTCGCGCGGTAAATTGGATCTGACCAAGGCCGACCGTGACAGCAGCGGGTATGGCCACTGGTACAGCCCGGACGGCAAGGACGCTCGTCACTGGGAGCGTGACCTGGACGTGAAGTATGTGATTCAGGAGGGCGATTTCAAGGACCTGGCCGTGCAGCTGCGCTACGCCAGTCACCGTGGCTCCCAAGGTTATTCCTGGGTCGACAATGACGTGGACGAGTATCGGGTGATCGTCGATTATCCGTTGAACATCTTCTAGACACACCGGCGGCCGGCGTCGCGGCACACTCGAGCGGCCGCGACCGAAGCTGTCTTCCATTCCGTCGGACAACCGTTTCCGCGGTTGTCCGGCCGTGCTTCGCTTCCTTAGAATACCGCCGCCGCGTATGAAGCCTTGCCCTCACGGACGACGGGCTTATGCAGTAGCGACCATGCCTACCCGAACCCCGCGTTGCGCCGTGTACAAGTCCGATCCCGTGCTGTTCCTCAACCTGGGCAGCGGCCTCGCCGTGCTCGCCATCCTGGCCATCGTCGGTCTGTTGCTGGTGCGCGAGCGCGACAGCGTCGTGCAGTCGTCCATGCGATCGGCCGGCAACATCGTCCAGCTCATCGAAAGCGACATCGTGCGCAATGTCGAACTGTACGACCAATCGCTGCGCGAGCTGATCTGGGCCATACGTCAGCCAAGCGTGCTCGTCCTGCACGAAGCGGTACGCCATCGGATCCTGTTCGACCGCGCCTTCGCCAAACCGGTCCATGGCGACATCTTGTGGATCGATGCCCAAGGCAACGTGGCCGGCGACTCCACCAGCGTGGTGCCACGCACAGCCAACTTCGCCGACACTCCGGTCTTTCAGCGCCACCGGGACAACCGCGACCTGGGTTTGCTGGTCGGCCCGCCGTTCAAGGCACGCCTGGGCGATCTGGACTGGTGCATCAGCTTCAGCCGGCGCATATCCGGGCCAGACGGCGAATTTGCCGGCCTGGCTGCCGGCGCCATGCGGCTGTCGTATTTCAGCCAGCTGTTCCAGCGCCTGGATATCGGCCAGCACAGCAACATCGACCTGCTCAACACCGACGGCCAGCTGCTCGCCCGCCAACCGGCACGGCCCGGCGATCCAGCGGTAGGTACCGACCTCAGCCAGCAAGCGGACTTCAAGCGCATCCTGAACGAGCCCAGCGCAAGCTTCACCACGCACCCGGGCGATGGCCAGGCCGAGCGCATCCATACCTTCGCCCGGGTCGCCGATCTACCTCTGATCGTGCTGGTGACGCAGTCTTCAGAGGATATTTTCCAGGTCTGGCAGCGTACCGCCTTGCTCGTCGGCATCGCGACCGGCGTGCTGTGCCTGGGCATTCTCTGGCTGACCCGCTTGCTGGGCCGGGAGCTGCGCAGACGTCATCGTGCCGAACAGGACCTGGCCAGGCTCGCCATCACCGACAGCCTCACCGGGTTGGCGAACCGCCGTCAACTGGACCAGGTACTCAGGCGCGAATGGGCGCGCGCGCAGCGCAATCGCAAGCCGCTGGCGGTATTGATGGTGGATGTCGATCATTTCAAGGCATTCAACCAGCGTCATGGCCATGCCGGTGGGGATCAAGCGCTGCGCGAAGTAGCCAGGACGATCGAGGGTTGCATACGCCGGCCGGGCGACCTGGCCGCCAGGTATGGAGGAGAAGAGTTTCAGGTGGTCCTGCCGGAAACCGAACTGGGCGGGGCCTTGCTGCTGGCTGAACGCATTCGCGCCAGTATCGAGGCCCTGCCCGTGTTCGGCGATGACTCACGGCCGGTTACCGTGAGCATCGGCGTCGGCCTTCATGTACCCGGACGCCAGCAGGACCTGACGTGGGTACTGGGCGCTGCGGACGCAGCCTTGTACAGGGCCAAGGCGGGCGGTCGCAATCGCGTCGAGGGGCCGTGACTCAGGAGCGGGCGCGAGCCTGGTCGCGCAGCGCCTTGACCTGGTCATGGTTGCGCTGCACACCTTGCAACTGGCGTTCGACCAGCGCGTAGGGGCCGCTTGCCGCGGCAGTGGTAGCGGTAGTACCGCTCAGCGTGGTGTCGCCCAACGAGGTGGTACCGACGCCAGAGGTGACGGTGGTATGACCGACCGCTACATCGCCATGGCCAAGCTTGGCCAGCTTCTCGCGTGCATCCTTGTATGCCTTGAGCGCAGCGTCTTCCCCACGCTCGAGCTCTTCGAGCACGGCCTTGTCGTCCTTGCCGGTCAACATCGACTTGAGGTTTACCCAGCCACGGTGCAGGTCACCAGTGATGCTGGTCGAGGTCTCCGGATCGCCACCAAGGCGACGCACTTCGGCCTGCAGTTCGCTCACGGCACTGGAGCAATCGCTTGCGCGCTGGACGCAGAACGCCTTCAGCTCCGGATTCTTGACATCATCGGCCGCTTCCTTGAAACCTTTTTCGCCGTCCTTGCTGTACTCGATCAGGTTGTTCAGTACGTCGATCACTTCTTTGCTTGAATTGCTCATTGCACGAACTCCGTGGCAGGTGATAGTCCCCATGAACGGAGCAGGCTTCGTGCCAGCTTTGACTGAAAACCAAAATCCTTAAAAATCAATAAGTTGTGTAACCGCCTGCGTCCCCCTGGCTTGGCTTTCTGCATGATGGCCGCTTTGGCTATCATGCACTTTGCAGTATCGTGACCGCTTTGCCTGCGAAGGTCGCCGCATGAATCCCCAAACGCTGGAACTGCTCGTCACCCGCAGCATGCCGTTCGGCAAGTATCAGGGACGGGCCATCGCCGACTTGCCTGGCGACTACCTGGCCTGGTTCGCTCGCAAGGGTTTCCCTGGCGGAGAGCTGGGCGGCCTGCTGGCCTTGATGCACGAGATCGATCATAACGGCCTGGGCGAGCTGTTGACGCCATTGCGGCGCAAGCACCCAGGCGGACGGTCCACGCCAGGCTGAAGTGGCCTGGCGCTCGGCCAGGCCGCTCGATTCAGGGCGCGACCGGGGCGACGGTCATCTCGACCTTTTCGCTGCGCTTGATCAGCGCGTAGATCACCCCGGTCAGCAGACTACCGGCCAGGATCGCCAGCAGGTAGAGCAGCGCATGGTTGATGGCGTTAGGGATCAACAGCACGAACAACCCGCCATGCGGTGCCATCAGCTTGCAGCCGAAGTACATGGTCAACGCCCCCGTCAAGGCGCCGCCGGCGATGCTGGCCGGAATCACCCGCAATGGATCCTTGGCCGCGAAGGGAATGGCGCCTTCGGAAATGAAACATAGCCCCAGGACCAGGGCCGCCTTGCCGGCCTCGCGCTCGCTCTGGGCGAACTTGCGCCGGGCCAGGAAGCTGGCGATGCCCAGGCCGATCGGCGGCACCATGCCAGCGGCCATGGTGGTGGCCATTGGCGCATAGCTGGCCGAGGCCAGCAGCCCGACCGAGAAGGCATAGGCCGCCTTGTTGATCGGCCCGCCCAGGTCCACGCACATCATCGCGCCCAGCACCACGCCCAGCAGCACCGCGTTGGTGGTGCCCATGCTGTCGAGGAAGTGAGTCAGCCCTTCGAGCATGGCCGCCACGGGATGGCCGACCACATAGATCATCACCAGCCCGGTGAACAGGCTGGCCAGCAGCGGAATGATCAGGATCGGCTTGAGCGCCTCCAGGCTGCTCGGTAGCCGGGCCCAATGGCTGATCGCCTTGGCGCTGTAGCCAGCCAGGAACCCCGCCACGATGCCGCCAAGGAAACCCGCCTCGAGATTGCTGGCCAGCAGCCCGCCGATCATGCCGGGCGCCAGGCCCGGACGGTCGGCGATGGACCAGGCGATGTACCCGGCCAGCAGCGGCACCATCAGCTTGAATGCGGCCTCGCCACCGATCTGCATGAGCGCGGCGGGGAGCGTGCCGGCCTGCTTGTAGGCCTCGATGCCGAACACGAACGACAGGGCGATCAGCAGCCCACCGGCGACCACCATGGGCAACATGAAGGACACGCCGGTCAGAAGATGCTTGTAGACGCCACTCTTCTCGCTGCTTTTGGCCGGGCCACTGGTCGCCTCACCAGGGCTTTCCAGTCGCCCCTCGGTTAAGGCCTTGTCCAGCGTCGCGCGGGACTGCTTGAGCGCGACACCGGTGCCACAGCGGTAGATGCGTTTGCCGGCGAAGCGCGCCGTGGGCACCTCGATATCGGCCGCCAGCAGCACCACGTCGGCTTCGGCAATGGCCTCGGCCGACAGTGGATTGCGCGCTCCGACCGAGCCTTGGGTTTCCACCGTCAGTTGGTAGCCGGCCTGGAGCGCGGCCTGTTGCAACGCCTCGGCGGCCATGAAGGTATGCGCGACACCGGTCGGGCAGGCCGTGATCGCGACGATCCTGGGTGCCTTCGGCTGGGTCTGCGCCGCGTCCGACACCGCCAGCACGCTGGCATTGGCAACCGCCTCGTCGAGAAAACGTTCGCGGTCGGCCAGCGCCTGCGCGGGCGTGCTCTGGTAGATCGGCTTGCCGGCGAAGCGACTGAGGTCGACCGGCCCGGTATGGACCACCAGCACCCAATCGGCCGCTTCGATATCCGCAGCCTCCAGCCGCTGCCCAGCCTGTTGCGCATCCTGGATCTCGACCTTCGTGGCCCAGCCACGCGCCTGGGCGCTGGCCGCCAGCAGGCGGGCGCTGAGCAGACTCGATACCTGGCCGTTGGGGCAGGCAGTGACAATGACGATGTTCATCGGCAACCCTCTTGTTGCTCTGTCAATTGCACGCCGGCTTGCAGACGCTCCAGCTGTTGCTGGTCACGGATGCCGAAGCCGACCTGGGTCACCGCCTGGGCGGCAATCGCCGTGGCGCGACGCAAGGTCTGCCCGGCAGCCTCGCCAGCGAGCAGGCCGTGGACCATGCCGGCCACCAGCGAATCGCCAGCACCCACGGTGCTGGCCACATGGACCTTGGGTGGCCGAGCATGCCAGGCGGCCCCCGCGGTGAACCAGCTCACCCCCTCCTCGCCTCGCGACAGCACCACGTGCTCGATACCGCGTTCGAGCAACTGCCGGGCGGCCTTGTGCTGAGCGACGGGCCCATCCAGCGGCCCGCCATGTACCTCGGCCAGTTCCTCGACATTGGGCTTGACCAGCCAGGGCGCGGTGTCCAGGCCCACGCGCAGAGCCTGGCCACTGCTGTCCAGGATCACTTTCAAGCCCTGCCCGCGCAGCTGCAGCAGCAACTGGCGGAACCACTCCAGGTCGATGCCTCGCGGCAAGCTGCCGGCCACCACCACCGCGTCATGCCCGGGAGCCAGCTGCTCCAGGCGACGCGACAGTGCGATCTGCGCGGCCTGGTCGACCTCTGGTCCCTGGCCATTGATATCGGTGACCCGGCCAGTGGCCTCGACCAGCTTGATGTTGCTACGGGTTTCCCCAGGTACGCGGACAAAGCCATCGGCAAAGCCGCGCCAGTCGATCAGCGACTCGAAAGGCGCCAGGTTGTCGCGCCCGAGAAAACCCGCCACGGTTACGCTGTTGCCCAGGTCGGCCAGCACCTGGGCAACGTTCAGCCCCTTGCCGGCGGCATGGGTGAGCTGCCCCTGGCTGCGGTTGACATGCCCTGGACGCAGCACGTCGAGATCGACGGTCAGGTCCAGCGCCGGATTGAGGGTAAGCGTTAGAATCCTGGCCATTACTGTTTCTCCACCAGTGCCCGGACCGCTTGGGCGCTGTCTTGCTGCAAGGCTTCGCGCGCAAGGGCGCGGGCCGCCTGATAATCGGTTTCGCGCACCAGCGCCTTGACTTCGGGAATGCTCCTGGCAGCCACGCTCAGTTCATCGACGTCCAGGCCCAGCAACAGCGCGACCGCCTGCGGATCGGCGGCCAACTCGCCGCAGACACCGACCCACTTGCCCTCGGCATGCGCCGCCTGCACCGTCATGTCGATCAGCCGCAACACTGCCGGATGCAGGCCATCGGCCTGCGCGGACAAACTGGCATGGCCCCGGTCGATGGCCAGGGTGTATTGGGTCAGGTCATTGGTGCCAATGCTGAAGAAGTCCACCTCGCGTGCCAGCTGCGTAGCCAGCAACGCGGCCGAAGGCACTTCGACCATGATGCCCAGCTGCAGGTCGGCCACGGGTATGTCCTGACGCAGGCGCTCGACCAGGGCGCGTGCCTCGCGCCACTCGTGGACCTGCCCGACCATGGGGAACATGATCCGCAAGGGGCGCGAACCGGCCGCCTGCAGCAAGGCCCGCAGCTGGTCCTCCATGACCTGCGGACGCTGCAAGGTCAGGCGCACGCCACGCACCCCCAGGAACGGGTTTTCCTCGGCGGCGATCGGCCAGTAGGGCAACGGCTTGTCACCGCCGACATCCAGGGTGCGCACCACCAGCGGACGTCCGTCCAGGCCGTCGAGCACGCGACGGTATTCCGCCTCCTGGGTGGCCACGTCCGGCGCCTGGGCATGCGCCATGAAGATCAGCTCGGTGCGCAGCAGGCCGATGCCCTCGGCTCCTTGCTCGATGACCTTGTCCAGGCCGCTGCTTTCGCCGATGTTGGCAAAGACTTCGATGGCATGCCCGTCACGGCTGATGGCCGGCTCCAGGCGTTTGGACCAGGCTGCCTGCAGGCGGCGTTCGCGCCGCTCACGCTCGGCCAGCGCCCGCTCGAGCTCGCTGCTCGACGGCGCGACGACGACCCGGCCACGCTGGCCATCGAGCAACAGGGGCGTGCCAGGTTCGATCAGCAACACCGACTCGCCGGCGCCCACCACCGCCGCGATGCCCAGCGCGCGGGCGACGATGGCGCTGTGCGCGGTGGCCCCGCCGTGGGCGGTCAGGATACCGGCCACGCGGGCCGGATCCAGGCGGGCGACATCGGAAGGGCCGACTTCGGCCATGACCAGGATATACGGCTGCTGCGGTTCGGCCTGCTCGGCAACGCCACACAGCTGCTCGAGCACCCGCCGACCGACGTCGCGCAGGTCGGCGGCGCGCTCGGCCAGCAAGGCATCATGCAGTGCTTCCTGCTGTTGGGCTGCCGCCTCGATCACTGCCATCCAGGCGGCCGCGGCGCTTTCACCGCGCTCCAGGCGCTGGCCGACCTCATCGGTCAGGCCAGGATCGGCGAGCATTTCCTGGTGGGTGACGAAGATCTCGGCAATGGCCTTGTCGCTACGCTCGACCAGCACTTGCAGCTGCGCGGCGACCGCGGCCAGGGCCTGCTGCAGCTTCAGTCGCTCCTGGCCTGGCGACTCGCCACGCACCGGATAATCGATGGCGCGCTCGACCCGCAGGTGCGCCGGACCACTGGCGATGCCAGGCGCGGCAGCCACACCCTGGACCTGGCTGCCCAGGACCGGTGCAGTGACGACGCTGGTTGGGGGCGACACCTGCGACGCGGCCGCATCGACCCTTGGCTTTTGTTCGGCGAGCGGCTCCACCGCTTCGCCCAGGCCTTGTTCGATGGCCGCCAGCAGAGCGGGCAAGGCATCGTCGGCGATAGCCGGCTCGGCGCTCAGTTCCAAGGTCTGCCCACGCTGAGCGCCGAGGCTCAACAGCTTGCTCAAGCTTTTCGCCGAGACCGCCGACTGCCCGCTTTCGACCAGGCGCACCCGCACATCCCCATTGAAGCTCTTGGCCAGCTGGGCCAGCACCTTGGCCGGCCGGGCATGCAAGCCATGCGGGTTGGCCAGGACGATCCGTGCGCTCGGCCAGTCGGCGGGAACCTCCTCGCCAAGCACCTCGAGCACCGCGCGGCTGCTGGTGGCCTGGTAGAGCATCTGGCCGCGGCCCTCGATCAGCACCTGGCAGAGCCGCTCGAGCAGCGCCTGGTGCGCAGCGCCCAGGCTGGCCAGGCAGAACAGACCGTTGAGTGGCTGCCCGTGCAAGGACAGTGGACGCTGGGCGGTGACGAAGGCCAGGCCCGGCTGACGTACCTGGCGCTCGCTGTGCAGCCACCACAAGCCTTCGCCCAAAGGCAGCGGCTCGGCCTGTTGCAGCAGCCCGGGAAAGCTGTCCTCGACACAGCCGGCGCGCTGCAGCAAACGCGCGCCACGCCAGGCCAGCTCATGGAAATCCTCGGCGTTCTGCTGCAAGCCGATCAGTTGCGCATCGAGCGCCAGTTCCTGGGGCGCACCCTGCAACAGCTTGAGCAGCGCTTCGGCCGACTCGGCCTGGCGCAATGCCTCGGCCAGGTCCGTCTCGCCAAGGGCGCGGGTCAGCAGCTGCAACAGGCGCAGGTGTTCGTCGGAGCGGGCAGCGATGCCGATCGCCAGGTATACCCGCTGCCCGTCGCCCCAGTCCACGCCATCGGGGAACTGCAACAGGCGCACACCGGTGGCGAACACCAGATCACGGGTTTGTGGGGTGCCATGGGGAATGGCGATCCCTTGGCCAAGGAAGGTGGAGCCTTGTGCCTCGCGGGCCTGGAGGCCCTCCAGGTAGCCAGGTGCGACCAGGCCGTCGGCGACCAGCAGGTCGGCGAGCAGACGCAGCGCTGCGGGCTTGTCGGTGGCCACCTGGCCCATGGCTATCTGCTCTTTGGCGAGCTCGAGCATGACCTTCTCCTTTACAGTACCAACGTGCAGTACACCGGTATTGTTGTGAGTTTTGCGCAAAGGACCAGTTCGGGATCCTTGGCAGGCATTCGATAAAAAGGGCAGGAAACGCCTGCTGAATCGTTTAATCTGATTAACCGGCCACGTTACTCGATAATCTGCCAGCGAAAAAGCCCCAGCGTGTCGGACAATTGCGACAATGGTCGCCTGCGCAGGCGTGGGTCGATGAGCAAGACTGTCGCGTCAGACAGGCCAGTTTCGGCAATGACAAGGAATATCCGGTGAAACTCAGCGATATCGCTCGTCTGGCAGGTGTGTCCGTGACCACCGCCAGTTATGTGATCAATGGCAAGGCCGAGCAGCAGCGCATCAGCAATGCCACGGTCGAACGCGTGCGCGCCGTTGTCCAGGCCCATGGGTTCACGCCGAACCCGCAGGCTGCCGGCCTGCGCAGCCGGCATACACGCACCCTCGGGTTCATCCTGCCAGACCTGGAAAACCCCAGCTATGCCCGCCTCGCCAAGCAACTGGAACAAGCCGCGCGGTCGCGCGGCTACCAGCTGCTGATCGCCAGCAGCGACGACCAGCCCGAGAGCGAAAGGCAGCTGCAGCAGCTGTTTCGCGCGCGGCGTTGCGATGCCCTGTTCGTCGCCAGCTGCCTGCCAGCAGACGATCTCAGCTATCAGGACCTGCAGGACAGCGGCCTGCCGATCGTCGCCATCGACCGTCCCCTGGATGCCCGACGTTTCTGCTCGGTCATCAGCGATGACCAACAGGCCAGCCGCCAATTGGCGCAGAGCCTGCTGGCAACCGGGCCACGGCGTATCGCACTGCTTGGCGCCAGGCCAGAGCTGAGCGTCAGCCAGGCGCGCGCCAAGGGCTTCGACCAGGCGCTGCAAGGCTTCGCCGGCCAGGCCAGGCACTACCAGGGCGAATCGTTCAGCCGCGCTTGCGGGCAGCGCCTGATGCAGCAGCTGGTGGACGACTTCGCCGGCCTGCCGGACGCCTTGGTGACAACCTCCTATGTCCTGCTGCAAGGCGTGTTCGACGTGCTGCGCACGTACCAGGAAGATTCCAGCAGCCTGCGCCTGGGCACCTTCGGCGACAACCAGCTGCTCGACTTCCTGCCTTTGCCGGTCAACGCCATGGCCCAGCAGCATGACCTGATCGCGACCACCGCGCTGGAACTGGCGCTGGCCGCCGTCGAACAGAAACGCTATGAACCCGGCACGCACGCAATCGCTCGAAACTTCAAGCAACGCATCGTCGGAGGCTGAGCAATGCGCCTGATCGATACCCATACCCACCTGGACTTTCCCGACTTCGACGAGGACCGCGCCACGCTCCTGGCCAACGCGGTGGCTCGTGGCGTGGAGCGTCTGGTCGTGCTAGGGGTATCCCAGGACAACTGGCAAAGGGTCTGGGACCTGGCCTGTGCCCACGACGGCGTCTACGCGGCGCTCGGCCTGCATCCGGTGTACCTCGACCAGCACCGCCCCGAGCACCTCGACGAGCTGCGCGACTGGCTCGAGCGTCTGCGAGGCCATGAGCGCCTATGCGCGATCGGCGAGTTCGGCCTGGACTACTACATCGAAGGTGCCGACAAGCAGCGCCAGCAAGCACTGTTCGAAGCCCAGCTGTGCCTGGCGATCGATTTCCAGCTGCCGGCGTTGCTGCACGTGCGCCGCAGCCATGCCCAGGTCATCGCCACCCTCAAGCGCCTGCGCCCACCCCGGGCCGGCATCATCCACGCCTTCGCCGGCAGTTACGAAGAGGCGCGCGAATACCTCAAGCTGGGTTTCAAGCTCGGCCTCGGCGGAGCCGCTACCTGGCCCCAGGCGCTGCGTCTGCAGCGGACCCTGCCGCGCCTGCCGCTGGACTGCTTCGTGCTGGAAACCGATGCGCCGGACATGGCTCCGGCGATGTACCCCGGCCAGCGCAACAGCCCAGAGCACTTGCCCGACATCGCCACGGCACTGGCCGAAGTGCTTGGCGTCAGCGCCCAGGCACTGGCCGAGGCCAGCAGCCGCACCGCCACCGAACTGTTCCGCTGGTAAGCGCTGCGCAACGGCCGGCGGCCGTGCTAGCCGAGCACCGCGCCCAAGGCCAGGCAGGCGTACCAGAGTATCGCGCTACGCACGATCAGCTCCCACAGGCTGTCCAGGCGCTGGGGGTAGCGCTGGCCTTGCGGCTCGCCCAAGCCTTCTTCTGCCGCACGGCCGGCACTGGCGATCAGTCGTTCGGCCGGGGTACGCCAGGCAAGCACCTCGTGGAGCATGGCGCGGGTCACAGCGACGAAGTTGCCGACCAAGGCGAGGCTCAGGGCCAGTATCCGCACTGGTAGCCAGTCCATGACATGGCGCAGGCATCCCGCGCGCGCGCCCAGCGCCTGCTGCCGGCTGTGCGCGGCACACAGCGCAAGCAGGCGGTAGGCCAGCGCAGCGGCCGGGCCGGCCAACGCATACCAGAAGATCACCGCAAAGAAGCCTTGGTACATCTGCCAGAGCAGATGATCCTGCACCTGCCTCTGCAGAGCCTGCGGGTCATCCGCCCCCAGGCCCAGGTCACGCTCGGCCGCATGCAGGGCCGCCTGGTCGTCGCCACGGCGCCAGGCGTCGCGCAACGGCCCGAGCGCACGCCGGGGATTGCCGCGTCCAAGGCTGTACAACAGGACCAGCAGGTGGATCGGCAAGACCAGCAGGCCGTAAGCCACCGGCGCCAACACGTGCAGTACCAGCGCTAGGAGGACCACAGGCGCCAGCACCAGGATCGCCAGGCTCCACCATGGCTGGACCTTGCCGCTGCGCTCCAGGCGCGCCAGTTCGCCAAGCAAGAACCCGTCACGCTGCACTTTTTGGCGCAAGGCGGAAAACTTCTCGATCCACGGCAGCAGTGCCAGTACCAGGAAGTTCATGCCTGGGCCTCGCTGGCGTGCAGCCCGGCACGATAGCGTGCCCAGTCGAAGGCGGATCCCGGGTCGGTCTTGCGCTGCGGGGCGATATCGCTGTGTCCGCGGATGCGCCTGGCATCGATCTGCGGCCAGGCTTGCCGGATCTGCGCCGTGAGCCGCTGCAGCGACTCGTACTGCGCGTCGGTATAAGGCAGTTCGTCGGTACCTTCCAGCTCGATGCCGATCGAGAAATCGTTGCATCCCTCGCGCCCATCGAAGCAGGACACGCCTGCATGCCAGGCCCGGTCCAGCAAGGAAACGAACTGGGTGACCTTGCCGGTACGCTCGATGAACAGGTGCGCCGAAACCGTCAGCGCCTGGATGTCACGAAAGTAGGGATGCTCGTCAGGATCGAGACGGTTCTGGAAAAAAGCCTGCACCTTGCCCGTGCCGAAGCAGGCCGGTGGCAGGCTGATGTTGTGGATCACCAGCAGGGAGATCGTCTCGCCTGCCGGCCGAGCGTTGAAATTGGGCGAAGGACAACGTGTGACGCCGTCGAACCAGCCCGTTTCGCGGTCCAGTTGCATGGTCTTTCCTGAGCATCGGGATGACAGCGTCAGTATGCCGCCTGACAACGATGCTTGCATCAGCTGGCGTGCTGCATGCGCAGGCGCGCCAGCACCGCCTGTAGCGTTCGTTCGAACAATGGGCGTTCGTCCAGCACCGACGCCTCGCCACGCCGCAACGCCATGACCAGCCCGGCACGGCTCCACTCGCGTACCTTGCGCCCCTGATGGTTGGTGAACACCAGGCGATCGGCACTGTCGATGCGCACGACCAGCTTGCATCGCTGCAAGTGCCCGGCTTCTTCGGCGACCATCCAGCTGCCGACCCGCAAACGTTCGAGCGCAGCCATGGCCCAGTCATTGTCTGCCGGCGGCAGGAGCGCTTGGCAGACGTGCTCTTGCGGCAGCGCAAGCACGATCTCCTCGCTCACCTGCATCATGCCTTGCTCGTGTGCCACGTCCCCTTCCGTACAGGCCTGCAGGTGGAGCTGCTGCAATGCCTGGAAGAACCCACGCACGGTCGCCGAGTCGATCGAGACACCGGCGAGCCCTTCGCGCAAGCCCTTCAACAGCCCCGGCACCTGCTCGAGCAGCTCCTGGCGCGCCGTGGCATGGGGCTTGGGCGCAACGCTGGCCAGCAGCGCATCCATGGTGGTCACGGCACGCGTCCAGGGTACCGAGGGTTCGCCATGCTTGAGCCAGGCCATCAGCAACACCTGACTCCAGCCCTGGACCAGCATGTCGATCACCGCTGCCGGCAGGTAGCGTCCCTGCAAGCGCAGGTTCAGCTCGCGCTGGACCACCTGCTGCGCCTCGAGCCAGCGCACGCGCCCTTCCTCGGCATCGCGAACACGCTGCTCGAGCCTGTCGTTGCGCCGGCGCTCGTCGCCGCTGGCCGCGAGGAACTCATCCAGCAGCTCATCGAGCAGCGAGGCATCCTCGGCGAAATCATCGAGCAGGCGATGAATGAGACGCTCCATGCGCATCTGCAGGCCATCATGCCGCCCTTCGCCGGTGTCGGCCCAGCCAATGCCGGCCATGGCCAGCTCGTTGAGCAAGCGACGCGCTGGGTGGCCAGCGCGACTGAAGAATTCCACGTCGAGCAGGGCCACCTTGAGCACGGGAACGCGCAGCCGACCGAGCAGCGCCCTGAGCGCGCTGGGCAGGTTGGCATCGCTCAGGACATGGTCGAAACACAGGTCCACCAGGTTGATCACATCCTCGTCGGTCTCGCTGATCTTCTGCAAGACGCCACTGCGCGCACCGACACGCAACAGCAGACGCTGCAACTCGTTGCCCAGGTCGAAATCGTCGTCTTCGCCGGGCAGCGGCACGCGCCGCTGCAGATGGGTCAACAAGCGCACCAGGTCAGTCCTGCCGAGGCATGGCAGCCCCAGCGTGTCGTTCAGGCGTGGCGAAAAACGATCGCGCAGCGGAATGAGCAGAGCGCGTACCGAGTCCATGAACAACTGCCCGCTGCTGTCGGCCTGCCCTTCTTCATCGGACTGGTTCGCCGGCTCGCGCCGGGCATCCAGCCGCCGGTCCTCGGCTCGCCGCCGGGCAGTGGCCTTGAGTTCCGGCAGGATGCCCGCCAAGGCGAGCATCTGGTTGCCTTCGACATACAGCAAGTCGATGTCGCGCAGCACATGACGTTCGAACAGCTTGAGCAGGACCAGCCGGGTCTTGAACGCGACCTTCAGCTTGCGCACGGTATTGAGGAAGCATTCGCAGAGACAGGCCGGCCCGAGCGGATGGCGTCGCTCATCGACGGGCGCGTCGAGCAGGTGGCGAAAGCGCAGCGTGAGGTGGCGCAGCAACTGGCCCTGGCGCGCGAGGACGCGCTCGATGATGGTTTCCAGTGTCACGGCACGTTCGATGTACTGCGGCTTGGCCCAGCCATGGGCCGCCGCTTGACCAGGACGCTCGCCACTGTCGCGCTGGCCGATGCGCAGGAACGCGGCATTGAACGCGTCGAGAAACTCGCGCTCGATGCTCCTGCGCTTGAGGCGCAGGTCGCGCATGGCCTCGAACAGCACCTGCTGCTCATGACCATCCGCTGCCTTGTCGGCCAGCTCGAACAGCGTGTCGTCGGCATTGTCGAACAAGGCCTGCAGCCCTCTGCGCAGTTGCAGGGCTGCCTTGTCGCGCACCTGCAGCAGCAACACCGGCAGGCAAGGCAAGGAGGCACGCGCAGTTCGGTCCAGGACACTCGCCAAGGTCACTACGTTGCCTTCTTTGTGCATCCCGGTCTCCTTGATGGGCGGCCGCTGAAAAGCGGCATGATGAACGATCACGACACCACGCCTGGGCGCCGACTGCATGGACTTGCCAGCGGTCGCTGGCAATATCGCTGGACTACGACCTTGCGCACGCCGGAAAGCTCCCATCGCCCTGACGAAAGGCCAGGCAACAGGCAACTGTACAGGGAAATTCCCTGCCCTATAATCGCCCGCACCCAGCCTGTGGAGCAGACCATGCCGAACCTACGCCTCGCCGACCTTACCGCCGAAATCGAAGCCAACGTGCGCCGCGCGTTGCTGGAAGACCTCGGCAGTGGCGATATCACCGCCCAGCTGATTCCCCTCGAACGCCTGGCCAAGGCGACCATCATCACCCGTGAAGACTGCGTGATCAGCGGCACGGCCTGGGTCGATGCAGTGTTTCGCCAGCTCGATCCGCGGGTCGCGGTGCATTGGCAGGTCATCGATGGCCAGCGCGCGCAAGCCAACCAGGCGCTGTTCCATGTCGAAGGCCCGGCGCGCTCGTTGCTCAGCGGCGAGCGCACTGCCTTGAACTTCCTGCAGATGCTCTCGGGCGTGGCCACCCGTGCGCGCTTTCTCGCCGACCTGGTGGCCGATACCTCGGTGCGCCTGCTCGATACCCGCAAGACGCTCCCTGGCCTGCGCCTGGCGCAGAAGTACGCCGTGACCTGTGGTGGGTGCGACAACCACCGCATCGGTCTGCATGACGCCTTCCTGATCAAGGAAAACCATATCGCCGCCAGTGGGGGTATCGCTGAAGCCGTGGCGGCCGCCCACCGCATCGCACCGGGCAAGCCGGTCGAAATCGAGGTGGAAAGTCTCGACGAACTGCGCCAGGCCCTGGAAGCCGGGGCAGACATCGTCATGCTCGACGAGCTGAGCCTGGAGGAAATGCGCGAGGCCGTGCGGATCACCAATGGCCGGGCGAAGCTGGAGGCCAGCGGGGGGGTGAGCGAAGCGACCTTGCGCAGCATTGCCGAGACGGGCGTGGACTACATCTCGATCGGCGCGATGACCAAGGATGTCAAGGCGGTGGATCTGTCGATGCGTTTGAGTCTTTGAGGGTTTGTCCTCGGGGATGTCCAGGCCGCTGCGTGGCTTTCGCGGCTGCTTCGATGCTGACCATGAGCTGCGCCCCGGATGGCGGATGAGTGTTCGACATCCGGGGCGCGGCTCACTGTATTGGCAACGCTATCGCGTGGACATGCAGGGCCGGCGTGGAACATCCACTACACTGCCAAAGACCTAGCCGGCCTCGACCCGCCTGCTCAGAACGAAGCGTTCTGCAGCCCATCCAGGTAACGCTCGACGTCCAGCGCCGCCATGCAGCCGGCACCGGCCGAGGTGATCGCCTGGCGATACACATGGTCGGCCACGTCACCGGCGGCGAACACGCCTTCGATGTTGGTGGCGGTAGCGTTGCCCTCTCGGCCGCCATTGACCACCAGGTAACCGTCCTTGAGGGTCAACTGGCCTTCGAACAGCGAAGTGTTCGGGGTGTGGCCGATCGCGATGAACACACCGTCGACCTCGATCTCTTCGCTGCTGCCGTCGTTGTTCTTCAGGCGAGCACCGGTCACACCCATGTTGTCGCCCAGCACTTCGTCCAGAGTGGCGTTGAGCTTGAGCTCGATCTTGCCTTCGGCCACGCGGGCGTTGAGCTTGTCGACCAGGATCTTCTCGGCGCGGAAGGTATCGCGGCGGTGGACCAGGGTTACCTTGCTGGCGATGTTGGCCAGGTACAGCGCCTCTTCCACGGCGGTGTTGCCGCCACCGACCACTGCCACGGGCTTGTTGCGGTAGAAGAAACCATCACAGGTCGCGCAGGCCGACACGCCCTTGCCCATGAACGCTTCTTCCGAAGGCAGGCCCAGGTAGCGGGCGCTGGCACCAGTGGCGACGATCAGCGCGTCGCAGGTATAGGTGCCGCTGTCGCCGGTAAGAGTGAACGGCTTGTTGGCCAGGTCCACGGCATTGATATGGTCGAAGACGATTTCGGTTTCGAAACGCTCGGCATGCTCCTGCATGCGCTGCATCAGCGCCGGGCCGGTCAGGCCGTGGGGATCGCCAGGCCAGTTGTCGACTTCGGTGGTGGTGGTCAGCTGGCCGCCAGCCTGCATGCCGGTGATCAGCAGCGGCTTGAGATTGGCGCGGGCAGCGTAGACCGCCGCGCTATAGCCGGCAGGGCCGGACCCGAGGATGATGACGCGAGCGTGACGTGCTTCAGACATGATGGACTCCTGTCGATCCGGCCCGAGAGACCGGTATCGTGAGAATGTGAAAAGACCCGCGCGCCTCGTCGTGCGACGGCGCGCGAAGCGCGACCTACAGGCTGGCGGCGTTTTCCGCCAAGTAGTCGGCAACACCCTGGGCGTCGGCCTTCATGCCCTTCTGACCCTTGCGCCAGCCAGCCGGGCAGACTTCGCCGTACTGCTCGGTGAACTGCAATGCCTCGACCAGACGGATCATCTCGTCGACTTCGCGACCCAGTGGCAGGTTGTTGACTACCTGATGCTGCACCACGCCTTGCTGGTCGATGAGGAACGATGCGCGCAGCGCGACGCCTGCTTCATGTTCGATGCCATAGGCACGGGTGATCTCGTGCTTGACGTCGGCGACCATGGTGAATTCCACCGCGCCGATGCCGCCCTGCTCGACTGGCGTGCTGCGCCAGGCGTGGTGGGTGAACTGCGAATCGATGGACACGCCCACCACTTCGACGCCCAACTCGCGGAACTTGTCCATGCGATTGTTGTGGGCAATGATTTCCGACGGGCAGACGAAGGTGAAGTCCAGCGGCCAGAAGAACAGCACGACATACTTGCCGCGCAACGAGGACAGGGTGAAGCTGTCGACGATGCTGCCGTCGCCCAGCACCGCGGCCGCGTCGAAGTCCGGGGCTTGCTTGTTTACCAGAATGGTCATGGACACTCCTTTGAACGTCAGGATCCGATAGGGTTGGAAAGTCGAACGCACTGTAGCGAGGTGGCAGAGATTAAGGAAATATCCTTCCACAATCCACTTCATAGGTCAGCTCTATGCAATGCATGCGTGACCGACCAGTCTGCGCCGGCGTTTGTTACAGGTTTTTGCTCCAGCCGTTAGCGGCTTTCCCCTGGTAGGCAAACTGGGTAAGGTCAATGCCTTGTCAAACCTGGAGCTTGTCGATGCGCGCACCTGTTCTTTCCGGCCCCCGATACCTGAGCGAAGGCTTCAAGCTCATGCTCAGCCCGGGCCTGCGCCTGTTCGTGCTACTGCCGCTGGCGATCAACCTGCTGTTGTTCGGTGGCCTGATCTACCTGGCTTGGCACCAGTTCAGCGTGTGGGTCGACATGCTGATGCCGACCGTGCCCCACTGGCTGGGCTTCCTTGACTACATCCTCTGGCCGCTGTTCATGGCGCTGGCCTTGCTGATGATGTTCTTCACCTTCACCCTGACGGCCAACGTCATCGCCTCGCCATTCAATGGGTTCCTGGCCGAGAAGGTCGAGGTGATGGTGCGTGGCCATGACCCTTTCCCAGTCTTCAGCTGGGCCGAACTGGCAGCCATGGTACCCCGCACCCTGGGCCGCGAGGCGCGCAAGCTCGGATATTTCCTGCCCAGGGCGATCGCGCTCTTCGTGCTCTCGCTGATTCCCGTGGTCAACGTGCTGGCCGCGCCGTTGTGGTTGTTGTTCGGGGTTTGGATGATGGCCATCCAGTACATCGACTATCCGGCCGACAACAACCAGATGAGCTGGCAGGACATGATCGCCTGGCTGCGGCAGAAGCGCTGGCAATGCCTGGGCTTCGGTGGCGTCACCTACCTGGCGCTGATGATCCCGTTCGTCAACCTGGTGATGATGCAGGCGGCCGTGGCGGGAGCCACCTTGTTCTGGGTGCGCGAGCGTAGCTGAGCGCACCCGCGAGCCAACAGTCTGGACCGGCCGCCCAGACCCACCACTTGCCGGACGCCGTTGCGGCTTGCGCGAGAACAGAACGAAACTTCGATCCGCTCAGCTCATGTACGGTCGATGACAGCGAACGGGACAGCTGTCATCGGGATGCAACTTCAAGGGCGTCCACGGATCAGTGCTTGAATGCCCCGCACGGAATCTCCAGCGGCAGGCATGCCTGAAACCGGACGTCACCGAGACGTCATACCCATGACATGCGACTGCAATACCGCTAGCGGAGACTTTCGTCATGAGCACACCTGTCCTGCGCATCACTCTCGTCAGCGAAACCTTCCCACCCGAGATCAATGGCGTGGCCAACACGCTTGGCCGGCTCAGTGACGGGCTGCGCCAGCGCGGGCATCAGATCGAGCTGATCCGCCCACGCCAGCCTTCGGACGAGCCTGACGCGCAGGGGCCCGAGCTGCTGTTGTCACGGGGTTGGCCGTTGCCCGGCTATCCCGGCTTGCAATGGGGCGAGATCTCCATGCACAAGCTGTTGCGACGCTGGCGCCGGCAGCGACCGGATGTGCTGTACATCGCTACCGAAGGCCCGCTGGGGCTCAGCGCCCTGCGCGCGGCACGTCGCCTGGGGATTGCCGTGGTCAGCGGTTTCCATACCAACTTCCCGCAGTATTCCGGGCAATACGGGTTCGGCCTGCTGACCCGGGCGCTGACTCACTACCTGCGCTGGTTCCACCGGCGCACCGCCATCACCCTGGTGCCTAGCACGACCCAGCGCATCGAACTGGAGCGTCGTGGCTTCGAGCGGCTGGGGCTGATGGCACGCGGCGTGGATGCCGACCTGTTCACGCCATGCCGACGCCACCAGGCCCTGCGCGAAAGCTGGGGGCTCGGCCCGGACGACATCGCCGTGCTGCATGTCGGGCGGCTGGCCCCAGAAAAGAACCTCGGGCTGCTCGGCCCCTGCATGCAAGCTCTGCAGGAGGCCTACCCGGAGCGTCGCCTGCGCCTGGTGATCGTCGGCGATGGGCCGCAGCGGGCGAGCCTCGAGCAGCGATTGCCGGAGGCGATCTTCTGCGGTGTCCAGCGCGGCGAACGACTGGCGGAGCACTATGCCAGCGGCGACCTGTTCCTGTTCCCGAGCCTGACCGAAACCTTCGGCAACGTGGTGCTCGAAGCACTGGCGTCAGGGCTTGGCGTGGTCGCCTATGACGAGGCCGCGGCAGCCCAGCACATCCGGCATGGCCATAGCGGTGCCCTGGCCATGCCAGGCGACCAGCGAGCGTTCATCGAAGCCGCCTGCTGGTTGCTGGAGGAAGACGAGAACCTGCGCCGGGTGCGTCTCAATGCCCGCTCGCATGCCTGCCGCCAGGGCTGGCCGCAGATCATCGAGCAATTCGAGGGGTACCTGCACGAGGCCTGTCGCCAGGCCGAAAGCCAGGACCTGCCGGGCGCCGTCGCGGCGCTGACGATCAAGCCGGGCGCCTCCACGCCACCGGGCTGAAGCCCGCCCACGCCAGCGACACGCTGCCCGCCGGCGCGTCAACGCCGCCGGCGCGGTCAGGCCAGGGCCTTCTCGATCGCCTGGACCACCGTCGGATCGTCCGGCGCGGTGCGTGGTGCGAAGCGCGCCAGCACTCGACCGTCCTTGCCGACCAGGAATTTCTCGAAGTTCCAGGTGATGTCGCCGGGAAACTCCGCGCCCTCGCCGGCCAGCAGGCGATACAGGGCATGCCGCTGCGGCCCGTTGACCTCGAGCTTGGCGGCCATGGGGAAACTGACACCGTAGTTCAGGCTGCAGAACGACTGGATCTGCTGCTCGCTGCCAGGCTCCTGGCCGGCGAACTGGTTGCAAGGCAGGCCAAGCACGTTCAGACCCTTGTCGCGGAAGCGTTGATAGAGGTTTTCCAAGGCCTGGTACTGCGGAGTAAGCCCACACTTGGAAGCCACGTTTACCACCAGCACCACCTGGCCCTTGAAGGGAGCCAGAGGCAGTTCACTGCCATCCAGCGCACGTAATGTCAGGTCGTGGAATGCACTCATGATCAACTTCCCCTCTCAGGATCTGGTCATCGTGGTGAACGAACGGCGCCCACTAAAAAGGCGCGCGGACAAACCGACTACCCTTGCATGAAGAGCGAGGCCGGCTTGCCCGAGCGCCTGCTGCCTGTTTCTGAGCGTAGCGCAGAAATCAGTGCTGGTGACCACCTTCGCCGTGGATATGGCGATGGGCGATCTCTTCGTCGCTGGCGTCCCGCACGTTGACCACCTTGACCTGGAAGTTCAGGCGCTGGCCCGCCAGCGGGTGGTTGCCGTCGACGGTCACGTCGTCGCCATCGATGTCGCGAATGGTAACGATCTGCATCTGGCCATCCGGCGCCGAGGCATGGAACTGCATGCCGACTTCGAGCTGGTCGACGCCTTCGAACATGCTGCGATTGAGCGTGCTGACCAGCTCGGCCAGGTATTCGCCGTAGGCTTCTTCAGGCTCGATGGCCACCTTGAGTTCGTCGCCGGCCTGCTTGCCTTCCAGGGCCTTCTCCAGGCCTGGGATGATGTTGCCTGCACCGTGCAGGTAGACCAGCGGCGCACCACCGGCGGAGCTGTCGATGACCTCCCCGTCGTCGTTGGTCAGGGTATAGTCGATGGAGACAGCCTTGTTGGCGGCGATCAGCATGAGGCGAGACCTTTGCAAAAGAATGTAGAACGGACAAGTGTAACCAAGGCACCGCCTGATTGCGAACGCGCCGTGGCGGATGCACGGCCCACCAGTCGGGTGATCGGCTTCCACCAGGACCTCGAAGGCCATTGGGTGGCGCAGCTTTCCTGCGGCCATACCCAGCACCTGCGTCACCAGCCACCCTGGCAATCACGTCCCTGGGTACTCGACCCTGAACTGCGCGCCCGCCGCATCGGTGAACCTTTCGCCTGCGGCTGGTGCGCTGGCCAGGCCGATGGGGATACCCTAGGCAGCTGATTTCCTGCCCCGCCCACTTGCGAGAAGCCTGCATGCAGACATTCTTCATTGCGCCGACCGACTTTGGCGTCGGCCTGACCTCGATCAGCCTCGGCCTGGTCCGTACCCTGGAACGGGCAGGCCTGAAGGTCGGCTTCTTCAAGCCGATCGCCCAGCCACACCCCGGCGATACCGGGCCCGAGCGCTCCAGCGAACTGATTGCCCGCACCCACGGCATCAAGCCGCCGCCCCCCCTGAGCCTGGCCCATGTGGAACGGATGCTCGGCGACGGCCAGCTGGACGAGCTGCTCGAGGAAATCATCCGCCTCTACCAGCAAGCCTGCGTCGACAACGACGTGGTGGTGGTCGAGGGCATGGTGCCGACACGCCATGCCAGTTATGCCGCACGGGTCAACCTGCACCTGGCCAAGAGCCTGGACGCCGAGGTGATCCTGGTCTCGGCCCCGGAAAACGAGGTGCTGAGCGAGCTGTCGGGCCGAGTCGAGCTGCAGGCCCAGCTGTTCGGCGGGCCGCGAGACCCGAAGGTACTGGGCGTGATCCTCAACAAGGTGCGCGCCGAGGGCGGCATGCCTGAGTTCGCTTCCCGCCTGCGCGAGCATTCGCCCCTGCTGCGTGGCGAGGATTTCCGCCTGCTCGGCTGCATCCCCTACCAGGCCGAGCTCAACGCGCCGAGGACCCGCGACGTCGCCGAGCTGCTCGGTGCCCAGGTGCTCAACGCCGGCGACTACGAGCAGCGGCGCATGAACAACATCATCATCTGCGCACGGACCGTGGCCAATACCGTCCCGTTGCTCAAACCGGGCACCTTGGTGGTCACGCCCGGAGATCGGGACGACATCATCCTGGCTGTGAGCCTGGCCGCGATCAACGGCGTGCCGCTGGCCGGCCTGCTGCTGACCAGCGACAGCAAGCCCGACCCACGCATCCTGGGCCTGTGCCAGGGCGCCCTGCAGGCCGGCCTGCCGTTGCTGTCGGTCGGTACCGGCTCCTTCGAGACCGCCAACCAGCTCAACCAGCTCAACCGCGAGATCCCGGTGGATGATCGCGAACGCGCCGAGTTCATCACCGACTTCGTCGCCAGCCACCTCGACGCTGCCTGGCTGCACCAGCGCTGCGGCACGCCACGGGAGATGCGCCTGTCACCGGCGGTGTTCCGCTATCAGCTGATCCAGCGCGCCCGGCAGGCCAACAAGCGCATCGTGCTGCCCGAAGGCGCCGAGCCGCTCACGGTCCAGGCCGCCGCCATTTGCCAGGAGCGCGGCATCGCCCGCTGCGTGCTGCTGGCCCGGCCCGAAGAAGTCGAGGCGGTGGCCCGTGCCCAAGGCATCAGCCTGCCCGAAGGGCTGGAAATCCTCGACCCCGACCAGATTCGCGAGCGGTATGTCGAGCCAATGGTGGCGCTGCGCAAGAGCAAGAGCCTGAACGCGCCGATGGCCGAGCAGCAGCTCGAGGACCCGGTGGTGATCGGCACCATGATGCTGGCGCTGGACGAAGTCGATGGCCTGGTATCGGGGCTGGTGCATTCCACCGCCAACACCATCCGCCCTGCCCTGCAGCTGATCAAGACGGCGCCAGGCAGCAGCCTGGTATCGTCGGTGTTCTTCATGCTGTTCCCCGAGCAGGTGCTGGTCTACGGCGACTGCGTGATGAATCCGCATCCCGACGCCGCGGAGCTGGCGGAGATCGCCCGGCAGAGCGCCGATTCGGCGCAGGCGTTCGGTATCAGCCCACGGGTGGCGATGATCAGTTACTCGAGCGACTCGGCCGCGACCGGCGAGGAAGTGGAAAAGGTCCGCGAGGCCACGCGCCTGGCCCAGCAGGCCCGGGATACCCTGCTGATCGACGGCCCCTTGCAGTACGACGCGGCGGCCAACCCGGACATCGCGCGCCAACTGGCGCCCGACAGCCCGGTCGCCGGGCGGGCCACGGTGTTCGTGTTCCCCGACCTGAACACTGGCAACACCACCCACAAGGCCGTCCAGCGCAGCGCTGACTGCGTGAGCCTGGGGCCGATGCTGCAAGGGCTGCGCAAGCCGGTCAACGACCTGCCGCGCGGAGCGCAGGTTGACGATATCGTGCATACCATCGCGCTGACCGCGATCCAGGCCAGCACCGGCGCCTGAAGACAAGGTGGCTTCAGCGCAGGTCTTCAGCCCGAGACAGGCTGGCGACCTGCGCAGTCGGCAGTCACTGCTGCTGGTATTGCTGGCCTGGAATCGGCAGCAGGTTGACCTCTACCCGACGGTTCTGGGCACGGCCGTTGGCATCGGCGTTGCTGGCGATCGGCTGGTCCGGCCCCAGGCCGCGTACCGAGACACGGGACGGGTCGACACCCTGGGAAGTCAGATAGCTGCTGACCGCCTGGGCACGACGCTGGGAGAGGTCCATGTTGTGCTGGCGGCTGCCGGTGCTATCGGTGAAGCCGACGATCTCGATGTTGTTCTGGTTGAACTGCTTGAACGAAGTGGCCAGGTTGTTCAGCGGCGAATAGAAACTGGGGGCGATATTTGCCGAGTCGGTGGCGAAGGTGATGTTGCCTGGCATGATCAGCTTGATCTGGTCGCCTTCGCGCTGCACCTCGACGCCGGTGTTGGCCATGCTTTCACGCAGGGCGGCTTCCTGGCGGTCGGCGTAGTAGCCATAGCCCGCGGCGGCGGCGCCGACCGCGGCGGCACCGATCAGCGCGCCCTTGCCCCGGTGGTTGTGGTCGATCGCGGCACCGGCGACGGCACCGGCCAACGCGCCAAGGCCCCCGTACTTGGCGGTCTTGCTCACGCCACTGGAGCCCTGCGCCTGGCCCTGGTTGTCATAGGGGTTCTGGCTGGCACAACCGGACATCACGGCGGCGGCGGTAGCCACGATAATCAGACGACGCATGTTGAACATGGACAAGCTCCTACTGAAATTCGAAAGTGCGTACGATCACTGGCGGACCTGTGCCAGGATTGGATTGCCGCAGCCTGGAAAAATTCCCTGGAAACTCAGGCAGGTAGGCCCTGGAGGGGTCGTGGCTGGCGAGGCAGCGAAGTGGTCGATGAAGGTTGGGGCCGCTGCGGCCCGAAAAGCCCGACGCCACCGCCTACACAAGTGAACCCCGCCCGACCACCGATCAGGGCAGGTACAGCCGGAACAACCCCCCGCCCAGCGCGCCACCGTTGGCGATCTCGATCCGCCCCTTGATCCCGTCGCGCTCGTGCAGGGCCGCGATGCGCGCCGCGAAGTACAGGCCCAGCCCCGTGCTGCCACTGCTCAGGTCGATGCCCTTGACGAACTCGGCCTGGCGCTCGAGCATCGCCTGCGGGTAGCCTGGGCCGTCGTCATTGATGCCGATCACCAGCTGCTCGTCTTCTTCATCGATGGTCAGCAGCAAGGCATGGCCGGCATGCCGAATGGCATTGTCGAGCATGTTGCCGACCACCGAGGCGACCAGCTCCCGATCGAAGAAGCCCAGCGGACTGAAGGCATCGACACGCCAGGTGGCCAGGATGTCGCGCTGCACCAGCACGTCCTGGTGGATGGCCAGCTGCGCTTCGATGAAGTCGTCCAGCTCGTGATAGTCAGGGCATACAGGCAGCTGGTTGATCCCCAGCTTGTACAGGCCCAGCAACTGCACGAGCATGCTGTTGAGGTGGGCGAACTCGTGCTCGATCACGCCGTGCTCGGTGCCGGTGCGCAGGTCCTCGGGCATGCGCGCGACCCATTGACCATGGGCCTGGGTGAGCGCGGCCAGGGAGTTCTTCATGTCATGTACGGTGGAGGCGATCACCGTGGAGAAATCCAGCCCCTGGTTTTCCTGATTCATGCGCCAAAGACTCGCAGGTGCAGTTTACGGTAGCGATCGTAGCGACTATCGCTGGTAGGGATGCCGGCCACGCCCTGAAGGCTGCCACGGCACTCCTGCAGGATGTCTTCCGACAGCTTGTCGCCGGCAATGCGCAGCAGTGCCTGGGTCGTGTTGAGGGCGATACTGATGTTCCTGGGCTGCATGCCCAGGGCGCGCCGGAAGATGCCCAGCGCCTCGTCGACCTGGCCGGCCTGGTAGCTGCGCACGCCTTGTCGGTTGAGCTCGACCGCCTGGGTCACGGCATTGAGCACCAGTGGATCGCTGGTGAGCTGGGATACGCTGTCCATGACCTTGGGGTCGTCGCCATAGCTTTCGACGCAGCTCTTGAGGATGCTGGTCGCCGCTGCATCCTGGCCCAGCTGCTGCAATTGCCTGGCCACGGTCAGGGCGGCATCGACCGAGAAGAACTGCTCCATCTTCTCCAGCCGCTGCACCGCCTGCTCGGTGAGCTTGGCCGCGGTATCCGGATCGCCGACCTGCTGCAGGCTGGCTGCCTTCATCAACCGCGCGCGCACCTGCAAGCCGACGTCGTCGGCATTGTCCTTGGCCACTTCGCTGAGCACGGTATTGATCTCGACGCGGGTGCGCGCATCCAGGCCATGCCCCTCGTTGCGGCTCATCAGTGCCTGGACCAGGCCGAGGTTGCATTCCGGGTCCTTGTAACGTGAGCTCTTGCCTTGGTTGACGGCCTGGCGGAATGCCCTGGCGGCGCCATCGAAGTCGCCGTTCTGCATGGCCAGCCGGCCTAGCGTCGATTGCCGGCGCACGGCCAGGGGCGACAGTCGCACCGCTTCTTCGAGCATGTTCTGGGCGCGTTGTGTGTCGCCCTGGGCCACCAGCGCCTCGGCCATGCCGTCATACAGGTTAGGCATGATCGGAAAGGCCTTGAGAGCCTGCTCGAACACGCCCTGGGCCTGAGCGAACCGGCCACGCTTGTGCATCAGGTTGCCCAGCGCTGCATATGCCCAGGGTTGCGGGCGACTGGCCAGGATCGCCTTGAGGAACTTCTCCAGCTCGTCGAAGCGATTGAGGTCACGCATGGCGTCGGCCCGGTAGCGCAGGCACAACGGCGCGAAGCGCGGATCCTTCTTGCACAGCTCGGCACAGGCGGCCAGCACCTCGGCGGGCCGGCTGCGGTCCAGCGCCTGGAGGATCGGCCTGAGCAGGATCTTGCGCTGGGTCAGTTTTTCCAGCCGCTGGGCTAGGCCGACGCGATTGAACGGCTTGGTCAGGTAGGCATCGGGCTCATGCTCGATGGCACTGAGCACGATCGACTGGCTGCTTTCGGCGGTGACCATCAGGAACACGCATTCGTGACTGATCAGCTTGTCGATGATCAGGTCCTCGAGCACCTGCTGGCCGTTCTTCTTGCCGTCGCCAAGGTGGAAGTCCTGAAGCACGAAGTCATAGCGTTTCTGCGCACACATGCGCAGGGCCTGTTCGCCACTGTCGGCGGTGTCCACGTCGCGGGCGCCCAGCTCGCGCAACATGGAGCGCGTCGACGTCCGGAAGTCGGTGTAGTCGTCGACGATCAGAAAGGTTTTTTGCCCGTACTGCAGCATCTACACGACCTGTCCTGGAGGTAGAAGAAAGGTGGCGCACGCTTGCCGCGCGCCATTGAGCTTATCGACCAACAGGCGAAAAGGATGAGCCTTATTTTCGGCCGAGGTGAAGCCCGAACTGGCCGGCGCTCGCCTGGCGTGGGCCTGCCCCGATGGGCGAACGTTGGCTGAGCCGCTGGCCCGGGCCTTTGGCCGCCGCCCCTAGAAGTTCACGCCAAAGCTCAGCGTCACGAAGTCGCGGTCATCCACGGTGCTGTACTTGCCATCGAAGAAATTGGTGTACGACAGGCTGGCCGTGTAGGTGTCCTGGTATTCGGCATCCAGGCCCAGGCTGATCGCCTTGCGGCCCTCCTCGAAGTTGCCGCCCGGGCCGGGCGAATAGCCGGACACGTCATGGGACCAGGCCAGGTTCGGGCGCAGGTCGACTCCGGCGAACACGTCGTTGTAGTCCCAGATGGCGCGCGCGCGATAGCCCCAGGACGTGGTCGTGGCATACCCATCGTTCTCGCAGTTGCGGCTGAGGTTGGCCGTCTCGCCCAGACCCGAGCCAGCGATGATGCTGGCGTTGAGCTGCGAGCAGGTATCCGGCGGGCCGCTGGCTGGCAGTGGGCCAGGACCGAACACCGGGTCGCGGCCATAACGGGCCTGGCGATTGCTTTCCAGGCCGCCGATATGGGTAATGCCCAGCTCGCCCACCACCGTCAGCCGACTGGCACCCATGACCTGGTCGAAAACGTGGGTCAGGGTCGTCTGGAACTGGGTCACTTCCTTGCGTCGATAACCTTGCAGGTCCTGCCCTGGCGCACCGCTGAGCAGCGAAGCGTTGTCCAGCGCGCCACCGAGCGGACGCAGCCCAGCGAGCAGGACATCGGTGGTATTGAGCTGCACGGGCGCGTTGGGCCGGTAGCTCAGCTCGCCGCTCCAGACCGTGCCGGCAGGCAAGGTGGTGGAGAAGCTCAGGCCGTACAGGCGAATGTCTTCGGGGTACTCGACGAAATACTGCGAATTGCCCGCCACCACCAGCGGCGCCAGGGCTTGCAGCGCCGGCGGCAAGGCCCTGGCAGCGGCGAACGCCGCTGGCGAGGCGCCGGTGCTGCTCAAGATCGGCGCGCGGCTGTGGTAGTTCATGAAATAGGCCCCGAACTCGGTATCGAGCGGTTCGAACAGGTAGTGCAAGGCCACGCCGAACTGGCCGCCGTCACGTGCGTCGCGGTCCGCGCCGCGAGCGACCCGCACGCCCTCGGCATCGAGGTCGACCCCGGCACTGACGAGAAGCGCCTGCGCGCTGGCCGGCACGCTGCGGCTGCTGTCGAGCAGGCGCAGGTTGCCAGCGCAGCCGTCGGCCATGACATCCGATTGCGAAAAGAACGTGCCACAGTTGTCTGCGACCGTCTGGTCCCATTCGAGCTGGTAGAAGGCTTCAGCGGACAGGTTGTCGGTCAGCCCTTGGGACACATGGAACAGGTTCAGCGGCACCAATCCCTCCCTGACCTCGACACCGGGCCGCCGGAACGCCGCCACGTCGACAGGGTTGATCGCATTGACGCCGCCACCGATGAAGGTGCCCTCCCCCCAGTTCACTACCTGCTTGCCCATGCGTACCGAACCTGGCCGGCCGCCGATGGAATAGTTGTGGTAGACGAAGGCGTCGAGCAGCTCGGCACCGGACGAACGAGCCCTTCGCTCGCGGTTGGAGTCGCTGATGTCCTTGAACGGACGGCCCTCGTCCTTGAGTTCGAAGTCGTACCAGTACCTGCCGCGGACGAACATCCCGCTGTCGCCGTACTTGAGCTCCAGACCGTGAGTGCCCTTGAAGACTTTCGAGAAGGTCTCGCCGCGCTTGAAGTTCAGACGGCCATCGTCGGAGATCTGCGCCAGCCCCTTGCCGCCATTGTTGACCCCGATCAGGTCGCGGTCGGGCTTGGCAGTCGACCAGCTGGTGCTGATCGACAGCGAGGTGTCGAACTGACCTTCGACTTCCCCGATATTGAAGCTGAGGCCGAACGCCGGGGCCGTCAGTGTGGAAGCGAAGCCCACGGCCAGGGGCAGCTTGGCTCGGCGCCAGGGCAGGTATGCAGGTTTCATCGACGCTACTCCACGTGTTCTTTGCCAGGGCAGTGAGTCCCTCCTGAAACGGTCGATGTCCATTGACCGCTCCCGCGAGCCGGGGTCCCGCCTCCGAAAATCCTCGATATGACCATCGCCCGCGCAATAGTGCGCCACGGCGATTGCACGTATCGGCGCTACAGGAAACACGGACTGGACTGGCGCGGCAAGCATGGCTCGTTTTTTCTTTGGACAACTGCGCGAGCTCAGCCCACGGCGCCTGAACCCCAGCTCGACCACCTATCCTACAAGCCATCACCAGCCGCAAGCAGGCCGCGCCCCTACCCCAAGCCCCGCCCTATCGCCCATACTGCCCTGAAACCCGGGAATCGATTCCCGCGAATCCAAGAACCGTGCCCTGTCCTTCGGAGCCTTCCATGCCCAGCCCGCGTCGTGCCGTGTTTCTCGATCACCAGTCCCTCGATCTCGGCGATCTCGACCTGTCGCCGTTGCAAGCGTCGTTCGAACACTTGCAGCTCTACCCCGCCACTTCGCCGGAGCAGGTCGCCGAACGGCTGGAAGGCGCCACGGCGGTAATCAGCAACAAGGTGATGCTCGATGCCAAGGTGCTGGCTGCCAACCCGCAGCTGGAACTGATCCTGGTCGCGGCCACCGGCACCAACAACGTCGACCTGCAGGCCGCCCGCGCCCAAGGCATCACGGTATGCAACTGCCAGGGCTACGGCACGCCGTCGGTCGCCCAACACACCTTGGCGCTGCTGCTGGCGCTGGCTACCCGGCTGTGCGACTACAACCAGGCCGTGGCGCAGGGGCGCTGGGCGAGCGCCAGCCAGTTCTGCCTGCTGGACTTCCCCATCGTCGAGCTCGAGGGCAAGACCCTTGGCCTGCTCGGCCATGGCGAGCTGGGCGGCGCCGTGGCGCGGCTGGCCGAAGCGTTCGGCATGCGTGTGCTGAGCGGGCAGATTCCAGGGCGGCCGGCACGGGATGACCGCCTGCCGCTGGACGAGCTGCTCGGGCAGGTCGATGCGCTCACCCTGCATTGCCCGCTCAACGAGCATACCCGCCACATGATCGGCGCGCGCGAGCTGGCCTTGCTCAAGCCCGGCGCCCTGGTGGTCAATACCGCGCGTGGCGGCCTGATCGATGAGCAGGCGCTGGCCGACGCCCTGCGCAGCGGCCACCTGGGCGGTGCCGCCACGGACGTGTTGAGCGTCGAGCCTCCGGCTGCTGGCAACCCGCTGCTGGCGGCGGACATCCCACGCCTGGTCATCACCCCGCACAGCGCCTGGGGCGCGGTGGAAGCACGCCAGCGCATCGTCGGCCAGCTCGCTGAAAATGCCCGCCTGTTCCATGCCGGCCAGCCGCAGCGGGTGGTGAGCTAGGCGCCGTGCAGCTCTGCTAGACTGCGCCATTTTTTCGGAGATCAAACCCATGGACCCGCGCAGTGAAGTGCTGCTTCGCCAGGACGAACTCTTCCAGGGCCAGATGTTGCTGGCGGGCCTGCCAGCCGATGACCTGCTCGGGCAGTTGAGCGATGCCCACGGCTGGACCTGGCACGCGGGTGACCTGGCCGCGCTCGATCAGCGCTTCGCCGGGCGCATCCACCACGGCGTCGAGGCGCCCCTGACGGCATTCGACGCCGCGGTGCTGTTCTTGCCCAAGTCGCGGGACCTGGCCGCCTACCTGCTCGAGGCCCTGGCCTCGCGTCTGGGCGGGCGGCCGTTGTACCTGGTCGGTGAGAAGCGTGGCGGCATCGAGGGCGCGGCCAAGCAGCTGCAGGCCTTCGGCAGGCCGCGCAAGCTCGACAGTGCAAGGCATTGCCAGCTCTGGCAAGTCGTCGTGGACCAGGTCCCAGTAGCCAGGCCGTTGGAAAGCCTGGCCGAACGCTTCGAACTGGCCCTGGAGGACGGCCCGCTGCAAATCATCAGCCTGCCGGGGGTCTTCAGCCACGGCCGCCTGGACAAGGGCACCGCGCTGCTGCTCGAGCACCTGGACGGCCTGCCGAGCGGCAAGGTGCTCGACTTCGGTTGCGGTGCCGGCGTGCTGGGCGCCACGATCAAGCGACGCTACCCGCAAAGCCAGGTGACCCTGCTGGACGTGGACGCCTTCGCGGTGGCCAGCAGCCGCCTGACCCTGGCGGCCAACGGCCTCGACGGCGAGGTGCTCAGTGGGGATGGCATCGATGCGGCACCGCATGACCTGGACGTGATCCTGAGTAATCCGCCGTTCCATAGCGGCGTGCATACGCACTATGCGGCAGCCGAGCGGCTACTGGAGAAATCTGGCGAACATCTGCGAAAAGGCGGCGAAATTCGGCTTGTAGCCAACAGCTTTCTGCGTTACCAGCCGCTCATCGAGCAGGCTCTGGGGCAGTGCCAGGTACGTGCCGAGGCGAACGGGTTTCGGATATATCGTGCAACACGGAGCTGAAAACAACGCTTGCCGAGAGCGCCTTGCCTAGGCAGAATCCGCTCCGTCCTAGGGGAGTAGTCTCCCGCGAGCGCCACGCTCGCCCGGTACGCGTCAACACACTTGGCTGGCAAGCCATGGCGCGTACGACCCGCGGCCCGCACAGACGGGCCCAGGTTTGACAAGACCTATGACACGCACACCTTTACCCGGGGCGGGGAGGTCGTACGTGTCATAGCCGTGTCGACCCGCCCCCGTAGGAACCCTGATGCTGGAATCGCTACTCATTCCCACCGCGATCGTTGCCCTCGCCGAGATCGGCGACAAGACGCAACTGCTCGCGCTCATTCTTGCCGCCCGTTTTCGCAAGCCCTGGCCAATCATCGCCGGCATCGTCGCCGCCACGCTGGCCAACCATGCTGCCGCGGGTGCCGTGGGCGCATGGGTCAGCGACTTCTTCAGCGAAAGCGTACTGCACTGGATCCTTGCCGCCAGCTTCGCCGCCACTGCGCTGTGGACCCTGGTGCCGGACAAGATCGATGATGACGAAACCACCACGGCACGCCGCTTCGGCCCCTTCCTCACCACCTTGATCGCGTTCTTCCTGGCCGAGATCGGCGACAAGACTCAGGTGGCGACGGTCATGCTGGCCGCCCAGTATCCTCATTTGATCATGGTCATCATCGGCACGACCCTGGGCATGCTGATCGCCAACGTACCCGTGGTACTGGCCGGCAACTTCGCCGCCGAGAAGCTGCCCCTGACCCTGATCCGCCGCCTGGCCTCGGCCGCGTTCTTCGTGCTGGCCGCTGTCGCGGTCTATACGGCCATGAAAAGCAGCGGGTGGTTCTGAGTCGCAAGCTGCAAGCTGATCACGTTGCTGCACGCGGCAAGCAGGCCCGCAACGACACCGCAGATCAGCTTGCCGCTCGAAGCTGCGGCTACTTCCTGGCGGCCTGGTAGAGCGGCATGACCTTGGGGATCGCCGCCTGCAGCGAGGCGATGCGGCTGCTCGAGGCCGGGTGGGTGCTCATGAACTCGGGTGGCGAGCCGTTGGCAGCAGCGGTCATCTTGTTCCACAGGGTGATCGCGGCGTTCGGGTCGTAGCCGGCACGGGCCGACAGCTCCAGGCCGATCAGGTCGGCTTCGTTCTCGTTGGAACGGCTGTTGGGCAGGGTCAGCGAGTACTGCACCACGGTGTCGGCCAGGGCCAGGCTGCTTTCGCCCAGGCCAAACAGGGCACCGGCGCCCTGGCGGGCCATTTGCACGCCATAAGCCTTGGACATGGCTTCGCGGCCATGCTCGCGCAAGGCGTGGGCGATCTCGTGCCCCATCACCGCGGCGAGTTCATCGTCGGTCAGCTTGAGCTGGTCGATCAGGCCACTGTAGACGATGATCTTGCCGCCAGGTCCGCAGTTGGCGTTGAGTTCTTCACTGTCGATCAGGTTGACTTCCCACTTCCATTGCGCGGCATCTGGACGGAACTGGGGCGCCTGGGCAATCAGCCGATTGGCGATGGCCTGCACGCGCCTGGCGTTGGCGCTGTTCTTGTCCAGCACGCCCTTGCCCGACGCTTCACTGAGCGTCTGCTGGTAGGACTGGGCATACATCTGGTTGACTTCATCGGTCGACAGCATGCTGAACATGTACTGCTTACGCTCGACACCCACGGCTCCGCCGCTGGTAGTGTTCACCGCCTGGCAACCGGTCAGCAGGATGCTGGCGCTCAGGACGCTGACAACGAAAGATCTACGCATGGAACTCCTCCTTTACCTGGCGCGTATCCTAGGCCCAGAGCGGCGGTGGTGCCAGAGCCGAATGGCAGATTTCCCCAGCTTGGGGCTTGTGGCTATCCGGGTGTCAGGCATTCAGGCGCATCGAGGCGCGGATCGTTGATGAAGTTGGCGAGCAGGCGCTCGCGCAGCGCGGCCGGCGGGCTGGCCAGCAGCTCTTGCAGGCGCACGGTCGGGGTGGCGGGATCGAGCCAGGCGGCCTGGCCAGGCTCGTCGAGAATCAGGGGACGGCGCTGGTTCATCGCCGCCTGGGTCACCATCGCGCAGCTGAGCCAGACCTGGTCTTGCACCGGGTAGACTTCCCAGATGGCGGCGAAGAACAACATGGGGCTTTGCCCCGAGGTCAGCCAGTAGGGGCGCTTGCGGGCCGTGCCGCGCCACTCGTAGAAACCATTGGCCGGCATCAGGCAGCGTCGCTGGCGGAACGCTTCGCGGAACATCGGCTGCTCCAGCACGGTCTCGGCCCGGGCGTGCGCCGGAGTGCGCGACATGTCAGTCAGCCAGGCCGGGGTCAGGCCCCAGCGCGCCTGGGCAAGCTGCATCCGCTCGTCGGCGGCGTGCTGGATGAGCACCTGGGCACCCGGCGAGATGTTCCAGCGCGGCTGCTGGCCGGCGGGCAGGCCGGGCAGCGCGGCGAAGGCCGGCGTCCAGCGAAACAGGGCATAGCGTCCAGACATGGGCGGGCAGTCAACCTAGCAGATCAGGGTTCCGGGAAAACTCTCCGGTTCGTCGCCGGCAAGTGGCTGGGCGGCATTGTACGCATCGATCAGCCGGCGCGCGCGCTCGGCCTGCTGCTCGTGGGTCGCAAGCGCGAGCAAGCCATGCATCGGCAGCTCGCCCACCGCGCCCACCAGGTCACGCCCGACCAGGTGCGCGACGATGCCCTCGCTGGCCAGCATCGACACCAGCAGCTCCGCTTCCATCAGACTGCCCGGCTCGTAGATCCTTCGCATCAAGTCTCGTCCTCGCGCTTCACATCGAGCATCCACTCCTGACCATGGACCTGCAGGACGAAGACGATGGGTTGGCAGCAGACCTGGCAGTCCTCCACGTAGGTCTGGTCGCCCGCGGACAGATCGAGCGTGGTTTCGACCTGCTCACCGCAGTAGGGGCAATCGTAGGTCACGTCTTCCAGCATCAGGGTGTCTCCGGTGAGTTGTGCGTATAATTGCCGGTCTGTCAGACAGTGCGCGTGTCCACGGCGACGCTTCAGACACCGACCTATTATTTACCCTAGCCGTTTCCAACAAGAGAGCATGATGGGCGAATTCGATGCCATCCGACCGTACGACGACGCTGAGGTTTCTGCCGTGCTGGCACGCCTGTTCAGCGACCCGGCCTTCCTCGACATCCTCACCCACTTCCGCTTCCCGCGCGCGGCGGGCCCGCTCGGCTGGCTGCTCAAACCGTTGATCGCCAGGCGCCTGCGCAAGGAGTTCGCCAAGGTCGACAGCGTCGCCACCTTGCAGGACAAGGTCGAGCACTATGTCGACCAGACCATCGAACGGGCTACCGACGGGGTTACCTACACCGGCGTCGAGCAGCTCAAGTCCGGCACCGCCTACCTGTTCCTGGCCAACCACCGTGACATCGTCATGGACCCGGCGTTCGTCAACTACGCCGTGTACCACGCAGGCCTGCCGACACCACGCATCGCCATCGGCGACAACCTGCTGCAAAAGCCCTTCGTCAGCGACATGATGCGCCTGAACAAGAGCTTCATCGTCCACCGATCGCTGAGCGGACGCCGGGAAAAGCTGGCCGCCTACCAGCTGCTGTCGGCGTACATCAACCACTCGATCCGCAACGACTGCGTGTCGATCTGGATCGCCCAGGCCGAAGGCCGGGCCAAGGATGGCGACGACCGCACCGATTCGGCGATCCTCAAGATGTTCCACATGAGCCGCAAGGACGAGCCGTTCGGCACGGTCATCCAGGGACTGCACCTGACCCCGGTGTCGATCAGCTACGAATACGATCCGTGCGACCAGGCCAAGGCCCGCGAGCTGTACATCCGCGCCACCACCGGCAGCTATACCAAAGCGCCAGGCGAGGATGACAACAGCATCGCCAAGGGCATCACCGGCTACAAGGGTCGGGTACACATCAATTTCGCCGCGCCGATCACCGAGCACTTCGAAGATACCAAGCAGCTGGCCCAGGAGATCGATCGCCAGGTGCTGGCCGGCTATCGGTTGTTCCCGGTGCATTACCTGGCCTATGCCATGTGGTCGCAGGCCGACCCGGCACTGGGCGTGCCAAGCGCGCAAAGCCAGTTCCCCGCCGATGAGCTGGCCCGTGCCCAGGCCGAATGGCAACGCCGGCTGGATGCTTGCCCGGCCGAACACCGTCCCTACCTGATCCAGCAATACGCCACTCCGGTGCGCAACCAGTATCAGGTCAAGGCAGGGCTGTAAGGTGTTCGCCAAGGCGCTCGCCTGGTCGGGGCGCGCCGCTCGCGGTTCGGCATGGACTCCGGACCGCGGCCCTGGAGCTCCGGGCTGCGTTCAAGCACGCTGTCATACGCTCGTCATGCAGAAAAGCCACCCTGCTGGCCTTTCCCGTACCGGAGCTCGTCATGCTGCATGCTGAAAACCAGGACCGCCTCTACCTGATCGCCCAGAGCGAAGAACAGCAAGCCCTGATCGATGGATTCGCCATCAATGTCCACGACCGCCGCTGGCTGGTCTATTGCGCGCTGGGCGGGCATGCCCACCAGGACCTGCCGGAAGTCGATGCGCAGACCGGTATCAGCCTGCTCGACCTGTCCTTCGCAGCCGCGTGACGCCCGCGAAAAAGCCCGCTCCTGCGGGCAGGCGGCGGGCTTCGTCTAGGCTTTGTACGAAAAGTCCCTGCGCGACGATCAGGCTACGTTGGAAACAGGCTCGGAATGCTCATTTACAACCCGTAAAGTCGAGCGCGACCCCGGCCGTTGCTCGCCTGTTTTTGCCTTTCTTGATCGCCGCTCGGCGACTTTCGTACAAAGCCAGCGTGCAGGCGCTCACTGGGCCAGGACCTGGCCGATGCTCGGGTCCTTGAACAGCCGGGTCAAGGCATCGCTGAGTACATCGCTGACCAGCTTGGTGTTGGTTTCCTGGTTCGGCGCCATGCCGAAGCGCTGGTCCAGCGAAGCGCCGTAGCGACCATTGTAGCGGCGGCCGGCGTTGCTCACGTCGGCCCGGAAGGTGGCGCCGATGGTGGCTTCGGTCACGTACATCTTGTCCTTGGGCGACTGGTACTTGAGCTCGGCCAGGGTCACCGTCAGCTGCGGCGCGCCGGAGGCATTGGCGGTCGGGGTGAAGCCGAGCAGGCGCACCGCGGCCTCGGCCTGGGCCTGCAGCCGGGGCACCAGATCATTGCCGTTGACACTGATGGTGCTGGTTTCCGGGTAGAGCCCCCCGCGAGTCCCCAGCGACTGGCTAGGACGCCCGTCCACCACCCGCACCACCACCGGCTGGCCATGGCCGACGGCTGCCAGCTGGGCATTGAGAGTGGGTTGCGGGCTCAGTTGTTGCGGACTATGGGCACAACCGACCAGGCTCAGGCTGGCCACCGTGAGCACACCTAACAGCAGACGTTGCAACATGCGCGTTTCTCCGGAAAAAGCCGCAAAGGGCCACAGTATACCCAGCCCCGTGATGACCAGCCATCGGCCCACGCCGGTTGTCACAATGGTTTCACGAGGCCCGGCCTATGCTGGCGCCAACCTCACGGAAAGGGTCTGTACCATGACTTCGTTCTGGAACCTGCTGCGCCGCCCACGCCCGCTCACCTATGCGCTGGTGGATGCCAATGGCCTGTGCCAGGCGTTCCGGCAATCGACCCAGCCCCCGGCCGGTCCTAGCTGGGTCCAGGTCCGCGAGGCCTACCTTGGCTGGCTGGGGCACCCACTGCCTGTCAGCGCCAAGGTGTGCGACAGTGCAAACGGCCGCTGGCAGCAACGCAGCCTGCCAGCCTGAAGAAAGCGACAATAAAAAAGCGATTAACGACCTTTTCTGCCTGAGACATCGTTATAATCTGCCCCCGATTATAAGGACGTCTCCTGATCGGGCTCCGCAACACGCCGTCTGCGACAGCGGCACCTTCGACCTTGCCCACAGAGAGCCCTCCACGACAGGTCTTGCAATGGCCAGCGCGCCAGCCATGCCGGCGTCCGCAGCCGCTCGAGCCTGCGGGTCGCCATCGCGCGGTCCATTTTTGAGGATCACGTCTCCAAAAGAGCGTGAAAAAGGTTTTTTCACAACTTCACGAGAGTGTGGCGAGCGAAATGAAAGGTCTGGCAAGTGCAAAAGCTGCGAATGTGTTCCACACAGCCCTTGATAGCCGGCTGCCGGCAACGCCATCGAGGCGGGCCTGACGTCGAAGCATGACGCATGACGGACATCCTGACCATAAGTCGAATTGCCGCAGGGGCGGCAGGCAGCGTCCAATGGGTGCTTGCCGAGACTGACTGGTGGTGTCCGCGAAGGTTGCAGCAACTGCGAATATCCGGACATGGCGATCCCGGGGGCACACCAGGGATCCCGTGCTGTCAATTAGGCTGTAGATTGTGGAGACGCGTTAATGGCGCAGAACGAATCGGTTGATGTGGTACTGGTAGGCGCGGGCATCATGAGTGCCACCCTGGCCGTACTGCTCAAGGAACTCGACCCGGGCATCAAGCTGGAGGTCGTCGAGGCGATGGACTCCGGCGCCGCCGAGAGTTCCAACCCCTGGAACAACGCCGGCACCGGTCACGCCGGCCTTTGCGAGCTGAACTATACCCCGCAGGCCGCCGATGGCAGCATCGACATCAAGAAGGCCGTGCACATCAACACCCAGTTCGAGGTGTCCCGCCAGTTCTGGGCCTACCTGAGCAAGAAAGGTGGCTTCGGCTCGCCACGCGCCTTCATCAACCCGGTCCCCCACCTGAGCTACGTCGAGGGTGACAAGGGCGTCGCCTTCCTCAACAAGCGCTACGAACTGCTCAAGCAGCACCATGCCTTCTCGGAGATGGAATACACCGAGGACCAGGGCAAGCTGCGGCAGTGGATGCCGTTGATGATGCAGGGCCGCCCGGCCGACCAGCGCCTGGCCGCCACCCGCGTGGCCAAGGGCACCGACGTCAACTTCGGCGCGCTGACCAACAAGCTGCTCAAGCTGCTCGGCGACAGTCCGGATGCCCAGGTCAAGTACTCCAAGAAGGTCGTCGGCCTGCGCCGCAACGGCGCCGGCTGGACCGTCGACGTCAAGGATGTCAACAGCGGCAGCCATCGCCAGATCGATGCTCGCTTCGTCTTCCTCGGCGCCGGCGGCGCGGCCCTGCCGCTGCTGCAGATGTCCGGCATTCCGGAAAGCAAGGGCTTCGGCGGCTTCCCGGTAAGCGGCCAGTGGCTGCGCTGCGACAACCCCGAGATCGTCAATCGCCACCAGGCCAAGGTCTACAGCCAGGCCGCGGTCGGTGCGCCGCCCATGTCCGTGCCACACCTGGACACCCGCGTGGTCGATGGCAAGAAATCGCTGCTGTTCGGCCCCTACGCCGGCTTCACCACCAAGTTCCTCAAGCACGGCTCGCTGCTCGACCTGCCGCTGTCGGTGCGCATGGCCAACATCGGCCCGATGCTGGCGGTGGCCCGCGACAACATGGACCTGACCAAGTACCTGGTCAGCGAAGTGATGCAGTCGATGGAGCAGCGCCTCGAAGCCCTGCGGCGCTTCTACCCCGAGGCCAAGGCCGAAGACTGGCGCCTGGAAGTCGCTGGCCAGCGGGTGCAGATCATCAAGAAGGATCCGAAGAAAGGCGGCGTGCTGCAGTTCGGTACCGAACTGGTCTCGGCTGCCGATGGCAGTCTGGCGGCCCTGCTGGGTGCCTCGCCAGGCGCTTCGGTGACGGTATCGATCATGCTCGAACTGATCGAGCGCTGCTTCCCGGAACAGGCCAAGGGTGCCTGGGCGGCCAAGCTGCAGGAAATCTTCCCGGCCCGCGAGAAGACCCTGGCCACCGATGCCGAGCTGTATCGCCGGATCAGCGCGCAGAACGACGAAGCCCTGGAGCTGGTGGAAAGCAGCCCGGCCGAGCACTACGCCTGATCGGCGCGCCATTGAAAAAACGCCCCTCGGGGCGTTTTTTCATTTCTTTCGACTCGACCGGATGCCCGCTCAGGCGCGAGCCTTGTCGATGATCTCGATGTAGTCGGCGGCATTGCGCTGGTCGGCGACCAGCTGGACGAAGGTACGTCCGTGTTCGTCCTTGCCATCGAGGTCCAGCCCGGCTTCGACGAAGAAGCCGACGAAACGCTCGAAGTCATCGAGGCGCAGGCCGCGGTAGGCCTTGACCAGCTTGTGCAGCGAAGGCGACGTCGCGCCATCGGCCGGCTCGAAGACCAGGAACGATTTCACGTACTCGTCGCTGATCTCGTCACCAATCACCTGTTTCTTGTCTTTACGCATTGCCGGCTCCACTGACTATCACGGGCTGTTTCGAAGCCCGGCAGTTTACCCCTCGCGGCCCGGCAGGCTCAACGCGTACGTACGGTGCCGGTGTGCAGGTCGGCCCAGACATGGCCATTGGGATAGCTGAGAAACTGCACATAGAGGGTTTCCTGGCGCAGCAGGTCCATGATCACTTGGTAATCGCTCAGCGGATAGTTCAGGCTCAGCGTTCGCGTCTTCTTGTCATAGACCGGCTTCTTCAGGCTCTTGCCGCCCTCCCCGTCGAAAGTCAGCAGCACCTGGGCAATGCTCGCGCCCTTGCTCAGCGGTTTGCCCTTGAGACGCAGCAACAACGAAGAAGTGATCGGGATCGGCTGCTGGTTGGAAGGGCGCTGGGCACCGACCACCACCGAATAGTCGGTGACCTGCAGCAGCTGCTGCGTCTCGACGGCCTCCTGGCGCAGAGACTGGTCATCGGGGGGCAGGAACTGGCTGTGCAGGGGCGCTGCGGACAGTGGCAGGGTCACGGCCAGCAGCAACAGAAGAGATACGCGCATGTGGGCTCCTTGGCGAGGAAGGCACTCTAGCATGCCGCCGCCTGAGTTGACGGCACCAACGCAGGCTTCGGCAGGCCACCCAGTGGGCTCATCTCAGGCGTGTGCATTCCCAAGCCGGCCACGGGCACAAGTACAGGGTGTCAGCTACTGCCCCGACCCGGCTCCGAGCAATTCACGACGCTGGTTCGAGTACGGCGAGGTGATGCACGAATGGTCGGTTCGCGCTGGGGCGTGCCCTTCTGGCTCCAGCAACCAGGCATGAGCTTGCTTCCCACTCAAGACAGGCTGTTACCGCAGCCGGAGCGGGGCGGTCCCAGGGCAGCACCAGCGGCCGGGCCATCGACGAAAACCTGCCGCCCCCTGCCTGGCCGGTGCTACCGGGATATCCCGAACGCATGGAATGGCTAACGCGATGCACTCGGCTCATCGGACCTGGGAACGCTGCTCAAGCGCTGTCGTCAGCCCCGGGTCGGGTGACCAAGGCTCGATGAGCATCGACGCTGCAGGTCAAAGCCCCTTGACCGCGAAAATCCCGTTGCCATTGCGCCAGTAGCCCTTGTAGTCCATGCCATAACCGAAGATGTAGCGATCCACGCACGGCAGCCCCACGTAGTCGGCCTTCAGGTCCGGGCTGGCCTTGCGGTCGTGGTCCTTGTCGATCAGCACCGCGGTACGCACCGTGCGGGCGCCGGCGTGCTTGCAGAAGTCGATGATGGCACTGAGGGTATGGCCTTCGTCGAGGATGTCGTCGACGATCAGCACGTCGCGGTCGATGAAGGAGATTTCCGGCTTGGCCTTCCAGAACAGCTCGCCGCCGCTGGTCTGGTTGCGATAGCGCGACGCATGCAGGTAGGACACTTCCAGCGGGAACTGCAGATGGGTCAGCAGCTTGCCGGCGAAGATCAGACCGCCGTTCATCACGCAGAAGACCACCGGGTTGCTGTCGGCCATGGTCTGGCAGATCTGCTCGCCGACCTTCGCGATGGCGGCCTCGACCTCGGCTTCAGGGTACAGGCAGTCTGCTTCGCGCATGACATGTTGGATGTGCTCGAGATCGACGGACATAACGTTCTCCGGAGGGCCGCGATGAGAAAAGCGGGCAAAGGTACGCACCCGTCGATTCCAGATCAAGCCTTTGTGGACTAACGTGCAGAATGTTGCACGACATGCGTGGCTGAATAGATTAATCTAGCGCGGTTTTTTTGCCCGCCTCCCGGAGCTTGCCTTTTTATGCCTACACGTGAGATCCGCCATCCGCTGATCCGCCACAAGCTCGGCCTGATGCGCCGTGCCGACATCAGCACCAAGAACTTTCGCGAACTCGCCCAGGAAGTCGGCGCGCTCCTGACCTACGAGGCCACCCAGGACCTGCCCCTGGAAGCCTATGAAATCGACGGCTGGTGCGGCAAGGTGCCGGTCGAGAAGATCGCCGGCAAGAAGATCACGGTCGTACCGATCCTGCGGGCCGGCATCGGCATGCTCGATGGGGTGCTCAGCCTGATCCCCGGTGCCAAGGTCAGCGCCGTGGGCGTCGCCCGCAACGAGCAGACCCTCGAGGCCCATACCTACCTGGAAAAGCTCGCCCCCGAGATCGACCAGCGCCTGGCCCTGATCATCGACCCGATGCTGGCCACCGGCGGTTCCATGGTCGCCACCATCGATCTTCTGAAGAAGGCCGGTTGCCGCGATATCCGCGCCATGGTCCTGGTCGCCGCGCCCGAGGGCATCGATGTGGTCGAGAAGGCCCACCCCGACGTGCGTATCTACACGGCCTCGATCGACCAGCGGCTCAACGAGGACGGCTACATCATCCCTGGCCTGGGCGATGCGGGCGACAAGATCTTCGGCACCAAGCAGAAGGACGCCTGATCATGCGGGACGGCTTCGACGACCCGCTCTGGCGCCAGGTCGTTTCGGGCGCGCAGATGCTCTTCGTGGCGTTCGGCGCGCTGGTGCTGATGCCGCTGATCACCGGCCTGGACCCCAACGTCGCGCTGTTCACCGCCGGCATCGGCACCTTGCTATTCCAGCTGGTGACCGGGCGCCAGGTCCCGGTGTTCCTGGCCTCGAGCTTCGCCTTCATCACCCCGATCATCCTCGCCAAGGGTCAGTTCGGCCTGGCCGAGACCATGGGCGGGGTGATGGCGGCCGGCTTCGTCTACACCTTCATGGGCCTGGCAGTGAAGATCAAGGGTACCGGCTTCATCGATCGCCTGCTGCCACCGGTGGTGATCGGCCCGGTGATCATCTCGATCGGCCTGGCCATGGCGCCGATCGCCGCCAACATGGCCATGGGCAAGGCTGGTGACGGCAGCGTGCTGCTGCCCTACCAGACCGCCATGCTGATCTCCATGCCCGCGTTGCTGACCACGTTGGTGGTCGCGGTATTCGGCAAGGGGATCTTCCGTCTGGTGCCGATCATCGCCGGCGTGCTGGTGGGCTTTGCCCTGTCGTTCGTCTTCGGCGTGGTCGATACCGGCAAGATCGCCGCCGCGCCCTGGCTGGAGCTGCCGAACTTCACCGCGCCGGCGTTCAACTGGCAGGCGATCCTGTTCATCGTGCCGGTGGCCCTGGCCCCGGCGATCGAGCACATCGGTGGCGTGATCGCGGTGGGCAGCGTGACGGGCCGCGACTACCTCAAGACCCCTGGCCTGCATCGCACCCTGCTGGGCGATGGCCTGGCGACCACGGCCGCCGGACTGTTCGGCGGCCCGCCGAACACCACCTATGCCGAAGTGACCGGCGCGGTGATGCTGACCAAGAACTACAACCCGAAGATCATGACCTGGGCGGCGTGCTTCGCCATCACCCTGGCCTTCATCGGCAAGTTCGGCGCCTTGCTGCAGAGCATTCCGGTGCCGGTCATGGGCGGTATCCTCTGCCTGCTGTTCGGCTCGATCGCGGCAGTCGGCCTCAATACCATGATCCGCCACCAGATCGACCTGTCCGAAGCGCGCAACCTGGTCATCGTCTCGGTGACGCTGGTATTCGGGATCGGTGGCGTATTGATCGGCAGTGGCGACGGCCCGGATGACTGGGGCCTCAAGGGCATCGCGCTGTGCGCGGTGGTGGCCATTGCGCTGAACCTGCTGCTGCCGGGCAACGACGGCTGGAAGCAGAAGCCCCCGGATGACCATCTGCCCTGAGGCAGGAAACTGCCGCGCCGCGGGTCGAGCCCGCCCCCACCGCAGCGTGGCGGCGGAATCGACCTGTGCAGGGCTCGAGCGGCCTGCGCTTCAAGCCTTGGCGCACATCTGCGCCAGCACCTTCACCCACTCGGGATGATCGTTCAGGCAAGGCACCAGAACCAGTTCCTCGCCACCCGCCTCGCTGAACTGTTCCTGCCCGCGCTGGCCGATCTCCTCCAGCGTCTCGATGCAATCGGCGACGAAGGCCGGGCACATCACCAGCAGCCGCTTCACGCCCGCCTTGCCCAGCTCGTCCAGTCGGTTCTCGGTGTACGGCTCTATCCACTTGTCGCGTCCCAGCCGTGACTGGAACGATACCGACCATTTGCCGTCGGGAATGCCCATGCGCTGGGCGAACGCCTTGGCGGTGGCCAGGCACTGGCCGCGATAGCACACGGCGCGGGTCTGGGCATCGGCACCGGCGCAGCAGTCGGCGGCGCGCAGGTCGTGCTTGCCGTTGGGGTACAGCTTCCTGAGGTGCCGCTCCGGCAGACCGTGGAAACTCAGCAGCAAGTGGTCGTAGGGTCGTTGCAGATAAGGCGCGGCGCTGGCGACCAGCGCATCGATGTAGGCAGGCTCGTCATAGAACGGGCGCAGGATCGCCATGTCCAGGGGCAGCTGGCGCTCGGCGATGGTCTTGCGTGCCAGTTCGATCACCGTGGTCACGGTACTGTCGGCGAACTGCGGGTACAGTGGCGCCAGCGTCACCTTGCGCACGCCGCTGGCAGCCAGCCGCGCCAGCACTTCGGGCAGAGCCGGTTCGCCATAGCGCATGGCGATTTCCACCGGTCCGTGCGGCCAGTGCTCGCGCATGGCGGCCTGCAGGCGCCGGGTCAGCACTATCAGCGGCGAGCCTTCGTCCCACCAGATCGAGGCGTAGGCATGCGCCGACTGTTCTGGCCGCTTGATCAGGATCAGCGATACCAGCAGGCGCCGCAGCGGCCAAGGCAGGTCGACCACATAGGGGTCCATGAGGAACTGGTTCAGGTAACGGCGCACGTCGGCCACCGAAGTGGAGGCCGGCGAGCCCAGGTTGACCAGCAGCAGGGCGTGATCGGTCATGCAGCGTCCTATGTCAGGGGCGCTCGGACAGGTCGTCCAGCGCCGATTGCAGATCGTTGAAGCGGAAAGTGAAACCGGCGGCCTGCAGTGCCGCGGGGCTGGCGCGCTGGCCGCCGAGCAGCAGGCCGGACATTTCTCCAAGCCCGAGCCGTAGCAGCACGCCCGGTAGCGGCAGGCAGGCTGGCCGGTGCAGCATGCGGCCCAGCGCCGTGGCGAACTCACGGTTGCGCACTGGCCGTGGCGCGCAGGCATTATAAGGACCGCGACAGGGCTCATGCCGCACAAGAAAATCTATGAGCGCCACCTGGTCGTCGATATGAATCCAGGGCATCCACTGCCGGCCATTGCCCAGCGGTCCGCCCAGCCCGAGCTTGAACGGCAGGCGCAGGCGCGCGAGAAAGCCGCCATCGGCCGCCAGCACCAGCCCGGTACGCACCAGCACAACCCGCACGCCCAAGGCCTCGGCGCGCTGCGCCGTTTCTTCCCAGGCGATGCACAACTGGCTGGCGAAGTCTTCCCTGACCGGGGGCGAGTCCTCGCTCAGCTCGCGCTCGCCACCGTCGCCGTACCAGCCCACCGCCGAGCCGGAAACCAGCACCTTGGGCAGCGTGCCGCCAGACTTGGCGCGACTGTCCAGCCAGCCCAGCAACTGTTCCGTGAGGCCGATCCGGCTGGCCCATAGCAGCTGGCGCCGCGCTGCTGTCCAGGGACGATCGGCGATCGGCGCGCCAGCCAGGTTGATCACCGCGTCCAGCGGTTCATCGAGGCCAAGCTGGTCGAGCCGGGCAATCGCTCGCACAGCCGGCCCGCACTTGTCCGCGACCTGCTGCGGGGCGCGGCTCCAGACCGTCAGGCGGTGACCCTGGCCAAGCCAGAACCGGCACAAGTGTCGGCCAATCAGTCCTGTACCACCTGTCAGCAATATGTGCATGGCGGTGTCCTCTGCGGATGCCTGCATGGTCTATTTTCTAGTTCAAGGCACTTTTTCGGCCGTACGCTCTCGGATAAACATAGGCCAACCTGTCGTGATGAGTGGAATAACCTTATACAAGTCCAAGGGATTGTACAGGTTTCCCCGGCAGCGTAGGCTGCACTCAGCAAGGTTCGAAGAGGCCACCATGACAATACCTATTGCCATCATCGGTGCCGGCATCGCCGGCCTGTCCGCCGCCCAGTCCCTGCAAAAGGCCGGACACACCGTTCATCTTTTCGACAAGGGGCATGGCAGCGGTGGTCGCATGGCCAGCAAGCGCAGCGAGGCCGGCGCGCTCGACCTTGGCGCGCAATATTTCACCGCAAGGGACCGGCGCTTCGTCGAGGAGGTCCAGCGCTGGGTCGGCGCTGGCTGGGCCGAGCAATGGAAGCCGCAGCTGTACAACTACCGCAACGGCCAACTCGCGCCCTCGCCCGACGAGCAGCTGCGCTGGGTCGGGGTGCCACGCATGAGCGCCATCACCCGCGGCCTGCTCGAGGATTTCACGGTCAACTTCGGGTGCCGCATCGCCGAAGTGTTTCGCGGCAAGCAGTACTGGCACTTGCAGGACACCGACGGCAACAGCCATGGGCCTTACGCCCGGGTGGTGATCGCCGTGCCCGCGCCGCAGGCCACGCCGCTGCTGGCGGCCACGCCGAAGCTGGCGGCCGTTGTCGCCGGGGTGCAGATGGAGCCGGTCTGGGCGATCGCACTGGCTTTCCAGGCCGCGCTGGACACACCCATGCAAGGCTGCTTCGTCCAGGACAGCGCACTGGACTGGGTCGCACGCAACCGCAGCAAGCCGGGCCGGGACCAGCAGCCCGACACCTGGGTGCTGCATGCGGCATCCGGCTGGAGCAAACAGCATATCGACCTGACCAGGGAAGCGGTCATCGAGCACCTGTATGGCGAGTTCGCCGAGCTGGTCGGGTGCGCGGTGCCTGAGCCCAGCTTTGCCGTGGCGCATCGCTGGCTGTATGCACGACCGGCCGGCAACCACGAATGGGGAGCGCTGGCCGACGGCGACCAGGGGTTGTACGCCTGCGGCGACTGGTGCCTGTCGGGGCGCGTCGAGGGTGCCTGGCTGAGCGGCCAGGAGGCGGCGCGACGCTTGCTCGAGCACATGGAGTAGCAGGCCAACCGGCGACATGGCATGACCACTTGCCACTTTCGATGGAATTGCCTTGTACATAGAATGTCATCTGTACAGGTTTTATCCGGAGACAGTGATGGACATGCCCTCGCCTTCCAGCAAGCCTCGCATCGGGATCAGCGCCTGCCTGGTCGGCAGCGAGGTTCGTTACAACGGTGGTCACAAATCATCCGCGCTCTGCCATGCCTTGTTCGAGGAGCATTTCGACTGGGTGCCCTTGTGCCCGGAAATGGCCATCGGTCTGGGCGTGCCGCGCGATCCGATCCGCCTGGTCGGCGACCCTGACGCGCCGCAGGTGGTGGCCACGCGCGATCCAGGCGAGGACTTCACCGCTCCGCTGCGTGCCTACGGGCAGCGCATGGCCGAGGAGCTGACCGATATCTGCGGCTACGTGTTCATGCAGAAGTCGCCTTCCTGCGGCCTGGAACGGGTCAAGGTGTACCAGCACAACGGCCATCCGGCGCTCAAGGGTGGCCGTGGCGCCTATGCCGACGCGTTCTGCGCCTGCCGTCCCGATCTGCCGGTCGAGGAAGAAGGCCGTCTGCACGACCCCGTGCTGCGGGAGAACTTCATCAGCCGCGTCTATGCCTATGCCGACTGGCAACAGCAACTGGCCGAAGGGTTGAGCCGTAGTGCGCTGATCAGCTTCCATTCGCGCTACAAGTACCTGCTGATGGCCCACAACCCCCAGGCCTATCGAACGCTGGGCCGTCTGCTGGGCAGCATGAGCCGCGACGATGATCCCGGGCAGGTCGGCTCGCGCTACTTCGGCCAGCTGATGGCCGCGCTGCGTCGCTGCGCCAGCCGTGGTACCCATGGCAACGTGTTGCAGCACTTGGCCGGCTACCTGCGCGGTGCCCTAGGTGCCGACGACCGGGCCGAGCTGCAAGGGCTGATCAGCCAGTACCAGGAAGGCATCGTGCCGCTCGTGGTGCCGCTGACCTTGCTCAAGCATCACTTGCACAATCATCCCGATCCCTACCTGCTGCAGCAGGCCTACCTCAACCCGCATCCTGCCAAGCTGGGCCTGCGCAATGCCATCTGAAGACCTGCTGCCGATCCGCGAGATCGCGCGCCTGACCGGGGTGAATCCGGTCACCTTGCGCGCCTGGGAGCGGCGCTATGGCCTGTTGACGCCCCAGCGCACCCCCAAGGGGCATCGGCTATACCCCCCGGAGCAACTGGAGCGGGTACGGGCGATTCTCGCCTGGCTCGACCGCGGCGCATCGGTAGGTCAGGTTCGCGCGCTGCTCGAGCAGCAAAGTGCCAGCCTGGCGCTGCCCGAAGGCGAATGGCAGGCCCGTTGCCAGCAGCTGATCGGTGCCATAGGCCAGCTTGCCCACCGCGCCCTGGACCAGCAGCTCAACCAGGCGATGGCCTTGTATCCGGCCAGTACCTTGTGCGAACACCTGTTGCTGCCGGTGCTCGCTCATCTGGCCGGTCGCTGGCAATCGCCCTTCGAGGCCGAACTGGAAGCGGTGTTCTTCCATTCATGGCTGCGCAGCAAGCTCGGTGCCCGGGTCTACCACGACAACCAGTCGCTCGAAGGGCCAGCCGTCTTGCTGGCCAATGACAACGATGCCGACTTCGATGCCCATTTCTGGCTGTGCGCCTGGCTGCTCAGTAGCAGCGGGCAAGCCGTGGAGATCCTCGAACGTCCGGTCACCGGTCGGCAGCTCCAGCAGGCGGTGGCTCAGCTCAAGCCACGCGCGCTGGCCTTGCACCTGGGCCGCTCGCTCGACCCGCAGGGCCTGCAGCGGACGCTGCAGGCCTTGGAGGTACCCGTGCTGCTTGGCGGCGCGATGCTCGACCTGCACCGCCAGGGCCTGGAAGCGCTGGACCTTGCCAAGGTGCGGCTGTTCGACAGTCCACAGGCCATGCTGCGCCTGCTCCAGCAACCACGGCAGGAGCAGGCACAAGCACCGCTGGCCGAGGATGACGCTTCATGCAGTTGATCTGGCTGCGCAGCGACCTGCGCGTGGAAGACAACATGGCCTTGAGCGCAGCTTGCGAACGCGGCCCGACCATTGCCTTGTGGATCGCCAGCCCTGGGCAATGGCTGCAGCATGACGATGCGCCCTGCAAGGTCGACTTCTGGCTGCGCAACCTGCAAGTGCTCGGCAGCCGGCTGGCATCGCTCAACATTCCCCTGCTGGTGCGGCAAGTCGACAGCTGGCAAGAGATCGCGCCGCGACTGGTGGCGCTCTGCCGTCAGTACGAGGTCCAGATGGTCCACTGGAACGACGAGTACGGAGCCAACGAAGCAGCGCGCGACCAAGCCGCCCAGGCGGCCTTGAACGCCGCGGGCATCCAGGCCTGCGGCCACCTCGATCAGCTGCTGTTCAAACCTGGCACACTGCTGACCCGCAGCGGCAACTACTTCCAGGTCTTCGGGCAGTTTCGCAAGCTCTGCCTGGAACGCCTGTACGCCAGTCTGCCCGACCAGGCTCCCGTTGTACGTCGCCAGGCGCCACTGCCGATCCCCAGTGAACCGATTCCTGCCCAGGTCGCCGGCTTCACCCCGCCCAGTCAGGCTCTACGCGAGCACTGGCCGGCCGGGGAAGCCGAGGCCAACCGGCGCCTGCGGCGCTTTCTCGACGAAACCGCGCAAGACTACGAGCGCTTGCGCGACCTGCCGGCCAGGTCCGGTACCAGCCAGTTGTCGGCCTACCTGGCGGCGGGCCTGATCTCGCCACGCCAATGCCTGCATGCGGCACTGGCGAACAACCAGGGCGAACTGGACAGCGGCAGCAGAGGCATACGGACCTGGGTCAACGAACTGCTCTGGCGCGAATTCTACAAGCACATCCTGGTTGGCTTCCCGCATGTCTCGCGTCACCGGGCCTTTCGCCTGCGCACCGAGGCTTTGCCCTGGCGCAACGCCCCGCAAGAGTTCGAGGCCTGGCAACAGGGCCGTACCGGCTTCCCGCTGATCGACGCGGCCATGCGCCAGTTGCTCGCCACTGGCTGGATGCACAACCGCTTGCGCATGATCGTCGCGATGTTCCTGTGCAAGAACCTGCTGATCGACTGGCGCGAAGGCGAACGCCACTTCATGCGTCACCTGATCGACGGCGACCTGGCCGCGAACAACGGCGGCTGGCAATGGAGTGCCTCCACTGGGACCGACTCGGTGCCGTATTTCCGAGTCTTCAATCCGGTTACCCAGTCACGCCGCTTCGACCCTGAAGGCCGCTTCATTCGCCGCTGGCTCCCCGAGCTGGAAAAACTGGACGCACGAAATATTCACCTTCCCCCGAGCTCCTCTGGAATATTTGCTACTAATCTTTACCCAACTCCGATTGTCGACCTGGGTAGCAGCCGCCGGCGCGCGCTCGAGGCGTTCAAAGGGCTTGCTGGCAAATGATGAGGGGGCAGGTGCTTGGTCAGATCATCAACCTTCTGGGTAACTGGCGCGACCAGCGGGCTCGGGCTGGCGCTGGTGGAGCAGTTGCTCGAGCGAGGGCATCGCGTGGCCGCCAGCACGCGCGATGGGCATGCGCTCGATGATCAACGCCAGCGACATGCTCAGCGGCTGCTCGAGTTGCCTGGCCGCTTGACCAGCGGCGAACAGACCAGCGAGGCAGCCAGACGGCTGGGAGATCGCTGGGGTTCGCTCGACACCTTGATCATCAATGCAGGCACCTGCGATTACCTGGAGGGGGACCTGCAGGCCAGCGGGCTGTTCGAGCGCATCCTGCGCAGCAATCGGCAGGCGACCGAAGCGGCCTTGGGTAGCGCCCTGCCGCTGCTGGCCGCAAGCCAGACCCCCTGGGTGGTCGGCATCTTCAGCCATTGTTCGGCATTGCCGGCGACCAAGTGCGGGCTGTCCTGCCCGGCTGGCGATAATCCGCTACGCTGGCTCCGGGCACAGCGCGCTTGCCTGCAGGCACGCCGTATCGACCTGTCGCTGGTGGCGCCACGATCACCCACCGCCCCGCCCTCCTCGGTGCAGACGGCGCCGGAATACTGGACACCCGAGAGCGCTGCGAGCCAGATCCTGGCACAAGCATCGACCCGCCATTGCGAACTGATCCTCGACGCCCTGAACCAGAACAGCCTGTGGCCGCTGTCATGAGTCCATACAGGGAAGCGGCCGCAATGCCGCGATGGGCGCGTAGCAGCCTCAGGATCTGGCAGGTTTTGAAAGATCGGTGCTCATGCACAGATGGTGGTGGCAGGCAGAGCCGCGGAGGTTGGCGGATCCCGGAGCCGCTATGCGGCCTCGGGACCTTGGAATCGCCACTGACTGTCGAAGGTATCTACCGCAGGCGGCAATGGTCTCGCCTGCCAGGTCAGAGCGGCATGCGATAGTTCAGCGAGTAGCTTTCGACACCATCATTGGGCTCCTTGATGCTGGCGTTCGAATAATGGATCGCGCGCACGCTCAGCTCGTGGCCGCCGGCGAAGCGCAGACCGAAGCCGATGCGGTCCTCGAACTGGAAGGAGGAGCCCAACTGGTTGGTTTCCAGCTCGGTGCTGGAGAACGCGGCCACACCGATGCCAGCCTCGATGTAAGGCTTGACCGAACCGTTGCCGAACTCGTAGACGAACACCGGAGCGAAGGACAGGCTGTGGTTGCTGGCAGTCTTGTCGCCATCCCAGTAGGTATAGGCACCATCCCAGTAGCCGGTCAGGCGACCGACGCTAGTCTGCCACCAGCTGGCGTCCCAGTTCGACTGCAGGCCAAGGCGATAGACCATGGTGGAGTCGCCAGTCTGGCCTACCGAAAACGACACGTCAGCGGCTTGCGCTGCGATCGACTGCCCCAGAGCTGCAACGGCAAGCGCCGCCAAGCAAAGTTTCTTCATGAGAAACGTCCTATCCAATGCTGTTATTGATGTGTTGCCTCGATCAAGCGATCAATAGAAATCTGTAGTGGCACGATAGTTCAGCTACTACATGAAAATTTCACGCTTTTTTTACAATTCGAAGCTTCGCACATCTTCAGATTTATTCCACAACAAAGGCAGGACGTGCCTGAACTTGTCCAGATCACCGCTGGACCAGAACCTCGAAGCTTGTGCCGGCCCCTCGGCCAGCAGCGAACGCTGGGCCAGCAGCCGTTGCAGCTGGCGCGCCACCGCCGCGCCAGTATCGATGATGGCTACCTGTGGAGGCACCATGCGCGCCAGCAGCGTCCGCAAAAAGGGATAATGCGTGCAGCCCAGGATCAACGTGTCGGCGCCAGCCGCCAGCAGCGGCTCCACGTAACCGAGCAGCAATCGATGCAGGGCCTGGCTGTGCAGGTCGCCCGCCTCGATCAGCTCGACCAGTCCTGGGCAGGGTTGGGTGACCACCCGCACGTCGCTGGCGAAGCGGTCGAGCAAGGCGGCGAACTTGGCGCTCTGCAGGGTACCGGTGGTTGCCAGCACGCCCACCACGCCCGTGCGGGTAGCCGCCGCGGCAGGCTTGACGGCCGGCTCCATGCCCACCAGTGGCCAGTCGGGATAGCGCTCGCGCAGGTCTGCCACCGCCGCGACCGTAGCCGTGTTGCAGGCCAGTACCATGGCCTTGGCGCCTTGTTCGCGAAAGAACGTGGCGATGCGTCGACAGCGCTGGCGAATATAGTCGGGGGATTTTTCCCCATAGGGGACGTGGCCGGCGTCGGCCACGTAGAACAGGGTTTCGGCGGGCAGCAGGCGCTGGATTTCGGCCAGCACCGACAAGCCGCCCACGCCAGAGTCCATCACGCCGATCGGCGCGGCCCGTTCACTCATGGAGCGAACCGCAGACCGGGCAGGCAGGGTCGCGTTTGACGCGCAGCTCGCGCAGGCGGGTGCCCAGCGCATCGATCAACAGCAGCCGGCCCACCAGCGGTTCGCCGAACCCGGCCAGCAGTTTCAATGCTTCCAGCGCTTGCAGGCTACCGACCAGACCGACCAGCGGGCCAAGTACGCCGGCTTCGCTGCAGGTCAGCTCGGCTTCGCTGCCATGGCCGTACAGGCAGTGATAGCAGGGGCTGTAGTCACGCCGCGGATCGAAGACCGTGAGCTGGCCCTCCAGGCGGATCGCCGCGCCGCTGACCAACGGGCGCCCACCCGCCATGCAGGCTGCGTTGACCGCCTCGCGCGTGCCGAAGTTGTCGGAGCAGTCCAGCACCAGGTCCACCGCGGCCACCGTCGCCGCCAGGGAGTCCTGGTCCAGCGCATGGCGATGGGCGACCAGCTTGACCTCCGGGTTGATCGCGCGCAGGCGCTGGAGCGCCGAATCCACCTTGCTCATGCCGACGCTGGCATTGTCATGGATGACCTGGCGCTGCAGGTTGGTCAGGTCGACGGTGTCGAAGTCGGCCAGGTGCAGCTCGCCTACCCCGGCGGCTGCCAGGTACAACGCCACCGGCGAGCCCAGCCCGCCGAGCCCGACGATCAGGGCCTTGGCCTGCTTGAGCCGCAACTGGCCATCGATGTCGACCTGCGACAGCAGGATCTGCCGGCTGTAGCGCAACAGCTCCTGGTCGCTCAGCATGGCAGGCACCCGAAACTGATACGTGCGTGCCCTGCCAGGTCCAAAGCGCTGTCGACCTCACAGAAGCCTTGGCGCAGCAACAACTCGCGCACTGCCTGGCCCTGGTCGTAGCCATGCTCGAGCATCAGCCAGCCTCCTGGCTCGAGGTGTTGCGGGGCCTGGGCGATGATCGCGCGCAGGTCATCGAGGCCGTCGCGGCCCGCCACCAGGGCGCTGCTAGGTTCGAAGCGCACGTCCCCGGCAGACAGATGGGGGTCGGCAGCGGCGATGTAGGGCGGATTGCTGACGATCAGTCCGAAACGCTGCCCGGCCAGTGCATCGAACCAATGGCTGGCGCGGACCTGGACGTTGTCCAGGCGCAGGCGCTGACGGTTGCGCTCGGCCAGGGCGACGGCCTGCTCGACACGATCCACCGCCAATACCTGCCAGGCAGGCCGCTCGCTGGCCAGGGCCAGGGCAATGGCTCCACTACCGGTACCAAGATCCAGCACCCGGGCGGGTACGGCCGGCACGCGCTGCAGCGCGATCTCCACCAGCAGCTCGGTTTCCGGCCGCGGGATCAGGGTGTCCCGGGCGACTTCCAGGTCAAGCTTCCAGAACCCCTGGTGGCCGAGGATATAGGCCACCGGTTCGCCGGCCCGGCGACGCGCCAGGTACTCGGCGAACGCTTCGGCCGCCTCGCTGCTGACGATGCGCTCCGGCCAGGTGTGCAGGTAGCTGCGCGACTTGCCCAGGGCATGGGCGAGCAGCAGCTCGGCATCCAGCCGTGCGGTCGGCGAGTCGGGCAGTTGGGCGCCGCGCAACAAGCTGGCGATGATGGTCATTCAATCCCCCAGTGCGGCCAGTTGATCGGCCTGGTATTCAGCCAGCAGTGGCTCGATGACGGCGTCGACGCCGCCGGCCAGGATATCATCCAGGGAGTACAGGGTCAGGTTGATACGGTGGTCGGTGACCCGACCCTGCGGATAGTTGTAGGTACGGATCCGCTCGGAGCGGTCGCCGGAACCGACCAGCAGCTTGCGCTCGCTGGCCATGGCATTCTGCGCGGCGCTGGTCTGGATGTCGTTGAGCTTGGCCGACAGCCAGGACATGGCACGCGCCCGGTTCTTGTGCTGGGAGCGCTCTTCCTGGCATTCCACCACGATACCGGTGGGCAAGTGGGTGATGCGGATGGCCGAGTCGGTCTTGTTGATGTGCTGCCCGCCGGCGCCCGAGGCGCGGTAGGTGTCGACCCGCAGGTCGGCCGGGTTGATCTCGACGGCCACCTGCTCATCCGGCTCGGCCAGCACCGCGACGGTACATGCCGAGGTATGGATGCGGCCCTGGGATTCGGTTTCCGGAACCCGCTGCACACGGTGCGCACCCGACTCGAACTTGAGCTTGGCATACACGTTGTCGCCCTCGACCCGGGCGATGATCTCCTTGTAGCCGCCGTGCTCGCCTTCGTTCTCCGAAAGAATCTCGACGCGCCAGCCGCGCTTCTCCGCATAGCGCGAGTACATGCGGAACAAGTCGCCAGAAAAGATGGCGGCTTCATCACCGCCTGTCCCGGCACGGATCTCGAGGAACACGTTGCGTCCGTCGTTGGGGTCCTTGGGCAGCAGCATGCGCTGAAGCCGACCTTCGAGCGCGAGCAGCTGCTCCTTGGCCTCGCGCACTTCCTCGGCGGCCATCTCGCGCAGGTCGGGGTCGCTGTCCTTGAGCAGCGCCTGGGCGCCTTCCAGATCATCCTGCACCTTGCGCCACTGCTGGTAGGCGCCGATCACCGGCTCGACCTCGGCGTACTCGCGCGAATGGGCACGGAATCGGGCCTGGTCGGCGATGACCTCGGCGTCGCCCAGCAGGGCGGTCAGTTCTTCGAAGCGGTCCTGGAGCGTGTCCAGTTTGTTCAGCAGCGACGCTTTCATTGCGGGGTCTTGTCCGTGGAGCCCTCGTCGAGGGCAAAGAGTTCCTGGGCCATGGCCAGCGCATCGAGGCGACCTTCGGCCGAAAGCTTCTTCAACTGCACGCTGGGGGCGTGCAGCAGTTTGTTCGTCAGCCCGCGGGCGAGCTGGGCCAGCACGTCCTGCGGATTGCCACCGTTGGCCAGCAGGCGCTGGGCCTTTTGCAGTTCTTCGTCACGCAGGCGCTCGCTTTGCTGGCGGTAGGCCCTGAGCACATCCACCGCCGCCAGCTCGCGCAAGCGCGTCATGAATTCCTCGGAGCCGGCGCTGACCAGCTCCTCGGCGGCCTGCGCCGCGCCCTGGCGGCTCTTGAGGTTCTCCGCGACCACCTCATGCAGGTCGTCTACAGTGTAGAGGTAGACGTCGTCCAGTTCGCCGACCTGCGGTTCGATATCTCGCGGCACGGCGATGTCGACCATGAAGATCGGCTTGTGCCGGCGCTGCTTCAAGGCGCTTTCGACCGCGCCCTTGCCGAGGATCGGCAACTGGCTGGCGGTGGAGCTGATGACGATGTCGCTGTTGGCCAGCTCCTGGGGGATGTCGGCCAGCAGCACGGCATGCGCGCCGAACTGTTCGGCCAGGATGCTGGCCCGCTCCAGGGTCCGGTTGGCCACCACGATGCGTCGCACGCCCTGCTCGTGCAGGTGACGGGCCACCAGGGTGATGGTTTCCCCGGCGCCGATCAGCAGCGCCTGGCTGCGGCCCAGGTCGCTGAAGATCTGGCGCGCCAGGCTGACCGCGGCGAATGCCACGGAAACCGGGTTCTCGCCGATCGCCGTGTCGGTACGCACCTGCTTGGCGGCATTGAAGGTAGCCTGGAACAGTCGCCCCAGCAACGGGCCGATGGTACCGGCCTCGCGCGCCACGGCGTAGGCCGACTTCATCTGACCAAGAATCTGCGGCTCGCCCAGCACCAGCGAGTCCAGGCCGCACGCCACGCGCATCATGTGCCGCACGGCAGCGTGTTCCTCGTGGACATAGGCGCTGGCCTGCAGCTCCGCGAGGCTCAGCTGGTGGTAGTCGGCCAGCCAGCGCAGCACCTCATCGGTGCCCAGGTGCTCCTGCTCCAGGTAGAGCTCGCTGCGGTTGCACGTCGACAGGATGGCCGCCTCGCGGCTGCCGGTGAGCCGGCACAGCTGCTGCAGGGCATCGACCAGCTGCTCGGGCGTGAAGGCCACGCGCTCGCGGACGTCTACCGAAGCCGTCTTGTGATTGATACCCAGTGCGAGAAAAGCCATGCAAGATCGCTGGTGATGACAGGAAGCCGTTAATTGTCCTACTTCGCAGGTTCCAGAACAACCACCGTTCGCTATTGTCTCAATAGACCTCGGACATCGCTGGTGGGTTTGCCCCAGCGCTTGTGTCATGATTGCCAGGACAGCCGGTGAGCCCCAAAGCCTTCCTCATATGAACAGATCCCACGCATTGCTGCTCGCACTCGCCCTGCTCCAGGGCTGCCAGAGCCTGGCCCCGGAAAAACCGCCGGCCGCCGCCACGCCCACCCTCGAGGCGGCGCCTGCCGAACCTGCCAAGCCGGTGGTCTACGGATCGTTCAGCCAGGACACCCTCTACAGCCTGCTGGTGGCCGAACTGGCCGGCCAGCGCAACCGTTTCGACATCGCCCTGGGCAACTATGTCGACCAGGCCGAGAAGACCCAGGACCCCGGTGTCTCCGAGCGAGCCTACCGCATCGCCGAATACCTCGGCGCCGACCAGCCGGCGCTGGACAGCGCCCTGATCTGGGCGCGCAACGATGCCGGCAACCTCGATGCGCAGCGCGCCGCGGCCATCCAGCTGGCTCGCGCCGGGCGCTATGACGATGCCATGGCCTACATGGAGAAGGTCCTGCAGGGCCAGGGCGACACGCACTTCGATTTCCTTGCCCTGTCGGCGGCGGAAACCGACCAGGGCACCCGCGACGGCCTGCTGCAGAGCTTCGATCGACTGCTGGCGAAGCATCCCGACAACAGCCAGCTGGTGTTCGGCAAGGCGCTGCTGCTCAACGAGGACGGCAAGGCCCAGGAAGCGCTCGACCTGCTCGAGGCCCAACCTGCGCAGGAGGGTGAAATCGCCCCACTGCTGTTGCGCGCCCGCCTGCTGCAAACGCTCGAGCGAGGCAGCGAAGCGCTGCCGCTGCTGCAGAAGGCCATCCGCGAGAACCCGGACGACAAGCGCCTGCGCCTGACCTACGCCCGGACCCTGGTGGAACAGGACCGCCTGCTGGAGGCCAAGGCTGAGTTCGCCAGCCTGGTCCAGCAGTACCCGGACGACGACGAGCTGCGCTATTCGCTGGCCTTGATCAGCCTGGAAACCAAGGACTGGGACGAAGCCGAGGGCTACTTGCGCGAGCTGATCGAGCGCGACAGCAACGTCGATGCCGCGCATCTGAACCTGGGGCGGGTCCGCGAGGAGCGCGACGACCCCGAAGGCGCCTTGCGCGAGTACGCGCAGGTCGGCCCCGGCGCCGAATACCTGCCCGCCATGCTGCGCCAGGCCGATATCCTGATCGGCAACGGCCGCGGCAAGCAGGCCTCGCATCTGCTCGCCGAGGCCCGCGAGGCGCAGCCCGACCTGGCCGTACAGCTCTACCTGATCGAGGCCGAGGCGCTGGGCAACAATGGCAAGGATGCCCAGGCCGAAGCCGTGCTGGCGCAAGCCATCGAGCACCATCCCGACGACCTGAGCCTGCTTTACACCCGCGCCATGCTTGCCGAAAAGCGCGATGACCTCGCGCAACTGGAGCGCGATCTGCGCACGATCATCGCCCGCGAGCCGGACAATGCCATGGCGCTCAATGCCCTGGGCTATACCCTCGCCGACCGGACCAGTCGGCACGCCGAAGCCAAGGCGCTGATCGAGAAGGCCCACCAGATCAACCCCGACGACCCGGCCGTGCTCGACAGCCTTGGCTGGGTGAACTACCGCCTGGGCCAGCTGGACGAGGCCGAGCGCCTGCTGCGCCAGGCCTACGAGCGCTTCCCCGACCATGAGGTAGCCGCCCACCTGGGCGAAGTCCTCTGGGTTGGCGGCAAGCGTCGCGAGGCCCGCCAGTTCTGGGCCAAGGGCCTCGAAGCCGAGCCCGACAGCCCCATCCTGCGCAAGACTCTTCTGCGCCTGACCGGATCCGAGAACCTTTGAACATGTCATTGCTGCGCCACTGCATCGTCTTCACCCTCGTCGCCGTGCTGGCCGGCTGCGCCGGCTTCGGCTCCCGCGAAGCCCTCCAGGGCCAGGGCAATCCGCAACAATGGAAGGCCCACAAGGCGCAGTTGTCGAGCCTCGACGGCTGGCAGATCGACGGCAAGGTCGGCATCCGCGCGCCGAAGGATTCCGGCAGCGGCACGCTGTTCTGGCTGCAGCGCCAGGACTACTACGACATTCGCCTGGCCGGGCCGCTGGGCCGTGGCGCCGCTCGCCTGACCGGCCGCCCCGGTGGCGTGGTGCTGGAAGTCGCCAACCAGGGCCGCTACGAGGCCCCCTCCCCGGAGACCTTGCTGGAGCAACAGCTCGGCTGGCGATTGCCGGTATCGCACCTGGTATGGTGGGTTCGCGGTTTGCCGGCACCCGACAGCAAGAGCCAGCTGACCCTCGATGGCGACAGCCGCTTGGCCAGCCTGGACCAGGACGGCTGGCAGGTACGCTACCTGAGCTACACCGAGCAGAACGGCTACTGGCTGCCCGAACGCATCAAGCTGCATGGCCAGGACCTCGACGTGACCGTGGTGGTCAAAGGCTGGCAGCCCCGCCAGCTGGGGCGCTGAGCGATGGCCAGGCTTACCCTGCCGGCGCCGGCCAAGCTCAACCTGTGGCTGCACATCATCGGCCGCCGCGCCGATGGCTATCATGAGCTGGAGACCGTGTTCCAGTTTCTCGAGCATGCCGACCAGCTCACCTTCGAGCTGCGCCAGGACGGCCAGATATGCCTGCACGACTCGCTCGCGACGGTTGCCCACGACAGTAACCTGATCGTTCGCGCCGCGCGCAGCCTGCAACAGGCTTCGGGCTGCCGGCTGGGCGCGGACATCTGGCTGCAGAAGGTTCTGCCAATGGGTGGTGGCATCGGCGGCGGCAGTTCCGACGCCGCCACTACCCTGCTGGCGCTCGATCGCCTCTGGCAACTGGGCTGGGATCACGATCGCCTGGCTGAGCTGGGCCTGGCCCTCGGCGCCGACGTGCCGGTCTTCGTGCGTGGTCATGCCGCGTTCGCCCAGGGCGTCGGCGAACAGCTGACACCGGTCGATCCGGACGAGCCTTGGTACGTCGTGCTGGTGCCGCAAGTGTCTGTCAGCACAGCGGAAATTTTTTCACATCCGCAGTTGACACGTGATTCCCTCCCCCTTAAGATGCGCCCCGTTCCCGAGGGAAACAGTCGAAATGACTGCCAACCGGTGGTAGAGCAAGGTTATCCGGAAGTTCGCGCTGCACTGAACGCACTGGGTCGATACACCGAAGCTCGACTTACCGGGACTGGAAGTTGCGTGTTTGGGGCCTTCCCAAGCAAAGCCGAAGCTGATAGAGTTCTGGCCCTTCTTTCAGAGACCCAAACAGGGTTTGTGGCAAAGGGAAGCAACATCTCGATGTTGCATCGCAAGCTGCAGAGCCTGCTCTAGGAATCGAGTATCGTACTCGAAAGCAACAGATACAGGGGCGTCGCCAAGCGGTAAGGCAGCAGGTTTTGATCCTGCCATGCGTTGGTTCGAATCCAGCCGCCCCTGCCATTTTCCTTATACTCATCCAGGTATACCCTCAGCCTTCAGGTACTGCGCGTGTCCAAGATGATGGTCTTTACGGGGAATGCCAACCCCGATCTGGCTCGGCGTGTCGTACGTCAGCTGCACATCCCTCTGGGTGATGTTTCTGTCGGCAAGTTCTCCGACGGCGAAATCAGTGCTGAAATCAATGAGAACGTTCGTGGTAAGGACGTCTTCATCATCCAGCCTACGTGCGCGCCAACCAATGATAACCTGATGGAACTGGTGGTGATGGCCGACGCCTTCCGCCGCTCCTCAGCCTCCCGAATCACCGCCGTGGTTCCCTACTTCGGATACGCCCGCCAGGACCGCCGTCCGCGTTCGGCTCGTGTAGCGATCAGCGCCAAGGTCGTGGCTGACATGCTCACCGTCGTCGGTATCGACCGTGTTCTCACCGTCGACCTGCACGCAGACCAGATCCAGGGCTTCTTCGATATCCCCGTCGACAACATCTACGGCTCGCCCGTACTGGTCGACGACATCGAGGACCAGCGCTTCGAAAACCTGATGATCGTCTCCCCGGACATCGGTGGCGTCGTGCGCGCACGTGCCGTCGCCAAGTCCCTGGGTGTCGACCTGGGCATCATCGACAAGCGCCGCGAAAAGGCCAATCACTCCGAAGTGATGCACATCATCGGCGACGTCGAAGGACGCACCTGCATCCTGGTAGACGACATGGTCGACACCGCCGGCACCCTGTGCCATGCGGCCAAGGCCCTGAAGGAACACGGCGCAGCCAAGGTCTATGCCTACTGCACCCACCCTGTCCTGTCGGGTCGTGCGATCGAGAACATCGAGAAGTCCGTGCTGGACGAGCTGGTGGTGACCAACACCATCCCGCTGTCCGCCGCGGCGCAGGCCTGTGACCGTATCCGTCAGCTGGATATCGCACCGGTCGTGGCTGAAGCGGTACGCCGCATCAGCAACGAAGAATCGATCAGCGCGATGTTCCGCTAAGCGGGCATCGACTGACGAAAAGCGCCCCGCCCCAGCATCGTCGCTGGGGCGGGGCTTTTTTGCCCTTTCCGGTCCGGCGCTGGTCGCAAGCGCCCTCCGGAAGGCTTACTTGGAGAAACAAAAATGACCGATTTCATCCTGAACGCCCAAGCGCGTACTGACCTGGGGAAAGGTGCGAGCCGCCGCCTGCGTCACTCCGCCAACATCCCGGCCGTCGTCTACGGTGGCAACAAGGACGCCGAATCCCTGACCATCCTGGCCAAGGAAATCACCAAGCTGTTCGACAACGAGGCGGCCTTCAGCCACGTCATCGAACTGAACGTCGACGGCGCCAAGCAGAACGTCATCGTCAAGGCTCTGCAGCGTCACCCGTCCAAGGGCTTCATCATGCACGCCGACTTCGTTCGCGTCGTCGCCGGCCAGAAGCTGACCGCCAAGGTCCCGGTTCACTTCATCAACGAAGAAGCGCCGGTCAAGAAAGGCGGCGAAGTCTCGCACACCGAGAACGAGATCGAAGTTTCCTGCGAAGCCAAGGACCTGCCTGAATTCATCGAAGTCGACCTGGCCAACGCTGAAATCGGCACCATCATCCACCTGTCGGACCTCAAGGCTCCGAAAGGCGTCGAGTTCGTCGCCCTGGCCCACGGTGATGACAAGGCCGTTGCCAACGTTCACGCTCCGCGCATCTCCGCCGAAGCTGCTGAAGAAGGCGCTGCCGAGTAACCACTCGCGCGCCGGTGTTGATTGGATTACAGTGCTGCGCGCACTGTAATCCACCGACTCCAAGGAAGAGCCCCTGACGTGACCGCCATCCAGTTGATCGTCGGCCTGGGTAACCCGGGCCCCGAATACGAACAGACCCGGCATAACGCAGGGGCTCTTTTCGTTGAACGCATCGCCAGCGCCCAGCGTGTCTCCCTGGCCGCTGATCGCAAGTATTTCGGCCTGACGGCAAAATTCAGCCATCAGGGCCACGATGTTCGCCTGTTGATCCCCACCACCTACATGAACCGCAGCGGCCAGTCCGTGGCGGCGCTGGCCAATTTCTTCCGGATCCCGCCGGCGGCCATCCTGGTGGCGCATGACGAACTCGACCTGCCCCCGGGCGTCGCCAAGCTCAAGAAGGGCGGCGGGCACGGTGGGCACAACGGTCTGCGCGACATCATCGCGCAGCTCGGCAACCAGAACGACTTCCACCGCCTGCGGCTCGGCATCGGCCACCCGGGTGACGCCAAGCTGGTCTCCAACTTCGTCCTGGGTCGCGCGCCACGCGCCGAACAGGAGAAGCTCGACGCCAGCATCGATTTTGCCCTCGGCGTCTTGCCGGACGTGCTGGCCGGCGACTTCGCCAAGGCCATGCGCGAACTGCACGGCCAGAAGGCCTGAACTCACCAAGAGGGGAATACCCATGGGTTTCAACTGCGGCATCGTCGGCCTGCCCAACGTGGGCAAGTCCACCCTGTTCAACGCCTTGACCAAATCCGGCATCGCGGCGGAGAACTTCCCCTTCTGCACCATCGAGCCGAACAGCGGCATCGTGCCGATGCCCGATGCGCGTCTCGACGCCCTGGCGGCCATCGTCAAGCCCAACCGCGTCCTGCCGACCACCATGGAATTCGTCGACATCGCCGGCCTGGTCGCGGGCGCCTCCAAGGGTGAAGGCCTGGGCAACAAGTTCCTCGCCAACATTCGCGAGACCGACGCCATCGCTCACGTGGTGCGCTGCTTCGAAGACGAGAACGTGATCCACGTGTCCAACAGCGTCGACCCCAAGCGCGACATCGAGATCATCGACCTGGAGCTGATCTTCGCCGACCTCGACAGCTGCGAAAAGCAGCTGCAGAAGGTCGCCCGCAACGCCAAGGGTGGCGACAAGGACGCCCTGGCGCAGAAAGCCATCCTCGAGAAGCTGATCCCCCACTTCACCGAAGGCAAGCCCGCGCGCAGCCTGATGAAGGACATGGGTGCCGACGAAAAGGCCCTGATCCGTGGCTTCCACCTGCTGACCAGCAAGCCGGTGATGTACATCGCCAACGTCGCCGAGGACGGCTTCGAGAACAACCCGCACCTGGACGTGGTCAAGGCCATCGCCGAGGAAGAAGGCGCGGTGGTGGTGCCGGTATGCAACAAGATCGAAGCCGAGATCGCCGAGCTCGAGGAAGGCGAAGAGAAGGACATGTTCCTCGAGGCCCTGGGCCTGGAAGAGCCTGGCCTGAACCGCGTCATCCGTGCCGGCTACAGCCTGCTGAACCTGCAGACTTACTTCACCGCCGGGGTGCAGGAAGTCCGCGCCTGGACCGTTCGCGTCGGCGCCACCGCCCCGCAGGCCGCCGGGGTTATCCACACCGACTTCGAGAAAGGCTTCATCCGCGCCGAAGTGGTCGCCTATGACGACTTCATCCAGTACAAGGGCGAAAGCGGCGCCAAGGAAGCCGGCAAGTGGCGGCTGGAAGGTAAGGACTACATCGTCAAGGATGGCGATGTGATGCACTTCCGTTTCAACGTCTGAACAACGCTTCAGCGTTCAGGAGCGCTTGGATACGGTCTACCGAGCGCTCCCGAGGGTCACGCCTTGTTCCTTTCCCCGCGCCGTGATGTCGGCGCGGCGAACGTTACTTCTGTCTGCCCTGTACAAAAAATGGGCTAGTCAAACCTCTAAATGGGGTATCAAGGCGAAAATACCCCATTAAGCCGCCATGACTACCCTGTTCCTCCCCCTCTTCGACCGCAGACCCCTCTTTGCACTCAAGTATTCCCCAGCGCCGCCGATCCTCTGGGAAAGCGCTCCGGCGCAACCGTGATGGGCCATGGACGAGAAGCTGGCGATCCGCGTGACCCGGACGATCCCGCCCTCTCGCAAGGAGCTTCGCCATGCCTACCCCGCGAGCCCGCATCGCCTCTCAACTCGGTATCGCCCTGGCCATCGTGCTGACGCTGGTGATCACCGGCAGCACCCTGTTCGCCCTGCATTCGCTCGACAACGCCAACCTGGCCACCCGGCAGGAGCACCTGGCCAGCGAGGCACGGTTGCTGGCTGATCAGCTCGATACCTTCCATGGCTCGCTCAAGGACAATACCCAGCGCCTGAGCGGCCTGTTCGAGCGGCGCTTCGCCTCCGGCCTGTCGTTGCATGCGGGCGAGACGGTACAGGTCGCCGGCGAGGCCACGCCAGCCCTGTACCAGGGCGAGCGGCTGCTGAACAACGACTTCCAGCAGGTCGACGACTTCAAGCTGATGACCGCCGGCGTGGCGACCCTGTTCGTGCGCAGTGGCGAGGATTTCATCCGTATCAGCACGTCGGTGACCAAGCAGGACGGCAGTCGCGCCATCGGTACCCGCCTCGACCGTCAGCATCCGGCCTATGCGCGACTGCTCGCCGGTCAGACCTATGTCGGTCGGGCCCTGCTGTTCGAGCGCAACTACATGACTCGCTACGTCCCGGTGCGCGATGGCAATGGCCAGGTGTTCGCCGTGCTGTTCGTCGGGTTCGACTATACCGATGCGCAGAACGCCCAGATCGCCAACCTGCAGCGCTTTCGCATCGGCCAGACCGGCTCGCTGGCGATACTCGACGAGCAAGGCCAGTGGCTGGTCGCGCCAGCCGGGGTGACCGACCTGTCAGCGGCGGCCGCGGCGCTGAGCGGTCTCGTCGGCCAGGCTGGTCGCTTCTGGCAGAGCGACGATCAAGCGTTGTTCAGCGTGGCCGTGGCCTTTGCCGAAGGGCCGTGGAGCGTGGTGGCGAGCATGCCTGAAAAGGAGCTGCGCGAAGTGACCTGGAGCGTCGGCCTGCGCCTGGCCATCGGCAGCCTGCTGACGATGCTGCTGGCGGTGGCCGCCACGCTCTGGCTACTGCGCCGCAAGCTGCGCCCACTGGGCGACCTGGTACGCCAGGCCGAAGCCTTGGGCGCAGGCGACCTGGGCGCGCGCCTGGCGCTCACCAGCCATGACGAAATCGGCCAGCTGGCGCGCAGCTTCAACCAGATGGCCGATGCCCTGACCAGCATGGTCAGGCAGATCCGCGATGCTTCCGAGCAGGTCGGCGCACGTGCCCATTCGCTGGCTGGGCTGTCCTCGCAGGGTTGCGCAGGCATGGAGCAGCAGTCCGGGGAAATCACCAGCATGGCTGGCGCGGTCGAGGAGTTCAGCGCCACCTCGATGGACATCGCCGACAACATGCTCGGTACCGAACGCATGGCCAGGGACAATGCCCAGCAGACCCGCATCGGACGCAGCGCCATGGACGAGGCGTCGGCTTCGCTGCGGCAGATTGCCCAAGCCCTGACAGAGACGACTTCAGTGATGGATACCTTGGGCGCACGCTCCCAAGAGATCGGCGGTATCGTCGGGGTGATTACCGCGATTGCCGAACAGACCAACCTGCTGGCCTTGAACGCCGCCATCGAGGCCGCCCGGGCGGGCGAGCAGGGCCGTGGCTTCGCCGTGGTCGCCGACGAGGTACGCAGCCTGGCGGCGCGCACCCGGCAGGCCACCGAAGAGATTTCCGGGATGATCGCCAGCATCCAGCAACAAACCGGACAAGCCATCGGCACCTTGCAACAAGGCAACCAGATGATGCAGCAAGGGCTGGAACGCAACGGCAAGGTCGCCGAGGCCCTGGCCCGCATCGACGAACAGAGTCGCGTCGCGGGCGAACAGTTCGCCGTGATCAGCACCGCTACCCAGGAACAGAGCAGCACGGCCACCGTGCTCAGCCGCAACCTGCAGAGCATCGCTCAGGCCAATAGCCAGCAACACGGCGTGGCCAACGAACTGGCCGCCACGGCCCAGGAGTTGGAAGGGTTGGCCGGGCAGCTGCGCCAGCAGGTCGGCCGCTTCCGCGTCGAGCGCTAGCCTGCGCGGCGCTCCAACGGCATCAGGAAGTCGCGGCGGTACAACGGTAAACGCTCGATGTGTACCTGGCCGCCAAGAAAAAGCCATCCGGACCGACAAGGGTCACGGATGGCTTGGGGCGGTGCGAACCCTGTTCCGGCATCGACCTTGCCGGGGCAGGCCGAAACCGGGACGAAGCTCATGCCGCAATGCCACTGGGCAGGCAGGGCCAGAGGGCGCGACTACCTGGCTGCGCCCCGCCCTCTTGGCCCGGGCTAGCGCTGCGCCACGGTATAGCCGGAGCCCGCGGGCGTCGCGCTCTGCCGGGCGCTTCTTTCGATCAGCACGGCACGGATGCCTGCGACACCGACCTTCAAGCGTAGCTTGGCCACTGCCAGGCCCTGGCTTGCCAGCTCTTCGTCGGAGGCCGCCGAAGCAGGCACGGGCGCATCGATTCGCAGGGTCCCGTTGCTGAAGACCATCACTTTGATGGTGACGGCCGTGCCGTTGCCATCGAGGATCTCGGCACGGGTCCATGCCGAATGGTTTCCGCTCAGGTCAGGCACTGCCTGCACCGCTTCGTGCGTCGACTCGAGCGTGATGCTGTTGCCCAGGTCCGCGGCGCGGTAGCGACCTTGCAGCTGCGCGCTCGCGCCCTGTTCCCGGTTGAACACGCCCAGCGTGCCATGCACGGTAGGCTCGGCTGGCTGGTCGGCCAGCGCCAGGCTCCAGCGACCATGGCCGCGCAGCGGGGTATCGAGCACCAGCGCCTGGCCGGCGAGGCCGTCCACGGCATCCGGAGCAGCGTCTCGGTAGATCGGCCCGTTGCTCACGAACAGATTGCCACCTTGGTGCTCCGTCACCAGCGTATCGCTGCGATCGACGAACAACGCCGTGCCATTGGCACCTTGCACCTCGGTGATCAAGCCTACCGGGGTATGCAGCACAGGCTCGATGACGCCTTCACCGATCAGCATGACCGGATCGATACGGTAGTTGCCTGCATCCGTACCGGCCAGCAACAGGTCCGAAACGCTGACAGCCTTGCCTGGTCCGGCCGCAGGCGTTGCATAGAAGCCGGTTCCCGATGCGCTCACCACGTCGCCATCGACCACGCCATCGAGAATGATCTGCTCGATCGGCGCCAGGGTGCTGCCGTCGTAGGTCTTGCTGCCAACCACGACAGTCCCGCTGAGCGCTTTTTGCTCGATGGACGCCCGCCCGATTTGCGCGGTGGTGTCGAAGCGGTAGTTGCCCGCTTCTTCGCCGGTCAGCGCGATGCCGGAACCGGTAACCGACTTGTCGGTGCCGGCGTTCTTGTCGGCGAACGAGCCGGTGGTGCCGCTGCCAGTCACCTTGCCCTGGTCACCGTCGACCACGCCGACCAGGCCAACGTTGCCCAGCTGCGCGATGGTGTTGCCGTCGTAGACCTTGTCGGCCACGTCGGCGATACCGGTCAGCACCTTGCGCTCGATCGTCGCCTTGCCGATCTCGGCGCTGGTGTCGAAGCTATAGTTGCCTGCCTCCTCGCCAGTCAGGGCGATGCCGGAACCGGTGACCGTCTTGTCGGCGCCGGCGTTCTTGTCGACGAACGAGCCGGTGTTACCGGCGCCGGTCACCTTGCCCTGGTCGGCGTCGATCACGCCGACCAGACCAACGTTGCCCAACTGGGCGCCGGTGTTGCCGTCATAGACCTTGTCGGCCACGTCGGCGATACCGGTCAGCACCTTGCGTTCGATCGTCGCCTTGCCGATCTCGGCCGTGGTATCGAAGCGGTAGTTGCCCGCTTCTGCACCGCTCAGGGCGATACCGGAACCGGTGACCGACTTGCCGGTGCCGGCGTTCTTGTCGGCGAACGAGCCGGTGGTGCCGCTGCCAGTCACCTTGCCCTGGTCACCGTCGACCACGCCGACCAGGCCAACGTTGCCCAGCTGCGCGATGGTGTTGCCGTCGTAGACCTTGTCGGCCACGTCGGCGATACCGGTCAGCACCTTGCGCTCGATCGTCGCCTTGCCGATCTCGGCGCTGGTGTCGAAGCTATAGTTGCCTGCCTCCTCGCCAGTCAGGGCGATGCCGGAACCGGTGACCGTCTTGTCGGCGCCGGCGTTCTTGTCGATGAACGAGCCGGTGTTACCGGCGCCGGTCACCTTGCCCTGGTCGGCGTCGATCACGCCGACCAGACCAACGTTACCCAACTGGGCGCCGGTGTTGCCGTCATAGACCTTGTCGGCCACGTCGGCGATGCCGGTCAGCACCTTGCGCTCGATCGTCGCCTTGCCGATTTCGGCCGTGGTATCGAAGCGGTAGTTGTTGGCTTCTTCGCCAGTCAGGGCGATGCCCGAACCGGTGACCGACTTGTCGACACCAGCGTTCTTGTCGACGAACGAGCCGGTGGTGCCGGTCCCGGTCACCTTGCCTTCGTCACCGTCGACCACGCCGACCAGGTCCAGGTCGCTGAGCTGGGCGTTGGTGCCGCCGTCGTAGACCTTGTCGGCCACCTCGGCGATACCGGTCAGCACCTTGCGCTCGATCGTCGCCTTGCCGATTTCGGCCGTGGTATCGAAGCGGTAGTTGTTGGCTTCTTCGCCAGTCAGGGCGATGCCCGAACCGGTGACCGACTTGTCGACACCAGCGTTCTTGTCGACGAACGAGCCGGTGGTGCCGGTCCCGGTCACCTTGCCTTCGTCACCGTCGACCACGCCGACCAGGTCCAGGTCGCTGAGCTGGGCGTTGGTGCCGCCGTCGTAGACCTTGTCGGCCACCTCGGCGATACCGGTCAGCACCTTGCGCTCGATCGTCGCCTTGCCGATTTCGGCCGTGGTATCGAAGCGGTAGTTGTTGGCTTCTTCGCCAGTCAGGGCGATGCCCGAACCGGTGACCGACTTGTCGACACCAGCGTTCTTGTCGACGAACGAGCCGGTGGTGCCGGTCCCGGTCACCTTGCCTTCGTCACCGTCGACCACGCCGACCAGGTCCAGGTCGCTGAGCTGGGCGTTGGTGCCGCCGTCGTAGACCTTGTCGGCCACCTCGGCGATACCGGTCAGCACCTTGCGCTCGATCGTCGCCTTGCCGATTTCGGCCGTGGTATCGAAGCGGTAGTTGTTGGCTTCTTCGCCAGTCAGGGCGATGCCCGAACCGGTGACCGACTTGTCGACGCCAGCGTTCTTGTCGACGAACGAGCCGGTGGTGCCGGTCCCGGTCACCTTGCCTTCGTCACCGTCGACCACGCCGACCAGGTCCAGGTCGCTGAGCTGGGCGTTGGTGCCGCCGTCGTAGACCTTGTCGGCCACCTCGGCGATACCGGTCAGCACCTTGCGCTCGATCGTCGCCTTGCCGATTTCGGCCGTGGTATCGAAGCGGTAGTTGTTGGCTTCTTCGCCAGTCAGGGCGATGCCGGAACCGGTAACCGATTTGTCAGCACCGGCGTTCTTGTCGACGAACGAGCCGGTGGTACCAGTGCCAGTCACCTTGCCTTCGTCACCGTCGACCACGCCGACCAGGTCCAGGTCGCTGAGCTGGGCGTTGGTGCCGCCGTCGTAGACCTTGTCGGCCACCTCGGCGATACCGCTCAGCACCTTGCGCTCGATCGTCGCCTTGCCGATTTCGGCCGTGGTATCGAAGCGGTAGTTGTTGGCTTCTTCGCCAGTCAGGGCGATGCCCGAACCGGTGACCGACTTGTCGACGCCAGCGTTCTTGTCGACGAACGAGCCGGTGGTGCCGGTCCCGGTCACCTTGCCTTCGTCACCGTCGACCACGCCGACCAGGTCCAGGTCGCTGAGCTGGGCGTTGGTGCCGCCGTCGTAGACCTTGTCGGCCACCTCGGCGATACCGGTCAGCACCTTGCGCTCGATCGTCGCCTTGCCGATTTCGGCCGTGGTATCGAAGCGGTAGTTGTTGGCTTCTTCGCCAGTCAGGGCGATGCCGGAACCGGTAACCGATTTGTCAGCACCGGCGTTCTTGTCGACGAACGAGCCGGTGGTACCAGTGCCAGTCACCTTGCCTTCGTCACCGTCGACCACGCCGACCAGGTCCAGGTCGCTGAGCTGGGCGTTGGTGCCGCCGTCGTAGACCTTGTCGGCCACCTCGGCGATACCGCTCAGCACCTTGCGCTCGATCGTCGCCTTGCCGATTTCGGCCGTGGTATCGAAGCGGTAGTTGTTGGCTTCTTCGCCAGTCAGGGCGATGCCCGAACCGGTGACCGACTTGTCGACGCCAGCGTTCTTGTCGACGAACGAGCCGGTGGTGCCGGTCCCGGTCACCTTGCCTTCGTCACCGTCGACCACGCCGACCAGGTCCAGGTCGCTGAGCTGGGCGTTGGTGCCGCCGTCGTAGACCTTGTCGGCCACCTCGGCGATACCGGTCAGCACCTTGCGCTCGATCGTCGCCTTGCCGATTTCGGCCGTGGTATCGAAGCGGTAGTTGTTGGCTTCTTCGCCAGTCAGGGCGATGCCCGAACCGGTGACCGACTTGTCGACGCCAGCGTTCTTGTCGACGAACGAGCCGGTGGTGCCGGTCCCGGTCACCTTGCCTTCGTCACCGTCGACCACGCCGACCAGGTCCAGGTCGCTGAGCTGGGCGTTGGTGCCGCCGTCGTAGACCTTGTCGGCCACCTCGGCGATACCGGTCAGCACCTTGCGCTCGATCGTCGCCTTGCCGATTTCGGCCGTGGTATCGAAGCGGTAGTTGTTGGCTTCTTCGCCAGTCAGGGCGATGCCCGAACCGGTGACCGACTTGCCGATGCCAGCGTTCTTGTCGAAGAACGAGCCGGTACCGCTACCCGTCACCTTGCCTTCGTCGCCGTCGACCACGCCAACCAGGTCCAGGTCACTCAGCTGGGCGTTGGTGCCGCCGTCGTAGACCTTGTCGGCCACCTCGGCAATACCGGTCAACACCTTGCGCGCGATACTGGCTACGCCACTGGCCGTGGCGTCGAGCAGGGTATAGTTGCCGGCCTCATCGCCGACCAGGCCCATGTCGCTGAGCACGACTGCCTTGTCGCTGCCCGCATTCTTGTCGGCGAACAGCGCCGTGCCCGCCTCGCCGACGACCTTGCCCTGGTCCGCGGCAATCACGCCTTGCAGCTCGATACCGGTTACCGAAGCGTTGCGGCCACCGTCGTAGGTCTTGTCGGCCACACCGACCTGACCGACCGTCAGCCCCTTGGGCGTGATGTCTGCCACGCCCGTCAGTGCGAGCCCGGACAGGTCGAGCTCATAGTTGCCGGCGTCCGCGCCCAGCAACTGCAGCCCGGTCACCTCGACCGTCTTGCTGATGCCTGCATTCTTGTCGCTGAAGCTACCGCTGCCGGTGGCGTGCAACTGGTCGCCGGAAACCAGGTTGTCGAAGACCACATCCGTCACTTCGGCGACGCGCGTGCCGTCGTAAACCTTGTCAGCCACCTGTGCCGCGCCGTTGCCGCCGTTGCCCAGCTCCAGCTTGCGCTTGTCGATCACGCCGATGTCGGCCGAGGCACTGTCGGACTCCAACTGGTAGCCGTAGACCTTCACTTGCCCATTGCTGGCATCGCCGATCGCGATGCCGGTGGCGCTCACCGACTTGCCGCCCCCGGCCTGCTTGTCGTCGTACTGGGCCTGCCCGCCCGCGCCGATGACGAAGCCCACCTGGTCACCGTCGATGGCGCCCGTGCTCGTATAGTTGCCAGCGTCGAGCGAAGCTTGGGCGTTGCCGTCGTAGGTCTTGCGCACTTCCCCGGTCAGGCTGACCTTGACCACCGGCGCGACCTTGTAGATGTGCCCGTTGCCGGTGGACTGGGCGATGGTGTCGCCGAACTGGGTGTTGTACTGCTTGAAGTCGACGGCCAGCCCACCGCGCGTATCCTGCTGTGGGGAAGTCGAGTAGGTCAGCCAGCGACCAGCGCTGTTGCTGCTGAGCAAGGCATTGGCGCCGGCATTGTTGACGAAGTTGCGTGCCGCGGCCAGGACCACCGCGTCGCCGCTGCCATGGGCCTGCACGCTGCCGCCGGTACCGATGAGCACATCGCCCACGCCGGCCTTGCCGATCACGTGTCCAGTGGCATTGCGGTTCTCCAGCGCCCCGTTCACCTGCAGCTCGCCGTTGAGCAAGGTCAGGTTGTTGTTGGCATTGAAGCTGAAGCCACTGCTGTTGACCGTGGTGATACCGGTCCCGTCGGCGCGGCCGATGGTCAAGTTGCGGATGTTGTCCAGCTTGCCCAGCGTATCGGCCGTGGCGATCCCGTCGGTACCGTCCAGGGCGATGTTGGTCGAGGCCTGCCAAGGCTCCAGGTTGATGCTCGCCGTCGAGACGTTCTGCAGGCGGGCCTGGGTGAAGTCGATGTTGCTGGCGCGCAGGGTCAGAGCGCGGTCGCCGGTATCGAGCTTGACGGTGCTGGTGAAGTTGATATCGCCATCGGTATGGATCGAGGCGCCACCCAGCATGGTCAACGGCGTGTTGAAATTCACGTCGCCGCTGAGGCTGAGCAGGCCGCCCAGGCGCTTCTCGCCGGTCGAGCCACCCAAGGCGCTGGCGCCCATGGCATCGCCGAAGTACAGGCGCCCGCTGCCCAGGGTCACGTCGCCGTTGAGGGTAGCGATGCTCTCTGCATAATTGGTGGTACCGAACGACAGGTACAGGTTGCCGCCGTTGGTGTTGATCGGCGTATCGATGGTCAACGCACCACGCCCACCGTTGTCCGAATCGCTGGACAGGCGCACGTAGCCGCCATGGGTGGTCAATGCCCCGGCGATGGTCAGGCCATCGGCACCCAGCAACGTGATGCTGCCGGCGCCAGGGGTGCCCGAACCTGCCGAATTGACGTTGTGCGTCGGCAAGGCGGCGACGTCGGGGTTTTCGCCCGCGCCATGGGCGATCAGGTTGGCGACGTTGCTGATGCTGCCACTGCCGGTGCCACCGGACTGGAAGTACAGGCTCCCGGTCCCGGAAACCTCGATGGTGTTGCCTGCATTGTCAAAGCGGATGGCACTGTTGCTGCTGGAACGATTGCCGGCCTCCACCCGCAGACTGACGTCTTTCTGCATGCTGATGGTGCCATCGCCGCCGTTCTGCTGGAGGTCGGCGAAGGTGATGGCACCGGTTGCGGTCATCAAGACGTTGGCGGTCTGGGCTTCGAGCGTCTTTTCGTAGACGGTGATGTCGCCGCTACCGCTGGTCCAGTCGCCACTGTTTCCACTGCCGCCGGACACCGTGATGTTGGTGGGGTCGAGCAGCAGGTCGCCGGTGCGCCCCTTGCTCGCCCGCGCATCGGTGGTCCCATCGTAGCGCAGGGTCTGCTTACCGGAGACTTCCGCCTTGCCACCGTTGCCGCCCTGCTCGCCACCGCGCACCGAGATCTTGCCGGCGAAACGATTGTCCTGGTCCGACCAGGCGACGACGGTACCGCCGTCGCCCTGGGCGGTCGCATCGGCGTGCAGGTGCGAGGCCGCATCGACTTCGACCTGGCGGGCATTGCGCACACTGCTGTCCTGGCCCTGCCAGCCACCGCCGACCTTGATGCTGCCGCCACCCTTGGCGCCATCGGCGTTCAGCTTGGCAGCCTGCAGCGAGACTTGCTCGCCGGTCACGACGATCTCGCCTCCCTTGCCTTGGCCTGACGAGACATCGAGGGTGCCGGCTACCTGGGTCAGCCCGCCCTGGTCGTCACCGTCGAGGACGATCCGGCCGTTGCGCGCCACCAGGCTGTGCGCCTCGATCACACCGGTGTTGTTGACCACGCTGCTGATGGCCGCGTCCGCCGAGCGGGCGCTCAAGGTAACGGTGCCGCCATCGGCGCTGATGTGTCCGCCATTCTCGACCAGGGCATCGAGTACGCCGCGTTCTACGTTGACGCTGACCAATCCGTCGCCCTGGAAGTCCAGGCTGACCTTGTCGGCGGCGGCCATGACCGTGCTGCCGCCAGGTGTGCTGATCGAGCCGGTATTGCTGACCTGCGGCCCGATGAGCGCGACCATCGAGCCTTGCGCGGCGCGAATGTCGCCCTGGTTGACCACCGCGCCGGCGCCGGCACCGCCAGTGAGCCGGTGCTGGCCGGCCATGAAGTCAGCATCGGTGATTTGCAGCGAAGAGGCCAGCAGGCCGCCGACGTTGACCTGTGCGCCTTTGCCGATCACCACGCCGTTGGGGTTGAGCAGCCAGACCTGACCATTGGCGTCGAGCTTGCCGAGGATCTGGCTGGCGTTGCCACCGCCGACGACCCGGTTGAGCGCGATGCTCTGGCTGTTCGGCTGGTCGAAGCGTACGGAAGCGTCGGCACCGATGTCGAAGCTGTTCCACTGGGCGACCATCTTGTCGGAGGTCTGGTGAATGTTCATCTGGCTGCCGTTCTGGCTGATGCTGCCAGCCCCGGCGACGATGTTGCCGCCAGTGGGCAACGGTGCCGCGCAGGCCAGCCCGCTGCCGAGCAGGCCCAGGGCAGCCAGCATGCCGATCACGCCACCGCGCTTGCCGCGGGCAGTGGAGGTTTCGGCAACCGCCACGAAGGCCTGGGCGGTGTCGCTCCAGACCAGGCGATAGACATGGTTCAACGATGCGCTTTTCATAAGGTGTTCCTCACAAAGGTATCAATGCCCGCCGGGGCGATTCTCAAAACGCCACGGAGGCTTGAATCCATGCGCGCCAGTCGCTGGAGCGGCTGTCGGCATCCAGGCCGGATACGCTGCGGCCGGGGTTGTCCCCCAGCGTACGGGCGACCGCGGTACGCAGCGTCCAACGGTCGAACCACAGGTTGAGGCCGGCACCGACCGCATTGAGGTCATAACGGTTGCGTCCGGTCGCGTTGTTTTCCGAACTCGGCCATGGGTCCTGGTGCAGCCAGACCCTGCCGGTGTCGAAGAAGCCGAGCCCTTGCAGGCGCAGCTGTGGAATGCCGGTGTCGATCATCCGCCGCACTTCCAGGGTGCCGAGCCAGCCATGGTCGCCGGCCGCCTCGCCGATCGGGTAGGCGCGCACACCAGCGGGCCCGCCAAGCAGGAATTTTTCCGCCGAATCGAGGTTCTGGTCGGACCATTGCGCGGACAGGCCGGCGAACAGGCTCCAGTCGGTACCGGCACCGAGGTTCTGCAAGCGCGAGATGCGCAGGTTGAGCTTTTCGAAGCGTCCATCGCTGCCTGCGCTGCGGGCATCGGCATATTCATCGGCACGATTGCCGCTCAGGTCGAGCTCGCCCAGGGTCAGGGAAATGCCGGCATCGGTCACCCCGCCGCTGGCAAAGTCATCGAAGCGGTTGCCGCTCAGGGCAAAGGTGAAGTTGTCCAGCTGGCGGTCACGCAGGTTGCTACCCAGGGCCCGGTCTTCCAGGGCCTTGTGCTCGTAACCGGCGGTCACGTAGAGGTTCTGCAGGCGCGAACGGATCAACGGGTAGCTCAAGCCGATCGAGGCGGTACGCGCATTGCCGCGCAGGTCCAGCTCGCGGAACTGGTCCTGGTCGACGTCATAGCGCAGGTACGACGCGCCAACCTGCAGGCGCAAGCCCGAGGCCGTCAGGGGCAGGCTGTAGCTGGCGCCGACGATGTCGCTCCCGGTGGTCTTGCTGGCTCCCAGGGTCAGCTGGTCACCAATGCCCAGCGGGTCGTTGAGGCTCACCTGGGCGTTGATCCGCGCCACCCCGGTGCTGCGGTTGCCATAGTTGTCGGCCGACACGCCGCCGCTCACCAGAGGCCCGGCCTTGGCGTCGACCAGCAGCCGGCTGGTTCCCGGCTGAGCTCCACGCTCCAGTGCCGAACGGGCGCTGACGCCCGGTTGATCATTGATCAGCAACAGAGCCCGCTCGAGGTCCTCGGCGCGCAGCACCTCACCCTCTGGCAAGGCCGATGCGGCGATGGCACGCAGGCGCTCGGGATTGCTGCGCGACGAGCCGCCCACCTCGATACGTTGCTCGCCCGACTCCAGCCGGCCCTGCATCAAGGCGATCTCCAGGACGCCTTCGGTCAGGTCCTGGCGAGGCAGGTAGGCACGCGCCAGCACATAGCCTCGACCACGCAGGTAGCGAGTGAGCGCGTCGGCCACTTGCTGCAGGCCGGCATGGTCGAGGGTCTTGCCGATCACCGGCTTGATCAGCGACTGCAGGTTTTCCTTCTCGGCTAGCTGTGTATCGCCACTGAAACGCACGGCCGACAGCGTCACGCGCAGGGCCGACTCGGAGAACTGGCGGCTTTCGGTGGGCAGCTCGAATGCTGGCGGCGGCTCGGTGGACTGTGGCTCGGCAGGCACGGTCTGCTGGTACTCGTTGAGCAACTGCCCCGCGTTAGGCAGGGGCGCGGCCGAAACGAACGGGACGGACGCCGTGCAAGCCATGATCAGGGACCAGCGCAGCAACGGCTGGCCGAATCGCGCGGGCGTCGGGAAGGAACTTTGCATCGAGGAACTCACTCCATGAAAACCAGAGGATCATCCGCTACCTGCGCAGGCTGACCGGATGAGTAACCCCGAGAGTGTTCCCGCTTTCGTGCCGCCGCACTTTTGCCCAAGCACCTGAAACCTTTGCCAGCCCGGATGCACTGTAAAATTCGTGCAACAGCCGGCGCGCCTCAGTGTTTCCAGCGTAGCGTCACCCCGGCAGTGCGCGGCTGGCCCGGCAAGACCGCATAGTCGCCCGCGCCGAGCTGCGCCGAAATGGCGGTGACATGGTCGGTATCGAAAGCATTGCGCACCCAGCCCACCACCTCCCACCTGGCCTGTGCCTGACGCAGGCCAAGGCGCAGGTCGGTGATGCCGTAGCTGGGCACCTGACTGCCCTCGCCGCCTTCCAGGCTGCCCTGGTAAGCGCTACGCCAGCTATGCTCGACGCCTGCGAATGCTTCCAACCCCTGGCCGAGCGGCACACGCTGTTCCAGGTTCGCCGACACGCTCCACTGCGGAGCATTGAACAGCCGCTGGCCGCTCAGGTCGCACTGGCGGCCGAGGCGTTGTGGGCTGCACGGCCCGTCCTGGAAGTCGCGATAACGGGCATCGCTCCAGGCCAGGGCAAGTCCCAGGTCGAGGTTGGCCGTCGGTCGCGCTTGCGCATCCACCTCGATGCCACGCAGGCGGACCTTGTCCACCGTGATCAGGTTGTCACGCAGCGGTGGCGAATACACATCGACCGGTGCGCTGGTGGTCAGGGCCTGGTAGTTGCGCACCTCGGTCTGGTAGAGCGCAACGCCCAGCTCCAGGCGTCGTTGCCAGAGCCGCGTGCGTAGTCCCGCCTCCCAGCTGGCGGCATGTTCGCTGTCATAGCGAGGCGGCACGCGGTCACCGATGACGTCCAGGTTGAACCCGCCGGCCTTGAAACCGCTGCTCCAACCAAGATAGAGGTCGCTGCGCTCATCGAACGCGTAGTCCAACAGCAGGCGCCCGGTCAGGGCATCGTCGCTGCGCGTCTCGTGGCGCCGGTAAGCGCCGCCCAGCGCGATATCGCGCAACAGCTGCCCGCCCAGGAGAGAAACCCTATCGCTGCCCAGCGGTGCCAGCCCTTCGACATGGCGCTCGATGCTGGCCCGCTTGCGCTCGCGGCTGTAGCGCACACCGTAGGTCAGGTTCAGCCGCTCGCTCACCTGCCACTCCAGTTCGCCGAACACGGCCCGGGTCTGGACCTGCTGCCTGGCCTGACCGCGCTGCCAGGCTCCGTCGAGCAACGAGGCCGGCACCAGCCGGGGGGTCAGCCCGAGCAGGCGCGCTTCGGGGCGGTCGCCGATGAAAAAGGCCGCGGCGTCCGGGCCGAAGCCGACGTCCAGGGCGCGATCGAAATGCTGGTCCAGTAGAACGCGCCCAGGCGATAGGCCAGCGTGTCGCTCAACTGCGCCTCCAGGCGCAGCTCCTGACTGAACTGGCGGTGCTCCAGTTCGACATCGGCAGTGGCTATGGCCAGCCCGAGGTTGTCGCCATCCTGCAGCGAAGCGTAGCGCCAGTCACGGTAGCCGGTGATGCTCGTCAGCCTGGCTTCATCGCTCAGCCTGTGCGACACCACCACGGCCAGGCCATGCTGCTCGGAACGTTGCGTGCCGGGCTGGTCCTGGTCGATTCGGCGCCTGGACGGGTCGGCTTCGCGCAGCGGGTAGCCGATGAAGGCGGCCCGTTGCCGTGTCTGGGTGCTGTAGTTCGAAGGCGTCAGGACGGCAGCGCGCTGGTCGGTCTGTACGGTATCGAGCATGATGCGCAGCGAAGTCGCTTCGTCTGGCATGAACTGCAGTTGCCCACGCACGCCTTGCCGGTCCTGGTCGTTGTAGCGGTTGCCATCGTGGACATTGTCGATGTCACCGTCGGCCCGCACGTCGAAGGCACTGATGCTGGCGGCCCAGACCTGGCTCAAGGGGCCCGCGGCACCGACGCGCGTTTCACGCCGGCCAGCTTCGCCAATGCCAAGTTCGGCCTGCGCCCGGGGCTGCCAGGAAGGCGCGCGAGTGTGCAGGTGGATCGCCCCGGCCGTGCTGCCACGCCCCCCGGCGGTACCTTGCGGGCCGCGCTGCACCTCGATTCGCTCAAGGTCGGTGAAATCGCCCAAGGTCATCCCCGCACGCCCGAGGTAGACCTCGTCCAGGTACACCCCGACGCTGCCTTCCAGACCATCGTTGAAACCGCTTGCCCCCAGGCCGCGAATCCCATAGCTGGCATACCGCGGGTTGGGCTCGGAAAGCAGCAGCGACGGTACCCGGCGCGGCAGCTCCCGAGGGCTGTTCAGCCCGGAGGCTTCCAGCGCCCTGGCGTCCAGCGTGGTCTGGCTGCCCATCGCTGGCCGAGCAATCCCGGCTGGCCCCTCGGCCTCGACCATCAGGCTATCGAGCGCAACGCCCTCGGACGCCGCGCGGGCCTCGAACGCAGCGAACAACAGCAACCACGACCAAGAGCGACCCGTGTTCATCAGCCGTTCATCCTACGCTGACGAAGCAGCTCATCGAGCGTGGCGAGGATGTCCCGACTATCGGCCGGCTTGAGCAACACGGCATCGAACTGCTGCTCGGCGCCGGCCCCTTGCAATCGCGGCGGCGCGGCCGAATACAGCACGACCGGCAGGCGCGGCCAGGCCTGGCGGACCTCGGCCAGCAACTGCCAGCCGTCCATGTTCGGCATCATCTGGTCGCAGAGCACCAGGTCCACATCGCCTGCGCGCAATGCCTCGACGGCCTGCACGCCATCGGCCACCGCCGTGACCTCGAAGCCATAGCCGGCCAGCAGGTCGCTCAGTGAGGCCCGCCCCTGCGGCTGGTCATCCACCAGCAGCAGGTGACCGCCCTGCCCGGGCATGTCGGCATGCCCCTCGACGAACGCCAGGTCGAGCGCATGTTCGTCGCTGGTCGCCAACAGCAGTTCGAAGCTGAAGCAGCTGCCGCTGGCCTGCTGGCTCTGCAGCGACAGCGTGCTGCCCATGGCCTGCAGCAGCTGGGTGACGATGGACAGCCCCAGTCCGCTTCCAGTGGCCGGCTGCGCGTTGCTTCCGCGCCGGAACGGCAGCATGACCTGATCCAGTTCGCCGTCGTCGATGCCGATGCCGGTATCGCGCACTTCGAAGCGGATCCTTGCCTGCCCTTCGCACATCCCGAGGCCTTCGACCGTCAGGCTGATCAGTCCGTCCTGGGTGAATTTTCCGGCATTGCCCAGAAGATTCAGCACGACCTGGCGCAGCCGACGAAAATCCGCATCGACCACCACCGGCAAGTCTGGCGAAACGTGGCAATCGAACCGGTTGTTCTGGCGTTGCGCAAGGTAGGCGCCTTCGTTCGCCAGCTCCTTGATGAAGGCATGCAGGTAGCCCGGCACCGGTTCGATCTGGACCTGCCTGAAGCTGTCGCGGGAGAACTCGATAAGTTCGTCGATCAGCTCGAGCTGCTGGCGGGCTTGTCGTTCGATGCGCTGGGCGTGCGCGAACTCGGGGCTGTCCTGCAGTGCCCGGGCATGGTCGAGGATGCCGACCAGGGGCGAGCGCAGGTCGTGACTGATCCGCGCCAGCAGGCTGCTGCGATCGAGCAGGGCCGTGTGCAGTTCCTTGGTGCGCAGGGCGACCGTCCGCTCCAGGCGCTCATGCTCGGCCAGCTGCGCCTGCGCCAGCGCCTGTCGCGCGGCCCGCTCCCGCTGGCGGCTGCTCCTGACCACCATCACCAGCGAGCAGGTCAGCAAGAAGACCCCCCCGAGGGTGGAAGACAGACTGTAGTAGGTGCTGCGCTGCTGCCAGGGCAGGCTCTCCAGATGCAGGACATAACGCGCCAGGCACTGCGCGGCGAGCGAACCTACCACCAGCCACGCCAGCCAGCTGTAGTTCAGGCGCTTCCAGCAGCCCCAGCAGAACGCGCCGATCACCAGCGGATACACCAGCTTGAGCAACCAGTAGACCACCGTTCGCCCGCTGACCGCGTCGACCCAGAGGCCGTAGAGCCAGGCTGCGACGTAACCGAGCAACAGCAGGCTGAACATCGACCCGACCGGCCTGGCCAGTTCCCTGACTCGCAAAAGCTCGCGAAAGTAGGCCAGAAAGGCCGTGAAGGACAATGCCGCGGCCAGGCTGGTCAGCTCTTTCGACCAGGGCAGTGCCTGTGGCCAGTACACCAGATAGCCGTTGATCAGGCACGTCAGCGCTGCATAACTGCCCACCGCCACCGCATGCAGCAGCAACAGGCGAGAGCGGAAGATCCAGCTGATCAGCAGACTGAAAGGCACCACCAGCAAGACGATGCCCAGGGCGATGCCGTCGTGGAAGTAGTTGCGCTGGCGCGCCTTGTGCAAGGCGGCTTCGGACCACAGCCGCGGACTGAGCAGCAAGGCGTTGGTACTGGTCACCCTGGCCAGCAGTGTCGCGCTTTCACCGGGGCCCAGCGTGACGGGAAAGGCCGGCTGGCGTTCCTTGAGCGCCCAGCGTTCGAACGGATGGTCGCTGCCGCCCAGCAGCACCTGCCAGCCGGGCCCCGAAGGCAGGAACACCTGCAGGTTCTCCAGGCGAGGTTCGCCAAGCGTCAACCAGCACTGCACCGGTGTCGCCGACGGGTTGGCCACCGGCAAGCGCAGCCAGATGGCCGAGCGCGTCGGAACCTGGGGGACTGCCCGCTCCAGCGGCTCGAATCGAGCCTGCCCAAAGGCCGCGACCTGCTCGACCGTCAGTAGGCCTTGCGGATCCTCCAGCCCACGCGCGCTGGCGGCCAGTTGCTGTTGCGCAAGCTCGCATGGCCCGGCCATTGCCAAGGCACTGAGGAACCACAACACCAGCAGCTGCCAACGAACGCTACTCATTCGTTGGCAGTTCGAGCGACAGCCTGGTTACGGAACTCGCGCGGCGTCATGCCGCTGTATTCGCGAAACGCAGTGGTGAAGTTGCATGCATTGCGAAAGCCCACATGCGCCGCGATGTCCTGCACGCTCATGGCGCTGTTGGCCAGCAGCGCCTGCCCCTGGCGCAGGCGAGCGCCACGCGCGAAGGCGAAGACGGTCGTATCCAGGTGCTGGCGAAACAGCAAGGAAAGACGTTTGCTGTTGGTCCCGAGCGCCTCGGCGATAGCGTCGAGCGATGGCAGCTCGGCAAGGTGCTCGTCGATGAAGCGCATCGCAGCCTGCACCAGGACCTGCTCGCTGTCGACGACATCCGTGCGTTGCGCCGTATCGTTCATCGGCTGGCGCCATGTCAGTTGCAGATGGATACGTATCCTGGCGATGACTTCCGCCGGCAGGTAGGGCTTGAGCACGTAGTCGACGCCACCCAGGCTGAGCCCCTCCAGTCGATATTCGAGCTGGCTGGCCGAGGTCAGGAAAATGATCGGTACATCACGCGTCACCTGGGACTCGCGCAGCAGGCGACTGACCGAGAAGCCACTCATTCTGGGCATGTGCACGTCCAGCACGATCAGGTCCGGACGCAAGGCCAGGGCCCGCTGGAAACCCTGGTGCGGCTCGTGGCATACCGAGAGTTTCCAAGGCTGCAGGCTGAGCTGGGCCAGTAGCGGGCGCAAGTCATCGGGAGAGTCATCGATCAGCAATAGGTGTGGCTTGCGGGCAGTGTTCAGACCGTCGGACATTACCGCTTCTCTTGCCATCCATGATTGCGCCATATGGACATGCCATCGGCTCGATTGTTAGAGCGCGTATTAGAAAGCCTGTAACGACACGTGACAAGTCCTGCAGGGAGGCGCCCGTCCGCTGGCCGCCTCGTCGGTCAAGGCGCCAGCGCCTCGCTTTTCCTTGCAATTCGCGCCTTGCGGCTCACCCTTGCTGGAGCATCAGCTCCCGGACCTTGCCGGCCAGGGCATCGACGGCGAACGGCTTGGTCAGCACCTGCATGCCGGGCCCGAGCGACGTGTCGCCGATGACTGCGTTCTCGGCATAGCCAGTGATGAACAAGGTCCTCATGCCGGGCCTGAGCTCACGTCCGGCATCGGCCAGCTGTCGGCCGTTCATGCCGCCTGGCAGGCCAACATCGGTCACCAGCAGGTCGATGTGCAGCTCCGACCGTAGCAGTTGCAGCCCGGCCACGCTGTCGCCCGCCTCGACCACACGATACCCCAGCTCGCCAAGCGCATCGCTGAGCAGCATGCGCACGGTCGGCTCGTCGTCGACGACCAGGATGGTCTCGCCCGCCTCGGCCAGCGCGGACAGGGACAGGTCGTCGCAATCCTCCTCGCCGACCGCCTGACCAAAATAGCGCGGCAACAGGATGCTCACCGTGGTGCCCATGCCGACTTCGGAATGGATGCGGACCTGGCCGCCGGACTGCTTGGCGAAGCCGTAGATCATCGACAACCCAAGGCCGGTGCCCTGGCCGAGCGGCTTGGTGGTGAAGAACGGATCGAAGGCCTTGGCGATGATGTCCGGCGACATCCCGGTACCGCTGTCGGTGACCGACAGCGCCAGGTACTGCCCCTGCGGCAGCTCATAGACACGCGCCGTCTTCTCGTCGATCCAGCGGTTGGCGGTCTCGATGACGATGCGCCCGCCACCGGGCATCGCGTCCCGGGCGTTGAGCGCCAGGTTCAGCAAGGCATTTTCCAGCTGGCTGGCATCCACGCGTGCGGCCCACAGGTCCAGCGCGCCGATGCTCTCGACCTGGATGGCCGGGCCCACCGTGCGCTGGATCAGCTCGGCCATGCCCGCTATCAGCAGGTTGACGTCGGTCGGACGGGGATCGAGGGTCTGGCGGCGGGAAAACGCCAGCAGTCGATGGGTCAGCGCCGCCGCCCGCCTGACCGCGCCCTGGGCGGCGCCCATGTAGCGTTCGATATCCTGGTAACGGCCCTGGGCCAGGCGCGCCTGCATCAGTTCCAGAGAGCCGGAAATGCCCGCCAGCAGATTGTTGAAGTCATGCGCCAGGCCACCGGTCAGCTGACCGACGGCTTCCATCTTCTGCGACTGGCGAAGCTTCTCCTCGGCCTGCATGAGTTCGGCGGTCCGCTCGGCGACCCGTTGTTCGAGCGTGTCGTTGAGCCCACGCAAGGCCTGGATGGCCCTGTCGCGCTCGGCCTCGACAGTGCGCCGCTCCTGCACATTGATCAGTACGCCAGGGAAGCTGCGCGGCGTGCCATCCTCGCCGTGCTCCACGCGACCGTTGGCTTCTATCCAGTAGTACTTGGCGTCTGCCCGGCGCACCCGGTACTGGTGGGCATAGGCCCCGCCACGCGCGACCACTTCCTCGATCGCGGCGATCAGCCCTTGCCGGTCGTCCGGGTGAACCGTGGCGATCACCTGCTCCAGACTCAGGCCGGTGCGCCCCAGGGCCGGATCGAGCCCGAACGCTTCGGCGAAGGCTTCATCGACGGTGAAGCAGTCGCTGGGCAAGTCCCAGTGCCAGGTACCGATGATGGCGCCAGCGGCCAGGGCCAACTGCACGCGCTCGACGTTCTCGCGGGCCAGCGCCTCGCTCTTGCGCAGACGATCCTGGGCGTTGCGCCGAGCAGTGACATCGTTGAAGAAGATGCCGATCTGTCGCTCGGCTGGATCGCCCACCCTGGCCGCGCGCACATCGAACCAGCGCTGGAAAGGCTTGGCGTAGCTCTCGAAGTTGGCGGTCTCGCCGGTCTTGGCGACATGGCCGTAGGTCTCGAACCAGAAGGGCTCGAGGTCCGGAGCGAACTCGCTGACCCACTTGCCGCGCAGATCGACGCCCGACTCACGCTCGAACGCAGGATTGACTTCGATGAACTTGTAGTCGATCGGCCGATCATCGGCGTCGAACTTGACCTGGACGATGGCGAACGCGGCATCGATGGTCTCGACCACCGTCCTGAACCGCTCTTCGCTCTTGCGCAAGGCGGTCTGGGCGCTGCGCATCCCAGTCAGGTCGAGCATCGCGCCGATCATGCGCACGGCCCGGCCGTCTTCGTCGCGGATCACGTGGCCGCGGTCGAGCACCTCGGCATACGAACCGTCCCGGCGAATGAACCGGTATTCCTCGCTCCAGGCGCTGCCGCAGCCATCGATCACGGCGTGGATCGAATCATGGACACGCTCGCGATCGTCCGGGTGGATCTGCGCGATCCACCAGTCGCCGGTCTTCTCGATCAGCGCCAGCGAGTGTCCGTAGGCATCCTCCAGGGCATCGTTCCAGAGCACCTGGTTGGTGGTCAGGTCCCAGTCCCAGATGGCATTGTTGGTAGCCTTCGCGGCCAGGCGATAACGCTCCTGCGCCTGCTCCATGGCGCGCCCGGCCAGGTGTTCACGGGTGCGATCGCGCAGGATCTTCATGAAGCCCAGATGCGCTCCGTCCCCGTCATGCAACGGCATCATCTCGCCCGAGGCCCAGAGCTGATGGCCATCCTGATGCAGATGCCAGCGGTCATCCGAGGCTCGCCCGGCTTGCAGTGCCAGCTGCATTTCCTTTTCGACCTGATCGTTGGCCCGGTCCTTGGGCGTGAAGATCCGCTCGGCATGCTGGCCGCGCATCTGCGTGGCGCTCCAGCCCATCACCTGTTCGGCGCCCCTGTTCCAGTCGGTGATGATGCCGTCCGGGTCCGTCAGGACGATGGCAAAATCGATGGCGCTGTCGAATACCGCCCGCTGCCGGGCGGCTTGCTTGACACAGGATGCACTACCGGCAGGGCAGCGTTGCGGTGTTTCTGGCGGGAGCTGGGGGTCGATTCCTGCATTTTCGAGCGCCGCGCGCAATCGCGTGACTTCGAGCTCGAGCTCTTCACGGGTAAGGTTTTTCAGGATTCGCCCTCTGGTTGCATCGGTCTTGCCGTCGGCCCGGAAGGTAGGAAGGGTGGGCCGTGGTGGATTATTGGAATGATCGGGGGGCAATCGTCAAGCGCTGGCCGGCGGATGGTGGCAAGAAGACATGAACGAGGCTTTCGAAACCGCTGGGCCTCGCCTCATGGCGCCATGTAAAGTCGCCGCGCTGGCACTTTTCGCACCAAGTCTGGTGCTGGCCAGCGGTCTTTGGCGCTTGACATCCAAGCCTGGCAAGCCTCCTCTCGAGTGCCATGTCGGTCTCGATCTTCGGCATGCACATCCCGAGAGCGGGGCAAGGCAGTGACGGCCAGGTATCTCGCCGTCCACATCGCTCAGGCAGCAGGACCGCGACTTCGCTTCTCGCTGTCGGCCAGCCCTACCGGCACCGCTACCAGCAGGGCGACTGCCAGCAAAGCGCACAAGACATTGCTACCCACCCAGCCGACCCCTTCGAGCAGCATCGCTGGAGCGAACGCCCCGAGCATCGCGCAGATGGCGATCGCCAGGTCATTGCGCCCCTGCAGCTGGAACGCATCGGCGCGCCCTTGCGACGCCTGTGCCAGCAAGGCGCCGGCGCCGACGTAGGTCAGGTTCCAGCCCAGCCCAAGGACGATCAGCGAAGCGCTCAGCATGAGATAGCCTTGCGTGACGATGTTGAGCACCGCGCAGCTCGCCAGCAAGGCCAGCCCCGCACACAGGGTGCGCTTGATGCCCAGCCGCGCGATGATCGCACCGGTGAAGAACGAAGGCGCGAACATGGCGATGACATGCCACTGGATCGCCAGGCGGATGGCGCTGAAATCCTCGTGCAGGTGCCCCATGTGCATCGATGCCTGGATCATCAGCAGGTTCATGATCCCGTAGCCGGCCGCGGCGACGGCCATGGCCAGTAGGATGCTGGCTAGCAGGCGCTGGGTCGCCTGGCTCGCTCGCTGCGTGGCGACGGCGGCGGCTGGCGGGCTCGACGGCAGGCACAGGGCGATCAGCAGCGACAGCGACGCCAGGCCGATGAAGGCGGCATAGCACAGCGAAAACATCGAATGGCCCGCCACGTCCCGGCACAGTTCGGTGAGGGCCGGGCCGGCCACCGCGGCCAGCACGCCACCGGCGACCACCAGCGACAGCGCCCTGGGCTTGAGCGCCGGCTCGAGGTCGTCGGTGGCGGCGAAACGATTGAAGTTGGCGAAGGCGATGTACACCCCCAACGCGCCATGGCTGAGGATCAGCGCGCCGAAGTGCTGGTGCTCCACCGCCCAGAAGCCGCTGAGCCCCGATATGGCCAGCGGCACGGCACCGAGCATGAAGGCACGCTTGCGACCGATGCGCTGCATCAGCCGGGACACCGGGTAGGTCGCCAGCATCAACAGCAGGAACTGCACGCCATAGGGTACCGTGGCCAGGCTGCTCGTCGGCGCCAGCGCGGCGCCGACGATGGCCGCCATGGTCACCGACATCACCGCGGTGGTCAGGTTGATCGACTGGGCGCCGAAGTAGAGGTAGGTACGCGCAGGAAGGGTGCTGCTCATGGGCGGCTCTCGGTGTCAGGTCAGTCGCTGCAGGGTGCCATCGTCTGAGCAGCATCTGGCGCACAGTCGACACGCTTTCCCGAGAACTGTTAGGCTGTTTTTTCTAACACTTTCGTTTGGCTCGGTCATGACTTCGAACGCATTCGAGGACGCGCTCAGGCAGCGTTTGCGCGGTGGCGAATGGGCAGTCGGGCAGCGCCTGCCCTCCATCCGTCGGCTGGTCGCTGCCGAACGGGTCAGCTACCACGGCGTGGTATCGGCCATGAACCGGCTGGTCGCCGAAGGCATCCTTACGGCCTACCCAGGCCGCGGCTACTTCGTCAGCGGCCTGCCGCGCCCGTCAAGTGGCCGCACAGATGCCCAGCAGCTGCCGGACGAGCCACTGTTCAAGCTCCTGCAAGGCGGCCCGCACTACGTCAAGCTCGGCTGCGGCTGGTTGCCGCCTGGCTGGCGCGATACCGACCTGCTGGCCAAGGCGATCCGCCGCACCGCGCGCCTGGAGCAAAGTTCGCTGGCCGACTATGGCGACATTTCCGGTTATTTGCCACTGCGCAACCAACTGGCCTTGCACATGCGACGCCAGACCCGCATCGACGTGCCGCCCGGCCAGTTCATCACCACCCTGGGCGCGACCCAAGCCCTGGACCTGGTCGCGCGCCTGCTGGTCCAGCCTGGCGACCATGTGTTCGTCGACGAACCGGGCAACGGCAACCTGATCAAGCTGATCCAGCTGCTCGGTGGCCACGTGCTGGGCATCCGCAGGACCGCCGAAGGCCCGGACATCACCGAGATGCAACGGCACCTGGCCCGGCACCGGGTCAAGGCGTTCTTCTGCAACAGCACCTTGCACAACCCCACCGGCGGCAACATCAGCCCGCGCAATGCGTTCCAGGTACTGCGCCTGGCCGTCGAGCATGACTTGCGGGTGGTCGAGGACGACGTCTACGGCGACTTCTGTCCAGGCGTGCACCAGACGCTCGCCGAGCTGGACGGGCTGGACCGGGTGGTCTACATCGGTAGCTTCTCCAAGTGCCTTTCGGCCTCCTTGCGGGTGGGCTACATCGCCTGCTCGCCGGAGTTGATCGAACCGCTGGCACGTCTGAAGCTGCTGACTTGCGTGGCGGTTCCGGCGTTCTGCGAACGCTTCGTCAACACCATCCTGGCCGACGGTACCTACGCCGGGCACATGAAGCAGATCCAGCAGAAGCTCATCGCCCAGCAGACCTTGGCCCAGAAGACGCTCGGCCGGCACGGCTGGCGATTCGACGTGACGCCGGCAGGTGGCATGTTCCTCTGGGCCCATCACCCGGAACTTGCCGACCTGGGCGCTTTCAGGCACTACCTGGAGCAACGCGACATCCTGCTCATGCCAGGCTCCGCATTCGCCGTGACGCGCGACTATCGGCGCCATGCGCGGATCAACTGCACGCACTTCACCCCAGCGCTGGAAGCTTGCTTCGCGGCGGCAGGCTCCCGTTTCGCCAGTGAGCACAACCGCTTGTAGGCGCGGCCGGTCCGGCACCCCGGCGGCGGCGCTACGACACGTTGAGTCTCCAGCTTCATCTTGGAACGAATGCCCCGGCCTGCCTTACGCCAAGAAGGCTGATCCTTCCTGCCAGTGCGAGCCCGGCATGGGCTCGCATGCTTTCAGGCGGTCTCCCCTGCCCCTTCCTGGCGATCCTGCAGCAGCACCATGCTCTGCGGTGCGGACAGTGCGATGCCTTGCTCGCGCAGTCGCCCAAGAATGGTGAACAGCAGGTCGCTGCGGGTGCCGGAGACCACCCGCGGCCCGGCGACGTAGCCACTGGCGCTGAGCACCATGCCGGCGCTGGTCAGGTCCTTGAACGACACCGATGGCGCAGGCGTCTCGAGGATCGCCTCGTGCTCGCGGTAGGCGTCGAGCAGCAGCTGGCGCACGTGCTGGGCGTCCGTGTCCAGCGGCAGCGTCAGGGTGATGCCGACCACGCCCAGGGCGTTGCCCATGGTCACGTTGCGCACGTTCTGCGAGATGAACTGCGAGTTGGGCACGATCACCGTGGAACGGTCGGCCATCTGGATCTCGGTGGCGCGTACGTTGATCCGGCGGATGTCGCCCTCCACGCCAGCCAAGCTGACCCAGTCGCCGACCTTCACCGGGCGCTCGGTAAGCAGGATCACCCCGGAGATGAAGTTCTGCACGATGGCCTGCAGGCCGAAACCGATGCCTACCGACAGTGCACTGACCACCCAGGTCAGACTGCTCAGGTTGATGTGCAGGGTCGACATCACCAGCATCGCCAGAACCAGGAAGCCCAGGTAGCCGACCAGCGTCACCAGCGAGGCGCGCATGCCCACATCCAGGTCGGTCTGCGGCAACAGGCGTTCGCTGAGCCAGCGCTTGACCACGCGGATGGCGAACAGCCCGACGAAGAACATCACCACGGCGACGAAGATGTCCTGCGGCATGATGCTCAGGTTGCCGAGCACGCGCCCACCGCTGCCATCCCACTCGGCGAGGCTGAGCAACAGCTCGCCTGGGCTGGTGCCCGATGGCAGGAACACCAGCAGCGCGGCGGTGAATAGCAGCAGGGTACGGCCGACCCCTGCCAGTACGGTGCTGGCCTGGGCCTGGTGACGCGGTGCCAGACCGATCGCCGCGGCCAGCGCTGGGCTTTCGGACTGTTGCGGCGACAACAGGGTTTCGCACAGGTCGCTGAACACGCAGGTCAGCAGATAGGTGCAGGTGACCACCACGCTGACCCATAGCAGCTTGGACGCCAGGAAATACGCCAGCGTCAGGTAGCCTGCCAGCAAGGCCAGCAGGATCGCCCCGACCCAGACCGCCAGCACGAACGGCAGCAGCCCGGCCAGGCCGGCCGGACGCCCCAGCTGGTACCGGCGACGCACGCGTCGGTAACGGACCAGGGCGGCGGCGAACAGCGACGACACCACCAGGGCGGTCAAGCCGTTGGTGGCCACGGTCAGGGCCAGGCTGGTGCCGATCACGCTGTTGATCCGCTCCTGGGTCAACAGCACCATCAGCGCCAGGGCCAGCAGCTGCGGGAACCAGGCCAGGGCGCAGGCGACCTGGTTCGGAATCGACGGCAGGCGCCAGGTCGGCCGTTGCAGCATGAGCATGGCGCGGCCGAGGCCAGCGATGAAGGCACTGAACACCACCAGAGTCAGAACATGGTCGATCAGGGTCGCCATGTTGGTGCCAAGGGTCGCGCTGCTTTCCAGGCCCCAGCGCAGCAGCGACACCGAGCCGCCGATGGTGGTCAGGGTAGCCAGGGCCACGCTCAGGGCCAAGGCGCTGCGCCGCAGCCGGCCTTCCGGTAGCCAGCGGATCATGGCATCGGCCAGCAGCCGCTCGAGTACCCGCCGAACCAGCGTCCACACCAGGATCGCCGCCACCAGGCTGCCGAGGAACAGCGTGCGATGCTCCGCGCTCAAGGCGCTGGCCACGGCATCGGCCGCCTCGGCACGCAGGTCGCGCAGGCGCGCGAGATCTTCCTCGGTCGGGCGGATCAGGCTCGACCAGAATGCCGGGCTCAACGGGCTGGCCGCGCGACTGGTGATCTGCGAATTGAACTGGCTGCGGCGCAGATTGACGATCTGGGTCGAGAGGTCACGGGCCGACTGGGTCAGTTGCTCGGCCTGTTGCTGTTCGGCCAGCAGGTTCTTTTTCTGGCTGCTCAGGTCCCGCCGCTGGCGGGTCAGCGTATCGGCTTCATCCGGCTGCGCCGGGCCGAGCACCTTGAGCTGGTCGTCCAGGTGCGCGACATCCGCCGCGCGCTGGGTGCCCGATGCCTCGGCCTGGCGCTGCACTTGCAGCGCCGCCTGGCGAAGCTGGGCCAGCAGGTCATCGTTGGCATTGCTCGAGACGCCTTGGCGGATCAGGTCCAGGCGGTCGCTCAACTGAGCCAGGCTGGCGTCCTCGGCGAGCACTGGCAGCTCACTGATCGGCGTCCGGGGCGTGGCATCGGGGGCCGACCAGACCGGCAGCGCCACTGACAGCAGCAGGGCGAAAAGCCCTGCGCAAAAAAGGTCAAGGCGTATACGCCTCATCGAAATTTCCTCTTGCATTGCGATTTGGCGGGGGATTCTACGCGGCTTGCCAGATTCAGGAATGCCCGTCTTCCCGTTCGAGCAACAATTGCTTGCGTTCGACACCCCAGCGATAGCCGCTGATCTGGCCATCGCGACGTACGACCCGATGACAGGGAATGCCCACGGCTATGCGGTTGGCCGCGCAAGCGCCGGCTACAGCACGGACCGCGCCAGGCATGCCGAGACGCTCGGCGAGCTCGCCGTAGCTGAGCCGACGACCGGCAGGGATCTGGCGCAGGAGTTGCCAGACGCGCTCCTGGAAAGCCGTACCGCGTATGTCCAATGGCAGATGCAGGCCCACGGCCGGTTGTTCGACGAACCCCACCACTTCGGCGACCTGCTTTTCGAACTCGCCATCGCCACCGACCAGCACGGCTTCGGCGAACAGGTCCTGCAACTGCTGCAGCAAGGGCTCCGGCTCGTCCCCCAGGAGGATCGCGCAGATGCCCCGCTCGCTCTGGGCGACCAGGATGGCCCCGAGCGAGCACTGGCCGACCGCGAAACGGATGGTCGCGCCAGCGCCGCGAGCCTGGTATTGCTTCGGGCGCATGCCCAGGCGCTGCGTGGCGCCTTCATAGAAACGGCTGCTGGAGACGTAGCCGGCAGCATAGATCGCCTCGGTTACCGAACCTTGCTCCACGGCCAGCCTGTGACGCAGGCGGCGGGCTCGCCAGGCCTCGGCATAGGCCTTGGGCGTCAGGCCGGTCTCGGCCTTGAACTGGCGTTGCAGATGCCAGGGGCTCAGCCCCAACTGCCTGCCGAGGGTCTGCAGCCCGACAGGCTCGACGCTGGTTTCGATCAGTCGGCAGGCCTGGACGACCCATTCGCTGCGTGGCAACCGGGGCCAGCAGCGCCGGCAGGCCCGATAACCTGCCTGCCGCGCCTGCTCGGCGGTATCGAAGAATGCCACGTTGTCGCGCCGAGGCAGGCGTGCGCTGCATCCAGGGCGGCAATAGATCCCGGTGCTGCGCACGGCATAGACGAAGTGACCCGCGCCAGCGCAGTCGCGGTGCTGCACGGCGATCCAGCGTTCGACATCGGTGGCATAGCGGGCGTGAAAGGTCATGGCGAGTACCGTTGGCGAGGTGAGCCCAGCATCGGCGCCTCGGCGGCGACGTTCATCCCGTTTCTTGTGGGGCATCTGACGACAAGTATAAGCGGGTGCCCAGCGGCCTTCTGGAAGGTCGCCTGGTGCGAAGCGTGCGCACCGCGATGCTGTCAACAGGCGCAAGCTGGCAGGTAGCACACGACCGGCCTGCTTGCCCGAATCGGCGGAAGCCATTCAGGCCCGCCACAGGTACCAGGCGGCCACGGTTCGGTACGGGCTCCAGGTGCTGCCCAGCAGGCGCATCTGCCCCGGCGTGGGGGCCTTGTCCAGCCGTTTGAGGCGTCGATAACCTTCGCGCACGCCATAGTCGTCGACCGGCAGGATGTCCGAGCGGCCCAGGCAGTAGATCAATACCATCTCGACGGTCCAGCGACCGACACCGGGCAGCATGACCAGGCGCTGGATCAGCGCGTCGTCCGACAACCCCAGCGCCTCGTCCCGTGCCGGTACCAGACCATCGAGCCGTGCCTGGGCGATGCCGCGGATGGTCGCCAGCTTGCGCGCCGAGAAGCCGCACGCGCGCAACGCCTGGGGATCGCTGGCCAGCAGCTGGCCTGGGGTCGGGAACTCGCCATCGGGAAACAGCGCCAGCAGCCTGCCGAGGATGGCTTCGGCGGCGCGGGCATGCAACTGCTGGTAGGCGATGGCTCGCACCAGCGCCTCGTAAGGCTCACGTCCAGGCGTGGCATGGTGCAGGCAGGGGCCGACCGCATCGACATGACGCGCCCAGTCCTGGTCGAGCGCGGCGAGGAACGCGGCCGCCTTCAGGTAACTTTGCGGGGAAAGGTCAGCGCACGGCGCACAGCTCATTCGGCTGCCGTCCTGGCGCTTTGCGCCCCGCGATACGACGGCAGGGCGAAGCACACGAACAGGCCAGCCATCAGTGCCAGTGCCAGGGGCAGTCCATGCGGGGCCATGTTCATCGCCGCGCCGCTGAGCAAGGGGCCGGCCAGGCTGCCGACGCCCCAGAGCAAGCCGACGCTGGCATTGGCGGTCACCAGGTCCTGGCCCTTGAAGCGCTGTCCGATCAACACCAGCGCCAAGGTGTAGATGCCGCCGGCCACCGCGCCGAGCAGCACCAGCAGCGGCCACAGCAGCCAGGTAGACTGCAGCAGCCATGGCAGGCCGACACCGATGAGCATGGCGATGATGCCGCACGCCAGGTGCAGCCCGGTGCGCCTGACCCGGTCGGCCAGCCAGCCCAGCGGCAGCTGGAACAGCATGTCGCCGGCGAACACCACGGTCACCATCAGCGCGGCCACGCCCACGGCGAAGCCGTGACCGGTGGCATACACCGGCAGCAGCGACAGCACCACGGCGTCGAAGAAAGAGAAGAACAGCACGGCCACGCACAGGGCCGGGGCCACCCGGAAGAAACCGCCAAGGGTGAAGCTCTTTTCACCTGTCTCGCCATGCTGGGCACGGTCGGCGGGTACCGTCAGCACGATACACAGCAGTGCCAGGCCATAGCAGCCGGTGACCAGGCCGGTGAGCCACGGGCTGCTCGGGCCGAGCAAGGCCAGCAGCGCCGGTCCCAGGACCTGGAAACCGGTGAAGCTGGTGGCGTACAACGCCATGATCTTGCCGCGATTATGCTCAGGACATAGCTCGTTGACCCAGGACTCGCCCAGAATGATGGCGATGCCCATCCCCAGGCCCAGGGCCAGGCGCAGCAGCCCCAGCAGCCAGATCGAATCGAACGCCCACTCCAGCAAGGCGATGCTGAGCGTGCACAGGCTAAAGCACGCCAGGTAGATGTTGCGCCGGCTCAGATGACGACAGCAGGCATCGACCAGAAAGGCCGAGAGCATCATGCCAGCGGCTGGAATCGCCGACACGATACCGATCTGCAGAGTGCTCGCCCCCGCTTCGAGCAGGCGTAGCGATACCAGCGGCAAGCTGGCTCCCAAGCTGAAACCGACGACCGACACGGCGAACAACAGGCCCGCCAGCAAACGCATGTTCATTACCACTCCTCTTGGCCGATGCACCTGCAACCGGTGCCCGTTAGGCCGGAAATCTTCGAAAGATGCAGGACCTCGCCGCCCGGATGCGCCAGGCAGGCGATGGCACGAGCGTGTCGCTCAGATCAGGGAAGATGAGGCGAGAAGGTGAAGGCGAACAGCACGCTGCGTCGACGCTTGAGCACCGTGTCGCGCGGCCAGGCATGACAGGCCATGCGGGCGTCAGGCTGGCAATCCGGGCGGAGATGGCTCGAACGTGGCATTGCGGTCGGTTTCAGGGAATGAGGAGGCGGCACTCTAGGCCAGCGCCGGCCGCCTCGTCAATCACCCTCGGCGCTTGCCGGTCGACGGCAGGAACACCGCCAACAGGCCGAACAGCGGCAGGAACGAGCACAGGCCGTAGACGTACTCGATGCCGTGCAGGTCGGCCAGGTAGCCCAGCAAGGCCGCGCCGATGCCACCGAAACCGAACATCAGACCAAAGAAGATCCCCGCCACCATACCGACATTGCCAGGCACCAACTCCTGGGCGTAGACCACGATGGCCGAGAACGCCGAGGCCAGGATGAAGCCGATCACCAGGCTCAGCACGGTGGTCCAGAACAGGTCGGCATACGGCAGCGCCAGGGTGAACGGCGCAACGCCAAGGATCGAGAACCAGATCACCGCCTTGCGGCCGATCCGGTCACCGATGGGGCCACCGAAGAAGGTCCCGGCCGCCACCGCGCCGAGGAACAGGAACAGGTGCAACTGGGAGCTGGCCACCGACAGGTCGAACTTCTCGATCAGGTAGAAGGTGTAATAGCTGGTCAGGCTGGCCATGTAGAAATACTTGGAAAATACCAGCAGGCCGAGCACCACCAGCGCCAGCATCACCCGTTGGCGGGACAAGCCGTGGCTGGCCTGCTGGCCCTTGCGTGCCTTGAACTGGTTGAGGTGATCCTTGTACCAGCGACGCAGCAGCAAGGTCACGCCGAAGAAGAACAGCCCGGCCAGGCCGAACCAGGCCACATGGCTCTGGCCGAAGGGAATCACGATGGCCGCCGCCAGCAGCGGGCCGAACGCCGAGCCGGCGTTGCCACCGACCTGGAAACTCGACTGGGCCAGGCCAAAGCGCCCGCCCGAGGCCAGCCGCGCGATGCGCGAGGTCTCCGGGTGGAAGGTCGACGAGCCGATGCCCACCAGCGCCGAAGCCAGCAGGATCATCGGGAAGCTGCCGACGAAGGCCAGCATGAGGATGCCGACCAAGGTGCACAAGGTACCGATCGGCAGCAGGTTCGGCGTCGGCCTGCGGTCGGTATAGAAGCCGACCCAGGGCTGCAACAGCGACGCGGTGATCTGGAACGTCAAGGTGATCATGCCGATCTGCGCGAAGCTCAAGTCATAGTTGGCCTTGAGCATGGGATAGATCGCTGGCAATACCGCCTGGATCAGGTCGTTGATCAGATGCGCCAGGGCGCAGAAGGCGATGATGCGCATCACCAGCGAGCTGCCTTGGGCAGGCGTGGCGTTGGCGGCTGTCGTGGTCTGGGTACTGCTCATGGCCATTGGGAAACGTCCGTCCGCTTGATCGGGATCCAAGTATCGCGAAACAACTCGACACAAAACCACTCTTTTTACCTGTTGTCGAGCACAGGCATGGAAAGCGTGCTCGATATCAGCTCGACGCAAGCGTCCACATGTGCAGGCATTGGCAGTGGTTGCTGGCGCGCCAGGGATTTCCGGCTAACCGGTTGATCGGACGTATTTTTTTTACCAAGGGTGTTGACAGCTTCGCGTTTCAGGCGAATAATGCGCGCCACTTGGCTACATAGCTCAGTCGGTTAGAGCACGGCATTCATAATGCCGGTGTCCGGGGTTCAAGTCCCTGTGTAGCCACCATATTGAAAAGGGCTTACCGAAAGGTAGGCCCTTTTTCTTTGCCTTGGAAAAGGCCTGGAGCGTCATGGCTGGCATGCGCCCCAAGTACGGTAACCTGCCGTATCGACATGGATCCGCCCGGATGGATAGCGGCCCAGGCCCATGCTCCACGCCCTGCCTTGCTGCCGCCAGAACCGACATAGCAGGCTGGGATCGGCCCCTTCGGGTAACAGCACGTCCACGGCGAAGGCGCGCATGTGCGCACTGTGCGGCGCGCCGCCCGCGCACGCATTCAGGCGCGGATCGCGATAGGCCGAGACCACTTCGAACTGTCGCAACAGCCCTTGGTCGGACAGCGTCCTGAGCAGTCGCAGCGTGTTCCGCACGGCCGGCCACTGGCTGGCCGGCGGCACCGCAAAAGGAGCTGCCCGGCATGTTCGCCAGTCCGAGGCCGAACGCAACAGCTGGTGAATCGGTACCACGCCATAGAGTCGGGCCTCTACCAGCATGTCCCGGAATGGGCGCGTCGGGTTGTCGCCGGCCCACCGGGCGAACATCCACAGGTCCCGCTCATCGGCCGAGGCGCACTGCGGGGCAAGCAGGAAAAGGCTGAGGAGCAAGGGTTTGATGCTGGGGTTCATGGCGACGGCCCTGTCTGTGTGTATAGCGACCGCAGTGCCGCGACAGGACGCGCAGCGGCTTCGGGACCTGGCAGACCGAAGTGCCGTCAGATCCCGAGACCCGCTCTGCGGGCCATCGCGGCCGGTCCGGCGTTCCAGCGCCGACCTATCACAAGCACCGACCCGCAGGCATGCGCAACACCAGGGGGCCGAGCCACCACCTAGACCGGTCGCAACCGATACTGCGGCGGCACCTGGGCGAACCCGCTGATGGTGGTATCCAGGCTCTTCCAGCGGCCATCCTTGATGCCATAGATGCAGCCGTGCACCGACAGTTCCTGACCGCGATGCCAGGCGTTCTGGACGATGCTGGTATGGGCGACGTTGGCCACCTGCTGGATCACGTTGAGCTCGCACAGGCGGTCGACCCGCGCCTCCTCGTCATCGAGCTTGGCCAGTTCGCCGCGCTTCTCGTAGTAGAGGTCGCGGATCGAACGCAGCCAGCCATCGATCAGGCCGAACTGGCGATCCTGCATCGCCGCGCGCACACCGCCGCACCCATAGTGGCCGGTGACCAGGATGTGCCTGACCTTGAGCACGTCCACCGCGTACTGGATCACCGACAGGCAGTTCAGGTCGGTATGCAGGACCACGTTGGCGACGTTGCGATGGACGAACAGGTCGCCCGGCAGCATGCCGACGATCTCGTTGGCCGGCACGCGCGCGTCGGAACAGCCGATCCAGAGAAACTCGGGGGTCTGCTGGCGCGCCAGCTTGGCGAAGAAGTCCGGGTCGCGCTGGTTGATCGCGTCGGCCCAGCGTGCATTGTTGTCGATCAGTTCCTGCAGGTCGTGCATGGTCGTGCCTCTTCAAGGGTACTGCGGTAAGACTGCACGGCCCTGGCGCAAGGTCACTCCTCGAGCAGGGTGCAGGCCATCACCAGGGCGTCTTCACGACCGCCGGCCACGGGATAGTAGTCCCGGCGCCGACCGACCTCGTTGAACCCGTAGCGTTCGTACAGCCGGTAGGCCGCCTGGTTGCTGGCACGAACTTCCAGGAAGCATTCGCGACCGTTGAGCTGCCAGGCCCGCGCCATCAGGTGCTGGAGCAAGCGCAAGCCAAGGCCGCGCCCCTGATTCTCGGGCTTGACGGTAATGTTGAGCAGGTGCGCCTCGTCGATGATCACGTTGATCACGCCATGGCCAACCTGCTGCTCGCCATCGAACATCAGCCACACTTCGTAGGACTTGAGCGCATCCTGAAAGATGCCACGGGTCCATGGATGGCTGAACGCGGCATATTCGATCTTCAACACCGCATCCAGGTCCGCCTCGGTCATCGGGCGGAAGCTGATCGATTCACTCATTCAACGCTCTTCCAGCGCGCCATCAGCCGGCGCATCGCTTGCCAGACGTCCGCCTTGCGCTGCGGCTCGTCCATCAACAGTTCAAGGCCGGGCAACGCCCAGGCAGCGCCCAGGCCATCGATCGACAGTTCGCGGTAATAGGCCTGCTCGTCGACCTGGCCGGCGAAGCGCACGGCCGGCAGGCCAACCAGCCACAGGCAGGCGCAAGGCGACTCTTCCAGGCGCGCCTGGATGAAGCTCTGGACGAAGTCGCGCGCCGCCTCCGGCCCCTGGTCCAGGTTGCCGCGCAGCAGCAATGGCCAGCGGACCGGCTCGCCAATGAGCTGCGGCGCGTCCGGCAAGCCGGCGGCGCGCAGCATGTCCTTGAGCAGCAGGTAGGATGGATCGCGGCTCTGGAAGGCCTGGCCGGTCGCCAGTTCGACCAGCAGCAGGCAACGGCCGGCGCGCAACAGCTGCAAGGCGAAGCGCGGCGGCGGCGCCTGGACAGGCCGTTCGGGCACAGGCGCCGACTCCTGCTCGGCGGGCGGCTTGGGCACGGCCTTGGCCAGCGGTCGCGCAATGTCGATCTTCGGCCGCTCGCTGCTACGTGCCTGGGGCATCGCCGGCGCCTGGCTCGCCGGCGGCAGGCCCTGCGGCTGCGGCATCGCGGCGGCCGCCACGGGCAACAGCAGCGCTGCTCGCGACGGCGCGGCGAACGGCAATTCGGCACGCGGCAGCCAGTGCACCACCTGCATGGCATTCAAGTAGGCGCGGCGGCGAGGCTCGGTCAGCACGGCACGGTCATCCGGAAAAAGGGAAACGGCCGGCCATTCTAGCGTATCGCGAAGACCATGGCAGCGACGCTCGGCGGACCCTGCAGGCCGCCTCGCCAGACGCCGCGACGGCTTGGCCGACCGGCAGTCGACCATGGCATGAACCCCGGTCCCACCGATGCAGTACAATCGACCTTTTTCACCCGGCAACGAGTCGACCGCCAATGATCGAACCCAAGCGCGTCCTGCGCGCCCTAGCCGAACACTGGGCCTTGCTCGAGCCACTGTGCGAACGCTTCGACCAGGGTACCCTGAGCCTGGTCGAGCTGCGCCAGCAACTGGCACGGCAACAGGTCGAAAGCACCGCGCAGGACATCACCCAGCTGCTCGATACCTGGATTCGCCTGGACATCCTCGTCCCGGTGGCCAAGAGTCCCAATCGCTTCGAGCTCAACGCCCAGATCCACGACTTCCTCGCCTACCTGCGCCGCGAGCATCGCCTGGGCCTGTGCCTGGAGATCGAGGCCTACCTGCGCCACCTGGAGCGCCTGGCCGGGCATATTCAGGACGCCTTCGACAACCGCGACAGCGACGACCTGGCGCGTCAGCTGCGGTTGCTGGACATGCGCGTGCGCGATGTGCTGAAGAAGCTCGACAACGACGAGCAGGCCCTGGTCGCCGTGGCCGAGCGGGCCAAGACCAGCAATCGCCAGATCCCGCTGCGCCAGCGCTATGCCGAGGTGCTGGCGACCTGGGACGAGTACGTCGAGCCGATGATCCAGCTGGTCAACGCCGATGGCGCTTTCGAGCAAGGTGTACGCAAGGTCGAGACGGTGTTGCTGAAGCTGCTGGGCGAGCAGGCCCGGCTCGGTCACCTGGTGGATGACGACATGCTGGTACGCACCCATGCGCGCATCCTCGAGATGCAGACCAGCGCCCAGCTGACCTTGCGCCATGCCCGCGAACTGCTGTTGCCGCTGCGCGAAGAGGCGCGCCGGCACAATGCCGTGACGCGTGGCGCGGCGCTGGCCTTGTCGGTGATCCGGCGCAAAGGCCTGGACGCCGTGCCCCAGGCGGCGCTGCCCCTGTTCACTCGGCCGCAGAGCACCTTCCTTGGCAGTGCCAGCCAGGTCGAGGCCTATGTCTATGCGCTGGCCCGCTTCGAGCCCAAGCCAGCGCGCTTTCCCAAGGCGCACAAGAGCGAAGGCGACCAGCAGACCCGCGCCCCGCGCACGGTCAGGGAAATGCTCCAGCGCTGCGAGGATGCCCTGCCCTTGCCGGACCTGATGCTCTGGCTGCTGGAGCAGGAACCGGACGGCGCCACCGACGAACTGTTGTACTGGTTCTCGCGCCTGTCGCGGGAAAGACGCTTCAGCCGCCAGCGCCTCGAACGGCGCGAATACACCACTTGCCACCACAAGGTCAGCCTGCGCTCGTTCGCCCTGGCCTCCAGTCGCACCTGCCCGCCAGAATCCAAGCCAGACACTGCCCATGCATCTTGATCTTTCCGAACTGTCCCAGCTCGCGCCGATCTTCCGCGAGCTGCTCAAGGGCTTTCACATCAGCCGCCGCGATCCGGAGTCGTACGCCCAGCTGTCGAACTTCCAGGACCAGTACCGCAGCCTGTTCAAGGCCCTGGGCTTCGAACTGGTCTGCGATACCCGCGGCTTCTACTACTTCGTGCCCGAGCAAGCCGCGGCCCAGGTCAACAAGACCGCCCAGCGGCTGTCGCTGTTCACTTTCATCCTGGTCGAACACCTGGCCGACCAGGGACGCGATCCGATCGCCGTGATCGACGGCGGCAGCGTCGGGCGCGACGAGCTGCCTTCGCTGCTGGACAAGTACCGCGACCTGTTTCTGCAAGCCGAAGTGCAATCGGTCGAGGAGCTGGAGGAAAAGATCCTGCGACGCATGACCCAGCTGGGCTTCGCCCACGAAGAAGGTGGCATCTACCGCTTCCTGCCACCCATGCATCGTTTCCTCGACGTCTGCCTGTCGGTCCAGCAGGACCGCGACCTGGCGGCGACCTTGCACGGCGACCTGCCGTTGCCGACGCCGATGTTGAGCGAGGATGACGACAGTGTCCTGTCCGAGGACAGCGAGCAGGACGCGCTGGCCCGGGCCATCCGCGAACGACGGGAGATCGACGCATGAGCCAGGAACGCTACGGCATCCGCCGCTTCGCGCTGCTCAATACCGCCGGCTACAGCCTCGGCCTGTTCCCCCTGGAAGAGCCCTTGTCGATCTACGGCGCCAACAACCTGGGCAAGTCCGCCTCGATCAACGCCTTGCAGTTCCCGATCCTGGCGCGCATGTCGGACATGAGTTTCGGCAAGTACAGCCTCGAGCAGTCGCGGCGCTTCTATTTCGCCAGTGACACCAGCTACATCCTCTGCGAGCTGAACCTGCCGCATGGCCCGCATGTGGTCGGGGTCGTGGGCCGTGGTCCGGGCGGCGGCTTCGGCCATCAATTCTTCGCCTATGCCGGCGAACTGGACCTGACCCACTACCAGAAGGACGACACCTGCCTGCGGCAGAAGGAACTGTTCGCCAGCCTCGAGCGCAACGGCCTGAAGGCCCACGAAGTCAAGCCCGACGAGCTGCGCCGCCTGCTGGTCGGTGGCCATACCTCGGTACCGCTGGACCTGACGCTGATCCCGCTGCGCTCGACCAGCGAGCAGAGCCTCAAGACCTTCCGCGCGCTGTTCATCAACCTGCTGCACATGCGCGAGATCACCGCCGCCAAGCTCAAGCAGCTGTTCCTCGACGCCTTCGAGCACAGCCTGCGCTCTGGCAGCGTCGACTACATCGCAGCCTGCGAGGAAGCCTTCCGCGACGTACGGCGCATGGAGCAGGACTATAGTGCCCTGGTCGCCGCCGGCCCGCTGATCGAGGCACTGGCCGGCGGCGTCGCCCAGCGCGACGTCCTGCGCGGCAAGCTGCATCGCATCTCGCCCTTGCTCGACAACCTGCTGGGCACCTGGCAGGACTACGCCATGGCGCGCAAGGAAGAACTGCTCATCCAGAGCGAGCACTATCGCAACGAACAGGACCGCCTGCAGAACGACCAGCGCAACAGCACCCAGGAGCTGATGCGCCTGGAGCGCGAGATTGCCGGCCTCCAGCGCTGGCTTGGCGAACTGGCGGGGCTCAGGCATCGCTTCGCCCTGGTCGAGGATGCCAAGGTGCTGGAGCGGCAGCTGCTGGCAGCCAAGGACGCCCATGACGAACTGGCCGGCGCCCTGGCCCAGTCTCGGCAGTTCAGCGCCGAAGACCTTGGCGAGCGGGTCCGCGACCTGGAGAGCCGCCTCAAGTCGGTCAGGCAACAGCTCGAGCATGCCGACAACAACAGCTATGCCCGGCTGCGCGAGGAGTTTTCCCAGCAGGATGTCGAGCGCCTGATGCGGCTGTTCAACGGTGCGCTGTTCAGCCTGCCGCTGGGCGCGAACGGCATCGAGCTCGAAGACGGCGAACAATGGGTGAAGTCGCTCCAGGCGCTACTCGCAGGTTTCAAGGGCGAGCGTTTCGTCGCGCCGGGCCTGGCCATCGACCTGTCGCACATCGACCCACCGGCCTTGCAGGCCCTGGCTGATCGCGCCGCCTTGCGCGAGCAGAAGGACCGTCTGGAAAAGGAACTCAGGCAGCTCAGGACCCAGCAGAGCGTGACCGCCGACCGCTCGGCGAGCAAGGCCCAGGCCGAAACGCTCTACCAGGCGGTGCTCGACGCGCAAAAGGCACTCGAGGACTATCGGCGCGCGCAGACGCTGGCGGTCGAAGAGGCGCAGAAGATCGAACAGCTGGCCCAGCTGGAGGCCGCGCAGGACGAACTCAAGCGCTCCAGCGATGCCTTCACCGAGCGCGTCCAGCAGCTTTCGGCCAAGCTGCAGCTGGTCGCGCGCCAGCTCGCCGACCTCGAAGCCCGACAGCGCACCCTCGACGATGCGCTGCGTCGTCGCCAGCTGCTGCCGGCCGACCTACCGCCCGGCACGCCGTTCATGGAAGCGCTGGACGACTCCATGGACAACCTGCTGCCACTGCTCAACGATTACCAGGACAGCTGGCAGAGCCTGCAACGCGTGGACAACCAGATCGAGGCGCTGTACGCCCAGGTGCGTCTCAAGGGCGTGGCCAAGTTCGACAGCGAGGACGACCTGGAGCGTCGTCTCGAGCTGCTGATCAACGCCTATGCCCACCGCAGCGACGAAGCCCTGACCCTGGCCAAGGCGCGTCGCGCGGCAGTGACCGACATCGCCCGGACCTTGCGCAACATCCGCAGCGACTACGACAGCCTGGAACACCAGCTGGCGTTGTTCAACCGCGAAATCAACAAGCGCCAGGTCTCCAACCTGGAAAGCTTCCGCGTGGTACTGGCACCGAACAAGGAAGCCCTGCGGCACATCGACCAGATCATCCACAGCGCCGGGCAGTACGAGGAAGGCGAGACGCTGTCGGTCTTCGACCTGACCCAGAGCGCGGATCAGGACCAGAAGAACGAGCAGGCCAAGGAATACCTGGCACGGCTGGTGGCGGCCAACCATAACCAGCTTGGGCTCAAGGACCTGTTCGAGCTGGCGTTCGAGATCACCAAGGTCAACAGCCAGCCGGTGATCCACGCCGACATCGATGGGGCCGCGTCCAACGGCACCACCATGACCATCAAGGCGCTAACCAACATGTACCTGTTGCTGCACCTGATGGACCGCGACCTGGCCAGCCGTATTCGCCTGCCCTACTACCTCGACGAGGCCGCCGACATCGACGAGCGCAACCAGGCGGCCCTGCTCGAAACCAGCCAGCAACTGGGCTTCGTACCGATCCTGGCCAGCGTCAAGCCGCAGGTTTCGGCGCGGGTGGCCATCGACCTGGAAGGCGGCAGCGGACCGAACGGGATCTATATCGACGAGGCGGACTGGAAGTACATCAGCCGCCTGGAAGAAGCGCCAGGGGTTGGCCAGGAGCAGGTCGAGGCCGGCGAGATGGCCTGAAGGGTTCGGCGCATCGGTGATCGTGCGGGAGCGGTAGCCCGGCCTCGAGAGCTGGCAGGCTTGCAAGCCAGCTCGCTAATGCGCAGGTCGTGCCAGCAGGATGGAGAAACCTGAGGCCGCTTCGCGGCCTCGGGAGCTGGGGGACAACACCGGTATCCGCCTCTGCGTACCACGCAGTCCGGGACCTTGTGCCTCCACCGAGGCTATTTCGTCCAAGGCAGGATCGGGATCGCCGTCACCGCATTCTGCGGGCTGCCCTCGATCACCCGGTCGCTGTAAACCAGATACACCAGGGTATTGCGCTTCTGGTCGAAAAAGCGCACCACCTGCATGGTCTTGAACACCAACGAGGTGCGCTCCTTGAATACCGACTCGCCCTCCTTGAGCTCGCCCTTGAAGCGGATCGGCCCGACCTGGCGACAGGCGATCGACGCTTCGGCGCGATCCTCGGCCAGACCCAGCCCGCCCTTGATTCCGCCAGTCTTGGCACGCGACAGGTAGCAGGTCACCCCTTCGACCTTCGGATCGTCGAACGCCTCCACCACGATACGATCGTTCGGCCCGACGAACTTGAATACCGTCGACACCTGGCCGATCTGCTCGGCATTCGCAAGCGCCGGCAACGCCAGCGCGGCCACGGCTAACAGCTTCTTCAACATGCACATCCCCTCAGACCAGGACCAGGTTGTCGCGATGCACCAGCTCGGGTTCGGCGCTGTACCCCAGGATGCCGTGGATGGCATCGGAGGGCTGGCCGATGATCTTCTGCGCTTCCTGGGCACTGTAGTTGGCCAGGCCACGGGCGATTTCCTGGCCGTCGGGGCCGACGCAGATCACCATCTCGCCCCGGCGGAAGCTGCCTTGCACGGCCTTGACTCCAACCGGCAACAGGCTCTTGTTGGCCTCGCGCAGGGCCTGCACGGCGCCGGCATCCAGGGCCAGGATGCCACGGGTCTGCAAGTGACCGGCCAGCCATTGCTTGCGTGCCGCGAGCATGCCGCGTTCGGGTGAAAGCAAGGTACCAAGGCGCTCGCCGGCCTTCAGGCGGTCCAGCACCCGCTCGATGCGCCCGCCGACGATGATGGTATGGGCACCGGAGCGCGCCGCCAGGCGCGCGGCACGCAGCTTGGTCTGCATGCCGCCACGGCCCAGCGCGCCACCGGTGCCGCCCGCCACGGCGTCGAGCGATGGATCGTCGGCGCGGGCTTCGAAGATCAGCGAAGCGTCGGGATTGCTGCGCGGGTCAGCATCGAACATGCCGTCACGATCAGTGAGGATGACCAGCAGGTCGGCTTCCACCAGGTTGGCCACCAGGGCGGCCAGGGTATCGTTGTCGCCGAAGCGGATCTCGTCGGTGACCACCGTGTCGTTCTCGTTGATCACCGGTACCACGCCCAGCTCGACCAGGGTACGCAAGGTACTGCGGGCATTGAGGTAACGCTTGCGGTCGGACAGGTCGTCATGGGTCAGAAGGATCTGCGCGGTATGCTTGCCATGCTCGCCAAAGCTCGACTCCCAGGCTTGCACCAGGCGCATCTGACCGAGCGAAGCCGCGGCCTGCAGCTCGTTCATCGCGCTCGGTCGAGTGCTCCAGCCCAGTTGGCTCATGCCAGCGGCAACGGCCCCGGAGGATACCAGCACCAACTCCACGCCCGCTTCGCGCAGTGCCACCATCTGTTCGACCCAGACAGCCATGGCGCCACGGTCGAGCCCCTTGCCATCGGCCGTCAGCAGGGCGCTGCCGATCTTCACGACCCAGCGCCGCGCGCCTGTCACCTTGTCTCGCATCTTCTTCCAACCTATGTCGATCTTTAGATACCAAAACGCCGCTCGAAGGAGCGGCGTTCAGTGTACTGCAACCGATCAGTCGCGCACGTAAATGATTTCCGGACCGTCTTCGTCGTCCTCGTAATCATCCCAATCGTCATCGTCACCGATGTCATGCACGCTCTTGACACCGCTGCGGCGCAGGGCGCGGGCATCGTCGAGCGCCTGCAGCTGGGCGCGCGCCTCGTCCTCGATACGCTGGTCGAGCTCGGCCAGCTCCTGGGCGTAGGCCGGATCGTTGGCCAGGCGATCGGCACGGTCTTCCAGGTAGCGCATGATGTCGTGGCTGAGCTTCTCGGTGCCCTGCTTGGAGATCGCCGAGATCACATGGACCGGCCCTTCCCACTGCAGCCGCTCGACCACTTCCTTGACGCGCTCGTCGCGCTCGTCGTCCATCAGCATGTCCGACTTGTTCAGCACCAGCCAGCGCTCGCGTTCAGCCAGCGAAGGGCTGAAGCGGGTCAGCTCGTTGATGATGACCTCGGCGGCATCGGCCGGGCTGCTGCCATCGAGCGGGGCCAGGTCGACCAGGTGGAGCAGCACGCGGGTACGTGCCAGGTGCTTGAGGAAGCGGATCCCCAGCCCGGCACCGTCGGAAGCGCCCTCGATCAGGCCGGGAATGTCGGCGATGACGAAGCTCTTCCAGCGGTCGACACTGACCACGCCGAGGTTGGGCACCAAGGTGGTGAACGGGTAGTCGGCGACTTTCGGCTTGGCAGCCGACACCGAGCGGATGAAGGTGCTCTTGCCGGCATTCGGCAGGCCGAGCAGGCCCACATCGGCCAGCACCTTCAACTCCATCTTCAGGTCGCGCTGCTCGCCCGGCTTGCCCGGCGTGGTCTGGCGCGGCGCACGGTTGGTGCTGGACTTGAAGCGGGTATTGCCCAGGCCGTGCCAGCCACCCTGGGCGACCATCAGTTTCTGCCCGGGGGTGACCAGGTCACCGATGACTTCCTGGGTCGAGGCGTCGATCACCGTGGTGCCGACCGGCACGCGCAGGAACAGGTCCTCGCCCTTCTTGCCGGTGCAGTCGGTGCTGCCGCCATTGGAGCCGCGCTGGGCCTCGTGGTGGCGCGTATAGCGGTAGTCGACCAGGGTATTGAGGTTCTCGTCGGCCACCACGAACACCGAGCCGCCGTCGCCCCCGTCACCGCCGTTGGGGCCGCCATTCTCGATGAACTTCTCGCGGCGGAAGCTCATGCAACCGTTACCGCCGTCACCGGCCTTGACCCTGATCGATACTTCGTCAACAAACTTCATAAAAACCGCCTCTCGTCGACAGACGAGCTGATTGACTCAAAACATGAGGCTCTTGCAAAAATGAGCGCGGCTGCCCCGTAGACCGAAGATACCAGCGCCGGCAGCCCATGCGAACAGCTTTGCAAGAGGCTCAGCACAAACGAAAAAGCCCCGTCGCATGACGGGGCTTTTCCAGCGACAGCTCGATCAGGCCGCGACGACGCTTACATAGCGACGGCCGAACTCGCCCTTCTTCTCGAACTTGATCACGCCTTCGATCTTGGCGAACAGGGTGTGATCCTTGCCCATGCCGACGCCGAAACCGGCGTGGAACTGGGTGCCGCGCTGGCGGACGATGATGTTGCCGGCCTTGATGACCTGGCCGCCATACATCTTCACGCCAAGGCGTTTCGATTCTGAATCGCGACCGTTACGAGTACTACCACCAGCCTTTTTGTGTGCCATGGTTCAATTCTCCAATAAATTCAAGGGATCTTGGCGATTAAGCCTGGATACCGGTGATCTTGATCTCGGTGAACCACTGGCGGTGGCCCATACGCTTCATGTGGTGCTTGCGACGACGGAACTTGATGATGCGAACCTTGTCGTGGCGGCCTTGCGAAACGACTTCGGCAACGACCTTGGCACCAGCGACCACTGGCGCGCCGATGGTGACGTCGTCACCGTTGGCAACCAGCAGGACGCGATCGAAAGTGACGGACTCGCCAGTGGCGACTTCCAGCTTCTCGACCTTCAGGTATTCACCTTCGGCTACTTTGTACTGCTTGCCGCCGGTAACGATTACTGCGTAAGACATGGTATTTCTCCGATAATCCTGCTCACCCAGCTCTTTATAAGATGAGTATTGGCTGGCATGGCTGCACAGGGCTGGAAAGGCCCCGATGCAATTGCGTAAGGCAGGTGCTGCCCAGGAAAGTTAGGGTGCGCGATTGTACGCAACCGGCAATCTCCTTGCAAGTGCCGCCCCCGCCAGCCGGCCGCCGCGCCTTGACACACCGGGACCCGCGACCTAGCATGCCGCGCAACCTCAATGGAGCAGCCGATGCAACCCCAAACCTTCTACCGCGCGGTCGCTGAAGATTTCAGCGCCGTCGACGAGATCATCAAGAAGCAGCTGACCTCGCGCGTGCCGCTGGTATCGAAGATCGGCGACTATATCACGTCGGCCGGGGGCAAGCGCCTGCGTCCGCTGCTGGTGCTGCTCTGCGGCAAGGCCCTGGGCCACCGCAACGACGACTTGCGCCTGCTGGCGGCGACGATCGAGTTCCTGCATACCGCCACCCTGCTGCACGACGACGTGGTCGACATGTCGGGCATGCGCCGCGGCCGCTCCACCGCTAACGCCCTGTGGGGCAACGCACCGAGCGTGCTGGTGGGCGATTTCCTGTATTCGCGCTCGTTCGAGATGATGGTCGAGCTCGGCTCGATGCCGGTGATGCAGATCCTCTCCCACGCCACCCGGGTGATCGCCGAGGGCGAAGTGCTGCAGCTGTCGCGCGTGCGTGACGCCAGCACCACCGAACAGGTGTACATGGAGGTCATCCGCGGCAAGACCGCGATGCTGTTCGAGGCGTCCACCCACAGCGCCGCGGCCCTGGCCGGCGCCAGCGACGAACAGCGCGAGGCGCTGCGCACCTTTGGCGATCACCTGGGGGTGGCCTTCCAACTGGTCGACGACCTGCTCGACTACAAGGGCGACTCGCACACCCTGGGCAAGAACGTCGGTGACGATCTCGCCGAGGGCAAGCCCACCCTGCCGCTGATCCACACCATGCGCGAAGGTACGGCCGAGCAGGCCGCGCTGGTGCGCCAGGCCATCCAGAAAGGCGGCATCGAAGACCTGGAAAGCATTCGCAGCGCCGTCGAGGCTTCCGGCTCCCTCGACTACACCGCGCGCATGGCCCGCGACTATGTCGCCCGCGCCATCGCCTGCCTCGAAGTGCTGCCAGCCAGCCAGTATCGGGATGCCCTGGTCGAACTGAGCGAATTCGCCGTCGCCCGCACCCACTGACCCCTCCTTGCCTCGCGGGCACGCCCGCGCCTGGCGGAGCCCCTGCGCTCTCGGACATGCCCGCCCGGCCGCCACGAACGCTGGCAGCGCCGGCGCCTGGCTGCCTGGCGATGCATTCATGACGCCTTTTGCAAAACCCTATACAATGTGCGCCTTTGTTCGCCTACCGAGGAAGTCCCGTGAGCACCTTGCCGCCCTGCCCCCAATGCCACTCCGAATACACCTACGAGGACGGCACCCAGCTGGTCTGCCCGGAGTGCGCCCATGAATGGTCAGCCCACGACACCGAGCAAAGCGCCGACGATGAAGCGGTGAAGAAGGACTCCGTGGGCAATGTCCTGCAAGACGGCGATACCGTCACCGTGATCAAGGACCTCAAGGTCAAGGGATCCTCGCTGGTGGTCAAGGTCGGCACCAAGGTGAAGAACATTCGCCTGTGCGACGGTGACCACGACATCGACTGCAAGATCGACGGCATCGGCGCCATGAAGCTGAAGTCGGAGTTCGTGCGCAAGGTCTGACCGGCACTGCCAGGATCGCGCAATGCGATCCTGGCGCATCACGACATCCGCCGAGAGACCGCTCGGAAGAAATCGCCAATAGGCTCTTGCTATTCTGATAATAAGAATTATTCTCATTGGAACGAACATCCAAGGAGAACAGCCATGACCTATCTGATCGACGCCTGGCTTGATCGACCTCATCCCTACCTGCGCATCCTGCACCGCGAAACCGGCGAAGTCTGCGCCGTGCTCGAAGAAGACGCCCTCGATGAACTGCGTGACCAGGGTGACCTGGACCTTTCAGGGCTGAGTTCGAGCGAGCCGATGGTGCTCAAGGAACTGGTGCGCAACCTGTTCCTGTTCTGTTATGCCAGGGCGTTGCGGCCGGTTGGGCCTGAGTGGAGCTAGCTTGCGAGCCACAAGCCACAAGCCACAAGCCAAGCAGATCGCGGCGAGTCGGCGATTGGCAATCGCATCGACACCGCCGATCCGCTTCAGCTTGCAGCTCGAAGCTCAGTTACAGAACGTCGAGCAGCTCGACGTCGAACACCAGTACGCTATGTGGCGGAATGCTGCCAGCACCCTGGGCACCGTAGGCCAGCTCGCTCGGTACGTGCAGGCGCCATTTGCTGCCGGCGTTCATCAGCTGCAGGGCCTCGGTCCAGCCGGCGATCACGCCGCTGACTGGAAACTCGATCGGCTGGCCACGATCGTAGGAGCTGTCGAACACGGTGCCATCGATCAGGGTGCCATGGTAATGGGTGCGCACGCTGTCTTCGCGGCCGGGCTTAGTGCCTTCGCCGCTGGCCAGCACTTCGTACTGCAGACCCGAAGGCAGGGTCACGATGCCTTCGCGCTTGGCGTTCTCGGCCAGGTACTGCTTGCCTGCGGCGGCGGCGGCTTCAGCCTTGGCCGCGGCCTCAGCCTGCATGATTTCCCGGATGGCCTTGAAGCTGGCCGACAGGTCAGACTCGCTGACGCGGCTGTCCTGACCCTGGAAGGCATCGGTCAGGCCGGCCAGGATGGCGTCCAGGCTGACGCCTGGTGGCGGGTTGTCGCGCAGCTGGCCACCCAGCTGACGGCCGATGCCGTAGCTGACGCGGGATTCGTCGGTGGACAGGTTGAGTTCGGACATTGGCGTGCTCCGCTGCAGGGCGCAACCAGGCCGCGCCCTTGATGAAATGGGCGAGCAGCCTAGCACGATCGCGACGGCTCGTCAGGGACCGGACACGACGAGGGGCAAGCCAGCGTGCCGGCCTGCCCCTCGAACGATCCGCGGCTCAGGTCAATGCTTGGTCAGCTTGTCCAGGTAGCCCATGACGAACGCCGAGACGACGAAGGTCATGTGGATGATCACGTACCACATCAGGTAGTCGGTGGAGATGTTCTGGGCGTCCATGAACACACGCAGCAGGTGGATCGAGGAAATGGCCACGATCGACGCGGCCACCTTCATCTTCAGCGAGGAAGAGTCCATCTTGCCCAGCCAGTTGAGCTTTTCCTTGCTTTCGTCGATATCCAGCTGGGAGACGAAGTTCTCGTAGCCCGAGATCATCACCATCACCAGCAGGCCGCCAACCAGCGACATGTCGATCAGCGACAGGATCACCAGGATCAGGTCCGCCTCGCTCAACGCAAAGACGTTGGGCAAGACATGGACCACCTCCTGGAAGAATTTCAGCGCAAGGGCCAGCAGGCCAAGGGACAGGCCGAAGTAGATCGGTGCGAGCAGCCAGCGCGAGGCATACATCGCGTTTTCGAGGATACGTTCCATGCGGGATAAGACTCGTCAGATGGCGAAAAAGCGTGGCCGAGTATAGCCATGCCACCTGTGACAGAGAAGCCCGTGGCCTTGTGTCGCCGCTGGGTCCAGGCGCATCGCACGCCCCGGCAGCTGCGGCATCAGTGTTCGGGATGGAACTGGTAGTCGCCAAGGTTGCGACAGCGCTCGCCATTGATCCGGCGCAACTGTGCCTGCAGATGGGTACACCAGATCTGTGGCCCCTCGGCGACCTGGTAGCCATGCAAGGTCAGGCTGTCGACGATGGCATTGAGCACCGATTCGGCCACCTGCGGACCGTGGAACGGGCCTTGGGCCTTGACCGCCGACGGCTGTTCGCCAGCCATGCCGGCGGCGAACAGCAGGGTCCACATGCCATTGTCGCCGGCCAGCGGGCGAATGCTGCATTCGATGCGGGTCACCAGGCCGAGGCACTGGCGTGTAAGGCTGAGGTTGCGCATGACCGCGTCTCCCTCCGAGATCCCCTGGGTGCAGCCCGCGACGCAGGCTGCTGCCTCCTGGACTTCGCGACCGTCCTGCCTCTGAGCATAGTCGAGCGGACATGCCGCAGGACGATCGGCGCTGGACGGTCATGCGCCGCGCCACCGACTCAAGCCGGCCTGGCTTGCGCCAGCGCCTCTTCCAGTCGCTCTTTTTCCGCCTCCTTGATGTCTTCCTCGCTGACCATCTCGGCGATGATGCGCAAGCGCTCGACCACCCGGGCATTGACGCTTCCCTCGGGGAACTGGCCCTGTTGGTCCGGCGCCCCGGCAGGCTCGCCGACCAGCAGGCTCAGGGCCTCGTCGGCCTGGCTCACCGCGTACACATGGAAACGCCCCGCTTCCACCGCCTCCAGCACACGCTCGTCGAGCATCAGCGTGGCAACGTTGGCGCGCGGGATGATCACCCCCTGCTCGCCGGTCAGGCCGCGGGCCTCGCAGAGCCGGAAGAAGCCCTCGATCTTCTCGTTGACGCCACCGACTGCCTGCACCTCGCCGAACTGGTTGATCGAGCCGGTGATGGCGAAGCACTGCTTGAGCGGGGTCCTGGACAAGGCCGAGATCAGCGTGCACACCTCGCCCAGCGAGGCACTGTCGCCATCGACGTAGCCATAGGATTGCTCCAGGGCGATGCTGGCCGAGATCGCCAGGGGGAACTCCTGGGCATAGCGGCTGCCCATGTAGCCGGTCAGGATCATCACCCCCTTGGAGTGGATCGGCTGGCCGAGGTTGACTTCACGCTCGATGTCGACAATGCCGCTGCCGCCGGGATAGACGGTCGCGGAAATCCGCGCCGGGACGCCGAACGCCGAATCGCCCACCTCGAGCACCGTCAGGCCGTTGCACTTGCCGATCGCCGCGCCGTCGGTGTCGATCAGGATGATCCCGGCCAGCATGTCGTCCAGAATGCGCGCCGAGACCCGCCCGGTACGGGTGGCCTTGGCCCGCAAGGCCCGTTCGATGTGCCCGGCGTCGGTCTTGTCATCGCCGGCCAGCTGGCGAATGAAGTCGGCCTCGCTGACCAGCTGGAACAGGTCGCCGATACGTGCCGAAAGCCGCTTCTGGTGCTCTGCCAGCCGGGCGCTGTAGGTGGCCAGGCGCGCCACCGCGTCGGCGCTCAGCGGCGCCATGCCCTCTTCATTGGTGCGAGTGCGCAGCAACTGGGCGAACTGCTCGAGGTTCTCGTCGAGCATGGGCATGTCTTCGTCGAAGTCGACCAGCACCCGGAACATCTCCTGGAATTCCGGATCGTGGTCCTGCAAGGCGTAGTACAGCTGGCGCGAGCCGATGACCACCACCTTCAGATCGAGCGGGATGACCTGCGGCGTGAGGGTCACGGTGGCCACGCGCCCGAGCTCGCCAAGCGGCGACTCCATCTTCAGCTTGCGCGACTGCAGGGCGCGCTTGAGTGCATCCCAGACGAACGGCTCGCCAAGCATCTTCTCCGCCTCGAGCACCAGGAAGCCGCCATTGGCGCGGTGCAGGGCGCCTGGCCGCAGCTGGCGATACGAGGTGTACAGGGCGCCCTGGTCGGTGCTGTACTCGATGCGGCCGAACAGGTTGTCATAGGTCGGATGCGGCTCGAACACCACCGGCGCGCCGCCGTCGGCCGCGTGGCCGACCACCAGGCTGGGCGCGTACTGGTCCTCGAGCAGCTTGCGCGCCACGGCATCGGCCTTGCTGTCGTCGACCAGCTGCTCGACCACGGTGCGCAGCAGGTTCAGCTGCATGGCCTGCAGGTAGGCACAGACCGCGGCGTTTTCCGCGTATTTCTCGCAAAGCGGTGCCAGCAATGGCTGCAAGGCCAGGGTGATGGTCTCTTCGTTGAGCTGGCGCAACTGGTTGTTGGACTCGCGCTTCCACTGCGGCAGGCTGGCCAGTTCTTCGTTGAGGCGTTCCTCCAGGGCCGCGATGTCCTGATGGAAACGTTCGCGGACCTGCTCCGGCAACTGGGCGAACTCGGCCTCGTCGAGCGCCTTGCCATCGCTCATCGGGGTGAAGGCGACGTTGCTGGCGTCGCGGTACAGGGCCACGTCCTTCTCCAGCGAGGCCCGCTCGATCACATCCAGGGCCTGGTCGTAGCGCTGGTTGAAGGCACGATCGATGGCGCCCTTCTTCTGCTGGTACGAGGGGTGCTCGAAGACTGCCGGGAAGGTGGCCACCAGGTTGCCGATCAAGGCGTTGATGTCGGCGATGAACTCGCTGGCACTACCGGCCGGCAGCTCCAGGGCGCGGGGTTCGCGCAGCTCGTCGAAGTGGTTCACGTAGACCCAGTTGGCGGGGGTGCGCTGACGCTTGCCTTCGGCATTGAGGTAACGCTTGACGAACGAAAAGCGCCCGGTACCGGGCTCGCCCATGACGTACACGTTGTAGCCCGGACGCGGCATCGCCACGCCGAACTGCAGGGCCTCGACCGCTCGCTCCTGGCCCAGGACACCGCGAAAAGGCTCCAGATCGTCGGTGCTGGAGAAAGCGAACTGTTCAGCGGAAAAACGCCGTGTCAGGGCTTCTGGCGCAAGACGCAGACTTGCAGCGACAGGGTCGGACATTGGGCTTCCTTACTTCGGCGGGCAGATGAAAGCATTCTGGCGCCGCATGCGCGCGGCTTGCAAGGCTGCCGAGGACTTTATCTGGCAAGCTCGAAAACGGCCGTTTCGCTGCAAATTTTCACATCGGGTGACGCAACCTTTGGATCGCGCCTAAACTCCAAGCTGCGCGGCAAGCTACATTGCTTGCCGATCCAGCGATCGCCATCGCTGGAACCAGACCTTTGGCATGTCTACTGAAAAAGAGAACAAAGCTATGAAACGGATTCTTCTGGGTACGCTGTTCACCGCAGTCTCGCTCAACGCCATGGCGCAAGCGCCCGGCGGCCCGGACTGCGGCTGGGGCAACATGCTGTTCGAAGGCCAGCGCGGCACCCCCGCCCACTTCCTGGCTTCCACCACCAACGGCACTTCGGGCAACGCCACCTTCGGCATGACGTCCGGTACCAACGGCTGCTCGACCAACGCTGCCCTGACCTACGGTGGCCGCTCCTGGTTCGCCATGAACGGCATGATGAACGAACTTTCCGAAGACATGGCCAAGGGCCAGGGCGAAGCCCTGACCACCTACGCCGTGGTGCTCGGCGTCGCGCCGGAAGATCGCGCGCACTTCGCTTCGGTGACCCACGAACACTTCCAGCAGATCTTCAGCAGCGCCGACGTGACTGCCGATGACGTCCATAGCAACACCCTCGCCGTCCTCAAGACCGATCCGCGCCTGGCCAAGTACGCCAGCGAAGCCTGATCCGGCCTTCCCGCCCCTGCCGGGGCGGGAAACCGCCTGCCTTGCGACATCCTCCAGACCTAGTTGCCTGACATGTTCAAACGCCTCGCCTACCTGGCGCTCTGCGCCTGTGCCTCGCTTCAAGCCGCACCCCAGCTGGACCCATCGCGCCTCCAGCGACTGGCCGCCACGCCCTACTGGATTGCCCTGGGACACTACGAGACCGGCAAGCTGGGCGGTTGGCGCAGCTATGTGGACGACGAACGCTTCTTTCTCGCCCATGACGGCGCGCACCATCCCGAGCGCGAGCTGCAGGCCACCGTCGAGGCGTTGTACGCGCCGGCCACGCTTGGCGACAAGCACGCCCAGTGCGTGTTTCCGGCACGCACGCGCTGGCTGCGCGAGCAACTGCAACTGGCTGACCTGCCACAGCCTCGATGCCAGGAGTTCACCCGCTGGTACCAGGACATCGACCCGCACGGCGCGGTGCTGATCTTCCCAGCGGCCTACCTGAACAGCCCTTCGTCGATGTTCGGCCATACCCTGCTGCGCATCGACCAGAGCGACACGCAAAGCAACGACACCGCGCTGCTCAGCTACGCGATCAACTTCGGGGCCTACATCGAGGGCAGCGACAACAGTATTCTGTATGCCTGGAAGGGCTTGATGGGCGGCTATCCAGGCCTGTTCGCCTTCATGCCCTACCAGGACAAACTCTCCGAGTACCGCAGCCTGGAGAACCGCGACCTGTGGGAGTACCAGCTGAACCTGACGCCCGAAGAAACCGGGCGCATGGTCGAACATGTCTGGGAGCTCAAGCAGGTACGCTTCGACTACTTCTTCTTCGACGAGAACTGCTCGTATCGACTGCTGGAACTGCTGCAGGTGGCCAGGCCCGGTCTGGACCTCACCTCGCAGTTCCCGCTCACGGCGATCCCGACCGACACGGTCAAGGCGGTCAAGCAGTCGGGGCTGGTGTCGCAGGTGCACTACCGTCCTTCGCGTGAACGCGAGCTGCTGGCTCGCGCCGAACCACTGGAGCTTGCCGAAAAGCACCAGGTGCTGGCCCTGAGCGCAGATACCGAATACCTGCGCAGCCCTGACTTCACCGCCCTGCCACGCGATCGCCAAGCACTGGTGCAGGATGCCGCCTATCGCCTGGAGCGCTACCGGGCGACCGGTCAAGCGCGCGACCCGGCGCGTGCCAGACGCAGCTTCGAGTTGCTGCGGGCGATCAATCGCAACCCGCCGCCGCCGCTTGAGGTAGAGCGCCCGGGCCTGCCGGAACACGGCCACCAGTCGCGTACCTGGCAGCTCGGCATCGGTAGTCGTGACGAGCGTGCCTACGCCGAATATGGCCTGCGCATGGCCTATCATGACCTGAACGACAACGCCTATGGTTTCCCGCTGGGCGCGCAGATCGAGATCCTCCAGCTCAAGCTGCGCCAGTACGAAGGCAACGACTGGCAGGTACAGCGCCTTGACCTGGCCACCATCCGCTCGCTGACGCCGCGCAACGCCTTGCTCAAGCCGTGGTCCTGGCAGGTCGCCGGCGGCCTGGAGCGAGTACCGGGCAAGCATGATGACGAAGTCTTGGTCAGCCATGTCAATGGCGGTGCCGGCGGCACCTGGCAACTGGGCGACGAGCTGCTCGGCTTTGCCCTTGGCACCGTGCGGGTGGAGCATCACAACGACTTCGCCCAGTTCATCGCTCCGGCGGCCGGTTTCAACGGCGGGCTGCTGTGGCGCAACGGGTTGGGCAACATGACCCTGGAAGCCAAGGGCGACTACTTCACCAATGGCGAAGTGCGTCGCAGCCTGAGCCTGAACCAGCAATGGGAGCTCGGCCCGGACCTTGGCCTGCGCCTGAGCGCCAGGCGCGAGTTCAGCCACTTGGGCAGCGCGCGGAACGAGATGATGCTGGAGCTCAAGTGGTATCACTACTGAAGTGTGCAACCTGACCGAAGGAGGCAGCAATGAGTCGGGCATTCGTCAACGAAGACCAGGCCGCCGCTCAGGCCGACCAGCCGGTGGAGCGAAGCATCAGCGACCAGCCCAACCTCGTCACCGCAAGCGGCTATGCGCAACTGCAGCAACGTGTCGCGCAGCTCAATACGCTGCGCAGCGAACTGCTGGCCTTGGGCGATAATGCCGACAAGCAGCGGCTGGCCGATAGCGAACGCGACTTGCGGTATTTCCGTGCACGGCTCAAGAGCGCCCAGGTGGTGCCGCCGGCCGGTACCAACGAAAAGGTGCGGATAGGCAGCATCGTCAGGTTCGTCGATGAGCAGGACCAGCAGCACACCGTGCAGTTGGTCGGAGAAGACCAGGCCGATGCAGCCCAGGGCCTGATCAACTGGGGCTCGCCTCTGGGCCGAGCGCTGCTGGGTGCCGAAGCGGGGGACGAAGTGACGTGGCGACGACCGGCGGGTGAACAAGCGATCGAGATCGTCGCCATCGAGGCTGGAGAATGAGCGCAGCTGTCACCGCAGGGCCCTGCAGGCCCCACCGATAATGGCCGTGCTTGCAACATCAGCGGTAGGTGTGGCAAGGCGGAGCGGCACGGCGGACGAGCCTCCACCGGGCCCCGCAAAACCGCCGATGATGCTGGGCATGACGCCGTCGCCGCGACGCCGAACCGGAGGTACTCCGCTCCGCTCAGACCACGCCTTGGGCCAGCATGGCATCGGCGACCTTGACGAAGCCGGCGATGTTGGCGCCCTTGACGTAGTTGATCGTGCCGTCGGCCTGCTCGCCATGATGCACGCAGGCATGATGGATCGACTGCATGATGTTGTGCAGCTTGCTGTCCACTTCCCCGGCAGTCCATAGCAGGCGCATGGCATTCTGCGACATTTCCAGCCCGCTCACCGCCACGCCGCCGGCATTGGAGGCCTTGCCCGGGGCGAACAGGATGCCGGCTTCGATGAACATATCGACCGCCTCCAGCGTGGTCGGCATGTTGGCACCTTCGGCAACGCAGATGCAGCCATTGGCCAGCAAGGTACGCGCATCCTCGATGCCGAGCTCGTTCTGGGTGGCGCATGGCAGAGCGATGTCGCAGGCCAGGCTCCAGGGCGTCTGGCCCTTGCGGAACTCCAGACCGAACTGCCCGGCCAGCTCGCTGATACGGCCGCGCCTGACGTTCTTCAGCGCCATCAGGGCCTCCCATTGCTCGTCGTTCAGGCCGGACTCGCAATACAGGGTACCTTCCGAGTCGGAAAGCGAGATGACCTTGCCACCCAGGTCCATGACCTTGCGCGCGGCGTATTGGGCCACGTTGCCCGATCCGGAAATGGCCACACGGCGCCCATCGATGCGCTGGCCCTGGCGCTTGAGCATCTCTTCGGCGAAATAGACGCAGCCATAGCCGGTCGCCTCGGGACGAATCAGGCTGCCACCGTAAGTCATGCCCTTGCCGGTCAGCACCGAGGTGAACTGGTTGGCCAGGCGCTTGTACTGGCCGAACATGAAGCCGATCTCGCGCGCACCAACACCGATGTCGCCGGCCGGAACGTCCAGGTCGGCACCGATGTGCCGGTACAGCTCGCTCATGAAGGCTTGGCAGAAACGCATCACCTCGCCATCGCTCTTGCCCTTGGGATCGAAGTCCGAGCCGCCCTTGCCGCCGCCCATGGGCAACGAGGTCAGCGAGTTCTTGAACACCTGCTCGAAGGCCAGGAACTTGAGCACGCTCAGGTTCACCGACGGATGGAAGCGCAGGCCGCCCTTGTAGGGGCCGATGGCGCTGCTCATCTGGATCCGGTAGCCGCGGTTGACCTGGACCTTGCCCTGGTCATCGACCCACGAGACGCGGAACAGCACCGCGCGCTCGGGCTCGACCATGCGCTCGAGGATACCGGCTTCGAGGTAGTGGGGATTGGCTTCGAGGAATGGCCACATGCTGCGCAGTACCTCTTCCACCGCCTGGTGGAATTCGGGCTGGGCAGGGTCACGCTGCTTGAGGCGGGCCAGGAAAGCGTCGACAGATTCAGTCATGGGTACATCTCACCAAGAGGATTGGACTTATTGGTTTTTTCCCGACTGTATCAAGAACGGTTTGCACCGCAACAGAGCAAAATGTCGTTTTTATGAAAATTTTTGGTGCATTTCTATAAATGCATACAAGTATTGCAAACATGCTGGAGCGTCCGCAGACAGAGCCAACAGCCAGGACAAGCTAAACCAGACACACCGAGCGGGCACAAAAATGGGGCCATCAAGGCCCCATCGTCGTGCATGTCGACTGGCTTACTGGGCCAGCTTCTTGTGTCGCACGCGGTGCGGCTGGGCGGCCGCGTCGCCGAGGCGCTTCTTGCGATCGGCCTCGTACTCGGTGTAGTTGCCCTCGAAGAACACCACGCTCGAATCATCCTCGTAGGCCAGGATATGGGTGGCCACACGGTCCAGGAACCAGCGGTCGTGGGAAATCACGATGGCGGCGCCCGGGAAGTCCAGCAGGGCTTCTTCCAGCGAGCGCAGAGTTTCCACGTCCAGGTCGTTCGACGGTTCATCGAGCAGCAGGACGTTGCCGCCTTCCTTCAAGGTCAGGGCCAGGTGCAGGCGGCCACGCTCACCTCCGGACAGGTCCCTGACGAACTTCTGCTGGTCGCCGCCCTTGAAGTTGAAACGGCCGACATAGGTACGCGACGGGATCTCGTAGCTACCGATGCGGATCTGGTCAGAACCGTCGGAAATCTGCTGGAACACCGTCTTGCTGCCGTCCAGGTCCTCGCGGCTCTGGTCGACGCAGGCCAGCTGCACGGTTTCGCCGATCTCGATGCTGCCCGAGTCCGGCTGCTCCTTGCCCATGATCATGCGGAACAGGGTGGACTTGCCCGCGCCGTTGCCGCCGATGACACCAACGATGGCGCCCTTGGGCATGGCGAACGACAGATTGTCGATCAGCAGGCGATCGCCGTAGCCCTTGCTGACGTTCTTGAATTCGATGACCTTGTCGCCCAGGCGTGGACCTGCCGGAATGTAGATCTCGTTGGTCTCGCTGCGCCTCTGGAATTCCTGCGACTGCATTTCCTCGAAGCGCGCCAGACGCGCCTTGGACTTGGACTGGCGAGCCTTGGCGCCTTTACGCACCCACTCCAGTTCTTCCTTCATGGCCTTTTCATGGGCGCTCTGCTGCTTGGACTCCTGCGCCAGGCGCTCGGACTTGGCTTCCAGCCAGCCCGAATAATTGCCCTCGTATGGGATGCCGGCCCCACGGTCGAGTTCGAGAATCCAGCCGGCGACGTTGTCGAGGAAGTAGCGGTCGTGGGTGATCGCCACCACGGTGCCCGGGAAATCGTGCAGGAACCGCTCCAGCCAGGCCACCGAGTCGGCATCGAGGTGGTTGGTCGGTTCGTCGAGCAACAGCATGTCGGGCGCCGACAGTAGCAGGCGGCACAGCGCCACGCGACGTTTCTCGCCACCAGACAGGTGTTCGATGCGTGCATCCCACGGGGGCAGGCGCAGGGCATCGGCGGCCACTTCGAGCTGACGCTCGAGGTTGTGGCCATCGGCTGCCTGCAAGATCGCTTCCAGCTTGGCCTGTTCGGCGGCCAGCTTGTCGAAATCGGCGTCGGGTTCGGCATAGGCCGCATAGACCTCGTCCAGGCGCGCCTGGGCGTCCTTGATGGTGCTGACCGCCTCCTCGACCACTTCGCGGACGCTCTTGTTCGGGTCGAGCTCGGGCTCTTGCGGCAGGTAGCCGACGTTCAGGTCGGGCATCGGGCGCGCTTCGCCATCGAACTCCTTGTCGACCCCGGCCATGATGCGCAGCAGGGTGGACTTGCCCGCGCCATTGAGACCGAGCACGCCGATCTTCGCGCCGGGAAAGAACGACAGAGAGATGTTCTTCAGGATTTCCCGCTTCGGCGGCACGACCTTGCTCAGCCGATGCATGGTGTAGACGTATTGAGCCAAAACCAAGCCCTCTATCAGATAGGTGCAGATGGACAAAGTCGTCCATTCTACGCCAAGACGTTGGCTTGCACAGGTGGGGGCTCCAAGCTTCAAGCTGCGGCGCTGCACTTGAGGCGTGAAGCTTACGCTTCTGCAACGCGGAACCGCTTTTGCTTGCAGCTCAACGCTCACCGCCACTGGCACTGGCACTGGCACTGGCACTGGCACTTCGCCACATTTGAAGGCATGCTAGTCGCCTTGCCTGTCCGGCCTTATAGTGCGCCACGCATGGCCCTGTCCCTGCCGTCGCCAGCCCAATCGCAGGATCAACGCTTGACCAACCTCACCCAACCGCCGTTCCTGCGTCCTGGCCAGCCTGCCCCGACCCTCGGTCTGCACGGTTCGCTCAAAGGCGCGCTCGCCTTGCTCGCGCTGGTACTGACGGCCCTGCTGCTATGGCAACTGTTCGCCCAGTTCCAGCGCACCCAGGCAGAGCTGCGGGAAAAAAGCGTGGCCGAGACTTCGGAACTGGCCGATCACCTGGGCCTGCATCTGGCGCTCAAGGCCCAGCAGGCCATGAACCTGATGCAACCGCATACCGAAGTGCCCGCGCCAGCGGCGATACGCTCGCTGCTGGTCGAGCTGCGCGCCCGCATGCCGTTGCTGCGGCAGTTGGCCTGGCTCGACAGCGCAGGTCGCTTCCAGGCCGACAGCCTCGAGGCGACCAGCGACCATGGCCTGGTCGGTGAATACCTGGGGTTGATCCAGGACCGCCCGTATCTCTATGGCAACTCGTCCGACGGCCAGTCGATCTACCTGTTGCTTCGTCAGCCGGCCGGGCACGGCTACTGGCTGCTGCGGCTGGAAAAGGACTACCTGCACGCGCTGACGCGCCCTCTCGGCGCCCCGCTGCAGCCTTCCTGGTTGCTCGAGAACAGCCGCAGCGGCCAGGTGCTCGATCGCCATGTGGCCGAGCCGAACAGTGGCCAGGCGCCCGGCAGCGTGGTGCTGGCCTTCCTCGACAACAGCGCCTGGCAACTGCGTGGCCTGTTCGATGCGAGCCTGGTTCGCCAACAGCTGTTGCCCGGTCTGCTGGGCAAGTGCCTGCTGGTGCTGTGCTGTGCCCTGCTGCCGATCCTGACCCTGGCGCGCATGCGCCGTCGACAGCGTGCCCTGCAGGAGGACCGGCGTCGCTACCAGGAAATCTTCGAAGGCACCGGGGTGGCACTGTGCGTGCTCGACCTGTCCAGCCTGCCCGGCCAGCTCGACCGCTACCACGTCCGCAATCCGGCCGCGCTCAAGCAGAGCCTGGCGCTGGATCCGCAACTGCGCCGGGCGCTGCTGCGGGAGCTGAAGATCACCGAGATCAACCAGGTGGCCCGCCAGCTGCTCACTGTCGAGTGCCACCAGGGCGCCTGGCAGCGCCTGATCATCGGCACTGGCGACGGCCTCGAGGGGGTCGGCATGCAGTTGATCGGCGCATTGATCGAACAGCGCGCGCAGCTGGAGCTCGAGGTACGCCTGCCCGCCCCGCGCGGCGGCGAGCTGCACTTGTGGCTCATGGCTCGCCTGCCGCAGCAACGCTGCGACTACCAGGCAGTGATCCTGAGCATCAGCGACATCACCAGCCGCAAGCAGGTCGAGCTGTCGCTGCTCGAGCGCGAAAGCTTCTGGTCGAACGTGGTACGCACCGTGCCCGACCAGTTGTACGTCCAGGACGTGCAAAGCCAGAACATGATCTTCAGCAACCGCCATCTGGGCCATACGCTGGGCTATGAGCGTGCCGAGCTGACCGCCATGGGCGAGCGCTTCTGGGAAATGCTCATGCACCCAGAGGATGCCCGGCACTACCAGTCGCTGCGCTGGGCGCAACAGGCAAACGCCGAGGGCGGCTCGCTGCACTGCCAGCTGCGCTTGCGTCACCGCGATGGCAGCTGGCGCTGCTATGACATCCGCGAACAAGTGTTGACCCGCGACAGTACAGGCGCGGTCACTCGGATCATCGGCATAGGCAAGGACGTCACGGTACAGATCGAGGCCAGCGAATCGCTGCGTGACAGCGAACGGCGCTACCGGATGCTCGCCGAAAGCATCAGCGACGTGATCTTCTCCACCGACAGCCAGCTCAAGCTCAACTATGTCAGCCCCTCGGTGCAGAATGTGCTGGGCTACCAGGCAGAATGGATATTCGAGCACGGCTGGCAGACCGCCGTCGCCAATCCGGCCCAACTGGATGGCGTGTTGGCCTTCATCGAGCAGGTCAATGCCGCGCTGGGCGACCCGGCCGCGCTGGCCTGCCTGCACATGCAACTGCCTACCCAGCTGTTTTTGTTCGACTGCCTGCGTGCCGATGGGCGCAAGATCCCGATCGAGCTGCGCCTGGTGCTGGTGTGGGACGACCAGGAGCGCTTCGAAGGCATCCTCGGCGTTGGCCGCGACATCAGCCAGCAGCGCCGTGCCGAGAAGGACCTGCGCATGGCCGCCACGGTCTTCGAGCATTCGACCTCGGCGATCCTGATCACCGACCCGGCTGGCTACATCGTCCAGGCCAACGAGGCGTTCAGCCGGGTCAGCGGCTACTCGGTGGATGAAGTGCTGGACCAGATGCCAAGCATGCTGACCGTCGATGACCAGCAGCAAGCGCACTTGCGCTATGTGCTCAAGCAACTGCACCAGCGTGGCAGCTGGGAGGGCGAGGTGTGGCTCAAGCGGCGCAGCGGCGAGCACTATCCGGCTTGGGTCGGCATCACCGCGGTGTTCGACGAGGAAGGCGACCTGGCCAGCTACGTGTGCTTTTTCACCGACATCAGCGAGCGCAAGGCCAGCGAGCAACGCATTCACCGCCTGGCCTACTACGATGCGCTGACCCACCTGCCCAACCGCACGCTGTTCCAGGATCGCCTGTACACGGCGCTGCAACAGGCCGAGCGACAGAAATCCTGGGTGGTGCTGATGTTCCTCGACCTGGACCGTTTCAAGCCGATCAACGATTCGCTCGGCCATGCCGCCGGTGACCGCATGCTCAAGGACATGGCCGAGCGCCTGCTCGACTGTGTGCATGACGACGACACCGTGGCGCGCATGGGCGGCGACGAGTTCACCTTGCTGCTGCAACCGCGCGCCACCCGGGAGGTGGCGCTGAACCGGGCAATCCATGTGGCCGAGCGCATTCTCGGCAGCCTGGTGCGCCCCTTCGTGCTGGAGAACCGCGAGTTCTTCGTCACCGCCAGCATCGGCATCGCCTTGAGCCCGCAGGATGGCAACGAGCTGAGCCAGCTGATGAAGAACGCCGACACCGCCATGTACCATGCCAAGGAGCGTGGCAAGAACAACTTCCAGTTCTACCAGACGGACATGAACGCCAGCGCGCTCGAGCGCCTGGAGCTGGAAAGCGACCTGCGCCATGCGCTGGAGCAGGACGAGTTCGTGCTCTACTACCAGCCGCAGTTCAGCGGCGACGGCAAGCGCCTGACCGGCGCCGAGGCCCTGTTGCGCTGGCGCCACCCGCGTCGCGGGCTGGTACCGCCAGGCGACTTCATCCCGGTGATCGAGGAGCTGGGCCTGGTGGTCGATGTGGGCGACTGGGTCCTGCGCGAGGCGACCCGCCAGCTCAAGGCGTGGAGCCAGGCCAAGGTCAAGGTGCCCAAGGTCTCGGTGAACATTTCCGCCCGACAGTTCTCCGACGGCCAGCTCGGCACCCGCATCGCCACGATCCTCGAAGAGACTGGCGTGCCGCCGGCCTGCCTGGAGCTGGAACTGACCGAAAGCATCCTGATGCGCGAGGTCGACGAGGCCATGCTGATCCTCGACAGCCTGAAGAACCTCGGCCTGAGCATTGCCGTGGACGACTTCGGCACGGGCTACTCGTCGCTCAACTACCTCAAGCAGTTTCCCATCGATGTGCTCAAGATCGACCGCACCTTCGTCGACGGCCTGCCCGAAGGCGAACAGGACGCCCAGATCGCCCGCGCCATCATCGCCATGGCCCACAGCCTGAACCTGGCGGTGATCGCCGAAGGCGTGGAAACCCATGAGCAGCTGGAATTCCTTCGCGAGCATGGCTGCGACGAGGTGCAGGGCTACCTGTTCGGCCGCCCCATGCCTGCCCGCCAGTTCGAATCCCAGTTCAGCAACGAGACGTTGTTCGTCTTCGACTAGCTCCGGAGCTGCAAGCTAGAGCCGTGTCGCTTTGCCTGGACGTAGCGTCTGCCACACTGGCGCCGCGGTCGGCCTGTTCCCGGAGCTTGCGGCTTGCGCCGCGCCGTTGATCCACATGAAACCCATTCATATGCCAGCCCAAGGGCAATGGGTTAGAATGCCCGCCCAATCCAGCCCGATCCTTGAGGACCGCCATGTTCAGCCGTGATTTGACCATTGCCAAGTACGACGCCGAGCTCTTCGAAGCCATGCAGCAAGAAGCCCTGCGCCAGGAAGAGCACATCGAGCTGATCGCTTCGGAAAACTACACCAGCCCGGCCGTCATGGAAGCCCAGGGTTCGGTCCTGACCAACAAGTATGCCGAGGGTTATCCGGGCAAGCGCTACTACGGTGGCTGCGAGTACGTCGACGTCGTCGAGCAGCTGGCCATCGAGCGCGCCAAGCAGCTGTTCGGCGCCGACTACGCCAACGTCCAGCCGCATGCCGGCTCCCAGGCCAACGCGGCGGTCTACCTGGCCCTGCTGTCGGCCGGCGACACCATCCTGGGCATGAGCCTGGCCCACGGCGGCCACCTGACCCACGGCGCCAGCGTCAGCTCTTCGGGCAAGCTGTACAACGCCATCCAGTACGGCATCGACGGCAACGGCCTGATCGACTACGACGAAGTCGAGCGCCTGGCCGTCGAGCACAAGCCGAAGATGATCGTCGCCGGCTTCTCCGCCTATTCCCAGGTGCTGGACTTCGCCCGCTTCCGTGCCATCGCCGACAAGGTCGGTGCCTACCTGTTCGTCGACATGGCCCACGTGGCTGGCCTGGTCGCCGCGGGCGTCTACCCGAACCCGGTGCCGTTCGCAGACGTGGTCACCACCACTACCCACAAGACCCTGCGCGGCCCGCGTGGCGGCCTGATCCTGGCGCGCAAGAACGAAGAGATCGAGAAGAAGCTCAACTCGGCCGTCTTCCCTGGCGCTCAGGGTGGCCCGCTGGAGCATGTCATCGCGGCCAAGGCGATCTGCTTCAAGGAAGCGCTGCAGCCTGAGTTCAAGACCTACCAGCAGCAGGTCGTGAAGAACGCCCAGGCCATGGCCGAGGTGTTCATCGAGCGTGGTTTCGACGTGGTATCCGGCGGCACCCAGAACCACCTGTTCCTGCTGTCGCTGATCAAGCAGGACATCTCCGGCAAGGACGCCGACGCCGCCCTGGGTCGCGCCTACATCACCGTGAACAAGAACTCGGTGCCGAATGACCCCCGTTCGCCGTTCGTCACCTCCGGCCTGCGCTTCGGTACTCCGGCGGTCACCACCCGTGGCTTCAAGGAAGCCGAATGCCGCGAGCTGGCTGGCTGGATCTGCGACATCCTGGCCGACCTGAACAACGAAGCGGTGATCGACGCGGTCCGCGAGAAGGTCAAGGCGATCTGCAAGAAGCTGCCGGTCTACGGCAACTGATCGACGATCAGCCGATGTCGAGAAGCCTGGCCTTGCGCCAGGCTTCTTCGTTTCTGGCCACCTGCCAGCGCCTGGTCACGACGCGACCGCAGCGGCTGTCTCCCGCTGCAAGCAATGAGGCCGGAGTCTGCTGGGGCAGAGGATCGATGACGCGGACCGGGGCCGCCAGGCGGCCCGCCCCCCTGCCGATGCCAGACTCGAGTCCGGGCGCCTGGAAAGCGAACGGACTCAGCCCTGGCCCAGCGCCTCGAACCCCGCCTTGATCGCCTGCTCCGGCAGATCATCGGCGATGAACACCAGCACGCTTTCGCGTGCTTCCCCTTCCCGCCATGGGGCATCCCAATCGAAGCCATACAGCTTGAGCACGCCTTGGAAGACCAGGCGGCGATCTTCTCCAGCGATGTTCAGCACACCCTTGTAGCGCAGCAACTGCTTGCCGTGGTTTTCCAGCAGCTGGTTCATGAAGTCGCTGAGCCGATCGATGTCCAGCGGCGCTTCGCTGCGCAACACCAAGGTCGAGATGCGATCCGCCGTGGCCGGCTTGAGCACCGGGCGCAGCCTTGGCTTGAGGTTTTCACCCAGCTCCGGATTGAGGTTGAAGCCGCGCACATCGAGCAGCTCGGCCAGGTCGATGCGGCCATGTTCGACCACCCGGATCGCCGCGCGGCCGTTGATGCGTGCCAGGCGTTCGCGCAGCGCCTGGACCACCTGCGGCTCGACCAGGTCGGTCTTGCTCAACAGCAGGCGATCGGCGAACCCTACCTGGGCCTGGGCGATGGTCTGTTGCAGATGCAGCTCGGCATGCGCCACGTCGACCAGGGTGATGATTCCGTCGAGGATGTAGCGCTCGCGCAGCTCCTCGTCGATGAAGAAGGTCTGCGCCACCGGCGCCGGGTCGGCCAGGCCGGTGCACTCGATCACCAGCCGGTCGAAGGCGATTTCGCCGGCATCCAGGCGCTCGAGCAACAGGTACAAGGCACGGGTCAGGTCACCGTGGATGCTGCAACATACGCAGCCATTGGCCAGGGTCATGACCTGCACCGGCTCGTCGCCGAGCAGCTGGCCGTCGATGCCGGCCTCGCTGAACTCGTTCTCGATCACCGCGATCTTCAGGCCGTGCTCGGCCTTGAGCATGTGCTTGAGCAGCGTCGTCTTGCCGGCGCCAAGAAAGCCGGTGAGGACGGTAACGGGGATAGGGCTGGAAACGGACATCTGGACTCCCGAAATGAAACGCGCCACGGCAAGGCGTGGCGCGTGGTACTACAACGGACTCAGCAGCAGCGGGGGTTGCCCTTGCCGCCACCGTAACGGGCCTCCTGGCGCTCGCGGAAGAACGCCTCGTAGCTCATCACCGGCTTGTCCGGGTGCTTGGTCTGCATGTGCTCGACGTAGGTGTCATAGTCGGGCATGCCGACCATCAGGCGGGCTGCCTGCCCCAGGTACTTACCCAGTCGACCGAGATCGTTGAACATCACTGCATTCCTCTATGGTCACGCATCAGGCAGGGCCTGGAACGGGGTTTCCTTGTCGCTGCGCTCCTTGCGGCCCAGGGCGGCGTAGCCGACCTTGAGCGCGAAGAACAGGATGCTGAACACCACCACCAGGAACAGGATGGTCAGGCCAGCATTGGTATAGGCATTGAAGATCACGTGCTGCATCTGGCCGATGTCCTTGGCTGGCGCGAGCACCTGGCCGGCCTCCAGGGCGGTGCCGTACTTGTTGGCCAGGGCCAGGAAGCCCACGGCCGGGTTCGGGTCGAACAGTTTGATCAGCCCCGCGGCGGTGGTGCAGATCAGCAGCCAGACGGCTGGCAGCAAGGTGACCCAGACATAGCGCTGGCGCTTCATCTTGATCAGCACCACGGTGCCCAGCATCAGCGCGATACCGGCCAGCATCTGGTTGGAGATGCCGAACAGCGGCCACAGAGTATTGATGCCGCCGAGCGGGTCGACCACCCCTTGGTACAGCAGGTAGCCCCACAGCGCCACGCAGCCGGCGGTGGCGATCAGGTTGGCGGCCCACGAGTCGGTACGCTTGAGCGCAGGCACGAAGCTGCCCAGCAGGTCCTGGAGCATGAAGCGACCGGCGCGGGTACCGGCATCCACCGCGGTCAGGATGAACAGCGCCTCGAAGAGGATGGCGAAGTGGTACCAGAACGCCATGGTGTTCTCGCCAGGCAGCACCTGGTGCAGGATCTGCGCGATGCCCACCGCCAAGGTCGGCGCGCCACCGGCACGGGCCAGGATGGTGTGCTCGCCGATGTCACGGGCCGTCGCCTCCAGCTGCTCGGGCGTGATGGCAAAGCCCCAGCTACTAACGGCCTGGGCCACCGAGACGGCATCGCTACCGACCACCGCGGCCGGGCTGTTCATGGCGAAATACACGCCCGGCTCGATGACCGAGGCGGCGACCATGGCCATGATCGCCACGAACGACTCCATGAGCATGCCGCCGTAGCCGATGTAGCGGGCGTTGACTTCGTTGTCCAGCAGCTTGGGCGTGGTACCCGAGGAAATCAGCGCATGGAAGCCGGACACCGCGCCACAGGCGATGGTGATGAACAGGAACGGGAACAGCGTGCCCTTCCAGACCGGGCCGGTGCCATCGGTGAACTGGGTCAGGGCCGGCATCTTGAGTTCGGGAGCGATGATCAGGATGCCGATCGCCAGCGCGACGATGGTGCCGATCTTGAGGAAGGTCGACAGGTAGTCGCGCGGCGCCAGCACCAGCCAGACGGGCAGTACCGCGGCGACGAAACCGTAGCCGACCAGCATCCAGGTGATCTGCACGCCGGTGAAGGTGAACGCCGGGCCCCAGTTCGGATCGGCCGCCACGACGCCGCCGAGCCAGATCGACAGCAGCAGCAGGACCACGCCGATCAGCGAGATCTCGCCGATCCGGCCGGGCCGGATATAGCGCATGTAGATGCCCATGAACATCGCGATCGGAATGGTCGCCATGACCGTGAACATGCCCCACGGGCTTTCGGCCAGGGCCTTGACCACGATCAGCGCGAGCACCGCGAGGATGATGATCATGATCAGGAAACAGCCGAACAGCGCGATGGTGCCAGGGATCCGGCCCATCTCCTCGCGGACCATGTCGCCCAGCGAGCGACCGTTGCGCCGCGTGGACAGGAAAAGCACCATGAAGTCCTGCACCGCGCCAGCCAGGACCACCCCGGCGATCAGCCACAGGGTGCCCGGCAGATAGCCCATCTGCGCTGCCAGCACCGGGCCGACCAGCGGCCCGGCCCCGGCGATCGCCGCGAAATGGTGACCGAACAGGATGTGCTTGTTGGTCGGCACGTAGTCCAGACCATCGTTGTTGAGCACCGCCGGCGTGGCGCGACGGGGATCGAGTTGCATCACCTTGGTGGCGATGAACAGGCTGTAGTATCGATAGGCAACCAGATAGATGGCCACCGCCGCGACCACGATCCACAAGGCATTGATCGCCTCGCCACGACGCAGGGCGACCACACCTAGCGCACAGGCTCCGAGGACGGCCAGCACCAGCCATGGCACATGGCGTAGCAGGCTATTATTGTTGTTCATGGTTTACTTCCAGTGGTGGATTGGAAAAGACCGCTCATCGAGTCTAGGGCCTGTCATCGCCCAATGCCACACTTGCTTTGGTCTAGCGCGCGCGCCGCCTGATCGACGGGGCGCCGCGCCTCGGTCCTGCCCATGGAAACATCTGGAGAATCTGTCACATGAACCAGCATGACGAACGTCGCCGATTCCGCCGCATCGCCTTCGACGCGCCCATGGAACTGCGCCAGGGCGAGCGCGCCTGGCCGGTGAAGCTGCTGGACCTGTCGCTCAAGGGGCTGCTGGTGGAACGTCCGGCTGGCTGGGATGCCGAGCCGGGCAAGCCGTTCGACGCCATCATCCATCTCGACCTGCACCGGCAGGTGGCGATGCAGGTGGAGCTGCGCCACCAGGAAGCCACCCGGCTGGGCTTCGTCTGCAAGCACATCGACATCGACTCGCTGACCCACCTGCATCGCCTGGTGGAACTGAACCTGGCGGACGAACAGGAGCTGAGGCGGGAGCTGGGGGTGTTGATGGAGGTTTGAGAGTTTGGACTGGCACAGCAACGACCCTTCGAACCCGCTCGAGGCTTTGCCGACTGTCGGATCCTGAGGCCGCTTTGCGGCCTATCGCGGCCGGGATGCCGGACCGGCCGCGATAGGTCACTCGAACAAAGCATCCAGCGCCTGTTCCAGGCGCGTGACGGCAATGATCTGCAAGCCTGACGGGGCTTCCTTGGGCGCGTTGGCCTTGGGCACGATCGCCCGCTTGAAGCCGTGCTTGGCCGCTTCCCTGAGACGCTCCTGGCCGCTGGGCACCGGCCGTACCTCGCCGGACAGGCCGATTTCACCAAACACCAGCAGCCCATGGGCCAATGGCCGGTTGCGCAGGCTCGACATCACTGCCGCCAGCAGCGCCAGGTCGGACGCGGTCTCCAGGACCTTGACGCCACCGACCACGTTGAGGAACACGTCCTGGTCGTGGGTCGGAATCCCGCCATGCCGATGCAGCACCGCCAGCAGCATGGCCAGCCGGTTCGGGTCCAGGCCCAAGGTCACGCGCCGCGGGTTGGCCAGGTGGCTGTCGTCGACCAGTGCCTGCACCTCGACCAGCATAGGCCGGGTGCCTTCCCAGGTGGCCATCACCACGCTGCCAGGCACCTCCTCCTGGGTACGGTTGAGAAATATCGCCGATGGGTTGGACACTTCCTTCAAGCCACGATCGGTCATGCCGAACACGCCCAGCTCGTTGACCGCGCCGAAGCGGTTCTTGACCGCGCGCAGCAGGCGCAAGCGGCCATCGGACTCGCCTTCGAAGTACAAGACGGTATCGACCATGTGTTCCAGTACCCGAGGGCCGGCTAGCGATCCCTCCTTGGTCACGTGGCCGACCAGGAAGATCGCCGTACCGCTCTGCTTGGCATAGCGCACCAGCAAGGCGGTACTTTCGCGCACCTGGGCCACGCCGCCAGGCGCCGACTGCAACTGCTCGGTGAAGATCGTCTGGATCGAGTCGATCACCATCACCCGGGGCTTTTCCTGACGCGCGGTGGCGATGATCGTTTCGATGCAGGTCTCGGTCATGACCTTGAGCTGGTCCTGCGGCAGGCCCAGGCGCCGGGAGCGCATCGCCACCTGTTGCTGCGACTCTTCGCCGGTGACATACAACGCCGGCATCCGGGTCGCGATGTTGCAGAGGGTCTGCAGCAGGATGGTCGACTTGCCGATCCCCGGGTCACCGCCGATCAGCACCACCGAACCGTCCACCAGGCCACCGCCGAGCACCCGGTCGAGTTCGGTGCTGCTGGTGGTGAAACGCGGGATTTCCTCTACGCTGACTTCAGCCAGGGTCTTGATCTGGGCCTGTTGTCCGGTCCACCCGGCACGCCCGCTAGGCGCTGCCGCGGCGCCACTTTCGAGCATGGTCTCCACCAGCGTGTTCCAGGCGCCGCATTCGCCGCACTGACCGGCCCACTTGGGAAAGGTAGCGCCGCACTCGGTGCAGCCATACAAGCGCTTGGCCTTGGCCATGGATGGTCCTCCCCGGAAAAACCGCCATGATAGCCGACCCTGATGTGTCTCGAACCTGCAGGAGGTCGACAAAACTATTGAGTCTGGCCGCAGTCATTAACTGCTCGGTGCCACATCATGCATGCGGCCTGGCGCGAATCGCCATACCTTCAAACTGTTACAGGGAATACACCATGAGCATGCTCAAGGAATTCAAGGCCTTCGCGGTCAAGGGAAACGTCGTCGACATGGCCGTCGGCATCATCATCGGCGCGGCCTTCGGCAAGATCGTCTCATCCTTCGTCGGCGACGTGATCATGCCGCCGCTCGGCCTGTTGATCGGCGGGGTGGACTTCAGCGACCTGGCCATCACCCTCAAGGCCGCGCAGGGTGACGTGCCGGCCGTGGTGCTGGCCTACGGCAAGTTCATCCAGACGGTGATCGACTTCATCATCATCGCGTTCGCCATCTTCATGGGCGTGAAGGTGATCAATCGCCTCAAGCGTGAAGAAGCCGTGGCACCAAGCGCGCCACCGGCACCCTCGCCCCAGGAGACCTTGCTGACGGAAATCCGCGATCTGCTCAAGGCTCAGAGCCAGAATCGGCAATCGTGAACGCGGCCAGCGCTGGCCTGCCCGGCTCGCTGGCCGATGGGCCACGCCGGGCCTACCAGTAGTTTTCCACCGCCACCTGCCCCGGCCTACGGCTCAGTGCCAGCTGCAGGTCACGCTGCTTGAGCGCCGCGCGGGTGTCTTCGATCATCTGCGGGTTGCCGCAGAGCATGATGCGCGAATGCTCCGGGCTCAGCTGCACGCCCGCGGCCCGCTCCAGCTCGCCGCTCTCGATCAGGGTGGTGATGCGCGCGTTCAGTGCGCCTGGATGGGCCTCTCGGGTCACCACCGGAATGAACTGCAGCTTGCCGGCATGCTCGGCCAGGTAGTCGCGGCTTTCCAGACCGGCGATCAGGTCCAGGTAGGCAAGCTCCTTGGCCTCGCGTACCGAGTAGACCAGCTTGATCGACTCGAACCGCTCCCAGGCCTCGAAATCCTGCAGGATCGACATGAACGGGGCGATCCCGGTGCCGGTAGCCAACAGCCACAGATCACGCCCGCCGATGAAGCGGTCCAGGGTCAGGTAACCGAAGGCTAGCCGGTCGATCAGCAGGCGGTCGCCTTCACCCAGCCGGCTGAGTTCGCTGGTGAACTCCCCGCCAGGCACGACGATGGAGAAGAAGTCCAGGTATTCGTCATGCGGCGCCGACACCATCGAATAGGCCCGCCAGGCCACGCTGCCATCGGCCTTGGTCACGCCAAGACGGGCGAACTGCCCGGCCCGGAAGCGAAAGCCTGGATCACGGGTCACCCGCAAGGTGAACAGGTTCGCGGTCAACGACTGCACGTCGAGCAAAGTCTGCTGGGTGAATTTGTCGGCACTGGCGGTCATGTTGCGCTCCCTCTATCGAATGATGTCAGTTTCGCGCAAAGCGCCGGGAATGAACACCGATACGCTGTAGGGTCTCCACGGCGTGTCGTCGATGGAATAGAAAGGCATCAGGCAATAGCGAAATGTTTACACTCACTTATTAATGCTTTCCTACACTTCCCAAGGCCCGCGAATTGGATCCCTTCATGCGTACGGGGAGTTCGGAATGCAAAACTGGAAAATGGAGCAGATACAACGCCTGGCCAGCGAACAAGACCCGCAACGAATGTTCGACCAGGCCGTCGAGCTGGTGCAAGCGCTCGACATGCCCTATCTCGGCTGGACCTTCTTCTTCAATGCACCGGGAAGTCGACCGGCCAGCACCCAATACAACAATTACCCCAGCGCCTGGAACCAGCTCTATCAGGAGCGATTGTCAGGCCTGGACCCGATCCCACGGGCATGCCGTCACTGCACCCTGCCGCTGCTGTGGGAAGAGGCGCTGTTCGCCCAGGCTCCCTCGTTCTGGCAGCAGGCTCATGCGCATGGCTTGCGCCATGGCTGGACCCAGTCGCAGTACGACTTGCACCATCATGAAAGCCAGTTGAGCGTTGCCAGGCCCGAGGGTGCGATCTCGGCAGCGGAGTTCTACGAGAAGAGCGTCCATGTCAGCTGGTTGTGCAAGGCCTTGCACACGAGTCTGGCCACTCGCCATCTGGCACGCCGCCAGCCATTGCCCAAGCTCAGTGAGCGTGAGCTGGAAGTGCTCAAGTGGTCGGCCGCCGGCAAGACCGCCGCGGACATCGCCTGCATCCTGAGCCTGTCGCTGAGCACGGTCAATTTCCACATCCGCAGCGTGATCGGCAAGACCAACGCCGCCAACAAGCCGGCCGCCATCGCCATCGCCATGAGCGAAGGCCTGATCTGACCGGCTTGGCGACTCCGAGCCTCAAACCTCTGTAGAATCGCGGACTCCAATCGCCCGGCCAGGGCGGATGAACACGTCCAGAGTCCCGACATGCCCCTGCTCAATAGCCCCTTCGCCGAACTCGACCTGATCCGCCAGCCGGAACAAGCCAACGATCCGCTGCAAGCCTTCGATGCCGCCGACCAGTACCTGCTCGATCATCTGGCACAGCATCGCCCCGACGGCCAATGCAGGGTCCTGGTACTCAATGACAGTTTTGGCGCGCTGGCCGTCAGCTTGGCGGGACACCTGCCGGTGACCAGCAGCGGCGACTCGCATCTGGCGCGGCTGGCCCTGGAAAAGAACCTGGCGCGCAACGGCAAGCCTTTCGACTGCGTACCTTTCGTGCCGGCCAGCGAGCCCTGGCAAGGACAGTTCGAGCGGGTACTGCTGCGTGTGCCCAAGACCCTGGCGTTGCTGGAAGAACAGCTGATCCGCCTGCGCGGGCATCTGGCGCCGGACGCGCAGGTGATCGCCGGCGCGATGATCAAGCACCTGCCACGCGCCGCCGGCGACCTGCTTGAGCGTCACGTGGGCGCGGTCAGTGCCTCGCTGGCGCAGAAGAAGGCCCGCCTGTTGATAGCCAGCGCCAGCCCACGGCCGGCGACCACTTCACCCTATCCGACCCGTTACCAGCTGGAGGCGCCGGCCCTGGAACTGGTCAATCATGCCAATGTGTTCTGCCGCGAAGGGCTGGATATCGGTACCCGGGCGTTCCTGCCACACTTGCCGCGCGACCTGGGCCAGGCCCGGGTCGCCGACCTGGGCTGCGGCAATGGCGTGCTGGCCATCGTCAGCGCCTTGGCCAACCCGGAGGCCGACTACACGCTGGTGGACGAATCCTACATGGCCGTGCAATCGGCCAGGCAGAACTGGCAGGCAGCCTTCGGCGCACGGCCGGTGACCATACACGCCGCCGACGGCCTGGCCTGCATGGAAAAGCAGTCTTTGGACGTGGTCTTGTGCAATCCGCCGTTCCACCAGCAACAAGTGGTCGGCGACCTGCTCGCCTGGCGCATGTTCCAGCAGGCCCGCGAAACCCTGGTCACCGGCGGCTCGCTGTACATGGTCGGCAATCGTCACTTGGGTTATCACAGCAAGCTGGCCCGATTGTTCCGCAGCGTCGAACAGGTCGCCGCCACGCCGAAGTTTGTGGTGCTCAAGGCGCGCAAGTAATCCCTGGCGCCTCGCCCGGCCTTGCTTGCGGGGCCGGGCAGCATGACGGCTGCCTGGCCCTCCCGGACCTCAGTGGGTGGTCAAGCCTGCCGCGCTCATGAACAGCCGCATCGCCCAGGCCGCCACGCCCAAGGTCGCGACGCTGGCCGTCCAGATCAGCGCCAGCCAGCCCAGGCGCTTCCAGAGCGGTCGTTTCCCTGCTTCGCTGGCATGCTTGTCCATGGGTCGGCCTTTTTAGTGGTGGTAGCCATCTTCGTGGGTCACCTTGCCGCGGAACACGTAGTAGCTCCAAAAGGTGTACCCGAGGATCAACGGGATGATCAGCAAGGTGCCGACCAGCATGAAGCCCTGGCTCTGCGGTGGTGCCGAGGCCTCCCAGATCGAGATCGAGGGCGGGATGATGTTCGGCCATAGACTGATGCCAAGGCCGCTGTAGCCCAGGAAGATCAGCACCAGGGTGAGCAGGAACGGTGTGTAGTGGGCATTGCGTGCCACTGCCCGGATCAGGCCGTAGAGCGTCAGCAGGACCAGGATCGGCACCGGCATGAACCAGAGCAGGTTGGGCATGCTGAACCAGCGCTCGGAAATCTGCGGGCAGGCTAGCGGTGTCCACAGGCTGACCACCGCCATGACCGCCAGCAGCACCAGGGCCAGCGGCCGAGCCATGTCGTGCATCTGCCGTTGCAGTGGGCCTTCGGTCTTCATGATCAGCCAGGTGCAGCCCAGCAGCGCATAGGCCACGATCAGGCCCAGCCCGCAGAACAGGCTGAACGGCGTGATCCAGTCGAGCGAGCCGCCGGCATAGCTGCGGTCGACGACCTTGAAGCCTTCGATGAACGCACCGAGCGCCACGCCCTGGAAGAAGGTCGCGACCAGCGAGCCGCCGATGAACGCCTTATCCCATAGATGACGTTTTTCCTCGGTGGCCTTGAAGCGGAACTCAAAGGCCACGCCACGGAAGATCAGCCCCACCAGCATCAATACCAGCGGCAGGTACAAGGCCGGCAGCACCACCGAATAGGCCAGCGGGAAAGCGCCATACAGCCCCGCCCCGCCCAGTACCAGCCAGGTCTCGTTGCCATCCCAGACGGGAGCGACGGTGTTCATCATGACATCGCGGTCACGCTCGGCCTTGACGAAGGGAAAGAGCATGCCGATGCCCAGGTCGAAACCGTCCATGACCACATACATCATGATGCCGAAGATGATAATCACGGCCCAGATCAGCGGAAGATCGATACCCATGACTCAGTTCCTCTCGTTCAGGCTGGCCGATTCGCTGCCCTTGCCTTCATAGGCGGCGGACAATGGTCGTGCAGGCGTGCGTTTCCGGCCCGGGCCGCCAGGCTTGCGCTCGTCGCCTTCGCCGGTGTGTGGGCCCTTGCGCACCAGCCGCATCATGTAGGCGAAGCCGATGCCGAACACGGCGAAGTACACCACCACGAACATCACCAGGGTCAGCCCGAGCTGCGCGTAGCTGTGGTTGGACACGCCATCGGCCGTGCGCATCAAGCCATACACGACCCACGGTTGCCGGCCGATCTCGGTGGTGAACCAGCCGGCCAGGATGGCGATCAGTCCGGACGGCCCCATCCACAGGGCCAGGTGCAGGAAAGGACGCGAGTGGTAGAGGGTGCCGCGCTTGCGCAGCCACAGGCTCCAAAGGCCGGTGAAGATCATCAGCAGGCCGAGCCCGACCATAATCCGGAACGACCAGAAGATGATCGTCGAGTTGGGCCGGTCCTCAGGGGCGAATTCCTTGAGCGCGGGCACCTGCTTGTCCAGACTGTGGGTCAGAATCAGGCTGCCCAGCGCGGGGATCTCGACCTTGAAGCGGGTGGTCTCGGCTTGCATGTCGGGCAACCCGAAGAGAATCAGTGGCGTCGCTTCGCCGGGTGGGTTCTCCCAGTGTCCCTCGATCGCGGCGATCTTCGCCGGCTGGTGCTCGAGGGTATTGAGACCATGGAAATCGCCGACCACCGCCTGGATCGGCGCCACCACCAGAGCCATCCACATGGCCATCGACAGCATCTTGCGCACGGCCGGGTTGTCACGCCCGCGCAGCAGGTGCCAGGCGGCCGACGAACCGACGAAGAACGCGGTGGCGACGAACGCGGCGATGGCCATGTGCATGAGACGGAACGGGAACGAAGGGTTGAAGATCACCGCCAGCCAGTCGACCGGGATCACTCGCCCATCGATGATCTCGTGCCCCTGCGGCGTGTGCATCCAGCTGTTGGACGCCAGGATCCAGAAGGTCGAGACCAGCGTGCCGAGGGCGACCATCACCGTGGAAAAGAAGTGCAGCCCGCGGCCGACCCGGTTCCAGCCGAACAGCATCACGCCCAGGAAGCCAGCCTCGAGGAAGAATGCGGTCAGCACCTCGTAGGTCAGCAGGGGTCCGGTGATGGCCCCGGCGAAGTCAGCGAAGCGGCTCCAGTTGGTACCGAACTGGTAGGCCATGACCAGGCCGGAAACCACGCCCATGCCGAAGTTCACCGCGAAGATCTTCGACCAGAAGTTGTACAGGTCGCGATACACCTGCTGGTCGGTCTTGAGCCACAAGCCTTCGAGCACCGCCAGGTAGCTCGCCAGGCCAATGGTGATGGCCGGGAACAGGATGTGGAAGGAAACGGTGAAGGCGAACTGGATTCGCGCAAGATCGAGTGCTTCTAAGCCGAACATGCTGCTTCCTCAGTCTGGTTGTCCGATGCCCGGGCGCCACGACATGACTTCCTGGTCACGGTTATCGAGTACGCCACCTGCGGATTGTTCGATCTGATTCCGACAATCCGGCCCAGGGGTCGTATCGTTGCGATCTGGCGCATTGATCCAGATCAACGGTTCGAGGCAAGAATAGTCCCGTATGGTCCGACAGACCGTGTGGTTGAATGCCGCAGGATAAACGGTGCGTCGATGTGCCAAGGGGCCTGGCAGGGTTGCCGTTTCGCCTGCAAATTGCGTAACCCTTTGTTACAAAGCGGTGCTACGCTGCAACGCCCATTCCCGAAGTCGCGAATCCGATGCCTGAATCCGCTTCCTTACCGCTACGCCATCACCGCCCGTTCGTCGCTTTCTGGCTGGCCAGGGTGTTTACCGCCAGCGGCTTCCAGATGCTGACCGTGGCCATCGGCTGGCACCTCTATCAGCTGACTGGCAACGTGCTGGACCTGGGTCTGGTGGGGTTGGTGGAATTCGCTCCGCGCGTACTGTTCATGCTGCATACCGGTCATGTGGCCGATCGCTACGACCGGCGCAAGGTCGCCGCGCTGTGCCAGGCCATGCAAGGGCTGATCGCGCTGGCCCTGGCTCTGGGCAGCGCATCGGACAACGTCAGCCGCGAGATGATCTTCATCCTGGCCTTCCTGCTCGGCTCTACCCGCGCCTTCGAAATGCCAGCCACCCAGGCACTGCTGCCCAACGTGGTGCCGCCAGGCCTGTTTCCCCGCGCCGTGGCCGCCTCGGCATCGGCGACCCAGTCGGCCACCATCGTCGCGCCGGCGGTGGGTGGCTTTCTCTACGCGTTCGGCAGCCTGTGGGTCTATGGCCCGACCGTGGCCCTGTACGCCATCGCCTGCCTGCTGACCCTCAGCCTCGAGGCACGCCAGCAAGTGCCCCAGCGTGGCCGTGCCAGCCTGGAATCGCTGCTGGCAGGGATTCGCTTCATTCGCAGCCGCCGGGACATCTTCGGCGCCATTTCCCTGGACCTGTTCGCCGTGCTGCTTGGCGGTGCGACGGCCCTGCTGCCGGTGTTCGCCAAGGACATCCTGCTGACCGGTGCCTGGGGCCTGGGACTGTTGCGTTCGGCCCCGGCGGTTGGCGCCCTGCTGATGTCGCTATGGCTGGCGCGCTTCCCGGTCGAGCGCAATGTCGGCAGGGTGATGTTCACCGCCGTGGGCGTGTTCGGCGTGGCGACCATCGGTTTCGGCCTGTCGACGTCCTTCTGGTTCTCGCTCGCGGTACTGGTGGTGCTGGGCGCCGCCGACATGATCAGCATGGTCATCCGTGGCGCCTTCGTGCAGCTGGAGACACCGGACGAGATGCGCGGTCGGGTGAGCGCGGTGAACGGGCTGTTCATTGGCGCGTCGAACCAGCTCGGGGAATTCGAATCGGGGGTGACGGCCCACTGGTTCGGCACGGTCCCGGCGGTGCTGCTCGGTGGCGCTGGGACCTTGGTGGTCACGGGGGTGTGGGTCCGCTTGTTCCCGACGCTGGCCAGGCGCGATCGGCTGCATGAAGGCTGATCCGCGATGCGTGCGCAGGCCGCTCCGGCAGCCGGCCTGACGGCCATAGGCCGGTGCCTAGCTTGCTGGTATGATGCGCGGCTTTTTCCGCCCCGCGCAATGCCGGCCCTCTGGCAGGGTCTGTGCTTGTGTCGATGGGACGATCATTTCACGGCGCCATCGCGCCTTGGAGAGCAGGCATGCTGGAAAGGCTGTTTCAACTAAGAGCACACAATACCAACGTGCGCACCGAGATCCTCGCGGGCGTCACCACCTTCCTGGCCATGGCCTACATCCTGTTCGTCAACCCGAGCATCCTGGGCGAGACCGGCATGGACAAGGGCGCGATCTTCGTCGCCACCTGCCTGGCAGCGGCCATCGGCTCGGTGATCATGGGCGTGATCGCCAACTACCCGATCGCCCTGGCACCGGGCATGGGCCTGAACGCTTTCTTCACCTATACGGTGGTGCTGCACATGGGCCACACCTGGCAGGTGGCGCTGGGCGCGGTATTCCTGTCGGCGGTGCTGTTCTTCCTGCTGTCGATCTTTCGCATCCGCGAATGGATCGTCAACAGCATCCCGCTGCCCCTGCGCTCGGCCATCGCCGCCGGCATCGGCCTGTTCCTGGCGCTGATCGCCCTGCACAATGCCGGCATCGTGGTGGACAACGAGGCGACCCTGGTCGGCATGGGCGACCTCGCCCAGCCGGCGCCGATCCTGGCGACCTTGGGCTTCTTCCTGATCGTCGGCCTCGAGTCGCTGAAGGTCCGTGGCGCGGTGCTTATCGGCATCCTGGCGGTGACCCTGGCCTCGATCCTGCTGGGCGTCACGCCATTTGCCGGGGTGGTTTCCATGCCCCCCTCGCTGGCACCGACCTTCCTGCAGCTGGACATCAAGGGCGCGCTCGACGTGGGCCTGGTCAGCGTGATCTTCGCCTTCCTGTTCGTCGACCTGTTCGACAACTCCGGCACCCTGATCGGCGTGGCCAAGCGAGCTGGCCTGATGGGCAAGGACGGCCACATGCCGAAGATGGGACGCGCGCTGATCGCCGACAGCACGGCCGCCATGGCCGGCTCGCTGCTCGGTACCTCGACCACCACCAGCTACATCGAGTCGGCCGCGGGCGTGAGCGCCGGCGGGCGTACCGGTCTGACCGCCATCGTGGTCGCCGTGCTGTTCCTGCTGGCGCTGTTCTTCGCGCCCCTGGCTGGCAGCGTGCCGGCCTTCGCCACCGCGCCGGCATTGCTGTTCGTCGCCGTGCTGATGGCTTCGGGCCTGGCCGAGATCGACTGGGATGACGTCACCGAGGCGGCGCCCGTGGTAGTCACCGCCCTGGCCATGCCGCTGACCTATTCGATCGCCAACGGCATCGCCTTCGGCTTCATCGCCTGGACCGCCATCAAGCTGATCTCGGGGCGCTACCGTGACCTGAACCCGGCGCTGGTGATCCTTTCCATCCTGTTCGTGATCAAGCTGGGCTGGTTCAACGCATGAATGCTCTGGATACCTCCTCCTACGCCTCGCAACTGCAAGCCAAGGTCGAACGCCTGCGCGAGCTGCTGGCACCGTTCCAGGCACCGCAGCCGCAGGTCTTCGACTCGCCTCGCGAGCATTACCGCCTGCGCGCCGAGTTCCGCCTGTGGCGCCAAGACGGCCAGCGTCACTATGCGATGTTCGCCCCGGGCGAGAAGCATACGCCGATCCTGATCGACGACTTCCCGATCGCCAGCGCCCGGATCAACCAGCTGATGCCCAGGCTCAAGGCCGCCTGGCAGGCCAGCGAAGCGCTTAGCCACAAGCTGTTCCAGGTCGAGTTCCTCACCACCCTGGCCGGCGACGGCATGATCACCCTGTGCTACCACCGTCCGCTGGATCAGGCGTGGGAAGCCGCTGCGCAGCAATTGAGCGCCGACCTGGGCGTGAGCATCATCGGTCGCTCCAAGGGCAAGCGCCTGGTGATCGGCCGTGATCATGCAGTGGAGCGGCTCGAGATCGCTGGCCGTACGTTCAGTTACCGCCAGCCCGAAGGCGCCTTCACTCAGCCCAACGGCATGGTCAACCAGAAGATGCTGGCCTGGGCGTACGATGCGTTGGGCCAGCGCGACGACGACCTGCTGGAACTGTATTGCGGCAACGGCAACTTCACCTTGCCGCTGGCCACGCGCGTGCGCCAGGTGCTGGCCACCGAGATCAGCAAGACCTCGGTCAATGCCGCGCTGCACAACCTCGAGGAAAACGGCGTGGACAACGTGCGCCTGGTGCGCCTGTCGGCCGAAGAGCTGACCCAGGCACTCAACGAGGTGCGCCCGTTCCGTCGCCTGGAAGGCATCGAGCTCAAGCGCTACGACTTCGGCACGGTGTTCGTCGACCCGCCACGCGCCGGCATGGACCCGGACACCTGCGAGCTGACCCGGCGTTTCGAGCGCATCCTGTACATTTCCTGCAACCCCGAAACCCTGGCGGCCAATATCGCCCAGCTGCAAGACAGCCATCGGATCGAGCGCTGTGCGCTGTTCGATCAGTTCCCCTATACCCAGCACATGGAAAGCGGCGTCCTGCTGGTCCGTCGTTGATCCCCAAACGCCTGGACGGGCCAGGCCAAGCCCTCGTCCAGGCCCTCGCGACCGTCGATGTCACCGCGCAGCGCTTCTCGCGCAGGCCGAGGGATATCGCGAGCGCTTCGGCTGTCCATACTCGCATGATCGTGCTGCAGGCAGGCTGCGACCTGGTCTTGCCTGTCCCATTTCCTTCATCGATATGCTTGAACGCCCTGGAGAACACTGATGGATTGGCGAAAAGGCCGGCGCAGCGACAATGTGGTGGATGCCCGAGGCAGCGGTGGCGACGGCATGCGCTTTGGTGGTGGCAAGGGCCTGGGGCTCGGTGCCGTACTGCTGATTCTCGGCATCGGCTGGATCACCGGCCAGGACCCGTTGCAGCTGCTTGGCCAGTTGTCCGGGCAGATGGAACAACGCCAGGCATCGACCAGCCCCCAGGGCGAAGCGCCACCGGCCAACGATCAGCAGGCCCAGTTCGTCGCCTCGATCCTTGGCGATACCGAGGATACCTGGAAGGCGCTGTTCGCCCAGAACGGCGCCCAGTATCGCGAGCCCAAGCTGGTGCTGTTCAGCGGCCAGGTCAATTCCGCCTGCGGCTTCGCCTCGTCCGCGGTCGGCCCCTTCTATTGCCCGGCCGACCAGCGTGTCTACCTGGACATGAGCTTCTTCCGCGAAATGGAGACCCGCTTCGCCGCGGCCGGCGACTTCGCCCAGGCCTACGTCATCGCCCACGAGATCGGTCACCATGTGCAGACCCTGCTGGGCGTCTCGCGCCAGGTCGAGCAGGCGCGTCAGCGTGGCCAGCGCATGGAAGGCGCCAACGGCCTGCTGGTGCGCCAGGAGCTGCAGGCCGACTGCTTCGCCGGCGTCTGGGCCTACCAGGCGCAGAAACGCCTGAACTGGCTCGAGCCAGGCGACGTCGAGGAAGCCCTCGATGCCGCCAATGCCATCGGTGACGACCGCCTGCAGCAGCAGGGCCAGGGCCGCGTGGTGCCCGACTCGTTCACCCATGGCACCTCGGCGCAGCGGGTACGCTGGTTCAAGGCCGGTTTCGAGAACGGCGAGGCAGAGCGCTGCGACACGTTCAATGCCAGGACGCTCTGAGCATCGCGCCGCGGCGCGACGGCGACCGTTCGGCCAGTGACCAGCCACACCAGGTGAAAAAGCGTTTCAGCTCCAGCCCTTGATGCCGATACAGCCTCCACGAAGCGCGGGCCTCAAGGAAAAGAACAATGCCCGGCGATTCCGAACAAGACGAATCACTCGGGAGAGCGTGCATGAATACCTGGTTTGCCAACCTCGGCATCAACCTCAAACTCGGGCTGGGCTTCGGCCTGGTCCTGCTTCTGACCGGCCTGCTGGCGCTGACCGGCTGGACCAGCGTGTCCGGGCTGATCGATCGCAGCAACTGGATGAGCGACATCACCAAGCTCAACAGCGACCTGACCAACCTGCGGGTAGCGCGCCTGCAATACATGTTGACCAGCGGCGACGATACGGCGGCGCAGGGCGTGCTGGCCAAGCTGGATACCTTCAGCGCCCAGCAACAGCACCTGCTCAATACCTTCAAGAGCCCGGAAAACCTCGCCCTGCTGCGCGAACAGGCGCAGTCGATCAGCGACTATCGGGTATCGCTGGACAAGATGCGCAGCGGCTACAAGACCGCCGCGAGCGCGCGTGCCGCCATGCTGCGTGCCATGGACCAGGCCGGCGAGACGATCGAGGCGGTCATGGCTCAGGTGATGGCACGCTCGTTCGACGACGCCACTCGGCTCGACCAGTACCGGGCCGCCAGCCAGGTCTACCAGCAACTGCTGAAGGCGCGCCTGGATGCCCGCAGCTACCTGGCCGAGCCGACCAGCGCCAGCGAAGAGGTCGCGGTGCGGGGGATCGAGGCGGTGTTGGCGCAAGTCGCCCGACTGTCCACCCAGCTGCCCCAGGAAGGCGCTAGAGTCCAGGCCCTGGAAACCGCCGTGCTCGGTTTCCGCGATGCCCTGCGCCACTGGCGAGACGCGACCGCCCAGGTGGCCGTGGCACGGCAGGAGATGACCGTGCAAGGCGCCGACATCGTCAAGCGCAGCGAAGCGCTGTACCAGATCCAGCTGGAGCGCCGCGACATCGAAAGTGCCCAGGCGCGTACCTGGCAGGTCGGTGCCACCTTGCTGGCAATGTTGTTCGGCATCCTGGCGGCAGTGCTCATCACCCGGCAGATCACCCGCCCCTTGCAGGAAACCCTGGCCGCCGTGGAGCGGATCGCCGGCGGCGACCTCAGCCAGCAGATGCAGGTCACCCGACGCGACGAACTGGGCGTGCTGCAACAGGGCATCGCACGCATGGGCACGACCCTGCGCGAACTGATCCGCGGGATCCGCGATGGCGTCACCCAGCTCAGCGGTGCGGCGCAGGAGCTCTCGGCAGTGACCGAGCAGACCAGCAGCGGCGCCAACGCGCAGAAGGTCGAGACCGACCAGGTAGCCACCGCCATGCACGAAATGGCGGCCACCGTCCAGGAAGTCGCGCGCAATGCCGAGCACGCCTCACGCGCGGCGACTCAGGCCGATGACGAAGCCAAGGCAGGCGATCAGGTGGTCAACGAGGCGATCGCGCAGATCGAACGCCTGGCGCAGGAAGTGCACCGTTCCAGCGCCGCGATGGGCGAGCTGCAACAGGAAAGCCAGCGCATCGGCAGCGTGATGGATGTGATCAAGTCGGTTGCCGAGCAGACCAACCTGCTGGCTCTCAATGCCGCCATCGAAGCGGCACGTGCCGGCGAAGCCGGACGCGGATTCGCCGTGGTGGCCGACGAGGTTCGCGGCCTGGCCCAGCGGACCCAGCAGTCGACCGAGGAGATCGAGGCGCTGATCGCCAGCTTGCAGAGCGGTACCCAGCAAGTGGCCACGGTGATGCTCGACAGCACCACACTGACCGACAGCAGCGTCGAACTGGCGCGCAAGGCCGGGGCCTCGTTGGGCAACATCACCAGCACGGTGGCCAGCATCCAGGCGATGAACCAGCAGATCGCCGCGGCTGCCGAACAGCAGGGCGTCGTCGCCGAGGAAATCAGCCGCAGCGTGCTCAATGTCCGCGACGTGTCCGAACAGACCGCCGCCGCGAGCAACGAGACAGCCGCCTCGAGCGTCGAACTGGCGCGCCTGGGCGCGCGCCTGCAGACGCTGGTGAGCGAGTTTCGGGTCTGAGGCAGGCGCCTGATTCGGTGGGCTCGGCGGCCGTGCTCCTGGCACCATCGGTGGGGTCTGCAGGCCCGTGCAGAAGCGGCCGCAGTGCCGCGATGGCCAGCAAGCGGGCCCTCTATCCACCAAGCCACCGCCGCTCTACCGCGCAGGCACGACCCGCGCGCCAGCGGCTGCTTTGCAAACCTGCCAGACCCTGGGGCCGCTGCGCGCCCTAGCGCGGCCGGTCCCATAGGCACCTTGGGTGGGGGTTTGCAGTCACTTCACCACCTGGCCGACCCCCCGTCCACGGGGGTCCGAGGCGGTTTCCAGCTTGTCGCCGGTGACCCGGATCGCCTGGATGTCGCCCATTTCCCAACCTTGATCCTCGAGCACATAGCCCATCTTCTTCAGCTGTTCGGCCACCGGCCCGGTCAACGGCGCATAGCTGTCGAAGTAGATGGTGTCCTTGGGCAGCAGTTGGTGATGGACACGCTGGGCGGCTACGGCTTTTTCCAGTGGCATGCCGTAGTCGTACAGGTTGTTGATCACCTGGAAGATCGAGGTGAAGATCCGCGAGCCGCCCGGTGTGCCGATCACCAGGGTGACCCTGCCATCACGGGTGACCAGGCTCGGGCTCATCGACGAGAGCATGCGCTTGCCGGGAGCAATGGCATTGGCGTCCCCGCCGACCACGCCGAAGGCATTGGCCGCGCCCGGCTTGGCACTGAAATCATCCATCTCGTTGTTGAGCAGGAAGCCGGCGCCCTTGACCACCACGCCGTTGCCGTAGTCGAGGTTCAAGGTATAGGTGTTGCTGACGGCGTTGCCCTGCTTGTCGACGATGGAGAAATGGGTGGTCTGGTGCGATTCCAGGCCCGGGCGTACGTGCTCGGTCGCGGATATGGCCTTTGCATCGACCTGCGCGGCGCGGCTGGCCAGGTAGGCCTTGTCGATGAGCTTGTCCACCGGCACCTGGGCGAAGTCCGGGTCGCCCAGGTAGTCGGCGCGGTCGGCGAACACCCGCTTCTCGATCTCGGCCAGCAGGTGGATGTACTGCGCCGAGTTGTGCGCCACCCCCTTGAAGTCCGCCGCGCGCTCTTCCTTGATGCCCAGCAGCTGGGCCAGGGCGACACCGCCGGAGCTCGGCGGCGGGGCGGTGTACACCGTGTTGCCGCGCCACTGGATGGCGATCGGGTCGCGCCAGACCGCCTTGTAGTCGGCCAGGTCCTGCTTGCTGATCAGGCCCTTGTCGGCCTGCATCTGCGCGACCAGCAGGTCGGCCGTCTTGCCCTGGTAGAACTCGCTCACGCCCTTGTCGGCGATACGCTCCAGGGTCTGCGCCAGCTCCGGCTGGCGGAACAGCTCGCCGACCTTCATGTTGCCGAAGTAGTCATTGAAGTTGGTGGCGCCCTTGAACAGGCCCTGCACATCGTCGCGGTACTGGTACTGCTTCTGCGCGACCTTGAAACCCTCCCGGGCATAGCCGATGGCTGGCGTCAGCAGCTCGCTCCAGGGCAGCTTGCCGAACTTCTGGTGCGCTTCCCACAGGCCCATGACGGTTCCCGGCACACCGGCCGCCCGTGCGCCCACCAGGCTCATGTTCTCGACAATCTCGCCATTGTCGTCCAGGTACATGTTGCGGCTGGCGGCCTTGGGCGCGACCTCCCGGTAGTCGAGGAAGTACGGCTTGCCATCGACATACAAGGTCATGAAACCGCCGCCGCCGATATTGCCCGCCTCCGGGTAGGTGACCGCCAGCGTGAACGCCGTGGCGACGGCGGCATCCACGGCGCTGCCACCTTTTTTCAGGATATCGGCGGCCACCTTGGCCGCATACTCGTCGGGCGCGGCCACCGCGCCACCTTCCAGGCTCGTGGCGAACGCTCCGGAGCTGGCCAGCAGTGCAACGCCGAGCGTCAGAGGCTTGAACATGACGATTCGCATGGGACTTCCTTGGTTGTTGTTCTAGTCGAACCTTCATTAAAGGCCGAGGGCGGCCGAATCGGCAAATTTCGTACAGCGGCTGGTCGGCTAAGCGGCAGGCGTGTCGCCCGCCGGCAAGCAGGCATAGACCGCAAGCTTGTGCTGGATGAAGTCCAGGAAGCAGCGGATGCGCAAGGCCAGCTGGGTATTGCGGTAGTACACCGCGTGAATCGGCTGACGATAGCCACTGTTGGCATGGGCGAGGATGACCTGCAGGCGCCCGGCGCGGATGTCTTCGTGAGTCATGAAGTGCGACAGGCAGGCGATGCCCTCCCCGGCCAGCGCCAGCTGGCGCAAGGTTTCGCCGCTGGAGGCCAGCAGGCTCGGCCTGATCGTCCAGCGGTCGCCATCGGCATGCCGCAGCGGCCACTGGTTGAGCAGTTCCGGGCGACTGAAGCCGAGCAGGCAATGCGCCTGCAATTGCTCGACCCGCTCCGGCACGCCATGGCGCGCCAGGTACGCCGGGCTGGCGAGCACCTGCAGCGGGCTGCAACCCAGCGAGCGCGCGTGCAGGCTCGAGTCGGCCAGCTCGCCGATACGGATGGCGACGTCGGTACGCTGTTCCAGCAGGTCGATGATCAGGTCGTCGGTGTCCAGCTCCAGGTCGATGGCCGGGTAGCGCTGGCGGAACTCGCCGATCCACGGCAGGATCGCATGCAGCATGAAAGGCGCGGCGGCATTGATGCGCAGGCGCCCCGCCGGGGTCTGGCGATGAAGCGACAGGTGCTCTTCCATGTCGTCCATCTGCGCCAGGATCGACCTAGCCCGCTCGACGAAGAAGCGGCCCTCCTCGGTCAGCTCCATGCGTCGGGTAGTGCGATTGACCAAGGTGGTGCCGAGCTTGGTTTCCAGGCGCGACAAGCTGCGACTGACCGCCGACGGCGTCTGCCCCAGGTGTTCGGCGGCCGCGGAAATCGAACCGCTGTCGATGACCGAGACGAACACCTGCAATTCATCGGAACGGGTTTTCACATATCAGGCCTGTGGCGAAAGTCCGTGACAGTGTCGGCCGGTTGCGCCAGGCGATGCAAGCGTCGGCCGGACATACCCGCGATTGCGCCGCAAGTTCGGCTTTCAGGCCGGCCGTTCGACGATCGGCCAGCGTCATATGCAACAGGAAATTTAACTTGCCCCAGGGGTTGAATTTGCCCTGCGTTTGCCTGACCTTAGAGTCAAGAGGCAATCGGATCCCATGGCCTCCACGGCCTGGGCAAGCCTCTTGCGAGCCAGCTGAATAAGGATTGAATCATGCAGATCCAGGTAAACAGCAGCAACCAGATCGAAGGCAACATCCGACTCAACGAATGGGTGACCAGTACCCTGGAAAGCGCGCTCGATCGCTATGACGAAGACCTTACCCGCATCGAAGTCCACTTGAGCGACGAGAACGGCTCAAAGTCCGGCCCGGATGACAAGCGCTGCCAGCTGGAAGCTCGCCCCAAGGGGCACCAGCCGATTTCCGTGACCCATACCGCGCCATCGCTCGACCAGGCCGTCGAAGGCGCCGCGGACAAACTGCACAATGCGCTCGAGCACTTGTACGGCAAGCTGCGCAGCAAGCGCGCGGTACCCGAGCAGGTCGTCGATCCAGAAGCATGACCGACAAAGCGCCCGGCGCATCGCGCCGGGCGTTTGCGTTCGAGCCGCCGGCCACGGATCGCCTGTACGGTGGTACCGACTGAACCAACCGCCGCACGTCCCGGTCCACCCTTGCAAGCCCCTTTGCGCAGAACCGGCATCATGAACAATCCCTTCGACCTGATCAGCGACGCCTTCGCCCCGCGTTATCGAGTCAACCTGAGCATCGAGCGCCTGGACGGCAGCATCATGCTGACCCTGTCCGACGACAGCGGTATCGCCGCCAAGCGCCTGATCACCCGCGAACAACGCAACGACCCCAGGCACCTGCGTCGGCTGATCGACAGCATCCGCCTGGGTCTGGCCATCGAACAGGGCCAGAACACGCTGGAGGTCCTGGCCAGCCTGGGCCACGACCGGCGCCAAGCCAGCCAGGCGTCACAGGCCGGCGTGCCCGGCTGAGCTACTTGCCGTCGTCCATATCCTTGCCATTGGCATCGAGCACCCGGGTCGAGGGATAGCGATACGACGCGTAGCGCACCACCAGGATGGAAAACGCCAGCAGCAGGATACCGCCACACAGGTACAACAGGCCCACGTCCGGGGCCTTGTGGTGCGAGACGTCGCCGATCAGCAGGCGGGTCAGCGCCGTTATCGCCACATAGAGCAGGAAGCGAATGGGCATGTGGTTGGTCTTGAAGTAGATCCCTACCATGGCTCCCAACTCCAGGTAGATGAACAGCAGCAGGATGTCGTCCACGCTCACCCCACCCTTGCCGAGCATGTCCAGGAAGCTCATCAAGGCGGCCCAGGCCGTCACCCCGCCGATGCCGAACAACGCCAGGTAGTGGAAGGACTCGACGCAGAGATTGCCCAGCGAGTCGGCGGAGCCGTGCAGGCTCGCGCGCAGTTTTTCAGCCCATTTGATGTTCACGATGTGCGTTCCCGATACGACAGCAAGAATGGTGCGTCACCGATGTGACATTTTGGCCATGCAGTAAAAGGGCCAGGCCCCTGCATGAGAAGGCGACCGATTGCCGCAAGGCACTTGCCCGGTAGGCGCATGAAGCTGTCACGACCGTCGGGTAACGCTGCGGTTGCAGACGGGGCGCGAATCGGGAATACTGTATATAGATACAGCAATCTACACACAGCAAAAAAAGGCACAGAGGTGATGAATGGCCGTCGAAGTGGTATACCGCAGCAGTCGCGATCCGGAGCGCTTGTTCATGGATAAGGCCGAGGCAGACCGTCACGACAAGATGCTCGAACTGGCCGAGCGCCTGGCCGAGGTGCTGCAAAAGGCAGTACCGTCGCTGAGCGAACAGCAGGTCGAAGAAGCAGGGATCTACATGGCGAAGAACCGCGACGTGTTCGCCCGGGCGTTCAAGAGCCAGCCCGATGCACTGGCCGAGCTGCTCGAAAACGGCAAGCTGGAGTGACCTTCGCCGGGGCCGCGGCTTGCCCTTAACGCGGCCGCTGCGGCGCCCCGGTTGTGTCCGCCGCGTACAACAGCCGCTCGGCCAGTGACTGGGCCACTCGGGCTGGCGAGCGTTTTTCGGCCTGCGCATGGGCGAACACTTCGGTCAGGCGCGACGGGATACGCGCCAGGTGCGCAGTGATGGTTGCGAGGCTTTCGCCACGGTGGCTGAGCGCCACGTGGATCAGCCCTCCGGCATTGATCACAAGGTCCGGGGCATAGAGGATGCCGCGCTTTTCCAGCTGGTCGGCGACCTGCAAGGTCGTCAGCTGGTTGTTGGCGCCCCCGGCCACGGCGGCACAGCGCAGCTGCATGGCGCTCTGGCCGGTGAGCACGGGGCCGACACCGCAGGGTGCGAAGATGTCGCACGGCGTACTGACCAGCGCCTCGTTGGCCACGGGGTGCGCATCGAGCTGCTCCATGGCCAGCTGCACCCGACCCTGGTCATGATCACTGACCAGCAACTCGGCGCCGGCCGCGTGCAGCTGCTCGGCCAGTGCGTAGCCGATATTGCCCAACCCCTGCACCGCGACACGCAATCCCTCCAGGTTGTCGCTGCCCAGGCGCGCCATGGAAGTGGCACGAATTCCGGCGAATACACCCATGGCCGCATGCGGCGAGGGGTCGCCGCACGCCGTGGTGCTGCTGACATAGGCCGTGCTCCGGGCGACGCAGTCCATGTCCAGCATCGAGGTGCCGCTGTCCACGGCGCAGATGAATCGCCCCTGCAAACATTCGACGAAACGTCCGAATGCCTCGAACAAGGCGGCCCGGCTTTCGACGTGTGGATTGCGCTTGATCACAGCCTCGCCGCCCCCCACGGGCAGGCCCGCCAGCGCGGCCTTGTAGCTCATGCCCTGGGCCAGACGGAGGGCATCGATCATCGCGCTTTCGTCGTCGGCGTAGGCCAGGTAGCGGCACCCGCCCAAGGCCGGGCCCAGCTGTTCGCTGTGGATGGCAATCACGGCCTTGAGCCCGGTGACGGGGTCGACACACAGGTGCAGCGACTGCGTGCGAGTGCTTTGCATGGGCGCGAACATCGACGGCTCCTCGGCGAGGCGCTCACCACAGTATAGGCAGCTCGATGCAGCTCGCCTGCGCGGCGGATCACTGGACGAACACCGTGGGCGCGGCTACAAGTTAAACATTAGGATGGGTACGAACAGTCGTCGAGCCTCGATCGGACGAGGCGAAAGCGGTTGAGCGAGCGTGGTTGATGGGTTGTGGATACGCATTCCGGGCCTGTTCCAACGCTACACGTTCGACGTTCAGCGCTGTTCGTACAAGGCCTGGGAGACAAGCCATGGACCCACGCAAAACCTGCCTGGCCTGCCTGGAGCGCGAGCCTGCCGATCTGCTGGAAGCGGCCCTGTGGATCGCCGCCGAACATGATCGCGGCGTCGATCCTGCCGCCTGCCTGGTCCAGATGCAGGCATTGCAACGCGAAATCAGCGTCCAGTTGCCGCTGCTGCCGCTTGGCGAGCTGGCCCAACCCTTGCTGCGCCAGCTCACCGCCCTGGGGTTCCAGCAGGATGAATACCATCCGTTGCGTCCTCAGGCGGCCATGCTCGACAAAGTGCTGGTACGTCGTCGCGGCCAGCCGCTGACGCTGGCGATTCTGGCCCTGGAGCTGGCGCGACGGCTGTCGATTCCGCTCGAGGGCGTGAACTTTCCCGGCCATTTCCTGCTGCGCACACCCGGCGCCGATCATCTGCTCGACCCTTGCGCAGGACGGCGCCTGTACCCTTCCGACTGTCGCGAGCTGCTGGGCCGCCAGTTCGGCCCGCAAATGGCACTCGATGCCGAACACCTGTGCAGCGCCAGCCCACGACAGATGATGCAACGTCTGTCACGCAACCTGCGCCAACTGCACACCAGTAATGACAACGACCTGGCAGCCCTGGTGGATGCCGAGCGGGTCATGCAGCTCGGCCCGGTGACGGTCGGCGACTACCTGGCCCGCGCCGCGCTCTACCGGCGCCTGGACTGCCCGCAGGCCGAGCGATTCGATATCGAGCATGCGCTGCTGCTGAGCGAGGATCCGCTGCAACGCCTGCGCTTGGGCGAGCGACTCGGCCAATTGCCCACGGCCAGGCGCTCGATTCACTGAGCCGATGCTTACTGGGCCGGTGTGTCGACCTGCCGGACGGGATGGGCGCCGATGAAGGCCGGATGCTGGGCAGCCAGCGCGGCCACGCGTCTGATTCGTGGCCAGGCATCGAGCCCGACGGCGAAGCGTTCGGCGGCATATAGCTGGGGGATGAGAAAGATGTCGGCCAGGCCCGGCTCGTCCCCCAGGCAGTAGCCGCTGTCGCCGATCAGTCGTTCGATCGCTGCCAGGCCCTGTTCTATCCAGTGGGCATTCCAGGCCTGGACCTGCTGTTCGTCATGCCCCAGGAGACGCAGGCGATGGGCCACGCTGACGTTGTGCAGAGGGTGGATATCACAACCGATCAGGGCGGCGATGCTCCGGGCCCGGGCTCGCGCCTCGGGCGTGGTGGGCAGTAGTGCAGGCTGCGGCCAGGCCTCCTCCAGGTACTCGATGATGGCTGGCGACTGCAACAATACCGTGCCGTCATCCAGGCGCAGGGCCGGCACGCGGCCTTGCGGGTCGATGGCCAGGTAACGGGGCTCGTGCTGCTCGCCCTTGAGCAGGTTGACCGGCACCGCCTGGTAGTCCAGCCCCTTGAGCGCCAGGGCGATCCGCACCCGATAGGCCGAAGTGGAGCGGTAGTAGGTATGGAGCTGCATGCCTTGCCCCTTCAGTCGGCGGGGATGATCTTGCCACGGCATTCGCCGAACCCGATGCTGGGCACGCCATCGCGCTTGCAGCGGGCGCGCAGGATGATCTCGTCGCCGTCCTGGAGAAACCAGCGCTCCTCGCCGCTGTCGAGCTCGACCGGCAACTTGCCGCCCTGGGTGATCTCGAGCAGGCTGCCGAACGAGCCAACCTCGCGACCAGAGAGCGTCCCGGAGCCGAACAGATCGCCCGGCTGCAACTGGCAGCCATTGCCGGTGTGATGGGCGATCATCTGCGCCACGGTCCAGTACATGCTCGAAGCGGCATGGCTCACGGTCAAGCAATGCGCCGGCAGGCCCAGCTGGCGCGTGCGCTCGGTGAGCAGCAGTACCTCCAGTTCGATGTCGAAGGCTCCCTGGGCCTGGTCGGCGCTGTCGAACAGGTAGGGTAGCGGCCGCGGATCGCCTTCGGGGCGCGCCGGCTGGGCGCAGCGGAACGGCGCCAGGGCCTCGGCGGTGATGACCCACGGCGACAGACTGGTCAGGAAGCTCTTGGACAGGAACGGTCCCAGCGGCTGGTACTCCCAGGCCTGGATGTCCCGTGCCGACCAGTCGTTGAGCAGGCACAGCCCGGCCACATGCTGCCCGGCATCGGCGATGGCGATAGGCTCGCCAAGCGCGTTGCCCGGCCCGATCCAGATGCCCAGCTCCAGCTCGAAGTCGAGCCTGGCGCAAGGCCCGAAACTCGGCCCATCCTGCCCAGGCGCAAGCGTCTGCCCCTTGGGCCGGCGCACCGGAGTGCCGGACGGCCGCAAGGTCGAGGCACGGCCGTGATAGCCGATGGGCACATGCTTGTAGTTGGGCAGCAACGGATTGTCCGGACGGAACAGCTTGCCGACATTGGTGGCATGTTCGATGCCCACGTAGAAATCGGTGTAGTCGCCGACCCGCGCCGGCAAGTGCATCTGGCATTCGGCCGCCGGATACAGCGCCATCTGCAGGCAAGCCTGGTGCTCGCTGTGCTCGCCGAGCAGTTCCAGCAAGCGTTCGCGCAAGGCTCGCCGGCTGCCAGCGTCCAAGGCGAAGAAGTCATTGAGCGCCCCGCCGCGGGTCGCTTCGGCGGCGACCTTGGCCGGCCCGGCCAGCAGGCCGCTGGCCAGCACGGCTTCCAGGTCAAGAATGGCCTCGCCGATGGCCACGCCACAGCGGGCCACTTCGCCCGGCCGGCTGAAGATGCCCAAGGGCAGGTTCTGCAGCGGGAAGTCGCCATGCCCGTTGGCGTGCGCGACCCAGCTGCGAGGGAAATCGGTCTGGCTCATGCTCATCTCCGCTGTGGGTTGAAGGTGCTCGGCAAGGTCGCCCAGCAAGCGTCGTAGTCCGGTTGCAATTGCACGCTGCCGTAGGCCGCATGGCTCGGCCGCAGTACCTGGCTGGTCTCGAACATGAAGGCCATGCTGGCCTCGATCCGCTGCGGCTGCAGGCGCGCCTCGATGGCCCTGGCGCAGGTCTCGGCGTCGGGGCCATGGGCGCTCATGCACGGATGCAGCGAGGCCCCGCCCGGCAGGAACCCTTCGGCCTTGGCGTCGTAGGCACCCTGAATGAGCCCCATGAACTCGTTCATCAGGTTGCGGTGGAACCAGGGTGGACGGAAGGTATCCTCGGCGACCATCCAGCGCGGCGGGAAGATCACGAAATCCATGTTGGCCATGCCAGACCTGCTGCCCGGGGAGGTCAACACGGTGAAGATGGACGGGTCGGGATGATCGTAGCTCACGGTGCCGAGGGTGTTGAAACGCTGCAGGTCGTACTTGCAGGGCACGTTGCTGCCATGCCAGGCCACCACGTCCAGCGGCGAATGGGGCAGCTCGCAGGCCCACAGCTCGCCGAGGAACTTTTGCACCAGTTGCACTGGCTCGTCGCGCTCTTCGTAGCAGGCCACTGGCGCCAGGAAGTCGCGCGGATTGGCCAGGCCATTGCTGCCGATCGGCCCCAGGTCCGGCAGGCGCAACGGCGCGCCGTGGTTTTCCGCGATATAGCCACGCGCCTGTGCGTCGAGCAACTCGACGCGGAACTTCATGCCGCGTGGCAACACGGCGATTTCCAGCGGTTGCACCTCGAGCACCCCCAGTTCGGTGACGATGCGCAGGCGGCCCAGCTCCGGCACCAGCAACAGCTCGCCGTCGGCATCGTAGAACACCCGGTCCATGGAGCGGTTGGCGCGGTAGACGTACACGCTCACGCCATCGGACTGCTCCGGCAGCGCCGTGGCGGCCATCGGTAGCCAGCCCTCGATGAAATCGGTAGGCACCTCGGGGATGGGCTGCGGATCCCAACGCAGCCGGTTCGGTGAAATCGCGCCCAATGGACCGGCCATGGGCTGCTGCTCGAGCCGCTCGAACCGCGGGTGCAAGGCGGACGGGCGAATGCGATAGAGCCAGGTACGCCGCAGTTCGCTGCGCGGCACGGTGAAAGCCGTGCCGGACAGCTGCTCGGCATACAGGCCATAAGGGGCTTTCTGGGGCGAGTTGCGCCCTACCGGCAAGGCGCCCGGCAGGGCCTCGCTGGCAAACTCGTTGCCGAATCCACTCTGGTAGCGGGTTTCGGCGCACGATGCGTGGTTCATCCCTGCCTCCCGGCTTTGGCAGCCTCGATGGCCATGCGGCGAAGGCCAAGCAGCTGCGCTGGGCCTGCGACGACAGTGCCTGTTGTTTTTATCGTAACCAAATTACGAATAACGTAATTTGCCGACTGCCAACCGTCAAGCTATAAAGACGCCCTTTCCCGCTTCACAGGATGTCCAAGGTCATGGCCAAAGCCAGTCCCGCCGTAGAAAACGCCAGGCAAAAGGTCCGTTCGGCGGAGGTCGGCACCGATATTCTCAAGGCCCTGGCCCAGCTGGCGCCGTCCACCTCGCTCTCGCGCCTGGCCGAGCATGTCGGCATGCCGGCCAGCAAGGTCCACCGTTACCTGCAAGCGCTGATCGCCAGTGGTTTCGCCGAGCAGGATGTCGCCACCAACCACTATGGACTGGGGCGCGAGGCCTTGCGGGTGGGGTTGGCCGCGCTGGGCAGCATCGATGTGCTCAAGGTCGCCGCGCTGCCGCTTTCGCAATTGCGTGACGCGCTCAACGAGAGCTGCTTCCTCGCGGTCTGGGGCAACCAGGGCGCGACGGTGGTGAACATCGAGCCGGCCGTTCGCGCGGTGACCGTGGTCACGCAGATCGGCTCGGTGCTACCGCTGTTGTCCTCGTCCACCGGGCTGGTGTTCGCCGCCTACCTGCCCGAACGCGAGACGGTCGAGCTGCGCGATCGTGAACTGGCGGTCCTCGGCCAGGCGCCGGAGCATTACCAGAGCCTGCTGGCCGGGATCCGACAGCGCGGCTTGCATCATGTCCATGGCCTGCTGTTGCCAGGCGTCGATGCATTGTCCGCGCCGATCTTCAACGCGCTTGGCCAGGTCGCCGCGGTCATGACCGTGGTCGGCCCGACCTCGATGTTCCACGCCGACGAGGACGGCCCCGCTGCGCGCCGGCTGCTGGCCGCGACGCAGGCCGCCAGCTGGCGCATGGGCCATCAGCCGCTTCCCTGATTGGCACGCTGTTGCCTGTAGGGCCGAAAGGTCTGCGCGGTCGACTGTTACCCGCTGTGCAAAAGTGAATGTCAGTGGGGACGGTTTTTCCTTGCTGCTCAGACGCTTATGCTGGCCCTATTGCTGACGCGCAAGGCATTTTCCCCCAGCTTGCGCATCGGCAGTGCTCCGACGCGGATTTTGAAGCTCCTTGATCTGACGTCTTGATTGGCCGCTGCCTGGGCAGCGGCTTTTTTATGCCCGCGCTTCGGACCAGGCGAGCGGTGACGCCACGCTCGACAACAGCTGTTCACGGAACGCCAGGTAGTGCCTGAGCACCTGCACCGGAGCTTCGGTATGCGGATAGTGGCCGATGCCCTGGAGTACCACCACATCCGGCTCGGCCACCAGCTGCTGGTAACGTTCGACCATGTGCGCGCCCGAGATCGGGTCGACCACGCCATTGATCAGCCGCAACGGCACCTCGCTGTTGCGCAATGCGCCAACCCAGCGCGCCCGCTGGCTACGGCGCTCGAGCAGATAGCCAGCCAGCTTGTGCAGTACTCGGGTGCCACGATTGGACAGCATCAGGCTCCAGTAGTCGTCCAGCGCGCTCTCGCTGGGTTTGGTGCGTGGACCATGGATGCGGATCACGCTGCGGACCAGGTCGTCACGACCGAACGAACGGGCAACCAGCCAGCCCAGCGGGCTGAGCAGCAGCTTCTGGACCAGCAGCAGGCGGGACACTTCGGGGAACAAGCCACTGTTGAGGAACACGCAGCTGGCGAGGCTGGCGCGCTGCTCGGCGTGTCGCGCCAACAGTTCCTGGGCGACGCTGCCACCGTAGTCATGGGCCAGCACGTGGACCGGCTGGGTGATGCGCAGGTGGTCGAGCAACGCCTGCTGCAGGTCGGCCTGCTCCAGCAGGCTGTAGTGATGATCCAGTGGCTTGGCCGAGTCGCCGAAGCCGAGCATGTCGCAGGCGACCAGGCGAAAACGCTGGGCAAGCGGCGCCCACAAGTAGTGCCAGTCCCAGCTGGCGGTGGGGAAGCCGTGCAGCAACAGCAGGGGCTCGCCCTGCCCCGCTGTCCAGTAACGTACGTTCTGGCCTCGGAAGGTGAAGTTCGCGCCCCGGGTACGCCAGACGCTCAATGGGATTTCGGCCAATGGCATCAGACGAGTCTCGCGAGGGTGGGACTGGAGGTGGGGGTGGGGTAAATGCTCACGGTTGCGGTCATTGCAGGCTCCTTCGGCACATTCGTGTGCTCTGTGTAGCGACTCAGTCTAGACACAGCCAGGCACGACGGAAGTTGCGTTGGCAGCCAGCTTGATGACTTGCTGGGTCAGTGGCCCGAACGGTCGTCTGCCTTCATGCGGCCAGGTGCCAGCGATACGGCTCGCCGAGCGCATGAATCGGCCGCACGCGCCGTTTCCCCGACGGCGGGCTAGTGCCCAAGCGCCGCCATGAACTGCTGTAGCCAAGGTTCGGCATCGGTCTCCTGGTCGACCGTCTCGCTGGCATCCAGGCGCAGCATGGGCACGATTTCGCGCACGCCCAGCTCGGCATAAAGCTCGCGAACCTGCTCGCCGCCACCGCAATAGGTATCGCCGTAGCTGGAGTCGCCCAGGCCGATGACCGCGCCAGGCAGCCCGCGCCACTGGCCTGGCAGAGCGTCACGAATGCTGTCGAACAGCGACGCGAAGTCATCCGGCAACTCGCCCATGCCGGTGGTGGCGGTCACCACCAGCAACGCATCGGGGGCAAAGTCGAGGATTTCCTGCAGGGTGCTCCGGGGCGAGTGCCAGGCTTCGAAGCCGGCCGCTTCGAGCAGTGTCCTGGCGTGACGGGCGACGTCTTCGGCGGTGCCGTAGACCGTGCCGGAAATAATGGCGACTTTCATCGGGAAGGATTCCGAAACAGAGTGAAAAAGTAGGATACTAGCATCCGACAGTAGCAATAGGCCGCTTTTGCGCGGCGATTTTCCCAGCAAGGCACGCTCCCATCGAACATGATCGACGCTCAGTTGCTGCACGCCATGGTCGATGCCTCCAACGACGGCATCGTGATCGCCGAACAGGAAGGTGACGACACCATCCTGATCTATGTGAACGCGGCGTTCGAGCGCCTGACCGGCTTCGCCGCCAGCGAGATCCTCTATCAGGACTGCCGTTTCCTGCAGGGCAACGATCGCGATCAACTGGCGCGCCTGCGGATCCGCAAGGCCATGGCCGAGGGCCAGCCCTGCCGGGAGATCATGCGCAACTACCGCAAGGACGGCAGCGCCTTCTGGAACGAACTGTCGATCACCCCCGTGCGTGACGAGACAGATCAGCGTCTCTACTACATTGGCGTGCAAAAGGATGTGAGTCGCCAGGTGGAACTGGAGCGCGAGCTTGCCCAGCTGAGGAACCGGCTGGACGAGCTGGAAAACCTCCACCGCCTTTGAACCAAGCACCGTCGCCACGGTCCATCCGTGGAGTCGCACGATTGCAACCTTCGAGTTCGGACATGCAAGCAGACGCTCTTCTTACCAAGGATGAACTGGATTTCATCCTGGACATGCAGCAGGTTTCGCCGCTCGACCAGGCATCCACGTCAGGTTTGCAGGTCAACGGCGATCGCCGGCTCAAGGACTTGCTCACCCGCCTGGTGGCCAACGAGCAAGTCACCCTGCAGGCGCATTTCAACAACCAGCAGATCAGCTTTCCGCTGCAGCTGGTCGAGGATGAATCCCACTCCCTGCACCTACAACTGGGCGCGCCGGACATCTACGAAGATGGGCCAAGGCTGCGTCCGTGGCGTCTGGCCCTGGCCACGCCGCTGCCCCTGCTCGACGCACAAGGCAAGCGCAGCGGGCTGTTTGTGCGGGACATCTCGCTCAAGGGCGCGCTGCTGGAAGTGCGTGACCTGCCACAAGCGCCTGCCCGCTTCGACCTGCGCTTCGCCCCCGGCACGGGCCTGCCGATCGACCTGAGCGGCGTGCTACGTCGGCGTATCCATGCCAGGCTGGCCGCCTACGACCTGAGCAGCAGCTCCGAGGAGGCCATCGAGCGCTTGCGCGACTATATCCTCCAGGCCCATCGCCAGGCCCACCCCGACCTGCACACTCAGGTCTCGCTGTAACTTTTCAGGAATTGCCGCAGGCGGCGGCGCATGGTCCTGCCATCGCCGCCGAGCAGCCCCACCGCGCCGCCTGCCAGGCCGTCCCCGATCTGCTCGGCGACCTCGCCGGCCAGCAGCAGCGGGCATGCCACCGCGCCGGCCAAGCGTTGCAGACGCCGTTCCAGCCGAGGCAAGGCGGGTTGGTTGCAGAACAGCACCAGCGCTGCCGGCGCCATGCGCTCGACCACCAGGGGCAATTCTTCCAGCGGCTGCCCGATCGGCAGCACCGTGACATTGAGCCCTTGCCCACCTAGCAGCAGGCCAGCCAGCAACAGCTCGAGCTCGGGACAATGTGCCAGGAGCCCAGCCAGCACGACCTGGCGCCCCTGCGGCTCATGGTCCGCGCTCAGTTGCTGGTGTGCCCAGGCCCGCAATTGCTGATCGAGAAAAAGCCACTCGCTGGTCTGGCCAAATGCCTGCTGCCCACCGCGCAGCGCCTGCCACAGCGGCACCAGCAGCTGGCCGAAAACCTGCTCGCGAGCCTGGCGGGCCGTCAGTTGCGTACACAATCGCTGCAGCGCTGGCGCATCGAAGGCGTGCACTGCCTGACGCAACTGCGCGCGCCACCAGGCATGCTCGCCAGGCGCTGCCGTGCCGCCGGCATCTTCCCGGGCCAGGCGTTCGCGCGCGAGGATGCAACCGACCCGGCTCACCGCCACGCCACGCTCGAGCCAGCCCAGGATCCGCCGGATGTCCTCCACATCCGCGAGGGTATACAGGCGATGACCGCTTGCGGTGCGCGTCGGCTCGATCAGCCCATGACGACGCTCCCAGGCGCGCAAGGTCACCGGGTTGACGCCGGTCAGACGGGCCACTTCGCGAATCGGCAGAAGCCCCTCGGCGGTGACGTCGATGTACAGGTCAGGGGTGCTGGGCTGGGATTCCATGGGTCGATCGTCTGGCATCGGAAGGCCTACAGTCTACGCGACGAATTCTGTCGCGCGGCGCCCTTGCGTCGGCCAACGTTCCTGGCTCCCCGCAGGCGAAGGGGCGCACGCGGTACGGCAGTTCGGGTATGCTGGGCCCACCCATGCCGAAGACCGATGAATTGACCGCGCAGAACATGAACAGCCCAATCCTCGTAACCGGAGCCAGCCAGCGGGTCGGGCTGGCGCTGGCGCTCGAACTGGCCAAGGCCGGCCACACGGTGGTCAGCGCCAGCCGCAGCATCCGCCCCGAGGCGGCGCACCCGAACATCATCCAGTTCCAGGCCGATCTTTGCCGCGAGGCCGACCGGCTAGCGCTGGTCGAGCACCTGCAAACCGGGTATCCAGGCTTGCGGGCAATCATCCACAACGCTTCGCTGTGGCTCGAAGACGGCCTGGCCAACCTGGATACCATGTTCCGCCTGCACGTCGAGGCGCCCTATCATCTCAACCTGGCCCTGGCCGACCAGCTGGCCAAGGTGGACAAGGCCGACATCATCCATATCTGCGACGAAACCTCCTCGCGTGGCAGCAAGAGCCACATCGGCTATGCCGCCACCAAGGCGGCGCTGCAGAACATGGTGCTGTCATTCGCCGAAAAGTACGCGCCGAGGGTGCGCGTCAACGGTATCCTGCCTGGCCTGCTGATCTTCAAGGAAGACGGCGACCAGGCCTATCGCGAACATGCGTTGAAAAAAGCCCTGCTGGAATTCGAGCCCGGAGCCGAGCCCTTGATCGAAGCGGTCATGTTCCTGCTCGAAAGCCGCTACAGCACGGGCAGCCAGGTGGTCATCAATGGTGGCCGCCATCTGAAGAACCGAATCGCCTGAGAGACGCCCATGACTCCTCAAGAACAGCTCGAACTCGAAGCCGCCGCCTTCCGCCGCCTGGTCGCCCACCTGCGTGAGCGCACCGACGTGCAGAACATCGACCTGATGAACCTGTCCGGGTTCTGCCGCAATTGCCTGTCCAAGTGGTACAAGGCCGCCGCTGACGAACGTCAGCTCGACCTGAGCCTGGACGATGCCCGCGAAGCGGTGTACGGCATGCCTTACGCCGAGTGGAAAAGCCAATACCAGAAAGAAGCCAGCGCCGAGCAGCAGGCGGCGTTCGAAAAAGGAAAACCCCGTGACTGATCTTGCCACCTTGCGCGCCAGCCTGACCAGCGGCGAACACACGTTCGCCGACACGCTGGCCTTCATCGCCGACAACTACCGCTACACGCCGCAAGCCTTCGAGAATGGCCAAGTGCATAACGCCGCCGGGCAGAACGAAGGCTCCTGCAAGACCCTGGGCCTGGCCCTGCTCGAAGGTCTGAGCGACCAGGAAGCCCTGCTGGCGTTCGGTGAACACTACCGCAGCGTGCAGGCCACCCCGGATGGCAGCGACCATGCCAACATCCGCGCCCTGATTGCCCACGGCCTGGCCGGCGTCAGGTTCGCCGCCCAACCGTTGCAGCGCCTGGCCTGAGCGAAGCCTTGCCGTGGCCAGGGTCCGACCGGGCCACGGCCGCTTCAGGTGGCCGGCACGGCCCGAGGCACGGGCCTGCACAGCTGCTCGAGGCGTGAGCCCTCGTAGGTGGTTTCGCGGAACAGCCGCCAGCGCCCGAACAGCCCGTACACATGAGTGATGCGCCCCATCTCGGTGTAGCCCATGCGCAGGTGCAGGCGCATGGCCGGTACGTTGTGGCTTTCGACGACGTCGATGGTCGACGTGCAGCCTTTGTCGAGCATGGCCTTCCACATCGTCACCTGTGCCGTGTGCGACAGTCGCGTGCCGTAGTAGCGCCGGATCAGCTCCCCGCTGTGGGCGAAGTATTGCCCTGGCTGCACCTTGAACGTGCATCCATAGTAGTGCTTGTCGTGGTAATCGCTGGTCGTGGACCACATCACGCCCACCACATCGCCCGCCTCGTCCACCCACATGTGACCGATGTGGCCCTGCTCGGCAAACTCTCGCATCACCTCGACACGGTCGCCGAAGTGGCGCTCGAAACGATGGATTTCGGCCGGGGTGATGTCCAGGCGAGTGAGCGGCGGATGATCGCGCAGCCTGACCTGCTCTACCGGCAGCTTCAGGTCCCGCTCCGTCCAGATCAGTTCCCAGTGAAAGAACACATACCGTTCAAAAGCTGTTTTCAGTGAACGTTTCAGGCCCTTGCGCCTGAGTCGCTGCAGCAGCGCAATCGTACCCACATCCCGTCCCCCTAGCTGGTTTAACGTACTCCCCAGATAGCGGTATAGGTCAGGTATGGGCAGAATGCGCGGCGATTGCAGGAAATACTTTGTTTCAAATAGTTTCAGATCGAAAGAAATCCCGCGCACTTCGAAAGCGCGCGGGACTGGAATGAAACCTTATAGCTGAATGCAGTCGAATTGCACGTCGGTCGCAACGTCCTGGTCGTAGTCGACATCGCTGCGCTCGAAGCCGAACAGGTTCAGGAACTCACGCTTGTAGCCCGCGTAATCGGTCAGCTCAAACAGGTTTTCGGTGGTGACCCGCGGCCATAGGGCCTTGCAGGCGTCCTGCACGTCGTCACGCAGCTCCCAGTCGTCCAGGCGCAGGCGGCCCTTCTCGTCGACCTCGCCCGGCTGGCCGTCGGCGCGGTACATGCGCTCGCGGAACATGCGGTTGAGCTGCTCGCCGGTGCCTTCGTGAAGGCCCTGTTCCTTCATGACCTTGAAGACCATCGACAGGTACAGCGGCATCACCGGGATGGCCGAGCTGGCCTGGGTCACCACCGACTTGAGCACCGCCACGTTGGCGCCACCGCCGACTTCGCCGGACAGCTTGGCGTCCAGACGCATGGCGGTATCGTCCAGGTCCTGCTTGGCCTTGCCCAGCGCGCCATGCCAGTAGATCGGCCAGGTGATCTCGGTGCCGATGTAGCTGAAGGCGACGGTACGCGCGCCCTGGGCCAGAACACCGGCCTCGGCCAGCGCATCGATCCACAGCTGCCAGTCCTGGCCCCCCATGACGGTGACGGTGTCGGCGATTTCCTGCTCGCTGGCCGGCTCGATGGACGCCTCGATGATGGTGTCCTTGTTGGTGTCGATGGCAGTCGACTTGTACGGCTGGCCGATCGGCTTGAGCGCCGAGCGAACCACCTGGCCGGTCTGCGGCAGCTTGCGCACCGGCGATGCCAGGGAGTAGACCACCAGGTCGACCTGGCCACCCATTTCGTTCTTGATCAGCTCGATGACCTTGGCACGGGCCTCGTCGGAGAAGGCATCGCCATTGATCGACTTGCTGTACAAGCCCTCGGCCTTGGCGAACTTGTCGAACGCGGCGGCGTTGTACCAGCCGGCCGTCCCGGCCTTGCTCTCGGTGCCCGGCTTCTCGAAGAACACGCCCAGGGTATCGGCCTTGAAGCCGAACGCCGCGGTGATGCGCGCAGCCAGGCCGTAACCGCTGGAAGCACCGATCACCAGGACCTTCTTCGGCCCGTCTTCGCGCACGCCTTGCTGGCGGGTCGCTTCGATCTGGTCACGCACGTTGAGCTCGCAGCCCTTGGGATGGGTCGTGGTGCAGATGAAACCGCGGACTTTAGGGTGAATGATGGCCAATGTCTGTACCTCGTCAGGTGTTGGGCTCAGGAACCGTCCGGCACGCGGCGGTTCCGCTTGATCAGAGGGTGAGACTACACCCACAAGTCATCCGACACATATTAAGGGCTGCCCCTGCGCTTTCCAAACGACCTGCCGTTGGCCAGGCAACCGCCTTCCGCCGACAACATGAGGAAAATTTGTTTTAAACATAAATTCAATGAGTTTGTTTCAAAAAGGCCCACTCTCCAGAATGAACGCATCAATTCATGGAGACTGGCTACATGGCTTTCGCACACAACCTAGGCTTTCCTCGCATCGGGCGCGATCGAGAACTGAAGAAGGCTCTGGAAGCCTACTGGAAGGGCGAGCTGGACGAAGCCGGCCTGCGTGCCACCGGGCGCGAACTGCGCGCCGCGCACTGGCAGGCGCAGAAGCAGGCGGGCATCGAGCTGCTGCCGGCCGGTGACTTCGCCTGGTACGACCAGGTGCTGACCCACTCGCTGACCTTTGGCGTGATTCCCGAGCGCTTTCGCCCGCACGGCGATGCCAGCCCGACGCTGGACACCTTGTTCGCCATGGCTCGCGGTACCAGTCAGGGCAGCGCGCGAGGCTGCTGCGGCAATGCTCACGCCCAGGAAATGACCAAGTGGTTCGACACCAACTATCACTACCTGGTCCCGGAGTTCACTGCCCAGCAGCGGTTTGCCCTGAGCTGGGAGCAACTGTTCGAGGAAGTCGACGAAGCCCATCAGCTCGGCCACGCGGTGAAACCCGTGCTGCTCGGCCCGCTGACTTACCTGTGGCTGGGCAAGACCAAGGGCGGCGACTTCGACAAGCTCGACCTGGTCGACCGCCTGCTACCGATATATGACCAGATCTTCCAGCGCCTGGCTGGCCAAGGCGTGGAGTGGGTGCAGATCGACGAACCGATCCTGGTGCTCGACCTGCCCCAGGACTGGAAGAACGCCTACGAGCGGGTCTACAACATTCTCCAGCGCGCGCCGTTGAAGAAGCTGGTCGCCACCTACTTCGGCGGCCTCGAGGACAACCTGGGCCTGGCCGCCAACCTGCCGGTGGACGGTCTGCACATCGACCTGGTACGCGCACCGGAGCAGTACCCGACCATCCTCGATCGGCTGCCGGCCTACAAGGTCCTCTCCCTCGGCCTGGTCAATGGCCGCAATGTCTGGCGTTGCGACCTGGACAAGGCGCTCGAGGTACTACGTCATGCCGCCGAACGCCTGGGCGAACGCCTGTGGGTGGCGCCGTCCTGTTCGCTGCTGCACAGCCCGGTGGACCTGGCTCGCGAAGACCAGCTCGATGAGCAGGTGAAGGACTGGCTGGCGTTCGCCGTGCAGAAATGCCGGGAAGTGGCCGTACTGACCCTGGCGCTCGACCAGCCCGAGGCCCAGGAAGTAACCGCCGCGCTGGCCCGCAGCCGGGCCGCACAGGCCAGCCGCGCTGCCTCGCCACGCATCCACAAGCCGGCCGTGCAGGCCCGGGTCGCGGCGATCAGGCCTGCCGACAGCCAGCGCCAGTCGCCATTCGAGCAACGCATCGAGCGCCAGCGCGCCCGTCTCGAGCTGCCCGCGTTGCCCACCACGACCATCGGTTCGTTTCCACAGACCTCCTCCATCCGCCTGGCACGCCAGTCGTACAAGCAAGGCCGGTTGACCGAGGCCGACTATGTCGAGGCCATGCAGAGCGAGATCCGGCATGCCGTGCAGATCCAGGAGAACCTGGGGCTGGATGTGCTGGTGCACGGCGAGGCCGAGCGTAACGACATGGTCGAGTATTTCGCCGAGCAGTTGGACGGCTATGCGTTCACCCGCTTCGGCTGGGTACAGAGCTATGGTTCGCGCTGCGTCAAGCCGGCGATCATCCTTGGCGACCTGAGCCGTCCGAAGGCCATGACCGTGGAATGGATCCGCTACGCCCAGGGCCTGACCGAGAAGGTCATGAAAGGCATGCTGACCGGCCCGGTGACCATGCTGATGTGGTCGTTCCCGCGCGAGGACATCTGCGGCCAGGCCCAGGCCCGGCAACTGGCCCTGGCCATTCGCGACGAAGTGCTCGAGCTGGAGGCCGCCGGCATTCGCATCGTGCAGATCGACGAAGCCGCCTTCCGTGAAGGCCTGCCGCTGCGCAAGAGCGCCTGGGCCGGCTACCTGGAATGGGCCAGCGAAGCCTTCCGGCTGTGCGCATCCGGGGTGCGGGACGATACCCAGATCCATACCCACATGTGCTACAGCGAATTCAACGATGTGATCGAATCGATCGCGGCGATGGACGCCGACGTGATCACCATCGAGACCTCGCGCTCGGACATGGAGCTGCTCGAAGCCTTCGAGCGCTTCGCCTACCCGAACGAGATCGGACCAGGCGTGTACGACATCCATTCGCCACGGGTGCCGGCCAAGGAGGAAATGGTCGAGTTGCTGCGCAAGGCCGCACGCCGTATCCCGGCGCGGCGCCTGTGGGTCAACCCCGATTGCGGGCTGAAGACCCGTGGCTGGCCGGAGACCGAGGCGGCGTTGGTGAACATGGTGGCGGCGGCGCGGCAGTTGCGGAGTGAATTGGAGGGGTGAGTCGCGGCGGTAGCTCTTTGAGGCAGGTTCGGGGGCTGCGTTGCGGCCTCAGGACCTGGCAGGTTCAAAAGGGGGAGTTCCTGCGCGAGCCGTGCCAGCGAGGGAGACAGCGGCAGTGGCCTGGTGCTCGGATCCGCTTTTGCGGGCCATCGTGGCACTGCGGCCGCGCCTGCGGTGTTGGCCGTGCTTGCAGTCCCATCGATCAGTCCGAGCCGTGGATTCCGGGGCCATGGGACGGGCCCCGGAACGCTCGGCAATCATCCCCTACCAGGCAAGCACGACGACCGCTCCCGCCCGCCTCCGGCACCCAGGCTCGCCGACAGCGCGCCTGGCGCCAGGTCGGGCTCGTGATACCGCTGCTGGCGCTGTACCTGCACGGCGGTAATCGACGCCAGTTCCCAGCGGTTCACCCCCAGCACATAGTTGCGAGCCTGCTCGACGCTGACCTGCTCGTCGTCGCTGTGCAGCTCGCAGGTGCCGGCCTGGTTGTCATGGGTGTAGCTGACAAGGTAAAGGTACTTGGACATGATCCCTTGCTCCATCAAGTGACAACCGGCGCACGTATCGCCGTTCAGCGTCGACCGTGCGCCACCGCTCAGGCGGCGTTCTGCGCGCCTTTGTACTGCTTCTTGAACGCCTCCATGCGCTGTCCCATCGCTTCGAGCGCCTGCTGGTCGAACAGCTCCCTGACCTTGGGGAACATCTCCGACTCTTCCTCGTCGATGTGATGTTCGAGCAGCTCTTTCATCACCTTGACACGCCCGGAGAACTCCACGGTGCCGGTCTCGGTGTTGAGCAGGTCCGGCAGCACCAGCGAGTCGACAGCGCGGTGTTCTTCCTTGGCCTCGTAGTACATCTTGGCTTCTTCCTTCTTGCCGGCTTCCTTGAACGCCGGGTAAAGGATCTGCTCTTCGATCTGCGTATGCAGCTGCAGCTCGTATTCGAGCTTGTGCAGCAACTCGGCGCGCTTCTTGACCGCGCGCTCGGTAGTCGATTCCAGCTCTTCCAGCAGTTTCTTGACTGTCTTGTGGTCGTTGACCAGCAGTTCGATAGCGTTCATGAGCACCTCATCAGTACCAGGACAAACACGGGGGTCGCATGAGATGGAGTGGTGCAAGCGCAGCGGGGTTCCCTACCTTTCGACGGCTGGCACATCCATGAAAAAAGGCCCGCAAGGCGGGCCACAAGAGCACACGCAACCGTGTTTCAGCGCGGGTTGGGCTGGTCGTCGAACTCGGCGTTGTCGGTTTCCTGGTCTGTCGGGCGCGGGTCGAGCTGGGTGTCGTCGCCCTCGACCGGGCGCTGGTCGTGATCGTCCGGCAGCTCCTCCACCCCGGCCTCGCGCGACGGATGAACATCCGTGCGCCCGGGGCTCAGCGGGTTGCCGGAAGTCGGCAGCGGATCGACCGGCGGAATGTCGTGGTTGTCTGGCGCAGGCATGCGATTGTCCTCTGGCGCGAGCGAAGGCTTGTGATAATTTGAGGAACAGCCGAATCACTCGGTTCGATCTGCCTGCGTACCGCTCATCAGCTGCCCTCAGGCGCAAAGCTGGCCAGCCGATATCATGGGTACTCGAGCCCTTATTCCCTGGACCTACGATGTACATCGAGACATGCGGCCCGCAGCCGGAAAACGAAGATGCCCGACTGCACAAGCTCAGGGACCTGGAGGTCGAAGAGCGCAGCAGGCAGGACCCGGTACTGGCCAAGCTGGTGCAGATGACTGCCTCGATGCTCGAAGCGCCCATCGCCTTCATCACCATCGTCGAGAGCGATCGCCAGCTGTTCCGCGCACAGATCGGCGTTGACCTGGAGATCGTCCCGCGCGGCACGGCTTTCTGCGCATTCACCATTCTCGAGCCACGCCTGCTGGAAGTGCCGGACACCACGCTGGACCCGCGCTTCGCCCGCAATCCCCTGGTGTTGAACGCCCCTGGGCTGCGCTACTACGCGGGTTATCCGATTCTTTCCGACGAGGGGCTCGGGTTGGGCAGCCTCTGCATCGCCGATACTTCTCCACGTGCGGCGATGACGGAGAAACATGGCGCGTTCCTCAAGCAGATGGCCGAACTGGTGATGATTCGCCTGGACAACCTGCGCAATGCCACCTATGTCGACCAGCCTACCGGGCTGTACAACCGCACCAAGCTCGAGCAGGACATCAAGGTACTGGTGAGGGAAGCACGCCCCGCGGACCTGGTGGCCGTCGACGTGATCGCTCCCAAGGCGCTCAACGATGTGGTCAAGGCGTTCGGCTACACCTTCGCCAACCAACTGATCCTGGGGATCAAGGACCAGCTGCTGTCGCTGCTGCCGCCCGGGCATAGCCTGTACAAGATCAGCCCTACCCGCTTCGGCTTCCTGCTCGAGCAGGCTGAAACCGGCCCGGCGCTGTATCGTTCGATCCTCGACAATTTCGCCCGGCCATTGGTCAACGATGGTATCCCCCTGCACATGAACATCGGCATCGGTGTGCTGCCGCTGGATCATCGCACCCCGGCCGACCAGGATCACGTGCGCCTGGTGGTCGGCGCCTCGGACAACGCCCGGCTCAAGCGCCTCGGCTGGACGTCCTACCAGCCGGAAATCGATGCGGCCCAGCAGCGTGCCCTGAACCTGGTCAGCGCCCTGTCGGTGGCGATCCAGTCGGGCGAACAGTTCCGCCTCGACTACCAGCCCAAGGTTTCGCTGGTCACCGGCCGCTGCACGGGCGTGGAAGCCCTGCTGCGCTGGACCCACCCGCTGCTGGGCATGATCTCGCCAGCCGAGTTCGTTCCGCTGGCGGAAAAGACCGCCCTGATCGAGGGGTTGAGCTGCATCGTGGTGCGGACCGCGATCGAGCAGGCCGCCGCCTGGCAGCGCCAGGGCATCGTTATCCCGGTCGCCATCAACCTGAGCGTGTCCGACCTGGAAAGCCCCCAGCTGGCCAACCTGATCCTCGAACAGCTCGAGGCCCATCGGCTGGCCAAGCACCTGCTGTCCATCGAGCTGACCGAAAGCTCGCTGATCCGCTCGCCCGACATCGTCTGCAACCAGTTGCACAGGCTGCGCCAGGCGGGCGTGCGAATCGCCATCGACGACTTCGGTTCCGGCTACAGCAACTGGGTGTACCTGCGCGACCTGCCGGCCGAATACGTGAAGGTCGATCGCACCCTGGTGCACAACCTCGCCACCGAGGAAAAGGACCAACGGCTGGTGAGCACCATCATCAACCTGGCTCGCAAGATCGGCTACAAGGTGATCGCCGAAGGGATCGAGACCGAGACGCAGCAGGCCTTGCTGGCCCAGTGGGGGTGCGACGAGGGCCAGGGCTACCTGTTCGCGCGACCCATGGCGGCGGAGGCGTTTGCGGCCTGGTGGGCGGCGCATGGGCAAGGATTGCCGCCGGTGGCTTGCGCGACCGACGGCTAGGCCTGTCGAAAGGCCTCCGTGGCGGCCTTGCTTGTGCGGTTAATGGTAAAAATTGAAGAATCTTCTGAGGATGTCTTCAGTTTCCTTTTTTCGACCGCAAACCCCATCGGATCACTCACCTGGTAGCGGGACCTTTGGCGAAGGTGCAGACAGCAGCGTGTTCCATCGCCTGTTTCGAGTGGTACCTGGCCATCGTCCTGACTACCTGCTGGAACAGTCCAATCTATGATCGACTGCGTGTACAAGCTAACCCGCGAAGCCAGCCTCGAGCGAAAAGATACGCTGGTGACAGCTGCCTATTACCTGAGCGGCATGGCCAAGGCACTGACGGAGGACATGGCCATGGGGCGGCTGCTGGATACGGGTGACAGCGCAAGGTAGGTGGGGCAGGCCAAGGTTGCCGGTGGAGTGATGAATGGCTTTCAAGATGGCGTCGCCTGGTTCTGGGGCCGCAAGGCGACCCCTCGCGGCACGGCGGCCGCTTACGCACGGGCCGTGCAACACCCACCGATGGTGCTGGAAGCACGACCACAAACTGGGAGCGGCTAGCGTCGGGGCGCCGGATCTGTCAGCTCGCCTGCACGATGATCTGGCTCTGCAGATCCTTGACCATCGCCTCGATCGCCGGCTTCATCACTTTGAACTGCTCCGGCGTGCAGACGGCGCTGGGGTGGTCGAAGTGGAAGCGGCGTTCGATCACCACCGCGTTACCGTCTCTGGCGTAGCTGGCACTGTAGCGGATGTCGTCCTGCTCGATGCTCACCGCCTTGGGCACGGCCAGCACGTTCACGGCGCTGGGGAACTCGTAGCGCGAGCGTTCGTGGGTCTCGCCCGAGATGCAGACGAAGCCCTGGGTCCGCTCCTTCTCCGCGGCAAAGCCGTAGACATTCTGCGCAATGCCACCGGCCAGGCTGCTCAACGCCACCACGCCGACGGGGCCTGGCAGGTTGACGAGGTTTTCCGTGTGCCCCTTGATCACGGTCTCGAAGGCACCGCTGTCGAGCATCCGCGTCCTGAACCTGCCAGCGCCACGCTGCCCGTAGGCGGCGAGCACCTTTTGCACCAGTACCTGGCGATCGGGTGTCTTCATCGACTTGACGGCATGCTCGTTGAACGCGCTGGCCCAGCCTTCCACCGTCGAGACGTTGCGCAAATCCGCCGCGCCGTTGTCTGCGACCTTGAACACCAGTTCGCCGACTGCCTTGCCAGGCTGATTGACGGGCGTGTGTCCGAACGTGCCGGTGACGGTCAGCAGTACCTGCTTGTCCAGAGCGGCCGGCGGCAGGTAGCCCGACGCGATCGAAGGGTCGGTGGAATCCAGGTACAGGTCCAGGCTCGGCACGTAGGTGATCACATGGTTCAGCACACCCAGGGTCGGCACCTTGGGGAAGGCGTAGGCATTGCCCAGGTTCATCAGCGCCGGCGTGCTTTCGATGCCTGCTGCCTGCAACAGCGCGCCGAGCAAGGCCACATGGTCCTTGCAGTCACCGTAGCGGTTGTCCAGCACCGTCTGCGGCGAATGCGGCACTACCCCGCCGGCACCGACATAGACCGCCACATAGCGAACGTTCTTGCGCACCCAGTCGCTGAGCGCGAGGGCCTTTTCCCGTGGGCTGGCAGCGTGCTCGGTCAGCTGTCGCGCCAGCGCGCCGATGGCTGGGCTCACCTGCGCTTCGGCCCGGGCCTGGTAGGCCTGGGCGAACTGCCCGAAATCAGCGAAGGTCGAGACCGCCAGGTACTGGCCATAGTCCATGTAGGACACCGCGCTGGTCTCGATACGCGGCCTGGGCGCCGGGACGTAGTCCCAGCGATAGCGGACACGCCCGTCCGCGCCCCGTTCCTGGCTCGCCTTGAAACCTTGCGCCTGGGCATGCAGCGACATGCCGACGGGCATGTCGTAGGTCAGGGCGAAATGCTCGATCGGGTGGAAGCCCGGTACGGTCAGGTCTTCGAAATTGTCGGGAAACAGCGCGGCGAAGCGCTTGCGCTGGTAGTGCAGCACCAACCGGTCGCCCACCGCGACCTCGGGGAAGATGACCACCTTGTTCACCGAGTCCTGGAACATCGGTGCTCGCGAGGAGGCAGGCTCCTGCTGTTCCTTGATGTGCGCGGCGTCGACCTTGATCTTGCGGCCATCGGGCTTCTGGGTGAACGCCTCGATCACCTCCAGCGTCTCGAGCGAACGGTTGTAGCTCAGCGGGCGCTGGGCGACGGCCTGGATGCCGCGCTCTTCGTCGATTCGCGAAACGGTTTCGACGTCCTGACGGAAACTGCCGTCGGGCTGCACGACGAAGCGCTGGATGGCCTTTTCCAGGGTGACCGAGCGGTCGGTACCATCGGCCCGGGCCTGCGCGAGCGCAGACCAGGCCAGCACCATCATCGATACGCCAGCGACACGAAGCGCAGCGCGATAAAACGACTTGAACATGAAGATCCTTTTCTACAAGACAAACAAGACTGCAGCCGGTAATGATACGCACTTGCGACCATCGCCTGTAGGGCAAAATGACAGGCCTCGCCGGTTCAGCTTGTGTCCGATGCCCAATGCGACGTGCTATCGTTGCGCGCGGCTCAAGCCCTACCAGGCTGTCGGCGTTTCGCCACTGGCAGAACAAGGCGCGGCAGGTGGCGGCTGGAGACGATTGCGGATCGACCGACCCGGGCCGGCCTCATGATCAGGAAAACTTCGTGACTCATACGCTGCGCGATGATCGCCATCCTTGGCCGGTCTTTCTGGTCTTTCTGCGTCTCGGGTTGACCGCCTTTGGTGGCCCGGTCGCCCATCTGGGGTACTTTCGCGAAGAATTCGTGGTGCGCCGGCGCTGGCTGAGCGAGCTCGACTATGCCGACCTCGTCGCCCTGTGCCAGTTTCTCCCAGGACCGGCCAGCAGTCAGGTCGGCATGGCGCTTGGCCTGTTTCGCTGTGGTCATGCCGGCATGCTGGCCGCGTGGATAGGGTTCACCCTGCCTTCGGCGATCGCCCTGGTATTCTTCGCCCTAAGCACCGGCGCATACGAGGCCGCAGTGCCTCGTGGCGTATTGCACGGCTTGAAGGTGGTAGCCGTGGCAGTCGTCTCGCAAGCGGTCTGGGGCATGGCTCGCAACCTGTGCCCCGATGTACCGCGCATCACCTTGATGGCAGCCGCCGCATGCATGGTCATCCTGTTCCCGTCGGCATGGGCTCAGGCAGGCGTGATCGGCCTGGCCGCAGCCATCGGTCTCTTGGCGTTCAGGCCTGGGCCAGTGGCGGCCCACGAGCACCTGCCGATCCCTGTCGGACGTCGTGCAGGCCTGGCCTGGCTGACGCTTTTCCTGGTCCTGCTGCTGGGCTTGCCGCTGCTGGCGGTGTGGCTGCCGAGCCAGACGCTGTCACTGATCGATACTTTCTACCGTGCCGGTTCCCTGGTGTTCGGTGGTGGGCATGTGGTGTTACCGCTGCTACAGGCGCAAGTCGTGCTTGCGGGCTGGGTCGACAACGATACCTTCCTGGCAGGCTACGGTGCCGCCCAGGCCGTGCCAGGCCCTCTGTTCACCTTCGCCTCGTTCGTCGGTGCCTCGATGAATCAGGCGCCCGCCGGCTGGCTAGGCGGCCTGGTCTGCTTGCTGGCCATCTTCGCGCCCTCCTTCCTGCTGGTCTTGGGGGTCTTGCCGTTCTGGACCCAGCTGCGGAAAAACGTCCACATGCGCGCGGCCATGCTCGGCATCAACGCGGCCGTGGTCGGCCTGCTTCTCGCCGCCTTGCATGATCCGGTCTGGACCAGCGCGATCCTCTCGCCACGGGACTTCGGCCTGGCGCTGGTAGCACTGGTGGCCTTGATGTTCTGGAAGTGCCCGCCTTGGCTGGTGGTGCTCGCAGGTGCTGGCGTGGGCGGGTTGCTAGGCAGCGCTGGGTAAGGCGGTCGGCGCCGCGCCGAGACGCACGTGGTAGAGGGTATCGGCGTGCGAGGCCTTGCGGCCAGGCACGCTGGTGCTGCCTGTCAGTGCGAATGCCGTGGCATCCCACCCTCCCTTGCAATCACACGCATATGCAAGGTCGCCGGCTCCAGGCAACCGCCGGTGGAGAGCTGGCCCACCAGTTGCCGGTGCAGCTCTTGCCAAGGCGTCTGCGAGGCTGGGATGGACGGCTTCCAGGCTGCGCGGCGGCGCGCCATTTCGGCTTCATCCACAAGCAAGTCGACGCGCCTCTGGTTGAGGTCGATGCGCAGCACATCGTTGGTTTGCAACAAGGCCAGGCCGCCGCCTACCGCTGCCTCTGGCGACATGTTGAGAATCGATGGGCTGGCCGAGGTACCACTTTGCCGACCGTCGCCCAGACAAGGCAGCGAGTCGACGCCACGCTTGATCAGTGCAGCTGGCGGCGCCATGTTGACCACTTCGGCACTGCCTGGATAACCCACGGTGCCAGCGCCACGGATCACCAAGATGCAACGCTCGTCGATATCCAGCGAAGGGTCGTCGATGCGGGCGTGATAATCCTCCGGACCTTCGAACACGATCGCCCGAGCGTCGAAACTGTTCTCCTTGCCCGGCTCGGCCAGATAGGTCTTGCGGAAGGCCTCGCCAACCACCGACATCTTCATGATCGCACTGTCGAAGAAATTGCCGCTGAGCAGTACTGACGCGGTTGCCGGCGCAGAAGACCAACGAAATTGCTAAACTGTTACCCCACACTTGGCGTATGGATGCGACCATCAGCTAGTTGAGTGCTCTAAGCACTATTGATGAGGTAAACATGGAAGTTAGGCAAATCACCCTCAATGACCTTAACGGATTCTATGCGCTTTTTTGTGAAGTGAATGCCGAAGGTCGTTACTCAGCTCGCTCAACCCCGCCTCCTCTAGAAGCAATAGAGCGAGCGTTAATCGAGGTTGTAAAAAGATCTTGGCCTGTATACGTAACCGAGCATGAGGGGCAAATAGTAGGCTCGGCAGAAGCCTACCCAGAAAGCTTCTGCCGACCTGGTGGTAGCGATAGCATCGGGATTCTAGGGATGCAAGTGAAGCGAGAACATCGTCGCAATGGCCATGGTTCTGCTCTGCTTTCAGTTGTGATCAAGCATTGCCGAGGTGCCGGCTTCACCTCGGTGGACCTCAGTGTCTTTGAATCAAACAAGCCTGCCAGATCGCTTTACGAAAAGCTTGGTTTTGCCCGCCTTGAAGACCTCCCACCATGCACGCTTCCGTGTGGCAAGATTGAACAGCCCATCAAAATGCGGCTTGCGCTCTGATCGTCCTTTGGAGACTGGAATCAGGGCCGACATTGCCAATGGGGTAATGACTAGACGCTTACTCGACTTATCCCAAACGTTACCCCTAAATCGGCTGGCAGCTGCCGGGCTCCGACGGAACGCCATAACAAAAAAACCCGCCAGAAGGCGGGTTTTACGGGGGTTCCAGAGATTTTGGTAGCCTTCGCTGGAACCTGAACTGGTGCGGAGACAGGAGTCAAACCTGAAGGAGCTGAGCCAATAAAATAGGGCAACACAACAAGTACAGATTCGAGAAAGGCACTCATTAGGGTACTCGATTCTGCCGCTCCAAGCGGTCGTCAAATCCAAAGCATGGGCGTGCCCGGAGGCCGGAAAGACCGGAATCGAACCGGGACACTGAGATCAACAAAATCTCCGGCGCCGTATTGAGCCATCTGTTCAAGCTCCAAAAAGCAGCAGCAGGTTGCGTTGGGCCATTTAAGGTAATCTCCTCTTTTCTGATACCGTCAGCTGGGCAATCTGGGGCCGTTGGTCATCTTGATTAACGCTGTAGAGCTTAAGCTCAGCCACTAATGAGATTGAAAGATGGAAGCGTTTGCAGTTAGATGCATGAGCCTATTACAGGATAACTGGGCTTCATTCCTGGCGTACATAATAGGCATATCAGCAACAAGCTTGAATGCGATGCAAGCCTGGGTAAAAGATAATGGGTTTTGGTACCAACTAACCTTATCGCTATCTTCAGCATTAATTTTTTATTTGGCTTTTAATATCATACCTCAACGGCTACGAAAGCGAAAACTTCGACTACTGATAGTGAGAGATCTAAAGAAGCTGAAGCAAGACCTATTTTTCATTTTTTGCACCGTCATGCAGGAAAATGTTTATAATTCCGCAGGCTCTTTCCAGACTTCTATCAGTAGCGGCAAGCTTCGACGAAAAGAAATGTATCTCGGGGCGCAGAACAAATGCTTCGAAAAAGATTGCCAAAACGACCCTAAAATATCAGCGATGCTTTTCCCAATAGATGATAAGCTTAGAAAGCTAAGCGCATCCGCCATTGAGCAAATAGATAAAATCTTCAACTTAAGCGAATTCGCCTCAACAAAAGAGTTAACACTGATTGAGGACATTCGCAGCCAGCTAAACAAATACTCGCTTGAACCGGAGCCCAGCCCCTTTAAGCCTGTGATCTCTAATTGCGCCTATCTGGTCTACGCTTATTACCCTCTCTACCTGCTTTTTAATAAGCTCTCGGATGGTTTGAGAAACGAGAAATGCATATCGTCCGACGATTTCTACTCGATAGCGGCGGAATATAAAAATAGGGGAGAGTACGAGAAAAGCATCAAGGCGTTTCGTCAAGCTAAAAAACGAGGCTACTCCAATCCCGGCATCGAACTCCAAATTGCGACGTGTTACCACTTCCTCAACAAGCCATATAAATTCCACAAAGAATTGAAACAAGCATTCAAGAACGGCCCTCCATATAACTCTCTAGTATCCTGCAGATCAACAATAATGGAGATATCAAACGATAGCGTAGCGCTAGAAATTATTAAACAGTCAGCAAGTGCTGACCAGTACGACGAAATGCTCAAAGTCTTGGAAAGTGAGCGTCTCGCCAAGGAGAGTTTCATAAACCAAAATTTATATCTATCAGAATATTTTTCAACGCTCAGCCCCGGCTATCAAACGGCGGATCAAATTAACGACTAGTTGACTACTGATCCGCTGCTGATTTCATCGTTCCCACGAGCCTTAGGAAGACCAGCTTAGTCCTAGTGAAAATTCCTACTTCTGGCCAAATGCCGCCAATTCAACTGGCGGCTTGGTCCCTGTTTCTTCCATTACTGACCGGCGCCAGCGGGTTAACTGTCGGTACTGCAGCCGGTAAATGCATAATTACTTGGGTGAGCACCCACCGAGTACTCACCTTTGAAAGAAACACGGCCCTCCGTGCCCCTGGTCAGTCTCTTTTTTTCCTCAAACAGGCACCTGTCTCGCCAATAGTTGCGGCTCTTCTCAGGTTCGCAAGAAGATCAGCTTCGCTGACCTTTCCATTCCTCACGCTTGTGAGCTCTGCCTTTTTGAGCCAAAGATGACCATCCTTACTCTTGTTAGGAATGACGGTGATGACAATATCGACTGCCGGGCTACCTGAAAACGTTCCCGACACCTCTGGCTTGGTGAAGTTGAAGGTAAGCTCATCATCGTCTGTTGCAGAGACGCTTTGAGCGGCGACAATCGGGGCTCCTGCCCGCGCCGCGATTGGAAATTTAGCCGAATAAAGTGCAGTGCCGTTGTGTACCTGCTTGGTTATCTCCAAAAAGTATTGCTCCCGATCCGTGGCGTTGGACGGCGTCGTGCAGTCCTCACCCTCTGCGGCGAAATACTTTCCCTCGAACGCATAATCGCCCTGCCAACATCCAGCTACAGACACAGATACCATAGCCAGTAACGCCAATTTCCATTGCTTCACCCAGCACGCTCCTTGATGACAATGTGCCATTATTCCATTTACCTCTCGCCAAAGCTACGGCATACGCCTACAGCATTGAGTTGCTGCACAAACAGTTGGCAGCGTAATTCGTCCAGACATAAAAGCGCCGGCATCCAGTACAGGCGGATGACGGAGCCCTCCGTGGCCACAATGACCCGACGCGCTGCCATCTGCCTCCACGACCAGGAGGGAAACATCGCAGAGAGCACCAGAAGCTCCTGCAGATCGGCTTGCATCATGGTTTGCGCTCGCCATTCGTTTCTCGACGCTCAATCCACTCGGCCACTCCCCACAACCCCGCGCCTAGTACTGCGAGAACGACGATCAACCATAGGGGAACCAAACGGTGAGCCCCCAGCCAAAAACCCGCGCCGGCACACACAACTGTGACCCAAAACTGCTTCATACCGACCTCCAGCCTCATTTGAAGCCGAAGTTACCTCCATCTCAGGGTGTGTCATTGCGCTTTAGAAAAAATGCTGAGTTCCCCCAGTGGGATTTGGGGATGCCGTAACGATTTCTTGAGAGGCCGCGAGGTGCGCCAGGGAAATATCAGGGTGCCACAGGGTATGAAGATGAATCCTAACGGCCTGTCACTGGTGCGGCAGTGGCGCCATTAGTTGGCACGAATACATGTCGATGGTAGCGCTAGGTTTCGAGGGGATCATTGACGGGCAGCCCAGGTGTGACTCACTGGCATGCCGAAGACGAAGCGGTGCGGCCTAGTACCGGGGCGGGACGAAACTTGAGATTTCTGCCGGGGACATGCAGCAGCGCTAGAGCTCCTGCGAAATGGGGGGCTTATGCAGACGCGCCCCACTGAACGTGGCGTCATCATCTGCACCAGGGTGGTCAACGCCGCCCCTCCTGCCCAAACTCTACTTGTTAGGTTTCGGGGGGTTTAGCGACCACCCCGCACCTTGACTACTTGGCCGAGGTGGTGGAATCGAGCTAGGTCCCACCGGATTGGCAGACCGTGGGGCCGTTGGAGACGCTCCAGCGCCGGTCTGTGGGCTCGAACCACCCCCGCCTCGTGATGAAGCCGCAGCACTTATCCCCGCCAATTTAGAACCCAACATGGCAACGCCAACTGCTTTCATAGCGAAGCGGCCCGCATCACTAGCTGTAGCCACGGCGCCTGACAGGCTGCCCGCCAGGCCTCCCAACGAAACGCCTAGCATACTCGAAGTAATCCACGTGGAAAGGCCAAGCGATACGGCAGCTACGGCTGACATCAATCCACGAAGACCATCGTAATCAGCCCCTACTCCAGTCCATCCACTCGCGGCTCCCGCCTGCGCTACGGCTACAGCAGCCATAGTTTGTGAGATCGCAACGGTGATCATCTGGGCGGTCATAACCGCGATGACCGGCAGAAGGAGTAGAGATAGCCAATTAACGAGTATCGTAGCACCCCGCAGTGGCGCGAGCAGCAGGAAAAGCGGGGCAAGGATCAAGACAATCCAGAACAACCAAGCCGACATGATGACATATCCCGGCAACAGCGTTTGCAGGTCCAGCCAGCTACTGAAATTTTTGAACATCTGCGCAGCGGCCAAGATTCCACCGGCGACCTCGGTGTCACCAGCCGACATCCCCGTCGTTCTCTCTAGAGAACGAGCCATGAATCGTTGCCATGCCACGGCGGTACTGACCGCTCCAACCTCCGCGCTGACTCGCTGCCCTCCCGCAATGACCTGACCTGAGTCGCGCAGCGCTTGGTAGGCCTGCTCTGCCCCCATCTGCGCGATCTGGTACGCCTCTACACAGCTGGATGGCCGAAACATGATTCCCTGATCATCCCCGACGATTGTCGATTTCTGATTAGGCATTTTGCTGATTGGCAAATAGGACGGCGTCGCATCATCTTGACCTGCAAGCCTTGCAGCCCAATGTGACTGAGTTGGCAACGCATAGCTGCTCCCCATGAATGGGCCTGCCGTTTCTAAAGCCCGTATACCCGCTTCTCGGCGTGACTGGATAGCTCTCTGATCGAGCACACGCTCCAAACCTGTACGAGCAGCCCCTCCTCCCAGCAAGTAGGCCCCCCAACCGCCATTTTCTTCAGCGGAGCCAAAAACATATGTCCATGCACCTCCGAGACCGGTACGCGCCTGCGCAATGAGACCAACTTCCTTATCAGGAATCCCAAGTCCGCCGCCGCCCAACAGGCCAATGGCATGCAACGCCTCCACCTTGGCTGCATGCTCAGGCCCTGCTAGCTCAGCCGGTGCTGGGGCACAACTGGCGTTGTAATCCCTGATCAGCCGGTCGAGATCGCTACCCGCAAACACATCCGCTGAGCGCCCAACCATATTGTCGATTGCCGCCTGCGCTGGGACGATGGTGCCGGCCACAGTTTGGTCGCTCAAAACCTGGTCAAATGCCTGCCGGTACATCACGTGTATCGCCATGACAACTTTAAGCGGAACCGCTTGGACCTCGATCATTCGTACTGACGCGCCACTTGGAAGCGTCACAGTCGCCGGTCTCATTCCATACGCCAATAGCAGGAAAATTAGGACACCGGCAAAAAACGTACGCCCTGCACCTTCACCCAACCGCAGCACAACCAGCAGTAGCCAGCCGATCCCCACCACTACGATCAGTTCAGTGCTCGTCTCATTGAGCGCAACGAACAGCGGTTCGGTAGCGGTCATGATCGTCAAAGCGACGTTCTCCCATAGACCGAATACCCAGTTGAACCCTGCAAAATCCTCAGCCGACGCGACACTCATCAAACAGCCCGCCGCCGAATTATCCAGCTCCGAAGGGCCAAACCAATCCTGGCGGCCCACAAACCAAACCAGATCAGACACAGTGCAAAACCGAGCAGGATGAAATACTGGGCCGCAGGTGCAGCTAACAAATTGCCCGTGCGTTGAACGGCATCATACTGTTCCACCACGTGCTGACCGTATGGCCGCATAACTGCCGCAGCGAACAAGTGCAGCAGGCCAAGAACTGGCCCGAGGACGATGCCAGCCCTACCAACCCACTTTGTGGCAAAAGGCATCCGCAGGTGCATTGAATCCAGAAAAATCCTCAGTTTCATGCTCACATCTCTCCGGTAAAAAGGTAGAACGACCTCCAGCCTATCGCTCCCCTTCCTGCGTCTCCACTCAACTCGATGTAGTTACTACCGTCTCGATTTTTGGCGCCTATGTGCCCGCTATGTAACGCGCCTAAACGGCGCTCTACATAGCGGGCACACTCGACCATTCCGATTTGACGCAACAAATACAACGCAGCGACATTGCGTTGTCTGCCCATCCTCATTTTCGTAAGCTGATTGGGAACCAAACCGCACTGCCCGGAAGTTTCGTTACCCGTGTGATTCATGGGTTGAGACAGTGGCAGGGGGCTCGGCCTGCGTCATCGCGGGCACTAGCCCATCGGTCACACCCGCGTCATCGCATGTGTGCCCGGCCCAACGCCGACTGCGTGTCGGGACCATCAACAACCAACCACTTGAGGAGAGAAGACAACCCAGCATGGTCAGCCAGACCCAATGGCAACCGAACCTGAGCGGACACTTAGGAACTCACTCGGAGAATCCGAGTAGGCGTGAACAGTCCCGCCTGCATCTCATGCCAAGGGGGGCGAACAGGCACACAACGAACCATCCACGGATGGTGTGTCGCTGAACCGGCAACGGTCAGGAGTTCTTACATCTGATAGAGAGAATCCCATGAGCGAATTCGATGCGCAGAGCATTACTGCACGCCTCAAGGCCGAATCTAGGATTCGGAGAAAGCCCCGAACCTATGCCCAACGTCGCTCATTGCTGGATAACTACAAGTACGAGCTGTTGCAGCTTGATTCAGCAGGCTGCAATGGCACCGAATTGCAACGCTGGATAGCAGAAAAAGGCATCAAGATTCAGCGTTCGACAGTGCACCGATGGCTACATCGGAATCGCCTGAGTGGCTAAGTTTGCCAAGCCTGCAAAACAAGCCGCGTCCGTGATGAAAAGCCTCCAAGGCTCTCACATCCGCTCAGTGGGTACCGTTCGCAATTATGAGCAACGCTTGGTGCGCATTACCGCTTACCTTCAGGAGCATCGACTCGGCAGCCTCCGTGAAATGATCCCCGCCCGCGCCCTTGAGTACCTCCGCCATAGGGCGACCATCGTTGGCCAGAAAACCTTGGATATGGAGCGCCAGGCTCTGCAAGCCATGATGCAGCATGTCACTCACCAGCTACCACCGGGCCATACCCTTGAAGTCATCAAGAGCACCGCAATAGGTCGCACAGGAACGACAAACCATCCTGCCTTGGGCCGTAGGCTGGCTGATCAAACGAGAGCCTACAACGGCGAGCAAATGTCATTGATTGCAGCTCGTCAAGCTCCCCACAACGCCCTGGCGACAGAGATCGCGTATGCCGCAGGCCTCCGTGCCCATGAGCTACTCGGCCTTCGCAGAACGCACCAACGCGTACCGGATCAACGTCCTGCGCATGGGATGAAGTTTTCAGGAATTCGCGAATCGACCATCAGCTACACCGTTCACGGCAAAGGTGGGCTGATCCGCGAAGTCCGCATTCCAATCCCCCTAGCCCAGCGACTGGAAAGAACCCGGCTGACAGAGCCACGAACTGTCAAAGATCGAGGAATCAACTACCAACAGTTTTACGAGATTGGCGGTGGTCAGCCGTGGAGCAAAAGCGTAAGCGCAGCTTCCAAAGCAGCACTCGGGTGGACGAACGGCGCACATGGGCTGCGGCATACCTACGCCCAGGAACGCATGGCGAAATTGCAAAGCCACTTAACGCGAAGGCAGGCACTGGCCGTAGTTTCGCAAGAAATGGGCCACTTCCGGCCGGAAATTACAGAGGTTTACCTGCGTTGAGAATAAATTTCGACCCTACGTGGATCAGCAGCAGCTTGCTCTTCGTGATTGGCGTAGCGGTGATCGTAATTGGTGTTTTGGCAGCGATGCTCTTGGAAGGCAAAAAATGCAGAGCGCGACTCAAGGCCACCCTCGACGCAAGCGTCGAGCGGCATAAAGCTCTGCTTAGGGAGCACAGCGACGCACTCAAAGAGATGGAACTACACCACATTGGCCATGCTTCTGGCATTTCCAAACGTCACCATCAAGAGATTGAAAGCTTGCGTGACATCCTTGCCATTTCTGACCAAGACCGAGACGTAGCATTGAGAGCCGCCTACAGAGACCAAGATCAGGTCCGACTGATGCAAGATCGGCTGGATCAAGTCACTGCATTGATGGAGTCATGGGCCTCTGGCTGCGACGAAACAGCTTGCGCCGTAAGACATGCTCTCAGGGCCCAGCGCTCTCGCGAATTTCACCATCTCCCATAGGCCCATTCATGGATCACCGCGCCACCTTACTAAACCAAGTGCCTGACAAAGGTTCGTAAACCATCATTGGGAACCTCACAGGCTCAGCCGAAACGGCAGGGATTAGAATTGATTAATAATAGATTAGTGCGCACAGCAACAATCGCTGCACCCCTTATATTTACTGGGCTAGAGCGCTATTCCACAGTCGAGTTCACGGGGTGATAGAACGGTATATCATGGGTGTTGGTACGGCATCGCAGGGGTCTTGGAACGGTAGCTTAGGGTGCAGGAACGGTAAGGTAGGGGCGCTGGAACGGCATGGTTCGGGGGTACTGGAACGGTATTAGCGCTTTTTGGCCAAATGGCGCTGCTGAGAAGCGCTTGGCGTGGTGTTAACTTGTACAAGATTTCCTTTAAAAGTATAACTAAGCGGCTGCCCATCTGCAGCACTAGCACTCACCACACATTCAAGCGAACGGCGCAAGTCTTTTTTGAAATCAGACAATGACTTTGCACGACTCCTACATAATTGATGCAAGGTCTCAACCTTATAATCATAAGGTTTTGCATGCGATGAATAAAACCCATGCAACCATTGAGCTAGCGGCTTTCCATGCAGCGCTTGGCGTACAGACCAATTCACATTGGTATACTGTTTTCCATTGAAAAGCACATGAAGCTTGGAATTCAAGCGAATGACGTACAAACGCTTACTCCGCTCGCTCTGCCCCCGATAGACCTCATGAATCAAACTCCCTTCATATGAATATCCACCCACTTCAATCTGCAAGGCGGTAGCTTTAAGTCTACTAATACATGCTTCTAGATCTTTTCTGTTTTTCCCCGAGTCTGTTTTGCCTAGCAACTTTAAAAGCCGGTAAGCTGTGACCTTACACTCCGAGCCCAACCCCTGTTCTTGCGCCTGGTGCAAGACTGCCCCCCAAACATTCAAGTCTCCCTGATCAAGTATCGCTCCAGTATAAACCATACTGATTCCACCCAATGAGCAAACCTTGACTCGCTCTAGATATGGCCGATCCCCAATCTTTTCAATCGACCCAACCCCAAATAGCGCTGAGCGAAGAATTACATTAGGAATGGGACGTACCGTCTCGGGGCATTTTGGTAGTGAGACAACCTCATCGTCGACCTCGACTACCTTGTGCCTCGCGATGGATCGTTTATGATCTTTCTCTGCGACGGATCGTTTAAAATTTTTCTCTATGTTTACAAAAACACGAGCCGGTAACGGTGACATGCTTGCACTCATTGCGGAGAAGTAGCTGCATTGATCTTCTCGGCCACCCAGGCGCAAACTTGCTCGGCGGGCCAAGCTACAGAGTTCGCCCCAAGGGAAATACCGGCGGGAAACTCTCCAGCCCGGATCAGGCGATAGATCTGAGATTTGCTAAGTCCTACCAGAGCACAGACGCCAGGCAAGCGCAGCAGTAGAGGTGAGATAGGTTGACTAGCCATCGGGACGGGTCTCCTTGGGACCGGGTTGGATGGCTAGGTATTCAATGGCACATCGAACGAAGAAGCATGGGAATCCCCGTGTTTTCAGGGAGAATCCCAAAATCATTACTAAGAAAGCTTATTCCCCGCTACTGGTTTTGGATTCGCCGTGCATATATCTTCTAAGGGTCTGCCGATCCTTGACCAATTCAAATCCAGCATCTTCTGCAAATTCTATTAATTCTCTATACAGATCCGAGTTCTTTCGTGGTGGATTGTTAAGCCTGGAAGCACGAAGCTTAATCCTATCCGAGCGCCTCTTTTCATCATAATTGATTGGCTGCTCGCTGTGGGCTCTGTCAACCTCCTTAATCAGCCTAACCAGGCCAACCATTATCTTCCTAATACTTTCCAGCTCCAAAGTTTTTAGGGTGCTATCAGTTCCCTCAGCTAAAGATTTGCTAGCTACACCTACCTTGGATATAGATTCTGGTGGATCAATTCCTGCCTCCAAAACCCACTCTGAGAACTTGCGCCGGGACAGCCACACCAAGCTCACAGGAATATCTTTAAACCTCTGATCAGACTCAGAATAGCAGCTAATGCAAACAGGGGTCGTCTCGGATTCCGAAGCAAAAAAACCCTCAAAATACTGATTCACCAACTGAAAGTGGAAATTATACTTCCTGGATGTTTTCTCTGGGGACTCAGATCTACCCACCCAGAGAACCTCATTAATAGAAAGTCTATTTCCACGCCTTTCACCATACTCTAAATACAGATCATCAATCAGTTCATGCAGGGCATATGCAGCTTCTTTGGGCGTGACCTTATAGTAACGGGAGTATTCCGGAACCAATTCGGATAGGCGAACGGCATCATCACTCATGCGACTTACCCTCCATTGCTCTCGGACGCGATAAGGCTTCTAAATGCTCCGCATACCACTGAAGCATCTCCCGGCGCCCCTCAAGATACTGGGCATGGTTATAAGTGCCGCGAATACTATTCTTATCAACGTGCGCAAGCTGGGTCTCGACCCACTCACTACGATACCCCTGCTCATGTAGAGTGGTGGACATCGTGTGACGGAATCCATGGCCCGTAGCCCGGCCATCATATCCAGAACGCTTAAGCAGCTGGTTGATAGCGGCCTCACTCATAGGCTTGGCCGGATCGTTGCGGCCAGGAAAAGCGAGCGTGTAGCCACCGGTAATACCTTCCAGCTCACTTAGTGCAGCCACCGCCTGCCTTGAAAGAGGGACCAAATGTGCGCGACGCATTTTCATACGTGAAGCTGGGATCTGCCAGAGAGCGTCCTTGAGGTCAAACTCCGACCAGAGCGCTCCCCTCAGCTCAGCTGTGCGCACCCCCGTCAGGATCAGCAGGCGAGTAGCGATTTTCACCACGTCGTGCCCTGGACACGCCTGAAAACTGCGTATCAATTCCGGAAGCTCCGCAATAGGCAGGAAGGGATAGTGTCGAGACGTAGGCGTCTGAAGAGCTCCACCAATATCTGAGATAGGGTTGTACTCAGCACGGCCAGTGGCAATCGCGAAACGATAGACCTCCTGGCAGCGTTGCCTGACCTTGCGCAGCTTCTCCAGAGCACCCCGCGACTCTATGCGACGAAAAACCTGTAGCCACTGCATAGGCTGTATGTCGGTAAGGGGGAGACTTCCCAGCAGGGGGAAGATGTCCAGCTCAAACGCTTCCATCACATCATTGGCATAACCTACCGACCAGCGCTGCGACTTGTGTTGATGCCACTCCAGCGCAAGGCTTTTGAAGGTGTTGGCACGAGAGATTGCCGCCTGCGCTCGCGCAACCTTCCGTTCAAGCCCAGGATGCCGCCCCTGCGCCACAAGTTGGCGAGACTCGGAAGCAAGCTGCCGCGCCTGTGCAAGGGTCACCTTGTCGACTGTGCCAAGGGAAATGTGAGATTGCTTGCCATCCAGACGGAAGCGAAAGCGCCAGGACTTGCCGCCTGCCGCGCGAATCCAGAGGAAAAGACCACCGCCATCCGCAAGGCCATAGTCCCTCTCGCGTGGTGCAGCATTCTTAACCTGCAAAGCCGTCAAAGGCATGCTGAGTACCCATAGATTATTGAACCAATCTAAGGTACTCGGATAGGTACTCACAAGACAAGCGCTTGGATGAAACTGGATGGCACTGCATGAAGCAAGAAGCCCGCACTAGGCGGGCTTCTGAGGGGTTTCATGCGACTGCTTGGCACTGCATGAACCTATTGACTGGTGCCGGAGACAGGAATCGAACCTGCGACCTTCGCGTTACGAGTGCGCTGCTCTACCGACTGAGCTACACCGGCGTGTGCGCAACGCTACCACTGCCGGCGTCGTTACGCAAACCCCTGTTTCGCCTCGGTTATTCTTTTCCACCCTGCCCTGCCTCAGGAGGCGTCGCAGCCTGCGGGGGCGTGCTCGGTCTGGAGGTTGGTGGTGCAGCGCCAGCCGGCTGGGCTGCGTGTCAGGGTGAGGGTCTTGTCGAGCACGTTGGCGGGGGCGTCGACCAGGGTGCAGGCGATGCGGGCGGTACCGTCGGCGGCGGTGCCGCTGGCGTCGATGGCGCAGTGGGCGGTGCGTGGCTGGCCACCAAGGCTGGCGACGTCGGCGACGTCCTGGCCTTGGGTCAGGCGCAGTTCCATCGGAGTCTTGAGCGCGGAGATTTCCAGCAGGCCGGCGGCGGCCTTGGTGCGTGACTGGTTGTTGGTGTACATGGGCATGGCGATGGTCGCCAGGATGCCGATGATGGCCACGACGATCATCAGTTCGATGAGGGTGATGCCGCGTTGTGCTTGTCCTTGCATGGGGTGCTGCTCCTGTGGGTCGGTCGGGCTGGGCAAGGTGACGGGGCGTGGCCGGCGGATACCTTTTGTCACGCCCTGCCGGTCATGCCGTCATCTGCGCTGGACTACTCTAGTGCGCATCTCGCCTACCCGCAGGCGGGAGGGCCCGGGAAGCTGTTACCGGGCTTGTCGACCATGCAAAGGATTGCTTCATGAATGACAGGACTCGTGTGTATGCCTGGCAGGGTATCGATGCCAACGGTGTGCGTGTCAGTGGCCAGCGCTGCGGTCGCAACCCGGCGATCGTGCGCGCGCTGCTGTTGCGCGAGGGTATCAAGGTTTCGCGGCTGGGCGTGGCCGGCGGGTTCGGCTGGCGCTGGCCTGCGCGCCAGGGCCGGGCCGACCCTGCGGGTTTCAGCCGGCAGCTGGCGACGCTGCTCAAGGCGGGGATCCCGCTGCTGCAAGCCTTCGAGGTGATGGGGCGCAGTGGCTGTTCCGGCAGCCAGGCGGCGCTGCTTGGGACGCTCAAGCGTGACGTGGCTGCCGGGCTCGGGCTGGCCGATGCGTTGCAGCGCCATCCTGGCTGGTTCGATGGACTGTATTGCAACCTGGTGCGGGTGGGCGAGCAGTCGGGCACGCTGGATCGCCAGCTGGAGCAGCTGGCGGGCATGCTCGAACAGGGCCAGGCGCTGGCCAGACGGCTGCGCAAGGCGATGCTCTATCCGTCGTTGCTGCTGTTGGTCGGGTTCGGGGTGGCGGCGTTGCTGTTGCTCGAGGTGGTGCCGCGCTTCCAGGCGCTGTTCACGGGTTTCGGCGGGCAGCTGCCGGCCTTCACCCAGTGGGTGATCGACCTCTCGGACGGGTTGCAGCGGCATGTGGGCGCCGCGCTGCTGGTGCCGGTGCTGGTCGGGCTGGGGTGGCGGGCGTGCTGGCAGCGGCAGCCGGCGTTTCGCTGCCGCGCGATGCGCTGGCTGCTGCGCCTGCCGGTGTTCGGCGGCCTGCTCGGGCAGACGGCGCTGGCGCGCTTCGCCCGCAGTCTGGCAACGGCCTACGCGGCCGGGGTTTCACTGCTCGATGCGCTGGAAACGGTAGCCAGGGCCTGTGGCAATCCGCTGCACGAGCAGGCGATCCTGCAACTGCGCCAGGGCATGGCCAACGGTCAGGGGTTGCACCAGGCGATGGCACTGGAGCCGCTGTTTCCGCCGCTGCTGCTGCAGCTGACGGCGATCGGCGAGAGCAGCGGCACGCTCGATGACATGCTGGCGCGGGCGGCCGGCCACTACGAGGAACAGGTCCGGCAGACCCTCGAACAGTTGACGGGCTTGCTGGAGCCCGCGATCGTACTGGTCCTTGGCGTCCTGGTCGGCGGCCTGGTGGTCGCCATGTACTTGCCCATCTTCCAATTGAGCAACCTGATCTGATGGATATCTGGACTTTCCTGGCCCAGCGGCCGTGGTATTTCCTCTCGCTGGCTGGCCTGCTGGGGCTGCTGGTAGGCAGCTTCGTCAATGTCCTGGCCCATCGGTTGCCGGTCATGCTCGAGCGTCAGTGGCAACGCGAGGCGCAGCAGGCGCTGGGCCTGCCGGTCAACGAGCACGAGCGCTTCGACCTGTGCCTGCCCGCCTCGCACTGCCCGCGCTGCGGCAAGCCGATCCGCGCCTGGGAGAACATTCCGGTGCTGAGCTATCTGCTGTTGCGTGGGCACTGTGCCGGGTGTGGCGGCGCCATTGGCTTGCGTTATCCCCTGGTGGAGCTGGGCTGCGCCGCGCTGACGCTGGCGGTGGCCTGGTGCCAGGGGCCGAGCGAGCAAGCCCTGGCGCTGGCCTTGCTGACCTGGTGCCTGCTCGGCCTGAGCCTGATCGACAGCGAACACCAGCTGCTGCCGGATGTGCTGGTGATGCCGATGCTGTGGCTGGGGCTTTTGCTCAATTCGTTCGGGCTGTTCGTGCCGCTGGCCGATGCGCTGTGGGGCGCGGTGGCCGGCTACCTGAGCCTGTGGACGGTGTTCTGGCTGTTCAAGGCCGTGACCGGCAAGGACGGCATGGGCTATGGCGACTTCAAGCTGTTCGCGCTGATCGGTGCCTGGGGCGGCTGGCAGATCCTGCCGCTGACCCTGCTGCTGTCGTCGGTGGTCGGGGCGCTGGTCGGGGTGTTGCTGTTGCGGCTGAGGGGCGCAGCGCTCGGCTCGGAGATGCCGTTCGGTCCGTATCTGGCGACGGCGGGGTGGATCGCATTGCTCTGGGGTGATCAAATATACGCCTCCTACCTGCAACTGATCGGACTGCGATGACGACTGCGGCATTCAAACCCTGGATCCTGGGCCTGACCGGTGGCATCGGCAGTGGCAAGAGCGCGGCGGCGCAGCGTTTCGTCGACCTGGGCGTGCACCTGGTCGATGCCGATCAGGCGGCACGCTGGGTGGTCGAGCCGGGCCGCCCGGCGCTGGCGAGCATCGTCGAGCGCTTCGGCCCGTCCGTGCTGCTCGACGACGGCCAGCTCGACCGCGCCGCGCTGCGCCAGGTGATCTTCGCCTCGCCCATGCATCGGCAGTGGCTCGAAGCCCTGCTGCACCCGCTGATCGGCCAGGAGATCTTCGGCTACCTGGCCAAGGCCGAGTCACCCTATGCGGTATACGTCTCGCCGCTGCTGATCGAGTCTGGCCAGCACCGCAAGACCCAGCGGGTGCTGGTGATCGACACCCCACGCGAGCTGCAGGTGCAGCGCACGCTGCTGCGCGACAGCAGCAGCGCCGAGCAGGTCGAAGCCATTCTCCAGGCCCAGTTGGCGCGCGAGGAGCGCCTGCGACATGCCGACGACGTGGTGGTCAATGACCGCGACCTGCCCTGGCTGCATGAGCAGATCGATCGCCTGCATCACTTCTACCTGACTTTGAAAGGAGGCCAGCCATGAGCCAGCCACTGACCGTCGAGTGCCCGACCTGTGGCGCCCCCGTGGAATGGAACGCGGCAAGCCCGTTCCGGCCGTTCTGTTCCGATCGCTGCAAGTTGATCGACCTTGGCGCCTGGGCCGCCGAGGAACACAAGATCCCCGGCTCGGCCGAAGCCGAGGACGAACTCTACTCCGGCGACCTGGAACCGCGTCACTGACCATGCCCGGCAGGCGCACCGGCGCGCGGCCATGCGCCCCGCCGGTCGGAAAGCCTGCCCGCCTCGCGCCTGCAACGATTTCCCTGTGTCGACAACACGTTACCGTCATGGATTGCGGCTAAGCTTGTCTGCATGGATGACTCCGATTACTTGCGCCTGCTCACCATCCAGGCCGAACAAGCCAATGCGTTTTTGTCCAATGCCCGCAAGTGGGAGCGTGAGCGTTGGGTCTGCCAGCGCCTGTTGCAAGGGCTGAACATTCCCTACCGTGGCGAGGAATTCACCCCGGCCGGCCAGGAGCCACCGGACGTGCTGTTTCGCGATGCGGCCTTCGAAGTGTTCTTCGTCCTCGACGAAGGTCGGCGGCTGAACGACGAGTGGCGCGAGGAGTTGCAGCGACGGCGCAGCGCCTTCTCTCTGAGCCAGCTGGTGCGGCGCGAAACCCGTCCGCGACGTATCGGTGCCCAGGAGCTGCTGCAGCGCCTGGGGCCAACGCTGCGCAAGAAGGCGCACAACTATCGCGAGCGTGGCCTGGACCTGGCCGAGCTGGACATCATCGCCTTCGCCAGCCTCAAGCGCGAAGTGCTCGACCTCAACAGCCATTTCCCTCCGCCTACCGAATACCTGCGCCAGGGCTGGCGCTCGTTGTCGCTGGTCGGGCCGACCTTCGCCCGGGTGCTGTTCGCCCACCCTGACTCGCCAGATTTCCTGCGCGCCAACCTGGGCCGCAGCATCCTGTTCGACGTCGGCATAAGCCTTTGATCGACTGCCACCGGGCCGCATAATGACGTACACTGAACCTCATTGATGCAAAGCGTTATCATTCGTTATCAAGACCCTGCGCGAGCACTGTAGCCTTCGCGCAGTCACCGGCGTCTACCTGACGAGGCCCAACATGACCAGTCGCCTTGATCCTGAAGATCAGCGTCGTGTCGATCAGTACCTGCAAGCCCCTCAGCACCGAGTCGAGCGCAAGCCTTTCCGGCCGTTGCTGCTCCTCGTGCTGCTGCTGGCGGTGACCATCGGCCTGGGCCTTCTCAGCCGCCTGTTGAGTGGACTGGTGCATTGAGCTGCCTCGCGCTCGCCCTCCCCTGCCTCAGGTCGCTGCCGGCCCTCGCGGCCAAGCATTCCGTAAACCTTATGAGAGATCTCCATGACTCATCGCATCGTGATCGTCGGCGGTGGCGCCGGCGGCCTGGAACTGGCGACCCGCCTGGGCAAGAGCCTGGGCAAGCGCAAGCGGGCCAACATCACTCTGGTCGACGCCAACCTGACGCACATCTGGAAGCCGCTGCTGCATGAAGTGGCGGCCGGCTCGCTGAACTCGTCGGAAGACGAACTGAACTACGTGGCCCAGGCCAAGTGGAACCACTTCAACTTCCAGCTGGGCCGCATGAGTGGCCTGGACCGGGAAAGTCGGCAGATCCAGCTGGCCGCGACCCTCGACGAAGAGGGCCGCGAGCTGCTGCCGGCACGGACCCTGGGCTACGACACCCTGGTCATTGCCGTGGGCAGCAACACCAACGATTTCGGCACCCTGGGCGCGGCGCAGCATTGCCTGTTCCTCGATACCCGCAAGCAGGCCGAGCGCTTCCACCAGCAATTGCTCAACCATTACCTGCGCGCCCATGCCGGCGACGCCGCCAGCGAGAAGATCAGCGTGGCTATCGTTGGCGCCGGCGCCACCGGCGTGGAGCTGGCGGCCGAGCTGCACCATGCGGCCCACGAACTGGCTGCCTACGGCCTGGACCGCATCCAGCCCAAGGACATGCACATCACCGTGATCGAGGCGGGTCCGCGGGTGCTGCCGGCCCTGCCCGAGCGCATCAGCGTGCCGGTGCACAAGACGCTGGAAAAGCTCGGCATCACCGTGATGACCAACGCCGCGGTGAGCGAAGTGACCGCCGATGGCCTCAAGACCGCCAGCGGCGAGGTGATCCAGGCAAGCCTGAAGGTGTGGGCGGCGGGCATCCGGGCGCCGGCATTCCTCAAGGACATCGATGGCCTGGAAACCAACCGCATCAACCAATTGCTGGTGCGCCCGACCCTGCAGACCACCCGCGATGACGACATCTTCGCCTTCGGTGACTGCGCCGCCTGCCCGCAGCCGGACAGCGAGCGCAACGTGCCACCCCGGGCGCAGGCCGCGCACCAGCAGGCCTCGATGCTGGCCAAGAGCCTGAAAGCGCGTCTGGAAGGCAAGCCGTTGCCGACCTACGAGTACCGCGACTACGGTTCGCTGGTCTCGCTGTCGCGCTTCTCGGCGGTGGGCAACCTGATGGGTAACCTCACTGGCAGCGTGATGCTGGAAGGCTGGCTGGCGCGGATGTTCTATGTGTCGCTGTACCGCATGCACCAGATGGCGCTGTATGGCACCTTCCGCACCTTGATGCTGATGCTTGGCAGCCGTATCGGCCGAGGCACCGAGCCACGCCTGAAGCTGCACTGAGGTAGGGCAAGTCTCAAGCTGCAAGCACGTTGGAGCAGACTACGCGTTCCAGCCCTGCGGCTTGAGGCTTGAGGCTTGAGGCTTGAGGCTTGAGGCTTGAGGCTTGAGGCTTGAGGCTCGTCACCACTTTCCCTGGACAAAAGAAAAAGGGCATCTCTTTCGAGATGCCCTTTTTACATGGTGGGTCGTGTAGGATTCGAACCTACGACCAATTGGTTAAAAGCCAACTGCTCTACCAACTGAGCTAACGACCCGGAAAATGGTCGGGGTGAGGGGATTCGAACTCCTGACATCCTGCTCCCAAAGCAGGCGCGCTACCGGACTGCGCTACACCCCGAAATTGGCTCCGCGACCTGGACTCGAACCAGGGACCCAATGATTAACAGTCATTTGCTCTACCGACTGAGCTATCGCGGAACTGCACTTCGTATTTCCGATTTCGAAGACTGTATCCTTCGAACCCTTCGACTTTCGCATCGCTGCGTTCATGTCTCCGAGGCGCGCTATCTTACACCCTTCAAACTGCTTGTCAACACCTAATTTGCTTTCAACTTACTGATTTGCAAATCGTTTTCAGATCGCCGGTACTGCGGGTGATCTGCTTAGTGCCTGACAGCGGGGCGCATATTAAGCCCACTCGCAGGCAAATGCAAACAAAAATTTCATTTCAGACAACGAGTTATCGTCGAGGCCGGCGAACACCCCGGATTCCGGGGCCTTCGCCGGTGCCAGTGTCAGGCGAAGGTAATCTCGTCGCCTTCGACCTTGGCGGTGATCTCGGCGCCTGGCAGGAACTGCCCGGCCAGGATCAGTTGCGCCAGCGGGTTTTCGATCCAGCGCTGGATTGCCCGTTTGAGCGGCCGCGCACCGTAGACCGGGTCGTAGCCGACGGCGATCAGCTTATCGAGCGCTTCCGGGCTCAGCTCCAGACGCAGGTCACGCTCGGCCAGGCGGCTGCGCAGTCGACCGAGCTGGATCTGGGTGATGCCGGCGATCTGCTCGCGACCCAGTGGCTCGAACACCACCACCTCGTCGATCCGGTTGATGAACTCCGGACGGAAGTGCGCGCCGACCGCGTCCATCACCGCCGCGCGCTGCGCCTCGCGGTCACCGACCAGTTCCTGGATCTGCGCCGAGCCGAGGTTGGAGGTCATGACGATGACGGTGTTGCGCATGTCCACGGTACGCCCGTGGCTGTCGGTCAGGCGCCCGTCCTCGAGCACTTGCAGCAGCACGTTGAACACATCCGGGTGAGCCTTTTCCACTTCGTCGAGCAGCACCACCGAATAAGGCTTGCGACGTACCGCCTCGGTCAGGTAGCCGCCCTCCTCGTAGCCGACATAGCCTGGTGGGGCACCGATCAACCGGGCCACGGAGTGCTTCTCCATGAACTCGGACATGTCGATGCGCACCATCGCCTCCTCGGTATCGAAGAGGAACTCGGCCAGAGCCTTGCACAGCTCGGTCTTGCCCACGCCGGTCGGGCCAAGGAACAGGAACGAGCCGCTTGGCCGGTTCGGGTCGGCCAGCCCTGCGCGGGAGCGGCGCACGGCATTGGCCACCGCCGTCACGGCTTCGTCCTGACCGATCACGCGCTGGTGCAGCAGGTCTTCCATGTGCAGCAGCTTTTCGCGCTCGCCTTCGAGCATCTTCGCTACCGGGATGCCGGTCCACTTGGACACGACTTCGGCGATCTCTTCCTCGGTCACCTTGTTGCGCAGCAGCTGGTTTTCCGTCTTGCCATGCTGGTCGACCATCTGCAGGCTGCGCTCCAGGTCCGGGATGACCCCGTACTGCAGCTCGGCCATGCGGTTGAGGTCGCCCTTGCGGCGTGCCGCTTCCAGCTCCTGGCGGGCTTGCTCGATCTTCTGCTGGATCTGCGCCGAGCCTTGCACCTCGGCCTTTTCCGAAGTCCAGACGTCCTCCAGGTCGGAGTATTCGCGCTCCAGGCGGTTGATTTCCTCGGTCAGCTTCTCGAGGCGCTTGCGCGCGCCTTCGTCGTCTTCCTTCTTCAAGGCCTGGGATTCGACCTTGAGCTGGATCAGCCGGCGTTCGAGGCGATCGAGCACTTCCGGCTTGGAGTCGATCTCCATGCGGATGCGGCTGGCGGCTTCGTCGATCAGGTCGATGGCCTTGTCCGGCAACTGGCGATCGGTGATGTAGCGATGGCTGAGCTTGGCCGCGGCAATGATCGCGCCGTCGGTGATCGCCACCTTGTGATGGACTTCGTAGCGCTCCTTGAGGCCACGCAGGATGGCGATGGTGTCTTCTTCGCTCGGCTCGTCGACCAGCACCTTCTGGAAGCGCCGCTCCAGCGCCGCGTCCTTCTCGATGTACTGGCGGTACTCGTTGAGCGTGGTAGCCCCAACGCAGTGCAGCTCGCCACGGGCCAGGGCCGGCTTGAGCATGTTGCCGGCGTCCATGGCGCCCTCGCCCTTGCCGGCGCCGACCATGGTATGCAGTTCGTCGATGAACAGGATGACCTGGCCTTCCTGCTTGGACAGCTCGTTGAGCAGCGACTTGAGTCGCTCTTCGAATTCGCCACGGTACTTGGCGCCGGCGATCAGCGCGCCCATGTCCAGGGCCAGCAGACGCTTGCCCTTGAGCCCATCGGGTACCTCGCCGTTGATGATGCGCTGGGCCAGGCCCTCGGCGATGGCGGTCTTGCCCACGCCAGGCTCGCCGATCAGCACCGGGTTGTTCTTGGTCCGCCGCTGCAGCACCTGCACGGTGCGGCGGATCTCGTCGTCACGGCCGATCACCGGGTCGAGCTTGCCTTCCTCGGCGCGCTTGGTCAGGTCGACGGTGTACTTGTCCAGGGCCTGGCGCGACTCTTCGGCGTTGGGGTCGTTGACGGCGGCGCCGCCACGCAGGTTGCTGATGGCGTTTTCCAGGGCCTTCTTGCTCACGCCCTGGGCGAGCAGCAGCTTGCCGAGCTTGCTGTTCTCGTCCATGGCGGCGAGCAGCACCAGTTCGCTGGAGATGAACTGGTCGCCCTTCTGCTGGGCCAGACGATCGGCCTGGTTGAGCAGGCGCGCCAGGTCCTGGGACATGTTCACGTCGCCCGTCGGGTTCTGGATCTTCGGCAACTGGTCCAGTTCCTTGGTCAGCGCCTGGCGCAGGCTGTTGACGTCGAAGCCGACCTGCATCAGCAGCGGCTTGATCGAGCCACCTTGCTGGTCGATCAGCGCCTGCATCAGGTGCAGCGGCTCGATGGCCGGATGGTCCATGCCAACGGCCAGTGATTGGGAGTCGGATAAAGCGAGTTGCAGCTTGCTGGTCAAACGGTCTATGCGCATGGGAATACCTTCCTGATGAGGGCAGGCGGAGCGATGGACACACCTATTGACGAAACCTGCCAGAGATAACCTGTAGATAAGGTTGATTGTGGAAGATTCAAGCGCGGCGGGATTGACCTGGCGCAGGGGCGCGCGCCGTTGCGTGGGTCAGCGTGGCTCGAGCCAGACCAGCGATGCGAAGCGCCCGCCCTGAGGGTTGCGCCGGTAGGAGAAGAAGCGCGGGTCGCTGACCGTGCACCAGCCACCGCCATGCACGGCGGTGACGCCCTGGGCAGCCAGACGGATACGCGCCAGCTGGTAGATGTCGGCCAGCAGCTTGCCGGCTCGCGCGCCGGGCACGAACGCCTGCTCGGCTTGCCGATGCTGGGCGGTGAAGGCCTCGCGCACTTCCAGGCCGACTTCGAAGGCTTGCGGCCCGATGGCCGGCCCCAGCCAGGCCAGGACCTGGTCGGCCGGTACCGCCAGGCGTTCCAGGGTGGCCTCCAGCACACCGCCGGCCAGCCCGCGCCAACCGGCATGGGCAGCGGCGACACGGGTCCCGGCACGGTCACAGAACAGCACCGGCAGGCAGTCGGCGGTCATCACGGTGCAGGCGATGCCTGGCTGGTCGGTCCAGCTGGCGTCGGCCTCGGCCACCACGTCCGGATCGGCATCGGCGACCACCCGGCCATGCACCTGCCTGAGCCAGGCGGGACGCGCGGCACAGGTTTGGCGCAGACGGCGCCGGTTCTCGGCGACCGCCTCGGGGTCGTCCCCGACATGGTCGCCAAGATTGAAACTGTCGAACGGCGGCAGGCTGACCCCACCTGCGCGAGTGGTGACGCAGGCGCGCACGGAGGCCGGCGCCGGCCAGTCCGGCATCAGCAACGTGCGCGTCAGCTCGTTCATCCGATGAAGCTCTCGCGGTCCTGCTTGAGCAGCGACAGCAACCAGACGAAGTCATCCGGCAACGGCGACTCCCAGCCGATGCGCTTGCCGGTGGTCGGATGGTCGAGCTCCAGGAAGCGCGCATGCAGGGCCTGGCGCGGGAAGGTCTTGAGCGCCTCGACCATGCTCGGGCTGGCCGCTGGCGGGATGCGGAAGCGCCCGCCATAGACCGGGTCGCCGATCAGCGGGAAGTTGACATGCGCCATGTGCACGCGGATCTGGTGGGTACGCCCGGTCTCCAGCTTGACCCGCACATGGGTGTGCGAGCGGAAGCGCTCCAGGACCCGGTAATGGCTGACCGCCGGCTTGCCGCCTTCGGTGACGGCCATGCGCTGGCGCTGGCCGCCGTGGCGACCGATCGGCGCGTCGATCTTGCCGCCAGCGGTCACCACCCCGACCACGATGCATTCATAGATGCGGCTGACGCTGCGCTTCTGCAGCTGGGCCACCAGGTTGGTCTGCGCCTGCAGGGTCTTGGCCACCACCATCAGGCCGGTGGTGTCCTTGTCCAGGCGGTGCACGATGCCGGCCCGCGGCACGTTGACGATGTCCGGCACATGGTGCAGCAGGGCGTTGAGCAAGGTACCGTCGGCATGCCCGGCGGCCGGATGCACCACCAGCCCGGCCGGCTTGTTGATGACCAGGATCTGCTCGTCTTCGTAGACGATGTCCAGCTCGATGTCCTGCGCGGCCCACTCGCCCTGGGCCTCGTGCTCGGCCTCCAGCGCCAGCAGCGCGCCGCCATGGACGATGTCGCGCGGACGCAGGACGGCGCCGTCCACCGTCAGACGGCCCTCCTTGATCCACGAGGACAGGCGCGAACGCGAGTACTCGGCGAACAATTGGGCGGCGACCTGGTCGAGCCGTTGACCGCCCAGTTCGGACGGTACTTCTGCGCTAAGTTGGATGATCTCGGACATGCTCGAATCGGCGGGCGCACAGCCTTTGGTTTCGGCTGCGCGCTTGTGGTTAAATACGGTCTCTTTTTCGCCCCGGTCTGTCCGGGGGCGCTCATCATAACAGGACGGCTCCGCCCAAGACAGCGGCCGTCAAAGGGACGCAAGCCGCCATGCAAGTGAAACACCTGCTGCTGATCGCCATCCTCGGAGTCACCGCTGCCTGTTCCTCGAACAAGGAAATCATCGACGAGAACCTCAGCGAGGCCGAGCTGTACCAGCAGGCGCAGGCTGACCTGGACAACCACAGCTACAACAACGCCGTGAGCAAGCTCAAGGCGTTGGAGTCGCGCTATCCGTTCGGCCGCTATGCCGACCAGGCACAGCTCGAGCTGATCTACGCCAACTACAAGAATGCCGAGCCGGAGGCCGCCAAGTCCGCCGCCGAGCGCTTCATTCGCCTGCACCCCCAGCACCCGAACGTCGACTACGCCTACTACCTCAAGGGCCTGACCTCGTTCGACCAGGATCGCGGCCTGGTGGCGCGCTTCCTGCCACTGGACATGACCAAGCGTGACCCGGGCGCGGCCCGCGACTCCTACAACGAGTTCGCCCAGCTGACCAGCCGCTATCCCAACAGCCGCTACGCGCCGGATGCCAAGCAGCGCATGATCTACCTGCGCAACCTGCTGGCCGCCTACGAAGTCCATGTCGCCAACTACTACCTGAGCCGCCAGGCCTATGTCGCCGCCGCCAACCGTGGTCGCTACGTGGTGGAGAACTTCCAGGAGACCCCTTCCGTGGGCGATGGCCTGGCGGTGATGGTCGAGGCCTACCAGCACCTGCACCTGGACGAGCTGGCGGCCACCAGCCTGGAAACCCTCAAGCTCAACTACCCCGACCACCCGAGCCTGGTCGACGGCCAGTTCGAGCCCAAGACCGCCGAAGCCGACAACCGCTCCTGGCTGTCCAAGGCCACGCTCGGCCTGATCGAGTCCGATGCGCCGCTGCCGCCTGGCCAGACCCGCGCCAACCAGGACGTGGTCCGCCAGTTCGAGGACGCCCGCGCCGACATGCCGGTCGAGCTGCTGCCCAAGGACGAGGACGGCGACCCGATCTATCCGGAAGGTCCCAAGGAAGCCGAGCAAGGCCGCTCCTGGTTCAGCTACATGACCTTCGGGCTGTTCGACTGAGCCGACACTCCATGCGCAAGGGAGACCCAGGTCTCCCTTTTTGTCCTGTCGCGCCCTAGACTATCCCCCTCGACATTCGACAAGCCGGACACCATGCTTCGCCTACTTTTCTGGATCGCCCTGATCGCCGCCGCATTCTGGCTGTGGCGCAAGTTCAAGATCAGCCAGCAGACCCGTCCTGCCCAGCGGCTGGATGAGCCCCTGGCCATGGTGCGCTGCGCCCATTGCGGGGTGCACCTGCCCAATGACCGCGCCTTGCAGCGCGGCGGCCAGTGGTATTGCAGCCAGGCGCACCTGCAGCAGGGGCCTGCTCGACGCGACTAAGTCCAGCACCTCGCTGTTTCTAGCAGGCAAGCCTGCGACGAACCGGCGAGGGCGAGGCTGCGCTACATGTCCCTACCCGACCCTTTCACACTATTTGCGACTTCTCCCCGAGCTTGGCATTGACCCACCGCAGTAAAACTCGCTAAATCCTATTTATCCGCATAAATATGAAAAATAGCGAAATGCTCAAACCTAGACGCAAGCGCCAGAAGCTGTCCGACGTGATCGTCGAATCGGTCAAGCGCTCGATCGTCACCGAAGCGCTACATCCCGGCGATCGCCTGCCCACCGAGCGCGAACTGATGGTGCATTTCCAATGCTCCAAAGGCACCGCCCGCGAAGCCCTCAAGGCTCTGGAGGTCGAGGGCCTGGTCAGCACTCGCACCGGTCCCGCCGGCGGCGCCTACCTCAATGAAGTCGGCACCGAGCCGGCCAGCCGCGCCTTGCGCAACTACCTGCACTTCCAGCACCTGGACGGCGAACAGGTGTACCAGCTGCGCAAGGTCATCGAGGTAGAACTGGCGGTATCGATCATGGGCAAGCTGAGCGAGGCCGACTACGCCGCGCTACAGGCCAACATCGATTTCTGCAGCACGCCGGAAGACAACGAAGAAGGCCAGCGCGAGCAGCGCCTGGCGGAACTGGAGTTCCACACGCTACTGGCCGATCGCTGCCCCAACCCGTTGCTGCGCTTCATGGCGGTGTTTCTCAACGACCTGCTACGCGACCTGGTGGTACTGAAGAAAGCCTATCTGCCCAAGCGCCAGCAATTCGCCGCCGCCAATATCGATTACCACAAGCAACTGCTGCTAGCCCTTCAAGCCGGCAACGAACCTGCCGTACGCCGCCTGATGCACGAACACATGTGCGATGCCGAACACCACATGACCGCGCTGGAGGGTGAAGTTGCCCGCAACTTCCTCCTGGAGTTCGAACACACCTACTGATCCGCCTGGACAGAGGCCTGCACACAGGCCCAGCCGTACCCGCTTTGTCATTGCCACTCCTGCCTAATAACCACAACCAAGGAGTTCCTCATGCAAAGACGTACCCTGCTCAAGGCAGGCCTTGCCTTGGGTGTCTTAGGTAGCCTCCCTCTGGGGGCGCACCGGGCATTCGCCGATCAACCGCTAGTCTTCCATGGGCTCAAGTCCATGTCTGGCGCCTTCGCCAGCTACGGAAAGTACGCCGACATGGGTTCGCGCCTGGCCATCGCGGAGCATTCGCAGGTGCTTGGACACCCGCTCAAGTACAAGGTCATCGATACCGAAGGCAACGCTGGCAAGGCTGTACGCAAAGTGCAGGAAGCCATCGGCCAGGATGGTGCGCGTTTCTTCCAGGGCTGCACCCTGTCATCCTCGGCGCTGGCCGTGTCGAAAGAAATCCACAAGGCCGGCGGCGTGTTCATGACCCCGGTCGGTGCCGACGAAATCACCGGCAAGGACTGCAACGCCTCGACCTTCCGTTGGTCGGTGCCCACCTATGGCGCCATCCGCGAGACGCTGGTGCCGATGATCCGCAAGCTGCCCCAGGCCAAGCGCTGGTACACCATCACCCCGCAATATGTGTTCGGTGATGCGCTGCTGGACAATGCACGCAAGGTGTTCGCCGAGTTCGGCGTCGAGCATATCGGCAACAGTTACCACTCGTTGCAGGAGCAGGAGTTTTCCGGCTACCTGACCAACGCCATCGCCGCCAAGCCCGATGTGCTGGTTCTGCTCAACTTTGGCAGTCAGTCGTCCAATGCTCTGCGCCAGGCGGTGAACTTCGGTATCAAGGAGCGCATGAAAGTGCTGTTGGTCTGGTCGGCAGGCCTAGATCAGTTCCAGGAGCTGGGCAGCGACGTGCTCGAAGACGTGTACCTGGGCGCGCAGTACTGGCACCAGGTCGACACGCCGCTGAACAAGCAGTTGGTCGCCGCCACTCGCAAGGCCTACGGCATCAACCCCAACTACCCGCTGGCGGCTGACTACATCGGCACCAAGGTCATGCTCGACGCGATCATCAAGGCCGGCAGCCTGGAGGGTGCCGCCGTAGCCGCTGCCTTGCAGGGCATGCGTTTCCAGGGCCCGACCGGCGAAGAGCTGGTTCGTGCGAACGATCATCAGGTGCTCAAGGACTACTACCTGCTGCGCGGCAAGCCTCGGGGACAGATGCGCGATGAGGACGACCTGGCCGAAGTGCTCAGCGCCGGCCGCTCGTTCGTCGAGGTCGATCATACCGGTTGCGCCTTGGCCTGAAGCCGCGGCGTTAGTCAGACACACTCGTACAGGCAGGCGCCCCGTGCGCTGTCGAGGGCACTCTCATGCTCGATTTGTACCTGTTCCAACTGCTCAATGGTCTGGGCTTGGGGATGATCTACTTCCTCATCGCTGTAGGCCTGACGATCATTTTCGGCTTGCTCAACTTCGTCAATTTCGCCCATGGCGCGTTCTTCCTGCTCGGCGCCTATCTGTGCTATACCGCCGTGGCCCTCACCGGCAGCTTCTGGCTGGCGCTGCTGCTCGCGCCGTTGGTCGTGGCCGCGCTGGCCTGGGCAGTGGAGCGCCTGCTGATCAAGCGCATCTACCACCTGCCGCACACCTTCCAGATTCTCGTCACCCTCGGCATCGCGTTGATCATCCAGGAAGCCTCGGTGTTGATCTGGGGCCCGGTGGGCAAGAACATCGCCGTGCCGCCGGAACTGCGCGGGGTGTTGATCATTGGTGACTTCATCTACCCCTACTACCGCCTGTTCCTGATCGGCTTCGCCGCACTGATCGGCCTTGGCCTATGGTTGCTGCTCGAGCGCACCCGCTTCGGCGCCCTGGTGCGTGCCGGCAGTGAAAGCACCGAAACCGTGTCGCTGTTGGGCACCAACATCTTCCGCCTGTTTTCGCTGACCTTTGCCCTGGGCGTGGGCCTGGCTGGCGTGGCGGGCGTGCTGTTCGCGCCGCTGCGTGGCGCCCAGCCGTTCGTCGGTCCAGAAATACTCGGCATCGCCTTCGTGGTCGTGGTAATCGGCGGCATGGGCTCGTTCGGCGGCGCGTTGGTGGGCGGTCTTCTGGTGGGTGTGGTGCAAAGCATGATGACCAGCCTCTGGCCGCAAGGTGCCAGCCTGATGATCTACGGGGCCATGGCCGCGGTGATCCTCGTACGTCCCTATGGCCTGTTCGGGAGAGCATGACGATGAGCGAAAGGAACCCATTGCCTAGGGCCAAGGGGCACGGCCACGCCCTGATGTTGCTGGTACTTGCCAGCTTGGTGGCGCTGCCCCTGGCATTGCCATCGGCCACGCTGGCAACCGAAATCCTGATCTTCGCCCTGGCCGCGCTGGCTTGCAATCTGCTGCTCGGCTATACCGGCCTGCTGTCGTTCGGCCAGGGCATCTTCTTTGGCGCGGGCGCCTACAACGCCGCACTGCTGATGATTCACCTCGATTGGGGATTGTTCGGCGCCTTGCTCGGTGCGGCGCTGTTCGGCGCGTTGCTGGCGCTGCTGGTGGGCGTCCTGGCGATCCGCCGCAAGGGCATCTACTTCGTCATGTTGACCCTGGCCTTCAGCCAGATGACCTATTTCCTGGCCTATACCCTCAGCGGTTGGACGGGAGGTGACAACGGTCTGCTCGACGTCCCCCGCCCCAACCTAGAAATCGCTGGCCACGTGCTGGTCGATCTGGGCGACCCGCGCCACTTCTATGTGTTCGTCGCAGTGCTGTTCCTGCTGATCTTCGCTGGCGCCTTGCGGGTGATCCGCTCGCCGTTCGGCAGCACCCTGCTGGCAATTCGCGAAAACGAGACCCGCGCCGCCGCCATCGGCTACGACACCCGCCACTTCAAGATCCTGGTGTTCATGCTCTCCGGAGCCATCACCGGCATTGCCGGAGCGTTGTACGCCATGCTCCTGCACTTCGCGCCGCTGTCGAACATCGACCTGATGATGAGCGAGAACATCCTGATCATGACCATCGTCGGCGGCACCGGCTCGCTGTTCGGTTCGCTGCTGGGAGCCGGCGCCATCGTGGTACTGGGCGATGTGCTTTCGCAGCTGTGGCCACGCTGGCTGATGTTGCTGGGGGCGATCTTGATCCTGGTGGTGGTGTTCATGCGGGGCGGCCTGTGGGGAGGCCTGGCCGAACTGGGCAAGCGCCTGCAACCGACGCGCAGAACCTGTGACAAGACGCCAGCCAAGACCAAGGAGACTCTGTGATGAGCGACTACCTCCTGGAAACCCGAGACCTGGAACTGGCCTACGGGCCGTTCAAGGCAGTCGCCGGTGTAGACCTGAAAGTCCGCGCTGGAACCATCCATACGGTCATCGGCCCCAACGGTGCCGGCAAGACCAGCCTGTTCCACTGCCTGACCGGCGAGCAGCGGGCCACAGGCGGCAAGATCCTGTTCAACGGCCAGGACATCATTCGCAGACCGTCCCATGGCCGCGTGGCGCTGGGCATGGCTCGCTCATTCCAGCTCACCAGCTTGTTCCAGAACCTGTCGGTGCGGGAAAACCTGCGCCTGGCTGCCCAGGGCCGCGATGGTCTGAGCGCGCTGAACTTCTGGCGCAGCGTCGAGCACAAGCGCAGCCACTGGAACACTGCCGACCAGGTGCTGGAACGCCTCAAGCTCAGCGCCCGCGCCGATACCTTGGCTGGTGAACTGTCGCATGGCCAGCAACGGGTTCTGGAAGTGGGCATGTCGATCTGTGCCAGACCCATCCTGCTGATGCTCGACGAACCCACCTCGGGCATGGGCATCGACGACATTCCGGTAATGACCGACCTCATCAGTGACCTTGGCCGCGACCATACCGTGCTACTGATCGAGCACAACATGAGCATCGTCATGTCGATCAGCCAGCGCATCACGGTGATGAGCCACGGCCAGATCCTGGTCGAAGGTACTCCGCAACAGGTGCGCAACGATGAACGCGTGCGTACCGCCTACCTTGGAGAGGCCGCCTGATGCTCAAGGTCGAATCGATTCATTCCTACTACGACAAGAGTCATGTGCTCGAAGGCGTCTCGCTGCAGGTCGGAACCGGCGAACTGGTAACGCTGCTGGGACGCAACGGTGCCGGCAAGACCACCACCTTGCGCAGCATCCTCGGCATCGTCCGCCCGCGTCAGGGGCAGATCAGCTTCAACGACCAGCAACTGGTGGGGCGCGAAATCTTCGATATCGCCAGGCTCGGCATCGCCCTGGTGCCAGAGCACCGCGGCATCTTCCGCCAGCTCAGCGTGGAGGAAAACCTGAAGATCGCCGTGCGCAAGGACAGCCGTTGGCAGTTGGACGATGTGTACACCATGTTCGCGCGGCTCAAGGAGCGGCGCCGTAATGGAGGCTTCGCGCTCTCCGGCGGCGAACAGCAGATGCTGGCCATCGCCCGTGCCCTGCTCAACGGCCCCAAACTGCTGATTCTCGACGAGCCCACCGAAGGCCTGGCGCCGGTCATCGTCGATGAGCTGGTGAAGATTCTGCGGCGGCTAAGGCACGAAGGCCTGTCGATCCTGCTGGTGGAGCAGAACCTGATGGTCTGCGACGCTCTCGCCGACCGCCACTATGTGCTCGAGCAGGGTCGCGTCGTATATCAGGGCAGCGCTGCGCAGTTTCGTGAAGACCCGAGCATCAAGAACCGTTACCTGGCCCTGAGCGCCTGAAAGGAGATTGCCCATGAATACCTGCATCGATCCCTCGCAGCACCTGCTCGGCCAGGGCCCGCTGGTCAGCCGTGAACGCCTTTGGCAATCGCTGATGGACCTGGCCCGACTTGGCGCCACCACCAAAGGCGGTGTGTGCCGCCTGGCGCTGACTGACCTCGACCGCCAGGCCCGCGACCTGTTCGTGCATTGGTGCGAGCAGGCCGGCTGCAAGGTCACCGTCGACGCCATCGGCAACATCTTCGCCCGCCGTCCGGGACGCGACCCGGCCTTGCCGCCCGTGATGACCGGCAGCCACATCGATACCCAACCCACTGGTGGCAAGTTCGATGGCTGCTACGGTGTGATGGCCGGCCTGGAGGTGATACGCACACTCAACGACCTCGACCTGACCACCGAAGCCCCGTTGGAAGTGGTGGTGTGGACCAATGAAGAAGGTTCGCGCTTTGCGCCGTGCATGATGGGCTCGGGCGTGTTTGCCGGTAAGTTCGGCCTGCAGGAAACGCTGGACAAGGTCGATGGCCAGGGCCTGTCGGTTGGCGCGGAACTCCAGCGCATCGGCTACGCCGGCTCGCGTGTACCCACCGGGCATGCGGTGGGGGCCTACTTCGAGGCGCATATCGAGCAAGGCCCGGTACTGGAAGACCAACGCACCACCATCGGCGTGGTCCAGGGCTGCCTGGGACAGAAGTGGTTCGACCTGGTACTCACCGGTATCGAAGCCCATGCCGGCCCGACGCCAATGCACCTGCGCAAGGATGCTCTGGTCGGTGCCGCGCAAGTGGTGACGGCAGTGAACCGTGTGGCCCATGCCCATCAACCGCATGCCTGCGGCACGGTGGGCTGCCTCGATCTGCATCCGGGTTCGCGCAATGTCATTCCCGGCCAGGTGAAGATGACCATCGACTTGCGCCATCTGCACCCTGACCACTTGGCCGCCATGGTCGCTGAAGTGCGCGAAGCGATCGAAACCAGCGCGGCGGAACACGGCCTGAGTTTTGAACTGACACCGACCGCCGACTTCCCGCCGCTTTACTTCGCCGAGCAATGCGTGGACGCCGTGCGCCAGGGTGCACGCCAGCTGGGCCTGAAGCATATGGATATAGTCAGCGGCGCAGGCCATGACGCGATCTTCCTTGCCGGGCTGGGTCCTACCGGCATGATCTTCGTTCCATGCGAGGGCGGTATCAGCCACAACGAAATCGAGAATGCGGCGCCACAGGACTTGGCCGACGGCTGCGACGTGCTGTTGCGCGCCTTATTCCAGGCCGCCAACCAGGGAGCCCGTTGAAATGACTAGCAAGACAGCCATTGGTGAGTTCACCGCCGTCGAACTGCTCGACTTGTATCAGCGCCGCCAGTTGTCGCCGGTCGAGGTGGTCGACGATGTACTGGCGCGCATCGACCTGCACAATCCGGTAGTCAATGCCTACTGCCACATTGACGGTAAGGGTGCCCGCGCTGCCGCCCGTGCCAGCGAACAACGCTGGCAGCGTGGCGAGCCTTGCGGCCGGCTGGATGGCGTGCCGGCCTCGATCAAGGACTTGACCCTGACCTGCGGCATGCCGACGCGCAAAGGATCGTGCACCACCTCCGATAGCGGTCCGTGGGAGGTCGATGCACCCTTCAGCGCGTTCATGCGCGAGGCCGGCGCGGTGCTGGTGGGCAAGACCACCACGCCGGAGTTTGGCTGGAAGGGGGTGACCGACAGCCCGCTGTACGGCATCACCCGCAATCCGTGGGATACACGCCTGACAGCTGGCGGATCGTCTGGCGGCGCGGCAGTTGCTGCCGCGTTGAACCTGGGCGTGCTGCACCAGGGCAGCGATGCCGGCGGCTCGATCCGTATTCCCTGCGCCTTCACGGGTACCTTCGGTATCAAACCGACGTTCGGCTATGTGCCGCAGTGGCCGACCAGTGCCATGACCGTGTTGTCGCACTTGGGGCCAATGACCCGTAGCGTGGATGACTCGGTGCTGATGCTCGATTGTGTCGCCCGCCCCGATGCCCGCGATGGGCTGGCCGGCGCCCCACGTCAGACGTCATGGCTGGCTCAGGAACAGGATCTCAGCGGGCTGCGCATCGCCTACAGCGCCGACTTCGGCTACGTGAAAGTCGACCCGCAAGTCCAGGCGCTGGTGGCGCAAGCGGCGCAACGCCTGGTACGGCTGGGAGCACAGGTAGAAGAAGTCGATCCAGGTTTTGGCGATCCGTTGGAAATCTTCAATACCCTGTGGTTTGCCGGGGCGGCGCGATTGACCAGTGAGTTCAGCGATGAGCAGCGGGCGCGGCTCGACCCAGGCTTGCGCTGGATTGCCGAACAGGGCGCACGGATCAGCTTGAGCGACTACACCCAGGCGCTGGAAGCACGGGCAGATCTGATCGCCAGGATGAATGCCTTTCACCAGCGATACGATGTGCTGGTGTCGCCCATGCTGCCTCTGGTGGCATTCGAGGCAGGGCACGACGTGCCGCCTGGGTCGGGGATGGCGCAGTGGATGGAGTGGACGCCGTTCAGCTATCCGTTCAACCTGACCCAGCAACCGGCGGCCTCGGTGCCGTGCGGGTTTACCCGAGAGGGGTTGCCGGTGGGTCTGCAGGTCGTTGCAGGGCGGTTTGCCGATCAACAGGTGCTAAGGGTGTGCAAGGTATATGAGCAGCATTATCCGAGCCGGCACCTGCAGGCGCCGATGGCTGGCTGAATGCCTTGCAATCCTTTGGCGAGTAAATTTTCCTCTTAGACAGCTTTGGGGCGCTTCGGCGCCTCAGGGGCAGCCGCTGAGGCCGTGCCCCAGCGAAACCGGTGGCGTTTGCACGCCTGCCGGCCTGCAAGCTGCAGGTTTCAGGGGCATTAACAGAAAAAATCGTGGGAGCGGGCTTGCCTTGCGATTGGCCGGTACAGCCTTGCCGGGATCGCGGGACAAGCCCCGCTTCCACGCTGTGGCCTCGCGCCGAGGCGCCGGAGAGGTCCCTGATCTGCCAGGCGCTACAGCAACCAGCCCTAGCCCGCTTCCCGCGTGACAATGCCGCTTGCGAAGAGACAGGTAAAGCCATGGCAAACTCAGCCCAACCGTCCTGCAGGCGCATACGGCAATGGATCGATGATGGGCTCGGCGCCGGTCAGCAGATCGGCGAACAACTGACAGGACGCCGGCGCCAGCACCAGCCCGTTGCGGAAATGCCCGCAGTTGAGCCATAGCCCCTGATGCCCCGGTACCGGACCGATATACGGAATGCCTTCCGGCGAGCCGGGACGCAGCCCCGCCCAGTGCGCCACGGGGGTCGCGTCGCCCAGTGCCGGCAGCAGCTCGACGGCCGAGGCTCGCAGGCTCTCCAGCGCCTGCGCGCTGGGTGTCTTGTCGAACCCCTGATACTCCAGCGTACTGCCCACCAGGACATGGCCGTCACGCCGCGGGATGGCATAGCGCCCCTTGGCCAGGACCATGCTGGGCAGAAAGTCCTCGGCGCACTTGTACAGGATCATCTGGCCCTTGACCGGCTCCACCGGCAAGCTCAGGCCAAGGGTGGCCAGCAGCTGGCCGCTCCAGGCTCCAGCACTGAGCACCACCGCGTCGCCCTCGATGACGCCATCGGCGGTTCGCACGCCGACGATGCGCCCGGCCTGCTGCTCGAAGCCGACGACCGGGCAATGCTCGCGCAGGGTCACGTTGGGCTGGGCGCGCAAGGCGGCCTTGAGCGACTTGACCAGTCGCGGGTTGCGCACGTTGGCCACTCCGGCCATGTAGATGGCGCGCTGGAAGCCAGGCCCCAGCGCCGGTACGGCGTCATGGACCGCAGGCATGTCCACGCTGGCCAGCGGCCGCCCGTGTCGGGTCGCCCAGGCCAGCGCCTGGTCTTCGTCGTCCAGATCCAGCCAGTAGAGGCCAGTGGCATGGACTTGCGGATCGATGCCGGTGCTGGCCAACAGCGTCTCGCCCAACCGCGGATAGAAATCCTGCGACCAGTGCGCCAGGGCCGTGACGGCCGGGCCATAGCGCCACGGATACAGCGGCGAGACGATGCCGCCGCCGGCCCAGGACGCCTCGCGGCCCGCCTCGCCCTGCTCACAAATGATCACCCGGTCGACCTGCGCGGCCAGGTTGAACGCGGTCAGCAGGCCGATCACGCCACCGCCGACAATCACTACTTGCTTACTCATCTATCGATCCAACACCTGAAGTGAACCATGACGCCACGGGCGTCTCAGACCATCAGCCGCCCCAGCATCCCGCCTCGGCCGCCTGGCTACCCGGATTGCTCCGCGCACCGGCCTGGTCGAGCTGGAAATCACCACAACGATCATCGGCCATCAAGCCACTGGGCAGACGCTCGGCGCGCAGCACGAACGTCGCGGTATCGCGCCGTATGTGCAAACGGTAGTGGCGATTGCCGGACGGCAACGGCGCAAGCACCTGGCCGGAGTCGTCATAGCGGCCATGGCGGGCGCGGTGGGACTCCAGGCGCAGTGCGGCGTCATGCAGCAGCCCGACGACCTCGCTGCGTGCGGCCCGCCTGAGCTGTTCGTTGTAACCGGGGTAGGCAATGGCCGCCAGAATGCCGGTCACGGCCAGGACAATCAACAACTCGATCAGGCTGATTCCTCGTTGCATGTCATGGCGCCCTGAAACGTTGCCGCCACAGCACCCGCTGCGGCGGCTCGGCGCGCTCGACCGGCACGGCATAGACGGCTTCGAGGACCTGACGCGCACGCACCTGGCGGCTGACAGCGGTGATCCGCAGGAGCGTGACCTGCGTATCGGCCGGTAGGCCGCCGGCCATGGTGCTGTCGCCCAGGTTCTGCAGCAGCAGGTAACCGTGTTCGCTGCGCGTCCAGGCTCCCGGCTGGCGCTCCACCTCGTGCGGCCGCTCGGGCGGCAGGCAGTCGGTGCAAGGCGCCGGACGTTCGCTTTGAAGCAGCGCCAACCCTTCCAACAGGACGGCTTCGGCCTGCTCGAATGCTTGCAGGCGGGCCAGCAGGTCGCCCGCCTTGCGAGTCTCCAGCAGCGCCCCGCGCATGGCCGAGGCGGCCAGCAGGCCCAGCAGCAGGGCCAGCACCAGCCCGACCAGCAGGACGATGCCCCGTTGCCGCCTCATGCGTCAGGCCAACGGTTGCGCATGGCAACGCTCAGATGGTGTTGCTGCTCGACCCCCGTGGCGGCTTCGAACAGGATCAGCCGCAGGTCCAGGCGCAGCTGGTCACCGACCGCTTGCGCCTCGACTCGCAGCGCCTGGACATGGTCGATCAGCGGCTGGATGCCGCCGCCACTGGCGAGCCGCAAGGTACCATCACGCAGCTGGTAGACGTGTCGGCGCAAGGGAAAAGCCAACGCCCCTGGCGGGGCGGCTCGTTGCCCGGCGACCACCCTGGCCCAGCTGCGGCAGTCGGTCAGCAGCGTCCAGTCCGGCGGGCCGGCCAGCCCAGGCAGCTCGGCCAGCACCAGTGTCAGGCTGGACAACGTGCCATCGCTGGCGCGGTCGATCCGCAAGGGTTGGGCGAGCGCCTGCCGGGCCGACGCCGCTTCGTATTCGATCGAGTCCAGACGCAGGCAACCAGCCAGGCCGGTCATGCGGATGTCCTGTGCCAGCCGCTGCAAGACCAGGCGCGCATCGTCCGCCAGGCGCGCCGAGGCATCCTGCACCCGCCAGGCCTGCAACACCGAGGCGAACAGCTGGCTTGCCGCGGCCAGCAGCATCAGGCCCAAGGCCAGGCCGAGCAATGCCTCGAGCAACCCGAAGCCGCGCTGGCGACCGCTCATGGCGAGATTTTCCCCAACAGGCTGATGCGATGGCCATGCCCCTCCTGCCCGTCGGGCCAAGTCACTTCCACCAGCCACTGCTCGCCCAGGCGCAGGGCCCTGCCCGTCGCCCCGGCGCCGAGCGAAGCGCTGATCAGGGTCTGCCAGGCGTTCAGCGCCTCGGCCTCGACGGTGCCCACCAGCCGGGCGCGCTCGAGCAGACCGTGGGCGAGCTGGACCGCCTGGCTTTCCCGGCGCGCCTGTTCGCCGGCCTGCAATGCGCGCAGCTGCAGGCCGACCGCGGCGGACGCCGCCAGGCTGATCACCAGCCCGGCCACCAGTACCTCCAGCAGCGTCATGCCCTGTTCCGTGGTCCGCATCCTGCGTCTCCTGCGATCTTTCCTGCCGCTGACCGAGATTGGCCGCCTGGACATCCGGGCGGCTCGGCCAGAAGCTAAGCGAAGCACTTCCAGGGAGGAATGCACGGTGAGGCAACACGGAGCAACACTGATACAAACCATGTTGGCGCTGGCGGTCATCACCATCCTGGCGCAGCTGGGCAGCAGCGCCTATGCCGAGCTCAGCGACGACCTGCATGCCGCGGCCTGCGCCCGAGAACTGGCCCAGGCCTTGCGCCTGGCACGCAGTCACGCCCTGTTGCACGAACAGACAGTGCAGGTACGAGCGCTCGAACAGGATTGGAGCCAGGGCTGGCGCGTACAAGCAATGCATGACTCGCAAGTGCTGCGCGAACAGCAACTGGCATGTCGGAGCAAAATCGTCGGCACGGCGCAACGGGAGATACGCTTCAGCGCGCAAGGGGTGCCGCTCGGCGGCCATGCGGCGTTGCGCAATGGCACGCTGCATATCTGTCGGCGCGGCCAGCCGGACAGTCGCTATCAGGTGGTATGGGCCAGCAGTGGCCGGGTCAGCCTGCGCACCGAACGGCTCGCCGAGCCGCGGTGCGCAGGTGCCTGATCAGCTTAGCGAGCGAACCCGCAGTTCCTTGGGCATGGAGAAGGTGATGTTCTCCGGCCGCCCGTCGAGCTCGTCGGCGCCATTGGCGCCCCAGGCCTTGAGCTGCTCGATCACGCCGCGCACCAGCACTTCCGGTGCCGACGCCCCGGCAGTGATGCCGATTCGCGCGACACCGTCGAACCAGCTGCGCTGCAGGTCTTCGGCGCCATCGATCAGGTAGGCCGGCGTGCCCATGCGCTCGGCCAGCTCGCGCAAGCGATTGGAGTTGGAGCTGTTGGGGCTGCCGACCACCAGCACCACATCGGCCTCGGCAGCCAGTTGCTTGACCGCGTCCTGGCGATTCTGGGTGGCGTAGCAGATGTCGTCCTTGCGCGGACCGCCGATGTTCGGGAAGCGTGCGCGCAGGGCATCGATGACCCGGCTGGTGTCGTCCATGGACAAGGTGGTCTGGGTCACGAAGGCCAGGTGCTCGGGGTGGCGAACCTGCAGGTCGGCAACGTCCTGCTCGTCCTCGACCAGGTAGATCGAGCCGCCGTTGCTCGGGTCGTACTGGCCCATGGTGCCTTCGACCTCCGGATGCCCGGCATGACCGATGAGGATGCATTCGCGTCCGTCGCGGCTGTACTTGGCGACCTCGATATGCACCTTGGTAACCAGCGGACAGGTCGCGTCGAAGACCTTCAGACCCCGGCTGGCGGCCTCCTGGCGTACGGCCTGGGAGACGCCATGGGCACTGAAGATGACGATGACGTCGTCGGGCACCTGGTCGAGCTCCTCGACGAAGATGGCGCCCCGCGCGCGCAGGTCCTCGACCACGAACTTGTTGTGCACCACTTCGTGACGCACATAGATCGGTGGCCCGAAGACTTCCAGGGCGCGGTTGACGATCTCGATCGCCCGGTCCACGCCTGCGCAGAAGCCGCGTGGGTTGGCGAGTTTGATTTGCATGCTCGGCTCCGGGCCTACACGGCCTTCACGGCAAGGACATGGACCTCGAAGTCGAGGGTCTTGCCGGCCAGGGGGTGATTGAAGTCGATGGTCACCTGGTTGTCGTCGAACTGCTTGACGATACCTGGCAGCTCGGTATTGGCGGCATCGTTGAAGATCACCAGCAGGCCTTCGGAAAGCTCCATGTCGGCGAATTGCGAACGTGGCATGACCTGGACGTTCTGCGGGTTGGGCTGGCCGAAGGCGTTTTCCGGCGCGATGCTCAGACTGCGCCGGTCACCGGCCTTGAAGCCGAACAGCGCCGCCTCGAAGCCGGGCAGCAAGTTGCCATCGCCGACCTTGAAGGTGGCCGGGGCCTTGTCGAAGGTGCTGTCGACGGTGTCGCCGTTTTCCAGGCGCAGCGCGAAGTGCAGGGTCACTTCGGTGTTCTGGCCTATGCGGATCTCAGTCATGGACAGGCTCCTCGGACTTTTTGCTCTTGAACATATCCAGCGCCAGCATGACGGCGCCGACGGTGATGGCGCAGTCGGCGAGATTGAACACCGGGAAGCGCCAGATATCGCGCCAATGCACGAAGATAAAATCGATCACGTGGCCATGCGCGACGCGGTCGTAGAGATTGCCCAACGCCCCTCCGAGCACCAGTGCCAGGGCGATGGCCAGCCAGGTCTCGCCACGTCCCAGCCGCTTGAGCCAGACCACCAGCACGACGCTGACCGTGACCGCGATGACCGCGAACAGCCAGCGCTGCCAGCCGTCGCTGTCGGCGAGGAAGCTGAAGGCGGCACCGGAATTGTATGCCAGCAGCCAGCTCAGCAGGTCGGGGATGACGACGATCTGCCGACCATCGGCCAGGGCGCTGTCGAAGTAGAGCTTGGTGGCCTGGTCGAGGATCACCACCACCACGCTCAGCCAGAGCCAGCCAAGGCGCCCGAAGCGCCCCGCAGCAGGGTTAGGCATAGTGACGCTCCTCGCCGGAGCCGCTGATGTTGTCGACGCAGCGGCCGCAGATTTCCGGATGCTCCGGATGGCTGCCGACGTCGTCACGGAAGTGCCAGCAGCGGCCGCACTTGACGTGGGACGACTTGACCACCTTGAGCTTGAGCCCTTCGACCTCGGTCGCCACCGCATCGGCTGGCGCCTCGACGAACGGCACCACGCTGGCCGACGAAGTGATCAGCACGAAGCGCAGCTCGTTGCCCAGCTTGCCCAGGTCGCGGCTCAGGCTGTCTTCGGCGAACAAGGTCACCTCGGCTTGCAGGTTGCCGCCGATGGCCTTGGCCGCGCGCTGGTTCTCCAGTTCCTTGTTGACGGCAGCCTTGACCGCCATCACCCGGTCCCAGTAGGCGCGATCGAGCTCGAAGCCTTCGGGCAGCTCGGTCAGGCCCTGGTACCAGGTGTTGAGCATCACCGACTCGTTGCGCTCGCCCGGCAGGTACTGCCAGATTTCATCGGCGGTGAAGGCCAGGATCGGCGCGATCCAGCGCACCAGCGCCTCGCTGATGTGGTACAGCGCGGTCTGGCAGGAGCGCCGCGCGACGCTGTTGCTGGCGGTGGTGTACTGGCGGTCCTTGATGATGTCGAGGTAGAAGCCACCGAGCTCCTGCACGCAGAAGTTGTGGATCTTGGAGTAGACGTTCCAGAAGCGATATTGGTCATAGTGCTCCTGCAGCTCGCGTTGCAGCAGCAAGGCGCGGTCCACGGCCCAGCGGTCCAGCGCCAGCATGTCCTCGGGCTGCAGCAGGTCGCGTGCCGGGTCGAAGCCGGAAAGGTTCGACAGGAGGAAGCGCGCGGTGTTGCGGATGCGCCGGTAGGCATCGGCGCTGCGTTGCAGGATCTGCTCGGAAACGGCCATCTCGCCGGAATAGTCGGTGGCCGAGACCCACAGGCGCAGGATGTCGGCACCAAGGGTGTCGTTGACCTTCTGCGGCTCGATGGTGTTGCCCAGCGACTTGGACATCTTGCGGCCGTTCTCGTCCACGGTGAAGCCGTGGGTCAGCAGCTCGCGGTACGGCGCGTGGTTGTCGATCGCGCAGCCGGTCAGTAGCGACGAGTGGAACCAGCCGCGATGCTGGTCGGAACCTTCGAGGTAGAGATCGGCGCGCGGACCGGTCGAATGGCCGATGTCGTGAGAGCCACGCAACACGTGCCAGTGGGTGGTCCCCGAATCGAACCAGACATCGAGGGTATCGGTGATCTTCTCGTACTGCCCGGCCTCGTCACCGAGCAGCTCGGCGGCGTCGAGCTTGAACCAGGCCTCGATGCCCTGCTGCTCGACACGCTTGGCCACTTCTTCCATCAGCTCGACGGTACGCGGATGCAGTTCGCCGGTCTGCTTGTCCAGGAAGAACGGGATCGGCACGCCCCAGTTGCGCTGGCGCGAGATGCACCAGTCCGGGCGGTTGGCGATCATCGCGTGCAGACGCGCCTGGCCCCAGGCCGGGACGAACTTGGTCTGCTCGATGGCCTTGAGCGCGCGTTCGCGCAGGCTCTCGCCGGTTTCCGGCTGCTTGTCCATGCCGACGAACCACTGCGCGGTGGCACGGTAGATCAGCGGGGTCTTGTGCCGCCAGCAGTGCATGTAGCTGTGGGTAATGGTCTCGGTGTGCAGCAGCGCGCCGACCTCGGCGAGCTTCTCGACGATCGCCGGGTTGGCCTTCCAGATGAACTGCCCGCCGAAGAACTCCAGCGACTGCGCATAAACGCCATTGCTCTGCACCGGAGTGAGGATGTCGTCGTTGACCATGCCGTAGCGCTTGCAGGTCACGAAGTCGTCTTCACCGTAGGCTGGTGCCGAGTGGACCACGCCGGTGCCGGCGCCCAGCTCGACGTAGTCGGCCAGGTAGACCGGCGAAAGGCGCTGGTAGAACGGATGGCGGAAATTGATCAGTTCCAGGGCCGAGCCAGGCGCGGTGGCGAGCACGGAGCCTTGCAGGTTCCAGCGCTGCAACGAAGCTTCGACCAGTTCCTCGGCCAGTACCAGCAGGCGCTCGCCGGTATCGACCAGGGCGTAGCTGAACTCCGGATGCACGTTGAGCGCCTGGTTGGCCGGTATGGTCCAGGGGGTAGTAGTCCAGATCACGATGGCTGCCGGCTTGTCCAGCTCGGCCAGGCCGAACGCGGCGGCCAGCTTGTCGGCGTCGGCGATCGGGAAAGCCACGTCGATGGTCTGGGATTTCTTGTCGGCGTACTCGACCTCGGCCTCGGCCAGCGCCGAACCGCAATCGAAGCACCAGTTGACGGGCTTGAGGCCCTTGAACACGAAGCCCTGCCTGACCATCTCGGCCAGGGCACGGATCTCGCCGGCCTCGTTGGCGAAGTCCATGGTCTTGTAGGGGTTGTCCCAGTCACCAAGCACGCCCAGGCGGATGAACTCGGCTTTCTGTCCTTCGATCTGCTCGGCGGCGTAGGCACGGCACAGCTCGCGGGTGCGGTCCGGGCTCAGGTGCTTGCCGTGGGTGACCTCGACCTTGTGCTCGATCGGCAGGCCGTGGCAGTCCCAGCCTGGAACATAGGGCGCGTCGAACCCGGCCAGGGTCTTGGAGCGGACGATCATGTCCTTGAGGATCTTGTTCAGCGCATGACCGATATGAATCTTGCCGTTGGCATAGGGCGGGCCGTCGTGCAGGACGAACTTCGGACGATCCTTGCCAATCTCGCGCAGCTTCCGGTACAGGCCAATGCTGTCCCAGCGCTGCAGGATCTGCGGTTCGCGCTGAGGCAGGCCGGCCTTCATGGGGAAGGCGGTGTCCGGAAGGTTTAGCGTGGCTTTGTAGTCGGTCATTTCAGGCTCTTCGTTAGCGGTTGAGCGTGCCAGTGGGCACGTGCGGCGGCGATGTCCGCGTCGATCGCCGACTTCAGCGCCTCCAGGGAGGCGAAACGCTGCTCTTCGCGCAGCTTTTGGTGGAATTCCACCGTCAGGCGCCGGCCATAGAGGTCGCCGGCGAAGTCCAGGAGATGGATCTCCAGATGGGGGCGCCCGTCACCGGCGACGGTGGGACGCACACCGATGTTGGCAACCCCGGCCCAGGCCTTGCCATCGATCACGGCACTGGTCAGGTAGACGCCGCTAAGCGGCACGCGCCGACGCTTGAGCTGGATGTTGGCGGTGGGCGTACCGAGCTGGCGCGCCAGCTTCTGGCCATGCAGGACTCGCCCGCTGATCCGATAGGGCCGGCCCAGCAGCCGTGCGGCCAGTTCGAAATTCGCCTCGGCCAGGGCCTTGCGGATCTCGGTGCTGCTGACTCGCAGGCCGTCCTGTTCGACCGTCTCGGCGGCCTCGACCGTGAACCCGTGGCGGCGTCCGGCTTCGACCAGGAAGTCGAAATCGCCGGCACGATCGCAGCCAAAGCGGAAGTCGTCACCGACCTCGAGATGGCGTACGCGCAGGCCATCGACCAGGATCGTCTCGACGAACTCGCTGGCGTCGAGCTGGCTCAGGCGTCGGTTGAAAGCCAGGCACAATACCCGGTCGATGCCTTCGTCCGCCAGTAGCGTGAGCTTGTCGCGCAGCCGGGCCAGGCGCGCCGGGGCCGTGTCGGGGGCGAAGTACTCTCGGGGCTGCGGCTCGAAGATCACCACGCAGGTCGGCAGGCCCAATGCCTGGCCACGTTCGCGCAGACGCGCCAGGATTGCCTGGTGGCCACGGTGAACCCCGTCGAAGTTGCCAATGGTGGCGACACAGCCCCGATGCTCGGGGCGCAGGTTGTGAAGACCTCGAACCAGCTGCATAACGCGCTTCTTGCTCATAAAGTGGCCGATTATAACCGCACCCGGGCGCTGGGGACAGGCAACCGCGCAACGCCGGGACGCACGATGGGGAAAACCGACGCCTGACCTGCCTGCGCCGTCAGTGCAGCGCCCTGCGGGCGAAGTGCCGGGGACGGAAACCGCACAGGTAGAGGCAGCCGAAGTAGGTCGCGACACCCGCCAGGATCAGACCGCCCAGGCGCAGGAAACGCACCGCCATGATGCCCTCCTCCCAGGCAGGCATGTAGTGCAGCCCGGCGATCAGAACGGCCGACATCAAGGTCACCGCGAGCGCCAGCTTGCCCAGGAATCCGAACCAGCCAGGCTGGGGCTGGAACAGCTGCTGGCTGCGCAGCTTCCAGTACAGCAGGCCGGCGTTGAGGCAGGCGCCGAGGCTGATGGCCAGGGCCAGTCCGGCATGCTGCAAGGGGCCGACCAGGACCAGGTTGAGCAACTGGGTCGCGACCAGGGTGAAGACCGCGATCTTCACCGGCGTGCGGATGTTCTGCTGGGCATAGAAGCCGGGCGCCAGCACCTTGACCAGGATGATCGCCAGCAGCCCGACGGAGTAGGCGATCAGCGCGCGCTGGGTCATCGCCGCGTCGAAAGCGCTGAACTTGCCATACTGGAACAGAGCCACGGTCAGGGGCTCGGCCAGGATCGCCAGGCCCAGCGTGCACGGCAGCACCAGCAGGAAGCACAGGCGCAGCCCCCAGTCGAGGATCCGCGAATACTCCTGCCGGTCGCGGTTGGCGTAGGTACGGGCCAGGGTCGGCAGCAGGATGGTGCCCAGCGCCACGCCCAGCACGCCGGACGGCAGCTCCATCAGTCGGTCGGCGTAGTACATCCAGGAAACCGAGCCGGCTACCAGAAACGAGGCGAAGATGGTGTTGATGATGAGCGAGATCTGGCTCACGGACACACCGAGGATCGCCGGCAGCATCTGCTTGAGCACTCGCCATACGCCAGCATCGCGCAGGTTGATCCGCGGTAGCACCAGCATGCCGATCCTCTTCAGCGCCGGCAGCTGGTAGAGCAGCTGGGCCAGGCCACCCGCCAGCACGCCCCAGGCCAGCGCCATGATCGGCGGATCGAAGTGCGGCGCCAGCAGCAGGGTGAAGCCGATCATCGCCACGTTGAGCAGGGTCGGAGTGAATGCCGGTACGGAGAATCGGTTCCAGGTATTGAGGATGGCGCCGACCAGCGACGACAGCGAGATCAGCAGAATGTACGGAAACGTGACCCGCAGCAGGTCGGTGGTCAGGCGATATTTCTCGTGGTCGTCGACGAACCCCGGCGCGGTGATCCAGACCACCCAAGGCGCCAGCAGGATGCCAAGGGTCGTGACCAACGCCAGGACCAGGGTCAGCAAGCCGCTGACATAGGCGATGAAGGTGCGTGTCGCCTCTTCCCCCTGCTGGGTCTTGTATTCGGCCAGGATGGGCACGAAGGCCTGGGAAAAGGCCCCTTCGGCGAAGATCCTGCGTAGCAGGTTGGGCAGCTTGAAGGCGATGAAGAAGGCATCGGTAGCCACGCCGGCACCGAACACCCGTGCCAGGATGGTATCGCGGACGAAACCCAGCACCCTGGAAATCATGGTGATGGAACTGACGGCCGCCAGGGATTTGAGCAGATTCATCGAAAATATTTCATGCCAAGGAGGAAGACGCTGCCAGACCATGCCTGGATGTGCGATACTGCCGCGCTCATTGCAGGGCAGCCAAAGCCCCCGAGTTTACAGGTCGTGGCGCATAATGGAATCTTCCCGACGCGCCACGCTGCCACTCGGCGGAACCCTGCGACCGGCCTTGACATCCGCTGCGCCTATCGGCATGATTCGCGGCCTTATTTGTTTGCTATTTACCTAAAGTCTTTCGAGGAGCTCGACGGTGGCCAACACACCTTCCGCCAAGAAACGTGCAAAACAGGCTGAGAAGCGTCGCAGCCACAACGCCAGCCTGCGTTCCATGGTCCGTACCTACATCAAGAACGTAGTCAAGGCCATCGACGCCAAAGACGCCGACAAAGCGCAAGCCGCCTACACCCTGGCTGTGCCTGTGATCGACCGCATGGCCGACAAAGGCATCATCCACAAGAACAAGGCTGCTCGCCACAAAGGCCGTCTGAACGCGCACATCAAGGCGCTGAAAACTGCTGCCTAAGCAAAGCGCTTGTTGAAAAACCGACCTCAGGGTCGGTTTTTTATTGCCTGTCTTTTTTCCTGGCCTTTCCTGAGGCCAGCCACCGGTTCGCCCCAAGGCCGGCCTGCTCCCGAAGGCAAGCAGGCCGTGCCTCGATGCGCCGGGCCGCTACCTGGCGAGCGGAATCTTCGGCGCCCACTGCAGCCATTCGTCCTGGGGTTCTTCGAACAGGGCGAAGGTCTGCCGCGGACGTGCAAGGTTACCCATCTTGTCCCCTTCCGGCGTAGCGAACGAAACGCCACCATCGATCAGTGCCTGCAAGGACTCGGTACGGATCGTCGCGCCCTTGATCAGGCCGAAATCGAAACCGAAGCCGCTGCTGTTCCAGAACCGGCTGCCCGTGCGCACCAGCGGGGCGTAGCGCGGCTCGATGAGCACATGGATCAGCACCTGATCCGCGGACTGCCCTAGTTCGTATCCGGTTACCTTGCCTACTGCCACCTGGCGATAGGTCACCGGAACGCCGGGCTTGATCGAGCCCAGGCGCGGCGCGCTCAAGGTCAGCGGCAGGCCGACTTCAGGCTCCGGTGATTCGGGTGCCTTGGCCAGGGCAATGAAGTCATGCTGGGCGCCCCTGTCCCTGGTGGCCGGCTGGACTTCGATGTACTGCCCCGTCACCAAGGTGTCCAGGTTCTCGGTCCGCACCAGCCCCAGCGACGGTTTGACCACCCAGAACTGCGTGCCGACGCGAGCGATGCGCCCGGCTGCCTGGGTGATACGCGCCTTGAGCAGGACCGCCTGCAGGTCATCGGTGAAATCGACGCTTTCCACACTGCCCACATCCAGGCCCTTGAAGCGAATAGCGGTGCCCGGCTTGAGGCCATCGGCCCGGTCGACCCGGATACTGATCAAGGTCCCGGTACGCTCGGCAGCCTCCTGGCTCTCATGCAGCCGGAACCTGGGGATGCGCCGCTTGAGCGGCACGTTCGGAGTCGGTGTGTCGAAGGCGACCCCGCCAGCCACGAGCGTCTGCAGGGACTCGCTCTGGATCTTGATGCCGGACAGCCCGCCGGAAAGCGTGATGCCACTGGCGTTCCAGAAGCGGGTCGAGCCATTGACCAGATTGGCGTACTCCTTCTCGATGTGCACACCGATCACGACCTGCTTGCTGTTCTTGGCGAACTGGTAGCTCTGGACGCTACCGACCTTGACCTGGCGGTAGGTCACCGGGCTACCGACCTCGAGCGAACCGAGACGGTCGCTGAACAGCACCAGGTGCAAGCCAGGCGCCTTGAGGTCGAGCGGCGGGGCCTTGGTCCTGGCCTCGAACTCGCGCAACGGCGTGGCGCCTTTCTCGCCGGGCCGGAAGGAAATGTAGTTGCCCTTGACCAAGGCCTCGATGCCGGTGATGCCCGCGAGCGAAATCGACGGCTTGACCACCCAGAACTGCGTGCCCTCCACCAGGTAGTCCTCGACCAGTGGGTCGAGTGTCAGATCGGCAGTGGCGCTGGCCAGGTCATCCGCCATCTTCAAGAGCTTGACCGAACCTACCTGGATGCCCTTGTACATCACCGGGGTGCGCCCGGCCTGCAGGCCTTCATAGTCGTTGAGCTTGAGCTTGATCCGGATCCCGGCCTGGGCCGCGTCGAAGTCCTCGTACAGGCGGAACGGCAGGCTTGGGTCGGTCGGCGGACTGTCCTTGCGATGTTCGGGCGTGGCGAAGGCGATACCACCGGCCACGATACTGGCGAGCGACTCGCTGCGCACCTTCACTCCAGAGAGGTTGGCATCGATGCTGACGCCGCTGGCGTTCCAGAAACGCGTATGCTTGCGCACCAGGTTGGCATAGGCAGGCGCTATGAAGACCTTAACCTCCACGGTGTCCTGGTCTTCGGACAGCTGATAGCTTTTTACCCGGCCCACCTGGATCTGCTTGTAGAACACAGGGCTGTCACGGTTGAGCGACCCCAGGCGATCGGCCTTGAGGGTCAGGTGCAGCCCCGGCTCGCTATCGGAAAGCGGCGGCGCCGTGCTCAAGGCAGTGAAGCGCTTGGTTGGCTCACCCTTGCCTGGGCTGACGGCAATATAGTTGCCCGACACCAGCGTCTCCAGCCCGGTGATGCCAGCCAGGCTCACGCTCGGCTTGACCAGCCAGAAGCGCGTGCCGGTGGTCAGGTGATCCTCGGCTTCCTTGTTCATCTCGATCGTGGCGATGACACCGGTATTGCTGCCTTCGGCATCCAGTTCGAGGGTGGTGACCTTGCCTACCGACATCCCTTTGTAGAACACCTCGGTCTTGTTGGCGACGATGCCCTCGCCCGTCTGGAAGCGCACCTGGATCTGCACACCCGATTCCTGATAAGCCTTCCAGGCGAGCCAGCCACCGATCGCCAAGGCGATCAGCGGCAAGATCCAGATGGCCGACCAGTTGGAGGCCGGACGCGTTTTGGCCGTAGGCAAGTCACTCATTGTCGTCATCCGACTCCGTATTGTCCCAGATCAGTCGGGGATCGAAGGTTAAGGCGGCCAACATCGTCAGGATCACCACCGAAGCGAAAGCGATGGCGCCCAGGTTGGGTTCGACATTGGCGATGCGACCGAAATTCACCACGGCCACCAGAATGGCGATGACGAAGATATCCAGCATCGACCAGCGTCCGATGAACTCGATGAAACGGTACATGAAGATGCGTTGCCGAGCGGATAGCGGCTGGTGTCGCTGGATCGAGTACAGCAGCAAGGCGATGCCCACCAGCTTGAAGGTAGGCACCAGGATGCTGGCAGTGAACACGACGGCCGCGATCGGGATCATGCCGTTCTTCATCAGCGCGACGACACCGGACATGATGGTGTCCGGGCTGCCTTGCCCGAGACTGCTGACGGTCATGATCGGCAGGACATTGGCGGGGATGTAGAGAATCATGGCGGTAATGAGCAAGGCCCAGGTGCGCGCAATGCTGTTTGGCCGCCGGGCATGGACGATCGCTCCGCAACGCGTGCAGGCCTGGGACGCCTGACCGTCCTGTAGACGGTTCAACTGATGGCATTCATTACAAACCACAATGCCCGCATCAATCGCCCGCATGGACATTTTCTCCTGACAACGCGATCCAGATCTGGTGGGGTGACATCACCACCTCCAGCCAGACCTGGACCAGCAACAGGCTTATGAAACAGAACAGCCCGAACCCGACGTTCAGCTGGGCGATATCGACCAGCTTGACGATGGAGACGAGCACGCCCATGAAATAGACCTCGAGCATGCCCCAGTCGCGCAGATGATGGTACATGCGATAAAAGACCAGGCCATGGCTGCGACCCATGTTCAGGCGAATGCTCAACAAGACGGCCAGTTGGCACAACAGCTTGAGCAACGGGATCGCCATGCTGCAGAGGAACACCACCACGGCGACGGCTACCATGTCCGCATTGTACAAGCCAACCACACCGCTCCATACCGTATCGTCGGAGCTCTGTCCCAGCAGGTGCAAGTGCATGATGGGCAGGAAATTTGCTGGCACGTACAGCAGCAAGGCCGTCAGGACCAGGGCCAAGCTGCGGTTCACCACATTATGCCGATGAGCGTACAGCTCATAGCCGCAGCGTGGGCAGTACGCCTTCTCGCCATGACCCAGCCTGGGCTTGTGCATCAGCAGGTCACACTGATGACAAGCCGTCAGGTCTTCTAAGGAGAGCTGCGCCAGTACTTCGGGGTCGGCAGGGTCGGACATGACAAGGGTCTGGATGATGGGATGGGCTCTATTCTAGTGGCCTGGCCTTGGAAAAGACAAAAACCCTGGGCGAGATGCCAGCCGAAGGCCGCAACGGACCAAGGCGCTGGCCCAGGCGTTCGAAGCCTTCCAGGCCAGCGCCGGATGCCCCGAGGCCACGCCCGGCTTGCCGCTTGAACCCCAGAAAGGACAAAACCCCTGGCTGCGGTCGCAGTCAGGGGTTTTGCGGAATGAATCTTGGCGATGACCTACTCTCACATGGGGAAACCCCACACTACCATCGGCGATGCATCGTTTCACTGCTGAGTTCGGGATGGGATCAGGTGGTGCCAATGCTCTATGGTCGCCAAGAAAAACGGTGCCGATCCGTCCAGGGGACGTGTCGGCCAACTCGGATGTGTGATGCAAGGTGCGAATTTTCGGTGCTGCGTCTTCACTCACCGCAACCTGCGCTGCAGATTGCTTGGGTGTTATATGGTCAAGCCTCACGGGCCATTAGTATCGGTTAGCTCAACGCCTCACAGCGCTTACACACCCGACCTATCAACGTCGTAGTCTTCGACGGCCCTTCAGGGAGCTCGAGGCTCCAGTGAGATCTCATCTTGAGGCAAGTTTCCCGCTTAGATGCTTTCAGCGGTTATCTCTTCCGAACATAGCTACCCGGCAATGCCACTGGCGTGACAACCGGAACACCAGAGGTTCGTCCACTCCGGTCCTCTCGTACTAGGAGCAGCCCCTCTCAAATCTCAAACGTCCACGGCAGATAGGGACCGAACTGTCTCACGACGTTCTAAACCCAGCTCGCGTACCACTTTAAATGGCGAACAGCCATACCCTTGGGACCGGCTTCAGCCCCAGGATGTGATGAGCCGACATCGAGGTGCCAAACACCGCCGTCGATATGAACTCTTGGGCGGTATCAGCCTGTTATCCCCGGAGTACCTTTTATCCGTTGAGCGATGGCCCTTCCATACAGAACCACCGGATCACTAAGACCTACTTTCGTACCTGCTCGACGTGTGGGTCTCGCAGTCAAGCGCGCTTTTGCCTTTATACTCTGCGACCGATTTCCGACCGGTCTGAGCGCACCTTCGTACTCCTCCGTTACTCTTTGGGAGGAGACCGCCCCAGTCAAACTACCCACCATACACTGTCCTCGATCCGGATGACGGACCTGAGTTAGAACCTCAAAGTTGCCAGGGTGGTATTTCAAGGATGGCTCCACGCAGACTGGCGTCCACGCTTCATAGCCTCCCACCTATCCTACACAAGCAAGTTCAAAGTCCAGTGCAAAGCTATAGTAAAGGTTCACGGGGTCTTTCCGTCTAGCCGCGGATACACTGCATCTTCACAGCGATTTCAATTTCACTGAGTCTCGGGTGGAGACAGCGCCGCCATCGTTACGCCATTCGTGCAGGTCGGAACTTACCCGACAAGGAATTTCGCTACCTTAGGACCGTTATAGTTACGGCCGCCGTTTACCGGGGCTTCGATCAAGAGCTTCGCTTGCGCTAACCCCATCAATTAACCTTCCGGCACCGGGCAGGCGTCACACCCTATACGTCCACTTTCGTGTTTGCAGAGTGCTGTGTTTTTAATAAACAGTCGCAGCGGCCTGGTATCTTCGACCGGCATGGGCTTACGGAGCAAGTCCTTGACCCTCGCCGGCGCACCTTCTCCCGAAGTTACGGTGCCATTTTGCCTAGTTCCTTCACCCGAGTTCTCTCAAGCGCCTTGGTATTCTCTACCTAACCACCTGTGTCGGTTTGGGGTACGGTTCCCGATTATCTGAAGCTTAGGAGCTTTTCCTGGAAGCCTGGCATCAACCACTTCGTCGCCTAGTGGCAACTCGTCATCAGCTCTCGGCCTAGGGATCCCGGATTTGCCTAAGATCCCAGCCTACCACCTTAAACTTGGACAACCAACGCCAAGCTGGCCTAGCCTTCTCCGTCCCTCCATCGCAATAACCGGAAGTACAGGAATATTAACCTGTTTTCCATCGACTACGCTCTTCAGCCTCGCCTTAGGGACCGACTAACCCTGCGTCGATTAACGTTGCGCAGGAAACCTTGGTCTTTCGGCGTGCGAGTTTTTCACTCGCATTGTCGTTACTCATGTCAGCATTCGCACTTCTGATACCTCCAGCCAGCCTCTCGACTG